>NZ_JACCFH010000001.1:0-2416909 GCF_013410775.1 Sphaerotilus montanus | reverse complement strand
CGGGCTTGTGCCTCAACTGTCGAACCGTTCCCTATCCCGAACATGAGCATCTCACTTGGTTGCCCAGCGTCGGAGGCAGCCACCGCGCTGCTCCTGCACCCGGACATGCACCAGTCACTGACCAAGGTATTGGCACAAGGACAAGCGACACCCGCCATCGACACATCCTCGCTCGAATGCGAAATCGAAGGTCTGGCACTAGGAGACCACGGCAAGCTGAAGACCGCTATGGACGCAGCAAACGCCATGGATGAACGAATGCTGTTATCGGCCTGAACGGACGTTCATGCCGACCACTGCGACGTTCAAGCAGTGTGAGCCGGGCAGTTCAGGCCGCCTTGGGATGCTGGCGGGTCATGTCGCCCTGCCCCGCCAGCAAGCCAGCCACCGAGATGTCCTCGTCCAGCGCCTCCCAGTGCAGCCCGTAGCGGCTGAGTTCCACCTGCTCGCGCTGCTGCGGCGAGGCGCTCAGCAGCCGTGGAAACCACGTCAGCGGCACCGCGATCACCCGGCCATCGGTCAGATCGACCCACAGGCTGTTGTCGTCGAAACGCACCGACTTAGGCGAAGTAGTCATTCCACGTCCTTTCGATCTGGTCAGCCTTCGTCTCGATGACTGCGGCCAGTTCGCGCAGTGTTCGAGCGTCGAATCCGTCGCTGTGGGCCAGGCAGACGGGCCGCACCCAGAACTTCGCTTCGGCCCCATCGCCCTGCACATGGATGTGCAGCGACTCACGCGGATTGCCTTCGTTGGAATAGAAGAAGAAGCGGAAGTTGCGATGGCGGAAGACGACCGGCATCGCGCCATCATAGGTCAGAGCCCCGCATCTTCTCGACAGCATGTGAGGCATGACGGCGGCCCGCCCCCGCCGCCGCTCAGTTCAGGATCTTGCCCAGCCGCACCAGCTGCGTCTCGCCGCTGCTGTCGTTGACGCCATCGTTGTCGGTGACGAACAGCACCTCGCCGCTGGCCAGCACCGCCAGGCCCTCGATCTTCTCCAGCACCGGACCCTGGGTGGCACGCAGGTCGGGCATCAGATCGCGCACCAGCGTCTTGGTCAACGTGCCGCCGGCCGCCACGCCGGTCAGGTCGATGCGGTAGAGGCGCTTGATGCGGGCGTCCGGGCCGTTCTGGTTGTCGCGCTCGACCACCAGGAAGCGGTTGTTGCCGAGCGCAGTGATTTCCGACAGCCCCACCCAGCCGCCGTTGGGCGAGGTCGCCGTGTCCAGCGGGTAGAAATGGAACTGCCAGGTCTTGGTGGCGAGGTCGTACACCGCGATGCGCGGCATCGTCTCACCCAGCCAGGCGCGCTGGATCGGCACGACCAGCTTGCCGTTCGACTCGGCCACGCCCTCGAAGCCGTAGCGGGCCTGCAGCGCATTGACCGCGTCCGGCAGGGCCACCACCTCCTGGACCACCCCCGTCGCCGACACCCGCAGCAGCAGGTTGGCCGAGGTGATGTTGCGGCCGGTCTCGTAGGCGGTCTTCGAACCCGCGCCTTCCGAGGCGATCCAGAAGCCACCGGCGCTGGCCAGCGAAATGCCCTCCGGATCCAGGTTCACCGTCTTGTCGGCGTTGATCATCGCCGTGACGTCGGTCTGGTCGAAGGCCTGGTTGTCCTTGGCGGCCGGCAAGGTGGCGCCGAAGGTCTTCAGCACATCGTTGGTGTCGGTGATGCGCAGCTCGCTGCGGATGACGGCGGGCGTGACGCCGACATCGACCGTGAAGATGCGGTTGGCGCGGAAGAAGCTGTCGTCGACCGCGTACACCGTGTTGCCGCTGGGCGCCGCCACCATGCCGGACAGGGCGGCCCACGGAATCGGCTTGCCGTCCGCGCGGTCGGCGGACTGGATCGTCGGGTACTGGGCCGCGGCCTTCTGGTAGCGGTAGAGGTTCAGCGCCGCACGGGCTGGCAGGCTGCGGTCGTCCACCTCGCTGGCGGACACCATCAGGCCGCGCGACGGGATCGTCACCAACCCTTCCGGGCTCAGGGCACCGGGCAGCGCCTGCTTGTAGACCGGCGCCGTCGGCTGGCTCATGTCGTAGACGGCCACCACGCTGGAGCGCTCGGACGCGACGAACAGGTAGTCCGTCGAGCCGAAGCGGCCGAAGGCGACGTTCTCGGGCTCGTTGCCCTTGGCGTCGTTGCGGCGGTCGTTGGTGTGGCCGATGCGGGCGAGGCGATATTCGAGGTCCATGCCGACATCGAAGGCCACGCTGCCGTCGGTGTTGAAGATGGTGAAGCCGCGGCTGCCGCCGTTGAGGTCGCCTTCGTTGGCGGTGGCGAAGCGGGTCTTCGACACCCAGGTCACGCCGTCGGGCTCGCGCAGGCGGTCGGCCTGGGTCTGGTTGAACTGGACGAGGTTCGGCCGCTCGTCGGTCAGGTCGACGTCGGTCAGCGTCACGCTGCCGGCGGAGAAATGCCCGCTGACCTTGCCGGTGGCGAGGTCGACCAGCGCGAGGTGGTTGTTCTCCTGCAGCGTGACGACCGCGACGTTGTCCTCGTTGATCGAGACGTACTCGGGTTCCGGGTCGGTGCCGTACAGCGCGGCCAGGCCGGTGAGCGCCACATCGCGGCGGGTCCACGCCGCCGGGGCGCCGACCAGATCGACGATCGCCAGGCGGCCGGCCGGCAGTTGCGGGATCGCGCCGCCGTTGACGCTCTCGTCGCGCTCGTTCTCGATCACGACCGCGGCGTAGCGGCCGTCCTTGCTGACCGCCACCGAATCCGGCTGCCCGCCCAGGTCCAGCTCGGCCACCTTGGTGCGCGTGGCGATGTGCACCACCACCAGCTTGCCGGTCGGCGCGGTGAACGACGCCGAGGTGTTCACGGCCACCAGTGCATGCGCCCCGACCACGGCCACCGAGGTCGGCTCGCCGTCCAGCGTCAACGATCCCAGACCGACCGGCGCCGCCGGATCGGTGATGTCGACGAAGCCGATCTGCTTGCTCAGACCGCTGGTGTAGACCAGCGTCATGCCGTCGGTGCTGGCCGCGACGATCTCGGCGTTGACGGGAGTCGCCGACTCGCAGGAAGACCCCACCTGGGCACAGATGGTGAAGGTCGATACCCGGTTGAAATGCATCGTCGCATCGGGCGTCGAGGCCTGGACGGTGTCGGTCTTGGGGGTGTCGTCACCGCCGCCGCAGGCGGCCAGGGTCACCAGCATCGACACGGCCAGGGCGATGGCCGACTGACGGAGGTTGGGGAAAGACATGGCGGATTCCTTCTGCACGGGGTGATGAAACAAGGGCAACCCGTGACAGTAGGTGGCGGACGTGACAACACCGTGAAGCCCTGCACGGTGTACCGATGTCCGCCGTCCGCAGTCTGCTCAGAGACTCGCCGTGATTCCCCCGTCCACATACAGGATGTGGCCGTTCACGAAGCTCGACGCATCCGACGCCAGGAAGATCGCCGCCCCGCCCAGCTCCTCCACATCGCCCCAGCGGCCCGAGGGCGTGTGTGCGGTCAGCCAGGCGGTGAAGGCGGGATCGGCAACCAGCGCGCTGGTGAGTTCGGTCTTGAAGTAGCCGGGGCCGAGGCCGTTGACCTGGATGCCGTGCTTGCCGAGGTCGATCGCCATGCCCTTGGTGAGCATCTTCACCGCGCCCTTGGTGGCGGTGTAGGGCGCGATGCCGGGGCGGCCGAGTTCGCTCTGCACCGAGCAGACATTGATGATCTTGCCCCGACCGCGCGGCACCATGCAGCGCGCCACCGCCTGCCCGACGAGGAAGACGCTGTCGATGTTGGTCGTCGTGATGCGGTGCCAGGCGTCGAGCGGGAACTCGGTGAACGGGGCGCGGTGCTGCATGCCAGCGTTGTTGACGAGGATGTCGATCGGGCCGACCTCCGCCTCGATGCGCGCCACGCCGGCCTGCACGGCGTCGGCGTCGGTCACGTCGAAGGCGTAGGCGGCCGCGTCGATGCCCTGCCCGGCCAGCGCGGCGCGGGTCGCCTCCAGCCGATCGGCGTCGCGCGCATTGAGCACCACGCGGGCGCCCGCCGAGGCCAATGCACACGCCAGCGCCAGGCCGATGCCCTTGCTGGAGCCGGTGATGAGGGCGATGCGGCCGGTGAGATCGAAGCTGGGGTGTTTATTCATCATATGAAAGTAGCGACATCGCCCGGAAAGGTCAACCCGCGAAACCCGCCTTGTCCACCTGCGGCGCGTCGCTATAGTGGCCCGCACATTCCGAGGAGATCCGATGACTGATGACATCGCCGATGACATGACCGGCCGCCCGCTGCGCCTGCGCTGCCGCTGCCTGCTGATCCACGCGCCGGACGACCTGCGCATCGAGGAGCAGGACGCGGGCGAGATGGCGCCGGGCCAGGTGACGGTGCAGGTCGGCATGGGCGGCATCTGCGGCTCGGACCTGCACTACTTCCACCACGGCGGCTTCGGCACCGTGCGGATCAAGCGGCCGATGGTGCTCGGGCATGAAGTCGCCGGCACGGTGATCGCGGTGGCGCCGGACGTGACGCGGGTGCAGGTGGGCGACCGCGTGGCGGTGAACCCGAGCCGGCCGTGCGGGACGTGCAAGTTCTGTCTGGAGGGCCTGCCGAACCAGTGCCTGGAGATGCGCTTCTACGGCAGCGCGATGCGCGATCCGCATGTCGAAGGCGCGTTCCGGCAGCTGCTGGTGTGCAACGCGGTGCAGTGCGAGACCGTGGCGTCGGGCGTGCCCTTGACGCTGGCGGCGCTGGCAGAGCCGTTCTCGGTCGGGCTGCACGCGGTGTCGCGGGCCGGGTCGCTGCTGGGCAAGCGGGTGCTGGTGTCGGGCTGCGGGCCGATCGGGTGTCTGGCGATCGCGGCGGCGCGGGTGCATGGCGCGGCGGAGATCGTCGCGGTCGACGTGACCGACGAGACGCTGGCCGTCGCCCAGGCCATGGGCGCCGACCGGACGATCAACGTCGCCACCGACACCGACTGGGTCGCGCGCTACAGCCCAGACAAGGGCACCTTCGACGTGATGATCGAGTGCTCGGGCAACGAGCGGGCGCTGCGGGCGGGCCTGGACGTGATGCGCCCGCGCGGCGTGGTGGTGCAGCTCGGCCTGGGCGGCGACGTGAACATCCCGCAGAACCTGATCGTCGCCAAGGAGCTGAGCCTGTGCGGCAGTTTCCGCTTCCACGCCGAGTTCGCGTTGGCGGTGCGGCTGATCAACGAGGGGCGGGTGGATCTGCGGCCGATGGTGACGCGGACCTATCCGCTGGCGCAGGCGCGGGAGGCGTTCGAGCTGGCGAGCGATCGGCGGCGGGCGATGAAGGTGCTGATCGACTTCGACGCTTGAGCGGTCAGTCAGGTACTCACCGGTCGAATCAGGCTGACAGCGCCGGCATCTCGCGGTACAGGCCCAGGCAGCCCTCGTCGTCGCCCAGGCCAGCGGCAATGTTCAGCGAGATTTCCCCAGACGGGTATCCACACCGGGCACAGCCAGCGTTCTCGTGGCCTCCCCCCGCATTCGCGAGGGTCAGAGGGATCGCTCGGGCGAAAGAATCCGTCTCTCCGTCTTTCATCGTTTGCAACATGCCCCGTGATCACGGGAGTACCCGTATCGATCGCAAAAGTTGCCATGTAGATTGACAAAAATCCACTTTCGGATGCGTTTTTCTATATAGAGGACACGATGCCAGCACGAAACAAAACCACCCTGATCGCCACCGCCATGGCCGCGCTGCTGTGCTGCGCCGGCCAGGCCCAGGCTGATACCTTCACGGTCGATTTCAGCGGGACGTTCAACGAGGCGAACCCGTTCAGCCCGCCGCTCGGCACGCCGCTGGTCGTCGACATGGAAATCACCACCGCCGGCGACGCCAGCAGCCCCGAGGCCATCACCAGCATCACCGGTACCATCCGGGGCCAAGCCATTTCCAGCTTCCAGAACGGCATCAGCGCGACGTTCTGGTTCGACAGCACCCTCGGCATGGGCCATTTCAGCAGCATGGGTCTGTACGCCTACACCAGCAACGGGCTGTGGCGTCTGCAGGACACGCAGATCGGGCTGTTGGGCCCGATCGGCAGCTCGGGCTACACCTCCAGCCCAGCCGCCAACATCTGGACGACGGCCCCCCTGACGGCACCGGTGCCCGAGCCCGGCACGATGGCCATGCTGCTGGCCGGCCTGGGCGCGCTCGGCCTGAAGGGCCGCCGTCAGACCAGCCGCCGCTGAGTCGGGCGGCGACAGACTGCTGGGCCAGCGCATCGGCCGGGGTCACGCCCTGGGTGCTCGGCGATGACCTCGAAGGCGAAGCCCGTGCCATGGGCACGACGCTGGCCGGACTTGCCCGACAGACCGCCAGCCACGGTCATCCGTTCGCCGTGCCGTGCGTGCTGCTCAGCGGAGGGGAAACACGGACGGCATCGACGGGCTGGCACCGATCGCGGGCGAGTCTGGTCACGGGCCGTCAGTACGCCGCGTCCGGCAACCCGCAGAACGCATCCACCGGGCTGATCCCCGTGAACGCCTCCGCGCCCAGCAGCTTGCGCACCACCGCATGCTGCACAGGCGACGCCGCCGTGTAGGCGTTGACGACACACGGCATGCGCGGCGCGTCGTACAGGTAATACGGCTGGCCGAACGACACCAGCGCGCACGGGATGTCGTGCCAGTAGCGGCGCATCGCCGTGGTCCAGTGGCCGTGCAGGCGCGCCCAGTCCAGATAGATGTGCGACTGCACCAGCAGCGACTCCTGCGCCAGCAGGTAGAGCACGAGGTCGGTGTCGGCGGGCGTCGGCGGCTGCGCGGTATCGAAGGCGCGCACCTCGAAGCCGTGCGCGGCCAGCAGCGCGGGCACTTCCAGCTCCTTCGGTGCCTGCCCGGCGAAGCCACCCCGCGCCGGATCGGTGACGACGACGATGCGGCGGTGGCGCTCGACGCTGAGCGGCAGCAGCCCGCGCACGTCCTTCACCAGCGTCACGCTGGCGCTCGCCACGCGCTGCTCCACCGCCAGATGCGCCGGCTGGCGGACCACGGCGCGCGCCTGTTCCAGTGGCGGCAGCAGCTCGTCCAGCGTCTTGCGGTGCAGCCCCAGCGCCGCCTTCAGGCCGAGCACGCGGGTCACCGCCTCCTCGACCCGCGCCTCGGTGAGCCGGCCATCGGACAGCGCGCGCAGGACGTGGCCGAAGTCCGCCTCGAACGGGCTCGGGAACAGCAGCACGTCGCAGCCGTTGGCGATCACCTCCGGGATGCACTCGGCGCGGCTGGCCCAGCTCGACAGCCCGGCCATGCCGCTCGCGTCCGAGACGATCAGGCCGTTGAAGCCGAGTTCACCGCGCAGCAGGTCTTCGTTCAGGCAGCGCGACACACACGCCGGCCGGCACAGCTCCAGCCCGGTCGCACCGTGTTCACGCGCGTAGGCGGGCAGCGCGATGTGCGCCGACATCACCGTCATCAGCCCGTCGTCGATCAGGCCGCGGTAGATCCGCCCGAAGTGTTCGCGCCACGCAGGCATGTCCAGCGGGTTGATGGTGGTGACGAGGTGCTGGTCGCGGTCATCGAACCCCTCGCCCGGCCAGTGCTTGGCGGTGGCGGCGATGCCGTGGCGCTGGAACGTGGCGACGTTGACGCGGGCCTGCGCCAGCACGGTGTCCGGGTCCGAGCCGTAGGAGCGGGTGGCGACGATGGCGCTGCGGAAGGCGGCGTTGAGGTCGGTGACCGGCGTGAAGGTCCAGTTGTAGCCCATCGCCCGCGCTTCCCGCGCCAGCACGGTGACGGCCTCCTCCGCCAGCGCGGTCGACCCTGTGGCCGCCAATCCCAGCTGGTTGGGCAGCGCGGTCCCGAACGGCAGGCCGATCGCGCCGCCCTCGATGTCGCCGCTGATGAGCAAGGGAATCTCGCTGCGTTCGATCAGCGCCCGGGTGGCGCGCCAGCTCGCGTCGAGGTCCGCGCCGCCGAAGCGGGTGACGCCGCCGACGCCGAGCGCGGCGAGGGCGGCCACTTGCGCCTCGTCATCGCCGTGGGCGGCGACGTTGAAGAGCTGGCGCACCTTCTGCTTGGTGGTGAGCGTGCGCAGCTGGTCGGCGACCCAGGCGATGCCCGCGTCGTCGAGGTGGAACGGGGGCAGACGCAGCGCCTCCAGCGTGGACGACGGTGCGGACGGATGCGGGGGATGGGGCGTGGTCATGCCCCATTCTGTCAGCACACCGTCAGGGACCGCGACTCAGAGCTCCGGCGCCTCGCTGGCAATCTTGCCGCTGACCCAGCGCTGCAGCAGGGCAGGCGCCCCGTCGTCCATCAGCACCTGCTCGCGCCGGCACAGGTTGATCAGGTTGCCGACGAGTCGGTAGGACAGCGTCGGCACGTCGTCCTCGCCACGCCCGAACTCGTGGCCGCACAGCAGCAGCCCGCGCAGCACCCAGTTGACCGACTCGCGGCTGACATCGTGGCCGTTCTCGCGCAGCCGGTCGCGCACGCGCTTGCCGGTGTCGTTGAGCTGGAAGGGCTGGTCGGCGACATCGGACGCCACCGCATCGAACAGCGCCCGGAAATCCCGCGGCGACAGCAGCGGCACGCCGGTGGTGTCGTGCACCTGGCGGATCAGCGCCAGCAGGGGCGGCTCGATGCCCCAGTCCGTGGCATCGAAGCTGCTGCGGGCCGGTGACGGCGCCCGCAGCACGTGGCGCACCGGGTCGTAGAGATGCCCGCCCGAGGCCCCCCAGTCCAGCACCAGCGGCGCCAGGGCCAGCGACTCCAGGAAACGGCGGAAGCCGCCCTGCCCCAGCCAGTCCGGCGACAGCCCCGGGTATTCGTGCATCAGGCGCGACGCCAGACGGGCACACGGCACCGGCAGATCCGCCCGCGCCACCTCGGCGCGGATGCGCTCGACCAGGGCGTCGGCGGTCGGCAATGCCGGGGCGGCCGGGACAGGGGCGGCTGCAGGGTAGGCCAGCATCGACGGCGTGAAGGGGGCCGGGGATGGCGACGCGTCCGGCGGCGAGATCACCGGCAGCGGCGGCTCGTCGAACTCCCGCACCCCCATGTCCAGCGCATCGCGCACGAACAGGTCGGTGTCGATCAGCAGATCGGCCGAAGCGCGGTAGGCGGCCGAGGGGAAGCCCACGGCCAGCACCGTCGTGCGCCGGTCCCAGCGCCGCAGCTTGCGCAGCACGGGCGTGAAGTCGGCGTCGGCGGAGAAGACGATGAACTCGTCGTAGTGCACCTGGTGCTGCAGCAGGTCGACCATGTCGAGCACCATGTGGATGTCGGTGCTGGTCTTGCCCTCGCTGGTCATCGCCGGGCAGTCGACGATCTCGAAGCCGCCGTGGTTGAACGAGGGCCGGAAGCGCTGGTAGACCTGCGGGTTGAGGTAGACCCGCCGCACCAGCAGCCGGCGCTGCGCGTTCGCCGGCGCGCCATCCGGCAGCGCCAGGTCCTTGATGAGCCACTGCACCCACTCCAGGGGCTGGCGGCCGAAACGCTCGGCGATCATCGGATCAAGCTTGCGCAGGCCCGAGTACACGTTGTCGAAATCCACGAACAGGGCCGACTTCATCTTGTTGTCCAGTAACTGTTGTTCTGCATCATCAGGGGACGCGTGAACCGTGCAGTGTAAGAAGATCCGCCCATGAACACCCACCTCGACGACCTGCTCGCCCGCATGCAGCACCTCGAAGCGGAACTCGAAGCCGAACTCGCCCGCCGGCGCGGCGAGATCGAGTTCGTGATCGAGAACCGCCGCGTCAAGTTCGCGCAGGAGGTGATGCACCTGCAGCGCCAGCACAAGGTCGGGATGTGGCGCTACCTCGCACAGAGCAGCCTGGCCGCGGTGCTGACGGCGCCGGTGATCTATGCGGGGTTCATCGCCTTCGTGGTGATGGACCTGTTCGTCACCGTCTACCAGGCGGTCTGCTTTCCGGTCTACGGCATTCCCAAGGCGCGCCGCAGCGACTACATCGTCTTCGACCGCACCGACCTGCCCTACCTGAACGTGATCGAGAAGTTCAACTGCTTCTACTGCTCGTACGGCAACGGCGTGGCGGCCTACCTGCGCGAGGCGGCGGCGCGCACCGAGCAGTACTGGTGCCCGATCAAGCACGCCCGGCGCATGGTCGCCACCCACGACCGCTACCCGCGCTTCTTCGAATACGGCGATGCACAGGCCTACCGGGAAGGGCTGGAGCGGCTGCGCCAGCACTACGACACGGCGCCGTCCGGCGGCGACACGGCCGACGTCGACGCCCCCTGATCGCCGGCATTGACGTTCGTCAGCAATCTGTATTGCAGGCGGAGTACCGTTTGCGCTCGCACTTGAACCTCGAACCCGAACCCTGATTCCGGATCCCCGATCCACCCCTGGAGGAAGACACCATGACCCGCGAAGTATTCATCGTCAGCGCAGCCCGTTCGGCCATCGGCACCTACGGCGGTACCCTCAAGGACACGCCGCTGGTCGATCTGGCCACCACCATCGTCAAGGCCGCGCTGGAGCGCAGCGGCGTGCCGGCCGACGCCGTCGGCCACCTGGCGATGGGCACCGTCGTCACCACCGAGCCGCGCGACTGCTACCTGAGCCGTGTGGCCGCCGTGAACGCCGGCTGCTCGCAGGAAACGCCCGCCTTCAACGTCAACCGCCTGTGCGGTTCGGGCCTGCAGGCCATCATCTCGTCGGCCCAGGCCATCCTGCTGGGCGACTGCGAAGTGGCGATCGGTGCCGGCGCGGAGAACATGAGCCGCGGCGCCTACCTGCTGCCGACCAACCGCTGGGGCGCGCGCATGGGCGACACGCAGGTGATCGACCTGATGGTCGGCGCGCTGCACGACCCGTTCCACAAGATCCACATGGGCCTGACGGCCGAGAACGTGGCCGAGAAGTACGGCATCACGCGCCAGATGATGGACGAGCTGACGGTCGAGAGCCACCGCCGTGCGGCGCAGGCCATCGCCGAAGGCCGCTTCACCAGCCAGATCGTGCCGATCGAGATCAAGACCCGCAAGGGCATGGTCCCCTTCCTGATCGACGAGCACGTCAAGGCCGACACCACGATGGAAAGCCTGGCGAAGATGCGCCCCGCCTTCAAGAAGGACGGCATGGTCACCGCGGGCAACGCCTCGGGCATCAATGACGGCGCCGGCGCCGTCGTGCTGGCCAGCGGCGAGGCGGTCAAGGCGCACGGCCTGAAGCCGATCGCCCGCCTGGTGACCTACGCGCACGCCGGTGTCGACCCCACCATCATGGGCATCGGCCCGGTGCCGTCGACCCGCATCGCGCTGAAGCGTGCCGGCCTGTCGATCGGCGACATGGACGTGATCGAAGCCAACGAAGCCTTCGCCGCACAGGCCTGCGCCGTGTCGAAGGAACTCGACCTCGACCCGGCCAAGGTCAACCCGAACGGCTCGGGCATCTCGCTCGGCCACCCGATCGGTGGCACCGGCGCGATCATCACGACCAAGGCCCTGTACGAACTGCAGCGCATCAACGGCCGCTACGCGCTGGCCACGATGTGCATCGGTGGCGGTCAGGGCATCGCGGCGATCTTCGAGCGCTGCTGATCCCGCCTCGGGCGCCTGACCTCAGGCGCCTGAACGCAAAGGAAGCCGGGCCGGTGTGCCCGGCTTTTTTGCGTCCGGATCCGACGGGATCGGCAGGATCAGTTGTACTTGGCGCGGCCAGCGATTTCCTGGGCATGCAGCGCCGCGGCGCGCAGGTCAGCCGCATACGACGGCTGGGTGGCCTCGTAGCTGTTGGCCCATTCGATCAGCTCTTCAGCGGTGCGCGGCTCATAGGGCTGGCCGGCTTCGGCAATGCGCGTGGACAGCTTGTGCAGCGCGTTGGCCGCAGCATCGACGAGGAACACCGCGAACGAACGGGCGGTGGCGGGATTGGAAGCGGGAACGAAAACCATCGACATTTCAGACTCCTTAGGGTTAACCCTTGGTGAGCCGAAGTATGGGGTAAACCCTAGATATGCTGTTAGGTCGTTGTGTGAATCATTGATATACGATTTGTGAATGAACTTCCGCACCCTCGACCTCAACCTGCTGCGCGTCTTCGACACCGTGATGGCCGAGCGCAACCTCACCCGCGCCGCCAACCGCCTCGCCATGACCCAGCCCGCGGTGAGCAACGCGCTGCGCCGGCTGAAGGACGCCGTGGGCGAGACGCTGTTCACCCGCGCCGCCTTCGGCGTGGTGCCGACCGCCCGGGCCGACGCGCTCTGGCCCGAGGTGCGCACGGCGCTGGCGCAGCTGCGGCACGTCTTCGAGCCGACCGACTACGACCCGGTCCACCAGCCCCGCACCTTCGCGCTGGCGATGGCGGATGCGGCCTCGGCGCTGCTGCTGCCGCCGCTGGTGCAGCGCCTGCAGGAACAGCGGGCGCTGGCGGACCTGCGCGTGCTGCCGCTGATCACGCGCGACCCGACGCCGCTGCTCGACCGGGGCGAAGCCGACCTCGCCATCGGGCACTTCCCGGAGCTGATCTCGCGGCAGGTGACCCTCGGCGCCAACGCCCCGCTGCGCCACCAGCGACTCGACGAGAGCGAACACGTCTGCGTGATGCGGCGCGGGCATCCGCTGGAGGCGGTCGAGCTGACGCTGGAGGACTACTGCGCCGCCGAGCATCTGCTGGTGAGTTTTTCGGGGCGCGCCCACGGCCAGGTCGATGAAGCGCTGGCCGGGCTGGGGCTGCAGCGCCGGGTGGTGCTGGCGGTGAACCAGTACTTCACCGCCGGACGGGTCGTCGCCCGCACCGACCTGCTGACCGTGATGCCGCGCGCCTTTCTGGCGGTCACGGGTGCGGCAGAGGACCTGGTGTGCCGGCCGCTGCCGGTGAAGCTGCCGCCGCTGCAATTGCAGATGGTGTGGCACCGGCGGCATGACATCGACCCGGCGCAGCGGTGGTTGCATGTGCAGGTGGCGGACACATCCCCCGCAAAGCAGGGGGTCGATGCCTGATCTGGCAGATATGCTGGCGGTCCCCGCTTGGACCACTTCTGGACCGCCCCGTTGGCCACCGCCCCCCTGCCCCACGAAACCCCGCCCCTCGACACCGGTCTGCACTGCCTGGTCGCCGTGGCCCGACACCACCGCCTGTCCACCTCCGAGGAGCAGATCCGCCGCTCGCATCTGGACGGCATGACCGCGCAGACGCCGGCGCCCGAGCAGCTCCTGGCCGCCGCCGCGTCGCTCGGCCTGAAGGCCCGCCGCACGCGCATCCAGTGGGCCGACCTCGACAAGCTGCAGGACACGCTGCCGATGATCGCGGTGCTGTCGAACGGGCATTTCGTGGTGATCGTGGCGCGCAAGGAGACGACCGAGGGGCCGGCGGTCGCGGTGCTGGACCCGCTGGCGCAGCCGCCCAACGCGATCTTCCTGCTGGAAAAGGAGCGCTTCGAAGCGGCCTGGTCCGGTGACGTGCTCCTGGTGAAACGCGACTACGCCCTGAGCGACGAGAGCCAGCCCTTCGGCCTGCGCTGGTTCATCCCCGAGCTGCTGCGCCAGCGGCACCTGCTGCGCGACGTGGCGGTGAGCGCGCTGGTGCTGCATGTGCTGGCGCTCGCCATGCCGATCTTCACGCAGCTCGTGGTGGACAAGGTGATCGTCCACCGCGGCTACTCGACGCTGTACGTGATGACCGCGGGCATCGTGCTGGCGCTGCTGTTCGAGGCGATCTTCACGTACCTGCGCCAGAACCACCTGCTGCACGCGACCAACCGCATCGACATGCAGCTCGCGCGCAAGACCTTCGCGCACCTGCTGAAGCTGCCCATCACCTTCTTCGACACCGGCACCGCGGGTGTCATCACCCGCCACATGCAGCAGGGAGAGAAGATCCGCCAGTTCCTGACCGGGCGCATGTTCTTCACGCTGCTCGACGCCAGCGTGCTGATCGTGTTCCTGCCGATGCTGTTCTTCTATTCGCCGACGCTCACCGGCATCGTCGTGGCCTTCGCGCTGGCGATCGGGGCGGTGGTGTTCGCGCTGATCCCGGCGTTCCGGGCGCGGCTGCAGGCGCTCTACACCGCCGACGGCGACCGCCAGGCGATGCTGGTCGAGACCATCCAGGGCATGCGCACCGTCAAGGCCATGGCGATCGAGCCGCAGCGCCGGCGCGAGTGGGAGGAACGCTCGGCGCGGACCATCGGCCTGCACTTCAAGGTCGGCCGCATCTCGATGACCGCGCAGGCGGTGATGGGCTTCCTGGAGAAGCTGATGCCGGTGGCGGTGATCGCCGTCGGCGCGCACGCGGTGTTCGACCAGACCATGACGGTGGGGGCGCTGATCGCGTTCCAGATGCTGTCGGGCCGGGTGGTCGCGCCGCTGGTGCAGATCGTCTCGCTGGTCCATGAGTACCAGGAGACGGCGCTGTCGGTGAAGATGCTCGGCGAGATCATGAACCGGCCGGCCGAGGGCATGCGGGCCTCGGGCGGGCTGGAGCCCGTGCTGACCGGCAAGATCGAGTTCGACGGCGTGACCTTCCGCTACGCCCCCAACGCCCCGCCCTCGCTGGACCGGCTGAGCTTCACGCTCCCCGCGGGCAAGGTGGTCGGCGTGGTCGGGCGCAGCGGCTCGGGCAAGACGACGCTGACGCGGCTGATCCAGGGCCTCTACCCGGTGCAGGAAGGGGTCATCCGCTTCGACGGCGTCGACAGCCGCGAGATCGACCTCGCCCACCTGCGGCGCAGCATCGGCGTGGTGCTGCAGGAGAACTTCCTCTTCCGCGGCACGGTGCGCGACAACATCGCCATCGCCAAGCCGGGCGCGTCGCTGGAGGAGATCGTCGAAGCGGCCCGCATCGCCGGCGCCGACGAGTTCATCGAGCGGCTGGCGCAGGGCTACGACACGCTGCTGGAGGAAAACGCCACCAACCTCTCCGGCGGCCAGCGCCAGCGGCTGGCGATCGCGCGGGCGATGCTGCTGCAGCCACGCATCCTGATCCTCGACGAGGCCGCCAGCGCGCTCGACCCCGAGTCCGAGGCCATCTTCCTGGCCAACCTCGGCCGCATCGCCGCAGGCCGCACGGTGATCATCGTCTCGCACCGGCTGTCCACGCTGGTCAAGGCGGACGCGATCATGGTGCTCAACCGCGGCCTGATCGTGGACGCCGGGCGGCACGAGGAGCTGGTCAAGCGCTGCGAGATCTACCAGTTGCTGTGGCGCCAGCAGATGCAGAGCCTGTGACGGGACCACGACGATGACGACCCACCCACCCGCCGCCGCCCAGCCCGTCGCCAACGCTGCCCAGGTAGACCAGCTCCTGCGCGACTTCGTGCCCGAAGCGCGCGCCATCGAATTGCAGGAGCCGCCCGCCAGCGGACGCTGGACCCTGTACGCGCTGCTGGCCCTCATCGCCACGGCCATCACCTGGGCCAGCGTGTCGCAGATCGACCGCCTCGTCACCGGCACCGGCCGGCTGGTCGCGCCGGTCGCCAACCTCACCGTGCGCCCGCTCGAAGGCGGTGTGCTGCGCAGCCTGCACGTGCGGGTCGGGCAGGTGGTGCGCAAGGGCGAGGTGCTGGCGACACTCGACCAGACCTTCGCCGGCGCGGACGCCCGCCAGCTCGACTCGCGCCGCGAGACGCTGACGCTGCAGTCGCAGCGCCTGCAGCGGGAAGTCGACGGCACGCACACCCCCACCCCCGGCGCCCGCAGCACCAACGGCGACATCGGCCAGCGCGCATTGCAGTCGCAGTTGCTGGCCGAGCGGCAGGCCACCTTCGCCGCGCGGATGCGCCAGTTCGACGAAGGCATCGCCCGCCTGAAGGCCACGCTGGAGACCAACCGCCAGGACCAGGCCGCGCTCGCCCGGCGGGTCGCCGCGCTGGAGGAACTGGAGAAGATGCAGACGGACCTGGAGAACAGCCAGTTCGTCTCGCGCGCGCAGCGGCTGGAGATCCAGGACAAGCGGCTAGAAGTCCAGCGCGACCGCACGCAGGCCATCAACCGCGAGCAGGAGATCCTGCGCGAGATCGCCGCCGTCGAGGCCGAGCGCACCACCTTCGGCAAGGCATGGCGCCAGGAAGCGATGGAGAAGCTCTCCACCACCGTGCAGGAGCGCGACGAGGTCACCGAGCAGGCCAACAAGGCGCGGCTGCGCTCGTCGCTGGTCACGCTGGTGGCGCAGCAGGACGCGGTGGTGCTGGAGATCGGCAAGGTGGCGGTCGGCGCCGTGGTGCGCGAATCCGAGCCACTGCTGACGCTGGTCCCGATCGGGCAGACGCTGGAGGCCGAGGTCGAGATCCGCCCCGAGGACATCGCCGAGATCCGCGCCGGTGACACCGCGCGCCTGAAGATCGACGCCTACCCCTTCCAGAAACACGGCACCGCCACCGGACGCATCAGCAGCGTCAGCGCCGACGCCTTCAGCCGCCCGGCGCCGCTGGGCGGCACCGACTACTACTACCTCGCCCGCATCACCCTGGAGGACACGCGGCTGGACGGCCTGAAGGAGCCGCCGCGCCTGCTGCCCGGCATGACGATGAGCGGCGAGGTCATCACCGGGCAGCGGCGGGTGATCTCCTACTTCCTCTACCCGATCATCCGCACGCTGGACGAATCCTTCCGCGAGCGCTGAGGCCACCCCCATGGCCGCTGCTCCGCGCGTCATCGCCATCCACGCCGAGGCCCCGCCCAAGCCAGCCTGGGGCGCACCGTGCAACGGCTGCGGCGTGTGCTGCCTGAGCGAGCCTTGCCCGATCGGGATGCTGCTGAGCGGGCGACGCCGTGGCGCCTGCCGCGCGCTGGTATGGGACGACGCGCAGGCGCGTTACCTCTGCGGCGTGCTGGTCGGTCGGCGCGACGTGCTGCCGGCCGGGTGGCGACCACTGGCCGGCTTGCTGCAGCGCGGCGCGCGGCGGATGATCGCGGCCGGTGTCGGCTGCGACTGCGACATCGAACTGGACAACGACGTCCCCGCCCCTGCCCACGATCCCGCCCCATGACCCTGTCCACCTGCTGCACCGCCGCGGCCCTCGCGCTGACCTGTTCGACCGCCTTGGCCCAGGCCGACGAGTTCTCCCGCTGCCTGGCCGACCTGAAACCCGCCGCGCAGGCCGCGGGCGTGCGCGGCGACACCTTTGACCGCCATGTCGAGGGCCTCGCCGCCGACCTGACGGTGATCGACAAGCTGAACTTCCAGCCCGAGTTCCGGACGCCGATCTGGGACTACCTCGCCGGGCTGGTGGACGACGAACGGGTCGAACAAGGTCGTGCCCTGCTGACGCAGCACGCCGAGGTGCTCGCGCAGGTGCAGGCGCGTTACCGCGTCGATCCGGCCACGGTCGTGGCGGTCTGGGGCGTGGAGAGCAATTTCGGGCAGACCTTCGGCAAGTACCCGCTGGTGCAGGCGCTGGGCACGCTGTCGTGCATCGGGCGGCGGCAGGCGTATTTCCGCGGCGAGCTGTTCGCCACGCTGCGCATCCTGCAGGCGGGCCACATCGCGCCGGAGCGGCTGGTCGGCTCGTGGGCCGGCGCCTTCGGGCACACGCAGTTCATGCCGAGCACCTTCGAGCGGCTGGCGGTGGATTTCGATGGGGATGGCCGGCGCGACCTGATGGACAGCGTGCCGGACGCGCTGGGCTCGACCGCCAACTTCCTCGCCAAGGCGGGCTGGCAGGACGGGCGGGTGTGGGGCTGGGAGGTGCGGCTGCCGGCGGGGTTTTCCGTCGCCGGACAAGGGCGCAAGGTCCGCCAGCCGCTGAGCACCTGGGCGGCGGCCGGGTTGCGGCTCGCGGATGGCAGCCCCTTGCCAGCCGGGACGGAGGCCGCCGGGCTGATGACCCCGGCGGGAGCGGCCGGGCCGGCCTTCCTGGTGACGCGCAACTTCGACGCGCTCTACAGCTACAACGCCGCCGAGAGCTACGGGCTGGCGATTGCGCACCTGTCGGACCGGCTGCGCGGCGGCAGCCCGTTCGCGACGCCCTGGCCGACCGACGATGCCGGCCTGTCCCGCGCCGAGCGCCGCGAGGTGCAGACGCTGCTGTCCGCCCGTGGCCACGACATCGGCGAGGTGGACGGCATGCTCGGCGACCGCAGCAAGGCCGCGGTGCGCGCCGAGCAGGCCCGCCTCGGCCACGAGGTCAGCGGGCGGGCGGGTCAGCGGCTGCTGAAAGCGCTGCGGGCTGAGGCGCCACCGGCCGCACCGGCAGCACCCGAGCCGGTCACGCCTTCTTCTTCGAGCGATCCGGCACGACCGTCGTGACCGTGGGACGCACCGGGTCGGACGACATCGGCTTCGGCGGCGAGGTGTCCTTCTTCGGTTTCTTGGCTTCCTTGCTGCTGCGCTGGCCTTTGGGCATGGTGATCTCCGATCGATACAGGGTGGGGTTCATCAACCGGCGATGCGCCGGTCAAGGGGATATCCTACGCTGCCATGTCCTCTGAAACACTCCGTACCGCGCTCCATGAAGCCCGCCTCCTCGGCGCCGACCGCCCGTGGACACCCCCCACTCCAGCCACCGAAGCCGAAGCCGAGCGCCTGCTCGCGCTGCTGGCCACCGAACCGGCGTGGCCCCCGGGCGAGATCGAGGTGCAGCCCGATGGCGCCATTCACCTCGGCTGGGAGGCTGGCGAGCGCGGCTGGGTGACGCTGTCGGTGGACGGCCACGCGCTGCTGACGCACAGCGCCGTGATCGACGGCGACGAGTACACGCTGGCCGAACCCTGGGACGGCCGGTCGCTCACCGACTGGGCCGCCGAAGTGCTGCGGCGGCTGTGGGCGCAACCCGCTCAGCCCGGCAGGACCGGCGATTCGCCCGGCGCCCAGCCGAAGGCCACATAGGCCCGCACGAACGGTGGCTTGAGCGCTGCGGCCGCCTTCAGCAGGTCGGCATCGCTGGCGCCGCGCAGGGCCGATGACAGCCGGCTCAGGGCCTCGGTCTCGTCGGCCAGCGCCTTCACCAGCTGGGCCTGGCGTGGCGCGGACAGGCCGTAGGCGGCCGGATCAATGGTGACCTGTTCCAGGCCACGCCACAGTGCACGGGCCTTGGCGTAGTCCGCTTCCATCGCGGGGCGCTGCACCGTGGTGGCGTTCGCCAGGGCTTCCATCGCGCCGTGGTAGGCGGTGTAGTGGTCCAGCGCGTAATCGACGCCCAGCGCGTGGCGGGCCTCGAACATCGCCTCGCGCACGTGTTCCAGCGTCGCGTGCGATTCTTCCCAGCGGCGACTGGCAACCTGCTGGCCGGCTTCGGTCAGGTGGCGTCCGACCTTGCCCAGGGCATCGGTCCAGACCTTGGCACCGGGCACTGCCGCCACCAGCCCTGCGCGGCGGGACGCCCAGTCGGTGAGCAGCCGCGTCATCGCGGCCTCGGCCTTCGCCGGACCGTCGGCGCTCTTGCCGGCACTGCCGGTCAGGAACAGTGCAGGAATGTAGACCGCATCGAACGCGACCATCGCCGAGCGGGCCTTGTCCTTCAGCACCGTCGCTGCCGTCGCTGGCAGCGCGTGCACCAAGGGCAGCAGCACCAGCGCCGCCAGCAGCTGGCGACGGGCGGAGGACGCAGCGACCGTGGTCGAAAGGAAGGAAGGCATGGTGTTCTCCGGTGGTTGCGTCAGATCGTGCATCATGCGCCATATACCCCGCACCGTATTGACGGAACGCAAATCAGCCATCGGCCCGCTGCTGGCGCAAAATCGCCCGATGAAACCACCCAAAAGACTGCAATCGCTGATCGAGGAAGGTCTCATCGACACGGTCGTGCGCCAGTTGATGAGCGGCAAGGAAGCCACGGTCTACGTCGTGCGCAGCGGCGAGGACACACGCTGCGCCAAGGTCTACAAGGAAGCGACGAACCGCAGCTTCCGGCAGGCCGTGGACTACACCGAAAACCGCAAGGTCAAGAACACCCGCCAGGCGCGCGCCATGGCCAAGGGCACCAAATTCGGCCGCGAGGCGACGGAAGCCGCGTGGCAGAGCGCCGAGGTCGATGCGCTGTACCGGCTCGCCGCGGCGGGCGTGCGCGTGCCACAGCCCTACCTGTTCCTGGACGGCGTGCTGCTGATGGAGCTGGTGACGGACGAACACGGCGATGCCGCGCCGCGCCTCAACGACGTCGAGTTCACCCCGGTCGATGCCCGCCGCCACCACGCCACGCTGATCGCCGAGGTGGTGCGCATGCTGTGCGGTGCCGGCGTCGTGCACGGTGATCTGTCGGAGTTCAACATCCTGCTCGGGGCGGACGGACCGGTGATCATCGACTTGCCGCAGGCGGTGGACGCCGCGGGCAACAACCACGCCAAGCGCATGCTGCTGCGCGACGTGGAGAACCTGCGCAACTTCTTCGGCCGCTTCGCGCCGGAGTTGCTGCGCAGCGACTACGGCCACGAACTCTGGGCGCTGTACGAGCGCGGCCTGCTGCGCACCGAAACGCCACTGACGGGGCGCTTTGTCCACAAGCAAGGGCCGGTGGATGTCGGCAGCGTGGTGCGCGAGATCGACGATGCCCGGGCGGAAGACGCCGCGCGGCGCCTGCGCGCACAGACCGGCTGAGCGGCTTCAAAGCTCCCGCTTGGCGCGGGTCAGCAGCGAAGCCACCTCGGTCGATACCTGCGTGAAGGCAGAGCCGGCGCCGATCAGGCGCCTGGCCTCGTCGTATTGCCCGCGGTTGATGGTCTGCGCGACGTCAGCGGCCGTGCGGTGGAACGTGGCGTGGCGCTCCACCAGTTCGACAAACAGCGGACGCTGGCCCCAGCGGGCCCCGCCCGGCCCATGCAGCCACTGCCCCAGCGGACAGCGGTCGTCGCGGCAAAGGGTCTGCGCATCCAGCTGGCCATGCTCGGCAATGGCGGAGCGCAGCCGCACCTTCCATTGCCGGTGGGCCTCGATGGCGCTGGAGAAATCGAATTCGCCGACAGCCGTGGCGGGCGCCTCCTGGATCGCCGCCATGCCGGCAGGCAACCGGAACTGCGAGACCTCCTCGGACAGCACCTGCGCCTGATCGTGCATGGCCGCCGAAGCGGCCGCAGTCTGCTCGACCAGCGCCGCGTTGTGCTGCGTGGCACGGTCCAGCTCGTGGACGGCCTGACCGATCTGCGTGATGCCGATGTTCTGTTCGCGGGCGCTGGCGGCAATGCCGTCCAGGAGTTCATTGACCTGGCGCGAGGACGCGACGATGGCGCTGATCGCCGCCCCGGCCTTGCGGACCACCGCCGTGCCGGTCTCGACCTGGCTGACGCTGCTGGCGATCAGCCCGCGGATCTCGCGCGCTTCCTGCGTGCTGCGCTGCGCCAGCAGGCGCACCTCGCCAGCGACCACCGCGAAACCCCGCCCCTGCTCGCCCGCACGGGCCGCCTCGACCGCGGCGTTGAGCGCCAGCAGGTTGGTCTGGAGGCTGATGCCGTCCAGCGTGCTGATGATCTCGCCGATGCGCGCCGAAGCCAGGCGGATCTCCTCCATCGTCAGGGCCACCTCCTCCATCACCCGACCACCCTCGCTGGCGATCTCGGCGTTCTGCCGGGCCACCTGGGCAGCGGTTTCGGTGTTGGTCAGCGTGTGGCTGACGGTTGCCGTGAGTTCCTCCATCGACGCGGCCGACTGCTCCAGGCTGACGGCGGCCTGCTCCGTGCGGCTGGACAGATCGGTCATGCCGGTGGCGATCTCGTCGGTGGAGTGCACGATCTCCTGGCTGGAGTGGCGCACCCGCCGGACCATGTGGCGCAGGGCGTCCTGCATCGCCCGCAGGTCGTGCATCAGCTGGGCCGGCTCGTCCTTGCCCCAGGGGTGCGGCGTCGTCGTCAGGTCACCGTCGGTCATGGCCCGCAGGTGGCGGCGTGTTTCGAGCAGCCCGCCATTGATGACCTTGTAGAAACTGACGAAGAGGTATCCCGCCACGAGCAGGGTGCCCGCCAGGATCGCGCCATCCAGTTGCAGTTGCCGGACCATCGCGGCCGCCACGTCATCGACGTAGAGGCCCGAGCCGATCACCCAGCCCCAGGGGGTGAATCCCTTCACGTAGGACAGCTTGTCCACGGGGTCTGCACTGCCTGGCCTGGGCCAGCGGTACCGCACAGCCCCTTCCCCATGCTGGCGGACTGTCTCGACGAACTCGCGAAAGATGGCCACCCCATCGGGATCGCGCAGATTGCCGAGATCCTGTCCGTCCAGCCGGGGCTGGACCGGGTGCATGACCATGCGGATCTGCAGGTCGTTGATCCAGAAGTAGTTGTCCCCGTCGTAGCGCAGCGCGGCGATCGCCTGCCGGGCCGACTGCTGCGCCTGCGCACGGGTGAGCGTGCCGGCCCGTTCCTGCGCCTGGAACCAGGCCAGGAGTCCATGGGCGGTCTCGACCTGCTGCCGGGTGGCGGACAGGTGGGCCTGCATCGACTGCTGGTACTGGTTGGAGACTTGCAGCCCCAGCAGCAGCAGCAGCGGCACGACGAGCGCCAGGGAAATGACCAGGGCCTTCGACGCGAAGTTCAGGCGCCGGAACAGCCGCACACCGGGCGACCAGAGACCGTGGTGGGCAAAAAAGCCCGATGCCCGCTCAGGCGAAGGCAGCCTGGCAGGTGCAAGCGCAGTGGGGGTAGCGACAGAAGACATGGGCAGACCGCGGTAGCGGCTCGAATAGGGCTCTGGATCGGACAGTCGGAAATGCCATCCTGCCCGGAATGCCCCACCGTGGTGCCCGGAAAACGGACCATTTGCCCGCCGTTCTGCGTGTCGTCCTGTGTGCTATTCGCCGTCCTGCTGCCCGCCCCCGGCGGCGGCGGCTGCAGCGGCGGCCGCCCGCAGCTTGTCCTTCTTGCTCATGCGGTGGCCCTTGATGCCGCCGGCGGCCTGGTCGGGCGTGGCCGTCTCGACCTGCTCGTAGCCGGGGATCTGCTCGCGCGGAATGCGCCGCCCCTGGCGCTTCTCGATCAGACGGAAATGGGACTCGGTCGCTGCCGTGATGAAGCTGACCGCCGTGCCCGGCTCACCCGCGCGGCCGGTGCGGCCCACGCGGTGGGTGTAGTCGTCGGCCGAGCGCGGCAGGTCGAAGTTGACCACCGCCGGCAGGCGCGGAATGTCGATGCCGCGCGCGGCCAGGTCCGTCACCACCAGCACCTGCACCTGGCCGGCGCGGAAGGCGTTCAGCACCTCGGCGCGCGTGCCCTGGCTGAGTTCGCCGTGCAGCGGCGCGGCGTGCAGCCCCTCGCGGCCGAGCTTGTGCGCGAGCAGCTCGGTCGCGTAGCGGGTCGCGACGAACACCAGCACGCGGTCCCAGCCGCCTTCCTTGATGAGGTAACGCAGCACGCCCGTGCGCCGGCCGGCGTCCAGCGCAATGGCGCGCTCGACGATGTCGGGGTGCACCTCGTCGCCACCCGCTTCGGCCACGGACGCGCTGATGTCGATGCGCGTCGGCGCCTGCAGCAGCCCGTCGGCCAGCGCCTGCACCGCTTCAGGAAAGGTCGCCGAGAAGAACAGGTTCTGCCGCTTGGCTGGCAGCAGCGCCAGCACGCGGTTCAGCTCGTCCGAGAAGCCCAGGTCGAGCAGCCGGTCGGCCTCGTCCAGCACCAGCAAGCGGATGGCGTCCAGCCGCAGCGCGTTGTGGTCCACCAGATCGAGCAGCCGGCCGGGCGTGGCGACGACGAGTTCGGTGCCGCCGCGCAGGCCCATCATCTGCGGATTGATCGACACGCCGCCGAACAGCACCGACACCCGCGGCGGGTCCGGCAGCATCCGGGCCAGATCGCGCAGCACCTCGCCCACCTGGATCGCCAGCTCGCGGGTCGGCACCAGCACCAGCCCGTGCGGCGCACGCGGCCAGGCGCGGGGGGTCGCCATGTCCGCCTGCAGCAGCGGCAGTGCGTACGCCACCGTCTTGCCCGAGCCGGTCTGCGCAGCACCCTGCACATCAGCGCCCGACAGGGCCGCGGGAATGGCCCGGGCCTGGATGGGCGTCGGCTCGGTGAAGCCGATGTCGCGGACGGCACGGACCAGTGCCGGGTTCAGGCCAAGGGAAGCGAATGACATGGGGGTCCAGGGAGTGAGGGGGCGATTGTCTCAGCGCTTGGGCATCTGCCCGACGACACCCTGCACGAAGAAGTCCATCTTCGCCAGCGCCTCGTCGTTCATGACGCCCTTGCTCTGGCGCACTTGCCCGGTCTGGTCGACCAGCTTGCCCGAGAACGGGTGCACCCGCCCCGCGGCCATCGCGCGCTCGACCTCGTTCAGCTGGCGCTGCACGTCGCGCGGCACCTCGTCGGCATACGGCGCCATCTGGATGATGCGTTCGCGCACGCCGCCGATGAAGGGCTTCGGCTTCCAGGTGCCGGCGATCACGGCCTTCGCGACCGCCGTGTAGCGGTCTTCCCAGTGGTGGGTGACGCTGGTGAGCTGCGCCTTCGGAGCAAACGGGCGCATGTCGCTCTGGTAGCCAAGCAGGCGCACGCCCTTGGCGACGTTCTCCTCGGCCAGCACGGGAATGGCGGTCGAGCCACTGTGGTGGGTGAGCATGTCGGCGCCGTCGTTGACCAGGCTCTGGGCGGCCTCGCGCTCCTTGGCGGGGTCGAACCAGGTGTTGAGCCAGACCACCTTGACCTGCGCCTTCGGGTTCGCGGCACGCATCCCCAGCGTGAAGGCGTTGATGCCCTGCACCACCTCGGGGATGGGGAAGCCCGCCACGTAGCCGGCCAGCCCCGTCTTGCTCATCTTGCCGGCGACCATGCCGGCCAGATAGCGGCCTTCGTAGAAGCGGGCGTTGTAGGTGTTGAGGTTGGCGCTGGTCTTGTAGCCGCCCATGTGCTCGAAGGCGACATCGGGGAACTCCTGGGCCACGCGCAGCGCAGGCTCCAGGTAGCCGAAGCTGGTGGCGAAGATCAGCTTGTGGCCTTGCGCGGCCAGATCGCGCATCACACGCTCGGCGTCCGCGCCCTCGGCGACGTTCTCGACGACCGTGGTCTTCACCGCGTCGCCGAGCTTGCGCTCCAGGCCGAGGCGGCCCATGTTGTGCTGGTAGGTCCAGCCGGCGGTGCCGACGGGGCTGACGTAGACGAACGCGACCTTCAGCGGCGGCTTGGCCGGGGTGGCCGCCGCAGCGGCCAGGGGCATGGAAATCCAGGCGGCCAGGGTGGCGCGCAGGAGGTTTTTGTACATGGTGGTCCTCGACATGGCCCGATACGGAGGGTGAAAACAAAACCGCCTGCATCGGGCGAGCAGGCGGTGAAGGCGAGATTGTCGCAGAGCCGGCCTGGCCGGCCACGCTCAGCCGGCGTTGAACACCGCGTCGAGCTGGTGCACCCAGGCCCGCTTCTGCTCCTCGCCGACAAAGCTGGCCTCGAAGCTGTTGCGCGCGAGCTGGTAGGCGTGGCGGGCAGTGAGCTGCGGCAGCGCGGCGAACAGCTCGATGAAGTTCTGGTTCATGTAGCCGCCGAAGTAGGCCGGGTCGTCGGAGTTGACCATCGCGCACAGGCCGGCGTCGAGCAGCGCGGGCAGGTTGTGGTCCGCCATCGTCGGGAACACGCAGAGCTTGGTGTTCGACAGCGGACACACCGTCAGCGGGATGCGGGTCTCGGCCAGCCGCTCGACGAGGTCCGCGTCTTCGAGGCAGCGCACGCCATGGTCGATGCGCTCGGTCTTCAGCAGGTCCAGCGCCTCGTGGATGTAGGCCGGCGGCCCCTCCTCGCCAGCATGGGCGACGACGTGCAGCCCGAGTTCGCGGCAGCGTGCGAACACCCGCTCGAACTTGCTCGGCGGATGCCCGACTTCGCTGCTGTCCAGGCCCACGCCGATGAAGTGGTGGCGCCACGGCAGCGCTTTTTCCAGCGTCGCGAACGCCTCTTCCTCGCTCAGGTGGCGCAGGAAACACAGGATCAGCTTCGCGCTCACGCCCAGCCCGGTGTGCGCCCGGTGCACCGCGTGGTTCAGGCCCTTGATCACCGTCTCGAACGGCACGCCGCGCGCGGTGTGGGTCTGCGGGTCGAAGAAGATTTCGGTGTGGACGACGTTGTCGGCGGCGGCTTTTCCGAGGTAGGCCCACGCCATGTCAAAGAAGTCCTCTTCTTTCAGGAGCACGCTGGCCCCGGCGTAGTAGATGTCGAGGAAGCTCTGCAGGTCCGTGAAGGCATAGGCCGCGCGCAGGGCCTCGATGCTCGGGTAAGGCAGCGTGACACCATTGCGCTGCGCGAGCTTGAAGATCAGTTCGGGTTCGAGCGAGCCTTCGATGTGGATGTGCAGTTCGGCCTTGGGCATCTGGCGCAGCAGCGCGGGCAGCCGGGCCGGGTCGATGGCGTCGAGTCGGGCAGTCGTCATGCCGGTCAGGAGGGCAGCAGTCATGGGCATCAGGCTCCGTTGGATTGGACAGGCACAGGCTTGTCGGGCTGTTTGCATTATCCGCACCACACCCGCTTCAAGACACTGTCTTGATACCCCACCCCCTATTGATATACCATGCAGGGTATCAAGGAGTCTGACCATGCGTTCCCCTGTTTCCGCCCATCCGACGAAGGTGCTGCCACTGGTGTGGCTGGTGTCGATGCTGCTGAGTGGCCTGGCCGCTCCGGCGATCGCCGCCGACGTCACGGTGCCGACCACGGTGGTCCAGACCGGCCGCGCGGGCCGCAGCCTCGACATGGACGGCGCCATCCAGCCCGTCCGGCAGGCGACGGTCTCGGCGCAGACGGCGGGCAATGTGCTCGCGCTGAACGTCAAGGCGGGTGACCGCGTCAAGGCGGGGCAGGCGCTGGCGCAGCTCGACGCCCGCGTCGCCGCCGCCGGCGTCGCGCAGAGCGACGCCGGCCTCGCGCAAGCGGATGCCAACCTGCGCAACGCCCGCACCCAGCTCGAGCGCACCCGGGAGCTGCGCGGCCAGGGCTACATCAGCCAGTCCGCGCTCGACAATGCCGAGAACCAGTTCAAGGCCGCCGAGGCCGCCGTCGCCCAGGCGCGCGCCGGCCGCAGCCAGGCGACGCTGGCACAAGGTTTTGCCAGCGTGAACGCACCCTTCGACGGCATCGTGCTCGCCACCCACCTCGACACCGGCGACCTCGCCGCGCCGGGCCGGCCGATCGTCACCGTGTACGCGCCAGGCGCGCTGCGGGCGGTCGTGCAGGTGCCGGCCTCGCAGGCGGCCACCGCCCGCAGCGCGCAGCGCATCGAAGTGCAGTTGCCCGACCAGCGCTGGGTCGCCCCGATCAAGAAGACCGACCTGCCCACCGCCGACGCGGTGTCGCAGACCGTCGAATGGCGGCTCGACCTGAGCGGCGCCGACAGCGCGCTGCTGATGCCGGGCCAGACGGTGCGGGTGCGCTTCGCGGACGCCGCCGCCGGGGCGGACCAGAAGCTGGCGACGCTGAGCGTGCCGGATGCGGCCGTGCTGCGCCGCGGCGAGCTGACCGCGGTCTACGTCGCGCAGGACCGGCAGTTCGTGCTGCGCGCCATCCGTGCAGGCTCGGCCCAAGGCGGCTCGACCGAGGTGCTGGCCGGTCTGAAAGCCGGTGACCGCATCGCCACCGACGCGGTCAAGGCTGGCCTCGCAGGAGCCCGGCCGTGAGCCACGACCACACCCCCGCCACCGCCGAGACCGGAACGCCCGCGCTCGGCATCGCCGGCCGCATGGCCGCGATGTTCCAGTCGAACGCGATCACGCCGCTGCTGGCAATCGTCGCGCTGCTGCTGGGCCTGTTCGCCGTGCTGGTCACGCCGCGCGAGGAAGAGCCGCAGATCAACGTGACCATGGCCAACGTGCTGATCCCCTTCCCCGGGGCGAGCAGCGCGGATGTGCAGAACATGGTCGCCCGCCCCGCCGAGCAGGCACTGAGCCAGATCGCCGGCATCGAGCACACGTACTCGGTGGCGCGACCGGGCGTGGCGGTGCTGACGGTGCAGTTCCAGGTCGGCGTGCCGCGCACCGAAGCGCTGGTGCGGCTGTACGACGTGCTCAACGCGAACCAGGACTGGCTGCCGCGCGACCTGGGTACCCTCCCCCCCATCGTCAAGCCCAAGGGCATCGACGACGTGCCCGTGCTCGGCGTGACGCTGTGGAGCCGGGACGAAACCTCTGCGCTGGAGATCGAGCGCGTGGCCCGCGCGCTGGAAACCGAACTCAAGCGCGTCCCCGGCACCCGTGAAGTGCAGACCATCGGCGGCCCCGGCCAGGCGGTGCAGGTCGTGCTCGACCCGAGCCGGCTGCGCGAACGTGGTGTCGACGTGCTGCGCCTGAAGCAGACGATCGCCGCCGCCAACCTGGCGATGCCTGCTGGCACCGTGGTCCATCGTGATGCCGCCATGCCCAACGGCGCGGCGCAGATGCTGACCATCGAGACCGGCGAGTTCCTGCGCTCGGCCGAGGACGTGGGCGAGCTGGTGGTCGGCGTGCACAACGGCAAGCCGGTCTACCTGCGCGAAGTCGCGAAGATCGAGACTGGCGCCGCGCAGCCGCAGCGCCACGTCTGGTTCACGCCCGGCGTGGCCGCGTCCGGCGCGGGCGGCGTGTACCCGGCGGTGACGATGACGGTCACCAAGAAGCCCGGCCAGAACGCCGTCGATGTGGCCGAGGCCGCCCGCGCCCGCCTCGACGAGCTGCGCAACACCGTGGTGCCGGCCGGCATCGAGATGACCATCACCCGCGACTACGGCGCGACCGCCGCCGAGAAGGCCAACAAGCTGATCCAGAAGCTGGCGTTCGCGACCGGCTCGGTGATCCTGCTGGTCGGCTTCGCGCTCGGGCGGCGCGAGGCGGTGATCGTGGGCGCCGCGGTGATCCTGACGCTGACGGCCACGCTGTTCGCCAGCTGGGCCTGGGGCTTCACGCTGAACCGGGTGTCGCTGTTCGCGCTGATCTTCTCGATCGGCATCCTGGTGGACGACGCGATCGTGGTCGTGGAGAACATCCACCGCCACCAGCAGCTCCATCCGGGCAAGCCGCTGCTGGCGATCATCCCCGCGGCGGTCGATGAAGTCGGCGGCCCGACCATCCTGGCGACCTTCACGGTGATCGCGGCGCTGCTGCCGATGGCCTTCGTGTCCGGGCTGATGGGGCCGTACATGAGCCCGATCCCGATCAATTCGAGCCTCGGCATGGCGATCTCGCTGGCGATCGCGTTCTCGGTGACGCCGTGGCTCGCGGCCAAGCTGATGAAGCCGATGGACGCCGCGCACGCGCACGCCGAACCCACCGGCCTCACCGCGAAGCTGCCCGGGCTGTTCCGCCGTGTCCTGTCGCCGTTCCTGGAGAGTGCGGCCAAGCGCTGGCTGCTGCTCGCCGGCATCCTGGGGGCGCTGTTCCTCAGCGTCGGACTGGCCGTCGTGCAGCTCGTGGTGCTGAAGATGCTGCCGTTCGACAACAAGTCGGAGTACCAGGTGGTGGTCGAGATGCCCGCCGGCTCCGCGCTGGAGGACACCGCCGCGACGCTGCAGGACCTCGGCGCCTACCTGGCGAAGCAGCCCGAGGTGCTGGACCTGCAGGGCTACGCCGGCACGGCCAGCCCGATCACCTTCAACGGCCTGGTGCGCCAGTACTACCTGCGCGCCGACGCCGAACAGGGCGATCTGCAGGTCAACCTCGTGGACAAGGCGCACCGCAGCGACAAGAGCCACGTCATCGCGCAGCGCCACCGCCCGGCGCTGGAGAAGATCGGCGCAGCGCACGGCGCCCGCGTGAAGGTCGTCGAAGTGCCGCCCGGCCCGCCGGTGATGAGCCCGCTGGTCGCCGAGGTCTACGGCCCGGACGAGGCAGGTCGCCAGCAGCTCGCCGCGCGCATCGCCAAGGCCTTCGCCGCCACGCCCGACATCGTCGGCACCGACACCTCGCTCCGGGAAGACGCCCCGCGCACCTTCCTGCGCGTGCAGCGCCAGCGCGCCGAGTCGCTCGGCATCCCGGTCGCTGCGGTCGCGCAGACCGTGCAGGGCGCGCTGTCGGGCATGGACGCGGCCTACCTGCACGACGGCCAGAGCAAGTACCCGATCCCCGTGCGGCTGCAACTGCCGCGTGAATCGCAGGTCGGGCTGGACGCGCTGCTCGCGCTGCCGATGCGCGCCGCGAACGGGCAGCTGGTGCCGCTGAGCGAGCTGGTGCGGGTGGAGAAGGCCGTCATCGACAAGCCGCTGTTCACCAAGGATCTGCAGGGCGTGAGCTACGTCTTCGGCGACATGGCCGGTAAGCTGGACTCGCCGCTCTACGGCCTGTTCGCGATCCGCCCGAAGCTGCAGGACGCCGCCCTGCCCGGCACCGGCGAACTCGGCGAATACTGGATCCACCAGCCGAGCGACCCGTACCGCCAGTACGCCATCAAGTGGGACGGCGAGTGGCAGATCACCTACGACACCTTCCGCGACATGGGCGCGGCCTACGGCGTCGGGCTGATCCTGATCTACCTGCTGGTGGTGGCGCAGTTCCGCAGCTACGTGACGCCGCTGATCATCATGGCGCCGATCCCGCTGACGATGATCGGCGTGATGCCGGGCCACGCGCTGCTGGGCGCGCAGTTCACGGCGACCTCGATGATCGGGATGATCGCGCTGGCCGGGATCATCGTGCGCAACTCGATCCTGCTGGTGGACTTCATCGAGCTGCAGGTCGCGCAGGGCATGGCGTTCCAGGAGGCGGTGATGAACTCCGCCGCGGTGCGCGCGCAGCCCATCGTGCTGACGGGCCTGGCGGCCACGATCGGCGCCTTCTTCATCCTCGACGACCCGATCTTCAACGGGCTGGCGATCGCGCTGATCTTCGGGATCATGGTCTCGACGCTGCTGACGCTGGTCGTGATCCCGGTCCTCTACTACGCCGTCTGGCGCAAGCGCCACGCCCACTGACGCCCGGTCCAACAGCCTGCGCCCCAGCGTCGCCCCGGGGTGCTGGCCGCCGAACACCCAGGGCGACAAGCAGGAGACTGTCATGGCCCACATCGTCATCATGGGCGCCGGCATCGGCGGCATGCCCGCGGCCTACGAACTGCGCGAGCAGCTCGACGCGGCACACAGCGTCACGGTGGTCAGCGCGACCGACTACTTCCAGTTCACGCCGTCCAATCCCTGGGTGGCCGTGGGCTGGCGCGAGCGCAGCGCCATCACGCTGCAGATCGCCCCGCTGCTGGAACGCAAGGGCATCCGCTTCATCGCGAAGGCCGTGACGCAGATCGATGCCGAGGCCTGCCGCCTGACGCTCGATGGCGGCGACACGCTCGACTACGACTACCTCGTCATCACCACCGGCCCCAAGCTCGGTTTCGACGAGGTGCCCGGCGCCGGCCCGCACGGCGGCCACACCCATTCGGTCTGCACGGTCGACCACGCCGAGCAGTTCTGGGCCGACTACCAGGCCTTCCTGGACAACCCCGGCCCGGTGGTGGTCGGCGCGATGCCCGGTGCCAGCTGCTTCGGGCCGGCCTACGAGTTCGCCTTCATCCTCGACACCGACCTGCGCCGGCGCAAGCTGCGCCACAAGGTGCCGATGACCTACGTCAGCAGCGAGCCCTACATCGGCCACCTCGGCCTCGGCGGCGTAGGCGACAGCAAGTCGATGCTGGAGTCCGAATTCCGCAGCCGCGACATCAAGTGGATCACCAGCGCCCGCACCACCTCCGTCGAGGCAGACCGGATGCACGTCACCCAGCTCGACGACCTCGGGCAGGTCTACAAGGAGCACGAGGTGCCGTTCAAGCTGGCGATGATGCTGCCCGCCTTCCAGGGCGTCGCGCCGGTGGCGGCGGTGCCGGGGCTGTGCAACCCGCGCGGCTTCGTGCTGATCGACGAGTTCCAGCGCAGCAAGGCCTGGCGCAACATCTTCTCGGCCGGCGTGTGCGTGGCGATTCCACCGGTGGAGGTGACCCCGGTGCCCACCGGGGCACCCAAGACCGGCTACATGATCGAGACCATGGTGACGGCCATCGCCCGCAACATCGTGGACGAGCTGGCCGGCCGGCCCGCCACCGCCCGCGGCACCTGGAACGCCATCTGCCTGGCCGACATGGGCGACACCGGGGCGGCCTTCGTCGCGCTGCCGCAGATCCCGCCACGCAACGTCAACTGGTTCAGGAAGGGCAAGTGGGTCCACCTGGCCAAGATCGCCTTCGAGAAGTACTTCCTCGCCAAGATGCGCTCCGGCCACTCGGAGCCGGTCTACGAGAAGTACGTGCTCAAGCTGCTGGGCATCGTGCGCCTGAACGACTGACGCACGCCCGGCCCCCGCCTTCACACCACCACACCACCGCACTACCGCACTACCGGAGCATTTCCATGACTGTCGACCGTCTCATCCGCATCTTCGCGGGCACCTTCATCCTCCTCTCGCTGGCACTCGGCATCGAGGGCAGCCCGCTGTTCGTCAGCCGCTGGGCGCTGGCCTTCACCGCCTTCGTCGGCGCCAACCTGCTGCAGTTCGGCTTCACGAATGCCTGCCCGCTGGGGTGGATCCTGAAGAAGCTCGGTGTGCCGGAAGGCCCCTCGGTCTGCGCACGCTGAACACGGAGCAGGGACAATGGGGCATCCGATGACCGACCTGACCTCCCGAGAGGCTTGCACCATGGCCCAGCTCCAAGACGAAACCAGCCGCACCGACCTGCTCAACCGCCTCAAGCGCGCCGAAGGCCAGCTGCGCGGCATCCAGCGCATGATCGAGGCGGGCGAGCCCTGTCTCGACATCGCCAGCCAGATGGCCGCGGTGCGCAAGGCCCTCGACAGCGCCTACGTGCGCATGACGGTGTGCTTCATGCACCAGGAACTCAAGGACCGCCTGAACCTGCAGCCAGACGACGTCACCCAGCTCGACACGATGCTGGGCGACATGCAGACGCTGCTGGGCAAGGTCCGCTGACCGCCCGCCACCCGGAACCCATCGCCATGTCCGACGCCCTGACCACCATCCGCCTGACGCAGCGCCAGGACTACCAGTTCGACACCCGTTTCGGCGACACGGTCCCCGATCTGGTGGCGGACGAGCCTGCACCGCTCGGCCACGGGCTGGGGCCCTCGCCGGTGCAGCTGCTGTGTGCGGCGGTGGGCAACTGCCTGTCGGCGTCGCTGCTGTTCTCGATGCGCAAGTACAAGCTCGCGCCCGAACCGCTGTCGTGCGAAGTCGAGGCCGAAGTGGGGCGCAACGCCGAGAACCGGCTGCGCGTACTCGGCATGACAGCCCGGCTGACGCTGGGCGTGCCGGCCGCGTCGCTCGCGCATCTGGACCGGGTGCTGGCGCAGTTCGAGTCCTTCTGCACGGTCACCGAGAGCATCCGCCAGGGGTTCCCCGTCACCGTCCAGGTGTTCGACAGCACCGGGGCGGCGCTGAAATAGGACGGGAGCCGGCCCGTTACCGGGCGCCGCCCGGCAGCAGCCGGTCCGCCGGCTCGACCTCCGCCTCGGGGTCCAGTTCGATCGCCACCTGCGTGCACACCGCGCGGCACAGCGTGGCCACGCGCTCGCTCTGCAGCCGGTAGTAGATCTGCGTGCTGTCACGCCGCTTGCCGAGCACGCCGGCGCGGTAGAGGGTCGAGAGGTGTTGCGACATGTTGGGCTGGGTCGTGTCGATCTCGGCCAGCAACTGCGACACGTTCTTCTCGCCGTTGCACAGCGCGCCGATGATCTTCAGCCGGATCGGCGTGGAGAGCAGCGAGAACAGCTCGGCCACCGATTCGTAGACGTTGTCAGCCTTGTCGACTTCCGCGTCGCGGTCCATGTTGAAAGCCCACAGTCAGATTCGAATGGGTCCTATTGTATTCGTACGCATGGATGAACGCATACGGCCTCGACGGCGAAGGCACAGCGGCTTCGCTCAGGGGGCAAAGCGGTAATGGTCGCGCTGCAGCACGGCGGCCACGGCCGTGACCTCTTCCGGGAACATCCCCAGGTTCATCTCGGTGTTGCACAACTCCACCATGCCCCGCAAGGCACCCGGGGTCGAGATGCGCCCCTTCGGGTTGTAGATGTCGCGGCCATCCCCGCCGACTTGCCGGGTGTGGCACTCGGCACACCGGTGCTCGCGCATCAGGCGCTCACCAAGGGCGAGGTCCGCGCCACGGAAGATGGCTGGCACGGACTGCGTCTGCGCCTGCGCCCACCCCATCACGCCGGCCCCGGCCAGCAGCAGTCCGCCCAGGCCCCGACGGATCGCGGCCGCCCGCATCTCACTTGGCCCCGCCCAGAATCCAGCTCGCCAGGGTCTTGACGTCGGCATCGCTCAACGCGGCCTGCGCGGGCATCGGAATCGGCCCCCACTTGCCCGAACCGCCCGCCTTGATGCTGGCCATCACGGCCTCGACCGCGTCCTTCTTGCCTTCGTACTTCCTGGCGACCTCCAGGTAGGCCGGACCGACCAGCTTCTTGTCCACGGCATGGCAGGCCATGCAGGCATTTTTCTTCGCCAGTTCGAGGTTGGCGTGGGCGGTCAGCGGCGCGGCCAGCACGAGGGCGGCGGGTACCAGGGCGATCAGGGAGCGGGTCAGGGACATGGGCAATTCCTTGGAACGGACAAAAGGAAGGGGAGATCGAAACGGGCTCCGCTCAGCGCAGGGCCGCGCGCAGCTGGAACTGGGCGTGGCAGCCCACGCACTGGCGGGTGGTCTGCGACAGCGTGCGCAGCACCTCGTCGACACGCTGCCCGCCTCGGGCCTCGTCGGCAATGCGGGCAAAGCCCTGGTGCATTGGCGCACCGAAACTGGACCAGCCGGCGGGCAGCTTGGCGTGGAAGCTCATGGCGGCTGGTTCCTGGCTGCCCATGGTCTTCTCGGGGCGCAGGCTGGAGGCAATCCGCTCGACCGTGGTCCAGTCGCGGGCCGCCAGTGCGCCGTTGATCTCGCCCACCGAACGCAGCAGGTTCTGCATGTCACCCAGCACATGCGCGCTCTCCTGGGGTGTGACATCGACCACCGTGCGCGCGGCCAGCGCGACCGATGCGGCGGCCGGCGCCCCCATGTTGACGCCATGGCCGGCATGGCCAGCGTGGGTGGCCGGCTCATGGCCGCCGCGGTGCATGTCCATCTGCGCGCAGGCTGACAGCACGAACACCGTCGCCACGGACACGAACAGACGGGCAGGGCCAGGAAAAATGGGCATCAGCAGGTACCAGATCAAGCAGGTGGCAAATGAACATTTGCGCGGTGCCGAATGTTATATCAGCATTCGCGGATATTTCAGGCCATCACAACCGGGTTTGCCCGGATCCGTCCGGCCATGCCCGCACAGCCGAACGCCTCGAAGCGCTGCTGGCACAGCGCCTGCGCGGCCTTCGTGGCAGCGGCCAGCGCCTTGCGCGGGTCGAACTCGGACGGCTGCTGGGCGAAGCTGCGCCGCATCGCCCCCGTCATCACCAGCCGGATGTCGGTGTCGATGTTGACCTTGCGCACGCCGCTGCGGATGCCGCGCACGATCTCCTCGACCGGCACGCCGTAGGTCTCCTTCAGGTCGCCGCCGAACTCGCGGATGATGGCCAGCCACTCCTGCGGCACGCTCGACGAGCCGTGCATCACCAGGTGCGTGTTCGGGATCGCGGCGTGGATGGCGGCGATGCGGTCGATGGCGAGGATCTCGCCGGTGGGCGGGCGGGTGAACTTGTAGGCGCCGTGGCTGGTGCCGATGGCGATGGCCAGCGCGTCGACGCCGGTGCGCGCGACGAAGTCCTTCGCCTCGGTCGGGTCGGTCAGCATCTGGTCGTGGCGGAGCTTGCCTTCGGCGCCGACACCGTCCTCCTCGCCCGCCTCGCCGGTCTCCAGCGAGCCGAGACAGCCGAGTTCGCCCTCGACCGACACGCCCACCGCCCGCGCGATGCGGCAGACGTCGGCCGTGACACGCACGTTGTAGTCGTAGCTGGCCGGGGTCTTCGCGTCTTCGAGCAGCGAGCCGTCCATCATCACGCTGGTGAAGCCCGAGCGGATCGCCTGCACGCACACCGCGGCCGAAGCACCGTGGTCCTGGTGCAGCACGATGGGAATGTCCGGATGCGTCTCGACCGCCGCCAGCACGAGGTGGCGCAGATACGCCTCGCCCGCGTATTTCCGCGCACCCGCCGAGGCCTGCAGGATCACCGGGCTGTTCGTGGCCTGGGCGGCCTGCAGGATCGCCTGGACCTGTTCGAGGTTGTTGATGTTGAACGCCGGCACGCCATAGCCGTGCTCGGCGGCGTGGTCGAGCAGCTGGCGCAGTGAGATGAGGGCCATCGGAAGTCTCCTGGGTGCAAGGAAGGAATTCAGCCGAACTGCGACACGCGGTCCATCTGCGCGTGCCAGTCGATGAGGTCGTCGAGGCCGACGGGGGAGTCCCCGTGCCCGCCGCGCAGGACCGGCCGCCAGTCCGCACGGCGGTGCAGGCCGGGGCCGATGGCGATGGCGTCGTCGAAGGTCGCCTGCTCGAAGTACACGCTGCGGGTCACGACCACCGGCACCTCCGCCGCCCGCGCCGCCGCCGCGCCGACCGGCGAATCCTCGATCGCCAGCGTCTGCAGCGGCCCGAGGCGCAGGCCGGCCAGCACCTGCAGGTAGACCTCCGGGTCGGGCTTCTTGTGGCGCACGTCCTCGCCACAGACGACCACGTCGAACCACGCCGCCCAGCGCACGCCCAGGTGCACCCGCAGCAGCGCCGCGACATTGGTCCGGCTGGTCGTGGTGGCCAGCGCCATGCGCACGCCACGGTCCGCGCACGCCGACATCAGCGCGACCACACCGGGACGCAGCGCGATGGCGCCGTCCTGGACCAGCTCGGCGTAGAACTGGTTCTTGCGCTCGTGCAACCGCTGCGCCAGGGCCTCCCGCTCGGCGAGCAGGGCTGGCGCATCGGCGTGGGTGCCCATGTCGCGCAGCAGCCGCTCGCGCCCGCCGGTGACGGTCAGCAGCTCGCCGTAGCGCGCCACGTCCCAGCGCCAGGGCACGCCGAGCGCCTCGAACGCGCGGTTGAAGGCCACCCGGTGGCCATCGCGCTCGGTTTCGGCGAGCGTGCCGTCCACATCCCAGACCACGGCAGCGAGTTGGCTCATCGGGCACTCCTCAGGTCGATCACGTGGGCGGCCACCTCGGCCAGCCCGACAAAGATCCGTTGCGGCGCCGCGGCCTCGATCGGCTCGCCGCCGTTGTAGCCATAGGGCACCGCCCAGGCCGCGGCCCCGGCGTTGCAGGCCGATTCGATGTCGGTGCGCGAATCGCCGACATGCGCCAGCCGCCCGGGCACCACACCCAGCCGCTGCGCCGCCTGCTGCAGCACCGAGGCGTGCGGCTTCTTCTCGGGCAGCGTGTCGCCGGCGATCAGCAGCTCCAGCCGGCCGGCCAGGCCGCAGACCTCCAGCACGCGCCGGGCGTGGCGGCCTTCCTTGTTGGTGACGCAGCCCAGCCGCACGCCCTCGGCCAGCAGCACGTCGAGCGCCTCGGGCACGCCCGGATACGGCCGCGCCTGCGTGCCGACCGTCGCGGCGTAGTGCCGGTCGAGCGCGGGCAGCACCTCCGCGGCCAGCAGCTGCCCGACCAGCGCCGGCTGCTCGGCCTGCAGGCGCTGCAGCAGCCGGGTCATCAGCGGGTGCAGGCCGTGGCCGATCAGGTGGGTGATCTCGTCCAGCGGACGCGGGGCGAGGCCGAAGTCGGCCAGCGTCCGGTTGACCGCCTCGGCGATCTCCGCGGCGGTGTCGACCAGCGTGCCGTCGAGGTCGAAGGTGACGGCATCGACGCTCATGCGGCCTCCGCCGCCAGGGTCTGCTGCACCAGCTCGACCAGCGCCTCCACCGTCAGGCCGACGTGCGCGAACACGGCGGCCGCGGGGCCGGACTCGCCGAAGCGGTCGACGCCAAGGGCCGCGACACAGCCGTACTGGCCCCACCAGCGCGACACGCCGGCCTCGACCCCGATGCGCGGCAGCCCGGTGCCGAGCACGGTGCGCCGCCAGGCGGCGTCCTGGCGGTCGAACACCGTGGTCGACGGGATCGACACCACGCGCACCGGCACGCCGAGCGCGTCCAGCCGCTGCTGCGCCGCCACCGCCATGCCCACCTCGGAGCCGGTGGCCAGCAGCACGGCCTGCGCCTGCGCGCGGTCGCTCAGCACATAGCCACCGCGGCGGATCTCCAGCACCTGCGCGGGGGTGCGCGGCTGCGCCGGCAGGTTCTGGCGCGACAGCAGCAGCGCGCTCGGCCGGTCCGCCTGCGACAGCGCGTGCACCCAGGCGACGGCGGTCTCGGCCTCGTCGCAGGGGCGCCAGACATCCAGGTTCGGGATCAGGCGCAGGCTGGCGGCATGTTCGACCGGCTGGTGGGTCGGGCCGTCTTCTCCCAGGCCGATGGAGTCGTGCGTGAAGACGTGGAGAACACGCTGCTTCATCAGCGCGGCCATGCGCAACGCGTTGCGGCTGTAGTCGCTGAAGGTGAGGAAGGTGCCGCCGTAGGGAATGAAACCGCCGTGCAGCGCCAGGCCGTTCATGACCGCCGCCATGCCGAACTCGCGCACGCCGTAGTGGATGTGGCGCCCTTCGACATGGCCGCCGGTCACCGCGCCGCAGCCGGGGAAGTCGGTCAGGTTCGAGCCGGTCAGGTCGGCCGAGCCACCGAGCAGTTCGGGGATGCGCGGCGCGAGCTGGGCCAGCACCTTCTGCGAGGCCTTGCGCGAGGCGACGTGCTCGGTGGACTGGCCGAAGCGGACCAGCGTCTCTGCCACCGTCTCGGCGAAGTCCGCCGGCAGCGCGCGCTGCAGCACGCGGCGCTCGAACTCGGCGGCCAGCGCCGGGTGGGCGGCGCGGTAGGCGGCGAAGCGTTGCTGCCAGCCGCGGTGGGCGGCCTGGCCGTTTTCGCGCGCGTCCCAGGCCAGTCGCACCGCGTCGGGGATCTCGAACGGCGCATGCGCCCAGCCGATCGCCGCGCGGGTCAGTGCGATCTCGGCCGCGCCGAGCGGCTCGCCGTGGGCCTTGGCGGTGTCGGCGCGGTTGGGCGAGCCCTGGCCGATGCGGGTCTTGCAAATGATCAGCGTGGGGCGTTGCGCACTGATCCGGGCGCGGGCCAGCGCGGTGTCGACCAGCGCCACGTCGTGGCCGTCGATCGGGCCGATCACGTCCCAGCCGCAGGCGCGGAAACGCGCGGCGGTGTCGTCGGCGAACCAGCCCTGCACGGGGCCATCGATCGAGATGCCGTTGTCGTCGTAGAGCGCGACCAGCTTGTTCAGCTGCCACACGCCGGCCAGCGAGATCGCCTCCTGGCTGATGCCTTCCATCAGGCAGCCGTCGCCGTGGAAGACGTAGGTGTGGTGATCGACGATGGCGTGGCCGGGGCGGTTGAACTCGTGCGCCAGCAGCTTCTCGGCCAGCGCGAAGCCGACCGCGTTGGTCAGGCCCTGGCCGAGCGGGCCGGTGGTGGTCTCGACGCCGGGCGTGTGGCCGACTTCCGGGTGGCCCGGGGTGCGGCTGCCGAGTTGCCGGAACGCCTTCAGGTCGTCGATCGAGAGGTCGTAGCCGGTCAGGTGCAGCAGCGCGTAGAGCAGCATCGAGGCATGGCCGTTCGAGAGCACGAAGCGGTCACGGTCGGGCCAGTGCGGATCACTCGGGTCGTGGCGCAGGTGGCGCGACCAGAGCGCCACCGCCATCTCGGCCATGCCCATCGGGGCGCCGGGGTGGCCGGAGTTGGCGCGCTGGACGGCGTCCATCGAGAGGGCGCGCAGAGCATTGGCCATGTCGGCCGGGGTGGAGGGGGACGTCATGGAGGGGCCTGGTGGGGTGCGTGGGTGCCCGCGTGCGCGGGCATGGCGGGTGGCGGGGCGCGGTGGCGGATCAGATCGCGTGGAGGACGCGCTTGCGGCGGTCCATCATTCGCCAGATGAAGGGCGTGAAGATCAGCTGCATCGCCAGCTCCATCTTTCCGCCCGGCACCACGATCGTGTTGGCGCGCGACATGAACGAGTCCTTGATCATGTTCATCAGGTACTGGAAGTCGATGCCCTTCGGGTTGGCGAAGCGGATCACGCAGAGGCTCTCGTCCGCCGACGGGATGTCGCGGGCGATGAACGGGTTCGACGTGTCCACCACCGGCACGCGCTGGAAGTTGACGTGCGTGTGCGCGAACTGCGGGCAGATGTAGTTCACGTAGTCGGGCATGCGGCGCAGGATGGTGTCGGTCACCGCCTCGGCCGAGTAGCCGCGCACGTTCTTGTCGCGGTAGAGCTTCTGGATCCACTCCAGGTTGATCACCGGCACGACGCCGATCAGCAGGTCCGGGTGCTGCGCGATGTTGACCTCGGGGGTGACCACGGCGCCGTGCAGGCCTTCGTAGAACAGCAGGTCGGTGTGCTCCGGCAGGCGCTCCCAGGCGGTGAACGTGCCCGGCTCCTGCTGGTAGGGCGCCGCTTCGACCGGGTCGTGCAGGTACTTGCGGCGCATGCCGTTGCCGGTCTCGCCGTAGCTGCGGAAGAGCTGCTCCAGTTCGGGGAAGAGGTTGTTCTCCGGGCCGAAGTGGCTGAAGTGCTTGTTACCGTCGGCTTCGGCTTCGGCCTGGCGGGCGCGCATGGCCTTGCGGTCGTGGCGGTGGAAGCTGTCGCCTTCGATGATCGCGGCGCGCACCTGTTCGCGGCGGAAGATGTTCTCGAAGGTGCGGGTCACCGACGAGGTGCCGGCACCGGACGAGCCGGTGATGGCGATGATGGGGTGGCGTTCGGACATGGCGGGGTCTCCGGAGGGTCTGATCTGGTCGGTTCGGGTCGGGTCAGTCGCGGAACAGGCTGCGTTCGCTGAACAGCGGGTTGTGCAGTTCGCGCGGCGGCGGTTCGCGGTGGTAGCGCTCGATGCGCTCGACCTCGTGTTTCGAGCCGAAGACCAGCCCGATGCGCTGGTGCAGTGACGACGGCGCCACGCCCAGCACCGGCTGCCGCCCGGTCGAGGCGCGCCCGCCGGCCTGCTCCATCAGGAAGCCGACCGGGTTGGCCTCGTACAGCAGCCGCAGCCGACCCGGCTTGCTGGCGTCCTTGGTGTCACGTGGGTACAGGAACACGCCGCCGCGCATCAGGATGCGGTGCGCCTCGGCCACCATCGAGGCGATCCAGCGCATGTTGAAGTCCTTGCCCCGCGGCCCTGGCGCACCGGCCAGGCATTCGTCCACGTAGCGCTTGACCGGCGGCTCCCAGAAGCGCGCGTTCGACGCATTGATCGCGAACTCGCGGGTGTCCTCGGGCACGCGGACGTTGGCGTGCGTCAGCATGAACTCGCCCAGGTTCGGGTTCAGCGTGAAGCCGGCCACGCCGTTGCCGACGCTGAGCATGAACATCGTCGTCGGCCCGTAGAGCGCGTAACCGGCAGCGATCTGCGCCGCGCCCGGCTGCAGGAAATCGGCCTCGACGACATCGCGCCCGCTGTCGATCACGTCCTGCGGCGCGCGCAGGATCGAGAAGATGCTGCCCACCGACACGTTCACGTCGATGTTGGACGAGCCGTCGAGCGGGTCGAACACCAGCAGGTAGTGGCCGCGCAGGTGCTGGGCAGGGATCTGGTACGGCGCCTCCATCTCCTCGGACGCCATGCCGGCCAGACAGCCCGACCACTCGTTGCGCCGGATGAAGACCTCGTTGCTGAGCACGTCGAGCTTCTTCTGCTCCTCGCCCTGCACGTTGACCGCCCCGCCCTGCACCGCCGCGGCGTCCACCCCACCCATCGCGTCGCCGAGTTCGCCGAACGCGACGGCCCGGGCAATCGCCTTGCAGGCGAGCGCGACATCGAGGATCAGCGCGTTCAGCGCGCCGCTGGCGTTCGGGAAGCGGCGGCGCTCCTCGATCAGGTACTGGGTCAGCGTGGACCGGTTGGACAAGGGCATGGCAATCTCCTGGGGGACTTTGGAATTCTTGAAATCAGTGGGATCAGCGGCGGCGACGCCGTCAGCGCGCCAGCTCGACCCGCATCGCGTCGATCACGGCGCGGTAGTCCGGCTGGTTGAAGATGGCGCTGCCGGCGACGAAGGTGTCGGCGCCCGCGTCGGCAACGCGGCGGATGTTGTCGGTCTTGATGCCGCCATCGACTTCGAGCCGGATGTCGCGCCCGCTGGCCTCGATCAGCCGCCGCGCCCGCTCGACCTTGCGCAGCGCGCTCGGGAGGAAGCTCTGGCCACCGAAGCCGGGGTTCACGCTCATGATCAGCACCAGATCCACCCGGTCCGCGTCCTCGCCCATCACCCACTCCAGCACGTCCAGCGGCTCGGCCGGGTTGAACGCGAGGCCGGTCTGGCAGCCCTCCGACTGGATGAGCTGCAGCGTGCGGTCCACGTGGCGCGACGCGTCGGGGTGGAAACACACGAGATCCGCACCCGCCTTGCAGAAGGCCTGCGCCAGCGCGTCCACCGGCGACACCATCAGGTGCACGTCGATCGGGGCGGGCGTGCCGTCAGGCTTGACCGCGTGCTTCTTGAGCGCCTGGCAGACCATCGGTCCGAAGGTCAGGTTGGGGACGTAATGGTTGTCCATCACGTCGAAGTGGATCCAGTCGGCGCCCGCGGCGAGCACGTTCTTCACCTCGTCGCCCAGGCGGGCGAAGTCGGCGGACAGGATGGACGGGGCGATGCGGTGGTGCGGAAGGTGGTTCATGCAGCCCAATTTAGGCGGCCGCTCGTTTAAGGTAAATTCACCGATATTTGTCTTGTAATTCAGAGAAACTGAATCGAGACAAATCGAGCCGAGATCCCCACGCGATGAAGACCGTCACCTTCCGACAGCTCCGGGTATTCACCGAGGTCGCCCGGAACCTCAGCTTCGTGCGCGCGGCCGAAGCGCTGCACCTGACACCGCCCGCGGTGACGATGCAGGTCAAGGAGCTGGAGTCCGCGATCGAGCTGCCGCTGTTCGACCGGCAGGGGCGCAAGGTGACGCTGACCACCGCGGGCGAATACTTCCTCGTCTACGCCAAGCGCCTGCTGGCCACGCTGAAGGACGCCGACGACGCGATGGCGCGGTTCCGCAAGCTGGAAACCGGGATGCTGTCGGTGGGACTGGTCAGCACGGCGAAGTACTTCGTGCCGCGGCTGCTGGCGAAATTCCGCATCGAGCACCCGGGCGTGGACGTGCGGCTGCAGGTCGGCAACAACCGGGAGGAGCTGGTGGCGATGCTGGCCGACGGCGAGGTCGATCTGGCCATCATGGGCCGCCCGCCGCGCGAGATGGCCTGCCGTGCCGAAGCGTTCGCCGCACACCCGCATGTGTTCGTCGCGCCGCCCGGCCACCCGGTCCTGCGCTCGGGCCAGCCCTCGGTGGAGATGCTGTCGAACTACCCGCTCATCGTGCGCGAGCCGGCCTCCGGCACGCGCGCCTTGATGGACCGCTTCTTCCAGCAGCACCGCGCCGAACCGCGCATCGTGATGGAGATGCCCAGCAACGAGACCATCAAGCAGGCGGTGATGGCCGGCATGGGGCTGAGCTTCCTGTCGCTGCACACGCTCGGGCTGGAGCTGCGGGCGGGCGAGATCGAACTGGTCCACGTCGAGAACTCGCCGGTGATCCGGACGTGGAACGTGGTGCATCTGCAGTCGCGGCTGCTGTCGCCGGCGGCGGAGGCGTTCCGCTACTTCATCCTGGAAGAGGGTGAAACCTACCTGGCCGAACATGACCGGCCGTGGATGGGCGGTGGGGGCGCCGGTCCGGGTTAACGGGTCAGCCCCGCGAACACCTCCACCAGCCGCCGCGGCAACTGCTCGACCCGGTCGACCACCGCCCAGCGCGACCCGAAGATCTGCCCGACGTAGTCGTCCGCCCGCGCGTCCAGGCTGATGCAGTGGGTGTGCAGCCCCAGCCGGTCCAGCGCGCGCACGGCCTCGGCCGCGTCGGCGATCAGGTGCGCCGGGTCCGCGACATCGATGTCGGCGGGCTGGCCATCGGTGAGGACCAGCAGCAGGCGCTTGTCGGCGCGCCGGCCTGACAGCAGGTGGCCAGCGTGGCGCAGCGCGGCGCCCATGCGGGTCGAGTACGCGCCCTCCACCGCCGCCAGCCGCGCCTTGGGCGTGTCGTCCCAGACCTCGCCGAAGCCCTTCAGGTGCAGGTAGCGCACCTCGTGGCGCGTGTTCGAGTGGAAGCCGGCGATCGCCAGCTGGTCCCCGAGCTGCGCCACCGCACCGGCCAGCAAGGCCACCGCCGCCCGGCTCAGCGACAGCACCGTCTCGCCCGGCGCCGCCGGCACCGCGTCGTTCACCGACGCCGACAGGTCGAGCAGCAGCAGCACGGCGAAATCCCGCCCGTCGGTGCGGGTGGACATCTGCACCCGGGTGTCGGGCGTGCAGCCGGCGCGGGTGTCGATCAGCGCGCGCACGGCGGCGTCGAGGTCCAGCTCGGTGCCCTCTTCCTGCTGGCGCAGGCGGGTGCGGTCCTGCGGCTTGAGCGCGTCGAGCAGCCGCTGCAGGTGCCGCGCCGTGTGCTGGTGGCGCTGCAGCAGCGCATCGATCTGCCGCGCATCGCCCGCCGGCTGCAGCGTGTCGTGGACGCTGACCCAGTCGGGGCGGTGGGCGCGGATCGCGTGGTCCCATTCGGGGTACAGGTGGGGTGGCAGGCGGGTGTCGTCGGGCGCCGTGCGGGGCGGGCGGTGCGTGTCGTCGAAGGCGACTTCCTCGTCGCCCGCCTCGATGTAGGTCCACAGGTGGCGGTTGTCGTCGCGCCAGTCAACCTCGGTCGCGTCGAACACCACCTGGGCCGACTGGTCGCTCTGCCGCCGCGTCCGCGCCACCCAGCGCAGCGCGAGGTCGGCCATCTGGCACGTGTCGGATTCGCCCTCGGCCAGCAGCGCCTGGAACCGGCCGCGCAGTTCGTCATCGGCGCCCGCACAGGGCAAGGCCGGGTCCAGCAGCGCCCGCGACAGCCGCACCAGGCGCAGCCGCAGCGTGCTCCGCCCGGCCGCCTCCGCTGCGTCGATCGCCTCGGGGGCCGGCGCCACCGGATGCAGCGCCCGCAGCACCGGCGCCAGCCCGGGATGCCGGCGCAGCGTCAGCTGGTCGATGCGCGCGTCCTCGACACACTCGATCGCCAGCCGCTGCATCGGGCTCAGGTTGTCGGCCACCAGCGGCCGGCTCCAGCGGCGGTGCGCGGCGAGGTGGGCCAGCATCGCCCGGTAGCGCGCCAGGGCGGACACGTCGCCGCGGGCATCAAGCACCTCGGGCAAGCGGAAGCCGTCCGGCTCCAGGTGCGGGCGAAACGGCGGCCCGTCGCGATCGACCGGACACGGCACCAGCGCCGCCTCGTCGCTCCACAGCCCGCGCAGCGTCAGGCTGAGCCGGCGCTCCACGTCCACCAGCAGCGTGCCATGGCGCTCGCGCTGCAGCACGGCGCGGCTGTCGGGCGCCTCCAGCCCGAACCACGCGACGAGGTGCCCGGGGTGGCGCCCGTGCAGCCGCACGCCTTCGTCGATCCAGCGCGCCAGCCCGTCCAGCGGCACCTGCGCGACCAGCCGCGGCGCCTGGTCGAGCAGCGTCGGCAGGCAGGGGCTGGGCTCGGTGGCGTGGTGGCCGTGGATGGACAGCCGCGTGCGCGCCGCCAGCCGCAGCACCAGCGCGAAGTAGCGCGCCAGCAGCGGCCCCGACGGCAGCCGCCGCGCGACCGCGGGCAGGCTCTGCAGCAGCGGCCCGAGGGCGCGGCCATCGGGCGATTTCTGCAGCGCCGCCAGCGTCTCCCGCAGCGGCTGGAGCACGCCGACGCCGGCCGTGTGCAGCACCTCGGGCAGTGTTTCCAGGGCGACCAGCAGCGGCTCGACCCCGCGACCCAGTCGCCCGAGCCAGCCGGCCAGATCGATCCAGGCCAGCAGCGTGGCCTCGTCCGCGCCCAGCAGCGTGCGGGCGCGGGCGACGTGGTCGTCGAACACCGCATCGACTTCGGGGAAACGGCTGTTCAGGCGCTGGCGGAGGGCGGTGTTGTCCATGGGCCCACCCCGCGGGCTCACGGCGCGAGCACCGCATCGATCGCGTGGTCGAGCGTGTCGCGCAGGTCGGCGTCGTCGGTGATCGGCCGCACCAGCGCCATGCGGCAGGCCGCCCGTGGCGCCACGCCGCGCACGATCAGCGTCGCCGCGTTGACCAGCAGCCGCGTCGAGATGCCCTCGGCCAGACCGTGGCCCTTGAGGCGACGGGCGGCGTGGGCGATCTGCACGAGCTGCGCGGCGCGGGCGGGATCGAGGTCCGTTTCCCGCGCGACGATGCCCGCCTCCAGCGCGGCCGCCGGGTAGTCGAAATCGAGGGCGGTGAAGCGCTGCCGGGTCGAGGGCTTCAGGTCCTTCATCAGGCTCTGGTAGCCGGGGTTGTACGAGATGACGAGCTGGAAGTCCGGGTGCGCCCGCAGCAGCTCGCCCTTCTTGTCCAGCGGCAGGCAGCGGCGGTGGTCGGTCAGCGCGTGGATCACGACCGTCGTGTCCTGCCGCGCCTCGACCACCTCGTCGAGGTAGCAGATCCCGCCGTGCCGCGCCGCCAGCGTCAGCGGCCCGTCCTGCCAGCGCGTGCCACCTGCTTCGAGCAGGAAGCGCCCGACCAGGTCGGCGGCGGTCATGTCCTCGTTGCACGCCACCGTCACCAGCGGCCGGCCGAGCGTCCACGCCATGTGCTCGATGAAGCGCGACTTGCCGCAGCCGGTCGGCCCCTTGACCATCACCGGCAGCCGGGCGGCGTAGGCGGCGGTGAACAGCGCGACCTCATCGGCCTGGGGCTGGTAGTGCGGCGGCGCGGTCAGACGCCAGGCGGCGAGCGGATCGGGGCGGTCGGTCGGCGGGGGCATGGTCGGTCTCCCGGCCGGCTCAGCGGTGCACGCCGGTCAGCTTCTCGCGCCAGCCCGGGTAGAGCGCATCGGCGTCCTTCGGGAACGACTCGAAGGCGCGGGCGAACTCGCGGTGCTCCTTGGCCCACTCGATCGGGTCGGCCTTGGCCTTCCAGCATTCATACGCCTGCCGCAGCGAGGTGGCGCCGGCCGCCGGCGAGTCGATGTGGCCGTAGCTGCCGCCGCCAGCGGTGTTGATGACGTTGCCGTGGCCGAGGTTCTCGAAGAAACCGGGCAGGCGCAGCGCGTTCATGCCGCCGGAGATGATCGGCGTGGTGGGCTTCATGCCGTACCACTCCTGGTGGTAGACGGGGCCGGTGTAGCTGTCGCGCTCGATGATGTAGGCGATGGCGCGGTCGTCGTGCTCGCCTTCCATCTTGCCGTAGCCCATGGTGCCGACGTGGATGCCGGACGCCCCTTGCAGCCGGCTCATCTTGGCCAGCACGTAGGCCGTGTAGCCGCGCTTGGCGCTCGGCGACGTGACCGCTCCGTGGCCGGCGCGGTGGTAATGCAGGTACTGGTTCGGGAAGTGGCGACGGGCAGTGGTGATCATGCCGGGGCCGCCGACGTAGCCGTCGACGAGGAAGGCCACCTTGTCCGCGTCCGGGCCGAACTGCTCCAGGATGTACTCGCCGCGGGCCAGCATTTCATAGTGGTCATCCGCCGTGATGTTCGCGGAGAACAGCTTGGCCTCGCCGGTCTCGTCCATCGCGCGCTTCATGGCGTCCACCACCAGCGGGATGGTCCGCTTCATCGGCGCGAAGACCTGGTTGCCCTGCGGCTCGTCGTTCTTGATGAAGTCGCCGCCGAGCCAGAACTGGTAGGCCGCTTGCGCGAACGGTTCGGGACGCAGGCCGAGCTTGGGCTTGATGATCGTGCCGGCGATGTAGCCACCGTCCGTGACCGGGCGACCCAGGATGCGCCACAGATCGGAGATGTCCTTGCTCGGGCCGTCGAAGAGCTGGATCGCCCGCGGCGGCATGTAGAAGTCGTGGATCTTGGCGTGCTGGATGTCGCCCATGCCCTGGTTGTTGCCGATCACCAGCGTCAGGAAGCTGACGATCATCATCCGGCCGTCGGTGATGTTGCGGTCGAACAGGTCGAGCGGGTAGGCGATGCGCATGTCCTCGGTCGCCTCGTCGATCCAGTACACCAGCGCGTCCACGCCCTTGGTGAACTCGTCGGTGGTGGAGACCTCGACATTGGTGCCGGTGGAGGACTCGGCGGCGAAGTGCGCCGCGGCCTCCAGATAGCCGTGGCCCGCCTTGGGCTTCATCTTGTACGCCACCAGGATGTGGCGACCGCCCTTGATCAGGTCGGCTTCGTGGAGGCTGAGGTCGGCGTAGCGGTTGGACTGGTCCATGGACGGCTCCTGTGGGCGTTGTGCGGTGGGGTTGAACGCACTGTAGGAGCCGGGATGGCTAAGGTAAATTCATGTTGTTTGACTTGTGGATTCAGTTTTATCTGAAGTAATCGGACGAAACCAAGTTCGCCCTTGCCCAGTCCGGTTGTCAAGATCCGTGCGGACTTCGAACAGCTCCGAACGCTTGAGCAACTGACGCCAAGTCTTGCACCCGTATTTCGAAGGCACCTCTTCAGGAACATCAGCCCGCATGGACTGGATCACCGGGCCGAGTACCACCCACGCAACGGGATCAACTGCGCAGTGCTGAAGCAGACATTGCACGATCCGGGTCGATGGCCAGTGAATCTGGCCATCCGGCAAGACGCCTTCGTACAACTGGTTCATGAACTCGGGGGAGCGCATGAACACCGCCATCGCTTGCCGTGCTGCATCAGCAGCGAGTGCGCTGGTGTGCAACGCGCGGTAATGGTGGACCAGTTCATTGCGCATCGCCACCAAGCCGCGCAGGTTCGATTTGATGCCGGCAAGACCGCCAAAAGCCGTCTCGATGCGGAATTGAGACCGGAAAAAAACACTCCCTCCGGCCCGGATTCTTCGTCCGTTTCCTCCACATCCTGCCGTGGTTCGGAATGGATCCCGATGAACTCGTTCATCAGTTGGCCCAGGGTCTGAGATTGAAGGCGTTCGGTGGCCGCCTGCAGATTGGTCTGCGGCACTTGCCCTGGCTGCCAGCTTGTCTGGAAATCCGTTGTCGGTAGCAGCGCCTTCAACAACCGCTCATATTGCTGGAGCCGAATCAGGCAGCGCCCGAGCTTGCGCTGAACCTCGCGCTGCACGGCATCGAGGCTGGTCAGCGCCTGAGTGCCCAGCAGCAGTGGCTGCGGCAGGCTGTTGGCCTCGTCGTCGAGTTTCTGGTGCAGCATGGCTGCTCTCCCCGGATGAAACATGGTTCATCCAGACTTTGCCAGATCGGGAACAGCCAACCGCGCAACCGGATCAGAACACGGCCACCGCCGCCGCCCCCAGCAGCACCGGCCAGCGCCTGACCTTCCAGCGGCCCGCGACCGCTCCCGCGGTTTCCAGTGTGTTCGCCCTGTGCCTGTTCATGTGCAGCTCCTTCCGGAACGGCCCATCATGAGCGCGTCGGTACCATCCGGGATCAGCCGTTGTGCCGACGTTGATCAGCAGTTCAGGTCGTGGCCCACTTCGCGAGCCCCATCACGTCGTCTTCCGCCATCTCGCCCGGGATCACCTCGCGCAGCACGCCCTGCCGGTCGATCACGCAGGTCAGCGGGTAACTGCGCCGCGCGGTGAGCACGGCCCGCAGCGGCGCGGCGTCCATCGTCACCGGGAAGGTGTAGCCCTGGCGTGCCAGATAGGCCTCGACCGGCACCACGTCGCGGTCGAGCGCCGCGCCGAGCACCGTCAGCGGCAACGCGCCGCTGGTGCGCGCGAGCCGGTCCAGCCGCTGGTTGTGGCGCTGGCAGTACCCGCAGTCGGTGGCGAAGAAGGTCACCACCAGCGCCCGGCCCCGCAGCTGTTCGGCGACCACCGTGCGCCCGTCCAGCAGGCGGATCGTCGGCCATGGCACCGACTGGCCGATCACCGTCGGCGCCGCCTGCACCCGCCGCACGCCGAGCACCCAGGGCAGCGCGCAGGTCCATGCCGCGGCACGACGCCGACCCAGGGAGATGCGCGGACCAGTCTTCACGTTTGTTGCCCTTCGAGGAAACCCGGGAAAATACTACATCAGCATTCAATGATATTAAAGACACTACACCGTTGAAGCCATTGTCCCGAGGAGAGTGTTCCATGCCCCGACCGACCGCCGCCACCCGCTGGCTGACCGGCGCGCTGCTGTGCAGCGCCAGTCTGATGAGTGCCTCCGTGGCCCAGGCCAAAGACCAGGACCGCCTGCGCCTGCGTTCGCTGGCCGCCACGTGTGCCCAGTGCCACGGCACGGATGGCCATGCCGTCGAGGGGGAGGCGCTGATCCGCCTGGCCGGTCTGCCGCAGGACTACATCCTGTCCCAGCTGATGGCCTTCCGTTCGGGCGAGCGCAAGGCAACGATCATGCACCAGATCACCAAGGGCTACTCCCAGGAGCAGCTCGAAGCGCTGGCGAAGTATTTCGCCGCCCTGAAGTAAGCCGAGGAGCCCCACACCATGCAACGCAGACATCTCCTCCAGGGCCTGATCGCGGGCGGAACGCTCGGCTTGGCCGGCTGTGCATCGCTCGGCGGCACCTCGGCATCGAAAGCCAGGGTGCTGGTCATCGGCGGCGGTTACGGCGGCACGACCGCCTCGAAGTACATCCGCCTGCTGTCCGACTACACCATCGACGTGATGATGGTCGAGCCGAACCGGCAGTTCGTGTCGTGCCCGGTGTCGAACCTGGTGATCGGCGGCCAGCGCAAGATGGCCGACATCACCAACCCGTACAACGGCCTGAGCGACAAGCACGGCGTGCGCATCGTCCACGACATGGTGACGTCCGTGGACGCGGTGAAGAAGACCGCGACGCTGGCGGGCGGCACCGTCGTGCAGTACGACAAGCTCGTGATGTCGCCCGGCATCGACTTCATGTGGGACCAGACCGAAGGCCTGAAGGCTGCGCACGAGGCCGGCCAGATCCTGCACGCCTGGAAGGCCGGCGCCGAGACGGTGGCGCTGCGCCAGCAGCTCGAAGCCATGCGCGACGGTGGCACCTACGCGATCACCATCCCCGAAGCGCCCTACCGCTGCCCGCCCGGCCCGTACGAGCGCGCCAGCGTCATCGCCGCCTACTTCAAGAAGGCCAAGCCGAAGTCCAAGGTGCTGATCCTCGACGGCAACCCGGACGTGACCTCCAAGGGACCGCTGTTCAAGAAGGCCTGGGCGGAGCTGTACGGCGGGATGGTCGAGTACCGGCCGCAGCACAAGGCGATCGGCGTCGATGCGAAGACGCGCACCGTGAAGTTCGAGGTGCAGGACGACGTGAAGGCGGACGTGCTGAACGTGCTGCCGGTGATGCGCGCCGGAGCGCTGGCGGTGAACACCGGGCTGGCGAACGCCAACGCCCGCTGGTGCCACGTCAACTTCCTGAACTTCGAGTCCACTGCGGCCAAGGACATCCACATCATCGGCGACGCGATCCAGATCGCCCAGGGCATGCCCAAGTCCGGCCACATGGCCAACTCGCACGCCAAGGTCACCGCCGCCGCCATCGTCGCCGAGCTGCAGGGCCTGGAAGTCAACCCGCACCCGATGCTGACCAATGTCTGCATGAGCTTCGTCGATGACGCCCACGTGATCCACGTCGCCAGCGTCCACGAGTACCAGGCGCCGAAGAAGAGCTTCTTCACCATCGGCGGCTCGGGCGGGGTGTCGGACGTGCGCTCCGATCTGGAAGGCCGCTACGCCGACGCCTGGGCGAAGAACATCTGGGCCGACATGCTCACCTGAGGCCGGAGCTGACCCACATCAAGTCCGGCCTGCGCCCCGGACTGCATCATCGCCCTCTTATATCAGCCATCAACGATGGTCATCAGGAGACGGCGATGCTGGAATCGCTCATGGCCCGGCTGGGCGAGATGTGGACCGTGACGCTGGCCGGCACGGTGATCGGGCTGCTGTTCGGCTTCTTCGCACACCGTGCGCGCTTCTGCCTGCGCTCGGCGGTGATCGAGTTCTCCCGCGGCACGCAGGAGGGCAAGCTCACCGTCTGGCTGTTCACCTTCTCCACCGCGGTGCTGCTGACGCAGACCTTCATCCAGCTCGGCTGGCTGGACGTCAGCGGGGCGCGGCAGCTCGCCGGGCGGGGCAGCCTGTCGGGTGCGGTGATCGGTGGCGCGATGTTCGGCGCCGGGATGATCCTGGCACGCGGCTGCTCCAGCCGGCTGCTGGTGCTGGCGGCGCAGGGCAACCTGCGGGCGCTGCTGTCGGGTCTCGTGTTCGCGGTGACGGCGCAGTCCGCCTTGTCCGGCCTGCTGTCGCCGCTGCGCACGGCGATCGCCGGCTGGTGGACGGTCGAGGGTGGTGCCTCGCGCGACCTCCTGGCGCTGACCGGCGCCGGCCACCTCGGCGGACTGCTGTTCGGCGCGGTGTGGCTGGTGGCGGCACTGGTCTGGGCGCGGCGGCAGCGGGTGCGCTTCTGGAGCTGGTTCGGGGCGGTCGGCGTGGGCGTGATGGTCGCGGGCGCCTGGCTGTTGACCTGGGCGATGTCGCGTCAGGTCTTTGACCTGATCGTGCCCGTGCAAAGCCTGTCCTTCACCGGCCCGGCCGCGGACACGCTGATGCTGGTGCTCTCGCCGCCGGGACAGCCGCTGAAGTTCGACCTCGGGCTGGTGCCGGGTGTGGCGGTGGGGGCCTTCCTGTCGGCGCTGCTGTGGCGCGAACTGAAACTGGAAGGTTTCCAGGGCGGACAGGCGATGCGCCGCTACATCGTCGGAGCCATGCTGATGGGCTTCGGAGGGATGCTCGCCGGCGGCTGCGCGGTCGGCGCGGGCGTGTCGGGGGCAGCGGTGTTCACGCTGACCTCGTGGGTCACGCTATCGGCCATGTGGGGCGCGGCGATGCTGACCGACCGGCTGCTCGATCAGCCGGAAGAGGCGAAGCGGCCCGTCCCGCCGATGAGCCCGCACGGGGATCCCGAGCTGAGCGCGAGCTACGCAAGGCCCTGAGAAGCGCGCAAAGGAAGGCCGGATTTCGCACCGTCTTTTCGGGAACGGACGGCCGGCAATCGCGCCACCATGCGGGCTCCCTGCAGGAGTATCCCCATGAAAATGCGCACCCAGATCATCACCTTCGGCCTGGCCGGCACCGCTCTGGCTGCCATGGTGGGCGGGATGGGCCTGCTGTCCAATGCCCGACTGGGTCAGGAGCTGGATGCCTCGGTCGTGGCGGGCATGGCGCTGCAGGCCAGCCAGCAGGCGGACATGATGCACGACGCCATCCGCGGCGACGCCCAGCTCGCGCTGATCGGTGCCTTGCGCAACGACCCGGGCCCGATCGGGCAAGCCGAAAAGGGTCTGACGGAACACGCACAGATCTTCCGGGACACCATGTCCAGGCTGGGGACACTGTCCATCGATCCGGCCAGCCAGGCCGCGCTGAAGCAGGCGCAACCCATGGTCGAGCAGTACATCGAAGCGGCAAACCAGATGATGGCCGTCGCCAAGTCCGATCCGCAGGCCGCCGCGGCAGCCTCCGCCGGGCTGCAGGCGAGCTTCAGCGCACTCGAACCGAAGATGGCGGCCCTGTCGAGCAGCATCGAGCAGGCGGGCGACCAGTTCAGGACGCACGCCGCAGACAGCCTCGAACGCACACGCTGGATCGTCATGGCCGCGCTGGTGGGCGCCGCCATGGCCATGATGCTGGCCGCGTTCTGGCTCGCGCGGCGCATGACCCGCCCGATCACGCAGGCAGTCGATGCGGCCCACCAGCTCGCCGGGGGCAATCTCACCGACCTGATCCAGCCGGAGGGCAGCGACGAGTCCATCCAGCTGCTGCAGGCGATCCAGCAGATCCAGTCCAGCCTGGGCCGCATCGTGCACGGTGTGCAGTGCAGCGCCGAGCAGGTCGCCAGCGCCAGCGTACAGATCGCGCAGAGCAACAACGACCTGAGCCGCCGCACCGAGGACCAGGCCAGCGCGCTGGAGCAGACCTCCGCCACGATGGAGCAGCTCGGCACGACCGTGCGCCACAACGCCGACAACGCCCAGCAGGCGAACCAGCTCGCGCAGGGGGCCTGCGACATCGCGGGCAAGGGCGGCGCGGTCATGGCGCAGGTTTCCGAGCGCATGCAGGGCATCAACGCCAGCTCGACCCGGATCACCGACATCATCTCGGTGATCGACGGGATCGCCTTCCAGACCAACATCCTGGCGCTCAATGCCGCCGTGGAGGCCGCCCGTGCGGGCGAGCAGGGACGCGGCTTCGCGGTCGTGGCCACCGAGGTGCGCAACCTCGCGCACCGCAGCGCCAGCGCCGCCAAGGAGATCAAGGTGCTGGTCACCGGCAGCGTCGAGCAGGTGCGGCAGGGCAGCACGCTCGTCGAGGAGGCCAGCCGCACGATGGAGCAGATCGTCACCTCCATCCAGCGGGTGAACCAGATCATGGCCGAGATCAGCACCGCCAGCGCCGAGCAGAGCCAGGGCGTCAGCCAGGTCGGTCAGGCGGTGACCCAGATGGACTCGGTGACGCAGCAGAACGCCGCGATGATCGAGCAGAGCGCTGCCGCCGCGGACCTGCTGAAAGAGCAGGCCCAGCAGCTGGTCGGCGCGATGTCGGTCTTCCGGCTGGGCAGCAGCGCCGGCCTGGTCAGGGCTTGATGTAGGCGTGGCCCTGGAGCTGCAGCTTCGTCAGCCGGACGACACCGGACGGCGTGAAGTCGGCCTCCTGGATGAACTGCTCGCGCTTGAGCCCCCGGTTCTTGAGCGTGATCTCGCAGACCTCGAAGGCCACACCGCGGTTCTTCAGCGCCGACACCAGGGCGTCGTACGACACGTCGGTGCGGTCCTTGGCACCCTCCATCAGGAAATCGACCCCGGCGGCGTGGGTGACCACGGTGATTTTCGCGGTGGGGTCGGTGTCGAGGTGGTTGCGGACGTTGCGCAGCGCCGCCAGCGCCTGCGTGGCGGCGTCGCTGACGTGGTAAACGACCTTGTCCTGCGCGCTCGCAGCCAGGCTGGCGAGCGATAGCACGACAGAAAGCAGCATCGAACGAAGTTTCATCATCGAACAAGCCCTCGGTTGAGATGGGTCCGGCCCCGTGATCACACGGCTGACCGTGGCCAACAGCGTATACCTCTTCTACCCGTCCTGCAGAGGCTGCGCCGTCATGGACCAGGCGGATCCGCCGAGTCCATGTCACGCAACTTCCGATACAGCGACCGCTCGCTGATGCCAAGTTTGCGGGCCAGTTCCGCCCGGCTGCCACGGTGGGTCTGGAGTTGCGCCCGCAAGGCCGCACGCTCCACGCAGCGCAATGACATACCCGATGCGGAAGCTGGCGCCGGGTGACTCGACTCGGCGGACCACAGCTCCCGGCCAGCGTGGGGATCCTCGGTGTCAAGAGCGCGCTCCACGTGAACGGCCTCGATGCAGACCCCATCAGCCAGCAGTGCTGCGCGCTCCAGCACATTGCGCAGTTCACGCACATTCCCCGGAAACGGACAGCGTTGCAGCAGCGCAAGCGCATCCGCGGACAGCGCCATCCGGCGATCAGGGGTCACCCGCGCCAGCAAGGCGACGGCCAGCAGGGGAATGTCCTCGACCCGCTCCCGCAGCGGCGGCAGCGCGATCGGGAAGGTGCTCAGCCGGTAGTACAGATCCTCACGGAACCGCCCGTCGGCCACCATCGCCCGCAGGTGCCGGTGTGTCGCGGACACCACCCGCACATCGGCATGCCGCAGCTCCGTGCTGCCCACGCGGCGGTAGGTGCCGCTCTCCAGCAGCCGCAACAGTTTCACCTGCATCAGCAGCGGGATGTCTCCCACCTCGTCCAGGAACAAGGTGCCGCCACTGGCCGCTTCCACCAATCCGGGCTTGCTGTGGTTGGCCCCGGTGAAGGCCCCACGTTCGTGGCCGAAGAGTTCGCTCTCGAACAGCGTCTCGGGCAGGCTGGCGCAGTCCACCACCACCAGTGCCTTGGCCGCGCGCAGGCTGGCTTCGTGGACCGCCTGGGCGACCAGTTCCTTGCCCGTGCCCGACTCCCCCAGCAGCAGCACGCTGGCCTGCGACGGCCCGACCCGTGACACCAACTCCAGCATCCGCTGAAAGGCCGGCGCGCGTCCGATCAGCCCCTGGGCGGCCGGCTGGCCTTGCGCCACGCGCAAGGGTTCCATCTTCTCGATGAAGTACGCCAGTTCGCCACCGACTTCGCGCAGTGGCACCAGTTCGATGTTGACGTAGGACTCGCCCTGCGGCGTGTGGTGCAGGTGCAGCACACGCTCGCGCTGCCCGGTCTCGCGCGAGCGGGCCAGCGGACAGCTTTCGCCCGCCTGGTCGCACGGCACGCTGAAATGGTGGGACACCTCGTAGCAGGTGCGCCCGATCACCGAGCCCCGCGGGCTGAACTGGCGCCGATAGGCGGCGTTGGCCGCGACGATCCGGTATTGCCGGTCAAACAGGATGTGCGGCTCTGGCAGCCCCTCCAGATACGACACCAGTTCAGGCAGGACAGTGGCCACAGTTGACGCTCCACAGCGGAAAGGGATCCCGACACCGGGATTGGGCTGAACAGTCTACTGCCATATTGGCAGCATTACGCCAACATGGCAGTTGATGAATCTGCCATGTTGGCGGGGCCAGTCGTAGCCTTCTCGCAAGACCTTGTTTCAGAAGGATTTTTTCCGCATCCGGGCGGTGGCACGCCTCTTGATACGTACTGGGGTATGAATACGCCCCAAGACCGTCTGGTCCGCCATCTCGCCATCGCCATCGGCCTGAAGCTGGTGGTGCTGGTCGGGTTGTGGGCGGCCTTCGTGCGGGATGAGCGGGTCAGCGTCGATGTCGACGTGGCTGCGGCTCACCTGAGCGCCCCTGTCGCCACCAGCGGAGATCAACCTTGATTTCAGAACAACTCGTCGACCTGTCGAGGCTGCAGTTTGCGGCCACGGCGATGTACCACTTCCTGTTCGTGCCGCTCACGCTGGGCATGGTGTGGCTGCTGGTCATCATGGAGAGCGTCTACGTGATGACCGGCCTGGTCATCTGGAAGGACATGACCCGCTTCTGGGGCAAGCTCTTCGGCATCAACTTCGCGCTCGGCGTCACCACCGGCATCACGCTGGAGTTCCAGTTCGGCACCAACTGGGCCTACTACTCGCACTACGTGGGCGACATCTTCGGCGCCCCGCTGGCGATCGAAGGGCTGATGGCCTTCTTCCTGGAGTCCACCTTCATCGGCCTGTTCTTCTTCGGCTGGGACCGGCTGAAACAGACCCAGCACCTGATGGTGACCGTGCTGATGGCGGTCGGCACCAACCTGAGCGCGCTGTGGATCCTGATCGCCAATGGCTGGATGCAGAACCCGGTGGGCGCGGAGTTCAGCTACCAGACCATGCGCATGGAGATGACGGACTTCTGGGCCGTGGTGTTCAACCCGGATGCACAGGCCAAGTTCGTGCATACCGTGTCGGCGGGCTACGTGACGGGGGCGATGTTCGTGCTGTCGGTGTCGAGCTGGTACCTGCTCCGGGGCCGCGACATCGAGTTCGCCAAGCGCAGCTTCCGCGTGGCGTCGGCCTTCGGTCTGGCCAGCGTGCTGAGCGTCATCGTGCTCGGTGACGAAAGCGGCTACACCGTGGGCGAGGCCCAGCAGACCAAGCTGGCCGCCATCGAGGCCATGTGGGAAACCGAGCCCGCACCCGCCAGCTTCAACGTCATCGCGGGCATCAACGAGGCTGAGCAGAAGAACGACTGGGCGGTCGAGATCCCGTGGGTGATGGGCCTGATCGGCACCCGTTCGGTGACCAAGCAGATCCCCGGCATCCACGAGATCAAGGCGAAGAACCGAGAACGCATCGTCAACGGCATCACCGCGGTGATCGCGCTGGAGACGCTGCGCAAACACCGCGACGACGTGGTCGCCAAGCGCGTGCTCGAAGCGACCAAGGGCGACCTCGGCTTCGGCCTGCTGCTGAAGAAATACACCACCGACGTGCGCCAGGCCACCCCCGCGATGATCGACCAGGCCATGCACGACACCGTGCCGCGCGTGACGCCGATGTTCTGGAGCTTCCGGATCATGGTCGGGCTGGGCTTCGCGATGCTGCTGCTGTTCGGCCTGAGTTTCTGGGCCACGCTGAAGGGCGAGTTCCAGACGCGGCCCTGGCTGCTGCGCGCTGCGGTGCTGATGCTGCCGGCGCCGTGGATCGCCTGCGAGCTGGGCTGGGTGGTGGCCGAGTACGGCCGCCAGCCCTGGACCATCTACGGCGTGCTGCCCACGCACATGAGCGTCTCCACGCTCAGCGTGAACAGCCTGTATGGCTCGCTGGCCGGGTTCATCGGCTTCTACACCGTGCTGCTGGTCGTCGAGGTCTACCTGATGCAGAAGTTCGCGCGCCAGGGCCCGGGTTCGCTCGGCACCGGCCGCTACCAGTTCGAACCGGCGCACGCCTGAAGCCAACGAGACACGACATGATCGACTACCCGACCCTCAAGATCCTCTGGTGGCTGCTGGTGGGCGTGCTGCTCGTCGGCTTCGCCATCATGGACGGCCACGACATGGGCGTGGGCACGCTGCTGCCGTTTGTCGGCCAGGGCGACGACGAACGCCGCGTCGTCATCAACACCGTGGGCCCGCACTGGGACGGCAACCAGGTCTGGTTCATCACCGGCGGCGGCGCCATCTTCGCGGCCTGGCCCCTGGTCTACGCCACCGCCTTCAGCGGCTTCTACTGGGCGATGCTGGCGGTGCTGTGGGCGCTGTTCTTCCGGCCGGTCGGCTTCGACTACCGGAGCAAGGTCCACAACGCCACCTGGCGCAGCACCTGGGACTGGGGCCTGTTCATCGGTGGGGCCGTGCCGCCGTTGATCTTCGGCGTGGCATTCGGCAACCTGCTGCAGGGCGTGCCGTTCGGCTTCGACGACTACCTCATCAGCACCTACACCGGCACGTTCTGGCAACTGCTCAACCCGTTCGCGCTGCTGGCGGGCGTGGTGAGCAGCGCGATGATCACGATGCACGGCGGCATGTACCTGGCGCACCGCACCGAGGGTGCGATCCAGCAGCGCGCCGTGTGGGGGGCGGTGGGTGCGGCGGGGCTGATGGTGGTGGCTTTCATCGGCGCCGGGCTGTGGCTGAAGTTCGGGAGCATCGAGGGTTATGTCATCACCTCGGCCATCGATCCTGGCGCGCTGCCGGACCCGCTGGCCAAGACCGTGGCGCGCAGCGCCGACGCCTGGTGGCGCAACTACCGTGCGCAGCCGCTGCTCTGGTCGTTGCCGTTGCTGGGCATCGCCGGGGCGCTGATCGCGGCGGCGCTGGTGGCCGCGCGCCACACGCTCAGCGCCTTCGTGGCGTCCGCGCTGGCCATCGTGGGGGTCATCGGCACCGCGGGTGCGGCGATGTTCCCGTTTGTCATGCCGTCCTCGACCCAGCCGAACGCCAGCCTGACGGTGTGGGACAGCGCCTCCAGCCACCTGACGCTGGGCCTGATGTTCTGGGCCACGCTGATCTTCATGCCGCTGATCGTGTTCTACACCTCGTGGGCTTACCGCGTGATGCGCGGCAAGGTCACGCTGGCGCACATCCGCGCCAACGAACACACCGCCTACTGACATTGCCGACGACATTGCAACCCACCGGAAGGACATCAACCATGTGGTATTTCGCCTGGATGCTCGGCGTCGGCTTTGCCGTCCTGCTGGCCATCATGAACGCGCTGTGGGGTGAGAACGAGAGCGGCCGGGCCGACGCCGCCGAGCGCTCGGCCGCCTGGAGACGGTGACCGTGGACACGTCGCCCGCCCTGGTCCCCCCCATGACACCACCCCCACAGCCGCCGGGCACGCACCTGCCCAGCCTGGCCGTGGCGCTGCTGATCATGGTGGTCGGCACGCTGTATCCCCCGCTGATGGCCGATGCGACCGGCAAGGCCGACCACCCGCTCGCCATGGCCCTGTTCTGGGCCATGAGCGCCGGGTTCGTCCGGGGCGTGGGCTTCGTGCCGCAGCGGTGGATCTGGCGGGTGTTCTTCTCGGGCTGGTCCTGTGCTGCCGCGCTGCTGCTGGCCGCCATGCTGAAGGGGTGACCCATGTATTTCCGGATCCTGCACGACGAACGCAGTGGCGCGGTGAGCTATCTGCTGGGCGATCTGGACGCTGGCGAGGCCGTGCTGGTCGACCCGCGCGGCGCCGATGTGCCCCTGCTGAGGGCCATGCTCGACGAACACCGCCTGCGCCTGCGCTGGCTGCTGCGCACCCATGAGCACGACGACGTATTGAAGGGCGAAGTCGTGGCACTGGAAGCACTCGGTGCCCCTCGCATCCAGCATGGCCTGCCCCCGCCTTCGCAGACCCGAACTCGAACCCGGACCCGCAACGCCACCACCGAGCCCGCGCACGCCGTCCTGACCTTTGGCAACGAACACATCCAGGTGCTGCAGACCCCGGGGCACACCGCCGGCTGTCTGAGCTACCTGTGGCGGGACCGGCTGTTCTGCGGCGGGCTGCTGGCCGTGGACGCCTGCCCCTTCCAGCCGCGCCCGGCCCTGCCGGAGTCGTTGTGGGACAGCGTGATGAACAAGGTCTTCCGACGGCCCGACGAAACGCTGCTGTTCACCGGCCACGCCCAGCGGGCCCGCACCGTCTCCAGCGTGCTCGAACAGCGGCGCTGGCATCCCTGGTTCGGGGGCGCCACACGCGACGAGTTCCTGGCCCGGGTACGCGTGATGTCGGTGGCCAGCCCCCCCCTCGGGCATCCCGAATGCAGAACCTGAAAACCCACACCATGACCGACACCCTGGATGACACCACGGTCGCCACCGACAGCGTCTACACCCGTCTGGGCGGCGCTCCGGCGATCCACGCGCTGGTGGACCGCTTCTACACGCTCATGGACGAGTTGCCCGAAGCCTTCACCGTGCGGCGCCTGCATCCCGACAGTCTGGCGGGCAGCGCCGACAGCCTGTTCAAGTACCTGAGCGGCTGGTTCGGCGGACCACCGCTGTACATCCGCGAGCGCGGCCACCCCCGGCTGCGCATGCGGCATGCCCCCTATGCCATCGGCCCCGTGGAGCGCGACGAATGGATGCTGTGCATGCGCCAGGCGCTCGCGGAGCAGGTGACCGACCCGGCGCTGCATGACGCGATCGAGCGGGCCTTCTCCGACATGGCCCAGCACATGGTCAACACCCGTGACACCAGCCACGCCGTGGGGTGCCCGCGATGACGCATCGCTCGACCCGCAGCCGGACCTTCTGGGCCACCGCCCTGACCGCCTTGTGCTGTGCGCTGGCCGCCGGCTCTGCCATGCCTGTACTGAGCCTGCGCGATCAACACGCCCGAAAAACCCGTGAACGACATGGTCAGCGCCGTGCTGGCTGCAGAACCGATGGCCCCGTGATCCGCCAACGGCAAGCTGGTCACCGCCTTCCAGATATTCGCCCTCACCCATCCTCAACCCTCGATCAATGGAGTCCCTCATCATGAAAAAATCACTGCTCATCGCCGCCGCCCTCCTGTCTACCGCTGTGGCGGTGCAGGCGGAAGAACTGTTTGTCAACATCCATTCCGGCAACGCCATGGCCCAGGGCGCCGGGCTCGTGCTGGCAGGTCAGGCCCTGGAGCAGAAGGCCCCGGTGCGTGTACTGCTGTGTGACGCAGCGGGCGACATCGCGCTCGTCGGCAAGGAGATGCCGACGCTCAAGCCGCGCAACGTGACACCGCAGCAGATGCTGCAGGGGGTGATCAAGGCAGGGGCCAAGGTCGAGGTCTGCGCCCTCTACCTGCCCAACACCGGCAAGCAGGCCAGCGATCTGATCGACGGCGTCACGCCAGCCAAGCCGGCCGAAGTGGCCGCGCACCTGCTCAAGCCCGGCGTCAACACGCTGGCCTTCTGAACCTGGTCACGGGCCTGCTGCCATGGCATCCTGGCGACACAGGACACCGTCCCTCTTGACGCATCCACTGCGCGCGGTCCTGCATCGACTGCTGCTGCGCGGGCTGCGTCCCCCCAGGCTGCCGCACACACCGGGCTGGACAGACGGCAGCACCGATGGACATCGACTGTCGGTCTTGCAAGTCTGCGGCAGCCGCGGGCAACGGCTGGCGGCCTGGCTGGCTTTGCCGCCAGCGGCCAGCACCGGGCATCCGGTGCCTGTGGTCGTGGCCGTCCACGGCTGGGGCGCCAACGCATCCACACTGTCGTCCCTGGTCGAACCCCTGGTATGCGCAGGCGTTGCGGTGATGCTGTTCGACGCTGCCAGCCACGGCCTCAGCGCGGCCGAGGAGTTCAGCTCGCTCCCGCGTTTCGCCGAGGATCTCGCGGCGGTGCTGCACACGCTGCGCGGCGTGCCCGCCATCGACACCGGGCGGGTCGCGTTGCTCGGACACTCTGTCGGGGCAGCTGCCGTACTGCTGCACACGGCACGCCATGGAGGCGTCCAGGCCCTCGTCAGCCTCTCGGCGTTTGCCAACCCTCGCGAGGTGATGGAGCGGTGGCTGCAGGAGCACCACATCCCCCGGCACAGGATCGGCACGGCGATCCTGGAACACGTGCAGCACGTGATCGGCGAGCGCTTCGATCACATCGCGCCCGAACACCAGATACCCGGCATCGACTGCCCGGTGCTGCTGGTCCACGGAGCCCGGGACCAGACCGTGCCACTGTCGGACGCACACCGCTTGCGTGCGTTGCTGCGTCAAGGTGAACTGCTGGTCGTCGACGGGGACCATGACCTGCGCGTGTCCCTGCAGCCCTACACCGACCAGCTCGTGCGTTTCCTCAGCACGCACCTTCAGGCCGGCGCGACATGATGTCGCGCCCGACTCACCGCCACCCTTGACACGGCACGGCTAGGCAAGTCCCGGATTGCCGGCCACACCCACCAGCTTCGGCGTGTTGACGGTACGCGCCTTGACCCGCCCGCCCTGCCCCTTCAGCCAGGTCTCGACGACATCCCACACCGGCTTGTTGCCCGCCTTGGCCGCGTCCTCGGACACCGGCGCCCAGCCGGCGACGTTGTAGCTCTTGCCGGCCTCGACCGCCTTGCCCTTCAGGCGCATGTCGCTGATGCGGTTGCCGGCCTTCTCGCCGGGCGTCATCGTGTACTGCAGCCCGCCCACGCGCACCATGTCGCCGCCCTGCTGGTAGTAGGGATCGGGGTTGAACAGGTTGTCCGCCACGTCTTCGAGCACCGTCTTGAGCATCTCGCCGCTCATCTGCGTGACGGTGGCGTAGGGGTAGGTGATGGCAAGCTGGTCCATCATCAGCTCGCGCGTGATGACGTCGCCCGGCAGCAGCGTCGTGCCCCAGCGGAAGCCCGGCGAGAACGCGATCTCGGCGCCCTGCACCTCCATCAGCGCATCACAGATCAGCTGGTCCCACGAGCCGTTGAAGTTGCCACGGCGGTACAGCAGCCCGTCGGTGACGCCGAGCTTCTCCGACAGTTTGGCCTCGTACGGCGCGCGGACCTTGGTGATCAGCGCGTCCATCGCCGGATCCGCCTTCAGCTGGTTGGCGAAGATCGGCAGCAGCCGGTAGCGGAAGTCCACCACCTTGCCGCCCTTCACGTCGAAGTCCATCACGCCGAGGAACTTGGTGTTCGAGCCGGCGTTGGTCACCAATGTCTTGCCGCCCGCATTGCTCACCGGCACCGCCACCGGCACGCCGTCGTGGGTGTGGCCGCCGAAGATCGCGTCGATGCCGCGCACGCGGCTGGCCATCTTCAGGTCCACGTCCATGCCGTTGTGGCTGAGCACGACGACGACCTGCGCGCCCTTGCCGCGGGCCTCGTCCACCATCGCCTGCATGTTCTCGTCCTGGATGCCGAAGGCCCAGTCGGCGACCATGTAGCGCGGGTTGGCGATCGGCGTGTAGGGAAACGCCTGGCCGATGATGGCGCAGGGCACGCCGTTGATCTCGCGGATCACGTAGGGCTTGAAGACCTGGTCGCCGAAGTCGTTGGTCTTGACGTTCTGCGCCACGAAGTCGAGCTTGCCCTTGAAGTCCTTCTCGACGATCTCCTTGACGCGCTCCATGCCGTAGGTGAACTCCCAGTGGCCGGTCATCACGTCCACGCCGAGCAGCTTGCAGGCGTCGACCATGTCCTGCGCGTTGGTCCACAGCGAGGTGGCCGAGCCTTGCCAGGTGTCGCCACCATCGAGCAGCAGCGCGCCGGGGCGGCTGGCCTTCAACTGCTTGACCAGCGTGGCCATGTGCGCGAAACCGCCGACCTTGCCGTAGCGGCGGGCGGCCTTCTCGAAATCGAGGAAGGTGTAGCCGTGCGACAGCGCGGTGCCGGGGCGCACGCCGATGTGCTTGAGCAGGTGCTCGCCGACGAGGTGCGGCAGCTTGCCCTGCATCGAGCCGAGCCCCAGGTTGACGCTCGGCTCGCGGAAGTGGATCGGCTTCAACTGCGCATGGCAGTCGGTCATGTGCAGGAAGCTGACGTTGCCGAAGGTCGGCAGGTCATAGAGGCCCTGCTGCGCCGTCGCCGCATCGGCATCCGCGTAGCGACCCAGACCCATGCCCGCCACGGAGGCGGCGCCGAGCACCTGCATGAATTCGCGTTTGGAGAGACTCATGGATCTTCACTGGTTGACGGGCGACTTCGGGTCGAGCAGCAGCGCCATCACGTGGCGGATCTGCGCCTCGTTCAGGATGCCCATGTGGCCGACACGCGGCATGTGCGAACAGGCGTTGTAGGCCCGGGCGTTCCACAGCTTGCCCCAGGTGTACTCGACGATCGGCCTGGAATCGGGGCTCGCCGGGTCGGTGACGCCGCGCAGCTTGCCGTAGTTGTAGAGGCTCGGACCGATCGTGCCGAAGGAGATTTCCTTCTTGTCGATCTGGTGGCAGTTGTAGCAGTTGCCGCCGTTGACCGTCCTGGCGTCATCGGTGTAGGTGAGCCCGCGGCCGCTCTGGGCGATGGCCTCGCCCTGCTTCCAGTCGCCGAGGTACTGGCCATCGCTCGGCGCCTTGATGGTCTTGAGGTTGGCCGCCTCGATGGCCCTGGTCACGTCCGCCGGCAGGTCCTTGCCCTGCGCTTTCGAGCAGGCTTCATTGGCGAAATCCTGGTTCAGCCGGTCCACCTTGACCAGCCCTTCGTCGCGGAACGCGCTGCGGATCACCGCCACCGCGTCGCGGTCGAGTTCCTCGGCGGTCGGCCCGGTCGCGCAGCCCACGGTGATCCCCGCCACCGCCACGGCCACCGCCGCGAGCGCCATCTTCTTGAACGTCTTCATGCTGTGTTCCTTCCGCTCAGCGCTTGATGGCGGGCGCCACCGACTCGGCCCCCTTGGCGTTGACCCCCATGTAGGTCGCCAGCGCGATCGTCAGCTCGGAGCCGAACCCGGGATAGGGAAAGCGCTGCTGGCGAAAACAGTCGTTCAGGCGCAGCTGCATGCTCCACATCTGGCCGTTGCTGACCCGGTAGGCCGGCCACGCCGCGAAGCCGACGCCGTCGCCGGGGTTCTTCGTGAGCTGCGGCAGGTCCTGCAGGCGGATGCGCTTGCCCTCCTCGCCATGGCAGCTCGCGCAACTGAAGTCGTGCGGGCCACCGCGGTAGAAGAACGCCCGCTGGCCGATCGCGTACATGCGCTGTTCCTGCGCGTGTTCCTGCGGCAGGGCGAAGCGCAGGCCCTTCGACTCGGCCGCGATCCAGGTCGCCAGCGCGGTGACGTTGTTCTGCTCGCCCTTGCCGAACGGGGTCCTGGCAATCTCGGCACCGTTGAAGCCCTGCAGCGTCTCCATGCAGGTCACCAGGCGCGACTCCAGGTCCTGCACCCGGCCGGTGTCCTTGAAGAAGCGCGGCAGCGTGACGAACACGCCCTTGACCACGCCCGGCCCCTTGCCCAGGTCGCACTGCGCCAGGCTCGCATTCTTCGGGCCACGTTTCTGGGCCCAGAGCGCTTCGCCCTTGGCCTCGAACAGCTCGGACGGGTTGCCGTCGGCCAGCATCGCGCGGTATTCGGCGATGCCGTCGGCAGCGGATTTTTCCTGCGCCATCAGCGGCAGGGCACAGGCCAGCAAGGCGCTGGCGAGGGTGGCTTTTTTCATGGTCTCCTCGGTCCGGACAGGTTGACCCAACGGCGTCGGCCCCCGGGGTTGCCGGAGGCCGAATCAGGGGATCAGGAGGTGGGCACGCGGGTGCGGCGAGGTGTGTTCAGCTCACCGTCGCTTCGTCGGTGCGCTTGTCACCCTTGTTGTCCACCCAGGACACCGCGACCTTGTCACCGGCCTTGGCACCCTTGATGTTGAACTGCAGGAAGGGATTCTTCGACACCGAAGGCCCCCACTGCGCGGTCATGACCGTCTTGCCGTTGAGCGCGGCGGTGACCTCCTGGATGAACCAGGCGGGGATGACCTTGCCGGCGGCGTCCTTGCGCTGGCCGGTTTCCATTTCGTGGCTCATCAGCACACGGACGGTGGCCTTGTCGCCGGAGACTTGTGCGCGGATGCGCATCGGATCTGCCATGTTCTGCTCCTTCTTTGCGTGTTGGGGGCGGCCGGATCAGCCGCCGCAGCCACCGAGGGTGACCTTGACTTCCTTCTGGGCGAACAGCACCTTGCCGTCGTTCATGACCGCCACGGCCATCACGTTGGACGACTGGCCCATCTTCACGCGGGTGTTGAAGTTCGCTTCGACCGCATCGGTGACATCGAAGGCCGCGCACAGCATCGACGGGTTCTTCTCCACCAGGATCAGCATCCGCTTCACGCCGGGCAGCGCGGTCGAGCAGCCCAGCGGCACGACGGCGCCGTTCTCGGCGATGTCCGGGCCGGTGATCGTGACGTCCTTGCTCTCCACGGGTGTGGAGATGCCCAGGGCCTTGGTCAGCTCGGCCATGGTCTTGGCCTCGAAGGCAGCGGCGGCGTACTCCGCCTGCGCCACGGCGGGCAGCAGGCCCAGACCGGCCAGCATGGCGGCCACGCCAGCACTGCGGCTGAGCATTTCGCGACGGGTTTGCATCGTGGAACTCCTAGGTGGATTCAGACAGTTCAGAGAGGTCATCATTTCTTGGCACCATCGACCAGCCATTGGCCGATCGTGCGGGCCTCGGCATCGGACAGGGTCTGGGGTGGCATCGGGATGGGTCCCCACACGCCACTGCCGCCCGACTTGATCTTGCCGGCCAGGTAGGCCACGCCATCGGTGCGGCTGCCGTGCTTGCCGGCGATCTCGCGGAAGGAGGGGCCGACCAGCTTGCTGTCCACGGCATGGCAGGCGGTACAACTGTACTGCGACAGCAAAGCCGTGACATCCGGCGCCTTGGCCACGGCCGGAGCCGTGACTGCCGCTGCGGCAGCCGCCGCACCAGCGCCCGCCGGCCGCGTCGTGTCCGCGCCGCGCTGGGCGCCGACCAGGCGGTTCTGCTCGGCCAGGTTCCCGTGGGCATTGCGGGCGAAGTCCGGCAGGAAGGATGCGACCTTGGGCTCGGTCGCGCAGTCCGCCATGCAGGCCACGGCTTTCACGTCCGGCTGGCCCCCGGTCTTCATCGCCTTGCCCGGCCACATCCCGTGGTCGAGCGTCATGCCGTTGCGGTTGGGCATGCGGGCCTGGACCTCGGCGATGTTCTTGTCGGACATCACGTAGTTGTCCGGCAGCACGCCACCCATGTTGAGCAGGTAGGCCGTCACCGCGTAGACCTCGTCAGCCTTGAGCGACTTCGGCTGCGTCCACGGCATCGCGCGGTTGATGTAGTCCCACAGCGTCGAGACGGTGGAGACCTTCATCAGCGTCGTGCGGCCGGGATAGGACGTGTCGGTCAGCTTGGCGACACGGCCGGTCTTGATGTCCTCGGCCGTGGTGCCGCCGACCAGCGGGCTGAAGACCTCGTTGGACTCGCCGAACACGCCGTGGCAGTGGGCGCACTTGCCCTCCCACACGTCCTGGCCCATCGCGACCGAGCCCGACCCCTTGGGCAGGCCCTTGAAGTCGGGCCGCACATCGATGTCCCAGGCGGCGATTTCCTTGGGCGTGGCCGGACGACCGATGCCGGGCAGCGCGGACTGCGCCAGCACGGCGCCGGACAGCAGCGCCAGTGCCGCGGCGGCGATCAGACGGACCCCATCACGAGAGCTGGACATTCTTCACCTCCCCGCTTTCCTGCACCAGCCAGGTCTGGACGGCGTTGTTGTGGTAGATCGAGCGCGTGCCGCGCACGGCCCGCAGTTGCCGGTAGGACGGCTGCACATAGCCGGTGTCGTCGGTGGCGCGGCTCTGGATGAGCGCGGGCTTGCCGTCCCAGACCCAGTCGAGGTTGAAGCGGGTCAGCGACTTGTTCTGCACCGGCCCTTCGAGACGAGCAGGTCGCCAGTTGCGGCCGCCGTCCACCGAGACATCGACCTTCTTGATCCGGCCCTTGCCCGACCAGGCCAGCCCGGTGATGTTGTAGAAGCCCTTGTCGAGCAGCACCTGGCCGCCCGAGGGCGTCGTCACCACGCTCTTGCACTCCTGCAGGTTGGTGTACTGCCGGTGCAGACCGCCGGGCATCAGGTCCATGTAGTGGACGGCCTCGTCCTTGGCGCCGTAGGGCTGGTCGCCCACCTCGATGCGCCGCAGGTACTTGACCCAGCTCACGCCCTGGATGCCCGGCACGACCAGCCGCAGCGGGTAGCCGTTCTCGGGGCGCAGCATCTCGCCGTTCTGCCCGTAGGCGACGAAGACCTCGCCCGACTCGACCAGTTCCATCGGGATGGTGCGGGTCATGGAGGAGCCGTCGGCGCCCTCGCCCAGCACGTAGCGCGCCTTCTTGTAGTCCACGCCGCACAGGTCGAACAGGATCTTCAGCGGCACGCCGGTGAACTCGCTGCAGCTCACCATGCCGTGCGTGTACTGCACCGTCGGCACCGCGACGTTGCCCCACTCGACCGCCGTGTTCGCGCCGCACTCGATGAAGTGGAAGCGCGACACCGACGGCAGCCGCATGATCTCGTCCATCGTGAAGACCTTGGGCGACTTCATCAGCGACGGGTCCGAGCCGTTGAGCATCAGGCGGTGCTTGCTCGGGTCGATGTCCCACCAGCCCTGGTGGTGGCGCTCGAAGTGCAGGCCGCTGGGCGTGACGATGCCGAACAGCGACTGCAGCGGCGCGAACGACACCGAGGCCTGCGTGGTCTGCGTCAGGCCCGGGCTCTGGCGGCGCTGGACGTTGCGCTCGAACTGCGACGGCACGCCGTAGCCGTTGTTGGCGGCCACGCCCTGCCCCAGGCCGGTGCTGTGCGCGGGCAGGTTCAGGATGTTCGGGTCACCGCCCTCGGTCGGCACCGGGTTGGCTTGCGCCATCGCCAGCGGCGCGGCGCCCGCGGCGGCGGCACCGGCAAAGGCGCGGCGGATGAAATCACGCCGGCCGGCCTTGGCCTCCTGGAAGACGGTGCGCACACCGGCCGGATCCAGGAAGTTTTCCGGGGCCTTGATCAGGCGCCCGGACGGATGGGATGGATCGCTGGACACGAAAAAGCTCCTCTTCAAATCTTTGAACCGTCACGCACGGCCTCGCAGAGCACCTGCACGCGGTCATTGGCAATCCGGTACCAGACCTGGGCCCCCACCCGTCGCCGGGCCAGGATGCCGCAGCGGTACAGCGTGGCCAGGTGCTGCGACAGGTTGGGCTGGCTGGCCCCGACCCGCTCGGTCAGCTGGCCGACGTTCTGTTCGCCATCCAGCAACTCGCAGACGATGCGCAACCGGATGGGCGCCGAGAGCAGCCCGAACAGCTCGGCTGCCAACTCGAAGACCCGATCGCTGTCGGAAGTACCGGAAGCACTCACAAGATCCGTCCTGCAGTCTGTTTGACTATTTAGATATAAGCACAGACGGATGTTATGGAGTTTGCCGGACTCGGGCCTTGGTGAAAACACGGGGGTCACCCCGGGAACGACGCTTTCATGCCGCGAGCGACATGATCTGGATCAATGCGCAGACCCTCAGAAAGCGTCTTTCTCCGCCTCCAGATAGGCCAGGCTGACGTACTTGCCGATGTTGCTGTCGAACCCCGCCATCGTCTTCGCACGGGCGGCCACGCGTGGGTCGCGCAGCACCATGGCCTTGGCGGCAGCCTCGTCGCGCCCGTCCTTGACCGCCTGCACGCAGGGCTCCCAGATGCCGGACAGGAAGCGGCCGTAGGTGTCGAGCAGGTCGCGTGCCGGCTCGCCATGCCCGGGGACCCAGAACTGCGGGCCGGTGACCGCCTGCATCGCCGCGTAGTAGCGGAAGGTGCCCGGGTAGGAACCGTCGTCGAGGTTGGCGATGCGGTTGGTCATCGCGATGTCGCCGACGTGGGTGATGCCGTCCTCGACCACCTGCACGCACAGGTCGGACGGGGTGTGCGCCGTGCCGTGGTGGTGCATCACCAGCGTCACGTCGCCGAAGCGCAGGCGCTCGCCGGGCGTGACCGGGCGGTTCGGCACCACCACCTCGGTGCCCGCGGTGGCCTGGTTGGTCCAGCGCTCCATCAGCGAGCGCCAGGTGCTGCCCTCGGTGCCGCGGATCTGCTCGATCGTGTGCGGCAGCGCATGAATGGGCAGGTCAGCCCCGAATGCACGGGCGAAGGCGTGGTTGCCCAGCCAGTGGTCCCCGTGGTAGTGGCTGTTGAAGACGGCAACCACCGGCTTCGGCGTCACGGTGCGGATCATGCGGATCGCCATCTCGCCGATCTGCAGCGAAGCGCCCGAGTCCAGCACGACCACCCCGGCCGACGTGACGACGAAGACGATGCTGGCCATCAGGCCGCGGTTCTCGGGGGTCGGGAAGCCGTCGCGGGCGTAGACCAGCCAGACATGCGGGCCGAGCTGGCGGGGCGCGACGTCGGCCACGGGCGGGCCGACCAGGAAGTCACCGACCTGGGCCGCGAACAGCGCGCCCTCCGGCCCCGCCACCAGCCCCAGGCCGAGGGCGCCCGCCCCCAGTCCCAGGCGACGCAAGGCCATCCGGCGGCTGGCCACCGTGGCGTTCGAAGGTGCAGCGGGACGCGGCGCAGGTGGCTGAGGCAGGGTCATCGAAGTCTCCGGCGAAGGGCTGAACCCCGGCGTCGGGATCCATCTAAATATCGTTATTGGCTGATATTATGGCGTTCACCTTCCTGCCGCACAACACGAGAAAGTTGCCCATGGGCTGGTTCAACCGCACTCCCCCCACCTCCACCGCTGCCACCGTGCCGGCCACCGAACAGCTGATCGATGTGCGCAGCGAGGGCGAATTCGCGGGCGGCCACATCGACGGCGCGCTCAGCCTGCCGCTGGACCAGCTCGCGCAGACCATCGCCCGCGCCGTGCCGGATCCGGCGACCCCGCTGCTGCTGTACTGCCAGTCGGGCATGCGCTCGGGCATGGCCTGCCAGCTGCTGCAGCAGCTGGGCTACACGCAGGTCCGCAACGGTGGCGGCGTGGGCGTCCTGTCGATGCAGCTCGGCCGGCCGATCAGGCGCGGGCCGGCTGGCCGTTGACCTCGCGGACCTTCTGGATGAAGTCGGCGGCGGGGAGTGCCGGGCTGCACAGGAAGCCCTGGTAGCAGTCGCAGCGCAGCGTCTGCATGGCGACGCGCTGCTCCTCGGTCTCCACGCCTTCGGCCACCACGCGCATGCCCAGGCTGTGGCCCAGCACCACCAGCGCCCGCACGATGGCGGTGTCGGTGCGGTCGTCGGGCGTGCCCTTGACGAAGGAGCGGTCGATCTTGAGTTCCTGCACTGGGAACTGCTTGAGGTAGCTCATCGAGGAGTAGCCGGTGCCGAAGTCGTCGATCGACAGCTCCACCCCTAGCGCCCGCAGCGCATGCAGCTTGGCCGCGGTGGTCTCGACGCGGTCCATCAGCATGCTCTCGGTGAGTTCGAGGATGAGCTGCCTGGCCGGCACACGGTGGCGCTGCAGCGCGTCGCGCGTGGTGTCGAGCAGCGTGCCGGACACCACGCTGTGCCGCGCCACGTTCACCGCCACGCGCACCGCCAGCCGGTGCTCGGCCCGCCACTGCGCCAGCTGCGCGCAGGCGCGCTGGATCACCCATTCGCCGATCTCGACGATCAGCCCGCACTCCTCCGCGATCGGGATGAAGCGCCCCGGCGCCACCAGGCCCAGCGTCGGGTGCTGCCAGCGCAGCAGCGCCTCGGCACCGACGATGTGGCCGGTGCGCAGATCGACCTTGGGCTGGTAGTGCAGCACCAGCTCGCCGCGCTCGATGGCGCCGCGCAGCTGCGTCTCCAGCAGCAGCCGCTCCACCGAGACGGTGTTGATCTTCTCGCTGTAGAACTCGACGCCGTTGCGCCCGCTGGCCTTGACGTGCTGCATCGCCACGCCCGCCGTGCGCAGCAGCGAGGCGTCGTCGGCGCCGTCGTCGGGGAAGATCGAGATGCCGATGCTGGGCGTCAGGTAGACATCCTGGCCATCGACATGGAAGGAGCGCGACAAGGCGTCCAGCACCTGGCGCGCCACCCGGCTGGCCGCTTCGGGCGACGGAATGTCGGGCATCAGCAGCGCGAATTCGTCGCCCCCGAGCCGCGCCAGGAAGGGTGCATCCCCCAGGCGCTGGCCGAGCAGGCTGTGGGTGGAGCGGGTGGTCTGGCGCAGCCGCTCGGCCACGGCCACCAGCAGCAGATCGCCCGTGCCGTGGCCCAGGGTGTCGTTGATCTGGCGGAAGCGGTCGAGGTTGAGGTGCAGCAGCGCCAGCGTGCCGTGGCTGTAGCGGGCGCGCACCAGCCCCGCCTTGAGCTGCTCGACGAAGACACGCCGGTTCGGCAGGCCGGTGAGCGGGTCGTCGTTGGCGAGCCGGTCCTGGTAGACCTTGAAGGCCAGGCTGTTGCGCACGCGGATCTTCAGCTCGCTGGCGTCCACCGGCTTGGAGAGGAACTCGGTCGCGCCCAGCTCCAGCGCGCGCAGCTTGCTGGCCGGGTCGCTGGCCGCCGTCAGCACGATCACCGGCGTGTAGCGCAGCCGCTCGTCCAGGCGGATCAGGCGCAGCAGGTCGAAGCCGTTCAGCTCCGGCATCATCAGGTCGAGCAGGATCAGCCCCGGCCGCTGCGCGCGGGCGGTCTCCATCGCCTGCAGCGGCTCGTGGACCGCGACGAAGCGGGTGTAGCCGGCGTCCTCCAGATAGGCCTGGGCGACGTCGGTCATCATCGGTTCGTCATCGACCATCATGATGGTCACGTCCGACAGCGTCGGCTGGGACGGATGGACCGGTTCGGACGGAGCGAGCGGAGCGGACGTTTGTGGTGCAGACATGCGCGGGTTCTCAGGCAAGGGTGGCGGCCGGGGCCGCCTCGCCGTGGGGGATCACGATCCGGCGGGCGAGCGCCTGGATCTGGCGCATCACGCGCTCCAGTTCAGCCGGTTCGCCGGCACGGGCCAGGCGCTCGAATTCGCGGGCCGGCTCGAAGAAGACGTCGAAGCCGACCGTGCCGCCCGCGCCCTTGAGCCAGTGCGCCAGATCGGCCAGGTCGTTCAGGCGGCCGTCGTCCAGCGCCGACTGCATCGCGGCCAGCTTGCCCGGCAGCGTGTGGCCGAAGGTGCGCACCACGCGCGACAGGCGCGGATGGTCGGCCAGGCGGGAAACGATGGGCCCGCCGTCGGCTGGCAACGGCGTCGCCGCCGCCGCCGCCACCACCGGGCTCCGCTCCGGCAACACGCCGGCCACCTGACGCCCTCCCAGATGAGCAGCCAGTTCGGCCAGCAGCGCGTCGATGTCGACCGGCTTGGTCAGGTAGCCGGTGAAACCGGCGGCCTCGATCTGGTGTTCGAAGCCCTTCATCGCGTTGGCGGTCAGCGCCAGCACCGGCAGCGTGCAGCCGCGCTCGCGCAGCAGGCGGGTGGCCGTGTAGCCATCCATCACCGGCATGTTGACGTCCATCAGCACGAGGTCCGGCGCCTCGCGTTCCACCACGTCCAGTGCCACCGCGCCATCGCAGGCTTCGAGCACCGTCAGTCCGGCCGACTCCAGCACCAGCCGCACCAGCTCGCGGTTCTCGGCGCCGTCGTCGACCACCAGCACGCGGCCGGCGTCGAATTGCCAGTGCACCGCACCGCCGGTGGCCTGCGACCGCCGCACCGCGGTCAGCGCGTCCGGCGCCAGCCAGTCGGCGTCGTCCAGCGCGCCCGTCTCCAGCGTGACGTGGAAGGTGCTGCCCTGCCCCGGCACGCTGCTGACGGTCACGTCGCCGCCCAGGGCCCGGGCAAAGCGCCGGCTGATCGCCAGCCCCAGCCCGGTGCCGCCGAACTGGCGCGTGGTCGAGGCCTCGGCCTGCACGAAGGGCTCGAAGATCGCATCCAGCTTGTCGGTGGCAATGCCGATGCCGGTGTCGGCGATGTCGATCGCCAGGCGCGGCGCGGCGTCCCCGGCGCGGCCCGCGTCCACCATGTGCAGCGTCACCGTCACCTCGCCCTGCAGGGTGAACTTCAGCGCATTGCCGATCAGGTTGGTGACGATCTGGCGCACGCGGGCCGGATCGGTCAGCACCGTCGCCGGCAGCGCCTCGGGCAAGGCGACGACCAGCCGCACGCCCTTCTCCTCGGCCCGCAGCCGCATGATGTCGGCCACCTCGTGCACGACCTGGTGCACTGCGCAGGGCACGCGCTCGACCTCCAGCCGCCCGGCCTCGACCTTGGACAGATCCAGGATGTCGTTGATCAGCGCCAGCAGGTGCCGACCGCTGCCGAGGATGGTGTCGAGGTGGCGGCGCGTGTCCTGCGGGTTGTTCTGCCAGCCGCGGCGCAGCAGTTCGGCGAAGCCCAGGATGGCGTTCATCGGCGTGCGGATCTCGTGGCTCATGTTGGCCAGGAAGTCGCTCTTGGCGCGGTTGGCGGCCTCGGCCTCGTCGCGGGCCAGGCGGAGCTGGACTTCCTTTTCCTCCAGCATCGTCACGTCATCGAGGCTGACCAGCGTGCCGGCCACCGTGCCGAGCGCCCCGGCGACGGGCGAGACATTGACCATGAAGGCACGGGCACGCCCCCCCGCATCGGTCAGGTGCATCAGCAGGTTGCGCCGCGACTGGCCGTCGGTGAGCACCTGGTGCCAGGGCCTGTCCGGGTGGCCGGGCAGGTGGGGCTGCAGCCAGTCCAGATCGGCCACCGGAACGAGGAACAGCGCCTCCGGATCCTGGCCGACCACCTCGCCGAAGGTGCGGTTGGCCAGCATGATGCGGCCGGCCGGATCGACGATCACCAGCCCTTCGGCCAGCGTGTCGTACGCCGCGCGCACGCGGCCCGGGATCACCTTGGACGGGTCCAGATGCCGCAGCATCCGGCGCAGATAGAAATAGAACAGCACGAAGCAGCTCAGCGCGGTCGACACCAGCAGCAATTCGGTCGAGCCCAGCCACGAACGCCAGTGCGCGGTGTCGCGCAGCGGATCGAACTGCAGTTCGGCCTGGCCCCAGGGCGTGCCCCCCTGCACCAGTTGCAGCCGCAGATGGGTGTCGGTGGACCCGGACCCGACATCGCCGCCACCCGGCACCAGCGCTGGCGGCACCGACGCCCCCTCGGGTGTGCCCGCCTGCAGGTAAAGCACGCCATCCGCCCGGCGCAGGCGCACGGCGCGCAGCGCCGGATTGCGCTGCACGACGAAGTCGAGCACCTGCTGCAGCCGGCCACGGTCCTGCTCGTCGAGCATGGCCATGCTGCTGACGGCCACCGTCTCCGCCAGCGAGACCCGGGCGGCGCGCAGCGGCCCATCGCGGTCGGGCAGGAGCCCGGCGAACTGCGCCATCAGCAGCACGCTGACCACCAGCGAACTCAGCCCCAGCGCCAGGTGAAAACGCGAGGACAGGTGTTTCAGGCCGAACTTCATGCGGAGCCCTCGGGCGGTTCAGGGGCGACTGGCGATCCGGCCGCCGGGCGGACGAGCAGGCGACGGGCCTTGCTGAAGAGCTGCTCGATCGGGTCATCGCCGCTGTCACCGTCGTCATCGGTGCGGTCGGTCGCGAGGCCGTCTGCCGCGTGGCGGCGCATCTCGGCCAGCACCGGCAGCGGGTCCATGCCCGCCCAGGCCGGCACGACCGACATCAGGCTGGTCATCAGCACCCCGCCGCGCACCAGCCAGATCACGTAGCCCACCGACAGGCCGGTCGAGACCAGCGCCGTCGAGGCCAGCGAGACCATGCCGGCCTGCTGGGCATCGGCGACTTCCTGGCGCAGGCGGTCCATCTGTTCGGCCAGCGAGGTGCCGTTGCGCGAACCCCAGAGGTCCATGTCGGTCACCAGCCGCCTCGGCGCTTCGGCGCCCTCCGACGGCAGGTCCAGTGCCACCTCCGCTGGCGGCTCGGCCACGGCGGCAGCGCGGACCGCCGTCGAACGGATCACCGGCGCATCGACCGCCGCCGGCCGCACGCCACCGCCACGTGCTGAACCAGCGTCCTCGGCCATGCGCGCACCGAGACCGAGTGCGTCATCACCCGCGCTGTCTGCCGGTGGTGGCAGCACAGGGTCGCTCCGCCGAGCGACCGCGGCCACCGGCGCGGCGGTCGTCGCGGCGGCACTGTCGCCGGCCGAAGGCGCTGCGCTGGTGTCCCCTGCAGCCACAGCCACCAGCGTCATCTCGGCGGCCTCGACCGCCTGGCGCTGCGGTGTCGGCGAACCGATCCGCACCTCCGAATGGCCATCGCTCAGGCGCAGCGCGAAGGCCGTGGCCGTGCTGCCGACGGGCGCGACCCAGGTGACGCGGGCAGCGTCCAGATCCGCCTGCGTGAACATGGTCACCGCCTGTCCGGGCGCGGCCGACAGCTCGAACTGCCCGCCCTGCACGCTGTCCACCCGGTAGGTCAGCGCGGTCGCCGGGGTGTCCTGGTCGCTGGCGTGCAGCACGAGCGTGACCCGGCCATCGGAGATCAGCGCGACGTTGTGCATCACCACCGGCGCCTCGTCGATGTTGGTCACCGTGATCTGCAAGGCCTGCTGCGCCGTCAGGGCTCCGTCACTCACCTCCACCAGCACGTCGTAGCGGTTGTCGCCATCGGCGTCGGCGGCTTGCTCACGGTCCGGGGCCTGGCGGAAGGCCAGCACGCCTGTCGCCGCGTCGATCTGGAAGCGCGCCGCATCGGCGCCACCCACCACCGCGTAGTGCAGCGGCGCGTCGGCATCGACGTCCGCGCCGACCACCGTGGTGACCTCGGGGGTGTTTTCCGCCTGGTCGAGCGCCAGCGTGACCGCGCCGCCGCTGCTGGTGATGCGCGGCGCGTCGTTGACGGCGCGCACCTGCAGCGTCGCCACCAGCGCCACGCCCGCCTGCCCGTCGCTCACCTCGCCCGCCAGTGTCACCGCACCGTGCCAGTCCGCGGCCGGATCGAAGCGCCAGCGGCCGCCGCCCAGGTCGACCAGCACGCCGTCGCCGCCCGTCAGCCGCAGGGTCGACACCGACAGCGCATCGCCCTCGGCATCGCTGGCACCGGCGAGCAGGTCCGCCACGGTGATCACGCGCGCCGTGTCCTCGTCGACCGTGCCGAGATCGACCACGGCGCTCACCGGCGCATCGTTCACGGGCGTGAACGCCACCTGCGCAGCCTGCGGCGCCAGCGTGGTCGTGGCATCGGCCAGCACCAGCCGGTAGGCCGGGGCGGCCTCGTGGCCATCGGCGACAAGGCGGATCGCGCCGGCATCGACCTCGGCCTGCGTGAAGCGCGTGACCGCCACGCCTGGTGCGGTGGCCTGCTCGAAGCGGCCCCCCGTCAGGTCCTGCACCGTGTAGACCAGCGCCGCAGCGGGCGTGTCGACATCGCTGGCCAGCAGCACCGGCCGGGCCATGCCGCCTTCGAGAACCGCCAGCGCATTGGTGTCGAGCCGCGGCGCTTCGTCGACGTTGTCCACCACCACCGTCAGCGACTGCGACGCCGTGTGCAGCCCGTCGCTCACGCGGACGGTCACGTCGTAGACGCCATCGGCGCCCGCGTCGCGGGGCGTCTCGCGGTCCGGCGCGGCACGCCAGCGCAACGCACCGGTGGTGGCATCGACCGTGAACAGCGCGGCGTCCGCGCCGCCGGACACAGCGTAGGTCAGCGTGTCGATGGGCCAGTCGGCATCGCGGGCCTGCACCTGCGTCACCGCCAGTGCGTTCTCGGCGACGTAGCGCACCGCCGTGGCGCCGCCGCCGTCGCTGGTGATCACCGGCGCCGTGTCGTTGAGCGGCTGCACGGTGATGCGCAGGGCCTGTTCGTCCGTGTGCAGACCGTCGCTGACCTGGATGCGCACCTCGTAGACGTTGTCGGCGCCCTGGTCGCGCGGCGCTTCGGCATCGGGGGCCGCGGCAAAGCGCAACACGCCCGTCGACGCATCGAGCGTGAACAGGGCCGCATCGGCGCCTCCAGCGATGCGGTAGCGCAGCGTGTCGGCGGGCAGATCGTCGTCGTGCGCCAGCACCTGGGCCACGGCCATCTGCCCCTCGTCGACCACGAGCGCGGCGCTCGCGCCCCCGCCGTCCGAGTCGATCACCGGCGCCTGTTCGTTGACCGGCAGGATGGCGATGTCGAACGACGCGGCCACCGTGCTGCCATCGGCCGAGGTGGCGCGCAGCACGACCGTGCGTGTGGCCACGCCCTCGTCCGGCACCGCGCGCGCCAGCGTCACCACGCCGGTCGCCGCGTCGACCGCGAAGCACCCGCCGGCCGAGTCGTCCAGCGTGTAGGTGATGCCATGGGTCGTCACGTCTGCATCCACCGACCCGGCCCGCAAGCCCACGGCCGTGCCGACCGCGGCGTTTTCCGCCACGGCGTCGCGGGCCGCATCGGTGTCGCTGACCGCGACCAGATCGAACTCGTCCACATCCGTCACGCGCACGGTGAAGGCCTGTGTCCACAGGCTGCCGTCGGCCGAGGTGGCCTGCACGACCAGCGTGTGCGCCAGCGCCATCTCGGCATCGAGCGCGCCCGCCACCGTGATCACGCCCGTGGTGGCGTCGATCGCGAAGTGCCCACCCGCGCTGTCGAGCAGCGCGTAGGCCACGGTGTGGCTGGTCGCGTCCGCGTCGACCGATTGCGCAGTGAGCCCCACCCGTGTGCCGACCGCGGCGTTTTCCGCCACGGCATTGGCAGCACCGTCCACGTCGTTGATCGCGACCAGATCGAACTCGTCCACATCGCGCACCGCGATGCTGAACGCCTGCGTCTGCACGCTGCCATCGGTCGACAGCGCGCGCACCACGATGCTGTGGCTCTGCGCCACTTCGGCGTCCAGCGCCTGGGCAATGGTGACCACGCCGGTGGTGGCGTCGATGGCGAAGCGCCCGCCTGCGTTGTCACTGAGCGAATAGGTGACGGCATTGGCGGTCGCGTCGAGGTCCTGCGCCTGTGCGGTCAGGCCGACGGTGGTGCCGACCGGATCATCCTCGCGCACGCTGTTCGCCTGCGCATCGGCGTCGGTGATGGCACCGACGCCGTATTCGTTGACGTCTTGCACCGCGATGGTCAGCGCCAGCGTCGTCGTGCTGCCGTCGCTTGATGCTGCACGCACGAGAATCGTGTGGCTCAGCGCCGTCTCGGCGTCCAGCAAGCCGGCCACCGTCACTACGCCCGTGCCAGCGTCGATCGCGAACCGGCCGCCCGCCGTGTCGTCGAGCGAATAGGTGACGCTGTTGTTCGTCACATCGGCATCGACCGACTGCGCGGTGATCCCCACCCGCGTGCCGACCGCGGCGTTCTCCGCCACGGCATTGGCAGCACCGTCCACGTCGTTGATCGCGACCAGATCGAACTCGTCCACATCGCGCACCGCGATGCTGAACGCCTGTGTCTGCACGCTGCCATCGGCCGACAGCGCGCGCACCACGATGCCGTGGCTCTGCGCCGCCTCGGCGTCCAGCGCCTGGGCGATGGTAACGACGCCGGTGGTCTCGTCGATGGCGAAGCGCCCGCCCGCATCATCGGCGAGCGAGTAGGTGACGGCATTGGCGGTCGCGTCGAGGTCCTGCGCCTGCGCGGTCAGGCCGACGGTGGTGCCGACCGGATCATCCTCTCGTACGCTGTTGGCCTGCCCATCGGCGTCGGTGATGGCACCGACGCCATATTCGTTGACGTCCAGCACCCCGATGGTCAGCGCCAGCGTCGTCGCGCTGCCGTCGCTTGATGCTGCACGCACGAGAATCGTGTGGCTCAGCGCAGCCTCGGCGTCCAGCAGGCCCGCCACCGTCACCACGCCCGTGCTGGCGTCGATCGCGAACCGGCCGCCCGCGGTGTCACCGAGCGTGTAGGTGACGGTGTTGTTCGTCGCGTCGCTGTCGCCCGCCAGGGCCTGCACGCCCACCACCGTGCCGATCGCCGCATTTTCCTGCACCGTGTCGGCCGCCAGATTCACGTCGGCGAGCGCACTGATGGCCGCCTCGTTGACGTCCTGCACCACCACGCTCAGCGTCTGGGTATCGACGCGGACGCCGTCACTGGCTTCGACGATCAGGTCGTAGCGGTTGTCACCCCCAGCATCGATCGGCTGCTCTGCATCCGGAGTAGCGACGAAGCGCAACACACCCGTGCCCGCGTCCAGCGTGAAACGGGCGGCATCCGCGCCACCGACGATCTGGTAACTCAATGGCACGCCGGACACGTCGGCATCGGTGGCCACCACGGTCGTGACCGGGCCGCTGCTGTTCTCCTGCACGGCGAGGGCCGCCGAAGTGCTGCCACCGTCGGACTGGATCACCGGCGCATACAGATTGGTCTGGCTCACGGCGACCGTGAGCGCCTGGGTCGCGACACTGCCGTCGGCCGAGGTGGCCTGCAGCACGAGGTTCAGCGTGCTGCCGCTGTCGGCCGCCACGCTGCGTGCCAGCCTCACCACACCCGTACCCGAATCGATCTTGAACCGGCCGGCCGCATCGTCCGCCAGCGCATAGGTGATCTGGTTCCGCGTGGCGTCGGCGTCACGCGCCGACGCGATGATGCCGACCCGCGTGTCGACGGCCGCGTTGTCATTGACCGCGTTGGTGGCGCTGTTGGCATCGATGGGCGCGGTGACGCTGAACTCGTTGACGTCCTGCACCCCGATCCCCAGCCAGCGCGAGCTGAAGCTGCCGTCGCTCGACACCGCCCGCACCAGCAGCAGATAGCCCGGCGTGGTTTCAGCGTCCAGCGCGGCGGCCACCGTGACCACGCCACTGGCGGCATCGATCGCGAAGCGGTTGCCATAGTTCAGCGCCAGCGCGTAGGTGATGGTGTGGTTGGTCGCATCCGCGTCGACGGCATGGGCCTGGAAGCCGACCGCCGTCCCGATCACCGCGTCTTCGCGCACCGACTCTGCCGCGCTGTTCAGATCCGTGACCGCGCCGATCGCCGACTCGTTGACGTCCTGCACCACGATGGTGAAGCTCTGGCTCGCCACGCTGCCGTCGGTGGACCTGGCCTGCACGGTGACCGTGTGGCTCAGCGCGGTTTCGGCATCGAGCGCGCTCGCCACCGTGACCACGCCGGAACTGGCGTCGATGGCAAACCGCCCGCCCGCGTTGTCCGTGAGCGTGTAGGTGACGGTGTTGTTCGTCGCGTCCGCGTCCACGGCCGAGGCGGTGAGACCGACAGCGCTGTCGATGGCCGCACGCTCCGACACGGTGTTCGGCGCCCCATCGGCGTCGACCGGGGTGGTCACGCGCGCTTCGTCGAGATCGCGCACGGCGACCGTGACCTGCAGCGTCTGGTTGCTGCCGTCGATCGAGGCGGCGCGCACGAGCAGGGTGTGGCTGCTGGCGGTCTCGGCATCCAGCAGGCCCGCCACCTTCACCACGCCAGTGGTGGCGTCGATCGCGAAGCGCCCGCCAGCCGAATCGTCCAGCGAATAGGTGACGGCGCTGGTCGTGCCATCGGCATCGACCGCGCTGGCGGTGAAGCCGACCGTGGTGCCGATCGCGGCGTTTTCGTCGACCGCCTCGGTGCCGGGATCGGCGTCGGTGATCGGCGAGACCGCGTACTCGTTCGCGTCAGTGACCACCACCCGGAGCTGCTGGGTGTCGACGTGCACGCCGTCGCTGACCTGGACGGTGAGGTCGTAGACGTTGTCGGTGCCGGTGTCGGCGGGCTGCTCGAAGTCCGGCACGGTACGGAAGACCACGGCGCCACTGGCAGCGTCCATGCTGAACCGGGCCTGGTCTGCACCGCCAACGATCGTGTAGGCCAGGGCCGGCCCGCCAACGTCGGTGTCATAGGCCGTGACGACAGTGACCGCGGTGCCGTTCTCGGCCACGCTCACCGTGGCGGCATCTGCGCCGCCACCCGAGGTGATCACCGGCGTCTGCGTGTTGGCCGGCACCACGTCGAGTGTCACCGTGCCGATGGCACCGGGTCCGCTCTCCAGTGCGGCAACGGCAGACGCGGCGGTCGTGTGGTGGTAGAGCGCCACATCGTCGAGCGCGCCCGTCAGGAAGCGCGCGGCACTGAGCGTGCTGTTGGCCCCCAGCAGCACCGAGCCGCTCGTCGTGAGCGTGTCACCCCCCTGGCTGCTGATGGCGCGCAGGGTGCCGTCGATGTAGACGGACGAGCCCGTGCCCGTCACGGTGGTCAGCGTGTACTGGTGCCACCGGTTGTCGAGCAGCCCGGTGACCGGGATGTCCAGCGCCGAGGTGTTGGTGATGGCCGTGCCGTCGTTGCTGTCGACCAGCGAGGTGCGCAGGACATTCTTGATGCCGGACGCGGTACTGGTGGCGTCCTCGATGAAGTAGATATTGAGGCTGTTCTGAACGCCGGCCGTGCCATCGGCATAGAGGTAGCGGTAGCCGGTGCCGGTGTTGTCGGCCAGCTTGAACCAGTAGGACAGGGTGAACTCGCTGGTGTAGGTGACACCGGTCAGCCCCACCCGGTCGTCGACGCCGTCGAACTGCAGTGCCTGGCCAAAGACCCCCGCCGTGGCACCGGGCTCGCCGGCCAGGCTGCCGACGTCGTCGTCGAGTGCCCAGTAGGCAGCCAGCCCTTCGCTGCCATCGACGACCCGGTATTGCAGGGTGTCGGTGCCGACGAAGCCGGCATCCGGCGTGTAGACCACCTCGCCGCCGACCACCGTGGCCTGGCCATGCGCGGGCTGGCGGATGTCCAGCAGCGTCAAGGTGCTGCCCGTCCCCAGACGGTCGTTGGCCAGCACGTCGATGGACACGGCGGTGGCGTGCGGGGTCGTGGCCGTGTCGGCCTCGGCCACGATCTGGTCCGCCACATCCGTGACCGTGACCGCGAGGGCCTGCGTGGTGGCCAGCAGCAGGTCGCTGGCCTGCACGGTGACCTCGTAGAGGTTGTCGCCACCTGCATCGGCTGGCTGCTCGAAGTCCGGAGCGGCAACGAAGCGCAGCGCACCACTCGCGCTGTCGATCGAAAACCGTGCCTGGTCGGCACCGCCGACGATCGAATAGCGGATGGTCTGGACCGGCCAGTCCACGTCGTTTGCGCCAACGGTGGTGACGGCGGTGGTGTTCTCGGCCACCGAGACCGCAGCCGTGCTGGCGCCGCCGTTGGTGGTGATCAGCGGGGGCGTGTTGGCGGGTTCGAAGGTACGGGCATACACGCCGTCCTTGTCGGCGGCCGAATCGCCACTCCAGGCCACGACAAAGTGGTCGGCGTCGCGGACTGCCACCGAAGCGGCCACCTGGTCCTTGGCGGTGCTCTGGTTGACCAGAATCGGTGCCCCTTGCACGACACCGCTCGCGCTGATCTTGCGGGCGTAGATGCCCATGCCGTCTCCGTCGCCGGATTTCTGGTACGTCACCACCGCTGAACCGTCCGGTGCCAGCGCAATCGACGGACTGGTCGCGTCTCCAGTGTCGGCATAGAACCAGACGTTCTTCGGTGTGCCCGTCGCCGTGTACGACAGCCCCCAGAGGCCGGTCATCGTCGACTGCTCCCTGTACGCCACGGCAAAGTTGCCCTGGTCATCGATGGCGACCGCGGGGCCGAAGCTGTCAGATGCAGGTCCGTCCACCTGGGTGAGGGCGCCAGCCGCCACACCGGCCGCGTCGTAGCGCTGGAACCGGATGTGCTGCCCGTCGTTCCACGCGATGACAAACCGCCCGGTCGCGTCCATGGCCACCGCGGGGTTCAGCTCTCCGTTCAGCGTGCCCGCCGCCCGGTCCGTGGCATCCAGGGCCGTGCCGTCCTGGGCGAAACGGCGGAAGAAGACCGACTGACCACCCGGACCATCGCCTTCCCACGCCACGACGAGGTCGCCATTGCCGGAATTCAGGCCGATGACCGCGTTGAGCTGGTCACCGCTGTCGCTGGCGTTGGCACGGATCTCGCCGGTCAGCGCGGTGCCATTCGCAGCGAATCGGCGGAAGTAGACACTGGCGGTCGTGCCGTCCTGGTCCTGGCTGGTCCAGACCACGGCGAACTGCCCCGAAGCATCGCCGACGATGCGGGCGTTTTCCTGGTCCTTGGCGGTGGTGGTGTTGACCTGGATCTCGCCCGTCAGCGCCGTGCCGTCGGAGGCGAAGCGGCGCACATAGACGCCCTTGCCGCCACCGTCCTGGCCGCCGCTGGTCCACACGACGGTGTAGTTGCCGGCAGCATCCAGCGCCACGGCCTGCTGGCTGCCACGGGTTTCCGCACCGGTATTCTGGTTGCCCGCGGTGGTGAGGTTGACCTGCGTCTCGCTGCCCAGCACGCCGTCCCAGGTCTGCTGCAGCGCGGCATCCGCCGCCACCGTCGCCTCGATCTGGCCGGTGTGCTGCTCCAGCAGCCAGTCGCCACCGCGGGCGGCGCTGCCGGTCAGGTCGTCGCTGGCGGCCACGTCGGCGCCGGTGAGCGCGGCCAGTCCCTCGATCAGGAACAGCCCGTTCGCCCCGGCAGCGACATCGCAGCCGTAGAGCATCAGGTCGGCCTGTGCGCTCAGCGCGCTGCCCCAGTCGGCGATCTCGCCTGCGCGCCGCAGCAAGCTGTCGGCGTCGAGCGTGGACGTGCCCAGCGCCACCACGCCCGACTGGCCGTGGCTGAAGACATGGACCGCATCGAAGGTCTCGCCCGCCGCCTGCCGCTCGTCCAGCGTGCGGCTGATGACGGCCAGCCCGTCCTCGTCCGCGGCGATGGGGACCACCTCGATCGGGCGGCCGGCGACGCGTTCCGCCAGCAGGCCGCCGACCAGCGACCGGGCCTCGGGAATGCCGAGGTCCACGAAGGCGATCTCGGTGCGGACCACCGTCTGGTCCGCAGTCTGCGTGGTGGCTTGCAGCCGCTGCTCCTGCACCCACCCGACGTCACCGCCCGCCAGGGCTGCCACCGCCGCCAGATCGGCCGAGTAGAGGATGCGCGGCTCCAGCGTTTCCATCAGGACACGGGCGCGGACGCGGGCAGTCGTCGATGGCATGCGCGGGAAAGCAGGACCGGTCAGAGGCTGCCGCGCGTGGACAGCGAAGTGGCGGACAGACCCGGCTCATCCACCTTGCACCGCGCTCCGGCCGGCAAGCGGTTGCCCGGATTGGGCAGAGCCAGCCGCACCCGGAAGGTGTTGCTGGCCGCGTCGATGATCTTGTCGACGTGGGTGACCTTCGCCGGCATCGACACCGCCCCGGGCAGCTCCGGCACCACCGACAGCGTGTGGTTCACGGCGACGCTGCCCCAGCGACTGGCCGGCATCACGATCTCGACCCGCAGCGGATCAAGCATCGCCAGCCGCAGCAGCGGCTTGTCCTCGACCCGCTCGCCAGCGTTGACAAAGCGCTCGACCACCACGCCGCGGAAGGGGCTGCGCACGGTGCGCTGGCCGAGCTGGGCCTGCACGACGCGCAGCTCCTGCTGGCTGACCTCCTGCTGGCCGCGGGCCTGCTGCAGCTTCTGGTCGGCCACGTCGCGCTCGGTGCGCGCCTGCTCCACCGCCTGCGCGGAAACGAAGCCCTCGCCCAGCAGCTCGACCGCGCGGGCGTGGCGCTGGTGGGCGAGCATCAGATTGGCCTTGGCCGCGTAGACATCGGCCTCGATGGCACTGCGGGCCTGGGCGGCGTGCAGCCCGGCCTGCTCGACATCCGAGCGCAGCACCACCAGCGGCTGTCCGGCCTGCACGAGGGTGCCGTTGTCCACCGGGATCTCCGACACCACGCCCACCACCGGCGAGCCGACATCGGCCACCCGCTCCGGGCTGATCAGGCAGCCGAGCGTGGGTCTGGCCGCGCGGGGCGCGGCCGGCGCGGGGGCCGATGCGGCCGGCGAGACCGGCAGCATGACGGCGCCTGGTGCCGGTGCTGGTGGTGCGGCACCGGCCCGACCGGGCAGGGCCAGCAGCGCGGCCGTGGCCAGCACGGCGGAGATCGCACGCGCGCCCATCAGGCGTGCAGGTGCGTGAAGTCGAGTTGTGTCTGCCATGTCCTGTCCTGCTCCAGCAAGCGGCGTCGCAGCCGCATGCCCTGTTTCTGGTGCGTGCCCTGCAGCTGCCGGTTCCATGCCTGCACGACCACCGCGGGCACGGCCAGGGCGCCCGGCCCCTCCTGTTGTCGGCGCCGCAGCAGGCCGACTGAAGCCCCGCCGCTTTGCCAGATCGAGGCATCCAGCGCATGCCAGACCTCGGCGCTGCCCGGATCGCCCTGGCGCGCGGCGCGGCCGATGCACTGCCGGTCCAGCCGCGCCGAGGCGTTGTCCTGGCAGCAGAGCACGTGCAGCCCGCCGCGCTCGGCCACCCCGGCGCCGAGTTCGATGTCGGTGCCGCGTCCGGCCATGCGGGTCGCCACCGTCACGGTGCCGGCCTGCCCGGCCATCGCGACGACGGCGGCCTCGTCGGCGTCGTGGCGCGCATCGAGCACCTGGTGGTCAATGCCCGCCACGTTCAGGCGCGCGGACAGCGCCTGCGCCTCGGCCACGGTGTTGACGCCGACCAGCACGGGCCGGCCCTGCGCGACCAGCGCCTGCACCCGCGCGGGAATCGCCTCGGCCCGCGCCTGCCCGGTCGCGAACAGCCGCGGCGGCGCCAGTTGCCGCAGCCCCGGCCGCCGCAGCGGCACCGCGACGATCTGCCGGCCGTAGACCGCGCGCAGCTCCGCCCGGCACTCGGCCAGCGTGCCGCTGATGCCCGACAGCCGCAGGTAGCCAAGGAAGAAGCGCTGGTAGCTGGTCTGCGCGCTGGTGCGGGTCGGCGGCGTCACGGGACAGCCCTCCTTCAGCTCGACCAGGGTCTGCAGCCCGCGGGCCCAGACACGGCCCGGCGCGGCGCGGCCGGTCACGGCGTCCAGCAGCTCGACCCGGCCCTCGCGCACGAGGTAGTGGCGGTCCGGCACCAGCCCGTGCAGCGCCACGAGCGCGGCGCCGACCAGGTCCTGCCGGTGCCGGCGGTTCAGCCAGGCGCCGCCGAGGCTGTCGGCGAGTGGCTCCAGCCGCTCGGTGCCGGCCTCGGTCCAGTGGACGGCGAGCTGCTCGGCGTCCAGATGCAGGTCCTCGCCCGGGGTCAGCCGGCGCGCCAGCATCAGCGCCTGGAAGCAGGCGGCGCGGTGGCCCGGGTCGTCCTGCGTCTCGGCGAGCACCAGCGGCATCGTCGCCTCGTCGATCATGAGGCTGTCGGCCTCGTCGACGATGGCCATGCACAGCCCGCGCAGCAGCAGCGGTGGTGGCGCATCGCCTGCCAGCCGGGCGGCGCAGCGCTGCAGCTCGCTGCCCTGCGCCTGGAGGTGGACGCGGTCGCGCAGGTGGTCGAAGGCGATCTCGCGGGCGGTGGCGTAGGTCAGGTCGCAGGCGTAAGCGGCGCGGCGGGCCTCCGGCGCGGTGCTGCCGAGCACGACGCCGGTGCGCAGCCCGAGCACGCCGTAGAGCAGACCGAGCTGCGCGGCGTCGCGGGCGGCGAGGTAGTCGTTGGCGGTCATCACGTGCACGGGCACGCCGGCGAGTGCGGCCACCGCGGCGGCCAGCGCGGCAGCCAGCGTCTTGCCCTCGCCGGTGGCCATCTCGGCGAGGTGGTCGTCGAGCAGGGCCTCGGCGCAGAGCAGCTGGGTGTCGTAGGGATTGCGGCCGAGCGCCCGCTGCGCCGCCGCCGCCACGCAGCCCAGCGCACGCACCCGCTGCGCACCGCCGAAGCCGTCGCGCGCCAGCCGGGCGCGCAGGCGGCGCAGGTGGGCGCGGAACTCCAGCTCGCTCAGCGCCGCCCAGCGCGCCTGCTGGGCCCGGATCGCGGCCACCCGGTTCACCAGCGGCGGCGCAGCGGTGCGGCTCCACCAGCCGGCCCACGCGGCCGGCGGCGACGGGCCGCGCAGCGGATAGGCCCCGAGCAGCGGCCCGGGCCGGGGCAGGACGGCGGTGGGCGTCATGGCTGCGGGGAGAGGTGGTGTAGCAGTTGCTGCTGCAGGGCCCGTGCGGCCTGCCAGGCCAACGGGGCGCGGCCCTGCTCGAAGCGCACCCAGGCGCGGGCGCCGATGCGCTCGCCGGTGGCCTGCGCCAGCCGCACATCGGCCTGCAGCACGGGCTGCGCGGGTTTCAGTCCCTGCGGATCGGCCGGATCGGTGGCGATGCCGCCGCCGTGACGCTCGCCCAGCGCCGCGCTCGGCAGCGGTGCGCCGCCACCGGACGGCGTGCCGACCAGCGTCCCGCGCATCGGCGGCGCGGCCGAGCCGATCAGCCAGACGTCGACCGGGCCCCGGTGGGCGGTGATGACAGCCGCATCCGCCTGCGCGACGACCACGCGCACCCGGCCGGGTGCGCCGGTGTCGACATGCCCGAGCAGCGCGCCACGCACCAGCCAGCGGCCGGGCAGATCGTCCGTGCCGGTCAGGTGCACCCGGCCACCGGCCTGTGCGCGCACGGTGAGGCCAGCGATCTGTTCCTCGGTCTGCGCCCGTTCGGCCTCGGCGGCCTGCAGCGCGTGGTCGACCGCCGCAAGCTGCGCCTTGTCCTGCCGCAGCGCCTGGAACCGGTCGGCCTGCAGCGCCTCGATGCGGCTGGCGAGGCGTTCGCGCTCGGCCAGCAGCGTGGGCGCGGCCAGGCGCAGCAGCGGGTCGCCACGCTGCACGGCCTGGCCTTCCGTGACCAGCACGGCGTCGACAAACCCGGCGGTCTGCGTGCGGACCAGCGCGTCTTCCGGCGGCCACAGCACGCCTTGCGCCAGCGCGGCGTCCGGCAGCGGCACGGCCAGCGCCGGCCCCAGCACGCACAGCGCCAGTGTCGCGATCGACCAGCCGGCCCGCCGCCGCTCGGCCGGCGCCAGCGACCAGCCCGTCAGCCAGCGCCCCAGCGCCCGCAGCGGCTGCCCGACCAGCGTCCAGCCGAAGTACAGCGCCGCCAGCGCACCCAGCACCGAGGACACCGAGGCGAGCCACCAGCCCATGCCCAGCGCCACGCTCCAGCGCATCGCCAGCGCCGCCGGCGCGTAGGCCCACAGCCACGGCGTCTCTCCCGGCAGCGGCACGATCGGCGCCTCGCCCGGCATCCGCAGCACGCAGCGGCGCAGGGCGTGCAGCCAGTGCGACGCGCTGCGCAGCGCCAGATTCGGCAGGTCCGCCAGATCGCACAGCAGGTGGTAGCCATCGAAGCGCATCAGCGGATTGGCATTCACCAGCAGCGACGACAGCCCGCCGATCGCCACCACCACCAGCGCCAGATCGCGCAGCGCGCCCGGCTGCACCACCAGCGCCACCCCGAGGGCCAGTGCCACCAGCGTCAACTCGACCAGGATGCCCGCCGCGGCCACCACCGCCCGCTGGCGGCGGCTCGGCAGCGCGGCGGTGGCCGACGCGTCCACAAACGGCACCGGCGTGCCCATCAGCAGCGTCACGCCCCACTGCGGCACGCGCGCGCCCCAGTGCCGGATCGCCACGCCATGCCCCACTTCGTGCAGCACCTTCATCACCGGGTAGGCCAGCCACGCCCAGGCCAGGCCGCGGGGCGTGCCCAGGCCATCGCGCAGCTGCGCCGACAGCGCGGCCGTGTGCGGCCAGGCGGCGACCAGCGCGGCGCCCACGCCCAACAGCCACAGCAGCAGCGCGGCGGGCGTGAACAGCCAGCGCAGGCGCGCGGCCAGCCAGCCGAACGCCGCGTCCGGACAACCGAAGGGAATGCGCCACGCCAGCAGCGACTGCCGCGGCGCCTCTGCATCCGCGGTGGTGCGGTCGGCGGCAGCGTCAGGCGACGGCGCGCCGAAGTCGGGCTGCCGGTCAAAGCTCATCAGGCCGGCGCGGTGCAGGCGGGCCAGCAGGCCGAGCAGCTCGTCCTGCGTCGGCACGTCGTCGCGCAGCTCGGCCAGCGCCATCTCCCACAGGCGCTGCAGGGTGTGGCGGCCATCGCAGCGGCCGATCGTCGCCCAGGCGGTGGCGTTCAGGCGCACGCTGCGCGTGCCGTCCGGGCGGGTCAGCACCTGCCAGACCGCGCCCCGCACGGCCATGCGCTGCACGGCAGCCTGTTCGTCCAGCCGCGGCCGCAGCCCGGCCACGCGGAACCACTGCGCACTGTGCAGCGGCGCCTCCATCAGCCCCACCACGCCCACAGCGCCAACCGCGCCGTCTCCACCAGCCGGCGGGTCCAGCGCCAGCCGTTGGCAGCGCGGCCGGCATCGATCTGCGCGTGGCCCTGCAGACCAGGGCGCAGGTCGGCGGGGCGGTCCGGCAGGGCAGCCTCGACCTCGAACACATTGCGGCCCTCCACCGCCTTCGCCACCGGACTGATGCGCGTGACCCGCAGCGGCAGCGTCTGCCAGGGCAGCGCCGTCAGCGCCAGCGTGCCGGTCTGGCCGACGCGGACCTGCGCGATGTCGCGCTCGTCCACCTCGACGATGATGCGGAAGCGGTCGCCCGGCGCCAGCGTCATCAGCGCGTCGCCCTGGCGCACCGGCGCACCGAGCTGCTGGCTGAGGTCACCCTGCACGACGAGGCCGTCGAAGGGCGCCACCAGCCGGCCGCGCTGCAGGCGGGTGTCGACCAGATCGAGCTGGGCCTGCGCCTCGTCGATGCGGCTCTGGTTCTGCACGAGCTGGGCGCGGTCGGCGCGGGCGTTGGCGGTGGCCCAGGCGTCCTGGTGCTGCGCGAGCTGGCTCTGCCAGCGCTGGCGTTCGAGCTGCAGATCCTGGTCGGCCAGTTCCACCAGCACCTGTCCGGCGCGCACGCTGTCGCCGGGGCGGGCGTGGACCTGCTGCACGAACCCGTCCGCCGGCACGGCCAGCACGCGCTGCACCGCCCCTTCGAGCCGCGCCTGTCCGCCCAGGTGCACGTCGGCCGGCCAGACGAGGACCAGCAGCGCCAGCACCACGGCGCCCACCAGCGACACGCGGCGCCACGGCGCCGTGCGGGTCGTCGCCACCGCCTGCAGACGCTGGTACCACGGCCGCTCGCGGTCGCGCAGCAGCGCCAGCACCGGCGCGATGCAGGTCGCCAGCTGCTCCAGCATCGCCAGTTCGTCCGGATCGACCGGCACGCCACCACGGCGCTCGCAGCACAGCGCGCCCAGCAAGGCGCCCTGCACCACCAGCGGCACGCCGGCCACCGAATCCCCCCGCGACGGCGCCAGCGCGCGGTGCGCCCGCGTGATGCGCGGCACGCCGGTGTGGCCCCGCGGCTCCGGCCAGACGACGCCGGCCTGCTGGTCAAAGGTCTCGCCCAGCGCCGCCAGCAAGGCGGCCCGCGCGGGCGTGGCCGCGTCAGTGGCCGAGCCGTCGGACACCGCCACCAGCTGCAAGGTGTTCTCTCGCGCCAGCGCCATCGAGACCCGCTCGAATCCGAGGCGCAGCGCCAGTTCGCGCACGGCAACACGCGCCCCTTCGTCGAAACTCGAACAGCCCAGCAGCGCCGCCTGCAACGCCAGCGCGGTGCGGCCAGCAGCGGGCAGACCCGTGTCCGGCGCAGCGGCGGGCGGCACGGGGCGGACAACAGCAGCAGGACGGGTCAGGGCGTGCATCGGGCAGACTCAGGGCAGGATGCCTGTGAGTCTGGCGCGGATGCCCCTGGAGTCAGCGCTGGAGAACGCCGGGTTTCGCTGCGCTGTTGGCCGCGCGGCGGGGCGTGGTCAGGTCGGGCAGGTCTCGGCGACCAGCACGCTGCGGTCGAGCGTGCCCACGCGCACATGGCCGCACAGGGCCATCGACAGCTCCAGATCCTCCGCCAGGATTTCCAGGCAGCGGGTGACGCCGGCCTGCCCTTGCGCGGCGAGGCCGTAGAGGTAGGCGCGGCCGATCAGCGTCGCCTGCGCGCCCAGGGCCAGCGCCTTGAGCACGTCCTGGCCGCTGCGGATGCCGCTGTCCATCCAGACCTCGGTGGCCGCACCCGGCACCGCCCGCACGGCCTCGACCATCCGGGGCAGCGCCTCGATCGTGGTGGGCGTGCCGTCGAGCTGCCGACCGCCGTGGTTGGAGACGACGATGGCCGCCACCCCCATCTGCGCCGCGCGGCGGGCGTCGGCCGGGTCCATCAGGCCCTTGAGGATCAGCGGCCCGCCCCACTGCCGGCGCACCCACTCGATGTCGTCCCAGGTCAGGCTGGAGTCGACTTCGAGGTGCTTCCAGTCGGACATCTTGGCAATGTCGTCTGCGCCGGGCGCGTGGCCGACGATGTTGCCGAAGACCCGCCGGTTCGTCTTCAGCATGTCCATGCACCAGCGCGGATGGCGCACGAAGTCCATCAGCACCCGCGGCCGGTACCACTGCGGCGCCGTGCTCAGGCCGTTGCGCACATCCTTGTAGCGGCGGCCCAGCACGGGTGCGTCCAGCGTGAGGATCAGCGCCGAGCAGCGCGCCGCCTTCGCCCGCTCGATCAGGCTGGCCGAGAAGCCGCGGTCGCGCAGCAGGTAGAGCTGGAACCAGAACGGTTTCGTGGTCGCCGCGGCCACGTCCTCGATCGAGCAGATGCTCATCGTCGACAGCGCGAAGGGCACGCCGAAGGCCTCGGCAGCGCGCGCGGCATGGATCTCGCCGTCCGGGTGCATCATCCCCGCCAGCCCGGCCGGCCCGAGCGCCACTGGCATCGCCACCGGCTGGCCCAGCATCGTCGAGCGCACATGGCGGCCGTCCAGGTTGACCGCCACGCGCTGGCAGAGTCGGATGTCGCGCAGGCGCTCGGTGTTGGCGCGGTAGGTGCCTTCGGTCCAGGAGCCCGCGTCCACGTAGTCGTAGAACATGCGCGGGATGCGGCGCTGCGCCTGGCTGCGCAGGTCTTCGATGGAGGTGGCAAACGGCACGGACGGACTCACACAGGGCGAACAGGACGGGGCAGGATCGACTGCGGTCGATGCTACCGAGGCGTTCAGCCCGTGTTCAGACCTCCGTGGGGCGGAACCCGCAGAAACCAATGGTTACCGCGGAATCGTACCGGGCACGAGGATGCTGCGGTCCACCTGGGTCAGCTGGGTGTGGCCGGTGAACGCCATCGTCACGTCGAGTTCCTTGTGCAGGATCTGCAAGGCCTTGGTGACGCCCGCCTCGCCCATCGCGCCGAGGCCGTAGACCATGGCGCGGCCGATCATCGTGCCGCGGGCGCCGAGCGCCCAGGCCTTGAGCACGTCCTGGCCGCTGCGGATGCCGCCGTCCATCCAGACCTCGATCCGCGAACCCACCGCCGCGACGATGGCTGGCAGCGCCTCGATGCTCGCCTGCGCGCCGTCGAGCTGGCGGCCACCGTGGTTGCTGACGACGATCGCGTCGGCGCCGCTGGCCACCGCGAGTTCCGCGTCCACGACATCCTGGATGCCCTTCAGGATCAGCTTGCCGCCCCAGCGCTCCTTGACCCAGGCCACGTCCGCCCACGACAGCCGCGGATCGAACTGCTCGTTGGTCCACGCCGACAGCGAGCGCATGTCGCTGACGCCCTTCACATGGCCGACCAGGTTGCGGAAGGTGTGGCGCTTCGTGCCGGCCATCCCCAGGCACCAGCGCGGCTTGGTCATCAGGTTGACGATGTTCTTGAGCGTCGGGCGCGGCGGGGCGGTCAGGCCGTTCTTGAGGTCCTTGTGGCGCTGGCCGATGACCTGCAGGTCCAGCGTGAGCACCAGCGCGCTGCATTTCGCGGCGCGGGCGCGCTCGATCATGCGGGCCATCGCCTCGCGGTCGCGCATCATGTAGAGCTGAAACCAGAAGGGTGCAGTGGTGTTCTGGGCGATGTCCTCGATCGAGCAGATGCTCATCGTCGACAGCGTGAAGGGGATGCCGAACTTCTCGGCGGCGCGCGCGGCGTGGATCTCGCCGTCGGCGTGCTGCATGCCGGTCAGGCCGACAGGGGCAATCGCCACCGGCATCTTCGCGTCGAGGCCGATCATCTTCACCGCGGTGCTGCGGTTGTCCATGTTGACCGCCACGCGCTGGCGCAGCTTGATGCGCTGGAAGGCCTGTTCGTTGTCGCGGTAGGTGCCTTCGGTCCACGAGCCGGAATCGGCGTAGTCGTAGAACATGCGGGGCACGCGGCGCTCGGCGAGCTGGCGCAGGTCTTCGATGCAGGTGATGACGGTCATGGTGGCGGTCTCCTCGGTCTGGCTCGGTCTTGGAGTGACAGATCGTAGGCCCGCGCCGCCCCGCGTGCGCGGAAGCTTCGTCAGGCTGGACGGGAAAGAAGTTCCTGCGTCGCCTCGTCGGCCAGTTCGGTGGCCACCGCCGCCAGCCAGTCGATGAAGCCGAAGGCCGGCTCGTGCGCGCTGTGGGCCACCGCGTAATAGAGATGCGCCGGCCGGGCCGTGGTGCGGAACAGCGGCACCAGTGCCCCGCTGCGCAGCCAGTGGCGCGCCAGCGAAGGCCGCGCCAGCGCCACGCCCTGCCCGCAGACGGCGGCTTCCAGCGTCAGGCCGAGGTCCACGAGACGCGGCCCCTGGGTCGGCTCGTGCCAGTCCAGCCCGGCGGCGCGGAACCACGGTGTCCACGGCTCCAGCGGCGTGCGCAGCAGCGGTGCCTGTGCCAGATCGGCCGGCACGGTGATCGGCGCCAGCCGCGCCAGCAGCCCGGGTGCGGCCAGCGGCACCAGCACATCCTCCATCAGCGGATCGACGCCGGCCGCCGCCGCATCCCCATTGCGGATCTCGACATCAGCGTCGGCCTGCCCGCCGTCGATGTAGGGAATCGACAGCACGATCTCCAGCTCGACCTCGGGGTGGGCGGCGGTGTAGTCGGCCAGCGCCGGCACCAGGATCTGGCGCGCGAAGGTGGGCGGCGAACTCACGCGCAGGCGCTGCACCCGCTGCGCCTGCCGGCGGTGCAGCGGCACGGCGGCCAGCAGGCCCAGCGCGATGCGCACCTGCTCCAGGTACTCGCGGCCGGCGGCGGTCAGCGACAGGGCACGCAGGCTGCGGCTGAACAGCGGGGTGCCCAGCAGGTCTTCGAGCGTGGCCACCCGCTTCGAGATGGCGCTCGCCGTGACGGCCAGTTCATCCGCCGCGCGCTCGCACGAACCGAGCCGCGCCACGGCCTCGAACGCACGCAGACCCTCGATCGAGGGGAATCGGACATCGGAGGGATCGGCTGCATGGAACATGCACGGACTCTAGCGGAAGCCCCCCGTGTCGCGCCGCTGTCGCACCCGATGTCACTCCGCATTGCCCCTGTTGACGGAAGGCGCGTACAATCGAAGGCTTTTCGGAAATTTCCGAGCGCATGGCATTGGCAAATCGCCGCGCAGTGTGGTCATCGGAACGACCGGAAAACATCGTAACTTCAAACGGGAACAAGTTACCCATGCCAACCATCAACCAGCTCGTGCGCCACGGCCGTGAGGTCGAAGTCACGAAGTCCAAGTCGCCTGCGATGCAGAATTGCCCGCAGCGCCGCGGTGTCTGCACCCGCGTCTACACCACGACCCCGAAGAAGCCGAACTCGGCACTCCGGAAAGTCGCCAAGGTGCGCCTGACCAACGGGTTCGAGGTCATCTCGTACATCGGCGGTGAAGGCCACAACCTCCAGGAACACTCGGTCGTGCTCGTGCGCGGCGGTCGTGTGAAGGATCTGCCGGGTGTGCGTTACCACATCGTGCGCGGCTCCCTCGACCTGCAGGGCGTCAAGGACCGCAAGCAATCGCGCTCCAAGTACGGCGCGAAGCGTCCGAAGAACACCAAGGCCAAATAAGTTTGAGCCTGTCCGTGATTTGACGTACCGGATCCGGTCGTCACTTCGTCACCGTTCAGCCTTACGCTCTTGAGCTGGCTGTCGGGAGTAAGTGGATGTCCAGGCTGTGAGTGACATCCGAGGTGGTCTGAGCCGCAGTGCCGACACCACCAACTGAAGCCTCGAAAGGAATTGAAATGCCACGTCGCCGCGAAGTACCCAAGCGCGAGATCCTGCCTGATCCGAAGTTCGGATCCGTTGACCTGTCCAAGTTCATGAACGTCGTCATGGAATCGGGCAAGAAGGCTGTTGCAGAACGCATCATCTACGGTGCCCTGGAACAGGTCGAGAAGAAGGCCGGCAAGGAGCCGCTCGAAATCTTCATGACCGCGCTGAACAACGTCAAGCCGATGGTCGAAGTCAAGTCCCGCCGTGTCGGCGGTGCGAACTACCAAGTTCCCGTGGAAGTTCGCCCTGTCCGCCGGATGGCCCTGGCCATGCGTTGGCTGAAGGAATCCGCCCGCAAGCGCAGCGAGAAGTCGATGGCACAGCGTCTGTGCAACGAACTGCTCGAAGCCAGCGAAGGCCGCGGCGGCGCGATGAAGAAGCGCGACGAAGTGCACCGCATGGCAGAAGCCAACAAGGCGTTCTCGCACTTCCGTTTCTGATTCAGAAACCAAGACTGATCCGGTCCATCCGACCTTGAACCCCCTGACTGCCCTCTTCGGTCCGATCGACCGTCTGGGGCAGTCTTTGCATTTGGAGTGACACCATGGCTCGCCAGACCCCCATCGAGCGGTACCGCAACATCGGTATCTCGGCCCACATCGACGCCGGCAAAACCACCACCACCGAGCGGATCCTGTTCTACACGGGCGTGAACCACAAGATCGGTGAAGTCCACGATGGCGCGGCCACGATGGACTGGATGGAGCAAGAGCAAGAGCGCGGCATCACCATCACGTCGGCTGCCACGACCTGCTTCTGGAAGGGCATGGACCGCTCCCTGCCGGAACACCGCATCAACATCATCGACACCCCCGGACACGTGGACTTCACCATCGAAGTCGAACGTTCGATGCGCGTGCTCGACGGTGCCTGCATGGTGTACTGCGCAGTCGGTGGCGTGCAGCCGCAGTCCGAGACTGTCTGGCGCCAGGCCAACAAGTACAAGGTTCCCCGCCTCGCGTTCGTGAACAAGATGGACCGTACCGGTGCCAACTTCTTCAAGGTCGTCGAGCAGATGAAGACGCGTCTGCGCGCGAACCCGGTGCCCGTCGTGGTGCCGATCGGTGCAGAAGAAGGCTTCAAGGGCGTGGTCGACCTGCTGAAGATGAAGGCCATCTTCTGGGACGAAGACTCCCAGGGCATGAAGTTCGACTACGCGGACATCCCGGCCGACCTGGTCTCCGTCGCTGCCGAATGGCGCGAGAAGATGGTCGAAGCGGCCGCCGAAGCGACCGAAGAGCTGATGAACAAGTATCTCGAAACCGGTGACCTCACCGAAGACGAGATCAAGCTGGCCCTGCGCACGCGCACCATCGCCTGCGAAATCCAGCCGATGCTGTGCGGCAGCGCGTTCAAGAACAAGGGCGTGCAGCGCATGCTCGACGCGCTCATCGACTTCATGCCGTCGCCGATCGACATCCCGCCGGTCGAAGGCACCGATGAAGACGACCAGCCGACCAGCCGCCGTGCCGACGACAGCGAGAAGTTCGCTGCGCTGGCATTCAAGCTGATGACCGACCCGTTCGTCGGCCAGCTGACCTTCGTGCGCGTGTACTCGGGCGTGCTGCAGTCCGGCGCTTCCGTCTTCAACCCCATCAAGGGCAAGAAGGAACGCATCGGCCGCATCCTGCAGATGCACGCCAACCAGCGCGAAGAAATCAAGGAAATTCTGGCCGGTGACATCGCCGCCTGCGTGGGCCTGAAGTTCGTGACCACGGGCGAGACCCTGTGCGATCCGGACGCGATCATCACGCTGGAAAAGATGGTGTTCCCGGAGCCGGTGATCTCGCAGGCTGTCGAGCCGAAGACCAAGGCCGACCAGGAAAAGATGGGCATCGCGCTGGGCCGTCTGGCTGCAGAAGATCCTTCGTTCCGCGTCCGCACCGACGAGGAATCGGGCCAGACCATCATTTCCGGCATGGGCGAGCTGCACCTGGAAATCATCGTCGACCGCATGAAGCGCGAATTCGGCGTGGAAGCCAACGTCGGCAAGCCGCAGGTCGCCTACCGCGAAACGATCCGCGACAAGGTCACCGAAGTCGAAGGCAAGTTCGTGCGCCAGTCGGGCGGCAAGGGCCAGTACGGCCACGTCGTGCTGACCATCGAGCCGCAGGAGCCGGGCAAGGGCTTCGAGTTCGTCGACGCCATCAAGGGCGGCGTGGTGCCGCGCGAGTTCATCCCCGCGGTGGAAAAGGGCCTGATCGACACGCTGCCGAACGGCGTGCTGGCCGGCTTCCCGGTGGTCGACGTCAAGGTGACGCTGACCTTCGGTTCGTACCACGACGTGGACTCGAACGAAAACGCGTTCAAGATGGCCGCCTCGATCGGTTTCAAGGACGGCTGCCGCAAGGCCAAGCCGGTGATCCTGGAGCCGATGATGGCCGTCGAAGTCGAGACCCCGGAAGACTACGCCGGCTCGGTGATGGGCGATCTGTCCAGCCGCCGCGGCATGGTCCAGGGCATGGACGACATCCCTGGCGGTGGCAAGACCATCAAGGCCGAAGTGCCGCTGTCGGAAATGTTCGGCTACTCGACCACGCTGCGTTCGATGTCGCAAGGCCGTGCCACGTACACGATGGAGTTCAAGCACTACGCTGAAGCTCCGCGCAACGTCGCCGAGCAGATCATCACGGCGCGTTCGAAGTAAGATGCTGCCCGCTGTCACCCGCTGGTCGGGTGACAGCACCAATCTGTTGTCTTCGGCGAGCCTGCCGTTCACTGCCGGTGGTGAACGGACCTGCAGGTTCCCGCGAGACGTTAAACCGGCCACCGGCCATGTTCTTTGTGATCTGGAGATCTGAAAATGTCTAAAGAAAAGTTTGTCCGCAGCAAGCCGCACGTCAACGTCGGCACCATCGGTCACGTGGACCACGGCAAGACGACGCTGACCGCAGCGATCACGACCGTGCTGTCGAAGAAGTTTGGCGGCACCGCCAAGGCGTATGACCAGATCGACGCGGCACCGGAAGAAAAGGCCCGCGGCATCACCATCAACACCGCGCACGTCGAGTACGAGACGGAGAACCGTCACTACGCGCACGTCGACTGCCCGGGACACGCCGACTACGTCAAGAACATGATCACCGGCGCCGCCCAGATGGACGGCGCGATCCTGGTGTGCTCGGCCGCTGACGGCCCGATGCCCCAGACCCGCGAGCACATCCTGCTGTCGCGTCAGGTGGGCGTGCCCTACATCATCGTCTTCCTGAACAAGGCCGACATGGTGGACGACGAGGAGCTGCTGGAACTGGTCGAAATGGAAGTGCGCGAGCTGCTGTCCAAGTACGACTTCCCCGGCGACGACACCCCGATCATCAAGGGCTCGGCCAAGCTGGCCCTCGAAGGCGACACCGGCCCGCTGGGCGAGCAAGCCATCATGAAGCTGGCGGATGCGCTGGACACCTACATCCCCGAGCCGAAGCGCCTGGTGGACGGTGCCTTCCTGATGCCCGTGGAAGACGTGTTCTCGATCTCGGGTCGCGGCACCGTGGTGACCGGCCGTATCGAACGCGGCATCATCAAGGTCGGCGAGCCGATCGAAGTCGTGGGCCTGAAGGACACGCAGCTGACCACCTGCACCGGCGTGGAAATGTTCCGCAAGCTGCTGGACCAGGGTCAAGCAGGCGACAACGTCGGCATCCTGCTGCGCGGCACCAAGCGCGAAGACGTGCAGCGCGGCCAAGTGCTGTGCAAGCCGGGCTCGATCAAGCCGCACACGGACTTCACGGGCGAGATCTACGTGCTGTCGAAGGACGAAGGCGGCCGCCACACGCCGTTCTTCGCCAACTACCGCCCGCAGTTCTACTTCCGCACGACGGACGTGACCGGCTCGATCTCCCTGCCGGAAGGCAAGGAAATGGTCATGCCGGGCGACAACGTGTCGATCACCGTCAAGCTGATCGCCCCGATCGCCATGGAAGAAGGTCTGCGCTTCGCCATCCGTGAAGGCGGTCGTACCGTCGGCGCCGGCGTCGTCGCCAAGATCATCGCCTGAACTTTTGTGTGACGGTGGCGGGGTGCCGCGAGGTGCCCCGCCCTTTCCTGTTCGCGGCCGACCCCGGTGGGCCGCATCGCTCTTTTTGAAAGACCAGTCATGCAAAAGCAAAAGATCCGCATCCGCCTGAAGGCGTTCGATTACAAGCTGATCGACCAGTCGGCCCAGGAAATCGTCGAGACCGCCAAGCGCACCGGCGCCATCGTCAAGGGTCCCGTGCCCCTGCCGACGCGCATGCAGCGCTTCGACATCCTGCGCTCGCCGCACGTCAACAAGACCTCGCGCGACCAGTTCGAGATCCGCACCCACCAGCGTCTGATGGACATCGTGGACCCGACCGACAAGACGGTCGACGCCCTCATGAAGCTCGACCTGCCGGCTGGCGTGGACGTCGAGATCAAGCTGCAGTGAGGTGTTCTCCGGGCATCGTCCGCTCGTCGGATGACACCCGGATGACGCTTGCGAAGAAGCGACCCCTGTGGTCGCTTTTTTTGTGCCTGCCGCCTGCCCGACCATGAACGGACTGCACCTCAGCGCGGAACTGCACGCCTGTGCCGGCCCGGCACGCTGGATGACCGACGCCCGGCACCTGCGCGAAGCCGCCGTGCAGGCGGTCGCGGAGGCCGGGCTGCAGGCCGTCGGCGCCGTGTTCCACCAGTTCCCGGGCCGGACGCCGGACGAGCCCGGCGGCGTCACGGGCGTGGTGCTGCTGGCCGAGTCGCATCTGGCGCTGCACACCTGGCCAGAACTGGCCACGGTGACGCTGGACGTCTACGTCTGCAACCGCAGCGGCGACCACTCCGACCGGGCCCGGCAGGTGATGGCGGTGATGCAGGCGCTGTTCCAGCCGGGCCGGACCGAGCAGCGCGAAGTCATCCGCGGTGCGGTCGTCCCAGGGCCTGCGCCACGCTGAATCCGGCCTGCACGCCCAGCGTGTACGCCTCTTCGAACACCGAATAGCCCGCCAGGTCCGCGTGCGCCAGCGTCACCCGGCCAGGCAGCCGGGCCAGCGCCTGGTGGGCCGATGAAGACCGCGTCCCCGGCAGCGGCATGCGCATCGCGTGGCCGTAGCGCATCAGGTCGATGCGGCGCAACTGGTCGGGCAGATCGGGATGCAGCGGCACCAGATCCGCGATCACCCGCTGCGCCCAAGGCCGCCAGTCATCCGCCAGCAGCGCGGCCCGCTCCGCGACTGGCAACGCCAAGTAGACCGTCAGCACCGTCGGGCCAGCGTGCGGGCGCATCGACTGGTGCATCGCATCGACATAGCCGAGCGAGGTGCTGCCGTAGGGCACGCTGTCCCAGGCGGGCGGCGCACCGACACGCTCCAGCAGCGCCGCGCCGAGGTGCAGATTGGCGACCAGCCACGGCGCGTGCCGCGCGTCCGCAGACACCACGCGCAGCGCGTCCGGCAGCGACGCTAGCAGCCGTGTCGCGACGAACACCGGCAGCGCCAGCACGACCCGGTCGGCGGTCCAGCGCTCGGCCTGTCCGGCCGCCTCGTCCCAGACCAGCACCTCGACGGCGTGCCGGCCCTCCTCCACGCGCAGCGCCGTGCGGCCGGTGTGCAGCCGGTCGGTCAAAGGCGCGGCCAGGCGGCGCGTCAGCCAGGCATTGCCCTCGGGCCAGGTCAGCACTGGCTCGCGCTCGGCCTCCTCGTCGCCTGGCGGGTGGAAACCGTGGCGACTGGCAAAGTAGTGCAGGCCGGCCCAGGCGGAGACGGTGGCCGCATCGGCACCGTAGTCGTCGCGGCAGCAGTAGTCGAGGTACCAGCGCAGCCGGGCATCGTCGAGTCCGTTTCGCGCCAGCCAGTCGGCGAAGGTGGTGGCTTCCAGCGCCGCGTGTGCGGCCGTCCACGGCGTGCGCAGCGCCGGCATCGAGAACCCGACGGCGCGCTGCGCCTGGCTGACCAGCGCCGAGAAGCGCCGGTACTGCGCCAGCGTCGCCGACCCCGGCTCAGCCGGCGGCAACAGGCCCTCGTGCCACGCGCCCTCGAAGAACAGGCGCTCCTGCGGGCTGTGGCACAGGTGGCGCTCGTCCCAGGTCCAGCGGCCGTGCTCGACACGCGCCAGCCCGAAGTCGGCCAGCAGTTCGCGCACCTCGCGGGCCGCATCGCCAGGCACCGGCAGGTAATGCGCGCCGAGCGGGCAGTCCATGCCGGCCATCCGGTGACCGCGGGCATGGCCACCCGCCTCGTCTTCCAGCTCCAGCAGGTGCACATCGTCGACGCCCGCCCGGCCCAGCGCCCGCGCCGCCGCCAGCCCCGCCACGCCCGCACCGATGACCAGCACGCTCGACCGCCGCTGCACCGCCGCCACCGGCAGCGCGCCGGATTTCAGCGCCCGCAGCCGGTGCCCGCGCTGCGCCGCCGCGCCGACCCAGCCGCCCGCCAGCGGCGCCTCGGCCGGACGGCAGCCGGCCAGTCCGAGTGCCACCATCTGCGCCAGCCAGTCGCGCCGGTGCAGGTTCACTGGTGCACCCTGCCCCATTCCTCTTCGAAAACCCGCACGAGGTGCTGGTTCGACAGGCGGTTGGGTTCTTCCTCGACGCGGGCCATGTCGGGCGGAAACTGCTGCAGCGCGGCCAGCCCGTCCAGCGTCAGGAAGCGCAGCCCCGCGGGCAAGGCCGTCGGCGCGCGCCACGGCCGGCGCCCGGCGAGCAGAAAGCCCCACTCGCCGAAGCTCGGCACATGTGCGTGGTACGGCGTCACCGTCAGCCCGACCGCTGCGAGCGTGGCCGCCACGGTCCAGAAGCTGCGCCGCGCGATCAGCGGCGAGGTGGTCTGCACGACGGCGTAGCCGCCCGCCGAGAGGTGCTGGTCGACGACCTGGTAGAAGCTGGTGGTGTAGAGCTTGCCGATGGCGAAGTTGCTCGGGTCGGGGAAGTCGATGACGATGACGTCCCACACCGCATCAGTGCCCTGCTGCGCTTCCAGCCAGGTGAAGGCGTCGGCGTGGACGATCCGCAGCTTCGGCGAGGTCAGCGCGCCCGCGTTCAGCGCCTTCAGGCGCGGCTCGGTCGAGAACAGCTGCGTCATGTGCGGGTCGAGTTCGACCAGCGTGACCTGCTCGACCGAGGGATATTTGAGGATTTCGCGCACCGCCAGCCCGTCGCCGCCACCGAGCACCAGCACGCGCCTGGGCGCCCCGTGCCCGGCCATGGCGGGGTGGACCAGCGCCTCGTGGTAGCGGTACTCGTCGCGTTCGTGGAACTGGAGGTTGCCGTTCAGGAACAGCCGCACGCCCGCCGGGCCGCCGGTGACGACGATGCGCTGGTAGTCGCTGGTGGCCTTGTAGAGCACGCGGTCGCCGTAGAAGCGGTCCTCGGACCAGGTGGTGAGCCGGTCCGCGCCCGCCATCGCTGCGCCCAGCGCCAGCACCACCGCCGCACACGCCGCCGCATAGGCCCGCCAGCGCCGCAGCTCGCCGCGGAACAGCCACAGCGTCCACACCGCCACGCCCGCGTTCAACAGCCCGAACACCAGCCCGGTGCGGATCAGCCCCAGGTGCGGCACCAGCAGCAGCGGAAACGCCAGCGCCACCACCAGCGCGCCGAGGTAGTCGAAGGTCAGCACCTGCGACACCAGGTCTTTCAGGGCATAGCGCTGGCGGAACTGCCGCTGCAGGATGCGCATCACCAGCGGGATCTCCAGCCCGACCAGCGCGCCCACCAGCAGCACCAGCCCGTACAGCAGCACCCGGAACGCCCCCAGCGCCGAGCCCGGCAGCGCGTTGTGCGCCACGAACAGCGCCGCCGGCATCAGCCCGCCGACCAGCCCGACCAGCAGCTCGATCCCCAGGAACTGCGCCACCAGCTGCCGCTCGATGAACCGGCTCAGCCACGAGCCGACGCCCATCGCGAACAGGTAGGTGCCGATGACGGTGGAGAACTGCAGGATCGAGTCGCCGAGCAGGTAACTCGCCAGCGCGCCCGCGGCCAGCTCGTAGACCAGGCCGCAGGCGGCGATCAGGAAGACCGAGGCGAGCAGCGTGACCTCGGCGGGGGAGATGCGGGATGCCGGGCTGCTCGCCGGCACCTCGTCCGCGGAAGCCGGCAGGCTCACCCGTGGATCGCCGCCGCGACGATCTGACCGATCGCGATGAACATCGCCGCGACCACGATCGCCAGCGCGACGTTCTTGTGTTCGACGATTTCCTCCCAGAGCTTGTAGGGCGTGAGCTTGTCGATGACGACGAAGCTGACCCACAGCACGACCACGCCGATCACGGCATAGAGGATCGAGCCGAGGATGACATCGGGGCGGAGCATGTCCATGGTGTGCGCCTTTCGCTTTCGTCTTGGGGTGTCTTGCGTTACTTGTGGCCGCCGCCGCCACTGCTGAACCCGCCAAAGGAGCCGCCCGAGCTGGACGAGCGGCTGCGGTTGTTCAGACACTGCTGGTATTCGAGACTGGCCGGGCCGAAGGTGCTGCGAATCTGGTCGCAGTTGTCGGCGCTGCAGCGGCTGATCAGCAGCACGACGAACAGCAGCAGCACCAGCAGGATGAGGACCCCCGCACAGCCGAGGCCGCCCTTCCCGCCGGCCACCGGCGCCGCATCCCGCTGCAGCGCGGTGCTGCGCTGCGGATCAAGGCCGAATGCCTTGGCGATCACCTGCGCATCCAGCACCTCGCCCGCCGACCACGTCACCTCGCCGTTGCCGTCCGGGCCGGCGGTCTGCTCGCGGCCGAGGCGCTTGTGGCGGTTGGCGCCTTCGCCGTCGTAGTCGGTGACCTGCACCAACTCCTCGCGGCGGATGCGCCAGTAGAACTCGCCGAGGACGTGCACCGTCTTCGCGCGGTAGGCCCAGCGCTGCTGGTACCGGGCGCCAGCCCAGGCCGCGGTGTCGCCCTGGACGACGGGCACGCCGGTCAGCGGCTTCGCCCAGCTCCAGCCGTCCTCGCTGTCGACCAGGAAGACGAAGCCCTCGGTCGGGTGGAACAGCAGGTACTCGCGCCAGAAGGTCTGCTCGTCGCCGTCCCCCGGCGCGGGCAGGTCGCAGCGCTCCAGGTAGCCGACCACCTGCCACGGCAGCGACTTCGGCGCCCCGAGCTGGAGCGTGCCGACGCTGCCGAGCGGGATCTGCGGCTCGGTGACCGCGTTCTGCGCGAAGTGCGCGAGGTCCGCCCCCACGCCCTGCGAGACATCGACCACCGCCTTGCACTGGCCGCAGGTGACCGACTGCGTGCTGTCCAGCCGGATCTCCAGCGAGGCGCCGCAGCTCGGGCACTCGATGCTGCGCCCGGCCAGCGTCTTCTCGCTCGGGCCGTCGCGCAAGCCACGCAGCGCCAGATCGGCCAGCCGCACCCCGCGCCCGACCGACCAGCGCGGCTGCGCGGGGTCGCTGTAGTCGAGCGTGCCGACCTCGTTGCGGCTGTTGCGCAGGTCGGCGATCAGGAAGCTGCCGGCGAGCGTCGGCGGCCAGGGCAGCTCGCCCTGCGCGGCCTGCACCGTCGCGGACGTGACCGAGGCGACGTCCCAGGCGAGGCCCTCGATCTGGGCACGCTGGCCGGGGAAGAGCGTGGCCGCCTGCGGGACGCGGTCCTTCAGCGGCGCCTCGAAGGCGAAGACGTAGGCGCCGTTGTCCTCGGACAGCCAGCCGCTGCGGCCGTTGGCGAAGAGCGCGTGCCACTCGTTCCAGCGGCCATCGGCATAGGCCAGCTGCAGGCGGCCGAGCAGCGTGAAGGCCTCGCCCTGGAAGACGCCGCTGGCGCCGAGTTGCAGCGGCGAGTGGTCGTCGAACAGCTCGGCGCTCTCGCCGATGCGGCGCAGCGCGTCGCCCTCGCGCACCAGCGTCGAGCGGCAGAAGCTGCACACCGCGCTGGCCGACGCGGCCGAGCGGAACTCGACCGTGCCGCCGCAGTTCGGACACGCGGCCCGGTAGGCCCGCCAGGCGCCAACCCCCTCGGCCACGTCAGACCAGCTTCTTGAGCAGCTCGGTCTTCTTGGCGCTGAACTCGTCCTCGGTGAGGATGCCCTTGGCCTTCAGGTCGGCGAGCTTTTCCAGCGTGGCCATGACCTCGTCGGGTTTCATCGCCACGACCGGGGCGGGCGCGGCTGCGGCTGCGGGCGGCTGCAGGCCCTGCTGCATCGCCTGCGCCATCGTCTGGCCCATCACCATCCCGGCGCCCAGGCCCATCGCGTCGCCGGCCAGCCCCCCGCCCTGCCCGGCGTTCTCGGCAAACTTCGGGATCGCCTGTCCGGTCTGGTACTGCATGAACTGGCCCATGTTCTGGCCGATCATGCCCATGCCGATCTTCTGGTCGAGGATCTTCTGCAGCTCCTCCGGCAGCGAGACGTTCTGCAGCGTCACCGTCTCCAGGCTCAGGCCGATGCGCGTGAACTCGGGCGCCACGGCCGCTTTCAGCTGGGCGGCGAACTCGGTCTGGTTGGCCGCCAGATCAAGGAAGGGGATGCCGGACTGCGCGACCGCATCCGAGATGTGCTGCAGCAGGAAGCCGCGCAGCTGGCCGTCGAGTTCGGCGGCGGTGTAGACCTCGCGCGTGCCGGAGATCTCCTTCAGGAACAGCCGCGGATCGGCCACCCGGTACGCGCTGTTGCCGAAGGCGCGCAGCCGCACCATGCCGAAGTCCTTGTCGCGGATCGTCACCGGCTGCTGCGTGCCCCAGCGCTGGTCGGTCTGCAGCCGGGTGCTGAAGAACCAGACGTCGCTCTTGAAAGGCGAGGCGAACAGCTTGTCCCAGTGCTTCAGGTTGGTCAGCAGCGGCAGCGTCTGCGTCGTCAGCGTGTGGCGGCCGGGTCCGAAGACATCGGCGACCTGGCCCTCGTTGACGAAGACCGCCATCTGCGACTCGCGCACGGTCAGCACCGCGCCGTTCTGGATCTCGTTGTCGGCCATCGGGTAGCGCCAGGCCAGCACCCCGTCGCCGGACTCGCTCCACTCCAGAACGTCGATGAACTGCTTCTTGATGAAGTCGAACAATCCCACGGCATGCTCCTCGTCCACGGCGCGCACCCGTCGTGCACACCCCCTGCGCCCGCACTATGGCACACCGCCCGCACCGCGCCCACACCGCAGGCGCCACTGCAGGCGCCACGACTCGTAACAGAAACGGGTATTCAGCAATACCTTTTCCACCCTCCAGGGGAGAGGAAATCCGGCGGCTCCTCGCTACAGTGAACCTCGACAAAACACCAAGACGCCGCTGAGCGGGAGGCCATCGATGGACAGCATCCGGGAGCGCACCAGCACCGTGTCTCTGCAGGCCGATCTGTTCGGCAGCAGCACGCAACCTGCACAGATCGTGGAGTTGCAGATCGTCGGCGAACGGCTCCAGATCCGGGGGGAGTCCTTCACCCAGCAGATCCCCGCCCACCAGATCCGCTGGCCACGCACGGGAGACGGCGGCATCTGCCTGCTGGAACTCCCCGATGGGGCGCTGCTGCACTGCCGACCTGATCCGCTGCTGCGGCAGTGGAGCGAAGCCGGCCGCACCGCCCGGACACCCTGGCGCCGCACCCTGCGCCATGCTGGCCTGGCGCTGGCAGCCGCAGCGCTGGTCTGGGCCGGGCTGCCGGTCGCGGCCGAATCGCTGCTGACGCAGGTGCCCGGCCAGATCGACCGCCATGTCGGGCAACGGCTGCTCGACCGGCTGGATGCCCAGTGGCTGGAACCCAGCACCCTGCCCCCGCAGACCCAGCAGGCCTGGCGTCGGCGTCTGACCGATGACGTCGCCCAGACCTGCCCCGCCGTCCGGCTGCCGGTCTGGAACCTGCAGTTTCGCCATGGCCATGGCGAACACCGCAGCACGGGCGCCATCGGCCTGCCCGGTGGCACGGTCGTGCTGCTCGACGAGCAGCTCGGTCGCAGCACGCTCCAGGCCCTCTGCAGCGAACTCGGGCAACTGCAGCAGCGCCAGGGCATGCGCACGCTGGCCCGCAACCAGCCTGTCTCGCTGCTGATGGGCGTGGCCTTCGACGACTTCAGCTCGACCGTGGCGGTGGCCTGGCCCGTGCTCGCACAGCACCTGCCCTTCGCGGCACTGACCGGCATCCCGGCCGGCACCTCCGGGACCCGCATCGCCCGCCGCTGAGCGGCCAGCTTGCGCATCCTCAATTCTGATGACGACAGGTGGCAACAGGCCGCCTAGATTCGGCGACCTTCGTCTCGCCTTTTTCGATTTCTGAATTTCCAGGAAGCCGCGCCCCATGTCCGACAAGAACGCGAGCCTGCAGCTCGCTGGCGTCACCAATCTGAGCCTGCTGGCACCCGTCAAGCCGGGGTTCGTCGACAGCTTCGACACGCTCACCCTGGTCGCCCGCCTGCAGCAGGTGCTCGCCACGCTCAACGGCATCCGGCAGGCGGCGCGCGAATCGTCGGTGCCGCTGTCGCCGTTTCCCGATCCGGTGGGACGCTTCGACATCGTCCACTTCTTCCGCTTCTCGATCGTGCCCCCGGATGCCGAGGCCCAGGCGGCCGGCTCCCTGCGCCACCGCCTGCTGCTCAGCGTGACCTTCGATGGCGGCTGGGAGCCGTACATGCGCGTCATCTGGCGCGACCTCGGCACCCTGCTGGACCTGATGCTCTGCCACTGCGAGGGCTATCCGCTCGCCCACGCCAGCACCTGCGAGGACTACCTGCGCTGGGTGCGCGCCAACGAGGTGAAGGGCGGCTTCTTTTACGCCGAGTCGGCGACGACCGTGCTCGACCAGCGCCGGATGAAGGCGCTGGTCACGCCCCAGGGACTGCTGCCCCCGACGGTCCACAGCCTGGCGCAGTGGCAGCAGATCGCCGAACACCGCCTGACAGCCGCCGAACGCCACGGCATCGGCACCACCGCGCTGCGGGCCATCCGCAGCTTCCATGCGCTGAAGAACAGCTTCCCGGACAACCCCGCGGGCGACGAAGGCATCCTGGTGCGCGGCATGAACGACGTGCTGCGCGAGGTCCGCGCCATCGGCCTGGCACGGTTGCTCCCCGCGGACGATGGTTTGCGCACGCTGTACCGGCCGGTGATCGAGTGGTTCGACCGGACCGGTGCCAGCGGCGCGACTGCGCAGTCCCCTGCGGCGGCACGGCTCGACCTGGGCAAGGTGCAGGGCGGCATCCTCAGCAGCCCGGCCGACACCACCCACGGCGCGCTGGTGCTGCTGCGGGTGACCAATGCCGCACAGGCCCTGGACGCCCTGGCCCGCTGGCCCGTGTGCACCGAGGCCGACGCCGCACAGCCCCCGCGCATCCGGCTGACGGTCGCGCTGACGCTGCAGGGCATGAAGGCACTGCACCTGCCGGCCGCGCTGCTGGACCGGCTGCCGCAGGAATTCATCGAAGGCATGGACGCGCGGGCCGGCGTGCTCGGCGATCTGTACGGCCAGCACCCGGACCGCTGGCAGCCCCCGCGGACCCGCGGGGCGGTCGGCACGTCACCGGCCCGCATCGCGCTGTCCACGGTGCATGTGGTCGTGCAGCTGCGCGGCGCCTTCGGCCAGGGCCACCGGCCCGTGCCGGCAGGCGAGGTCCACCCGGGCCTGGGCCCGGACATCGAGCGCCTGCAGGCGCCCGGCACCGGACTGAAGGTGCTGGCGGTCGAAGCGATGCAGCGCAACACCGCCGGCCCCGGCAGCACGCGGCCGAAGGACCACTTCGGCTTCCAGGACGGCTTCAGCCAGCCCGTCCTCGCCGCGGGCACGCCCGCCACACGCTGGTCGGACACCGTGGCGCCGGGCGAGCTGCTGCTGGGCCATCCGAACGACCGGGGCGATGCCCGCGTGCCGGCCGCACCAGACGCCCTGCTGGACAACGGCAGCTTCCTCGTGGTCCGCAAGCTGGCCCAGCAGGTGGACCGGCTCGACCAGCTGCTCGATGCGCAGGCCCGGGCACTGCGGGTCCTGCACGGCGCCGAGGCACCGGATGCCGCAACCCTGCGCACCCTGATGATGGGCCGCGCCCCGGACGGCACACCACTGGCCAGCCCGCCCGCCCCCGCCGACCGGCCCAACGACTTCAACTACGCGGCGCCGGATTCGCCGCTGCCGACCGAGCGGCTGTGCCCCTTCCAGTCGCATGTGCGGCGCGCCAATCCGCGCACGCCCGCACCCACCGGCGCGCCGATCCCGCGCATCGCCCGCCGCGGCATGTCCTACACCGACGCCTCGGGCGAGCGCGGCCTGTTCTTCATGGCCTACAACGCCAGCATCGCCGAGCAGTTCGAGGTGATCCAGCGCTGGATCAGCGGCGGCAACAGCACGGGGCGCCTGTCCTGGCAGAGCGACCCCTTCCTGGGGGTACCGGTCCCGGGCACCGCGCGCACCTTCCAGTTCACCTGGCGGGACCAGCCGATGTCGATCGACCTCGGCAGCGCGCCGCTGGTCGAGCTGCGCTGGGGGCTCTACCTCTTCGTGCCCTCGCTCACCGCGCTGCGCAGCATGCGGCACTGGGCCGCGACGCCCGTGCAGGCACCGGTCGCCGCGGCACCCGTTCCGCCCATGCCACCCACCGACTTCGCCACCTGGAAACGCCGCATGGAAGACGCCACGCTGCGCGAGCCGGCCTGGGCCGCCGTGCGGTCGCAGCCGGGTGGTGTGCTGCGCACCGACTACGGCGTGCTGGTCGGCAGCAAGGCCGCGGTGATGGAGGTGTTCCTCGACCCCCGGCAGCGCTACTCGGTGCACGGCTACGGCGAGCGCATGCGGGCGTCGGTCGGACTCGGCTACCTCGGCCAGGATGGCGACACCGGCCACGCCAGCACGGCGCCCGCCGTCAACGCCGCCATCGAGCAGATCCGCGAGGACCAGGCCTACGACGAGACCTACCGCCTTGTCACCCAGCGGTTGAGCACCCTGCGCACGGCGCTCCCGGCACGGGAAGCCGCGGCCGGCGTGCCGGTCGATCTGCCGGAGTTGTGCGAGATGGTGATCGGCCAGCTCTGCACACGGTGGTTCGGCCTGCCGGACCCGGCGGGCGACTACATGACCGTCGGCCCGTGGAGCACCGAGTCGCGCACCACGCCGACCTGCCCCGGGCACTTCGTCTCGGCCTCGAAGTTCGTCTTCTCGCCGCGCCCCAGCGAGACGGTGCGCCAGCATGGCCGCCACCAGGGCCGCCTGCTGCGCGAGGTGGTGACCGAGTTCCTGCGCCTGGCACCACCCGCGGCCTTCGGCCCGCTGACCCGGGACATCGTGCAGGCACTCGGCGACGGCCAGGTCACCGCCGCGAACGCGGACCTGCTCGGCCGCACCGTGACCGGCATCCTGCTGGGCTTCGGGCCGACCGTGCTGGGCAACCTGCGCACCGTCCTCTACCGCTGGGTGAGCGACCGCAGCCTGTGGGACCTGCAGGCCGCGCTGCGCGATGCCGACGGCCCGGCCCCGCACGGCTACATGCTCGCCAACGCCACGCTGCGCAAGCCGCTGGTGGATGCCCTGCTGGCCCGACCGACCCCGGAAGTGGTCTGGCGCACGGCCCGCGAGGACCACACGCTGCAGGGCGTGGAGATCCGCGAGGGCGACCGGCTGATCGTCGGCATTGCCTCGGCCACCCAGGCCGATCTGGCGGCGGGCGTGCGCGACATCTACACCGTCTTCGGTGGCAGCCGCACCCCTGGCGACTGGGCAGGCGACGCCGCGCCGCTGCACGCCTGCCCGGGGTACAGCATGGGCATGGGCGTGATGCTCGGGCTGTTCGGCGCCCTGCTGGATGCCGGCACCCTGCGCGCCACCAGTTCGCCGAACACGCTGGTGCTCAGCGGATGAGCGTGCGCAGCGCGCGGGCCTGGGCGAGGTGCCACGGCATGGCCATGGTCTCGAACGCGGTCTCGGCCGGATCCAGCCATTGCCGGGCACGCGCCGGCGCGTCGAAGGCCCAGGCGACGCGGGCCGCCGTCCACTGCGTCACCGCGAGTTCGTGGGCCGAGTCGCGGGCGTGGGCCACGCGCAGCGCCTGCGCCAGCCCGCGCTCGGCACGGGCCTGATCCCCCTTCGTCGCCGCGGCCCAGGCCATGGCGCGCGCCGCCATCGCCCCACCCAGCAGGTCACGCTGGCGCCCGCGCTGCAGCGCCCGCGCGGCGTGGAGCCGCGCTTGCGGCACCCGGTCCATGCCGACCAGCCCATCGGTCAGCCAGCCATGGTTGAGCGACTCGAACAGGCCGCCCTCGCGCGGTGCCAGCCATGCGGTGGCATCGACCACGCCCTGCAGGGCGGATTCCGAGCCATCCAGCATCCACTGGGCATAGCCGCCGGCCGCCCGGCTCATCGAGAAGGAGAACAGGCTGCGCACCTGCTCGCCGATCCGGTAGGCCTCGGCCGCCGTCTGGCGCGCCTCTTCCCAGCGGCCCTGCCACAGCAGCACCGCCGCCCGCCAGCCACGGATCGACGCGCCAACCTCGTGCACCGTGTCGCGCACGACATCGAGCGCCTCGTCGAACAGGGCGCTCGCCTGGGCAAAGTCGCCCCGATCGCCCTGCACCGCCGCCAGACAGGTCAGCGTGTAGGCCAGCCCGACCGCAAGCCGGTTGCCGGAACGGTGGTGGCGCTTGATGTCGGAGGCCTCGCGCAGCAGGCGGATCGCCGGCTCGTAGTCGGCCGATGACGCCAGCGCCTGCCCGAGCGTGGCGCAGATCTGCACCTCCAGCGGCCCGTCGCCGACCTGGCGGGCCAGCGCCAGCGCCCGCTCGCCGTGGATCACGCAGGCGTGCGATTCGCCCAGTGCATAGTGCAGGTAGGCCAGCCAGTAGAGCGCCTTGGCCTGCACTTCGGCGTCGCCGAGCACATCCGCCAGCTCCACCGCGCGCCGGAACAGCACCAGATCCTGCCGCGACGCGTCGAACACGCAGGCCAGCGCGAGGCGCTGCGACAGGCGGATCCAGTACAGCCGCCGCTCGCGTGACGGCGGCATCTGGTCGAGGGCCACCAGCGCGGCGCGGTACTGCAGCCGCGCCCGGTCCAGCGACGAGGCGGCCAGCGCCTTGTCGCCAGCCAGTTCGGCGAACCGGGCGGCCAGATCGGTCTGACCGGCTGCACCGTAGTGGTAGGCCAGCACTTCGAGCGACTCGTCCGAATCGCCCGGCGGGCGGTGTTGCTGGATGGCCTGGGCGATGCGCAGGTGCATCGCGCGGCGCTCGTGCATGCCGACCGAGTCGTAGATGACATCCCGGGTGATGCCGTGCTTGAAACGCAGGGTCTCGGCGCGCTCGCCGGGGAAGATGAAGTCGAGTTCGGCCAGCGCCCGCACCAGCGGGTGGTCGCCGCCGCAACCGGTGACCAGCTCCAGCAGCCAGGTCGGCACGACGTTGCCGATCACGGCCGCGGCCCGCAGCAGCTCGATCTGGGCCTCCGGCAGCCGCGACAGCCGCGACTCGATCAGGATGTCCAGCCACGCCGCGCCGCCATGGGGCCGTCCGACCGGGTGCTCGCCATCGGCCTGCGCCATCGAGTGGCACAGCTCCTCGATGAACAGCGGGTTGCCGCCCGCGTAGCGCTGGATGTTGACCGCCTCGAACGGATCGATGCCGGGCAGCAGGTGCTGGACCGTCTGCACGGCCTCGGCATCGCTGAACGGCAGCAACTGCAGCGCCTCGGTCCCGAGCAGGTTGCGATCGGACGGCGCCAGCTCGCGGGCCGTGAGCAGCACCAGGATCGGCCGGTCGGCGATCGACCGCACGGCCGTCAGCGCCTGGCGCGAGGCCTCGTCGGCCCACTGCCAGTCGTCCAGCGCCAGCACCAGCGGCTGCCGCGCGGCCAGCGCCGCGACCAGCGCGCGCAGCGCCGCGACCAGCGCATCGGCCACCAGCCGCCTGGGCGGCGCACCGAACACCGCCGCCGGGTCCGGCAGCGACAGCGCCCGCAGCAGCACCGCCCGGTGCTCCGCCAGCGCCGGGTCGATCTCGTCGAGCCGACGCCCGATCTCCGCAGCCGCCTGCGCCGGCGCCTGGCCATGGCTCAGCGCGAACAGTGCGCGCAGCACCTGCAGGAAGGGCTGGAACGGTTCGGCGCTCGCCGTGCTCTCGCAGTCGCCGCGCAGCACCCGGCAGGCCGAAGCCGCCTGGCGTGCCAGGAACTCCTCGACCAGCCGTGTCTTGCCCACGCCAGCGGCACCCAGTACCGCCAGGCTCTGCGGACAGCCGGCCCGGGCCTGCCCGAGCCGCTGCTCCAGCGCCTCCAGCACGTCACCACGACCGATGAACGGCAGCAGACCGCGCCGACGCCGGGCCAGCTGGCGGCCCGTTTCACCGGCGCGCCCGAGAATGCGGTACGCAGACAGCGGCTCGGCCCGGCCTTTCACGGGCACATACAGCAGCGGGCTGGTCTCGAAGTAACGGAACTCCGGCCCGAGCGTTTCCTCGCTGACGAGGATCTCGTCGCGCCCGGCCTCGTCCGACAGCCGGGCGGCGAGGTTGGGCACCGTGCCGAGCAGCTCGAAACGGCCGCGCACCAGATCCCCGTCGTCCACCAGCACCAGCCCGGAATGGATGCCCGAGTGCAACGCCAGCGAGGCGCGCGTGCCTGTGCCGACCTCCGGTGCCATCGCCCGCACGACCGCGTGCAGCTCCAGCACCGCCTGCGTCGCACAGCGGGCATCGGCTTCGCCCGTCGACGGGTAGCCGAAGATCGCCAGCGCGCCGTCCCCTTGGATGCGCACGACCGTGCCGCCATGCCGACCCAGCACCTCGGTACAGGCATGGCGCAGATCCGCCAGCATCGCGGCGTACCACTCCGCCTCCATCGATGCGCCCAGCCGCGTGGAGTCGCACAGATCGGAAAACACCACCGTCAGATAACGGCGGCGGGCTCCTCCGGAAGTTTTCAGAGTGTCTGCAATCTGGTCATTCATGTTGTCCCAACACATTCTTTTCAGAAGTCTGCACCGACGGTTGCCCATGGCTGCAGCACGACCATGTCCGCAGTGCCACGGCCATCCATTGCATTTACTCAATCTCCAAACATGTGAAAAAACGTAAAAACCAGCGGGGGATCACATCCGTGATTTCCGTCACGCAAAACAAGGCGCCGCTGTACCTTCCATGACCCATTTACCTGCCAGCACTTCGCCGACCTTGCTGGGACTGCGACCGATCCGCCTGCTCGCGGGCCTCTCCGACGAAGCCCTCTCGGACATCGCGCAAGCCGCACAGTTCACGCGGTACCGACGCGGGCAGACCATCATGACCCGGGAAACCCATGAACGGGACCTGTGTCTGATCAGTGCCGGGCGGGTGCGTGTGATCATGCTTGCGCCCAGCGGCCGGGAAGTTCGCTTTCGCGACATCCAGGCGGGAGGGGTCTTTGGCGAAATTGCCGCACTGGACGGCAAGCCGCGCTGCGCGACGGTCCTCGCGCAGGAGGACACCCTGATCGCGCGCCTGGCACCGGACGCACTGGGACCTTTGCTGCAGCGGCACTGGCCCGTGTGCGAGCGCCTGCTGCGCGGCCTGGCCAGCGCCATGCGGGACCTGACCGACCGGGTCTACGAACTGAGCGCACTGAACGTGCAGCAGCGCCTGATCGCAGAATTGCTGCGGCAGGCCACCCCCGCGCACGACGGTGAGGCCCGCGCCTGGATCGACCCTGCACCGCGCCACACCGATCTGGCCGCCACCATCGGCACCAGCCGCGAGCAGGTCAGCCGCGAGCTCGCGGCGCTGGCGCGGGATGGGCTGGTGCAGCGCGACGACGACCGCTTGTGCCTGACCCTGGTGGACCGACTTTCGGACCGGCTGGCCGGACTGGCGACGACAGACTGAAACAACTAGATGCGAATTTTGCGTGTGTTTTGTCACGCATCGCCGGAAGTGGTGGCTTCTAGACTCCCTCCGTCAATGACCCGGACGGAGCCCGCACGTGACCCAAGCGCCGACAGGTCCCCTGACTGCCACCACACTGTCGCCTGCGTCAGATCTGGCCGCTCCGGGTGGACTGGCCAATATCCTCGCCGCCACCCGCTTGCTGCTGGGTGCATGGGATGCAACGCTGAACCAGTGGGGAAGCACGGCAACGTCCGGCCCGGTGCTGACGCCGGAGCAGGCGCTGCAGGCCCAGGCACTTCGGCGCGCTGCACTGCCGGCGTCGGACGGTGCAGATGCCGCGTTTCGCCATGCCCCTGACGCAGCCAGCCCGCCCGCGCAAGCCCATGCCCAGGCCGCCCCGGCTGCGCAGGCCACTCTGAGTGTGCAGATGCTCGATGGCCTGCAGATCTGGGTCGGATCCTCCCAGGTGCTGGACCTGCCACGGGGCAAGGCGCGCGCGCTGCTGATGTACCTGCTGCTGCACCGTCGGCGGCCGACCTCGCGGGCGCGGCTGTGCACCCTGTTCTGGCCGGAGGCCGATGCCGCGGCGGCACGGAACAACCTCAACGTCATCCTGCACCGCGTGCGGCGCCAGTTGCACGACCCGGGCCTGCTCCAGTGCAGCGACGACGGCTACCAGATCGTCACCGCCGGGGAGATCTGGCTCGACGTCGAGCAGTTCGAGCTGCAGGCCAACCTCGGCGAGCAGGCCGACATCGCCGGCCTCACCGCGCAGGCCATCGCCCACTACGAGGTGGCCGCCACCCTCTACCGGACCGACCTGGTCGACGAGAGCGAGCACGAGCGGGTGCTCATCGCCCGGTCGCAGCTGCTGCGGGACCAGCTCAACCAGGTCCTCGGGCGCCTGTCGGGGCTGCGCGAGGACCGGAGCGACCTGCACGGCTGCCTGCGCACCACCCAGCGCCACCTCGGTCTGGACGAGTGCAACGAGGCCGCGCACCGCCGGCTGATGCGCTGCTACGCCCGCCTCGGTCAGCCGCAGCTCGCCGAGCGCCAGTACCGGCAATGCGTGGCCACGCTGCGCCGCCAGCTCGGCTTGAACCCCGACGCCGAGACCACCGAGCTGTACCGCCGCATCACGCGCCGCGAGAGCATCTGAACCCTGGAAACGGCCGCATGGACGCGGCCTTCAACAACGTCCGCGCACTTAATCCGGAGAGTCGATCCGCTTAATCACCCACGTAATCGTGTAGCCATCCAGCAGCTAATGGTGGACTTCTACAGTCATCTCCATCGACAGAGCAACGACAGGTCTGCCGATACCAAGCAACCAACGTCTCCAAGGAGTTCATCATGGCCAATCCGTTTGCAATCGATTTCGAAGAAGGTTTCCCGGTCTTCAATATTCCGGCAACTGCCACGGCGACTGTCACCGAAGTGGGAGCCGGTGGCGTATTTCCACCCGTACCCAACCCGATCGCCTGTATCCGCCGAACCCAGGATTGGGGAGTGCAGGTCACTTGGGAAACCAGCGGCTCAATGGGCTGGTTCATGGGCGGTCAATGGGATGTGAAGGTTTATCTCGAACAAATGGGATCCGGCGAAGTCAGCACGCTTCCCGGCAGCACCGTCTCGACACCGCTGGTCGCCGCAGATCCATGTACCTACACCGTCAATCTGGCCTTCCCACCTGCGAGCGCGCCGCCGGCCGGTGCCTACAAGATTGCCGTCACCGTGACCATGCAGGGTCCGGGTGGGGTTCCCGGTCCGGTCGCCGGCACCGGTGAAGGCCCGCTGCTGCAGTTCTACGACACGCCGTTCTGATCGATCCATTCGCGTCATCGCGGCCAGCGGCCGCCGCCCTGGGAGGGGCGGCGGCCGCTCTCGCATTGCAGCCCGGTAAAATCAGCGGCTGCATTCGCGCATGCCGCGCGCCCCAATTGCCCATCGAGTCCGACCATGCCCCACTCCCAGTTCACGCCCCTGACCGCCCTGTCGCCGCTCGATGGCCGCTATGCCGCCAAGGTGTCCGCCCTGCGCCCGCTGCTGAGCGAGTTCGGCCTGATGCACCGCCGCGTGCAGGTGGAGATCGAGTGGTTCATCGCACTGTCGGACGCCGGCTTCAGCGAGTTCCCGGCGCTGTCCGAGGCTGCGCGCGGCCTGCTGCGCTCGCTCGTCATCCACTTCAAGGAAGAGGACGCGCAGGCGATCAAGGACATCGAGAAGACCACCAACCACGACGTGAAGGCGGTCGAGTACTGGATCAAGCGCCGCATCGCCGGACACGCCGAACTGGAGCGCATGGGCGAGTTCGTCCACTTCGCCTGCACCAGCGAGGACATCAACAACACCAGCCATGCGCTGATGCTGAAAAGCGCGCGTGACGAGGTGATGCTGCCGATGCTGGACAAGGTGATCGCGAAGATGACCGCGCAGGCGCAGCAGTTCGCCGCCGTGCCCATGCTCAGCCGCACCCACGGCCAGACCGCCAGCCCGACGACCGTCGGCAAGGAGATCGCCAACGTCGTGGCGCGCCTGAAGAACGCCCGCGCGCGCATCGCCGACGTGAAGCTGCTGGCCAAGATGAACGGCGCGGTCGGCAACTACAACGCCCACCTGTCGGCCTATCCCGAGCACGACTGGGAAGGCTTCAGCCGCAACGTCATCGAAGGTGCGCTCGGCCTGACCTTCAACCCGTACACCATCCAGATCGAGCCGCACGACTACATGGCCGAGCTGTTCGACGCCTTCACGCGCGTGGACACGATCCTGATCGACTGGTCGCGCGACGTGTGGGGCTACATCTCGCTGGGCTTCTTCAAGCAGAAGACCAAGGAAGGCGAAGTCGGCTCATCGACCATGCCGCACAAGGTCAACCCGATCGACTTCGAGAACGCCGAGGGCAACTTCGGCCTGGCCAGCGCGCTGCTGACGCACCTGGCGCAGAAGCTGCCCGTGAGCCGCTGGCAGCGCGACCTGACGGATTCGACCGTGCTGCGCAACATGGGCGTGGCGCTGGGTTATGCGCTGCTGGGGTATGACAGCCTGCTGCGCGGGCTGGACAAGCTGGAGCTGAACGCCGCGGCGCTGGCGAACGACCTGGACGACGCCTGGGAAGTGCTGGCCGAGCCGATCCAGACGGTGATGCGCCGCTACAGCCTGCCGGAGCCGTATGAACAGCTCAAGAAGTTCACGCGCGGCCAGCCGATGACGGCGGAGCTGATGCGCGGGTTCGTCACCGATCTGGCGCTGCCGCAGCACGAGAAGGACCGGCTGCTGGCGATGACGCCGGGGAGCTACACGGGGATGGCGGCGGCGCTGGCGCGGCGCATCGGCGGCTGATCGACGGACGACGACGATGACCTTCACCACCCAGCTCGCCCGCGCCACCCAGCAGAACCACTCCCTCCTGTGCGTCGGCCTCGACCCCGAACCCTCGAAGTTCCCCGGCGCCTGGGCCGGTGATGCGTCGAAGATCTACGACTTCTGCGCCGCCATCGTCGATGCGACCAAGGACCTCGTCTGCGCCTTCAAGCCGCAGATCGCCTATTTCGCCGCGCACCGCGCCGAGGACCAGCTCGAACAGTTGATGGCGCACATGAAGGCGGTCGCGCCCGACGTGCCCGTGATCCTGGACGCCAAGCGCGGCGACATCGGCTCGACCGCCGAGCAGTACGCCCGCGAGGCCTTCGTGCGCTACCGGGCGGATGCCGTCACGCTGTCGCCGTTCATGGGCCGCGACACGATCGAGCCGTTCCTGGCCTATGCGGACAAGGGCGTGATCCTGCTGTGCCGCACCTCCAATCCCGGCGGCAACGACTGGCAGATGCAGCGCCTGGCCGACGTGCCGGGCCAGCCGCGGCTGTTCGAACACCTGGCGCACCTCGCGCAGACCGAGTGGAACAGCACCGGCCAGATCGGGCTGGTCGTCGGCGCCACCTTCCCGGCCGAGATCGCCCGCGTGCGCGAGATCGCACCGACCCTGCCGCTGCTGATCCCCGGCGTCGGCGCGCAAGGCGGTGATGCGGAGTCGACGGTGAAGGCCGGGCTGACCGCGGCGGGCACGATCGTCGTCAACAGCTCGCGCGCGGTGCTCTACGCCAGCAAGGGCGAGGACTTCGCCGAAGCCGCTCGCCGCGTGGCGATCGCCACCCGCGACCAGCTCAACGCCGCCCGCGGCTGAACCTCCACCCGAACAAGGAAGCGCCCGTGCATCCGACGCGACGTGATCTGCTGACCGCCGCGGCGGCCGGTGCCGGACTGCTGGGAACGCCGGACTGGCTGCATGCCGCCGAGTCCGGAGCGGCGGCCAGACCAAAGGTGCTGCGCTACGCCTTCAACGCGGCGGAAACCGGCTTCGACCCGGCCCAGCTCAGCGACATCTACTCGCGCACCATCGCCGCGCACATCTTCGAGACGCTGCTGGAGTACGACCACCTGGCGCGGCCCTTCCTGATCCGGCCCTGCACGGCGGTCGCGCTGCCCGAGATCGCCGACGACCACCGCACGTTCACGCTGAAGATCCGCCCCGGCATCCTGTTCCACGACGACCCGGCGTTCAAGGGCCAGCCGCGCGAGCTGACCGCCGAGGACTACATCTACACCCTCAAGCGCTACTACGACCCCGCGACCAAGAGCCCCGGCCACACCTCGCTGGAGGAGCAGGGGATCCTCGGCCTGCAGGCGCTGCGCGACGCGGCGATCCAGTCGAAGAAGCCGTTCGACTACGACCAGCCGGTGGACGGAGCGCAGGCGCTGGACCGCTACACGCTGCGCTTCCGGCTGCGCGCGTCTCGACCACGTTTCCTCTACACGCTGGCCGGCATGGAAGCGATGGCGCGCGAGGTGGTCGAGTTCTACGGCGACAAGGTCATGGAGCACCCGATCGGCACCGGCCCCTTCCGGCTGGCCGAGTGGCGGCGCAGCTCGATGATCGTGATGGAGCGCTTCACCGGTTACCGCGAGCGCTTCTACGACGCCACGCCCAACCCGGACGACCCCGAGGGCCAGGCGCTGCTGGCACGCTTCAAGGGCCGGCGCATCCCGATGCTCGACCGCGTCGAGGTGGCGATCATCGAGGAAGCGCAGCCGCGCTGGCTCGCCTTCCTCAACGGCGAGCAGGACCTGCTGGAGCGCGTGCCGGCCGACTACATCCCGCAGGCGCTGGTGAAGGGCGAACTCGCGCCCCACCTCGCGAAGAAGGGCCTCCGCAAGTACCGCATCGCCGGCTCGGACGTGACGATGACGGTCTTCAACATGGAGGACCCGCTGATCGGCGGCCTGGCGCCGCAGCAGGTGGCGCTGCGCCGCGCCATCAGCCTCGGGCTGGACATCAAGCGCGAGATCCGCCTTGGCCGCCGGGGTGAAGCCATGCCCGCGCAGGCTGGCATCCAGCCCGGCACCTATGGGCACGACCCCGCGCTGCGCACGGAGATCGGCGAATACCAGCCCGCCCGCGCCCGCGCCCTGCTCGACACCTGGGGCTATGTCGACCGCGACGGCGATGGCTGGCGCGAGCGTCCGGACGGCTCGAAGCTGACGCTGGTGATCCTGACGCAGGCCGACCAGACCAGCCGCCAGCTCGACGAGATCTACAAGAAGAACCTGGACACGCTGGGCCTGAAGGTCGAGCTGAAGGTCGGCCAGTGGAGCGAGAACCTCAAGTCCACGCGGGCGGGCAAGTTCATGCTGTGGCGCGTCGGTTCCAGCGCCGGTTCGCCCGACGGACAGGGCGCGCTGGAGTGCGGCTACAGCGCCTCGGTCGGCAAGGGCAACATGGCGCGCTTCCAGCTGCCGGCGTTCGACCAGGTCTACGAGCGCATCACCGCCCTGCCCGACGGCCCCGAGCGACTCGCGGCCTTCCGCGAAGCCAACCGGCTGCTGCTGGCCTACGCGCCCTACCGCTTCCATGTGCACCGGCTCATCACCGACCTGACGCAACCGCAGGTGATCGGCTACCGGCGGGCGCCGTTCTGGCTGACCTGGTGGCCGTACATCGACATCGAAGCGCCGCAGACACTGACACCGAAATAGCCGACATGGCCCCGTTTCTGATAAAAAGTTGGCATCTTTCGCTGTAACAGCCAACATTGGATCCGACATGGTGCTCACCGAGCCGCAGATCACCCGCTACCGCCACTGGCTGACCCGCAACCGCCAGCGCACCTTCGACACCTACGATGCGCTGTGGCAGTGGTCGGTCACCGACCTGGACGGGTTCTGGCAATCGGTCTGGGACTACTTCGAGATCGCGTCGCCCACGCCGCCGACCCAGGCGCTGGCCGACGCGCGCATGCCAGGCGCTGTCTGGTTCCCGGGGACGCAGCTCAACTACGCCCGACAGGTCTTCCGCCATGCCGATGCCGCGCACGGCGCCGACATTCCGGCCATCCTGTTCCGCAACGAGATGCTGCAGGACGCCGGCCGCACGCTGTCGCTGAGCTGGTCGGAACTGCGCCGAGAAGTCGCCTCGCTGGCGGTCGCACTGCGCGGCATGGGCGTGCAGCGCAACGACCGCGTCGCGGCCTACCTGCCCAATGCGCCGCAGACGGTGGTCGCCTTCCTCGCCTGCGCCAGCCTCGGGGCGGTCTGGTCGGTGTGTTCGCCGGACATGGGCGCGCAGGCCGTGCTCGACCGCTTCCGCCAGATCGAACCCAAGGTGCTGATCGCCTGCGACGGCACCACCTACGGCGGCCGCGACCACGACCGCCTGCCGCTGGTCCACGCCCTGCTGGACGGCCTGCCCAGCGTCGGGCATGTGGTGCTCTGGCCCTGCCTCGACAAGGACGCCGAGGTCGACGAGTTCGCCCGGCCCGGCCGCCGCGCCTACGACCTGCGCCCGCTGCTGGCCGGCAATCCCGAGTTCGAGCCCGAGTGGCTGCCCTTCGACCACCCGCTGTGGATCGTCTACGCCAGCGGCACCACCGGCCTGCCCAAGCCCATCGTGCACGGCCATGGCGGCATCGTGCTGGAGTCGCTCAAGCTCAACACGCTGCACAACAACCTCGGCGCCACGGTCGATACCGGCGACCGGTTCCACTGGTACGCGTCGACCGGCGGGATGGTGTGGAACCTGCAGGTCGGCGGACTGCTGGGCGGCACCACCCTCTGCCTCTTTGACGGCCACCCGGCCGGCAGCACCGAATCGCCCGACTGGACGCGCCTGTGGCAGTTCGTCGGCGAGACCGGGGTGACCTTCTTCGGTGCCAGCGCGGCCTTCCACACCGGCGTCCTGCAGGCGAACATCGACCTGCGCCGCATCACCGACCTGTCCGCGCTGCGCGCCATCGGCTCGGCCGGCTCGCCACTGTCCCCCGCGTGCTGCGACTGGCTGTGGGAACACCTGCCGCCGGTGAACGGCCTGCCGATCTGGATCACCGCCATCGTCGGCAGTACCGCCATGGCCAGTGCCTTCGTCGGCGGGCTGCCGACACTGCCGAACGTGCGCGGCGAGGTGCAGTGCCGCTGTCTGGGTGCAGCGATCGACATCCGCAGCACGCCGGACGACAGCGAGGGCACGCTGGTCTGCACCCAGCCGATGCCGTCGATGCCATCGGGCTTCTGGTGCGCCAGCGACTGCGCGGTCCGGACCCCTGGTGGCCGGCTCCGTCTGGTGCCACACCCGGCGCACGGCTACACCGGGGTCGTCCTCCCGGACCACACCGACACCCAGGCAGCGAACACCGCGACTGTGTGACGATCCGGTGCGGGTTTGTTACCGCACGCATCGAAAGCACTTGCAACGGAACCCCCGGATCACGGGGACATCCCACAATAAATGGGTAATTTGCACGTTTTTAAGCGGATACAGGCCCATTGAACCACCTGGATCGACCAAGCCCGACAAAGGTACGGGGCAGATCTGGTTACTTGCGCTGCGCGGCGCCATGCGTCAATGCATTCCATGTTGTCCCGGGACGCACCGGGCAACGACAACGACTGCGCAGCGCACGCCCCGTGCGGCGCGCTGACGGTGGCGCTGTTGGAATCTGACGATCCCATCGCCGCGGGCTGAGGTGCAGAGAGCGCCAGGTTCAGACCCCACGCGACGCGGAGCCGGATTCCAACAGCTTCCATTCAGGCCAGCCCCCCGCTGGATCAGGACTGGATGACAATGCCCCCCGTGCCGACCTCCCTCTACTTTCTCCGCCACGCCACGGCCCAGGACCGCACCCTGCCGATGCCGGATGCCGAACGTGCGCTCACCGAAAAGGGCCTCGGCCAGGCCCGCGCCGTGGCCCGCTTCTGCGAGCGCCAGGGGCTGCTGCCCCAGCGCCTGCTCAGCAGCCCGCTGGTGCGTGCGGTCGAGACGGCCACCCAGTTCAGCCACCGCCTGCCCGACTGCCCCATGCCGCAGATCGTCGACTGGCTGCGGCTCGGCACCCCGACGCCGGAAGCCCTCGCCCACCTGCGCGACAGCATCGACGCGGACCCGGCCACCGACTCGCTGTGGATGGTCGGCCACGAGCCGGACCTGTCCGACCTGATCAGCCGCCTGCTCGGCAGCCCGCACCCGATCGTGCGGATCAAGAAGGCCTCGCTGACCTGCATCACGGTCGAGCCCCGCAGCCCCCAGCCCGGACAGCTGCTCTGGTCGGTGCCCTGCGCGCTGATGGGCTGAAGAGAAACCCCGAAGTTCCATGGGTCTCCCGACCTTCGGTCGTCAGCGGAGTTACGGAGAATCGGGGCCATCTCCCAGAATTTTCGCCCCCCACACGATGTCCACCCGCTACCAACTGTCCGTCTGCCCGCATGACACCGCCAAGAACCTCGCTGGCTGGTTCCTGATCAACACCTACCTGCAGCGCCAGCTCGGGCTGGCGATGCGCTTCGAGCCCTGCGACAACTTCAACGTCGAGCGCGAGCAGGTGCTCGCAGGCGGTATCCACCTCGTCTACGCCAATCCGTACAGCGCACTGCGGTACGTGCAGGAGCGCGGCTTCGTGCCAGTCGCACGGCCGGCAGGGGTGTTCGACGAGACCATGCTGGTCGCCCGGCGCGGCGTCGGCCTGCCGGCGACGCGGCCGCTGAAAGTGGCCTCGGCCACCGACAAGCTGATCGTGCACTTCCTCGGTCTGACGCTGCTGAACCAGCTGCAGATTCCAATGGCCGACTGCAGCTTCCACATGGCGGGCAACCACCTGAAGGCGGCACAGGCCGTGCTGGGCGGACAGGCCGATGTCGGCTTCGTCTTCAACGAGACGTGGCATGGCCTGAGCGCCTCGACCCGCGAGGCGCTGGAAATCGTCGCCGCCACCGAAAGCCAGAGCGCCTCGCACTGCTTCTGCGTCGGCCCCGAACTGGCCGGGCGGATCGACGACGTGCGCGCCGTGCTGTGTGGCATGGCCACCGATCCGGCGGGCAAGAAGATCCTGGAGGACCTGCACTTTAGCCGCTTCGAGCCGATGGACCTCGCCGCGCTCGACCAGCTCACCACCCTGGTGCAATGACACCGTTCCTATAAACCTATCCAGACGTACCCAAGCCTGAGCAAAGCTGCTCAGAAAGGCACATCGTCGAAGACAGGCACGCCAGCCGAACAGTGCTGCTGACGATTTGCGCCAAGGGATCGCACCTTGGTCCACCGGGTTGCGCTCACGGCCTGAATGGCTTGAGACAGAGGCGCCGGGGCCGCTTTCGCAGCGCCAGACCGGAAGTGCCCTGCATGGGCCGCTGATTGGCTCGAACGAACGGCCGCCCATTGCGTCCACACATGCTTCGCGCGATTCCTTGCAGGTAGCGCGAAGGTGACATGGCCGCCGTTGCGGGCCGGCACCGCCACGATGCCGTGCTGGCAGTCGGTTGCAGTGCTGCGGTAGGCCGCGAACGGGCGTTCTTTCAAGCCAAGTCCACGACGCGCGATGGCGAACGCCGCCGCGGCGTGGACGCTGATGCCGAGTCGGGCCGCGTGGTTCACGGCGCCGATCACGGAGGTGTACGCGGGGTTCACCGCGATGACCTCGATGCCGCTGCGGAAGGCTGCAGCGCGAAGCATCGAGTCAAAATCTCTGTAGGCCAGCGCACTGAGCATGCGCGCACGCCACGGGTCCGCGCCTTCCAGCCGGGCCGTTTTCTCGCGGAAGTCCAGCCGCTCGATGACGATGGGCCTGGAGGCTGCGCGGGCGCGCTCGACCACCTGCTTCACGGCGTCACCCATGGCGGCGCGGCGCTGGTCGGCGTTCATGCCGCGGGTGTCGAGATCGATGCGCTGGTGAGCGATGAGGTTGCCGTGCCGGTCGGTTTCGGCCACGGCGAGGTGGTCGGCATTGAAGTCCGCACCCACCGCACCGGCCTGCGCCGTGCTGATCGTGGCCACCGGATCGACCGACACGGACACGAACACGCGCCAGCCCTTGCCGTCGCGCACGAAGCGCCAGGTCAGCGCCTTGCCGTCGCGGGTCTTGGTCGGCTTGCCGGTGGCGCTCACGCGCTCGACCACCCGGCCGCACGCCAGGGCGGCGCGGATCTGGTCCATGCCGTAGGCGAAGCGGATGCCGTGGAGTTCGACGTACTTGCTGGCCAAGACCCGCGAATCGGGCACGCGCAGCCGCAGCGACACCGTGCCATCGTCGGCCAGCGTTGCGACACAGCCCTGGCACCCGCCCGTCTCATCCTTGCTGCCCAGCACCGAGAACTGCTCAGACCGGGCGCGGTGCCACGCATCCCGCCACGCCGCGTGATCCGCGAAGCCGTTGCCCGACAGGTCGAACTGCGCACGGAACAGCCGGCGCGATCCGAAGGCGATGCGGACCTTCCCCGCCTTGTGGTCGGCCTGCATGCCTTCCAGCCGGGCCGCCATGGTGACCGCGCGGCGCGTCTTCTGGTGCAGCTTGCCCAGCCGCTTCGCTCGCGCCTCGGGCGTCTCGGACTTGGGCGCCGTGCCCAGCTTCTTCAGCGTGGCCTGCGCCTTCTTCAGCCGCGTCTTTGCCTCGTCGATCAGGCCGGTGCGGCGCTCCTTCACCGAGTCGGTCTTTCCGTCCAAGCCGACGCGGATGGCGTTGAACTGCCGGGCGGTGATCCCGAACCGCTTCAGGTATTCGTTCTTCAGCTTCTCGGGCTTCACGCCCTGCGCCGTGGACTGCGCGAACAGCGTGCGCTCGACCCGGCCGAAGAGTTCGGCGTAGGCGTCCAGCGCCGCCGCTGCACCCGCATCCACCGGCACGCGGGCCTGGTAGGTGAAGGTCTTGCCTTCCGGCTCGTCAGCCTTGCGCATCCTCGGCTGCCTTCTTCACCGCGTCGATGAGCTTCTGATTCTTCCGGGACCGTGACCCGTACAGGCGAGCCGAGAACACCGTGATGATCTCAAGCACGTCCTGCGCCAGATCCTCCTCGAAGCTGGTGTCTTCACCCCGATTCAGGATGACCACCTCGACGCCCTTGGCCTCGCAGATGGCGAACACCAGTTCAGCGCCGAACCTCAGCAGCCGATCCTTGTGCGTCAGGACAAGGCGCCCCACCTTGCCGTCGATGATCTGGTTCAGCAGGCGCCGAAGCCCCTTCTTCTGGTAGTTCATGCCGGAACCAAGGTCGGCAATCACCTCGAATGTCCATCCCTGCGCGGCGCAGTACAGCTCCAGCACCTGCTTCTGGCGCTCCAGATCGGTCTTCTGGTCGTGGCTTGAGACTCTGGCGTAAGCCACGGTCAACAGGCTCGCCACCGGGCGCGACGCGGCAGCTGCCGGGTCGATCTGCGACAACAGGTAGCGGCGCTGGCCGCCTTCAGTGCGGGTCGGCACAAGGCTGCCGTCAGCCTCCCAACGCCGAAGCGTCGTGATGCTCACGCCTTTCAATTTCGCGGCCTCGCCGATTGACAAATACCTATTCATTTTGCGCAGATTAGCACATGTATGGATAGGTATTAATCACACCACTTTCAGCCCCGTGCCGCGCCGCGGCCGCACCACGATCGTCTCAGGGTTTTCTCTGGTTCGGGGGATTACGGCATGGCGTGAATCTGCCAGCGTGGCAAGGTGAATCCACCCGGCACACCGACCGGGCACCTTCCCTGGGAGATTCCAATGAACAAGTCGATCCCGAAGCGCACCCCCATTGCCGCCGCAGCCCTCGCCGCCATCTTCCTGGGCGGCTGTGCCTCCAGCAGCCATGACGACATCAACACCCTGCCCGCCGGCATTGCCGGCGCGATCGCCGAGAAGGCCTACGACGGCACGACCGACGACCTGCTGACGGGCGGCCTCGGCAAGACCGGCCTGATGGGCGCCGCACCCGCCTACGCCGTGCCGGCCACGCCCACCGCGTCCGAACTGCGCCGCAACGCCATCTACAACAACTACCGCGCGCTGGTGGACTACACCGCCGCGGGCGGCATGGGCGTGCTCTACGGTCCGAACATCGACCTGAACGGCGGCAACACCCTGGGCGAAGGCAAGATCGCCGGCCGCGAGTACATCGCCACTGCCGACGACGGCACCGGCCAGCAGAACGTCACGCTGATGGTGCAGGTACCCGACAGCTTCGACGCGAAGAAGCCCTGCATCGTCACCGCCACCTCGTCCGGATCGCGCGGCGTCTACGGCGCCATCGGCACGGCGGGCGAGTGGGGCCTCAAGCGCGGCTGCGCGGTCGCCTACACCGACAAGGGCTCGGGCAACGGCCTGCACGACCTGACCAGCGGCGCCGTGATGGCCCGCGACGGCACGATGCTCACCGCCGCCACGGCCGCCGGCAAGGCGGTCTTCCAGTCGGCCGCTGCCGCGTCGGACGTCGCCGCCTTCAACACCGCCACGCCCAACCGCGTCGCCTACAAGCACGCCCACTCGCAGCAGAACCCCGAGAAGGACTGGGGCAAGAACACCCTTGATGCCGTGCGGCTGGCCTTCTACGTCCTCAACGAGCGCTTCGGCACGGCCACCGCCTCTGACGCGAACAAGAAGATCCGCACCATCATCCCCGGCAACACCCTTGTCATCGCCTCGTCGGTGTCGAACGGTGGCGGCGCGGCGCTGGCCGCGGCCGAGCAGGACACCGAGGGCCTGATCGACGGCGTCGCGGTCTCCGAGCCGAACGCCCAGCCCGGCGCCAACACCGGTCTGACGATCCAGCAGGGCGCCGCCAATGTGGCCACGCACAGCAAGCCGCTGATCGACTACTTCACCTACGCCAACGTCTACCAGCCCTGCGCTGCGCTGTCGGCGCAGGCGAACCAGGGGCTGTCGGCCGCGTTCTGGCCAGCGGCATACACCACCTCGGCGCAGAACCGCTGCACCGCACTGGCCGCCAAGGGCCTGCTCACCGGCGCCACGCTGGCCGAGCAGGCCGATGCCGCGCTGGCCAAGCTCAACAGCTACGGCTGGCAGGCCGAGAGCAACTTCTTCCAGCAGTCGCACTTCCGCTTCGCCACCAACTCGATCGTCGTCACCTACGTCAACACCTACGGCCGCTTCAGCGTCACCGACAGCGTGTGCGGCTTCAGCATGGCGAACACGACCGCCACCGGCGACGTCGCCGCGCAAGTCCCCGCGACGCAGGCGGGCCTGTTCGCCAGCGGCAACGGCGTGCCTCCGACCGGCGGCGTGAACCTCGTCTACGACCGGTCGGTCGGCGGCGCGAAGCTCGACTTCCTGGCCGTCTCGCCCACCAGCAACACCGCCGACTTCGCGCTCGACGGCGCGCTGTGCATGCGCTCGCTGGTCACCGGCAAGGACGAGGCCACGGGCGCGACGCTCACCGGCACGCTCAAGGCCCAGTCCGACCGCGTGATCGCCGGCATCAACGAGGTGCAGCTCACCGCGAAGCTGCGCAGCAAGCCGACGATCATCGTGGCCGGCCGCAGCGACACGCTGCTGCCGATCAACCACACTGCCCGCGCCTACTTCGGCAAGAACCAGCTCACCGACAGCGCCAGCGACGCCGCCAAGGTGCGCTACATCGAGGTGACCAACGCGCAGCACTTCGACACCTTCATCGCCTTCGGCGCGCTGCTCGGCTATGACACCAAGGCCGTGCCGCTGCACCCGTACCTGAACCAGGCGCTGAACGCGATGTGGAGCCACCTGAACAGCGGCGCCGCGCTGCCGGTCAGCCAGGTGGTGCGGACCACGGCACGGGCCACCAGCGCCACGGCGCTCTCGGCCACCAACGTGCCGGCCATCGCCACGGCACCGGCCTCGGGCGACCAGATCGTGATGACGGGCACGACGCTCAAAGTCCCGGACTGATCTGCGGCAGAGACGCCCCCCGTCATCCTCGCGAAAGCGCACTGCTGTCCGGGTAACGTCCACGCCCCCCTCAAGGGGGCACGCATACAGGCATGAGGGCTTGCTCGCAGGGCTCGAACAGGCCGTATCGCCAGCGCTGCAGCAGCACCCACAAGTCGGTGGTGCTGCGGCTGGCCTGCTGGTGAAGCATCAACAGGACATGGGCGATGAAGGCTGCGTAGATCTGGAGGTGAGCGGCGTGCTCGTTGGTGCCCCAGGTACGGCGGATGGCCAGGTGCTGCTTGATCCACTTGAACAGCAGCTCGATCTGCCAGCGCGAGCGGTAGAGATCGCCGATCTCGATGGCGGTGCGCTCGAAGTCGTTGGTCACCAGCACGAGCAGGCGTGCATCGTCGGTGCGTAGCCGGATGCGGCGCAGCACGAGCGGCTCGCGCCATGTCTTGCCGCTGCGGGGATGGCGCCAGCGGCGGGCGATGCGCTCGTCGTCAAGGATGCGCCCGCGGGCGGTCTCGGGCACGGGCAGTGCTTCGAGGACGACCATGCCCGCGTTGCGCTTGAGCCGGGTGACGAACTTCACCCCCTGCCGGATCATGCGCGCCCACCATGCGTAGTCACAGTAGGCACGGTCGAACACGCAGGTCGTCCCCGGCTGGATCTCCCACTGGCGCGCCTGCACCACATCGTTGACGTTGGGGGCGCTGATCTCGCAGCGCGAGATGGCGTGCGTGGCTGCGTCGCATTGCACATGCACCTTCACGCCCTGCGTACGCCGGGTCTTCGTGCCCAGCGTCCAGACGTCGAAGCCCCGCCCCTTGAGCGTCAGCGGCGTCGAGTCGATCAGCGAGGTCGCCCCCAGCACACGCTTGTCGCGGCAGCCGTCGAGCTGACGGATCAGCCCTTGCAGCACCTGCGACAGCACCGTCGCCGACCCGGCGCGCCGGTTGCCGTCCGACAGCGTCGAGCGGCGCAGTTCGTGCGTCTGCAGTGCAGCCAGACGGGCCTTGTGCGCATTGAAGCTCTGCAGTGCTCCACGCAGGCTGGGTGCCTGCACGAACTGCCCGTGCAGCATCACCAGCAACTGATCCCACACCGTCAGCGCGCCCTTGCCATAGCGTTGTGCGCCGTGTTCACGCGCCAGCCGGTCCACGTCCGACTTGGCCAGTGGCTTCAACAACGCCTGCAGTCGTGTCATGCTTTGCATGTTGCGGCTCCTCGACAACTGAGTTGGTCCTCAGTGGGTTCGATAGCCCTTCATGTCGAGGGCCGCAACTCCGCCGATCAAGCTCTGGAGACTTTGGGCTTCGCGTTTTACCGGACAGCAGTGCGCGAAAGCGAGGACCCACGCAGTCCATCCACGCGGCCCCCTCGGGGCGTGGGTACCCGCTTTCGCGGGCATGACGAACGGGGGGCGCGGCGCGAGGGCAGAGCGGCGCGGGGGCCAAGCGACGTGGGGGCGGCCGGCGGGCTCGGCGCTGGCGCGGCCTGCGGACTATGCGCAGCCGCAAGCGCCCGGACGGCTGCATCCCTAGAATGTTCCGCTTCCGCCCAGCGAGAGCATTCCCGATGACCGGCCTGATCCGAATCCGTGGCGCCCGCCAGCACAACCTCAAGAACCTCGACCTCGACATCCGCACGGGCGAGCTGACGGTCGTCACCGGCCCGAGCGGGTCGGGCAAGTCCTCGCTGGTCTTCGACACGCTCTACGCCGAAGGCCAGCGGCGCTACGTCGAGACCTTCTCCGCCTACGCGCGCCAGTTCCTCGACCGGATGGACCGCCCCGCGGTGGATGCGGTCGAAGGCGTGCCGCCGGCCATCGCCATCGACCAGACCAACCCGGTGCGCACCAGCCGCTCCACGGTCGGGACGATGACGGAGCTGAACGACCACCTGAAGCTGCTGTTCGCCCGCGCGGCGCAGTTGTTCGACCAGGACACCGCGCAAGCCGTGCGCGAGGACGATCCGCAGAGCATCTGGCTGGACCTGCAGCAGCGCAGTGCCGCGGCGGGCGATCCGCGGCTGGTGATCACCTTCCCGGTCGAGCTGCCGGCCACGGTCACGCCCGAGGAAGTCGAGCAGTGGCTGTCCGCCAGCGGCTACACCCGCGTGCAGGCCGAGCGCGTGGTCGCCACACCGACCGGGCCGCGCAAGGTGCTGGACGTGGTGGCGGACCGGTTCCGGTTCTCGAATGCGGAGAAGGTGCGGGTGGTGGAGGCGCTGGAGGCGGCGTTGAAGCGAGGAAGTGGGCGTTGCAACGTCTACGCCGGCGCCGACGAGACCGCCGAAGTCTGGCGCTACAGCCAAGGGCTGCACTGCCCTGAGTCCGAGCGCCGCTACAGCGCGCCGCAGCCGTCGATGTTCTCGTTCAACTCGGCGTTTGGCGCCTGCGAGACGTGTCGGGGCTTCGGGCGGGTGATCGGGGTGGACTTCGGGCTGGTGATGCCCGACCACCGCAAGACCTTGCGCAGCGGCGTGGTCAAGCCGCTGCAGACGCCGGCCTGGAAGGAGTGCCAGGACGACCTGATCAAGTACGCGGGCGACGCCGGCATTCCGCGCGACACCGCCTGGAGCCAGCTCAGCCCGGCGCAGCAGGCCTGGGTGATCGACGGCTCGCCGGACTGGAAGGGCGAGTGGAGCAAGCAGTGGTACGGCATCCGGCGCTTCTTCGAGTACCTGGAGAGCAAGGCCTACAAGATGCACATCCGCGTGCTCTTGTCGAAGTACCGCAGCTACACGCCCTGCGGCGTCTGCGGCGGGGCGCGGCTGAAGCTGGAATCGCTGCTGTGGCGCCTCGGCGAGAAGGGGCAGGCGGATCTGGCGCTGCCGGCGGAGAAGCGCTTCCTGCCGGTCGGCGTGAAGTGGTCGCGGGCGCAGCTTGAGGCGCTGCCGGGGCTGAGCCTGCACGACCTGATGCTGCTGCCGATCGACCGGATGCGGCGCTTCTTCGACGGGCTGGACCTGCCGTCGCAGTTGCTGGACGACGCGCTCGAATTGCTGCTCGACGAGATCCGCACGCGGCTGAAATACCTGTGCGATGTGGGCCTGGGCTACCTGTCGCTGGACCGGCAGAGCCGCACGCTGTCGGGCGGCGAGGTGCAGCGGATCAACCTGACGACCGCGCTCGGCACCTCGCTGGTGAACACGCTGTTCGTGCTGGACGAGCCGTCGATCGGCTTGCACCCGCGCGACATGGACCGCATCAACCAGGCGATGGCGCGGCTGCGCGACGCGGGCAACACGCTGGTGGTGGTCGAACACGACCCGGCCGTGATGCTCGCCGCCGACCGCATCATCGACCTCGGCCCCGGCCCCGGCACCCAAGGCGGGCGCATCGTCTTCGATGGCACGCCCGAAGACCTGAAAGGCGCCGAGACGCTGACCGGCGCCTACCTCGGGGCGCGGCGCACGATCGGCCTGGGGCTGGCGCGGCCAGTCCTGGACAGCACGCCGCGCCTCGTGCTCGAAGGCGTGCGCGAACACAACCTGAAGAACGTGACGGTCGAGTTCCCGCTGCAGCGCCTCGTCTGCGTCACGGGCGTGAGCGGCTCGGGCAAGTCGTCGTTGATTCAGGACGTGCTGGCCCCGGCGCTGGCGCGGCATTTCGGGCAGGCCACCGAGACGCCCGGCGAACACGACCGGATGCTCGGCGCGGACTGGCTGAGCGACGCGGTGTTCGTCGACCAGAGCCCTATCGGCAAGACGGCGCGCTCCAACCCCGCCAGCTACGTCGGCGCCTTCGACACGCTCCGCGACTTGTTCGCCGCCTTGCCGGAGGCACAGCAGCGCAGCTACACCGCCGGCATGTTCAGCTTCAATGCCGGCGACGGCCGCTGCCCGACCTGCGGCGGCTCGGGCTTCGAGCACGTCGAGATGCAGTTCCTCAGCGACGTCTACCTGCGCTGCCCGGACTGCGACGGCACGCGCTACCGCGCCGAGATCCGCGAGGTGAAGATCGAGCGGCTGGGCAAGCAGATGTCCATCGCCGACGTGCTGGAGCTGACCGTCGCCGACGCGGTGCGGCTGTTCGCGCAGGACCGCGAGGTGGTGCGGGCGCTGCAGCCGCTGGCGGACGTGGGCCTCGACTACGTCAAGCTCGGCCAGCCGGTGCCCACGCTCTCGGGCGGCGAGGCGCAGCGGCTGAAGCTGTCCGGCTTCCTCGCCGAAGCCGCGAAGAACGCCAGCGCGACGAAGCAGAAGCTGGCCAAGAAGGGCACGCTGTTCCTGTTCGACGAGCCAACCACCGGCCTGCACTTCGACGACATCGCCAAGCTGATGCGGGCGTTCCGCAAGCTGCTCGAAGCCGGGCACAGCCTGCTGGTGATCGAGCACAACCTCGACGTGGTGCGCGCCAGCGACTGGATCGTCGACCTCGGGCCGGAAGGCGGCGAGGCGGGGGGCGAGCTGGTGGCGGAGGGCACGCCGGCTGATCTGCGCGCGCATCCGACGAGCCACACGGGGAAATCGCTGCGCGAGTACGAAACCGCGCTCGGGCATGGCGGCCTGCGCGTCGAGGAAGGCGTGCCGCTGCAGACCCTCGTCAAGGCCCGTCGCGACCGCGCCCGGCTTGCCCACGACGACCAGATCCAGATCGTCAACGCCCGCGAGCACAACCTCAAGGGCCTGTCCGTCAACATCCCCCGTGGCAAGTTCACCGTCATCACCGGCGTCTCCGGCTCCGGCAAATCGACGCTCGCCTTCGACATCCTCTTCAACGAAGGCCAGCGCCGCTACCTGGAGAGCCTGAACGCCTACGCCCGCAGCATCGTGCAGCCGGCCGGTCGCCCCGAGGTGGACGCCGTCTGGGGTATCCCGCCGACCGTCGCCATCGAGCAGCGCCTCTCGCGCGGCGGGCGCAAGAGCACCGTGGCGACGACCACCGAGGTCTGGCACTTCCTGCGGCTGATGTACGTCAAGCTCGGCACGCAGTACTGCCCCACCTGCAGCGACTTCCACGCGCCGCCCGAGGACTGGGTCGCCGTGCAGCCTCAGACGCCCGAGTCCATCGCTGCGCAACTGCTGCGCGACCACCGCGGTCAGCACATCGGTCTGCTCGCGCCGCTGGTGATCGGCCGCAAGGGCGTCTACACCGACCTCGCCAAGTGGGCCAAGGGCAAGGGCTACGCACACCTGCGGGTGGACGGCGAGTTCCTGCCGACCGACGCCTGGCCCAAGCTCGACCGCTACAAGGAGCACACGATCGAGCTGCCGGTGGCGGACCTGCTGGTCGATGTGTCGAACGAGGCACGGCTGCGGGCGGCGCTGGCCGAGGCGCTGGAGCATGGCAAGGGCGTGCTGCACCTGCTGACGCCGCTCAAGTCGGCGCTGACCGCCAAGTCGCTGTCCTTGTCGCTGGCGGCGGGCTTCCTGTCCACCGCGTTCCGCAGCAAGGCCAAGGTGTTCTCCACCAAGCGCGCCTGCCCGACCTGCGGCACCAGCTACCCCGAGCTGGACCCGCGCATGTTCAGCTACAACAGCAAACACGGCTGGTGCCCCGAGTGCGTCGGCACCGGCTTGACGCTGACCGGCGAGCAGCGCAAGGCGCTCGACGACAGCGTGAAGGACGACGGCGACAAGGGTCGCGAGAAGACGTTTGCCGAGCCGGAGGTCGAGGGGCTGGCGGAGGACAAGACCTGCGGCACCTGCGCTGGGGCGCGGCTGAACCCGGTGTCACGGGCGGTGCGTTTCCGCGAGGCGTCGATCGCGGAGGTGGCGGCCAAGTCGGTGGACGACGGCCGGCGCTGGATCGAGGCGCACAAGCTCGACGGCCGCGAGTCCGCGATCGCCCGCGACGTGGTGACCGAGATCCGCAACCGGCTTAGCTTCCTCGGCGACGTGGGGCTGGGCTATCTGACGCTGGACCGCGCCGCGCCCACGCTCTCCGGCGGCGAGGCGCAGCGCATCCGGCTCGCCGCGCAGCTCGGCAGCAACCTGCAGGGCGTGTGCTACGTGCTCGACGAGCCGACCATCGGCCTGCACCCGCGCGACAACCGCATCCTGCTCGACGCGCTGCACAAGCTCGGCAGCGCCGGCAACACGCTGGTCGTGGTCGAACACGACGAGGACACCATCCGCCGCGCCGACCACATCATCGACATCGGCCCCGGCGCCGGCAAGCGCGGCGGCCAGGTCACCGCGCAGGGCACCGCCGCCGAGCTGATGGCCAACCCCGACTCGATCACCGGCCGCTTCCTCAACGCCCCGCTGAAGCACCCCACCCGCCCGCGCCGCCCGGTCGAGCCGGACGGGCCGGTGCTGACGCTGCGCGGGGCGTCGCTGCACAACCTGCAGCACGTGGACGTGGAGGTGCCGCTGGCGCGGCTGGTGGCGGTGACGGGCGTGTCGGGGTCGGGCAAATCGACGCTGGCGCGCGACGTGCTGCTGGCCAACGTGCAGGCGATCGTGGCGCACAAGCTCGCGGGGAAGAAGGCCGGCGAACGCCCGGCGTGGGTCGGCTGCACCGGGCTGGAGGGCTGGAGCAACATCGACCGCGTGCTGGAGGTGGACCAGACCCCCATCGGCAAGACCCCGCGCTCCTGCCCCGCCACCTACATCGGCTTCTGGGACACCATCCGCAAGCTCTTCACCGAGACGCTGGAAGCCAAGGCGCGGGGCTACGCCGCCGGGCGCTTCAGCTTCAACACCGGTGACGGGCGCTGCCCCGGCTGCGAGGGCCAGGGGCTGCGCACGATCGAGATGGCGTTCCTGCCGGACGTGAAGGTGCCGTGCGACCTGTGCCACGGGGCGCGGTTCAACCCCGAGACGCTGGCGGTGACGTGGCGCGGCAAGAGCATCGGCGACGTGCTGCAGATGGAGGTGGACGAGGCCGTCGGCTTCTTCGCCTCGATGCCCAGCATCGCCCACCCGCTGCAGTTGCTCCAGGACGTCGGCCTGGGCTACCTCACCCTCGGCCAGCCCTCACCCACCCTCTCCGGCGGCGAGGCCCAGCGCATCAAGCTCGTCACCGAGCTGAGCAAGGTCCGCGACGACGTGACCCGCCGCGGGCAGCGGGCGCCGCACACGCTCTATGTGCTCGACGAGCCGACCGTCGGGCTGCACATGGCGGATGTGGAGAAGCTGATTCGGGTGCTGCATCGGCTGGTGGATGCGGGGCACAGTGTGGTGGTCATTGAGCATGACCTGGATGTGATTGCGGAGGCGGATTGGGTGATTGATCTGGGGCCGGAGGGGGGCTCAGGTGGGGGGCAGGTCGTGATTACCGGGACGCCTGAGGCGGTGGTGAAGAGCAAGAGTCACACGGGGGTAGCGTTGAAGTCGGTGCTCAGGCGCTGATGGCGTACGGCGGCCGGAAAGCCGCAGCACACACTATTCATATTTTATTGAATAAGTCCCTGTCAGCCGGAATAAGGTTGACAGGGAGATGCTCGCCCGTGTCTTGCACCAATTTCAATCACATCAAGCGACTCCTGACCCGTAAACGCTGCGGCTCATAGTTGGGTTCTTAAAAAGAACAGCCAAGAAATTATTTGCATATTCTTTCTTAATTTTATCAACCATTTTTTCAAGAGCCGAACCAGAAATACCATCGATATCTAATAAAGCAAGTTCTTTTCTAAAATCAGCAATAGGGCAATCAAGTTTATTGCTCGGTATCTTTGCAAAAATAGCTGCAGTCAAAATCATATTTCCATGAACAAGGACACCCCATTCAGTCCCGCTCTTCTTTACCATGCCCAATTTTTTATCATCAATCCAATTATTTATTGCACGCAACACCAAAACACAATTAAATGCCTTCGCACCACTCACAGATGGGTTAAATAAAGTCTTATATGGAGCCTTCTTTAAGTCAACAAAGAAACGACCAATACCAGTCTTAACCTGAACAGCCAAGGAAGAATCCCCAGACGCACACGCCAAAGCAGCCGTTAACTCTAGAAGTTCGCAAGAGTTTACACCCAACGAAGCATCATCACCCCGAACAAATTGATAGTCAACCTTCTCAATTGCCATTTCCTGCCGAAGCCTTGTTTGCTCCGGATCCTGCGCAACAAAATCTCTCGACTCTATTCGATTCTGAAGATTATTAGCCCTTGTAATCTTCTGCCCCAAATCCTCTGGGGCACCAGACAAAAGAATTACTCGAAAAGGAACTCTAACTATTCCCAACTTTTCATCTTCAGATATTCTACCCAATGTACTTACAGTTTGAGCACCATTAACTATGGATGCTCCTTTAAAAATAAAATTGCCAGCCGATCGCGCCGCAGCACCTGCGGGAGCCCTGTCAGTGCGATCAGCAATCATTGTTATTCCATTATTGAAGTACCAAAATAAATCTGGGCTATCCAATGATGTTTGTCTTATTTGCAGATTAACATCGGTATTTCCAAGGGAGTGTCTAATATTTTTAGCGACCAATCTCTTTCCATGTTTAACCCACCAGTTCTTCAATTGCAAACCATCAATCATTCCAAAATATGCCCTATAGGGCACTTCTAGAAACCGGCCCTGCAGCCCTGAACCTGGTCTGAGCCTGCACAAATCCAGCTCAGACGAGCAGTGGATGACGGCGGCGAGCCCCTGTCCCCGCCGCCGCGGTGCCCCGCGACGGGGTTTTTCCCCTCACGCGGGCTGTGCGGACGGACCTGCGCTCTTGACCAGCCACACCAGCCTGCGCGCGTTGTAGGCCGCGCACTGCAGCGTGATCGCCAGCGCATTGCGCGCCAGCGTCATCGCCCGCACGCACTTGCCGCCCTGCTGGCTCAGCGCCGCGAACACGTGCTCGACCCGCGCCCGCGTGCGGTTGATCGTCTTGTTGCGCTGCTTGAGTCGAACCTTGGCCGTCTGCCCTGGCTTGGCGCGACGCGCGATGCCGTCGGCCAGTCCGTGCTGCTGCAGCGTCTGACGGTTGGCCGCGCTGTCGTAGCCCCGGTCGGCCAGCAGCCGCTTGCGCGTGTTCGCCACCTGCAGCACGTCGGGCAGTTGCTGTCCGTCGTCGGCGTTGGCCGCCGTGATCTTCATCTGGCGGATCAGCTTGTAGCGTGCGTCCACGTTGCCGTGCAGCTTGTAGCCGTAGTACGACTTGCCGTGCTTTTGCGTCCAGCGCGCGTCCCGGTCGGTGTGCGCCAGGCGCTTCTTGCTCCAGCCCTCGGGCGCCTCCCCCTTGTTCAGCGCATCGCGCTCCCGGGCGTTGGCCTGCGTGATCGGCGCCTGCACGATGCTGGCGTCCACGATCTGCCCGCCCCTCGGGATGAAGCCGTGCCGCTGCAACTGCTGGCTCAACGCCTCGAAAATCGCCCGGCCTCCCAGCCCGCCTTCGGCCAGCCGCTGCCGGAAGTTCCACAGCGTGCGTGCGTCCGGAATGTTCAGCGCGCCGTCCAGCCGGCAGAACCGCTGGAAGCTCATCCTGTCCAGCACCTGGTGCTCGCACTGCTCGTCCGACAGGTTGTACAGCCCTTGCAGGAACACCATGCGCACCAGCGCCTCGGTCGGGTACGGCGGGCGTCCGCCCTTGCTGCGGTCAGCGCGAGGGCAGGCCTTGTCCACCGCCGCGGCCATCGCTGCGAAGTCGATCAGTTCGTCCATCGCCGCCAGCGTCTGTACGTAGCCCTCCAGCTTGGCCTTGCGCTGCTGCACCACGAACAGGTCGTCCGCGGCCTCCTCAGGAAAGAAGCTCGATGGCTTGGTGCGGGGTGTGATCATGGGGCGGTATCTTGCCGCAGCGCGCGGCTCAGGCGGCGGTCAGGGTCGGTTTCTAGAAGTGCCCTATAAGGTGACGCAACATAAGACCAATCAAATATTGTCGCCTCCAACCCAAGATTTCCATTCAATGGATCATCAACCAAGCTCGCATAAACCTCCGACAAACCCATAACTTCGTAGGTTGCAATAGGATCATCCTGATAATCCTCCCCATTGAGATTGACGAGCAATTTATTTAACCTACTCATCGCGTGAGACGCCAGTTTGCTAGCGCCAGTACTCACGACTATCACATGAACAGACACCCCGGGCGTTCTGAGCCTACCACTTATTTCTGTTAATCTATCATGCAGCCTAACGTGAAAATCATCACAATTCTGCTCAACAACATCCCCCACACCCTTTGTAAAAGTCCCAATATCTGCCGCCTCCGGTTCTCCCGATCCTTTTTTTATCCACTTAGACTGAACGAGTATTACCCTATTATCTCCAGAATCATAATAAGCAGCATCTATTCCATTATCGTCAGCACCATCCCAAATGCACTGAGCGGCAGCCCTTTCATCGCATCCAGAGCGGACATGGACAGCTAAAGCAGCTAGGCAGCGGCTCAGAATTTTACTTTCTCGATCACTATCATGAGCTGGAACATCGGAAAGATCCAAGTGCGGCTCAAACATTTCGACAATTCTTTGTCGGACCTGATTTACTTTTAGCTGAGACATTTTTACCCAATCAATCAAATTAAATTACCCGAAGAATTCGCGCTTATTACTCAAAATAATCCATATCCACCTTCGGCACCTTCAACACCCGCGCCGTCACCCCTACTTCGTGATCCACCATCAACCCCGCCAGCCGCACCCCGTCCACCAGCACGATGCCCTCGACGGATTGCGCGAACTGCAGCGCCTGCGCGGTGTAGCCCGACGTGGTGATGAAGACGCCTTTCTTGGCCCGCTGCCCCGCCAGTGCGCCGTAGAACGCCTGGATCTCGGGCCGCCCGACCGTGCCCTGCCAACGCTTGGCCTGCACATAGACCTTTTCCAGCCCGAGCCGGTCCAGCGAAATGATCCCGTCGATGCCCGCGTCGCCCGAGCCGCCGACGGGCCGCAGCAGCCGCGTGTCGATGTGCGACATCGCCAGCGTCGCGACCTGCTCGGCGCTCAGCGGCCCGGCATGCTCGGCCACGAAACGCCGCCCGGCCTCCGTCAGTTGCCACCAGCCGCGCCGCGGGCTGTCCGACAACCCGGCGCGCTTGAGCCGGTCATGCGCCCAGCCGGCGCGGTTCTTGTAAACCAGTTGCGCGCCGCTCGACAGCAACTGCTGGCGCGCCGCCGCGTCCAGCCCGAGCGCATCGGCGGCGGCTTCGTGCGCCTCACGCGCAGGCACTCCCTCGGGCCGGCTGGCGAGCAAGCGCAGCAACGGCTCGATGAAGCGGTCGTACGTGGGGATCGGGGAAATCGGGGGAGCGGACATGCACGTCGCGGAGGCGGCGGCCGGCTGTCTTGTAGTTGTCGTTTTGGGAAATCTGAACAGCCCGGCAGGGACCGCCGCAGTCTAGGGAGCGCCCCGCGCGCTGTGCATCCGCAGGCAGCGGATTTTCCAGAAGCAGCAAATTCGCGCGCAATAGTTCACGCCCCGAACCCGGCAAGTGCGGCGGACGTCACAGCCTGCGCGGCACGCGCAGCCGGGTGCAGGACGTGCGGGACCTGCTCAGGTCGCCATTTCGCGCACCGTCAGCGCGGTATCGCTCGGGTCGGTGGGCGCAAAACACCCGGCCTGCGCGAGCGGCCAGTAGATCTCGTAGACCTTGTGCGGCCAGTCGCATTCGCCCCGCTCGGCGCGCAGCAGCTCGCCCGGCTGGAGAAAGCACAGCTGGTTGCGCAGCAACCGCACCTGGTCGTTGCTGACGCGGCGCACGATGTGGCCGGCGGTGATCTCGCCCGGATGGCGCAGACCGGCGGCCTGGACCAGCTCCTGCAGCGCGTGCAGCGTGTTCTCGTGGAAGCGGCGCACGCGCTCGATCTTGTCGGGCACGACGAGGGCGCGCTGGCGGCCGGGGTCCTGCGTCGCCACGCCGGTGGGGCACTGGCCGGTGTGGCAGTGCTGGGCCTGGATGCAGCCGAGCGCGAACATGAAGCCGCGCGCCGAGTTGCAGTAGTCCGCGCCCAGCGCCATCGCCCGGGCGATGTCGAAGGCACTGACGATTTTGCCGGAGGCGCCGAGCCGGATGTGCTGGCGCAGGTTCAGCCCGACCAGCGTGTTGTGGACCAGCAGCAGCCCCTCCTGCAGCGGCGCGCCGACGTGGTCGGTGAACTCCAGCGGCGCCGCCCCCGTGCCCCCTTCGCCGCCATCGACGACGATGAAATCCGGCCGCAGCCCGGTGGCGAGCATCGCCTTGCAGATCGCGAACCACTCCCACGGGTGTCCGATGCAGAGCTTGAAGCCGACCGGCTTGCCGCCCGAGAGCGTGCGCAGCCGGTCGAGGAACTGCAGCAGTTCGACCGGGGTCGAGAACGCGCTGTGCGCCGCGGGCGAGACGCAGTCCACCCCCACCGGCACGCCGCGCGCCTGCGCAATCTCGATCGTCACCTTCGGGCCGGGCAGCACGCCGCCGTGGCCGGGCTTGGCGCCTTGCGACAGCTTCACCTCGATCAGGCGCACCTGCGGGTCGGTGGCGTTGGCGACGAACTGCTCTTCGCTGAAGCGGCCGGCGTCGTCGCGGCAGCCGAAGTAGCCGGAGCCGATCTCCCAGACGAGGTCGCCGCCGTGGGTGCGGTGGTGGGCGCTGATCGACCCTTCGCCGGTGTCGTGCATGAAGCCGCCCTGCTTGGCGCCGCCGTTGAGCGCGAGGATGGCGTTGGCGCTGAGCGCGCCGAAGCTCATGGCCGAGATGTTGAAGACGCTGGCGCTGTAGGGTTGCGCGCGGCCCGCGCCGATGGTGACGCGGAAATCGTGCGAGGTCAGCGTGGTGGGGGCCAGCGAATGGTTGAGCCACTCGAAGCCTTCCTGGTGCACGTCGAGCTGGGTGCCGAAGGGGCGCTTGTCGGGGTCGCCCTTGGCGCGCTGGTAGACGAGCGAGCGCTGCTGGCGCGAGAAGGGCGCGGCCTCGTTGTCGCTCTCGATGAAGTACTGGCGGATCTCGGGACGGATGAATTCGAGCAGGTAGCGCAGGTGCCCGATCACCGGGTAGTTGCGCAGCACCGAGCGCTGCGGCTGGCGCAGGTCGCGCACGCCGATGCCCAGACCCGCCAGGCCGACGAGCGCAGTCCAGGGGCCCAGGTGGTGGGCCCACCAGCCGATCCCGCCACCCAGCACCATGGCACCGCAGCAGAGCATGACCAGATAGCGGATGGGAAAGTAGCGGTCCAGCGCGGTCAGCCAGGCGGGCATGGGAGTTCCTTGGAAAGAGGTCGCAGCCGTGGGCAGGGCGGCCCATGATGGCGGCCCATCCGCCCGCCCTCCTCCGGAAATGACCCGTGTTGGGGGTGGACTTCGAATGAACTGGCAGGAGATCCCGCGCAGATCATCCACGGGACCGAACAGTATCGCTGGCCCGCACCAGCGCAAGAGTCCCCCACCATGAAGTCTCTGTCGATCTCCGCCCGTCTGTGGCTCCCCCCGCTGCTCGTCACCGGCCTGTTGCTGCTGGTCGAAGGCTGGGCCGTCCTGCACAGCCATGCCCAGATCGAGGTAACCCGCACGGCCCTGGCCACCCAGTTCGACAAGCTCGACAAGACCACCCAGTGGGCCGGGCTGACCGAGGCCAATGCCGCCCGCGCACTGGCCGCACTCGGCAGCTCCGACGCGGGGCTGGGCGCCCGGCTGAAACCCGAGATCGAGGCGACCTCCGCGCGCATCAGCACGCTGCAGAAGACGGTCGAGGCCCAGTCGACGCTGCCCGAGGAAGTGGCCGCGCTGGAGAAGGTCAGCCAGGCGCGCAAGGTCTATGTCGATCTGCGCAAGCAGCTCGGCGCGGCCCGCAGCGCCGGCACCGCGGTGCCCGAAACCGAGATGGCGCGCCTGCGCGACTCGCTGGCGGCCTACATCGGCGCGCAGCGCGAAACCGTGGCGCTGCAGTTTCGCCAGGCCAGCACCATCGCCGAACACAGTGCCACGCAGCAGCGCCAGACGGTGACGGTGGTCGGTGCAGTGATGCTGGGACTTGCGGCCCTGCTGGTGGTCTCGACGCTGCTGACCGCACGCGCCATCCTGCGGCCGGTCCGGCAGGTGCTGGAGGCCACCGGCCGGATCGCCGGCGGTGATCTCGGCTACCGGGCCGACACGGCCCGCCAGGACGAGATGGGCGACCTGATGCGCGGACTGGCCCACATGGCGGCCGCGCTGCGTGTGCTGGTGCACGACGTGCGCTCGGGCGCATCGTCGATGCAGACGGCCAGCGCCGAGATCGCGGTCGGCAATGCGGACCTGTCCCGCCGCACCGAGATGACCGCCGGCAGCCTGCAGGAAACCGCCGCCTCGATGTCACAGCTCACCAGCACCGTGCAGAACAGCGCCGACGCCGCCGTGCAGGCCCACCAGCTCGTCGCCACGGCGGCAGAAACCGCCACGCGCGGCGGTGCCGTGGTGGCGCGGGTGGTGCAGAACATGGACGAGATCACGGCCTCCAGCCGCCGCATCGGCGACATCACGGGCGTGATCGACGGCATCGCCTTCCAGACCAACATCCTGGCACTCAACGCCGCGGTGGAAGCGGCGCGGGCGGGCGAGCAGGGCCGCGGATTCGCGGTGGTCGCCAGCGAGGTGCGCTCGCTCGCCCAGCGCTCGGCCGAAGCCGCGCGCGAGATCAAGTCGCTCATCAGCGCCTCGGTCACGACGGTCGACCACGGCGCCCAGCTCGTGCGCGACGCCGGCAGCACGATCAGCGAACTCGTGACCGCAGTGCGCCAGGTCTCCGACATCATCGCGCGCATCGCCACCGCCTCCGACGAACAGAATCTCGGCATCCGCCAGATCGGCCAGGCCCTGCGGCAACTCGAAGATGCCACCCAGCAGAACGCCGCCCTGGTCGAGCAAAGCTCGGCCGCCGCGGACAGCCTGCGCGACGAATCGCTGCGGCTCAGCGACGCTGTGCACAAGTTCCAGATCGAGGACACCGCGCCAGACCGAGTGTGATGGATCCGGCAGCCCGCCCGATCGGATGGCGGGTGGTACTTGCCAGTCCGGTAGCAGGCTCACACAATGAGCCAACACCGGTCCGACAGAGACCGCCTCTCATTTCAGGATCGGATTGCAGGACATGTTGTTGCGCTGGCGCGCCGGGCTCGGCCGTGTGGTCGGACTGGGCTGGATGACCCTGTCATCGGCCGCCTGGTCGGCGCCCTCCGTCACGGACACCGCAGCCGCTGCCCCCTACCCGAACGCGCTGCGGCTCACCGTGGCCGATGCCGTGCTCGGCATCCTGGCCCACACCCGCTGGCCGCAGCGGCCAGCGCGGCCCCTGTCCCTGTGCGTCAGCGAACGCAGCAGCGCCGCCACCGACCTGCGCACGCTGCAGGACAGCGCCCCACCGGGCAAGCTCGCCCCCGTGCGGCTGCTGGATCTCGCCGATGCACTGCCACCCGACTGCGATGCAGTCTGGCTGGGTGCCGGGGCACCCGCGATCGAGCCGCTGCCCCAGTTGACTGGCCGCCCGGTGCTGAGCATGGGCGAAGGCACCGATTTCTGCAGCCGCGGCGGCATGTTCTGCCTGGTGCCACGCCAGAACGACCTGCGGGTGGAGGTCAACCTCGACGCCGTCGCACGCAGCGGGCTGCATGTGCATCCGCAGGTGCTCAAGATCGGCCAGCCACGCCCGGGAGGGACCCCATGACCCGGCCTGCCACCTTCCAGAAACTGCTGCGGCGCGGCCATCTGCGGGTGGCGAGCGCCGCGGTGATGACCTTCGGGTGCACGCTGGCGGTGATCGCGCATGTCCTGATGAGCGGCGTGCAGGAGCGCCACCTGGAGCTGGTGGCCCGCACGCTGAGCTACTCGGTCGAGGCGGCCATCACGTTCCGGGACGAGCAGACGGCGGGAGAGCTGCTGCGCGACATCGCCGGGCGCGAAGGGCTGGTGGACGCGCGGGTGCTGCTGCCCGACGGTGCCGTGCTGGCCAGCCACGTCACGCCCGACAGCGGACCGGTCGATCGCCTGATGCGGCGCGTCGGCGAGGTGCTGATGCACAGCGAGGCCCGCTCGCCCGTGCTGCTGGACGGCCGCACCATCGGCCTGGTCCGCGTGCGCAGCGACGGCACGCTGTACGCCTGGCTGCTGGTCTATGGCGCCGTCGGGGCCGTGCTGTGCATCGGGGCCTCGCTGGCCGCCGGCACGCTGATGACGCGGCGCATGGAGCGCTCGCTCATCGAGCCGATCAACCAGCTCGCCGCACTGACACGCTCGATCCGCAGCGAACGCACCTACGACCGGCGCGCGCCCCCCGCCCGCATCGCCGAGCTGCAGGCGCTCAGCGAGGACTTCAATGCCATGCTCGACGAGGTGCAGCTCGGGCAGGCCGAGCTGCTGGCCACCCACCGGCGCCTGCAGTCCGACAATGACTTGCTGGCGCACAAGGCCTGGCACGACGAGCTGACCGGGCTGGCCAACCGCTCGCAGTTCGAGCGCCGCCTGCAGGAAGCGCTGAACAGCACCGGCGCGCGTGGCGGGCACCTGGCCGTGCTCTTCCTCGATGCGGACGGCTTCAAGGCAGTCAACGACACGGCCGGCCACGCCGCCGGCGACCGCCTGCTGACGATGATGGCCGACCGGCTGCGCACCGCCGTGCGCGAGACCGACGTGGTGGCGCGGCTGGGGGGCGACGAGTTCGCCGTGCTGCTGCACCCGCTGCGCAGCGTGGACGATGCGCGCCGCGTCGGCCAGAAGATCCACAGCCTGATGACGCAGTCCTTCGATCTCGACGAGCACGGCCACTTCCACTGCGGCCTGAGCGCCGGCATGGCCACCTACCCGCTGGATGGCGACACCATCCCGGCCCTGCTCGACACCGCCGACCGGGCCATGTACCGCGCCAAGCACGCCGGCAAGCGTGCACGGCACAAGCCCCTGACCGGACAGGGCACCCCCTACCCCACCCCCCACGACAAGATCGCGCAATGACACGACATGACCACCATCCGGCCCGGCGCCGCAGCCTGGGGGCGGCCGGCGCCCTCGCCCTCGTCGTCACGCTGACGCTGACCGGCTGTGCCACCCCGCCGCCGCCCGCACCGCCAGCGCGTTTCTCGCCCGCCCAGGTCACGGCGCTGCGCCAGATGGGCTTCGCCGAAGTGACCGAAGGCTGGGAGCTGAACCTGGCCGGCAAGGTGCTGTTCTCGTTCAACGACGAGCGCCTGGGCCCCGACGGCCTGCAGACCGTCACCGGCATCGCCGACACGCTGCGCAAGGAGGACCTGACCCGCCTGCGCATCGAGGGCCATGCCGACAACATCGGCGGCGACGAGTACAACCGCCGCCTGTCCACCCGGCGGGCCGAGGTGGTGGCGCGCGAATTCACGGCCCGCGGATTGCCCGCAGCCCGCATCGAGATCCGTGGCGTCGGTTCCACCATGCCCATCGCCGACAACGCGACCGAAGCCGGCCGCACGCAGAACCGCCGCGTGGTGGTCCTGGTGCGCGGCGACTGAGTCTCTGCGGCAGGGGATTCGGGTTTACCCGGATTCCGGTGTATGGCGGCCCGGACGCTCCCCGCGGAGCCAGCACGGTTTCACCGAGGACCAGCACCGGCATCTCCGAAAAAATCTCAATCGGATCAATGGGTTGGCGCGCAAGTACCAGCCCGGCGGCCCTGGCATCGAGGTTGCATTTGGCCGGGGACTTCGCGCGACTTTCCGCGCGACGTCGCCCACAACGACTGGAGACGCCATGCAACCCGCCACCCCACGCCTGCCCTTCTACCGATCCCTCTACATCCAGGTCCTCGCCGCCATCCTGATCGGCGTGCTGATCGGCCATTTCGCCCCCGACACGGGCGTGGCGCTCAAGCCGCTCGGCGACGGCTTCATCAAGCTGATCAAGATGATCATCGCGCCGATCATCTTCTGCACGGTGGTGGTCGGCATCGCCGGCATGGAGGACATGAAGAAGGTCGGCAAGACCGGCGGCTACGCGCTGCTCTACTTCGAGATCGTCTCCAGTCTGGCGCTGGTGATCGGCCTGGTCATCGTCAACCTCGTCCAGCCGGGCGCGGGCATGAACATCGACCCAGCCACGCTCGACACCAAGGGCATCGCCGCCTACACCGCGCCGGGCAAGATGCAGACGACGGTCGAATTCCTGCTGGCCATCATCCCGAACACGGTCGTGGATGCCTTCCCCAAGGGCGAGATGCTGCAGGTGCTGCTGATCGCGGTGATGTTCGGCTTCGCGCTGCACCGCTTCGGCGGCCGCGGCACGCTGATCTTCGACTTCATCGAGAAGCTCTCGCACGTGCTCTTCGTCATCGTGGGCACCATCATGAAAGTCGCTCCGATCGGCGCCTTCGGCGCGATGGCCTTCACCATCGGCAAGTACGGCGTCGGCTCGCTGCTGTCGCTGGGCAAGCTGATGGGCACCTTCTACCTGACCTGCTTCCTGTTCGTCTTCGTCGTGCTGGGCACCATCGCGAAACTGCACGGCTTCTCGATCTGGAAGTTCATCAAGTACATCAAGGAAGAGCTGCTGATCGTGCTGGGCACCAGCTCGTCGGAGGCCGCACTGCCCCGCATGATGGCCAAGCTGGAAAACCTCGGCGTGCGCAAGTCGACCGTCGGCCTGGTGGTCCCGACCGGCTACTCGTTCAACCTGGACGGCACCTCGATCTACCTGACGATGGCCGCGGTCTTCATCGCGCAGGCCACCAACACGCCGATGACGCTGCAGCAGCAGATCACGCTGCTGCTGGTGCTGCTGCTGACGTCCAAGGGCGCGGCCGGCGTGACCGGCTCGGGCTTCATCGTGCTGGCGGCCACGCTGTCGGCGGTGGGCGGCATCCCGGTGGCGGGGCTCGCGCTGATCCTCGGCATCGACCGCTTCATGAGCGAAGCCCGCGCGCTGACCAACCTGGTCGGCAACGGCGTGGCAACGGTCGTCGTCGGCAAGTGGACGGGTGACCTCGACACCGCGCGCATGGCCGCCGTGCTGGACCACGAGACGGCCGCCGACGCGAATGCGCCGGAGCAGGTGATCGACGCCATCGACCACCACATGCCGGTCGCCCCGGCCACCGCCCGCTGACACGCGGCGAACCGGGTACGCTCGGCGCCATGGTCCCGCTCCACTCCCGGTCCTGGCGTTCACGCACCCTGCTGCCCTGGGCGGCGCTCGCGCTGGCGCTGATCGGCGCCGTGGCCTGGGGCGCCCATGCCGTGGCGCTGCAGCTCGGCCTGCAGCGCACCGGCGAGCTGGCCCGCCACCGGCTGGACGTGACCGCCGCCCGGCTGGACGGCGAGCTGGCCCGCTTCGACTACCTGCCCGCGCTGCTGGAAACCTCGTCCGAGGTGTTCCAGCTGCTCGCTGCACCCGCCGACCCCGCCCTGCGCGCGCAGGTCAGCCGCACGCTGCACGCGCTCGACGCCATCGCCGGCGCCGACATCCTCTACGTCATCGACACCGCCGGCACCGTGGTCGCCTCGGCCGACTGGCAGCAGCCGGGCACGCCCTTCGGCCAGGACCTGTCGTGGCGCCCCTACGTGCACGACGCGCTGGCGCGCGGCGAAGGCCAGTTCTACGGCGTCGGCGTCACCAGCGGACGCGCCGGCTACTACCGCTCGTTCGCGCTGCCGCGCCACGGCCGGGCGCAGGGGGTCGCCGCCGTCAAGATCGACCTCGAAGCCACCGAACGCGAGTGGCCGCGGCTGCCGGGCGAGCTGCTGGTGGTGGACGAACGTGGTGTGGTCATCCTGGCGTCGCGTGCGGCGTGGAAATTCCGCCCGCTCCAGCCCCTGACGGCCGAAGCCCGCGCCGAAGCCGCGCAGGCACGCCGCTACGGCAGCGCCGATCTGAACCCGCTGGCCTGGCAGGCGCGCCAGCCCGTCTCGGACGGCGTCACGCGCGTGCAGGTGGAGGGCACCGCCTACCTGGCCAGCGAACGCCCGATCAACCACGGCCGCTGGCGCCTGCTGCTGCTCGACACCGAAGCCGCCGCGCAGGCCTCCGCCCGCAACACCGCGCTCAGTGCGGCCCTGGCCGCCGCCGTGCTGCTGCTGCTGGCCGTGGTCGCGTGGCAGGCGCGGCGCGAGATCCGCCAGCAGCGCGCCACCCGCGCCGCGCTGCAGGCCGCACACGACTCGCTCGACCAGATGGTCCAGGCCCGCACCGCCGAGCTGCGCGCCGCGCAGGCCGATCTGGTCCACGCCGGCAAGCTCGCCGCGCTGGGCCAGATGTCGGCGGGCGTCGTCCACGAACTCAACCAGCCGCTGGCCGCGCTGCACACGCTGTCGGACAACGCCGCCGTGCTGCTCGACCACCAGCGCCTGCCCGAGGCGCGCGCCAACCTCGTGCGCATCAGCCACCTCGTCGAGCGCCTGGGCCGCATCACCTACCAGCTCAAGGCGTTTGCGCACAAGACGATCGAGCCGCCGGCCCCGGTCACCGTGCACAAGGTCATCGGCGACGCGCTGTTCGGGCTGACACCGCGGCTGCGCGAGGCGGACATCGCCGTGACCGTGGCGGTGGAGCCGCCCGAGCTGAAGGCCATGGCGGATGCGATGCGGCTGGAGCAGGTGCTGGTCAACCTGCTGACCAACGCGGTCGATGCGCTGGCGGGCACACCGGCGCCCGCCATCACGCTGCGCGCCCGCCGGGAAGGGGACCAGGTCGTGCTCGTCCTCGGCAACAATGGCCCGGCGATCACCCCCGAGGTGCTGTCCCGCCTGTTCGAGCCCTTCGTCACCACGAAGCCGGCCGGCAAGGGCCTGGGCCTCGGGCTGGTGCTCTCGGCGCGACTCGTGCAGGGCTTCGGCGGTCGGCTGCACGGGGGCAACCTCGCTCCGTCGGGGGTCGCGTTCACCATCGAGCTGCCCGCCGTCCCTGAACGCCCCGAGCGTCCCGAACCCGCATGAGCACTGCCCGTCCCGTCCCGAGCGTTCCCTCGGCCCACCCGATCCGCATCGTCTACGTCGAGGACGACGAGGACGTCCGCCTCGGCAGCGTGCAGGCGCTGGACCTGGCCGGCTTCGCCGTGGACGCCCACGGCAGCGTCGAGCAGGCGCGCGCGCAGGTGCAGGCCGGCCTGCCCATCGTCGTCGTCTGCGACGTGCGGCTGCCGGGCATGACCGGCACCGAGTGGCTGCGCGAGCTGCACGCGCTCGACCCCGAGCTGCCCGTCATCCTCATCACCGGCCACGGCGACATCGCGATGGCGGTGCAGGCGGTGCAGGACGGCGCCTACGACTTCATCGAGAAGCCCTGCTCGTCGGAGCGGCTGGTGTCGGTGGTGCGGCGCGCCGCGGACCAACGCCAGCTGCTGATGGAGGTGCACACGCTGCGCCGCCAGCTCGACGGCTGGCAGGGCATCCAGGCCACCCTCATCGGCCGCTCGGCGCAGATGGAGCGGGTGCGCCAGCGGGTGCGGGCGCTGGCCGCCGCACCGGCCGACGTGGTGATCTACGGCGAGACCGGCACCGGCAAGGACCTCGTCGCCCGCTGCCTGCACGACCACAGCGCCCGCCGGCGCGGCCACTTCGTGCCGGTCAACTGCGGCGGGCTGCCGGACAACCTGGTCGAGAGCGAGCTGTTCGGCCACGAGGTCGGCGCCTTCACGGGCGCGGTGCGCCGGCGCATCGGCAAGTTCGAGCACGCCCACGGCGGCACACTCTTCCTCGACGAGATCGAGAGCATGCCGCTGGCGGTGCAGGTCAAGCTGCTGCGGGCGCTGCACGAGCGCTCGATCGAGCGCGTCGGCTCGAACGATCCGGTGGCCGTCGACTGCCGCGTCATCGCCGCGAGCAAGGAAGACCTGCGGCTGCTGAGCGAGCAGAAGAAGTTCCGGGCCGACCTGTACTACCGGCTCGGCGTCGCCTTCATCGAACTGCCGCCGCTGCGCGAGCGGCGCGAGGACATCCCGCTGCTGTTCGAGCACCTGACGCTGCAGTCGGCGCGCCGCTACGGCCTGCCGGCGCCAGTGGTCGACGGTACCGTGCTGGCCGCGCTGATGGCGCACCACTGGCCGGGCAATGTGCGCGAGCTGCGCAATGTCGCCGACCGCTTCGTGCTCGGCCTGCTCGGCGACGACATCACCGGCGCGCTGGGCGCCGCCGGCCTGCAGGCGCCGCAGCGCACGCTGCCCGAGCAGGTCGAGCAGGTGGAGCGCGTGCTGATCACCGAGGCGCTGCGCCAGCACCTCGGCGACGTGTCGGCCGCCGCCCGCGCGCTCGGCGTACCCAAGCAGACGCTCTACGACAAGCGGCGCCGGCTGCAGATCGATCCGGCGGAGTTCCGGGCGGAGGACTGACGCCCCCCCCCCCGGCGCCTGCTCAGCGCTTGCCGTGCTGCGCCGAATGCGGCTGGCCGGCACAGCCTGCCACGTCGAGCACCGTGGCCGTCAGCGTCGTGTCGCTGAGCGTGCCGACGACCTTCACCGTGGCACCGGCGACCAGGCAGGTCGCCGTGCCGTCGTGGTAGGTCGCGCTGGCGGCGTTGACGGTGTAGGTGCCGGCGGGCACGGCGGTGGTGGCGCTGGCGCTGCTCACCGTGAAGGTGAACGTGCCATCGCTGTTGACGGTGCCCACGGCGCCGCGCACGCCGCTGCCGACGTAGGTCCGGCCCGGATGCGCCTGGCGCGCCGTGTTCGACGCCGCGCCGCGCACGTCCATGGTCGTCGCCGTGATCACCGCGGCCGAGCCGATGCCGCTGACCTGCCCGCGGAAGCTCACCGCCACGCCCGCCACCAGGTCGCTGGCCAGTCCGTGCGGGAAGGTGGCGGTGCTGATGTCGACCACCACGCTGTCGCTGCCGGGCAAGAAGTTGGCGTCACTCAGCTTGACCGTGACCAGCGAGCCGCTGACGGCGCTGACCGTGCCCTCGCCACGGGCGCGGGTGACGGCGGATTCGACGTGGACAACGGTGGCCGTCACGGTGACCGGGTCGGCAGTGGTGGCGCCCGGCGTGACCGTGCCCTTGATGCCGATGCGGGTGCCCGCGGTGAGCTGGGCCAGCGTCAGCGTGCTGCCGGTGGACTCGTTGGTGATCACCGCGTCGGTGGCGAGCGAGACGACCACGCCCGTGCCCAGGCGGCTGTCGTTGACGGTGATCGTGCCGGCGGTGGTGTCCACGCTCTGCACCGTGCAATGCACCTCGGCCTGCTGGCGCACGAACTTGCGGAAGGCGTCGGTCGGCGTCAGCACGTCGACCTGCGGCGTCACGAGGCCGGTGGCGGCGCTGTAGGTGAAGCGGGCGAGGTTGAAGTCGAGCACGAGCTGGCCGGTGGTGGCGGTGTCGAAGCGCAGGTTGCGCACGTTCCACACGAAGTCGCTGGTGCCGCTGCCCAGCTGGCCGGTCACGGTGGTGGCGCCGTCCAGCGAGACGAGCTGCACGTCATTGCCCAGCGTCACCGCGACCTGCGTGTAGAGGCCGGCCGGCAGCGTCACGCTCGACATGAACTGGCCCACGTCCGCCAGCGAGGACAGGTTGACGACGACCGGCGTCGCGGTCGCGTCCAGCAGCGTGACGACGGCGCCGGTGCTGTCGGTGGCGGTGATCTTCTTGACCGTGACCCAGACCTTCGAATATTCAGTGGCGAGGTTGTCGGTGATGTAGGTCTGCAGCGTGACCGACGAGGCGGTCGCGGTCGGCGTGGTGGACGCCGTGTCGCCGCCACCGCCGCAGGCGGCCAGCACAGCCAGTGCGGCCGTCGACAGGGTCAGGATCAGGGACTGGTTCAGGCGGGTGCGGTGCATCGGTGCGCTCCAGGGAGGATGGCGGTGTTCAAAATGGGAAAATTTCCCACACGTTCGCATCGTAGAGGCCGCTCTTGCCGCCTGTCCATGCAGGAGTGAACGGCGTTACCCCGGTTAACCGAACTTTTCATTCGCGCAGAATCCGTGACATGCGCATTGACGTCTTCTTCACCGACCGGGTCGGCATCGCCCAGGAAATCCTCGCCACGCTGGCGCAGCGGGCGCTGGACGTGTCCGCGGTCGAGGTCGAGCCGCCGCACGTCTACCTCGAAGCGCCCGCGCTGGACGCGCAGGGGCTGGAGCAGCTGCGCGGCGAGTTGCTGGGGGTGGCGGGCGTGCAGTCGGTCGGCGCGGTGGCGATGCTGCCGGGCGCGCGGCGGCGCTTGTATCTGGACGCGCTGCTGGCGGCGCAGGAAGACCCGGTGCTGGCGGTCGACGCCGCGGGCGTGGTGGTCGTGGCGAATGCGGCGGCGGTCAGCGCCAGCGGGCTGGCCGAGTCGGCGCTGATCGGGCGCGCCCTGCCCGGCCTGACCGACCGGACGGACACGCCACGCGCGGGCAGCGAGGTGCAGCTCGGTGGCCAGTCCTACCTGCTCGAATCGGTGGCGCTGCACGAGGCGGGCGGCGCGGTGGCCGGCGCGGTGCTGACCTTGCACGCGCCGCACCGCCTCGGCGAGCGGCTGAGCGCGCTGCGCAACCACGGCGCGGGCGGCTTCGAGACGATCCTGGGCGACTCGCCTGCGATCCGCCAGCTCAAGCAGCGCGCCGCGCGCATGGCGCCGGTGGATGCGCCGCTGCTGATCCGCGGCGAGACCGGCACCGGCAAGGAGCTGATCGCCCACGCCTGCCACGCCGGCAGCCGCCGCCGGGACCAGCCCTTCTTCGCGCTGAACTGCGCCGCGCTGCCCGAGAGCCTGGCCGAGAGCGAGCTGTTCGGCTACGCCGGCGGCGCCTTCACGGGTGCGCTGCGCGGTGGCAAGCCGGGGCTGCTGGAACTGGCGGACGGCGGCACGCTCTTCCTCGACGAGGTGGGCGAGATGTCGGCCTATCTGCAGGCCAAGCTGCTGCGCTTCCTCAACGACGGCAGCTTCCGGCGCGTCGGCGGCGAGCGCGAGCTGAAGGCGGACCTGCGCATCATCAGCGCCACCCACCGCTCGCTGGAGGACATGGTGGCCGCGGGCACGTTCCGGCAGGACCTGCTGTTCCGGCTCGACGTGCTGCAGTTGCAGGTGCCGCCGCTGCGCGAGCGCACCGAGGACATCCTGCCGCTGGCGCAGGTGTTTCTGGAGCGGGCCTGTGCACAGATCGGCCGGCCGCGGCCGCGCATCGGGGCGGCCGCGGCGGCGGCGCTGCTGGCGCATCCGTGGACTGGCAATGTGCGGCAGCTGCAGAACGTCGTCTTCCGCGCCGTGACGCTGAGCGAGGCGCCGGTGATCGAGCCGGCGGATCTGGAGTTTGTCGGCAGCGCCCCGGCACCCGCCGCAGACACCAGCACCACGCCGGCGGTCGAAGAGATCGGCTCGCTGGACGACGCCGTCGCCGGTTTCGAGAAGGCGCTGCTGCAGCGGCTCTACCGCGACCATCCCTCGACGCGCAAGCTGGCCGAGCGGCTGCGGACCTCGCATTCGGCGATCGCGGTGCGGTTGCGGAAGTACGGCATCGGCGCGGGATGACGCGCCACGATTTCGATACGCCGTATTGAAATCATTCCATTTGGCCACCTGAATCGTATTGATTCACAGACAAATCGACCTGCCGCCCGGGCCGTTCCCCCGCGTTGTCCCTTGGCACAGTCATTGCGCTGAACAGGCAACTCTGGAGAACAGCAACATGCGCGTCCTGGTCCTTGGCAGTGGGGTGATCGGCACCTCGGTGGCGTACTACCTGGCCCGTTCCGGCCACGAAGTGACGGTGGTCGACCGGCAACCCGGTCCCGGTCTGGAAACGAGCTACGCCAACGCGGGCGAGATTTCCCCAGGCTACTCCGCGCCGTGGGCCGGGCCGGGCGTGCCGCTGAAGGCGATCCAGTGGCTGCTGATGCACCACAGCCCGCTGGTCATCAAGCCGCTGCTCGACCCGGGCATGTGGACCTGGTGCCTGCAGATGCTGGCCAACTGCAACGAACGCGCCTACCGCGTCAACAAGGCGCGCATGGTCCGGCTGGCCGAGTACAGCCGCGACTGCCTGAAGGAGCTGCGCGCCGACATCGGCATCCAGTACGACGCGCGCAGCCAGGGCACGCTGCAGCTCTTCCGCACCCAGAAGCAGCTCGACGGCATCGGCAAGGACACCGAGATCCTGCGCCAGCACGGCGTGCCCTTCGAGGTGCTCGACCGCGCCGGCTACCTGCAGCACGAGCCAGCACTCGCGGGCGTGCAGGAGAAGTTCGTCGGCGGCCTGCGCCTGCCGGGCGATGAGACCGGCGACTGCTTCCAGTTCACCAACCGGCTGGCAGACGCGGCGCGGGCGCTGGGCGTGCAGTTCCACTTCGGCGTCGACATCCAGGGCATCGACCACGCGGGCGACCAGATCACCGGCGTGCGCACCAGCCGCGGCACGCTCACCGCCGACCACACCGTGCTGGCGCTGGGCAGTTACTCGACGCAGATGCTCAAGCCGCTCGGGCTGCACATCCCCGTCTACCCGGTCAAGGGCTACTCGATCACCGTGCCGATCACCGACGCAGCGCAGGCGCCCGAGTCCACCATCATGGACGAGACGCACAAGGTCGCCGTGACCCGCCTGGGCGACCGCATCCGCGTCGGCGGCACGGCGCAGCTCTCGGGCTTCAACCTCGATCTGGACGCCGCCCGCCGCCGCACGCTGGAGTTCGTCGTCACCGACCTGTTCCCGAAGGGCGGCGATGTGTCGCGGGCGGAGTTCTGGTGCGGCCTGCGCCCGATGACGCCGGACGGCACGCCCATCCTCGGCGCCACCCGGCTGCGCAACCTGTCGCTCTCCACCGGCCACGGCACGCTCGGCTGGACCATGGCCGCCGGCACCGGCCGCGTGCTGGCCGACCTGATCAGCGGCCGCACGCCCGAGATCAGCATGGAGGGGCTGACGATGGCGCGCTATGGCCGTGGTGGCCGCACCCAGCCGCACAGCCCGACCCCTGCCCACGCGGCAGCAGAGACCCCCACCTGAATCCAGACTGAGGGTTTACCCAGGGAGGGCCCCGGATAATGGCATCCGGACCAGCCCTCGCGATGACCCCCACAGCCCCCCTCTCCACCACGACCACCGCGGCATCGACCACGCGGCCAGGCCCCGGCTGGACGCTGGCGCTGCTGGCCCTGTGGCTGCTGCTCACCACCGGCCTGCGTCCGCTGCTGTTGCCCGACGAGGGGCGCTATGCCGAGGTCGCCCGCGAGATGCTGCACGGCGACGGGCTGGTGCCGACGCTGCTCGGGCTGCCCTTCTTCCACAAGCCGCCGCTGATGTACTGGCTGGACATCGCCGGGATGCAGCTGCTGGGTGTCCATGCCTTCGCCGCCCGCGTGGCGCCGGCGCTGGGTGCGTGGCTGATGGGTGCGGCGCTGTTCCTCGACCTGCGCCGCCGCGTCGGCCCGCGCGAGGCGCTGATCGCGCTGGGCGTGATGGCGACGACGCCGTTCTTCTTCATCGGCGGCCAGTACGCCAACCACGACATGCTGGTGGCGGGGCTGATCACGGTGGCCATCCTCTGCGGCCAGCGCGCGGTGGACGACCCGGCGCGCACCGACCTGCGCTGGCTGCTCGCCGCCTGGGGCGCGATGGCGCTGGGCGTGCTGGCCAAGGGGCTGATCGGCGTGGTGCTGCCGGTGCTGGTGGTCGGGCCGTGGCTGCTGGCGCAGCGGCGCTGGCGGCAGTGTCTGGGGCTGATGCACCCGCTGGCGGTGGGGCTCTTCCTGCTGATCGCAGCCCCCTGGTTCGTGGCGATGCAGCTCCGCTACCCCGGCTTCTTCGACTACTTCTTCATGGAGCAGCACTTCCGCCGTTTCGCGCAGGTCGGCTTCAACAACGCGCAGCCGGCGTGGTTCTACGTGGCCGTGCTGCCGCTGCTGACGCTGCCGTGGAGCGTGTGGCTGCCGGCAGCCTGGCGCACGCCACCGCAGGGCCTGCAGCGCGGTCTGGTGCTGTGGTGGCTGGTGGCCATCACCGGCTTCTTCTCGATGCCGACGTCCAAGCTGGTCGGCTATGTCCTGCCCGCCCTCCCGCCGCTGTGCATGTTGCTGGGGCTGGCGGTGGCGCGCGGGTCGGCATGGCGCCAGGTGCTGCCGGCGGCGGCCGTGCTGTGCGTCGGCCTCGTGGCCGCGCTGGCCTGGCAGGCGCCCCATTCGCACCGCGACCTCGGCGACGCACTGGCCCGGCAGCACCAGCCACAGGACCGCGTGGTGTTCGTCGACGGCGCCTTCTTCGACGTGCCCTTCTACGCCGGGCTGACACGGCCGCCGATCGTGCTGTCGAACTGGAACGACCCGAACCTCCCCAGGACCGACAACTGGCGCAAGGAGCTGTTCGACGCCGGGCGTTTCGATCCGCCGGCCGCCGCACGCCAGCTCTGGCGCACCGACCAGGCCGGAGCGCTGCTGTGCACACCGGGCACCGTCTGGTTCATCGCCGACCTGGCGTGGAAGCCCGTGCCAGCCCTGTCCGGGCTCGCGGAGGTGTACAAGGGGAACAACGGCGTCCTGTGGCGCGCCGTGGTCGACACGCCTCCACCCGGGTGCCCCTGATTCCCCTCTGAACCGCTGCGCATGCCGCCCCTCGACGAACCCGGCGCCGACCGCCGCCTCTGGCAACGTTTCGTCCACATCGCCGCGCCGTACTGGCAATCGGACGAGCGGGTACGCGCCCGCGCCATGGTGGCGCTGCTGGTCGTGCTGCTGCTGGGACAGACGGGCTTCAACGTCCTGTTCAACCAGGAGACGGGCGAGTTCACCTCGGCGCTGGCCGCCGGGGATGCTGAGCGCTTTTGGGCCGCGATCCGGCGTTTCACGGTCATCCTGGTGGCTGCCGTGCCGCTCTACGCCTGCTACTACTTCGTGCGCGACACGCTGGGCATGCAGTGGCGGCGCTGGCTCACCGACCACCTGCTGCAGCGCTACTTCCACCGCCGCGCCTACTACCACCTCAACGCGCACGCCGGCATCGACAACCCCGACCAGCGCATCGCCGAGGACGTCAACAGCTTCACCTCGCAGTCGCTGTACTTCCTGATGGTGGTGCTCGGTGCGGTGATCGATCTGGTGGCCTTCACCGGCGTGCTCTGGACCATCTCGCGGCCGCTGGTGGCCTTCCTGATCGGCTACGCGCTGCTGGGCACCTGGTTCACCGGGGCGGTGTTCGGCCAGCGGCTGATCGGGCTGAACTTCCGGCAACTGCGGCGCGAGGCCGATTTCCGCTTCGGACTGGTGCGGGTGCGCGAGCACGCCGAGTCGATCGCCTTCCACAGCGGCGAAGGGCAGGAGCTGGGGGGCCTGCGCCGCCTGTTCGGCGACCTGCTGCGCAACTACCGGCACGTGCTGCGCTGGCAGTTCAACCTCAACCTGTTCCAGTACGCGCACAGCTTCCTCACGCTCGCGCTGCCCAGCGTGATCATTGCCGACGAGGTGCTGTCGGGGCGCATGGAAGTGGGCCGGGCGGTGCAGGCCGCGGGTGCGTTCACCGCCATCCTGAGCGCGCTGACGCTGATCGTGCAGCACTTCGAGAGTCTGAGCCGCTTCGGTGCCGGCGTGAACCGGCTCGACAGCTTCTCGCAGGCGCTCGACGACCAGACCGCCGCCGACGCCGAACCCGGCATCGAGACCGCCGACGGCCCCCAGCTCGCGCTGGAGCTGGTCACCGTGCAGACCCCCGGGCACGAGCACACGCTGATCCGCGAAGTCACGCTCGCCATCGCGCCCGGCGAGGGGCTGCTGATCACCGGGCCGAGCGGCTGCGGCAAGAGTTCGCTGCTGCGGGTGATGGCCGGCCTGTGGCAGACCGGCGCGGGGCGCGTCGTGCGGCCGGGCCACGAGGAAATGCTCTTCCTGCCGCAGCAGCCCTACCTGTCCCCGGGCACGCTGCGCAGCCAGATGCTCTACCCGCACCCCGAGCGCGAGGTCACCGACGAGGAGCTGCGCGCGCTGCTGCACCAGGTCAACCTGCCCGATCTGGCCGACCGGGTGGGCGGGCTGGACGCGGAGCGCGACTGGGCCAAGGTGCTCTCGGTCGGCGAGCAACAGCGGCTGTCGTTCACGCGGGTGCTGCTGGCGCGACCGCGCTACGTGATGCTGGACGAGGCCTCCAGCGCGCTGGACGCTGCCAACGAGGAGCGGCTGTACGCCCAGCTCGCCGGCATCGGCAGCACGCCGGTCAGCATCAGCCACCGGCCGGCGATCCTGCCCTTCCACCGCTGGGTGCTGGAGCTGCCGGGGGACGGCTCGTGGCGGGTGGTCGCCGCCGAGGGATACCACTTCGATTGAACGCGGTCCGCAGGGCGGCCGCGTTCGCTGCGCCAGAGGTCAGAGGTCCGTGCCTGACAGCATCTCGAAGATAACGAGAAAATAGCACCAGACTTAGCCAAAATTTCTCGCATCATGCGAGAAAAGATATCGAAGTTGATGAGACTAAATTCGGCCGCCGCCCGCTCTCCCGAGTCGCCACTGAAACGAACGACTCGGTGACGGGCATCCGGTCAAAAGCCCTACATGCCAACTGAAGGTGCAGCCGGCTCCAGGCCGTCGTCGTTGTCTGAAATCTGCGGCGGATAGACCAGGCTCTTGCGGCTCGGACTGAAGCGTGCACCACCTCGCCGGCCTTCCTCGATCGATTTCACCTCCCAGCCCTCCGCAATCAGGCGTGCAACCAAGTCTGGCGTGAGGTCAATCGCATCATCCTGGCCAATCGACGTGTCGAAGCGTTTGCCATAGGCCTGCGCCTTGTCGATCCACCGGCGCAGTTCCTCCAATGGATAGCCGAGGATGACACGTGTACCCACCGTCGGATGCTCAGTCGCGACGACGAACGCCTCGCCGTTGAAAGCATAGGTGCCATCCCAGCCGATGCGAATCTGGCGGGGGCTATCCTCGAAGTGCCGCTCCTGCTCTTCCCCTTGAAACATCAAGCAGAGCACAAGGCTCTCGTCGGGATCAAGCAACCATGCATCCTGCTGGCAGGCGAACATCACGAGCGGCACAGGCAACTCACCAGCATTGGTGACGATCACCTTCTCAACACCCTCACGGGCAGCGCGCAGGATGATGTCGCAATCCAAGTGCAGCGCCTCAACGCCGGACTTCGTCTCGGTCTGTTTGAGGCAAATCGACACATGATGCCAATGCTGGTAGCCCGCGCCTTTGGCGACACGGTCAAGGAGATCAGCGTGCTTGCCGCCCCCGTTGCGCTGGAGCTTCTTGGCTTGCTTCTTGAGTGATTCGACGATGGCCGCCGACGTGGGAATGAAACGCATGACAGTTCCTTGGCTGCGTGCGAATCAACGGTGCTCACTGCCGGGATTCGCCACAGAAGGGGAACCGGTCATGGATCAAGTCAGTGTCGTCCCGTCAGGGTTTGCCGAGGTGAGCAGCGGGCACCGAGCAATGCCGTTCCGAAATCTTACCTCAGCCAGAGTGGCCTCCTCAGAAAGACATCGACATCGGCAGGCTTGCTCATCGCGACCATGAACGGCACGCCCCAGCCGATACAGACGCCTTGTTCTTCAGTCATGGCGCACCACCCTCAGATCTGCTGACCTGGAACAGAACCGACCCGTCAAGTGCAGACACCTCGGCCTCGCACATCCCTGTCGCCTTGATAGAGGACATCGGAGGGGCGGCTGAACCAACCAAGGGTTTACCCGCATTCGTTCCGAAAAACAAAATCTGAAAATGTCTCGAAGCAGCCGAGACTGAATCGGCCACCAGCTCGGCACAACACCCAGGGAGCCACCGCCGATGCCATCACGAAAGATCCCGAAGAACCACTTGGTGGTCACAGGCGCATACGCCAGTTCGAAGTCGGACGTCCTGATCGGCTTCGAGTCGCTGCTGGAGAAGGACTACATGATGCTGCTGGACTTCGACCCCATGGTCGAAAAGTACGTCGAGCAGCCCGTGACGATACCGATGCCAGGCAGGTCGCGCCGCTACACCCCAGACCTCTTGGTGACATTCCGGGAAGACGCGACCGGTCACCGACCTCCAGCACAACTCATCGAAGTCAAGACCACCGCTGACTTGACTCGCAAGGCCGAGGAACTTCAGCCAAAGTTCGCCGTCGCCGAGAAGTACGCCGCCGATCGCGGTTGGATCTTCTTGACGAAGACCGAACTGGACATCCGAACGCAGCGCTTGGCAAATCTGAAGTTCTTACGCAGGTATCGAAACCTCTCACCCGCTCCCGAAGAAGAAGCAGGCGTACTTGCGCGATTGCAAGTCTTGGGGGGAACCGCTGAACTTCAGTCTCTGCTTGACATGCTCGGGGCAACGCCAGAAGAGCAAGCGCAGTGGACACCGATCTTGTGGAACCTGATGGTCCGCAACCGGATCATGTTCAGCATAGACAGAGAACCGCTGTCCTCAAACGTCGAGGTCTGGCTGCCTGGAAACTGATCATGAAAAAGCCCCCGCCCAGCGTCATGCGCATCACCAAGGGAGCAACTGTCCACCACCTTGGCCGCGATTATGTCGTCCAAAGTCTGGTTGACATGAACCTGATCTTGGCGAAAGAAATTGGCTCAGAACAGCAGGTACTTCTGCAACTGGATTCACTTCAGAGTCCTCGCACCGTAGCGCCAAGCGAAGGACCAACTCCACCGGCTATCGATCTTGAAAGCATTTCACAAGACGACTGGGATATTGCCAAAGCCCGGCGGGCGATCATCGATCCTTGGATAACAGGTACGCGCCAATCTCGTGCGGAATACAAGCTGCAAGCAGAAGCAGCAGGCATCAGCGTGGCGACTCTTTATCGCTGGTTGTCCACGTACAGGAACACAGGGTTATTGTCATCATTACTGCCTAACCGGCGTGATGGAGGACAAATGAAAGGCCGCTTGTCACCTGAAGTGGAAACAATCCTCAAAGACTGTATTGAAAATTTTCACCTCACCCAGCAGAAGGTATCTGTCGCGGCAACCACCGTAGAGGTTCGACGTCGCTGCAGTAATGCAGGAGTTCCAATGCCTGCGGCAACGACCGTGCGGCGCCACATCGAATGGATCGATGAACAAACCAGAATCAAGCAGCGTGAAGGCGATCGTGTTGCCAAGCTTCGGTTCGACCCAAAGATTGGAAAAATTCCTGACGCCAACTGGCCTTTAGCTATTGTCCAGATGGACCATACGCTCCTGCCCGTGATCATTGTCGATGATGAACATCGCAGGCCGATCAACCGCGCCTGGATCACACTGGCCATCGATGTGTTCAGTCGCATGTGCGTGGGCATGTACCTGACACTGGACCCACCTTCGGCCATGTCTGCAGGAATGTGTGTACTGCACGCCATCTTCCCGAAAAATAAGTGGCTATTACGTTTGGGAATGTCCGATTTGGAATGGCCCTGCTATGGCGTGATGGATACCTTGCACATGGACAACGCCCGAGAGTTCAGAGGCGACATGCTCAAAGCGGCCGGCGCTGAATATGACATCGATGTCACGTTGAGACCTGTCAAGAAACCTCACTATGGCGCTCATATTGAGCGACTGATGGGAACCGTTTCAGAAGAACTCAAGTCCGTCAGAGGGGCAACATTCTCAGGCATCAAAGAGAAGGGAGATTATGATGCCGAAGGCAACGCCTGTATGACGCTTAGCGAGCTTGAAAAATGGCTGGTGCTCGTTTTTGCTCGCTATCACTCTAATATCCACAGGGGAATTGGCACTACTCCGCTGACAAAATGGCGCGAAGGCATTTTCGGAACCAAAACTACGCCAGGACGTGGACTGCAACTGATCCGGCTGGACGAAGAGAAAGCGCGGATGGATTTCATGCCATTCGAAGAACGGACCATTCAAGATTACGGCGTCCTTTTGGACAAGATCTACTATTATCATGATGTTCTCAGGCCATGGATCAATTCACGTGATCCAGCCAACCCAAAGTTGGCTCGCCTATTCAGGTTCCGCCGGGATCCAAGGGACATCAGCCAGCTTTACTTCTTCGATCCGGATATGCGGAAGTATTATGCCATTCCATACCGGGATTCCGGTCTACCAGTGACCAGCATTTGGGAATGGCGAGAAACGCAGAAGAGAACCCGGGATCTGGGAATACAGGACTACGACGAGCGAACAAAGTTCACCTACCTCAATCGTCAGCGCGACCTCGAAGCTGATGCTGCACAGAAAACAAAACAGGCTCGCCATGCGCAGCAAGTCAAAAAAGAACATCGAAAGGCTCGCGCCATTAAAAATGAAATCGAACTACCCAAAGTCAGCAATCCCACGGCAAGTGCAGAACCGCCAGCCCTGCCAGGTTATGACCGATCGAAAGTAAGGCCGCTGGATGACGAATATTGAAGCAACCCCATCAGCAAAGCCAAAAGTCAAAAAGACCCAAAGCAAGCAGGTATCTGAAACAAAGGATCAGAAATCAGACCTTGCACACGATCTGCCATATCCTCACTTGAATAGTGTGGCGCGTGATCTGATGAAAGAGTCAGACGCCGTCAGAATTCGGGCGATCCGCCAAGGATCCTGGCTCCCTCTGCCGCACGCGAAGGAAGCCATCGAACGCATGGAAATGTTGCTCGACTATCCACCGGTGACACGCATGCCCAGCTTGCTCTTGGTGGGCGCATCTTTCAGTGGAAAGAGCACAATCTTGGAGCGATTTCTTTCACTACATCCGCCGGATGTGGATCCGGCAAGCGAGATCATGACCTGTCCAGTCGTCATGATTGACGCACCACCCAGACCAGACATAGCAGACTTCTACAGTCGCATTCTTGACGCCATCATGGCGAAGTACCAAAGTCGAGCCGCCAGCTACGAAAAATATTCCCAGATCAAACTGATGTTCCGACAACTCGGCGTCAAGATGCTGATCATTGACGAAATTCACCATTTGATTGCCGGAAGTCTAAATCGACAGCGTGAATTCAGAAATGCGTTGAAGAGCCTGAGCAACGAGACCAAAGTCTGTCTGGTGGCAGCCGGCATTGACGAGGCGTACAACGCCTTCAATGCTGACCCGCAGATGTCAAGCCGATTCATCCCCTTGAAACTGCCAAGTTGGCGCACTGACCAAAACACAGGAATTTTGTTGGCCACGCTACAGAAGAGAATCCCTGTCAAATATCCATCCGACCTGGATTCGCCAGAGTCTCTGCTGACGATTGTCAACCGTGCAGAAGGTTCACTGGGGGATATATTTGATCTCGTCAAGGAGGTGGCAGTTGCAGCGATTCAGTCAGGAGAAGAAAAACTATCCTTGAAATTGATCAAGGGAATTGATTGGGTTCCCCCATCACGGAGAAAGAACTATCGCCCACCGCTATGAGGCACATGGCTCGCTTCCATCAAGATTTGTGGCCCATCAGATACAAGCCACTGGAAGACGAGTTACTCTCAAGTTGGCTGGTTCGTCTTGCCCATGGGCACGGGCTCAAGGTTCAGTCGTTTTGCAATATGTTGTATGGCAACAAACGACAAATCTGGAATAGAGACATAGACAGACTTGCACCGCAATGGTTGCTAGATGATTTGAAACTTCATACTGGAGCAACTCAAATGCAAGCTGAGCAAACAACCCTGCGAATATTTGATGGTGTTCTAGTCAAGCACTACCGAGAAGCTGGACCGCTCCAGTGGATACAACTGATGCAGATGTATCACCGGAAACGTGAGGGCTATGGTCAGCAGTTTTGCCCAATCTGCTTGCAAGAAGACAAAGTCTCCTATTTCCGCAAAACGTGGCGATTAGCGATTAAGACCATGTGCCTCAAGCACAATTGCATGCTGATGGATCGATGCCCGCAATGTGATTCCGCGGTGAGCTATCACCGCATCGGAATGGGCCAACCCAACCACGTTGAGTTCGATCCTTTGTCTACCTGTCACGAATGCAGCTTCGATTTGAGAGCGGCTTCCGCCAAACCTGTCAAGGTCTACAATGAGGAAGCATTCGACTGGCTTCGACGGGTCGTCTCTGACATCGATGATTTCTCTGCGGGGAAATCGGTGAAGATAGACCTGAAAGAGGTTTCCTTGTTCCACCACATGACAGCCATGGTCTCAAAGGAGCGCAATCGCTACCACCTGGGCCAGCATGTCGCGGACATGGTTGGCGCAGATGACTACGTCCCCATCAACACCAATCGTGTTGCATTGGAGTCCTACCAGTGCCATGTGCGCAATCAGTACATGCAGTTTGCCGCCTGGTTATTGGTAGACCCGCAGGTTCGGCTGCATCAGGCATGTCGGGCGCGTGCGATTCGACATAACTTTCTGCTCCGGGACATGAAGGATCCGCCTGCATGGTACGAGGACTGTGTAAACAACAGGATCGCCACTCGTGCTCGGCCGTTCTTCGAGCGTCGCCATAAAATCAACCTTGACTCGCGAGCCGATGAAATTGACCTGACTTATTAAAGCTGACATCGAGACCTAAAATCAAACCATCGCATGCGTTGCCACGACAAACGCCGATGCAGCAGCGCACCCCCGATGTGGAACACCAGCAGCACGGCCATGATTTGCCAAGCGCGCTGGTGAATGGCCCGTGTATAGACTCGCAGAAGCTTGTTGTCCTCTAAAGGATTGGGGATGTACCACCCTCCGAACAGTTCGATCGGATTTCCGCTCCACCACCGCAGCAGTGGTCCGCTGACGATCAGTACCGTCAGCATGGTGAGCAAACCAAACTGCACTGTCCGCGCAAGCCTTCTCGTCCCGTTTTGGCTGGGAACCGGTAAGGGGTGGCGCCCTGCCCAAACACTTGACAGGCGCCACAATACCCTGACCAGCAAAGGCAGAGCAAACAAGCCGCCCAGCGCAATATGCAGGGCCGACAACCTGTGATGCAGGTGGGAACTGTCAGAACCACTGGTGAACCAGACGGCTGTGCCGACACCGAACAGCAATAGCGCCATCAAGCCGCCGACCCAGTGCAACACTTTCGAGACGAGGCCGTAGCCTTGGGACTCGTCCAGCAGCCCAGACCTCGCCGCGGCATCTCGGGCAACCTGACCAGCAGGTTCACGCAGGCCCGGCATGCTCATTTCGCCGGCTGGATGGACGTGACCAACATCTTGCCGCCCTCTTGAACGACCATGAACTTGACCTTGTCGCCAGGCTTCACGTTGGTGAGCAAGCTCTTGTCCTTGGCGGTGAACACCATGGTCATGCCGGGCATATCCATGTGCTTGATGTCGCCATGCTTGAGGGTGATCTTTCCAGCCTCCATGTCAATCTTCTTCACTTCCCCATCTGTCATGGCGGCCTGCTGCGACATGTCCATCTTGCCTGGCTCCATCGCTGTCTGAGCGAAGCTGCTCATGGGCAAGGCGACACCCAAAATCAGGGCGGAGATGACGAGAATCTGTTTGAATTTGTTCATGGTTTCTTCACGAGTAGGAGTTGAAAACCTGAGCCGAGCCGTCTTTCTGGATCAGCAGCACTTGGTAGGGATGACGCCGACCTCCATAGGCAGGGCCATCCATTCCAGGTGAGCCGAGAGGCATGCTCGGCACCGCCAGACCCAGTGCTTCGGGCCGCTTCTTGAGCAGGCGCTGGATGTCCGCTGCCGGGACATGTCCTTCGATCACATAGCCTTGCACCAGCGCGGTGTGGCAGGAGCCATATTTCTGGGGCATCCCGAGCCGCACCCGAGCCTCGCTATTGCCTTGATCAAGGGCCGTCGCGGCAAAGCCATTCTTTTCGAGATGCGTGATCCAATCCTTGCAGCAGCCGCAACTCGGGTCTTTCCAGACCTGAATGGGGACTGCTACGACTTGCGGTTTTTTTGCCAAGGTCGGCGTGGCCGCACTCAACGCAAGCACACCCAACAGCAGTGTGCGTCGCCGGGGATTCAGTGAAGGTACAGCCGGGTGCATCGACAAGGCTCCTGGTGGACGGCTGCGTTACTTCTTGGCGACCTTGACCGCGCCCTTCATGCCGGCTTCGTAGTGCCCGGGCATCAGGCAGGCGAAGTTGACCGCCCCAGCCTTGGTGAACTGCCAGACGATTTCACCCTGCTTGCCGGGGGCCAGCGAAACCTTGCTCGGCTCGTCGTGCTCCATGTCAGGGAACTTCTTCATCTGCTCCAGATGCTCCAGCAGTTCCTTTTCGGTGCCGAGGCTCAGCTCATGCTTGACCTTGCCGCTGTTCTTCACGATGAAACGGACGGTCTCGCCTTGTTTGACCTGGATGTCCGACGGCGTGTAGCGCATGGCGTCGCTCATCTCGATGGTCACCGTGCGGGCTGCCTTGGCCGCCACGCCGGGCTTGCCGATGGCGGTTTCTGCCGCATCGTGGCCGCCCCCATGCGTACCGCCGGCAAACGCCGTGTTCGACAAAACCAATGCGGTGACGGTGATGAGTTGTTGTGTGCGCGAAAGCTTGGAAAGCATCAGGGGATCTCCAGGGGTGGGGGGAAAGGAACTCAGTGGCCGCTGTGCGACGCGGGTTTGCGAACTTGAACTTCAGTGACCTTGGCCGGCGACTGGACGCGGGGCATCGACTGCCCTCCTTCGGCCTTGAAGCGCGCCGGCTCAGCCAGCGGACCGGTGTATTCGTGGGCCACGGTGCCCTCGGGATGCTTGAACCAGCCCGGATCCTTGTAGTCGCCCGGCTTCTGGTCACGGCGCACCTTGAGCACGCTGAACATGCCGCCCATCTCCACCGAGCCGAACGGGCCTTCCCCGGTCATCATGGGCGCGGTGTTGTCGGGAATGGGCATCTCCATCTCGGTCATGTCGGCCATGCCCCGCTCGCCCATCACCATGTACTCGGGGATCAGCTTGTTGATTTTCCGGGCCACCCCGCTGTGGTCCACACCGATCAGCATCGGAACGTTGTGGCCCATGGCGTTCATCGTGTGGTGACTCTTGTGGCAGTGGAACGCCCAGTCGCCCTCTTCATCCGCCACAAAATCGATCTGGCGCATCTGACCGACCGCGATGTCGGCGGTCACCTCCGGCCACCGGGATGCCTTGGGTGTCGGCCCGCCGTCAGTCCCCGTCACGGTGAACTCGTGACCATGGACGTGGATGGGATGGTTCGTCATGGTCAGGTTGCCGATGCGGATGCGCACCTTGTCGTTCAGGCGCACGTTCAGCGTGTCGATGCCCGGAAAGATGCGGCTGTTCCAGGACCAAAGGTTGAAGTCCGTCATCGTCATCGTCTTGGGCGTGTAGCTGCCCGGGTCGATGTCGTAGGCGTTGAGCAGGAAGCAGAAGTCCCGCTGCACCTCGTCGATCAGTGGATGCCGGGCCTTCGGGTGGGTCACCCAGAAACCCATCATGCCCATGGCCATCTGCGTCATCTCGTCGGCATGCGGGTGGTACATGAAGGTGCCGGGACGGCGTGCCACGAACTCGTAGACGAAGGTCTTGCCGGGTTGAATGGAGGGCTGTGTCAGGCCCGACACCCCATCCATGCCGCTGGGCAGGCGTTGGCCGTGCCAGTGGATGCTGGTGTGCTCGGGCAGCTTATTGGTGACGAAGACCCGCACCCGGTCGCCCTCGACCACCTCGATGGTCGGCCCCGGGCTCTGGCCGTTATAGCCCCACAGGTGGGCCTTGAAGCCCGGCGCCATCTCCCGCACCACCGGTTCGGCCACCAGGTGGAATTCCTTGACGCCCTGGTTCATGCGCCACGGCAGGGTCCACCCGTTGAGGGTGACTACCGGGTTATAGGGCGTGCCACTGTCGGGCACCAGCGGCGGCATGGTGTCCGGCCGGGTCTGGATCACCGGCTCGGGCAGTGCCGCCATCGCCACACGGCTCACCGCACTGATGGCCACGGCTCCGCCGGTCACCCCGGCGTATCTGAAAAAATCTCGTCTGGATGTCATGGAACGGGTCTTTCCCTCAGTGACCAGCACCGCCCCCACTGGGCGCGCTGGCATTCACGGACAGGGTGGTGTTGGTGGGACGGCCAATCAGCGAGGCTTGCAGCGCCGCGTCGGCCAGCCAGAACTGCTGCTCTGCATCAATGGCGGCCATCACGGTGCTCACCTGGTCCCGCGAGTCGGCCAGCAGCTCGAACACGCCGATGAGCATCCCGTTGTAGCGAAGCAGGTTCTCTTCCGAGATGACCTTGCGCAGCGGCACGACCTCGTCGCGGTGGTGGCGGGCAATGTCATAGGCCGTGCGGTAGGCCGAGTAGCTCTCGCGCAGGCTGGAACCCGCAACCCGGAGTGTGGCCTCCAGTCGGTTCGTGGCGGCCAGCGTGCGTGCGTTCATGGCATCACGTTGCAGCCCGCCCCAGTCGAAGACCGGCAGGCGCACGTCGATCTCGAATCCCCGTGCGGTGGACTTCGTCCCTGATTCGTTGTCGAACCGGGTGTTGCGCCGTGCGGTCAGCTCGATGTCCGTGAAGCTGGTGAACGTGTTCAGCCCCTGCGCCTGGGCGGAGGTCTGAAGCTCAGCCTGCGCCAGGCGAATGTCCAGGCGGCCACGGGTGGCGAGCGACCCCACGGCATCGGGTTCCAGTGCCTGCTTGGGCAGATCGGGCAGGCGCTCGGGCAAGCGGAGGGCCTGCGCCTGCGTTTCATCGAGCCCTAGCAGGCGCACCAGTTCTTCCCGGCTGGCCGTGGCCTGATGACCCGCCGTGGCGAGTCGGGTGGCGGCGTCGGCGTAGAACGCTTGTTCACGCGCCCGGCTGAGCCGGTTGAAGGTGCCGACGGACTGCAGGCGACGAGCCAGGTCCGCGCTGGCTTCGGCACTGGTCAAGACCTGCTGGGCATACGCGAACGTCTGTTGTGCCGTGACGGCACGAACCCAGGCTTGGCGCACCTGCGTGATCTGGTCCACCACCTCGCTGGCAAGCCGCAGTTGCGACTGGTCGATCTGGCGTCGGGCGATGCCTTGGCGACTGGGAAGGGTCAGGAGATCCAGCAACCCGAAGGACAAGGCGCGCCCCAGTTCCAGTTCGCTGCCGGCGACCATGCGCTCGAAACTGAACACCGGGTTGGCGATGCGACCCACTTGTGCAGCATCGGCCGATTCGGCCCATCCCCGTGCCAGCAGGGCTTGCAAGGCCGGGCTGTTGACCAGGGCCAGATGCACAGCCTCACGCTGCCCCACGGGCGCTTTCAGCAAGTCGGCTGCGGTCTGTGCCCGCTGGGTGCGCTCGCGGTCGGTGCGCGCCAGGGCCAGTCGTCCGTCGGTGAAAGGTCCCGTCTCGTCATTGACCTTCGCCATCTGCTGTTCCAGGCTGACGCTGGCACAACCAGACAGTGCGGCCAGGGCGATGGTGGACAGCATCAGCCGGCCACGAAAAACGTCCAGGACACGCTTCATGGCTTGCCACCTCCGTGGTGGGCACCGTGGGGCAGCGGTGCCGCCGGTGTTTCTGCAGCCGGAGCCACTCCCGGTGGGTTTTCCTTGGCATACACCTTCCATCCCCCGATACGCCTCACCCGGTCGTTGGCTTCGCGCCAGGACTGGACGGGTTCGTCCGCATAGGCTTGGTAACCGCTCAGCGTGGAGGTGTACTGCAGCCTGGTCGGCATGGCCGGTTGGGTCAGTGCGGCAGGCGATTGCGCTGCTGCCGTGCCTGCCAGCAAGACCAACGCCAGCGGCAGCAGGTCTTTGACAGCAACAGGATGGTTCGTGGTGGACATGGGCTCCTCGGGGGCAATCTCGACACTTGTTGGGGGGAGATTCTGAAAACCCGAGGCCGTCAGGATGCTGTCGGCAAGATGACATTCCTGTCATCTGCAGGCCAGTCACCCTGAAACTCTGCACACTGCACGCCATGCCACACAGCGGAGCGAGTGCGTGAAGATCCTGATCGTCGAGGATGAACCGAAGACCGGCGAGTACCTGCGCCAAGGATTGCGAGAGGCCGGGTTCGTGGTGGACCTGGCGCAGGACGGGCTGGACGGGCTGCATCTGGCGCTACAGGGCGAGCACGATCTGGTGATTCTGGATGTGATGCTGCCCGGGATGGATGGCTGGCAAGTGCTCCATTCCCTGCGCAAGCGTGGCTTGCACATGCCCGTACTGTTCCTGACCGCCCGCGATCAGGTCGAGGACCGGATCAAGGGCCTGGAGCTGGGCGCAGACGACTATTTGGTCAAGCCCTTCTCGTTCGCTGAACTGCTGGCCCGGGTGCGCACCATCCTGCGCAGGGGGCGCAGCGGTACCGAGCCCACCACACTGCGCGTGGCGGATCTGGAACTGGACCTGCTGCGCCGCCGGGTCTCCCGCAACGGCCGGCGCATCGACCTGACGGCCAAGGAATTCGGCTTGCTGGAGTTGCTGATGCGGCGACAGGGCGAGGTGCTTCCCCGCTCCCTGATCGCTTCACAGGTCTGGGACATGAACTTCGACAGCGACACCAACGTCATCGAGGTGGCGATGCGGCGCCTGCGCCTCAAGATCGACGAGGGGCAGGAACCCAAGCTGATCCAGACCGTGCGCGGCATGGGCTACGTGCTGGAAATGCCGGAGACCCCCTGAGTGTTTCGGTCGTTTTCGCTCACGAGCCGGCTGACCATTTTCTTCACGATGGCAGCGGCGGCCATCGTGCTGGGTCTGGGTGTGTTGTTCATGGTCCTGACGGAGCGGCATTTCGTGGACCTGGACCGGTCCTCCCTGCAGGACAAGCAGCACCTGATCGAGGAGATCCTGACCACCGCCAAGTCCACCGACGACGCTCGGTGGCGATTGGGTGAGGCATTGGGCAACCACCATGGCCTGTATGCCCTCGTCGCATCCAGGCAAGGGGAAACCATTTTCAGATCCAATGGATTTCAGCCACCAGCGTCGTTGTGGGTGGCGCACGCTGCCGGTGCGCAGACGGCCATTCAGGACTGGCGTGACAAGGGTCATCAATTCCGCAGCCTGGGATTCCAGGCCAACCTGGCCGATGCCTCATCCGACAGACTTGATGTTCTGGTCGCCATCGACACGGTACACCACACGCATTTCATGGCCCAGTTGCGGCGCACCCTCGCGTTGTATGCGGTGCTGGCCGTCGGCGTCAGTGGTGTGCTGGGCTGGTTTGCCGCCTACAAAGGCTTGGCCCCCTTGCGGGCGATGAAAGCCCGGGCCTCTGTCGTCACAGGCCAACAGCTCAGCCAGCGCATGCCCGTCGAGGCTGTTCCGATCGAGATGGCCGACCTCGCCCGGGAACTCAACCAGATGCTGGATCGCCTGCAGGAGGATTTCCGGCGGTTATCGGAATTCTCTTCTGACCTGGCACACGAGTTGCGTACCCCCATCAGCAACCTCCTGACGCAAACGCAGGTGGCCTTGTCTGCCAGGCGTGATGCCGAGACCTACCGCAACACCCTGGAATCCAACGCGGAGGAGTACCAGCGCCTCGCCCGCATGGTCTCGGACATGCTCTTTCTGGCCAAGACCGAACGGGGTGTGGACCTTCCTCACAAGGAGCCGTTTTCGGCCGCCCAGGATGCGCAGGCTTTGCTGGAGTTCTATGAAGCCGTGGCGGAAGAAAAGGGCATCACGCTGAGCCTGCACGGCGACGGTGCCATCCTGGGTGATCGCCTGATGTTCCGCAGGGCACTGAGCAATCTGCTGTCCAATGCCCTGCGCCACACCCATCACCGAGGCACGGTGGCAGTGAAGGTTGGCGAGACAGTCGAAGGCACCCTCGTGACGGTGGAAAACTCGGGGGACCACATCGATCCCGTGGTGCTGCCCCGCCTCTTCGACCGGTTCTACCGCGCCGATCCATCACGGGCGCATCCAGAGTCCGAGGGTGCAGGTCTGGGTCTGCCCATCACCCGCGCCATCGTGCAGGCCCATGGCGGGACAGTCGATGCACAGTCCCAGGAAGGGCTCACCGTGTTTCGCATGCTCTTCCCAAGACAGCAAGAGGTGGCGCGACCGTGACGCTGAATCTCAGGACCGGTGGCGCCGCATCAGCAGGAAGACCGCCGGCACGACAAACATCGACAGCAGCGGCGCCGTGACCATGCCGCCGACCATCGGCGCGGCGATGCGCTGCATCACCTCTGAGCCAGTGCCCGTGCCCCACAGGATCGGCAGCAGCCCGGCCAGGATCACCGCCACCGTCATCGCCTTGGGCCGCACGCGCAGCACCGCGCCTTCGCGGATCGCGTCGAGCAGATCGTCGGTCGTTGTCGTGCCAGCGTCCACACGCTCGCCCCACGCCTGCTTCAGGTACAGCAGCATGATCACGCCGAACTCGGCCGACACGCCCGCCAGCGCGATGAAGCCCACCGCACCGGCCACCGACAGGTTGTGGCCCAGCAGGTAGAGCAGCCAGACACCACCGACCAGCGCGAAGGGCAGTGTCGCCATGATCAGCAGCGCCTCGTCGAAGTGCTTGAAGGTCAGGTAGAGCAGCACGAAGATGATCAGCAGCGTGAACGGCACGACCACCTTCAGCTTCGCCGTCGCCCGCTCCAGAAACTCGAACTGGCCCGACCACGAAATGGAGTAGCCAGCGGTAAGGATCACCTTCTCGGCGACCACGCGCTGCATGTCCTGCACTGCCGAGCGCAGGTCGCGGCCCCGGATGTCCACGTACACCCAGCCGGACAGGCGTGCGTTCTCGCTGCGCAGCATGGGTGGGCCATCCGTGATGCGCAGGTCGGCCACGTCGGAGAGCACCAGCCGCGCACCCTTCTCGGTGACGATGGGCAGCACGCGCAGCGCCGCCAGCGAGTCGCGGACCTCTCGCGGGTAGCGCAGGTTGATCGGGAAACGCTGCAGGCCATCCACCAGTTCTCCGATGTTGTCCCCGCCCACCGCCGAAGTGATGACCGATTGCACATCGGCGATGTTCAGCCCGAAGCGTGCGGCAGCGTCGCGCCGGATCGTCACATCCACGTAACGCCCCCCCGTGAGCCGTTCGGCCAGCGCACTGCTCACACCCGGCACGTCCTTCAGCGCCCGCTCGATCTCGCCCGTCAGGCGGTCGATCACGGCCAGGTCAGCGCCCGCCACCTTCACGCCGACGGGGCTCTTGATGCCCGTGGCCAGCATGTCGATGCGGTTGCGGATCGGTGGTACCCAGATGTTGGCAAGACCGGGCACTCGGACGATGGTGTCCAGTTCCTCGACGAGCTTGTCCTGCGTCATGCCGGGCCGCCACTGGTCTTTCGGCTTGAACTGGATCGTCGTCTCGAACATCTCCATCGGCGCCGGGTCGGTGGCCGTTTCGGCGCGGCCGGCCTTGCCGTAGACACTTGCCACCTCGGGTACGGTCCGGATGAGGCGGTCGGTCTGTTGCAGCAGCTCGGCCGCCTTGCCCGCAGAAAGCCCAGGCAGTGCCGTGGGCATGTACAACAGGTCACCCTCGTCGAGCTTGGGCATGAACTCGCCGCCGATGTGCTGCAGCGGCCACAGGCTCAGCACCAGGATGGCCGCCGCCACCACCAGCGTCACCTTCGGCTCCTGCAGCACCTTGTTCAGCAGCGGCCGATAGACGGCGATCAGCAGCCGGTTCAGCGGGTTCGCCTGCTCGTGCGGGATGCAGCCCCGGATCAGGTAGCCCATCAGCACCGGGATCAGCGTCGCCGACAGGCCCGCCGCCGCCGCCATCGCGTAGGTCTTGGTGAACGCCAGCGGCGAGAACAGCCGCCCCTCCTGCGCCTCCAGCGTGAACACCGGGATGAAGCTCAGCGTGATGATCAGCAGCGAGAAGAACAGCGCCGGCCCGACCTCGGCGGCCGAGTCGCCGATCACGCGCCAGCGGGCCTCGCCGTCGAGCGTCTGACCGGGGTGCTCATGGGCCCAGTGCTCCAGGTGTTTGTGCGCGTTCTCGATCATCACGACAGCCGCATCGACCATCGCGCCGATGGCGATCGCGATGCCACCCAGCGACATGATGTTGGCGTTGACCCCCTGGTGGTGCATCACGATGAAGGCCATCAGGATGCCCAGTGGCAGCGAGACGATCGCGACGAACGCCGAGCGCAGGTGGAAGAGGAAGACGAAGCACACCACCGCAACGACAGCGAACTCTTCAAGCAGCTTGAACCCCAGGTTCTCCACGGCGCGTTCGATCAGGCCCGAGCGGTCGTAGACCGGCACGATCTCGACACCTTCGGGCAGGCTGGCCTGCAGCGTCCTGAGCTTGGCCTTGACGGCGGCGATCGTCTCCAGCGCGTTCTTGCCCGAACGCATCACGATCACGCCACCAGTGGCTTCGCCCTCGCCATCGAGTTCGCCGATGCCGCGCCGCATCTCCGGCCCGATCTGGATGCGGGCCACGTCGCCGAGCCGAACCGAGATACCCGCCTCCGTGGTCACGAGCGGCACCTGGCGGAAGTCGTCGAGTGACTGCAGGTAGCCCGACGCACGCACCATGTACTCGGCCTCCCCCAGTTCGAGCACCGAGCCACCGGTCTCCTGGTTGGCCCGCTGGATCGCCTCGACCACCCGGGTGTGCGGGATGCCGTGGGCCGCCAGCTTGTCCGGGTCGAGCACGACCTGGTACTGGCGCACCATGCCGCCGACCGAGGCGACCTCCGCCACGTTCGGCACCGTCTTCAGCTCGAACTTCAGGAACCAGTCCTGCAGCGCCCGCAATTGCCCGGCGTCCTGTGTGCCACGGCGATCGACGAGCGCGTACTGGTAGATCCAGCCCACGCCGGTCGCATCCGGCCCGAGCGACGCCTTCGCGCCGGGTGGCAGGCGCGACTGCACCTGGTTGAGGTACTCCAGCACCCGCGAACGCGCCCAGTACAGGTCGGTGCCGTCCTCGAACAGCACATAGACGAACGAATCGCCGAAGAAGGAATAGCCGCGCACCGTCTTCGCACCCGGCACCGACAGCATCGTCGTCGTCAGCGGGTAGGTGACCTGGTTCTCGACGAGGCGCGGCGCCTGGCCCGGGTAGGACGTGCGGATGATGACCTGTACGTCCGACAGGTCGGGCAGCGCGTCGAGCGGCGTGCGCTGCAACGAGTACACCCCCCAGGCGCTGAGCATCAGCGTGGCCAGCAGCACGAGGAAGCGGTTGGCGATCGACCAACGGATCAAACGGGCGATCATGGCTGGCTCCCGGTCTTGGCACCCGTCACCGGCTTGGCCTTGGAGGCAGAAGCCTGCACGGTCACGACCGTGAGCTGCGGCAGATTGTCCGTGCCCATGTAGAACGCGAAACGCACCTTGTCCCCGGCCTTCAACCCGCTGGGCAGACCCTGTGGTGGCGGTTTGAAGTCCATGGTCATCGGGCCCCATTTAAGGGACGGGATCGGACCGTGGGACAGCGTGAGCGCATCGCGGCTGAGGCTTTCCACTGTGGCATCGCCTTCATGGCGCGGTGTGGTGTCCTCTGCTTGCGGCTTGGACTCGGCCGCGTTCAGTCGCGCTTCGACCCCTTTCAGGCTGGCTTCGGAGTCGATCAGGAACTGCGACGAGACCACGACCCGCTGGCCCACCTGCAGGCCGCGTCTGACCTCGGTCTGGCCACCGCCCTCGGTGCCGATCTCGACCTCGACCGGCCGGAAGTGTCCGCTGCGGCCCTCGCCGTCCGCCACGATCACCACCGTTCGCCGGCCGGTCTGGATGACCGCCTCGGTCGGCACCAGCAGGGCCTTGCCCACCTGCAAGTCCGTGAACTGCATCTGCACGGACATGCCCGGTACCAGTCGCCCGCCGGGGTTGGCGAGTTCGAGCCGCGCCTTCAGCGTGCGGGTCGTCGGGTTGACCTCGGGCAGGAGCGCCTGCACCTGTCCGTCGAGCGTCACCTCTGGCATGGCCGTGCTCTTTGCCCTGACTCGGGTGCCCGGGCGAAGGAGGGCCGCCTGGCTCTCTGGCACCTCGGCGTTGGCCCACACCGTGCCGAGGCCGTTCAGACGGAACAGCGTGGTGCCGGCCGTCACGGTCATGCCTTCGCGCACCGCCAGTTCGGTGACCACGCCGCTGATCGGCGCCAGGAGGATCGTGCGGGCTTGCGTCTTTCCGCTGCCCTCCACCGAGGCGATCTGGGCTTCGTTCATCCCGACCTGGCGCATGCGCTGACGGGCCGCCTCCACCAGCGGCGCGAGGTCGGTGCCCTGCATGCGGCGCACCGACAGGAACTCCTCCTGCGCGGCGATCCAGTCCGGCACGTACAGCTCGGCCAGTGCCTGCCCCTTGGCCACGCGGTCAAGCGTGGCCCGCACATGCAGGCGCTCGACGTAGCCGGTAGCACGGGCCTGCACGGTGGCCTGGTCGCGTTCGTTGAAGGCGATGCTGCCGACAGCGGTGACGGGTGGCGACAGCGTGCCCTCGGTGACCGGCACCGTGCGCACGCCCAGGTTCTGCTGCAGGCGGGGGCTGACTGTGACCGTGCTGCCTTCGCCGACCCCGTTGTCGCCACTGCCACCCGCATAGACGGGCACCAGCATCATGTCCATGAAGGGCGACTTGGCAGGCTTGTCGAACCGGTTCCCGGGCACCATCGGGTCGTGGTAGTACAGGATCCTGCGGCCGGTGGCCGGATCGACATCGCCAGCCTTGAGGCCCGCCGTGAGATGTCGGCGGGTGGCGTCCTCGCCCTGCGCGATGCTCTGAGGGAGGGCCTGCGCGGGCGACGCTGCGGGTGCCGGCGCGGCGGCCATGCCCATGCCGCGCTGCAGGCCGGTGGTGTACAGGCCGTAGCCGGTGGCGGCCAGGACACCGGCTGCCGTCAAGCCGATCAGAAGGGGTTTGAGTTGCATGTTCATTGCTCCGTGACGGCGGCGGCGTTGCGCTCGGCCGGGATCAGGTAGTGGAGCTGGGCCCACAGCGCGGCGGTTTCCATGTCGAGCCGGAGCCGGTCCATGCGGGTGTCGATCTCCAGGCGCCGCGCTTCGAGCACCGCGCCGAGCGAGCCGCTGCCGCCCCGGTAGGTGGCCAGCGCCGCCTGCGTGCGCTCGGTGGTGAGCGGCATCAGCGTGCGGTCGTAGTGAGCCAGCCGCGCCTGGTTGCCTTGCCATGCGACGAGCCGAAGACGAGTTTCGGTCAGGTGCTCCCGCGTGGCTTCTTCGTGCTGGGCGCGGACCTGTTCGACAACGGCGAGCCGGGCGGCGAGTTCGCGATCCAGGCGGTTTCTGGTGTCAATCTGCAGCGGGATCGACACCCCGACGGAGACCATGTTCGCGTAGGCCGGTCCGCGCTGGCTGAGCATCAGCTCCACGCTCCAATCCGGGCGCTGGTTGAGCCGCGCAAGGTCAGCGTCGGCCTGTGCGATGGTTTGCTGTCTGGCCAGCAGCGCGATCTCGGGATGCTGGCTCGGATGGGCATCCAGATCATGCACCGCAGCAGGAACGGTGGTCAGGGACGGACGTTCGCCGAGTGGCTGTTGCGCATCCGGGCCGACCCAGCGGGCAAGCCGGATCGTGGTGGCCTCGACCTGCTGTGCAGCCAGACGAAGGCGGTCGTCGATCAGCGCCGCCGCCACCCGGGCGGCGAACACATCAGCCTGCGCGCCACGCCCACTCCGGTAGGCCGCGTCGGCGGCCTCGACCTGCAGGCCGGCTTCGGTGCGTTGCCTCTGCAGGAGTTCGACCACGCGCTCCTGGAAATGCCGCTCCAGCCAGGCCATCGCAGTGTCGCGGCGCAGGTGGGCGAGTGCCACCGCACGTGCGGCTTCTGCGGCCTCGGCTTCCCGGTCGAAACGCGCCGACCGGGCCGCGAGCTTGTCGCCGCGTGTGATCTCCTGCATCACGCCGACCGAGCGCATGGTCATGAAGTCGCGTGTCAGGCTGAGCCGGTCCGGGCCGTCGAGGGGCAAGTTGTTGAGGCCTACCTTGAGTGTCGGGTCGGGACGCTGGCCAGCGGCCACGGCCATCTCGCGGGCGGTGGTGGCGGCTGCCTCCTGCACCGGAAGCTGGCGCGAGCGATTCTGTGCGAGTTGCAGGGCCTGATCGAGCGTCAGGGTGGACTGGGCCGGGCTGGCGAGCGGAAGCAATGCGACGCCAAGGACAAGCAGCGCGGCCAAGCGGCAATAGACAGGCACCCGGCGAGCGCCGTGGGGCCATGGGGGATGGAACATGGATTCTCCAGACAACGAAACGGTGATTTCGTGTCGACTCGGTGCGGATGGCAGACTGGTGTCAGGGCCCGGACGAGCACGACCACGGCGCCGGATCGACCGCAGGGTCGTCGGCGTCAGGCGGTCTGGACAGTCAAGTTCGGAAGCAGCAGTGCAGGATGGCGTGCGGCGGAGAAGCCCCTGCCAGGGCACTGACTCCCTCGGCCACCTGGCGCGGGCTGGGGGCAGGTGGCTCAGGGGCCAGGGGGAGGTGGTACAGAGCTGTCAGCAGCATGGCCGGCAGCGTCAGTGCGGAGGCTTGGTCACTTTGCTGCCCCTGGCGGCAATGTTCGGCGCAGAGGTTGGCGAACGACGGGTCCATCGACCCCACCATGTCATCGCAGTCCATGGCGGCCAGCGTGATCGACACTCTATCGGTCCCCATCGACTGCACCTCTGCCACGACAGGGATGACCATCCCTGGCTTCGGAGTACCGGCGAACGATAGCCCTGGACACGCATACGCGGCCACCGCGAATTGCGCGAACAGCACGACGCCGACCAGCATGCGGCAGATTGTCAGCAAGAACGATCGCTTCACGCTGCGCACCTCACAGCAGCCCTTAGCCGACACACAACCAACAGCACACCGATACGGATGGTCTGGGCAGGAGCATTAACAGTGCGCAGAAGTGCAAGCATGAGATGCGCACCATTGTGCATGGCCCCCGATCTCATGTGCAAGTGACTTGCTTCTAGAAATTCGTCACCCCGTTGCCTTGGCACCCTCAGCACTACTGGATGGAGGGGAGTAGCTCGGAACCAACCTGCCAAGACGCGGCACAGATCTCAAACCTCACACGAGAACTTCGAGACATCTTCACCACGGCGACATCTTCTCAAAACCTGAACCAAGTCAGGGGTATTACAGGTGGATTTGACCCTACACCTGCTGCAGGGTTTGAAATAGAAGTTTTATCTTGGTCACCGTTCATGGACAACGCACACACGCAACAGCAGCAGAAGAGTCAACTACGACGGCAAAACAAAAGGACAGCTTTTCTGTTGATTATCTTTGGCATAGCATCTTTATTGGGCTATTTGTCGAGATTTAAAATAATAAATTGACCTTCGATGTTAAAAAATCACGTATTTAATTCAAATCAGCACAGATTGCCAATATTTTCTTTGGCGACTGCACTGATTTTGATGGATCAGGGAATCAAAGCTGGTGTGGCATTGACCATGCCAGTCGGCACGAGTGAACAGGTTAGCGCATGGTTTAATCTGGTGCATGTTCTCAATCCTGGCGCCGCATTTTCATTTCTAGCGAATTCAGGTGGATGGCAGAAATACTTTCTGAGTGCTTTTGGATTAATTATCAGTGCGATTTTGACACGATTACTTTGGATGGGCATTCAAAGCTTTATAGAAAGTTTTGCCTATATATTACTTATAGGCGGAGCCCTCGGTAATGTACTGGATCGGTTACGCATAGGTGCTGTAGTTGACTACTTGGATTTTCACTGGGCAGATTTGCATTGGCCAGCATTCAATCTTGCAGACATTTATGTCATGTCAGGAGCATTCTTGCTGCTGACAATCAGTTTCAGCACCCCTGCAGCCACGAGTGAAAGCACGTAATGATCATTTTTTCATCCATCTGTCGTAGAAAAATCTGGAGCGCATTGCTGTTCGTGGTCGGCAATATTAGCGCGCCAAATATCAGTGCCGCAGAGCCCGGGCGATTGAATGCATGGTTCGGCACGAAAGCTGTCGAGCCGCTCCCCCCTGAACAGGCATTTCAAGTTTCAGCACGCTTGTTAGATCCTAGCAGGATCAGCGTTCAGTTTACGCTGAAGCCATATTATTATCTATACAAAGACAAGGTGAGCCTTGAAATAAATGGCTCCACCGGAGTAAAGCTACTGCGCACAGATTATCCGGCAGCCATCACCAAACAAGACAGGAGTTTCGGCCCCACGCAGGTGTACCCAGAATCTTTTGAAATTCGCGGAACAATTGCGAACACCGAAAAAACCTCAACCCCCATCACTTTGATTGCACGATACCAGGGCTGCTTCGAGACGCTTGGGGTTTGTTATCCACCTCAAACCACGGAGATAAAGCTAAATCCATCAAGCAGCACGGTATCTGGCAAGCCACTCGGAAAGAAACAACAATGAAATCAAGCCCCATGGACATATCACCTTACAGGAATCGCCGTACATGGCTGGCCATGAATTGTCTATCAGCCTTGGTTTTAATGGGCTGCGAGAGACGTGTCCCATATTCATTCAAAGGACTGGACTTAACCGGTGCGAAATTCGGCCAGTCTTTCAGCATGACAGACATAGATGGAAAAACTAGAACTCTGTCTGAGTTCAAAGGCAGCATTGTCATGCTGTTCTTCGGATTTACACAGTGCCCTGATGTCTGCCCAACTGCGCTCGGGCGAGCGGCAGAAGTCAGTCGCTTACTGGGGGAGGACGCCAAGAAACTTCGGATCATTTTTGTCACCATTGACCCGGAGCGAGACACGGAAACCCTTCTGCGTGACTATGTTGGTGCATTCGACAAGAAAATCATCGCCTTGCGCGGCAGTGCTGCAGCCACCGCTGACTTTGCCAAGGAATTCAAGGTTTTTTATCAGAAAGTAGCCACAGGACAATCCTACACGATGGACCATACCACGCTGACCTATATATTCGACACACAAGGGCTATTGCGTCTGGCAATGAAACATGAGCAGACAGCCTCAGACTTCTCTGCGGACATAAAAGCCCTCCTCGCATAACCTATATCAACAGAATAATCTTACAGTCAAAGCATCATGAATCAATTGCGAAGAGCCATCACAACATCATTGTCACTTGGACTAATTTCCATCCCACACTGGGCGCAAGCAGCAGGAGATCATGGTGCTGAGGGTGTGTTTTCCACCATGAAGCCACCCGTCCCCAATGCCAACGCTGAAACGATTGAGATCGTTGAGTTTTTTTGGTACGGCTGCCCACATTGTTTCAAAGTGGATCCAATGGTGAATGTGTGGGAGAAGAAGCTTTCAGCCGATGTCTCTTTTCGACGAGAACATATCGTCTGGGATTCCAGAAAAGAAACCTCCATCCACGCCCAAATATTTGCAACACTGCGCGCAATGGACTCCCTCTCGAAGTATCACATGGCTGTTTTCGAAGCCATACACAAAGACCGCATCAATTTTAGGGAAGACGGAGCGATCATCAACTGGGCGATAAAAAATGGCATAGACAGCAAAGCTTTTGAGTCCATGTACAAGTCATTCGGCATGCAAGCTCAGGTGAACAAAATGAGAACCCTGACAAATGCTTACAAAATAGATGGGGTACCAAAATTTATCGTGAATGGACAGTTCAGTACGGAGCCTCATCAAGCGGGCGGTGAAGTTCAAGTCTTTGAGGTGTTAAATCAATTAATCGCCCAGCAGCGAATCGCCTCCAAGCGAAATTAAATTAAATAATTATTATTTACAGAAATATATATGCATTAACTGGTCAACTTATATACAGGCAATCAATAAAAAATGTCAAAAATAAATCAAGCCACTATACATAAAGCCGCAAAACCGTTTTCCCTACCTGACACCAGAAAAGAATTAATTCCATGGGCCATTGCATTACTCGGATTACTGGTAATGTACTTCCCCACTTTCCGAGACCTGTTCAATGGGTTGTGGGCCGGAGATCAGCAAGGACATGGCCCCATCGTATTAGCTGTTTCTGTCTGGCTGCTTTGGAAGCAAGCATTCCAAGTCATTGCGGCACCGCTACGGCCTACTTTTTTTGTAGGTTGGGCATTGCTGATTTTTGGATTGCTGATATATATAATTGGAAGATCTCAAAATATATTAATATTTGAGGTTGGCTCACTCATTGTTATTGTCGCATGTACCGTGCTTATACTTCGGGGAACAGAAGCCTTGCGGTATTTATGGTTTCCACTGGTTTTCATGATCTTCATGATTCCTCTGCCAGGCGTGTTTGTCGATGCCATGACTCAGCCCATGAAAACCGCCGTGTCCTATGTGGTTGAGTCGGTACTTTATGCTGTTGGGTATCCTATCAGCCGTAGTGGGGTCATCTTGCAAATCGGACAGTACCAGTTACTGGTGGCGGATGCCTGCGCAGGATTGAACACACTATTCACACTAGAGGCTCTGGGACTACTCTACTTGAACTTGGTGAAACACCAATCAATAGCACGAAACATCGTCTTAGCCATCTGCATAGTGCCGATCAGTTTTGTCGCCAACGTCATTCGCGTCATTGCGTTGACACTAATCACTTATCATCTTGGCGATGAAGCCGGGCAAGGTTTTCTACATGACTTTGCCGGAATGGTACTTTTCATGGCAGCCTTGCTGTTGATAATTTTATTTGATGGATTTCTCAGATTTATCTTCGTTAAAAAATCATGACTCGTGAAATTATATCCGCCATCATTTTGTGTGCGGCAATGTTGCTCAGCGGATTTTCCGCAAATCAAATCAAACCAACCAATTTCATGTCTGACACGAGAGGCGGCATTAAAATATCCAGCATAATTCCAGAGAAATTTGGCTCCTGGAAAAAAATGGACGTATCAACAGGGATAGTTAATCCACAGCAGCAGCAGTTACTCGATGAACTTTACACCGAGCTGGTTGCAAGAACTTACGTATCAAACGAAGGTTACGTGATTATGTTATCGATTGCCTACGGCAAAAACCAGAACGATTCCTTCCAAGTGCATCTACCAGAGATATGTTACCCAGCGCAAGGATTTCAGGTTGGTGACTCGCGAAAACTGACCCTGACAACGCCCTACGGTGACATTCCCACCAAGCAATTGGAAACCACATTTCAGTCCCGCAGGGTCGAGCCAGTCACCTACTGGACAACCATCGGCAATCACACCGTCAAGTCCGGGCTGGACAAGAAACTGAAGGAAATTTCATACGCGATGCAAGGTGATATCGCAGATGGACTCTTGTTCAGAGTTTCCAGTATTGACCCTGACAAGCCTCGTGCATTTTCAATGCAGCAAAAATTCATCCAAGAAATGCTGACATCGATCACAGCCGCAGACCGACTGCGGCTGGCTGGTTTGCGTGACTAATTTCTGCTGCCCCAGCCTGCCACGATGATCAACATTCCCAACATCGCCACACCAGCGCCGAGCCAATCCAGCGCCGATAAACGTACCCCATCGACGATACGGAGCCAGACCAGTGCCGTAGCGACATACACGCCACCATATGCGGCGTAAATGCGACCGCTGGCGGCTGGGTGTAATGTCAAAAGCCATACGAATAACACAAGACTGGCTACGGCAGGCAACAGTAGCCATGCGGACCCCTGTTTTCTCAACCACAGGTATGGAAGGAAGCAGCCAACAATCTCCGCAATTGCCGTGGCGAAAAACAGTCCAAGTGTTCTGACAAAACTAGCGGCTGTGCTGAAGTCCATGTTGTTTCGACTTAACCTAGGATGTGAAAGTTGAGGTTCATTTTTACGCGCTCAACTCAGGTGACCTTGCAAGACACACAAGTACGATCAATCAACGTCACGCCCACTTGCCTGGCCGGCAACTTTCGGCCCTGCACCAAGCCGGCAATCGGCAGTCAGGTCGAGTGCTGGCTCGTAGAGTGCGGTGCGCACGTCGATCAGTCCAAGCAATGTGTGAACAAGGTTGTCATGGGCGGCCGGCTGCGCGGCAAGCATTCGTAGACAGGCAGTATCGATGCGTGCTGAGGCGGTCATTCCACCGGACAGCCACATCACCATGGGCACCCGCTTCTGCACGTCCGGTGCGATAGCATATGGTATCCCGTGTAGAAACAGATTGGATTCACCCAACGATTCACCGTGGTCCGAAATGTACACAAACGCGCTGTCGAGCGTGTCTGCTTGAGCTTGCAGCCGCGCGATCAGCGATGCGAGCAGGTGATCTGTGTAGCGCAGTGCGTTATCGTAGGCATTAACGATGGCCGGCACCTCGCACTGCCGCAGGTCATCGCTTTCGCATACCGGCTGATAGTAGGCAAAAGCGGGCGGGATGCGACGAAAGTATGACGGCCCATGGTTGCCGAGCTGATGCAGCACGATTACCTGCGTACCACGCGCTTGCGCCAGCCGCTCGTCGAGACCCGTCAGCAGCGCCTCATCGAGACAGCGCCCATCTGCACATAATCCTGGAGGGTTTCGTACCGTCATGTCTTCGGTCGGCAAGCCATTGCATACGCCCTTGCAACCCGATTGGTTGTCACGCCAGAGTACGCCGACGCCAGCGCGATTGAGTACATGCAGCAACGACTCGCTGCCACGGATACGGTTTTCATCGTAGTCGCGCCGCCCCACTGGAGCGAACATGCACGGCAGTGACACCTCGGTGTTGGTGCCACAACTCGTGACTTGCGGGAAATTTATTAGCCCAGGAATTTTTGCCAATTCGGGTGTTGTCTGGCGAATATAGCCGCTCAGGCCCCAGTTGGCAGCACGCGCGGTTTCGCCGATGACGATGACAAGCACCATCGGTCGTGCGCGCGTTGCCATCACCGGACCAGGCTGCGCGTCAAGACCAAGCGACTGGCGCGGCTTGGCGGCCCCCTTCAGATCGGCTGCCAGCACGTTCCCTGCCGACCACAGCACATTGGCTGGCGTGATCAGGTAGCGCACCTCCTTGTGGTTACGCATCAGCGAGGCCAGCGGCTGGAACACTGCCAGCACAGCACTAACCAAGACCACCACCGCTCCGCCAGTCCACAGTGATCGCATACCAATCGCCCGACCCCACGACCGCTCGCGTAGCGGGATAACCCACACCAGCAGCACCGGCAGCCCTGCTTGCACCAGCAGGCCCAGTGCGAAGTTCATGCTCAACAATTCGCGCGCTTCGGCCAGATCGGTGCGCAGCGCATTGCGCAGCATCGACGGGTCAAGATAGGCGCCAAATTCCTCCATGAAGTATCTCGCCCCTGCTGCAATGACCAACAACAACGTCACAACAGGCCGCAGCAGTCGCCCTGGCGTGAGCAGCATCAATAACACGGTGTTAAGTGCCGTCGCTGCCAGCAGCACTACCACTGCAAAACCCCAAGTGCCGGGAGCAAGCGGATCACGCCCCGCCAGTGCGGCCCCTAACAGCGGCCGATGACAAGTCAGCGCCCACCACAGCGCCACGGCCAGCAATACGGTTTCGCGATTTCGTTCGGATAACCGTATGTATTTTGAAAGCAAGGAGATCATGACGCAGCAGGTTATTTGCGCAGCAATCTCAAGCCATTTCCCACCACCAGCAGACTGGCCCCTACGTCAGCGAATACCGCCATCCACATCGACCCCAGACCCATCAGCGTCAGAACCAGAAACACTGCCTTGATGCCCAGGGCCAGCACGATGTTCTGCACTAGCACCGCGTGCGTGGTCCGCGACAGGCGGATGAAGACCGGGATCTTGCGCAGGTCGTCGTCCATCAAGGCGACATCGGCCGTCTCGATCGCGGTGTCAGTGCCCATGGCGCCCATGGCGAAGCCGATGTCGGCGCGTGCCAGCGCCGGGGCATCGTTAATGCCGTCGCCGACCATGCCCACCGGGCCTTCGGTGGCGAACGCCTCGACCGCTTTCAGCTTGTCCTCGGGCAACTGGTTGCCACGCGACTGGTCGATCCCCACCTGCCCGGCAATCGCCTGCGCCGTGTGCGGGTTGTCGCCGGTCAACATCACGGTCTTGACCCCCAACTGATGCAGCTCGGCGATGGCAGCGCGACTGCTGTCCTTCACCGTGTCGGCCACGGCGAACAAGGCCAGTACCTGCCGGTCATCGACCAGCATGACCACCGTTTTACCTTGCCGCTCCAGGGTGTCCAGTCGCACTTCCAGTTCAGGAGAGCAGCGGTCGAGTTCATGCACCAGGCGGTGGTTGCCCAGCGAATACGCCTTGCCGCCAATCACCCCGCGCACGCCCCTGCCGGGCAACGCCTCGAAGGCTTCGACGCTCTCGCGGGTGACACCGTCGCGATCAGCGGCCTGAGCCACGGCCCGCGACACCGGGTGATCGGAGCGACCGGCCAGACTGGCGGCCAGTCGGCGACACAGTGCAGTGTCCGCCTCGGCACGCAACTCGAACTCGGTCTGCACCGGCTTGCCATGGGTGACCGTGCCGGTCTTGTCGAGGGCCAGCCACACCAGTTTGCGACCTTCCTCCAGGTAGACACCGCCCTTGATCAGGATGCCGCGTCGGGCCGCTGCAGCCAGTCCGCTGACGATGGTGACCGGCGTCGAGATCACCAGCGCGCAGGGACAAGCGATCACGAGCAGCACCAGGGCCTTGTAGATCCAGTCGTGCCAGTTGCCATTCAACAGCAGCGGGGGCACGACAGCGACCAGCAGGGCCGTCGCGAACACAATCGGCGTGTAGACACGAGCGAACTGATCGACGAAGCGTTGTGTGGGGGCCTTGGCGCCTTGGGCCTCCTCGACGGCATGGATGATGCGGGCAAGCGTGGTGTTGCTCGCTGCCGCCGTGACCCGGTAGTCGAAGGCGCCAGACGCATTGATCGTTCCAGCGAACACGGCGTCCCCGGGTGCCTTGTCCACTGGCAGGCTTTCTCCGGTGATCGGGGCCTGGTTCACTGCCGAACGGCCCTGGAAGATCGTGCCGTCCAGCCCGATGCGCTCGCCGGGTTTGACCCGCACCAGGCTGCCCACGGTCACCTCTGCCGCCACGGTGTCACGCCAGGTTCCGTCAGCCTGCTGTACCGTGGCGGTCTCCGGGGCCAGCTTCATCAGGCTAGAGATGGCGTGGCGGGCACGGTCGAGCGACTTGGCTTCGATCAACTCGGCGACCGTGAACAGCACCATCACCATGGCCGCTTCCGGCCACTGCCGCAGCAGCAGCGCACCCGTCACGGCGATGCTCATCAGTGCGTTGATGTTCAGGTTGCCGTGGCGCAGCGCCACCCAGCCCTTGCGGTAAGTAGTCAATCCACAAGACACCACGGCCAGCAGCGCAAGAGCCGCCGCCAGCCATTCGGGCAGGCCCAACCAACCCACCGCTTCAGCAGACACGGCGGCTGCACCCGCTAGCGCCAGGGGCCACCAGGGCTTGGGTGGCTCAACAGCCTGCTCAGCAGGCCGACCAGCCGTCAATACCTCGGGCTGGAAACCGAGCGAACGCACGGCCTGCAGCACAGTGTCGAGGGCATCGGGCGCATGCACCACGGTCAGCACGCGCTGCATCAGGTTGAACTCCATGCCTTTGACCGAGGGCAGGCGACCCAGCGCCTGACGGATCAGTGCTTCCTCGGTAGGGCAATCCATCTGCAAGATCCGGATCGGAGTACGCATCCCATCCACCATCGGTTCAGGCACAGGCAGATCAGCCCGCACAGTGGACGCCGAGTCGCAGGAGGCACCGGGATGATCGTGTCCGTGGTGATGGACCTCATGCGTGGATTTCTTGTCGTGTGGGTGGTCGCAGCAGCCGGCCATGGGGACTCCTTGATGAACAGAACCCAGTGGACACCTTGAAGTGGCTTTAAAGTCAAGCTTGGTGCGTCAGTTCACGAAGGATGCCGCACTGGTTTATTGAATCAGCTCCATGACATTTCGCTCTGACTCGTTGAAGCTCATTTTTCAGCGCCTGGAGTTGCCCAATTTTTTCTGCGACCTGAGCAATGTGCTCATCCAGTAGCTTGTTCACAAGCTGACATCCTTGATCAGGGGTTTCCATGAATTTCAGAAGTGAACGCACCTCATCCAGCGTCATACCCAAGCTGCGACAATGCAAGATGAATCTCAGCGAGCTGACATGGTGCCTTTCGTAGACTCTGTAATTCCCATCGGAACGCATTGGCTCAGACAGCAACCCTTCCCGCTCATAAAATCTGACCGTAGTGACCGATGCGCCACTGGCTTGGGCAACTTCCCCTATACGCATGATAAACACAACCTTTCTTGACAAGGTTTAGTCCTGCACTGCATCAAGGGTTCAAGGTACGAAATGCCAACGCATCTGTTTGCCAGCGTACCTGTCGATTGAGGGCTGATGTCATTTTTTGACCTTCGCCACCTCTTCGGCTACCAAGGAAGCCAGTTGCTCGGGGCCGAAATTCAACAGACTGCGCCCATTGACAAAAAACGTAGGTGTTCTAGTGACGCCCAAGGACGTCAGATCTTGCATCTCTTGTCGAATCACAGCTTCCGTCTCAGGACTTTGTGCTTGGATTGCAGCTTTGTCCATGTCAAGGCCAGCCTGCTGAGCGGATTTGAACGCAAGGGCGATATTTGGCGTGCCGTGGTCGGCCCACTGCGGCTGGGCATCCAAGAGCGCCTCCAACACTGGCTGGTATTGATTCTGTGATTTGGCGGCGATCAACAGCGCCACGACTTGCTCGGACCCTCTGTGGAAGGGGGCATATCGCAGGACAAGCCGTACATCTTCCGGGTATTTCTTGAGAATATCCTTGACGATCGGGTAAAAATATCGACAGCTTTCGCAAGCAGGGTCAAAGAATTCGACAATGGTCACGGGCGCTTTTTTCGGGCCGAAGATTGGGGAGTGGGGACGAACCAGTCTGTCATTCTGTTGGCTGACCTTCTCCTCCTGATCATTCTGAACACTTCGCTGGTAAGCGTTCACGCCGATCAGAAAAGCCAGTGCAATGACACCAAGCACAACGGCTACAGCGATTTTCTTTGTATTCATCGAGAGGTTTTCCGTAAAAGATAGGTGAGGAGGGCCAAGATCAAACTAAACGCAGCCAAAGACAGCCAAGGGATCTGGACACCGCTCAGTATTTCTAATTTTTGATCTGCACATGAAATACCGGCTTGGCACGGCAGCCAGGATTTTGGAATCCATCCCGCAACGAGCAGGGTGTGATACCCCGCCACCGCAAGGCCACCGGCCGCCAGCACCCAGGCATAGACTGCACCGCGGCGGTCTTCGCTGAAACAGGCGATGGTCAAGACGATGGCCATCGGAAACATGAAGATGCGCTGGTACCAGCACAGCGTGCAGGGGGTCATCATCATGACTTCACCGATGAACAATGCGCCAACCGTGGCCAGCATCGCGATAAGCCACGCCCCCATCAGGAGCAACCAGGTCTTGCTGTTCATGTCAATCCTCGCTCAGACACACAAGCCCGAGTGCGTGCCATGTCCTGCCCTCGGTGCGTTAGCAACCAAAGTTCGGAATCGGTTCACATTGGAAAATGGGACGGCCGGTCTGCGACGGTCATGGCCGTGCAGGTCACAGGCTCAGCACTGGTCCGAGCCTGCAGGCCACCGCTCCTGCTAGATCGGCGAGAAGCTCGCCCACTGCGGGCGTTCCGGCCGTGCAGCAGGTGGTGAGACCAGCATGGCGCCGGGGTCGGCTGAACTGGTCAACGACGCAAGGATACGCACAGGATCGTGGTGGCTGGGCATGGTCCACAGCACACAACCTGCATGACAGGTCACGCAATCGGCGTCGGCCGACATCATCGCGTTCGTTCCGCCCTCGGTCTCGTCTGACTGGGCTTGCGGCTGGTGGTCATGGGTGTGGTGACCTGCATGTGAGGCGGTCGGCCCACTCTCGTGCTGGCAATAGGCGTTTACCGCAGCCCACGAAAACTGCAGAGGTACCAGCACCAACAAAAGGATGGCCAACCACTTGCGCATCGGCAGATTGTAGGGCCAGCCTCCTCACGACGGGATCTCTGCCGCACGGGCAATGGTGCGGTGTGCTTGTGCAACGACTTCGGCCATGTCACGACGCGGCGGCATCGGCTTGAACGGGCTGATGTCGGAGCGTCCGGAGTTGCCAAGGGGTAGCCGGCCGGTGAGATGGCCCAAGGGGACCAGCAGCAGCCGCAGAATTTGCCCGCTCACCTCAGCCCAGTCACGGGTCCGCCATGCCTGATGGAGCATGAGGTCATGCACCCTCAAGTGAGGGATGAACTGCGTCTGGCTCACGACATGGAGCGTCTCCAGCAACAGCCACTGGTCTGCAAGATCATGCGGCGCAGACTCCCGATACTTCTTCATCAGGTGTGCGTACAGGATCGGATCGAAGTCGATGGGGTCATGCAATGCATTTGTCATGCACTCAGTAGAAACCTTTGTGTAACTACAATGTCAAGCAATGATCACTGGAACTACCCGAGGCATGCAGATGAAGATCGGCGAGCTGGCGAATGCTGCCCGATGCACAACCGAGACAGTGCGCTTCTACGAAAGGGAAGGACTGTTGGTCAAGGCCAGCCGGACAGAGGCCAACTACCGGCACTACGACGCGACACACCTTGAACGCCTGCGCTTCATCCGCAACTGCCGCGCACTCGACATGACCCACGAGGAAATCCGCGGGCTGCTGCGCCTGAAGGACGCGCCGGCCGAGGACTGCGGAGCCGTCAACACGCTGCTGGACGACCACATCGGGCATGTCGATGCCCGGATCGCTGAACTGCTGCACCTGAAGCAGCAGCTCGGGGCGCTGCGCCAGCAATGCCAGGTGAAACAGGCGGTCGATGCCTGCGGCATCTTGCGTGGGCTGGCCGCTATGGAAGCCGACACCCAGGTGGAGCGGCATACCCACCTCGGATAGCCCTGCGCTCGTCCAGTTCCCCCACCCGAATCACTTGCCCGTCGAGTGCTGTGATCCCCCGCAGCCCCACGCCATGGGCTTCGAATCCCAGCCTTGGCCACTCGGGGCGGTAGTCCCGCCGATCATGGTGATGTCCATGAAACGCTTGGCGCACCTGCAGGCAGCGGGCCAGCGCGTCGAGGGCCTGGAACCCGTGCGGGTGACAGCTCGGCGCCTCGTGCGTGACCAGCACGTCAGCCCGCTGCCGGCTCAGCGCCTGGACCTCCGCCGGGAAAATCGTGCTGCGGTGCCGCCGCGGCAGGCCACCGCGCCAGAGGTTGCCGCGCCCGGCCCTCGCCACATAGCTCCGTGCCGTCTCGACCTCCGACGGATTCGGCGGCATCCAGACCTGCCCCCGGAACACCCCGCCCAGCCCTGCGACGCGCACCCCTGCGATCTCGACCACTCGGCCGTGCAGGTTCCGCCCCGCCAGTGCCGAGCCGAACAGGTGATCGTGGTCCGCGTCCGAATCGGTGTCGTGGTTGCCGGGGATGAACCACACCTCGGTGTGTGCCAGGATCGTCGCCAGTTCCACCTCCAACGGCTGCTGCGCCTGCAGGTCTCCCAGCAGGATGACGGCCGCTGGTCGCTGCTCGGGCGGCAACTGCAGCACCGCCTCGATCAGGTGCTCGAAGCGCCCATGCACGTCCCCGCAGAGCCAGATCACACGACCACCATGCACCCGGGATCGAACCCCCGGTTCTCCAGTGCGCTGTCCCAGCGCACATAGCCCCTGGGGTTGCACACCACCCGACAGGTTCCCCCACCCGGCCGAGCCACCGGGTAGTCGAAGCTATCGTGCGTGTGTCCATGCACCCACAGGTCCACCCCGTCGAAGCAGGCGGCCGGCAGGTCGTTCACGAACGCCGGGCTCAAGCCGCTACGCTCAAAACATGCCGCCAGCGAGCCGCGATGCGGCGCATGGTGCGTGATGACCACCGTGCTCCCGCCCCAGGGCTCTGCCAGTCGATCGTGCATCCAGCGCCGTGTCGCCTGGTGCCAATGCACCGTGTCCAGCGGGCGGAGCCGTCGCACGCCCGACTCTGGCGCCGTGCGCTTGACCCGAATGACGCTGAAATCGTTCAACCCGACGCCGGCCTCCGCTGCGGCCAGCCGCGCATCGCGCCGCCACTGGCCGTCGGCCCCCAGCACCTTCAGCCTGAAATCCGTCCACAAGGTGGCGCCGAGCACGCGGACCGGACCCGCGTCAGACGCGAGCGTCACCACGTCCTGATCGAGCACCTGCACATTGGTGCCCTGCGCCGCTGCGCGCATCTCCGCCAGCTCCGATGCCAGCACTTGCCCGTAGAACTCGTGGTTGCCCGGCACGTACAGCACCGGCTTGTCTGCGAAGGCCGGCTCTGCCGCCGCCCAGGCCACGCCTCGGCGGCCCGGCGCCTGGATATCTCCAGCCAGAACCACCGCATCAAAATCCCCCGGGGGCACCCGCATCGGGTGGAACTCCAGGTGCAAGTCCGACAGGATCAGCAGTTTCATCGTGGCACCTTTTGTCTGTTCAATGCCGAGCCCCGGTGGAGGAAACCTCCCGCACGATCTCCCTGCGCACCAGCCGCACGAGTTCCCGCACCGACCCCGCCGCTTGCGCAATGCCCGACACATCCAGTTCCGGCATCACCTCCTGCGGCAGTCCCCAGTCGCTGGCCACATCCCGCACCACCTGCTCGATGATCGCCGGGTAATGCCGCCGCTCCGGCGTCGGCACCAGCACCGGCTGCAACCGCGACATCAGCGCCGCGTCAAGCGTCCCCAGCCGATTCGCCGTCGCGACGAACAGCAGCTTGCTGAGATCGCAGGGAACCTGCAAGTAGGGGTCGATCCAGTTCCGACTGGATTCCGGCTCCAGCAGCCCGAGCAGCGCCGCCTGGATCGGTGCCACGTTTGCCGTGTGATGGCTGCACTTGTCCACCTCGTCGAGCAGCACCAGAATCTGCGCCATCCGCCGGTCCCGCAGCGCCCGCACGATCGGTGACGGCTCGCCACTGGCCCAGCCTCGGTTTGTCCCCGTCAGCAGCTTGTTGTCGCTGCTGCCCCCGACACCCAGCGGCAGGAACGACAGCCCCATCACCTCGGCCAGCCGCCGCGCCAGCCGAGTTTTGCCCGTACCCGGCGGGCCGACGAGCAGGATCGGCGCCCACGCGAAGCTCACCGCCCCCAGCCGGCGCCGGGCCAGCATCTCGCCCGCCACGATCTCGATCGCCCGGGTTGCCCAGGGGAATTCTGCGTGCAACTGCGCGATGCGTGCTTCCAGTTCGACCGCCTCCGGAAGCAGTGCCAGTGGCAACGGCACCCGCAGCCCTTCATAGGACGCCAGGATCAAGCGGTCGTCCTTGTCGCGCATCTCCGCAATCGGCTCGCGGATCACCACCCACGTGGTGTGCTCGACCAATGTGCTCAGCGACTGCTGAGGGAATCGCTCGGCCAGCATCTCCTGGTGCGCCGCCACCGCCATCGCCGAGGCGGTCACTGCCGCGTCCCGCGCGGCGGTGATCGCCGCCTGTGTTGACGTCGGTCTCGGCGTCATCGGACTGGAGTCCGCTGATTTCGACGCCGATGGCGGGTGCACCGCGTCCATGATGTCGGTGTGACCCGCCACTTGGAACGTTGCCTGCTGACGCACTTGCACGCTGTCCCGCAGCAACGCCCGCAGAGCGGCACCAGGCTCCATGGCTGAAGTCTCGTCCGACTCTTCGTCCCAGTACAGCGCTGCGGGCCCACCGGGGCGTGTCGGCAAGTCCGGCAGCCGCTGCTCGACCGCGGCCCACATCCCGAATGCCCGCGCGCACGCATTCAGCGTCGGCTGTGCCGGCTGGTCCAGCGAGGTGTCCAGGTTCAACTGCACGTAGAGCCGCAGCAGCCGGATCAGCGCCGCCGCCTCTTCGGTGTCGTGCAACTGCTCGTCGAGTGGTTCGCGCCAGCACAGCCTCATGATCGGGGCCAGATCCTTTCTGAGCTGGTCCGCACCCGGGATGGTCAGCAGGTCGGTCAGTCCGTCGGGGTTGTCACTGTCCCAACCTTCTGTTCGCAAATCGCGCCACTTGACGCCAATCCGACGAACAGCCGGCTTGAGCTGCAACTCCCGGTGGCGAGGCCCGTGCAGCGCAGTCTCGACCGCCGTCAGCAACTCCTCGGTCAAGCACTCCAGAGCCCGAGCCTCGGGCATCACGGCCCACAGCCGGTCGACGCAGACATCCAGGGCATCCAGCCGGGCGATGCGGGAGCGTTGCTCATCCAGTGCCAGACGCAAAGGCTTGGCCGCGGCCAGCGCCACCCCCGTCAGACCCTCTGCGCTGGCGAGCATGACCAGCACCGGTGATTTCAGGTGGATGCGCTGGACTGGAGGCGGTTCGTCTGCCAAAGGATCCCCTTCGGTGGCACGGCCACCCACTACCGCGCCCGGCCCCTCGGAAGGCGCTTCGTGACGCTCCGCCGTGGGGTGGCGAAACGGTTCATGGCCCCCGCCACTGGATCCTCCACCCGATCGCCCAGGCATCCGGTCGAGTGCCACTCGTGCCACCACCATTCCGAGCAGATGGTCCAGCGCCTCGGGTCGAGAAAGCTGCGGCGCCAGGGCCACCAGTCGGCGGGGCTCGCTGGTCAGCAGGTCAACGGACGCCTCCACCCAGACCGCATCACCTGCCAATCCCCACAGACACCGCTTGACCCGCTGCACCTGCTCAGGCGTCATGGCTGTCGCGCCCGCCGGCCGACGCCATGCCAGGGCGCCTGAAGCCACCGTCCAGGCCCCGAACAGCACCCCCTGCAAACCGACATCGGGCTGTCGGGCCATCGCCGCCAGCAACCGGTTTGCGTCACCGTCTCGGACCGCGGTGCGCACGCGCCGCATCGCTGCAGCCATGGCGTCGTCAGATTTCCGCCGACTCGGTGAGCCTCCAGGCGCCGAGGTGTTGTGCGCCCTGGATGGGCGGTGGGTGTGGTTCATATTCATGGCTGTCATGTCGCGCCGTGGCGGTCTAGGTGTGGTGTGCGATAGGGGGAGTGGTCGGTTGGACGGTCGCAGTCATGCAACCAGGACGCCTGCAGGCTTGACCTGCAGAGCAGCCACCGGCGGCAGCGCAGTGGCATCGGGCAGCGCGGACCAGCGCTTGGTGAGGTCCGTCGGTCGGATCCGCTTCCCTTGGAAGAGGACATGAACCGCAAGGGCGAGACAGGAGGTGGTGGATGAGTCACCGAGGCCGAAGGGATCGGTGGGGTCTTGTCACGCAGCGGAGGTGCTGCGTTGCACAGGGGTGGATGCAGGTGCCAGCGTCGGTCGCGAGATCGCGGACGGGCGGAATGAGCACCACAAGCAGGAAGAGAATCGTTCGAGGCGCCGGAGCGCTCGACCCTGACAGCATGACGATCACGCGGTTGAACGGTCCAGTAGGTGTTCAGTGCGGACTCAGGAAGGCGAGCCGGTTACGGCGCAGAGACCATGGAGGCAGGGTTGTCGGGCGGCGCGACGTACAGGCGGCTCAAGTGGGTGCTGGACCGAACACCAGAGTCATCCTGTCGCTCGACCCAGAACGCGCGGCCATCGCGCAAGCGAACGACCTGCCGGTCACTGGTCTGATCCGCCAGGATTTCTTCGACCTCGCCGAACAGGAAGATGCGTTCGGTGTGGCCATCACGAGGTGCGGGCAGGCAGGCCATCAGGCTGGCCGGACCCTGGTCCGGTCGCTGGGTCAACTTGACCGCCGTCTCGGCACAGACGGTGATCCACATCTGGCGCACGGGCCGCTCTCGTGCCGACGGATCACCGTGGAACTCGACGAGGAACCAGTAGTCGCTGGCGATTTCGGCGCTCGTCCAGTAGCGGCAGTCGCTCCGAGCTTGGGGATCCGCCGGCATCCATTCGTCGTCCGGGTAGGTCTGCAAGGCGCCGATGCGGTCAGTCATGGTGGTCAGGTCGCGCACGGGTGTGCAGACATTGCAGAGGGTTGGCGTGCCCGCGGAACTGAGTCTGCGGGACACCAACTTCGCGTTATTTATAACGTCTTCATTTTGTGCGAAGCTGGCCGAAACACCAACTTGGATGCACGAAGGTGACGAGGGTGTCAGGCCATAGATTCGCTTTCCGAATACGGCGCCAACGGGTCTAGGGTGATCCAAGAAAGGTCGCCATGCTCAAGTCGATCCACACCCGGCACAACCACGTGTTCCTGGACATGCTGCGCAGCAGCCGGGAAGCGCAGCGCTTGCGTCAATCGGATCTGGCCATCCGCCTGGGCCGGGATCAGGCCACCATCAGCAAGGTCGAGCGCGGCGAGCGGCGACTCGATGTCATCGAACTGCTGGCCTGGCTGCGCGCACTGGATGTCGATTTCTCGGCCTTCATGAGCGAGTTGAACAACCGGCTGGAGGGGCTGCCGATTCCGGACGCCATGTTCCGGGCGCGGCGGGTGGCGCGGATCCGTCGGGGAGATCCGTCGTAGGTTGGGCAACCGGGCTGAGCGAGTGGGGTGATGAGCAGGGCAGTGAGCCGCAAGCAGTCACGCATCCGATGTGGCCTGCGTTTTTTATAACGTGGTCCAGATAGAACGACTCCGGGAACCTCGGGTGGATGACCACCCGTCCCCAAACGCCGCTCAAGCGTGGCAGACCTCCGTGAGCGGCCAGCGATCCCCCGTCAGGCACCCCTGATCAGTCCGGGATTTGCCGAGGCTGCCAGCGATGAGGCAACAAGTCGTCGATGCGGCTGTTGAGGTGGGTGGGCAGCCGATCGAGCACGTCGCGCAGGTAGGCCCAGGGTTCGAGCCCGTTGAGCTTGGCCGACTGCACCAGGCTCATGACCACGGCTGCACGCTGGCCGGCGAGTTCGCTGCCACAGAACAACCAGGCCTTCCTGCCCATGGCCCAGGGCTTGATCTGGCGCTCCAGATAGTTGTTGTCCACGGGCACGGCCCCGTCGAGCAGGTGGCGCGTCAGCGCCTCCCAATGGTTGAGGCTGTAGTCGATGGCGTTGGCCGTGGCGCCGCCATCGGCGACACGACCGCGTTCGAGCTTGAGCCAGGTGTGCAACTCCTGCCACAGCGGCGCGGCGATACGTTGACGGGCCTGCGTTCGCGTCGGGTCGTCCATGCCGGCGAACGACTTCTCGGCGTGGTAGATCGCCGCGAAGCGCACGATCGCCTGGGTGGCCAGGGTGCTCTTGCCGGACTTGGCGAGTTCGTCGAACTTGCGCCGGGCATGTGCGGCACAGGCCGCCGAGACGCGCTGCGGGAAGACCTTGGGGTCGAGCACCGAGTCATAGCCGCCATAGCGATCGCACACGAGCGTGCCGCTCCAGGGCGGGTCCCGGTTCTCGGCGGGCCGGTCGGTCTGGCTGTCGGGTGGACTGGGCAGCCCGCCCAGGAAGGCCAGCGGGTACTTGCTGCCCCGCCCCAGGCAGAAGTCGTAGACCACGCCGGGCTGGGGATCGAATTCCCCGCGTGCATAGGCCCAGACGTACGCTTTCCTGGTCTTGCCCGCCCCCGGGTCCAGCATGGCCACCGTCGTCTCGTCGGCCTGCACGACCGCGCTGCCCAGCACGAAGCACTTGAGCGCCTCGTACAGCGGGTGCAGCGCCGCGCCCGCCTGACCGGCCCACGCGGCCAGCGTCGAGCGCGGGGTGTGCACGCCCGAGCGGGCATTGATCGCCTCCTGCCGGTAGTACGGCACGTGGTCGGCGAACCGGCTGATGAGCGTGTACGCCACCAGTCCGCTCGCCGGGATGCCCCGCTCGATGAGCTGCGGCTCGGCGGGCTCCTGCACCAGGCGATCGACGCCCAGGCGCTGGCAGCACCGGCAGACCCACTTGCCTCGGATGTGCCGGTGCACGAAGAACTCCGCCGGCACGATGTCCAGCCGCTCGCTGACGTCCTCGCCCACCCGGGTCATCGGCTCGCCGCAGTCCACCGCCGGGCAGTGGGTGTCGGCCGGCTCGTGGTGATGCTCCACGCGGCGCAGGTGCTCGGGCAGCGCCTGCCGGCGCGGCGGCTGGGGCGCCTTCTCGGGAGTGACTGGCGGCGGCGACTGCCGGGCCTGCAACTCGGCGAGCTGCGCCTGCAGGTCCGCCTCGTCCTCGACCAGCGTGTCCAGGAAGAGCTGTCGCTGCTGCGCATCCATCGCCTCGGTGCGCGCGCCGAACTTCCAGCGCTTGAGCCGCGCCAGCTCGAACGTGATCTTCTCGATCTTCGCGTCCCGCCACACGATCTCGCGCGACTGCTGCTGCACGCGCACCAGCAGGTGCTGCGCCAGGGCCTCCAGGGCCTGTGGCGTCAGGCCCCTCAGGTCCTGGCTCTGGAGCGCGTCCACGTCATGCATGCGCCCATGCTGCCCGCACGAGGCCAGCCCCGCCATCGGCAACTTCAGCAATTGCGCCTCCGGCATCCGCTCACACCCGGGTGATCACCCGCCGCTCGTGCAGCCGCTGCCACGGCAGCCCCACGACCAGCGCATCGAACTGCTCCTGCGTCAGGGCCAGCGGGGTGCTCGACTCCAACCCCCGCGGCCACACGAAGTGCCCCGCGTTGAGCCGCCGGGCCGCGCACCACACCCCCCAGCCGTCATGGACGATCAGCTTGACGCGCGTGGCCCGCGCATTCGCGAACAGGTAGCCGTGGTGGGCCTGCGCCGCCCCCAGCGTCTGCACCACACACGCCAGCAGCCGGTCCGCCCCGGCGCGCATGTCCACCGGCGCCGTGCATGCCCACAGCGCGTCTATGCGGATCACTTCGTCACCCCGGCGGCCAGTTCGCGCAGCCACGCCGCACACGACTCGGCCTGCGCTGCCGGCCAGCTCACCGTCAGCCGGGCTGCACCGCTGCGCCACTCGATGTGAATGTCTGGCGTGCTCGGGTTCGCCATGGCAGGGTCTTCGGCGCTCGGCCGCGGCTTGTCCGGTGCTGGCAAGGCCAGCGCTACGAACTGGGCATCGACCACCGGCGCCGGGTTGCCCATGGCCATGGGTGCTGACGCCGCCGCCGGCACCTCACACCCAGGTCCCAGCAGGCCTGCCCGCTTGACTCCCCGACCCGCCAGCCACTGACGCACCACGTTCGCGTTCAGCCCATGCCTGAGCGCCACTGCCGCGATCGACGCTCCAGGCTGTCGGCATTCGCCCAGCACCTTCGCCTTGAACTCGGCGTCGTGCACTCGCCGAGTCTTGTCCTTGTGTTCCATTGCTGTCCACCAATTCACATTGCTGGACACCATCGTCTCGGAGCTATCCAGCTCCTTCAAGTGGGCATGGCTGGTCGCTCACAGACCTCCCGGCTCGACCAGCTTCGATCCGGCGACGGCTGCTGCATTCGGGCGTGTGGTCCGACAGGCGCGCCTGGAGGCTGGCATCTCCCAGGAGTCGCTTGCCTACATGGCCGGTGTGGAGCGGTCGTACTTCGGGCGGATCGAGCGGGGGCAGAACCAGCCGACGCTGCACGTGATCCTCAAAGTGGCGGCGGCGCTGGGGTATGAGGCTGGGGCGCTGGTCACGCTCGTGGAGAAGGCCATGGTAAAGGGCCACGTCGCGACGGAATGACACAGCACAGGACGGCTGCCTATGACCGTAAATGATGAAAATTAGGAGAACTTAAATGCTTTTAAGCCTCAATGCCACATTGAGGATGCAAGTCACCACCAAAGCAAAACGCCCGCACGAAGCGAGCGCTCTAGCTCAGTACAAAGCAAAAGAGTCAGCAAAACGCCTCTCGAAAGGCTTCCTTGCATCGCTGAACCTCATCATCGGTCCAAGCCTCGTACATGCCATCGCAGGGAGCTGAAAGCATCAACTCCTTGTTGTCCACACTCGCCACCAACTGCTGCAGATCGCTCAGATCCTGCGCAGTGCATCCATCAATGCCCAGAGACTTCAACTTGGCAAAGGGTATGGGAGCCAAGCTTCTTGTTGAAGAGATGTTCATGACTATTCCTCGTGTCGTTATCGCTGTATGTACATCGGTCAATGACGCTACTGTTTGAGGTGCCGGTGACAGATTGTGCTGCCTCTTCTTCACATCAAAAAATTTCACCTCTCCACCGGAGCAAACGTCTACGCCTATCGCGGACTGAACAGCAGTCTGCGCGCACCGGTTGCGCATCCAGCACTCAACGGCAGCTCTGCTGCCACTTCCCGCAAAGTAGGCGCCATCGCGCTCAACGTCTACACCGCGTTTGAAGGCTACCTTCCCACTAGACAGCCGAATCAAGCAAACAACCACGCCTTCTGTGCTTGGCATCTGCGTTACATCAAACGGATCCAGCCTAAGCCAAGCCTTCCACTCATCAATGCGCAGCGACTGTCCTGCGAACATGACCGCATGGTCCGAACGCAGTGCTATCTTGTGATAATTGACGTCATCAACGTAGAGAAGCCAACTTCCGAAACGCATCGACCACCGGCTATCCGTACAGATCAGGCCAGCATTGCTATCAAATACGTTCGTTGTCATGCACGATCCCCACGGGATGTACATGTTTTTACCTGATTAGCAATGATTCTCAGCAAGGTGCCAACTGACGATCAGGCGTAGCGTAGAAGACAGACCAAGCGCAGGAGCGAGCACATGCCGATGAACCGAATCCAGTTCCAGCAGGGGATGTCGCTGCCAGAGTTCATGGCCAGCTTCGGCACGGAAGAGCAATGCGCCGAGGCGGTCAAGCAGGCGCGCTGGCCGCAGGGCTTCGAGTGCCCGCGCTGCGGCAGTGCGGCGCACTACGTGGTGGGCCACGGGGCGCGCAAGCTGTTCCAGTGCAACGGCTGCCGCCACCAGACATCGCTGACCGCGGGCAGCCTGTTCGCCAGCACCAAGCTGCCACTGAAGACGTGGTTCCTGGCGATCTACCTGCTCAGCCAGGCCAAGACGGGACTGTCGGCGCTGGCGCTCAAGCGGCAGGTGGGCGTGAGCTACCCGACGGCGTGGCTGATGCACCAGAAGATCATGCACGCGATGGCCGAGCGGGTGGACCAGTACCGACTCGACGGCACGGTGCAGCTCGACGATGCCTACCTTGGCGGAGAGCGCAGCGGCGGCAAGGCGGGCCGGGGTTCGGAGAACAAGGTGCCGTTCGTGGCGGCGGTCTCGGTCGATGACCAGGGGCATCCGCAGTACGTCAAGCTCGCGCCGGTGAGCGGCTTCACGCTGGAGGCGGTGGGCCAGTGGGCGCAGGCGGCGCTGATGCCGGGAACGCGGGTGGTCAGCGACGGGCTGGGGTGCTTCGCCGCGGTCACCAGCGCGGGCTGCCTGCACACGCCGATCGTGGTGGGCCAGCGCAAGCCGCGCGAGCTGCCCGAGTTCACCTGGGTCAACACGGTGCTGGGCAACCTGAAGACGACGTTGTCGGGTGCGTTCCATGCGTTCAAGTACCCCAAGTACGCCAGCAGCTATCTGGCAGCGTTCGCCTACCGCTTCAACCGCCGGTTCGACCTGCGCGGGCTGGTGGCTCGGCTCATCATCGATGTCGCGCGGTGCAAGCCTCGGGCTCAGCGGGTCGTTCGGGGGAATGCTGAGGATCGTTGCTAATCAGGTGTTTTTATTACTTCAAAGCATTCTTTCATCAGCTCTCGTCCCCCTCAAGATGTGTTACAAATAAGTTGCCAACAAAAAGTTGGTCTGCAACTGTAAAACGATAAAAAAGCACCCCGCAAACGGAGAAGTTCCGTTCGCAAAAAATGTGCTTTGTTGCCTCAGATTTTTTAGATCTCAATGTATGCGAGCGCATGCTTCGCACTCGGCGATGACGCCCGGGTGCTAGGCAGCAGCCATCCGCAGGCCACAGATTACGCCCACAGATCCCTGATCCAGCCCCTGATGGCCTCACGTTGGCTCGGCGTGTCCCCGTTGTAGAAAGCCACATCGATCCGATTCGGATGGGTCACCTTGGACACGAAGTCCTGTGCCGCACAACGCAGTGCCGGCCATGGATCCTGGAGTCCTGCCTGATCGACTGGGTAGACGAGCGGGATCAACTGCTCTCCTTCCAGCACCACAAGAACTGCATGTTCGGACTGATGAGACAGTCCGAATGCCGCAGCACGCCGTTGCTGCGAACGTCCGTCGCGATCGATGAACAGTTCATTGGCGATCACGCCATCACCATCGTTGAGCAGTTCGACGGGAACAGTCCAGCCATCGTCGTCACTTGCAGTCAGCAGGCTGACCTCGAAGCGATCCAAGCCTTCCATCGCTTTCACCACCGACTTCAGGAAGTTCGGCATGCCAAGTTCTTGCAGCGGTGCGGATTCCGCCAGCATGACGCTGCGCACTCGCTTCGATGATCCAGGGTCGCCGACCGCCACTTCAGTGACAGGCGGCGCAGCAGGCCCCGAGGAAACTATCGGGGGCGGTGTGGTCAGATTCCGACGCCCCACCAGTTTCTTGCGATCAAGATCAGGGAAGTGTCGCTTTCGCCAGACCGGAACCTGGGTTTCGCCCAGCGTGGTGGAAGCATCCTTCTCGACCAGACCAGGCTCGGTTGCTTTGCCGGTCTTCGTGACCACTTTCGGCTTGGCTTCAGCGCCTGTCCCTGGCATCACCGACGATCGCCGTTTGCGCTCATTGAAGGTCCGGTACCGAACGGAGTTGAACGGGAACTCGTGTGTGCAAACGTCGAGGTGATAGACAAGAAACGTCTGGTTGGCCCGGCCGCCAAGCGAAAGCCATTTTCCTGTCACGGTCAGGTCCGTCAGGCCCTCGAACGGGAACACGGCTTGCGGGTAGATGTCCTGCCCTGCTGTGGAAGCCTTCAGACAGGAGGTCACGATCCTCAGTGCCGCCAACCATGCGGTGTGGCTACCAGCGATCCGCGCAACATCGCTTGCACTGGCCCGAGGAAGGCCCTCAGCCAGATCAAGGCTCATCCACTTGGTCTTCGGATTGAAGATGACATTGCTGAACAGGTTCTCTTTCAGCAAAGGCGAATCAAAAAGCCGAGACAGAAGCGCACTGGATGAGCCGAAGTAGAAACGGATCAGTTCCATGCAGGGCACAACGAGTGATCGGCCGTCGGGTAGCTGCACGCGCAAACAATACGAATGGGTGTTCTCTCCATGCCAGGGGTGCTCGCCGAGCGGCAGAAGGAACAAGCCCTTGTCCAGGCTCACGCCGGCCTTTATCAGGTCGGTGGTTTCACGGCTGATCTGGAGCTTTTCGAAGACAGCGGACTCGTAGTCCGGCGAAGCCACGGGCTTCTGGTCTGACCAGATATCACCGATGCGTAGCAGCATCAGGGTGCCGACCGAAACCCATCGCTTGGTCTGTCGGCGGGCCATCGTGGCGTCCGGTTTCAGCAACACGGATGGGTCGGTCAGTGCATTCGGTGCCACGACCAGCGACAGGTACACGAGCACCGACGGTTGACGCGCCCGCATCGCCCGATCGGGGAACATGACCAGCCCGAACCAATCGATCCGCCAAAGCCCAGGGCCTGTCGGAAAATTACGGATCTGAGGCGGCGGAGGCTCAAAGCTCCCCGCTGGTGCCTGAGGCTGTTCCATCTTTGTCTCCCCCACGCCCTCTTCTGTGGAGGGCAGTGTTCGATCGTTTTCTCACTAACTTCGAGAAAGTTAGTCATTTTCTCGATGGCTTCGAGATTTTCTTATCTACTCCGAGTCACTCACAGTGCCCACGCCGGCGTGGGCCGCCTGCTGGTCCGCGTGGTACGAACTGCGCACCATGGCGCCCACGGCGGCGTGCGAGAAGCCCATCTTGTAGGCCTCGGCCTCGAACATCTTGAAGGTGTCCGGGTGCACGTAGCGCCGCACCGGCAGGTGGTGGCCTGACGGGGCGAGGTACTGGCCGATGGTCAGCATGTCGATGTCGTGCGCGCGCATGTCGCGCATGATCTCCAGGATCTCCTCGTCCGTCTCGCCGAGGCCGACCATCACGCCGCTCTTGGTCGGCACGTCCGGGTGCAGGGCCTTGAACTTCTTCAGCAGGTTCAGGCTGAAAGCGTAGTCCGAACCCGGGCGCGCTTCCTTGTACAGGCGCTGCGTGGTTTCCAGGTTGTGGTTCATCACGTCGGGCGGCGCGGCCTTCAGGATCTCCAGCGCCCGGTCGTCCCGGCCGCGGAAATCGGGCACGAGGATCTCGATCTGCGTCTGCGGCGACTGTTCGCGGATCTGGCGGATGCACTCGACGAAGTGGCCGGCACCGCCGTCGCGCAGGTCATCGCGGTCCACGCTGGTGATGACCACGTACTTCAGCTTCAGCGCCGCGATCGTCTTGGCGAGGTTGGCCGGCTCGTTCACGTCCAGCGGATCGGGACGGCCATGGCCCACGTCGCAGAAGGGGCAGCGCCGGGTGCACTTGTCGCCCATGATCATGAAGGTGGCCGTGCCCTTGCCGAAGCACTCACCGATGTTGGGGCAGCTGGCTTCCTCGCAGACCGTGTGGAGCTTGTGCTCGCGCAGGACCTCCTTGATCTCGTAGAAGCGCGTGGTCGGCGAGCCGGCCTTGACGCGGATCCAGTCCGGCTTCTTCAGCGTCTCGGCCGGCACGATCTTGATCGGGATGCGCGAGGTCTTGGCCTGCGACTTCTGCTTGGCCGTGGCGTCGTAGGCGGGCGCGGTGGTCGGGGCGACGGGGGTGTTCTGCGGATCTTGGGACATGCGGGGCCTCGCGGCGGGACGGATCGACGGGGAAGAAGGAAGGCGCGACCCGCGGGGATCAGGCGGGTCAGGGACTCAGCAGCCGGGTGAGGTGGGTGCCCAGGCGCGCAGCCACGTCGCCGAGGTCGGCGTGAACGCCGAGTGTAGCCAAGTCGACTGTCTGCAACCCTGCGTAGCCACACGGATTGATGCGCTGGTAGGGCGACAGGTCCATCGCCACATTGAGCGCCACGCCGTGGTACGTCCGGTGGTTGGCGATCTTGATGCCCAGCGCCGAGATCTTGCCCAGCCCGCGGAAGGGATCGCGCGGATCGGCCGGCCCGCGCAGCGCGCCGTGCGCGAAGGGGTCATCGAGCCGCACATAGATGCCCGGTGCGCTCAGCACCCGGTGGCCGGTGACGCCGAGGTCGGCCAGCGTGCGGATCACGGCTTCCTCGATGCGGTAGACGTATTCCTTGACGTAGATGCCCTGCGGCCCGAGGCGCTTCAGGTCGATCAGCGGGTAGGCGACGACCTGGCCGGGGCCGTGGTAGGTCACCTGCCCGCCGCGGTTGGTCTGCACGATGGGCACGCCCTCGGGCGCGAAGACGTGTTCCGGCTTGCCGGCGATGCCCTGGGTGTAGACCGGGTCGTGCTCGCACAGCCAGAGTTCGTCGGGCGTGTCGGGCGTGCGGGCGTCGGTGAAGGCGCGCATCGCGGCGTAGGTCGGCTCGTAGGGCACGCGGCCCAGGAGGCGCAACAAAGGCTCGGCAGGGTCAAGAGGGCTCATCCCCATATTTTCCCACCGCGGTGCGTCGAAAAACCTGCATCCAGCCGGACAGGTCCTGCGTAAGGAGATCTGACCGGCTGAATATCCCTTGCGACCGGCCAGCCCCAACCGCACACCAGGAGTTCCACCATGACCTTCGCCCCCCGCACCGCCCGCCCCCACCTCACCACCCTGGCCATCGCTGCCGCGATGACGCTGGCCACCGGCGTGAGCCTGGCGTCCAGCCACCGGGAAGCGCCGTTCATCACCACCGCGCCCAAGGTGGACGCGACCGACTTCTACCTGTTCCGCAGCTACGAGGCGAACCGCAGCGACTACGTGACGCTGATCGCCAACTACCAGCCGCTGCAGGACGCCTACGGCGGCCCGAACTACTTCTCGATGGACCCGAACGCGCTGTACGAGATCCATGTGGACAACAACGGCGACGCGGTCGAGGACATCAGCTTCCAGTTCCGCTTCAAGAACACGCTGGCGGGCAACGGCGCCGGCGTGAACCTGCCGGTCGGCGACAAGACGGTCAACATCCCGCTGATCCAGGCGGGCCAGATCGCCAATGTCAAGGACGCCAGCCTGCAGCTCGCCGAGACCTTCACGGTCGAGGTCAAGCGCGGTGACCGCCGCAAGGGCACGGGCGGCGCGCTGACCCAGGCCTCCAGCGGCAGCGCCACCTTCGACAAGCCGGTGGACAACATCGGCATCAAGACCATTCCCGACTACGCCGGCTACGCCGCCAAGCACATCCACGCGGTCAAGATTCCCGGCTGCGACCAGCCCGGTCGCGTCTTCGTCGGTCAGCGCCAGGACCCGTTCGCCGTCAACCTCGGCACCATCTTCGACCTGGTCAACGCGCCGGTCTCCGTCATCACCAACCCGGACCTGAAGGGCGCCGTGCCGAACCCGCTCGGCGACAAGAACGTCACCACGCTGGCGCTCGAAGTCCACAAGAGCTGCCTGACCGCGGGCAGCGAAACCGTCATCGGCGGCTGGACCACGGCCAGCCTGCGCCAGGCCCGCCTGCTCGACGGCAAGCCGGGTTCCGGCCACCACATGGGCGAGAAGGCGGGCGGCGCGTGGACGCAGGTGTCGCGTCTGGGCATGCCGCTGGTCAACGAAGTGGTGATCGGCCTGAAGGACAAGGACAAGTTCAACGCCGCCAAGCCCAAGGACGACGGCCAGTTCGCCGACTACGTGACCCACCCGACACTGCCCAAGCTGCTGGAGATCGCGCTGAACCTCCCCGGCACCGCGCCGACCAACTACCCGCGCACGGACCTGGTCACCACCTTCCTGACCGGCATCAAGGGCGTGAACCAGCCCGCCAACGTGGTCGCCTCGGAAATGCTGCGCCTGAACACGGCCATCGCGCCGGTGGCGTACGCGCAGCAGAACCGCCTGGGCATCGTCGGCAACGTGCTGGCCGGTGGCACCGACAACGCGGGCTACCCGAACGGCCGCCGCCCGAAGGACGACGTGGTGGACATCTCGCTGGTCGCGGTGATGGGCGGCCTGTGCATGGCCAATGGCGACACCAACGCCTTCGGCTTCGGCGCCGCGTGCAAGCCGTCGGCGGTGCCGCTGGGCGCGACGGCGTTCAAGCTGCACGACGCGGTCGACCAGGCCGTGGTTCCGCTGCTGGCCGGCTTCCCCTACCTGAACACGCCGATTGGCGGCACGAAGTAACCCGGCCCGCCCCCAGGACCCCACAGGAGTACTGCCATGAGAACCCTTGCCCTTCTCCCCCTGCTGCTCGCCAGCGCCACGCTGGTGGCGTGCGGCGGCGGCAGCGACGACACGCCGGTGACGGCCACGACCAACGAGGTGCCCGCCACCGCCACGGTCAGCGTCGCCGCCTTCGCCAGCTACGCCGGCATGCTGGACGCGGTCGACACGTCGGAGCCGCTGGACGTGTCCAGCGTCACGCCGCCGACCAGCGACACCGACGAGCCGGTGACGCTGTGAACACGCCGCTCGCCCGCACGCTCGTGGTGGCGCTGCTCGCCATCGGCCTGGGCGGGCCGAGCGGCGCCACCCCGCACACCCCCACCGACGACCAGACCGTGGTCGCCACCCTGCCCGGCACGACGGCCGCCCGCCGACAGGCGCGGCAGCTGGCGCGCCAGGTCCACGCACTCGGCACGTCGCCGGCCGCCCTGCCGGCAGCGCTGCAACTGGCCCGCGCCGCCATCGACCGCTTCCGCCGCGATGGCGATCCCCGCGAGATCGGCGTGGCCCGTGCCGCGCTGACGCCGTGGTGGACCCAGGCCGCTCCGCCACCGGCTGTGCGGCTGCTGCGTGCCTCGATCCTCCAGACCCAGCACGACTTCGGCCCCGCACTGACCGACCTGGACGCGCTGATCGCCAGCCCGCAGGCACCGCTGCCGCTGCAGGCCCAGGCGGAGCTGATCCGCCTGGCGCTGCTGCAGGCGCAGGGCCGGCTCGAAGACGCCCGCCTCGGCTGCGAACGGCTGGGCAGCGCCCGCTACGCCACGCTCGGCGACAGCGTGCAGCTGCCGGCCGCCGTCTGTGCCGCCGAACTCGCCAGCCTGATGGGCGACGAGGGCCGCGGCGCCCGCGAACTCGCCGCGCTGGCCGCCAAGGTCACGCCGCAATCGGACCCCGGCACCGCCGCCTGGCTGGCGCTGGTACAAGGCGAACTGGCCGAGCGGCGCGGCGATCCAGCCGCGCTCGGCCTGTTCGAACGCGCCCTGCAACTGCAGCCCGAGGCCTACACCCGCGCCTCACTGGCCGACTGGCTGCTGGACCGCCAGCGCCACGCCGAGGTGCTGCGCCTGTCCGACATCCCGCTGGAAGACCTGCCCGACAGCCTGCTGCTGCGCCGCGCGATCGCGCTGAAGCGGCTGGGGGACCCGCGTGCCGCCGCCGCTGCCGACCTGCTCGGCCAGCGCCTGGACGCCACCCGCGAACGCGGCGACACCACCCACCGGCGCGAGCAGGCGCGCTACCTGCTGGAACTGCGCGGCCAGCCGCAGGCGGCGCTGCCGCTGGCGCTCGCCAACTGGGCGGTGCAGAAGGAGCCGGCGGACGCCCGGCTGCTGCTCGACTGCGCCAATGCCGCCGGCCAGCCCCAGGCCGCGCGCGACGTGCTGCGCCATCTGCGCGTCTACCATCGGCGCGATGTCCGGCTGACGGCAGCACTGGCCGCGCCTGCGCCCACCCCCGCTCCTGTTCCCGAACGCTGACCCGCCATGACCCACCGCCTCGTTCCCTGGCTGCTCGCGCTGGCCGCCCTGTCGTTCGGACCGGCCGCCGTGGCCCACAAGCCGAGCGACGCCTACCTGACCCTGCAGGTGGCGGACACGCAGATCGACCAGCGGCTGGACGTCCACCTGCGCGACCTGGACCGCGAACTGGTGCTGGACCACAACGACGACGGCCGCCTGCAGTGGGCCGAGGTGCGCACGCGCTGGGAGGAGTTGCAGCGCTACACCGCCGAGCGGGTGCGCCTGAGCGTGGCCGGCCAGCCCTGCAGCTCGGTCGCCACCGGCGAGCCGCAGCTGGACGAGCACACCGACGGTGCCTACGCCGTGCTGCGCAGCCGCTGGACCTGCCCGGCCGGCGCGCAGGCGCTGACCATCGACTACCGGCTCTTCGCCGACACCGACGCCAGCCACCGCGGCCTGCTGCGCCTGAGCCATGGCGCCGGCGCCCCACAGACCGCCGTGCTGGTGCCCGGCAGCACGCCGCCCACCACCCTCGCACTCGCAGCCTCCGCCGACGGAGAGACACCGAGCGGCTTCGCAGGCTTTGTCGCCGAGGGCATCCACCACATCCTGATCGGCACCGACCACGTGCTCTTCCTGCTGGCGCTGCTGCTGCCGGCGGTACTCGTCGCGGGCGCGGCCGGCCGGCGGGAAGCCGCGACGCAGTGGCGCCCGATGCTGGCCGAGGTGCTGAAAATCGTCACCGCCTTCACGGCGGCGCATTCGGTGACGCTGGCGCTGGCGGTGCTGGACATCGTCGATCCGCCCTCGCGCTGGGTCGAGTCGCTGATCGCCGCCTCGGTGGTCTTCACGGCGATCGACAACCTGCGGCCGATGCTAGCGCCGCAGCACCGCTGGCGGCTGACGCTGGTATTCGGACTGGTGCACGGCTTCGGGTTTGCCGGCGCACTCAAGGATCTGGGGCTGGGTGGCGGCTCGCTGGCCGCGTCGCTGCTGGGCTTCAACCTCGGGGTCGAGCTGGGGCAGCTGTCGCTGGTGGCGCTGTTCCTGCCGCTGGCGTGGTGGGCGCGCGGCACGCGCTTCTACCAGCGCGGCGTGCTGATCGGCGGCTCGTCGGCGGTGGCGCTGATCGCCGCGGCCTGGGTGGTCGAGCGGGTATTCGACCTGAAGCTGCTGGGGTCTTGAGCCGCGGCGCTGACAGCCGAGGCGGGCCGCGCTACGGTCGATGCCACCAGCACGGAGGATCCATCCATGTTCCTGCACCCGCGTCGATATCCGCGCACCGTTTCCCGCCTGGGCGGGCTGCTCGGCCTGCTGCTGGCACTGGCCGGGCCTGCCCAGGCCGTCACACCGGCCCAGCACCAGCAACTGGAACGGGCGCTGGCCGACCACGCCCAGGGCCATTTCCGCCCGGCACGCGAGGCCTTCGAGCAGCTCGCCCGCGCCGGCGTGCCGGCCGCCCACCACAACCTCGCGGTGATGCACCTGCAGCGCGAGCTGCCCGGCGCGCGCACCGCGGTCGCCCTGCGCCATCTGCAGGCAGCGGCCGACGCCGGGTTTGTCACCTCGCAGGTGGCGCTGGCCGAGTTCCACGAGTCCGGACGCTACGCCCCCATCGATCTGCCCCGCGCGATGGCGTGGTACCAGCGGGCGGCCGAGTCGGGCAGCGTCGATGCGCAGGTGGCCATTGGCACCGGCTACTACCTGGGCCGCGGCGTGCCGCGGGACGAAGCCCGGGCGCTGCAGTGGTACCGCCAGGCCGCGCAGGCGGGCGACGTGGGGGCGCAGTACCTGCTGGCCTCGATGTACGAAACCGGCCTCGGCACCGAGGCCGACCTGCGGCTGGCGCGTTACTGGTACGACGTGGCCGCGCGGCAGGGCGACGAGGCCGCCTCGGGCAAGCGCGACGAGGTCTCGCGCAGACTGGCGGCCCCCAGCCTGTGAAAGGCCCGTGCCCGCAGCGCGTGGGCATCGCTCTGGTCGCCCAGCGCCTCCAGAGCCTCGGCGGCCCGCAGGATCACCGACACCCGCAGGCCCAGGTCCTCGGTGCGCTCGCCGCGGCGGGCCACCTCGAACGCCAGATCGCGGACCTGCTCGCGGGCAGCATGGCGCTGCCCGGGATGGCCGAGCTGCTGCCAGTGCTGCGCGAGCTGCCATTGGCGCTCCATCAGCTCGCACAGCAGCTGCAGGCAGTCCGGGTGCGGGCCACAGGCGTCGAGCGAGCGCTGCGTGCGCGTCAGCAGCCACTGCGCCCGCTCCAGCGACTCGTCGTCGCCGGCATCCGCCATCGCGGTGTCCGCACCGTCGAGCAGCAGCCGGGCCATCTCGCGGTGGTTGCGCTCCTGTCGGGCCCGCTCCATGCGCTGCGGCCAGCCCTCGCTGCGGAGCTCGGTGCCCGCCTCGGATCGATCGGTCTCTGTGTGTTCCCTGGAAATCATGGATGCCCCCGCACCGTGGTTGTGCAGCCGGCTTCGGGCCGACCGTCTTGCGAAGCATGGTACGAACGGCAGGGGAAGCGGGGGATCCCGCAGCTCAGGGAGATCCGCGATCACCGGGCGGCTGGACGTGCGATCCGCACGCACCTCGCCCACCGCGAAGCCGCGCAGGTCAGAGCTGGCTGTAGGACAGGGTTGCCAGCGTCAGGCTGACCAGCGTCCAGACCACTGCGCTGCGCATCAGCGCATCGCGCACGCTCGGCCGCTGTGCGCCCCAGCGCACCAGCCGGATCAGCAGCAGCGGCCAGAAGAAGAAGTCGACATCCTTCAGATAAAGCGCCGACCCCGTGGCGAGCACGGCGGCACCGAGCGTGATCTGTGCGGTCGAGAGCCGGTAGCCCAGCAGCGATCGCCAGCACCAGGCCACCACGAGCGCCATCAGCGCCGGACTGGCGAGGTTGACGGGGAGCCTCCCGCCCTCCAGCGCATCCAGCCGCGAGAACACGAAGCCACCGGCCGCGAACGGATCCGACAGCGCGTAGACCAGCGTGAACAGCGGCCACAGCAGCGTGAAGCGGGCCAGCAGCACGATCCCGCGCGTGCGGGTGTTGAGGCGGTCCCAGGCATGCAGACCGAGCACCAGCAGCGTGAAGGCCATCAGGAAGGCCCGCGTGTTGATGCGTGCAGCCGTCTGGAGCGAGGGCGGCGTGAACCCGTCCCAGACCCGGTACAGCAGGTAGAGCATCGCGGACGTGACCACCAGCTTGACGGCCATGTCGGCGTAACGCTTCAGACGCAGATCGTCCAGGCAGGACGCGGCCACCACCGCCGCGCCGGCCTGGTGGACCAGCACCGTCACGGGCAGCAGCGCGATCGAGACCGAGCGGTGCGTGCCGCGACCGGGCAGCATCGTGGCGCCGAGACCCAGCATCATCAGCAGCGTCGCGAGCGCGTCCGGGTGCCCCCAGAGCGCCGGGCCGAACTGGAACGGGGACACGAAGAAAGCCGCCGACAGCAGCGCCGCCCGCTGCCAGGGGGCGCCGATGCGCAAGCCCACCTGCAGCAGCACCAGCGTCGAGACCAGGTGCATGACCAGCCCGACCGCCCGCACACCGTCGGTCGGCAGGTGCAGACTGCCGACCAGCGCATAGAACGCCGGACCGTAGGTCGTGTGCATCTCGTGCAGGAAGCGGTCCCAGGGCAGGGTCTGGAACTGGTGCAGCGCGACCGTGTGGAAGCTCTCGAACGCGAACTGTGCGCCATGGCTGGGGTTGTAGGACACCGCCAGCGCCATCCAACCGAAGACGATGAACGCGAGCGTCAACAGCGCGATCAGGTCCCAGGGCGGCTGCCCCTCCAGCGAAGACGCAGCTCCGGCGGAGAGGTCGTCACCCGGACCGGTCATGCTGTTCGCGCTAGCCACGTTCACCTCCTTAACACACTGTTACGTTTTGACTGATCGTAAGTGGGCGAAAATCACATGTCAATGATTTTGCCAACTTTGTCACGGTAACGGGTGAAATCAGGCGAACTCAACCCCCCATTCAGGGGGATTTGAGGCAAGTCATGACCCTGTAACGCGGGAAGGTTGCGCATTCCGCGCCACAGGCGCCGCACGGGGCGATGGTGCCGCCTGCAACCGGCGCCACAGGCGCACGCCCAGCAATCCCCCGATCACCACGGCGTACACCAGCACCTCGTCGTAGCGGTGCTTGGAGGCCCGCATCCAGAAGAAGTGCAGCAGGCCCAGCAAGGCGATGGCGTAGACCAGCCGGTGCAGGCGCTGCCAGCGCGCCGCCCCCATCGCCTTGATGGCGCGGTTGAACGAGGTCGCCGCCAGCGGGACCAGCAGCACGAAGGCAAGGAACCCCACGAGCGCGAACGGCCGCCGGGCCAGGTCCTTCACGACCGCCGCCGGATCGAAGCCCATGTCCAGCCAGGCATAGGCCAGGAAGTGCAGCACGCTGTAGAAAAAGACGTACAGCCCCAGCAGGCGCCGCCAGCGGGCCAGCGCGTTCAGGCCGGTCCACTGGCGCAGGGGGGTCACGACGAGCACGATGCACAGGAAACGCAGCGTCCACGATCCGGTGCCGCGCAGGATGGTCTCCGCCGGATTGGCCCCCAGGCTGCCGTGGAACCCTCCCCAGATCCAGCCGGCAAGCGGCACCAGGCACAGCAGCCACAGCAATGGCTTGGCCGCCGGGTGCAGCAGCACCCGGTTCACGGCAGCGAGGTTCATGGCGCGCTCCGGTCAGAAGAACTTGCGCAGGTCCATGCCGGCATAGAGCGACGCGACCTGCGGGCCGTAGCCGTTGAACATCAGCGTCGGGCGCTTCTTCGCGAACAGGCCGTCCTCGCCGATGCGGCGCTCGGTGGCCTGGCTCCAGCGCGGGTGGTCGACCTCGGGGTTGACGTTGGAGAAGAAGCCGTACTCCTGCTGCGCCGCCTTGTTCCAGGCGGTGCCGGGCTGCCTGTCGGTGAAGCGGATCTTCACGATCGACTTGGCGCTCTTGAAGCCGTATTTCCACGGCACGACCAGCCGGACCGGCGCGCCGTTCTGGTTCGGCAGCACCTCGCCGTACATGCCGAAGGCCAGCATCGCCAGCGGGTGCATGGCCTCGTCCATGCGCAGCCCTTCGACGTAGGGCCAGTCGAGCACGCGCGAGCCGACCATCGGCATCTGCTTCGGATCGGCCAGCGTCACGAACTCGACGTACTTGGCGTTGCCGGTCGGCTCGACCTTGCGGACGAGTTCTGCCAGCGAGAAGCCGACCCAGGGGATCACCATCGACCAGCCCTCGACGCAGCGCAGGCGGTAGATGCGCTCCTCCATCGGCGCGAGCTTCAGCAGCGCCTCCAGGTCGAGCACGCCCGGCTTCTTCACCTCGCCCTCGATCGCGACCGTCCACGGGCGGGTCTGGAGCTTGCCGGCGTTGCGGGCGGGGTCGGCCTTGTCGGTGCCGAACTCGTAGAAGTTGTTGTAGGTGGAGGCATCCGCGTAGGCGGTGGGCTTGTCCATCACCATGGCGCCGGGCACTGCGCTGCGGTTGCCGGGCAGCGGTGCGAGCTTGCCGGGGCGGCCTGGGCTGCTGGCGGCAGCCTGGGCCAGCGCATCGCGGGCGGCCCAGCTGGCCAGCACCGCGCCGCCGGTGCCCGCGGCGAGCTGCCGCAGCCATTGCCGGCGGCCGGCGTAGACCTCGGCCGGCGTGATCTCGCTGGGAACGGGGTGGAGGAAACCGTGGTCGGGGTGGCCGTGCGATCGTGCGGACATGGAGGGCTCCTTGGGATGCGTCCTCCCTCAGTCGCCGCAGCGACCCGGTTTCTTACACCGGATCAGCCCCGTCGCTTCACCCGGGCGGGGGCGACGGGCATGGCGACCGTGGGAATCAGCGAATCATGGCCCAAGGGCACTTCCGGTGCACCGAGCTGCAGGGCATTCCTCTGAAAGCGGTCCCGGAAATTCTTGCGCGCGAACAGTTTCTGCTGCGCCTCGATCGGCAGGTCGGTGATGCAGATGACGTTGTGCGACACCAGCACGTCCACCAGATCCTCCAGGACACGGATCAGGCCGGTGTCCAAGTGCGCGAACGAGGCCCCCTTGGCGGAGCCGCCCAGCATCTGGAGCAGCTCCGGATGCTCCGGCGGCAGGAATTCCGCCCCGGGCACTTCATCGCGGTGGATGCGGTCGATCTGGCCGCGGGCATCTCTGTGTACGTAGGGCATGGCAGAACCTCTCTGTTCTGCCCTATCGGCGGCACGCGCGGCGGCTTGAGTTGCCGCGGCAGGAACCGGACGCGGGGTCAGAGCTCGCCGTAGGAGTGCAGCCCCGACAGGAACATGTTGACGCCCAGGAACGCGAACGTGGTCACCACCAGTCCGACCAGCGCCCACCACGCCGCCATCGAGCCGCGCAGGCCCTTCATGAGCCGCATGTGCAGCCAGGCGGCGTAGTTCAGCCAGACGATCAGCGCCCAGGTTTCCTTCGGGTCCCAGCTCCAGTAGCCGCCCCAGGCCTCCGCGGCCCAGAAGGCGCCGAGGATGGTGGCGATGGTGAAGAAGGCGAAGCCGAGGGCGATGGCGCGGTACATCACGTCGTCGAGCACTTCCGGTGCTGGCGTGCGGGCATTGAGGACACCCCGTACCGCAATGGTGAAGGCGAACAGCGCCATGCAGCCACCCAGCATGCGCATGGATTTCATCACCGCCGTCGAGGTCTGCGGGGCGAGATCACCCAGCAACCAGAAACCGGCCAGCACCAGCAGCAGCGCCCCCGGCACCCCCACCAGCCCGGTCCACAGCGAACGCACCGGCGCCGTCTTGACCAGGTAGGCCAGCGCGACCATGGCCGACAGCGCGAAGGTGCCATAGCCGACGAAGTTGGCCGGCACGTGGATCTTCATCCACCAGCTCTGCAGCGCCGGCACGAGCGGCTGGATCTGGTCCGCGCCACGCACCAGCGAATACCACAGCAGGAACCCCACCGCGGCGCTGACGATCAGCATCACGAACCCGCCCAGCGCGCGGGTCTTGTAGTGGCCTTCGATGTGCAGGTAGATCAGCGTGGTCAGCCAGATGAAGAGCACGAACACTTCATAGAGGTTGCTGACCGGGATGTGGCCGATGTCGGGGCCGATCTGGTGGCTCTCGAACCAGCGCACGAAGGTGCCGGTCAGCGCCATGAAGACGGCGGCCCAGGCCAGCCAGGAGCCGATGCGCTGCGCCGTGTCGCTGCCGCGACCGATCAGCAGGCCGATCCAGTAGGCCAGCGTGCTCATGAACACCAGCACGCACATCCACATGATGGCGCTCTGGCTGGACAGCAGGTACTTGAGCCAGAAGACCTTGTCCGCGGCGGCGAGATCGGCGCCGAAGGCGTCGGTCTGGCGCATGTAGAGGGCAATCGCCAGCAGACTGACCGCACCGACGCCCAGGCTCAGTCCCCGCAGCGGCGCCCAGAACCAGCCCAGCGCGATGAGACTCGGCACGGCACACAGCAGGATGCCGCGCTCGTAGCCGTCCATCGACAGCCCGTAGCGCTGCCAGACGAAGCCCGCGCCGCCGATCACGAGCAGCGCGAACAGCCAGTCGAAGGCGCTGCGCCGGCTCAGCGGCGAGGCCCGGCCGAGGGTCAGGGTGGTGGTCTGGTTCATGGTGTCTGCAGCATCCTGGTTTTCAAGGCGTCGAAGTCCTTGTCCGTGTCCATGGTCTGTCGGGTGGCCGACAGGGCCAGGGTCACGGTGGTGGACGGCGCGTCCGCCGGACCTTCGATCCAGATCCACAGGCGGCGTTCGCGAATGTAGAGCATCGCGAACACGCCGAGGATCAGGAATCCGCAACCCAGGTAGACCAGCTTCTGGCCGGGCGCGCGGGTGACCTGGAACACGCTGGCCTGCACCTGGTCGAAGCCGGTCAGCGACAGCAGCAGCGGCGCGGGATAGGCGAACGAGTCCGACAGCGACAGCACCGCCTGGCCCATGAAGCGCTGGGCATCCTCGCCCGGCGGCAGCGCGGCCCGCCCGGCGCGTTCGCGCACGAGGTTGAGCAGCTCGAACAGCCCGCCGTTGAGGATGCGGATCAGCACCTCGGAGGTGCGGCTGCGGTCGGCCTCGGGCACATTGGTCTCGATGAAGTCCTGCAGCGCCACCAGTCCGGCACTCGGGGCATCCTTGCGCACGGCCTCGGCACCGGCGAACAGCGTCAGCGCGCGCAGCACGGAGGCTTCGAGCTGCTGCGCGAGTTCGGGCTTGTCGGCCGGCGCGGACTGGCGCACGTAGCGGCGCGCCGCCTCCATGCGGCTGGCGGGGTCGGCCAGCGCGGCCTTCATCTGCATCCAGTCGTCGAGCGTGCTGCGCTCGTCGGCGGGAATGCGCAGGTAGCGGAAGGCCTGGTCGGGCGAGTCGCGCACCCCGGCGAGGAAGACCTTCTGGCCATCCAGTTCCACCGGGATCATGTAGTTGCTGTATTCCCGCGCCTGGCCGGAGGCATCGCGCAGCTTGTAGGTCACCGACGGGCCGACGTTGTGCAGCTTCTTGTCGGCCTTGACGCGGGCGCCGGAGCCGAGGTGCTCGCCGAGCGAGCCGACCAGATCGACCTTGCGCACGTCGGCGCCCGACGTCGAACCCGCGTTCTCGGCGGCCAGATTCTCGACGTTGATGGTGCGCAGACCGGTGAATTCGAGCTGGAGCTTGTCGGTCTGGGATGCCGCGTTGGTCAGCGTGGTGACACCGCCCACCTCGCCCTTGACCTCGAACGGGGCGCCGGGACGGCCCATCGGACGGGCCATCAGCGTCAGCTTCGAGCCACCGTCCTCGAAGCTCGACTGGTAGATGGCGATGCCCTTGTGGATGAAGGGCTCGTTGACCTTGACCTTGGCTTCGGTCTTCGTGCCGTCGGCGTCATGCACGACGATGTCGCTGGCAAACAGCTTGGGCATGCCGGTGTCGTAGTACTCCACCACGAACTTCTTCAGCTCGACCTGGAAGGGCAGGTCCTGCAGCACGATGCCACTGGTGAGGTTGATCACCGCGGTGCCGGCGACGGCCTTTTCAGGCACGTAGAGATTGGCGCGGAAGGTGGGGTTGGCGGTGGACAGCCGGTGTTCGGGCGCCACGTCCTTGATGAGTCCGCCACCGGCGTAGGTGGACTTGCCCAGCAGCGCCATCTGGGCGTTGACGATCAGGTCCCCGTCCAGCAGCCCGCCGATGCAGATCAGCACGATGGCGCTGTGCGCGGCGATGTAGCCGAGCTTGTTGGCCGCCCCCTGGCGCGCGGCGACCATCACGCCGCCCTCGCGGACCTGCGCCTTGCCCTTCCAGCCGTCGTTGGCGAGCACCTCGCTGACACGGGCCAGCGCCTGTGCGCGGTCCAGTGGCAGCGCACCGCTGGCTTTCAGGTGGAAGGCCAGCAGCGCCGACTCGCGGATGTTTTCCTTGTAGTTGCGCAGGTCCGCGAGGATCTTGGGCGTGTGCCGCGCCACGCACAGGCTGGTCGAGACCACCAGGAACACCAGGATCAGCAGGAACCAGGCGGTGCTGTAGACCGCGTAGAGGCCCAGGCGGCCGAACACCTCGGCCCAGAAGGGGCCGAACTGGTTGACGTAATTGACAGGCGGCTGGTGCTGCTGGACCACGGTGCCGATCACCGAGGCGATGCAGATGATCGTGAACAGCGCGATGGCAAAACGCATCGACGACAGCAGTTCCACGGTCTCCTGCTTCCAGCGCGAACCGCCCTGGACTTCTGAGCCGGAAGGGGATGCGGACATGGCGGGTGGAATTATGCGAACGAAAGCTGAATGCAGCGTAAAGATGCGGAAAGGCCGGTCAGAGACCGGCCTTATTGATCTGCATCAACGACGGCGACGCAGTGGCCTGCCGCCGTGGGGAGGAGCTCAGTGCAGCCCGGCGATGTAATCGGAGACGGCCTTGATCTCGCGGTCGTTCATCTTGGCAGCCACACCCGTCATGACGGCGTTGTTCTTGCGGATGCCATCGCGGAACGCCGTCAGCTGCACGGCGGTGTAGTCGGCGTGCTGACCCGACAGGCGCGGGTACTGGGCGGGCATGCCAGCGCCGGACGGGCTGTGGCAGCCTGCGCAGGCGGGCACCTTGCGGTCGGCGATGCCACCGCGGTAGATCTTCTCGCCCAGGACGACGAGGTCCTTGTTCTTCGCGGCACCCGGCTTGGCCTGCTTGCTGGAATAGAAAGCGGCGACGTTCTTCATGTCCTCGTCGCTGAGCGCGGAGGCGAAGCCCTTCATGATGGCGTTTTCACGCTTGCCTGCCTTGAACTCGGCCAACTGCTTGGCGAGGTACTCGGGGTGCTGACCCTGCAGGATCGGGTAGGCGGGCGAACCGCGCGAGCCGTCGGCGGTGTGGCAGGCAGCACAGACCTGGGTAGAGAGGGCTTGCCCCTTGGCCGGATCGACCTTGGCAGCGGCCGGCTGGGCCTCATTGGCTTGGACAGCGAGCGGGGTGGCCATGGCGGCCGCCGCGAGCAGGGCAAGAAGCGACTTGACGTGCGATTTCATGGTTGAGCGGCGCAAAGGCAGACGTGAAACCTGAAGATTTTACAATGCCGAATGATGACCCCCACCACTGCCCCTCTCGTCGGTGGCGCCGATGCCACGCGAGTCGCCCTCGCCTGGACCCACACGGCCCGCTTTCTGACCACCGCGAGCCGTCTGGACCAGCTCCCGGCGCACGAATTGCCCGAGATCGCCTTCGTCGGCCGGTCCAATGCGGGCAAGTCGACCGCCATCAACACGCTGGCCCAGCAGCGGCAGCTGGCCTATGCGTCCAAGACGCCTGGCCGCACCCAGCACATCAACCTGTTCGAGGTCGGTCCCAAGGATGCCCCGCAGGCGTACTGGGCCGACCTGCCCGGCTACGGCTACGCAGCGGTGGCCAAGGCGGCCAAGGTGCGCTGGCAGGAGGTGATGGCCGACTACCTGCGCGTGCGGCGCAACCTGGCGTGCGTGGTGCAGATGGTCGACTCCCGCCACGGCTTCACCGACCTCGACCGGCAACTGCTGAATTTCGTCGCACCGCGTCTCGCCAACGGCGAGGTGCGACTGCTGGTGCTGCTGACCAAGGCCGACAAGCTCAACCGCAACGAAGCCGCCGACTCGCTGCGCAAGGCCCGGGCGGTGCTGGCCGCGCTGTCCACCGAAGAGTCCGACATCCGCATCACGCTGTTCTCGTCGCTCAAGCGCCAGGGCGTGGGCGAGGTGGCGGAGATCCTGCACGCTTGGGTGGCGCAGCCGTCACTGGACGCTGCAGCCGCCATCGCCGCTGCGCCCGTGGTCATCGAGCCGGTCGCCGGGAACCCCTCGCATGACCCATCAGCCTGACCCGCCCCCTGCCGAACGCCCCGAACGCCAGCGCCTGCAGATGGCCGACATCGCCCGGATCGCCGGGGTGTCGGTCGCCACGGTGTCGCGGGCGCTCAATGGCAGCGCGGAGGTCAGTGCCGCGACGCGCCAGCGCATCTCCGAGCTGGCGCGTTCGCTGAACTACACCATCAACGTCGGTGCCAAGAACCTGCGCCTGCGCCACAACAAGACCGTGTCGGTGGTGATTCCCTACGACCGGCGTTCGCGCCAGCATGTGTCGGACCCGTTCTTCCTGGCCATGCTCGGCAGCCTGGCCGATGCGCTGACCGACCGTGGCTTCGACATGCTGGTGTCGCGGGTGGACGCCGACCGGCTGGAACTCGCCGCGCAGGCCTGGGACACCGGCACCGCGATGGGCGTGGTCCTGATCGGCCAGTGGCACCGCCACGAGCAGATCAACCAGATGGCCGAGCGCGGCGTGCCGCTGGTGGTATGGGGCGCGCAGATCCCCGTGCAGCGCTACTGCTCGGTCGGTGGCGACAACGCCACCGGCGGCGCCCTGGCCACGCAGCACCTGCTGGAACAGGGCTGCCAGCGCATTGTCTTCATGGGCGACCCGGACCTGCCCGAGGTGGCCCAGCGCCTGCGCGGCCACCGGCAGGCGCTGGCCGAGGCGGAGCGGGAGACCGAGCCGACACTGGAGCTGCACACCCCGTTCGACGCCAACCAGGCGCGCGCCGACCTGTCCCGGCTCATCGAATCGGGCACCGGTTTCGATGCGGTGTTCGCCTGTTCGGACGTGCTGGCGATGGCGGTGGTGCAGGTGCTGCGCGCGCATGGCAAGGAGGTGCCGCGCGACGTGGCGGTGGTGGGCTACGACGACATCGAATGGGCCAGCCACGCCTACCCGCCGCTGACCACGGTGCGCCAGCCGGTCTCGGTCGCAGGGATCGAGATCGTCGACGCGCTGCTCGCCATCGTCGCTGGCGAGGTGGTGCCCCCCCGCACGCTCCCGGTCGAGCTGGTGGTGCGGCGCAGTTCGCTGCGCTGAGCCGGCCGCCGGTGGCTCAGGGCCGCCCGAGCATCAGGTACACACCGGTCCGGCCGCGCGGCGCCCAGGTCAGCCCGAGGTAGAGCGGCCCCAGCCCCGTGTCCGCGCCCAGGAAGGCACTGCTGCCCCAGCGCAGGTCCTGCAGGCTGACCGAGCGGGAGGACAGCCACGCATTGCCCGCCTCCAGCGTGGCGCCCGCGAACACGCCCCGGGTCAGCACCGGCTGGCGGTTGAGCCGCACCATCCAGGTCAGGCGCCCGAGCAGGGTATTGTTGCCGGCGAGCTGGTCGGTCTCGTAGCCCGAGAGGTTGTGGAAGCCACCCAGCGTGTAGTGCCCGACCTGCCCCGGCGCCTCGTGCTGGTGGGCATGGCGCAGGCGCAGCGTGGTCTCGACCGTCTGGCGGCCGCTGCTGGCCACCTGCGTCAGGTCGGCCTCGACGCGGTGGAAGACATCGCTCTCCCCGGCCGCACCGCCGCCGGACAGCCAGCGCCGGCCCGCCTGCACGCCCAGCTTCATGCGCCAGCCCTGGCGCGGAAAGCTCGCATGGTCCAGTTGGTCGATCACCAGTCCGCTGCGCAGCGCCCACTCGCGGCTGCGGCCGGCGTTCAGGCTGGCGGGGTCGGAGGTGCCGGCGGTGATCTCGGGATCCAGGCTCAGCATGTCGCGCACCAGCCCCACGCGCCACTCGCCCAGGTCTCCCAGCGGCTGACCGAGATCGATCCCGATCCGCAGCTGTCCGCGCACCTGCCGGCCCAGCACGGCCAGCGCCCGCGCGCTCTCGTCGGGCTGCAGCGGCTGGTAGGTGGTCAGGCGGCGGCGTTCGACCTCGGCCCAGCCCGCCAGGAACCAGTCGCTGGCCGGACCGCTGCCCGCCACCAACGGCACGTACAGCTCGCTGAACCAGCGCGGCACCGACCCGAGCTGGCCCCGGTTGCGCCACTCGGTGCCACTGTCGTCGAGCCAGTGGCGGTTGTGGCTGAGCTTGACGTTGAAGTCGCCGCGGCCGGCGAAGTCGCTCTGCATGTCCAGTCCGAGCCGGAAATAGTGCGGCCCCCAGGGTTTCTCCTCCACGCGGTAGACCAGCCCGGAGCCGGCGGGCAGGTCCTCGACGCGGTAGTCGACATGCAGGTAGTCGCCGCTGGCGGCCATCGCGCGGCTGTCGCGCTCGGCGCGTTCGACGGAAAACGGCTGGCCCGGCTGGACGGCCAGCACACCGCGCAGGCGCTCGGGTGCCGTGATGTCCTGGCCCTCGAAGCGCACCGAGGTGATCGGTTTCGGGGGATTCTCCGGCCGCGTCTGGGCGCGGCGCAGCGCCTGCCAGTCCACCTCGTTCAGACGGAGCGCCGCCAGCTGCGGCAGCATCCGCACGGTGTGCTGCTCGCCCGCGGCGATCAGGTCGATGGCCCGGTCGAAATCGCCCGAGGTCAGCCGGCCCAGCGGGGGCGCGATCAGCAGGTCGTGCGCCGGGTCGAGCGTGGCGATCGAGCGCTGCACGTTCTGCTCGGTCAGGATGTTGACCATCTGCGAGGTCAGCCCGAGCACCGTGCCCAGGCTGTCGCGCCCGGCCAGCGGCGTGCCGATGTTGACGGCGATCACCAGGTCCACGCCCATCGCCCGCACGACGTCCACCGGCAGGTTGTTGACCAGCCCGCCGTCGCCGAGGATGCGGTGATCGACCTCGGTCGGCGGGAAGACCCCCGGCACCGACATGCTCGCCCGCAGCGCCTGCGCCAGATCGCCCTCGCGGAAGATCACCGCCTCGCCGGACTCCATGTCGGTGGCCACCGCGCGAAAAGGGATCGGCAGCACGTCGAAGCTCGGCAGCTGGCGCACCGGCAGCGTGTAGCGACGCAGCAGCAGCTCCAGCCCGCGGCTCGACACCGAGCCGATCGGCAGCATCAGCTCGCCGGTGCTGCGGCTGAGGCCCACCTCCAGCGCGGGCGAGATCTCGAAGTCCTCCTCCTTGCGCCGCTCGCTCAGCGTCTCGCGCGGCAGGCGGTTGGCGAACAGGGTGGTCCAGTCGAGCGCCAGCAGCTCGCGCTCCAGGTCATCGGCGCGCAAGCCGCTGGCGTACAGGCCGCCAATGATCGCGCCCATGGACGTGCCGGCAATGGCATCGATGGGGATGTGTTCGCGCTCCAGCACCTTGAGCACGCCCACATGCGCCAGCCCGCGCGCGCCACCGCCCGAGAGCACCAGGCCGATGCGCGGGCGGCCCAGCGTAGGGCCAATCTCGGCGGATTCGGCCACCGCAGCCCCGACCAGCCCGAGCCAGCACAGTACCAGTACCGCCAGACATGACAACCGTCCATTCATGGCCAGATTGTGCCGGTTGAGGCCCTTGTTCGCGTTCTATGAACGCCAAACACCGACTACATCATGCGACCAGCTTTTTGCCACGGTGCTGAAATCCTCTGACTCTCTGCCTTGATCACCGACCCCGGAGCGGGTCACCTCGTTACCTCATTCGGAGCCCCTTCATGGCGCTGGTCACCAAATCACGAGAATCCGCACAACCCGCTGCCGCCACGCCTGTGGTCGCCAAGGGATTGACCCGCAGCATGACGCGCGACGCCGAAGCGAACCGCAAACGCGCACGCACGATGGCCAAACAACAGCAGGCCGCCGAGCGGGTGGCCAGCGCGACCAGCCAACTGTCGGCCGGCATCAACGAGGCCGCCTCCGCGTCAGAAGAACTCAAGCGCGCCTCTGACCTGATTGCCAGCGGAGCCGAAGAAGCCTCAGGCGCCGCGCAGGAGTCGCTGGCCGCCATCACCCAGGTCTCCAGCTCGATCGTGCGACAGCTCAATGCGGTCAGTCTGGCCCAGTCCAAGGCCCAGAGCATGCAGACCATGACCGGCCGCATCGACGGCGAAGTGCGCAGCACGGTCACCAATGTCACCCTGGCCGCGCGCCGCCAGGCCGAGTCCGTCAAGATGGTGGCCGAGCTGGAGCGCCAGGCGGCCAACATCGGCGACATCGTCAAGGCCGTGGCGCGCATCGCAGACCAGACCAACCTGCTCGCGCTGAATGCCGCCATCGAAGCCGCCCGCGCCGGCCAGCACGGCAAGGGCTTCGCCGTCGTCGCGGACGAGGTGCGCACGCTGGCCGAAACCAGCGAGAAGAGCGCCAAGCAGATCCAGGACCTGGTGGGTCAGATCCAGGGCGAGGTCAAGACCATCGCCAGCGGCATCAACCAGTCGGCCGACGCCATTCAGACCGAGGTAGAGAAGAGCGGCACCATCCTGAAGCAACTGGAGCAGATCCGCGTCGATGCGACCGAGATCGTCACCGGTTCGGCCGAGATCGCGTCCGCCGCCCAGCAGTCCAGCGTCGCCGCCCAGCAAGCGCTCAAGGGGGCGGAGCAGATCGCCTCGGCGTCCACCGAGCAGTCCTCGGCCTGCGAGGAAGCCGCCAAGACTGCCGAGGAGCAGAGCGCCGCGCTGGCCGAATGCGAGCAGACCGCCCAGAACCTGTCGGAGATCGCCGACGACCTGAAGAACTCGTCGGACATCGGCAAGAGCGCCGAGGAAGTGGCCAGCGCCGCCGAGGAACTCTCCAGTGCGGTCCAGGAAATCAACCGCTCGGCCGCCCAGATCATGGTGGCGCTGGAGCAGATCCGAAAGGGTGCGCAGGCCCAGGCGTCCGCCACCACCGAGTCGGCCGCCGCGGTCGTCCAGATCGAAAAAGGCGCGCAGGTCGCCGAAGAACGTGCCCGCAACGCCCGTGAACGCGCCGGCGCCATCAAGGGCCTGATGGGCGAAAACCGGCGGCTGATCGACAGCCTGGTCGGCAGCATCACCTCCAGCGTCAGCTCCACCCGCACCAGCCTGCAACAGATCAAGGAGCTGGAACTGGTGAGCCGCAAGATCGACAAGATCGTGGACGCGATCACGCAGGTGTCGATCCAGACCAACATGCTCGCCGTCAATGGCTCGATCGAAGCGGCCCGCGCAGGCGAGTACGGCAAGGGCTTCGTCGTCGTCGCCACCGACATCCGCAACCTCGCCCACGATTCGGCCGAAAACGCCGACCGGATCAAAGATCTGGTCAAGAGCATCCAGGACCAGATCGGCATGGTGGGCCGCGACCTGACCGAGATCACGGCCTCGGCCCTCAGCGAAGTGGACAAGGCCCGCTCGATCACCAGCAACCTGCTGCTGATGGACGGGGACGTGATCGAAGTCGAGAAAGGCAATGCGGAAGCCGCCCTCGCCGCCCAGGAGATCGTCACCGCACTGGCGCAGGTGAAGGTCGCCGTTGACCAGGTCGCCTCGGCCGCCCAGGAAGCCGAGCGTGCCGCCGAACAAGCCGCCACCGCCGCAAAGCAGCAGTCCCAGGGCGCAGAGGAGCTGTCGGCCGCCATCGAGGAAATCGCCTCGCTGGCTGACGAACTGCAGAGCAACTGAGGAGGCGCTCCGTGCCTGTCACCGAATTCGAGACGGCTCGCGAGCCCGGCGCCGACCCCCACGCTGCCCAGGAGCCCTCCACGGCGCAGGGCCTCCAGTTCGTCACGTTCTCCGTGGCCAACGAGATGTTCGCCGTGCCGATGGCACCGGTTCAGGAAATCATCCGGGTGCCCGACGTGGCCCGGATGCCGCTGACCCCTGCCGCGCTGGACGGGCTATCGAACCTGCGCGGCCGGGTACTGCCCATCATCAACCTGCGCCGGCTGTTCAACACCGCAGAGCGCGTCAACGACGATGCCAGCCGCGCGCTGGTGATCAACCTCGGCCAGTCGCTGGGCTTCGTCGTGGACCGGGTCTCCAGCGTGATCAGCATCGACGCGGGCGACATCGAGCCCGTGCGGTCGATCCAGTCGGTCGTGCAGGCCGACTACCTCACGGGCGTGATCAACCGGACCGGGCCCGATGGCCAGCGCCAGTTGCTGCTGGTGCTGGACTTCGCACGGCTGGTGCAACAGCATTTCACGCAGATCAGCACCCGCCAGGTCGGTGGCTCGCACCAATCGGCCGAGCCATCGAAGTCGGCTGACGCGGACAGCGAACACGCTTCGGACGAACTGCGCCTGGTGAGCTTCACCGTCTGCGGCCAGGAATACGCCATCGACATCGCCGATGTGCAGGAAATCGTCCAGGTACCCAGCACGATCACCGCAGTGCCCAACACGCCGGCGCACGTGCTCGGGCTGATCTCGCTGCGCCAGCGTCTGCTGCCGCTGGTGAGCCTGCGCACGCTGTTCGATCTGGCGCCCGCCGAGTTGACCGAGCACCACCGCATCGTCGTCGTCGCCCTGCCCGGCGGCGGCCAGATCGGGCTGGTGACGGACTCGGTGAAGGAGGTGCTGAGCGTACCGCGCAGCCAGGCCGACGCGATGCCCGGCCTGCTGGCGCGCGACGAGCAGCTGCAGGAGTTCTCCTCGATCTGCAGGCTCGACAACGGCCGGCGCCTGGTGTCGATCATCGCCACCGACAAGCTGCTCGGCATGCCCGCCATCAGCGAGGCCCTGCAGATGTCCAGGACCGACCCGGCTCACCACGCATTCACGCACGACACCGACATGAACGCCTCGATCTCTTCCAACGCCGCCGCGTCCAGCACACAACCCGACGATGACGACGCCCAGGTGGTGATCTTCCGGCTCGGCGCCGAGGAGTTCGGTGTGCCGATCATGAGCGTGCAGGAAATCGTCCGATTGCCGGATACGCTGACGCGGGTGCCCAAGACGCCCCGCTTCGTCGAGGGCGTGATCAACCTGCGCGGCACCGTGCTGCCGGTGATCGACCAGCGCACGCGCCTGGGCATGCCCGCCATCGAGCGCAATGACCGCCAGCGCATCATGGTCTACACGCTCAACGGGCTGCGCACCGGCTTCATCGTCGATTCGGTGGCCGAGGTGCTGCGCATTCCGCGCCAGCACATCGACCCCGCACCGCGACTTTCCGACGAGCAGATGAGCCTCATCGGGCGTGTGGCCAAGCTCGACGGCGAGCGGCGGCTGGTGATGCTGATCGACCCGAACCAGTTGCTGGCCGCCCGCGAGATCCAGGCCATGAACACCATGGCCGAGCCAGGCACCGAACCCTCGCACCCGCAGTCACCTCAGCACCCGGATGAACCGCGCCGACTGGCACGGGCAGCCTGATCCGCACGCGCTCCCCCACGGAAGGAAGCACAGCGACATGTCCAAGGTTCTGGTGGTAGACGATTCGGCGCTGATGCGGCGCCTGCTGAGCACCGTGCTGACCCAGGAAGGCCACGAGGTCACCACAGCCCGCAATGGCCGGGAAGGGATCGAGCGGCTGATCGAGTGGGAGCCCGACGTGGTCACGCTCGACATCAACATGCCCGAGATGGACGGGCTGACGGCGCTGTCACTGATGATGCAGGCGCGACCAACGCCGGTCGTGATGGTGTCGTCGCTGACCGAGCAGGGTGCCCAGGCCACCATTGAGGCGCTGGCGCTTGGTGCGGTGGACTTCATCGCCAAACCGGGCGGCACGATCTCGCTGAGCATCGACCAGATCGCGCTCCAGTTGCTTCAGAAAGTGCGCACGGCGGCGCAGTCACGCATGCGCAGGCCCTCGACGCGCCCGCCCCTGGCAACACGCCCGGTCAGTACACCGAACCCGGCGCCCGTGCGCGCCCCCTCGCACGCGGGCACCCGCCTCGGCACCAGCGCTGCCGCCTTGCCAGGGCTGGTCGTGATCGGCGTTTCCACGGGCGGGCCGCGGACGCTGGAGGACATCCTGCCGCAGTTGCCAGCGAACTTTCCCTGGCCAGTGCTGCTGGCCCAGCACATGCCCGGCAACTTCACCCAGGCGTTCGCGCAGCGCATGGATCGGCTGTGCGCCCTGCAGGTCTGCGAAGCCTCGACGCAGATGCCCATCGAGCCGGGCCACATCTACATCGGCCGTGGCAACACCGACATGGTCGTGGTCGAGCGCCTTGGACGGCTGATGGTCCAGCCGCACCCGGAAACGCCCGGCCACCTCTGGCACCCGTCGGTGGACGTGCTCATGGAAAGCGCGATGCGGGTGATGCCGGCGCAGAAACTGGTCGGCGTGCTGCTGACCGGCATGGGCTACGACGGCGCCCGCGCGATGGCCGAACTCAAGTCTGCCGGCGGAAGGACGATTGCAGAGTCAGAAGAGACCGCGGTCGTGTTCGGCATGCCGTCAGAACTGATCGAGCGTGGGGGTGCCAGCGTGGTGCTGCCCTGTGGTGACGTGACCCGCCAACTGCGTCACTGGATCCAGAAAACCGCATGAAGGCCATCTGATGGGACTGCGCAAGAACTCCGAACTCGACCCGCTGCGCCCGGTCATTGACCGAGCACTGCCCCGCGATGCCCAGGGCCTGATCGCCCAGTTGCGCAGCCCGGAAATCGAACTGCGGCGCTGGGCGGCGCGCGACTTGGCCGCCCACCCCGACACGGTCAGAGCGCTAGGCGAACAGTTGTTGCAGGAGCAGGACAGTAGCGTGCGCGAAGCGCTGTTCACCTCGCTGGGCACCATGGCCACGCCGGACAGCGTGAGCGCGCTGCTGCCACTGCTGCGCCGCGACGACGCGCAGTTGCGCAACCGGGCGATCGAGGCGCTGGCCGGCATGCCGCGCGCGGTCGCACCCCGCATCACTGCGCTGCTCGGTGACACCGATGTGGATGTCCGGATTTTCACGGTCAACCTGCTGGGCGAACTCCGCCACGAGCAGGTGCCTCAGTGGCTGCTGATGGTGCTGGCCAACGAGCAGGAGGTGAACGTGGTGGCCGCCGCGATTGATGTGCTGGCCGAAGTGGGCCAGCCCGAGCATGTAGCGGCCCTGCGCGCCACCCGACAGCGTTTTGCCCAGGATCCATTCATCGGCTTCACCGCTGACATGGTCATCGCCCGCATCGAGTCACCCTGACCCCATGAGAACCGCCGTCACCCAACCCGTCATCACGGACTCGGACTTCCTCAAATTCAGGGAATTCTTCTACCGCAAGACCGGCATCTATTTCGAGGACAACAAGCGCTATTTCGTGGACAAGCGGCTGATCGACCGCATCGAGGCCACCCGCGCGGACAACTTCCGATCGTACTTCATCGCATTGCGTTTCGAGGCCGACGGGGCCGAGCTGCAGCAACTGGTCAACGCGATGACGGTCAACGAGACCTACTTCTTCCGCGAGTTCTACCAGTTCGACTGTCTGGTCAGGGACATGCTCGCCGAGGTCGTGCGCCACAAGCGCCCGGGCAGCCGCATCCGGATCTGGTCGATCCCGTCGTCCACCGGCGAGGAGCCGTACTCGATCGCGATCTACCTGCTGGAACGCTGGCCGCTGATCGACCAGTACGAGGTGGAGATCCTGTCGTCGGACATCGACACGACCGTGCTGAGTGCGGCGCAGCGCGGGGTGTACTCGGCGCGCTCGGTCGGCCAGTTGCCCAAACCCTACCTGGACAAATACTTCCACCGCCGCTCGGACAACGAGTTCGAGATCTCGCGCGACCTGGTCGCGGCGGTGGACTTCAGCCGCGTCAACCTCAGCGACGCCAATGACACGCGCCGGTTCCGCGACATCGATGTCATCTTCTGTCGCAACCTGCTGATCTATTTCGACGACCTGTCGCGCCGCCTGGCGGCAGAGGCCATGTACGACGCCCTCACGCCGGGCGGCTTTGTCTGCCTGGGCCACTCGGAATCGATGAGCCGCATCTCGTCGCTCTACACCGTGCGCCGTTTCCCGGACGCAATGGTCTACCAGAAACCCATGTCGGGGAACCGCTCATGAAGAACATCCTCGTGGTTGATGACGCCGCCACTGTGCGCATGTACCACCGCAAGATGCTCGGCGACGCCGGCTGGCACGTCGAGGAGGCCGTCAATGGCCTCGAAGCACTGGAGCGGGTGATGAACCAGCCGCCGGAACAGCCATTCGATCTGTACGTGGTGGACATCAACATGCCCAAGATGGACGGCTACACCTTCGTGCGGGAGCTGCGGCGCCTGCCTCATGGGGCCCAGGCGCCCGTGCTGATGGTCTCCACCGAAGCGCAGCCCCAGGACGCCCTGGTCGCGGAGGAAGCCGGGGCCAACGGCTACCTGATCAAGCCCGCCCGACCACAGGGGCTGGTACTGACCGCCGCCCTGATGCTCGGGGATGCCGAGGCGGCCCGGCGGGCAGCCGATGCCCAGTCGTTGCAAGGAGTGCGGGCATGAGTCTGAATTCGACGGAACTGCTCGACCAGTTCATCCTGGAGTCGCGCGAGTGCCTGGAACGTGTCGGCCAGCGACTGCTGGACGTGGAGAAGGCCCCACAGGACCCCGACCTGCTCAACGACCTGTTCCGGCAAGTCCACACCCTCAAGGGCAACTGCGGACTGTTCGAGTTCAAGGCGCTGGAGCTGGTGGTCCATGCCGGGGAAGACGTGCTGGACCGCATCCGCAACGGCCGCCTGTCGTACAACGAATCGATCGCCGACGCGCTGCTGGAGGCGATGGACTACACCGCCTCGCTGATCGACGTGATCGAGGCCGAAGGTACCCTGCCTGAAGGCACGCAGGACCGTGCGCGCCTGCTGGCCGCCGCGCTGCGGGACCAGATTGGCGAGCCGGTTGTAGCCCCTGTGGCAGGACGGAGCGAGGCGGCCCTGGCCGCGCCCGACTGGTCGAACCCGCTGCCCGCCGAGTGGCGCCAGCCCGGGCGGGTGCTCGTGCGCTACGTGCCCGAAGAGACCTGCTTCTTCAAGGGCGAAGATCCCTGGCACCTGGCCCGCACGGCGCCGGGGCTGCTGCACCTGGACGTGCGGCCAAACGCGCCGTGGCCCGAGGGCGATCAGTTCGACTGCTACGCCTGCAACCTGGACATTCGCCTGGTGAGCGAAGCACCTCTGGCCGAGGTCGAGGCCCACTTCCGCTATGTGCCAGAACAGGTGGACTACTGGCGCGTGCTGGCGCCCCCGGTGGCCGTCGCTGTACCCACCCCGGCTCCCCACGTGGACCTGCTGAATACCCGTCTCCAGCAGGTGTGGGACGACCAGCGCCGCTTGCTGGGCCGCACCGGGGTTTCGGCTGGCACGGTGGCTGCCGTGCGGCAGACGCTGGCGAACCTGCTGGCCTGCCGGGACGATCATGCGCTCGTCAGTCAGGCCCGCACGGCGTTGCAGGGGCTGGCACCGGGCCCGGTGCCGCTGGCGCAATGGGCACAGCAGTACCACCCCGATGGACACGGTCACGCCCACCCGCCCGGCCACCCGCAGGCGATGCCGCAGCCCCCCCGCCGCAACGCGACCCACCCGACTGCCGAGGAGGGCGGCGCCGAGCGCGGCCAGAAGGTGCTCAAGGTGTCGCAGGACAAGATCGACCGACTCATGGAGCTGATCGGCGAGATGGTGGTGGCCAAGAACGCCCTGCCCTACCTGGCCACGCGGGCTGAGTCGCTGTTCGGACAGCGGGAACTGGCCCGCGAGATCAAGACCCAGTATTCGGTGATCAACCGCATCGCCGAGGACATGCAGCACGCCATCATGCAGGTGCGCATGCTGCCGGTCGGCATCATCTTCCAGCGCTTCGGTCGGCTCGTGCGCGACTTGAGCAAGAAGCTCGGCAAGGACGTCAGCCTGGTCATCGAGGGCGAGGACACCGAAGCGGACAAGAACGTCATCGAGTCGCTGGCGGATCCGCTGATCCACATCCTGCGCAACAGCCTGGACCATGGGCTGGAAACGCCGGAGGTTCGCCTGGCCGCCGGCAAACCCGCCCAGGGCACACTGCGCGTCGCGGCGCGTCAGGAAGGCGACCGCGTGATGCTCACCATCAGCGACGACGGCACCGGCATCGACACCGACCGCGTGCGTCTCAAGGCAGTCGAACGCGGCCTGATCCCCTCGGACCGGGCCTCCAGCCTGACCGAGACCGAAGCAGTGCAACTGGTGTTCCTGCCAGGGTTCTCCACCTCCGACGCGATCTCGGACCTGTCCGGGCGCGGCGTCGGCATGGACGTGGTGCGCAACGCAGTCGAGCGCATCAACGGCCAGGTCGAACTCGACAGCGTGCGCGGCCAGGGCACCACGGTGCGGTTGACGCTGCCGCTGTCGATGGCGGTCACCAACGTGATGATGATCGAGGCAGGCGAGCGCCGGTTCGGCGTGCCGATGGACCTGATCGTCGAGACGGTGCGGGTGCCAGCCGAGGACATCCACCACTTCAAGCGTTCTCAGACCACCGTGCTGCGCGGGCGCATCGTGCCGCTGCGGGCGCTGAACGAGCTGCTGGGCCTGGACTGCGCGCCCCGGCCGAACGAGGACGGCGAACTGGCCGTGCTGGTGGTGCGGCTCGGCAGCGAAAACGTCGGCTTGCTGGTGGACAACTTCCACGGCACCTCCGACATCATCCTCAAGCCGCTCGAAGGCGTGCTGACCGGCATCACCGGGTTTGCTGGCACGGCGCTGATGGGCGACGGCAGCGTGCTGATGATCCTCAACCCGAAGGAGCTTGTCTGATGGGCATCCGGTATCTGAAAAAGTCGGCCACCCTGCAGGGCCTGGTGAGCGCGGAAGACGCTGAAATTCTTCTGGAATGGCTCAAGTCCCGACCTGGATCGGCCGTAAACGTGACACGGTGCCAGCAGATGCACGCCGCCGTCCTGCAAGTACTGCTGGCCCTGCGCCCGCGGATCATCGGCCAGCCGGCGGATCCGTGGCTGCAGGCTGTGCTGGCCGCCCCCCGATCGAACTGACCTGACACCTTCTGCGCCAACCGAGAATTCCGATGAAACACGTTTTTCTGGTCGATGATTCCGCCACCATGCTGATGAGCCTGAAAGGCACGCTGGAGATCAGCGGGTTCAAGGTTGACACGGCCAGCGACGGCCAGGCAGCACTGGGCAAGCTAAAGGCCGGCCTCAAGCCCGACCTCATCATCACGGACATCAACATGCCCAAGATGGACGGCATCGAGCTGATCCGCGAAGCCCGCAAGCTGCTGCGCTTCACACCCATCCTGGCGCTGACGACAGAAAGCCAGCAAGGCAAGCGTGATGAAGCCAAGAAAAATGGCGCCACCGGCTGGCTGGTCAAGCCCGTCGGTGGTGCCGATCTGGTCAAGGTCATCAGACAAGTCATTCCGGGGGCATGAAACCAGCATGAAGATCATGCTGACGCCATCAACCTTCACGCCCTGGCGTCGTTTGACATGGCGTGACCTGGGCGTGCTGCTTGTCAGTGCACTGGCCTTGCTGCTGCAACAGCTCTGGCCCGAACGGGTGACATGGACCGGTGTCATGGAAATGCTCGGCGGACTACTGATCGGCCTCGTGCTCGGTCGGTTCCAGAAGCCTCTGCAGACCGCGGGACAGGGCACTGCACACCAAGTCGTGGCGCAGGACATCGGTACGCTGCACCAGGCGCTTGGCATCCTGAAGGCGCAAGTCATGACGACCATCAAGACCTCCGAGCAAGCGGTGCTGTCGATGATGGAGCGCATGCAACGGGTGCATGGCAACGTGGTGCAACTGCATGAGCGCATCGAGCAGGCAGTGGGGCACTCGCACACCCTGTCTGCCGATTCGCTATCAGGTGTGGAACGCCACACAAAAGCGGTGAATACCCTGTCCGAACACCAGAAGGCAGCCGAGTCGGCCGACCTCGAAAACCGCTATCGGATACGGGCCGTGGCGAAGCAAGTCCGCCAACTGATGCCGCTGGCCGAGCTGATCTCGAACATCTCGCGCCAGACCCACCTGCTGTCGCTCAATGCGTCCATCGAAGCCGCTCGGGCGGGGCCGGAAGGCGCCGGCTTCAAAGTGGTCGCCGCCGAGGTCCGCAACCTCTCCGCACAGACGGAAGAAGCCGCTCTGCAGATCACACGGGGCATCTTGCAAGCCGCCGAGCAGATCGACCGGGAAATGGCGGCCGCCGAATCGACACGCGCAGGGGACACCACCCAACAGCTCGGCGAGATCGCCCACCAGATCGAGCTGATGAGCCGCACGCTGTCCGAGACAGTGCCCTACCTGAGCGAGCTGTCGGGCACCATGGACTCAGGCATCCAACTCATGACCCGGGACGTCATCGACACGCTGGGCGACATGCAGTTCCAGGACATCAACCGCCAGATGCTGGAACAGGTGAACAGTGCCTTGAGCAGCCTGTCGGACCATTTTGCCCAGCTCTATCAACTGATCGACGGACAGGCACCGCCACCTCCCGTTCAACTGGAAGAGCTGGTGACCCGCTGGACAGAAAACTACGTGATGCAAAGTCAATGGAGTCCCCACCAGCAGGTGCAGACGAACGAAAAGAATGTCGCCATGCCGACTGAAAACAACGCGATGGGGCCGCCCATCGAGCTTTTCTAGCCGAGGCTCGCCACACAGTGACACAGAACCGGCTCATGAGAACTACCGTCATCCTGAAACAATTCACGACCCTGGAACAGGCGCTGATACTGGTCGGGCTATGCGGAACAGGATTGGTGACGTCCGATCTGCTGCGAACCGGCTGGACACTGGCATCCGACCTGGGCGGGCTGCTGCTGACAGGGTCCGGCGTGCTGTTCTGGTGGAGGACATTGCGCTACCGACTGCAGCGCCAGGCAACGACGCACACCGAGGCTGATACCGGCGTGCGGCAGACCATGGAAGCACTGGACCAGCAGATGCTGCAGCAACTGGACCGTGCAGTCAGCCTGTCGGAAACCTCTTCGCTGAACACCATCGATCGTGTCACGCACCTGCACCAGCTGGCCGGGCGGTTGCTCGACTACCTGCAGACGGCCAACCGGCAGAGCATCGAGATGCAGTCGATGATCGAACACAATGGCTCGATCGCGACCGAGTTTTCCAACTTCGTTCAAGCACTCCCCGAGCAGATCGCACAAGAGCGCGCCTATCTGGAACGACTGGTCACCGAGGTGGGACAACTGTCGTCGATTTCCGAGACCATCCGCGACATGGCCCGCCAGACGGAGATCCTGTCGATCAACGCGGCGATCGCCGCTGCCCATGCCGGCGAGGCTGGCCGCGCGTTCTCGGTGCTGGCCAGCGAGGTCCGGCGTCTGGCACTGCAATCGAGCAACTCCGCCAAGAGCATCGAACAGAACATCCGCCATCTGGTGGATACCGTTCAGGCGCGCCTGGCGGGCGAATTTGCCCAGCGCATGCAGTACAACGAGCGCGAAGTGGCACGGCTGCTGACACTGACCGGCAAGTTCGACGAAGGCTACCTCGACATGCGCCAGTTCTACAACATGCTCCTGACCGCCATCACCGAGCACAACACCGAACTCAGCAAGGGCATTCTGTCCCTGCTTGATGCGGGACAGTACCACGACGTATTCAAGCAGATCATCGGCCGACAGGCACCTGTTTTCGAGCAGCGGCACGCGCTGCTGGGCCACCTGCTCACCCAGGTTGAAAGCGGACAGCCTGATCTGGCCGATCTCGATGCGCGTGCACGGGCACTGCTGGACCAGTACATGACCATCGAGAAAGCACACCGCCCCCCTGATCCGCACACCGACAGTCCTGCAGACCGGACGGTCTCACAGCACATCGAACTGTTCTGACTGCGTCACACACATGCACACCATCCTCCTAGTCGATGACGACGCGCTGTTGCGCGATACCGTGCGCCAGTTGCTTGAACTCGACGGTCACCGGGTCATCGACGTGGCAGGTGGCGCAGCCGGCCTGCTGCACCTGGCCCAGCACGCCTCAGGTGTGGACCTCGTGATCACCGACATGCTGATGCCGGTGATGGATGGGGCGCAATTCATCGTGCAATTGAAGCAGTCCCACCCTGGTCTGCCCGTGATCGCCATCTCCGGGGGGCGCCGGACACTGTCCCCTCAGTTCAATCTCGACACGGCAAATCTGCTCGGAGTGGCAAAATCTCTCCCCAAACCCTTCGGTCGCGATGCCTTGCAAGCCGCAGTCCGTTCGGTGCTACCGCCCTGAATTCCGGAATGGATCACCCATGCCCTCGCCTTCCGTAGCGCCCGCGCTGCAGCAACTGATCTCTGATCACCACGATGAACTGCTGACGGACTGGAAGGCTCGGCTGGGCAGTCCCGCGCTCGCTGGCGCCGACATGGACAGCCTGCATGCGGAGATGAACGAATTGCTGGACGCCCTGCGACACGCCCTCGGACAGACCGACCAGCTGGAGGCCGCCGCCGCCCAGCAGCAACTCGACGGCGTGCTGCGCTCGGCCAGCCAGGTGCGCGCCGCGCGCGGCCAGGCACCGGAAGCCTCCGTCCGGTTTGTCCAGTCGTGCAAGGACGTCCTGCTGGCGCGGCTGATGGCACCCGGTACATGCGACCCGACCCTGCAGACCGAAGCGCTGTGGCGCCTGCAGTCCCTGCTCGACCGCTGCGTGATGACGCTGGTATCGCAATTCGTCACCACGCGAGAATCCGTGATCCGCAGCCAGGCGCAGTCGCTGCTCGACATGTCCACGCCGGTGATCACGCTGTGGGACTCGATCCTGCTGCTGCCGCTGGTGGGCATCGTCGATTCCGTGCGAGCGGTGCAGGTGGCCGAGCGGCTGCTCGAAGCCATCGGGCGCACCGAGGCGGAGGTCACGCTGATCGACGTGACCGGTGTGCCCGTGATGGACACCAGCGTCGCGCGGCACCTGCTGCGCACCGTGGCTGCTGCCGAGATGCTCGGCACGCAGGTGATCCTGACCGGCATCAGCCCGAGCACTGCGCTGACCATGGTCAAGCTCGGGATCGACCTGTCCGCAGTGCCCACCCGCGGCTCGCTCAAGGCGGGCGTGGTCCTGGCGCTGCGCATGACCGGGCGGCAGTTGAACGGCCATCTGCAAAAGGGGGGCTGACCGATGCGCGTACCCCTGCTTCGACTGAACGCCCACATCCTGATCGTGCCCCTGCACGCCGACGTGGATGACGAAGGCGTGCTCAGTTTCCAGAGCGACCTCACAGAACGGGTGGCGCAGGACCAGGTCCGCGGCGTCGTGATCGACGTCAGTGCGCTCGACGTGGTCGATTCGTACATGGCGCGGGTGCTCAACGACACGGCCCGCATGCTGCGCATCCTGGGCGCGTGTGTCGTGGTCTGCGGCGTGCAGCCCGCGGTGGCGCTGACCCTGGTGGAGATGGGCCGCAACCTGGTCGATGTGCCGACCGCCTTCAACCTGGAACGTGCACTCGTCCGACTGGAACGATTGATCGCGGCGACTGATACCGGTGACCTCCTCACTGGACATCTCACAGGAGCGCCCGATGAGTTCGCAAACGATTGAGCTGGCGAACAGCGCCGATCTGCTGCGTGCCCGGCTGGCCGCACGCGCCCTGGCCAAGGACATTGGACTGGGCGTGATGGACCAGACGCGCTTCGCCACGGCGGTGTCCGAGCTGAGCCGCAATGCGCTGGTGTACGCCTCGGGTGGCCGGTGCGAGCTGCGCGACCTCTCCGACCACGCCCAGATCCGGTTGCAGGCCGAGGTGCGCGACAGCGGACCTGGCATCGACGACCTGCAACAGGCCATGAGCGACGGCTTTTCCACCAGCGGAAGCCTGGGTGCCGGCCTGCCGGGCACCCAGCGGCTGGTGGACCACTTCGACATCCAGTCCGGCACGGGCGGCACGGTGGTATGCATCCAGATCGTGCGCCGCCGTCGCCACCACTGAGCCCATGACACGACCACCAGGTCATCTTCAAGACAGTGCGGTCTGCACGGTGGAGCGCGAGACCGACGTGCCGCATGTGGTGGCCGCTGCCCGCCATTTCTGCCTCGACCACGGCCTGTCACCGCTGCTGGCCGCCCATGTCGCGACCGCCGCGTCGGAGCTGGCCAACAACCTGTGGATGCACACCACCCGCGGCGGCACGATCACGCTGCGCTTGCTGCCCCTGTCCTCGTCCCAAGCGCCATCGATGCGCCGCGGGGTCGAGCTGCAGTCCGGTGACGAGGGGCCGGGCATCGTCGACCTGGCCCTGGCGCAGCAGGAGGGCTACAGCACCGGCGGCGGCCTGGGCTGCGGCCTGCCGGGGGTGCAGCGCCTGATGGACGAGTTCGAGATCCGATCGACACCCGGTGTCGGCACCTGGGTGAGGGCCTGCAAGTGGGCGAAGCTCGGCGCATGACCTCGCTGCACTGGGACTGCCTGAGCCAGCCGATCGCGGGCGAGACGGTGTGCGGCGATGTGGTGGCCGTGGTAACTACCGCACCGCCAGCCGCCGTCGGGCACTGGCTGGCGGTCATCGACGGACTCGGCCACGGTCCCGAGGCGGCGCGCGCTGCCCAGGCCGCCCGGAACATCCTGGAACAGACCGCGAATCAGCCCGAACTGGCCGGCCACCCAGACCAGATGCTGCTGCACCTGGACACCGCCCTGGCCGGCACCCGGGGCGCGGCCATCGGGCTGACCTGGATCACACCGGGTCGCTTGCGCCACGCTGGTGTAGGCAACACCAGGACCTTGCGCTGGCGAACAGGTCGGACGCAGCGACTGCCCTCGTCCTACGGCATCGTCGGTGATGGCCAGCTCAGCGCAGGCCACGGCAGCCGCCGGGTGACGGTACTGGACCTCGACTTGCTGCCTGGCGACTGGCTCCTGCTGTTCACCGACGGCCTGGACGAATCGCTGACCGTCGGCGTGATGCTGCCCGAGTGGGTGCGCGAACCCGGACGGCTGTGTCGGCACCTGATGGCGCAAGGACATCCGACGCGCGACGACGCCGCCGTGCTGGTCGCACACGTCCCACCGGATCTGAACGGATCACCGTGATGCTGGAATCGCTGGCACCGACCTACCGGGCGCTGTTCGAGCGCTACCTCTGTGCGAGCGACGACCTGCAGCGCGAGGCGGTGCTGCTGGCTGCCAGTGACCTGGCCAAGTCGCTGCTGCCACATGTCGTCTCGCTCGACGACATGCTCGGCTTGCACCAGCGCACCCAGGCCCTGCTGGCGGAGGACTGGAGCGCTGCGCCGGCAGGCAGCCTGCAAGCGCAGGCCTACCGGCGACTGGCGTCGGGCGACGTGACGCCGCTGATGCTGGCTGTGATGCTGCCTCGGCAACTGGAAGAGACACGCAAGGCCAGCAAACGCTGGCAGGAAGAGCACGGCAAGGTGCTGGTCATGTTCGAGCAGACCGACGACTTCGTGCTGGTGTTCGACGCGCAAGGTCAGCTCGACTACCTGAACCCCGCCTTCAAGCACGCCACCGGCTGGCGGCTGCACCAGGCACGTCCCCGGCAGGCCGAGCTGTGGCCGACCGAGTTGCCTGCACAGCACACCGGCCACTGGACCAACGACCAGATCCGCACCGATGGCACCAGTTTCCCCGCCACCTGGTCGATCTCTCCGATCCGCGACCAGGATGGCCAGTTGCTCAGCCATGTGTGCATCGGGCGCGACATCACCCCGCTGCGGCGACTCGAAGAGCGCGTGCGGCAGAACGACAAGCTGCGCGCCGTCACGACCCTGGCTGCTGGTGTCGCGCACGACTTCAACAACCTGCTGGGCTCGATCATCGGGCTGGCCGAGCTGTGCGCCCTGCAGGCCGAGGCCGGTTCGGCCCAGGCCCGCAACCTGGGCGGCATCCTCCAAGCCAGCAACCGCGCGGCCGGTCTGGTGAAGGAGCTGCTGCACTTCGCGCGCGAAACGCCCCTGCAGCCACACCCAGTCGCGCTCGGGGCATGGCTGCACCACTGCGAGCCACTGCTGGCGGTGAGCTTGCCGCGCCACGTGCCGCTGCGGATCGAGCTGCGGCAGGACGCGGTGGTACTGATCGACGCCGCGCGCATCGAGCAGGTGCTCCTCAACTTGGTCAAGAATGCCGGCTACGCCATGCGCGAACGCAGCGGCGAGGTGCAGCTGGTGGTGGACCGGGTCCGCCTGGAGAACCACCCCGAGGTGGTCCGCATCCAGGTCATCGACCAGGGTGAAGGCATCTTGCCCGAGGACCTGCCACACATCTTCGACCCGTTCTTCACCACCAAGCCTGCAGGTGATGGTTCGGGGCTGGGCCTGTCTGCGGCCCACGGCATCATCCGCCACCACGGCGGACACCTTGAAGTCTCCAGCACCCCCGGGGTTGAAACGGTCTTCGCACTGCTGTTGCCAATGGGCAGTTGACCGGGCAGCCGATACGGACCACTTCTAGAATCCGGAGGCCCTTCCGGAGTTCTCGATGTCCCAGTCTGCCACCCGCCCTGTTTCTGCCACTGTCAGCGCCTTGAGCCTGCCTGCCTCCTGCGATGTGCTGGTCATCGGCGCCGGCCCGTCCGGCAGCGCCTGTGCCGCGACGCTGGCAGCGGCCGGCTGGTCGGTCTGCCTGGTCGATCAGCACGACTTCCCCCGCGAGAAGGTCTGCGGCGACGGCCTGATTCCCGATGCCCATGCCGCGCTGCGGCGACTGGGCGTGCTCGACGAGGTGATGGCGCATGCCCAGCACGTCAGCCATGTGCGCTGCGTGGCGCCGCGCGGCGGGCAGGTCGATGTGCCGGGAACACTGGCCGTGCTGCCGCGCCGGGTGCTGGACCACCTGCTGGTGCAGCACGCGCAGCGCCAGGGCGCGCAACTGGTGACGCCGGTGAAGTTCGACGCGGTGATCGAGGAGAACGGCCGCGTCGTCGGCGCCCGGCTGCGCCAGGGCGAGGCGCGGCCCGAAGTGCGCGCACGCTGGGTGGTGCTGGCCACTGGCGCCGGCGTGCAACCGCTGGTCGCCACGGGACTGTGCACCCGGCGCACCCCGAGCGGCATCGCGCTGCGCGGCTATGTGCACAACCCTTCGCTGGCGGGCCGGCAGACGACGATGGACGTGGTGTGGGACCGGGCGCTGCGACCGGGTTATGGCTGGATCTTTCCGTGTGGGGAGGACACCTACAACATCGGTGTCGGCGCCTTCTTCCGCCAGGGCCAGGCCGCAGACGCCAACCTGCGCCAGATGTTCGACGACTTCACCCGCGTCTACGCCCCGGCCCGCGCGCTGATGGACGGCGGCACATTGCAGGGCGATCTCAAGGGCGCACCGCTGCGCTGCACGCTCGAAGGCGCCGCGAGCGGCCGCCCCGGCCTGCTCGCCACCGGCGAGACCCTGGGCTCGACCTACGATTTCACGGGCGAAGGCATCGGCAAGGCACTCGAAACCGGGCTGATGGCCGCCGATGCGCTCCTGAGCGGCGCGCGGGACGGCCTCGACGAAGCTGCCGTGCGGCAGCGCTACGACCAGCATCTCGCCACGCTGCGGCCGAAATTCGCGCTCTACGAGAAGGCCAACAGCGTCAACCGCCACCCCTGGCTGGCCGATCTGGTGATCTGGCGTGCGCAGCGCAGTGCCTCGCTGCGGCGGCGCATGAGCGGCGTGCTCGACGAGACCTCGAACCCGGGCCACCTGCTGTCGGTGCGCGGCATGCTCCGGCTGCTGGCGCGCTGAACGCCCGCCGGAACACGCAGGGCAGCTTCAGTCGGGCGACACACTGCCGATAGCGCTCGAAGGTGCCGCGTTCCTGCTGGCGCCTGCCCTGATGACGCGCACGCCCGAACCTTCCACTGCTGCACCGCCCGAGTCGCGTCCCCTCCGGTCGGACGCGGAGGATGCGGCCGAGTGGAGTTCCCGGCTCCTGCTGAGCCACTACCAGCACACACCGCAGGCGGTGATTTCGGGCATGGCGCTGTCGGCGCTGATTGCCTGGGTGCTGTGGGGCACCGCTCCGCACGCGAGGCTGGTCCAGTGGCTGGCCGGCGTCGAGACGATGATGGCGCTGCGCCTGCTGGTCGCCCACTATTTCCTGTACGGCGGCGGTCGCGCGCGCTGGTCGATGCGGCAGTGGTGCGCCGTGGCCCACGCCCAGACTGTGCTGAGCGGCGTGAGCTGGGGCACGCTCGGTCTGTTCTATGCCGTGATCGACGACCACGCGGCGCGCACGGCCCTGCTGATGACGCTGATGGGGACGTGCGCAGGCAGCGCGGCGCTGATCGGGTCGATCCGGGGCACGCTGCCGGTGTTCGGCGTGCTCGCGATGGGCCCGCTCATTGGCGTTCTGCTGACCCGCGGCGATCTGACCCAGGTCTACATGGGTGCCGCACTGGTCTATTACGTCTACCTCGTGATGGTCAAGGGACCGTCCCGGATCAGCGGCGCGATGGCGGAACAGCATGCCAACCGCCGTGACCGCGACCGGCTGGTCGCCCGCCTCGAAGACGCCGAGCGGGTCGGCCAGATGGGTCACCTGATCTGGAACGAGGCCGCCCGGTGCTCCACCCTGTCCGCCGAAGCCCAGCGCCAGCTCGGCTTCGACAGTCCGACCGTCGATGACGCACGCCTGCTCTGGGGACGTGTCATCGAGGAGGACCGGAGCCGGGTGATCCAGCTCTCGGCACAGGCCCTGGCGCATGGCGACCGGGAGTTGCGCTTCGACACCAGGATCCTGGGGCCGTTCGGCCTGCGCGACCTGCGGGTGGTGCAACGCTTCGACTACAACCCGACCGGCCACGTCACCCGGACGATGACCACCACCCAGGACATCACCGAGCTGAAGGCCACCCAGCGCGAGCTGCACACGCTGGCCTTCCAGGATGTGCTGACCGGGCTGGTCAACCGTGCCGGCTTCACGCAGCGGCTGCACGATCGGCCGGTGCAGGCCGTGCTGATGCTGGACCTGGACCACTTCAAGTACGTCAACGACACGCTCGGCCACGCCACCGGCGACCGGCTGCTGGTGATGATGGCGCAGCGCCTGGGCACCTGCCTGCGCAGCCAGGACACGATCGCCCGGCTCGGCGGCGACGAGTTCGCCGTGCTGATCCACGACGCAGCGGACCACGGACAGCTCGACCGCATCGCGCGCCGGCTGGTCGAGGCCCTGTCGGCCCCCTGCCGCATCGACGACCACGACATCTTCGTCTCGGCCAGCGTGGGCATCGCGGTACGGGGTTGCGATGGCAGCAGCACCACCACCGATCCCGACACCCTGATGCAGCAGGCCGATACCGCCCTGTTCGCCGCCAAGGCGGGTGGCCGCTCGCGCCACCAGTTCCACTCGGAAGACCTCAGCCAGCGCACCCGCGACCGGGTCACGCTGGAGGCCGATCTGCGCCGTGGCCTTTCCGAACGCCAGTTCAGCGTCCATTTCCAGCCCAAGGTGGCGCTGGCCGATGGCCGCATCGTCGGTGCCGAGGCGCTGCTGCGCTGGCACCATCCGGAGCGCGGGCCGGTCTCGCCCGATGTCTTCATCCCGGTGGCCGAAGACAGCGGACTGATCGTGGCCATCGGCGCCTGGGTGCTGCGCGATGCCTGCGCGGCGGCGGCCGACTGGAACCGCGCCCGTGCGCCGGGCGATCCGCCGCTGCGCATCGCGGTCAACCTCTCGCCGCGCCAGTTCCTCAACCACGACCTGATCGGCACCGTCACCGCGGCACTGGCCCGCACCGGCTGCCGCGCCGAGTGGATCGAGCTGGAGATCACCGAGCGGCTGCTGCTCGACGAACGCGGCCAGGCCGGCGAGACGCTGGACGGCCTGCGTGCCATGGGCCTGACACTGGCGATCGACGACTTCGGCACGGGCCACTCCGCCCTGAGCTACCTGACCAAGTACCCGATCAGCACGCTGAAGATCGACAAGTCCTTCATGCGCGACATCACCACGCGCAGCGACCAGGCCGGCGTCGTGCGCGCCATCATCTCGATGGGCCACAGCCTGCAGCTCGACCTGGTCGCCGAGGGCGTCGAGACCAAGGAACAGGCGTGTTTCCTGCGCGAACAGGGTTGCGCGCTGGCGCAGGGCTGGCTCTTCGGACGCCCCATGCCGCGCCACGACTTCACGGCCCTGCTGCTCGCCAGGGCCGCCGTGGAACTCACGCCGACCGCGTGACCACCCGGTGCACCAGGTGCAGCTTGCGCACCACCGTCTGGCTCAGCACGAAGGGGTAGAAGTCCGGCTCGCCCATGCTGCGCGAGAGTTCGTTGAGCAGCGCCGTCAGCTCGACCCAGGCATTCACCAGCCGCAGGAATTCCGCATCCGGCTGCGCCAGCACCGCCTCGTCGAAGGGCTCCACATCGACCTCGACATCGTCCGCGTCCAGCCCGAAGCTCAGGCCCGTGTCGAGCGCATCGACCATGTGCAGGTAATGCGCCCAGGTCTCGGCCCAGTCCTCCCAGGGGTGGCAGCTCGCGTAGGCGCTGACGTGCCAGTCGGCCCAGTCCGGCGGCGGGCCGAGCCGGTAGTTGCGCTCCAGCGCGGCGCGGTAGTCGGCGCGCTCGTCGCCGAAGGTCTGGCGGAAGGCGGGCAGCCAGGCGGTCGTGGCCACCAGACGGTCCCAGTAATAGTGGCCGACCTCGTGCCGGAAATGGCCCAGCAGCGTGCGGTAGGGCTCGCGCAGGCTGGCGCGGATGCGCTCGCGGGTGGGGTCGTCGGCCTCGTCGGCGTTGAGCGTGACGATGCCGCTGGCGTGGCCGGTGAGCACGGGCTGGCCATCGAGCGGGCGCAGGAAGTCGAAGGCCAGCCCGCGCTGCGTGTCCTCGCCGCCCGCACCGGCCAGCCGTGACTGCACCGGCAGGCCCAGCGCCAGCAACTGCGACACCAGCCGGCGCTTGGCCTGCTCGATCAGCGCCCAGTCGCGCTGGTTCTCGGCCACGGTCTGGTCCGGGATGACGCGGTTCAGGCGGCAGGCCACGCAGAACAGTGGCCGCTCGCCCGCGCCATTGCGCTCGTCGTCCGGCACGAGCCAGTTGCAGTTGGCGGCGGACACGGCGTTGGCGCAGCGGTGGAACTGCCGCGCGCTGCGCAGGTGCAGCGACGACGCCGGCCGGGCCTCGATCAGCGCATCGCCGCGCACATCCAGCGCCAGCAGCCGCCGCTGCGCCGGGTCATAGCCGAGCGCACGCCCGCACGACAGACAGCCGCTGTTGCGGAAGAACACCGGCGCGCTGCAGAGGCAGCGGAATGCACGCAGCGTGCGCGGCTGGCGCTGGGCACGCCAGCGGTCCGCCAGGTGGCGGCCGAGCTGCGTCAGGAAAGCATCCATTGATCGAACTCCCGGGATTGCAAGACTGGAAAGCGCTGGAAAGGCTTGGGCGGCATGGTAATGTCTCGGCCCATGTGTCAGCTGCTCGGCCTCAACGCGAATACCCCGACCGACCTGGTCTTCAGCTTCACCGGCTTCGCCCACCGCGCCGCCGAGCACAAGGACGGCTTCGGCATCGCCTTCTTCGAGGGCCCGGGCGTGCGGCTCTTCGTCGACCACCAGAGCGCCACCGTTTCGCCCGTGGCCGAGATGGTGCGCCGCTACCCGATCCGCAGCCGCCACATCGTCACCCACATCCGCAAGGCCACCCAGGGCCGCGTCGCGCTGGAGAACACGCACCCCTTCATGCGCGAACTCTGGGGCCGCTACTGGGTCTTCGCGCACAACGGCAACCTGGTCGATTTCCAGCCCAAGCTGCACGCCAATTTTCATCCGGTGGGCGACACCGACAGCGAGCGCGCCTTCTGCTGGCTACTGCAGGAGCTGGCCAAGAACCACGCCCGCATGCCCAGCATCCCGGACCTGACGCAGACGCTGGCCGAGCTGGCGCCCACCATCGCCCGCCACGGCACCTTCAACTTCCTGCTCAGCCAGGGCGAGGCGCTCTGGGCCCACTGCTCGACCAAATTGCACTACGTGCTGCGCCGCCACCCCTTCGCCGCCGCGCAACTGCAGGACGCCGACCTGACCGTGGACTTCGCCGACCTGACGACGCCGCAGGACCGCGTCGCCGTGGTGGTCACCGAGCCGCTGACCTGCAACGAGGACTGGGTGGCGCTGCAGGCGGGCGAGCTGGCCGTGTTCGTCGATGGAGACCGCCTCTGATGGGTGCTTACCTGCTCCGCCGCCTCTGGCAGATGGTGCCGACGCTGGTCGGTGTCGTACTGCTGGTGTTCTTCCTGTTCAAGTCCTTCGGGGGCGATCCGGCCGAGATCCTCGCCGGCCTGAACGCCTCCGCCGCCCAGGTGGACCAGATCCGCGAGCAGCTTGGCCTGAACAAGCCCGTCTGGGAACAGCTCTGGATCTTCGTGCAGCAGATCCTGCGCTTCGACTGGGGCAAGAGCTGGGCGACGAACGAGTCGGTCGCCAGCCTGTTCGCGTCGCGCTTGCCGGCGACGCTGACGGTGATGGCGCCGATCCTGGTCCTCGACGCGCTGCTGGCGATTCCGTTCGCGCTGGCGGTGGCGGCGGTGCGCGGCTCGCTGACCGACCGGGCAATCATGGTGGTGACGACGGTCGCGCTGTCGATCAGCTTCCTCGTCTACGTCATCGTCGGGCAGTGGCTGTTCGCCTTCCAGCTCGGCTGGTTCCCGGTGCAGGGCTGGACGGGCAGCGTCTGGACCAACCTGACCACCTACGCGCCGCTGCCGGTGCTGCTGGCGGTGATGGTGGGCATCTCGCCGCAGATGCGCCTGTACCGCAGCTTCTTCCTCGACGAGATCGGCCACGACTACGTGCGCACCGCCCGCGCCAAGGGCCTGAGCGAGCGCACCGTGCTGCTGAAACACGTGCTGCGCAACGCCATGATCCCGATCCTGACCAACATCTCGATGCAGTTGCCCGGCATCTTCATCGGCTCCTTCCTGATCGAGGTCTTCTTCTCGATCCCGGGTCTGGGGCGTGAAGTGTGGATGGCGGTGAACCGCAGCGACTACCCGGTCATCCAGGCGGTGACCATCTACCTGGCGGTGATCACGATGGTCATCAACCTGCTCACGGACCTGCTCTACAAGACGGTCGATCCCCGGGTGACGCTGAAATGACCGTCGTGACACGTTCCCTTGAACGCTCCGCACAGCGCTCCGAAGGCGTCTGGTCGCTGGCCTGGAAGCGGCTGCAGGGGGATCGCGTCGGCCTGGTGTCGATGGCGGTGGTGGCGCTGTTCGCCGTGCTGCTGCTGGCGGCGGCCAGCGGGCTGGTGGCGTCGAACTGGCAGGCCGAGCGCGGCGTCTCCTACGCGCCGCCCACGCTGCTCGGCCCGGCGCCCGAATTCGCCGCGATGCCGGGCATGCCCGCCTCCGGCGCGGCCGGCCCGGCGCAGCCGCTGCTCGACCTGACCTCCGTCGATCCGCTCGCCCCGCGCTACGCCGAGTGGGACGCCGCCACGCAGAAGCAGTCGATCGAGACCGTCACCCAGTCGCCCACCCTGCCCTTCGGCGGCGACCGGCTTGGCCGCAGCGTGCTCGACAAGGCGATCCAGGGCTCGCAGATCTCGATCCTGGTCGGCGTGCTGGCGGCCGTGGTCGCCGCGGTGATCGGCACGGTGCTGGGCGCGTTCGGCGGCTTCTTCGGCGGGCGCATCGGCGACCTGCTGGAATGGGTCTACAACGTCTTCACCTCCATCCCCGGCATCCTGCTCATCCTCGCCTTCGCGGCGGTGTTCGGGCGCGGCGTCACCAGCGTGGTGCTGATCCTCGGCCTGACGGGCTGGACCGGCATCTACCGCCTGGTGCGCGCCGAGTTCATGAAACACGCCGGCCGCGACTACGTGCGCGCTGCCGAAGCGATCGGCGCCAGCCCGCTGCAGCGCATGTTCCGCCACATCCTGCCCAACGTCAGCCACATCGTGCTGGTGCAGCTCTCGATCCACGTCGTCGGCTTCATCAAGTACGAGGTGATCTTGTCCTACCTGGGCCTGGGCGTGAGCGTCGACCAGGTGAGCTGGGGCACGATGCTGGCCGAGGCGCAGAGCGAGCTGATCCTGGGCTACTGGTGGCAGCTCGCCACGGCCACGCTGTTCATGGCGGTCTTCGTCACCGCCTTCTCGCTGATGACGGACGCATTGCGCGACGCGCTCGACCCGAAGCTGCGCGGGCTGGAGGACTGATCCCATGGCCACCCTGCTGCGCATCGAAGACCTGAAAGTCCGTTTCCGCCTGGGCCGTGAGCAGGGGCAGCTCCGCTGGGGCCGCGCCGTCGGCGACGAATCGGGCGGCATCGGCTTCGACATCCCCGAGAACACCACCGTCGCGCTGGTCGGCGAGTCCGGCTCGGGCAAGAGCGTCACGGCGATGTCCATCGTCAACCTGCTGCCCGACAACGCCGAGCGCTCGGGGCGCATCCTGTTCGACGGCCGCGACCTGCTGCAGGCCTCCACCACCGAGCTGCGCGCGCTGCGTGGCCGCGCCATCGCCTGCGTCTTCCAGGACCCGATGGGCTCGCTCAACCCGGTCTTCACCGTCGGCGCGCAGATCGCCGAGCCGCTGCGGCTGCACCTGGGCCTCAGCCGCCGCGCCGCGCTCGCCCGCGTGGAGGAGCTGCTCGCCGAAGTCGGCCTGCCCGAGCCGAAGCGGCGTCTGTCGGCCTATCCGCACGAGCTGTCGGGCGGACAGCAGCAGCGCGTGATGATCGCGATGGCGCTGGCCTGCGAGCCGCGCCTGCTGATCGCCGACGAGCCGACCACGGCGCTGGACGTCACCGTGCAACGCCAGATCCTCGAACTGCTCGCCCGCCTCAAGGCCGAGCGGCGCATGAGCATGCTGTTCATCAGCCATGACCTGGGTGTCGTGGGCGAGATCGCCGACCAGGTGGTGGTGATGCGCCAAGGTCAGATCCGGGAGACCGGCCCGGTCGCCGCGATCTTCACCGCGCCACAGGACGCCTACACCCGCGCGCTGCTGGCCTGCCGTCCGCGGCTGGATGGCACGGCGCGACGGCTGGTGGTGATCGACGAACACATCGCCGGTGAGGCAGGGCAGACCGTCACAGCGCCCGTTTCGCCGGCCGTGCCACGCGACGCCAGCGCCCCGGTGCTGATCGAGGCGCGCGGGCTGTGCAAGTCCTTCCCGATCCGCGAAGGGCTGTTCCGCAGCCGTGCGTTCAAGGCGGTGCAGGACGTCAGTTTCACGCTGCGGCGCGGGCACACGCTGGGCGTGGTCGGCGAGTCCGGCTCGGGCAAGACGACGATGGGGCTGACGCTGCTGCGGCTGCACGAAGCCACCGCGGGCCAGGTGCTGTTCGATGGCCAGAACCTGTTCGCGCTGCAGGGTGCCGAGCGGCAGGCACTGCGCCGGCGCATCCAGATCGTCTTCCAGAACCCTTACGCCTCGCTCAACCCACGTTTCACCATCGGCCAGACGCTGCTGGAGCCGATGCAACTCCACGCCATCGGCGCCGACGACCGCGAGCGCGAAGCCCGGGCGCTGGCGCTGCTGGAGCGGGTCGGGCTGGACGCCACGGCGTTTGGCAAGTACCCGCACGAGTTCTCCGGCGGCCAGCGCCAGCGCATCGCCATCGCGCGGGCGCTGACGCTGTCGCCCGAGGTGCTGGTGCTCGACGAGGCGGTGTCGGCGCTGGACGTGTCGGTGCAGGCGCAGGTGCTGAACCTCTTGAAAGACCTGCAGGACCAGCTCGGTCTGGCCTATGTCTTCATCAGCCACGACCTGGCGGTGGTGCGCTTCATGGCCGACGAGGTGCTGGTGATGAAGGACGGCCGCGTGGTCGAGCGCGCCGATGCACAGACCCTGCTCGCCGCGCCGCGCGAGGACTACACACGCCGGCTGCTGGGCGCAATTCCCCGCGGCTACACCGCCACGCAATAGCGACTCCATCCGCCCCCTGATCCGGGGATTCGAGGAAAGACACGCTTGCGAAGATACCGGCAACGCACTCCACGCCGCCAAGCACCGCCATGAAACCTCGCTGGACCGACTGGCTGGTCGCCGCCGCCATTGCCTTCACCCTGAGCGCTGGTGCTGCCACGACCGTGCTGGACGACGTGCCGCAGATCGTGCGGAGCCGCTGAATCCGGCCCACCGCGGAACCCAAAAGTACCAATCGTGCACTAGTGCGCATGGGTTCCATCCGGCTTGCAACAGACCATCACAAGCCGTAGCAAGTCCGCTTACGCTGGGCACTCGACTCGACCTGTTCCACCCGCTGTCCTGGAGACTGCCATGAAGTTCCGCTGGTCCGAATGGCTCACCGCCGCCGCCCTGGTTCTGGCATTCAGTGCCTTTGCCGCTGCAGAAGCCTCCGAGCAGGCGTCCGTCGACGTCGAAGTGCAATGAATCACGATTCGCTGCCCCTGGTGCATCCCTCGGAGATGACATTCCAGGTGCACCGGTTCATCATCAAGCCTTCTCGTGTGACTCCTCCTCAGAGAAGCCTTCGGGACTGAACGCAGTCCCCAGGGAGGCGGGCGTTCCGGGCTTTTGAGAGCGAGCACCCGGAGTCGCGTCCCGCCTCCCTTCTTTTTTGCCCGGCCGCGGTCAGACCCTGGCCAGCGCCAAGGCCAGATCGGCACCCACCTGCGCGTTGTGTTTCACCAGCGCGATGTTGGTGACCAGGCTGCGGCCCTCGGTCAGCTCCTTGATGCGTCCCAGCAGGAACGGCGTGACCGCCTTGCCGCTGACACCCCGCGCGGCCGCCTCGTCCAGCGCCTGCCGCGTGATGGCCTCGATCTCGGCTGGCGGGATCTCGTGCGCCAGCGGCACCGGGTTGCTGAACACCACACCGCCGCCCAGCCCGAGCGCCCATTTCGCCCGCAGAAAACGCGCCTGATCGACCGGCGCGTCGATGCGGAAGTCGCAGGGCAGACCGCTGTCACGGCTGTAGAAGGCCGCAAAGCGCTCCTGCCCGACACCAACCACCGGCACGCCGTGCGTCTCCAGATACTCCAGCGTCAGCGGCAGATCCAGCACCGACTTGGCCCCGGCGCAGACCACCGCCACCGGCGTGCGCGCCAGTTCCTGCAGATCGGCAGAGATGTCGAAGCTCTCCGCCGCGCCGCGGTGCACGCCGCCGATGCCGCCGGTGACGAACACCTCGATGCCCGCCCGCGCTGCGCAGATCATCGTCGCGGCCACGGTCGTGGCGCCCACCCGGCCCATGGCCACCGCGTACGGCAGGTCACGCCGGCTGAGCTTCATCACGTCCGGGTCACGGCCGAGTTGTTCGAGCTGCGCGTCCGACAGCCCGATGCAGAGCTGCCCGCCCATCACCGCGATCGTCGCGGGCGTGGCGCCGCGGGCGCGGATGATCGCCTCGACCTCGCGGGCGGTCTCGACGTTCTGCGGCCAGGGCATGCCGTGGGCGATGATGGTCGATTCGAGGGCGACGATCGGGCGGCCGGCACTGCGGGCGGCCTGCACCTCGTCGGAATAGCGCATCAGGGGATCGGACATCGGCATACCTTTCAGAGGGGGACAGGGGGAAGCGGTTCGGTGTCGGGTATGACGGTTTCAGCGCTCTGCACGGTCAGGGCCGCCCGCGCCAGCGCACGGGCGCAGGTCGGCGACCAGCCTTGCGCATCGACCGCGCCGGCCCAGAGTCCGTGGCACAGCCCGGCGGCCAGCGCGTCACCAGCCCCGGTCACGTCGATCACGGCCTCGGGCGGCACGACCGGCGCCGCCAGCCAGACCAGTTCGCCCTCCGCCGTGGTGTGGCCCAGCCCGGCCTCGCCCAGCGTGACGACCACGTCGCGCACACCCGCCGCTTTCAGCCGTGTCACGCCGTCGGCGAGCACCTCGGTGCCGGCCCAGGCCGCGAGTTCACCGCGGTTGAGCACCAGCAGACGCACGCCGCACAAGCGCGCAGGCAGGCGGTCCATCTTGGCCTCGGACACGGCGACCAGCACCAGCGGCGGTGCACCGAGGTCGGACGCCGCAGCGACCAGCGCCGCCAGCGTCGCAGCCGGCAGGTTCAGGTCGGCCACCACCAGCGCCGCCGATCGACACCGGCCCGCGTGTCGCGCCAGCCAGTCCGGCGTGAGCTGCTCGCACAGGTCCATGTGGGCCAGCGCCACGTGCAGGCTGCCATCCGGGTTCAGCACTGCGGTGTAGCTGCCGGTGAGCGCGTCGGCGACGACCTCGGCCGCGCGGGTGTCGATGCCGCAGCGGGCTGCGTCGTCGAGCAGCGCGCGGCCGGCGGCGTCCTGGCCCACGGCGGTCAGCATCTGCACCGGCACGCCGCAGCGAGCGAGGTTTTCCGCGACATTGCGGGCGACGCCGCCCCAGGTTTCCCGCGCCGACACCGGGTTGGAACTGCCCGGCCGCACCGGCGCCGCCACGCGCAGCTTGCGGTCCACATTGGCGCCGCCCAGGCAGACGACGGGGCACAGTGCCGGGTTCATGCCGCAGCGATCCGCGCCAGTGCCGCGGCCTTGATGTCGTCCCCGAGGAAGGAGGCCCGCACCGCATCCGCCTGCTGTGCCATCAGCGTGGCCGTCGACAGACCCTGGTGCGCCTGCAGCGCGGCCAGTTCGCCGCTGAGCGTCACGCGCGAGATGAGCCGGTTGTCGGTCGAGCAGGACAGGTTCAAGCCCGCCGCGGTCATCGCGCCAAAAGGGTGCGTGGCGAGGCTGCGCGCCGCGCCGGTGTGCACATTGCTGGACGGACAGACCTCGAAATGCACGCCCGCCGCGCGCGCCTGTTCCACCCAGACCGGGTTGTCCATCACCCGCACGCCATGGCCGATGCGGGTGACGCCGAGGCGGATGGTCTCGATGACCCGGTGGCCATCGTCGGCCTCGCCGGCGTGGCAGGTCAGGCCGAGGCCGGCGTCGTGCGCCAGGTGCAGGGCCTCGCGGTGCAGCGTCGCCGGAAACCCGCGCTCGGCACCGGCCAGATCGAAGCCGACCACGCCGCGGTCGGCGTAGCGTCCGGCCATGCGCGCCACCGCCGCCGTGCGGGCCGGGTCCTCCATGCGCATCGCGCAGACGATCATGCCGCAGGACAGCGCGCTGCGGGCCAGTCCGGCGAGCAGGGCTTCCAGCGCCGCTTCCGGACGCAACCCCAGCGGCGCGAACAGGCTCGGTGCCATGCGGAACTCGGCCAGCACGCAGCCGTCGGCCAGCGCGTCCTCGGCCGCCTCGAAGGCCACGCGCTCGCAGGCCGCGGTGCTCGCCATCGCGCCCACGGTCAGCGCGAAGCCGGCCAGATAGCGCTCCAGGCTGCCCGCGTGCGCGTTCGCGGCGAACCAGTCGCCCAGCGCCTCGGCGGTGTCGGCCGGGGGCTGCAGGCCGCGGACACGGCAGAGATCCAGCAGCGTCTGCGGACGCAGACCGCCGTCCAGGTGCTCGTGGAGCAGCACCTTCGGCCGCGCCTCCCAGGCCGCGACGCCATCCGGCGGGCATGGGTTCTGCTTGTTGCTGGCTGACATGAACCGCCCCGGCTAGGGAAAACATGAATCGCCCACCGGATTCGGCGAACGTTAGGATGGTGCCGATCGAACGGGAGGCAAACGTTTGCGCCCCACCCGAACGCAGCATTTCACCCCATCCTGGCGATCAGCGTCAACACCGCGCCCGACGCGCCCTCCTGCAACACGCCTGCACCACGCCGCTTGCGGCACCACTTCAGCGAGACCTCCGATGAAGACCTTCCTCCGCCTTGCCACGCTGTCCTGCACCCTGGCCGCCGCCTTTGCCGCGCACGCCGATCCGGCCGTCATCTTCGACATGGGCGGCAAGTTCGACAAGTCCTTCAACGAGGCGGCCTACCGCGGCATGGAGCGCTGGAAGAAGGAAACCGGCAAGCCCTACCTCGAATTCGAGATCGCCAACGAGACCCAGCGCGAGCAGGCCATCCGCCGCATGGCCGAACGTGGCGCCAGCCCCATCATCGGCATCGGCTTCGGCCAGGCATCGAGCATCGAGAAGGTCGCCAAGGAATTCCCCAAGCTCAAGTTCGCCATCATCGACATGGTGGTGGATGCGCCCAACGTGCAGTCGGTCGTGTTCAAGGAACATGAAGGCAGCTTCCTCGTCGGCATGATGGCCGCGCAGGCGAGCAAGACCGGCAAGGTCGGCTTCGTTGGCGGCATGGACATTCCGCTGATCCGCAAGTTCCAGTGCGGCTACGAGCAGGGCGCGAAGCATGCCAACCCGAAGGTCGAGACCTACGCCAACATGACCGGCACGACCGGCGCGGCCTGGAACGACCCGGCGCGTGGCGGCGAGCTGACCAAGGCGCAGTTCGCCAAGGGCGCGGACGTGGTCTTTGCGGCGGCGGGCGGCACCGGCATCGGCGTCTACCAGGCGGCCAAGGACGCCGGCAAGCTGGCCATCGGCGTGGACAGCAACCAGAACCACCTGCAGCCCGGCACGATGCTGACCTCGATGCTCAAGCGCGTGGACGTGGCCGTCTACAACGTCGCCAAGGGCCACAAGCCGGGGCTGACTGTCCTCGGCCTGGCCGAAGGCGGCGTCGACTACGCGATGGACGAGCACAACGCCAAGCTGGTCACCGCCGACATGAAGGCCAAGGTCGACGCGGCCAAGGCCGACATCATCAGCGGCAAGCTGAAGGTGGTCGACTACATGGCCGCCAACGCCTGCAAGTGACCGACGGACCGTGGCCCGCACCATCAAGGACGTGGCGGCGCGGGCCGGCGTGTCGTTCACGACCGTCTCGCACGTCCTCAATGGCACCCGCCGGGTGAGCGAGGAGTCTCGCCGGCGGGTCGAGCGGGCGGTGGCCGAACTGGGCTACGTGCCCAGCGCGCTGGCCCGCTCGCTCAAGACCAGCGAGACGCACGTGCTGGGCGTGCTGGTGCCCAACATCACCAACCCCTTCTTCGCCGAGCTGATGCGCGGCGTGGAGGACGCGGCCCGCGGCCAGGGCTACTCGGTGTTCCTGTGCAACTGCGATGACGACCCCGCGCGGCAGCTCGGCTATGTGCAACGCCTGCTGGCGCGGCGCGTGGACGGGCTGCTGCTGGCGAACTCGGCGGCCGAGGCCTCCACGGTTTCCGGCGCGCTGAAACAGACCCCTGTGCCGACCGTGGTGGTGGACCGCGCCGTGGCCGGTCTGGACGCCGACCTGGTGCGCGTCGACAACACCGGCGGCGCCCGGCTGGCCACCGAACACCTGCTCGGCCTCGGCCACCGCCGCATCGCCTGTCTGGCCGGACCGCTGGCCTTCGAGGTCAGCCGCGCCCGCGTGGCCGGCTGGCGCGAGGCGCTGGCGGCAGCCGGCATCACCCCCGCGCCCGGCTGGCTGGTCGAAGGCCCGTACAGCCCCGCGCAGGGCCATGCCGCCACGCTCGGCCTGCTCGCCGACCACCCCGAGATCACGGCCATCTGCGCCGGCAACGACCTGCTCGGCATCGGCGCGCTGCGGGCTGCGGCAGAACGCGGCGTGGCCGTGCCGCAGCAGTTGTCGGTGATCGGCTTCGACGGCATCGAGCTGGGCGGCTTTGTCCACCCCGGCCTGAGCAGCGTCGGCGAGGACATCCGCGCCATCGGCGAACGCGCCGCCGCGGTGCTGATCGAGCGCATCCGCCGCAGCGCCAGCCGCCAGCCGAGCCCGCTGCGCGAACTGGTGGTGACCCCCGCGCTGATCCTGCGCGAATCGACCGGCCCCGTGCCCGCATGAAGCCTGAACCTGTGCCCTCCCCCGCCATCGCCGTGCGCATGACCGGCATCGGCAAGCGCTTCGGCGCCGTCGCCGCCAACCAGGACGTGCACCTCACGGTGCAGACCGGCTCGGTCCACGGCCTCGTCGGCGAGAACGGCGCCGGCAAGAGCACGCTGATGTCGATCCTCTACGGCTTCTACACCGCCGACGCCGGCGCGATCGAGGTCTTCGGCCAGCCCGCCACGATCCGCAACGCCCAGGACGCCATCGCCCGCGGCATCGGCATGGTCCACCAGCACTTCATGCTGGTCGACACGCTCAGCGCACTGGACAACGTGATGCTCGGCGCCGAGCCGCACGCGCTGCTGCACAAGGCGGAGGGCCAGGTGCGCGAGCGGCTGCGCACGCTGATGCAGAGCACGGGGCTGAACGTGAACCTCGACGCCCTCGTCGGCGACCTGCCGGTGGGTGACCAGCAGCGGCTGGAGATCCTGAAGGCGCTGTACCGCGGCGCCCGCGTACTGATCCTCGACGAGCCGACCGCCGTCCTGACGCCGCAGGAGACGCTCCAACTGTTCGAGGTGCTCGGCCGGCTGCGCGAAGCGGGCACGACGATCATCCTGATCACGCACAAGCTCAAGGAGGTGATGCGGCTGTGCGACCGCGTCACCGTGATGCGCGCCGGGCAGGTGGTGCACGACTGCGAGATCGCCGACACGAGCGTGGAGGCGCTGGCCGAGGCGATGGTCGGGCGCAAGGTGGCAATGGGACGGCAGGCGGACACGGCCGTGCAGCGCGGCGCGGTGCTGGTGCAGGCGCGCGGGCTGGGCTTGCGCGACAAACAGGGCGTGGTGCGGCTGCGGGACTTTTCGCTGGACCTGCACGCAGGCGAGATCGTCGGCGTGGCCGGCGTGTCGGGCAACGGGCAGAGCGAGGTGCTGGAGCTGCTGTCCGGGCTGCACGCGGCCGACTCCGGCACGCTCCAGGTCGGCGAGCGCACCTTCGCACCGCCCAGGTGGCTCGACCCGCGCACCGCGCGCGCCCTCGGCATCGCCCACGTGCCCGAGGACCGCTACGCCCGCGCCATGGTGATGGGCTTCGAGGCGTGGGAATCCGCGGTGCTCGGCTATGAAGGCTTGCCCGCCTATAGCCAGGGCGGCTGGATGCGCCGCGCCGCGATGAAGCTGGCGACGGCGCAGATGATGGAGAAATTCGACGTGCGCCCGCGCGATCCGCAACTGGTCAGCGGCAAGTTCTCGGGCGGCAACCAGCAGAAGCTGGTGCTGGCCCGAGAGCTGGGGCAGGCGCCGAAGATCCTGCTCGTCGGCCAGCCGACCCGCGGCGTGGACATCGGCGCGATCGAGTTCATCCACGGCAGGCTGCGGGCGATGCGGGACGCGGGCTGCGCGGTGCTGGTGGTATCGAGCGAACTGGACGAGATCCTGGCGCTGGCCGACCGCGTGCTGGTGATGAACCAGGGGCGTGTCACCGGCGAGCTGCCGATCGCCGACTGCACCGAGCACCGGCTGGGGATGCTGATGATCGAAGGAGCCGCTGCATGAGTGCGAACGCCCCCTTGCCGCGCTGGGCGGATGTGGCCCTGATGCCGGCGATCAACCTGCTGGTCGCCCTGATCGCCGCCGGCGTGGTGGTGGCGCTGGTCGGCCAGAACCCGTGGGAAGTGCTGTCGGTGCTGATCCACGGCGCGTTCGGCACGCCACGCGGGCTGAGCTACACGCTGTACTACGCGACGACCTTCACCTTCACCGGGCTGGCGGTCGCGGTCGCCTTCCACGGCGGGCTGTTCAACATCGGCGGCGAGGGGCAGGCCATCCTCGGCGGGCTGGGCACCGGGCTGGTGGCGCTGTGGCTCGGGCCGCACCTGCCGGCGATCGTCGTGCTGCCGCTGATGCTGGTCGGCGGGGCGCTATTCGGCATGGTGTGGGCGGCGGTGCCGGCGTACCTGCAGGCCTACCGCGGCAGCCACGTCGTCATCACCACCATCATGTTCAACTTCCTCGCCAGCAGCCTGCTGGTCTACCTGCTGGTGAACACGCTCAAGCCGCCGGGCTCAATGGCGGTCGAGAGCAAGTCGTTCGCCGCCTCGGCCAAGCTGCCGGCCATGCACGAGCTGCTCGGCGCGGTGGGCATCGAGTGGCCGTCGTCGCCGCTGAACCTGAGTGTCGTGCTGGCGTTGCTGGCGGCGGGGGCGGTCTACCTGTTCCTGTGGCGCAGCCGGGCGGGGTATCGGCTGCGGGCGGTCGGCTCTAGCGAAGGCGCTGCCGCGTATGCCGGGATCGAGCCGAAGCACCAGGTGCTGATCGCGATGGGCCTGTCGGGCGCGCTGGCCGGGCTGGTCGGCATGAACGAGATCGCGGGCGTGGCCGGTCGGCTGCAGCTCGACTTCGTCGGCGGCGCGGGCTTCACCGGCATTGCCGTCGCGCTGATGGGCCGCAACCACCCGGTCGGCATCCTGCTGGCAAGCCTGCTGTTCGGCGCGCTGTTCCAGGGCGGCGCCGAGGTGGCGTTCGAGGTTCCGGGCTTCAGCCGCGACATGGTGGTGACGCTGCAGGGCTTCATCGTGCTGTTCTCGGGCGCGATGGCGTATGTGATCGCACCAAAGGTGGCGCGGCTGTTGTTCGGCCGGGTGAAGGCCCACCAGGGAGCGGCCCATGGATGAGTCATTGGTCTGGGCGGTGATCGCCTCCACGCTGCGGGTGGCGACACCGCTGATCCTGTGCGCGCTGGCGGGCCTGTTGTCCGAGCGGGCCGGGGTGATCGACATCGGGCTCGAAGGCAAGATGCTGTTCGCCGCCTTCGCCGCCGGCACGGTCGGCGTGTGGAGCGGCTCGACGGCGGTGGCGCTGCTGGCAGCGATGGGCGTGGCGGTCGTGCTGTCGTGGCTGCATGGCCTCGCGTGTGTCAGCCACCAGGGCGATCAGGTGGTGTCGGGGGTCGCGATCAACATCATCGCCGCCGGGCTGACCGCCGTGCTCGGCATCGCGTGGTTCAAGCAAGGCGGACAGACGCCGCCGGTCAGCGACGCGGTGCGCATCCAGGTGGTGTTCCCGTCGATGGCGGACTCGGCGCTGTTCGGCCACAACGCGCTGGTCTACCTGTCGCTGCTGCTGGTGCCGGCCGTGTGGTGGGGGGTGTACCGCACGCGCTTCGGCCTGCGCCTGCGCGCGGTCGGCGAGAACCCGGCGATGGTGGACGCGGCCGGCGTGTCGGTGACGCGGCTGCGCTATGCGGCGCTGACGCTGAACGGGATGCTCTGCGGGCTGGCCGGCGCCTACCTCGTGCTGGCGCAGAACGCCTCCTTCGTGCCGAACATGACAGCGGGACGCGGTTTCATGGCGCTGGCCGCGATGATCTTCGGGCAATGGCACCCGGTGAAGGCGCTGTGGGCGTGTCTGCTGTTCGGGGCGCTGGACGCGATCGCGATCCGACTGCAAGGGGTGAGCCTGCCGATGGTCGGCGAGGTGCCGGTGCAGGCGGTGCAGGCGCTGCCGTATCTGCTGACGGTCGTGCTGCTGGCAGGGTTCATTGGCAAGTCGGTGGCGCCGCGGGCGTTGGGGCAGGCGTATCTGAAGGAGCGGTGAACATGGCGCAGAACAAGTTGAACCTGCTGGAACTGAACGACTTCCCGTGGAACGCGCTGATGGCCGCCGCCCGCGCCGCCAGGTTGCAGGCCCACGCGCCCTACTCGCGCTTCCTGGTCGGCGCCGCGGTGCTCGACGAACACGGCCGGCTGCACGCGGGCTGCAACGTCGAGAACGCGGCGTACCCACAGGGCGTCTGCGCCGAGGCGGGGGCGCTGTCGGCGATGGTGCTGGCGGGTGGACGGCGGCTGCGGGCGGTGGTGGTGCTGGGGGATGCGGGCGGCGCGCTGGTGACGCCGTGTGGCGGCTGCCGGCAGAAGCTGCGCGAGTTCGGCGCGGCGGACTTGCCGATCCTGATCGCCGATCCGCAGCGGGCGCTGGCCCGGTTCACCCTCGATGACCTGCTGCCGCACAGCTTCGGCCCCGACCATCTTTCCCTGAATCCATGACATGACCGACACCGCCCTCGACCGACTCCGCGCCCGCTGCGCCGACCAGCCGCCCCGCATCACCGTCGTGCTCGGCTCCGGCTGGGGCGGCCTGACCGCGCGGCTGCAGGACGCCGAGCGCATACCCTACGCCGAGCTGCCTGGTTTCCCCGTCTCGACAGTGGCGGGCCACGACGGCGCGCTGTGGCTCGGCCGGCTCGGGGCGCACCGGCTCGCGGTGATGAGCGGGCGCAAGCATGTCTACGAGACGGGCGAGGCGGACGGCATGAAGCTGCCGCTGCGCACGCTGCGGGCGCTGGGCTGCGAGGTGCTGGTGCAGACCAACGCGGCCGGCAGCCTGCGCCCCGTGATGCCGCCGGGCAGCCTGATGGCGATCAGCGACCACCTGAACCTGTCGCAGCGCTCGCCGCTGGTCGGCGAGGCGGGCTCGGAGCGCTTCGTCAGCATGGTCGATGCCTACGACCCGGCACTGCGCCAGCACGCACAGGCCGTCGCGCAATCGCTCGGCACGCCGCTGCACGAAGGGGTGTTCGCCTGGTTCCTCGGGCCGCAGTTCGAGACGCCGGCCGAGATCCGCATGATGCAGGGCTTCGGCGCCGACGCGGTCGGCATGAGCACGGTGCCCGAGACGATCATCGCCCGCCACGCCGGGATGCGCGTGCTGGCGCTGTCGCTGCTGACGAACATGGCCGCCGGGCTGTCGAACGAGCAGCTCAGCCACGCGCACACGCTGGCGCAGGCGCAGGCCGCGGGCGACACGGCGGGCGATCTGCTGGCCGCCATCCTTTCCACCTTGCCCTTGGCATGACCTGCAGGATTCCCATGAACGCCACCGAAGCCGCCCGCCTGTCGCTGGCCTGTCTCGACCTCACCAGCCTCAACGACGCCGACACCGAAGCCGACATCGCCCGCCTGTGCGAACGGGCGCAGGCACCGCTCGGGCCGGTCGCCGCCGTGTGTGTCTGGCCGCGGCTGGCGGCGTTTGCGCGGTCGCAGTTGCCGGCGCACATCGGCGTGGCGGCGGTCGCCAACTTTCCGGACGGCAGCACGGACGTGGAACGCGCCGTGCGGGACACCGACGAGATCGTGCAGGCGGGCGCGCAGGAGGTGGACGTGGTGCTGCCGTGGCGCGCGCTGCAGGCCGGCGATGAGGCAGCGGTCGCGGCGGTGCTGCGCAGCGTGCGGCGGGCGTGCGAGGGGCTGACGCTGAAGGTGATCCTCGAATCGGGCGAACTCGGTGCGGCTGGCGACACGGCCCTGATCACCCGCGCCAGCTGGATCGCGCTGGCCGAGGGCGCCGACTTCCTCAAGACCAGCACCGGCAAGACCACCCGCCACGCCAGCCTGAGCGCCGCCGAGGCGATGCTGTCCGCCATCGCCAGCGATGCGCTGGGCCGCGAGCGCGTCGGGCTGAAGCCGTCGGGCGGGCTGCGCACGGTGGCGGACGTGCAGCCGTATCTGGCGCTGGTGGCGCAGCACCTGGGCAGCGGGGCGCTGAATCCGAAGCGGTTCCGGATCGGGGCGAGCAGCTTGTATGCGGACATCGAGGCGATCCTGGCAGGCGCCAGCAGCGCGCCGACCGGCAGCACCTACTGAGCCGCACACCCACCGCACATCACCGCCATGAGTCTCCCGCTCCCCCAGGAAATCATCCGCCTAAAACGCGACGGCCACCCCCTCGCCGCCGCGCAGATCGACGCCTTCGTCGACGGCCTCGTCACCGGCGGCTGGAGCGATGCGCAGGCGGCTGCGCTGGCGATGGCCATCGTGCTGCGCGGCATGGACGCGGCGGAAACCGTCGCGCTGACGCAGGCGATGACCCGCAGTGGCGACGTGCTGCGCTGGGATGACCTTGGCGATCACCCGCCGATCGTGGACAAGCACTCGACCGGCGGCGTCGGCGACAAGGTGAGCCTGATGCTCGCGCCGATCGTCGCGGCCTGCGGTGGCTGGGTGCCGATGGTGTCGGGGCGCGGGCTCGGGCACACGGGCGGCACGCTGGACAAGCTGGAGAGCCTGCCCGGCTACCGCACGCAGCTCACGCGGAACGAACTCGTCGCGACGCTGCGCTCGGCCGGCTGCGCCATCGTCGGCGCTTCGCCCACCGTGGCGCCGGCCGACCGGCGGCTCTACGCGATCCGCGACGTGACCGCGACGGTCGAATCCACCGCGCTGATCACCGCCAGCATCCTGTCCAAGAAGCTCGCCGCCGGGCTGCAGGCGCTGGTGATGGACGTGAAGACCGGCGACGGTGCCTTCGCGGCAACGCCGGAACACGCCCGCGAACTGGCGCTGAGCCTCGTGCGCGTGGCCGAAGGCGCGGGACTGCCGACACGGGCGCTCATCACCGACATGAACCAGGTGCTCGGCCACACCGCCGGCAACGCGCTGGAGGTGCAGGAGGCGCTCGACTACCTGCGCGGCACGCGGCGCGACGCGCGGCTGCACACGCTGACCCGCACGCTCTGCGCCGAGTTGCTGGTGCTGGGCGGACTGGCGGCCGACGCGGCCGAGGCCGGAACACGGGTGGACCGCGCGCTCCACAGCGGCGAGGCGCTGGAACGTTTCGAGCGCATGGTCCACGCCCAGGGCGGCCCGGCCGATGTCGGCACGCGCGGCCGGCTGCCGCGGGCGCCGGTGCAGCGGGTCGTGCCGGCGCTGCACGGCGGCTGGGTGCAGGCCATGGCGGTGCGTGAACTCGGCGTACTGGTCGTGACGCTCGGCGGCGGGCGGCACACGGCGGGGGACACGATCGACCCGCGGGTCGGGCTGAGCGAGGTGTGCCAGCTCGGCGACCGGCGCGAGGCGGGCGAGCCGCTGGCCATCGTCCACGCGGCCACCGACGCCGCCGCCGCCGAAGCGGTGGCGCAGGTGCAGCGACTCATCACGCTGGGCGAGGCACCGCTGCCGCAACGACCGGTGGTGTTCGAGGTGCTGCACCGCGGTTCAGCGTCGGAGTGACTGGGGTATTCTCGCCGCCGCCTGTCACTGATCGCCCAAACCCACGCCCATGACCACCCGCGCCGCCATCGCCGCCTCCATCGCCTACGACACCATCATGGTGTTCGAGGGCCAGTTCACCGACCACATCCTCCCGGACCAGATCCACAAGATCAACCTGTCCTTCCTGTCGCCGAAGATGCGCCGCGAGTACGGCGGCTGCGCGGGCAACATCGCCTACAACTACGCGCTGCTCGGCGGTGAGGCGGTGCCGATGGGCATGGTCGGCGACGACTTCGGCCCCTACCGCGAGCACAACCTGCGCACCGGCGTGGACCAGAGCTGCATCGTGACCGCCGCGGACGCCTACACCGCGCAGTGCTTCATCGTCACCGACCTGTCGAACAACCAGCTCGCCGGTTTCCACCCCGGCGCGATGGGCCGCTCGGCCGAGATCCCGCTGGCGCAGGCCGGTGCGGTCGCCTGCGGCCTCGTCGGGCCGGATGCACCAGACGCGATGGTGCTGCACACCCGCGAGATGGCGGAAGCCGGCCTGCCCTTCGTGCTCGACCCGGGTCAGAACATCCTGCTGTTCAGCGGCGAGCAGCTGCTGGCGATGATCGACCAGGCGCCCGTGCTGGTCTGCAACGACTACGAGGTCGAGCTGATCTGCGACAAGACCGGACTGTCGCTGGCCGCGCTGGCCGAGCGCGTGCAGACGCTCATCGTCACCCGCGGCGGCGAAGGCTCCCACGTCTACCAGAACGGCGACATCCACACTGTCGCCCCCGTGCCGGCCGTGCAGGTGAAGGACCCGACCGGCTGCGGCGACGCCTACCGTGCCGGCCTGCTGCTCGCGCTGGCCGAGGGCCAGCCGCTGCTGCAGGGCGCACAGCTCGGCAGCGTGCTCGGCTCGATCAAGATCGCCGTCCAGGGCTGCCAGAACCACCGCCCGAGCCGCGCCGAAATCCGCGCGCAGTTCGAGCAGCACTACGGCCCCTGGCCCTTCGCCTGACCTGGAAAGCCCCGCCATGCCCGCCTCCCCCATCGCCACCTCGGTCGCCGCGGTTGCCGTCATCGGCAGCCTGAACATGGACCTGCGGGTCCAGACCCCGCGCCTGCCCGCCCCGGGCGAGACGCTGATCGGCACCGGCTTCAGCACCGACAGCGGCGGCAAGGGCGCCAACCAGGCGGTGGCGGCGGCGCGGATGGGCGCGGCGGTGGCGATGCTCGGCCGCGTCGGGCGAGATGCGCATGGCGCGGCGCTGACGCAGGCGCTGCAGGCCGACGGCATCGACACCTCGGCGGTGGGCCAGGACACCGACGCGCCCACCGGCACGGCCATCATCGTGCTGATGCCCAGCGGAGAGAACAGCATCATCGTCATTCCCGGTGCCAACCACCGCTACACGCCGGCAGAGGTCGCGGCCAGCGCCTCCGCGATCCGACAGGCCAAGGTGGCGGTCGCGCAGCTCGAATGCCCGCTCGACACGGTGCGCGCCGCGCTGGCGCTGGCGCATGGCGCGGGCGTCTGCACGGTGCTCAACGCCGCGCCCGCGCAGCCGCTCGACGACGCGCTGCTGGCCGCCGTGGACTGGCTCGTCGTCAACGAAATCGAAGCAGAGATGCTCACCGGCCTGCCCACCGACACGCCGGCCCAGATCGAAGCCGCCGCGCACACCTTGCGCCAGCGCGGCCCGTCGCAGGTGGTGGTCACGCTCGGCTCGGCCGGCCTGCTGCATGTCGGCCCGGACGGCGCGCTCGCCCTGCCCGCGCCGCGGGTCACCGCCGTGGACACGACCGGCGCGGGCGACACCTTCGTCGGCGCGCTGGCCGCGGGGCTGGCCGAGGGCTTGCCGATCCCCGCCGCCCTGACGCGCGCCCAGGTCGCCGCCGCGCTGGCCGTGACCCGGCTCGGCACGCAGTCCGCCATGCCCACCCGCGCGGAGGTCGAGGCCTTCACGCCCGCCGCCTGACCCCGAGACCCTCCGCCATGACCACCAAGATCCTGTTCGACACCGACCCTGGCATCGATGACGCGATGGCGCTGTTCATGCTCGCCCGCGACCCGCGCGCCGAGCTGGTCGGCATCACCACCGTGTTCGGCAACGCCTCGGTCGACACCACCACCCGCAACGCGCTGTCGCTGCGCGAACGCTTCGGCATCCACCACGTGCCAGTGGCGCGCGGCGCGGCGCGAGCGATCGTGAAGCCGTCCAGCGGGTACGCCGACTTCGTGCATGGCCAAGACGGGCTGGGCGATGTCGGCACCGCGCCGGCCGAGAACGACACGCTCGACGGCCGCGCCGCCGCCCTGTTCATCATCGAGATGGCGCGCCGGTATTCGGGCGAGCTGGTGCTGGTGCCGGTCGGCCCGCTGACCAACATCGCGCATGCGCTGCAGATCGACCCGGACCTGCCACGCCATGTGCGCGGCGTCGTGCTGATGGGCGGCGCCTTCGGCACGCTCGGCCACGGCGGCAACATGTCCCCGGTGGCGGAGGCCAACATCCACGGCGACCCGCACGCCGCCGACCTCGTGGCCACCGCCGACTGGCCGGTGACCTTCGTCGGTCTGGACGTGACGCACCAGATCCGCATGAGCACGGCCTACCTCGACGAGATCGGCCGCGAGGGCGGCGTTCACGGCCACTACATCCGCGGCATCACGCGTTTTTACGAGCGTTTCTACGAACCGCGCACCGGCGGCGGCATCTACAGCCACGACGCCAGCGCGGTGGCCTGTGCGCTCGACCCGAGCCTGTTCACGCTGCGCCATGGCCCGGTGCGCGTCGTCACCGACGGCATCGCCTGCGGCCAGACCATCCAGCGCCTGCCGGGCCACCCCGACCCGTCGCCGCACTGGGACGGGATACGCGACCAGGCGGTCTGCGTGGGCGTGGACAGCGAGCGGGTGCTGCGGGAGTACCGGGCGCTGTTCTGAGCCCGGACCGACGGCGGCGGCGGGCGAGCCTCAGTCGCCCTTGAACCCGGTCGCCTTGACCGCAGCGGCCCAGCGCGTGGCCTCGGCCTTGAGCATGCGCTCGGTGTCGGCGCGCGAGGTGCCGAGCACGCTGAAGCCGGCTTCCTGCAGCTTGGCGCGGGTCTCGGGCGCCTGCACGGCGGCGACGATCTGGCGGTTGAGCTGATCGAGCACGGCGGCCGGCGTTCCCGCTGGCGCGAACACCGCGAACCACGCCGAGAAGTCGATCGACGGCATCCCGGCTTCCGCGAAGGTCGGCACGTCGGGCAGCAGCGCAGAGCGCTGCGCTGCAGTGGTCGCCAGCGCGCGCATCTTGCCGCCCTTGACCTGCGCTGCACCCAGCGCCGTGGAGACGAAGGCGCCGACCACATCACCCGCCACGATCGCCGTGACCGCATCACCCGTGGCGCGGTAGTGGATCGGCTCGATCTTGAAGCCCGCGGCATCTGCGAACAGTTCGGCACCGAAATGGCCGGGCGTGCCGGCGCCGAAGGTAGCGATGTTCGTGCGGTCACTGCGCGCCTTGCTCGCCTTGACCAGATCGGCCACGGTCTTGTGCGGCGATGTGGCCGGCACGACAAGCAGGAAGTCGGCCCGCACCACCTCGCTCAACCCGACCAGCTCGCGCGCCGGGTCGTAGGGCAGCTTGCTGAACGCCGGGGGCGCGATGGCGATGGAGCCGACTTCGCCGAGCAGCAGGTTGTAGCCGTCGGGTGCGCTCTTGGCGACGGCCTGCGCCGCGATCTGACCGCCAGCGCCGGCCTTGTTGTCCACCACGACCTGCTGCTTGAGCAGCTCGCCGAGCTTCTGCGCCAGCAGCCGGGCCACGACGTCCGGGCCGGTCCCGGGCGGAAAGCCGACGCTCAGCCGCAGCGGCTTGTCGGGGAAAGTCTGGGCCTGCACGGCCAGCGGGGCCAGCGGAACCATCAGGACGGCGCTGGCCGCAGCGAGCACGTGGCGGCGGGAGGGATGGGGCATGGCAGGACGCTCCGCAAAGGTGGACGCAGATGGAGGCAGGAAGGCACCTGCCGCCCAGTGTCGGTGCATGGCCGCTTCCGCGCTGTCATCCCAGAAGGCGACTGCGCACCCTCCGTCCTCAGTGATGCCCGGCCGCCGACCGCGCGGTGCCGAAGCGGGCAAACAGCTCGCTGCGGAAGTGCAGCCCGAGCCGCCGGAAGGCCCGGGTGCGGTAGGTCTTGACCGTGGCCACCGAGAGGCCCAGGTCCGCGGCCACGCCGTCGTGGCTCCAGCCGCGCAGGAGGCGCTCGCAGACGTCGAGTTCGCGCGTCGTCAGGTCCGCGCACGCGGCCTGCAAGGCGGCTCGGCCCGTGCACTCGGCTGGCACGGGGGCCTGTGGCCCCACCAGCGCGAGGTGTCGCCGCACACCAGCCAGCACCAGCGGCGCGATGCGCACGAACTGCTCGCACTCGCGTCCCGAGAAATCACCCTGGTGCGCGTGGTGGTAGAGGTTGACCGCGAGCAGCGCCCCATCGTCCTCGGCGGACACCACGGACAGCCGTTCCAGGATGCCGTGGCGCCGGTAGATGCGCTCGCGGTGCTCCGGCGTCGGCGCATCGACAGCCCGCATCTGCAGCACGGTGGCGCCGCCCGGCACCGGCGCCTTGCGCGCGAGGTCGAAGCTGCAGTCGCGCCGGTACAGGCCGTCGCAGTAGGCGTCGAAGCACGCGCGCGTGGTGTCCGCCACGCCGTGGCTGGCCGACAGGCACAACTCGGGCGTCCGGTCCCGCCACACCCGGTAGACCGACCAGGACGCGGCCTGCAATGGCGCATTCAGGGCCGTCAGCGCCTGTGTGGCAAAGGCCGGGCCGCCGATGGCCATGACCAGCGCGGCGAGCGCGCCCTCTTCGGTACGGGCCGGGTGGTGGGGGAGCTGGGCAAGGATTGTCATCTTCTGGGACCACAGGCAGACCAGGCGGGCGCACCGCGACCCGGCGATGATCGCGGTTGAGGTGCCGCTGTCCATAGGGGATGGCCTGAGGCCCGCCATGCCGACCCTGGAGACCGCCGATGCCCGATGCCTTTCCTGCCCCGCCGCCGCTCGTGCCGATGACCCGCATCGACTGCGAGGTGGCCGGCGTCACCAGTCTGGGCTTGCTGCCGGCCGGGGAGCGGCGCTATGTGCCGCTGCTCGGCGGACGCGTCCACGGGCCGGAGCTGAACGGCCAGATCGCCGAAGGCGGTGTCGACTGGCAGATCCTGCGCCCGGACGGCGTGATCGAGATCGCCGCGCACTACGTGATCCGCACCGACGACGGCGCGCTGGTCGAGGTGCGCAGCGAAGGTCTGCGGCATGGCCCGCCCGAGGTGCTGGCGCAACTGGCCCGGGGCGAGCCGGTGGCACGCGATGCGATGTACTTCCGCACCGTGGTGCGCTTCAGCACGGCTGCGCCGGCCTGGCAGCATCTGAACAAGGTGCTGGCCCTGGCCTGCGGCGCACGCGAAGCCCACCGCGTCCGGCTGGATCTCTACCGCATCACCTGACCGCGTCCAGGCCATGAAAAAAGCCCGGCATCTGCCGGGCTTTCAGGTCATAGACGCCGAGGCGCCGACGCGTTCACTCAGGGCTTTTCGCCCGTCGGGAAGGGCCAGGCGGCCTGCGGGCTGAGCGTGGTCTTGGCGGTCGAGGACGATGCCGAAGCCGGCACGGCCTTCTTGGCGGTCTTCTTCGCAGCCGGCTTGGCAGCGGCGACTTCCTTGGTGGCTGCAGCCTTCTTCGGCGCAGCAGCCTTCTTGGCCGGCTTGGCGGCCGGCGCGGGGGCCGGTGCTTCCACAGGCGCGGGGGCAGGTGCAGCGACCGGGGCAGCCACGGCGGCAGCCTTCTTGGCAGCCGGCTTCTTCGCGGCAGCCTTCTTCGCCGGTGCCGGGGCGGGGGCCTCGACCGGTGCGGGTGCCGGCGCAGGAGCCGCCACTTCAGCGACCGGTGCCGCCTTCTTCTTCGCAGCAGCCTTCTTCGGCGCAGCGGCAGGAGCAGCCACGGCCACCGGTGCAGCAGCGACCGGCGCCGGAGCAGGAGCAGCCACGGCAGCGGCCTTCTTGGCCGGAGCCTTCTTGGCCGGCGCGGCAGGCGCGGCGACCGGCGCCGGTGCGGGCGCCGGTTCCGGTGCCGGGGCAGCAGCAACAGCCACCGGAGCGGCCGCCGTCTTCGGCGCAGCGGCCTTCTTCGCAGCAGCCTTCTTCACAGGCGCCGCAGCAGGTGCCGGAGCCGGCGCAGCCGCCACCACGACTTCAACCGGTGCAGCGGCCTGGGCGGCCTTTTTCGCGGGCTTGGCAGCAGGGGTTGCGGCCGGTGTTGCCGCGACAGCCTTGGGGGCCGCAGCCGTCTTCTTCGATGCCATCACAGTTCTCCTAGATGAGGTTGACACAACACACCCGGGCGCCGGACAAGGCCCCGGATGATCCTCGATCGGCCAGTCGGTCTGCAGGAGACCGTCGGCGACCTTGAATGCAGGGGGCGGTCGGGCTGCACGGGATGGTGGTGTTCATCAATCCCAGGACAGCGCGCCGCCGGTTTGGTACTCGATCACGCGGGTTTCGAAGAAGTTGCGTTCCTTCTTCAGATCGATCATCTCGCTCATCCACGGGAAGGGGTTTTCCTCTCCGGGGAACAGCTCGTCGAGACCGATCTGCACCGCGCGCCGGTTGGCGATGTAGCGCAGGTAGCCCTTGAACATCGCCGCGTTCATGCCGAGCACGCCACGGGGCATGGTGTCCTCGGCGTAGGCGTACTCCAGATCGACCGCCTTGCGGAACAGCGCGACGATCTCGGCCTTGAACTCCGCGGTCCACAGGTGCGGGTTCTCCAGCTTCAGCGCGTTGATCAGGTCGATGCCGAAGTTGCAGTGCATCGACTCGTCGCGCAGGATGTACTGGTACTGCTCGGCAGCGCCCGTCATCTTGTTCTGGCGACCCAGCGCCAGGATCTGCGTGAAGCCGACGTAGAAGAACAGCCCTTCCATCAGGCACGCGAACACGATCAGCGACTTCAGCAGCGTCTGGTCGGTCTCGGGCGTGCCGGTCTTGAAGTGCGGGTCCATGATCGCCTCGATGAAGGGGATCAGGAACTCGTCCTTGTCGCGGATCGACTGGACTTCGTTGTAGGCGTTGAACACCTCGCCCTCGTCCAGCCCGAGGCTCTCGACGATGTACTGGTAGGCGTGGGTGTGGATCGCTTCTTCGAACGCCTGGCGCAGCAGGAACTGGCGGCACTCGGGCGCCGTGATGTGGCGGTAGGTGCCCAGCACGATGTTGTTGGCGGCCAGCGAGTCGGCGGTGGTGAAGAAACCGAGGTTGCGCTTGACGATGCGGCGCTCGTCTTCGGTCAGACCATTCGGGTCTTTCCACAGCGCGATGTCGCGGCTCATGTTCACTTCCTGCGGCATCCAGTGGTTGGCGCAGGTGGCGAGGTACTTGTCCCAGGCCCACTTGTACTTGAACGGAACGAGCTGGTTGACGTCCGTCTTGGCGTTGATGATGCGCTTGTCGGCGGCGTTGACGCGGCGCTCGCTCGCGCCGCGCACGGCCGTCGAAGCTGCTTCCGATGCGGCGTGTGCGCCGTTCGGTTCAGTGAAATTCGAGGGGGTGGGCGTGGAACGCGGGGTGTCTTCCCAGACCAGCATGTCTGACTTCCTAGTGGGGGTGAATTATCGGAATGTTGTGTCCAAACACCAAGCAATTCTTGGGGGTTTCAAGCCCCGAAGCGCTGGTGTCCGGACGGTTTCATCCCGTGGTCATGGACGGGTCGGACTCACTGGCAGGCTTCGCAGCCCGGATCGTCGATCGCGCAGAACTTGACGTCCGTGGCCGGGGTTGCGTCCGCAGCGGCAGCAGCCATCAGCGCCTGGGCGGCAGCGGCGGCCTTGTCGAGCGAGGACGCGGCGTTCATTCCACCCGTGCTGCCCGAGCTGACCGCGTTGTGCGAGCCGGCACCGACCGTCGACTTCTCGGCGCTGGTGGCGCTGGTCGTGCGGAGGTAGTAGGTCGTCTTCAGGCCGCGCAGCCACGCCAGCTTGTAGGTCTCGTCGAGCTTCTTGCCCGAGGCACCCGCCATGTAGATGTTCAGCGACTGGGCCTGGTCGATCCACTTCTGGCGGCGTGCACCCGCTTCCACCAGCCAGCGCGGCTCGACCTCGAAGGCCGTCGCGTACAGGCGCTTCAGCTCCTCCGGCACACGGTCGATGCGGCGCAGCGAGCCGTCGAAGTGCTTGAGGTCCATCACCATGATGTCGTCCCACAGGCCGATCTTCTTCAGATCCCGCACGAGGTACTCGTTGATGATGGTGAACTCGCCCGACAGGTTGGACTTGACCGAGAGGTTGCCGAAGCTCGGCTCGATCGAGGCGTCCACACCGATGATGTTGGAGATCGTCGCCGTGGGGGCGATGGCCACGCAATTCGAGTTGCGCATGCCGACTTCGCCGATGCGGGTGCGCAGCGCGTCCCAGTCCAGCGTGGACGACGTGTCGACTTCGACATAACCACCGCGCTGTTCGGCCAGCAGCTTGAGCGAGTCCAGCGGCAGGATGCCGCGGTCCCACAGCGAGCCGGCGTAGCTCTGGTAGCGGCCACGCTCGGCGGCCAGATCGGTCGAGGCCCAGTAGGCGTGGTAGCAGATCGCTTCCATCGAGCGGTCGGCGAACTCGACGGCTTCCTGCGAGGCGTAGGGCACGCGCAGCTGGTACAGCGCGTCCTGGAAGCCCATCAGGCCCAGGCCGACCGGGCGGTGGCGCAGGTTCGAGTCACGCGCCTTCTTGACCGCGTAGTAGTTGATGTCGATGACGTTGTCGAGCATGCGCATCGCCGTCGAGATCGTCTTCTTCAGCTTGGCGGTGTCGAGCACGCGGGTGCCGTCCGGGCCGTCGGTCAGGTGCTGGGCCAGGTTCACCGAGCCCAGGTTGCAGACGGCGATCTCGCTGGCGTTGGTGTTCAGGGTAATTTCGGTACAGAGATTAGATGAATGCACCACCCCGACATGCTGCTGCGGCGAGCGCACGTTGCAGGCGTCCTTGAACGTGATCCACGGGTGGCCGGTCTCGAACAGCATCGAGAGCATCTTGCGCCACAGGTCCACGGCCCGGATGCGCTTGAACAGCTTGATCTCGCCGCGCTGCGCCATGGCTTCATAGCGGGTGTACGCCTGCTCGAAGGCGATGCCGAACAGGTCGTGCAAGTCCGGGCAGGTCGAGGGCGAGAACAGCGTCCAGTCGCCGCCTTCCATCACGCGGCGCATGAACAGGTCGGGAATCCAGTTCGCCGTGTTCATGTCGTGGGTGCGGCGGCGGTCGTCGCCGGTGTTCTTGCGCAGCTCCAGGAACTCCTCAATGTCGAGGTGCCAGCTCTCCAGGTAGGCGCAGACGGCGCCCTTGCGCTTGCCGCCGTTGTGCGCGAGACCGGCAACGGTCTGGTACGACTCGTCCACATCGACCTTCAGGTCGACCACCATCGGCTTGGGCGTGATCGGCCGGATCGACCGGACACGCGAGAACACGATGCCGTCGCGCTCGATCCAGTTGCGCTTGGTGACAGCCGTGCAGCCGATCAGGGTCGCCAGTTCCCGGATCGCCGGGATGCGCAGATCGATGCTCGTGCCTTCGCTGTCGAACACCACCTTGGAGCCATCCGAACGCTGACCCACATGGTTGTGGCGGCGGGTGCGTTTCTGGCCGGCCACGGGCACGCCCAGACGCAGCATCTGGTACCGCACGCCCTCGGCAAGCGGTTCGGACGCAGAGGTGAACGTCAGTTCCTTGCCACGCGAGACACAGCCATCGGTCTCCAGCAGACCGCGCACCAGCGCCAGCGTCTGCGAGCGCGGCAGGTGGGCCAGGCGCGGGGCGATGCGCTTGTGGTGGTTCGCGTCGTAGAGGTCGTCGTAGACAAACGGCATCGTCGCAGCACCCGCGCTGACGATGCGGCCGGTCGTGCCATCACGCAGCACGCCGCGGCCCGACGCCCAATGGATCTGCGCATAGGTTTCGCCGCGGGCGGTTTCCCAGCAGTGGATGCCTTGTGCGCTCAGGTACTGGCGCACGAAATCGAGGTGCTCGTCGCGCTGCGGGTTGCCGGAAACGCCCCACTGCATCCCATCTTTCGACAGGTGGCCGTCGCCCAGCAGGATGCCGTACATCCGGGCATCGTCCTCGGTGAACCCTTGCACCGCGACCACCTCGGTCGGAATCGCGAAGCCGATGTAGTCACCTTGCGCGAGTTGGCCGGATTCGACCCAGGCCGCCGCAACCTTGCCCTTGTCGAGCCATGCCTCGGTGCGGGCATTGGCCTGACCCAGCGGCACACCCTGGATCGCCCAGAACGGATGCGCGTCCGTCACCAGCAGCGGCTCGACCGTGTGCTTCACGTCGATGGCCACCATCGGATCGGTCTGGTTGTAGACCATGCGTTCGGTGACTTCACGGTACTGGCCGCTGTGGCCGAGCACCAGGTCACCTGGGCGGATGTCGCGGATGGCCTTCACGCCTTCGGATGTGTAGACCCCCGTGTCCGGCGCGAAGCACTGGTTCACCGCGACGGCGGTGTCGTTCACCACCTTCAGGAAGGGCACCACGCCCTGCGATTCACCGTTCGTGCCCTTGATGTGCGAGCCGAGCGCACGCACCGAGGTCCAGTCGTTGCCCAGACCGCCGGCGAACTTCGACAGCAGCGCGTTGTCCTTGATCGACTCGTAGATGCCGTCGAGGTCGTCGGGCACGGTCGTCAGGTAGCAGCTCGACAGCTGCGAGCGGCGCGTGCCGGCGTTGAACAGCGTCGGCGTGCTCGACATGAAGTCGAAGGTGGACAGGACTTCGTAGAACTCGATCGCGCGGGCTTCGCGGTCGATCTCGCCCAGCGACAGGCCCATCGCCACGCGCATGAAAAACGCCTGCGGCAGCTCGATGCGCTGCTTGCGGATGTGCAGGAAGTAGCGGTCATACAGCGTCTGCAGACCAAGGTAGTCGAAGTTCATGTCGCGCTCGGGCTTGAGCGCAGCACCCAGGCGCACGAGGTCGAACTGCATCATGCGTTCGTCGAGCAGCTCGGCGTCCACGCCCTTGCGGATGAACTGCGGGAAGTACTCGACGTAACGCTGGCCCATCTCGTGCTGCAGCACGTCGTCGCCGAGCACTTCGCGGCGGATCGTGTGCATCAGCAGGCGCGCGGTGACGCGGGTATAGCCGGGATCCTTCTCGATCAGCGTGCGCGCGGCCAGGATGGCGGCCTTGTAGACCTCGTCCACCGGCACGCCGTCGTACAGGTTGCGGCGCGTCTCGGCCAGCACCGGGGCGGCGGTGACCTCGTCGCCCAGACCGGCGCAGGAGTCCTCGATCAGCTTCTGCAGCCCGCCCTGGTTCAGCGGCACGCGCTGGCCGTGGTCCTGCACCTGCAGGTCGGTCGGGGCCTGTGCGGGAGCACGGCCCTGGCTCAGGCGCTCCTGCGAGCGGCGTTCACGGTAGAGCACATAGGCGCGGGCGACATCGTGGTGGCTGCCGCGCATCAGGCCGAGTTCGACCTGGTCCTGCACGTCCTCGATGTGGAAGGTGCCGCCGCTCGGACGCGAGCGCAGCAGTGCGCGCACCACCGACTCCGTCAGCGTGTCCACCGCCTCGCGCACGCTGGCCGAGGCCGCGCCGTGGGCACCGCGCACCGCCAGGAAGGCCTTCATCAGCGCGACGGCGATCTTGTGCGGCTCGAAGGCCACCACGGCGCCGTTGCGGCGGATGATCTGGTAGCCGGCGTAGGCCGAGGCCTTGCTGGCGCCGGTGGCGGGGATCTCCCCGGACGGGGAATACGCGTTGCTGGAGATGGCGGTTTGCATGGGGCGGGCGCTCCTTCTTGTCTTGCCTTGTCGTGACGGCACAAAGAAAAAGGCACCGTCATGAAGAAGGCGCCTTGGCTTTGTTTCTTGGCTCCAAGAATAGCACTACGCTACAGGTAGTGTGATCAGAAAATTTTCAACACTACCGCTAGTGTCCCATTGACAAATCACGGACTGCCCAGGATGTTCACTTCATGCTGCGGCGCAGCAGCCTGGCCAGCCGCCGCCAGTCGAATCCGGGGCCGGGATCGCCCTTGCGGCCGGGCGCCACATGTTCGTGACCGACCACTTCCGCGACGGGCCAGACAGACGCGGCGTCACGCAGCAGGCGGGCCGTGGCGCGGTACTGCGCGGCCTCGAACCGCTGGCCTTCGAGCCCCTCCAGTTCGATCCCCAGCGCGTAGTCATTGCAGTTCGGCACGCCGCGCCAGACCGAGGCGCCCGCATGCCAGGCCCGGTCGTCGACGCGGACGAACTGCACCACCTCGCCGCCTCGCCGCACCAGGAAATGTGCCGAAACCGCCACGCCGGCCAGTCCCGCGAAATAGGGGTGGCCCGCCGGATCGAGCTGGTTGGTGAAGAAGCGCTCGATCGCGTCGCCACCGTAGCGCCCGGGCGGCAGGCTGATCGAGTGCACCACCGCCAGCCGCACCGGCAGTCCCGGCGGGCGCGGGCCGAAGTTCGGGCTCGGCACCCGGCGCGCACGCCGGTACCAGCCGTCCTGCCACGCCCCGCGCCGCGCCGCATGGCGGCGCCGCCACCGCAGACCGCCGCTCATGGCGCCAGATCGCCGAGCGCGTCGGCGTCCTCGACCGTCAGCGCGTCGCCGGCCACCTGGATGCCCAGCCGCGCCATGCGGTAGCGCATCTGGCGCAGCGTCAGGCCCATCGCGGCACCGGCGGCGGTGCGGTTGTAGCGGTGGTGTTCCAGCGCGCGCACCAGCACCTCGCGCTCGACGTCGTCGAGATACGCCACCAGATCGGCCGGCAGCACGTCGGCCCCCACCACCGCGGCAGCAGCAGGCACCGCCGCCGTGTCGACCGGCGGCCCGCCCGCCGGCAAGGAAATTGCGGACTCCGCGACGGCGGGACTGGCCGGCGTCTCGGCCAGCCCCAGATCCGCCACGTCGATCTGGCCGCCGGACGACAACGCCACCGCGCGGTGCAGGAGGTTCTCCAGTTCGCGGACATTGCCCGGGAAGGTGTACTGCGCCAGCGCACGCAGCGCGGCGTCGGTCAGCCGCGGCACCTCCGCCAGCGCCGATTCGCCTGCCACGCGGGCCAGCACCATGTCGCACAGCACCGGCAGGTCGTCCAGCCGCTCGCGCAGCGGCGGCACGCGGATCTGGATCACGTTGAGCCGGTAGAACAGGTCCTGCCGGAAGCGCCCCGCCGCCACCTCGCAGGCCAGGTCCTTGTGCGTCGCGCTGACGATGCGCACATCCAGCGGCACCTCCGCCACCGCCCCCACCGGCCGCACCGCCCGCTCCTGGATCACCCGCAGCAGCTTGCTCTGCATCGCCAGCGGCAGGTCGCCGATCTCGTCGAGGAAGAGCGTGCCGCCGGACGAAGCCTGGAAGAAGCCCTCGCGGTCCTCGTGGGCACCGGTGAAGGCCCCCTTGCGGTAGCCGAAGAACTCCGCCTCCAGCAGCTGCTCGGGGATCGCGCCGCAGTTGACCGCGATGCATGGCCCGCCCGCCCGCTGGCTGACCTGGTGGATGGCCCGCGCCACCAGTTCCTTGCCGGTGCCCGATTCGCCGTGGACCAGCACCGGCGCCATGCTGCGCGCGACCTTGTCGATCAGCACCCGCACCTGCTGCATCACCGGCGTGCGTCCGCCCATGCGCTGCAGGGCATCCGCCACGACCGGCGGTGCCGCTGGCCGGGGGGTGACCCGCCCCGACCCGCGCACTGCCGGCGCCGCAGCGACCGCCGGACCACGTCCGAGCGCCGAGGCCACCACGCTGCGGAACTGCCGCAGATCCACCGGCTTGGTCAGGTAGTCGTAGGCGCCGGACTTGAGCGCCTGCACCGCGTTCTCGGCCGAACCGTAGGCAGTGATGACGATGGTCTTCTCGGGCCGACCGGCCTGCTCCAGCCGGCGCAGCAGGTCCAGCCCGGTGCCGTCGGGCAGGCGCATGTCGGTGATGATGGCGCTGTAGCGGGCGGCACCCAGCAGGGTCCAGGCCTCTTCGACCGTGCCGGCGGTGTCGATGTCATAGCCCTCGCGCAGCAGCGCCAGCTCGTAGAGCGTGCGCAGATCGGGCTCGTCATCGACGACCAGCAGCCGGGGCGTCGCGGGGTAGTTCATGGAGTGACCTCGGGAGACTGCAGGGCAACGCGCGGCATCCCCACCAGAAAGACATTGCGGTGGCGGGCGCCGGGCCCGCGGGGGCGGAAATCGATCGAGGCGCCGTAGCGCTCGCACAGCTCGCGGCAGATGTAGAGGCCCAGCCCGGTGCCGCGGCTGCGGGTCGAGAAGAAGGGTTCGAACAGGTGCGGCTCCACGTCGGGGGCGATCACCTCGCCGTCGCTGGCCACCGACAGCTCGACATGCCCCTGTGCCCGGGCCGCCACGCGCACCCACACCGCGTGCGGCTGGCCGCTGCCGTGGCGCAGCGCGTTGTCGAGCAGGTTGACCAGCACGCGCCGCAGGTGCTCCGGATCGAAGCGCACCGGCAACGGCTCGTCGCCCGTGTCCACGAACAGCGCGCTGCTGTCGTCCGCCGGCAGGCCCGCCGTGCGCGCCCACTCGGCACACAGCCGCGCCACCTCGGTGCCCAGCTCGATCACCGGCGCGTCGCTCGACCCGCCCGGCGAGACCTCGGCCACGTCATCGACGATGCGCTGCAGCCGCTCGACGTTGTCGGCCACCATCTGGCTCAGGCGCTGCTGGCCGGGCTCGGTGAGGTCTTCGGCGAGCAGCGCGTTGGCCTGGGCGATGGCGGCCAGCGGGTTGCGGATCTCGTGGGCAATGCCGGCCGAGACCCGGCCCATCGCGGCGAGCTTTTCCTGTCGGGCGCGCTGGCGCAATGTGCGCACGTCCTCCAGGAACAGCACGCACAGCGCCTCCCCCGAGCGGGCATCGCGCCGTCGCGTGAACCGCATGCGCACCCGCAGCGGGCGCTCCTCGGAGGGGGCATCGGCACCCGGTGGCGCCAGACGCAGGCTGAGCTCCTGCCCGCCTTCCGGCCAGACACCGTTCGCGTAGCCACGCGCCAGTGCGTCGCGCAGCGGCTGCCAGGCCGGCAGGTGGTGCAGGTCGAAGGGCAGGAAGCGCCGCGCCACCGGCGCCCCGATGAGCTGCAGCGCCGCCGGGTTGGCCGCCTGCACGCGCCCGTCACGGTCGGCGACCATGACACCGTCCTGCATCTCCTCGATCATCAGCCGGTTCAGGCGGGCCTGCTGGCGGGCGAGTTCGAGCGTGCTGCGGGCGGTCACTTCCTGCCGGGCCAGGCGGTCCGACAACTGCCCGGCCAGCATCGCGATGGTCAGCACGCCGCCGCCGGCGATGCCGGCCTGCATCAGCGCCGCAGCCATCTCGACCTCGGTCAGCGCCCCCCACCATGCGGCGGCCAGCAGCAGCACCACGCCAGAGGCCACGCCGTAGGCATGGCGCCGTGGCATCAGCGTGGCCGCCATCAGCACCGGCAGCATGTACAGCGCCGCGGCATTCACCGCCGGCCCGGCCGCGAACAGCAGCAGCGTGAAGGCCAGCAGGTCCACGCCGATGGTCGCCAGCGCCCAGCGGCTGCGCAGGTGGCCGGACGCGGCCATGTAGCCCGCTGGCGGCACCGGCCAGGCCAGCATCGCCAGCGCCGCCAGCACCTGCGCACCACACACCAGCAGCGAGGACCAGACCGGCTTGCCGCCCAGATAGACGACCACCAGCCCCTGGATGCCGAGCAGCAGCAGACCCAGCAGCGCACGGGCGATGGTGAAGGCGCGGAAGATGCGCTGGAAGGACGCGGGCGGCTCGATGCGGCTGTGCCGCCTTGGCGCCGGGGGCGGCTCCGGCGGTGGGGCGGGCGCGCGCCGCGCAGGCCCGTCCGGCGAGGCAGTGCCCGGGGGCGCGCCGGGCGGAACGGTCTCCCCGCGGGCCAGGTCCATCGGCTGCGTGCGCTCCGCACCGAAACCGAGGGTCGCGAACCAGGCTTCCTCACGCACCGGCTCGGAGCGGGCGAATCCGCCGTCCTCGTCAGCCCGGCCCGGTGCCGATCCGGTCGTGCGCATCGGGCGGCCTCTCAGCGCCGTCCGAACGGCGCGCGCGGTCCGGCACGCCGGTGTGCGGCGCAGCAATAGGCCTGGCCGTCGCGCTGCTCGCTGTCGGCCGAGGTCAGGTGCATGCCGCAGTGGGCACAGCGCGCCAGGGTCTGCACGGCCCGCCCGGTCGGTTCGGGCGACACATCGTTGCGGTCTGGTGGCGGAGGCACCCGCCGTGCGGCACGCAGCAGCCACACGATCGCCAGCACGGTCAGCAGGATCAGCAGCAGCTTCATGGGCCCGCCATCGCGATGAAGGCCGTGCGGTGCAGCAGCACTTCGAGCACGAAGCGCGAGCCGACATAGGCCAGCAGCAGCAGCACGGCGCCGGCATACAGCCCGCGCGTGGCCATCCGTCCACGCCAGCCGAAGGCCTGCCGCCCGGCCAGCAGCCCTGCCAGCACCAGCCAGCCGAGCAGCGAGAACACGGTCTTGTGGTCCCAGTGCCACACCGGCGTGACCCAGACACCCAGCACCAGCGCCAGCGACAGCACCACGAAGCCGGCCCAGACGAAGCGGTAGGTCAGCTTTTCCAGCGTCAGCAGGGGCAGCGCGGGGGCGGAGGTCTCGGCCTGCGGGCCCGGCTTCTTCATGCGCAGGCGCATGGTGCGCTCGGCACGGTCGAGCCAGGCGGCATGCAGCACCGCGGCAGCCACCAGCCCGTAGGAAGCCAGCCCGAGCATCCAGTGCAGCGGCGCCCACGGCGACGACGGATGCAGCCCGCCCTCGCCCGGATACAGCAGCGCCAGCACCAGCGTGCTGCCGCCCAGCGCGGCCAGCAGCCGCCGGATGCCGGGCAGCGGCACGAAGCGGCTCTCGACCGCATGCACCGCCAGCACCAGCCACGCCGTGGCCGACAGCGCCGGAGCGAAGCCGAAGCGCGCGCCCTCCATCACCAGACCGAGGCCCAGCAGGTGCGCGAGACCAGCCACGCCGTGCAGCCCCCAGGCCAGCGGCAGGGCGCGCCGGGCCAGCGCACCGGCGCCGGGCATCACCGCCAGGGCATAGGCCACCAGCGCGAGCAGCGAAGGCACCAGGGACCAGACGGAGAGTCCGTGGGCCATGGGAATCGAGGGGGTCGATAAAATCACCTGCACAGTGTACTTTTCCTAGTCAACCGGGACACCCGATGGCCTCCGCCCTTTCCGAACGTCTGTCACGCCTGGTCAAGTCGATGCGCGGCCAGGCCCGCATCACCGAAGCGAACGTCCAGGACATGCTGCGCGAGGTCCGCATGGCGCTGCTGGAGGCCGACGTGGCCCTGCCGGTGGTCCGCGACTTCATCGCCCGCGTCAAGGACCGCGCCCTCGGCGCCGAAGTGGCCAACTCGCTCTCGCCGGGCCAGGTGCTGGTCAGCATCGTCCACAAGGAACTCGCCGCCACCATGGGCGAAGGGGTCTCCGACCTCAACCTCGCCACGCAGCCGCCAGCGGTCATCCTCATGGCAGGCCTGCAGGGTGCCGGCAAGACGACCACCACCGCCAAGCTCGCCAAGCACCTGATCGAGCGCCGCAAGAAGAAGGTGCTGACGGTCTCCGCCGACGTCTACCGCCCGGCCGCCATCGAGCAGCTCAAGACCGTGACGAAGCAGGCCGGCGCCGAGTGGTTCCCGTCCACGCCGGACCAGAAGCCGCACGACATCGCGCTGGCCGCCATCGACTACGCGAAGAAGCACTTCTTCGACGTGCTGCTGGTCGACACCGCCGGCCGCCTCGCGATCGACGAGGCGCTGATGGCCGAGATCCGCGACCTGCACGCCACGCTGAAGCCGGTCGAGACGCTGTTCGTCGTCGACGCCATGCAGGGCCAGGATGCGATCAACACCGCACGGGCCTTCAAGGAAGCCCTGCCGCTGACCGGCATCGTGCTGACCAAGCTCGACGGCGACTCGCGCGGCGGTGCGGCGCTGTCGGTGCGGCAGATCACCGGCGCGCCGATCAAGTTTGCCGGCGTCTCCGAGAAGATCGACGGGCTGGAGGTGTTCGACGCCGAGCGCCACGCCGGCCGCGTGCTCGGCATGGGCGACATCGTGGCGCTGGTCGAGGAAGTCCAGAAAGGCGTGGACATCCAGGCCGCGCAGAAGCTGGCCGACAAGGTCAAGAGCGGCGAGAGCTTCGACCTGAACGACTTCCTGGCCCAGATCAGCCAGATGAAGAAGATGGGCGGCCTGAGCGGCCTGCTCGACAAGCTGCCGGCCGAACTCGCGGCCAAGGCTGGTCAAGCCGACATGGGCAAGGCCGAGAAGGACGTGCGGCGCATGGAGGGCATCATCAACTCCATGACCCCGCTGGAGCGCCGCAAGCCCGACCTGCTCAAGGCCAGCCGCAAGCGCCGCATCGCAGCCGGCGCGGGTGTGCACGTGCAGGAGGTCAACCGCATGCTCAACCAGTTCGAGCAAATGCGCGACATGATGAAGAAGATGAAGGGCGGCGGCATGATGAAGATGATGAAGCGCCTGGCCGGCAAGAAGGGCATGCCGGGGATGGGGGGCATGGGCGGCATGGGTTTCTGACGGTCGCACACGGTTGTAACAGTCAGACGGTGATGCAGGTACACAACCAGAACCTGTTACATCCATCACACCTTCGGCGGGATTGACGTCAGGCACCCAGACAGGTAGCTTGACGAAATGAATTTCTCATCTCTCGCATCCTCCAACGCAGCCCTGTTTCTGGCAGGGTGTGTGGGTGCCGCCGCACTGATCTGGGCATGGCGGTACCTGACAAGCCGACCGGCCGATGCCGGTCGCCCCGGTCGGCCACGTGCGCTCGACGCAGTGGACACCGTGATCGGCTGGCCCCCCGAAGCCACCCGGGTCCTGACCCTGCGCCACCAGCGTGCGCTGGAAGTGCTGCGGCGCGCCGTGCCGGAGCACATGATCCTGGCGCAGGTGCCGCTGTCACATTTCATCAAGGTGCCGACACGGCATTCATACGTCGAGTGGCTGCGCCGGGTCGGCCATGTCTGCGTGGACCTGATGGTCTGTGACAGTGCCTCGAACGTGGTGGCCATCATCGAGGTGCGCCAGGCCGACAAGGCCGAGTCGGAGCGGGCCCGCAAGCGCCAGCAGCGCACCGAACGCGTGCTGCGCGCTGCCGGCATTCCGCTGCACGTCTGGAACGAAGCGTTCCTGCCGGACCCGGTCGCCGTGCGCAAGACCCTGCTGCAGGATGCGCCGGAAACAGCGGCACCGACCCCGGTCATGCAGGACAACGGCCCGGACACCAGTCCGCTGGAGCTGGGTCCGCGCGGACAGCGGGTGCGCCCGTTCGACGGCCGCGACCTGCCCGGCTACAAGGATCCGCCGCGTAGCACCTGGTTCGACGAACTCAACGCCACCCAGCCCGTGCAACTGGACGGTGTGGACGTGTCGCTCGATGCACCGATGCCAGGCATCGGCCGCGGCCAGAACCACACGGTGGTCATGCCGCGCTGAGCGCGCGATCTGCCGCACACACTGCGCAGACAAACCGTTCAGGCAAAAAAAGAGCCCCAGCATGCTTGCTGGGGCTTGGAAGCCTTAACGCTGTCAACACGGTAAGGCACCTGCTCAGGGAGGAAAAGCAGGGAATGCGCACCTAGCGGCGCAACACTCGGGATAAAGTCTATCATCAAGATTACCTTTGACAAGGTCAGGGGTGTCCCGTAGACACGGCGCACTCCGATTGATGTACAGAGATCGCCAACCCTGCCTCACGCTCCAGCTGCCCTGCCCATGTTTGCACCTGCCCGCTATCCCCTGAGCCGCCCCCGCCGCCTGCGCCGCGACACCTTCACCCGCAATCTGGTGCGCGAGCACCAGCTGAGCTGCAGCGACCTGATCTATCCGGTGTTCGTGCTCGAAGGCCAGGGGCTGGTGCAGGATGTGGCCTCCATGCCCGGCGTGCAGCGCCGCAGCCTCGACCAGCTGCTGCCGGTGGCGGAGCAGTGTGTGGCCCTGGGCATCCCGGTGATGGCCCTGTTCCCCGTGCTGGGCAGCGCCGGCAAGACCCCAGACGGCCGCGAAGCCGCCAACCCGGACGGCCTGGTGCCGACGGTCGTGGCCGCGCTGAAGAAGCGCTTTCCCGAACTCGGCATCATGACCGACGTCGCGCTCGACCCCTACACCTCGCACGGCCAGGACGGCCTGCTCGACGACACCGGCTACGTGCTGAACGACGAGACCATCGAAGTGCTGGTGCAGCAGGCGCTGGTGCAGGCCGAGGCCGGCGTGGACATCGTCGCGCCCAGCGACATGATGGACGGTCGCATCGGCGCGATCCGCGAAGCGCTCGAAGCGAAGCGCCTGATCCACACCCGCATCATGGCCTACAGCGCCAAGTACGCCAGCGCCTTCTACGGCCCCTTCCGCGACGCGGTCGGCTCGGCCGGCAACCTCGGCAAGAGCAACAAGAAGGTCTACCAGATGGACCCGGGCAACAGCGACGAAGCCCTGCGCGAGGTCGCGCTCGACATCGCCGAAGGCGCCGACATGGTGATGGTCAAGCCGGGCATGCCGTACCTGGACATCGTGCGCCGCGTGAAGGACGAGTTCCGCGTGCCGACCTTCGCCTACCAGGTCAGCGGCGAGTACGCGATGCTCAAGGCCGCCGCGCTCAACGGCTGGCTCGACCACGACGCCGTGATGATGGAGTCGCTGCTGGCCTTCAAGCGTGCCGGCGCCGATGGCGTGCTCACCTACTTCGCGCTCGACGCGGCCCGGCTGATCCGCCAGGGCTGAGGCGAACGCGGCCATGCGCGTTTTCCTGATCGACGACCGCTGCACCGAACTGTCCGATCTGCCGCAGACGCTGCCCGAGCGCGGCTTCCTGTGGATCGCTTCGGCGCGGCGCGAATTCGAGGTCCGGGTCGCCGAGGTGCAGGCGGTGCTGCACCAGTGCGCCGGTGGCCAGCTCGTGGATCTGCACATCTCCGACCTGCTGAGCAACCAGCTGCCCTCGCACTTCGACTACACCTCGTGGTACGACCTGCTCGTCTTCCGCCGCCTTGCGGCAGCACCGGGCAGCAACGGGCTTTTCCTCGATGACGAACACGGCACCGTGGCCACCGCACGGCAGGCCCTGGCGGCCATCGACACCAGCCCGGTCGGCTTCGCGGTGTTCGACCGCGTGCTGCTGACCGTGCACCCCGCCGACTGCCTGGTGCGCGACTACTTCGCCAACCGGCTGGCGCAGATGACCGTCGGCGGCAACGGCGCGAGCCGGCTGCCGCCCAGCCCCGCCGACCTGATGCTGCGCATCGTCAACCACATGGTCGACGGCTACCTGGAACTGCGCCGCCTGCTCACACGCCAGCTCACCACGCTGCAGCAGGCCCTGCTCGGCCCGCGCAGCCGGCAGGTCGACTGGACCGCGCTGCTGGAGTCGCGCAACACGCTGCACCAGCTCGAAGACATCTGCGAGGACCAGCGCAGCGCCGTGCAGGAATGGATCGACGCACTCGACGAATGGCCCAATCCCGCCGCCGACGGCGAACGGCGTGACCGGGACCTGCTGCGGGTGCGCTCGCGCGACGTGCTCGAACACATCGAGCGCGTGCTGGGCCATGTGCGGCGGCTGGAGTCGTCGATCGAGAGCGCCGTGCAGATGCACTTCTCCGCGGTCGGCCAGCGCACCAACGACATCATGCGCACGCTCACGGTGCTGACCGCGATCTTCCTGCCGCTGAACCTGATCACCGGGTTCTTCGGCATGAACTTCGACGCGCTGCCGCTGATCCACAACCGCACCGGCATCTGGATCGCGGTGTCGCTGATGGTGCTGCTGGGAACCGGGCTGAGCGTGTTCTTCTGGCGCAAGCGCTACCTGGGCAGCACGCGGGGCTGAGCCACCGCACCGGCACCTCAGCCAGCGCGCGCCAGCACCTCGCGCGCCAGGCACAGGTCTTCCCACGACCGCGCCTTGTCCAGCGGGTTGCGCAGCAGATACGCCGGGTGGTACGTCACCACCACTGGTACGCCCGGCATCCCCGGCACCTCGTGCACCCGCCCGCGCAGCCGCCCGATCGGCTCAGCCGTCTTCAGCAGCGACTGCACCGCGAACCGCCCCATCGCCAGGATCAGCTTCGGCTGCACCAGCGCGATCTGGCGCAGCAGGTAGGGCTCGCACTGCGCGACCTCCTGCGGCTCCGGGTTGCGGTTCTGCGGCGGGCGGCACTTGAGCACGTTGGCGATGTAGACCTGCTCGTGCGCAGGCGCCTCGCTGCGGGTCAGGCCGACGGCGCGCAGCATGTTGTCGAGCAGCTGCCCCGCCTTGCCGACAAACGGCTCGCCCTGCAGGTCCTCCTGCTCGCCCGGCGCCTCGCCGATCAGCATCCACTGCGCCTGCGGATGACCGACGCCGAACACCGTCTGCGTGCGCCGCTCGCACAGCGTGCAGGCCCGGCACGCCGACACCGCCGCGCGCAATTCGTCCCAGCCCATCGCCGCCACCCCGGTCGGCCGCAGCGCGACCGTGGGCACAGGTGCGGGCACGGGCACGGGTGCGGGTGCGGACACCGCCGCATCGGCCACCGACACAGCCTCGGCCACCACGTCGACCTGCGGCGGCACCCACACCCGAATCCCCATCTCCTGCAGCATCGCCTGCTGCCGCTCGGTGTACCCCGCGCTCATGCCCCCTCCTCCGGCGGCACGGCCAGCCGCAGCACCAGCGCGTCCTCGCGCTGTCCGTGCGCGTCCGGGTAGTAGCCCTTGCGCACGCCGACCTGCTCGAACCCGAGGTGCGCATAGAGGCGCCGCGCCCGCACGTTGCTCGGCCGCACCTCCAGCCACAGCCACGGCGCGCCCGTGCAGCGGGCGTGCGCGATCAGCCGGCGCAGCAACTGCGTGGCCAGCCCGCGCCCCTGGTGCGCGGGCGAGACGGTCACGTTGAGCAGGTGCCACTCCTCGAACCCCGCCATCGCGACCTGGTAGGCCAGCAGCTCGCCGTCAGGCGCCACCAGACAGTGCGTGAGGTGGCCCGCCGCGATCGAGTCGACAAAATTGGCGCGGCTCCACGGAAAGGAATACGCCCGCACCTCGATGCCCATCACGGCATCGAGCAGCTGGACCGCCATCGGCAGCAGCGTGGGCGCGTCACCGGACATCAGGCCGCTCCTGCCGCAGCCACGGTGGCCGCCGTGGCCCGCAAGGCCTCGCGCTCGGCGGTGGTCTGGGCGACCTTGTCGCGCACGTACAGCGGCAGCGCCAGCGCCGGGTCGATCCACGCGCCCCGCGCCTGCGCGGCCCGTGCCAGCACGGCCAGCGCCGCACCACCGGGCACCGCTGCCGGCCAGCTCGCCAGCACGAGCCGCGCCGCCAGTGGCCCCAGCACCTCGGCCTGCACGGTCAGCGCATTGCCAGCCAGCGGCGCAGGCGCCTGCGCGATCGCCTCGGCCAGCGCGGCGGGGCTGTAGAGCGCCACCGGCACATCGGCGGTCCAGCCTCCATCGGCACCGCGGCACCAGCGCGCTGCGTAGACCTCGCCCATGCGCGCATCCAGCACGCTCCAGACAGCCTCGGCTGTCTCGCCCTGCTGCCGCGCCGACTCGGCCAGCGCGGCCAGCGTGTCCAGCGCCAGCAGCGGCCGCTCCGCGCCGACCGCCAGCCCCTGCGCCACCGCACAGGCGGTGCGCAGGCCGGTGAAGGCGCCGGGGCCGTGGCCGAAGGCGATGGCGTCCAGATCGCGCAGGGCGAGTCCGCCGTGCGCCAGCAGGTCGCGGATCGCCGGCAGCAGCGCCGCCGACGACTGCGCCCCACCGGGCAGCGCGCGGACCTGCACCGCGTCCCCCTGCACCAGGGCCAGATGAACGGTGTCGGTGGCGGTGTCGAGGGCCAGCAGGCGGGGTGCGGATCGGGAGGCAGACATGGCCACCAGTGTACCGGCCACCCTGGTGCCGCTTCGTATGATCCCGCCATGCCCAAGCTCTCCAGCCTCCTGCCCCGCGCCCTGTCCCTGCTGCTGTCCTGTGCAGCGTTCTGCCTCCCCGCCACCGCCCAGACGCCGCTGCCCGAGCCGGTGCGCGCCGCGCTCGACCGCGCGCAACTGCCCGAGGACAGCCTCTACGCCTGGGTGGCGCCGGTCGAAGGCGGCCCACCCTGGCTGGCGCACCAGCCGAGCGCGCTGGCACACCCGGCCTCGGTGATGAAGCTGGTCACCTCGATGGCGGCGCTGGACCGGCTCGGCCCGCTGTTCCAGTGGCACACCCCCGTCTACACGGACGGCCACCACCTTTACGTGCAGGGCCGCGGCGACCCAAGGCTGGTCAACGAGCGGCTGTGGCTGCTGCTGCGGCAGGTGATGGCGGTGCACGGGCCGGTGGTGGCGGGCGACATCGTGCTCGACCGCAGCGCCTACGCGATTCCCGCGGTCGATCCGGCGGCCTTCGACGGCGAGCCGCTCAAGCCCTACAACGTGCGGCCGGACGCGCTGATGGTGAACCAGAAAAGCGTGCTGCTGAACTTCCGGCCGGACGCGGCACGCGGGGTGGCGCGGGTGTCCCCGGACATGGCGCTCGCGGGCGTGCAGTGGCCGGCGACGGTGCCGCTGGGCGCGGGTGCCTGCGGGGACTGGCGGTCGGGGCTGCAGCTCGATGCCACCGATCCGGCGCGGCCACGCTTCGGCGGCCGCCTGCCGGCGAGTTGTGGCGAGAAGGGCTGGCCGCTGGCCTCGTCCGACCCGGCCAGCTTCAACGCGCGGGCGATCGAGGCCCAGTGGCGGGCGCTCGGCGGGCGCCTGCGCGGCCAGGTGCGCGAGGGCCGGACGCCGACCGGTGCGACCCTGGTGGCCGAAGCACTCTCGCCCGCGCTGCCCGAGGTGCTGCGCGACATGAACAAGCACAGCAACAACGTCATCGCCCAGCAGCTGATGCTGGCGCTCAGCCCCGGTCAGCCGGACACGCCCGCCACCTGGGAGGGCGCCCGCGCCGAGGTGCAGGCGCTCGTCCAGTCGCAGGGCTGCCGGGACGATGAGCTGGTGATCGACAACGGCTCCGGCCTGTCGCGCGAGGAGCGCATCAGCGCGCGCTGCCTGGGGCGGCTGCTGCAGTGGGCCTGGGGCCGGCCGTGGATGCCCGAGCTGCTGGGGTCGCTGCCGGTGGCGGGCATCGAGACGACCGCGCGGCGCGTGACCTCCGCCGCCGGGCAGGCGCATCTGAAAACCGGCTCGCTGAACAATGTCGCCGCGCTGGCCGGCGTGGTGCACGGCCCGGACGGCCACCGCCACGTCGTGGTGGTGATGGTCAACCACCCGCTGGCGGCCAGCGCCGAGGCACGGGCCGTGCTGGACGCGGTGGTGGGCTGGTCGCTGGCGCCGCGCTGAGGCGGCGGGCAGATCAGAACGGGTTGTTGCGCGCCCGGTTGAGGGCGGCCAGACCGACACGGCTCTGGAACGACACCCCCGGGTGCTGGGCATCGGCCCAGAGATAGGCCGTGCCGACACCGGCGGCACCTGCTGCCATCGTGGCAGTCGTGCAGTTGGGCAGCGCCACGGTACAGACCTGATCGACGATGTTGGTCAGCGCATAGGACACCATCTTGGTCGGATCGGACATGCTGATGGTCAGCTCGTCGGCCGTGATCAGGGCTGCGTAGCGGCCGTCGTTGATGACCTCCAGGCGCAAGGCGGCGGTGAATGCGAGCGTCAGCTCCTTGAGCAGCGTCACCCGGTCGGCATCGCTGGTGCGCACGAGTTCGGCGGCAGCGAAGGGCGAATAGCCGAGGTTGGGCGGCGTCGAATAGAGCACCCGGCCACCGGAGCCCTGGTTGGCCACGTTGTTGACCAGCGCGCCGAGCGCCTTGCCCGCCGCCGACACCTGCGACAGCGCCAGCGCGCGGCTGAGCGTGCCGGCGTCATAGGCCTTGTACGCATTCAGGATGTCGTGCTGGCCGGCCATGACGGTCACCAGCGTCTGCGGCGTGAAGGTGCTGCTGGCCTGGAAGGCCGACACCGCAGCCACGACATCCGCCACCGTGGCGCCGACGCTGGCCTTCATCACGCCCGCCGGGCTGGCCACGGCGGTCGGATTGCATTCGGAAAAGACCATGCCGTAGCCGTCGGCCACCACCTGCGGCCACACGGGATAGGTGGCGCAGTCGAGCGACACCGCATCGGCCTTCAGCGCGTTGACGCTGTACTTGCTGCCGTTGGTGCCGATCAGGCTGAGCTCGTCGCCGAAGACCACGATCCGGTTGGGCGCATACGACTCGACACGGGTCGAACCGCCACAGCCACCGAGCAGCACGGCGAGCAGCGCCGGGGCGAGGAGAGACTTCAGAACACGCATGCAAACTCCAGTTTGTCCGGTTCGGACTCGGGCTCAGGCCGCCGCAGCCCGCTGCAGCCGGTCGCGCACGCCGTCCCACTCGGGCGACGGCGGGGGCGTTTCCACCCAGATCAAGGGCGCGCGGGTCGCATCCAGCGTCCGCAGCACCGCAAACAATTCGTGCGCCACCGCGGCCGCCTCGTCGGGCATGCGCCGCAGCACCACACCCGCCAGCGCCGGCCGGCGGCTGCGGGAATATACCGCCAGCGTCGGCGCGCCAGATGAAGCTTTGTGGCCGGTCGAGGACCAGACGGTCAAGGCCGCGTCCAGTTGCGCCGCCGTCATCAGCCGGACCTTGGCCTGCGGCGCGTAGTGCGCCTCCAGCGTACCGGAGGCGCGCGGGGCGGTGGCGTCGCGGGCGCGCAGCGGCTCGCGGGCTGCGGCCTCGATCGCCGCGGCGGTCAGGCAGCCGGGCCGCAGCAGCACCGGGTGCCCGCGGCTGCAGTCCACGATCGCCGACTCGATGCCGACCGCGCAGTCGCCGCCGTCCAGCACCAGCAGGTCCGGCGCGGCCTCGAATTCGCTGGCGACGTGCGCGGCCTGCGTCGGGCTGACGCGACCGAAGCGGTTGGCGCTCGGCGCAGCCACGCCCGGCACGCCAGCCTCGGCCGCCGCGCGCAGCAGCGCCAGCGCCACCGGGTGGTCCGGGCAGCGCAGGCCAACCGTGTCCTGCCCGCCCGCGGCCTCGGCGCCGATGCCGGCACGGCGTGGCACGATCACCGTCAGCGGCCCCGGCCAGAACGCAGCCATCAGCCGCTGTGCGACCGGCGGCAGCTCGGCCGCGAACGCCGCCGCACCCGCCACATCGGCCACGTGCACGATCAGCGGGTGGTCGCTCGGGCGGCCCTTGGCGGCGAAGATCTTCGCCACCGCCTCGGCTTGGTCGGCGCGAGCACCCAGACCGTAGACCGTCTCGGTCGGGAACGCCACCAGCTCGCCCGCGGCCAAGCGCGCCACGGCGTCCGGCAACGCAGCGGCGAGGTGCGCGGGCGTGGTCGCGTTGATCAGTCGAGCCATGGCGGTCGCCCTTCCCTTCAGAACGCCGGCAGGCCGAGCAACGCCGCGGCCTGCAGCGCCACGTCACGCGCCGCCGCGGGCGTGGCCGCCGTGAGCGTCAGGTGGCCCATCTTGCGGCCGGGGCGCGCCGATTCCTTGCCGTAGAGGTGCAGGTGCGCCCCCGGCAGCGCCAGCACGGCCGCCCAGTCCGGCGAGCGTTCGGCGCCTTGCGCGTCGAACCACAGGTCACCCAGCAGGTTCAGCATCACCGTCGGCGAGTGCAGCCGCGGCTTGACCAGCGGCAGCCCGGCCATCGCGCGCACCTGCAGGTCGAACTGCGACACGTCGCACGAGTCGATCGTGTGGTGGCCGGAGTTGTGCGGGCGCGGCGCCATCTCGTTGGCGACGAGCGAGCCGTCTTCGAGGATGAAGAACTCGATGCACAGCACGCCGACATAGCCCAGGTCTGCCGCGATGCGCGCCGCGCAGCCGACGGCCTCGGCCTCCAGCGCGGGCGTGCCGGCCGGTGCGGGCACGGTGGTGACGGCCAGAATGCCGTCGCGGTGCAGGTTCTGCTGCAACGGGAAGGCGACCACGCGCCCGTCGCCGCCACGCGCGATCAGCACGCTGACCTCGAAGGCCAGCGGCAGGCGCTTTTCCAGCACGCAGACCGTGCCGCCGAGTTCCGCCCAGCCCGCGGCCAGCTCGGCGCGGTCCGCCACGCGGATCTGGCCCTTGCCGTCGTAGCCCATGCGGGCAGTCTTCAGGATGCCAGGCAGCAGGTCGTCGCCGACCGCGGCCAGCGCAGCTTCACTGTCGATCACCGCATACGGCGCCACGGGCACACCGCAGTCGGTGAAATGCGCCTTCTCGGCGGCGCGGTCCTGGCACACGGCCACCGCGTCGCCCGACGGCGCCACCGGGCGGCGCGCGGCCAGCGTGCGCAGCGCGTCGGCGGGCACGTTCTCGAATTCGGTGGTGATCGCGTCGGCCTCGTCGGCCAGACGCTGCAGGCCGGCGGCGTCGAGGTAGCCGGCGTTCACATGCACATGGGCGACCGTGCCGGCGGGGCTGGTGGCGTCTGGCTCCAGCACGGCGGTGCGGAAGCCGAGCTGCTGCGCGGCGTGGACGAACATGCGGCCGAGCTGGCCGCCACCCATGACGCCCAGCGTCACGGCGCGGGTCGGGTCGGCGGCGCTGCGGTCGCCGGGCAACAGTCGGGGCATGGCCATGCGCTTCAGCCCTGTCCGTCCAGCGGGCCGAGCGTCATCGCCCGGGCCGCTTCGGTCTGGCGGGCACGGAAGGCGTCGAGCGCCTCGGCCAGCCGCGCGTCGTGGTTCGCCAGCAGCGCGACGGCGAACAGCGCCGCGTTGGCCGCCCCCGCCACGCCGATCGCGAACGTCGCCACCGGCACGCCCTTGGGCATCTGCACGATCGAGTGCAGCGAGTCCACGCCCTGCAGGTGCTTGCTGGCCACCGGCACGCCGAGCACGGGCACGGGCGTCTTGGCGGCGAGCATGCCGGGCAGGTGGGCGGCGCCACCGGCGCCGGCGATGATGGCCTGCAGACCACGTCCGCGCGCCGACTCGGCGTAGCGGAACATGTCATCGGGCATGCGGTGGGCCGAGACGACCTGGGCTTCGAAGGGCACGCCGAAGTCGGCGAGAATCTGGGCGGCGTTCTTCATGGTGTCCCAGTCGCTGTTGGACCCCATGACGATGCCGACCACGGGCGTTGCGCTGTTCAAGGCAGACTCCGGGCTGGACAAAGGCGAGATTTTAGGCGCCACCGGCTCCGGGACGTTTCCCGCACGCCACGCCCCCACCCCAGGTACACCCCGATGATCGATATCACCCTCCAGAATTTCGAAGCCGAACTGATCCAGGGCTCGACGCAGCAGCCCGTGCTGCTCGACATCTGGGCGCCGTGGTGCGGCCCGTGCAAGCAGCTCGGCCCGGTGCTCGAAAAGCTCGAAACCGACTACGCCGGCCGCTTCGTGCTGGCCAAGCTCAACGCCGACGAAGTGCCCGAGATCGCCGGCCAGCTCAGCCAGATGTTCGGCGTGCGCTCGATCCCGTTCTGCGTGATGTTCAGCCAGGGCCAGCCGGTCGACGGTTTCGTCGGCGCCATCCCCGAGGCGCAGATCCGCGAGTTCCTCGACAAGCACGTGCCGAGCGAAGCCGCGGCCGAAGCCGCCGTCGAGACCGAGGAAGCCGAAGCCCTGATCGAGGACGGCGACACCGCCACGGCCCTGAACAAGCTGCAGCAGGCGCTGGCCACCGACCCGTCCAACGACGTGACGCGCTTCGACTTCGCCAGGCTGCTGCTGCAGAACGGCCACGTCACCGAAGCGCGCCAGATCTACGCCCCGATGGCGCCCAAGGCGATGCTGGACGGCCGCATCGCCGCGCTCGGCGTGTGGCTCACCGCCTGCGAGCGGGTCGCCACCGCCCGCGACATGGCCACGCTCGACGCCGCCATCGCCGCCAGCAAGCGCGATTTCGATGCCCGCTACGAACGCGCCCAGCTGCTGATGGCCTGCGAGGCCTTCACCGAGGCGATGGACGAGCTGCTGGAGATCCTGATGCGCGACAAGGCCTGGAATGACGGCCTGGCGCGCAAGACCTACGTCGCCATCCTGGAGCTGATGACCAAGCCGGCGCCGAAGACCGCGGCACCGGAGGCCAAGAAGGGCGCGGTCGAGATCGCCGGCAAGGCGGTGGTCGTGCCGGGCGACCCGGTGATCGACCTCTACCGCCGCAAGCTCAGCATGGCGGTGTTCTGATCCCTCGACGGAATCGGCTGCATCAGCCCATCAGCCGGTCCAGGGCTTCCTGGTACTTGGCGGTGGTGTGGGCGATGACCTCGTCCGGCAGCGCGGGCGCCGGTGCGACCTTGCCCCAGGGGCGGCCGTCGACCTGCGCCGTTTCCAGCCAGTCGCGCAGGTACTGCTTGTCGAAGCTCGGCGGGTTCGCGCCGACGGCCTGCGCAGCGGCGTACTGCTCGACCGGCCAGTAACGCGACGAATCGGGCGTCAGCACCTCGTCCATCAGCGTCAGGGTGCCCTGCTCGTCCAGGCCGAACTCGAACTTGGTGTCGGCGATGATGATGCCGCGGGTCAGCGCGAAGTCGGCGGCGGTCTGGTAGAGCTGGATCGAAATGTCGCGCACGCGGGTGGCCAGATCGAGGCCGATGATCTCGACCATGCGCTCGAAGGCGATGTTCTCGTCGTGGTCGCCCACGTCGGCCTTGGTGGCCGGCGTGAAGATCGGCGCGGGCAGCTTGGCCGCGTTGGTCAGGCCGGTCGGCAGCGCGACGCCGCAGACCGACTGGCTCTCCTGGTATTCCTTCCAGCCGCTGCCGGCCAGGTAGCCGCGCACCACCGCCTCGACCGGCAGCGGCTTCAGGCGCTTGACCAGCATCGAGCGGTCGCGCACCTGTTCCACCTCGTCGGGAGCGACCACGCTCAGCGGGTCTTCGCCGGTCAGGTGGTTCGGCACGATGTGGCCCAGGCGGGCGAACCAGAACAGCGCCACGCGCGTCAGCAGCGCGCCCTTGCCCGGAATCGGCTCGCCCATGATCACGTCGAAGGCCGACAGCCGGTCGGTGGCGACCATCAGGATGCGGTCTTCGCCGACGGCATAGTTGTCGCGCACCTTGCCGCGGGCGAGCAGCGGCAGGGAGTGGAGGCTGGAGTTGTGCAGGGCAGCGGTCACGGCAGGGGTCACGGCAGAGGGTCGAAAGGCGGGAATCGGCGCCGATTGTAGGCGGCTCGCCCCATGAAAAAACGGCCCGTCAGAGACGGGCCGTCATCAGGCAGGCCGCAGCAATCGGATCAGACCACCTGCTGCGCCAGCTCGCCGCGGCTGTACATCTCGGCCACCACCGACATCGGGATGCCCTTGATCTTGCTGCCCTGGCCTTCGCAGCCGAATTCCATGTAGCGCTGCTTGCAGATCTTCATCGCGGCTTCGCGGGCCGGCTTGAGCCACTCGCGGGCGTCGAACTTGTCCGGGTTCTCAAACATGAACTTGCGCACCGCGCCGGTCATGGCCAGGCGGATGTCGGTGTCGATGTTGATCTTGCGCACGCCGAACTTGATGGCTTCCTGGATCTCCTCGACCGGCACGCCGTAGGTTTCCTTCATCTTGCCGCCGTACTGGTTGATGATCGCCAGCAGGTCCTGCGGCACCGACGAGGAGCCGTGCATCACCAGGTGGGTGTTGGGGATGCGGGCGTGGATTTCCTTGACGCGCGAGATCGCCAGGATGTCGCCCGTGGGCTTGCGGCTGAACTTGTAGGCGCCGTGGCTGGTGCCGATGGCGATGGCCAGCGCGTCGAGCTGCGTGGCCTTGACGAACACGGCGGCCTCTTCCGGGTCGGTCAGCATCTGGCTGTGGTCCAGCTTGCCTTCGGCGCCGATGCCGTCTTCCTCGCCGGCTTCACCGGTTTCCAGGTTGCCCAGGCAGCCCAGCTCGCCCTCGACGGTCACGCCGACCTTGTGGGCCATGTCGACGACCTTGCGCGTGACCTCAACGTTGTAGTCGAAGGAGGCGGGGGTCTTGCCGTCGGCCTGCAGCGAGCCGTCCATCATCACCGAGCCGAAGCCCAGGTCGATGGCGCCCTGGCAGATCGCCGGGGTCTGGCCGTGGTCCTGGTGCATGACCAGCGGGATGTGCGGATAGGCTTCGACAGCGGCCTGGATCAGGTGCTTGATGAAGTGCTCGCCAGCGTACTTGCGGGCGCCGGCCGAGGCCTGCAGGATCACTGGTGCGCCGAGCGCGTCGGCGGCGGCCATCACGGCCTGCACCTGCTCCAGGTTGTTGACGTTGAACGCCGGAATGCCATAGCCGTGTTCGGCGGCGTGGTCCAGCAGTTGGCGCATGGAGACGAGCATGGGAAAACCTCAGGAAGTGACAGGATGACAAGAACCTGCAGCAGCGGCCGCTGAAACCGCTGTGTAACTCCCAAGATTCTACGATCGAGGCCACGATCAGCCGTGCGATTTCCCCTTATCTGTGCGCCTTGAAGACCCGGGGTGTGCCAAATCTGCGCAAGATTGCAGGTCGGTTACAGCCCGAGTACGACAAGTCAGCCGACGCGGCAGACCTTCAGCATGTTCGTGCCGCCCGGATAGCCCATCGGCTCGCCACAGGTGATGGCGTAGGTGTCGCCCGGCTTGAGCACGCCCCGGTCGACCAGCAGCGCCTCGGCCGCGGCCAGCGCGGTGTCGCGGTCCTCGAACTTGGCCATCAGGATCGGGCGCACGTTGCGGTAGAGGGCCATCTTGCGCTCCGACAGCACCTGCGTCGTCAATGCATAGATCGGCACGTCGGTCTTGTAGCGGCTCATCCAGAGCGCGGTCGAGCCGGACTCGGTCAGCGCCAGGATCGCCTTGCAGCCCAGGTGGTGCGCCGTGAACAGCGCGCCCATGGCGATCGACTGGTCGATGCGGGCGAAGGTCTTGTTGGTGAAGTCGGCGTCGAGCTTGACTTCCTCGGCGGCCTCGGCGGCCATCGCGATGGCCACCATCTGCTCGACGGTTTCCACCGGGTACTTGCCGGCAGCCGTCTCGGCCGACAGCATCACCGCGTCGGTGCCGTCCAGCACCGCGTTGGCCACGTCCGACACCTCGGCGCGCGTCGGCACCGGGTTCTGGATCATCGACTCCATCATCTGCGTGGCGGTGATGGCGACCTTGTCCATCGCGCGGGCCATGCGGATCATGCGTTTCTGCAGCGCCGGCACTGCCGCGTTGCCCACTTCCACGGCCAGATCCCCGCGGGCGACCATGATGCCGTCGCTGGCCTTCATGATGGCTTCGAGCTGCGGAATGGCTTCGGTGCGCTCGATCTTGGCGATCATGCCCGGCTTGTGGCGCCACGGCTCGCCAGCCACGTTGGCCAGCTGGCGCGCCATTTCCATGTCGATGGCGCTCTTGGGGAAGCTCACCGCCAGGTATTCGCACTGGAAGGACATCGCGGTCTTGATGTCTTCCATGTCCTTCGAAGTCAGCGCGGGCGCCGTCAGACCGCCGCCCTGCTTGTTGATGCCCTTGTTGTTGGACAGCTCGCCGCCGACCTTGACGACGGTGTGCACCTTGTCGCCCCTGACCAGCTCGACCACCAGCACGATCAGGCCGTCATTGAGCAGCAGCGTGTCGCCGGGACGGACGTCACGCGGCAGTTCCTTGTAGTCCAGGCCCACGCCGGCGATGTCGCCCGGCTCGGTGCGCGAGGCATCGAGCACGAACTTCTCGCCGTTCTCCAGCATCACCTTGCCTTCGGCGAACTTGCCGACCCGGATCTTCGGGCCCTGCAGGTCGGCCATGATGGCCACCGGCTTGCCGACACGGGCGGCCACCTCGCGCACCAGGGTGGCACGGTCGATGTGGTCCTGCGCCTTGCCGTGGCTGAAGTTCAGCCGCACCACGTCGACACCGGCCCGGATCAGCCGCTCCAGCACCGCCGGGTCGGAGGATGCGGGACCGAGGGTGGCGACGATCTTGGTATTGCGGGGCATGGGGCGGTCTCCTGAAGGATCTGAAAAACAACCGCCGGATTATTGACCGCCGAATAGAACAAGGTGGTTACGAAGAACGCCGGGATTCCGCCGCCGCGGCGTCGGCCACCGCCAGCGCCGTCATGTTCACCACCCGGCGCATCGAGGCCGACGGCGACAGGATGTGCACCGGTGCCGCCGCACCCAGCAGGATCGGGCCGACCGTCACGCCCTTGCCCGCCGTCACCTTCAGGACGTTGAACAGGATGTTGGCCGCGTCGATGTTGGGCAGCACCAGCACGTTGGCCGCGCCCGTCAGCGTCGAGTCCGGCAGGATGTTGCGGCGGATCGTCTCCGACAGCGCGGCGTCGCCGTGCATCTCGCCGTCGCACTCGATCTCGGGCGCGCGGGCCACGAACAGGTCCCGCGCCGCGCGCATGCGCTTGGCCGAGGGCCGCGACGAGGTGCCATACATCGAGTGCGACAGGAAAGCCACCTTCGGCGGCACCCCGAAGCGGCGCACTTCCTCGGCCGCCATCAGCGCGATCTCGGCCAGCTCTTCGGCGCTGGGCTGGTCGTTGATGTAGGTGTCGGTGATGAACAGGTTGTGCTCGTCGAGCATCAGCGCGTTCATCGTGGCGAAGACCTTGGCGCCCGGCTTCTGGCCGATGACGTTCTTCACGTACTCGAAGTGCGTGTCGTAGCGCCCATGCAGGCCGCACAGCATCGCGTCGGCGTGGCCGAGCTTGAGCAGCATGGTGGCGATCAGCGTCGTCGAGCGGCGCACCGCGGCCTTGGCGGCTTCGACCGAGACACCGTCGCGCTTCATCAGGCGGTGGTATTCCTCCCAGCAGGCGCGGAAACGCGGATCGTCCTCGGGATTGACCACCTCGAAGTCGACACCGGCCTTCAGGCGCAGGCCGGCGCGCTCCAGGCGCATCTGGATGACCGACGGGCGGCCCACCAGGATCGGCTGCGCCATGCCTTCGGTCAGTACCGCCTGCACGGCGCGCAGCACGCGCTCGTCCTCGCCCTCGGCGTAGACGACGCGGGCCGGCTTGCGCTTGGCGGCGGCGAACACCGGGCGCATGAACATGCCGGTCTGGTAGACGTAGCGGGTCAGCGACTCGCGGTAGGCGGCCATGTCGGTGATCGGACGCTCGGCGACGCCGGACTCGACCGCTGCCTCGGCCACCGCCGGCGCGATGCGCAGGATCAGGCGGGCGTCGAAGGGCTTCGGGATCAGGTACTCGGGGCCGAACTGCAGTTCCTGCCCGGCGTAGGCGGCGGCCACTTCATCGCTGGTCTCTTCCTTGGCCAGTGCGGCGATCTCGCGCACGCAGGCCAGCTTCATCGCCTCGGTGATCTTCGTCGCGCCGCAGTCCAGCGCGCCGCGGAAGATGTAGGGGAAGCACAGGACGTTGTTGACCTGGTTCGGGTAGTCCGAGCGGCCGGTGGCGATGATGCAGTCCGGGCGCGCGGCCTTGGCGATCTCGGGACGGATCTCCGGCTCCGGGTTGGCCAGCGCCAGGATGATCGGCTGCGTGCCCATGCTGGCGACCATCTCGCCCGTCATCACGCCCGCGGCCGAGCAGCCCAGGAACACGTCGGCACCGACGATGACCTCGGCCAGCGTCTTCATGTCGGTCTTCTGGCAGTAGCGCTGCTTGGACTCGTCCAGCTTGTCGCCGCGGCCTTCGCGGATCACGCCCTTGGAGTCGCAGACGAAGATGTTCTCGGTCTTCACGCCCAGGCCGACCATCAGGTCCAGACAGGCGATCGCCGCCGCACCCGCGCCCGACACCACCAGCCGCACGTCACCGATCGCCTTGCCGACCAGCTCCAGCCCGTTCAGCAGCGCCGCGCCGGAGATGATCGCGGTGCCGTGCTGGTCGTCGTGGAACACGGGGATCTTCATGCGCTCGCGCAGCTTCTTCTCGATGTAGAAGCACTCGGGCGCCTTGATGTCTTCGAGGTTCACGCCGCCGAGCGTGGGCTCCAGCGCGGCGATGATCTCGACCAGCTTGTCCGGGTCGCGCTCGGCGAGTTCGATGTCGAACACGTCGATGCCGGCGAACTTCTTGAACAGGCAGCCCTTGCCTTCCATCACCGGCTTGGATGCCAGCGGGCCGATGTCGCCGAGGCCCAGCACCGCGGTGCCGTTGGTGACGACGCCGACGAGGTTGGCGCGCGAGGTGTACTCGGCGGCCAGCGACGGGTCCTTCTCGATGGCCAGGCACGGGTAGGCCACGCCGGGCGAGTAGGCCAGCGACAGGTCGCGCTGGTTCATCAGCGGCTTGAGCGGGGTGACCGCGATCTTTCCCCGGACCGGTGCGCGGTGGTATTCCAGCGCGGCTTCACGCAAAGCCAGTTCGGCGGGGGACAAGGGCTGGGTCATCGGGGCGCTCCTGGGGGTGTCCGGCGGGACACCGGTGTTTCAAAAGGGAGCGCAGATTACTGCGGGCGGGACCGGACCGCATGCGTGTTTTCCGCGCAGCAGGCGGAGAAACGGGGGTTCATGCCGGCAAGCGCGTGGGTTATGCACAAGATGCATGACAGGCGGGCGGTACCACGGTCCCGCCCCTGCCGCCACACCCGTCAGTGCAGACGAACCGCCGCGTCGAAGTACCAGGTGCGGCGGATCTCGACCACGTCGAACTCGCGGGCCAGCGCGAGCGGGAACGCCGGGTAAGGCCGCTGGGTCTCGACGATGCGCCGGATGGCGTCGTCGATCTCGGCCACGCCGCTGGAGACAACGAAGGTCATCGACTCCACCGAGCCATCGCTGCGCATGGCCACCGTCACCGTGGGCGGCGTGTGGGGGCGCTTCGTGATCTCGCGGACCTGGTCGGGCAAGGTGTTGAGCTGGATCTTCAGCGCCCAGGCCTGCGCGTAGGCGACGAGGTCGGCGTTGGAGTCGGTGTGGCCGAAGAGGCGGGCGCGGCGGGCGGTGCTGAGCGACAGGGGGAGCGTGCCGGACGGGCTGGGGGTGGCGTTCGCGGCGGCGTCGCGGCGGGCACGTTCCTCGTCGAGCTGGCGGCCGATGGCGCGGAGCACGGCTTCGCGCTTCGCCGCCGCTTCCTGTTGCGCGGCCTGGGCGCGGGCGGCTTCCTGTCGAACAGCCTCCTGGCGCTCGGCTTCCTGGCGTTCGGCTGCGAGTCGGGTGGCCTCGGCGCGGACGGCGGCTTGGCGGGCCGCTTCTTGCCGCTGGGCCTCCAGTCTGGCTGCGGCCTGTCGGGCGGCCTCCTGGCGTTCCGCTTCCAGCCGCGCGGCCTCGGCGCGGGCGGCGGCTTGGCGGGCCGCTTCCTGGCGTTCGGTTTCCAGCCGGGCGGCTTCGGCGCGGGCCGCGGCTTGACGGGCGGCCTCCTGCCGCTGGGCTTCCAGTTTGGCGGCTTGTTGTCGCGCCGTTTCCTGGCGTTCCGCTTCCAGCCTTGCAGCCTCGGCGCGGGCTGCGACGTCCAGCCGCTGCGCCTCCAGCGCGGCCTCGCGCTGCGCCAGCGCAACCGCCACCGGGTCGGGGCTCGACGCACTCGGCTCGACCGCGCTGGCCGCGAGCATCGGCTCGGGCGCCACCGGCACGACCGGCGTGGGCACCTCGGTCGGCTCCGCGGTGAGGACGGGCGGCGGCGCGCGATCGGGCACCTCGGCGCGGGGCGGCGGTGGGGGCGGGTTCACGGGAACCGCCTCGGCGGGCGGTGCCGGTTTGGGTACGGGCGCCTCGACCACCGCGCGCTCGGGCGGGGGCGGCGCAGGCGGTGCGGGTGGTGCAGGCGGTTTCGGGGTCGGTGCCTCGGCCGGCGCGGACCGGATCGACGCGCGCTGCACCTCGACAGCAGCCACCGGTGGTGCAGACGCGGCGGGTGCGGGCTGCGGCGGAACGAGCACCGTCTGGATGTCGGGCACCACGGCCCGCCGCTCCTGCCAGGGGAGGACCAGGCCCGGCACCCCCTGCCCTTCGCCGACCAACTGGCTCAGCAGTAGCCCATGGAGCAGGACGGAGGCGACCAGCGCGCCATTGAACGACCGCCGCTCCGGGGGCGTGCGCTGAAGCGACACCGGCCGACGTCCCCGCGGGCGCGGCGGACGCTCGGGCGCCTTGTCGAAGTCATGGACGGTCCATTTGTTACTCATTGCGTCCGATTCTCAGGGACACGGGGGTGTCGGCGGGCTGAGAGATCGCTGAACAAACGGGGATTTCTGCGACGCCGGCATGAAATTTGGACCGCGTTCGATCACGGAGCGCGGCCCGAGGCGTCGTAGACCACCTGCGCCTGTCGAAGCACGTCTTCGCGGAAGTACGGGCTCAGTTCCTGCGCGGTGCGCAGATCGACCTTGACGCCCAGCGCCTCGGTCAACTCGATCTCGATGGCGCTCAGGCCGATCAAGCCGGGCACTTGGCCGGGCTCGAACTCGACAAGCAGATCCAGGTCGCTGTCGGGCCGGGCTGTGCCCTTCGTTCGTGAGCCGAATGCGGACAGGCGGTGGATGCCGTGGCGCTGGCAGATTGGCACCAGATCAACGCTTGAAAAAAGGTGAGGCAGCGCTGGAACGGTCATCGTAAGCATCGAAGATGCATGTACATCCATACAGCAAAAACTGATGGTACAAATAGTTACCAATCAGATCGTGACGAGATAATGATCGGCGTATAGCATCAATTTTAATAACGCAAAAGTACCAGAAGCGAAGCGCCACAGCAACCGGCGCTCTGCCTCTCGCTACGACTGCAAACTTGCGGGGGGAGTATAGATGGCTTCCAAAAGAAGAAGTGGAACTGATCCTGGTCCGTCAGCCGAAAAACCTGAAGAACTTCGTTCGTCAGAACCTTCAGGTCGGATTCCTAAATCTACCCAAGAGCAAGGCGCAGACAAACAAATCAGCGAACCAAATACTTGGCCGAACTTCTTCTACAAACTAATCACCGACCATCCCGATCGCTCGATCATACTGGTCATTATTACTTTGACGCTAATTTGGTCAGCAGATCAATGGTGGGGTAGAGATCGACTGTGCAGCCAAATACCCTCTACCCTCTCTGCTTTTGCTCGTCTATGGTGCGAAAACGCAAGCCCTGAGAGTCAATCCTTGAGTGGCAGTTTAAATGTTGACGGTTTCATAAATTTATCCGGAGCCGAACTCGCAATCGGAGTCGCAAGCAGTCAAACTTTCGGGCCCTCTATAATAATCCGAGGATCAGGACTGGCCAACCACAATTTTGCTGCGGTCGACACAAACGGAACAAATATTCCACTTTTCTACAACAGCCGCGGCTTTACCGGAGACGGACGTCCTCACGCAGGAACTCGACGCGGGGCAGAAGTCACTATATATATTCAAAGTCAATCAAAACATAGCGGTGCCGGTGCGATAGACGGGTACGGCATCGGCAGAGTGCGCGCGCTGAAATTTAGCGCCAGTCCGACTGATGGAATTTATAATTATGATCTACAGCCTTTACGCGAAAAACCACAAGCCCATTCATTCCAATCTATCCAGCAAATGGAATCAGAATGAATATCCAAATTCACCTCTTTCTTGCCAAAATATTCTCGCGTCTAGCGCACAGTACAATTATTTTATTCATACTGGGCGCATTGGCAGCCTGCGGCGGTGGAGATAGTGTGGCCGCAAGCAGCGGAACATCTTCCCCAGTGGTTGCCGTCGACAACGCAAACAATAGCAATTCGCTGCCTCGGCCGAGTGAACTGCTTGATCTATCTCACGTCACGCTTTCTCTACCAATCAGCAGTGGCAATGGAGGCGTACAGACCCTCTCACCCACACAGCTTGCCCCCTCCATTGAGGCACCGCGTGGCTACGAGTCTGAATATTTAATGACTGTTAGCACCAGCGATGGCCCTGCAGTGCAGCTATGGTGCCCTGTCAATGGGGTCTTGGCCAGCAGCAGCAGTGACAGTCCACGCACGGAGTTTCGCCACCAAGTAGTCGCCGGAAGCAACGATAAGTGGCTACCCACGGACCTTCCCGCTCGCGTTATGACAACCGAGTTTGCAGTCCTTCAACTGCCGCCAACCAAACAGTCTGTCATTGTGGGACAGGTTCATGGATTTAGGATTGCTGGCACCAACGGCGCACTGATCAATGCGGCCCCACTGTTGCTCGCCTATTTTGAACTTAGCAAGGCAGGAGACTATGTGCTAAATTTAAAACTGCGAGACAACCCAGACCCGGCTCAACTAGGAATCTACAGCAGTAGTACGATAGCCCGCACCCCACAGTTGGGTCGATGGCAGCTATTACGAATTCAAGCTGACGGTGATGCTCTAATCGTGAATGGACAGCGGTTGATTCTAGATACTCGTTGGCACAATGTGGGCTTATACTTTAAATCCGGATTATATCTGGACGAGACTGGCATCGACCCATCCAAGGGGGCAAAGTTACTCTTGCGTCAACTTACCTTCAATTAATAAAAGCACCCAGAATGTTTCACGAGATTTCCCCAGCCATCTACTGATCCACCAAAGAAGCCATCATGCAGTATTTTTCTACTATATTTATCCACACTCGACTTGCACGTCTTTTGGCAGCATCATTATTGGGCTTAGCTCCTACGTTCGTCTTAGCTGAACCGCCCAGTCAATGCAGACCGGGCGATAAGGAGATCGAACAAATCAAGCTCGGCAAGCATTTATTCGACAAAAAAGACCTTGTAGGCGCGGATGCCGCATGGGCAAAGGCAATCGACGCTGCCCGCTCCGCTGCAGACTGCAACCTTGTGGAGGTCAGTTGGCAGATTGGCGACTTCGCCAAAAAACGCGATGACTTAGTGCGTGCAAAGCGATACCTAGGCATTGGCCGCGATGCCTATAAGTTAAAAAAATCGCCTGAGGACTTCTCTTACGGAAAACTGCAGAAGTCCCTAGGCAATGTTGCCAAGCGCGACGCCAACGAAGCCCAAGCATGCACACATCTCAAAGCAGCACTTCAAATCTTCACCAGCATCAATGCCCCGAGACAGATTAAAGAAGTAACCGCAGAGATGGGTGAGTTCAACTGCATTTGAGGCTAATTGCGGCGCCACAAGTGTTGAATGCAACCGTTGCTTCAGCCCGCAGCGCGCTTCGCCAGAATCTCAAACGCCGGCAACGTCTTCCCCTCCAGCACTTCGAGGAACGCCCCGCCGCCGGTGGAGATATAGCCCACGTCCTTCTCGATGCCGTACTTGGCAATCGCCGCCAGCGTGTCGCCACCGCCCGCGATCGAGAACGCTGCGCTCTCGGCCACCGCGCGCGCAACCGTTTCCGTGCCGTGCGAGAAGGCTTCGAACTCGAACACGCCGACCGGGCCGTTCCACACGATGGTGCCGGCGGCCTTGAGTTGCGCGGCCAGGATGGCGGCGGTCTGCGGACCGATGTCGAGGATCAGGTCGTCCTCGGCGACATCGGTGGCGGCCTTGACAGTCGCTTCCGCGGTCGGCGAGAAGGTCTTGGCGCAGACCACGTCCACGGGGATCGGCACTGCCGCGCCGCGGGCCTTCATCGCCTCGATCACGGCCACGGCTTCAGCGACCAGGTCCGGCTCGGCCAGCGACTTGCCGATCTTCAGACCGGCCGCCAGCATGAAGGTGTTGGCGATGCCGCCGCCGACGATCAGGCCGTCCACGTTGGCCGACAGCGCCTTGAGGATGGTCAGCTTGGTCGAGACCTTCGAGCCGGCGACGATCGCCACCAGCGGGCGCTTCGGGTTGGCCAGCGCCTTGCTGATCGCGTCGATCTCTGCCGCCAGCAGCGGGCCGGCGCAGGCGATCTTGGCGTACTGGGCGATGCCGTAGGTCGAGGCTTCGGCGCGGTGCGCGGTGCCGAAGGCGTCATGCACGAACACGTCGCACAGCGCGGCCATCTTCTGCGCCAGCTCGGCGTTGTTCTTCTTCTCGCCCTTGTTCAGGCGGCAGTTTTCCAGCATGACGAGCTGGCCCGGCGCCACGTCCACGCCGTCCACCCAGTTGGCGACGACCGGGATCTCGCGGCCCATCAGCTCGCCCATGCGCTTGGCGACCGGCGCCAGCGAGTCTTCGGGCTTGAACTCGCCCTCGGTCGGGCGACCCAGGTGGCTGGTGACCATCACGGCGGCGCCGGCCTTCAGCGCCATCTCGATGCAGGGGATCGAGGCGCGGATGCGGGTGTCTTCGGTGATGTTGCCGGCGTCATCCTGCGGCACGTTCAGGTCGGCGCGGATGAACACGCGCTGGCCGGCGATCTTGCCGGCGGCGATCAGGTCTTGGAGGCGGAGGACATTCATGTGGATAACTCCTTGATGTGAAAGAAAAAAGAGAACTCTTCGGCGCTACCAGCCCAGGCCGATGCGCAGCGGCAGGAAGACGGCCATGCCGACGACGATGGTGCCGAGGATGCCGCGCTTCCAGAAGTAGTAGGCCAGCCCGACCGCCGCGCCGATCAGCCGCGCATCCGCCAGCGTCGCGATCAGCACGCCGCGCGTCAGCAGCACCTCGGGCACGATGATGGCGACCAGCGCGGCCAGCGGCGCGTACTTCAGCGCCCGCTTGGCCCAGGCGGGAATCGGCACCTCCTCGCGCGGCAGCATCAGCAGGCTGCGCGTCAGCACGGTGACCAGCGCCAGCCCGACGATGGTGATCGCGGCTTCCCAGGTGTTCATGACGCCGACCTCCGCGCCACCGCCGCCAGCCGACCGCCGCCACCGCCAGGGCGCTCCATCAGCAGCCCCGCCGCGACGGCGGCCGCCACCGCGACGACGATGTGCAGCTTGTACGGCAAGGCATACGCCGCCACCGCCGCGAGGGCCGCGACCGCCGCACAGATCCAGGTCGCCCGGTCCACCAGCAGCGAACACGTCAGCCCGATCAGCGCCAGCGTGCCCGCGAAGCCGAGGCCCCAAGCGGGCGGGATCACGTCTGCGAGCACGATGCCGACGATCGACGGGATCTGCCAGCCGATCCACACCACCACGGCGCCGCTGACGAAGTATTCGACCTGGCCGGGGCGCGGCTCCGGCTCGGGCCAGGCCTTGAGGAAGAGGGCGTAGTTGATGTCGGCGGCGAGGTAGCTCAGCGCGACGCGCTGGCCACGCGGCAGGTGACCGAAGTACCAGCGCCACTGCGCGCTGTAGATGATGAAGCGCAGGTTGACGATGCAGGCGGTCAGCAGCACGACCCAGATGGGGGCGCCGGTGGCGATCAGCGGCAGCGCGGCCAGCTGCGAGGAGCCGGCGAACACTGTCAGCGACATCAGCAGCGCCAGCCAGGGGTCGAGCCCGCTCTTGACCATCGCCACGCCGGTGACGAGGCCCCAGGCGGCCATGCCGGGCACCATCGGCAGCATGTCGCGCACGCCGCGCGCGGCCTCGGGATGCTGGCGCAGCGCCTGCCAGCGCTGGCGCAGGGTCACAGGGGCTGGTGGATCGCCTGGGGGGTGCATCCCCGCATTTTCACACTGGCGGCGACCGGATCGGCCGCGCAGTCGTCAGTGCGCCGGTTTGGCAGCGTGGCCGGCGCCGGCTTTCTGCGGTTTCTTGCCGTCGTCGATGATTTCCTCGTCGGGCAGATCTTCCTTGGCGACCTTGGGTTTGGCGCCAGGAGCGGCCGGCCGCGGCTCGGTCGGCGCAACACCTTCGAGCTTGTTCTCGCGCATGTACTCGTCCATCTCGCGCCAGCCGGTGTAGACCGCCGCCTTTTCCGCCTTGGGATTGAGGATGTAGCAGTCCTCGATGGCGCGCATGGCGTGGCGGCAGGCGCTGCCCACGGCCTTGGCGTCGGCCTCGGTGCGGGCCAGGGTGGCGCTGGCGGATTCGATGCCCAGCTGGTCGCAACCCGCCAGCAAGCCGGCGGCGATCAGGGCGAAGGCGATGGCAGGGACGGGATGGCGCATGGCTGAACTCGGGGTGTGGTCCCCAGCGCTATCGTCGTCCCGCCGCGCGACTTGAGCCGCGCCGCCCCTCAGCCGAGCTGCTCGCCGGGGCCGATGGCACAGCCCCGCAGGAAATCACGCACCGGCTGGCGCCGCCCGCCGGGCCGCTGCAGACTGGTCAGCGCGAGGGCTCCCGCGCCGCAGGCCACGATGATGCCGTCGCCCTCCCCGTCCACCGACAGCACGCTGCCCGGCGCACCCTGCCCGTCCACGGCCCGCGCCTGCCAGACCTTGACCACCTCGCCACCGCGGCTGAAGCTCGCACCGGGAAACGGATCGAAGGCCCGGATGCGCCGCGCCAGCACCTCGGCGGACAGCGTCCAGTCGAGCGCCGCTTCGCGCTTGTCGATCTTGTGCGCGTAGGTAACACCTTCGACAGGCTGCGGCGTGGCGCGCAGGCCCCCGCGGGCGGCCAGCGCCAGCGCCTCGACGATCAGCCGGCCGCCCAGCGTGGCGAGCCGGTCGTGCAGCGCGGCGGTGGTGTCGTCCGGGCGGATCGGCTCGGGCGCGCCCAGCAGCATGTCGCCGGTGTCCAGGCCGGCATCCATCTGCATGATGGTGATGCCGGTCTCGGCGTCGCCGGCCTCGATGGCGCGGTGGATCGGCGCGGCGCCGCGCCAGCGTGGCAGCAGCGAGCCGTGGATGTTCAGGCAGCCCAGGCGCGGAAGGTCCAGCACCCACCGCGGCAGGATCAGCCCGTAGGCCGCAACCACCAGCACGTCGAGCTGCGCGGCCTGCAGCGCTTCGCGGGCGGCGGCGGCCTCGTCCGGATAGCGACCGTCGAGCTTCAGGCTGGTCGGCTGCGCGACCGGCAGTCCGTGCTGCAGCGCGCACTGCTTCACCGCCGAGGGCTGCAGCTTCATGCCGCGGCCGGCGGGGCGGTCGGGCTGCGTCAGCACCAGCGGCACGGTGTGGCCCGCTGCCAGGATCGCCGCCAGCGCCTCGGCGGCGAACTCGGGCGTGCCTGCGAAGCCGACGCGCAGCGCGGCGCCCGTCATGCCTCGTCCTCGTCTTCGCGCAGGCGCTTGATCATCTTGCTGCGGATGCGGTTGCGCTTGAGCGGCGAGAGGTATTCGACGAAGACCTTGCCCATCAGGTGGTCCATCTCGTGCTGCACGCAGATGGCCAGCAGCCCCTCCGCTTCGAACTCGTAAGTGGCGCCGTCCCGGTTCAGGGCCCGCACGGCCACGGTGGCGTAGCGCTCGACCTTATCGTAGATGGTCGGAACCGACAGACAGCCCTCGTCGCTGACGACACGCTCCTCGCTGTGCGCGATGATGACGGGATTGATCAGAACGAGCTGGTCGGACTTGTCCTCCGAGGCGTCGATCACAATCAGCCGCTCATGCACATCGACCTGCGTGGCGGCCAGACCGATGCCACGGGACTTGTACATCGTCTCGAACATGTCGTCGATCAGCCGGCGCAGGCGGTCATCGACCGTCGTGACAGGCTTGGCGACCTTGTTCAGGCGGGGATCGGGATAGCGAAGTATGGTCAGCAGGCTCATGGCGCGGGTCGGCACAAGGCAGTGCCGCAGCGTGAAAGTTGTGATTCGGGGACAACGTCACCGTCGTTTTAGGGGCAGAATTTATGAGATTGATTGAAGAGTTTCGCGCGGGCCTGACCGGTCGGCGCACGGAGACGCGCTCCATGATCCTGTCCCACGGCCAGCTTGCTCCCATCCAGCGCGCAAGCGCCCGGGCGGCAAGCCTCCTGACCCTCGCCTTGCTCGGCCTGTCCATCCAGGCGGCCCACGCATTTCCCGATTATCCAGTCACCGGCGCCCAGCGGGGCACGGCGCAGAAAGTCGCCGAAGCCGGTGTGCCCTTGTCGGAGCTGGCGCCGAACGCGCCCGACAGCTACACGGTCAAGCGCGGCGACACCCTGTGGGACATCTCGAAGCTGTTCCTGCGCAGCCCGTGGCGCTGGCCCGAGCTGTGGGGCATGAACCTGCAGGACATCCGCAATCCCCACCTGATCTACCCCGGCCAGCTGCTGACGCTGGTCAAGAGCGGCGGGCGGGCGCGTCTGGTGTTCGGTGGCGGCAGCGGCGGCACGGTCAAGCTCTCGCCGCGGGTACGGGCGGGGGACGGGGATCTGGGGCCGATCGCCTCGATCCCGCTGCACCTGATCGAGCCCTTCCTGAACGACGCCGTGGTCCTCGACAGCGACACGCTGGCCCGCGCACCGCGCATCGTGGCCGGCCGCGAAGGCCGCGTGCTGCTCAGTCGCGGCGACACCGCCTACGTGCGCGGCGACCTGCCAGCCACCCGCGACTGGCGCATCTTCCGCGAAGCCCGACCGCTGCACGACCCGTCGAGCGGCGAGATCCTCGGCTACGAGGCCGCGTTCGTCGGCAATGCCGAATACGTGCGCCCCGGCGAGACCCGGACCGACGCCAAGGGCGCCACCGAGATCGTGCCGGCCACCTTCACGCTGAGTTCGCTGCGCCAGGAAGCCAGCATCGGCGACCGCATCGCCCAGGCCCCGGTGCGCGACTACCGCAATTACGTGCCGCGCGCACCGGACAAGCCGATCGAAGGCCGGATCATCTCGATCTATGGCGACGGCCTGTCCGCAGGCCAGAACCAGATCGTGGCACTCAACCGCGGCGTGCGCGACGGCGTCGAGCGGGGCCATGTGCTGTCGGTGCTGCGCGCAGGAGAACGCCTGCAGGACCGCGCCGATCCGCTGAAGACCACGCTCCAGCTGCCCGACGAGGCCCATGGCCAGCTCTTTGTCTTCCGGGTGTTCGACCGGGTGTCGTACGCGCTGATCCTCAGCGCCGAAACCGCCGTGCGTCCCGGCGACCGCTTCACGCCCCCGTGACCGTGGCGGACGACGAACTCGCCGCCTGGCTGCGGCTGCTCGAAACCCCGGGCATCGGCCGCCAGCGCGCACGCCGGCTGCTGCTGGCGTTTGGCGGGCCGCGGGAGATCTTCGAGGCCTCGCCGGCGGCGTGGCGCGAGGTGCTCGATGGCCACAAGGTCAGCGAGGCACTGGCCCAGGCGCCCGAAGGCCACGACACCCTGGTGGCACGCACGGCACAGTGGCTGCAGCAACCCGGCTGCCACCTGCTGGTGCTCGGGGATCCGCAGTATCCCGCCGCCTGGATGGAGCTGACCGATCCGCCGCTGGTGCTGCACGCCCGGGGTCGGCTGGAGCTGCTGGGCATCGGCGCACTGGCCGTCGTGGGCAGCCGCCATCCGACGCCGCAGGGCGCCGACAACGCCTTCCAGTTCTCGGCCGCACTGAGCCAGGCCGGCATGGTGGTCGTGTCGGGACTGGCGCAGGGCATCGACGGCGCGGCGCACGAGGGGGCACTGAGCGGCCCCTCCGGCACCATCGCCATCGTCGGCACCGGGCTGGACCGGGTCTATCCGCGCCAGCACCACGCCCTGGCCGGGCGCATCGCCACGGAAGGGCTGATCGTGTCCGAGCACGTGCTCGGCACACCGCCGCTGTCCCCCCACTTTCCGCAGCGCAACCGCCTGGTCGCCGGGCTGGGACGCGGCACGCTGGTCGTCGAGGCGGCGCTGCAGTCCGGCTCGCTCATCACCGCGCGGCTGGCGATGGAGTCGAACCGCGAGGTGTTCGCCATCCCCGGCTCGATCCACAGCCCGCAGGTCAAGGGCTGTCACCAGCTCATCAAGAGCGGCGCGAAGCTGGTCGAGACGACGCAGGACATCCTGGAAGAGCTGCACTGGGGCACCAGCACACCGGTCAGCGCCGGCCAGAAACCGACCGGATCGTCCACGGCGGCGGTCCAGGCCCGGCTGGACGACACGCCGGAAGATCCGCTGCTGGAGGCGATGGGCTGGACACCGGTCACGCTGGACGCCCTGCAGGCCCGCACCGGCCTGCCCACCTCGGAGCTGAACCACCGCCTGCTGGAACTGGAGCTCGACAGCCAGGTCGTTCGGCTGCCAGGCCCGCTGTTCCGGCGTCAGGCCTGCGCGTGACTCCATGCACGCCGGCCCTCGGCACCGGCCCGCGGGGCGCCGGCCATTCAGGATCGGCTCAGGTATAGTGGATTCATGTTCGACGTGCTCGTTTATCTTTACGAAAACTACTGGCGGCCCGATGCCTGTCCCGAGCACGCCCAGCTCTCACGCAAGCTCACTTCGGTGGGCTTCGAGAGCGACGAGATCGAGGACGCGCTGAGCTGGCTGGACGGACTGACCACCGTGGCCGAATCCCAGGCCAAGGCCCAGAGCCCGCTGTCCCTGCGCGTCTACACGCCGGCCGAGCAGGACCACCTCGGCACCGCGTCGATCGCCTTCCTGAGCTTTCTCGAATCGGCCGGCGTGCTGCCGGCGCCGATGCGGGAAATCGCCGTCGACCGTGCCATGGCCACCACCGGCGAACTCGCGCTGGAAGACCTGAAGATCATCGTGCTGATGGTGTTCTGGAGCATCGGCGAAGAGCCCGACGCGCTGATCCTCGACGAGCTGTTCGTCGATGTCGAGGACCGGCTGATCCACTGAGCCTGGGGCATTGAGCCCCTGATCCAGCCACGAATCAGTGCAGCAGGCGTCCCGGATCGGCGTCGAGCTTGGCCAGCGCGTCGCGCGTGGCGCGCACGGTCAGCGATTCTTCTTCCACCGGCACCAGCAGCCCCGCTTGCAGGAAGGCCGCCAGGCGGTGTTTCTGGAACAGGATGCCGCGCCCCTGCGGGGACACGAACAGATTGAACTGCTTGCGTGAGCCTTGCCAGGCGAGCTGGACGTTGGCGACGGTGTCGCGGTAGTCCAGCCGGAACCAGCTGCCCACGCTCAGGTTGCCGCACCAGGCGACCATCGCCGGCGTGGGCATGGAGCCCCCCTCGGCGACCACCTCCAGATCCTTGGTCTCGTGGCCGGAGAGATCGCGCACCATCGACTCGTCGATCTCGATGTTGTCCACGTCCGGCAGCATGTCCTCCAGCGTCTCCAGCTGCATCATCAGCTCGTTGAGGCGCTCGGTCGGGATGGCGGCGGTGCGGGCCGAGAACGCCGCCTGCAGGGCATTGTTCAGCGCCTGGATGTACTCGTCCTGCCGCGGCACGGGCACACCGGCCGACACCATGCCCTCGCGCAGCTTCTTCAGCAGCGGCGACAGGCGGCGGATCGCCTCCGACCGCTCCTCGCGCGACACCTTGGCGCTCGCCAGCCAGATCAGGTCGGCAGCGGCCTTGCGCATCGCCTTGGTCGGCTCGCTGGCCTGCCCCGCCTTGACGGCGGTCGTCGCCAGCACATCGGCCCAGACGTGGAACAGGAACTCGCGCACCCCGTCGTGGACCGGCACCTCGTTGAGCATCTTGCGCAGCTCGATCGTGTACTGGATCGCCAGCGTCTCGCGCTGCTCGATCTGCTGGGCCAGCGACACACCCTTGCTCGCGGCCAGGTGCGCGGACTTGAAGTAGTCCTCCAGGAAGCGCTCGAACTCGGTCAGCACGGTCTGGAACACGCGCCGGCCGGTGTCGGGATAGGCCTCGACCACCTGCACGACCCGCTTGATCTCGCGCTCCATCGGCTCGCTCACGCCCGCGCTGCCCGCCTCGAAGCCCATGACGCAGGCGCCCATGCGGTCGATCAGCTTGCGCGCCGGGTGGTCGATCGTCGCAAAGAAGTCCGGCTCGGCGATGGCCACGCGCAGCACCGGCATCTGCAGCCGCGCAAACCACACCCGCACGGCGGCCGGGATGCGCTCTTCGGTCAGCAGACTCTGGAACATCAGCGCAACCACCTCGATGGTGGCGCGTTCGACCGGCGTGGTGGCCGCCTGCTTGAGGGCGGCCTTGCGCGCCTGCAGCTCCTGCAGCAGGCCGGGCGTGCTGACCGCCACCGACTGCGACAGCACCGGCACGTTGCCCTGGGCATCCGGCCCCGGCTCGAAGCGGTGCTGCACGGCGGCCTGCACCTCGTTGATCGCCGCACGCAGTCCCGGCGATGCAGGCGGGTGCGGCTGGGCGATGGTCGAGCTGTAGAAGTCCGGGACCTGCCGCGACACCAGCCGGTTCAGCCGCCCGAGCACGGCTTCGGCCTGCTCGATGCTGCGCAGCAGCCCGGGCGAGCGCGTCATCATGCGGGTCTCTTCCTGCACGTCGCCGCGGCCGGTCAGGCCGGCATCCCCGCCCCCGGCCGCTTTGCCCAGCCCGGCCATCACGGTGGGGGCGTACTGGTGGGCATTCTGGGGTGTCATGCCCTGGTAGCCCCCGGCGCCGGAGGCTGCATCGGCACGGGCCTGCAAGCTCGGCGGCGAAGGGAAGCGCTCGCCAGAAGCAGCAACCGGCGCACCAGGAACAACGGAGCCGCCACCACCACCACTGCCGCCACCGGATCCGCCTGCAGATGCGCGCATCCCACCCGTCGAGTGGCTGCCGCCGCCAGCGCCACCGCCGCCCGCCACGGGCGCAACCGGCGGCGGTCCGGCATCCCGGCTGCGCCGGATGAACTGGCGCAGGTTGACTTCCGGACACACCCCCTGGCCGATCAGCCAGCGGTTGGTCTCGTGGTAGGCCTCATGGACCAGCCCGGCAAACTCTTCGTGCAGCGGGGCCTGCACCAGACGCCAGTGCTCGACCGACAGTCCGGCGGTGCGCCAGCTGTCCACGGCGGCGCGTGCCAGCGCGTGCGGACGGAGGATGTCCTGCGGCTCCATCTCGTCGCGGCGGTCCAGCGCCGACATGCGGTAGCGCAGGTCGGAGAACTCCCAGCTCGCCTTGTCCATCATGGCCAGGGCCATGCGCGACACCAGGATCTCCAGATCGATCGTCGAGTCATCGACCAGCGCCAGGTCACCCACCTGCGTGGCGACGGGCCGGGAGCCGTGCGCAGGGTTCGGACGGCCGGCCAGCACCGCGGCCAGCTGCGCCACGAACAGCTGCTGCCAGTTGCCGGCCTGACGCGGCAGATCGACCAGCAGGTCACGGCGCTTGAGCATGAGGTCGGGAGGACCGACCTGCGTGCACTGCTCGCGCAGCCGGTCGATGACCGCGCGCACCGTGCGGTTCAGGCTTCTGGAAACCTGATCGCAGTAGAGGCGGCGGGCCTGCGCAGCAAGAACCGAGGACGGGGCAGCAGCGGAGGCCATGGGTGTCGAGCCGGAGTCCGTGCGAACGGATCAGAAGATGAAAGAACCGCCTACTCTACACCAGCCAAATGCGCGCGGGCGTCAGACCACTGCGCCTGAATTCGGATCGTTCGGATCCTGGTCCTTGCGGACGTTGCCGATCAGATCCTCACGCTTGACACCCAGCCACATCGCGATGGCCGCGGCCACGAACACCGACGAGTAGATGCCGAACAGGATGCCGATCGTCAGCGCCAGGGCGAAGTAGTGCAGCGTCGGGCCGCCGAACAGCAGCATCGACAGCACCATCATCTGCGTCGAGCCGTGCGTGATGATCGTGCGGCTCATCGTGCTGGTGATGGCGTGGTCGATGACCTCGGACGTCGTCATCTTGCGGAACTTGCGGAAGGCCTCGCGGATCCGGTCGAAGATCACCACCGACTCGTTGACCGAGTAGCCCAGCACCGCCAGCACCGCCGCCAGCACCGCCAGCGAGAACTCCCACTGGAAGAAGGCAAAGAAGCCCAGGATGATGATCACGTCGTGCAGGTTGGCGATGATCGCGGCGACCGCGAACTTCCACTCGAAGCGCACGGCCAGATAGATCATGATGCCGGCGACCACGAAGGCCAGCGCCTTGAGCCCGTCCTCGGCGAGCTCCTTGCCGACCTGCGGGCCGACGAACTCGCTGCGGGTCAGCTTGAGCGGCTCGGTGGCGGTGGCGCCGGAGCCGGCCTCGCAGGCCTGGCGGCTGATGGTCTCGCCCTTGGGCGTGGTGGTCTGCACCGGCTTGAGCAGGCCACCCTCGGCGGCACAGAGCTGCGCGTAGACGCGGCCCACCACCTCGGACTGCTTGACATCGCCCCGCAGCGGCAGGCGGATCAGCACGTCGCGCGAGGTGCCGAACTTCTGCACCTGCACCTCGCCGAAGTTCATCGCCTCGACGGTCGAGCGCACCTTGGCGATGTCGGCGCTCTGGGCGTACTCGGTCTCGATGACCGTGCCGCCCGTGAACTCGATCGACAGGTGCAACCCGCGCGTGAACAGGAAGAACACCGCCAGCGCGAAGGTGACGAAGGAGATGACGTTGAACACCAGCGCATGCCGCATGAACGGGATGTCGCGCCGGAAACGGAAGAATTCCATGGCGGGCTCCTGTCAGGCCTTGGGGGTGGTGACGGCGGTCGTGGTCGGCGAGGAACCCGGCACGGACGCCGGCTTCCAGACCTGACCGATCGAGACGCCCTGCAGCTTCTTCTTGCGGCCGTACCAGAGATTGACCAGCCCGCGCGAGAAGAACACGGCCGAGAACATCGAGGTCAGGATGCCCAGGCAATGCACCACCGCGAAGCCGCGCACCGGCCCCGAGCCGAAGGCCAGCAGCGCCACGCCGGCGATCAGCGTCGTCACGTTCGAGTCCAGGATGGTGGCGAAGGCCCGCTCGTAGCCGAGGTGGATGGCCATCTGCGGCGAGGTGCCGCTGCGCAGTTCCTCGCGCACGCGCTCGTTGATCAGCACGTTGGCGTCGATCGCCATGCCCAGCACCAGCGCGATGGCGGCGATGCCCGGCAGCGTGAGCGTGGCCTGCAGCATCGACAGGATGGCCACCAGCAGCAGCAGGTTCACGCCCAGTGCCAGCGTCGAGAACACGCCGAACAGCATGTAGTAGGCGGACATGAAGATGGCGATGGCGATGAAGCCGTACAGCACGCTGTCAAAGCCCTTGGTGATGTTCTCGGCGCCCAGGCTCGGGCCGATCAGGCGCTCCTCGATGATCTCCATCGGCGCAGCCAGGGAGCCGGCACGCAGCAGCAGCGCGGTGTCGGCCGACTCCATCGGCGTCATCGAGCCCGAGATCTGCACGCGGCCCCCACCGATTTCCGAACGGATCACCGGCGCGGTCACGACCTCGCCCTTGCCCTTCTCGAACAGCAGGATGGCCATGCGCTTGCCGATGCTCTCGCGCGTCACGTCGCGGAAGATGCGCGAGCCGCGGGCATCGAGCGTCAGGTGGACGGCGGGCTGCTGGGTGTCGTCGAAACCGGCCTGCGCGTCGGTGAGGTTCTCGCCCGTCAGCACCACCTGGCGCTTGACGATGATGGGCACGCCGCCGCGCTCCAGGAACTTCTCGGTGCCGAAGGGCACGGGGCCGCTGCCGGTCAGCGCGGCCTGCGCCTCGGCGCTGTCGTCGACCATGCGCACTTCGAGTGTCGCCGTGCGGCCGATGATGTCCTTGGCCTTGGCCACGTCCTGCACGCCGGGCAGCTGCACGACCACGCGGTCGGTGCCCTGCTGCTGGATCACCGGCTCGGACACGCCGAGTTCGTTGATCCGGTTGTGCAGGGTGTTGATGTTCTGCGTCAGCGCCTGCTGGCCGACGTTGCGCACCGCCTCGGGCTTGATGCGGCCGGTCAGCTTGAGCTCGGCCGGGTCGGTGCCTTCGGTCCAGGCCACGTCCGCCTGGGCGTCGGTCAGCGCCAGGCGCGCCTTGTCGAGCGTCTCGCGGTCGCGCAGGCGGACCTCGATGCTGTCGCCGGCGCGGTTGATGCCGCTGTGGCGGATCGACTTGTCGCGCAGCAGCGTGCGCACGTCGCTGGTCAGCGACTCGGTCTTCTTGGTCAGCGCCGCGGCCATGTCGACCTGCATCAGGAAGTGCACGCCGCCGCGCAGGTCCAGACCCAGGTACATCGGCAGCGCGTGCAGGCTGGTCAGCCACTGCGGCGAGCGCGAGACCAGGTTCAGCGCGACGATGTACGACGGGTCGGCCGGATCGGGATTGAGCGCCTTGACGATCGCGTCACGCGCCTTGAGCTGCGCGTCGGTGTCGGCCAGACGGGCCCGCACCGACAGCCCTTCGAGCTGGACGAAGTCCGGCTGGAGCCCGGCCGCCTTGACCGCCTGCTCCACGCGCGAAACCATGCCCGCGTCGATCTTGACCGTGGCCCGGGCGCTGGAGACCTGCACGGCAGGCGCCTCGCCGAAGAAGTTGGGCAGGGTGTACAGCAGCCCCACCACCACGGCGATGCCGAGGATCAGGTACTTCCACCAGGGATAGCGATTCATCGTGCTGACCGGCCTGGGACAGGCGCGCTCTCTATTGTGGGTGAGCCAGAGGGCAGATTACTTGATCGTGCCCTTGGGCAGGACCTGGACCACCGCGCTGCGCTGGAGCTGCACGACCACGTTGCCGGCGATCTCGACGGACACGTACTGCTCGTCGACCTTGGTGATGCGGCCCAGCAGACCACCACCGGTGACGACCTCGTCGCCCTTGCCGAGCGCGTCGATCATGGCCTTGTGCTCCTTCTGCTTCTTCATCTGGGGGCGGATCATGATGAAGTACAGCACCACGAACATCAGCACCAGCGGCAGCATCTGCGTCAGGGATGACATGCCACCGGCTGCGGCGCCTGCGGTCTGTGCGTAGGCATTGGAAATGAACACGTTCGAACTCCTCGACGGGGAAGGACAGGGTTGTCGGATGAGACAAAGCGTTGGATTGTAGGGCCCCCGCACATGGCCCGTCCCTGGGCAGCCCGGGCGGGGATCAAGCCCGCCCGCACCACTCCGATAAGGTGGCATGGTTTCCTTCCCCCTGCCCTCCGCGAGTGGACCGACAGCGTACCGCGGCACGCTGCCCGTCCTGGATGCCGTGCACGGCGGTCCGTGCCCGCCAACGCGGGTGCTGCTGCAGGTCAGCCGCCCCTGGCGGGCGATGCTGGCGGGCGCCCTGCTGGACCGCGGGCTGCAACCGGTGCTGCCGGGAGAGCACGGGCAGGCGCCTGCCGATGTCGTGGTGCGGGAGTTCGGCCCGCCACGCGGCGCGAACCGCCAGCACGCGGCCGACCTGCGTGCAGACCCGGGCAGCGGAGCGCCCATGGTCGCCTGGCTCTCGCCACAACCCGGGGACGACACCACCGTGCTGCGCCACCGCGCGCTCGACGCCGGCGCCGTGTCGCTGGTCCGCGCCAGCGCGCATCCGGACGAGCTGGTCCGCGTCGTCGGCCACCTGGGCCGGCTGCGCGCCGGGCCCGCCGCTGCGGAGGACATCGCCGCGACGCTGCACGCCCCGCTGACCCGCGTGCTGCAGCACGCCAGTGCCAGCGCGCAGGTCGGCGCGCTGGTGCTGCTGGGTCTGGAGCGCTTCGACGAGGTCGTGCTGACCCTGGGCGCCGACCTGCGTGCGCCGCTCCAGCAGGCGATCGAACACCGGCTGCAGGTGGCGCTGGTGGCCATCGAGGCACGCCACGCCGGTCGTCTGCGGGCCCAGTTGACCCGCTGCGACGACGGGCTGGCCGTGATCATCGTGCCCCTGGCGCGGTCCGCCGACGCCGAGGCCCTGGCCTGCGAACTCCTGCAGCGACTCGACGACCCGGTCGATCTGGGCGACCACCGCCTCGTCGTGGGGGGCCATGCGGGAGTGGCCGTGTTTCCGCACGACGGCCACCAGCCCGAGGTGCTGATCCGGCACGCCACGCTGGCCCGGCACGAGGCCAGGCGCCAGGGCCGCAACGGCTGTGTCGTCTATGGCTCGGCGCTGGGCCGTGGCGCGATGCGCCGGCTGCAGCTGGAAGGAGCGCTGCGCCGGGCGCTGGCGCAATCGAGCTTCGAGCTGCATTTCCAGCCACAGGCCGATCTGCACACCGGCGCGCTCACGGGCGCCGAGGCCCTGCTGCGCTGGCGCGACCGCGACCTCGGCCGGATCGAGCCGGTCGAGTTCATCGCGCTCGCCGAAGACACCGGCCTCATCACCCGGATCGGCACCTGGGTGCTGGAGAACACCTGCCACCAGATCCGGCGCTGGCGCGACCAGGGGCTGGACGTGCCGCGCATCGCGATCAACGTCTCGCGGCTGGAGATCGCCCAGCCCGACTTCGTCTCCGGCGTGCTCAGGACACTGGTCGACCACGGCCTGCCCGGCGGCACGCTCACGCTGGAGCTGACCGAGCCGGCGCTGATGCACGACGTCGAGCGGCTCGGCCAGCGCCTGCAGGCGCTGCGCGCGGCAGGGGTGCGCATCGCGGTGGACGACTTCGGCAGCGGCTACTCCTCGCTGGCCAGACTGAGCCGGCTGCCGCTGGACGAGCTGAAGATCGACCGGGTCTTCCTGGCCACGCTGCAGGGCAACGGCGCCAAGGTCGCTGCCGCCGTGATCGGTCTGGGGCACACGCTGGGGCTGCGGGTGGTGGCGGAGGGGGTCGAGCGCGAGGACCAGCTCGACTTCCTGCGCCGCCACGGCTGCGATGAGTTCCAGGGCCACCTGCTGTCGCACCCGCTGGATGCCGCCACGATGGGACGGCTGCTGGGCCAGGCGCGCATCCAGCACCGGCTGGTCATGGACACGGCATCGGCGCCATCACTCAGGCCGGTGGCTTGCCCGCTTGCGCCGCCCGCGCCGCAAATGCCGCCCGCTGTGCCGCGATCCGGTCGCGCGGGTTTTCCTTGATGACCCGCTCGTCCAGCTTCATCTCGCCGATGAAGCGGCTCGGAAAGGCGCGCTTGATCTCGCGCCCGCGCTTCTGCCGCAGGAGCGTGCTGACCAGCAGCGTGCGCCGGGCGCGGGTGATGCCGACGTACATCAGGCGGCGCTCTTCCTCCAGCCGCTCGGCGGTCATGTCTTCCTCGTCGCGCTTGAAGGGCAGCGTGCCCTCGTTGACGCCGACCAGCACGACGTGCGGCCACTCCAGCCCCTTGCTGGCGTGCAGCGTGGACAGGGTGACCATGTTCTGGTCCTGGTCGCCACGCTCGGCCAGGCTCAGGATCACGCTGATCGACTGCGCCACATCGAGCACGCTCTTCTTCTCGGTCTCGACCGTCATGCCGCCATCGTTGTCGATCTCGCCGCCGCAGCGCTTGGCTACCCAGTCGATGAAGTCGATCACGTTCGACCAGCGCGCGGCCGCGACCTTGGGGTTCTCCTCGTTGTCCAGCAGGTGCTGCTCGTAGCCGATGTCGGTGAGCCACTCCAGCAGCATCGGCCTGGCCGCTTCGGCGCCGACGGTGTGGCGAGCGCGGTATTCGAGGTCGTTCACATAGCGGCCGAACTCATGCAGCGAGCCAATCGCCTTGGCACTCAGCGCCGTGCCGAGCGACTCCTGAAACAGCGCCTCGAACAGACTCACGCGCCATTTGCCGGAAAAGTCGCTCAAGGCCGCCAGCGTCGTGTGGCCGATGCCGCGCTTCGGGGTCGTCACGGCGCGCAGGAAAGCGGGATCGTCGTCCTGGTTCACCAGCAGCCGCAGCCAGCCGCACAGGTCCTTGATCTCGGCGCGGTCGAAGAAGCTCTGTCCGCCGGAGACCTTGTAGGGAATCTGGGCCTTGCGCAGCGCCTCTTCAAGCTTGCGGCTCTGGTGGTTGGCGCGGTAGAGGATGGCGAAATCCTTCCACTCGGTGATGCCGGTGTATTCGCCCGTGGTGTTGGCGCGGATGGCCATGATCCGGGTCACGGCGCGCTCGGCCTCGTGCTCTTCCTGGTCGGATTCGACCACCTTCACCGGCTCGCCCTCGCCCAAGTCGCTCCACAGTTTCTTCTGGAAGATCTTGGGATTCAGCGCGATGACGTTGTTGGCAGCGGTCAGGATGGCGCTGGTGGAGCGGTAGTTCTGCTCCAGCGGGATCACCTTGAGGTTCGGATAGTCCAGCGGCAGGCGCTTGAGGTTCTCGATTGTCGCGCCGCGCCAGCCGTAGATGCTCTGGTCGTCGTCGCCCACGGCGGTGAAGATGCCGTCCTGGCCGACCAGCGCCTTGAGCAGGTCATATTGGGTCGCGTTGGTGTCCTGGTATTCGTCGACGAGCACGTGGCGCAGCTTGCGCTGCCACTTCAGGCGGGTGTCCTCGTCGGTCTGCAGCAGCTTGAGCGGCAGGCTGATCAGGTCGTCGAAATCCACCGCCGAATACGCCAGCAGCCGCTCCTCGTAGAGCTTCATCACCCGGGCGGCGATGCGCTCGTCGTCGTCCTGGGCGGCGGCCTCGGCCTGCTCGGGCGTGAGGCCGTTGTTCTTCCACAGGCTGATGGTCCACTGCCAGCTGCGGGCGAGCTTGGCGTCCGTCGTGCCGCCCGCGTCCCGCAGCACGCCGAGCACGTCGTCCGCGTCCAGGATCGAGAACTTCGGCTTCAGCCCGAGCCGCTCGCCATCCTCGCGCAGCAGGCGCACGCCGAGCGAGTGGAAGGTGGCGATCAGCAGATCCTTCGCCGCCCGCGCGCCCACCAGCGCCCGCGCCCGCTCGCGCATTTCCTGCGCGGCCTTGTTGGTGAAGGTGATGGCGCCGATCTGCGACGGCGCGATGCCCTCCTGCAGCAGCCGCGCGATCTTGTGCGTAATCACCCGCGTCTTGCCGGAGCCGGCACCGGCCAGCACGAGGCAGGGGCTGTGCAGGTGGTAGACGGCCTGGAGCTGGGCGGGGTTGAGGGTGGAAGGGGCTTCGGCCATGAGGGTCGCGCGGGGAACGCGGAATGGAGCAAGCGGGGGCGGATGATAGCGAGGCAGGCCATCCGGGCAGAATCCCGCCAATGCAAGATCCCGCTGCGCCTCCCCCTCCGCCGCCTACCCAGCCCCGCAACCCGCTCCACGGCCTGACCCTGGAACACATCGTCACCACACTGGCCGACCACTACGGCTGGGACGGGCTGAACGAGCGCGTGCCAGCGCGCTGCTTCGCCAGCAACCCGAGCGTCAAGTCGAGCCTGAAGTTCCTGCGGCAGACGCCGTGGGCGCGGGAGAAGGTGGAGGGGCTCTATCTCTATCTGCAGCGGGAGTTGCGGCGGACGGGGCGGTGAGGTGGTGAGGTGGTGGGTGGGTTCCCGCTTTCGCGGGAATGACGGGGACGGTCAGCGGCGTGGGGTGGTGATCGCCACGCAGACGGCCCCCGCCACCACGCCCCAGAACGCCGAGCCGATCCCCGCCATCGACAGCCCGCTGAGCGTGACGAGAAAGGTCACCAGCGCCGGCTCTCTCCAGCGCAGGTCGGCCATGGCCACGCCGAGTCCGCCGCCGATCGTGCCCAGCAGCGCAAAGCCCGCCACCGCCAGCACCAGCGCCTTCGGAAACGCACCGATCAGCCCGGCCACGGCGCCCGCGGCCAGCCCGACGCCCAGGTAGAAGACCCCCGCCATCACCGCCGAAGGCCAGCGGCGCGCCGGGTCTTCGTGCGCCTCGCGGCTCATGCAGATGGAGGCGGTGATCGCCGCGAGGTTGAGCGCATAGCCGCCGAAGGGGGCCAGCAGCAGCGTGGTCAGACCCGTCGTGGCAATGACCGGAGAGACGGGCGTGTCGTAGCCAGCGGCACGCTGGGCAGCGACACCGGGCAGGTTCTGCGACGCCATCGTCACGACGAACAGCGGCAGCGCCACGCCGAACAGGCCGCGCAAGGTGAACTCGGGCGTGGTCCAGACGGGTGTGCCGAGCCGCCAGTCCACCGTGTCCAGGTGCATCCGCCCCAGCGCCCAGGCCACGCCCAGCCCCACCGCCAGCACCCCCGGCACCGCGTAACGCGGCCAGAAGCGGCGGCCGAACAGGTAGGCCAGGAACATCGCGCCGACCAGCCCCGGATCGCCCGGCATCGCGCCAAACGCGTCCAGCGCAAAGCGCGCCAGCACGCCGCCCAGCAGCCCGGCCGCCAGCGGCTGCGGAATCCGGTCCATCACACGGGCGAACAGGCCCGTCATGCCCGACAGCGTGATCAGCAGCGCGCTGACGATGAACCCGCCGATCGCCTCGGGCATCGTCACGCCTGCTGCCGCGCTCACCAGCATCGCCGCGCCGGGCGTCGCCCAGGCGGTGAGCACCGGGCGGCGGTACCAGACGCTCAGGCCGATGCTGGTCAGGCCGGTGCCGACGCAGATCGACCAGATCCACGACGTGACCTGCGCCGGGGTCGCACCCAGCGCCTGCGCGGCCTGGAAGACGACCACGATCGAGCTGGTCACGCCGACCAGCATCGCCACGAAGCCGGCAACGACGGCAGACAGCGACAGGTCGCGCTGGAAGCTACGCATGGGGGTACGCCTGCTCAGAACGTGTAGCCCGTCTTGACCTCGACGTTCTCCAGCGCTTCCAGCAGCCGCGACAGCGGACGCAGCACCGAGTAGCGCGAGGCGACGTGGTGGGCGTTGCGCCAGACGAGCGGGAGGTCCTTCAGATAGCCGTCCTTGCCGTCGCGGTGGTAGAGCCGCGAGAAGATGCCGAGCACCTTCAGGTGGCGCTGCAGGCCCATCCATTCGTAGTCGCGCCAGAAGGTACCGAAGTCGTCCGACACCGGCAGACCGGCCTTGCGGGCGCGCTCCCAGTAGCGCACGGCCCAGTCGATCTGGATGGATTCGTCCCACTCGATGTAGGCATCGCGCAGCAGCGAGACCACGTCATACGTCACCGGCCCCCACACCGCGTCCTGGAAATCGAGCACGCCAGGGGTGGCCGGATCGGCGCCGACCATCAGGTTGCGGCTGTGGAAATCGCGGTGCACCAGCACGCAGGGCTGCGCCTCGCAGACGCGGGTGATGGTCTGCAGCGCCTCTTCGAGCACCTGCTGCTGCGTGCTGTCGAGGGTGAACTGGCGGTGGCGGCCGATGTACCACTCGGGGAAGAGGTCCAGCTCGCGGCGCAGCAGCGCGGCGTCGTAGGCGGGCACCTGGCCCTGGGCGGGGATCTGCTGCAGGCGCACCAGCGTGTCGAGCGCGCCGCGGTAATGCGCGTCCGCGACCTTCAGACCGGCGGCGGTACCGAAGTCCTGCGCCTGCAGCTCGGCCAGCAGCGTGCGCTCGCCCAGGTCGGACAGCAGCAGGAAGCCCTGCGCCTCGTCCCAGGCCAGCACCTCGGGCGCGTTCAGCCCACCCTGGCGCAGCAGGCCGGCGATCTGCACGAAGGGCCGGCAGTCCTCGCGGTCGGGCGGCGCGTCCATGACGATGCGCGCCGCCTCGCCGCGGGCGCTGTCGATGCGGAAATAGCGGCGGAAGCTCGCGTCGGCGCTGGCCGGACGCAGGCTCTCGGCAAGCAGTCCGTGGGCTTCGGCCTGCGTGGCCAGCCAGGTGTCGAACGCGGCACGGCGCTGGTCGTCGGGCCAGTGGATGGAGGTCGGAGCGTCAGCAGGGGTCACGGGGGCCATCTCGGAGCATGAAATAATCAATCGATTCTAGCGAGGCGCCCCAGGGCGACCGAACCGCCTTCCGTGCCGAACACCCCCGTCCTTGCCGACTTCTGCGCCCCCACCGCCCGCCGCCGCCTGCGCCGGACCGCGCAGCGCGTGCTGGCGCTGATCGCGGCGCTGACACCGCTGGCCGCTGCGGCGCAGTCCTGCCGCATCAGTGCCCCCGAATGGGCCACCCAGGGTCTGAGCCTGCCGCTGGTCGACGCCAGCGCCGTGGACGATGACCGCATCCACCTCGAAGCCGACCGACTCAGCGGCCAGACCGGCGAGACGCTGGTCGCCGACGGCCGCGCCCGGCTGCAGCGCGGCCTGCTGAGCCTGCAGGCGGAGCACATGGAATACCGCCAGCGCGAGGACCGGGTGCAGGCCACCGGCCAGGTGCTGCTGGCCCGCGGCGACGACCGCTACCAGGGCAGCGAACTGTCACTGAACACCGAGCACCAGGAGGGCTATTTCCTGGAGCCGCGTTTCTACCTCGGCCGCACCCAGGCCGGCGGGCGCGCCGAGCGGGTCGACTTCATCGGCAGGAACCGGCTGGTGGTGCGTGGCGCCGCCTACAGCAGCTGCGCGCTGGTCGATGGCGAGACCGCCCCATGGGTGCTGACCACCCGCCGCGTCCGGCTCGACTTCGACGCCAACGAGGGCCTGGCCGAAGGCGCCGTGCTGCGCTTCTACGGCGTGCCGATCCTGGCGGCACCGGTGCTGAGTTTCCCGGTGACGGAGGACCGCAAGTCGGGCTGGCTGCCGCCGCTGATCACCACGTCGAGCAACGCCGGCTTCGGCCTGTCGGTGCCCTACTACTGGAACATCGCGCCGGACCTGGACGCCACCCTGACGCCGACGGTCCTGTCCAAGCGCGGCGCGGGGCTGGAGTCCGAGTTCCGCTACCTGCGCCCGCACTGGCGCGGCGAGATCAACGGCTTCTGGCTGCCGCGCGACCTGACGGCCGGGCGCGACCGCTGGGCCACCCGCTGGACCCAGCAGGGCGACCTGCCCGACGACGTGCACTACGAGTGGCACCTGCTGCGGGTCTCCGACGACAACTACTGGAAGGACGGCCTGCGCGGCGCCGAATCGCTCACCCCGCGCCTGCTGGCCAGCACGGCCCAGGCACAGCAGCGTCGCCTGCTGCAGGTGGCCGGTCTGGGCGAGGTCGAGCAGCACCTCTACGCGCGTCTGCAGCAGTGGCAGGTGCTGCAGGACACCGATCCGAGCACGCAGATCGCCCCGCCCTACCAGCGCACGCCGCAGATCGGCGCGCTGTGGAGCAACCGCGGCGGGCCGCTGCAGTGGTCGCTGCAGACCGAGTTCAACCGCTTCACCAACACCGACCCCACCCGCATCGCCGGCAGCCGGCTGCATGCGCTGGGCCAGGTGGCACTGCCGCTGGGCAACGAAGGCTGGCGGCTGACCCCCCGCGCCAGCTTCAACGCCGCTGGCTACGATGTGGACCGGCCCCTGAGCGATGGCCGCACCCGCGCCGGGCGGGTGATCCCGAGCGTCAGCGTCGACAGCGCCTGGTCGCTCGACCGCGAGACGCGCGCCTTCGGCCGCGACCTGACGCAGACGCTGGAGCCCCGGCTGCTCTACGCCTACACGCCCTGGCGCGACCAGTCGGCGCTGCCCGACTTCGACAGCGCGGCGCTGGACTTCAACGCCACGACGGTGTTCTCGGAGAACGTCTTCTCCGGCATCGACCGCGTCTCCGACGCCAACCAGCTCACCGGCGGCCTGACCACGCGCTACCTCGACCGCCACAGCGGCGCCGAACTCGCGCGGCTGGGCATCGCGCAGCGCTACCGCCTCAGCGACCAGCGCATCACCGCCGACGGCGTGTCGGCCACGAGCCGCTTCTCGGACGTGCTGGTGCAGGGGTCGCTCATGGCCATCCCGCACTGGACCCTGGACAGCTCGCTGCAGTTCAACACCGACTCCGACCGGGTCGAGCGCACCATCACCAGCGTGCGCTATTCGCCCGGGCCGCTGCGCACCCTCTACGCCAGCCACCGCCGCAACCGCGGCGTCAGCGAGCAGCTGGCCCTCGGCTGGCAATGGCCGATCGACGGACTGCTCGCGCCGGTGAGCCGCCTGGTGGGCAACGGCACCGCCAAGGCCAATGGCCCGGCGCGCAGCAGCACCTCGTCCTGCGACGGCCGCCTCTACGGCGTCGGCGCGCTCGACTACAGCCTCAAGGACCGGCGCATCAGCGGCGCCATCGTCGGCTTCGAATACGATGCGGGCTGCTGGATCGGCCGCGTGGTCGCCCGGCGCCAGTCCACCAGCCTGCAGGCGTCCTCGACGCAGCTGATGCTGCAGCTGGAACTGGTCGGCCTGTCCCGGCTCAATGCGGGCTCCAACCCGCTGGCGGTCTTGAAGGACAATATCCCCGGCTACCAGCTGCTGCGCGACCCCCGGGCCGCGGCTGCCACGGCCGACCACCCCACCGCCACCGGCGGCGACACCGACACCCCATGACCGAGCTGCAGACCCTGTCCCCCGACGCGCTTGCCGCGATGACACCACGCCGCCGGCAGACGCTGGCCGTGCTGCTGCTGGCGGCCAGCCTGCTGTGCGCGCCGCTCGACGGTTTCGCCCAGGCGGCACGGCGCAGCGGCGACTACATCGTCGCGGTGGTCAACCAGGAACTCGTCACCAACAGCGAGGTGCTGCAGCGCCTGCAGCGCACCGAACAGGAAGCCACCCGCAGCAATACCCGGTTGCCGGACCGCGACACGCTGGTGCGCGAGCTGCTCGACCAGCTGATCGACGAACGTGCCCAGCTCGGCGCAGCGCGCGATGGCGGCGTGCGCGCGGAGGAAGCCGACATCGACCGCGCCGTCACCAACATCGCCGCGCAGAACCAGATCACCGTGGCGCAGCTGCGCGAGCGTCTGCGCACCGAGGGCATGGAGTTCGCCCGCTTCCGCAACAACCTGCGCGACCAGATCCTGCTGGAACGCATCCGCGAGCGCGAGGTGCAGAGCCGCATCCGCATCACCGATGCCGACATCGAGTCCTGGCTTGCCCAGCAGCGCGAGAAAAACGGGGCCGCCACCGAATACAACATCGCGCAGATCCTGCTGTCGGTGCCGGAAAACGCTGCGCCGGCCCTCGTCACGCAGCGCCGCCAGCAGGGCGTGGCCCTGCTGCAGCGGCTGCGCTCGGGCGAAGACTTCGCGACGCTGGTGCGCGAGGCATCGGACGCGACCAAGGAGCGCGGCGGCGAGATGGGTCTGCGCCGGGCCGACAAGCTGCCGGATTCGTTCGTCGAGGCGGTCAGTCCGCTGCGTGCAGGCGAGGTGGCACCGCAGGTGCTGCGCTCGGGTGCGGGCTTCCATGTGCTCAAGCTGGTCGAACGCCGCGAAGCCGCCCTGACGGTGTCGCAGCAGCACGCGCGCCACATCCTGCTGCGTGTCGGCCCGAAGCTGCCCCAGGAGGCCGCCGTCCGCCGTCTGGCCGGCTACAAGCGCCAGATCGAGGCCGGTACCGCCAGGTTCGAAGACCTGGCCCGCCAGCAGTCGGAGGACGGCAGCGCAGCCAATGGCGGCGACCTCGGCTGGGCCTCGCCGGGCCAGTTCGTGCCGGAGTTCGAGCAGGCCCTGTCGACGCTGCGGCCGGGCTCGATCGCCGAGCCGGTCGTCTCGCGCTTCGGCGTGCACCTGATCCAGCTGCTGGAGCGGCGTGAGCAGCGCCTGGAACCACGCGAACAGCGCGAGATGGCCCGCGCCGCGCTGCGCGAACAGAAGGCCGAAGACGCCTACGCCGACTGGGCCCGCGAGGTGCGTGCCCGCGCCTATGTCGAGCTGCGCGACCCGCCCGGCCAGTGACCTTTCCACGAGTCCCTCCCCTTTGAAACACATTCCCCGCAAGCGCTTCGGCCAGCATTTCCTCACCGACGGCGCCGTGCTGTCGGCCATCGTGCGGGCCATCGATCCGCGACCCGGCGAGGCCGTGGTCGAGATCGGCCCGGGCATGGGGGCGATGACCGATCCGATCGTCGAACGCTGCGAGCACCTGACGGTGGTCGAACTCGACCGCGACCTCGCCGCCCGGCTGCGCAAGCGCCCCGAGCTGACGGTGATCGAATCCGACGTGCTGAAGGTCGATTTCCGCGAAGTCGCCCGCCTGGCACGGGCCACCTACGGCGAGGCCCACAAGCTGCGCGTGGTCGGCAACCTGCCCTACAACATCTCCAGCCCGATCCTGTTCCACCTGCTCGACTTCGTCGACGTGGTGCAGGACCAGCACTTCATGCTGCAGAAGGAAGTGGTGGACCGCATGGCCGCCTCGCCCGGCCGGAAGGACTTCGGCCGGCTGTCGGTGATGCTGCAGTGGCGCTATGACATCGAGTCGCTGATCGATGTGCCGCCGGAGTGTTTCGATCCGCCGCCGCGGGTGGATTCGGCCGTCGTGCGCATGACACCGCTGCGCCATCCGCCTGCGGTGGACGTGGCGCTGCTGGGCGAACTGGTGGCGGTGGCGTTCTCGCAGCGCCGCAAGATGCTGCGCAACACGCTGGGCCACTGGCTGCACGAACGCTGTGGCGACGAGGTGCCGGCGTTCGATCTGCAGCGCCGCGCCGAAGAAGTGCCGGTGGCCGACTACGTGGCGCTGGTGACTGCCGTGGGCCAGCGCGACGCAGCGCAAAAGGCGAAGGCCCCATGAAACAAGCCCGCACGGGGCGGGCTTGTCATGGGCGTCATCAGGGACGCCGTGGCGTGCAGTCTGCTGTCGTCATGCGGCCGCGAGGGCCGACGTGTCGAATGCACTGCTCATCACCGGCATGTGCGGCGCAAAAGCAGGCGCAGCGTTCTTGCTCGGTTTCGGTGGCGGCTTCACAGGTTCCGCCGGGGCTCCATCAGCCCGCTCCCATTGCCCTTGGTCCTGGGAGCGGGCTACTGAAAAGAATAGAAACATCGGAAGGGTATCTTCCGTTCTCCCCAGTAATCGGATGCATCGCGGAACACGTCGAGCAGCTGCTCGCGGGCCTCGCGGTCGAACTTGGCGTTGTCCGGCAACTGCTCCAGCACCACGACGAAGCCTGCCTGCGCACCGGACTTGTTGACCAGATCGGTCATGCAGTCGTAGAGCGCGTCGAGGTTCTTGCCGAAGTGGGCCGGGAACAGGAACGCCTTGGCAATCGACTCCAGCACTTCCGGCTTGGAAGACGCTTCGGCCAGATTGGCGTAGAGAAAGTGGTGGCCCAGGTCCTGGGCCGCCGACATGAGGTCGTCCACTCGGAAGGCCCGGATGGCCTGCACGATGTTCGGACGCACGGTCTGCATAAGCATGGTGGATGGTCCCTTAGGGCTCTCGATCCTCGTCGAAGTCACGGTGCGATGCGGCGAAAGCTCGCGTAGTGGTCTTGCGTGTAGAAACAAACATCCGGGGTCGTCGGCTCCCGTCCACCGCAGATGATGCGCCGCGCTCCCCGGTCGCGCGATCCTGCAGTCGGGACGGTATATTCTCTGTAGTATCCTCGGGTCTCCCGCGGCAGATGCCGCTCCCGGTTGCCGAACACCGAGCCGTCCTTGCTCGGGTATCGGAACGGGCCTCCGGACAGGATCCGGCGGTGCGTGTCGGCGGTTTCCGGTGGCAATTCGGACAACCTGACGGCCCCGCTCTGCAGCCCGACCGTTTCGGATTCGCCCCGGGCCTGCACCAGATCCGGCGTACCGAGCCAAGTGCCCAGTACGACAGCGCCCAGCACAACAGCCTTGGTGGCGGCCAAGACGAGCCGCCTGCTCGTCACCCTGACCAGATCTACCACGGGTTTTCCTGAATTCTGAAGGGGGCGATGGTACCGAATCAGGGCGCCAAGCTCAAGCGTTTGCCTCAATTTTCAGCAGAAGAACAGGGGCATCCGCGCAAGTAAGCGGGTGCAAACTCCTTCTGGAAGCCCTGTTCTGCCGAGTTGGACCGTCCTCAGCGGACGGCGTTCGCGTCCGCCACCGTCAGCGCCGTCATGTTGACAATCCGACGCACCGTGGCCGACGGCGTCAGCACATGCACCGGTTTGGCCGCGCCCAGCAGCACCGGGCCGATGGCGATGCCGCCGCCAGCGGTCGTCTTCAGCAGGTTGTAGCTGATGTTGGCCGCGTCGATGTTAGGCAGCACCAGCAGATTGGCCTCGCCCTGCAGCGTGCAGCGCGGCATCAGCTCGGCGCGGTAAGTCGGGTCGAGTGCCGTGTCGCCGTGCATCTCGCCATCCACCTCCAGCCACGGCGCCTGTTCGCGCAGCAGCGCCAGCGTCTGGCGCATCTTCACCGCCGAGGGCTGGTTGCTCGATCCGAAGTTCGAGTGCGACAGCAGCGCCGCCTTGGGCTGCAGGCCGAAGCGGCGCATTTCCTCGGCCGCCAGGATCGTGATCTCGCAGAGCTGCTCGGCGGTCGGGTCGTAATTGACATGGGTATCGACGAGGAAGATCTGGCGGCCCGGCAGCACCAGTCCGTTCATGCAGGCATACGTGTTGACACCCTTGCGGCGGCCGATGACCTGGTCGATGTACTGCAGGTGGTACGACGTGGAACTCCAGGTGCCGCAGATCATGCCGTCCACCTCGCCGGTGTGCAGCAGCATCGAGGCGATCAGCGTCATGCGCCGGCGCATCTCGATCTTGGCGAGCTGCTCGGTGACCCCCTGGCGGTCGGTCATCGCGTGGTACATCTCCCAGAAGCGGCGGTAGCGGGCGTCGTCGTCGATGTTGACGATCTCGTAGTCGCGGCCCTCTTCCAGACGCAGGCCAAGCTTGTCGATGCGGGTGCGGATGACATTGCCGCGGCCGACCAGCACCGGAAACGCCAGGCCTTCGTCCACGACCACCTGCACCGCGCGCAGCACACGGCGGTCTTCGCCCTCGGCATAGGCGACACGGCGGGCCTTGGCGCGCTTGGCCACGGCGTAGATCGGCTTCATCACGGTGCCGGCGGCGTAGACGAAGGCGCGCAGCTTCTCGCGGTAGGCGTCCATGTCGGCGATCGGGCGGGTCGCGACACCGGAGTCCATGCCGGCCTGGGCCACGGCCGGCGCGATCTGGATCATCAGGCGCGGGTCGAACGGCTTCGGGATCAGGTATTCAGGCCCGAACGACAGCGTGGCGCCGCCGTAGGCCGCCGCCACCACGTCGTTCTGCTCCGCCTGCGCCAGTTCGGCGATGGCGCGCACCGCGGCGATCTCCATCTCGTCGGTGATCGTCGTCGCACCGCAGTCGAGCGCGCCACGGAAGATGTAGGGGAAACACAGGACGTTGTTGACCTGGTTCGGGTAATCGGTGCGGCCGGTGGCCATGATGGCGTCGTCGCGCACCGCCTTGACCTGCTCCGGCATGATTTCCGGGGTCGGATTGGCCAGCGCGAAGATGATCGGCCGTTCGGCCATCGTCGCCACCATGTCGGGCTTGAGCACGCCGCCCGCCGACAGGCCCAGGAAGATGTCTGCGCCCGCGATGGCTTCGCGCAGCGTGCGCTGCTCGGTCACCTGCGCGAACTCGGCCTTGTCCGGGTCCATCAGCTCGGTGCGGCCCTGGTAGACGACCCCCACGAGGTCCGTCACCCAGATGTTCTCGCGCGGCAGGCCCAGCTTGACCAGCAGATTCAGGCAGGCCAGCGCGGCCGCTCCCGCGCCCGAGGACACCAGCTTGACCTGCGTGATGTCCTTGCCCAGCACCTTCAGGCCGTTGAGCAGCGCTGCACCCACGACGATGGCCGTGCCGTGCTGGTCGTCGTGGAACACGGGGATCTTCATGCGCTCGCGCAGCTTGCGCTCGACGTAGAAGCAGTCCGGTGCCTTGATGTCCTCGAGGTTGATGCCACCGAAGGTCGGTTCCAGCGACGCGATGATGTCCACCAGCTTGTCGAGGTCGTTCTCGGCGATCTCCAGGTCGAACACGTCGATGCCGGCGAACTTCTTGAACAGGACGGCCTTGCCCTCCATCACCGGCTTGGCGGCCAGCGGACCGATGTTGCCCAGACCGAGCACCGCGGTGCCGTTGGTCACCACGGCGACCAGGTTGCCGCGCGAGGTGTAGCGGAAAGCGTTGGCCGGATCGTCCACGATCTCCTCGCAGGCCGCGGCCACCCCCGGTGAATACGCCAGCGCCAGATCGCGCTGGTTCACCAGCTGCTTGGTCGCGGCGATGGCGATCTTGCCCGGCGTCGGAAACTCGTGGTATTCGAGTGCCGCACGGCGCAGTTCGGCTTGTTTCTGTTCGGATGTGGTCATGGAGCGGGTTCGGCTGAAGGCGCAGGAGCGGGGCTGGCGATTGTAGGAAGCCCCCCGGCACTGTGCGCGGTTGTGGTTGCCCTGTCATGGCATGGGGCCATGCGCTTCCTGCATGGTCAGCCGGAACGCGGACAACGGCATCCGCGAAACTGCGTAGCCCCCGGCCGGGCCGGGGCTCGATACTCGGCCATGCCTGCCGCCACGCCGCCGCCGCCGTCCTCGCCCACCGCCCTGTCCGCGCTGCTGGCGACCGCGTCGCGCCGCTGGCAGGGCGCGCCGCTGTGGGCGGCACTGGTGGCGCTGGTGGTCACCGTGCAGGCGGCCCTGCTGTGGCTGACCTGGCAGCAGGAGCAGAGCCAGCGCCAGGAAGACACCGAAACCACGGCCCTGGCAGCGGCCGCCGACGTGCGCCAGCGCCTGCTGGACAACGCGCAGACCCTGCAGCGGCTGCTGTGGGACCGGGGCCGGCCCGACCTCTGGCGCCCGCAAGCCGCGCAGATGCTGCACGAGCGCTCCGAGGTCCTGCGCATCGAGCGCCGCGGCCCCGGGTTCTCGGTCGATGAGGTCGTGGCCTCTGCCGCCTACCCGATGCAGTTCCAGAGCATCCCGCGCGAGGGCATGTCGGTCGATGCCGAGATCGCCTGCGCCACCGCGCGCCGATTCGCCGCACCCGCCTACTCGCGCACCTACTTCCTGCCCAACCCGAACGGCCTGGGACTGGAAGTGGTCGACCTGTGCATCCCGCTGACCCAGGAAACCAGCGCATCCGATGCAGTCGTGGTCACGCTGGGGCTGTCGGACCTGCTGCGGGTGGCGATTCCGGCGGAGATCGTGCGCCGCCACGAGGTGCTTCTGGTCGAAGCCGATGGCACCCGACTGGCCCGGACCGGCTCGCGGCGGGGTGCCGGCGTGTTCGTCGCGGACCGGCTGATCGACGTCTCGGGGTTCACCGCGGTGGTGCGGCTGGACAGCCTGCAGGGCGTGCCGCGGCTGATCCCCAACCTGAGCGCGGCGCTGGTCGTGCTGCTGTCGGTGGCGCTCGGGGTCGTGATCCTGCTGCTGGTGCACGACGTGCGCCGCCGCTCGACGGCCGAACAGGCGCTGGCCGAGGCCCTGACCTTCCGCAAGGCCATGGAAGACTCGCTCGTCACCGGCCTGCGCGCGCGCACCCCCGACGGCCGCATCACCTACGTCAACCCTGCCTTCTGCCAGATGGTCGGCTACGAGGCGGACGAGCTGCTGCAGGCCGAGACCCCGCCCTACTGGCCCCCCGAGATGGCCGCGCTCTACACCGAACGCCAGCGCGAGCGCAACGCCGGCAACGCGCCGCCGCGCGAGGGCCACGAGACCGTGTTCATGCGCCGCAACGGCGAGCGCTTCCCGGTGCTGATCTTCGAGGCGCCGCTGGTCGATGCCCGCGGCCGGCCCGGCGGCTGGATGAGCACCGTGCTCGACGTCAGCGCCCAGCGCCGCATGGAGGAACTCTCGCGCCAGCAGCAGGACAAGCTCCAGGCGGCAGCCCGGCTGGCGACCATGGGCGAGATGGCCACGCTGCTCAGCCACGAGCTGAACCAGCCGCTGGCCGCCATCGCCAGCTACGCCACCGGCAGCCTCAACCTGATGCCCGAGACCCCGGACGACCCGCCCGCCGACCTCGACACCCAGTTGATGATCCGCCAGGCGGTGGCCCGCATCGCCGAGCAGGCCGAGCGCGCCGGCCGCGTGATCCGCAGCGTCCACCAGTTCGTGCGCAGGCGCGAGCGGCTGCGCGAGAACGTGCGGGCGAGCGAGCTGATCGAAGCCGTGCTGCCGCTGGTCCGCCTGGCCGCGCGCAGCAGCCACACCCGCATCGAGATCGATGTGCCCGAACCGCCGCCGCGCGTGTCCTGCGACCGGACGATGGTCGAGCAGGTGCTGCTGAACCTGGCCCGCAACGGCATCCAGGCGATGGAGGAAGACGCGGAACTCCCGCTGAACCAGCGCACGCTGCGGCTGGAGGTGCGGCCGGTCGACGCGCGCTGGGTTGCGTTCCGGCTGATCGACCACGGGCCCGGCATTCCGGAGGCGGTGGCGCGCCAGCTCTTCACGCCATTCTTCAGCACCAAGCCCGAAGGCATGGGCATCGGGCTGGCGATGTGCCGCACCGTGATCGAGCAGCACGGCGGCGCGCTCGACTTCAGCCCCGGCCCGGCTGGCCGCGGCACCACATTCCGGTTTACGCTCCCGTCTTCGTCGCCGGTTCCACCGCCCCCCACCGCCCCCATCCCGAGTCCCCCGCCATGACTGCACGCGTCCAGACCCAGAGTGGCACGGTCTTCGTCGTCGACGACGAGGAAGTGCTGCGCGATGCCCTGTCCTGGCTGCTGCGCTCGCGCCGGCTGCTGCCACGGGCCTATGCATCGGCCGACGAGTTCTGGGCCGCGATCGAGAAACACGACGTGCGCCCCGACTCGCCCGCCTGCCTGCTGCTGGACATGCGCATGCCCGGCATGAACGGCATGGCGCTGTTCGAGCGGCTGATCGAGCGCGGCTGGCTGGAGGTGCTGCCAGTGATCTTCCTGACCGGCCACGCCGACGTGGCCACCGCGGTGATGGCGGTCAAGCGCGGCGCCTTCGACTTCGTCGAGAAGCCGTTCTCCGACAATGCGCTGGTCGATCGCGTGGTGGAAGCCCTCGGCCGCAGCGAACAGGCGCTGGCCCGGCTGCGCGAGCGCGACGGCCTGCGCCGCCACCTGGCCGAGCTGACCGAGCGCGAGCTGGAGGTGATGCGCCTGGTGACCACCGGGCGCGCCAACAAGCAGATCGCCGACGAACTGGACATCAGCGTGCGCACCGTGGAAGTCCACCGCGCGCGGGTGTTCGACAAGATGGATGTGAAATCGGCAGTCGAGCTGGCCAATGTGCTGCGCGGCGCCGGCCTGGATTGAAAACGGACGACTGAAAGCAGCCAACGACCCCATGTCCCTCGGAGAATTCGACCTCATCGCCCGCCACTTCACGCGCCCCGCCCGGCGCAGCCCGCTCGGCGTCGGCGACGACTGCGCGCTGATCGCCCCCGCCCCCGGGATGCAGCTCGCGGTGTCGAGCGACATGCTGGTGGAGGGCCGGCATTTCCTGTCTACCGTCGCGCCCGAGCGGCTCGGTCACAAGGCGCTGGCGGTGAACCTGTCGGACCTGGCCGCCTGCGGGGCGAAACCGCTGGCCTACACGCTCGCGCTGGCCCTGCCACGGGCCGACGACACCTTCCTCGCCGGCCTGGCCCGCGGCCTGCACGCGCTGGCCGACCGCCACGACCTCGACCTGGTCGGCGGCGACACGACCGCCGGGCCGCTGAACCTGTGCCTCACCATCTTCGGCGAGGTGCCCACGGGCGCCGCCCTGCTGCGCAGCGGCGCGCGGCCGGGCGATGAACTCTGGGTCAGCCACCCGCTCGGCGAAGACGAACCCGGCTGGCTCGGCGACGCCCGGCTGGCGCTGGAGGTCTTCCGCGGCACGCCGGGCCTGCGCGTGCCGGGCGAGGCCTTCGACCACCTGCGGCTGGCGATGGAATGCCCGGAGCCGCGGGTCGCGCTCGGGCTGGCGCTGCGCGGCGTGGCGAGCAGCGCGATCGACGTGTCGGACGGCCTGCTCGGCGATCTGCAGCACGTGCTGCGCCGCTCGGGCCCGGACGGCCGCCCGCTCGGCGTGGTCCTCGACGCCGACGCCCTGCCCCGCAGCCCGCTGATGCGCGCGCAGACCGCTGCGCTGCAGCACGAATGCCTGCTCGCCGGCGGCGACGACTACGAGCTGCTCTTCACCGCCGCGCCCGCCGACCACGGCGCCGTGCGGGCCGCCGGACAGCGCAGCGCCACCGGCGTGCGCTGCATCGGCCGCATCACCGCCGAGAGCGGCACCACGGTCCACGACCGCCACGGCCACCGCGTGGCCACGCCCTGGGCCTCGTTCGACCATTTCCGCAGCTGATGCCGAAAGCCCCCATGAACGTCCCCGCCGATGACGTGTCCGATGTCGAAGCCCGCCCCGCCCCGAAACGGCGTGTCGGCCCGCGGTTCCTGCTGAGCCACCCGGCGCACTTCCTGGCCCTCGGCGGCGGCAGCGGCCTGAGCCCGATCGCCCCCGGCACGGCGGGCACCTTGTGGGCCTGGGTGGCCTTCGCCGTGCTGAATGTCTGGCTCGACAGCGCCGGCTGGGGCTGGACGCTGCTCGGCGGCTTCTTCGTCGGCTGGTGGGCCTGCACCGTCGCGGCCACGAACGCCGGCATCGCCGACCCGGGCTTCATCGTCTGGGACGAGGTGCTCGCCTTCTGGCTCATCCTGTGGGTGCTGACGCCGGCCAGCCTGGGCCTGCAGATCACCGCGTTCGCCCTCTTCCGCTACTTCGACGCCGCCAAGCCCGGCCCCGTGCGCTGGGCCGACCAGCACTTCAAGGGCGGCGGCTGGCGCGGCGGCTTCGGCATCCTGTTCGACGACCTCGTTGCCGCGGGCTGCACGCTGTTCACCATCGCCGTCGGCGTGGCGCTGACGCGCCTTGTCCAGGGAGTCCTGTGATGTCCGATACCGCCTCCGACCACGCGGACCACGTTGTCCACAGCCTCGCCGACCTGCTGCGCCCGCCGGGCTGGCACCTCGCCACCGCCGAGAGCTGCACCGGCGGGATGATCGCCGCCGCCTGCACCGACCTGGCCGGGTCGAGCGACTGGTTCGACCGTGGCTTCATCACCTACAGCAACGCCGCCAAGTCCGAGATGCTCGGCGTGGACTCGGCGCTGATCGCCAGCGACGGCGCGGTCAGCGAGTCCGTGGCCCGGGCGATGGCCGCGGGCGCGCAGCGCGAAGCGGGGGTCGAAGTGGCCGTGGCCGTCACCGGCATCGCCGGACCGGGGGGCGGCAGCGAGGCCAAGCCGGTCGGCACCGTCTGGTTCGCCTGGGCGCTGCCGGGCTGGATCTGGACCGAATGCCGGCACTTCGAGGGCGACCGCGCCGCCGTCCGCGCCCAGACGCGCGACCACGCGCTGGCGGTGCTGGTGTCGGCGCTGCAGGCCATGCCGTGAGCGCCACGCCGGGACCGATCGCGCTGGCCTGCCGCTTCGATGCGCAGGAGTGGGCCGAGTGGCTGCCCGCGCTGGCCGCCGCACTGCCCGGTGACACGCTGGTGCGCGCCGGCGAACCGGACCACGATCCGGCAACGGTCGAGATCGCCATCGTCGCCAACCCGCCCGCCGGCGCGCTGCAGCGCTACCCGCGGCTGCGGCTGGTCCAGTCGCTGTGGGCGGGGGTCGACAGGCTGCTGGCCGATCCGACGGTCCCGGCCGGCCTGCCGATCGTGCGCATGGTCGATCCGGCCATGAACGCCGCGATGGCGGAGACGGCGTTGTGGGCCGTGCTGATGCTGCACCGCGGCTTCCACACCTACGCGCGCCAGCAGCACGACGGTGTCTGGCGGCAGCATCCCCAGCGCCGGGCCGACGAGGTGCGCATCGGTGTGCTGGGGCAAGGGCAGATGGGTGGCGCGGTGAGCGCGCGGCTGCGGGCGCTGGGCTACCGGGTCACCGGCTGGCGGCGTGGCGAGCCGCTCGGCCCGGTGCTGGCCGACAGCGAGGTCCTGATCAACCTGCTGCCGCTGACGCCGGACACCCGCAGCCTGATCGACACGGCCGTGCTGCGGCAACTGCCGCGTGGCGCGGCGCTGGTGAACCTGGCCCGCGGTGCGCACGTGGTGGACGCCGACCTGCTGGCCGCGCTCGACGACGGCCACCTCGGCCATGCCGTGCTGGACGTGTTCCACCAGGAGCCGCTGCCGGCCGGTCACCGCTACTGGACCCATCCCGCGGTCACCGTGCTGCCGCATGTGGCGGCGCAGACCGACGCGCGCTCGGCCGCTCGGATCGTGGCGCAGCACCTGGCCGCCTGGCGCCGTGGCGAGCCGCTGGTGCACCAGGTGGACCGGCGCACCGGCTACTGAAGCACGGTCCCTGCGCGGATCAGAGCATCTGCGCGAAATCGGTGTCGACGTGCAGCGCCTCGTTGGACGGCGCCTCCCAGCGGCGCACCCAGCCGAGGAACTCGGCGGACGGCATCGGGCGGCCGATGCCATAGCCCTGGCCCTCGTCGCAGCCCAGCCGCGCCAGCAGCGCCCAGGCCTTGTCGGTCTCCACACCCTCGGCCACCACGGTCAGCCCGAGGTTGTGCGCCAGCCCGATGGTGGACTGCACGATGCGCGCGTCGTCCAGATCGCGCTCCATGTTGGTGACGAAGCTGCGGTCGATCTTCAGCTCGTCGACCGGCAGCCGCTTCAGGTAGGCCAGCGAGGAGTAACCGGTGCCGAAGTCGTCGATCGACAGGCGCACGCCGAGTTCGTGCAGCTTCTGGAGCGTCTGCAGCGCCCGCGCCGGGTCGTCCATGATCGCGCTCTCGGTGATCTCCAGGCACAGCCAGGCCGCCGAGACGCGGTGCCGGTCCAGCAGGCCGCGCACGCGGTCCGTCAGCGTGGGATCGAGCAGATCGCGGGTCGACAGGTTGATGCTCAGCTTCATCGACAGCCCCGCCTCCTGCCAGCGCTGCAGCGCCTGCACGCCGGTTTCGAGCATCCAGACCGTGATCTGGCGGATGAAGCCGGTCTGCTCGGCAAAGGGGATGAACTGCATCGGCGGCACCAGCCCGCGCTGCGGGTGCAGCCAGCGCACCAGCGCCTCGCCCCCGAGCACCTGCCCCGTCTTCAGATCCACCTTGGGCTGCACGTACAGGCGCAACTCTTCCTGCTCGATCGCCACGCGCAGCTCGCTCAACAGCGACAGCGAGGCGCTGCTGCGCGTGTCCATCGACGTGTCGTAGACCAGCACGCCCAGCTGGCGGCGCTTGGCGGCGTACATCGCCACTTCGACCAGGCCCAGCAGCGCTTCCGGCTCGGTGGCGTGGTCTGGCGCGAAGGCGATGCCCAGGCTCGCGCTGAGGTCGATGGTGTGGTCGTCGAGCCGGAGGGGCTGGTCGAGCACCGCCAGCAGCGCGTGCGCCACTTCGCGGGCATGGGCCGGTCCCTGGCTGGGCAGCAGCAGGCCGAACTCGTCACCGCTCAAGCGGGCCAGCACCATCCCCGGAAGGCGACAGGCCCAGTCCAGTCGTTGCGCCACCTCGCACAGCAGCCGGTCCCCGAACTGGTGGCCGAGCACGTCGTTCACATGCTTGAAGCGGTCCAGGTCGAGCATCATCACCGCCACCGGCGCCACGCCGCCGGCCACATCGACCTGCAGCCGCTGCCGCAGCACGCTGACGAACTGGGCGCGGTTGGGCAGGCCGGTCAGCGTGTCCCAGTAGGCCAGCCGGGTGATGGTCTGCTCGCGCTGCTGGACCGCCTGGCGGGTCGACTCGAAGGCCTGCGCCAGCTGCACCAGCTCATCACCGACCACCCGCTCGTCGGGCACCCGCACCGGCGTGTCGTAGTCGGCCAGGCTCAGGCGCTCGGCCGCCCGCCGCAGCCCGCGGATCGGCCGGCTCAGGCGCCGCGCCGTCATGGCACCGCCCACGCCGAACACCACCATACCGACCCCCGTGAGCAGCAGCAAGGTGAGTTGCAGCCGCACGAAGGGGGCGAGTGCCTCGTCCACCGAATGCGCCAGCACCAGCCGCAGCGGCGGCGCGGCACGTCCGTCGGACACGCCCGTGTCCAGCACGAACTCGCAGCTGCGCCAGCGGGCACCCGACTCGTGCAGCTCGCGGCCACAGGGACTGGCGGTCGGGTTGGATTCGGCCCGCAGGTCGCTGGCCTGCACGAAGGTGGTCAGCAGGGTATGCGCCGGGGGACCGTCGAGCAGCACCGCACCGCGCAGACCGGTGATGGCGGCGAGCTGCTGCAGCACCGAGCGGTCCAGCACGAAGCCCATCAGCACCCAGCCGACCGTGCGCGGGGCCTTCACCGGCACGGCCACGAGCTGGTAGGCCCGGCCCTCGATCAGCGTCAGGCGTGCGCGCTGCACCGACATGCCGCCCACCGGGTCGGTCATGGCCATGAGGCGGGCCGCGGGCAGCAGCGCCGCCACGCGGCCGATGTCCAGCCCGGTCGCGGCCACCGGGCGCCAGGCCGGATCGGTGTAGATCACCAGCGATGCGCCGATGCGCCGGCCATTGTTTTCCAGCGCATCGCTGAGCGTGTCGACATCGCGGCTGTTCACGGCCGAGCGGAATCCGAAGTCGGAGGCCAGCAGCACCGCCGCCTCGGACAGGCGCTCGGCGCGCTGCTCCAGCAGCCGGGTGAACACGCGCTGGCCGGTCTGCAGATCGTTGTCGATCGCGCGCGTGGCGCTGTCTCCGATCGCACCGTTCACCAGCATCAGGCTGATGCCCTGCACCACGACCAGCAGCAGCAGGAAGGGCCAGACGATGCGCCGCTCCAGCCCGCTCAGGCGCCAGCCGGACAGCCGTGCCATGACCGTGCTCATGGCGCAGCCACCACGGGCAGCTTGACCGTCACGACCACCGCACCGGCCACCCCGACCTTCAGCGCCTGGGCGAGCAGGTCCGTGCCCTCGCGCATCCGGGCATGCCAGGTCAGCAGGCGGTGTTCCCCCGCCGGCACCTCCAGCACGACCCGGCCAGCCGCATCCGTGCGACCGAACAGCGGCGTGTCGACCACCACCACCGTGCCGACCATCTGGTCATGGATGTTGCAGCCGAGCACGACGACGCCCGCGCGGTCGAACACCACGGGGGTCGACGGCCGCCCGTTGTAGAGCTTCAGCTCGAAGGTCCTGGCCGGCGAGAACGAATAGACGTGGTGGCGCACGGTGTCGAGGTTGGGGAAATCGACCGACGTGCCCGTCTGCACCACCAGCAAGCCCGGGTCGAAGGCGCGCTGGCGCTGGCTGATCTCGGCGCGGGTACCGGGGGCCGCCACCCTGGCCACGCTGCCCACCTCGACCGCCACCACCGCCCCGGCCAGCGGCTTGCCCGCCGGGTCCAGGGTCTGCACGGTCACGGCAGCCGCCTGCACCACGCCAGGCAGCCCCAGTCCCACAGCCAGCCGGAGCAGGAGCGCACCCCCGCAACGCCACCACCACGAGTTCAGGAACATCACCATCCTTCGACACGGAAATGCCCTGAGCATCCTCTCGTCGCGGCGGCGCGGAAGTCTGGAAAAGTGGGCCGAATCCCCGGTTGATGCAACCGAGCGCTGGCGTTCAGCCCGTCAGCGCCAGCGGCGGCCCCTTGCGTTGCACGGCCTGCACCGTCAGCAGCACCAGCCGGCGCAGCGCCGCCCACGGCGCGGCCGGCCACTGGCGGTCGGGCACGCCCTTGACGATGCCATCCACCGTGTGGGCGGCGGCGACCAGCGCGGTGAGCGTGGCGGCATCCAGCTGCGGCACGACCCGCTCGAACAGCTTTTCCTTCACGCCCCAGACCCGCGCATCGCGCAGCGCCAGCGGCAGCGGCTTGCCCTGCAGCATGGCGGTGTGCACGCGCTGCAGCCCGCGCAGGTCGTCGGCCAGGGTCCAGTGGACCAGCACGGCCGCCTCGCCCTCGGCCTCCAGCCCGTCGAGCATGCGCAGCGCCCGCGCCACCTGCCCGGCCAGCACCGCCTCGCCGAGCTTGAACACGTCGTAGCGCGCCACGTTCAGCACGGCGGACTCGATCTGGGTCTGTGTCAGCACCGTCGGCGCACCACGCGGATCGGCCGGTGCGTGCAGCAGCGCCAGCTTGCTGATCTCCTGGTGCGCGGCGAGCAGGTTGCCCTCGATGCGGTCGGCGAAGAAGGCCAGTGCGTGCTGCCCCGCCTCGCCGTCCTCGATGCGCAGCCCTTGTGCGGCCAGCCGCTGCGCGATCCACTGCGGCAGCGCGCGGCGCTCGACCGGGTCGATGCGGATGGTCGCGCCCGCGCCGTCCAGCGCGGTGAACCACGCGCTGGTCTGCTGCGTGCGGTCGAGCCTGGGCAGCAGGATGAGCGTCAGGTTGTCGTCGGACAGCGTCTCGACGTAGCGCTGCAAGGCCTCCGAGCCGTCCTTGCCCGGCTTGCCCGAGGGAATGCGGATCTCGATCACGCGCCGGTCGGCGAACAGGCTCAGCGCACTGGCCTCGCCGAGCAGGCCGGACCAGTCGAACTGCGCGCCGGCCACGGTGTGGACGCTGCGCTCGCTGTAGCCGGCGGCGCGTGCAGCGCTGCGGATCGCGTCGGCGGCCTCCTGCGCCAGCAGCGGCTCGTCGCCGTGGATGACGTAGAGCGGGCGCAGGCCCTTGGCAAGCGCCTGCGGAAGCTGGTCAGCGCGCAGTTGCATGGCGGCTCAGCCCGGACCCAGCGCCGCCAGCCGCCGCAGCACCTGCGCCGCCAGATCGGTGTGCATCGAGCGGAACAGCAGCGCGATTTCCTGCTCCTTGGCCAGCGCGCTGGCCTCGCTGTAGCTCACGTCGCGGGTCAGCGTCAGCTCGGCCGGGGCGATCAGCGTGCGGCCGGCAGGCGTGCGGGCCTTGAAGCGCAGGCGGGCGCGCAGCGTCAGCTCGCTCACCTGCCCGGTGGCGGTCGAGGCCGCCGCCACCTGCTCGCGCGCATCCTCCAGCGCGTCGAACACCACATCGGCCTCGGCGGCGGTCGCCGTCAGCACGACGCCGGGGCTGGCGCGCAGTTGCCGGCGCAGCTCGTCGCCCATCGGCGAGTAGGTGTCGAAGCCAGTGAGGTAGATGCGCTTGAGCTGCAGCTCCGGCGGGCGGCGCAGCTGGAAGCCGCAGCCCGCCAGGGCCGCGGCCACCGCCAGCGTGAACAGGCGCCGCCGCATCGCCTCAGACCACCACGTTCACGAGGCGGCCGGGGACGACGATGATCTTCTTCGGCGGCTTGCCTTCGGCGAACTTCGCCACCTCGGCGCTGGCCGCGGCCACGGCTTCGATCGCCGCCTTGTCCGCGCCGGCCGGCACGGTGATCGAACCGCGGGTCTTGCCGTTCACCTGCAGCACCAGCTCGATCTCGTCCTGCACCAGCGCGGCCTCGTCGACCTGCGGCCACGGCGCGTCGAGCAGGTCGCCCAGCGCGGCGGCGTAGCCGAGGTCGGCCCAGAGCTTCCACGTCGTGTGCGGGCAGGCCGGGTAGAGGCCGCGCAGCAGCACCGAGTAGCCCTCGCGCAGCACGGCGGCCGACGCGGCGCTGCCGTCGTGCTTGTAGGCTTCCAGCGCGTTCAGCAGCTTCATGCCGCCGGAGACGACGGTGTTGTATTGCATGCGCTCGTAGTCGTGGCTGATCTGGCGCAGCACCAGATGCACCTCGCGGCGCAGCGCCTTGGCGGCAGCGGGCAGCTCGCCCGACACCTTGCCAGCCGCACCCACCAGCACCGCCTCGTTCTTGGCGGCAAAGCCCCAGACGCGCTTCAGGAAGCGGTGCGCGCCCTCGACGCCCGCGTCGTTCCACTCCAGCGTCTGCTCCGGCGGGGACGCGAACATCACGAACAGGCGCGCGGTGTCGGCGCCGTACTGGTTGATCAGCTCCTGCGGATCGACGCCGTTGCTCTTGGACTTCGACATCGTCGTCATCTCGTAGTCGAGCGGCAGGCCGTCCGCCTTCAACGTGCCGCCGATGGTGACGCCGTGGTCGTTCGTCAGGACGTTGACTTCGTGTTCCCAGTAGTAGCTCTTGCCGCCGCCTTCCGGCTTGCGGAAGAAGGCGCCCTTGAGCACCATGCCCTGCGTCAGCAGCTTGGTGAACGGCTCGTTGATCTTGACCAGCTTCAGGTCACGCATGACCTTGGTCCAGAAGCGGGCGTAGAGCAGGTGCAGGATCGCGTGCTCGATGCCGCCGATGTACTGGTCCATCGGCATCCAGTAGTCGGTGCCGCCGGCGACCATCGCATCGCTGTTCTGCGCGTCGCAGTAGCGCATGAAGTACCACGACGAGTCCACGAAGGTGTCCATCGTGTCCGTCTCGCGCTGCGCGGGTTTGCCGCAGCAGGGGCAGGCGACGTTCAGGAAGTCGGTGCGCTTCTTCAGCGGGTTGCCCGAGCCGTCCGGCACGCAGTCGATCGGCAACACGACCGGCAGGTCGGCGGCCGGCACCGGCACCGCGCCGCAGTCGTCGCAGTGGATGATCGGGATCGGCGTGCCCCAGTAGCGCTGGCGGCTGATGCCCCAGTCGCGCAGGCGCCAGGTGGTCTTCTTCTCGCCGAGGCCCTTGGCGCCGACGAGTTCGGCGACCTTGGAGACGGCCTCCTTGTACGGCAGCCCGTCCAGCGCGCCCGAGTTGACGCACACGGCGCGCTGCTTGTCGCCGTACCAGTCGGCCCAGGCGTCGAGCGAGAACACCTCGTCGCCCGCTTTGACGACCTGCTTGATGGCAATGCCGTACTTCTTCGCGAACGCGAAGTCACGCTCGTCATGCGCCGGCACGCCCATCACGGCGCCATCGCCATAGCTCATCAGCACGTAGTTGCCGACCCAGACCTCGACCTGCGCGCCGGTCAGCGGGTGCGTGACGAACAGGCCCGTGGGCATGCCCTTCTTTTCCTGCGTGGCGAGTTCGGCTTCGGTCGTGCCGCCCTGCCCGCATTCGACGATGAACGCGGCCAGTGCCGGGTTCGTCGCCGCAGCGTGGGCCGCCAGCGGATGCTCCGGCGCCACGGCGCAGAAGGTCACGCCCATGATGGTGTCGGCGCGCGTCGTGAAGACGTAGAGCTTGCCGCCCTGGATCAGCGCGCCATCGGCGCCCGCGATCTCGTGCGGGAAGGCGAAGCGCACGCCCTCGCTCTTGCCGATCCAGTTTTCCTGCATCAGCCGCACGCGCTCGGGCCAGCCGCTGAGGTAGTTCGGGTCTTCCGGGTTCGCGACCGCGCCCAGCAGCTCGTCGGCGTACTGCACGATGTTCAGGTAGTAGCCCGGGATCTCGCGCTTCTCGACCAGCGCGCCGGAGCGCCAGCCGCGGCCGTCGATCACCTGCTCGTTGGCCAGCACGGTCTGATCGACCGGGTCCCAGTTCACGACCTGCGTGCGGCGCTCGGCAATGCCGGCTTCCAGCATCTTCAGGAACAGCCACTGGTTCCACTTGTAGTACTCAGGGTCGCAGGTCGCGACTTCGCGCGACCAGTCGATCGCCAAGCCCATCGCCTGCATCTGCGTCTTCATGTAGGCGATGTTCTCGCGCGTCCACTTCTCGGGCGGCACGGCGTTCTTCAGCGCGGCGTTCTCCGCCGGCAGACCGAAGGCATCCCAGCCCATCGGCATCAGCACGTTGTAGCCCTTCATCCGCAGCTGACGGGTCAGCATGTCGTTGATGGTGTAGTTGCGCACATGGCCCATGTGCAGCTTGCCGCTCGGGTACGGCAGCATCGAGCAGGCGTAGAACTTGGGCTTCGTCTGGTCTTCGGTGACGCGGTAGGCGTCGGCGGCGCGCCAGGCGGTCTGGGCGGCGGATTCGACGGCGGTGGGGTCGTAGCGGTCTGGGAGGCTCATGGCGGCGCGGAACTCGTGGCGGGCGTGCGGGACGCTCAATCTGTGGATTATCGCGTGGCGCGCCCGCCGGAACGGGCCGCGGTCAGCGCAACAGCGCCAGCAGATGGTCGAACACCGACCCGGCCGCGGCCGTGACTGCCATCGCGATCGCGCCCCAGAAGGTCACGCGCCCGGCGCCGGTCCACACGCTGGCGCCCCCGACCTGCGCCGCCAGCCCGCCCAGCACGGCCAGGAACACCAGCGCCGTGCCCGACACCCAGGCGATCACGTGCGGCCCCGCCGCCAGCACCGTGACGGCCAGCGGCAGCGCCGCCCCGACCGCGAAACTGGCCGCAGACGCCAGCGCCGCCTGCACCGGCTGCGCGGCCAGCTCGGTGGACAGGCCCAGCTCGTCGCGGGCGTGGGCGCCGAGCGCGTCGTGGGCCATCAGCTGCGCGGAGACCTCCGCCGCCAGCTCGGGCGTCAGACCGCGGGCGACGTAGAGCCCGGCCAGCTCGCGCTGTTCGGCGACCGGATCGGCGGCCAGCTCCAGCCGTTCGCGGGCCAGGTCGGCCTGCTCGGTGTCGGCCTGCGAGTACACCGAGACGTACTCCCCCGCCGCCATCGACATGGCCCCCGCCACCAGCCCGGCGATGCCGGTGACCAGCAGATCGGCCGAACCGGTGCCCGCCGCCGCGACGCCGACGACGAGGCTGGCGGTCGAGATGACGCCGTCGTTGGCGCCCAGCACCGCGGCGCGCAGCCAGCCGATGCGGTCGGTGCGGTGGCGTTCGCGGTGGCGTTCGTGGCGGGGGCGCAAGGTGGTCATGGGGACTTCCGTGGGAGAACGACGTTGAACGCGCCGAGGATAGGCCCGAACCGTCCCATCACCCCGTCAGTCACATCAACCCGGTGCGCGTGACCGCCGCGCAGCAGGCGTCGGCGTCTTCGGTTGCGTCGGTTTCTTCGGTTTCGGCTCGGGCAGCGCCTCCGCCGTGACGCGCAGCAACCGCGCCAGCGCCTCGCGCTCGTCGATCAGGTCGGACACCTGGAAATGCGGCTTCGCGCCCGGATACGGCGGCCCCATCGCGGCGTCCGGCCCGAGCAGCGCGCGGCCGGCGTCGGTCGGCTTGACGAAGAGCTGGTTGTCGCAGACCAGCGCGACGACCTTGGCGTCCAGGTAAAGCGCGTACTCGCCGAACATCTTGCGGTGGGCGAAGGCACCGAAACCGTGGAGCTGGTCGGCGAGGTGGTCGATGAAGGTGCGGTCGGTGGACATGGGCGGATTCGAGCGCTGGCGGCGGTGGGCGTCAAGCGCATAGGCGCCGGCCATATACGTCGCGGCTGGTGTAGCATCCACCCCGCTCGCACACACTGCGAGCACGGGCTTGGCAGCCCGGAAGACAGGCGCAGACTCAAGCCGCGCCCATCGCGGCTTTTTCACGTCCGTTCAACGTTGTTGACGGCGCGATCTGCGCGCATGGCTACGTCTATGGCGGGCCGTGCGGGAGGGGGCAACCCCTGCCGGTCCTGTCCCGGTCTGCCAACCCGCACGGTCTGCCACCCCTCTCTTGGCAGGGAGGGTGGGCAGTGTCCTGGTCAAGTTATTTCGCACAGCCCGATAGGTTGTGTGATTGCCGATTGATGCTCGAAGGCATTGGGTGGCAAGTTGCCCAGTGTGGAGTGCAGACGCACGCTGTTGTAGAAGCTGACGATGTAGTCGGCGATGTCGCTCGTGGCCTCGGCATGGTTGGCGTAATCGCGCTGCCAGACGCGCTCCATCTTGAGGTTCAGGAAGAAGCGCTCCATCACCGCGTTGTCCCAGCAGTTGCCCTTGCGGCTCATGCTGCCGACCAGGCCGTGTCTGGCCAGCAGCGCCTGATGCGCCGCGCTGGCGTACTGGCTGCCGCGATCCGTGTGGACGATCAAGCCCGGCGCAGGTTGGCGCTGCACGATGGCCAGTTGCAACGCCCGGCACACCAGCCCGGCCTGCATGTCCGGGGCCATCGCCCAGCCCACCACCTTGCGCGCAAACAAGTCCAGCACCACCGCCAGATACAGCCAGCCGCTGCGCGTGCGGATGTAGGTGATGTCGGCGACCCAGGCCTGATCGGGCCGCGTCGGGTTGAACTGTCGGGCCAGCACATTGGGCGAGATCGGCAGCGCGTGTTTGCTGTCGGTCGTGTGCACGAACTTGCGCTTCCACGTCGAGCGCAGACCATGCTGGCACATCAAACGGCGCACGCGGTAGATCCCCATGACGATGCCACGCGAGGCCACCGCCGTGCGCAGCCGTCGGCTGCCGTACGCCCCGCCGCTGGCCGCAAATGCCGCCTTCAGTTGCACGCTGGCCTCGCACACCGCCGGCTGCATTCGGCTGCGCCTGCGGGCCGCGTAGTAGCCCGAGCGGCTGATGCCCAGCACCCGGCAAACCTGCTCCACCACCGCGGCCTTCTCTTGCAGTTGCCCGACGAGCTTGAAGCTCATCGCAGTTCCCGGGCAAAGAAGGCCGATGCTTTTTTTAAAACTTCTACGTCGCCCCGGAGTTGCTTGTTCTCGGCTTCGAGCTGGCGGATGCGCTGGTGCTCCGCCGTCAACGGCTTGCCGATGCCAGGCTGCCCCAGCTGTTCCGCATCGGCCTGTGCCAGCCAGCGCCGCACCGCCGTCTCGCCCAGCTTCATGTCCCGGCAGACCTCGCCAATGCCCAGGCCCTGCGACCGGATCATCTGCACGATCTGCAGCTTGAAGCTCGCGTCAAAGACTCTTCGTTTCGTGTTCGTCACGTTCGTTGTCCAGGTGATTTCCACCTATCGGTGTGTGCGAAATCATTAGACCAGGACAGGCTTCACCGCCGCGGCGTGCAGGGTCGAGGCTTGCCCCTTCGCTCCCTCCTTCCCTCTCTCCGGTCCCTCGGGGAGCGCGGGCGACAAGTCCTCAGTTCGGAAATTTTTCTATCGGGTATTGGCCAGAGGCAGTGGAAGCGACGGCGACGACAGCCACAGCATGGAGGCCCCCCCCGCCCGTCATGCCCGCGCAGGCGGGCACCAACGCACGGTGTGAACGGTGGTTGGTCGAGGTGGGTCCTCGCCTTCGCGAGGATGACGGAGGGGCCGGGGCCAGAGGGGCCGGGGCCGGCGGGGCAAGGGACGGAAGGGCCGGCGACGGAGAGGCCGGGTGGCGCGACAGGGTTGGTCGACTGGCGGTCCCGGTCAGTCGATGCCGACCACCTTGTGCATCTGCACCCCCAGCCGCCACTGCGGATGCGCCATGCAGTAGGCGGCGGTCGCACGGGTGTTTTCGGCCTGCTGCGGGCCGTCCATCGGCTGCAGGAAGAAGTGCGTGAAGTCCAGCGCGGCGAAGCGCTCGGGCCGCGCCAGCAGTTGGGGGTAGACCAGCTTCAGCTCGTCGCCGCGGGTGAGCTGCAGCGCCGCACCCGCCTTGGGGCTGACGCAGATCCAGTCCAGCCCGGCGGGGGCGGGCTGGGTGCCGTTGGTTTCCACAGCGACCTCGAAGCCGCGGGCGTGCAATGCGTCGACCAGCGGCACGTCCAGCTGCAGCAGCGGCTCGCCCCCGGTGCAGACGACGTAGGGCCGCCCGCCCGCACCCGCTGGCCACTGCGCCGCGACCGCGTCGGCCAGCGCTTCGGGCGTCGCGAACTTGCCGCCGCCCTGGCCATCGGTGCCGACGAAGTCGGTGTCGCAGAAGGTGCAGACAGCCGCGGCGCGGTCTTCCTCGCGCCCGGTCCACAGGTTGCAGCCGGCGAAGCGACAGAACACCGCCGCGCGGCCCGCCTGCGCGCCCTCGCCCTGCAGCGTATAGAACAGCTCTTTCACGGAATAGGTCATACCGGCACCAGCTCCTGCGTGGCGGTCGCGGCGATCACGATCGCGCCACAGCCCCGCGTTTCATACAGATCGACGCGGTCGAGTTCCGGCAGCGCCGCGCGGCCCTTGTCCAGCACCCAGCGCGCCAGCGACAGCGCATCCCCGTCCGGCAGGTCGGCGATCTCGTACAGCGGGCGGTGGTCGATGGCCTTGAAGATCGGATCGAACTGCGTCTTCACGTCGCCGAAATCGACCGTCCAGCCCTGCACGGTGTCGAGTTCGGCGCTGAGGTGCAGGCGCAGCGTGTAGGTGTGGCCGTGGAGGGCGCCGAGCGGGCTGCCGGCCGGCGCGTGCTTCAGCCGGATCGCGCTGTCGAGCGTCAGCTCCTTCCAGATGCGGTAGTGCGTGCCGTCGAAGTTGGCGCCGCAGGAGCCGGTCTCGTACACCGTCACCCAGGACAGCTCGGGCAGCAGCGGCTTCAGGCGCTGCCACAGCCAGGCGGAGAGGACCTCGCTGGTGGGGTTCTCCAGCCCGGCGATCTCGTTGAGGCAGTGGTAGTTCAGCAGGGTGTGGAACGGCGCCCAGACCGCATCGATGCGGTCGTAGTCGATGCCGAGGTCGCTGCTGCCGATGTCCTGGTCGGCGTGCAGGATGACCTCGAAGCCGTGGCCGTGCATGCGCCCGCACTTGTGGCCGAGCGGCACGTTGGGCAGGCGGTGCGCGGCCTGGAAGCGGTAGCGGCGCCAGAGGTGGGCGTGGCCGGCGCGGTCGAGGTCGACGCCGGTGTGCGCCGTGCTCTGCACGCCGATCTGCACGATGCCGGGCACGTCGAACGCCGTCTCCAGCCGGGTGCGAATCCAGCGGGCGATGTTCTCGTCGGTCGGCTGGGCGAGGCCGTCGAGGTCGTTGAGCCGGGCGTAGTCGAGCGGCGCGACGCAGGCCTCCATGCGGCGCTGCAGCTCGGCCACCTCGCTGCCCGGAAACGGCGCCCAGCCCGCCGGCAGCTCGGCGCGCACGGTGGCGAAGAAGCTGTGGCCGTGCAGCCGGCGCGAGCGGTGGCCGGCGGGCAGGAGGTCGACGTGCAGGGCGGCTTCGAAGCCGGCAGAGGCGGAGTGGAGCTGGCGTGGGGGCATGGTGGGGGCGGAGTTTCGCAGGTCCTGGCCGCGGCCGACAGGGGGTCGTGGCGGGCGCCGCAACGGCGTTGCGTGTACTCAATCCGGCCCGGCCCCGCTGCTGAGATGCTGTTTCCGGTTCTGCGGAAGGAGTGCTGACCATGTCCAGCCCGATGCGATGGCGCCACGTCCTGCATGCCACCCTCGTGGCGCTGGTGGCGCTGTTCCTGTGGCTGGTCTGGTCACCGCTGGACGGCAGCCGGAACCCGGTGCCTCGCAGCCTCCCGTCATCAACGCGATCCGACATGGAAACGAGGCCGGTCATGCCCCTCCACCTCAAGCTGCGCGATGGATTCCAGGAAGACACCGTGTCCATCCAGGTCGACGGACTGACGGTCTACTACGGGCGCAAGGTCCAGACCGACCCGTCGATCTCGCTGGCGGATGCGGTGGACGTGCCGGTGACGGCCGCGGTCGTCCGGGTGCGGGTGGAGGTGCAGGGCGGGCCGGTCGCCGAACAGGACATCCGCGTTGCCGAGACCCCCTTTGTCGACATCCGGCGGGTGGACGGGCAGCTGCAGCTGCACGCCTCGGTCGACGAGATGCCGATGCTGTAGGCGGACAGGCGGGCACCACCTGCCCGCCGGGACCGTCAGGCGTAGTCGGTGTAGCCGACCGGGCCGGGGGTATAGAACGTCGCCATGTCGGGCGGGTTCAGCGGCGCGCCCTGGCGCATGCGCTCGACGAGGTCCGGGTTCGAGATGAACGGCCGGCCGAAGGCGATGAGGTCGGCCTGCCCGTCCACGAGCGCCTGTTCGGCGCTGGCGGCGTCGAACCCGCCGGCCAGGATGAAGGGGCCATCGAACGCCGCCCGCAGCGCCGCCTTCAGCGCGGCCGGCACGGCGGGCGCGCCCATCGCCGAGTGGTCCAGCACGTGCAGGTACATCAGCCCGAGCGTGGAGAGTTCCTGCACCAGCGCGAGGTATTGGGCGTCCACGTCCGCGAAAGCGCCGGTGCCGTTGAACACGCCGTACGGCGACAGCCGGATGCCGACCCGCTCGGCGCCGATCGCGGCCACCGTGGCGCGGGCGACTTCGAGGGCGAAGCGGTTGCGGCCCGCGGTGCTGCCGCCGTAGCCGTCGGTGCGGGTGTTGACGTTGGCGTTGAGGAACTGCTCGATCAGGTAGCCGTTGGCCGCGTGCAGCTCGACGCCGTCGAAGCCGGCCTCGATCGCCAGCCGCGCCGCCTCGGCGTATTCGGCGACCGCATGGGCGATGTCGGCCTCGGTCATGGCGCGGGCCGGGGTGTGCGGCTGCATGCCGAGCGCGTCCACGTACATCTCGCCAGGGCAGGCCCCGTCGACCGGGCCGACCACTTCGGCGCCGGCCGGCAGGTTGGCGACGTGGGTGACGCGGCCGGTGTGCATGAACTGGATGACGATCTTGCCGCCCTGGGCGTGGACCGCGTCGGTGACCAGCTTCCAGCCAGCGACCTGCGCGGCGTTGAACAACCCGGGGATGCGGGCGTAGCCAAGGCCGTTCGCAGACGGGGACGTGCCCTCGGTGATGATGAGACCGGCGCTGGCGCGCTGGGCGTAGTACTCAGCCATCAGCGCGTTCGGGGTGTTGGCCTCGACAGCGCGGCTGCGGGTCATGGGCGCCATGACGGTGCGGTTGCGCAGGGTCAGCGCGCGGACCTGGACGGAGTCGAACAGCATGCGGGTTCCTTCGGGTGGGTGGGCAATCACGCGCAGATGGGGGCACACGGGCAATAGTCCAGAGGCCCATGGCCGTCGATGGTGGCCGGCGCCATCACCGGCCGGGCGGTTGCAGCCGCAGCGCGCACGCCCCCAGCGCCTGCGCCATGGCACGTGCCAGTTCAGCCCGCACCAGCGGCTTGCGCAGCAGCACGGTGACGCCAGCCCCCGCCGCACGGGCCGCCAGCTGCGGCCCGCCATAGCCACTGGCCAGCACGACCGGCAGATCCGGCCGCACGGCGTGCACGGCCTGGGCCAGCGCCGTGCCGGTCATCTCGGGCATCACCTCGTCGGTCAGCACCAGATCGAAGCGGTCCGGATCGCGCTGGAACTCGGCCAGCGCCTGCACGCTCGACGCAAAGCCGACCGGCTCGTAGCCCAGCCCCGCCAGCAGCTCCTCCGCCAGCTCGACCAGCCCGGGCTCGTCATCGACCAGCAGCACCGTCTGTCCGCAGCCCGGTGGCGCGGTGTCGTCGACCGGGCGGGCCTCGTCGGGCACGCCGTCCACGCAGGGGAAATAGAGTTCGAAACAGGCGCCCTGCCCCGGCGTGCTGTGCACATCGATCGCTCCGCCCAGATCCACCATCACGCCATGCACCACGGCCAGCCCCAGACCGGTGCCCACGTGCGGGCCGCGGGTGGTGAAGAAGGGTTCGAACAGGCGCGCCATCACGTCGGGCGCGATGCCGGCCCCGCTGTCCGTCACCGACAGGCGGGCATAGCGCCCGGCCGGCAGGCTGCGGTCGAAGAGCTGGCGCGGCACCTCCAGGCGGATCTCGTCCAGCGCCACCTGCAGCGCCCCCCCCTGCGGCATGGCCTGCAGGGCGTTCGTGCACAGGTTCATCGCGGCTTCGTAGACCATGGTCACGTCGCCGGAGATGATCGCCTCGGGCGCGTTCAGCCGCTGCGCCAGCCGCACGGAAGCGGGCAGCGAGGCCGCCAGCAGTTGCAGCACCTCGTCGACCACCGGCTCCAGCCGCAGCAGGGTGCGCGCCCGGGGCGCTCCGCGGCTGAACGACAGGATGCGCTCGACCAGCGCCTTGCCGCGCTGTCCGGCCTGCAGCACGTGGTCCAGGTGGCGCGCCTGGCTGGAGTCGTCCGGTGCCGCGCTGCGGGCCAGCTCGCCATAGCCGATGACAGCGGCCAGGATGTTGTTGAAATCGTGCGCCACACCGCCGGCCAGCGTGCCGAGGGCCTCCATCTTGCGGGCGCGCTGGAGCTGCGCTTCGAGTTGCAGGTTCTGCTGCTGCACGGCGATCTCGGCCGTGATGTCGGTGCCGGTGCCGCTGAAGAAGCGGGCGGCTCCATCGGGATCCCGCCAGGCATGGCCGCGCGAGCGGACGTGGCGCCACTGGCCGTCGTCCTGCCGGATGCGGAACGTGAAATCGAAGACCTCGCTGCCCTGCCCCTGCTGGTGGGCCTGCAGCACGGCGCGCACCGGCTCCACATCGTCCGGGTGCAGCCGAGCCAGGTGCAACAGCCCGTCCGGACCATGCAGGATCTCGTCCGGCGCCATGCCCAGCAGCTCCTTCATGCGCGGCGAGAGGTGGTTTTCCTGCGTGTGCGCATCCCATTCCCAGTGGCCTTCCTGGGCCGCCTGGAAAGCCCGCACCGCGCAGGCCTGCTCGGTGGCGAGTGCCGCCTGCGCCTGGCGCCGCAGGGCCTGCTCGCGGGCATTGCGCAGCGACAGGAACAGCGTCATCGCCAGCGCCGACAGGGCAAAGGAGCCGACCAGCCAGGCCTGCTCGGTCCAGTCCGCCAGCGCCACCTCGGCGTCGCGCGAGACGACCACCGTCAGCGGAAACCGCTGCAGCCGGTGCAGGGCCACCAGCCGCTGGCGGCCGTCCGGCAAGGTGACCAGGCGCGGCGTCTCGGGCGTGGCATCGGCCCACAGCGGGCCCAGCACCTGCGCAGGCAGCAGCCGGGCGGCGCCGTCGCCGGGGCCGTCGGACACCAGGGCCCGGTCGCTGTTGCGGTACAGCGCCATCGCGACATCCGGCTGGGGTGCGATCTGCTCGAAGTGGCCGTCCAGGAAACCGGCATCGGCCACCAGCACCACCACGCCCTGGAACTGCCCCTGCCGGTCACGCCAGTCCATCGAGACCCCGATGGATGCGCGTCCGTCCAGGTGCCCGACGAAGGGCGTGCCCACGTGGAGCGACGGCCCGCGGCCCTCGCGGGCCGTGATGAAGAAGTCCAGATGCGCCACCGAGGGGCCGTTCCGGATCTCCTCGCGAGAACTGGTCAGGCGCCGACCCTCGGCATCGACGATCAGCATGGAGCGGAACATCGGCAGCGCATCGGCGCGGGCGCGCAGGAAGTCGTGCGCACCGGCACTGGTCGGATCGAGCAGGCCATCGCCCAGCTCGGCCCGTGTCGCCCCCAGGATGGCGTCGGCCACGCCCAGCGTGCTGTCTGCCTGCACGGCCATCGCCGCCGACAGCGACGCCAGGGCCTGCAGCTCGCCCGCCAGCGTCTCGCGCCGCAGCGTCCACAGCCCCCAGCCCACGGTGGCCGCCACCACCAGCTCGACCAGCACCACCAGCAGCACCCCACCGGTGCGCAGCGAGACACGGTCACTGTCCATGGTCTTCATCCGCTCGTCCTGTTGCCTGCCCTGCGCCGGCAGATTGCATCTGCAATCTGCGATCCGGGCACTGTAATCCGGCGGTGACGGGGCGCTCCGAAGATGCAGTCATCGCAACAGACAACCGCCCCGAAGGAACGACCATGACACCGCGCTTCCCCCGACTCCTCCTCGCCGCCGCCCTGCTGACCGGCTTCGCTGCCGCCCACGCCGGCACCGCCACCGGCGCCACCCCGGCCGACGTCGCCCTGGCGACCCGCGTGCAGACGGCACTGCAGCAGGCCCGCCCCTTCCAGACCCAGGCCACCGACGTGACCGTGGCGGCCGCCAACGGCCAGGTCCAGCTCTCCGGTTTCGTGGGTTACACCAGCGACGAACTGCCGGCCCGCACCATCGCCGCCGCCGTGCCGGGCGTGCAGTCGGTGACCTCGACCCTGCGCGCCTGGTCCACCGCCACGGACCCCAGCCTCGGGCTGCCGGCCCGCTCCACGGGCACGGGACTCTCCTCCACGGTGAACGCGAGCGACGCCGCGCTGGCCGCCCAGGTCAAGACCGCACTGCAGGACCGCGGCGCCGACGTCGATGTGACGGCCGCCAACGGCCAGGTCCAGCTCTCCGGCTTCGTGGGCTACTCGACGGACGAGGCCCCGGCGCTGGCCGCTGCCGCCGCCGTGCCGGGCGTGCGCGCCGTGACCTCGAACCTGCACGCCTGGTCGACCGCGTCGGACCCGCGCTTCGGTCTGCCGCCGGTGGTCGCCACCCGCACCGTGGCCGCAGCACCCGCGATGAGCCCGAGCGACGCCGCCCTGGCCGCACAGGTCAAGGCCGCGCTGCTGCAGGCCGCCCCCTTCCAGGACCAGGACGTCGAACTCGTCGTCACCGCCCGCGATGGCCAGGTCAACCTGTCCGGCTGGATCAACCTGGACACCGACGAACTGTCGGCGCGCACCATCGCGACCCGGGTCGCTGGCGTCAAGTCGGTCACGTCCCAGCTCCACGCCTGGGCGACCTGAAGTCCCTCGTCCCTCGATGCACCGGCCAGGGTCCGGTGCCCCTTTTGACAGCACGCCCGACGGTTCACACCGTCGGGCGTTTTGCATTTCTTGACCGACGGGTGGGGTCACTGCAACCGTTGGCGCGCACACTGAGCCGCTAGAGTGCGCCTGACCACTTCCGCTTGCCCCCGACAGGACCAGACCTCCGTGACACCCGACGCGCCCGCTGACGTTCGCCCCCCCGGCCACATCCTCGTCGTGGACGACGATCCCGCGCTGCGCGCCCTGCTGAGCGAATACCTCGGCGAGAACGAGCTGCGCGTCACCGCCGTGGCCAGCGGCCGCGAGATGAACGCGGTGTTCGACCAGGAGGCGATCGACCTCGTCGTGCTGGACCTGCGCCTGCCGGGCGAGGACGGCCTGCAGCTCGCCCGCGCGCTGCGCGAACGTGCCACGGTGCCGATCGTGCTGCTCACCGGCAAGGCCGAGGAAGCCGACCGGGTGATGGGCCTCGAACTCGGCGCCGACGACTACGTCACCAAGCCCTTCAGCCCGCGCGAACTGCTGGCGCGGATCCGGGCGGTGCTGCGGCGCTACCAGGTGCAGACCGACCTGCCCGCGCGCGACGACAAGCGGCGCGCCTACCGCTTCGCGTCCTGGGAGCTGAACTTGCGCACGCGCAAGCTGGTCGACCCGGCGGGCGAGAAACACGACCTGAGCAACGGCGAGTTCAGCATGCTGGCCGCCTTCTGCGGCGCGCCGCAGCGCGTGCTCAGCCGCGACCAGCTGCTCGGCCTGTCCCGGCTGCACAACGCGGAGGTCTACGACCGGACCATCGACGTGCAGATCCTGCGCCTGCGCCGCAAGATCGAGGCCGATCCGTCCCGGCCGCAGCTGATCGTGACCGAGCGCGGGGCGGGGTACTGCTTCAGCGTGCCGGTCGAGACGCTTTACTGAGGCGGCGGACGCTGTCCCAGCCGCATCAGCGCCCATCCGGCCAGCGCCCCGCCACCCAGCGCCAGCAGGATGCCGCGCCAGGGCAGGCACCGCGCGTGGTCCGCGGGCCGCACCGGCGCACCCCAGCTCGAACCCGCGTGGCCCCAGATGGCCAGGGTCAGCAAGGTGGCCAGCAGCGCCCGTCGGCGGGTACGCCTGAACGCGGCAGCAGGCCTCGAAGGAAGGGACGTCATGGCACTGGAAGACTGGGTGGAGGCATGCGCGCACTGTGGATCCCCCGGGCCGATCGCCGATTGCAGGCCGGCACGGGTCGATGACAAATGCAATCCGATGCCGTGCGCCGGCTAGCGGGCCACGGTCGCGCTGCCGGCCGGGGCGGTGAAATCGTCGGTGAGCGTGCGCAGGAAGGCCGAGAGATCGGCCACATCCTGCGCCGACAGCCGCGGCGCAGCGCCCGGGGCCAGGCCGAACGGTGCGGTCTGGACCACATTGCCGCGCAAGGCGACCGGCAGGTCGTCGAACAGGTCCGGTCGCCCGTCCACGACCGGGTACCAGCGGCCCGGGTCGATGTCGCGGGTCGCGTAGAAGCGCACCGCCTCGTCGAGTGTGGCGACCTTCGCGTTGTGGAAATACGGTGCGGTGACCGCGACATTGCGCAGCGTCGGCACCTTGAACTGCCCGCACAGGTCGAGTCGGCTGGCCAGGTCGGTGCGCTTCGGGCCGCACAGGCCCATGTCGAAAAAGGCCGCGTCGGCATTGGCCGTGATCGCCGTGTTGCGTGGCACACCGAGCGCGGCATAGCGGAAGTCGGTGAACAGCGGACGGCTGCCATCGGCGCCGACCTGGCTGGTGTGGCAGCTCGCGCAGTTGCCGCGCTCGGGCGCATTGAAGAGCTGCAGGCCGCGCGCCTCCTGCGCGCTCAGCGTGGCCTTGCCGTCGAGCACCTGGTCGAACTTGCTGTTGAACAGCAGGTAGTCCGGATCCTCGGCCTGGTAGGTCGCCAGCGCCAGCGTGAGGGCGTCGAAGACCTGCTGGTCGGTCGCCGCGGCCGGCAGCCCGTACAGGCGCGCGAAGTCGGTGTAAAGCGCCGTGCTGCGCACCTTGGCAGCCACCGCCGCCGTGCTGGCGTTGGCCATCTCGCTGGCGTCCAGCAGCGGCCCGGACGCCTGGTGCTGGCGGGTGTCGGCGCGACCGTCCCAGGTGAAGCCGCCACGGGGTGTGCCGTCTGCAGTAAAGCGGAACGCGGCATTGGCGGCCAGGTAGAGCAGGCTCGGGCTGCTGCGGGTGCCCTGGCGGTCCATCGCGGCGCCACCCAGCGGCAGCAGCGTGCCCGCAGGGTCGGCGTGGGCGGCGGGCGTGGCGTGGCAGCTCGCGCAGGCCTGCTGGCCGCTGGCGGACAAGGACTTGTCGTTGAACATCGCCTCGCCCACCGACAGCCGCGTGACGGCCGTCACCGCAACCGGTGTGGCGTCCGGGGCAGTGACTGCTACGTCGGTGTCCCCGCCGCCGCAAGCACTCAGGCCGAGCGCGGTCAGGAGGGCCGGCAGGGCGGCAAACCGCCAGGTGGATCGGGTGGGGTGGTCTCGCATGGCTGTTCTTCCGCTGAGGCCCGAATCGGGCACCGGGACAGCGTAGAAAGCAAATGTGGAGCAACCGTGGGCAAGCGGGTTCTCCACGCCAGCAGCGCCGTGACAAGCTGCCGCGGACCGCGCGGCAGAGTGCTTCAGCCCTTTGGCGCCGCCAGGTTCTGCCGCACCCGCTGCAGCAGCGCGAGCAGCTGGCCCTGTTCCTCAGCGCTCAGACCCGCCACCGCCTGCACCGCCAGGTGCGCGGACGCCTGCTCCAGCGCGTCCAGCACCGCGCGCCCCTGCGCCGTCAGCGCCAGCCGCACGCTGCGCCGGTCGACCGTGTCGGCCTGCGCGTCCAGCAGTCCTTGTTCGCGCAGGCCCTTGATGAGCCGGGCGAGCTGCGCCTTGTCGCGCCCGCTGTGCTGGGCCAGGTCGGTCTGGGTCGCGCCGGGGTGGCGCCCGAAGAAGCCGAGCACCTTGGTCTCCATGTGCGTGATGGTGTGGGGCCCGTCGCGCAGCACCTGGTATTGCTGCGAGCGCACCTGGTGCATGACCGTGTGGATCAGCTCCAGCACGTGCTCGGGTTCAGCCCCGCCCGAATGGTTGACATTGTCCATTGATTTGCGCATCATGGATGACATTATCAACCATTCAGACCCAAGAACCCATGGCCTCTGACCATCCCGCCAGCCGCGTCCAGCGCGTGCGCCACGAACTGCGCCGCCGCGACCTGACCGTCCTGAGCGTCGACACGCCCACCCCCGGCTTCCGCCGCATCACCTTCACCGGCGCCGAACTCGCCGGCTTCACCAGCGCCTCGTTCGACGACCACGTCAAGCTCTTCCTCGACGCCGCGGACGGCGGCGAGCCGGTGCGCCGCGACTACACGCCCCGGCAATACGACGCGGCAGCCGGCACGCTGGCGATCGAGTTCGCGCTGCACGGCGACGGCCCGGCCGCCCACTGGGCCACGCAGGCCACGCCCGGCCAGCGCGCCACCATCGGCGGGCCGCGTGGCTCCTTCATCATCCCCACCGACTTCGACTGGCACCTGCTGGCCGGCGACGAGACCGCCCTGCCCGCGGTCGCCCGCCGGCTGGAGGAGTTGCCCGCCGGCACCCGCGCCTTCGCCGTGCTGCACGTGACAGATGCGGCCGACCGGCGCGCGCTGCCGAGCGCGGCCAGCGTGCAGGTGCAGTGGGTCGACAGCGGCGCCGCGCTGGTCGAGGCCGTGCGCGCACTGGACCTGCCCGGCGGCGAGGGCTTCGCCTGGGGTGCGGGCGAAGCGGGCGCGATGGCGGCGCTGCGGCGCGTGCTGGTCGACGAGCGGGGGCTGGACCGCCAGGCGGTGCGGGTCTCGGCCTACTGGAAGCAAGGCGCCACGGCGCACCACGAGCACATCGAAACTTGACGCGGATTAACATGCCCCCTCCCCAGAAGAGGAGTGGTGCCATGAGTTCGTCGAACGTGCTTGCCCAGATCGTTGCATTGGCCGGCAGTGCCGCCATCCGCTGGCGCCGCCGGCAAGGCCCGGCGCCAGCGCAGGCCGTCGGCACCGCACCGACCATCCCCGAAGCGCGCCCGCAGGGCCGCATGCCGACACTGAAGATGCCCACCGCCCGCGGCTGGGCGCCCGGCCAGAAGCCGGTGGCCGCCGCCGGTCTGCAGGTCAACGCCTTCGCCACCGGCCTCGACCACCCGCGCTGGATGCTGGTGCTGCCCAATGGCGATGTCACCGTCGCCGAGGCCTGCTTCCTGCCGGGCGAGGTCAATTCGCTGTTCGACCACGCGATGGTCAGCACGATGAAACGCGCCGCCGCCACCGGCATCAGCCCGAACCGCATCACCCTGCTGCGCGACACCGACCGCGACGGCGTGGCCGAGACCCGCGAGACCTTCCTGTCCGGCCTGAGCCAGCCCTTCGGCATGGCACTGCTGGGCGAGACCTTCTACGTGGGCAACACCGACGGCGTGGTGGCCTTTCCCTACACGCCGGGCGCGCTGCGGATCCACGCCACCGGCCGGCCCGTGGCCTCGTTCAAGCCCGGCGGCCACTGGACCCGCAGCCTGCTGCCCAGTCCGGACGGCCGCACGCTCTACGCCGGCGTCGGCTCGCTGAGCAACATCGCCGAGAACGGCTTCGAGGTCGAGCAAGGCCGCGCCTGCATCTACGCCATCGACCTCGCCACCGGCCGCAGCCGCACCTTCGCCGCCGGTCTGCGCAACCCAGTCGGACTGGCGTGGGAGCCGACGACGCAGGCGCTGTGGACGGTGGTCAACGAGCGCGATGGCCTGGGCGATGAAACCCCGCCGGACTACCTCACCTCCGTGCGCGACGGTGGTTTCTACGGCTGGCCGTACAGCTACTGGGGCGGCACGGTGGACGACCGCGTGCCGCAGGACGCCGCCGCCGTCGCGCGCGCCATCGCCCCCGACTACGCGCTCGGCGGCCACACGGCGTCGCTCGGCCTGTGCTGGATGCCGGCCGGCACGCTGCCCGGTTTTCCCGACGGCATGGTCATCGGCCAGCACGGTTCCTGGAACCGCAGCACGCTCAGCGGCTATCGGGTGCTCTTCATTCCCTTCGCCGGCGGCAAACCGTCCGGCCCGCCGCGCGACATCCTGAGCGGCTTCCTCGCGCCGGACGAATCGGTGTCCTACGGGCGGCCGGTCGGCGTGACGATCGGGGCGGATGGCCGCAGCCTGCTGGTGGCCGACGATGTGGGCAACGCGATCTGGCGGGTCACGGCCGCCTGATTCAGCCCCAGCGACCGCTCAACCGTGGTCGCGCAGGCGCTCGACTTCACGGGCCACCATCCGGTCCCGCAACCCCTGGGTGTGCAGGCGGGTGAACACCACGGTGCCGTGGATCGCCAGACCGAGCCCCCAGCCCCACAGCGGCATGTGCAGCCCACGTTCGCCGCCGGTGACCGCGTGCAGGGTGAGCAGCCCCAGATTGACCAGCGTGAACACCAGCGCGTGGATGAAAAACCCCATCTTCAGCTTCACGCGGCGGCGCGCCTGCTGCTGCAACCGTGCTTCCGGGGTGTCCAGGGCGGCCGGGGCATGGACGTTGACATGGGCGGTGTGCATGGCAAACCTTTCTGGTCGGCGAGACCGTGTGGGGAAGGAAGGAATGCCTGCAGTCTGGACCGGTCGGGCCTGGCGGACCAGCCCCTTGCGATGAAGCGTCGATCCGGCAGGCCGAAGTGCATTGGCGCGGCGCGAACGGCGCCGCCGCTCAGGGGCAGAGCGCCCGCAGCCGCTGGTGCGCGGCGTCGTCCAGATCGGCCGGCACGCTCTGCCGGGCGCGCAGGTAGCGGCTGCTGAACACATCGAGCCAGGCTTCCAGCACCTGCGCCGCGTGCGTGTCGCCGGCCATGGCCAGGCACAGCGTGGCCACCTCCGAGGTGCAGAAGTGGTGCGCGTGCGTGGAGCGGCGCAGCCGGTAGCGGGACAGCTGGTCGGGGTGCAGGCTCAGCACGGGAAACCGGTTCAGCCACGGGCTCTTGCGGAAGATCTTGCAGGCCTCGGACCAGGTGCCGTCCAGCAGGATGAACAGCGGACGCGCGCCCGCCCCGCCCTCCGGCCCCGTGGGTGGCAGCTCGGTCACCACCCGCTCGGGCGCAGCGAACTCGGCCGGGAACACCAGCACCGGCTGCCACTGCGGATCGTCCAGCAGCGCCAGCAGCACCGGGTCCACGGCGACCCGCGACCAGGCGAACGCCAGCGTGTCCGGCACGACATCGGCGACCAGCCAGCCGGTGTTGCTCGGCTTGAGCGGCTCGAACGCGGCCATCAGCAGGCAGAAGCCGGCGCGGGTCGGCACCACCGGCTGCAGCGCGCACAGACAGTGGCTCGGGATCAGGCGGCAACGGGGGCAGCGGGCCTTGCGCGGCTCGCCGCGGTCGAGGTGCGGGCGGGTGGGGCTGGTCGCGAGGCAGGTGGCGCGCAGGCGGGCGACGGCGTGGGGCATGGCGGGGAGTCTACGGGGCCGTGGCGAAGGCCCGCACCCGCCGCGTCTGTTGCTCAGCACACAGACGCGCACCGCACAAGCGCCGAGACTTTGAAGCACCCGTCCACCCTTGGAGTTCCACATGACCCATCCGACCCTCGCCACGGTTCTTGACCCGAAGGCCTCCGGAGCGCAGGCCGGTCCGCGCATGGTGCTGGACCTGAAGGCCCTCGAAGGAGCGAAGCGCAGTCTGGACCAAGGCGCGGTGACGCCGCACTACGGACCTTGGCGCACCGACATCATCCAGTTGCTGAACGACGCCCTCGCCACGGAACTGGTGTGCGCACTGCGCTACAAGCGCCACCATTTCACCGCGCAGGGCCTGGCGTCGCCCAAGATCGCCGAAGAGTTCCTGGTGCACGCCAACGAGGAGACGGAACACGCCGACCTGCTGGCCAGGCGGATCGTCCAGCTCGGCGGCAAGCCGGACTTCTCGCCCGATTCGCTGACGCGGCGCAGCCATGCCGCCTATGACGACTCCGAAGACCTGACGGCGATGATCCGGGCCAACCTGATCGCCGAACGGGTCGCCATCGAGGCCTACAGCCAGATGGTCGCGCTGATCGGCGACAAGGACTCGACGACGCGCCGGCTCATCGAGGACATCCTGAGCGCCGAGCAAGCCCATGCCGAAGAGCTGCGCGACTGGCTGTCGGCCTGACTGACGTCCGCCACCCCGTGATCTGCATCCGTCTCAGGAGAACGCCATGACCCCATCCGCCACCGCATCGTCCAGCCCCGCACCGGCCGACGAAGACCTGGCCAGCCAGGCCCTTCCCGGCCATGGCATTCCGTCGCAGGACCCCGACCCCGCCGCACAGACCGCGCTCGATCCGCAGGACGCCAGGCGCGAGGCCAACTCGGTGCTGATGGGCGGCGGCGTGGTGGCGGGCATGGCGACGGGCGCTGCCATCGGCGTCGCGGTCGCCGGCCCGCTCGGCGTGGTGGTCGGGGCCACGCTGGGGGCGGTGGCCGGTGCGCTGGGGGGCGCGGCGGCTGGAGCGGCGGAGGCGCCGGCGGACAGCGTCCACCTGCACATCGACGACAGCGGCGGCGGTGGCCGGCCGGTGGTGCTGATCCACGGCTGGCCGCTGTCGGCCGAGGCCTGGGCGCCCCAGGTGTCGGTGCTGCGGGCGGCCGGCTACCGCGTGGTGGCCTATGACCGCCGGGGCTTCGGCCGCTCCGACAAGCCGGAGTCCGGGTATGGCTACGACACGCTGGCTGACGACCTGCAGCGCGTGCTGGACCAGTGCGGCCTGCAGGACGTGACGCTGGTGGGCTTCTCGATGGGCGGCGGCGAGGTGGCGCGCTACATCGACCGGAGCGGCGAGTCGCGCCTGCACAGCGTGGTGTTTGCCTCGGCCGTGCCGCCCTGTCTGATGCAGTCGGCCGACAACCCCGACGGCCCGCTCGCGCCCGACGTGGCCCAGCGCAAGAAGCAGGCGCTCCGGGACGACCGCGGCGCCTTCTTCGAGCAGTTCACGCGGGACTTCTTCTCCGCCCAGGGCGTGCTGCAGGTCAGCGAAGCGCAACGCGGCGCCGCGCTCGCGCTGTGCCACCAGTCCGCACCACACGCCGCGCTGGCCTGCATGGACGCGTTCAGCACGACCGACTTCCGCGGTGACCTGAAGAAGGTGACCGTGCCCACGCTGGTGATCCACGGTGACGCGGACGCCATCGTGCCCATCGAAGCCTCGGGCCTGCGCACCCACCGCGCCGTGCACAACAGCCAGCTGGTGCGGATAGCCGGTGCGCCGCACGGGGTGAATGTGTCGCACGCGCCGGTGTTCAACGAGGCGCTGCTGGCGTTCCTGCAGCGCTGAAGCGGCGCAGTCTGCGTGCCCGCCTAGTCGTACCACCGATGCCACATCGCGTGGTCACCGCCAATGGCGAAGACATCGATGCGGTTCGAGATCCACGAGACGGCGGCCGGGTTCGAGTAGAGGTTGCCGCCGAGGTCCTCCCAGCCGCTCCAGCTGCCGCTGAACCACTTGTGGTACAGGTGCCGGTCGTTGCCGACGACGAAGGTGTCCAGCCGGCCCGGCGCCCACGACGACACGCCCACCCCGTCGGTGCAGAAGCCGCCCAGGCTCTCCCAGCCCTTCCAGGCGGCGCCGTCCCACCAGCGGTGCCACATCGCGTGGTCGCCGCCAATGGCGAAGACGTCGATGCGGTTCGGACCCCACGAGACCGCGGTCGGGTTCGAGTAGAGATTGCCGCCGAGGTCCTCCCAGCCGCTCCAGGCTCCGTTGAACCACTTGTGGTACAGGTGCCGGTCATTGCCGACGACGAAGCAGTCCAGCCGGCCCGGTGCCCACGACGACACGCCCACCCCGTCGGTGCAGAAGCCGCCCAGGCTCTCCCAGCCCTTCCAGGCGGTGCCGTCCCACCAGCGGTGCCACATCGCGTGGTCGCCGCCAATGGCGAAGACATCGATGCGGTTCGGACCCCACGAGACCGCCGCCGGGTTCGAGTAGAGGTTGCCGCCCAGATCCTCCCAGCCGCTCCAGCTGCCGTTGAACCACTTGTGGTACAGGTGCCGGTCGTTGCCGACGACGAAGGTGTCCAGCCGGCCCGGTGCCCACGACGACACGCCCACCCCATCGGTGCAGAAGCCGCCCAGGCTCTCCCAGCCCTTCCACGTGGCCGGCACGTTCACTGCGGCAAACGCGGCGCCGGCCCGGATGATCCCGGAGCCCGCGTGCTGGTCAAAGCCGCCCGGACCGATGTCCTTCGCGGTGGACTTCAGCACCGCCTTCACCTGGTCCTGCGACAGCGACGGCCTGGTCTGCTTCAGCAGCGCGACCACCCCCGCGGCGATCGGCGTCGCGGCCGAGGTCCCGCTGTCGCTGGTGAAGAACCCCGTGAAGTGCGTGACCGAGCAGAAGTCGGGCTTGTTCGGGTCGAGCGCCGCCGGGCCCTGGCTGCTGTAGCCCACGAACTGCTCGTTCTTGTTCACGGCCCCCACGGTCATGACACGCGGGTGGCCGTTCGCACCCCAGATGCTCTTGCCCGGCCCGCTGTCGGGACCGCAGCGCCCGTCGGGACAGGTGCCGCCGCAGTTGCCGGCGGCAAAGAGCACGAGGATGCCTTCGTCGATGGCTTCGATGACCTTGCGGGTGAACGGGTGGTTCGGGTTCGTCGTGTAGTCGGGGGCCCAGCTCTTCTGGAACATCCCCCAGCTGTTCGAGAGCACGTGTGGCGTGCCGTCGGCCTGGTGCCGGTCGATGGCCCACTGGAACGCGGACAGCGCCACCGACAGCGTGGCGTCGTTGCTGGCTGCGCCGGAGATGCGCAGGTCGTAGAGCTGCGCATTGGGCGCCATGCCCAGCACGTCGGTGCCGCACATCATCCCGTGGTCGCTCCACGCGGCGGCCGTGGTGCCCCAGTCGGCCGCGGGGAACCCGCCGATCACGCGGCCCAGCGTCGGCCGGCCCGCTTCGGCCGCCTTGATCGGGCGCCCGTTTCCGCGGATGCCCCCATCGACCACCCCCACCACGATGCCATCGCCACGCTTGCCGGCAGCCCAGATGGCATTGACGCCCAGGTACGCGGCCACGTCGCCGATCGTGCCCTTGGGGGTGCCGGGCGCGCAGTCGCAGGTCCCGATCGGGCACACGGCCATGCCTTCGAGCAGTTGCGTCGGCGGTGGCAGCGGCCGCTCGGTGTCGGCGTCGGCGTCGGGGACGCTCGCCGGCTCGACGTCGAGGACAGCGCCGAAGGGCTCGATCCGGCCGTCGGACCAGACGGCCACCACGTTGGGATCGGCCTTCAGCGCCTCGATTTGCGCCGGATCGACGAAGCCCCGCACGATGATGGTCGCCTCCGTCGGCGCATCCGCTTCGCTGCCGGGGCTGCGCGTGCCGGAGGCGGTGGGCGACGCCTTCATCGGCACGGGGTCGAACGTCGAATCGAACGCCAGGCCCGGCAGCGCCCCGGCGACATCGGCCATGGCGCGGGCGGTCGATGCCGCGGCGCGCAACTCCACCAGCACCCGAACGTCTTGCCCGCCGCCCGCCGTGGTCGGGCCGGAGTCCATCACGCCGACCGGCATCTCGCCGTGCGCGGTCTCGGTCCCGGTCGACGTCGGGATCGCTTGAGGCAGTCCTTGGGACGCACTCATCTGGCTCGAAGGCATGGATTGACCAGCGGCTCCGGCGTCCATCGTGGCGACCGGCATGTCTGTCTTGCTCATATCAACTCCAGCTAGGTGATACGTGGCCTGTGGCAGGCGAAGCTTTGACACATGGGTCGGACACAGGCGACAACGGGGGAGATCCATCCCGCCTGCGCACCATACGCGCCTGTACCAGCCTGTCATCGGCTAACTTGAGGATGCGGCGCGTGGTGTCGACTGGCGCGGGACAGGCGTTGCCGGCCGGGATCGGTACCGCCAAGGATCGACAACGCGGCGGAACTCGGGCAGGCTTTTGCCATTGTGTTGTGCGTCAGGAGAACCGAGATGGCCAGCAAGCACACCATCTGCCTCTGGTACGACGCCGCGCGCTTCTACGCCGAAACCGACCGACGGTGGGACGCGGTCATCGGCAACGGCGGGCAGGCGAGCCAGTTGCAAGAGAGAACGATGGTCGCCATGTCCGATCCCCAAGTGGACGGCTGAAGTCGGGGACACCTGTTGCACAGCGGCTTGCAGCACCACTCCTTCTACGACACGTTGATCATGAAACTGATTGAATTGGGTTTGGATCACGGGCTGGCGGGCCCGGCCAGTGAACTGGCGGCGCTGGAACTGTCTCCGGCCCGGGTCACCGCGGTTGACCGCAGTCGCTACCTCGTGCGTAACGGGGAGGGCGAGGTGCCCGCCGAGCTGACGGGCAAGCTGCTGCACCTGGCGGAGTCTTCGGTCGACCTGCCTTGTGTGGGCGACTGGGTGGGCGTGCGCTACCGTGATGCCGGCACCCAGGCGAGCATCCACAGCGTGCTGCCGCGGCGTTCTTTCCTGCGGCGCAAGGCTGCGGGGCGGGATGTCGAGTTCCAGATGATCGCCGCCAATATCGACGCGGCGTTCATCGTGCAGTCGTGCCACTTCGATTTCAACATTCCCCGGCTCGAGCGCTACCTGGTGATGGCGCGGGACGGCCATATCGAGCCCGTGGTGCTGCTGACGAAGACGGATCTGATCCACCCGGAAGCGCTGGAGCGCCTGATCGGGCAGATACGGCGGGTGGCTGTGGATGCCCAGGTGGTCTGCGTGAGCAACGTGACGGGCGAAGGCGTGGACCAGGTTCGCGCACTCATGGCGCCGGGCAAGACCTATTGCCTGCTGGGCTCATCGGGCGTGGGCAAGACGACACTGATCAACCGTTTGCTGGGCGACGGGGATCTGGAAACCCGCGAGGTCAGCCACACGGGGGAGGGGCGCCACACCACCACGCGGCGCCACCTGATCCTGCTGGCAAACGGGGCGCTGCTGATCGACATGCCTGGCATGCGAGAACTGGGCCTGCTGGGCGCAGGCGTTGGCATCGAAGAAACGTTTGCCGACCTCGCTGCGCTGGCGGGCCAGTGCCGCTTTCCCGACTGCACCCATGACAGTGAACCGGGTTGTGCGGTGCGTGCGGCGGTTGAACGGAACGAAATCAGCGAAAAGCACCTGCGGAACTACCTGAAGCTGCGCAAGGAGTCGGCGTTCCACGACCTGTCACTGACCGAACGACGCAACAAGGACAAGGCATTCGGGCGTTTCATCCACACCTACAAGAAACACAAGGGGGGCCCGGACCAGGATTAGCGCAGACCGATGAGGAGTAGACGGCCGGGTCGAACAGCGACACGCATTGCCTGTCCTGGTCTAATGATTTCGCACACACCGATAGGTGGAAATCACCTGGACAACGAACGTGACGAACACGAAACGAAGAGTCTTTGACGCGAGCTTCAAGCTGCAGATCGTGCAGATGATCCGGTCGCAGGGCCTGGGCATTGGCGAGGTCTGCCGGGACATGAAGCTGGGCGAGACGGCGGTGCGGCGCTGGCTGGCACAGGCCGATGCGGAACAGCTGGGGCAGCCTGGCATCGGCAAGCCGTTGACGGCGGAGCACCAGCGCATCCGCCAGCTCGAAGCCGAGAACAAGCAACTCCGGGGCGACGTAGAAGTTTTAAAAAAAGCATCGGCCTTCTTTGCCCGGGAACTGCGATGAGCTTCAAGCTCGTCGGGCAACTGCAAGAGAAGGCCGCGGTGGTGGAGCAGGTTTGCCGGGTGCTGGGCATCAGCCGCTCGGGCTACTACGCGGCCCGCAGGCGCAGCCGAATGCAGCCGGCGGTGTGCGAGGCCAGCGTGCAACTGAAGGCGGCATTTGCGGCCAGCGGCGGGGCGTACGGCAGCCGACGGCTGCGCACGGCGGTGGCCTCGCGTGGCATCGTCATGGGGATCTACCGCGTGCGCCGTTTGATGTGCCAGCATGGTCTGCGCTCGACGTGGAAGCGCAAGTTCGTGCACACGACCGACAGCAAACACGCGCTGCCGATCTCGCCCAATGTGCTGGCCCGACAGTTCAACCCGACGCGGCCCGATCAGGCCTGGGTCGCCGACATCACCTACATCCGCACGCGCAGCGGCTGGCTGTATCTGGCGGTGGTGCTGGACTTGTTTGCGCGCAAGGTGGTGGGCTGGGCGATGGCCCCGGACATGCAGGCCGGGCTGGTGTGCCGGGCGTTGCAACTGGCCATCGTGCAGCGCCAACCTGCGCCGGGCTTGATCGTCCACACGGATCGCGGCAGCCAGTACGCCAGCGCGGCGCATCAGGCGCTGCTGGCCAGACACGGCCTGGTCGGCAGCATGAGCCGCAAGGGCAACTGCTGGGACAACGCGGTGATGGAGCGCTTCTTCCTGAACCTCAAGATGGAGCGCGTCTGGCAGCGCGATTACGCCAACCATGCCGAGGCCACGAGCGACATCGCCGACTACATCGTCAGCTTCTACAACAGCGTGCGTCTGCACTCCACACTGGGCAACTTGCCACCCAATGCCTTCGAGCATCAATCGGCAATCACACAACCTATCGGGCTGTGCGAAATAACTTGACCAGGACAGCCACAGCGGCCCAAGCCGAGCGCCGCGCCTCGATCGCCCTGAGTGCCGCCTGCCGATGTTTGCTGGACGCGGTCCACCGTGCGCCGGGCGACTACCCGATGGGCCAGGAGGGCGATGTCCTGACGGTGGAATTCACCGTGATGGGCATCCCGTGCATCGGCTTGAACGGTGGCCCGATCTTTCCGCACAGCGAAGCCTTCTCGTTCCAGGTGGCGACCGACGACCAGGCCGAAACCGACCGACTGTGGGACGCGATCATCGGCAACGGCGGGCAGGCGAGCCAGTGCGGGAGGTGCAAGGACCGGTGGGGGGTGTCGTGGCAGATCACGCCGCGGGCCTTGATCGCCGCGATCAGTGACCCGGATCCGGCGGCGGCGCGGCGGGCGTTCGGGGCGATGATGGGGATGGGGATGGGGATGGGGAAGATTGATGTGGCGGCGATCGAGGCGGCGCGGTAGGGGTTATGCCTGCGGGGTGTCGGTGCGCAATAAGCGCGGGGAGAGAGTCCCGCTTGGGTTGAACTATGTATGCCGTAACTGGCAGCTTTCAGCCAAGATCTGACATTGGTCATAAAACCGGGACTCGGCAGACACGTTCCCTAGCGACCTGATTGCGGCGACAGATGAACGCAGCGGTGTAGCGACAGGGAGCGGCCCCTCTTCCTCTCCGTCGTGCGCACAAATCGCAACGCGATTACGTAATCACGTTGTGCGTGCCACTATCGCTTAAAAACATTGGAAAGCAACTCCATTAGCAATGGCTCCCCAACTGTGTGAACAAAATCATCGTCAGCTGCCGACAGTACGCACTCTCCAATCGAAGCATGTGCAATAGCGCATCGAAATCTATAAATAGTGAACGCCAACGATTTCTGTAGATTCTCAAGCGACCATCCAAGCTTCCTGGATTTATCCACAAAATGAGACTCAGTAAAGGAAGTCGCAGCCGCAGTCAGGAAGAGCTGAAACTTCGAATGATCGTCTTTAAATCGCCAAGGAAATCCATCTTTCTCGTACTCAAAAAGCAATTCCAGAAATCGCGCACGAAAGGGTCCGCTGTCGAACGCACGGCCCAGCGCCTCAGACAGAGTCCTCTCGTCTTTCCAATATTTCATAACCAGTCGCAGCAACCTTGAAGATTCGCCATGATCAAAGCTCGCTAACAGCTTCCCGACACGCTTTAAATCGCTTGGAAGCGCCTTTATTTCTTCGACAAGGTCATAGTCAAAACTGAGCTCTAGAAGGTGATAAAGCGCCAAGAACCGCTCCAAGGCGGACGAGGCACTGTTAGCACGAGATGCCTCAGACTGATGAAAGGCAGTAGGGAGACGGAGCCCGGGAAACGCCGTCAGTTGGGTGCACTTGCTGAGAGAGTGCACAGGGACATTATCGTGATAAAAGCCGCCCCAAATGTGGCTTGAGTCCTTAAAGCTGGAGACATACCGATGATACAAACCACGGAAGACCACAACGTAATCTTTGCGATATCTATAGGTGCCCGCATCAATTTCCTCATGATCGCTTGCGCTGGCGTCAGCGAGGAACGCAGCAACATACATTGAGGATGCCTCTGTGTAACGGTAGCCCTCATCTGCTGTTGTCAGCAAAAAACATAGGCCTTTATCTTTCGGGCGATCCGAAAAAAGTATCTCGTGAATCTCGTTTCTTTCAAATCGTGGGCTAGTGTAGCTGACATTCAGTGCAACCCACCCATCGACGGCACAACCGAGGTTGAAAGAGCCAACGGTCAGAGATGAATCGATTCCGAGCTCAACGCCAGCAGCACTTAAATCAATGTATTCCGCAAACAACATTTACTCGGCCTCACGCGCCCAAATGTCAGCAAGTTGAGTTCGACCTTCGTCCCTGAAAAACTCTTTGAAAACGACCAATATTAATTTCCGCGTAGCGTACCCAATATTTGTTTTACGACTCGGAAAGCCGGAAATAATTTTCTGAAAGGAATCCAACCCGAGAGGCACGTCGGACTGCGCCGTCAAGATTGACTGCCTAAGATTATCTAAGGCATCATTGATTCTGGACCTTCTTTCGCCATTGGAGCCAAAGTCAGAAACCGCGGCAAAGAATGCATTTATCGTATTTTCGTTGCCTAGCCAGCTTAATGCGCTAAGAGCGCCATCTTCTTTTGGTGGACACGACTCGATCGCATCATCAATCAAACAGTACTTCTTAAACACATTAATGAAGTCCAGAAACTGATCACCAAACTGAGATATCTCTTGGTGAAGAACCGATTCTTCTGAAAGACGTTGCGCGACAAGATTTTGTTTTTCTATCTCAGGAGACTTTATTACAAACGCGTGATAGGCACTTGAAATTCTGTCAAGAGCAAATTTTCTTGCCTTGGTTCGCCGCCCCCCGTCTACTTCAGGAACAAGTTCAAGCCCTGGTATTTCCCTTTCGAGAACATCCTTAAGACTGAGGGACAGTATTTCAATTTGATGCCGCATCGACATCGGTTTTTGACCCGCATTGAGGACAATAATTCGATAGATGAGGTGCCGTAAATCAGGTTCAGCACGAATTTCAAGATGGACGGTTTGATTGGCAGGAAATTTGTGACCAGAATCCAATAGATCACGGAGTATGTAGGTTCGTTGAAGCCCATCAAGGATATTCAACGGCAAAGCGGCGAGTAGTGCATCCCGTACTGTATCGTTGTTGCCGCTTTCGTATGCAGCCATGACTCTTTGCACTTTATCGATAGATACCGCCAGAGTAATCGTCGGAAGTAACGTACCGCTAACAATATCGTCTTTCATTTGGGTGTAAGCGGAAAACTTCTCCCTTCTGCGTTGAATAGAGAACTCGAAAAACTTGTCCCCGACTACCTTCAGATAGTCATCGATTGAACATTGGGCGTAGATGACGGGCGTATTCGTGCGCAAGTCATACTGTGTTCCGAGAATATCTAATTTCACACTGGCTCCGTTAAAGTGAGAATCATGCGACGGATTTTAAGCACAGTCAGGTGGGATTGACATCACTTAAAGACTGCCGAGGCTGAGGGAAGAACAAATTAGTACGCTCCAGAGCACCAAGCAGCGATTAGAGTGACCAGGACCGCTGCAAAGTCGACACCGAAAGAACTAGCCCACAGTGCAGACACACTGCCCAAAAAAAAGGGCCCGAAGGCCCTTTCTATATCGACGCAATCCGGTCGGCTCCGCTCACTCCACCGTGACGCTCTTCGCCAGATTCCGCGGCTTGTCCACATCCGTCCCCCGCGCACACGCCGTGTGATACGCCAGCATCTGCAGCGGCACGACGTGCAGGATCGGGCTCAGCGCGCCGTAGTGCTCCGGCATGCGGATGACGTGGACGCCCGGCTCGTTCTCGATGCGCGTGTCGGCATCGGCGAAGACGAACAGCTCGCCGCCGCGCGCACGGACTTCCTGCATGTTGCTCTTGAGCTTCTCCAGCAACTGGTCATTCGGCGCGATGGTGACGACCGGCATGGCCGCGTCCACCAGCGCCAGCGGGCCGTGCTTCAGCTCGCCGGCCGGGTAGGCCTCGGCGTGGATGTAGCTGATTTCCTTGAGCTTCAGGGCGCCTTCCAGCGCGATCGGGTAGTGGCGGCCACGGCCCAGGAACAGCGCGTTCTGCTTCGGCGTGAACAGCTCGGCCCACGCGATGATCTGCGGCTCCAGCGCCAGCACCGACTGCACGGCGGCCGGCAGGTGGCGCAGGTTGCGCAGCGCGGCGACTTCGCCCGTTTCCGGCAGGTGCCCGCGCTGCTTGGCCAGCACCAGCGTCAGCAGGAACAGCGCCACCAGCTGCGTCGAGAACGCCTTGGTCGAGGCCACGCCGATTTCCGCCCCGGCGTGCGTGATGAACGACAGCTTGCACTCGCGCACCATCGCGCTGGTCGAGACGTTGCAGATGGTCAGCGTCTGCTCCATGCCCTGGGCGCGGGCGTGTTTCAGCGCGGCCAGCGTGTCGGCGGTCTCGCCGCTCTGGCTGATGGTGACGACCAGCGTCTTCGGGTCCGGCACGCTGTCGCGGTAGCGGTATTCGCTGGCGATCTCGACCTGGCACGGGATCTTGGCGATGCTTTCCAGCCAGTACTTGGCGGTCATGCCCGAATACGAGCTGGTGCCGCAGGCGAGGATCAGCACCTTGTCGATCTGGCTGAACACCTCGGCCGCGTCGTCGCCGAACAGGTCCGGGGCAATGCCCTCGACGCCTTCGAGCGTGTCGGCGATGGCGCGCGGCTGCTCGAAGATTTCCTTCTGCATGTAGTGGCGGTACGGGCCCAGTTCGGCCGCGCCGCTGTGGGCGTTGACGGTCTTGACCGGGCGGTCGATGCGTACGCGGGCGCCGCCATCACCCTTGCCGGTGATCCAGTACTTGCCCTGCTGCAGGTCGACCACGTCGCCTTCTTCCAGGTAGACGATCTGGTCGGTCACGCCGGCCAGCGCCATCGCGTCCGAGGCGAGGAAGTTCTCGCCCTTGCCCACGCCCAGCACCAGCGGCGAGCCTTCACGCGCGCCGACGACGCGCAGCGGCTCTTCCTGGCAGAACACCGCGATCGCGTAGGCGCCGCGCAGCTGCGGCAGCGCGCTCTGCACCGCGTCGAACAGGTCGCCCTGGTAGAGCGAGTCGATCAGGTGGGCAATGACCTCGGTGTCGGTCTGGCTGGTGAACTCGTAGCCGCGGGCCTTCAGCTCGGCACGCAGTTCGTCGTGGTTCTCGATGATGCCGTTGTGGACCAGCGCGATGCGGCCGGCCTTGGCGCTCTTGGCATCGAAGCCGGGGCCGTGGCTGAAGTGCGGGTGGGCGTTGTGGACGGCCGGCACGCCGTGGGTGGCCCAGCGGGTGTGGGCGATGCCGACGAGGCCTTCGATGCCGTCCTGCAGGACCATGGCGTCCAGCTCGGCCACGCGCGAGGTGCTGCGCGAGCGGCGCAGCTGGCCGCCCTGGTGCACGGCAACGCCGCAGGAGTCATAACCACGGTACTCGAGGCGCTGCAGACCCTGGAGCAGGATGGGGACGATGTTGCGCTGACTGACGGCGCCGACGATTCCGCACATGGTTGGACTTCCCTTGGCAAACAGTGGATGGAGACAGGCGCCGATCGTAGCGAGCTTGTCGCGCAATGAATGAGCAAAGAATTATCGTTTTCGACGAATTCCTTCGTCTTGCATTACGATTGCAATGAACCGCCATTCAGAATACATATTCGGAAATTTATTGCATGACACCCCGCGAAACGATGCCGCTGGACGCCATCGATCTGCGCCTGCTGGACGAACTGCAGCGCGACGCCGCGCGCTCGAACCAGGCGCTGGCCGATGCGGTGCATGTCTCGGCCGCCACCGCCCTGCGCCGCATCAAGCGGATGGCGGACGCCGGGGTGATCGAACGCACCGTCGCCGTGCTGTCGCCCGAGGCGCTGGGCCACGGGCTGACGGCCATCGCCGAGGTGACGCTGGACACGCAGTCGGTCGAGCGGTTGTCGGCCTTCGAGGCCCGCGCTGTAGCGGACGCGGCCGTGCAGCAGTGCTACCGCACCCAGGGCGGGCCGGACTTCGTGCTGGTCGCGCAGGTGGCCGACATGCCGGCCTACCAGGCGATGGCGCAGCGGCTGTTCACCAGCGACGCCAATGTGCGCAACGTGCGCTGCTTCTTCAGCGTGCACCGCGCGAAATGCGGGCTGCAGATCGCGCTGCCCAGGCCGGTCAGTCCCGGCGCAGCAGGCGCTTGACCCAGGACGTCGGGGCGGCGCGCTCGCGGGCGAGCCAGGCGTCGTAGACCGCACGCCGCGCCGGATCACCCAGGACGGCGCGTGCCAGGCGGCGGTCCTCGGCGCGGCGCTGTTCGGTGCGCTCGGCGGGCAGGTCCCGGCGCTGGATCGGCGTCAGCGGCGGCGGCAGGGTCGGCTCGATCCGCATCCACGCGATCTGCAGCTCGGTCAGCGTGCAGTCCTCGGGCAGGCCGAGGCGCTGGTAGTGCGTCGGCTCGATCGGCAGCACGCCGGTCGGCACCACAGGCGCGGCAGGCGCACCCGCCGCCGGCCCACGGCGCCAGGGCAGCAGGCTGCTGGCGAGCGTGCTCACTTCTTGGGCGCCTTCACCGGACGGGTCCAGCCGCTCAGGCTGGTCTGGCGTCCACGGGCCACGGCGAGCTGTCCGGCGGCGACGTCCTTGCTGATGGTCGAGCCCGCGCCCACGGTCGAGCCGGCCCCGATGGTCACCGGCGCGACCAGCACGCAGTTGGAGCCGATGTGGACATCGGCCTCGATGGTGGTGCGGTGCTTGTTGGCGCCGTCGTAGTTGGCGGTGATGCTGCCGGCGCCGTAGTTGACGCGCTCGCCGACCACCGCGTCGCCCAGGTAGGCGAGGTGGTTGGCCTTGGCGCCGCGGGCCATCGTGGAGTTCTTGACCTCGACGAAGTTGCCGATGTGGACCTCGTCGCCCAGCTTCGCGCCGGGGCGCAGGCGGGCGAACGGACCGATCTGCACGCCCGCGCCGATCTCGACGCCGAGCGCTTCGCCGTCGATGTGCGTGAACGGCTGCAGCACGGTGCCGGCGCCGATGGTCACGTTGCGCAGGCAGCAGTTGGCACCGATGGACACGTCATCGCCCAGCGTGACCGTGCCTTCGAAGACGCAGTTGACGTCGATCGACACGTCCCGGCCGCAGGCGAGCGTGCCGCGCAGGTCGAAGCGCGCCGGGTCGGCCATGCGCACGCCGGCTTCGAGCAGGGCCTCGGCCTGCTGCGCCTGGAAGCGGCGCTCCAGCTGCGCGAGCTGCAGCGGGCTGTTGACGCCGAGCACCTCGGTCTCGCTCGACGCCAGCGTGGCCACCACCGGCACGCCGTCGGCCACGGCCATCTCGACGATGTCGGTCAGGTAGTACTCCTTCTGCGCGTTGTCGTTCTTCAGGCGCGACAGCCAGCGCTTCAGGTGCGCGGTGGGCGCGGCCATCATGCCGGTGTAGCCCTCGCGGATGGCGCGCTGTGCGGGTGTGGCGTCCTTGTGCTCGACGATGGCGCGGACCTGCTCGCCTTCGCGCACGATGCGGCCGTAGCCGGTCGGGTCGTCCAGCTGCACGGTCAGCAGCACCAGCTTCTCGCCGCCGCAGGCGTCGATGAGCGCCTGCGCCGTCTGGGCGCGGATCAGCGGCACGTCGCCGTTGAGGATCAGGGTGGTGCCGGCCTCGGGCAGTTCGGGCACGGCCTGCTGCACGGCGTGGCCGGTGCCGAGCTGCGGCTCCTGGCGCACGAAGGCCAGCGGGGCGGCGGGCAGCGCGGCGCGCATCGTGCTTTCGACGAGTTCGGCACCGTGTCCGGTGATGGTGATCAGGCGTTCAGCCCCGAGCCCTGCACCCATTTCCAGGACGTGCTGCAATAGCGGGCGACCTGCCAGCGCATGCAGCACCTTGGGGCGGGCGGATTTCATCCGCGTGCCCTTGCCAGCGGCCATGATCACAACGTCGAGCAACATGCACAGATCCTCTCTAAAGCGTGTTCCGAATTCTCGGGAATCCCTGATTATCGGGAACGGCGTGACAAGGCAACGAACAGCCCGGCTTAACAGGTGGACACGGAGCGTGCTGCTTTTGTCGGTTTGTGTGCTGCTGGCCGCGTGCAGCACGCTGCGCATCGGCTACAGCCAGGCCGACACGCTCGCGTACTGGTGGCTCGACCGCTACCTCGATTTCAATGCAGCGCAGACGCCACAGGTGCGCCAGACGCTCGCCCAGTGGCAGACCTGGCACAGCACCCGGCAGTTGCCCGAGGATGTCGCCTTGCTCGATCAGGCCGTGCAGGAAGCCGCGGTGGACGCCACACCCGCACAGGCCTGCCGCTGGTGGAAAACCATCCAGGGCCGCCAGGAAACCTGGCTGCAGGCGCTGGCCGAGCCGATGGCCGAGACGCTCGGCAGCCTCGACGAAGGGCAGTTGCGGCACCTGCAGACCAGGCTGGACGCCAGCAACCGCGAGTGGCGCGACACCTACCTGCGCGGTGACAGCGACCAGCGCCACCGCGCCTCGGCCGAGCGCATCATCGACCGCGCCGACACGCTTTACGGCCGCATCGACAGTGCGCAGCGCCGCTTCATCTCCGAACGCCTGCGCAGCTCGCCCTGGGACCCGCACCGCTGGCTGCAGGAGCGCCAGCGCCAGCAGCAGGAGCTGGTCACCACCCTGCGCGCGGTCGCGCGGCCGGGGATGGACAAGGCGCAGCGCCTGGGCCTGCTGCGCACCTGGGTGGGCTACACCGTGCGGCCGAGCGACGACGCGACACGGCAGTACCGGGAACAGCTCGTGCGCTTCCAGTGCGAGCTCGCCGCCGACCTGCACAACCGCACCACGCCCGAGCAGCGCGAACACGCCGCCGAGCGCCTGCAGGGCTGGGCGCGGGACCTGCGCAGTGCGGCAGCGTCTATGGCAGCTGCACGGTGACCTGGCGGGTGCCGGCCTTCAGGTCGGGGAAGCCGCTCAGGCCGGCGTCGAACAGCAGCGGCAGGTAGTCGGCGCTGGAATAGCGGGCCTCGTGCTGCACGCGAATCTCGACCAGCTTGTCGCGGCTGGTGCGGTCGATGAAGAGCAGCTGCGCCTGCTGGCGGTCGTAGGTCGCCGGCTCGCCGAAGCTGCCGCCGATGCCGAACCCCCCGCGGCCGATGCCGATGCCCACACCGACCGAGGCATGGGCCCGGCGATCCGGCGGCAGTGGCGCCCCGCCACCACCCCGCGCCGGCCACCACGGCGCCGGGTCGGCGAAAGGACTCAGCACCCGTGCGCGGCTCCAGCCCGTCTGCACCAGCACATCGGCCCGCGCGGCGCTGTCGGCGGGCACGAATCCCACCCGCTGCAGGGCCTGCGCCGCGGCATCTTCGAGCTGTACCTGCTCCGGGCTGCCGGCGTTCTGGGAGGGCAGCCGGTCGAAGGCATAGCGGCCCGGGGGGCGCTGGTCCGGCCAGGCCCCGAAGGTGACCACGTCCACGCCGATCTGCTTGAACGCGGCGCATCCGGGCAGTAGCACCACAGCAGCGGTCACCGCCAGTGCCAGCCCCCAGCTGCGGCGGTCGGGGCGAAATCCATCGGACAGAGCGGGAACCTTCGGCATCGCAACCTCCTGCTTGGTAGCTTGGTGATCAGCTGCCTCCGGACTCCGTGGCGGTCCGGCGCAGCGCCGCCAGCGAGATGCTGGCCTCGGCCGGCAGCGCGGACGCCGTCGGCGTGGCGCACGCATCCTCGTCGTCCTCGTCAAACGCCTTGTCGCCCTGCGGGTTGACCTCGCCGGTCGGGCGGATGGTCTCGAAGGGAAAGAGCGCCCGGTCCATCAGGTGCGAGGGCACGACGTGCGCGAAGGCGCGGTGCATGTTGTCGATGCGGCCGGGGTGCTGCTTGTCCCACTCGCGCAGCATGCGCTTGATCTGCACGCGCTGCAGGTTCTCCTGCGAGCCACACAGCGTGCAAGGGATGATCGGGAACTGGCGGTGTTCGGCCCAGCGCTCCAGATCGGTCTCCGGCACATAGGCCAGCGGGCGGATCACGGTGTGGCGGCCGTTGTCGCTGACCAGCTTCGGGGGCATGCCCTTGAGCTTGCCGCCGAAGAACATGTTCAGGAAGATGGTGCCGAGGAAGTCGTCGCGGTGGTGGCCGAGCGCGATCTTGGTGGCGCCCAGCTCTTCCGCCACGCGGTAGAGGATGCCCCGCCGCAGCCGCGAGCACAGGCTGCACATCGTGTCGCCCTCGGGGATCACGCGCTTGACGACGGAGTAGGTGTCCTGGTTCTCGATGTGGAACTCGACCCCGCGGCTGGCCAGGTACTCGGGCAGGATGTGCGCCGGGAAGCCGGGCTGCTTCTGGTCGAGGTTGACGGCGATGAGGCTGAACTTGATCGGGGCGCGCTGCTGCAGGTTCAGCAGGATGTCGAGCAGCCCGTAGCTGTCCTTGCCGCCCGAGAGGCAGACCATGACGCGGTCGCCGTCCTCGATCATCGCGTAGTCGTTGATCGCCTGGCCCACGAGGCGGTGCAGGCGTTTGGAGAGCTTGTTGGTCTCGTGGGCGGCGCGCCGCTCGGGGTCGGCGGACCGCGGCGCGGTGGCGGAACTCGGGGAGGTGTCGGTGGTCTGCATGGTGGGCGGAATTGTCGCCGCACTCACGCGCCCTGCAGCACGGCCTCACCGCATCACCATCACCACTGCCCCGTCTCCACCCGGATCGCCACCTCGCAGTCGTCGAAAATCTCCAGCTTGGCGATGCGCACCCGCACGCCGAGCACGCCGGGCAGGTCCATCAGCCGCGCCGCGACCTTGCCGATCAGGCTCTCCAGCAGGTTGACGTGCTGCGCGGTGCACTCGTCGATGATGATCTTGCGCACGCGGCGGTAGTCGAGGACGTGGAACAGGTCGTCGTCAGGCGGGGTCAGCGGCTGGGTGCCGAGGTTGAGTTCGGCATCGACGGCGATGGGCTGCGGCGCGGTCTTCTCGTGGTCGAGGATGCCGAGGTTGGCGTCGAAGCGCAGGCCGGTCAGGGTCAGGATCTGGGTGCCGCGGGTGGTGGACATGGGGGAACTGGCTACCTTTCTACAATCGGCCGGTGAACACCGCCACCGCCTCTTTCCCCAGTGTAGCCAGCGACCCGCTGCCCGCCGTCCCGGCGCTCGATGCCCTCATCGCCGACGAGATCCGCCGCAGTGGCGGCTGGATCGGCTTCGAGCGCTTCATGGCGCTGGCGCTGTACCAGCCGGGCCTGGGCTACTACAGCGGCGGCGACCGGCAATTCGGCGCCCTGCCCTCGTCCGGCAGCGACTTCATCACCGCGCCGGAACTCTCTCCGCTGTTCGGCCGCGCGCTGGCCCGCCAGGTCGCGCAGGCGCTGGCCGCCACCGGCACGCGCGAGGTCTGGGAGTTCGGCGCCGGCTCGGGCGCGCTGGCCTGCCAGTTGCTGCAGACGCTCGATGAACTCGGCGCCGCGGTTGACCGCTACACCATCGTCGACCTGTCCGGCACCCTGCGCGAACGCCAGCGCCAGCGCTTAGCCAGGGACGTACCGCTGCTCGCCGACAAGGTGCGCTGGATCGACACGCTGCCCGAGGCGTTCGAAGGCGTGGTCGTCGGCAACGAGGTGCTGGACGCGATGCCCGTGGTGCTCGTCGCCTGGGACGGCGCGCAGTGGCAGGAACGCGGCGTGGCGCTGGACGAGGTGGCCAGCACGCCCCAGTTCGTCTGGGCCGACCGGCCGACCGAGCTGCGCCCGCCGGTGGACCTCGGCTTCGTGCCTGGCACCGTGACCGAACTGCCGCGGCAGGCCAGCGCCTTCCTGTCCACGCTGGCGGCCGGTCTGCGCCGCGGCGCCGCGTTCTTCATCGACTACGGCTTCCCCGAGCACGAGTTCTACCACCCGCAACGCACCGGCGGCACGCTGATGTGCCACCGCGGTCACAAGGCGGACCCGGACCCGCTGCACGACGTCGGTCTGAAGGACCTGACCGCCCACGTCGACTTCACGGCGATCGCGCTGGCCGGGCAGGACGCCGGGCTGGAGGTACTGGGCTACACCTCGCAGGCGCGCTTCCTGTTCAACTGCGGGCTGCTGGCCGGCCTGGAAACCGCCGATCTGCGCGGCCGGGCGATGGCGCAGAAGCTCGTCACCGAGCACGAGATGGGCGAGCTGTTCAAGGTGATCGGCTTCGTGACCGAGGCCGCGTCCTTCGAGGCGATCGGCTTCAGCGCCGGTGACCGCAGCCACACGCTCTGACCCGGATCGGATCCCCATGCGCTGGCTCATCGTCTTCGCCTTGTCGTGCCTCGTCTTCAACAGCCTGCACGGCTGGCTGGAGAAGATCGGGCTGGGGCACATCCCCGGCGACTTCAGCGTGAAGATCGGCGCGCGGCGCTGGCACTTTCCCTTCGGATCGAGCGTGCTGCTGACGCTGATCGGGCTGGCGCTGGCGCGCTGGCTCTGAGCGCTATGCGGCGTCGGGCGGCAGCGCGGCACTGACCGCCTCGACGCGCGCCTGGTGCAGCGCACGGCCGATGTCCGGGCCTTTCAAGCCACGGGCGATCGCCCGGGCGCTGACCTCCGCCGAGCTGACCTGCTGCGCCGCCGCCAGCGCGGCCCGCAGGCGCGGCGCGGGCGCGTAGACCTGCTCCTCGAAGCCGAGCCGCCCGCGTGCATCGCATTCGCAGGCCTGCAGCGTCTGCTCGAAGCGCTCGGCGCGGCGCCAGGCGTCGCAGCGGTCCATCAGCCGGACCAGCGCGGCGGCGTCGAGCGCGGTACTGCGGTGGATGTTGCCGTGTTCGCGCGCGACAACCTCGGCCAGCTCCTTGCAGTCCACCGGCACCCGCAGCCGCTGCGCCAGCGGCCCGAGCAGCTGCACGCTGCGCGCTTCGTGGCCGATGTGGCGCGGCAGCACATCGGCCGGTGTCGTCGCCTTGCCCAGATCGTGCGTCAGGCAGGCGAAGCGCACCGGCAGCGCCGTGCCCAGGCGCGCGGCCATGTCGAGCACCATCATCAGGTGCACGCCGGTGTCGACCTCGGGGTGGTACTCGGCGCGCTGCGGCACGCCGAACAGCGCCTCCACCTCCGGCAGCAGCCGCGCCAGCGCCCCGCATTCGCGCAGGAACAGGAACATCCGCGACGGCGCCGCTTCCATCAGCCCGCGCGACAGCTCCTGCCAGACCCGCTCGGGCACCAGCGCATCGACCTCGCCGGCGGCGACCATCGCGCGGCACAGCGCCAGCGTCTCGGGCGCCACGCTGAACGCCGTGAACCGCGCCAGGAAACGCGCCAGCCGCAGGATGCGCACGGGGTCCTCGACAAATGCGGGCCCGACATGGCTCAACACCCGGTCGCGCAGATCGGCCTGACCACCCCAGGGGTCGATGAGCGTGCCGTCGTCGTCCATGGCCATCGCGTTGATGGTCAAGTCGCGGCGGGACAGGTCTTCTTCGAGCGTCACGTCCGGATCGGCGCGGAAGGAAAAGCCGTGGTAGCCCGGCGCCGTCTTGCGCTCGATGCGGGCCAGCGCGTACTCCTCCCGGGTTCGGGGGTGCAGGAACACGGGGAAGTCGCGCCCGACCGGCAGGTAGCCAGCGGCACCCATCTGTTCGGGGGTCGAACCGACGACCACCCAGTCGCGGTCCCCGTGCGGATGGCCCATCAGGCGGTCGCGGACGGCTCCGCCAACGAGAAATATTTGCATATCAAGCACGGCCTCCATCCCCGGCCAGCCCATGTGCCGCATTTGACAAAAGCGTTACCCGCGAGCCAGGGATAGGCAGGAAATGTGACCGAGTGGTCCAATGATGCACTGGCACCAATCCGTACCAAATGTTTAATGTTTGCAACGGCTGTGCACTATTTTCATGGGGAGTTCATTCATGTCGATTCGATCCATCGCCACCCGCCTCGGGCTGACCGCTCTGCTGCTCACCGGCTCGCTGCAGGCACAGGCTTACATCGAGCAGGAACAGAGCACCGGCGTGGCCAATGATGCCCCTTCGATGGCCGAGACGGCGGGCACGCTGTCGCCGGGGGGCTACCTGTTCATTTCGGGTGCGCGTCGCACCGAAGCGGGTGTGACCGACAACGGCGGCGGCAGCTCGGCCGACTTCTTCCGCTTCGACGTCGGCTCGGCGCTGTCGGCCACGCTGCTGATCGAGACGCCGACATCGGCCGCGAAGCCTGTGATCGGGCTGTTCGACAGCACTGCGCCCGACAGCGTACTGCTGGCGAGTGCCTTCGACGACAACAGCAACGCGAGCACGACCCTGTCGTTCACCTACCAGCTCCAGCCCGGCACCTACTACGCAGCCGTGTCCGGTTTCCGGCTCGGCTGGAATGATTTCGATGGTGGCGGCCACTCCGGCTGGACCTACAACCTGGTGCTGAGCAGCCCGCCGACGCTGGCTGCGGCCGTGCCGGAACCGGAATCGGTCGCCATGCTGCTGGCTGGTCTGGGCCTGCTCGGCATGGTCAGCCGCCGCCGCGGCTGATTCAGTCGCGGCCGGCGCGCGTGCGCCGGCGGTCCTCGGCGGTGAAGCCTGCACGCAGCACCGGCGGCATCACGGCCGAGATCGCTGCAGGCGCCAGGCCCAGCGCGGCCAGCCCCGGGTGCCGCCCGGTGGCGACGTTGGGCACACGCATCGACTCCAGGTTGTCGCAGGACATCAGCGGCTCGCCCGGCAACAGCCCGAGCGCGGCCGCCTGCACGCGCCCGGCCCACGCCGGCAGCGGCAGCACCGGGCGCACATGGCCGCTCCACTGCCCCGCCAGCCGCACCAGCTCGCCCAGCGTGAACACCTCCGGCCCGGCACACTCGATCGTCTGGCCGATGGTCGAACGGTCGCGCAGGCACTCCACCAGCGCCTGTGCCACATCCTCGACCCACACCGGCTGGAACTGCGCCCGTGCACCCGCCAGCGCCATCACCGGCACCAGCGCCTGCAGGCGCGCGAAGAGCCGGATGAACTGGTCCTCGGCCCCGAAAATCACGCTGGGGCGCAGGACCGTCAGATCGAGACCGGACGCCGCCCGCAGCACCTGCTCGCCGCGTGCCTTGCTGCGCAGGTAGTTCGAGGGCGCCGAGGCCGGATCGCCCTCCGGCACCCCCAGCGCACTGACATGCACCAGGCGCCGCACCCCCGCCCGCTGGCAGGCTGCGGCGAGCTGCTGCGGCAGCGTGACGTGGGTGCGCTCGAACTGGGCGGCACTGCCATGCAGGATCGCCACCAGATTGACCACCGCGTCGGCGCCCTGCACCAGCGCGTCCAGCTGCTGCGGGTCGTGCACGTCGGACTCGACCACCTCCACGGTGGGCAGCATCGCCTGGGCACGGCCCCGCACACGGCGGCGGCTCGGAATCAGCACGGTGCCGGCGTCCATGCCCGGCGTGGCCATCCAGCGGGAGACCAGGGCACGGCCGACGAAGCCCGTGCCACCCAGGATCAGGAGTTTGCGCAGGTGCATGGTGGCGGTGGGTGGGGGTTGCGTGGGCGGGGAGGCATTCAGGGCAGCTGGCGGTTCTCGGGCGGCGCATCCGCCAGACGGGGCCCCACCAGCGGGGAGAGCCGGCTCTTCAGATCGACCACCGACTTGCCGCCCAGCACGGCGGCGTAGTAGCTGGCGTTGGACAGCACCTTCTTCACGTAGTCGCGGGTCTCGTTGAAGGGGATGTTCTCGGCCCAGGCCGCCACCTCCATCACCGGCCCCTCGCGCCAGCGGCGCGGGCGGTTCGGGCCGGCGTTGTAGCCGGCGGCGGCCATCGCCTGCGAGCCGCCGAAGTCGTCGAGCACCAGCTTGAGGTAACCCGCCCCGAGCTTGAGGTTGGTGGTCTTGTCGGTGATCGACTCCTGCGTGTAGGGAATGCCCAGCCGCTTGGCCGTCCAGCGCGCCGTGGAGGGCATCACCTGCATCAGGCCGGAAGCACCGACGCCCGAGCGGGCATCGACGACAAAGCGCGACTCCTGGCGGATCAGCCCGTAGACGTAGGCCGGATCCAGCCCGACGCCCTGCGCTGCGGCCACCACATCGGCGCGGAACGGCATCGGGAAGCGCTGCGCCAGATCGATCTCCTGGCGGGTGCGTTCGCTGGTGTTGATGCAGCGGTCCCAGACCTCGTTGTCGCAGGCGCGCTGGGCCGCGGCGAGCAGTGGCCGGTCCCCCAGTTCGCGGATCGCGAAGTTCCACTCGCGCACCCCCTCGCTGCGCAGCCCCAGCCCGATCAGCGCCAGTGCACGGGTCAGGCCAGGCTGGCGCAGCGCCTGCACCCGCTCTTCGGCCGTGAGCGCCGCCGGGCGGGCCGGCAGGGCCTGCGGGCGACCGAGTTCCTCGGCGGCGAGCTTGCCGTAGAAGTTCATCTGGCCGGCGATGCGCTCGAAGAGCACGCTGGCCGCCGTGCGCTGGCCATCCCCTTCGGCACCCGCCCGCGCGGTAGCCTGGACGGCGCGGGCCTTCCAGTAGACCCAGGTCGCATCGGCCTGCGCGGCAGTGCTCATGGCGGCAACCGCGTCGAGCAGGCGCTGCCAGCGGCCGGCATCCGTGGCGCGCAGCGCCGAACGGGCACGCCAGGCCAGCGTGTCGTCGTTCCAGTCGATGTCGCGGGTGGCGGTGGCGGCAGCGCCACTGGCGCGCTGGAACCAGGCATCCGCCTCGGGCAGCAGCTTCATCGCCGCCTGCCGCGCCACGGAGCCCCAAGCCCAGGCGGCGGCCTCGGGCGGAAGCCGGGCCTGCCAGCGGTCCTGCAACTCGGCGGCGGCCGCGGCGGGGTCGTTGGCGGCCAGCCGGGCCAGTGCCATGACGGCGTATTCGGCGCCCTGCCGGCTGTCGGTGTCGGCGCGGCGGGCCAGGTAGCGCTGCGGCTGCTCGAACAGCTCGGTCAGCGTGGGCCCGGCGTCCTCGCCCAGCAGGGTCAGTGCCTGGCGGGCCGCATTCAGGCGCCTGGCCTCGGCGGCCTCGCGGGCCTTGAGCCAGACGTCGCTGGCGCCGAACAGGCGCGCGGTGTAGAGCGTGGTGACGAGCAGCGTGCAGCCGTCGTCGCCGTCGCGCTGCAGGAACCAGTTCGCGCGGGCCGAGGCGCGCACGTCCTCGCCGACGTGGTGGCGCAGCAGCAGCGCGTAGCAGCTCACCTCGCGGTCGTCGTTGTACTTGAAGCGCGGGTATTCGGTGGCGAAGTTGCGCCAGTCGCGGCGCTTGCCGAGTTCGAGCAGCCAGTCGTTGCGCAGGCGGTCCTCGACGTAGGTGCCGGGCCAGCGGGCGTAGAAGGCATCCAGCTCGCCCTGGTTCGACTCGGCGAGCCGGTTGTTCAGCTCCCAGTAGTCGGCCCACATCGCCAGCGGGTGGCGGGCGGCCACCAGGGTGTCGCGGTGGACCAGCAACCGGGCGCGGTCCTTCTTGCGAAAGGCCTCGCGGGCCTGCACCAGCCGGTCGTCCAGCGCCCGGGTCTCGCTGGTCGCGGCGTTCTGGGCCTGCGCCACGCAGACCGATCCCGCCAGACCACAACTGGTCACCACCGCCACGACGACGGCCCTCGCCACATCCACCACTGACTTCATGCGCACCTTGGTTCACCCCCGCCACCAGTGTAGGGGCGGACCCTGATCCCGCCACCCCGGTGCCGACAAGCACGTGCGAATCGACCGGGCAAAACGCGCCGTGCCACGCGGCTTCGAATTGCCGCCGGGGCCGTGCACACGCACAATCGCCCCACCTTGGTCGAGAACGAAATCCGATGAGCACTCCGTCCAGCACTCCCCCCTTCAAGCTCCCCGAGCCGCCCCGCGACAAGAAGATCCTGCGCCGGCAGCTCCAGGCCGAACGCATGGGCATGTCCGACCGCCACCAGCGCTCGGTGCACCTGCAGGAGGTGCTGATGGTCTGGCTGCTGTCGCGCAGGGAGAAGACGATCGGGGCGTTCTGGTCGATCAAGGGCGAGTTCGACGCCCTGCCGGCGCTCTACCGCTGGACAGAATCGGATCCGGACCGGCGCATCGGCCTGCCGGTGATCGACAAGCTCACGAAGCAGTTGCGCTTCCACGTCTGGTACCCCGGCTGTCCGATGGAGGAGGACGCCTTCGGCATCCTGAAACCCAAGGACACGGAGGAATTCCACCCGGAACTCCTGCTGGTGCCCTGCGTGGGCTTCGGGCCGGGGGGGGTGCGGCTGGGCTATGGCGGCGGGTTCTACGACCGCACGCTGGCCTCACTGAAGCCGATGCCCTTCACCGCCGGCATCGGCTATGCGCACGGCTACATCCCGTGGCTGGCGGCCGAGCCGCACGACGTGCCGCTCGACGCGATGCTGACCGAGGACGGCACGGTCTGGGACCGTGACCGCGACCACGGCCAGACCGCAGATCCGGACGCGGATCAGAACTTGTAGCCGACGCCCACGCCGACCAGCAGCGGATCGACCTTGATGGTGCCAAGGTTGGTGCCGTTGCTGCTCAGGTCGGTGCGGATCTGCACCTTCTTGACATCGAAGTTGACCGACCAGGTCTTGTCGATCGCGTAATCGACGCCAGCCTGCAGGGCCAGACCGACGCTGTTCTTCTCGATCGAGAAGCCGGCCGGCAGATCGACGCTGGAAAAGCGGGTGTAGTTCAGGCCGGCGCCGACGTAGGGCTTGAAGGCACCCAGGCCGAGGTCGGTGAAGTGGTATTGCAGCGTCAGCGTCGGCGGCAGGTGCTTCAGGGTGCCGATCTTGCCGCCGTGGGCGGTGGAGCTGACGTTCTGCTTCTGCGGGTAGGTCAGGATCAGCTCGGCGGCCAGGTTCGGGCTCAGGAAGTAGGTGAAGTCGACTTCCGGGATCACCTTGCTGTTGATGCTCACATCGGTGATCGCGATGCTGTCGTCGTTGGCCGGGGTGAGGCTGACCAGGCGGCCACGGACCAGCAGATCACCGGCGACCTGGGCCGACGCGACGGGCGCAGCGGACAGGGTGGCGAGGGCGGCCAGAGCGGCGAGTGCGAGACGGGTCTTCTTGGACATGAGGGACTCCTGTTGAACAGTGCCCTCATTGGACGGGCACCCCACCCCCGTCAGGTTGCGTCGGCTCAACCAGCGACAGCCCGGGCGGCGGGCCGCTCCACGCCTTTGACGCAGATCAGCGTGCCGGCGCGTCCGGAGGCGGCCAGTGTGGCGCCGCCGCATCACCCGCGGCGTGTCACAGCCCCAGCCGGCGCGCCAGTTCCAGCACCGTGGCGCTGGTGTTCATCGTGTAGAAGTGCAGCGACGGCACCCCTTGCGCGCGCAGCCGCTCGCACAGGTCGGTCACGACGTCCAGCCCGAAGGCCTTGATGCTGGCCGTGTCGTCGCCGAAGCTCTGCAGCCGCAGCCGCACCCAGCGCGGGATCTCGGCGCCGCAGCCGTCGGCGAAGCGCAGGATGCCGCTGGAATTGGTGATCGGCATGATCCCCGGCACGACCGGGATGTCCAGACCAAGCCGGCGCACTTCGTCCATGAAACGCCAGTACGCGTCGGCGTTGTAGAAGAACTGCGTGATCGCCGAGCTGGCGCCGGCCTTCACCTTGGCCTCGAAGGCCTGCAGGTCGGCCTGGGGCGAGCGGGCCTGCGGGTGCATCTCGGGATAGGCGGCCACCTCGATGTGGAAGTGGTCGCCCGTCTCGGCGCGGATGAAGGCCACGAGGTCGCTGGCGTGGCGGAACTCGCCCATCGGGCCGAAGCCGCTGGGCAGGTCGCCGCGCAGCGCGACGATGCGGCGCATCCCCATCGCCCGGAACTGCGCCAGCCGCTCGCGCACCGACTCGCGGGTCGCGCCGACGCAGGTGAAGTGCGAGGCACCGTCCTGCCCCTCGTCGAGGAGGGCCTGCACGGTCTGCAGCGTGCCGTCCTGGGTCGAGCCGCCCGCACCGTAGGTGACGGAGCAGAACTGCGGCTGCAGCGCATACAGCGCCTGGCGCACGGCAGCCAGCTTGGTCACGCCCTCGGGCGTCTTGGGCGGGAAGAACTCCAGGCTCAGCGGAAGGGAGGCGGTTGGCGTCATGGCAGGTTCAGTCGTGGTCTGCGCAGGCGGAGCTGCTCAGGTGTCGTCTCGGACAGGCTTCTTGGGCGTGGGCTTGGCGATCGGCTTGTCGCCGGACTCCAGGTCGAGGTGGCGCGCCCACAGGAAAAATTCGGTGTTGCCGTTGCCACCGGTGATCGGGCTCTGGAAGTAGGCGTGGACCTTCATCCCCGCGTCGCGGCAGCACTGGCGCACGCGGGTCTCGACGTCCGTGAACAGCGACTTGTCGCGCACGATGCCGCCCTTGCCGATGTGCTCGGGCTGCAGCTCGAACTGCGGCTTCACCAGCACCAGCAAGTCGGCGTCCGGGGCCATGTAGGCGAACAGCGTCGGCAGCACGTGCGTCAGCGAGATGAAGGACACGTCGGCGACCACCACGTCGAAGCTGGCCGCGGCCCACTCCTGCGCGAAGGCCGACTCGCTCACGTCGCGGGCGTTGATGCCCTCGTAGCTGACGACGCGCGGATCGTCGCGCAGCTTGGCGGCGAGCTGGTCGCGGCCCACGTCCAGGCCGACCACCTTCGTCGCGCCTTGCTGCAGCAGCAGGTCGGTGAAGCCGCCGGTGCTCTGGCCGACATCGAGGCAGGTGCGCCCCGCCACGCTGAAGCCGCAGCGGGCAACAGCGCCTTCGAGCTTGAGGCCGCCGCGCGACACGAAGCGCAGCTCCGCGTCGTCGGTGATCTCGACCCGGGCGTCGTCGGGCACGTCCTCGCCGGACTTGGTCGGCACCAGCCAGCCCTTGGGGCCGAGCCAGCGCACGGCCTTGCGTTCGATCAGCCGCTGGGCGGCGGAGCGGGTCGGGACCATGCCCCGTTGGACGATCAACTGATCGATGCGCATGTCGTGTGTCTTTCTAGGTGGCCCCCGTGGGGGCCGGGGTGAATCAATAACGGTAGGTGTCGGGCTTGTACGGGCCCTGCTTCGGCACGCCGATGTAGGCGGCCTGCTCGTCGGTCAGCTCGGTCAGCATGGCGCCGACCTTCTTCAGATGCAGGCGCGCCACCTTCTCGTCCAGGTGCTTCGGCAGCACGTAGACCTTGCCGGCGTCGTAGCCGTCCGGGTGGCAGAACAGCTCGATCTGCGCGATGGTCTGGTTGGCGAAGCTCGACGACATCACGAAGCTCGGGTGGCCCGTGCCGCAGCCGAGGTTCACCAGGCGGCCCTTGGCGAGCAGGATGATGCGCTTGCCGTCGGGGAAGATGATGTGGTCGACCTGCGGCTTGATCTCTTCCCACTCGTACTGTTCGAGCGAGGCGACCTCGATCTCGTTGTCGAAGTGGCCGATGTTGCAGACGATCGCCTGGTCCTTCATCGCGAGCATGTGCTCGTGGCGGATCACGCCCTTGTTGCCGGTGGTGGTGACGAAGATGTCGGCCTTGTCGGCGGCGTACTCCATGGTCACGACCTTGTAGCCTTCCATCGCGGCCTGCAGGGCGTTGATCGGGTCGATCTCGGTCACCCAGACCTGGGCCGACAGCGCACGCAGCGCCTGGGCCGAGCCCTTGCCCACGTCACCGTAGCCGGCGACACAGGCGACCTTGCCGGCAATCATGACGTCGGTGGCGCGCTTGATGCCGTCCACCAGCGACTCGCGGCAGCCGTAGAGGTTGTCGAACTTGCTCTTGGTGACCGAGTCGTTGACGTTGATCGCGCGGAACAGCAGCGTGCCGGCGGCCGACATTTCCTTCAGGCGGTGCACGCCGGTCGTGGTTTCCTCGGTCACGCCGATGATCTCGGCGGCCTTGCGGGTGTACCAGGTCGGATCGACCGCGATCTTGGCGCGGATCGAGGCGTAGAGGCAGGTTTCCTCTTCGCTCTTCGGGTGGTCGAGCAGCGACAGATCCTTCTCGGCGCGCTGACCCAGGTGCATCAGCAGCGTCGCGTCGCCGCCGTCGTCCAGGATCATGTTCGGGCCTTCGCCCGGCGTGCCGGCGGCGCCGAAGTCGAAGATGCGGTGGGTGTAGTCCCAGTAGTCGGCCAGCGTCTCGCCCTTGTAGGCGAACACCGGCGTGCCCTTGACGGCCAGCGCGGCCGCAGCGTGGTCCTGCGTCGAGAAGATGTTGCACGAGGCCCAGCGCACGTCGGCGCCGAGGGCTTGCAGCGTCTCGACCAGCACGGCGGTCTGGATGGTCATGTGCAGCGAGCCGGTGATGCGCGCGCCCTTGAGCGGCTGCTTCGCGGCGAACTCTTCGCGGATGGCCATCAGGCCGGGCATCTCGGTTTCGGCGATGCGGATTTCCTTGCGGCCCCAGGCGGCCAGCGCCAGATCGGCGACGAGGAAATCCTGGGGGACTTGGGTGATCTGGGGATCGGTGACGGCGTTCATGCGTTGCTCCGGTTCGGCTGGAAGACACCGCCGCCGAAGCACGCACTGCATCACTGGGGAGGGAGAGAGTCACCGCGCCCGGACACCGTGCCGACATCAGCGGCAGGGTGAGCGCGGTTGGAAACAGGATCCGAGCCTGGGACGGCAACCGGGCGACAACCCGGCCGATGGCGTCTCGCAGCGCTCCTCGGAAGCCGTTGATTATAGCGGTGCCACCGTCAGCGGCGACGGCGCAGATGACCCGGCGGAGAAGGTGTCTTTTCCTCCGATGCCGCCATCCAGGACCATGCCGTGGTCCGCAGCACGGACGCCACCACCACGGACGGATAGCCCTGCCATTGCGCCAGGACACGCTCGACGGCCATGCCCAGGCTGTCGCCCTGCTGCCGGGTGACGCGCACCATGTCCCGGTGACCGTTCACCAGGATCGAGTGCAGCTGCGTGTGTTGTTCCATGGTGGCCTCCAGCCCTTGCTGCCAGGCTCCGCCGAGCAGGCGCAAGGAAGAGAGGGCGTCGGGCACATGCCGCACATGCCCTTGCCCTCTCGACCACATTTGTCTCCTCGCAACCTTCGGGATTTTTCACGGTTGACAGCTTTGGAGAGATTGTGAATTCGTGCCGGTCCAGGAGCAATCCGTGCTGCCCGTGTCCAGTGCTGGGTTAACCCAGCAACGCGCCCCCCGCATCCGGCGGATCCGCCCCCTGGAGCAGGCGAAAGATGTCGGCGACCTTGCGGACACCGAGCTTGCTCATCATGCGGCTGCGGTGCTGCTCGACGGTCTTGAGCGAGACCCCGAAGTCGACGGCGATGACCTTGTTGGCCTTGCCCTCCATGACCGCGTCGAGCACCTCCCGCTCGCGCGGCGTCAGCGAGGCCAGCCGGCGCCGCACCTCGTCCGCCCCGTCGGCCCGGTCGCGGGCGGACTCGCGCCGCTGGATGGCGGTCTGGATCCAGTCGATCAGCACCTGCTCGTTGAACGGTTTCTGCAGGAAGTCGAGCGCACCGGCCCGCATGGCCCGCACCGCCATCGGGATGTCGCCATGCCCGGAGATGAACAGGATGGGCACGTCGGCGTGGCGCTCGTTGAGCTGTGCCTGCAGTTGCAGGCCGCTCATGCCCGGCATCCGCACATCGAGCAGCAGCACGTCGCAGCCCAGCGCCGACGGGTCGGCCAGGAAGGCCGCGGCATCCGCATAGGTGCTGACCCGCATGCCGAGCACCTCCAGCAGCATCTGCAGCGAGGTGCGCACCATCGCGTCGTCATCGACGACGCACACGTGGGGCTTTGGCGGGAGCGGGGGCGACGGGGAGCGCGAGGGTGGGGGCATGGGCCGTTTCCTGGGGTGCCGCGGTCGGTACCGCCACGGGCAAGGTGAAATGAAAGACCGCACCACCCGCCGGGTTGGCCTCGGCCCAGAGCCGGCCGTGGTGCGACTCGACGATCGAGCGGCAGATGGCCAGCCCCATGCCCAGCCCATCCGGCTTGGTGGACACGAACGGGGTGTAAAGGTCCGCGACCAGATGCGCCGGCAGACCGATGCCGCTGTCGCGCACGCTGACTTGCACCTGCCCGGCGGCGTCCACCGCGGTGCTGATCTCGATGCGCCGGGGCCGGTCGCTGGTGCGGTGCGGCGCGGGGGGCATGGCGTCGAGCCCGTTGCGCACCAGGTTCAGCAGGAGCTGCTCCACCAGCACCCGATCCACCTGCACCAGCGGCAGACCCACCGTCAGGTCAAGGTCGATCACCGCCTCGGCACGGCGGGCCTGGATGTCGGCCAGGCGCTGGAAACCGGTGATCAGCTCGTTGATCGACACCGCTTCGGTGCGCAACTGGCCCTTGCGGATGAAGTTGTGGATGTGCTGCATGATCCGCCCGGCCCGCATCGCCTCGTCGGCGATCAGCTGCACCGCCCGCCGCAGCTCGGCCAGGTCGCGCAGTCCTTCATGGTCCAGCCGGCGCAGTGCCGCCGCGCTGAAATTGCGGATCGACGTCAGCGGCTGGTTCAGCTCATGGGCCAGCGCGGCGGCCATCTCGCCCATGCTGGTGACCCGCGCGGTGTGCTGCACCTGCTCGCGCCAGTGGGCGAGTTCCTCGGCCTGCTGCTTCTGCTGCTGGACATCGCGCACGCTGCCCAGCAGCCGCAGCGCGCGCCCCGACTCGTTGCGCTCCATGACCCGGCCGCGCAGCCAGAACCAGCGGTCGGTGTCCCCGCGCAGGCGCAGGCGCACCTCCGTGTCCACCAGCGCCGTCTCGCCCTTGATGTGGGCGAGCAGGTCGCGGTCCAGCCGACCCCGGTCGCCGGGGTGGACGAGCGCGCTCCAGTAGGTGGTGCCCGCATCGGGCGGGGCGGGGGGAAAGGTGCCAATCTGCTCGCTGAGCTGGCGCGAGACGTGGAAGCTGCCGCGCGCCAGATCCCACTCCCACAGCGCGTCGCCGTGGCCTTCGAGGGCGAAGCGCCAGCGTGCTTCGCTGGCCTGCACGCGGTCCAGCAGCGCCCGCTCCTCGGTGACGTCGCGCACGACCATCACCGCCTGCGCCTCGCCCGGCAGGCGCACGATCGAGACGAACACGTCGGCCAGGAACAGCTCGCCATCGCAGCGGCGGTGCCACTGGCCCGACACCTGCCAGCGGGCCGAGCGGAAATAGCGGCGGGCCATCCGCTCGTCCTGCAGCAGCCGCGCCACCGGCCGACCGACCAGCGTCGCCTCCGAGCCGCGGTACAGCGCCAGCGCGGCGTCATTGGCCGCGGCGACCATGCCGCGCCGGTCCAGCAGCAGGATGGGAAACGGCGCCGCGTGGAAGATCGCCTGGTAGCTGTCCTTGGCCGCCTGCAACCGGCGCTCCTCCAGCTCCACCCCGGTGAGATCGCAGATGCGGAAGTAGCCCTGCTCGCCGTCGCTGTCGCCATGGCCGGCGCCGTCGCCCTCCAGCCAGTGGATGGTCATCTCCACCGGGAAGCGGCTTCCGTCGGCACGGCGGTGGTAGCGCAGCGGCACGTGCTCGCGGTGGCGCGCGAAGATCTCGTCCACCGCAGACCGGTCGGTCACCAGGTCGTCGTAGCGCATCGTGCGCAGCACCTCGACCGTCAACCCGTAGACCCGCTCGGCCACCGGGCTGGCGCCGAGGATGGCGTGGTCAGCGTGCCGCACGACCAGCACCACATCCCGCGAGATCGCCAGCAGCGCCCCCACCCGGGCGGATTCAGCGGCCGGCACTGCCCAGCTCACCCGCCAGCCGGCTGATGTCCACCAGCTTGGTACACACCGCCGTGATCACGCCGTCATCGGACATCATCGGAAACCGCAATGCGATGAAATGCACCGACTCCCCGCCGATGGGCAGCATCTCGCGGCTCTCGGACGCCTCGCCTGAGCGCAGCACGTCCAGGTCGCGCTCCCGGAAGGTGCGGGCGATGTCGGGTGGAAACACCTGCTGGTCGGTCTTGCCCAGGATGTCGCCCGCGCCCAGCCCGGTCATCCGGCGCAGCATCTGCTCGAAGCGCGGGTTGACGAACTCGTAGCGGCCCGAGGTGTCCTTCACCGAGATGAGCGTGGTGGAGAAGGTCATGATCGACATCAGCCGCTGCTCCTTGTCGCGCAGCTCGCGCTGGACCTCGAACAGCGGCGTCTCGTCGAGCAGGCTGAGCACGCAGCCGCGCACATCGCCCTGCGCGGTCATGCGCGGCGAGGCGCGCAGCAGGTAGTGGCAGCCGCCCTCGGTGAGCTGGCGCTCCAGCGGCCGGCGGGTGCGGATCACCTCGTCGATGGACGCCAGCACCGCGTTCAGCCGGTGCCCGGCCAGCACGTCGCGCAGGCTGTCGCCGACCCGCGCCGGCGACAGGCCGAACAGCCGGGCCGCCGTGTCGTTGTAGCGCAGCAGGCGCTGCTGCTCGCCCGCGACCACGATGGCGTAGTCGACGCTGCTCTGGATGCTCTCCAGGTCGGCGTTGGCGTCGCCCAGCTCGGCCGACTTGATCTGCAGCTCCTCGTTGACGGTGGTCAGCTCCTCGTTGGTGGACTGCAGCTCCTCGTTGGCCGCCTGCAGTTCCTCGTTGGCGGCCTGCAACTCCTCGTTCGAGGCCTGCATCTCCTCGTTGAGCGCCTGGGTTTCCTCGTTGGAGGTCTCCAGTTCCTCGATCACCGTCTGCAGGTGCTCCCGGGTGGCAATCAGCTCGTCTTCGAGATCCTTGGTGACCAGGCCGGGCAGCAGGTCGAAGTGGTCGGACCGGGCCGCATCCGGCACCGTCACCGGCTCGAACGCGATCAGCAGCATCGGCTCGACCTCCACCCCGGGAATCGGATGCACCGCGATGCGGAAGGCGCCGGACGACTTGTCGTGGTCATGCTGGCGGCCAAACACGGCGGCGCGCTTGTGCTGGGCCTGGTGCACCAGCGTCTGCACCTCGGTGCGGAAGTCCTTGCGGATGAGGTTGAGCAGGTTGAAATCGACCCGCCCCACCGGCAGCCCCAGATAATTGCTCACGTCGCCGAAGACGTGCAGCAGCTCCATCTGCGCGTTGATCAGCACGCTCGGCGGCACATAGGCCGACGACGCCGCCGACAGGAAACGCTCCTCCAGCGTGCGCGGCTTGGTCGGCACCACGCTGCGGTGCGGCGGCGCGGCGTCCATCATCAGCGACACGACCGTGGACTTGCTGACCGGCGCGTCGCGGCGGCGGAAGATGCGCTGGTCGCGGTGCACCGTGTCGAACAGGTTGTCGCGCTGGTAGGTGCTCTCCGACTTGCCCAGGAACAGCAGCCCGGCCGGCGCCAGCGCGTAATGGAAGATGTCGAGCACCCGCTCCTGCAGCGAGTTCTGGAAGTAGATCAGCAGGTTGCGGCAGGACACCAGGTCCAGGCGCAGGAACGGCGGATCCTGCACCACGTTCTGCCGCGCGAAGACCACCATCTCGCGCAGCTCCTTGCTGATCTCGTAGGTGTCGCCGTGCGGCTTGAAGTAGCGCGCCACCAGCCCCCGGTCCACCCCCGCCAGGCTGGCCTCGGAGTAATGCCCGCGCCGGGCGATGTTCATGGCCGCCTGGTCGATGTCGGTGGCGAAGAGCTGGATCTTGAAGTCGTGGCGCCCGGCTCCCAGCAGCTCCGACAGCAGGATGGCGATCGAGTACACCTCCTCGCCCGTGGCGCAGCCCGGCACCCAGATGCGCACCTCGTCGCCGATGCGCTTGGTCGCCAGCCGTTCCTCCAGCGCGCGGCGCAGCGCCACGAACGCCTCGCCGTCGCGGAAGAACGAGGTCACCGAGATCAGGATGTCCTTGCAGAGCTGGCCGAGTTCGTCCGGGTTCTTGCGGGTCAGCGCGATGTACTCGTCCAGCGAGGCCACCCGGTTGGCGGCCATGCGGCGCAGGATGCGGCGCCAGACGGTGGTTTCCTTGTAGCCCGAGAAATCGACCTTGGTGTAGCGGTGGACCTTGGCCAGCAGCGTCTTGAGCGTGGCGGGGCTGTTCTGGCCCTGGTGCGGGGGCTGGATCAGGCCGTGGGTGCGCACGATGCCGGCAATCTCGCGGGCAATGTCCGCCGGGGCCAGCACCCAGTCCACGCAGTCGGTGTCGATCGCGGCCTGCGGCATGCCGGAGTACTTGGCAGTCGCCGGATCCTGCGCGAACGTCAGCCCGCCGCTGGCCTTGACCGCGCGCAGCCCCGAGGCGCCGTCCGAGCCCGTGCCCGACAGGACCACGCCGATCACGCCCTCGCCACGCGTCTCGGCCAGCGAGTACAGGAAGGTGTTGACCGACGGCTTGGGCAGCACCTCCTGCGCCGGCGCGATCAGCAGGAAACGGTCATCCCGGAACTCGAGGTTGCGGTTCGGCGGCGTGGTGTAGATCGTGTTGGGCTCGGGCACCATGCCGTCCTCGATCTCGCGCACCGCCATCGCCGTCTCGCGGCCGAGCAGCTGCGCCAGCATGCTGCGGTAGGTCGGCGAGAGGTGCTGCAGGATCACGTACGGGACATTGAGGTCGGTCGGCAGGTGGGCGATGAGCGACGACAGCGCCTCCAGCCCTCCGGCTGACGCCCCGATGGCCACGATGAAGTGACGGCGAATCTCGGCCGGCGGCAGCTCGGCGGCAGGGTCGTGCATGGTTCTTGTCTCCTGACGGAGATTGTAGGAACCCCCGCTTGCCGCGCGCCAACACCGTGGCAGTCAACCGCCCTGGGAGGGGGTGATCTGATCGTCCAGCACGCTCGACACCAGCGACGGCCGCCCGACGACCAGCGGGTCGGCCGGCCCGATGACGGTGACGTCCTTCTTCGTGTAGGGCAGCCGGTGCAGCACGTAGCGCATCGCGTTGAGCCGCGCGCGCTTCTTGCAGTCCGACTTGATCACCATCCACGGGCAATCCGAGGTGTCGGTGTGCAGGAACATGCCCTCCTTCGCGCGGGTGTAGTCGTCCCACTTGTCGAGCGAGGCCAGGTCGATCGGGCTGAGCTTCCACTGCTTGAGCGGGTGGCCCTGGCGCTCCTTGAAGCGGCGGCGCTGCTCCTCGCGGCTGACCGAGAACCAGAACTTGAAGATGTGGATGCCGCTGCGCACCAGGTTGCGCTCGAACTCCGGCGCCTCGCGCATGAACTGGTCGTACTGCGCGTCGCTGCAGAAACCCATCACCCGCTCGACGCCGGCGCGGTTGTACCAGCTGCGGTCGAACAGCACGATCTCGCCGCGCGTGGGCAGGTGCTGCACGTAGCGCTGGAAGTACCACTGGCCGCTCTCGACCTCGCTGGGTTTTTCCAGCGCGACGACGCGGGCACCGCGCGGGTTGAGGTGCTCCATGAAGCGCTTGATCGTGCCGCCCTTGCCCGCGGCGTCACGGCCCTCGAACAGGATGATGACGCGCGCGCCCGTCTCCTTCACCCAGGCCTGCAGCTTGAGCAACTCCACCTGCAGCCGGTACTTCTGCTTCTCGTAGCTCTTGCGCGAGAGCAGGTGGCGGTAGGGATAGGCGCCCTCGCGCCAGCCGGCCGACAGCTCCAGATCCGGGTTCACGCCCGGTGCAGCGCCCTGGTCCCGGCTCAGCAGCGTGTGCCGCAGCACGGCCAGATCGTCGGGCGAGGCGCCATCGATCAGCGCCTGCAACTGCGCCCGCCATTCATCGCCACCCTCGCCACGGGCATGGCGCGCCAGCAGGTCGGTCACCGCCAGCGCCTGCACCTCGCGGGCGGCCTCGGTCGCGGCGCTGACCTCGTAGGACTCCATGCGTGCGGCGGTGATCGGCGCGGACTTGTCGGCCATCACCACCGGCGTGGACACCAGCGCGACAGACTTGCGCGGCGCACGGCGGCGGGGGGCGGCAGGAACTACGGCATCGGCGCGCGTCTTGACAGTCATGGGGACTCCTGGGAAATCATCCTTGTTCGATGACACCATGATGAAAACGCAGCGCCCTGGCGTCCTTGCGCTCCATCAATTCCTGGCCGGATGGGCAAACCCTGACCTGGCACAAGACCACGCCCCAGCCGTCCCGCAGCGACAATCGTGGATTGTTCATCTGCGCCGCCCGCAGCGGACCGCCCCATGCAAGCACTCGGTACCCCCCATTCCCCGAACGCGACCCGCGTCATGCTGCTTGGCAGCGGTGAACTCGGCAAGGAAGTCCTGATCGCGCTGCAGCGCCTGGGCGTCGAGACCATCGCCGTCGACCGCTACGAGCACGCCCCCGGCCAGCAAGTCGCGCACCACGCCCGCACCATCGCCATGAGCGACCCGGCCGCGCTGCGTGCCCTGATCGAGGCCGAGCGCCCGGACGTCGTCGTGCCCGAGATCGAGGCCATCGCCACCCAGACGCTCGAAGCGCTGGAAGCCGAGGGCGTCGTGCGCGTCATTCCCACCGCCCGCGCCGCCCGGCTGACGATGGACCGCGAGGGCATCCGCCGCCTGGCCGCCGAGACGCTCGGCCTGCCGACCAGCCCCTACCAGTTCTGCGATTCGCTCGACGAGCTGCAGGCCGCGATCGACGGTGGCATCGGCTACCCCTGCGTTGTCAAGCCGGTGATGAGCAGCTCCGGCAAGGGCCAGAGCAAGCTCGACGGCCCTGCCGATGTGGCGCAAGCCTGGGACTACGCGATGGCGGGCGGCCGGGTCAGCCACGGCCGCGTCATCGTCGAGGGCTTCATCGACTTCGACTACGAGATCACCCAGCTCACCGTGCGCGCCCTCGGGGCGGACGGCCAGGTCGAGACCCACTTCTGCGACCCGATCGGCCACGTTCAGGTCAGCGGCGACTATGTGGAAAGCTGGCAGCCGCACCCGATGCACCCCGCCGCGCTGGAGGAATCCCGCCGCATCGCCAAGGCCGTCACCGACAACCTCGGCGGCCAGGGGCTGTTCGGCGTGGAGCTGTTCGTCAAGGGCGCCCAGGTCTGGTTCAGCGAGGTCAGCCCGCGCCCGCACGACACCGGCATGGTCACGATGATCACCCAGTGGCAGAACGAGTTCGAGCTGCACGCCCGCGCCATCCTCGGCCTGCCGGTGAGCACCGCGCTGAAGAGCCCGGGCGCCAGCGCGGTGATCTACGGCGGCGTCGAAGCGACCGGCATCGTGTTCGACGGCGTGGACGAAGCGCTGCGCGTGCCGAACTCGGAAGTCCGCCTGTTCGGCAAGCCGGAGAGCTTCGTCAAGCGCCGCATGGGCGTGGCGCTGGTGCATGACGCGGACGTGGAAACGGCGCGGGTCCAGGCCAGGCTGGCAGCGTCGAAGGTGCGGCCGCGGGCGGTGTGAGCGGCTTGCCGCCACAATGGAGCCCTTTTCTGTCCCAACGACCACCGCCCCATGTCCACGTCTGACACCCCGATCGTCCCTGAAGAGGCTGCACAGCCCGTCGCCGAGTCCATCGCCGAGCCCGTCGCGGATGCCGCTGTCGAGCCCGCGGCGGAACCGGTCGCGGACGCCGCCGTGGTCGAGGCTGCGGCCGTGGCCAAGGTGCCCGAGATGACCCCGTCGGAGTGCGCCCGCCAGCTCAAGGACCGCTTCCCCGCGCTGTTCGCCGGCAACGTCGCCAAGCCGCTGAAGCTGCGCATCCAGGCCGACATCAAGGAACGCGCGCCGGGCGTGTTCACCAAGGCGGTGATGTCGGCGTTCCTGCGCCGCCACACCGGCACGACCGCCTACCTGATCGCGCTGACCAAGGCCGAGCACCGCTTCGACCTCGACGGCCAGCCGGCGGGCGAGATCACCGACGAGCACCGCCAGGTCGCCCAGGAAGAGCTGGACCGCCGCCGCGCCGTGCACCAGGAGCGCCGCGTCAAGGAAGCCGAAGCCGAACGCGCCAACCGGGACAAGGCCCGCGCCGAGGAACGTGCCGCCCAGACCCAGCAGCGCGAAGAGCAGGAGCTGCAGGAGCAGAAGCGCCGCAACCGCGCACAGCTGCTGCGCGACTTCGAGAAGACCACGCTCACGCGGGCGAACTTCTGCGTGCTCAAGGGGCTGCCGGAGTCGGATCTGGACCGCGTGCTGGAGATCGCGCGCAAGGAGGCTGCCGAGGCCCCGGCGCCCCAGGCGGACCGCCCGCATGCGCCGCGTGGCGATCGGCGCGACCAGCGCCCGGCCGGCCCGCGGCGCGACGGTGATCGCCCGGCGCCGGGCCAGGGCCGTCCGCCGCGCCGCTGATCTATCGACACCGGAGGGCAGGAACTGAGCCGGAAGAAGCCCCGGTTCCTCTGCCAGTTTCCGGCGCCATGGTCGTCAGTCTGGTGTCAGCATGAATGAAACCGTCCGATCCGGGCGGTTTCTTCATTCTTCACACCTCATCTCGACTGGACTGCCATGAAGCGAATTCAGTTTCTGTCCGCTGCGATCCTGGCGCTTGCGGCGACCGGTGCCGCCCACGCCAACGACCCGAAGGCGACCATCGCCGATCTGGATGCGCGGCTCACCCGCATCGGCGCCGCCCGGCTGGAGGGCACCGACACCGTCGGTGGCAAGACCGTCCCCGCGCTCTACTTCGGCGACCGCAAGATCAACAACAACTACGACGTCGTCGACGCCGTGCGCAAGGCCCACAGCGCCACCGCCACGGTCTTCGTCAAGGACGGCGACGAGTTCGTGCGCGTCAGCACCAACGTGCTGACCCCCGAAGGCAAGCGTGGCGTCGGCACCCAGCTGGCCCGCAACGCCGCCTACGAGGCGGTGAGCAAGGGGGGCACGTACTGCGGCCCGATCGACGTGCTCGGCACCCCCTTCGACGCCTGCTACCACCCGATCAAGGACGCGGGCGGCAAGATCATCGGCGTCAGCTACATCGGCCACAAGAAGTGATGTCCCCCTGCGGCCGCATGCCGTGGCCGCGCTCCACGGAGTACGCCCATGAAACGCATTCACCACGCCCGTGACGCCGCCGGGCGACTGGGGCTGAGCGCGCAGCTGCACCTGGCGTTCGCGCTGGTGGTGCTGCTGACGATCGCGGTCGGCGCTGTCGGACTGTTCGGACTGCACCACGTCGGTACGGAAACGAACGCGCTGTCCGAAAAATGGCTGCCCGGCGTCGGGCGGATCGCCTCGGCCCGCGCGGCGGTGATCGAGGCCCGCGACGTCGAGATCCGCCACAGCCGCACCGAAGACCGCAGCTACCACGCGGAATACGAAGAGAAGATCGGCGCCGCGATGAAGACCGCCGACCAGGCGCTGCTGGACTACGGCCAGCAGGTCAGCGGTGACCAGGAAGCCGGCCTGCTCGCCGAGGTCCGCAAGCACTGGGAGGCCTACCTGAAGTCCCAGCAGCGCGTGATCGCCCTGGGGCGCGACAAGCAGCACCAGGACGCAGCCGACATCAGCGACGGTGCCTCCAGCACCCACGTCGACGCACTGCTGGGCGCGCTTGAAGCGCTGTCCACCTACAACTTCGAGGGCAGCCACACCACGAGCGAGCGGGCCAGCACCGTCAAGGCGATGGCGTGGAAAGGCATGCTCGGGCTGCTGGGCTGCGCCGTGGTGGCGGGGGTCGGCATGGCTTCGCTGTTCGTGCGGCGGCTGCGCAGGCAGCTGGGCGGCGAGCCGGCCACGGCCGTGGCGGTGGCGCGTGCCGTGGCCGCGGGCGATCTGGGCAGTCCGGTACCCGTGAATCCGGGAGACACCGAAAGCCTGATGGCACAGTTGCAGTCGATGCAGACCGCGCTGGTGCGGGCCGTCAGCGCGGTGCGCGAAGGATCGGAGCAGGTAGCAGCCACCAGCGGCCGCATCGCCCAGAGCAACCGCGACCTGTCCTCGCGCACCGAGGAGCAGGCCGCCGCGCTCGAACAGACGGCGGCCACCATGGAGCAGCTCGGCACCACCGTCCAGCACAACGCCCAGAATGCCCTGCAGGCCAGCGAGGTGGCCCGAGCCTCGTCACAAATCGCGGCCGAGGGCGGCGCGGTCGTGACCCAGGTGGTGGTGACGATGAAGGGCATCCACGAAGCGTCGCGCAAGATCTCCGAGATCATCGGCGTCATCGACGGCATCGCCTTCCAGACCAACATCCTCGCGCTCAACGCGGCGGTCGAGGCGGCGCGGGCCGGCGAGCAGGGCCGCGGCTTCGCGGTGGTCGCCGCCGAAGTGCGGTCGCTGGCGCTGCGCAGCGCGGATGCCGCGCGGGAGATCAAGTCGCTGATTTCCGTCAGCGTCGAGCGGGTCGAGCAAGGGTCGAGCCAGGTCGACCAGGCGGGCCGCAAGATGCAGGAGATCGTGGACTCGATCCAGCGCGTGGCGTCACTGGTCGGCGAGATCAGCACCGCCAGCGCCGAGCAGAGCACCGGCGTGGCGCAGGTCGGTCAGGCTGTCTCGCAGATGGACCAGGCCACGCAGCAGAACGCCGCGCTCGTCAACCAGGGGACGGCCTCCGCCGAGAGCCTGGCGGAGCAGGCGCAGGGGCTGGTCGATGCGGTGGCGGTGTTCCGCATGGAGTCGCACGGGCACCACTGACATCTGCACAGCCGATACAAGAAAGGGGCCGCAGATCGCGGCCCCTTTTTCCTTGCCTCTGACAGCGCGGGCCGTGGCGGGCCCGCCAGCACTCACAGCCCGGCAGCAGCGCGCAGCGCCTGTGCCTTGTCCGTGCGCTCCCACGTGAACTCCGGCTCCTCCCGCCCGAAGTGCCCGTACGCGGCGGTCTTCGTGTAGATCGGCCGCAGCAGATCCAGCATCTGGATGATCCCGCGCGGACGCAGGTCGAAGAACTCGTTGACCAGCGCGGCGATCTTCTCGTCCGGGATCACGCCCGTGCCTTCGGTGTAGACCGTCACGTTCATCGGCCGCGCCACGCCGATCGCGTAGGCCACCTGGATCTGGCACTGCTTGGCCAGCCCCGCCGCCACGATGTTCTTCGCCACGTAGCGCGCCGCATACGCCGCCGAGCGGTCCACCTTGGTCGGATCCTTGCCCGAGAACGCGCCGCCGCCGTGCGGGCACGCGCCGCCGTAGGTGTCGACGATGATCTTGCGGCCGGTCAGGCCACAGTCGCCTTGCGGGCCACCGATGACGAAGCGGCCGGTCGGGTTGATCAGGAACTTGGTGTCCGCGGTGATCCACTCCTTCGGCAGCACCGGCTTGATCAGCTCCTCGCGGATCGCCTCAATGAACGAAGCCTTCATCGTCGTCTGCGTCGCGCTCTGGTCCGGGTCGTGCTGGGTGGAGAGCACCACCGTGTCGATCGAGTGCGGCTTGCCATCGACGTAGCGCATCGTCACCTGGCCCTTGGCGTCCGGGCGCAGGAAGGGCATGCGGCCGTCCTTGCGGAGCTGGGCCTGGCGCTCGACGAGGCGGTGCGCGTAGTAGATCGGCGCGGGCATCAGCTCCGGCGTCTCGTCGCAGGCGTAGCCGAACATCAGGCCCTGGTCACCGGCGCCGGTGTTCAGGTGGTCGTCGCTCGCGTGGTCGACGCCCTGCGCGATGTCGTTCGACTGCTTGTCGTAGGCCACCAGCACCGCGCAGCCCTTGTAGTCGATGCCGTACTCGGTGTTGTCGTAGCCGATGCGCTTGATGGTGTCGCGGGCGACCTGGATGTAGTCGACGTGCGCGTTGGTCGTGATCTCGCCCGCCAGCACGACGAGGCCCGTGTTGCACAGCGTCTCGGCGGCCACGCGGCTGCGCGGGTCCTGTTCGAAGATCGCGTCGAGGATCGCGTCGGAGATCTGGTCGGCGACCTTGTCGGGGTGACCTTCCGAGACGGATTCGGATGTGAAGAGGAAATCGTTCGCCACTTATAAACTCCTGAAGTCGGACAAGCTGATCGGGGCGTGTCGCCGTGCTATTCGGGAGCCTGCGGCGAACGCTTTAGCGGTTTGGTTCAACTTCAGCACTTCTCATTGAGAAATCTGGAAGAAGCGTGCCTGATTCGACGTCGTGGTGTCGGCTCCGGCCCGTCGCCCCGCAAGTTGTTCCTTAACTCGGCGAACTTTCAATTCTAGCCCTGCCCCCAGCATCGTGATTTCAACCCTGTTCCGAGTGGGCGCACGCACGCCCCTGCCCCTGCTGCACGCCATCGGCGGGCTGCTGGGCTGGCTGGCCTGGCTGGGTTCGCCCACCTACCGCCGCCGCCTGCGTGACCACGTGGCCCAGGCCGGTGTGCCGTGGCCAGCGGCGCGCCCGGCGATCGCCTCGGCCGGCCGCATGGTGGCGGAGCTGCCCTGGCTGTGGAGCCGCGGCCCCGACGAGCGCCTGGGCGATCTGGTGCGCTGGGAAGGGGTGGATCTGCTGGAGGCAACACTGGCCGAAGGCCGCGGGCTGGTGCTGCTGACGCCGCACCTGGGCTGTTTCGAGATCATCGGCCAGGCCTACGCCGAACGCTTCGGCGCCCGGTATCCGATGACCGCGCTGTACCGCCCGGCCCGCAAGGCCTGGCTGCGCGATCTGGTGGCGCAGTCCCGCAACCGGGCCGGCCTGGAGATGGCGCCGGCCACGCTGGCCGGGGTGCGCCAGATGATCCGAGCGCTGCGCAAGGGCGGCACGATCGGCCTGCTGCCGGACCAGGTGCCGCCCGAGGGCATGGGCGTGTGGGCGCCGTTCTTCGGCCGCGAGGCTTACACGATGACGCTGGCGACGCGGCTGGTGGCGCAGACCGGCGCCCACTGGCTGCTGCTGAGCTGCGAGCGGCTGCCGGCCGGGCGTGGCTTCGTGGTCCGCGTCAGCCCGCCGGCCGAGCCGCTGCCCGACGCACGCGCGGAGCCGGACCCCGACCGGCTGGCCGCACTGGGCGCGGGTGTGGTCAATCGCGCGATGGAAACACTGATCCGCCAGAATCCCGGCCAGTACCTCTGGGGCTACCACCGCTACAAGGCGCCTCGGCCGATCGACACCCCTGCCCCAACGCCGACCGACCCCGCATGAAATCGTTCCTCTCCCGCGCTGGCGCCCATGCGGTGCTGGGCATGCTGTGGCTGCTGCACTGGCTGCCGATGGGCGCGCAACACCGGCTAGGCCTGGGGCTGGGTGCGCTGCTGTGGAAGTTCGGCAAGTCACGCCGGCGCATCGCGCTGCGCAACCTCGAACTCTGCATGCCCGAGAAGCCCCTCGCCGAGCGCGAGGCCATCGCCCGCGCCCACTTCGGCTGGCTGGGCCGCAGCTTCCTGGAGCGAGGCGTGCTCTGGTACGCCTCGCGTGAACGCCTGCAGCGGCTGATCCACGTCGAAGGCGACGTGAAGCTCGCCGAGCGCAGCGACCGCCCGGTGATGTGGCTCGTGCCGCACTTCCTGGCGCTGGACGCGGTCGGCATCGGCCTGCTGCTCAACCAGACGCGCCACGCCGGCTCGATCTACCAGGCCCAGACCAACCCCGTCTTCGACGCCGCCGTGCGCCGCGGCCGGCTGCGCTTCGGTGGCGTGGAGGTGTATGCGCGGCAGGAAGGCGCACGGGCGCTGATGCGGGCGATCAAGCGCGGGGATGCGTTCTTCAACCTGCCGGACATGGATTTCGGCGCGAAGGACGCGGCCTTCGTGCCCTTCTTCGGCGTGCCGGCGGCGACGCTGCTGGCGCCGTCGCGCATGGCGCACCTGCTGAACATGACCGTGCAGCCGGTGGTCGGCGAGATGCTGCCGGGTGGCCAGGGCTGGCGCATGCGCGTGCTCGACCCCTGGCCCGATTTCCCGACAGCGGATGCCGAGGCCGACACGGCGCGCATCAACCGCTGGATCGAGGAGGAGGTGCGCAAGATGCCGGAGCAGTATCTGTGGGTGCACAAGCGGTTCAAGACGCGGCCGGTGGGGGAGGCGGGGTTGTATTGAGCTACACTTCCCAACTTAACGAGATTGACGAAATGTCGAGCCCAAAGGGGAAGTAGCACATGCTTGCGGTAATGCTCGACTCTGATCCATCGACTGTCTCAACTGCATACGAAGAGATGCGTTCGGCGTACTTGGAATACGCCAGGAGCGTGATCTGCGGACCAAGTGCCGCAGAGGCAGATGCGTATGAGGGCTATCGAAAAGCAGTCAAGACATCCATGCTTTTGCTGCTTGCGAGCACACAGCAAAAGCATGCACTTCCACGCGGAGACAAAGGACTCGGGCACGCTCATCGCAATACCTCGCGTGGATTTTTCAGTCAGACCAAGGTCAACGGCCGCAACGCGCCATGACACACGGCACCTCAGTCATCCCCACCATGAAACCCCACACGACTGAAACCCCGACGTCTTCCGCCATTCCACGCCGAAGCACACGCGCCGCCCAACCTTCGCCCTACCTGAGTGCCTCCGAAACCAGCACCCTGCTCCATGCCAGTCTCGACAGCCGCCTGCGCCGCCTCGATCAGGCCGACATGATGACCACCGACGAAGCCGCCGCCCTGCTCGGCACGAGTCGTGTGACCGTCAACGCCTGGATCAACAAGGGTCGCTGCATCGGGCTGACGCAGACCAAGCGCGGCTTCAAGGTGCCGCGCTGGCAGTTCGAGCCGGCGCTCTGGGACCACCTGCCCGTCATCGGTCAGGCACTGGGATTGCACGAAGGCTGGGCACTGCTGAACTTCTTCGAGACACCGCACGGCGGCCTCGAAGGACTGACGCCGCGACAGGCACTGGAACAGGGTCAGGCCGAGCGCGTGCTCGACGTGGCCCGGGCGGAAGGCGCGTGAACCGCGACCTTCCCGCATGAAACTGAGCGACCTCACCTACTGCCAGGAACACACCCTCCCGCGGCTGCATTCGATGTACCGCATCCAGCGCACGCGCCGCACAGCTTGCACCGTAGCCATCGGCGCGGTGCGCCTGCCACCGACCGGACTGCTGACCGGCCGGTTCGACCTGCCAAACGCTCCCGTCGGGTACTTCGCGGAAGAGCCGGAAACGGCAGCCTATGAAACCCTCGCGCGGCGAGAGGCCAAGGCACTCTCGATGACGGACCTGGAGACGCGCAGCCTGCTGTGGGTGCAACTGACCGAGCCCGTCACGCTGCTGGATCTGCGTCCGCACACACCAACATGGCCGGTGCTGACCTCACTGCGTTTCGCCTGCACGCAGGAACTGGCCAGTGACGCCGCCCATCATGGCTATGCCGGACTGGTCTACCGATCGGCACAGCATTACGACCATGATTGCTACACGCTGTTTGCACCCGCTGTCGGCCTGCTGCGCCGCGTGGAAAGCACCCCGCTGGTTGACCGCCCCACGGGCGGACTGCATCGCCTGATGCGCGACGTGGCCCGTGGCGCGCAAATGGCGTTTGTCCCCTGAGCCCCGCGATAATTCCCCCATGACCGCCCGCCCCCCCCTCCCCTTCACCAAGATGCACGGCCTCGGCAACGACTTCGTCGTGCTGGACGCCACCCGCGCGCCGCTCGACCTGAGCGAGGCCGATCTGCGCTTCATCGGCGACCGGCGCTTCGGCATCGGCGCGGACCAGATCCTCGTGGTCGAGCCAGCCCGCGCCGCCGACGCCGATTTCCGCTACCGGATCTTCAACGGCGCGACGGGCGAGGAGGTCGAGCACTGCGGCAATGGCGCGCGCTGCTTCATGCGCTATGTGCGCGACCACGGGCTGACAGACCGCGACACCGTGCGTGTCGAGACGATGAACAACCGCATCGTGCTGGAGATGACGCCGGACGGCCGGGTCACCGTGGACATGAACCAGCCGATCTTCGCGCCCGCGCAGATCCCGTTCGAGCCCACCGGGCTGGCACCGCGGCTGGTCAACGGCTTCGAACTCTGGCCACTGGCGAACCCGGCCGATCCCGCGCAGGTGGTCGAGGTCGCAGCCGTGTCGATGGGCAACCCACACGCCGTGCAGCGTGTCGAGAACGTGGACACCGCGCCCGTCGCCGAAGTCGGACCGTGGGTCGAGGCGCATGCAACTTTTCCGCGCAAGGTCAACGCTGGCTTCCTGCAGGTCGTCGACCGCGGCCATGTCCGGCTGCGCGTGTACGAACGCGGCGCAGGCGAGACGCTGGCCTGCGGAACCGGGGCGTGTGCCGCGGTGGTCGCCGGTATCCGGCTGGGCTGGCTGGACGCGGTGGTCGACGTGGACACCCGCGGCGGGCAGCTCACCATCGCCTGGGACGGCATCGGCCACAGCGTGCGCATGACCGGGCCAGCCGTGACGGTATTCGAAGGCACCGTGGCGTTCCCGGACCGAGATTGCCGGTTCACTTGATTCCGGCAATGAAGGCTGGTCCCTGACCGGCTTTTCCTGCGCATTGCCGCAAAACCCTGCGATACCCTGCTGCCCATGAGCACGCAGGGCATCTCCGAAATCGACATCGCCAGCTACCTGGTCCGCACGCCCGGTTTTTTCGAGCGGCACGCCGAACTGCTGACCCACGTCGAACTGGCCAATCCGCACGGCCCGCGGGCGGTGTCGCTGCAGCAACGCCAGATGGAGATGCTGCGCGAGCGCATCCGCGGCCTGGAACGGCGGCTGATGGACATGATCCGCCACGGCCAGGACAACGCCGCATTGACCGACCGCCTGCACCAGTGGGTGTGCGCGCTGATGCTGGTGACCGACCCGCGCGACATCCCCGACATGCTGGTGATCGACCTGCAGGAACAGTTCCAGATCCCGCAGGTCGCCATGCGGCTGTGGGACGTGGCACCAGCCTATGCCAGCGAGCCGGTGGCCCGCAGCGTCGGGCCGGATCTGCAACGCTTCGCCTCCAGCCTGCGCACACCGTATTGCGGCGCCAACACCACCTTCGAGGCGGTGCGCTGGCTCGGCCATCCTTCGGCCGTGGCGTCGCTGGCGCTGCTGCCGCTGCGGCGCAGCTACTCGGGACCGGCGTTCGGCATGCTGGTGCTCGGCTCGCCCGACCCGACCCGCTACACGCCCGAGATGGGCACCGACATCCTGATGCGCATCAGTGAACTCGCCAGCGCCGCGGTGACGCGGCTGCTGCCCACGGCAGACTGAACGCGATCAGCGCTCCACCGGCGCGGCGACGGTCTCGGCGTCTGCAGCCACGTACATCGACGACAGCGCCACGGTTTCGACCGCCGCCACGGCCGTGACATCCGACACCGGCTGCGGTGCAGCACCAAGCAGGTGGTGACGTCCACCACCGTGCCCACCACCGTGCCCACCACCGTGCCCACCACCGTGCCCACCACCGTGCCCACCGCCGTGTCCACCGCCACGCCCCCCGAACCCGCCACCCGGCCCGCAGACGCTGAGCACCGGCGACATCACGCAGCACCCCGTCGTTGCCACCACCAGCAAGGCCAGCGAGCCGGCCCGAACCACATCGCGCATCTGCATCTGCATCAGGAATCCCCTCAGGACATGAACGTCTCGTGGAACAACGTCCGGCAGGGACTCACGTTGACCCAGACTCCCGCAAGGCCAGCACCAGCGTGAAGACTGCCGGGTCGTCGAGCAGATCCTGGTGCGCACGGCCAGGCTGGTGGATGGGCGCCGCGCCGTCCAGCGTCGCGCAGCGCGGCGGAAAGGTGACGTTGTCGCACGCACTCCAGACGCAGATGAACCGCGCCCGCCACGCCGCCGATTCGCTGGCCGCCAGCCCCTGCAGCCACGGGCTGTCCCGGCGCATCTGGATCGCGTTGGGCCGCCGCCCGAAGCGGGCGAGCCAGGTGCCGCGGTGCGGCGTGCCGATCGTCAGGACGTGGTGGACACGGGCATCTGTCGCCGCAGCGTCCTCCCCGCGCAGCAGCCGCGACCGCCGCCACGCGCGCACCGCCAGACCACCCATGCTGTGGCAGACCACCAGCGGCGCCTGCCCGGTGGCGCGCTGGAGCTGCACCAGCGCGGCGTCGATCTGGTCCGCATAGTCTTCGATCGAGCAGAACACCGGCTCCAGGCTCACGCTGACAACCGGGACGCCCAGCGCCTGCAGCCGCGGATACCACGGGTTCCAGAAGCCGCGGTTGCACAGGTAGCCGTGGACCAGCAGCACGCCGCGCCCGCCCGTGCCCGCCCCGGTCGGCGTGTCCGGCCAGCGCTGGCTGGCAAACGGCATTGCCCAGCCGAAGGCCAGGGTCGACGACCACAGCTCGCGCGCCCAGGCCCGGCACCGCGCTGCCACGCTCGGCCGCGGCGCCGGATCCTGGCCGTGGACCGCCGCCGCCATCGCCTGCTCCAGCGCGAGGGCCAGCGCATTCAGGCCCAGCAGCGCCAGCACCGGCCCGAGCGTGGCGCCGAGGCCGAACCCCTGCCGGAAACACCAGCCAACCCAGCCGGCCACGCCCAGCGCACCGACCAGCCCGATCCACCGCAACAGGCGCGCGAGCACCCCGGCCTCAACCCGGCCGCACGAGCTGCGCCAGCGCGGCACGGATCGACGCCGGAATGGCCACCGGGCGCTGCGTCGCGGTGTCCACGAACACATGCACCATGCGGCCGACCGCGCAGGCGTCCGGCGCGCCCGGCTTGAACAGGCCGGTCTCGTAGGTCACCGAGGAGTTGCCGAGCTTGACCACCGCCACGCCGATGTCCACCTCGCCCGGGTAGGCAACCGGGGCGAAGAAATCGCATTCGGAGCGCACGATGAAGCCGACCACGTCGCCGCGGTGGATGTCGAGCTGGCCCTCGGCAATGAGGTAGGCGTTGATGACGCTGTCGAAGTACTGGTAGTAGATGGCGTTGTTGACATGGCCGTAGCAGTCGTTGTCGGTCCAGCGGGTGGTGACGCGGTGGTGGTGGGGGAAGTCGGCGGAGGTGGGGCGGGGAGCAGACACGGCAACAGTCCAGAGGGTAGAGGCCAGAATTGTCATCCGGCACAGGATGCCGGACCGTGATCTCCCCCGCCATCCTCCAGGCCATCTCCACACCCACACCCCGCTTGAACACCGGCACCCGCACTGAACCCGCGGAACAGCGCCTCGACCTCCTGCGGCGACCGATCCGGCACGCTGCCCAGCCACCAGACCAGCAACTGGAACAGCGCGCCGGCCAGGCAATGCGCCCTGGCGCGGGCCGGCCAGTCGGCGTCGAGGCGAAGGCCCAGGTCCTGCTCGACCAGTTCCACCAGCATCTCGCGGAAGCGTTCCTGCACGATCTGCCCGGAGCGCCGCCCGAGCAGCGCCCGGAACACCTGCTGCTGCGCGTGCACATGGCGATCAGTCCCCCCAGGAAGGCGAGCGGCTCGGCGAGGCTGCCGCGCAGCAGCGCCTCCTTGTTGGGAAAGTGCAGGTAGAAGGTGGAACGGCCGATGTCGGCACGCACGCACAGGGCCTGCACGTCGATGTCGTCCCAGCCGCGCTCGACCAGCAGCGCCAGCAGGGCGTCGCGCAGCGCCTCGCGGGTGCGACGGACACGGCGATCGGGACGGACGGGCACAGGTTCAGGGACAGACATGGGGCACTACCGGAGGCGATGCTGGACACGCAGGCGGGACGTGTCCGGTTCCGGACCAAGACAGCGCCGGTGATCTGGCGCCGCACGCGGCCGGCCACGACCATCGTGGACACCTCCCCATTATTGGACACGCTGTCCACCTGCCGCGATGCCGAAACTGCCCCACCTGTCCCCCTTGTCCAGCCCGCCCGGCCTGCCCGCGCTTCCTGCAGCGCGACCTGCCCTTCCTGCTGCTGGGGGCGGCAACGCTCGGGGCGACGCAGTGGGCGGCGACGGGGCTCGCCACCCAGCTCGCCCTCACGCGCGGTCAGGCGCTGGCTGGCTGGCCGCTGCTGCCGGCGGTGGGCGTGTCGCTGCTGCTCACCGACGGGCTCTGGTACGCCGTGCACCGCTACAGCCACGAAAGCCGCAGCCGCCTCGGGCAGTTCCTGTGGCGCGTGCATGTGGCGCACCACCTGCCGCAACAGGTCTACGTGCTGATGCACGCGATCGGCCATCCGCTGAACGCGGTCCTCGTGCGGGCGCTGCTGGCGCTGCCGCCCTGCTGGCTGGGCTTAGCACCCGAAGCGGTGTTCGTGGCGGGCGTGGTCACCGGCTTCCAGGGGCTGGTGTCGCATTTCAACGTGGACAGCCGGGTCGGCCCGCTGAACCACCTGCTGGTCGGCACCGAGCTGCACCGCTACCACCACAGCGCCGACCCGGCCGAGGCGGGCAACTACGGCGCCGTGCTGTCGGTGTGGGACCAGCTCTTCGGCACCTTCGTCTACCGGCCCGGCGCTGCCCCCGCAGCACTCGGCGTGGCCGATCCCCAGGCCCACCCGCGCGACACCCAGATCGCTGCCGTCCTGCGGGAACCCTGGCGTCCGCTCAGCCGGAACTGGACAAACTGAACCCTTGCCCCCTACGCTGTCGCCGCTGGCGCACCAACCGGGGGAACACACATGCCAACCGATCTGCTCGTCATCACCGAGGTGATGCTCCTCTCAGGCGCCCTGGGCGGCCTGGTGAACGGCTTCCTGTCCGAGGCGCCCGAGACGGCGCGGCTGGCGTGGTGGAAGCACGTCGTCATCGGCATCACGGCGGCCTTCATGGTGCCGCTGTTCCTGGCGATGATCTCGGCCGACCTGATCGACAAGATCCGCGGCACGGCGGGCCAGGCGGGCAACCCGGTGCTGCTGCTGAACCTGGCGGGCTTCTGTCTGGTGGCCGCGGTGTCGTCGCGGGCCTTCATCGGCTCGCTGACCGAGCGGCTGATGCGCGAGGTGCGCGACGCCCGCGCCCAGGCGGACGCCGCCACCACCACCGCCGAGCAGGCCCGCCAGCGCGCCACCGACGCCACCGAAGCGGCGCTGACCGCCCAGTCCGACGCCGAGACCGCACAGGCCCTCGCCCGCGCGCAAATCACCGAGGAGCCGGCCATCGACGCCGCGGAAGACGCCGCCCCGCGCCAGCGCTCCGGCCCGCCCAGCGGCGCCGGACTCGGCACACCACCCGCACTGGCGCAGGAAAAGCTGGTCCTGCTGGCCCTGACCGAAGGCGATGTCGCGCTGCGCACCGTCGCCGGACTGGCGCAGGACAGCCGGCTGGACGAGGCCACCGTGCTCACCGTGCTCGGGCACCTGCAGCAGAAGGCCTGGGCGCTGCCGCTGGCGGGCAGCGATGGCCGGCCGCGCTGGTTTGCCACCGCCGCAGGCAAGGCCCAGACGCGAACCGCCATGCCCGCCTGAGGCCCGCCCCCCGCCCTGGGCAGGCTGAAGGCTTGCTGAGCAGGGGCGGAGTGATTCAGATCAGTCGGGGAACTGCGGAGCGGCCCTACAGTCGGACCGTCTTTCCACTGACCCCGACACCATGCAAAAAAGCACCGCACTCGCCGTCACCGCCCTCACCCTGGCCCTGACCGCCCTGACGGCGCCAGCCGCCCACGCCGCCGACGGCTGGCAGTGGTTGCCCGCCTTCAACAACCCGGCCTGGAAGCCCGACGCCTCGCTGGCGCTGACCGGCAGCCGCATCGGCCCCGGCACCGGCCCGGATGCCAACGCCTGGGGTCTGGACCTGAACTTCAACTGCGGCCTCATGCAGACGCCGGACCAGCGCATCCGCAGCCACCTGAACCTGACGCATTCGAGCAAGAACGGCACCTCGGTGACCGGGTTCGAGGTGTCGCCGCGCTACACGGTGCCGCTGGGGGATGGCCTGTCCGCAGGTGTCGGCCCGAGCGTGGGCGCCTTCCAGGTCAGCACGCCGGGCAATGACCGGACGCTGCTGGGCGTGGGCGCCGCGGCGGGCATGAACTACCGGGCGGGTGCGCTCTACACCGGCTTCGACATCCGCTACCACGCGACCACCTCGCGCAGCGGCGTGGACTACGACCCGCTGACCTTCGGCGCCAAGGTCGGCATCAACTTCTGACCGGCGCAACGCCGGCGAGGGCCGGTGTTCAGCCCTTGAGCGGGTAGCGCCGCAGCAATTGCATCGGCGCCCCGGCGCTGGGCTCGACGTACAGGCTCAGCGCGTCGCAGCGCCACGGGCGCTCCAGTGCTGGCGAGAAGAACGTCCGTGCCAGATCGAGCCAGACCTGGCGTTCACCGGCATCGACCACCGAGTCGCTCAGCGTGCAGTGGAAGGTCCAGCCGTCGAGCACGTAGGGGTAGCCCCAGCGCGCCAGCAGTTCGGACTGGTGCACATCGAGCGGGCGCCGGCTCTGCAGTCGCTGCAGGTCGGCAGCCGTTGGTGGATCGCGGAAGCTGTCGAGGTCGCGCACGCAGGTGTCGGCCAGACGGTGCAGGGGGTGGTCCGCATCCAGCGGCCCGGCCGTCTGCAGCACGATGAAGTCCGCGAGCGTGCCGACCTCCAGTGCAGGCATGTCGAACGCCTGGAGCTGCCGGCTCAGCACGGTCAGCGCCGCATGCAGTCCCTGCATCGACGTGCCTTCGGCCAGCCGCATCGGCGGCTTGAGCGTGGCATGGAAGCCGTAACGCCACGGCGTGGCCCGCCGTGATGGCGGAGACGGGGCGAGGTCGCTGGACGGGTCACGGCCCAGCCAGGTGCATCCGGCTTGCCACAGGGGGTGGTCGACGGGCGGGGTGAGATAAATCGCGTAACGGGCGCTCATGAAGGAAGATTGCAGGCATTCGGCTGTCGCATAGCCTACAGGGTTCCGGCCGGTTTCGTGCAGTCTGGCACATCAAGTTTTCCGACCCCGGACCTCTCGGGTACCAGATTTTCAGGATGAGCCCCCCGTTGTGAACACTGCACATCGGCGGCCCATCTGCGCAGTGCAAACTCCCGAACATGCAACAAGAACAGGTGATGACCCGCGCGCGGCTGGTGCTGCCAGGGGAGGTGGTGACGGGCACGGTGGTGTTGCGGGAGGGTCGCATCGTCGATCTGGACCGCGCGCACTCGGCCCTGCCTTCGGCGATCGATCTGGACGGCGACTACCTCCTGCCGGGCCTGGTGGAATTGCACACGGACAATCTGGAGCGCCACGTCATGCCGCGCCCCAAGGTGCGCTTCCCGATGTGGGGCGCCGTGCAGGCCCATGACGCCGAGGTGGCCTGCGCCGGCATCACGACGGTGTTCGACGCGATCGGCGTCGGCGACCCTTACCACCAGGGCTTCCGCGCGCAGAACCAGGGCGAGCTGCTGCCCGTGCTCGATGCGCTGGAAGCCGCCGGCGTGCTGCGCGCCGACCACCGCATCCACGCCCGCTGCGAACTGCCGGCCGCCAACGCGCGTGCGCTGTTCGAGCCGTTTGCCCACCACGCCCGGCTGGGACTGATCTCGCTGATGGACCACACGCCGGGGCAGCGCCAGTGGTCCGATCTGGACCATGCCCGCGTCTACTACACCGGCAAGAAGGGCTGGACCGACGCGCAGTTCGACCACGAGGTCCAGCTCGCACCGGCCCGCCAGCGCGACCACGCCGGCCCGAACCGCGACTGGTTCTCCGCCTACGCCCGCGCCACCGGCATGGCACTCGCCTCGCACGACGACACCACGGCCGCACACGCCGACGAGGCGCACCACCTGGGCGCCGTGATCTGCGAGTTCCCGACCACGCTCGATGCCGCCCGCCGCGCCCGCCGCCTCGGCCTGCTGACACTCGCGGGCGCACCCAACGTGCTGCGTGGCACCTCCCACGCGGGCAACGTGGCCGCGGTGACCCTGGTGCGCGAGGGCGTGCTGGACGCGCTGTCCTCGGACTACCTGCCGGCCAGCCTGCTGGCAGCGGCCTGGCAGCTCGCGGACGAAGGCCTGCTCGACCTGCCCGCGGCGATCCGGCTGGTCACGCTGCAGCCCGCGCGCGCGGCCGGCCTCACCGACCGGGGCGCCCTGGCCTGCGGGCTGCGGGCGGATCTGGTGCGGGTGCGCGCCGTCGCCGGACACCCCGTGGTGCGCGAGGTCTGGAACGCCGGGCGCCGCGTCGTCTGACCCGCCGGCACGCAGGTGCGCGCCGGGTCGATCGCCGACCAGCAGCAGTTCGGCGCCGGCGATCGGCTCCAGCTGCGCGTGGTGGTCGTTGATGTGGGCGACGTGCAGCGTCAGCAGGGCCATCGCGCCCCGGTTGAACAGCAGGTTGATCGGCATCGCCTCGTCTCCGGTCGGGTCTGCCGCACTGTCTGGCGCCGACGCTGCTTGACAAGCGCCGCCCGCAAACCGAAGGTAGCGGACTTGCTCCGACCCACCACAACGAACATGAACCTGCAGGGGACTCCGACCATGCTGCACCGCCGACTCTGGGCCACCCGCGCCGCCACGACCCTGCTCCTGCTGGGCAGCCTCACCTTCCTGTCGGGCTGCGGCAGCAAGGACGACGGCACGACCTCCAGCAGCAGCAACACCGGCACGCTGCGCGTCATCAACGCCACGACCCAGCGCAGCGCCGTCGGCCTGCTGATCGATGACGTGTCACGCGAATCCGCCATCGAACGCGACGCCACCAGCGCCACCTACCGCGTCACCGCCGGCAGCCACACCATCGCGCTGGCCAACAGCAGCGGCAGCGCCCTGGCCAGCACCACCGCCACCATTGCCGCCGGCAGCGCCACCACGCTGGTGGCCTGGACGGGCGACAACAACGTGGTCAAGTACCTCAGCCTGGACGATCTGGAGGCCGTGCCCGCCAGCGGCCGCAGCAAGCTGCAGGTATTCAACGCGGCACGGGACGCGGGCGCGCTCGACGTCCACCTCACCCCCGCCTCCGAAGCGCTGGGCGACTCGCCGCTGCTGGGCAACCTCGCCGCGGGCAGCGGCAGCAGCGGCTACTCCAGCGTCAACGCGGGCAGCCACCGCCTGCGCCTGCTCAAGGCCGGCAGCGTGCTGGCCAGCGACGTGCGGCTCGACACCACCGTGACCCTGCCGGACGCAGGCGTCGCCGCGCTGGTCATCACGCCGAGCACCGGCGGCGTGCTGGCCCATGCGCTGCTGCTGCAGCCGGCCACCGCAGTGACGGCGCTGACCAACACGCAGGCGCGGGTCCGCATCCTCAGTGCGCTGCCGACCAGCCTGTCGGTGGCCGGCACGGTCAACGGCGCCACGCTGCCGCTGCTGGGCACCTCGCCAGGCTTCGGCAGCTATGCGCTGGTGCCAGCCGGCTCGTCCACGCCGCAGGTCACCGTCAATGGCGGCACGCTCACGGGCGCCTCCTGGACTGCCGCCCCGGGCAGCGACACCACGCTGTTCGTCTGGGGCACGGCCGCTGCGCCCCAGTTCGCCACGCTCAGCGACGACAACCGCCTGCCCGGCAGCACCAGCGCCGCCCGCATCCGGCTGCTGCACGGCCTGGGCAACCTCGCCCAGGACCTGACGCTCAACATCGCCGGCGCCGCGGTCACCACCGCCAGCCAGGGCAGCATGTCGCCCGTGACCGCCGTCTCCGCGGTCACCGACACCACGCTGTCGGTGACGAGCAGCAGCACGGCCGCCAGCGTCTACGAACTCACGGGCAAGACGCTCGACGCCAACGGCGTCTACAGCGTCTTCCTGCTGGGCGACAGCAGCCTGTCCTCGGGCAACGGGCTGACCACGGTGGTGGTCAAGGAGCGCTGATCAGGCCGCGCGGCGGGCCGCCACGGCGGCCTCCAGCGCGTCGACGAACACAGCAGCCACGTCGAAGCCCGTCTGCTGCTGGATCTCCTGGAAGCAGGTCGGGCTGGTGACGTTGATCTCGGTGACGCAGTCACCGATCACGTCCAGCCCGATGAGCAGCAATCCGCGCGCGGCGAGGACCGGCCCCAGCGTCTCGGCGATCTCGCGGTCGCGCGCAGACAGCGGCTGCGCGACGCCCTTGCCGCCCGCGGCGAGGTTGCCACGCACCTCGCTGCCCTGCGGAATGCGCGCCAGGCAGAAGGGCACCGGCACGCCGCCGATGATCAGGATGCGCTTGTCGCCGTGGACGATCTCGGGCAGGAAGCGCTGCACCATCACCGTCGTGCTGCCATCCCGGGTCAGCGTCTCGGTGATGGAGCCGAGGTTCAGCCCGTCCGGGCCGACGCGGAAGATGCCCATGCCGCCCATGCCGTCGAGCGGCTTGAGGATGATGTCGCCGTGCTCGGCGTGGAAGGCGCGCACGGCCTCGGCCTCGCGCGTGACCAGCGTCGGGCCGATCCACTCGGGGAATTCGAGGATGGCGAGCTTTTCCGGGTGGTCGCGCAGCGCGGAGGGCTTGTTGAAGACACGGGCGCCGTCGCGCTCGGCCTGCTGCAGCAGGTGGGTCGCGTAGATGTACTCGGCGTCGAAGGGCGGGTCCTTGCGCATCAGCACCGCGTCGGTGTCGGCCAGCGCCACCTCGCCCTTGGCGACCACGGCGAACCAGTCCGCCTGCTCGCGCCCGGTGAGGATGACCGTGCGGCAGCGGCGCGCCACGACCCGGCTGCCACGCCCCCAGACCAGGTCGCGTGGCTCGCAGACCTGCAGCGTGTGGCCGCGGCGCGCGGCCTCGCGCATCATCGCGAAGGTGGTGTCCTTGTACGTCTTGAAGGACTCGATCGGGTCAGCGACGAACAGCAGCTTCATGGTGGTCAGGGCCGCCACGCAGCCCGGCAGTTCAGAGAGTGGCGCAGTGTTGCACAGGCCCGGTGACCCTGCCGGCCGCGTCGGTCAGCCCGGCTCGGTGATGAAGGCAATCCGGCTCAGTCCGGCCTGCTGCAGCTGCCCGATCAGCTCGGCCACGCGGCCATAGGGCACCAGCCTGTCGGCCCGCAGCAGCACCTCGGGGCGCTCGCCACCACGGCGCTCGATGTCCTTCAGCCGCTCGGCGAAGGCGGGGGGTTCCAGCCGCTCCTCGCCCCAGTAGAGCGCGCCGTTGGCCTGCAGGCCGAGGCTGATCGCGGTCGGCGTCTGCTCGGTGGGGGCGGCGCCGTCGGCCTTGGGCAGATCGAGTTTCAGGCTCGACGTCATCAGCGGCGCGGTGATCATGAAGATCACCAGCAGCACCAGCATCACGTCGATCAGCGGCGTCATGTTGATGTCGCTGATCGGCACCTCGGCCTTGCGGCGTTCAAGGCGCCCGAAGGCCATCGCCGCGCTCCCGCGTTCCCAGTGCCATCTCGCGCAGGTCGTGCGCGAAGCCTTCGAGGTCCGCCTCGCAGGCGCTGACCCATTGGCCGAACACGTTGTAGGCCAGCACGGCGGGAATCGCCACCGCCAGCCCTGCCGCGGTCATGATGAGCGATTCGCCCACCGGCCCGGCCACCTTGTCGATGCTGATCGAGCCGGTGGCCGAGATGCCCAGCAACGCGTGGTAGATGCCCCAGACGGTGCCGAACAGCCCGACGAAAGGCGCCGTGCTGCCGACCGAGGCGAGCAGCACCTGACCGAGCTGCAGTTGCCCGAGCACGCGGTGCAGCGCATCACGCAGCAGGCGGGTGAGGCGGGATTCGGCATCGCTGCCAGCATCGAGCGTGCCGGGGGCGGCCTGCTGGAGCAGCGCGTCGAGCATCGGCACCAGCACCTGCTCGCGGTCGAGCGCGGCGAGCTGCGTGCGACCGGTCGGCACGTCGGGCGCCGACCAGAACACCGGCACCGCCCGCGCCAGGTCACGCCGGGCCCGCGTCAGCACCCAGCCTTTCCACAGGATCAGCACCCAGGCCGACACCGACATCGCCAGCAGCAGCACCGCGACGGTGCGCGAGACGCCGTCGCCCGCCGACCAGATCCGAGCCAGCCCGTCCACGCGGGTCAGCCCAGGCCGAGCACGTCGTTCATGCCGTACAGGCCACGGGCCTTGCCGGCGAGGAAGCGCACGGCGCGCAGGCTGCCCTGCGCGTAGGTCGCGCGGCTGCTGGACTTGTGGCTGATCTCGATGCGCTCGCCGATGCCGGCGAACAGCACGGTGTGGTCACCGACCACGTCGCCGCCGCGGATGGTGGCGAAGCCGATGGTGCTCGGGTCGCGCTCGCCGGTGACACCTTCACGGCCGTAGACGGCGCACTCCTTCAGGTCACGGCCCAGCGCATTCGCCACGACCTCGCCCATCTTCAGCGCAGTGCCGCTCGGCGCGTCGACCTTGAAGCGGTGGTGGGCCTCGATGATCTCGATGTCGTAGCCCTCGTTCAGCGCGCGGGCCGCCATGTCCAGCAGGCGCAGCACGACGTTGACGCCGACGCTCATGTTGGGCGCCATCATGATGGCCACGTCCTCGGCAGCGGCGGCGATCTCGGCCTTCTGTGCGTCCGAGAAGCCGGTGGTGCCGATGACCAGCTGCACGCCCAGTTCACGGCAGACGGCCAGGTGCGCCAGCGTGCCCTCGGGGCGGGTGAAGTCGATCAGGCAGTCGGCGCCCTGCAGGCCGGTGCGCAGGTCGGCGGTGATCGCGACACCGCTGGCCTTGCCGAGAAAGGCCGAGGCGTCCTGGCCAATGGCGGGACTGCCTGCACGGTCGAGCGCACCGGCGAGCACGCAGTCATCGGCCGCCATGACGGCTTCGATGAGCATGTGGCCCATGCGGCCGGTGCAGCCGGCGATGGCGATGCGCAACGGCGCGGGGGTGGACGGGGACATGGACACGGCGGGAGCGTTCATCGGACAGAGGTTTCCAGCGGAGGATAGGAGCGCAGCGGGCCGCTGGCCGCCGTGCCCGGCGCCTGCGCGGAACGGCTGGGGGCGGGCACGGGAATGGCGCGCAGCTGCTGCTCGTCGAGTTCAAGCACGGTCTTGCGCGACGACGGCTTGACCACGTCGATCGAGGCGACGAACTCGCGCTCGGTCGGCACGGAGTCGGCCTCGAAACGGGCGACGCGGTCGTTCTCGAAGAAGACGGTCACGCGGCGCTGCTGCGCGGGCGCGCCCTGGCGACGGATGGTGAAGACATAGTCCCAGCGGTTGGCGTGGAACACGTCCGCCAGCAGCGGCGCACCCAGCAGGGTGCGCACTTGGTCGCCCGTCAGGCCGGGGCGCAGTTGCGCGACCATGTCCTGGGTGACCACGTTGCCCTGCACCACTTCCATGCGGTAAGGCGTGATGAAGCCGAGCAGCGAGCCGTCGGAGGAGATCGTCGAGCACCCGGCCAGCGTGGCAGCAGCCACGAGCACGAGGGGCGACATGAAACTGGGGAAGCGGGTCGGAGCAGCCATGTGGTTTTGGTGGTGGACACCGCCGGTTGCGGCACATCCCGATATGATCCGGCCATTCTAGCGAGCCACCATCGGCCGAACCGGCAATCCCATGACGAACGCGGAAGAACTCAAAAGCTCGGGCCTGAAGGCCACCCTGCCGCGCATCAAGATCCTCGAAATCTTCCAGCGCGCCCAGCAGCGCCACATGACGGCCGAGGACGTGTACAAGGTGCTCCTCCTCGAAGGCGCCGACATCGGGCTGGCCACCGTCTACCGCGTGCTGATGCAGTTCGAGCAGGCCGGCTTGCTGAGCCGCAACCACTTCGAGAGCGGGAAATCGGTGTTCGAACTCAACGAGGGCGAGCACCACGACCACCTGGTCTGTCTGGACTGCGGCCACGTCGAGGAGTTCTTCGACGCACAGATCGAGGCCTGCCAGCGCGCCATCGCGCAGGAGCGCGGCTTCGCGCTGCAGGAACACACCCTGGCGCTCTACGCCCACTGCACCAAGCAGGACTGCACGCGCCGGGCGGTGAAGTAGTTCAGAGCCCCGGCTCGCCGCGGTCCATCAGGTCGCGGTGGCGCTTGATGAATTCCTTGTAGGTGTCGATGCCGCGCAGCTGCAGCACGGTGTTGCGCACCGCGGCCTCAACCAGCACCGCCAGGTTGCGCCCGGCGTCCACCGCGATGATCACCTTGCGCACCGGCATGCCCAGGATGTCCTCGTAGAGCGGCTCGTAGGGCAGGCGCTCGAAATCGCGCTCCAGCGTTTCCTTGCGCACCATGTGGACAATCAGCTTCAGGCGCATCTTCCGCCGCACCGCGGTCTCGCCGAAGATGGCCTTGATGTCGAGCAGCCCGATGCCGCGCACTTCGAGCAGGTTGCGCAGCAGCTCCGGGCAGCGTGCCTCGATCGCCGACTGCGAGACGCGGAACAGGTCCACCACATCGTCGGCCACGAGCCCATGGCCGCGCGAGATCAGCTCCAGCCCCAGCTCGCTCTTGCCCAGGCCGGACTCGCCGGTCAGCAGCACGCCCAGGCCGAGGATGTCCATGAAGACACCGTGGCGCGAGGTGCGCTCGGCGAAGTGCTGGCCCAGGTAGCCGCGCAGCACGTCGATGACGTGGCCGGCCGATTCGCGGGTGCAGAACAGCGGGATCTCGGCGCGTTCGCACATCGCCACCAGCCGGTCCGGCGGCGTGCAGCCATCGGCCACCACCACCACCGGCGGCTCCAGCGCGACGATGCGCGAGATGCGGCGCTCCTGGGCCTCGGATTCGGTCGTGTCCAGATAGCCGACCTCGCGCCGGCCGACGATCTGGACCCGGTACGGGTGGATGTAGTTGAGGTAGCCGACCAGATCGGCTGCCGACTGCGCATCGCGCACGGCGACTTCATCGAAGCGGCGTTCCGGATGGGCATGCCCGGCGATCCACTCCCACTTCAGCATGGCGCGGTGGGAATCGAACAGCGCCTCCGCGCTGATGACGGTCGGTTTCAAATCAGACTCGACTCGGACTCAGGCTCAGGCCACCGAGCGCAGTGGTTCCCAGCGGGAAATCATCTCGTGCAGCTTGACCGGATCGGTCTCGACCTTGAGCCGCTCGCGCAGCTCCCGGTCCGACAGCAACTCGGCGATCTCGGAGAGGATCTCCAGGTGGCGCTGTGTGGCGGCTTCCGGCACCAGCAGGAAGATCAGCAGCACGACGGGCTCGTCGTCCGGCGCCTCGAAGGCGATCGGCTGCGCCAGCCGCACGACGGCAGCCAGCGGATTCTTCAAGCCCTTGATGCGGCCATGGGGAATGGCCACGCCATGGCCCAGGCCGGTCGAGCCCAGGCGTTCTCGTGCAAAGAGGTTGTCGGAGACAGTGGCACGGGCAATGGCGTGCTGGTTTTCAAACAGCAGACCAGCTTGCTCGAACGCGCGCTTCTTGCTGGAAGCGTCCACGTTCACCAGCACATTGCCAGCAGGGAGGATCGCGGCGAGACGGTTCATCGAGATCGGGCGCCGGTTTGAGCATGAGCCTTGGCAAGCGCGGGTCGGGTGTGTTCGGGGAGCTGATTATAGGAATCAGCGCGGCGGCTGTACGCAGCATCTCGCCCTCGGAACAGGCCATGCAGGTCCCGGTTGCCGATGGGCAACGTTCAACTTGTTCATTTCTCTCAGAAATGACGACGGCCCCACCTGTGGGGCCGTCTGTCACCGAGTCGCAGGACCTGGGTCGCTCGACTCGAACCGCCGTCAGACCGCTTCGCCGGTGAGGGCAATGCGCTTGGGCGCGGTGTGGTGGTGGTCCTGCAACTTGTCCTTGTGACGCACGACCTGGCGGTCGAGCTTGTCCATCAGCTGATCGATCGCGGCATAGAGATCCTCATTGGCACTTTCCACAAAGATGTCACGTCCCTTGACGTGCAGCGTGACTTCGGCGCGTTGGCGACGTTCCTTTTCCTTCTGCTTCTCCACGGTGAGTAGCACGTTGACATCCACTACCTGGTCAAAGTGACGGGTAACCCGGTCCAGTTTGGTCAGCACGTATTCGCGCAGAGCCGGGGTAACTTCCAGATGATGACCGCTGATCGTGAGATTCATGAGGCCTCCTTTCGAGAGGTTGGGTGGGGAGACGCTGAAGCCAGTGTGACCATTTCATGAATCGCTGACAAGTCCTCCCTGTCACACCCTGCAACCGCCGTGTGGAATTGCCCTGCACCCCCGAATACGCGCTCGGCCCGCGGGTTTTCGAGCATTCAGACACACCCGCTTCCGCAGTGCAATAATTGGTTCTTCCCGCCGGCACAGGAGTTGAACTCGGACAGCAGTCACCCTCGGTGAACGTCCCCCTCCGGGCACGATCTGCAGGAGTTCCGATGCTCAACGTCTTCACCCTGGCCAACGGCCGCCTGTTCCAGGAAGAGATCGACGCCCCCGAGGCGCTGGCCCATGTCGCGCCGGTCTGGGTGGATCTGGAAGCCCCCACCGCCCAGGAAAAAGGCTGGATCCAGGCGCGCTTCGAGCTGACCATCCCCGAGAACATCGTCGATGACGATCTGGAGGAGTCCGCCCGTTTCTACGAGGAAGACAACGGCGAGCTGCACATCCGCTCCGACTTCCTGATCGACGACGGCGAGACGCCGCGCAACGTGCGCGTGGCCTTCATCCTGCACCACAACGTGCTGTTCTCGGTCCACTCGGAAGACCTGCCCGTGTTCCGCCTGCTGCGGCTGCGTGCAAGGCGCATCCCGGCCATGATCGAGGACGCCAAGGACGTGCTGCTCAAGCTCTACGACGCCGACGCGGAATACTCGGCCGACGCGCTCGAAGGCATCTACGACGCGCTGGAGAAGGTCAGCGCGCGGGTGCTCAAGCAGGACGTGGACGACCACGCCGCCGGCGAGGCGCTCTCGGCCATCGCCCACCAGGAAGACCTGAACGGCCGCATCCGCCGCAATGTCATGGACACGCGCCGTGCCGTGAGTTTCATGATGCGCAGCCGTCTGCTCAATGCGGAACAGTTCGAGGAAGCCCGGCAGATCATGCGCGACATCGACTCGCTCGACTCGCACACCGCCTTCCTCTTCGACAAGATCAACTTCCTGATGGACGCCACCGTCGGTTTCATCAACATCAACCAGAACAAGATCATCAAGATCTTCTCGGTGGCCTCGGTCGCCATGCTGCCGCCGACGCTGATCGCCAGCATCTACGGCATGAACTTCCAGCACATGCCCGAGCTGACGCAGACCTGGGGCTACCCATTTGCGCTCGGGCTGATGCTGGCGTCCGTGGCGGCGCCGCTGATCTACTTCCGCCGCAAGGGCTGGATGCGCTGAGCGCCACCATCGGAACGCCTGTCTGCCAACTATGCACACCGGAACTGCGCAAGTGATCGCTAGACTCGATGGAACCCGGCCGTCCCACGGCCGAGCGCACCAGGAAAGCCCGCAGCAGCCATGGCGCATGCGGGGGATGGGGTTGCTGGCAGGTTGGGCCGTGGCCTGCCTGCCAGCATTCGCCCAGTTCCAGTCCGTGCCGCCCCCACAGCCGCTCGACGAGATCGCCACGCTCGCCACCGCCTCCGCCCGCAATGCCAGCGAGTACCGCATCGAGGCGGCACGCCACCTGTACATGCGCTACTGGCCGCAGATCCTCGACGGCAAGCTGCCCCCGATGCTGCACGCCGTCGCCGCCTTCCGGACCACCGTCGACAGCCGCGGCCGCATCACCGACCTGCGCATCACCCGCTACCCGGCATCCGCCCACGAGGTGGTGCCATGGATCCAGCGCCTGGTCTACGCCGCCGAGCCCTATCCGCCGCCGCCGCGCGGCATGAAGAGCGTGGTCTACCCCGAGGTCTGGCTGGTCACGGCCGAAGGCAGGTTCCAGCTCCACACGTTGTCCGAGGGACAGGCGGATTCCGACGATCCGGCCGAGTAGACCGGCGCATTCAGCCCGCCGCCTGGCGCTTGAGCCAGCGCATCAGCGCACCGAGCACCGGCAGCTTCTCGTACAGCTCCTCGGCCGCGTCCCAGTAGTCGCGGTGCAGCACCAGCCGCCCGTCCGGGCCGAAGCGCAGGTGCGAGCCACCATGGATCGTCGTGGTGCCGGGTCCGAGCCGGGGTGCTTCGAACAGGAAGTCCCAGGTCAGGAAACACTGGTCGCCCTGCGCGATGGCGTCGAGCACGACAAACCGCGGCGAGCCGAGCCCGTCGAACATATGCGCGAACACGCAGCGAATGCCCGGAATGTCGTGGACCTCGTTGAACGGATCCTTGAAGCGGGCGTCGCTGGCGTAGACCTCGTCCAGCCGGTCCAGGTCGGCCGGCGCCAAGTGTTCGAAGAAGGTGATCACGCGGACCACACGCGGGTCCGCGTGGCGCGGCATCGGCAGGGTCATGGCGTGGTCCTCAAAGCCCCGTGGCGCGGCGCACCAGCGAGAAATACAGCCCGTCGCCGAGCAAGCCCAGCAGCTTGAGCACCCGGCTGAAGCGCTTGGGGAAATGGACCTCGAACTCGCCCCGCGCCCAGCCCTTCAGGATCTCCGCCGCCGCCACCTCGGGCGTGATCAGCGCCGGCATCGGGTGGGTGTTCTGCGCGGTCAGCGGCGTCTCGACGAAGCCGGGGTTGATGACGGAGACGTCGATGCCGCTGGGCTTCAGGTCCATCTGCAGCACCTCGGCCATATTGATCAGCGCCGCCTTGGTCGGACCATACGCCAGCGCCTGAGGCAGCCCGCGGTAGCCGGCCACGCTGGCGACGAGGCTGATGTGGCCGCTGCGCTGGGCCAGCAGCGTCGGCAGCACGGCATCGAGCATCCGCATCGCGCCGGTGACGTTGATGTCCTGGTGGCGGATCACCTCGTCGAGGTCGTAGGCGGTGGCGCGCACCGGCAGGTAGTGGCCAGCGCAGTACAGCGCCAGGTCGAGCCGCCCGTGCCGCGCCAGCAGTTGCGCCATGCCCGCCTTCAGCGCACCGGGGGCGGCAGCGTCGAGCGGCAGCGCCATCGCGCCGGGATGGGCGGCGGCAAAGGCCTCCAGGGGTGCCGCCTTGCGCGCCGAGACGACCACCTTGGCGCCACGCCGCGCCAGCGCTTCGGCCGTGGCCAGACCGATGCCGGACGAGGCGCCGACGATCCAGACGACCTGTCCGGTCCAGTCGCGCAGGGGACGGTTGATGGGCATGTCGAACCCCGGCTCAGGGTTTGTGGAAGGCCAGCGTGACCTCGCCGAGCCGGATGCCGAACTTGCTCATCACCGCCTTGTTCAGCATCACCTTGTCGTCCATCAGGTACATCCAGTCGTCGAACTGCACCTCGTACACCTTGCCATCGACCGGCAGCTTCAGCGTGTACTGCCAGCGCAGCGCATTGCCCGCCGCCCGCCCCTGTGCTTCGCCGAGCACGTCGTCGGCGCGGCCGGTGTAGCGGCCGTCGCCGAGGTCGGTCAGGCGCCAGACGCGGCGCTCGGTCTTGCCGTCGCTGTAGAAGAAATCCTCTTCGAGCACGCCTTCGTTGCCGCTCCAGCGCCCGACCATGCGCACGGTGAAGCGCCGGGCGACCTTGCCGGAGCGGTCGGTGAAAACGCCGTGGGCGGTCATCGGGCCGTTGAAGTACTCGCGCAGCACGAGCTTCGGGGTCTCGCGGGCGTAGTCGTCCACTTGCGGCCCGGCACACGCGGCCAGCAGGGCGGTCGCGGCGGCCAGGGTCAGACACCGCACCGATCGGGTCAGGTTCTTGGCATTCATGGAGTCTCTCCTTCGATCACCCGGCGCAGGCGCCACAAGGCCCCCAGCGCCAGCAGTTTCAACACACACGGCAGCGCCGCATACGCCAGGCTCAGCGACCACAGCGCGTCGGCCTCGCGGCTGCCCGGCGTGTAACCCGCCCACTGCAGCGTGGGCAGCGCCAAGCCGGCGGCGAGCGCCAGATTGAGCTTGGTCGCGCTGTTCCACCAGCCGAAGAACGCGCCCTCGGCCGCCCCGCCCTGCCCGCTGCGGCGCACGATGCCGGCCAGCAGCGCACCCGGCACCACCAGGTCCGCCCCCAGCGCCAGCCCGCTGGCCAGGCACACCGCGAAAAAGCCGCCCGTGTCCCCCGCCCCGAGCGCCAGCGCGCCGACAAAGGTCACCACCGCCAGCGCCATGCCCGCCGACCACGTCCGCACCAGCCCCCAGCGCGCCACCGCCCGCACCCACAGCGGCAGCGACACAGCCCCCGCCACGAAATACGCCGCGAGGAAAGCCCCTTCCAGCGCTGGCGCCTGCAGCCGGTCGCGCACGAAGAACAGCACCAGCGTGGCCGGCACCGCACTGGCGATGCCGTTGAGCAGGAACACCGCGATCAGCCGGCGGAACCCGGCCACCCGCCACGGCGCAGCCATCGACAGCGGTGCCGCCACCCGGCTGCGCAGCACTGGCCGCGGCGCCCGCGTCAGCGCAAACAGCGCCACACCCAGCGCCAGCGCAAACACCCCCACCATCGCCGGCAACCCCGCCGCCGACGGCAGCACGCTCGCCAGCACCACGCCGACCAGCGCCGCCCCTTCGCGCCAGCCGATCCAGCGCGCCTGCGCCGCATCACCGCCACCGAGGCGGGCGCCCCAGGTCTGGTGCAGCACGCTGGCGACGCTGTAGGCCAGATACGTCGCCACCAGCAGCGCGCCACACCAGCCCAGCAGCGCCGAGGAAGATCCGCGCACGCTCGCCGGCGGGAAGAACAGGCCGGTCAGGCCGGCCACGAGCGCCAGCGCCACCAGCCCGAGCACGGCCCAGACCCGCGCCATCGCCCCGCCCAGCAGCGCATCGACGCGCTGGCCGATCCACGGGTCCACCAGCGCGTCGAGCGCCCGCACTGCGAGCAGCACCCCGCCCAGCGCCGCCAGCGGCACACCGAACTGCGCCGCGTAGTGGTTCGGCAGCACGACGTAGAGCGGCAGCGCGACGAAGGCCAGCGGCAGCCCGAGCGCGCCGTAGGCCGCGCCGGACGAGGTGGCCGCGTTCATCCCGCCGCGCCCAGCAGCGCCTGGCGCAGCGCCGGCTCCGGACTGCGCGGCGAGAGCCAGATGCCGAAGAACAGCCGCGCGAACTCGGCGCCCGCCACCTCGTGGGTCGGGCGGGCGTTGTGAAAGAAGCGGGCGCCGCGGCCCGGCTGGTGCAGACCCGTGATGCGATCACCGCTGACCACATCGGGAAAGGCCGCCACCATCGCCGCGCGCCAGTCCACCGCCAGCCGGTCCTCGATGCGGTCGATGCGGCGCATCTCGTCGATCGAGCGATCGGCAATGCGCGCGCCGTCCAGCGAGCGGGCGTAGAGCAGTTCCAGCGCGAAGGGCCGCGTGGCGTAGTCCTGCGCGCTCACCGGCTCGCCCGAGACCCACAGGCGCGTGTCGTAGATCGTCAGGCCGAGCCAGCGAAAACGCATCTGCCCCTGCAACTTCGCCCCCGGCAGCGCCGCGCGGACCTCGGCGGGCGGCTCGCTCACACCCTGCGCCGACGCGGTCAGCGCCAGCAGGCCCGGCAGCGTGGCCAGCAGGGTCAGCGACTGGCGGCGGGTGGTCCTCATGGCCGGCGCAGCGTGTACTGCACGACGTTGGTGTTGCCGGTGTCGAACGCCGCCTCGCAATACGCGAGGTAGAAGTCCCACGTCCGCATGAACGGCTCGTCGAAGCCCAGGCGCTGCACCTTGTCGGCCTGCGCGTGGAAATCCGTCCGCCAGCGGCGCAGCGTCTCGGCGTAGTCGGGGCCGAACGCCATCGCCTCTTCCACCACCAGCCCGGCACGTTCGGCGGCCTTGCGGAACTCGGCGTCGCTCGGCAGCAGGCCACCAGGGAAGATGTACTGCTGGATGAAGTCGGTGGAGCGAACGTAGCGCTCGAACAGGTCGTCGCGGATCGTGATGCTCTGGATGCAGGCGCGCCCGCCCGGCTTCAGGCAGCGCGCCACCGTCTCGAAGTACGACGGCCAGTAGCTGCGCCCCACCGCCTCGAACATCTCGATCGACAGCACCGCGTCGAACGGCGTGAAGCCGGGCGCCTTGGCGATGTCGCGGTAGTCCTGCAGACGCAGGTCGGCCTGCTGCGCGGTGCCGTTGCGGGCCATGCGCTCGTTCGCCCAGGCGAGCTGCTCGGTGGACAGCGTGACGCCGGTGACATGGGCGCCGAACTCGCGGGTGCCCATCTCGGCCAGCGCGCCCCAGCCGCAGCCGATCTCCAGCACGCGGTCGCCCTGCCCGACGCGGGCCTGCTGCAGCGCGCGGCGCACCTTGGCGTGCTGCGCATCGGGCAGCGGCCTGGTGTGGTCGCCCTCGAACCAGGCGCTCGAATAGTTCATCGTCCCGTCGAGCCACAGCCGGTAGAAGGCGTTGCCGAGGTCGTAGTGGGCGTGGATGTTGCGCTTGCTGCCTTCGCGGCTGTTGCGGTTGCGCAGGTGGCGCAGGCGGTAGAGCAGCGAGCCCCACCAGTTGCCGAAGATGAGCTGATCGACCGCCTCGCGGTTCGCCAGCAGGAAGCGCAGCAGGCCGGGCAGATCGGGCGTGTGCCAGCCGCCGGCGATGAAGGTCTCGGCGAAGCCGATGTCGCCCGACTTCAGCACGGCCGAGAACAGCGACCAGTCCTTCACCGCGATCGACGCATGGGGCACCGCACCGTGGCCGACACGGCAGTGCGAACCATCGGGCCACTGCAGGTCGAGCGTGCCGCAGGGCAGCTTCTGCAGCAGGCGGAACACGGCGCGGGCTGCGGCCGGCGCGCCGGCGGGCAGCATCAGCGAAGCCGGCGTCAGCGTCGATCCCATCGGCAGACCGGCGCCGGCACAGACGGCCGAGGCGGAAACGGAAGCGGTTCGGGCGGGTGCGTTCATGGTGCGTCGGTTCGGTTGCAGGGGTCGTGGCAGGGGCCGCGGCAGATCAGCGGCTGACCAGCGCCGCGGGCGGCACCGGCTTGCGGAAAAAGGGCACGCGCTGCCACCACAGGTGCAGCGCCTGCCAGTGGATGCGCGCCATGACGCCCAGCGTCAGCAGCGGGCTGCCGAGCCAGGCCTGGTGCAGCGCGCGGCGGGTCAGCGGCGCGAGCTGACCGCTGACGCTGGTCTGCAGCAGCGGCTGGCCGGTGGCGTCGTCGTGGTCGATGCGGGCGACGGTGCGGTCCACCGTGCGCATGAAGCGGAAGCGATAGCCACCCTCGATGGCGCAGAAGGGCGAGACGTGGAACACCTTGGCCGCCCGCAGTTCGCGGCCCCAGCCGAGCGGCTCGGTCGCCGTGCCGGTCAGCAGGTAGCAGTGGCGCTCGCCGAAGGTGTTGTTGACCTCGGCGACGATGGCGCGCAGCGAGCTGTCCGCCCGGTGCGCATACCAGAAGCTCACCGGCTTGAAGGTGAAGCCGAGCACACGCGGGTAGGTGTGCAGCCAGACCTCGCCGTCGGCGTCGGTGATGCCCTCGTCGGCGAGCAGGCGCTCGAACCAGGCGAGTGCATCAGCGCCGCCGTCGCCGTGGTCGCGGTCGTGGAAACTGACCACGCCGGCGCAGTTGCGCGCGAGCACCGGGTCCGGCTGCGTGCGCAAGGTGCGCATCGGCAGCAGCAGGAACCACGTCGGGTAGCGGAAGGCCCGCCGCACTGGCCGCAGCCGCGTGTGGCGCACCTCGCCGCGGCCGATCAGCGCACGCACCGGGCCGGCGTCGGGGGTCATGCCAGCTCCAGCGTGCGGGTGCCGGCCCACTGGCGCTGCAGACCGCGCACGACGTTCAGCCCCGACTTCAGGCCGTCCTCGTGGAAGCCATAGCCCGTCCAGGCACCGCAGAACCAGGTGCTGCGCCGGCCCTGGATCGACGGCAGGCGGGCCTGCGCGTCGATGGCGGCGCGGTCGAACACGGGGTGGCTGTAGTCGAACTCGGCCAGCACGTGCTCGGCGCGCACCGGCCGTACCGGGTTGAGCGAGACCACCACCGGCTGCTCGAAGGGCATCGGCTGCAGGCGGTTGAGCAGGTAATGCAGACAGACGCCGGCATCCTCAGTCGCCGCGTCGCCCGCGTGCTCGTAGTTCCACGCGGCCCAGGCCTTCTGGCGCCGGGGCAGCTGGCCCACGTCGGTGTGCAGCACGGCGCGGTTCGGGTGGTAGCGGATCGCGCCGAGCACCTGCGCTTCGTCAGGGCTCGCGTCGGCGCCGAGCAGGCGCAGCGACTGGTCCGAGTGGCAGGCCAGCACGACCTCGTCGTAGTGCGTCTGCCCGTCGCAGGCGGTCACCACCGCACCACCGTCGGCCAGCCGCCGGACCGACTGCACCGGCGTGTTCAGCCGCACGTCGCGCAGCCGCGGCCGCATCTTCTCGACGTAGTTCCGCGCGCCGCCGGTCACCGTGTACCACTGCGGCCGGTCGCTGACCTGCAGCAGCCCGTGGTTGTGGCAGAAGCGGATCATCGTGGCGATCGGGAACTGCAGCATCTGCGCGGTCGGGCAGGACCAGATGCAGCCGATCATCGGCAAGAAATACCAGCGGCGGAAGGTGTCGGAGTAGCCCTCGGTGTCGAGGAAGTCGCCGATGGACTGGGCGAGCTGGGCTTCGCTGCCGGTGCGGGCGAGTTCGGTGGTGCGCTTGTTGAAGCGCATCAGCTCGCGCAGCATGCCCAAGAAACGCGGGCTGAACAGGTTGCTGCGCTGCGCGAAGACGGTGTCGAGGTTGCAGCCGCTCCACTCCAGCGCGCCCTGCTCGGCCTGTACCGAGAACGACATGTCGGAGGCCGCGGTCTCGACGCCGAGTTCGGCGAAGAGCTTCAGCAGTTCCGGGTAGGTCCGGTGGTTGAAGACGAGGAAACCCGTGTCCACGCCGTGGGTGTGGAGCCGGCCGTCGGTGCCGGGCAGGGTCACGTCGACGGTGTGGGTGTGGCCGCCAAGGTAGTCACCGGCTTCGTAGAGGGTGACGTGGCAGTCCTGGCCAGGGGCGCTCAGGTGCCAGGCGGTGGACAGGCCGGCGATGCCGGAGCCGATGACAGCGATGCGCCGCATGGCTCAGCACCCCGCCCGGAAAAAGAAAGCCCGTGCAGCACCCGGCGACGAAGGAGGGAGGAGGGAGGAGGAGATGAGCCGCCTCCGGGGGACTGCCGGCTCCGGAGAGTCGATCAGGCTGCACGGTTGAAAATCGTTGATCGGGACCATGCTGGCTTCATACGCAGCGCAGCCCGGATCGGATCGGATCGGATGCAGGCGATTGGAGGAAGCGCGGCGCGCAAAGTTCCAGGGGCTTGGTAGCGATTTGTTCGTGGTTCATGTGGTGCACTCCAGGCTTCAGCGCGCGCTCAGCATGGCCCGCACATCGCGCAGCAGCGCGGCGTCGTCGGGTTCGGTCAGGCTGGTGTAGCTGCGCACGGTCTGGCCATCGCGGCTGACCAGGTACTTGTGGAAGTTCCACAGCGGCGACTTGCCCGAGCGCCTGGCCAGGTCGGCATAGAGCGGATGGGCCTTGTCGCCCTTGACCGTCACCTTGCTGAACATCGGGAACTTCACGGCGAACTGGTTCTCGCAGAACGCCGCGATCTCGGTGGCCGAGCCCGGCTCCTGCCCGCCGAAGTCGTTCGACGGAAAGCCCAGCACCACCAGCCCCTCGCCACGCAGGCGCTCGTACAGGGCTTCGAGTCCCTTGTACTGCGGCGTGAACCCGCACTGGCTGGCCGTGTTCACCACCAGCACCACCTTGCCGGCGTACTGGCACAGCGACTGGGGCTGCTCGTCCTGCAGGCGCGGCACGCTGCGGTCGAGCAGCGCCGGACAGGTCGCCGCCTGTGCCGGGCCGATCAGCGCCACCAGTCCGACGGCACAGAGGGCGTGTGCAGCGCGTGAAACTTGCCGTGCCTTGAACATGATTTGTTTTGGGCAAATGTTGGATTGAGGTTTATATTAGGCCTCATCATGGAATTTAACAAGCATTTGTCCAAGACACACCAGAGACACCGGGTTGACAGCGGCAGACGCTGCAGCCGGCCCCGTTTCGGTGTACGGCACACTCGGAGCCCCTGATGAACGACCGGGCACCCGCCGCACTGCACATGCTGACCATCGCCGCCGTCGAACGCGACACCCGCATCGGCAAGGACACCTTGCGGGTGTGGGAGCGTCGCTATGGCTTTCCCGCCCCCCTGCGCGACAGCAACGGCGAGCGCCTCTACCCCCTCGACCAGGTCGAACAGCTGCGCCACATCAAGCGCCTGCTCGATGCCGGCTGGCGGCCCGGGCGGGTGGTCGGCCTGCCGCTGCAGGACCTGCAGGCCATCGGCGACCTCGGTCGCGGCAGCAGCGCCACCGCCCTCCCCCGCGACGACATGGCGCTGAGCGCCGAACCGCAGGCGCTCTACACGCTGCTGCGGGCCCATGACGTGCCCGGGCTGCGCCGCGCGCTGATGCAATCGCTGCTGCGGCGCGGACTGGGGCACTTTGTCGGCGAGGTGGTGACGCCCCTGCTGGTCGAGATCGGCCAGGCCTGGTCGCGCGGGCAGCTCGCCATCTTCGAGGAGCACCTGTGCAGCGAGACGATCGAGACCGTGCTGCGCTCGGCCATCGCCTCGGCGCCCGAAGCGCTGGCCGACGGCGCGCCACGCGTGCTGCTGACCACCTTTCCGGACGAGCAGCACGGTCTGGCGCTGCTGATGGCCGAGGCGCTGTTCACCGTCGAAGGCTGTGCCTGCATGAACCTGGGCCGGCAGACCCCTGTCCAGGACATGGTGCTGGCTGCCCATGCACACCGGGCGCAGGTGGTCGTGCTGAGCTTCTCGTCGCTGAGTCCGGTGGGGTCGTCCCTGGACCACCTGGCCGACCTGCGCGCGCAGTTGCCCGACCCGGTCGAGATCTGGGCGGGCACGCCGCAGGCGGCCATGCTGCGCCGTGGCGTGGCCGGCGTGACCCTGCTGGACAACCTGGCGCAGATCCACACCGAAGTTGCCCGCTGGCGCGCGGCGGCGCGCTGAGCCTGCGCGCCGGCATTCAGCTTTTTGCTACGCATGCGTCAAGCCCGGTGAACTTGCGCTGGCGCAAGGCCCGGCAGACTGGCGGCCATGACAACGCGCAACACCTCCTCCCGCTACCACGGCCTGTCGATCGCCTTGCACTGGCTGCTGGCGTTCGGTCTGGTCGGCTCCTTCGCCGTGGGGATCTACATGCACGAGCTGCCGTTCTCGCCGACCCGCCTGAAGCTCTACAACTGGCACAAGTGGGCGGGCGTGACGATCCTCGTGCTGTCGGCCGCACGGCTGGCGTGGCGGCTGGTGCAGCGTCCGCCCGCCCTGCCGGCGCGCATCCAGGCCGCGATGCCCGGCTGGCAGACCACCGCCTTCCACGCCACGCACCACCTGATGTACGGGCTGTTCTTCGCGGTGCCGCTGACGGGCTGGGCCTACAGCTCGGCCGCCGGCTTCCCGATCGTGTGGTTCGGCGTGCTGCCGCTGCCGGACTTCGTGCCGGTGGACAAGGCGCTGGCCGAGGCGATCAAGCCCTTCCACGAACTCACCGCGTTCGCGCTGGCCGCGCTGGTCCTGGCCCACGTCGGCGCCGCACTCAAGCACCAGTTCATCGACCGCGACCGCCTGCTCGGCCGCATGGGCATCGGCCCGGTCTGAGCCCTCTCACCTGTTTCGGAGCGTTCCCATGAACACGTTCAGCACCGCGGCGCTCGCCGCCACCGCCTTCCTCGTGCTGGTCAGCCAGCCCGTCCTCGCCCAGCAGAAGCTCGATGCCGCCAAGAGCGAGATGGGCTTCGTCAGCAAGCAGATGGGCGTGCCCGTCGAGGGCAAGTTCCGCAAGTTCGACGCACAGGTCGCCTTCGACCCGAAGAAGCCCGAGGCCGGCAAGGTCAGCTTCACCATCGACACCGGCAGCGCCTCCTTCGGCGCGCCCGAGACCGACGCCGAAGTGGTCAAACCGACCTGGCTGGGCGTGACCAAGTTCCCGCAGGCCACCTTCCAGTCCAGCGCGATCAAGGCCGTCGGCGGCGGCAAGTTCGAGGTCACCGGCAAGCTCGCCATCAAGGGCAGCACGCAGACCGTCGTGGTCCCGGTCGCGCTGACCCAGGCGGGCGGCGCCACCACGGCCACCGGTGGCTTCACCCTCAAGCGCCTCGAATTCAAGATCGGCGAAGGCGAATGGGCCGACACGTCGATGGTCGCCAACGACGTGCAGGTCAAGTTCAAGCTGCTGCTGAGCGGCGTGCCTGCGCTCTGAACGTCCTGAATTGCTCCTCACCAACCCTGAAGGAAACCCTCCCATGAAGAAGACCCTGCTCGCCCTGGCCCTGGTGCCCGTCCTGTTCGCCTCCGCCGCCCAGGCCCAGAGCGCCACCTACGCGATCGAGCCGACGCACACCTTCGTCACCTTCGAGATCGACCACTTCGGCACCTCGACCAACCGCGGTCGCTTCGACAAGAAGGAAGGCACGGTCCAGTTCGACCGCGCCGGCAAGTCCGGCAAGGTGGACATCACCATCGACACCACGTCGATCAACACCGGCACCGCCCCGTTCGACGGCCACCTGAAGAGCGCCGAGATCCTGAACGTCGCCGCCCACCCGACCGCGCGCTTCGTCAGCGACAAGTTCGTGTTCGAGGGCGACAAGGTCAAGGAAGTCACCGGCCAGTTCACGCTGATGGGCAAGACGAACCCGGTCACGCTGAAGGCGACCAAGTTCAACTGCTACATGAGCCCGATCATCAAGCGCGAAGTGTGTGGCGGCGATTTCGAAGCCACCATCAAGCGCAGCCAGTGGGGCGCCAGCTATGGCATCAACTACGGCTTCTCGGACGACATGCGCCTGGTGGTCCAGGTCGAAGCCGTCAAGCAGTGAGCCGTGGTCAGGTGGTGAAGCCCTGACGACCCAGGGCACGGGCCAGCACCGTGCCGATCATCTCGCTCGCCGTGCGCCAGGGTGCGCGCGGCTGACGCGGGGTGAACCCCAGCATGGACAGCGACCCGACCAGCGTCATCACGATCGATGCCAGCGCCGCGGCCAGCATGACAGCGGGACACACCATCACCACCAGGAACAACCGGGCCAGACCGGTCGAGGTGGTGAACAGCTCCGACCAGCGGATGCGCCTGTGGTACTTCATGACGGGCTCCTCCTGAAGACTTGTCACGACTGGTCTACATCAGATCCATGTCGTAACACTGGTCACACGAGAATACCTTGATTCGGGGGAATTTTCGTCACCAGGGACAACTTTGCGCGCTTTTACAGAGCGGCAATGTCCCTGGGGCCGATGGGCGCGATACTGGCCGCGCCTGTGCGGCTGACAGGATCAGCGCTTGCGGTCCATGCGCAGGGCGAAGGCCATGCTGCGCTGGTCACAGCCGATGCGGCCGTAGTCGAACGTTTCCTGCTTGCGACCCTTTTCGGTCTGGCGCTCCTGCATCGGCAGGCGGCGCGGGGCGGGATGGTCGGTGCGGAGAAGGTGCTTCATGGCGGTAGGACTCATCGGGGTTTTTTCACATCTTCCGGTGACATGCCGAATGTCGCTTGAAGGTGAACTTATTGATACCGCTGACAACGCACGAGTTAATCTTGGGGATGACAGCGCATCAGCGACCCCGAAGAAACAAGAATGAACGCAGGATCGTTTACTAAACGATCTGCATTTTCTACACTTGAACTCCCGGAATACCAGAGTTCGAGCCCATGTTTTTCCCTGCCGAGCCCCCTGCCGACGCCCGATCCATCGACTGGCCCCACGGCCGCCTGACCCTGCACCGTCTGGGGGCGATGCTGGCGCCGGTGGTCTTCACGGCCCCGGGGCAGCCGGATTTCTCGCCGATGCAGATCGCGCCCTGGCACGCCGAGCCGATCGGCGCGGCGCAGGTCGGCCTGATGCGCGGCCTGCGGGGTGACTGGCCGTGTGTGCCCTTCGGCCGCACGGACCGGCCGGCGGATCTGCCCGCCAGCTGGTCCGCCCGCACCCCGCACGACGGCTGGGGCCACGGTTACAGCGCCCACCACGACTGGACCTGGCTCGCCACCGACGATCCGCACACCCTGGCGCTGACGATCGCCCTGCCCGCGGCCGACCCGATCGCGCGGCTGACCCGGACGGTGCGCGCGCAGCCCGACGCAGCCGTGGTCGACCTCAGCCTGTGCATCGAGGCGCGGGTTCCCTGCACGCTGCCCGTCGCCCTGCACCCCACGCTGCGGCTCGATGCCGGCCGCGTTGCACTCGACCTGCCGCCACATGGCCCCGGTCTGAGCTACCCGGTGCCGGCCGAGCCCGGCCGTTCGCGGCTGGCGCCGGACCAGCGCTTCGACCGGCTCGACGCCGTGCCCGCCACCGACGGCCCGTCCGCCGACCTCACCCGCTTCCCGCAGTCGCAGGACAGCGAGGACCTGCTGCAGTTGATGGCGCTCGGCGGCCCCGTCACCGCCCGCTATCTGGACTGCGGCTGGGCGCTGGCGCTGGACTGGGACCGCGCGCTGCTGCCGGACCTGATGCTCTGGGTCAGCCACCGGGGTCGGCTGTATCCGCCGTGGAATGGCCGGCACTTGGCGCTCGGGGTCGAACCGGTGTCCGGCGTGTTCGATCTGGGCCGGGTCGCTGCGCCGCCGGCCGATCACCCGCTGTCCGCCCGCACCGGCCTGACGCTCACGCCCGGCCAGCCGCTCGTCGTGCGCAGCCGGTTCAGCGCCCGCCCGCTGTCCGCCGCGGAGTGCCAGCCATGAGCGGCGATGTCACCGTCCGCGACATCGCCAACGCCGCGGGCGTGTCGGTCGGCACCGTCTCGCGTGCGCTGAAGAACCAGCGCGGCCTGTCCGACGAGACGCGCCGCCATGTCCGCCAGGTGGCCGCGGACCTCGGCTACGACCTGTCGCGGCTGCGCTCGGGCAAGGCGCCGCGGCTGGTGTTCCTGATCCACCGGCACCACAGCAACTTCGCCGTGAACCCCTTCTTCGCCGAGGTGATGCACGGTGTCGAGGAGGGCTGCCGCCAGTTCGGCGTGGCGCCCACGCTGCTGAGCGCGCGGCAGGGCGACGCGGTGGGCAAGCTGCTCAAGCTGCACGAGCCCGATGCGCTGCTGGTGGCGGGCTACTTCGAGGACGAGGTGCTGGCGCAACTGACCGACCTGGGGCTGCCGCTGGTGCTGGTCGATGGCTGGATTCCCGGCTGCGCCGCCGTCAACCCGGACAACACCGGCGGCGGCTACCAGGCCACGCGCCATTTGCTCGACCTCGGCCGACAGCGCATCGCCTACATCGCCGGCTCGCTGGCGCACTTCAGCATCCGCGAGCGCAGCCGGGGCTACCGGCGCGCCTTGTTCGAGGCGGGGGTGCTGGCCGATCCTGATCTGGAAGCGCTCGCGCCGCCGGGGATGGATGACGCGGAAGGGGCGGCGGCGGCCATGCGCACGCTGCTGCGCCGGCGATTGCGGCCGGACGCCGTGTTCGCCTACAACGACAGCGCGGCGCTGGCGGCGATGCGGGTGTGCCTGGACGCCGGGCTGCGCATCCCGGAAGACATCGCTTTTGTCGGCTTCGACGACATCCCGGCCGCCCGCTACGGCGCCATCCCGCTCACCACGCTGCGCGTGGACAAGCAGGAGCTGGGGCGCACGGGGGTGGAGATGCTCGTGGGGGGTGGGGCGATGCCGCAGGAGATGGTGATGGGGGTGGAGTTGATGGTGCGGGAGAGTTCGGGGTGAGGATCGGCGCCGCATGATGGCGGTAGACGATTGACGCGTTGTATCCCATGGGATACAGTTTGCCATGCGTATCCGTACCACAGAGCTGTACCGCGATTGGATCAATGCCCTCAAGGATCGCGCCGCACGTGCACGCATCCAGATGCGCGTTGATCGCCTGGCCCACGGCAATCCAGGCCAGCACCGCAACCTCGCGGGCGGCGTCTCGGAGCTGAAAATCGATGTTGGACCCGGCTACCGGGTGTACTACACGCAGCGGGGCGATGAACTGATCATCCTTCTCGTTGGCGGAGACAAGTCCAGCCAGCAAAGCGACATCACCCTCGCGCAGGACCTCATGCGCAACCTTCAGGAGTAACGGCCATGCCCCAGTCCAGCAAGAACATCCCATCGGCAACCAAGACGGTGGCCTACGATGTCGCAGAGCAACTGCGTACGCCCGAAGAAATGGCCGCGTACCTCGACGCCTGGCTGACAGAAGCACCAGACGACATCGCGGGCATCGCGCGTGCACTCGGCGACATTGCTCGCGCCAAAGGCATGGCGCAGGTGGCAAAAGAGGCTGGACTGAGTCGTGAAAGCCTTTACAAGGCACTCAGCGAAAACGGCAACCCCAGCTTCGCCACCATCCTCAAGGTCACCAAGGCTCTAGGGGTTCAGTTGCACGCAGGCGTGGCTTGAACCAACAGGCCATCGGCGCGGCGGTGGCACCTGCTGGCTGGGCCGCTACAGTGGACTCGAACACCAAGGCTTCCTGAGATCGGGTAGCCAAGAGCACCCGACGCCCCGCCCCGCTTGTTTCGCTCCCAACGCTGACTCCCCCACGGGAAAGTGCGCTGCCCTCCCCGCACGCCGCGCCCTAGCATCCTCGGCATCAAGTCAAGACATGCGAGGACACACACCATGCGCTGGGGTTTCATCGGAGCAAGCAACTGTCCTGGTCTAATGATTTCGCACACACCGATAGGTGGAAATCACCTGGACAACGAACGTGACGAACACGAAACGAAGAGTCTTTGACGCGAGCTTCAAGCTGCAGATCGTGCAGATGATCCGGTCGCAGGGCCTGGGCATTGGCGAGGTCTGCCGGGACATGAAGCTGGGCGAGACGGCGGTGCGGCGCTGGCTGGCACAGGCCGATGCGGAACAGCTGGGGCAGCCTGGCATCGGCAAGCCGTTGACGGCGGAGCACCAGCGCATCCGCCAGCTCGAAGCCGAGAACAAGCAACTCCGGGGCGACGTAGAAGTTTTAAAAAAAGCATCGGCCTTCTTTGCCCGGGAACTGCGATGAGCTTCAAGCTCGTCGGGCAACTGCAAGAGAAGGCCGCGGTGGTGGAGCAGGTTTGCCGGGTGCTGGGCATCAGCCGCTCGGGCTACTACGCGGCCCGCAGGCGCAGCCGAATGCAGCCGGCGGTGTGCGAGGCCAGCGTGCAACTGAAGGCGGCATTTGCGGCCAGCGGCGGGGCGTACGGCAGCCGACGGCTGCGCACGGCGGTGGCCTCGCGTGGCATCGTCATGGGGATCTACCGCGTGCGCCGTTTGATGTGCCAGCATGGTCTGCGCTCGACGTGGAAGCGCAAGTTCGTGCACACGACCGACAGCAAACACGCGCTGCCGATCTCGCCCAATGTGCTGGCCCGACAGTTCAACCCGACGCGGCCCGATCAGGCCTGGGTCGCCGACATCACCTACATCCGCACGCGCAGCGGCTGGCTGTATCTGGCGGTGGTGCTGGACTTGTTTGCGCGCAAGGTGGTGGGCTGGGCGATGGCCCCGGACATGCAGGCCGGGCTGGTGTGCCGGGCGTTGCAACTGGCCATCGTGCAGCGCCAACCTGCGCCGGGCTTGATCGTCCACACGGATCGCGGCAGCCAGTACGCCAGCGCGGCGCATCAGGCGCTGCTGGCCAGACACGGCCTGGTCGGCAGCATGAGCCGCAAGGGCAACTGCTGGGACAACGCGGTGATGGAGCGCTTCTTCCTGAACCTCAAGATGGAGCGCGTCTGGCAGCGCGATTACGCCAACCATGCCGAGGCCACGAGCGACATCGCCGACTACATCGTCAGCTTCTACAACAGCGTGCGTCTGCACTCCACACTGGGCAACTTGCCACCCAATGCCTTCGAGCATCAATCGGCAATCACACAACCTATCGGGCTGTGCGAAATAACTTGACCAGGACAAACATCGCCGAGCGGGTCATCCCGTCGCTGCGCAAGATCGCCGGGCAGGAGCTGGTCGCCGTCTGCTCGCGCAGCGCCCCGCGCGCGCAGCAGTTCGCCGAGCAGCAGGGCCTCGCCAGCGCCCACACCGACCTGAGCGAGCTGCTCGCGCTCGGGCTGGACGCCGTCTACATCAGCTCCACCAACGAGCAGCACGCCGCGCAGACGCTGGCCGCGCTCGACGCCGGCTGCCACGTCCTGTGCGAGAAACCGCTGGCGATGTCGCTGGCGGACGCCGCGGCGATGATCGAGCGCGCCGAGGCCCGGGGCCGCGTGCTCGGCACCAACCACCACCTGCGCGCCTCGGCGCTGCACGGCCAAGTGCGCCAGATGATCGCCGACGGCGCCATCGGCCGCGTCCACGGCGTGCAGGTCTCGCACGCGGTCTACCTGCCGCCGCACCTGCAGGGCTGGCGGATCGACGCCCCCGGCGCGGGCGGCGGCGTGGTGCTGGACATCCTCGTCCACGACGGCGACCTGCTGCGCTTCCTGCTGCAGACCGAGCCGCGCCGCATCACCACCGTCACCCGCCAGCACGGCCTCGGCCAGGGCCAGGTCGAGGACAGCGCGATGAGCCTGCTCGAATTCGACGGCGGCGTGCTGGCGCAGACCCACGAGTCCTTCGTCGCCAAACACGCTGCGACCCGGCTGCATGTGCTCGGCACCGAGGGCGCGCTCTACGCCGAAGGCTCGCTGACGCAGGACGGCGGCGGCCGGCTGTGGCTGCGCGACACCAGCGGCGAGCGCGAGGTTCCGGCGCCCAAGGTCGACCTGTACGAGATCGGCTGCGACGCCTTCGTGCGCGCCTGCGCCGGCCAGGGCGCCCCACTGGCCAGCGGCGCAGACGGCGAACGCTCGCTGGCCGTCGCGCTGGCCGCCCTGTCCAGCGCGGCCAATGGCCGGGCGCAGCAGATCGATTGACCGAAACCCCCACCCCAACCCTCCCCCGCTGGGGGAGGGAGCAAGACAGTCAGACCGCAAGACCGGATCGCCTCGCATCGGTTCTCCTCCCCCCAGCGGGGGGAGGCCGGGAGGGGGGCTTCGGAACCAGAAGGAACCCATCATGGAAGCCTGGATGCACGATGTCCCCGGTGCCGTACGCGCCAGCCAGCGCCAGCTGCGCGCCGAGGTGCCCGACCTCGCCGGCCGCTTTGCCCGGCTCAGCGAGGCCCTGAACGACGAGGTCTCGGCCATCCGCAGCGAGATGGCGAGCGGCCACGCCGTCCTCGAGATCGCCTACGCCGACATCGCCGCCGGCCGCGTCTCCCCGGCCGACACCGCCCGGATCCTCCGCCGCGGCTGCGCGGTGATCCGCGGCGTGTTCGACCCGGCGCAGATCGCCGAGTGGAACGACGAGGTCGTGCGCTACATCGACGAGGTCGGCTACCTGCTGCGGATGAAGGACAAGGCCGGGCTGGACAAGTACTTCAGCGCGCTCGCCGCCGGCCGACCGCAGATCTTCAGCCTCTACTGGTCCAAGCCGCAGATGCAGGCCCGCCAGCACCCGAACCTGGCCGCCACCCGCGCGTGGCTGAACCGGCTGTGGACCTTCGAGAAAGACGGCGTGCGCTTCTTCGACCCCGACCGCCAGTTCAACTACGCCGACCGCATCCGCCGCCGCGAAGCGGGCGACTCGACGCTCGGCCTGTCGCCGCACTCGGATGGCGGCTCGGTGGAGCGCTGGTGCGAGCCGACCTTCCACCACCTGTACCGCGACGTGCTGCAGGGCGACCCGTTTGCCTTCAACCCCTTCGACGGCGAGGGCCGCACGCAGACCCGGGAAATCCCCTCGCCCGCCGTCTGCTCCGCCTTCCGCACCTTCCAGGGCTGGACCGCGCTGACCCGCCAAGGCCCGGGCGACGGCACGCTCAAGCTGGTGCCGATCGCGCGCACGATGCCGTGGATGCTGCTGCGGGCGCTGCAGCCCGATGTGCCCGAGGGCGATCTCTGCGGCGCGCAACCCGGCCGCGCGCTGGGCGCGTCGGAGCAGTGGCACCCCGCGCTGCTCGCCGGGCTGGTGTCGATCCCCGAGGTGCAGCCGGGCGACACCGTCTGGTGGCACTCGGACATCATCCACGCCGTCGAGAACCAGCACACCGGCAGCGGCTACAGCAACGTCATCTACATCGGCGCGGCGCCCTGGTGCGACAAGAACCAGCGCTTCGCCGAACGGCAGGCCGCGGCGTTCCTGGCCGGCCGCAGCAGCCCCGACTTCGCCCCCGAAGACTACGAACTCGACTTCCCCGGCCGCGCCACGCCCGCCGACCTCAGCCCGCTCGGGCTGCAGCAGATGGGCCTGACCCCGTGACCACCGCACCGACCATGACGACACCCGCTTTCCGCACGCCCGACTTCCTGCTCGGCCACATCCGCCACACGCTGGCGTTCTACGACGGCCGCTGCCTCGACCCGACCGGCGGCTTCTTCCACTTCTTCAAGGACGACGGCACCGTCTACGACACGCGCACCCGCCACCTCGTCAGCAGCACGCGCTTCGTCTTCAACCACGCGATGGCGTACCGGCGCTTCGGCAATCCGGCGTACCAGGAAGCCGCGCGCCACGGCCTGCGCTTCCTGCACGACGCGCACGCGCAGCCGCAGGGCGGCTACGCCTGGCAGCTCGACTGGGACGGCGCGCAGCGCGTGGCGACGGTGCAGGACGGCACGAACCACTGCTACGGCCTCGCCTTCGTGCTGCTGGCGCACGCCCACGCGCTGATGGCCGGCATCGACGAGGCGCGCGCGGGGCTGGACGCGACGTTCGCGCTGATGGAGCAGCGTTTCTGGGAGCCGGCGCACGGCCTCTACGCCGACGAGGCGACGCCGGACTGGCAGGTCGGCCCCTACCGCGGCCAGAACGCCAACATGCACAGTTGCGAGGCCATGATCGCCGCGTTCGACGCGACGAAGGACCGCCGCTACCTCGACCGCGCACTGACGCTGGCGACCTCGATCACGCAGCGGCAGGCGGGGCTCGCCGACGGGCTGGTCTGGGAACACTACCGCAGCGACTGGTCGGTCGACCCCGACTACAACCGCGACGACAAGACCAACATCTTCCGCCCCTGGGGCTTCCAGACCGGCCACCTCACCGAGTGGGCCAAGCTGCTGCTGCAGCTCGAAGCGCATTTGAAGGCCACCCCCGGCGCCGAATGCCCGGACTGGATCGTGCCCACCGCCCGGCATTTCTTCGACACCGCCATGCACCACGGCTGGGACCACACGCACGGCGGCCTCGTCTACGGCTTCGCGCCGGACGGCGAGGTGTGCGACGCGGACAAGTATTTCTGGGTGCAGGCCGAGAGCTTCGCCGCCGCCGCGCTGCTGGCCGTGCGCACGGGCGACGAGGCGTACTGGCAGTGGTACGACCGGATCTGGGCCTACGCCTGGGCGCACATGGTCGACCATGTCCATGGCGCCTGGTACCGAATCCGCACGCCCGACAACCGCGCCTATTCCGACGAGAAAAGCCCCGCCGGCAAGACGGATTACCACACGATGGGCGCCTGCTGGGACGTGCTGCGCGGCCTCGGCGCCTGATCACAAATCAAGTTATCCACAGGCTTATCCACATGCTGCGCCACCTCGTGCTGCTCCAGTTCAAGCCGGACGCCACGCCGGCCGCCATCGCCGGCATCACCGCCGCGTTCCAGGCGCTGCCCGCGGCGATCGACACCGTGCGGGCCTTCGAGTGCGGCACCGACGTCAGCCCGGAAGGGCTGGCGAAGGGCTACACCCACGCCTTCCTGCTGACCTTCGACGACGCGGCCGGGCGCGACCACTACCTGCCGCACCCGGCGCACCAGGCCTTCGTCGCGCAGTTGCAGCCGCTGCTGGCGGACGTGCTGGTGCTCGACTACGTCACCACCGGCGATGGCGGCTGCCGGGGCGGCTAGCGCCGGGCACCGCTCGGCACCGCGATGACTTGCAGCGTCATGCGCAGGGCACCTTCGTAGACCTCATCGACCGCAGCCTGCGGTCGCTGCGCCGCGTCGGCAGCGGGTGCACCGATCCAGGGTCCGAACGCGGTGCGCAGCGCGGACACCGGCAGCATCCGGTCCACGCCGCCACGGTGCTGGGCGATACCGCACCACCGCCCCGCGGCGTCCAGCACCGGCCCGCCGCGCGGCCCGGGCGGCATCTCGATGCCCAGCATGCGCTGGCCCGAACGGGCATCGACCGCCCCCTGGAAGCCGCTGCGCAGCCACGGCCAGGCCGGTCGGGCGCGCGGGTCTGGCCGGAACTCGGCGGCGTAACCGGGGCTGCCGGGAAACGGGTCGCGCGCAGCGGCCGCAGGCAGGGGCTGCTCGACCGCCGAATCGCCCAGCGCCCGCGGCAGGCTGCGGCTGGTCAGTGCCGGTGTCAGCGCCAGCAACGCCAGGCCGAGCGCCGGTTCACGCCGCACCAGGCGTGCGTCGGCGGTCTGCCCCAGGCCATTGCGCACCTGCAGGGACGCCGCCGGCTGCAGGCCCTCCAGCGGCACCAGTGCGTGGCGCCCCTGGTCGATCAGCACGCCGCTGGCCACGACCCTCGCGGCCCGCGGCGTCGCCGGTCCGCTGGCGTAGGGCGCCAGCCGCACGGCCTGCAGCACCGGCTCCGGCTCGGCCACGGGCACGTCGATCCACCGCCGCGCAGCCGCCAGCATCGGCGCCGACGAAAAGCGCCCGGCCGCCTCGTCGAGCAGGCGGTTGGCGGCCTCCTGCTGTCCACCGATCGCCAGCAGCCCGGCGTAGAGCACGGCGCCTTCCACCACCTGCCGATGCGCCCCGGCGGTGTGGGCGCTGAAGGAGGTCGCCTGCCGGTAGTCCCCGGCCTGCAGGTAGGTGCGGACCAGCGCCATCTCGGTGTCGGCGGCGTGGGCCATCGACGCCGCCCGTTCGAAGTGGCGCAGGGCCTGGTCCACCCGGCCCTGCGACAGCGCGGCCTCCCCGTCGGCCAGCAAGGCGGCGCGTTCAGGTCTGTCCGGCGTCGCCAGCGCGGGCAGGCTCGCTGCCAGCACCAGCGTCCATCCCGCCAGCCAGCCAGCGAGTCGCCTCACGGATTGACGGCGGCGCCGGTCGGACAGGACGTGCCGCCCGTGCGCAGCACGCGGGCCGTGCCCAGGTCGTTCGCGCTGGCGCCGCGGGCGTAGGGTGCCGCCGGTGCCTTGTAGCCGGCCATGAACGCGGTCAGCGCGTCGATGTCCTGCGCGCCGCCCAGGGCCTGCTTGCCGTTCAGGAAGGTCGTGAAGCCGTCGCCGCCGGTGGCCATGAAGTTGTTGACGGTGACGCGGTAGGTCTTCGTCGGCGCGAGCACCGTGCCGGCCGTGTCCACGATCGTCTCGGTGGCACCGCCGCGGGTCAGCGTGACGCTGCTGATGCGGGCATCGCAGGCCTTGGCGCCGTCCCAGGTGTACTTGAAGCCGTTCGACGGCACCATGATCCGCGTCGCCGCCGCGGCCTGGCCACGGCAGCCGGCGAACTGCTGCTCCAGCACGTTCTTCAGGTCCTGCGCCGTCAGCGTCAGCGTGACGAGGCTGTTGCCGAAGGGCTGCGTGGTGAAGGCTTCGCCGTAGGTGACGTTGCCATCGCCCTCGCCCGCCGTGCTCGACGCGAAGGTGAAGCCCGGGTTGCGCACGCCGCCGCGGTTCATGAACGCGATCACCGCATCGCCGAAACCGGCCGGCGCCGTGGCGGCAAGCTGGGCGTCGGCGATCAGCTCGCCGGCGGGCATGTTGCAGGCGGCGTCCGCGGCGGTGGCCGGCAGCTCGGCCTTGACCGCGCCGATCACCTTGTTCGCCAGCGGCGAGATCAGGTCGCTGTAGGCCTTGACGATGGCCTGGATGGCGCTGTCGGGCGTGACCGTCGTGTCGGTGCGGTCGACCAGGCGGTTGGTGGCCTGGACGGCGGTGATGTCGCGCGTGGTCGGGTCGATGGTCACGTCGATGTCGCTCAGCACGCGGCCGAACGAGCTGGCGCTGGTGACCGGCACGCGGCGGCCGGTGGCATTGGCCAGCCCGGTGGTGCGCGCCCTGGAGGACACGACGCCGGCGGTGCTGGTGACGTCGACCGTGCCGGCCGAGCAGTTGTAGGCGGCGTGGGTGTGGCCGCTGATGACGAGGTCGACCGCGTTGTCGAGCTGCTTGACGACGGTGGCGATGTCCGAGCCGGCGAGGTCGCCGTCGCAGCCGTTGATGTCGGACAGGCTGGTCGAACTCTGGAAGCCGCCCTGGTGCACCAGCACGACGATGGACTCGACGCCCTGCGCGCGCAGCTCGGGGATGAGCGCGTTGACGGTCGCCGCCTCGTCCTTGAAGCTCAGGCCGGCGACGCCGGTCGGCGTGACGATGGTGGGCGTGGCCTGCAGCGTCATGCCGATGAAGGCCATCTTGACGCCGTTGAAGGTCTTGATGCCGTAGGCGGGCAGCAGCGGCTTGCCGGTGGCGGTGTCGAGCACATTGGCCGACAGCCACTTGAACTTCGCGCCCTCGAACGGGACCGGCGTGCCCGCGGCCAGGCCCTTGCAGCTGTTCGGATCGGCCGCACCGGCGACGACCTTGCAGCCGCCGTTCTGCAGGCGCAGCAGCTCGGCCGAGCCGTGGTCGAACTCGTGGTTGCCGACCGCGTTGAACTCCAGGCCGATGCGGTTGAGCGTCTCGATGGCCGGCTCGTCGTTGAACAGCGACGAGATCAGCGGCGACGCGCCGATGAAGTCGCCCGCGCCGACGACGACGTTGAGCGGGTTCTGCGCCTTGAGCTTCTTGACGTGGCCGGCGAGGTAGTCGGCGCCACCGACCGCGGGGCGGCTGGCGGTCGGCACGGCCGTGTTGGTGCCGAAGGTGCCCGGCGACTGCAGCGTGCCGTGGTAGTCGTTGAAGCCGACGATCTTCACCGTGAACGGCGTGGTCGAGGCGGCCGAGGTGCCAAGCGGCTCGTCGGTTCCGCAGGCGGCCATCGTCAGCAGTGCCACGGCGGTGAGGGCAAACAGGGGGGTGCGTTGCGACATGGTCAGCGTCCCGTTTCGGTCAGGTAATCGCGGCGGGCGGCGATGGCGGTGTCGGCGAAGTCGGAGAACAGGCCGTCCAGGCCGAGCCGGTAGAACTGCAGGTACTCGGCCTTCGGATCGCCCCGGTAGTCGTAGGCCAGGCGGCGCTGCTCGTTGCGGAAGGTGTAGGCGTGCACGAACAGGCCCGCCTTGTGCGCGTCGGCGATCAGCGTCGTCGGGGTCTGCGTGGTGGCGTCGGCCCAGTTGACCTTGCCGTCGCCGTTCAGGTCCTTGACGGCGCCCGTCGCGTCCAGCGTGCCCTTGACCGGCACGATGTAGGGCTTCCACGGGCCGATGCCGTCGGCGTAGGTCTTGATCTCGGCCAGCCCGGCGGGCGTGACCATCGCGCTGAACAGCCGCGTGTCGCCAGCCTTGAACCAGTCGTACGGGCGGTCGTAGGGCGCGGCGAAGGTCAGCGCGCCGGTCTTCAGGTCCACGTCGTCGGCATCGATCAGCTGGATCAGGCGCGTGTTCAGGCCCTTGCTGCGCAGGGTCTTCAGGCTGCTCGGCTCGAAGCTCTGCACGTAGACCGGCGCGGTCTTGCTGTTCCAGCCGGCCGCCACGAGCTGGGCGATCAGCGTGTCTTCCAGCGGCAGGCCGAGGGCGCGGTGGTAGGTCGGGTTCTTGGTTTCCGGGTAGATGGCGATCGTGCGGCCCTTGGCGGCCGACTTGGCCTTCACGAGGTCGATGATTTCCTGGAAGGTCACGACCTTGAAGGCGCCGTTGTAGACCGTCGCGCGCTCCGCGTCGGTGGTGATGGCGCCCAGGGTCTTGATCTCGGCCAGCGTGAAGTCGCTGGCGAACCAGCCGGTCTGCGTCTCGCCGTCGACCTGCGTGGTCTTCTTGCGGGCGGCGAACTCGGGGCGGCTGGCGACGTTGGTGCTGTAGTCGAGGTTGGGGTCGTGGCGGGCGATGAGCACGCCGTCCTTGGTGGCGATCAGGTCCGGCTCGACCACGTCGGCGCCGAGGTCGATCGCCAGCGTGTAGGCCTCCAGCGTGTGTTCGGGCAGGTAGCCGGACGCGCCACGGTGCGCCACGACCACCGGCGCCGAGCCGTCCAGCGTCTTCAGCGCCAGCGGGCCGGTGGTGGCGGGGCTGTCATCGCCGCCACCGCAGGCGGCCAGCAGCGCGGCGCAGGCCAGTGCCACGGCGCTCCAGCGCGTCATCGTTCGGTTGGACAAGGTGGCCATGGCGCTCGCTCCCGGTGGGTGTGCAAAGGAATGTGAAGAAACGCCTACCTTCTTCCACGCCGGTGACGGGCCTGTGTCGGTGCGGTGTCAGCGGGATGACGCGGGGTCGTCGCTATAGTCCGCCCCTCCTTCACCCACCCGACCGCGCCCATGTCCGCCATCCCTGCCTGCCCGCAATGCACCCTGGAGAACACCTACCCGGACGGTGACCACTTTGTCTGCGCCGACTGCGGCCACGAGTGGTCGGCCACCGAGGCGGCTGGTGCCGAGGACGAGGCCGATGCCGTCGTCAAGGACGCCAATGGCCAGGTGCTCGCCGATGGCGACGCGGTCGTGCTGATCAAGGACCTGAAGGTCAAGGGCTCGTCGATCACGCTCAAGCAGGGCACCAAGGTCAAGAGCATCCGCCTCGTCGGTGGCGACCACGAGGTGGACTGCAAGATGGACGCCGGCAGCTTCATGCTGAAGGCGTGTTTCCTCCGGAAAGCCTGAGCGCGACGGGCTTCAGCCCCGCAACGCCTCAACCCCGCAGCACCGCCGCCGCGATCGCCTCGCCCATCTCGGTCGTGCTGGCCGTGCCGCCGAGGTCGGGCGTGCGCGGGCCGCTGCGGATCACGTCCTCGATGGCGCGCACGATCGCGTCGTGCGCGGCGCGGCCAGCCCCTTGGCAGTGGCTCAGGAAATCCAGCATCAGCGCGCCCGACCAGATCATCGCGACCGGGTTGGCGATGTTCTTGCCGAAGATGTCCGGCGCCGAGCCATGCACCGGCTCGAACAGCGAGGGGAAGCGCCGCTCCGGATCCAGGTTGGCCGACGGCGCCAGCCCGATCGTGCCGGTGCAAGCGGGGCCGAGGTCGCTCAGGATGTCGCCGAACAGGTTGGACGCCACCACCACGTCGAACCGGTCCGGCTGCAGCACGAAGCGGGCGCACAGGATGTCGATGTGCTGCTTGTCCACCGCGATCTCCGGGTAGGCGGCGGCCATCGCATCGGCGCGGCCGTCCCACCACGGCATGCTCACCGCGATGCCGTTGCTCTTGGTCGCCACGGTCACCTTCTTGCGCGCGCGCGACTGCGCAAGGTCGAAGGCGTACTTCAGCACCCGGTCTGCGCCGCGGCGGGAGAACACGTTCTGCTGCAGCACCACTTCCTGCTCGGTACCCGGCCACATCACGCCGCCGATGTTGGTGTACTCGCCCTCGGTGTTCTCGCGCACGACGTAGAAGTCGATGTCACCGGGCTTGCGGTTCGCCAGCGGGCACGGCACGCCCTCGAACAGCCGCACCGGCCGCAGGTTGATGTACTGGTCGAACTCGCGGCGGAACTTCAGCAGCGAGCCCCACAGCGAGATGTGGTCCGGCACCGTCGCCGGCCAGCCGACCGCGCCGAAATAGATCGCGTCATGGCCGTCGAGCTGCTGCTTCCAGTCGCTGGGCATCATCTCGCCGGTGCGCGTGTACCAGTCGCAGCTCGCCCAGGCGATCGGCGTGGTGTCGAGCGTGAGGCCGAAGCGCTGCGCGGCAGCCTCCAGCACGCGCAGACCCTCGGGCATCACCTCCTGGCCGATGCCGTCGCCGGGCATCACGGCAATGCGGAAACGCGAGGTCGATGAGGTCATGTGCGGGCTCCGAAACAGGGGGCGCCCATGCTACCGTGGCCGGCATGTGGACCTCGCTGCGCGCCCTGCCCCGCACCGTCTGGCTGATCGGACTCATCAGTCTGGTCAACGACGCAGCCTCCGAGATGCTCTATCCACTGATCCCGCTCTACCTGTCGTCGGTGCTGATGGCCGGGCCGCGCACGCTGGGCCTGATCGAGGGCATCGCCGAGGCGACCGCCAGCCTGCTCAAGCTGTTCTCGGGCGCGGTGGTCGACCGCACGCAGCGCACCAGGCCGTGGATCGTGTTCGGCTACGGGCTGGCCGGCATCGGGCGGCCGCTGGTGGCCCTGGTGACGAGCTGGCCGGGGCTGCTGCTGCTGCGCTTCGCCGACCGGGTCGGCAAGGGCCTGCGCACCTCGCCGCGCGACGCGCTGCTGGCCGCGAGCGCCGGCCCCGAGCGACGTGGTCTGGCCTTCGGGCTGCACCGGGCGATGGACAACGCGGGCGCCGTCATCGGGCCGCTGCTGGCCGCCGCGCTGCTGGCCTCCGGCGTGGCGCTGAAAGACGTGTTCGTCTGGTCGATCGTGCCGGCGGTGCTGTGTCTGGCGCTGGCGCTGGGCATCCAGGAACCCGCCCAGCGGCCAGTCGCCCCCCGCAAGCCCTTCGACTGGCGGCTGCGCGACATGCCACCCGCCTTGCGGCGCTATCTGGTGGTGGTCGCGCTGTTCACGCTGGGCAATTCGTCGAACATGTTCCTGCTGCTGCGCGCGCGGGAACTCGGCCTGCCGCAGGCGCAGGTGCCACTGCTGTGGGCGGGGGTATCGGCCGTGGCGATGGTGCTGTCGACACCGCTGTCGGCGCTGTCCGACCGCTTCGGCCGGATGCGGCTGCTGCTGGGCGGCTACCTCGCCTACGCCGCGGTCTACGCTGCGCTGGGTTGGCTGACGCACGCGGGGCCGGGCCTGTTCGTGGTCTTCGCGGCCTACGGCGTCTTCCTCGCCGCGACCGAGGGCGTGGAGAAAGCGCTGGTCGCCGACCTCGCGCCCGTGGACGGCCAGGGCACCGCCTTCGGCTGGTTCAACCTGACCGCGGGGCTGGTGCTGCTGCCGGCCTCGGTCGTGTTCGGGGCCCTCTACCAGTCGGCGGGGCCGGGTGCGGCGTTTGCGTTCTCGGGCAGCTGCGCGCTGCTGGCAGCGGGCCTGCTGGTCGGCTGGGTGCGACCGGCGATGCCCGCACGCTGACCGCAGGCACGCCAGGCGCCCCGGCTCAGGCGGCCATCGGCAGCGGCGCCCGCTTCGCGTCGGTGGCCAGCCGGACACGGTCCGCCAGCGCGTCGGTGCAGCCCAGCACCTGGCCCTCCATCACCGCCGGCACCGCCACGTCCATCAGCGCCAGCAGGGTCGGCGCCACATCGAGATTGGTGCAGTCCGGCAACCGCACGCCGCGGCGCACCCCGGCGCCGTAAAACGCCAGCAACCCGTCGATGTGGTGCATGCCCTGCTTGACCGTGGGGGCGTCGATCGCCATCAGCGACTCGATCGGATACCCCTGCGGATCGGCGCCCGCGGCCTGCGGAAAGAAATACCGCCAGTCCCGGTCATCGCTGACGAGTCCGAGCGGGGTCACCGTGAGAATGGCGTCGGTTTCCTGCACGACAAACGACGATTCGCGCTGCGCACCCTCCGGGGCACTTCTAGAAACCGGCCCTGCAGCCCTGAACCTGGTCTGAGCCTGCACAAATCCAGCTCAGACGAGCAGTGGATGACGGCGGCGAGCCCCTGTCCCCGCCGCCGCGGTGCCCCGCGACGGGGTTTTTCCCCTCACGCGGGCTGTGCGGACGGACCTGCGCTCTTGACCAGCCACACCAGCCTGCGCGCGTTGTAGGCCGCGCACTGCAGCGTGATCGCCAGCGCATTGCGCGCCAGCGTCATCGCCCGCACGCACTTGCCGCCCTGCTGGCTCAGCGCCGCGAACACGTGCTCGACCCGCGCCCGCGTGCGGTTGATCGTCTTGTTGCGCTGCTTGAGTCGAACCTTGGCCGTCTGCCCTGGCTTGGCGCGACGCGCGATGCCGTCGGCCAGTCCGTGCTGCTGCAGCGTCTGACGGTTGGCCGCGCTGTCGTAGCCCCGGTCGGCCAGCAGCCGCTTGCGCGTGTTCGCCACCTGCAGCACGTCGGGCAGTTGCTGTCCGTCGTCGGCGTTGGCCGCCGTGATCTTCATCTGGCGGATCAGCTTGTAGCGTGCGTCCACGTTGCCGTGCAGCTTGTAGCCGTAGTACGACTTGCCGTGCTTTTGCGTCCAGCGCGCGTCCCGGTCGGTGTGCGCCAGGCGCTTCTTGCTCCAGCCCTCGGGCGCCTCCCCCTTGTTCAGCGCATCGCGCTCCCGGGCGTTGGCCTGCGTGATCGGCGCCTGCACGATGCTGGCGTCCACGATCTGCCCGCCCCTCGGGATGAAGCCGTGCCGCTGCAACTGCTGGCTCAACGCCTCGAAAATCGCCCGGCCTCCCAGCCCGCCTTCGGCCAGCCGCTGCCGGAAGTTCCACAGCGTGCGTGCGTCCGGAATGTTCAGCGCGCCGTCCAGCCGGCAGAACCGCTGGAAGCTCATCCTGTCCAGCACCTGGTGCTCGCACTGCTCGTCCGACAGGTTGTACAGCCCTTGCAGGAACACCATGCGCACCAGCGCCTCGGTCGGGTACGGCGGGCGTCCGCCCTTGCTGCGGTCAGCGCGAGGGCAGGCCTTGTCCACCGCCGCGGCCATCGCTGCGAAGTCGATCAGTTCGTCCATCGCCGCCAGCGTCTGTACGTAGCCCTCCAGCTTGGCCTTGCGCTGCTGCACCACGAACAGGTCGTCCGCGGCCTCCTCAGGAAAGAAGCTCGATGGCTTGGTGCGGGGTGTGATCATGGGGCGGTATCTTGCCGCAGCGCGCGGCTCAGGCGGCGGTCAGGGTCGGTTTCTAGAAGTGCCCTCCGGCCCGCGCTGGCGATAGGCGGTCTCGAACGCGGCCTGCACCGCGTGGCGGCGCACGGGATCGTCGATGCGCAGATTCCATTGCGGCACCATGGTCGGCACCACGTCCGAAACACCTGCGCGGCCCACCACCGCCAGCAGCGCCTCCATGTCACGGATGCGCACGATGACCTTGCCGGCCTTGTAGCGGTCACTGATGAACGGCTGCTGCCCCATGCTCGATGCCACCACCAGCACGGTATTCCCATCCAGCAACTGCATCGCCCGTCCGATCAGTTCATCGCAAAGCCGATAACCCTCCGGCACGGCTTCTCCATACTGGCGACGCTCCTCGGCAGAGGCCTTGACCGGAAACACGGCGTCGTCCCAGGCGCGCCAGTAATGGTGCATGAAATGCGCGGCGTGGTTGCTGTGCCAGGTGGCGAAGTCCGGGCGCTCCTGGCGGTAGAGCGACGCGAAGATGTCGAAATTCAGCCGCGGCTGCAGGCACACCCGGCGCCAGCGCTGGCCGGGCTGCAGGCGCTCGCGGACCAGCTGGGTCGCGACATGGGCCATGGTCCCCAGGCGGAGACCCATGCGGATCAGTGCGGCAGCCGTTCCGGCGTTTTCAGCGAGAGTAGGCGCTCGCGTTGTCTTGTTGTGGACCTGGGTGTAGCGCCGGTTGACGGCCTGCACCGGCGCCAGCCGTGGCGGGTGCGTCTCGTTGCCCGGGGCAAACGGGCCCGGCACGACAAACCCGTTGACCGGCGGCGGCGGGTAGGCGCTGATACTCCCGAATACCCCTACCTTGCGCCCGGCCTCGGCGGCATAGTGCCAGGTGCGCGGGGCGCTGATGGAATCCGAGGATTGCTCCAGCACGGACGCCCCGTGCACCACCGGGGAAACCCCCGTGTGCAAGGTCACCCAGGTAATCCAGGGATCCAGCAGCGGCGAACGCTCCACCGCGGACTGCACGGCCCAGGCCCCTTCTGCCCGCAGTTTCTCGAAATTTGGCAGAAAAGCCTTGCCACGCTGTTCGAGCAGACGATCGACCACGCGCCAGTTGATTTCATTCAATTCCAGCAACAGTACCTTTTCTGAAATACCCACCATGTCTCTCCCCCGAGAAATCGATCAGGAACCACAACCAGAGCAACCATTGGATACGTGCCCCAGAACGGTGAATACTGGCGTTTGTATCGAGACGTTGCAATGGTTCAGATCGGGACATGGACCGGATGGCTCCGAACTCGGCAAAAATGCCCACACAACCACCAGCACGCAATAACACCAACCAGTACCAGGCCGTTGATCAGATGCAGTTATTCCGTGAATTGGCCTGCGCGCAGGCCCGGTCGACGGGCTGTCCCGCAGCCGATGGCCGCGTGCACGCACCTTGAACTGGAAGTGGTTGTCGGCCGCCACCCCCCGCGAATCAGGGGTGGGATCATCACCAATCGATACAACTGCCCGCACCCTCGCATGCACACCGATCCCGCCGCGCTCTACGCCGCTTTCGTCGCCCGCGACCGCCGCTTCGACGGGCACTTCCTGGTCGGCGTGACCTCGACCGGCATCTACTGCCGCCCGGTCTGCAGCGTGCGCACGCCGAAGCCGGACCACTGCCGCTTCTTTGTGCACGCGGCGGCGGCCGAGGCGGGCGGATTCCGGCCCTGCCTGCGCTGCAGGCCGGAGCTGGCGCCGGGGCTGTCGTCGATCGACGCGCCGTCCCGCCTGGCGTGGGCGGCCGCGCGGCGCATCGAGGCCGGGGCGCTCGACGACGCGGGGCTGGCCGACCTGGCCGCGCAACTGGGCATCACCGACCGCCACCTGCGCCGCGTTTTCGGCGCCGCGTTCGGCGTCCGCCCGATCGACTACGCCCAGACCCAGCGCCTGCTGCTGGCCAAGCGGCTGCTGGCGGACACGGCGCTGCCGGTCACCGAGGTCGCCATGGCCGCGGGCTTCGGCAGCCTGCGGCGCTTCAACACGCTGTTCCGCAGCCGCTACGGACTGACGCCGAGCACGATGCGCCGCGCGTCCGACCCGCAGGCCGCCGATCCGACGGGCGGCCTGCACTTCGAGCTGGCCTTCCGGCCGCCGTTCGACTGGGCGGGGCTGCTCGACTTCCTGGCCGCGCGCTGCGTCCGCGGCGTCGAGGAAGTGCTCCCGGTCGACGTCGACGACGCTACCTCCTCGGGTCTGTACCGCCGCACGCTGCGGCTGGGCAGCGGCGACACGGTGCAGACCGGCTGGCTGTCGATCACGCTGGCGCCAGCCGCCCGCCACGCGGTGGCGCTGACGGTGTCACCGGGTCTGCAGCGGGCCTTGCCAGCGGTGCTCGCGGGGGTCGGGCGGCTGTGTGACCTGGGCTGCGATCCGCTGGCCGTCGCGCAAGGCCTCGGGCCGCTGGCCGCGGGCGCACCCGGTCTGCGCGTGCCGGGGGCGGTGGATGGCTTCGAGGTCGCGGTGCGCGCCGTGCTGGGGCAGCAGATCAGCGTGAAGGCGGCGCACACGCTCGCCGGTCGCCTCGTCGAGGCCTTCGGCGAGGCGAGCCCCACGCCCTTCGCCGCGCTGCACCACCTCTTTCCCCCGCCCGAGCGGCTCGCGGCACTCGATCCGGCCGCGCTCGCCGACCTCGGCATCGTGCGCAGCCGGGCCACGGCGCTGGTGGCGCTGGCCCGCGCGGTGGCCTCGGGCTCGCTGGACCTCGGTCCCTGCACCGACCTCGACGCGACACTCGCCCGCCTGCAGGCCCTCCCCGGCATCGGCCCGTGGACGGCGCAGTACATCGCGCTGCGGGCCCTCGGCTGGCCGGACGCGTGGCCGAGCGGCGATGTCGTGCTCTGCAAGGCGCTGGGCGGAGTCACCCGCGCCCAGGCCGATGTGCGCGCGCAAACCTGGCGGCCGTGGCGCAGCTACGCGACGCTGCACCTGTGGCGTGGCGCCTCGGCGGCGACAACGATCACCGCGATGCCCTGACACCGGGACGCCAGGCCACCACCTGCGCCACCACCCAGTCCGGATCGTCGAGCGGCAGGTCGTGGCCCGCGTCCGGGTGCACGGCGATCGGCAGGTTCCACGCCCGCGCCACCGCCTGCGAACACGCGGGATGCACCAGCCCGTCCGCAGCGCCATTGAGCAGCCGCAGCGGCACCGGCGGCGCCCGACGCGGTGCGCGAAACGTTGCAGCCGCCAGCAACTGGCGCAGCGCATTGGCGCGCGACACCGGGTGCGACCGCCGCCAGTCCGCCCACTGCCGCAGCAGCGCGGGCGCCTCGGGCCGGCGGACCGCCCGTGCGCTGGTCAGGCCGAGGATGCAGCGCTCCCAGCGCTCGGCGGACGTGCCCGGCCACAGGCACGCCAGCAGCGGCGCCCAGGCGCGGGGCCGCAGCCGCTGCCAGAACGGGCTGAACGGCCGCAGGCTGGTGTTGACCAGCACGGCCCCGGCGATCTCGTCCGGATGCGCCGCGGCCCAGGCCACCGCCACCATCGCACCCAGCGACATCGCCAGCAGATGCACCGGGCGCCCGGCCAGCCCGCACTCGGCCACCTGGGCCCGCGCCTGCGCAACCAGCCCGGCCACCGTCGCGGCGCTGCGCAGGTGGTGCAGCGCGCCATTGCCCGGCAGGTCGATGCAGACCACCTGCGCCCCCGGCGGCAGCGCCCTGGCCAGCCGCTCCGGCACGTCGCCCCAATGGCGCTGGTCGCGGGTCAGGCCGCGCAGCAGCAGCCAGACGGGCGCGTTCATGCCGGCCCCTTGGCGCCGTACCAGTGCGCCAGCGCCTCGGCGCGGTGCACCTCGCGCGCCTCGCCCACCGGCAGCCAGTGCGCGTGGCTGCAGACAGCGCGTGTCAGGAAGTCGAGCCAGACGATGTGCCGCCGCAGCACGCGCTGCTGGCGGTGCGCGATCAGCGGGTTGAAGATGCCGTGGCGCGAGAAGAGCTGGCGCGGGTTCTTCTTGACCCATAGCCACGAGCCCATCTCCAGCGTCAGCGGCAGGAAGACCCGCGCCCCGGGCAAGGCCAGTGCCCGCAGGTAGAGGTGGTCCCACAGGTCGCCATGCGCGAGGTACTGGCGGCTCTGCGGCTCGAAGACGTAGGGGTGGTGGAGCTGGCTCTGGTCGAGCAGGTGCTTGAGCGCGTGCAGCTCGGGCAGGTGCTCGATGGGCTGGCGCGTGTGGGCGTAGGGAAACCAGATCCGGTCGTGCACGCCGAAGCCCGAGTGGCAATCGACCGCCAGGCTGAACGCCCGCCCCAGCAGCTCGGCCTCGACCACCTCGCACAGCGCGCGGCTCTCGGCTTCCATCGGCGCGCCGCGCAGGCCCCGGTACCAAGGCAGCGAAGCACTGAGCCGCTGGCCGCCGATCAGGAAGGGCACCCGGTCGACGGCGTCCTGCGGGGCATTGCGCATCAGGTCGACGCCCGCCGGGTTGGCACGTGTGCCCAGCCAGAGCCCGCCCGGGTTGACCAGCGGCATGAACACCAGCCGCACCATCTCCAGCTGCTGCTGCAGCACGCGGTCCCAGGACAGGCGCCGCACGAGGCTGCGCAGGTAGGCCATCACCACCTCGGCGCCGATGCGCTCCAGTCCGTGCACGCCGCCGAACAGGCCGATCGCCGGCGCGGTCGGGTCGTCGCTGCCCAGCGTGACCGCGTGGACCGGGAACTGGCGCCCGCCCACCGCGACCTCGCAGACCACCCGCGACCGGGCACGGCCCCGGGTGTCGGCGACCAGCTGCTGCAACTCCTGCAATTCGGGCAAATCAGCGGGAAATTCCGTGCTCACGTTGCGCACCCGGGTCCGATCGGCAAAGCCAAAAAGCATACGCCGGCCATGTGACACTCCGCCCTGCCGTCACCGCCCCGACGCACGCGTGTCACGGAAGTCCGCGACCATCGCGCCATGAACCGTCCCCTCCAACGCTGGATCACCCACCCCGCCCTCGCGCTGGGCAGCACGGTGCTGTGGGGCTGCGTCGAACTCGTGGCCCTGTGGAAATCCCGGAACCGGCGCGTCCGGTAGCCCCGCTCACCTGTGCACAAGCTGTGCATAACTTGCGCAGCCCCAGCCCAGACATCAGGTCCGGAAGCGGCGAGTCGTCCCGCACAGGCTGTGGATAATCCCTTCTGTGGCCGATCGGTCGGCCTCTCGGGAGTCCACCATGCCTTCAAGCACATTCTGGTCTGACCTGTCAACACCCCTCCAGACCATGGTCCTCGCCTGTTCCGGGGCCGGAATGCGCGGCGCGTGGTTCGTCGGGCAACGCCATTTCGACGGCCCCGCGCCCGACTGGCAACGCGATGACCAGCACCCGCTGCTGCAGGAAGCCGCCACGCAGCTGATCGACTGGTACGCCGGCCGGCGCCGCACCTTCCACCTGCCACTGGCCCCCGACGGCACGCCCTTCCAGCAGGCCGTCTGGGCCGAACTGGCCCGCATCGGCTACGGCGGCACCCGCACCTACGGCGAGGTCGCCGCCGCGCTCGGGCGCCCTGCCGCGTCGCGCGCCGTGGGCGCAGCGACGGGCCGCAACCCGCTGTCGATCATCATCCCGTGCCACCGCCTCGTCGGCCGCGGTGGCGCCCTCACCGGCTACGCGGGCGGCCTGGACCGCAAGCGCACACTGCTGGCTTTCGAATCCGGAGCCTCGCTTGAAACCCCGTGACCTCGCCGATCTGGTCCTGCTCGCCGCGCTGTGGGGCGGCTCCTTCCTCTTCATGCGCTACGCCGCACCGGCCTTCGGGGCCCTGCCGCTGATGTGGCTGCGGGTGGCCATCGCCACCGCCTGCCTGCTGCCGGTGCTGGTCCTGCGGGGTCAGGTGGGCGCGCTGCGCGAGCGGATCGGCGTGGTGACGGTCATGGGTCTGTTCAACAGCGCGATCCCATTTGTGCTCATCGCCTGGGCAACGTTGTCGATCACAGCCGGATTGGCGTCGATCCTGAATGCCGCCGTGCCGATCATGACCGCGCTGATCGGCGCCGTCTGGCTGCGCGACCGGCTCGGCGCGGGGCGCGTGGCCGGGCTGGTGATCGGCATGGCGGGCGTCGTGCTGCTGGCGGCGGACAAGGCGGACTTCAAGCCCGGCGGCTCCGGCTGGGCCTTGCTGGCGATGGTCGGCGCGACGCTGTGCTACGGCTTCGCCGCCAACTTCACCAAGCGCCACCTCACCGGCGTGCCCCCGATGGTCAACGCCGCCGGCTCGCAGATCGTCTCGGCGGTCGCGCTGACGCCGTTCGCGCTGTGGACCTGGCCAGCGCAGCCCCCCGCACCGCTCGCCTGGGCTGCCGCCGCGGTGCTCGGCGTCGGCTGCACGGCCATCGCCTATGTGCTGTTCTTCCGGCTGATCGAGCGTGTCGGCGCCTCGCGCGCGGTGACGGTGACCTTCCTCGTGCCGGTGTTCGGCACGCTCTGGGGCGCGCTGTTCCTGGGCGAATCGGTGACGGGGTCGATGCTGCTGGGCGGGGCGGTCGTGCTGCTCGGCACCGGGTTATCCACAGGCGTGATCCGGAGAACTTCGAACCACTGAATCAGTTTCAATTGGTTACAAATAAACCAGAGTCGTCAACAAAAAGAGACACACAGCCCTGGATGGACGATTAGCAATGCAATCGCTTTTTCTGATTGCCAATCGTTCGGTCATTCCGAAGAAAATCGGTCGATGGATGACCGCCTCACGACCCTGCTCCAGCACTTTCCCCTGAACGCCGGCCCGGTCCGTCCGGCGCCCCTGTCGGCGCCGGTCACCCCTGCAATCGACGCGTCTGAAGCCCATGGCTGGCTGCACCTGCTGCTGCGCGGGCCGGTGCAGATCGCACCCCACCAGCCCCTGCTGCAACCCGCGCTGCTCTGGCTGCCGGCCCCCACCGCCCACACGCTGCGCGCACTGAGCGACGGTGGTGCCAGGCTGCTGAGCGCGCCCGTACGTTTCGGCGATCCGGCGCTGAATCCGCTGACCGGGGCGCTGGCGCCACTGGTCGTGGTGCCGCTGCGCGACATGCCCCGCCCGATGGCCGCGGCCTGGGCACTGCTGGTCAGCGAGCACGAGACCGCCGCATGGGCACACGGCGCAGTGCTGGCACGGCTGGCCGAGGTGCTGCTGCTGCAGACGCTGCGCCAGGCGGTGGAGCAGGCGCGCGGGCAGGTCGGCCTGCTCGGCGCCCTGTCGGACGCACGGCTGCAGCGCGTGCTGGAGGCCATCCATGCCCGACCCGGTGCGCCGTGGACGCTGCAGACGCTGGCCGCCGAAGCCGGCTGGTCGCGCACGATGCTGGCGACGCAGTTCCGGGCCGCGGTCGGGGTTCCCCCGGGCGACTACCTGACCGACTGGCGGCTGCGCGTGGCGCGGCTGCGACTGGCCGAGGGGTGGTCGGTGAAGGACGTGGCCGCGGCGGTCGGCTATGCCTCGCCCGCCGCGCTGACACGGGTGTGCACGCAGCGGCTCGGGGCGCCGCCCACCCGCTGGCACCCACCAGCCAGCGCCGGACAGTGATACTGTGACGGGTATCAAGACCGCCGGGTACTCCTGGCGACCCGGTCCCGCGCCTCCTCCCGTCGTTCCTGTTGCACACACCCGATGCTGTCGATCACCGTGGGCCCGCTGTCCCTGCCGCTGAGACCAGTCGCGCTGCTGCTGTCGGTGTGGCTGGCCGCCTGGCTGGCGGGGCGACTGGCGCGCCGCGCCGGGATCGATCCGGCACCCGCGGAATCGCTGCTGCTGCGCGCGGCCGGCGCCGGCCTGGTCGCGGCGCGGCTGGTCCACCTGGCGCAACAGGCGGACCTGTACGCCGCCGCGCCGCTGGCCATGCTCGACCTGCGCGACGGAGGGTGGCACTTGCCGACCGGCCTGGTGGCGGGCCTGGGCGTGCTGGCGGTGGCGCTGCTGCGCCAGCCTGCGCTGCGCCGTCCGCTGGGCCTGGGCGCGCTGGCCGGCGCCGTGGCCTGGGGCAGCGTGCTGCTCTGGCAGGCGCACAGCCGGCCACCCGCGCTGCCGGACCTGGCCCTGGCGCCCCTGTCTGCGGATGGCGCCAGTCCCCCGGTCACGCTGCGTGCACGCGCGCTCGGCCAGCCGACCATCGTGAACCTGTGGGCGAGCTGGTGCGGCCCGTGCCGGCAGGAGATGCCGCTGCTGGCGGCCGCGCAGCAGCGCGAGCGCGCCCGGGGCGCTGCCGGCGTGCGGATCCTGTTCATCAACCAGGGCGAGTCCGCCAGCGCAGTGCGGGCCTATCTGGCCGACCAGGGACTGTCGCTGCAGGACGTGTGGCTCGACCCTGCCATGCGCGTCGGCCCCGCCATCGGCTCGCGCGGACTGCCGACCACCCTGTTCCTGGATGCCGACGGCCGCCAGGTGGAAGCCCATGTCGGTGTCCTCTCCGCCACGGCCCTGGAAGCCCGCCTGCGGGCCTTGCGCCGCCACGTTCCCACCCCCGTTCCTGCCCGAGGTTCACCGCCATGACACCCGCCACCCCGCACACGCACCAGCCCACCCCTGCCCCCCGGCTGCTCGACGATGAACTGGTCCTGCTGGCCGAACTGGTCCCGCTCGCGGGGCAGCAGGTGATCGAACTCGGCTGCGGTGCCGCACGGCTGGCCCGCGCGCTGCTCGCCCGCTACCCCGACAGCCACGTCACCGGCCTCGAAGTCGATGCACGGCAGCACGCCCTGAATCTGGCCGCACCGCAGCAGCCAGGCCTGGTGTTCGTCGCCGCCGGAGCCGAGGCGATCCCGGCCGCCGACCAGTCCTTCGACCTCGCGCTGATGCTGAAGTCGCTGCACCACGTGCCCGTGTCGCACATGGCGCAGGCGCTGGACGAGATCGCCCGCGTGCTGCGCCCCGGCGGACATCTGTACGTGTCGGAGCCGGTCTACGACGGCCCCCTCAACGAACTCGTGCGGCTCTACAACGACGAGGGCACCGTGCGGGCCGCGGCCCAGGCGGCACTGGACACCGCACTGCGCACAGGCCGGTGGTCGCAGGTGTCCGAGTGCCGCTTCGACACACCGGTCGCCTTCCGGGACTTCCCCGAGTTCGAGCAGCGCATGATGCGCCCCACCTATGCCGACCACCGGCTGGACGACACGAAGATCGCCGCGGTGCGCGCCCGGTTCGCGCCCCACTGCGGCCCGCTGGGCGCGCAGTTCACCCGCCCCATGCACGTGCGGTTGCTGCGGCGCGACTGACACGCGACACTGCGTTCCATGCCGAACGCGACCGATCTGCTCCCCCGCCTGCACGCCCAGGGCATCCACACCCTGCTCGTCCAGTTCACCGACCTGCACGGCGCCGCCAAGGGCAAGCTCGTCCCGCTGGCGCACCTGGACGGCGTGCTGCGCGATGGCGCGGGCTTTGCCGGCCCGTCGATCTGGGGCACGGGCCTGCCGCGCACGGGACCACGCTCGGAGTTCTACGCCCGCGGGGACGCCGCCACGGTGCAGCCGCTGGCGTGGATGCCCGGCGTGGCGCGCATCGTCGGCGACGGCTTCGTGGACGGCACGCCGTTCGAGGCCTGCCCGCGGCAGGTGCTGCGCCGCGCCATCGGCCAGCTGACCGCACGCGGCTGGTCGCTGCGCACGGGGATCGAGCCGGAGTTCTTCCTGCTGCGCCACACGCCGGAGGGCCGCTGGCTCCCGGCCGATGACGGCGACCGGCTCGACAAACCGTCCTACGACCTGAAGTCGCTGCCGCGCCAGTTCGACTTCCTGCAAGCGCTGCGGCAGGTGCTGACCGACGCCGGCCTCGACGTGCTGCAACTGGACCACGAGGACGCCCACGGCCAGTACGAAGTCAACTTCGCCTACGACGAAGCGCTGGCGAGCGCCGACCACGTGATGCTGTTCAAGCTCGCCGCGCACGCGCTGGCCGAGGCGCGCGGCATGGTGTTCTCGATGATGCCCAAGCCGTTTGCAAACCAGCCGGGCAGCGGGCTGCATTTCCACGTGTCGCTGTGGAACGGCGAAGGTGACGCTGCGCGCTGCGTGTTCCAGCCGGACACGGGCGCGGGTGATCCGCCGGGCGCGAACCTCTCCGCGCTGGGTCGGCACTTCATCGCGGGCGTGCTGCACCACGCCGCAGCGCTCTGCGCGCTGGCGGCGCCGACGGTGAACTCGTACAAGCGGCTGGTCGTCGGCGAGTCGCTCTCCGGCACCAGCTGGGCGCCGGCCTACGTCACGCACGGCCCGAACAACCGCACCGCGATGGTCCGCACGCTGCCCGGCCGCTTCGAGTGGCGCGTGCCGGACGCGAGCGCGAATCCCTACCTCGCCACCGCCGCGCTGATCGCTACCGGCCTCGACGGCATCGACCGCCAGCTCGACCCCGGGCCGGACTGCAGCGAGGACCTCTTCGCGCTGTCGCTGGCCGAGATCCGCGCCCGCGGCATCGCGCTGCTGCCGCAGTCGCTCGACCAGGCGCTCGACGCGCTGGAAGCCGACGCGGTGGTCTGCGGCGCGCTCGGGCCAGTGCTGGCCGGCGAGTTCCTGCGGCTCAAGCGCGACGAGGTGCTGGCCTACGCACGCCACGTCTCGGCGTGGGAATTCGAGCGCTACGCCAGCGCGTTCTGACTCACATTCCCGCCTTGGCGCTGGGCCGGGCGTTGATACGGTCGCGCCAGTCCTGCAGGTGCAGCAGCCCCAGGTCGCTCGGCCGGAACTTCATCAGCCCGCGTGCGAACTCGACCGCGCAGAAGGCGGTGATGTCGGCGATGGTGAAACGCTCGCCGGCCCAGTACGACCGCGACGCCAGTTCCACGTCGAACACCCGCAGCAGGTCCGGGAGCTTCCCGGCCTGCGACTGGCCGTACTCGGGGAACTGCGGCTGCTCCAGCGGTGCGAGGCCGGGGTGGCAGTGGCGGATCCAGTTCGCGATCGGCAGCAGACAGTAGAACTCGGCGCGCCGGTCGTGCATCTCGATGAAGGCGCGCTCCTCGGCATCTACCCCCATCAGGTTCGGCTCCGGATGCTGTCCCTCGAACCAGGTGCAGATGGCACGGGTCTCGCCGAGGAAACGCCCGTCGTCCAGCTCCAGCACGGGCACGCGGGACACCGGGTTCTTGGCGACGAACTCCGGGGAGCGGTGCTCCTGCGTGTTGATCGCCACCGGCACGGTCTCGACCGACACGCCCTTCTCGGCGAGGAACATCTGGACGCGGCGCGGGTTCGGGGCGCGGGGGGCGATGTGCAGTTTCACGTGGAACACTCCGGGTAGACAGGGCAGGCAGGGCTGAAAGATCCCCTGGAGCATGGCGCAACTTCAGTCCGGCCGCGTCAGGTCTTCCATGTAGCCGAGCCAGCGCATCGCCTGCTCCCGGCTGTCGCCGCACATGTCCTCGTTCGGCTGCAAGCCACCGCAGACGGCGGGGCGCTCCGGCTGGCCGAAGATCCGGCACCGCAGATCTTCATCGAGCTGGATGCAGGGCACACCCGCTGGCTTGCCATTCGGCATGCCGGGAATCGGGCTGGAGATCGAGGGCGCAATGCAGCAGGCAGCGCAGCGGGGACGGCATTCCATGGTGCGCCGATCGTGCCACACTGACCGCCTCCCAGATCTGCCGCGGTCCGTCCGCTGTTCCACGTGAAACACCCCCAATACAACCCCGCCCTCGACAACCCGCCGCTGACCGAAGCGGAGATGGATGAACTCGACCAGCTGCTGCTGTCGGCCGCGACGGACGAGTCGGTCATGGACATGGAGAGCCTCGACGGCTACCTCACCGCCCTGCTGCTGACGCCGACGCTGCCCGACGCCGACGTCTGGGTGCCCGGCCTGTGGAACAGCGACGACCCGGACAGCTCGCCCTTCGCCAGCGGCAAGCAGACCAAGCGCGTCGTGCAGCTCGCGCTGCGCCACCTCGCCTCGATCGACCGCCAGCTCAAGGAAGGTCCGGACACGCTGGAGCCGCTGTTCGGCATCGCCGAGATCCCCGGCAGCGACGACGCCTCGGACGTGGTGGTCGACGCGGAGCTGTGGTGCATCGGTTTCCTGCACGCTGCGGCGCTGACGCCGGACCACTGGAACGCGATGTTCGACGATCCGGAACTGGCCGACCAGCTCGCCCCGATCATCCTGCTCGGCGGCGACCCGGACAGCATGACGCCGGAGCAGGTGGAGATGATCGCCTCGTCGGAAGCCCGCGACGCGCTGAGCCGCATGGTGCCGGAAGCGGTCTCTGCGCTGTACGCACGCGCCGTGGCCGCACGAAACTAAAATCGGGGTTTGTCCGCGCGCCCCGTGCGGACCCCCCGGTCTTCACATGGAGCGCCCGATGCTCTACCCCGAAACATTTGACGTCATCGTCGTCGGCGGCGGCCATGCCGGCACCGAAGCGGCCCTCGCCGCGGCCCGCATGGGCAGCCGCACGCTGCTGCTCACCCACAACATCGAGACCCTCGGCCAGATGAGCTGCAACCCGTCGATCGGCGGGATCGGCAAGGGCCATCTGGTCAAGGAAATCGACGCGCTCGGCGGCGCGATGGCGGCGGCGACGGACGAGTCGGGCATCCAGTTCCGCATCCTGAATTCGAGCAAGGGCCCGGCCGTGCGCGCCACCCGGGTGCAGGCCGACCGCATCCTCTACAAGGCCGCGATCCGCCACCGCCTGGAAAACCAGCCGAACCTGTGGATCTTCCAGCAGGCGGTGGACGATCTGATGGTCGAAGGTGACCGCGTGGTCGGCGCCGTGACGCAGATCGGTATCCGCTTCCGCGCCGCGGCGGTGGTGCTGACGGCGGGCACCTTCCTCGATGGCAAGGTCCACGTCGGCCTGAACAACTACCCGGCCGGCCGCGCGGGCGATCCGCCGGCGGTGAGCCTGTCGGCGCGGCTGAAGGAGCTGAAGCTGCCGCAAGCGCGCCTGAAGACCGGCACGCCGCCGCGCATCGACGGCCGCTCGATCGACTTCTCGAAGTGCGTCGAGCAGCCCGGCGACCTCGACCCGGTGCCCGTGTTCAGCTTCCTCGGCAATGCCGCGCAGCACCCTCGCCAGGTTCCCTGCTGGATCACGCACACCAACCAGCAGACCCACGACATCCTGCGCACCGGCTTCGACCGCAGCCCGATGTTCACCGGCGTGATCGAAGGGGTCGGCCCGCGCTACTGCCCGTCGATCGAGGACAAGATCAACCGCTTCGCCGACAAGGACTCGCACCAGATTTTCCTCGAACCCGAAGGCCTGACGACGAACGAGTTCTACCCGAACGGCATCTCGACCTCCCTGCCCTTCGACATCCAGCTCGCCGCTGTGCGCACGATGGCCGGGCTGGAGAACGCCTACATCCTGCGCCCCGGCTACGCGATCGAGTACGACTACTTCGACCCGCGCGAGCTGAAGAACACCTTCGAGTCGAAGGCGATCGGCGGGCTGTACTTCGCCGGCCAGATCAACGGCACCACCGGCTACGAAGAAGCGGCCGCGCAAGGCCTCTACGCGGGCGCCAACGCCGCCTTGCAGGTCCAGGGCAAGGGCACCCTCACCTTCGGCCGCGACCAGGCTTATCTGGGCGTTCTGGTCGACGACCTGATCACCAAGGGTGTGACCGAGCCCTACCGCATGTTCACCAGCCGCGCCGAGTTCCGCCTGCAGCTGCGCGAGGACAACGCCGACATGCGCCTGACCGAACTCGGCCGCCACGTCGGGCTAGTGGACGACGCGCGCTGGGATGCGTTCAACCGCAAGCGGGACGCGGTGGCACGTGAAACGCAGCGGCTGAAGAGCACCTGGGTGCGCCCGGCCACGCTGCCGGCGGCGGACGGTGAACGCCTGCTCGGCAAGGCGATCGAGCACGAGTACAACCTCACCGACCTGCTGCGCCGCCCCGGCATCACCTTCGACACGCTGGCCGAATTGCTGGCCATCGCCAACCCGGGCGCCGTGGTTTCACGTGGAACACTGCAGGCCGAGCTGGGCGAGACGCTGGCCGATGCGGTGATCGAGCAGGTCGAGATCGCCACCAAGTACGCCGGCTACATCGACAAGCAGAACGACGAAGTGCAGCGCGCCAGCGCCTACGAGCACCTGAAGCTGCCGAAGGACCTCGACTATGCGCAGGTCACCGCGCTGTCGATCGAGGTGCGCCAGAAGCTCGCGCGCCACCAGCCGGAAACGCTGGGGCAAGCGTCGCGGATTTCGGGGGTCACGCCGGCGGCGATCTCGCTGCTGCTGGTGCACCTGAAGAAACACCGGATGCAGGGGTTCGCACATGCGGCATGACCTGATCGCCGGGGCCGAAGCGCTCGGCTGCCCGCTGGATGACGCGCAGGCCGATCGGCTGCTCGGCTATCTCGACCTGCTGGCGCGCTGGAACAAGGTCTACAACCTGACCGCGCTGCGCGACCCGGCGCAGATGCTGACGCACCACCTGCTGGACAGCCTGGCGGTGATTGCGCCGATGCGGCGGCATCTGGTGGAAGTGGGTTCCCGCGTTCGCGGGAATGACGGGGGGAGTACCGTGCTGGACGTCGGCAGCGGCGGCGGCCTGCCCGGCGTCGTCATCGCGGCCACCCAGCCGAACATCACCGTCACCTGCGTCGACACCGTGCAGAAGAAGGTCACCTTCGTCCGCCAGGTCGCCGCCGAGCTGCGCCTGCCCAACCTGCAGGCCCGCCACACCCGCGTCGAAGCGATCACCGACACGCAGTGGCCGCTGATCACCGCCCGCGCCTTTGCGTCGCTGCCGGACATCGTGACGCTCACGCGCCCGCTGCTGGCACCCGGCGGCGTGTGGATGGCGATGAAGGGCCAGCACCCGGCCGAGGAGATCACCGCGCTGCCCGCCGACATCGAGGTGTTCCACATCGAGCCGCTGCAGGTGCCGGGCCTGAACGCCGAGCGCTGCATCGTCTGGATGCGTCAGCGCTGAGACGCGCCCCTGCATCGACCACCCGAAGGAAGCCACCATGTACGGCATCGCGGACTACGGCGCCTTCTGCGCCGCCATCGTCGTGTTCCTGGCGCTGCCGGGGCCGGGCACCTTCGCGCTGCTGGGCGCGACCTCCAAGGGCGGTTTCCGGGGCGGCGCGGCAGCGACACTCGGGCTGATCGTCGGCGACCAGATCCTGCTGTGGCTGGCGGTGGCCGGCGTGGCCGCGCTGCTGAGCGCACATCCCGCGTGGTTCGACGCGGTGCGCTGGGCGGGGGCGGCCTACCTCGGCTGGATCGGCCTGAAGCTGCTCATCGCCCGCGACGGCGAATCCGCCAGCCCGGTGCAGATCGCCCCGCACCACTACGCCCGGCAGGCGCTGCTCATCACCGTGCTGAACCCGAAGGCCATCGTGTTCTACATGGCCTTCTTCCCCTTCTTCATCGACCCGGCCACGCACCGCGGCATTCCCACCTTCCTGGCGATGGCCGTGACCATCGCGGTCATCACCGCGGTCTGGTGTCTGACGCTGTGCGCGTTTGCCGAGGCGATCGCCGCCAAGGTGCGCGCGCACCGGCGCGTCGGCACGGCCCTTCAGCGTTTCGCGGGGCTGTGCATGATCGGATTCGGCCTGCGCCTGATACGCTCCTGATCCGACCTGGATCTCCCTTCGACCCGACCCACGGCCCGAGCGCCCGCACCCCCACATGGCCAAGATCTTCTGCATCGCCAACCAGAAAGGCGGCGTCGGCAAGACGACCACCACCGTCAACCTGGCCGCCGGGCTGGCACGCATCGGCCAGCGCGTGCTGCTGGTCGATCTCGATCCCCAGGGCAATGCCACGATGGGCTCGGGCCTCGACAAGCGGGCACTGGTGCAGACCGTCTATGACGTGCTGCTCGGTTCGGCCAGCGTGCGCGAGGCGCGGCAGACGATGGACCCGGTCGGCTACGACGTGCTGGGCGCCAACCGCGAACTGGCCGGCGCCGAGGTGGAGCTCGTCCACCTGGAGCACCGCGACCGGCGCCTGAAGGCCGCGCTGGCCGAGGTGCAGGACGACTACGACTTCATCCTGATCGACTGCCCGCCGTCCCTGAGCCTGCTGACGCTCAACGGCCTGACCTGCGCCCACGGCGTGATCGTGCCGATGCAGTGCGAGTACTTCGCGCTCGAAGGGCTGTCGGACCTGGTCAACTCGATCAAGCAGGTCCACGCCAACCTGAACCGCGACCTGAGCATCATCGGCCTGCTGCGCGTGATGTTCGACCCGCGCATCACGCTGCAGCAGCAGGTCAGCGAGCAGCTGCAGGCGCACTTCGGCGAGAAGGTGTTCCAGACCATCATCCCGCGCAATGTGCGGCTGGCGGAAGCACCGAGCTACGGCCTGCCCGGCGTGGTGTTCGACCCGAACGCCAAGGGCTCGCAGGCCTTCATCGCCTTCGCGCAGGAGCTGGTCGACCGGGTCGGGCTGCCGGCCGCGAAGAAGAAGGCCCCGTCCCGCAAGGCCTCCCCAGCGACTCAGACCACGCCGAAGCGCCAGACTCCGTCCGCCTGACGCACCCGCTTCAGGTCGCCGTCCAGCCACAGCGCGTGCAGGTGGGCGATGGCCTCGCCCATCGCGAAGGTGAGCTGGTGCAGGTCGAGTTCGCGCCTGAACAGCACCGGCAGGATCTCGAAGGCCGAGTGCGGCCGCACCGCGCAGGCGGCCATCACGTCGGCGAGGCGGTCGGTGTGGTGGTCCTGCAGTTGCTGGATGCGGGGATGCAGACCGCGGAAAGGCTTGCCGTGGGCCGGCAGGATCAGCGTGTCGGCCGGCAAGCGGCGCATGCGCTCGATCGATGCCAGGTACAGCGGCAGCGGATCGGCCTCCGGCTCGATGTCGATGACGCTGATGTTGGTCGAGATGCGCGGCAGCACCATGTCACCCGAGATCAGCACGCCGAGCGCCTCGCAGTGCAGGCTGATGTGTTCCGGCGCATGGCCGAAGCCGGCGTGGCAGGTCCAGACATGGCCGCCCATCGTCAGCCGCTGCCCTTCCATCATCCGGCGGAACTGCTGTGGCACGGCAGGCACCATGCTGGCGTAGTAGTTGCCGCGCTGGCGCACCTTGTCGAGTGCGGCCGGATCGGTCACGCCATGGCTGCCGAAGAAGGCCGCTGCCGCCTCGCCGCCGAAGCCGGTGGTCGAGATCGACGCCATGCGCGCCGCGTTCCAGTCCGACAGGCTGATCCACAGCCGGCAGGGCCACTCGGGCGTGCTCCAGCGCGTGGTCAGCCAGTGCGCCAGGCCGATGTGGTCCGGGTGCATGTGGGTGACGAGGACACGCAGCACGGGCAGTCCGTCCAGCTCCTCGGCAAAGATGCGCTCCCACGCGGCGCGCGTGGCGTCATTGGCGATGCCGCAGTCGACGATGGTCCAGCCCTGGCGGCCGTCGAGTTCGTCGCGCACCAGCCAGAGGTTGATGTGGTCCAGCGCGAAGGGCAGGCCCATGCGCAGCCACCGCACGCCCGGCGCGATCTCCAGCGTGTGACCAGCCGCGGGCAGCGTGTCGCCCAGCACATAGGTGAGTTCGTGTTCCTGAGGGTTCGCCATGGGGGCTCCGGGGACGGGACTGGGTAGACTGGCGTTCGTTCCAGTGATTAACGTTTACGTCAACGGCAGTGTATCCATGACCACCCTCGACCGCTCGACCCCGGACGCCCGCGATGTCTCCCAGGTGACCTACACCATCACCGAGCTGGCGCAGGAGTTCGACATCACCCCGCGCGCGATCCGTTTCTACGAGGACATGGGCCTGCTCACCCCGGCCCGCGACGGCCGCAACCGCGTCTACACCCACCGCGACCGCACCCGGCTCAAGCTCACGCTGCGCGGCAAGCGGCTCGGCCTGAGCCTGCAGGAGATCAAGCAGCTGGTGGACATGTACGAGTCGCCCTCGGACACGGCGCAGCAGCTCAACGCCTTCCTGGCCATCCTGCAGGCGCACCGCGACCAGCTTGTGCAACAGATGGAGGACATCCGCGTCACGCTCGAAGAGATCGAGCAGCACGAGGAGCGGGCGCGCAACCTGCTGGCCGAGGCCGGGCGTTAGTCCGGGGTCGGCCTGGGCAGCGTCACTAGCGGCCGTGTCAGCGCGCTGCGCGGCCCTTCGTGGAGGCTGCCCATCGCCCAGACCTGCAGCGCCACGTCCACCTCGCCTTCGACAAACACCGACCCCAGCACACTCGCCTCGCTGACGGGGTACACGCGGGTGGCCAGGGCGAGCCGGTCATTGGCGTAGACCTCCAGCACGCTGCCATCGAGCAGCACGCGCAGGCGCAGTGCCTCGCCCTCTTCGAGTACCAGCGTCCCGTGCAGATCCTGCCGACGCACCAGGGCATCGGTCGAGCTGCGCGCGCGCTTGATCGACAGGCGACGGGCATCGGGCCAGAAGACGATGCGCGTCACCTCGCTGCCGTCAGGCGAGGCCAGCACCGTCAGGCCGAGCTTCTGGCTGTCATTGACCAAACGGATCGTGAACGTCGCCTCGATGTCGAGGTGGCGGCCGGCGAAGGTGGCCACGACCCCGCGCTGGGCGCCGCTCGTGGCCACGTCGACCAGCGCCTCGCGCAGCGCCGCGATTTCGGCCACCGGGCACAGGTTCAGCCGGCCTCGCGCATCAAGCGACAGCGCGCGCGGTACGGTCATCACGCCCGCCCAGCCGTCGGCGTCGATACGCGCCTGCTCTCGTTGTTCGTTCGTCCACTGCCCTGCATGTCGGCCGCCAGATCGGCACGTCGAAAGCGCGAATCGTCGGCCCTGACGGGAAGCTGTACGCCCATGCGACCACCACCTGCGCCATCTTCGAGTCGCCGTCCGCTGCCTCTTGACTGACGCAGAGGCCAGTCTGGTCAACGGCCTAGAAAGTCGAGCGTGCTGCGGACAAAGTCGGCGTGAAACTGGAAGATCCCGCCGTGTCCGGCATCGGGATAGATGACCAGTCGGCTGTTCGGCAGCCGCCGTGCCAGATCGTACGTGTTGACCGTCGGGACCATCCGGTCGTCGTCACCATTGACCACCAGCACAGGCTGCTGGATCACTGACAGATCGGCTGGCGCCTTCTGCCCCCACAAGTGCAGCGCCTCCAACTGGGCGAAGAATGCGCTCACCGAGATCTCCTTGTCACGGCCCTCGGTGCGTTCCTTCAACCGCTCCAGGAATGCCTTCCCCGCCTGGATGCCACTGGGTGTTCGCGTGAAGAACAGGAACTGTTTCGCATCCTGACCCGTGAAGGCACCCCGGAGCATGTCGTAGAAAGTCACCCCCGCCACGGCGCTGATGCCTTCGCCTCCCGCAGGGCCGGTGCCAGCGAGCACGATCTTGCGGACGAGTTGCGGCTGCTTCAGCACGAGTTCCTGGGCGACCATGCCGCCCAACGAAAACCCCAGGAGATCCACTTTCTCGAAGCCCATTGCGTTGATGAAGGTGATGGCGTCGTCCGCCATCTGTTCCATCGAATTCGACGGCGAGCCGCTAGTTGCCCCGATGCCACGGTTGTCGAAGGCAATGACGTGGTGCCTGGCCGCGAGGCTGTCAATGATCCGTGGATCCCAGTTGTCCAGAACTGCGGCCAGATGGGTCAGCAACACCACAGGCGTTCCGCCGTGGTGCTTGCCCAGTTCCCGGTACGCGAAGTTCACGTCGCTAGCCGTGATGGTGCGGGTGGGAACCTGCTTCCAGGTGACCTCGGACTTTTGTTCGATCGACTGTTCGATCAACAGGTGGTTGTGGTCCGCCCCACTGGCGACAGGCGCTGCCGCCAGTAGCGTTGACGTCTGGAGGGTCGTGAACAGAACGAGTCCCCGGACGGCCGTCTTGAATAGATGTTTCATCGCTGGTAGTCCTGGGGGAGGTAGATCGGGCGCGGCGCCGTCAGGCCATGCCGGATCTGCTGGGTGAGCACGTCGGCCAGCACCTCATCGGCGCCCGCCTCCAGCCCGTCGAGCGCCCGCTGCACGATCACCTCCGCACTGCTTTTCTCGACCTCGAAGCCCCGCGTGAGGTCGGTGTCGACATACGCCATGTGCAGGCCCAGCACCTGGGTCTTCTGCCCGGCCAGCTCGTGGCGCAGGGCATTGGTCAACGACCAGGCGGCCGACTTGCTCGCCGAGTAGGCGGCCAGCTCGCCGCCGTTGACCCATGACGCCACCGACAACACGTTGAGCAGTGCGCCACCGCCGTTGGCCTTGAGCACGGGTGCAAAAGCCTTGCTCACGCCCAGCACGCCGAAGAAATTGGTCTCGAAGATGCGGCGGGCCACCGCTTCGCTGTCCTGCGCCAGGAAACCGCCGGGCTGGGCAATGCCTGCGTTGTTGATCACCAGGTTCACGTCGGCGGCCACTTGGGCAGCAGCGGCGAGTTGGTCGGGCTGGGTGACGTCAAGCTGCAAGGCTTGAACACCCTGCAAGGTGACGGTCGCGGGATCGCGTGCGGCGGCGTAGACCTTGCGGGCACCACGCGCCAGCAGTTCGCGCGCAAACGCCAGGCCGATGCCACGGTTGGCACCGGTGACAAGCACAACGGAGTTTTCGATCTTCATGGCGTTCTCCAATTCAGGTGAGGGAGGAAATGGGTGGGCGGCTATCGCATCTGCACGACGACCTTGCCCTTGGCGCGCCCCTGGGCGAGGTAGTCCAGCGCTTCCTTGGCCTGCTCGAAGGGAAATACCCGGTCGATCACGGGCCGGATGCGTTGCGTTTCGAGGAGCTTGCCGATCTGGGCGAGTTGATCGCCGTCGGCGCGGGCAAAGAGGAACGAGTAGTCGACGCCCTGCTTCTTTGCCAAGCGCATGATCTTGTGGCTCATCAGCGCGAACACGACCGTCAAGACGAGATTGGCCCGGCGAGCGCGAGCGAAAGCGACGTCCAGCGGCCCGACCAAGGAGACGATCTTGCCGCGCGCCTTGAGGATGCCGATGGACTTTTCGATCGAGTCACCCCTGACGGTGCCGAGCGCCGCGTCGTAGCCGCTCAGCGCGGTCTCGAACGCCTGCTTCTTATAGTCGACCACCTCGTCGGCGCCCAGACTGCGCACCAGATCCACATTGCCGGTGCTGGTGGTCGTGCCCACCGTGGCGCCCAACCACTTGGCCAACTGGATCGCGAAGGTGCCGATGCCGCCGGAACCGGCCGGAATGAAGACCTTCTGGCCTGGGCGCAGATCGACGCGTTCCTTCAGCGCCTGCCAGGACGTGAGCCCGACCATCGGGATCGACGCCGCCTGCACAAAATCCAGGTTGGCCGGCTTAAGTGCGGCAGCACTCTCGGGCACCACCGCGAACTCGGCGATCGAACCCGTGCCCAGGTCGAAGATGTTGGCGAAGACCGCATCACCCGGCTTGAAGCGGGTCACCCGACTGCCGACCTCGGTCACGACACCCGCCAGATCGCTGCCCAGCGTGGCCGGAAGCTGGAACTTCACGACGGCCTTGAAGAGCCCGGTCGGAATCATGTTGTCGATCGGGTTCACGCTCGCTGCATGCACCTGGACCAGCAGTTCATCCGCCTTCAGCGCAGGGCGAGGGACGTCTGAGAACCCGATCTCGGGCGACTTGCCATAGCGTTTGAAGGTGAGTGCTTTCATGGGGGCTCGCGTGGGTTGGGGATCTGCTGCTCGCCATACCTGGCAAGCTCGAATGCCTCAATGATGATGATCGTAATCATAAAAGTCAACTTTTTGATGATGATCATCATGAATGTATAGTCGACACTCCACAGGTCAGGCAAACCAACATCGGGCGGACATGAAAGTCACCAAGGCACAGGCAGCAGCCAATCGAGCGCACGTCGTCGAGACGGCTTCTCAACTGTTTCGGGAGCGCGGGTTCGATGGGGTCGGTGTTGCCGATCTGATGGCGGCGGCAGGCTTCACCCACGGCGGCTTCTACAAGCAGTTCGGCTCCAAGGCTGACCTGATGGCCGAGGCCATGGTCTGTGGCATTGCGCAGACCGGGACGCTGGCCGAAGGCGTAGAGGCGTCTGAGTTCATCAGGCACTATCTCTCGCGCGCGCACCGGGACAGCCGTGCGACCGGCTGCACGGTGGCTGCGCTGAGCGGTGACGCTGCGCGACAGCCGGATTCGGTCCGGGTCGCCTTCAAGGATGGCGTCGAGCGCCTCCTGGCACTGCTGAGCCAAAAGGGCCTTTCATCGGACCCGGCCGAGGCCGCTCAGGCGCGCGTCAGGATCCTTGACGTGCTGTCACACGCGGTGGGCGCCATCGTCCTGTCGAGGGCCTGCCCGGACGATTCCCCGCTCGCCGATGAAATCCTGGCGGTCTGCCGCGACGCCATCCTGCGTTCGCAGACGCCGCCCGGCACCGAGAAGGCAACGACTCGCAAGCGCAAGACCGTCTGAGGCGCATGGTGGTGTCCGCCTGCGAGCGGACAAACCCGCATTTCCTGGGAAAACAGGGATTGCTATGATTGACGTTTACGTAAACGTCAAACACGAATGACGAATGTCCCTCTGATGACCGCTGCGCCCTCCTCCGACTTCCAGCCCGCCGACGCCGACTTTGCCGCCCGCGTGCGCGGCTCGTTTGCGCAGCAGGCCGCGATGGCGCTGATCGGCGCCGAGCTGGTCGAGGTCGGCCCGGGCAGGATCGTGATGACGCTGGCGCACAGCGCGCGCGTGACCCAGCAGCACGGCTTCATCCATGCCGGCATCGTCTCCACCGCGCTCGATTCGGCCTGCGGCTACGCGGCGGCCACGCTGATGCCGGCAGAGGCGGGGGTGCTGACGATCGAGTTCAAGGTCAACCTGCTGGCCCCGGCGCGCGGCCCGCTGCTGCGCATCGAAGGCCGCGTGACCAAGGCCGGACGCACCATCAGCGTCGCCGACGGGCAGGCCTGGCAGCCACACCCGACCCGCGCAGGCGAAGACCAGCTCGTCGCCACGATCACGGCCACGCTGATGACGGTCACGGGCCGCGACAACGTGCGCCACTGAACCCCGCCGTCCACGCCCTGCGCAACAATCGACGCCCATGACTACCGAACTGCAAGAGCTCTTCGAGAGCAACCGCCGCTGGGCCGCCGAAGTCGAACAACGCGAGCCCGGTTTCTTCTCCCGACTGCTCAAGCAACAGACGCCGCAGTACCTGTGGATCGGCTGCGCCGACAGCCGTGTCCCGGCCAACGAGCTGGTCGATCTGCTGCCGGGCGACCTCTTCGTGCACCGCAACATCGCCAATGTGGTCGTGCCCAGCGACCTCAACGCGCTGTCGGTGATCCAGTACGCGGTGGATGCCCTGCGCGTGCGGCACATCATCGTGGTGGGCCACTCCAACTGCGGCGGCGTCAAGGCGGCGCTGAACAACCTGCGCGTGGGCCTGGCCGACAACTGGCTGCGCCACATCCAGGACGTGCGCAACACGCACCGCGCCTTCCTGGAGCAGGTGCCGCAGGAGCGGCGCGTCGATGCACTGGTCGAGCTGAACGTGCTGGAGCAGGCCCGCAACGTCTGCCGCACCACCATCGTGGAGGACGCCTGGCAGCGCGGCCAGGAGGTCGTCATCCACGGCTGGGTCTACGGCCTGCACAACGGCCTGCTCGAAGACCTGCGCATGACCGTGGCGGGCATCGACGACATCGAGCCGGCCCATGCACGTGCCGTGGAAGCGGTGCACCAGCGCTATCTCGGCGACAGCACCAGCGACTGAGCGGAGGCCCGGCGCGATGTTCCCCCAGCAGCTCAACGACACCCGCGCCTTCGACATCGCCAGCACGCTGATCGAAGGATTCAACCGCCACTACCGCCTCTTCCGGGAGGCCAGCGCGCAGGCCAAGGACCGCTTCGAGCGCGCCGACTGGCACGGCCAGCAGCGTGCCCAGCGCGAGCGCATCGAGTTCTACGACCTGCGGGTCCAGGAAGCGGTCGAGCGGCTGCAGACTGGATTCCAGGCCGGCGCGCTCGGCATGGACGTCTGGCAGCAGGTCAAGCTGCACTACATCGGCCTGCTGACCAACCACCGCCAGCCCGAACTCGCCGAGACCTTCTTCAACTCGGTCACCACCCACATCCTGCACCGGGACTACTTCCACAACGACTTCATCTTCGTGCGCCCGGCGGTGTCCACCGAGTACATCGAGAACGACGAGCCCACCGCCAAGCCGACCTTCCGCGCCTGGTATCCGACGCGCCCGACGCTGCGCGAGACGCTGGCGGAGATCGTGCGCAGCTTCGACCTGCAAGGCCCGTGGGAGGACTTCGAGCGCGACCTCGACGACGTGCACGCCGCGGCCGACACCGCCATCGGCCAGGACCGGCTGCGCACCAACTTCCAGCTCCAGGTGCTGTCGTCGCTGTTCTTCCGCAACAAGGGCGCCTACGTCATCGGCAAGATCGTCAACGGCCATGTCGAGACGCCGTTCGCGCTGCCGATCCTGCACGCCGCGGACGGCGCGTTCTACATCGACGCCGCGCTCTTCGGCGAGGACGACCTGCAGCGGCTGTTCAGCTTCGTGCGGGCCTACTTCCTGGTCGAGATGGAGATCCCCTCGGCCTATGTGCAGTTCCTGCGCTCGATGATGCCGAGGAAGCCGCGCAGCGAGATCTACAACGCGCTCGGCCTGCAGAAGCAGGGCAAGACGCTGTTCTTCCGCGACTTCCAGTTCCACCTGCGCCACTCGACCGACCGTTTCCGCATCGCGCCCGGCATCAAGGGCATGGTGATGCTGGTGTTCGACCTGCCGAGCTACCCGTTTGTCTTCAAGCTCATCAAGGACTACTACCCGCCGCAGAAGGACACCAGCCGCGCCCTCATCAAGAGCAAGTACCTGCTCGTCAAGCAGCACGACCGCGTCGGGCGCATGGCCGACACGCTGGAGTTCAGCAACGTCGCCTTCCCGCGCGCGCGTTTCACGGACGAGCTGATCGCCGAGATCGAGAAGTTCGCGCCCAGCCTGCTGGAGATCTCCGACCGCGACGGCGACGGCCACCTGGAGGTCATCCTCAAGCACGTCTACATCGAGCGCCGGATGATCCCGCTGAACATCTACCTGCAGGACGCCACGCCCGCGCAGCTCGAACACGCCGTCATCGAGTACGGGAACGCCATCAAGGACCTGGTGGCGGCCAACATCTTCCCCGGCGACATGCTGTGGAAGAACTTCGGCGTGATGCGGCACAACAAGGTCGTGTTCTACGACTACGACGAGATCGAGTACGTCACCGACTGCAACTTCCGCCGCGTGCCCACCCCGCGCAACGAGGAAGAGGAGATGAGCGGCGAGATCTGGTATTCGGTCGGCCCGAAGGACGTGTTTCCCGAGACCTTCGGGCCCTTCCTGCTGGGCAACCCTGCCGTGCGTGCGGTGTTCATGAAGCACCACGCCGATCTGCTGGATGCTGCCTTCTGGCAAGGGCACCAGGCACGCATCCGGGCCGGCCACGTCCACGACGTCTTCCCCTACGAGCAGGACAAGCGTTTTTCCCACCACCGACCCTGACCCCGAAACACGCAGGGCACCACAGGAGCATTTCCATGTCTGATCCGATCGTCATCGTCTCGGCCGCACGCACGCCCATCGGTGGCCTGCTCGGCGACTTCTCCAGCCTCGCCGCCTGGGAACTGGGCGGCGTGGCCATCCGCGCCGCGGTCGAGCGCGCCGGCATTCCCGGCGACGCCGTGAACGAGGTGCTGATGGGCAACTGCCTGATGGCCGGACAAGGTCAAGCACCCGCCCGCCAGGCCGTGCTCGCCGCCGGACTACCGCAGTCGGCCGGCGCAGTGACGCTGTCGAAGATGTGCGGCTCGGGCATGCGCGCGATGATGTTCGGCCACGACATGCTCAAGGCCGAGAGCGCGGACGTGGTGGTGGCCGGCGGCATGGAGAGCATGACCAACGCGCCGCACCTGATGTTCGCGCGCAAGGGCGTGAAGTACGGCGCCACGCAACTGTTCGACCACATGGCCATCGACGGCCTGGAAGACGCCTACGAGCGCGGCAAGGCGATGGGCGTGTTCGCCGAATCCTGCGTCGAGAAGTACGGCTTCACCCGCGAAGCCCAGGACCACTTCGCCATCGCCTCCACCGTGCGCGCCAAGCAGGCCAACGAGGACGGCAGCTTCGACTGGGAAATCGCCCCCGTGACGGCCAAGGCCCGCGGCGGCGACCAGGTGTTCAAGTTCGACGAGCAGCCCTTCAAGGCCAAGCTCGACAAGATCGCCACCCTCAAGCCCGCGTTCAAGAAGGACGGCACCATCACCGCCGCCAACGCCAGCAGCATCTCGGACGGTGCCGCGGCGCTGGTGCTGATGCGCGAATCGACCGCGATGGCGCGCGGGCTGACCCCGGTGGCGCGCATCGTCAGCCACGCCGTGCATGCACAGGCCCCCGCGTGGTTCTCCACCGCACCGGCCGGCGCGATCGAGAAGGCACTGAAGAAGGCGGGCTGGCAGGCCGGCGAGGTCGATCTGTGGGAAGTCAACGAAGCGTTTGCCGCGGTGACGATGGCGGCGATGGCCGAGTTCAAGCTGCCGCACGAGATCGTCAACGTCCACGGCGGCGCCTGCGCGCTGGGCCACCCGATCGGGGCGTCGGGGGCGCGGATCGTGGTCACGCTGCTGGGGGCGCTGAGGAAGCGCGGGCTGAAGAAGGGCGTGGCGGCGCTGTGCATCGGCGGTGGCGAGGCGACGGCGCTGGCGGTCGAGATGCTGTAAGGCCGTGAGGCACGCACGATGACCCTCGGCCTGCACGACCTGCCACTGTTCGCGCTGACGGTGCTGGTGCTCAACGCCACGCCCGGCGTCGATCTGGTGTTCACCATCAGCCGCACGCTGCAGCACGGCGTGCGCACCGGGCTGGCGGGCGCGGCGGGCATCAGCGCGGGCTGTGTCGTGCACGCGCTGGCGGCGGCCTTCGGGCTGGCGGCACTGCTGGCGGTGTCCACGACGGCGTTCACCGTGCTCAAGGGGCTCGGGGCGGCCTACCTGGTCTGGTTGGCGGTCGGGATGCTGCGCAGCGCGCTGAAGCCGACCGCCACCACCACGGAGTCGGTGAGCACCGCCCCCGTGCCAGTCCCGCACTGGCGGGTGTTCCGGCAAGGGCTGCTGACCAATGTGCTGAACCCGAAGGTCGCGCTGTTCTTCCTCGCCTTCCTGCCGCAGTTCATCGATGCGGATGCCCTGCACAAGACCCTCGCCTTCCTCGCGCTCGGCGGCTGGTTCGTGCTGCAGAGCGCGCTCTTCCTCATTGCGCTGGTGCTGCTGACGGCGCGGCTGCGCCACCTGGGCCGTGGGTCCGCGACGACGGGTCGCTGGCTCAACGGGCTGGGGGGCGTGCTCTTTCTCGGTTTGGCGGCCAGACTGGCCCGCACGGATCTCCCATGACAACCCACTCCCTTCCCTCCTCCGTCCTCGTCGTCGGCGCCTCGCGTGGCATCGGTCTGGAACTCGTCCGCCAGTACCGCGACGAGGGCGTGCGCGTCACCGCCACCGCACGGGACACCACGGGTTTGCAGGCGCTCACCGCGCTGGGAGCCCAGGCATTGCGGATCGATGTCGCCAAGACGGCGAGTGTCTCCGGCCTCGCGTGGCAGATCGACGGCGAGGCCTTCGACCTCGTCGTGGTCAACGCCGGCGTCTACGGCCCGCGCCTGCGCACGCTCGACACCCCCGGCGACCTCGACTTCGACCAGGTCATGCACACCAACGTGCTCGGCCCGATGCGCGTGATTCCGCAACTGCTGGACGCGCTGGCGCCGGGCGCGCGGGTGGTGTTCCTGTCCTCGGTGATGGCTTCGATCGGCGGACGCCAGCAGTCGACCGGCTGGCTCTACGCCGCGTCCAAGGCCGCGCTGAACTCGGTAATGAAGGACGTCTCGCTCGCGCTGGCCGACCGCGCCACCTGCATCGCGGTCCACCCCGGCTGGGTGCAAACCGCGATGGGCGGACCGCAGGCGCCGCTGTCGGTCGAGGAAAGCGTCACCTCGCTGCGCAGCACCTTCGCCCGCCTCGGCCCGTCCGACAACGGCCGTTTCCTGAACCACGACGGCACACCGCAGCCCTGGTAAGCCAGCACCACGCCGCACCGCGCCCCATCCCACCCCCGTCATGCCCGCGCAGGCGGGCACCCACGCACAAGAAAACCCCCGAAAGCCCGCCATGCTGCTCAGCGACGACCACCGCGCCATCCAGGACGCCATCCGCTCCTACGTCCAAGACCAGATCGCCCCGCACGCGGCGCGCTGGGACAAGGAACACCACTTCCCCGCCGAACAGCTGAAGGGTCTGGCCGACCTGGGCTGCTACGGCGTGGCGGTGCCGACCGAGTACGACGGTGCGGGCCTCGACTACCTGGCGCTCGCGCTGATCCTCGAAGAAGTCGCGGCAGGCGATGGCGGCACCTCCACCGTCATCAGCGTCAACAACTGCCCCGTCTGCTCGATCCTGATGGGTTTCGCCAACGAGGCGCAGAAGCAGGAATTCCTCAAGCCGCTGGCGCGTGGCGAGATGCTCGGCGCCTTCTGCCTGACCGAGCCACACGTCGGGTCGGAAGCGGGCGGACTGAAGACCACCGCCGTGCGCGACGGCGACGACTACGTGCTCCACGGCGTCAAGCAGTTCATCACCAGCGGCAAGCACGGTGACGTGGCGATCGTCATGGCCGTGACCGACAAGGCCGCCGGCAAGCGCGGCATCAGCGCCTTCCTCGTTCCGACCAACACGCCCGGCTACACGGTGGCGCGCCTCGAAGACAAGATGGGCCAGCACAGCTCGGACACGGCGCAGATCCTGTTCGAGCACTGCCGCATCCCGGCGCGTTACCGGCTCGGAGAGGAAGGCCAGGGGCTGAAGATCGCGCTCGCCGGGCTGGAGGGCGGGCGCATCGGCATCGGCGCGCAGAGCCTGGGCATGGCGCGCGCGGCGTTCGAGGCGGCGCTGCGCTACAGCAAGGAGCGCGTGGCCTTCGGCGTGCCGATCTTCGAGCACCAGGCGGTGCAGTTCCGGCTGGCCGAGATGGCGATGCAACTGGAAGCCGCCCGCCAGCTCATCTGGCACGCCGCGTCGATGAAGGACGCCGGCATCCCCTGCCTGAAGGAAGCCGCGATGGCCAAGCTCTTCGCCAGCGAGATGGCCGAGAAGGTCTGCTCGATGGCGATCCAGACCTTCGGCGGCTACGGCTACGTCAGCGACTTTCCGGTGGAGCGGATCTACCGGGATGTGCGGGTGTGCCAGATTTATGAGGGGACCAGCGATGTGCAGAAGATCCTGATCGGGCGGGCGCTGGCGGCGGGGTGATCCTTCAGGCGCGCTCCATTTCCTGGCCTCAAGGCAGCCGATTCCCCTTGTCATCCGTCCTGAAACTCTGCGACTGGAACGCAAAGAAGAACGCCCGCCACGTCCACGCCGCGCCCGCCTTGCCGGGGTAGCCGAATACCAGCGCGCCGTCCTGCCAGGTGCCGTTGTCGGCGAGGTAGGGCGCGGCGTTGCCCTGGTTCATGTGGATGTCGTGGATGCCGTTGCCGGGCTTGAACTTGAAATACTGGTCGGCCCGGGTCTTCTCCGGCCCCCACTTGGCACCGAAGGCGAAGACCTGCGCACCGGGCGTGGCCATCGCCTTGAGCGTGGCGGCCTCGACCTTGTCCTTCAGGTCGTTGTCGACCCCGGGCGCATCCGGCGGCACCGGCTTCATCGACGCCGTCTTGAACAGGCCGCCGCGCACGTAGTCGATCGCCAGTCCGCCCTTCGTGTGCGGCAGCTTGCGGTAGCCGGCCGGCAGCGCCAGCAAGGCCGCGGTGAACGCCGCCGGCAGCGCGGTCACGGTCTGGAACAGCACGGTGGACGGCGACTTCGGCGCCGAGGACTTGACGTTGACCGCGATGCGGTCCATCTCGCCACCGGCATCGACCAGCAGCTGGTAGTGGTCATCGTCTGCATTGCGCAGGTGACCGAGCACGGTGCCCTTGAGCACGCCGTAGGTGGAAAGTGGCACGGGACCTCCGTTGTTTCAGTTCAGGGACGCCATCGTCCACCGAAACCGCGCCCCGTGCCATGGGCGGAACCTGAGGTGCGCCCGATCAGGATCAGGTCTTCTCGGGCATGGCCGACGAGTGGTGGCTGGTGATCAGCCACTGCTTGCCGTCCCACTGGTAGGTGTAGGTGTAGCGGGCCTTGACCTGCCCGCCGGTCTTGGCGAACGTGAAGGTGTAGAGGCCGGCGTCGAAGGCGGTGTTGCAGCCGAGCTGGATCTGGCGGCTGTCGATGCGGCCCTTCGGCTTGTTCTCCAGGAAGTGGTGGAAGTAGTCTTCCTTCTCCTCGGCATTCAGGCGCGGCTTGTTCGACACCGTCGGCAGCAGGATCGAGCGGTCAGCGTAGTTGGCCACCACCTTGTGCGGGTCGCCGGTCTGCAGCGAGGCATTCCAGCGGTCGAACAGTGCGGCGACTTCCTGCTCGGTCACGGCATGGCAGGACGGGGCCTGGGCCCCCGCGCTGGCCATCGTGGCCGTGGTTGGTGCCAGGGACGAGCACCCGGCCAGCAGCGCGGCACAGACCGTCGAGACGGTGAAGAGGGCTTTCATCGGGAACTCCGTTGACGCAGAAATGGTTCGGCTTCATCGGCCATGGCGGGCCCGCGTTGAGTCTTCGCGCCTGCTGAAGCGTGACGGGCTGCACGCGGGCACAGGCATTGCATGACCAGCACGCGCATACTGGCACCCACCCGTCCACCACTCTCTCCACCAGGCGCCTTCCCGCGCCAATCCCCATGATCCGCATCGAACTGCAAGTCGAGCTGAACTACGACATCGATGCCAATGGCGCCGATTTCGTCTTCAACATCCACGCCGCCCAGACCGCGTGCCAGAAGGTCTCCGCCGAGAACCTGGTGCTGAGCCAGCCGGTCGTGCCGCACATCCACACCGACGCCGCCACCGGCACCCGCTACATGCGCGTGCGCGCCCTGCCCGGCCCGCTCAAGCTGTCCTACGCGGCCACGCTCGACATCACCCACCACTTCGCCGAACCAGCCCATCTGGCCGAGGTGCCGGTCTACCGGCTGCCGCCCGAGGTCATCGGCTACATCTACCCGAGCCGCTACTGCCAGTCCGACCGCCTGCTGCGCCTCGCTGCGCACGAATTTGGTGCACTGTGGCAAGGACACGGGCGCGTGCAGGCCATCGTGGACTGGGTGCGCAGCCGGGTGAGCTTCACGTCCAACGTCTCCAACTCGACCACCTCGGCGCTGGACACGCTGATCGAGCGCGTCGGCGTGTGCCGCGACTTCGCGCACCTGATGATCGCGCTGTGCCGCGCGCTGAACATCCCGGCCCGCTTCGCCACCGGCACCGACTTCGGCGCCGACCCCGCGCTCGGCCCGCCCGATTTCCACGCCTATGTCGAGGTCTACCTCGGCGACCGCTGGTACATCTTCGACCCGTCCGGCACGGCGATCCCGATGGCCTTCGTGCGCTTCGGCACCGGGCGCGACGCGGCGGACGTGGCCTTCGCGACCATCTTCGGTGGCGTGCGCTCGCAGGCGCCGTTCATCATGACGCGGGCCATCGAGGATCCCTCGCAGGGTCTGCTGCGGCCGGTGCGCTGTCGGGAAGCGCTGTCCACCGATGCCGGCACCCCGCCGACATCGATGCCCGTCGCCTTGCCCACGCCGGGACTGCCGCTGAAATAGTTTTTTTTGGCGGGCTGCATCTGTGGGACCAGTCGCCCCGTAGTGAAGGAGTACCCGGCGCCGCCGGCCTCCCTTCCCTCCAGGAGCCTCTCCATGTCGCACCCGACCCTGCACCGCAAGTCCGCCCTTTCGTGCGCCGCACTCGTGCTCGCTGCCACGCTTGCTGCCTGTGGTGGCGGCAGCGACGACACACCAGCCCCCGCGCCCGCCCCGACACCCGTGCCCGTCGGCGACACCGTGGCCCTGACCGCCTCCGGCCGGCTGGTCTCTTTCAACCGCGCCACCCCCGCCACGCTGGTCGGGACCGTCGCCCTGAGCGGCCTGAACAGCGGGGAGTCCCTGCTCGGCATCGACGTGCGCCCGGCCGATGGCAAGCTCTACGCGCTGACCAGCGCCGGCCGCATCGTCACCATCGATCCCTCCACCGGTGTCGCCACCGTGAAGTCCAGCCTGCAGGCCACGGCGGGCGATGACAACGCCTTCGTGATGCTGACCGGTGCCGTCTACGGCGTCGACTTCAATCCAGTGGCCGACCGGATGCGCGTCGTCAGCGACGCGGGCCAGAACCTGCGCATCAACGTCGACACCGGCGCCGTCATCACCGACGGGGTCATCACGCCAGTCAGCGGCACGGTGCGCATCGGTGCCTCGGCCTACACCAACAGCTTCGCGGGCACGACGACGACGCAGCTCTTCGACGTCGATGCCGTCACCGGCCTGCTGCACCTGCAGGATCCCCCCAACAACGGCACGCTGGCCGCCGGCCTGCCGCTGGGCGTGACCGGGACGGGGTCGGACGGCTTCGACATCGATGCCCGCAACAACGCTGGCTGGCTCGCGCTGGGCAGTGGCAGCGGCGCCTCGACGCTCTACCGCGTCAGCCTGAGCACCGGCGCGGCCACCCTCGTCGACACCGTGGCCGGCGGCGAGGCCATCGCCGGCCTCGCCCTGATGCAGTCCGCCACACCGACCGCCCTCGGCCTGACCACCGACAACCGCCTCGTCAGCTTCGACCCGAAGACCCCGACCACCCTGACCGCCACCACCGCGATCACCGGGCTGGCGGCTGGCGAGCTGGTGCTGGGCATCGACACCCGCCCGGTGGACGGCGTTCTCTACGCGCTGACCAGCAGCGGCCGCATCGTCACGCTCGACCCGGCCACCGGCGCCGCGACCGCGCGGACCACCCTGGCCGCCGATCCGGCCGACCTCACGACGCCCTACACCGCCCTCGCCGGCACGGTCTTCAGCGTCGACTTCAACCCGGTTGCCGACCGCCTGCGCGTCATCAGCGACGCGGGCCAGAACCTGCGCATCAACGTCGACACCGGCGCCACGACGACCGACGGTGCCATCAACCGCGCCATCGCCGCCACCGTGCACGCCGCGGCCTACAGCAACACCTTCGCCGGCACCACCGCGACCACGCTGTTCAACCTGGAGGGTGCCTCCGACGTGCTGACCCAGCAGGTGCCACCGAACGACGGCACGCTGGTGAACGTCGGGGCCTTCGGCGTCGACATCAGCGGCCTGGCGGGCTTCGACATCGGCGGCGGTGCCAACGGCTTGGCCCTGGCGGCGCTGCGCCCCTCGGGCAGCGGCCCCTACCTGCTCTACAGCGTCGCACTGACGACTGGCGCGGCCACGCTCTACCGCAACACGAGCGGTGACGCGACCCTGTCGCAGATCGGCGGCGCGAGCGGGCCGGCCCTGCGCGATCTGGCGATCCGGTTCTGATCCGGAACGGGGGCACATGCACGTGGCGCATGGCGTGACATCCATCACGGCTTCCCTGCCAGAATGGACACCATCCCAGCCATCTGCCAACGCACGTCGTGGAAACCAACGCGTTCGACTACGAAGCCGCCCTCGAAGCCTGCGCCCGCGGGGAGCGGTTCGCGCTGAGAGCCTTGTACGACGCCGAGTCGCAGCGCCTGCTCGGGGTGGTGCTGCGCATCGTGCGCAACCGCGAGACGGCGCAGGACATCCTGCAGGAGGCCTTCCTGCTGATCTGGCAGCGCGCGGCGAGCTACCGCCGCAGCCTCGGCACCGGCCGCGGCTGGATCTACACCGTGGTGCGACACCGCGCGCTCGACGAGGCCCGCCGCACGGTGCGCGAGGTGCCGGTCGGTGACGATCTGGAGGTGATCGCCGACGCGGCCGGGCTGCACACCGAGGCCCTCTCGCCCGACCACGGCGCCGCCGACCGGCTCGACGGCTGCCTGGAGCACCTGGAAGAGAAGCGTCGGGAATGCCTGGTCGCCGCCTTCGTCGAAGGCTGGACCCATGAACAGATCGCCAGGCGGGTGGACACACCGGTCGGCACGGTCAAATCCTGGATCCGCCGCAGCCTGCTGGCGCTGAAGGAGTGCATGTCGTGAATGCACCCCTCACCACCCCGGAAGACCGGGACGCCGCCGCAGGCGAATACGTGCTGGGCACGCTGTCCGCCGAGGAACACGCCGCCTTCGTGCAGCAACTGGCCGTGGACGACGACCTGCAGGCACGGGTCTACGCCTGGCAGGACCGCCTGCTCGGACTGGCCCGCCACGCCGCCCCCGTCGATCCCCCGGCGACGCTGTGGCCGCGCATCGAGCAGCGGCTCGGCGCCACACCGCTGCCGGCCACCGCCCGGCCTGTGGCGCCGGCCAACCAGCCCTCGTGGCGCCTGGTGCGGCTGTGGCAGTCGGCCAGCGGCTTCGCTGCGGCAGCGGCGGTGGCACTCGCCGTGTTGCTGGTGCAGCAACCCCCAGCCGACGCCCCGGCCGGCCCGCGTTACCTCGCCGTGCTGCAAGGCCCGGACAAGGACACCGGCTGGGTGGTGGAAGTCACCGCGGGGGACCGCGTGCGCCTCGTGCCGATCGGCACCACGGCCGAACCGCCAGAGGGCAAGACCCTGCAGTTCTGGACCAAGGCCGAAGGCGCCACTGGTCCGACCTCGCTCGGTCTGGTGCGCACCGGCGCGGTCTACGAGCTGCCCGCACAGAAGCTGCCGCAGATCGGCGAGCGCCAGCTCTTCGAGCTGACGCTGGAGCCGGCCGGCGGCTCGCCGATCGGCCGCCCGACCGGGCCGGTGCTCTTCCTCGGCAAGTCGGTGCGCATGTAGACCGAAGGGCGCCCAGCCCTTTCACACGGGAGTCACGCCCGCCTTCGACACTCGCCCGATTGACGGATCGAGCGAACGGGCACCGGCGTGAAACGCAGCGGTTTTCACTTGCTGATGGGGGCACAGTTCGTCTCCGGACTGGCCGACAACGCGCTGCTGCTGGTGGCAATCGCCCAGGTGGCGGCCGCCGGCGGGCCGCCGTGGCTGCCACCGCTGCTCAAGCTGGTGTTCACGCTGGCCTATGTGCTGCTGGCGCCGGTCGTCGGCCCGCTGGCGGACCGCTGGCCCAAGGCACGCGTGATGGGCGCGGCCAATGCCGTGAAGGCGCTGGCCTGCGCGGCGATGGCCCTGGGCGCGCCGGTGACGGCCTGCTTCTGCGTCGCGGGGGCGGGGGCGGCGGTGTATTCGCCGGCCAAGTACGGGCTGGTGACGGAACTCGTGCCCGCAGAGCGGCTGGTGGCCGCCAATGGCTGGATCGAGGTGACGACCGTGCTGGCGATCCTGCTCGGCACGGTGCTCGGCGGCGGGCTGAGCGAGCCGCGCTTCGCGGCCTTCGGCTTCGCGGCGCTGCTGGCGCTCTACGGCCTGGCCGCGCTGCTGAACCTGGGCATCCCCGACAGCGGCGCCCGCTACGCTGCCGCACCGCCGCTGCCACGGCAGTGGCGGGCCTTCTGGCGCGACAACGCGCGGCTCTGGTCCGACCCGCTCGGCCAGGTCTCGCTGGCCACCACCACGCTGTTCTGGGGCGTCGGCGCGACGCTGCAGTTCCTGGTGCTGCGCTGGGCGGGTGAACAGCTCGGGCTGACGCTCGCACAGGCTGCGTATCTGCAGGGCCTGTCGGCCACCGGTGTCGTGCTGGGCGCGGCGCTGGCCGGGCGCTGGGTGCCGCTGGCACGGGCGACGCAGGTGCTGCCGCTCGGCGTGGCGCTGGGGCTGGTGGTCCTGCTGATGCAGTGGGTGCACCAATGGCCGGCTGCCGCGCTGGTGCTGGCCACGGCCGGGCTGCTGGCGGGGCTGTTCGTCGTGCCGATGAACGCGCTGCTGCAGCACCGGGGCAGCACGCTGCTGAGCGCGGGCCGCTCGGTCGCCGTGCAGAACTTCAACGAGAACGCCAGCGTGCTGCTGATGCTCGGCGGCTATGCGCTGTGCACCGGGCTGGACCTCGGCCTCGGTGCGCTGATCCGCGGATTCGGCGTGCTCGTGGCCGGGTTGATGGCGTTGATCGCGCTGCGCCACCGGCACCTGCAGCGCCAGCCCCCGGCATCTCTCATGCCCGCGTCGCCCACGCGCGCGACGATTTCCACTCCCTGCAAGGACCGTCCATGAAGATCGCCATCGTCACCGACGCCTGGGAACCCCAGGTCAACGGCGTCGTCCGCACCCTGAAGATGACCGCGCACGCGCTGGGCCTGCTGGGCCACCAGGTCGAGTTCGTGTCGCCGCAGGGGTTTTTCAGCGTGCCGTGCCCGACCTACCCGGACATCCGGCTGGCCGCAGTGACGCCGGGCCGGATCGCCCGCGTGCTCGATGCGCTGGCGCCCGACTGCCTGCACATCGCCACCGAAGGCCCGCTCGGCTGGGCGGCGCGCTCGGTGGCCCTGTCGCGCGGCTGGCCGTTCACGACGGCGTACCACAGCCGCTTCCCCGAGTACGTCCAGCTCCGCACGCGCATCCCGGTGTCCTGGAGCCACGCGCTGCTGCGCCGCTTCCACAACGCGGGTCAGGCCACGCTGGTGCCGACCGAGCACATGGGCGCCGAGCTGCGCGCGCAGGGCTACCGCGTGCCCACCCACTGGAGCCGCGGCGTCAACCTGCAGCTCTTCACCCCGGAGGGCCCGACGCTGCCGCGCGCCGAGGGCAGCGGGCCGGTGTTTCTCTACATCGGCCGGCTGGCGGTGGAGAAGAACATCGACGCCTTCCTGAAGCTCGATCTGCCAGGGGAAAAATGGGTCGCGGGCGCAGGGCCTGAAGCGGCACGGCTGCAGCGGCAGTACCCCGGCGTGCGCTGGTTCGGCGTGCTGTCCGGGCCGGATCTGGCGACGCTGTACCGCAGCGCGGACGTGATGGTCTTCCCGAGCGAGACCGACACCTTCGGGCTGGTGCTGGTCGAGTCGATGGCCTGCGGCACGCCGGTGGCGGCGCTGCCGGCGACCGGCCCGATCGACGTGGTCGGCCCGAGCGGCGAAGGCGGCGTCATCGACACCGATCTGCGCCGCGCCTGCCTGGCCGCGCTGCAGTGCGACCGCCAGCGCGTGCGGACCTTCGCCGAGCGCTACACCTGGGAGGCCGCGACACGCCAGTTCGTGCAGGCGCTGCAGCCCATCCCGAAGGCCGCGCCGACCAGCGGCGCCGCCCGCCTCACGTCGCCGTGATCGACAGCGGCAGCGCCGGCGCCGCCGCGCGCTGCCGCTGGCGCAGCACCTCGGCCCACTCGATGACCTCCAGCCGCCCGTCGCCGTGCTCGACGAGTGCGGTCAGGCTCTCGACCCAGTCGCCGTCGTTGGCGTAGGTCAGGCCGTCCACCGTGCGCAGCTCGGCATGGTGGATGTGGCCGCAGACGACACCGTCCACGCCCCGGCGTTTCGCCTCGCGGATCACCGCCATCTCGAAATCGCCGATGAAGCTGACCGCCCGCTTGACCTTGAGCTTCAGGTAGCGCGAGAGCGACCAGTACGGCAGCCCGAGCCGCGCCCGCGCCGAGTTCAGCGCCCGGTTCAGCCGCAGCGCGAGCGTGTAGAGGCTGTCACCGATGTGGGCCAGCCACGGCGCGCACTGCACCACGCCGTCGAACAGGTCGCCGTGCATGACCCAGAAGCGCCGGCCATCGGCGGTCTGGTGGACCGCGTCCTCGACCACCTCGATGCCACCGAAGCTGTGGCCGAGGTAGCGGCGCGCGAACTCGTCGTGGTTGCCCGGCACCAGCACGACCCGCGTGCCCTTGCGCGCCTTGCGCAGCACCTTCTGCACGACATCGTTGTGCGCCTGCGGCCAGTACCAGCGGCGCATCAGCTGCCAGCCATCGACGATGTCGCCCACGAGGTAGAGCGTCTCGCACTCGACGCAGCGCAGGAAGTCGAGCAGCGCCTCGGCCTGGCAGCCCGGCGTGCCCAGGTGCACGTCGGAGATGAAGACAGTGCGCACCGACAGGCGATCGCTCGCCTGCGGTTCGCCGGACAGGGTGTCATGGTGCATGGTGTGGACCCTCCTTCAGGCGCGGACTCAGGCCGCCACCAGCATGGGACGCGGCACCGACTCCCAGCGCTGCAGCCACTGCGCGAAGGCGCTCAGCCCGTCGTGCAGCGGCGTGCAGTGCCAAGGGCCGATCGCCTCGATCAGGCGGGTCGGATCCGCGCTGGTGTCGGGCACATCCCCCGCCTGCAGCGGTGCGAACTCGATGCGCGCCTCGCAGCCGAGCACGGCTTCCAGCGTGCGCACGAAATCGACCACGCGCACGGGGTGGTGGTGGCCGACGTTGAACAGCGCGGACGGCACGCCCTCGGCATCGGCCGGCGGTGCGCCGCGCGCGACCAGCCGCACCAGCGCGTCGGTGACGTCGTCGATGAAGGTGAAATCCCGGCGCAGCTCGCCGCGGCCGAAGAGCTGCAGCGGCTCGCCGCGGCGCAGGCGCTGCGCGAAGCTCCAGTACGCCATGTCGGGCCGGCCCCAGGGACCGTAGACGGTGAAGAAGCGCAGGCCCGTCACCGGCAGGCCGTGCACGGCAGCGGTCGCCCGCGCCATCGCCTCGTTGGCCTGCTTGGTGGCGGCGTAGAAGGAGGCGGGCTGGTCGGTGCGATCGGTTTCGCGAAAACCCGTCGGGGCGGCGTCGTTGTCGCGCCGGCCGTAGACGCTGGACGAGCTGGCGTAGAGCAGGTGCTGCACGCCGTGGCGCCGGCAGGCCTCCAGCACCGCACCGAAGCCGAGCAGGTTCGACTGCACGTAATCCATCGGCGCCTGTACCGAATGGCGCACACCGGCCTGCGCCGCCAGGTGCAGCACGGCATCGAAGCCGTGGCGCGAGAAGAAGGCCTGCGTGGCGGCCATGTCGGACAGGTCGAGTCGCTCGACCGGCACGCCCAGCGGCGCCAGCAGCTCCGACACGCGGGCGTGCTTGAGCGCCACCGGGTAGTAGCCGTTGAAGCTGTCGCAGCCAGTGACGCGGTGGCCGGCGCGGGCGAGTGCTGCCGCCGCATGGGCGCCGATGAAGCCGGCTGCGCCGGTGACGAGGAGGTGGGCCATGGTGCACAGATCCTCTGCAGTACCCGTGACAGCACCGTGTCGGCACCGGGCAGCGCGCGTGACGTCGCCCCGCCGCGACGTCACGCGCCGGTCACATCCGCTTCAAGCGCCTGTCACAGCACGTGACGAGGATCGCGTCGCCATGCACATCGCCCCGCCCCCCACGCCGGACCGCGCGTCCCCCCTGTCGCACCCGCCCTTGCTGGCCGCCGCCGCCGTGCTGCTGGCGGGCGGCGCGCTGCTGCACGGCAGTGCCCGCGACACCGCGCTGTTCCATCTGTTGAACGCGCTCGGCACGGTCTGGCCGGCGCTGTGGGCGATGCTGAGCGTGGCCGGTCTGGGGCTGAGCGCCTTCATCGTGCTGGCCGCCCTGCACCGCGGCGCTGGCGTCCGGTCGATGCGGCCGGTCGCGGCGCTGCTGTGGTGCTTTCCGGTGGGCGGTGTGCTGACCCATGTGCTGAAGCGGCTGATCGCGCATCCCCGTCCGGCGGCGGCGCTGGGCGTGGACCAGATCGTCGTCATCGGCGAGCCGCTGATGCGCGGTGCGATGCCCTCGGGCCACGCGATCACGACGCTGGCGGTGTTCGGGCTGTGCCTGCTGGCCTGGCGCACGACGTGGCTGCAGCGGGCGGGGCTGCTCGCGCTGGCGGTGCTGGTGCTGCTGTCGCGGGCAGCGGTCGGTGCGCACTGGCCGGCGGACCTGTGTGTCGGCGCCGGCCTCGGGCTGGTGACGGCGGCCATCGGCTGGCAGCTGTCCGGCCGGGGACGGCTGACGGACTGGCTGTGCAGCCGTCAGGGGCAGCAGGTGCTGGCCGCCGCGCAGATCGGCTGCGGCATCGTGATGGCGGTGCTGCACAGCGGCTACGGACTGGCCCTGCCGCTGCAGTGGGCGCTGGGCGTGTGGAGCGTGGCCGCGGGCCTGCACCGCCTGGGCCGCAGCGGCGCGCTGGCCACCGCACAGCCGGCGCGACAGGCGCCGCTGGGCATCGGCTCGGAGCCGGGCTGAGGTGCGCCACCGGCGCGTGGTCGCAGGGGTGCTCGGGCTGTTGCTGGGCGGGGCGGCGCTGGTGTGGATGGGCCGCACGCTGGATCTGCCAGCGCTGCGCCGCAGCGCGGCGGCCGTGCCCGCGTGGCAATGGGGGCTGGCCAGCACCGGGATCTTGCTGAGTTACGCGCTGCGGGCGGCACGCCTGCACGCCGAGTGGCAGCCGCGCACCGGCGCCCGCTACGCCGAATGCCTGCAGCTCTTCCTGCTGCACAACGCTGCCGCCGCATGGCTGCCGATGCGCAGCGGCGAGGCCGGCTACCCGCTGTGGCTGCACCGCCGCTGGCAGGTGCCGCCGGGCGAGTCGCTGCGCAGCCTGCTGTGGCTGCGCGTGCAGGACGCGCTGGTGCTGGCGCTGCTGAGTGCCACGCTGTGGACCGCGCTGGCGGCGGACTGGCCCGCAACAGCGGCGCTGGCCACGGCGGCACTGGCCACGGGCGTCGTCGTCGCAGCGGGCGTGCGTCTGACGCACCGGGGCAGCGGGCGCGGCTGGCTGTGCTGCCTGGGCAACTGGGTGGTGAAGCTGGCGGTGATCGCCGCGATGCTGGCGGCGGTCGGCGCGCTGCCAGCGGCAGCGGCACTGCGCGGCGCGGTGGGCGGCGAATGGGCGGGCGTGCTCCCGCTGCAGGCGCCGGGCGGGCTGGGCAGCTACGAGGCTGGCGTGTGGATCGCCAGCGGCAGCGGCCAGGCCGCGCTGGCCACGGTGGTCGGCGCCGCGCTGCTGGTCCATGCCCTGACGCTGGGACTGGCGGGCCTGACCGGGCTGGTGGCGATCGCCGCCGCAGCCCTCTCCAATCGAAATACAAGCGCGCTGCAAACCACATGAACATGACCCACCCCGCGCTCCTGCTCCCGGCCCACCGCCTGTCGGTGGTGGTGCCCATGTACAACGAGGTCGAGAACGCCGCGCCGCTGATCGACGCCGTGCAGGCCGCGCTGGCGAGTTATCCACAGCCGTGGGAGCTGATCGTCGTCGACGACGGCAGCCGCGACGCGACGGCCGCCACCCTGCGCCGCCACGCCCGCACGGTCGGCGACCACATCCGCGTGGTGCAGCTCGCGCGCAACTTCCGCCAGACCGCCGCGATGCAGGCCGGCATCGACGCCGCCACCGGCGACGTCATCGTCACGATGGACGGCGACCTGCAGAACGACCCGCGCGACATCCCCCGCCTGGTGCAGCGCCTGCTGACGGAAGACCTCGACATCGTCGCCGGCTGGCGCCACCAGCGGCAGGACGGCTTCTGGTTGCGCAAGCTGCCGTCGCAGCTCGCCAACCGGCTGATCCGGCGCATCACCGGCCTGCCCTTCCACGACCTCGGCTGCAGCCTGAAAGCGTTCCGCGCCGACGTGCTGCGCGAGGTGCGGCTCTATGGCGAGATGCACCGCTTCATCCCCGCCTGGCTGTCCACCGTGACCTCGCCGGCGCGCATGGCCGAGGAGCCGGTCGAACACTTCGCGCGCACCCACGGCACGTCGAAATACGGCCTCTCGCGCACGCTGCGGGTGCTGGTTGATCTGCTGGCGGTGACTTTCTTCCAGCGCTTCGCGGCGCGGCCGGGGCACTTCTTCGGTGTCATCGGGCTGGCGGTGGGCGGGCTGGGGCTGGGCATCCTGGGCTACCTGGGCGTGCTCAAGCTGCTGGGCGAGTCGATCGGGGGGCGGCCGCTGCTGTCGCTGGGGTTTTTCTGCGTGATCGGCGGGCTGCAGTTCCTGACGACGGGTGTGCTGGCGGAGCTGCTGATCCGCATCTACTACGGCGCGCGCCACGGGCAGCCCTATGTCGTGCGGCGCGGCGCAGGCGACGGCGATGGCGCCTGAGCACGCGGTGTCCGCAGTGCCGGGCTGGCGCCTGTGGGCGTGGGCGGTGGTGGTGCTGCTGGTCGGGCTGGCGCGGCTGGGCGCGGTGCCGCTGTTCGATGTGGACGAGGGCGCGTTCTCGGAGGCCACGCGCGAGCTGCTCGCCAGCGGCGACTGGGGCCACACCACGCTCAACGGCGAGCCGCGCTGGGACAAGCCGATCCTGACCTACTGGCTGCAGGCGCTGTCGGTGCGCGCCTTCGGGCTGGGGGAGTTCGCGCTGCGGCTGCCGTCGGTGCTGGCGGCGTGGAGCTGGGCAGTGGCGGTGGCGCTGTTCGCACGGCCGCGCTGGGGCGAGGCGGTGGCGCTGGCGGCGGGCACGGTGGTGGCGACCAGTCTCGGCGTGCTGGCCATCGGCCGCGCCGCCACCGCTGACGCGCTGCTGAACCTGTGGCTCGCGCTGACCGCGCTGGACCTGTGGCGCCACCTGGAGGCCGAGCGCGAATCGCCCGCCGCGCGCCAGGCCTTGTGGCGCGCGGGGCTGTGGATGGGGCTCGGGCTGCTGACCAAGGGGCCGGTGGCGGTGCTGGTGCCGGGGGCGGCGGTGCTGCTGTTCATCGCGGGGGAGCCGCGGGCGGTGTGGCGCGAGCGGCTGGTCACGCTGCTGGGCGACGGGCGGGCGTGGGCGCTGATGCTGGTGGTCGCGGTGCCCTGGTACGCCTACGCGCTGGACCGCCACGGCCAGGCCTTCATCGACGGTTTCTTCATCCGCCACAACCTCGCCCGCTACGGCGGCACGCTCGAAGGCCACGGTGGCAGTGTCGGCTACTACCTGCTGGTGCTGCCGCTGCTGATGCTGCCGTGGACGCCGGTGCTGGGGCTGGTGGTCGCCCGGGTGCGCGGGCTGTGGCGGGTGCCGCTCGGGCGTTACCTGCTGGGCTGGGCGGGGTTCGTGCTGGTGTTCTTCAGCCTGTCGGGCACCAAGCTGCCGCACTACGCGCTCTACGGCCTGACGCCGCTGGCGCTGCTGGTCGGCCAGGCGCTGACCGGGCCGATGCCGGACGGGCTGCGCCGTGTCTTCGCCAGCGGGCTGGTCGTGCTGCCGCTGGCACTGGTGGGGGGCTCGCTGCTGGTGCTGCTGAACGCGCCGGGGCTGCAGCACCCGCTGTACCGCGCGCTGCTCTCGGCGCCGGTCGAGATCGGCGGGCTGCTCGGCGCAGGGGCCCTGGCGAGTGCCTGGGCAGCCTGGTGTCTGTGGGGCACACGCCCGGCGTTGCCGTGGTCAGAGAGCGCCGTGTCCGGCGCGCTCGGTCTGGCGCTGCTGGTGAACGCCGCGCTGGCGCCGTGGTGGGGCGAGCGGCTGCAGGCACCAGTGCGCCACGCCGCCGAGGCCGCGCGCCAGCAAGCCGGCCCCGTCGCCGCCGTCCAGTGGGGGCTGCACCTGCCCAGCTTCGCGGTCTACCTGCAGCAGGAAGCCCCGCGCCGCGCGCCGCGACCGGGCGAGCTGGCGCTGGTGCGCACCGACCAGCTCGCCACGCTGGCTGCGGGCGGTCACTGGCAGGTGGTCCACGCCGAGCGCGGCCTCAGCCTGATCCGCTGGCACGGGGTGGCAGCCACGGCGGCGGCGGCGGTGACGGCGCCTCGGCCATGAACGCGATGCCGCGGGCCCTGTGGAGCCGGCTGCTGGCGCTGGTCGGCGCGGCGCTGCTGCTGCGGCTGGCGGTGCTGCACGGGGTGCTGCTCGACCCGGCCATCGGCCTGCAGGTCGACGAGGCGCAGTACTGGGGCTGGTCGCGCGACCTGCAGTGGGGCTACTACTCCAAGCCGCCGGTCATCGCCGCGCTGATCGCCGCCTCGACGGCGCTGTTCGGCGACGCGGTGATGGGGGTGAAGGCGCTGTCGATGGCGCTGCACGGCGCGACCGCCCTCGCGCTGGCCAGCCTCGCCCACACGATGGCGGGCGACCGACCGGCCCGCGCCGCGCGCGCTGCGTGGTGGGCAGCGCTGATCGCGCTGAGCAACCCGGTCGCCAGCCTGCTCGGGCTGGCGGCGACGACGGACGCCCCGCTGCTGCTGTGCTGGACGCTGGCCGCGGCGGCGCTGTGGCGGCTGCAGCAGCAAGACCGTCTGCGCGACTGGGCCTGGCTCGGGCTGTGGCTCGGCCTGGGGCTGCTGTCGAAGTACACGATGGCCGTGCTGCTGGTCGCCGTGGTCGGCGTGGTGGGAACACGACCGGTGGCGGCGCGGCATCCGCTGGGCGGACCGGCCCTGATGCTGGCCGTGCTGGCGCTGCTGCTGGTGCCGCACCTGGCGTGGAATGCCGCGTGGGGCTGGCCGACCTGGCAGCACACCGCCGACATCACCCTGCAGGCACCGCGTAGCGCCAACGGGTCCGGGTGGGCGCGCCTGGGCGAGTGGGTCGGGGGACAGTGGCTGCTGTTCGGGCCGCTGTGGGCGCTGCTGGTGCTGCAGCGGCGCGTGGCGGCGCGGGCATGGCCGGCGCGGGCCGTGCCGACGCTGACGCCGGCGCAGCGCTTCCTGCTGTGGCTGGCGCTGCCGCTGCTGCTGATCGGCGCGTTGCAGGCAGTCCGCGCCGGCGCGCAGATCAACTGGACCGCGCCCGCCGGACAAGCACTGACCCTCGCGCTGGCGCTGTGGCTGTCAGCCCCCCGCCGCCGGCTCGCCCGCCAGACCGCGGCGGTGGTGGTGGCACTGCACCTGCTGGTGCTCACCGCCCTGCCGCTGGCGGGCACCCTGGCGCGTGCCCTCGGCGGACCGCAGGCGATGCCGCCGCGTGCCCTGGACCTGTGGGCCCGGATGCGCGGCTGGAACAGCGCCTTCGCCACGCTGGAAGCCGCCGCCCGTGCGCAGCGCGACGCCGACCCGCACACCCGCCTGCTGGGCACCAGCCGCACGGTGATCGCCCACGGCCAGTACGCCTGGCGCGGACTCGGCCTGCCCTGGCACGCCTGGCAACCTGGTCCGACGCGCCGCGCCACCGACCACTACCAGCTCACCGCGGCCTGGCCGGTGGATCCCGCAGCCGACGCCGCACGGCCGCTGCTGATCGTCGGGGAAGGCGACGCGCTGCCCGCCGACTGGCTGGAGCGCCTCGAACCGCCGGTGCGCCTCGGCGAGTGTCGCCAGCCGCAGGCCCGCGGGCAGGCGCTGCACCTCGTGCTGTGGCGCACCCGGCTGCGCACACCCGGTGGTCACACGCCATGAAGTGGCGACACCCGACCGCGCTGCTGCGCTGGGCCGTCTGCACCCTGGTGGCGCTGGCGCTGTTTCGCCTCTGGCCGGAGCTGGACCTGGGCGTGAGCGGTGCCGTCTTCGACGCGGACGGACCCAGCCGCTTTCCGCTGGGGGACACCCCGCCGGTGCGGTGGGTCTATCTGGCGGTGCCGTGGATCGGGCGGTTCCTGTTGCTGGCGTCCCTGGTGATGCTGTTCAGGGCGCACACGCCGCTGCGGTGGCGTCGCCGCGCGCAGGTGCTGCTGCTGGCACTGGTGCTGGGGTTGTGGGGCGTGGTCAACGTCGGGCTGAAGGACCACTGGGGCCGTCCGCGCCCGACCGAAGTCAGCGCGTTCGGCGGCCCGCACCCGTTCCAGTCCGCCGGCACGGTCAGTCCGTACTGCGACCGGAACTGCTCCTTCGTCAGCGGCCACGCCGCCACCGGGTTCACGCTGATGGCGGTCGGCCTGCTCGGCACGCCCGCCACGCGGCGCCGCTGGTGGCGCATCGGCGTGGTGGCCGGGTTGCTGGTGGGGGCCGGGCGGGTGCTGCAGGGTGGGCATTTCCTGAGCGACATCGTGCTGGCCGGGCTGGTGATGCACGGGGTGTGCCTGCTGATCCGGGCGGGCTGGTTGCGCTGGCGCCTGCGACAGCGCCTCGTTCATGCGCGCGACAGGGGCTGAGCACAGGGCGTCTCCATAATCGCCCCCATGAACATCCTCATCATCGGCGCCGGCCGGGTCGGCACGAGCGTCGCCGAAAGCCTTGTCTCCGAGCGCAACGACATCACCGTCATCGACACCGACCCGCAGCGCCTGCGCCAGTTGCAGGAGCGGCTCGACCTGCGCGGCGTCACCGGCAACGCGATCCAGCCCTCGGTGCTGCGCGAGGCCGGCGCCGAGGACTGCGACCTGCTGATCGCGTGCGCCCCGATGGACGAGACCAACCTGACCGTCTGCAAGGTCGCGCACGACCTGTTCAACGTCACCACCACCATCGCCCGGCTGCGCTCGCCCGAGTTCGTCGAGGGCTCGCCGCTGCTGGCGCGCGAGGGCGGCTTCGCGGTCGACCATGTCATCTGCCCCGAGCAGTCGGTGACGACCTACATCCGCAAGCTGGTCGAATACCCCGAGGCGCTGCGCATCATCGAGTTCGCCGACGGCCGGGTGACGCTGGCGGGGGTGCGCGCCTACGCGGGCGGGCGGCTGGTCGGGCACCGGCTCGACGAGATCCCGACGCTGGTGCCGGGTCTGGACATGCGCATGGTCGGGCTGTTCCGCGGCGACCAGCCGGTCAAGGCCGATGGCGACACGCGCATCGAGGCTGGCGACGAGGCCTTCGTGCTGACGCGCACGGCGGCCATCTCGGACATGCTCTGCGCGCTGCGCGAGCGTGACCAGCCGGTGCGGCGCGTGATGATCGCCGGGGGCGGCAAGGTCGGCCTGCGGCTGGCGCGCGAACTGCGCGGACGCTACGAGATCAAGCTGATCGAGAGCGACCGGATGCGCTGCGACTACCTGGCGGCCGACCTCGGCTCGGACGTGCTGGTGCTGCACGGCGACTCGACCGACGAGGACCTGATGGCCGACGAGAACGTCGGCGACATGGACGTCTTCATCGCGCTGACCAGCGACGACGAGGACAACATCCTTGCCGGCCTGATGGCCAAGCGGCTGGGCGTGCGCCGCGCCATCGTGCTGATCAACCGCCGCGCCTACACCGAGCTGGTGCAGGGCACGCAGATCGACGTGGCCATCTCGCCGCAGCACGCGGTCATCGGCGAGCTGCTGGCCTTCGTGCGCCGCGGCGACGTCGAGGCCGTCCACAGCATGCGCCAGGGCGCCGCCGAGTCGATGGAGATCATCGCCCGCGGCGACCGGCGCAGCTCCAAGGTGGTCGGACGGCGCATCGAGCAGCTCGCCCTCCCGGACGGGGTGCAGATCGGGGCCATCGTGCGCGGTGACGAGGTGCTGATGGCGCACCACGACACGGTGATCGAGACCGACGACCACGTCATCGTCTTCCTGCCGAACAAGCGGCTGGTGCGGCCGGTGGAAAAGCTGTTCCAGGTCGGTGCGACCTTCTTCTTCTGAGCCGGGTCCGCGATGCGCTACTACTACCCGGTGTTCAAGGTGCTCGGCGGCGTGCTGATGCTGTTCGGGCTGACGATGGCGGTGCCGCTGGGCTTCTCGCATTTCTGCCACGACGGCATCGAGGCCGGCTTCGCGCTGTCGATGGCGATCACGGTGGCGATCGGCGCGGCGCTGTTCCTGCACTGCCGCCACCTCGACCGCGAGCTGCAGCCGCATGACGGCTTCCTGCTAGCGACGCTGGTATGGGTCGTGCTGCCAGTGTTCGGGGCGATCCCGCTGCTGCTGCACATCCCCGGTCTGAGTTTGACCGATGCCTACTTCGAGGCGGTCTCCGGCCTGACGACGACCGGCGCCACCGTGCTGACCGGGCTGGAGAAGCTGCCGGTGTCGATCAACATCTGGCGCTGCTTCATGGTGCTGCTGGGCGGCATGGGCATCATCGTGCTGGCGGTGGCGATCCTGCCGCTGCTGGGCGTGGGCGGCAGCCAGGTGTTCAAGGCGGAGACCCCCGGCCCGATGAAGGACGACAAGCTCACCCCGCGCATCGCCGAGACGGCGCGCGGGCTGTGGGCGGTGTATTTCACGGCGGCCACGGCCTGCCTGCTCGGCTACCGCTGGGCCGGGATGAGCTGGCCGGATGCGTTCATGCACATGTGCTCGACGATGGGCCTGGGCGGCCTGGCCGGGTATGACGCGAGCTTCGCGGCGTTCAACTCCGGGCGGGTCGAGGCGGTAGCGATCGTGTTCATGCTGCTGGCCGGGGTGAACTTCGCGCTGTACTTCCGCGTCTGGCAGCGGCGCTCGATCCTGCCGCTGTGGCGCGACCTGGAGGCACGGCTGTTCTTTGCGCTGATGGTGGGCAGCGTGGCGCTGGTGACCGTGTTCCTGGTCGTGCATGGCGTCTACCCGGAGTGGACGACCGCGCTGCGCCACGCCGCGTTCAACGTCGTCTCGGTGGCGACGACGACCGGTTTCGCGACGGTGGACTACGCCCAGTGGCCGATCTTCGCGCCGATCCTGATGCTGTTCCTGTGCGGGTTCGCGACCTGCGCGGGCTCGACCGGCGGCGGCATCAAGCTCAGCCGCTCGCTGCTGCTGATGAAGCAGGTGCAGCGCGAGTTCACCCGGCTGCTGCACCCGCGCGCGGTACGGCCGGTGACGCTGGGCGGCGCGGTGGTGGACACGCAGGTGCTGTTCTCGGTGCAGGCCTTCATGCTGGTCTACGGCGCGGTGCTGGTGGCGGGCACGATGGCGCTGTTGCTGACCGGGCTGGACATCATCAGCGCCTTCACGGCGGTCGTGGCCTGCATCAACAACACCGGCCCCGGCCTCGGGCAGGTCGGTCCGTCCGGCAACTACCAGGGCCTGAGCGACGTGCAGACCTGGATCTGCACGGCGGTGATGCTGCTGGGGCGGCTGGAGCTGTTCGCGGTGCTGGTGCTGTTCACGCCGCAGTTCTGGCGGCGTTGAGACAGATCGGGCCGGCGGGCAGGATCGATCAGACCCGCCGCTCGCCCCCCGAACGCCGCTCGACCCACGACCCGGCCGTGCTCCCCGCCGCGACCGGCTCCCCCACGGCTGCCGGCGCCGCCACCCCATCCTGCGCCACCGTCTGCGCCGGCCATCCTTCGTACACCAGCGCCCCGCGGAGCACGTCCACCACCCGCAGCACGTCCGCATCCGACAGCGCCGGGTAGATCGGCAGGCACAGCACCTGTGCGGCGATCTCGTGCGCGACCGGCAGGTGGTCCTTGGCGGCCGACGGCAGGCCGCGGTACATCGGCATGTCGCTGAGCAGCGGGTAGAAATAGCGGCGGGCGTGGATGCCGTGCTGGCGCAGGCGGTCGTAGACGGCGTCGCGGCTGAGCGGGTGGTCCGGGCCGATGAAGATGGGGAAATACGAGTGGTTCGGCACCGTGTGCAAGGCCTCGTCCGGCACGCGGATGCCCGGCAAGCCGGCGAGCTGCTGCGTGTAGAGCCGGGCGATCTCGCCGCGGCGGGCGATGCAGTCGTCCACGTGCCTCAGTTGCATCAGCCCGAAGGCGGCCTGCACCTCGTTCATCTTGCCGTTGATGCCCGCGGCCATTACCGTGACCTCGTCGGCGATGCCGAAGTTCTTCAGGTAGTCGATGCGCTGCTTGGTCTTGGCGTCCGGGCAGATGATGGCGCCGCCTTCGATGGTCGAATACACCTTGGTGGCGTGGAAGCTCAGCACCGACAGATCGCCCCAGTTCAGCAGGCTCTTGCCCTTGTACTGCACGCCGAACGCATGCGCGGCGTCGTAGATCACCTTCAGCCCGTAGGTGTCGGCGATCTTCTGGATGCGCTCGACATCACACGGCCGGCCGTAGCAGTGCACCGGCATGATGGCCGTGGTCTGCGGGGTGATGGCGGCCTCGATGCTGTCGGGGTCCAGATTGCAGGTGTGCGGGTCGATATCGGCGAAGACGGGCTTCAGGCCGTTCCACAGCACCGAGTGCGCGGTGGCGGCGAAGGAATACGGCGTGGTGATGACTTCGCCGGTCACGCGCAGGGCCTGCAGCGCGGTGAGCAGGCCGAGCGTGCCGTTGGTGAACAGCGCCAGGTGCTGCACGCCGAGGTAGGCGGCCAGTTCGGCTTCGAGCTGCTGGTGGAAGGGGCCGCCGTTGGTGATGTGCTTGCGGCCCCAGATCTGTTCCAGATAGGGCATGAACTCCGCCAGTGGCGGCAGAAAGGGTTGGGTGACGTAGATGGGTGGGTCGGTGCGGTCCGTGCGGTCGGGGTGCTCAGCGCTCATGGGGGTCTCCAGGGGATGCTTGGTGGCCTTGGGGATGGGCGTGGGCAGCGCGCAGGCCTGCGCTGTGCTCGCTCCACTGCCCGCGGTGCCGGCGGGGGCGCTGCGGGTGACGGACTTCGGGGCGGTGGCCGACGACGACCTCGCCGACGACGCGGCCATCGACCGCGCGCTCAAGGCGCTCAAGCCGGGCGGCTGGCTGGTGTTTCCGCCGGGGCGCTACCAGCAGGCGCGCAGCGTGCTGGTCAGCGTGCCGGGCGTGACGCTGTGGGGACCGGGCGCGACGCTGCAGGCCACCGACCCGCGCGACCACACGCTCGGTCTGCGCGCCGACGGCGTGCGCCTCTACGGCCTGACGCTCACCGCGGCACCCGACCAGCGCCGCAGCGAGCCAGCCCAGGCGCGCATCAGCCTCTACCGCGAAGGCCCGACCCCGCAGCGGGGCAATGTCGTGCGCGGCGTGACCGTCGATGGCGCGGGCTCGGTGGGCATGCTGGTCTACGGTGCGACCGACTTCACCATCGCCGGCAACACCGTGCGCCACACGCTGGCCGATGGCATCCACACCACCGGCGGCAGCCGCCACGGCCGCGTGCTCGGCAACCAGGTGCACGACGTGGGCGACGACCTGATCTCCATCGTGTCCTACGACAACGAGCCCGTGGTGCGCGACATCCTCGTCGCCGACAACACCGTCTCCGGCGCCCGCTGGGGACGCGGCCTGACCATCGTCGGCGGCGCGCACATCACGCTGCGCGGCAACACGGTGACCGGCATCGCGCGGGCAGCCGGCGTGCTGGTTGCGCAGGAAGGCAACTGGCGCACCCACGGCGTGCACGATGTCCGCATCGAGCACAACCGGCTGCGCGAGATCCAGACGCCCGCCGCCCGCGTCGGCGTCACGGCCGCGCCGACCGGCCACGCGGCCATCGAGCTGCACACCCATGCGGTGCCGGACGGTGCAGCCGGTCTGGGCGACATCCTGCTGCAGGGCAACACGGTCGAGCACAGCCGCCACGGCGACCTGCGCCAGCGGGCCGGCCGCCTCGTGCAGACAACGCCTGGCGCGCAGCTCGATTGCCGCCGCTTCAGTGGTCATTGAGGACGACCCCGGCGATGGTCGCCTGCGTGCGGCGCAGACGGTCCACCAGCAGGTTCATCGTCTGCGCCTCGGTCTTGCCGTGGCGACCGACCAGCACCGTCTGGCGGCAGGTGGCGGCGATCACGCGGGCATCGGCCGTGTGGCGCGCGGGCGGCGTGTCGACGATGACACGGTCGAACTCGCGCTGCAGCTCGCGCAGCAGGATGCCGAACATCGGCTGCTGCAGCAGCTCCAGCGGGTTCGGCGGCGGTGCGCCCACCTGCATGATGAACAGCCCCGGCAGATCGGCCGAGCGGTCGAAGGGCTTGGCGGGGCGGCGGCCGTTGAGCAGGTCGCTCAGGCTGGCGCGCTCCTTCAGGCCAAAGAGCTTGTGGATGCCGGGATCGCGCAGATTGCCGTCCACCAGCACCGTGCGCTCGCCGAGCTGGCTGAAGGTCACGGCCAGATTCGCCGCGACGTAGGTGCGTCCATCCCCCGCGTCCGGGCTGACCACTGCCAGGGGCTGGCGGCCCTGCGCAGCGTCGTTGGCCATGATCCTGCTGCGCAGGTCGCGGAAGGCCTCGGCCTGCGGGCTGTAGGGCTCCACCGCCACCACCAGATCCGCACCCCGCAGCCCGTTGCCGTCGAGCGAGTACGGGTAGTTGAACTGCTGTGACAAGGCCCACAGCACATCGGCCTGCGTCACCAGATCGAGGGCCACCGCCGCCTCGCCGAACCGCAGCTTCATGCGCCGCTGCACGACCAGGATGTGCGCGATGTCGCCATCCGACAGCGGCCGCATCGTGCGGATGATCTCGCCCAGCGGGCGCAGCACCGCCGGCGCACCGGGCGACGACCGTGGCCGCGCATCGGCCGCCGGCAGCTCGAACGGCCGCTCGAAGACCGGATCAGGACGGGGGGCATCGGAGACGGAGGGGGACATGGCAGGGGGCGCCGGCGCGGGCATCGGCGTGGGGGCGGGAGACGACATGGACGGGGACGGGGACGGAGGCATGGGTGCCGGCTCCACCCGCGCAGACGCCTCGACCACGGCGGCCACCGGCTCGGCCATCGCCACGGGCGACCTCGCCACGGCGCCGGGTCTGGGTCTGGATCCGGGCACCGGAATCGACATCGGCGTCAGGACAGGGTACGGCAGCATCGGCGGCGGCTCCGGCGACAGGGCCGGCGTGTGCACGTCGGAGAGCACGGGCAGGTGCTCGGGATCCTGCTCGGCATGGAAGCGCGCCCAGGCCCGCTCGACCGCGGCCTGGAACCGCTGGCGGAACAGCGCCGGCGCGAACTGCTCGGCGTGCGCGCGGCAGGTTTCCGGGCGGATCGGCACCGGCAGCGCCTCGAAGGCCTCCACCGCGGCGATCACCGCCTCGGGCGTCTGCTCCGTGAAGAACACGCCCGTGCGCTGCGCCGGGTGGCCTCGGCCGCGCACCGTCTCCAGCGAGCCGCCCCGCCCGAAGGCGATCACCGGCGTGCCGCAGGCCTGCGCCTCGACCGGGGTGATGCCGAAGTCCTCCTCGGCGGCAAAGACAAAGGCCTTGGCGCGCTGCATGTGGTCGACCAGCGCGGCGTCGCCCAGGAAACCGAGCACCGACACGTTCGGCCCGGCCACGGCGCGCACCTTGTCCATCTCCGGCCCGTCGCCGATGACGACGAGCTTCTTGTCGGGCATGCGCGAGAAGGCCTCGACGATCATCGGCATGCGCTTGTACGGGACCATGCGCGAGGCGGTGAGGTAGAAGTCTTCCTTGTCGGTGCGCAGTGCGAAGCGCTCGACATCGACCGGCGGGTGGATCACCTCCGCGTCGCGCCGGTAGACCTTGCGCACCCGGCGCCCGATGAAGGCCGAATTGGCGAGGAACTGGTCGACACCGGCCGCGGTGCGGGCGTCCCACAGCCGCATGTAGTGCAGCAGCAGCTTGGCCACCGTGCCCTTGACGCCGCTGGCCATGCCCGATTCCTTCAGGTACTGGTGCTGCATGTCCCAGGCGTAGCGGATCGGCGAATGGATGTAGCAGACGTGGAGCTGGTCCGGTCCCGTGAGCACACCCTTGGCGACGGCGTGGCTGGACGACAGCACCAGGTCGTAGCCGGACAGGTCGTGCTGCTCCATCGCCAGCGGCATCAGCGGCAGGTAGTGGCGGAAGCGCTTTTCGGCGCCGGGCAGGCGCTGCACGAACGTGGTCTTGGCAACCTTGCCCTGCAGGAAACCGCGCTCGTGCGGCTTCAGGAAATCAACCACTGAAAACAGGTCAGCCTGCGGGTAGATCTTCAGGATCTCCTCGACGACTTTTTCGCTGCCGGCGTGGTTGACCAGCCATTCATGCACCAGGGCAACACGGAGGGGGGCTTGCATGGGGTGGCTCCTCAGGCTCAGGCGAAATGCAGATCCATCAGCTCGGCGAACTCGCGCGCAGCGCGGTCCCAGGTGAGCTGTGCCGCGCGCTGGTAGCCGCGCGTGCGCAGCTCGTCGGTCAGGGCGGGCGAGCCCAGCACGCGGCGCAGCTGCGCAGCCAGCGTGGCGGGATCGTCGGGGTTGCAGTAGAGGGCCGCGTCGGCGCAGACCTCGGGCAGCGAGGCGCGGTCCGACACGATCACCGGGCAGCCGCAGCACATGGCCTCCAGCGGTGGCAGGCCGAAGCCCTCGTAGAACGACGGGAACACGAAACACACCGCCCCCTCGTAGAGCGCACGCAGCTGCTGGTCGCTGACGTAGCCGGTGCGCTGCAGGCGCTCGTGCTGCACGGCGCTGTCGGTGAAGATGCGCGTGTTGCCGCCGCCGGCCGCGACCAGCACGGTGTCCGGGTCGTCGATCAGGCTCATCGCGTTCAGCACGGCAGCGAAGTTCTTGTTCAGCGACAGGCTGCCCACCGCCAGCACGTAGCGCCGTCCGCGCAGGTCGAGCCGCTCGAACACGGTCGGGTCCGCCGGCAGGCGCAGGATGTGCTCGCCGCCCTCGGGGATGACCTCGATGCCATGGTGGTGGGCGCCGAAGTGGCGCGTCAGCTCGTCGGCACTGAAGCGCGAGACGGTGGCGATGACCCGGCTGCGGCGCATCAGCGAGCCGATCATCACGCGGTACCACTGCCGGAAGGCGAAGCTGTAGTTCTGCGGATTGGCCACCGCGGCGGCATCGTGGATCACTGCGATCTGGCGGCGGTGGCGCAGCGGCGCGGTGTTGCACAGGTTCACCAGCGGCACCTCGCCCGCCGCCGCAGCGAGTGCGGGCAGCTCGAACTGCTCCCAGCGGTGGCCGCCGTGGCGACCGGCGTGGCGCACGGCCAGACCCTTGGGCGCAGGGGTCACCAGCGTCGCTTCGGCCGGCACCACGGCCTGTGCCTGCGGCAGCAGACCGGCCTGCAGGCCAGCCTGCAGCAGCTCGATGGCGAAACGGTCCACGCCAGTGGCCTGGCGGGTGAGGAAGCGGGCGTTGATCAGCATGGTCGGGTTCACCGGATCAGCCATGCGACTTCATCGCGGCCAGCCGCGCCGCCGCCGCGTGGGCCGAGTGGTCCGGCAAGCCGGCGGAGCGGCGGTGCATCCGGGCCAGCCGGTGCGCCAGCGGCAGCGGCAGTGCGGCCACCCCCAGCATCCACACCACCAGTTGCACCTTGCGCCGCACCGTGATCAGCGGCCAGCGGCACACCGAATCGAGCGCATGCCGGACCACCGCCCCCGGCGACGGCTGCATGAGCGCCCTCGCCTGCGGTCCGCCGAAGCGGGCACACATGGCCACCGTGCGCGCTTCCCAGGGCGCCAGCCCGAGCGGCTCGGCCCGCGGCAGGCCCAGCCGGTCCAGCCCCTCGGCGACGGCCCGCTTGCCCGCGGTGATGCGCAGGTATTCGGAGAGCAAGCTGCCGGAGTAGTTGTTGAAGACCAGTGCATCGTCGTCGAGCGCACGGTGGATGCGGTACGCCCCCAGGGCGCGCCGCAACGAACGGACCTGCCCGCAGGCCGGTGCCAGCAGGATCGGCACCGAGTCGGCACCCGTGCGCCACGCGGACTCGTCCAGCGGCATCACCTGGCGCAGGTAGTCGCGGTCGTAGGCATTGCCCGAGCCCGGAGGCGAGCCGTAGGCCCCGCACGTGCGCATGAGCCGGGCGGCCTCGGTGTCGTGCAGCTCGCGCGGCACCTGGCGGTGCAGCGGATCGCCGGCACCGTCCACCATGTCCAGCAGGAACTGCACCTTGGAGGTCCCCGGCGTCCACGCGGCGATGATCTCGGCGGCCGCATCCGGGTAGAGCCAGTCGTCGGCATCGAGGAAGAGCACCAGCTGGCCGCGCGCCGCGGCAAAGCCGGCGTTGTAGGCCGAGGCCTGCCCGCCATTGGGCTTGTCGATGACGCGCACCCGGTCGGCATAGGGGGCGATCACGGCCATCGAGCGGTCGGTCGAACCATCGTCGACCACGATCACCTCGGTCAGGTCGGCCACCGTCTGCTCCAGCGCGGAGTCGATGGCACGGGCGACGAACTGCTCGTAGTTGTAGTTGTCGATGACGATGCTCAGCCGGGGAGCGGGGCGGGGGGACGGGTCATGCATGGATCAGCTCGCCGGGTGCGCGGAAGAGTCGCCGGCGGTTCGCCGCGGCGCAGGAATCGGTTTCACCGTGGAGGCCAGCAGCAGCGCCAGCCCGATGCCCAGCGTCCAGGTGAAGGCCCGCGGCACGCCGAGATAGGGGTAGCGGTAGATCTCCATGAAGGTGATGAAGAAGATCGGATAGAACAGCACGCCCACCAGCCGCGCCTCGCGGTAGGCCCGGAAGCACAGCCCGCTGACCAGCCCGATGGCCAGCATGTAGGCCAGGCCGCCGTAGATCCCCATGTCGGACAGCGGGCCGTAGATGCCGGAAGGGCTGTTGAACTCCTCGTCCTGGTAGGTCGCGAGGTAGTAGTCCAGCCGCGGCACCGTGTAGCCGACCGCCTGCGAGAACGGCTTGCCCAGGCCGAAGGGCGCGCGGTGCAGCCACTCCAGCGTGAACTCGAAGGTCCCGGTCGGCCAGGGCATGTTGGCCAGCAGGCCGGCGCCATTGTTCAGCGAGGTGTAGTAGTAGCTCGCGAAGCGGCCGAGGGCGAATTCCCAGAAATCCATCTTGCCCTGGTAGGTGTCGGACGACCACGACCGGAAGTACTCGCTGGCACCGAAGAACAGGATCACCATCGGGATGGCCGCATACGGTCCGACCGTGCGGGCCAGCGTCCAGCCGCCGCCACTGCGTGTCGAGGTCCAGCGCCCGACGGTCAGCCCGAAGGGCACCAGCAGCTCGATCAGCGCCAGCCGCTCGGTCCAGACGTAGACGCGGAACAGCGTGAACAGCCCCAGCACCACGAACATCACATGCATGGCGCGGGGCAGCGCACGTTCGCCCTTGTCGAAGAGCCGGAAGGCGTAGACCGAGAAGAACACCGGACCCATGTTGGCCAGCGAGGTCAGACCCGGCGTCAGCTCGATGGTGTTGCGGTCGGGCTTGAACGCGCCGGTCAGGGTCTGGAACAGCAGCACCGGGTTGAACACGAAGTCGCGGAACCAGATGACGAACGCAAAGGTCGCGATGCCGCCCAGGCCCAGCGCGGCCCGGTCCCAGGCGCGCACATCGCGCGATGCGGGCGTCGCGCCGAACTGCAGTTGCGCCCCCAGCCAGCCCGTCAGCGCGATGGCGAGGATCATCATCGCGCCGAGCTGCAGGTAATGCGCATCGAGCGCCTGCACGCCGCGAAGCGTCAGCGCCGGATGGGGCAGATCGCCCGCGTACGAGATCAGCACCATCAGCGGCAGCAGGAAGCCGACGGCGATGCCGGCCGGCGAGCACCACCAGGGCATGGGCATGGCCATGGGCGTGGACGTCTTCATGCCACCATCTCCCCGCGCAAACGGATCAGCACACCCGCCGAGAGCAGCATCACCGTCGCCTCGGCGCCGATGATCGCCCAGCCATAGGCGCTGCCCTGGTCGATCAGGAACAGGCAGGCGCAGAACGCCAGCGTCGCCGCGAGCTGGATCAGCGCGTAGCGGCGCTCCTGACCGAGCGCGATCAGCGACTGCATGCCGAACAGGCTGGACATGCCCTGGATCGGGATGCTGAAGGCCAGCAGCAGGATCAGCATCACGGCGATCGGCACCTCGGTCTTGAACACGTAGCGCGCGATGAGCGGCGCCGTGGCCATGCAGACCATGCTGATCACCGTGCCGATCGCCAGCGTCACCACCATCAGCCGACTGCCCAGGGCCATCGCCGCCAGCGGCGTGCGCGAGGCCAGCCCGGAGATGCGCACGAAGCCCAGCTGCTGCACCGGCAGCATCACCGCCTGCCCCGCCATGCGCACCCGCAGCGCAAGGTTGGCCGCGCCGACGGTGGCCGGATCGGCGTGCATGCCCAGCAGCGCGATGCCGCCGTTGGTGAGCATCGCGCCATTGACGTTGCCGAACACGATGGCCGAGGAGCTGCGCAGCAGCTGCCCGATGTAGCGCCGCTCGACACGCGAGCGCTGCACCAGCCCGCGCTGCGCCAGGAAGAACCAGGTCACGCCGCTGGTCAGCAGCGACACCAGCGCGTAGACACCGAGCGCGCTCTCCATCGTCGCCACCCGCGGCACCACCGTCAGCAGCACCACGATGCCGACCAGCCGCACGCCGCTGGTGATGAGCAGCAGCAGGCGCGTCTGCTCCAGCGCCCGCACGTACCAGCCCGCATCGAAGGCGAAGCCGACCAGGTAGGCGCTGGACGCCAGCATCAGCGGCCACTCGGCATGCGCCCGCAACTGCCACAGCGCGCCACCCGCCACGCCCACCACCCCCGCGCACAGCAGCAGCTTGGCCGCGGTGATGTTCCACAGGATGCGGTGCACGCCGGCCGGATCGCCCTGGTGGCGCGCCACCTCGCGGATGCCGTACCAGTCGAAGCCGAATTCGATGACCATGCCGAGGAAGGCCGCCAGCGCGGCGTAGAAGGACACGATGCCGTAGTCGTGGATGCCGAGCGTGCGCCCGCAGATCACCGCGAAGACCAGCGGGAAGGCGAACGTGGCGACGTGGGTCATCGCCAGCTCGATCAGCTTGCGCACGGTGGAGGCGCGGTCGGAGGCAACGGCCATGGGCACGGGGTGGTGGCGGTTCGGTGCGGGATCAGTGCGTGTTCAGCACCACGCCGACCAGATCGACCCGCTGGGCACGCAGGCCCTCGACCAGCGCGCGCAGGTGTGCCGCGGCACTGTGGTCGCGTCGGCCGACGACCAGCGCCTGCGTGCAGGCGGTGGCGATCACGCGGGCGTCGGCGGCCCCCTGTGCGGCCGGCGTGTCGACGATGACGCGGTCGAACTTGCGGGTCAGCTCGCGCAGCAGCGTGCGGAAGGTCTCGCGCTGCACCAGCTCCTGCGGATTCGGCGGCGGTGCGCCGACCTGCAGCACGTGCAGGTTCGGCAGCGCATCGATGCGGTCCAGCTCGCCCGCCACCTGCCGGTCGGCCAGGATCGCGGTCAGGCCGGGCCGCGACGGCAGGTCGAACAGCGTGTGCAGCCGTGGCGCGCGCAGGTTGGCGTCCACCAGCACCGTGCGCTGGCCCATCTGGCTGAACACCACCGCGAGGTTGGCGGCGATGTGGGTGCGCCCGTCCCCCGGCGTGGGGCTGACCACGGCGAGCGCCACCGGCTCCGTACCCCCGGGGCGCAGCATGATCTGGGCGCGCAGGTCGCGGAAGATCTCCGCCTTGTCGCCGTGCGGGTCGACGGCCGCGGCCAGCTCCGCCAGGTGCGGCGCCGCCTGCACGGTGGTGCAGGCGTAGCTGAACTGCCGCGCCAGCGCCTGCGCCACATCGTCCGGCTGCACCAGGCGCAGCGCCACCGCCGCGTCCCCGAAGCGCAGCCCGCGCTCGGCCTGCAGCGTCACGATGCGCGCCACCTCCGCGTCCCCGAGCTGGCACTGGCGGCGCAGGATGTCGCCCAGGCTCAGCGTGTGCTGCGGCTCGACCGTGAAAAGGGCTTCCTCGATCGGCGAGACCCGGCTGAGTTCGAAGTCGCGTTTCATGTCCATGTTCACGCCGGCAGGCGGCCCTTGGGGGTGCCAGATGGAGGCCGTGGCCCGCCGAGCCCGGGCAGTGACAGCCCCTGGCCCGCGCCGCCGGCACGGTGGCGCGACGGGATCTCGACCAGCAGCGGCAGGTCGAGCAGTTCGGGCACGTCGTCGGCGCAGCGCAGCCGGCGGTTGCGCTGCTCCTGCACCAGCACCACCACCAGCGCCAGCACCGAGCCCAGCAGCGCAGCGACGCCCAGGTTCACGTCCATCTGCGGCGACGAGGCCAGCGCCGGCGGGGTCGCGGTCTTCAGCACCGAGACGTTGCTCATGCGCGCCTGGCTTTCGGTGGCGCTCTGCGTGCTGCGGCCGGTCACGGCGTCGAAGGCGGACTGCGCGTTCTGCACATCCTTCTGCAGCACGCGGGCCTCGTCGCGGCGCGTGGTGAGTTCGAGCACCTTGGTGCGCTGGGCCTCCAGCGAAGCACGGACCTGCGCCAGGCGCTGCTGGTTCACCGTGTCGCTGACCCCCAGGCTGGCGGCCACGCGGCGCGACTCCGACGCCAGCTGGCTGCGCAGCTGCGCGACGGCGGCGCGCTGCTCGACGATCGACGGATGGCGGTCGCCGAGGCGGGCGCTCATCTCGTTCAGGCGCGTCTCCTGGCGCAGCACTTCGGCCGAGAGCCCGCTGATGACCGGGTTGTTGATCACCTCGGGCGACTTTTCCGGGTTGGCACGCGCCTGCGACTGGCGGCTGCCGGACTCGCCGGTCTGTGCCTGCAGCGACACGAGCTGTGACGACAGCTCGTTGAGACGCGCCGTCTCGACGTCCAGCCGCTCCTCCGCGCCGCCGATGGTCAGCAGGCCGTGCTGGCGCTGGAAGTCCGACAGCTTCGCCTGGGCAGCGTCCAGCGAGGCGCGCAGCTGGGTGGCGCGTTCGTCGAAGAAGGTGGTGCTGGTGCGCGCCGGCTCGACACGCAGGGCCAGGCTGGTGTCGACATAGGCCTGCACGTAGGCGTTCGCGATCTGTGCGGCGGACTGGCGGTCGTCGGCGGTGTAGCCGATGGAAATGATGCCGGACTCCTTGGTCGGCCGCACATCGAGCTTCTTCTTCATCCGCGCGGCCTGCCACTCCTCGAAGTCGCCGACGCCACCGGTCTTGCTGCGCCAGAGCTGGTGGGTGGCGTCGTTCGGATCGCGCGTCATGCCGGTCGCGGCCATGACCGCGCGGGCCACCCGCTCGCTCTGGATCAGGTCGACCTGGGTCGCCATGTAGGCCGCCGCCTGGCCCGACTGCTGCTGCTGCGCCGACACCGCCAGCGGATCGGCCGACTTGATGTCCACGAGCACCATCGAGGTGGCGGAGTACTGCTTGGGCAGCAGGGCACTGACCAGCGCAGTCACGGCCAGCACGGTGGCCAGCACCAGGACAGCGGTGAGCCATCGCGCCTTCAGCGTCAACAGGAATCGGGCAAGTGACATGGATTGATGAGCTTACAGGTTGTAACTTTACAAGTTCCGGACTTCCGGTCTCTTGTGTGAATTGGGGACTGGTTTACCCAGGTAAGCCACCCTCCAGACACGTGAGAACGTCAACACCTGCCCTATCGAAGCGCGGGGTCGCCGCACCCGAACAGGAAAATACGAACCGGTACTGACAAATTTTTCGGTGGTAGATGGTTTATCGTTCGAAATGAACCACGAATGAAGTCAAAAGACCGAAGAAACCTGCGAATAGATGTCACTTCATCTCTACGCGAGACAACGCGTGAATAATGCATCAAAGCGTGGCAGCCCTGACATCGCTTGCAACATACGGGAAGAATTTGTATGGAAAAGAAACAGGAACACCTGGCAGACCACCCCTCTCTGAACGCGTTCGTGGCGGGTGCCCGGCAGTTCCGCCAGCAACGCCAGCCGAAGCATTCGCGCTGGCTGGAGCGACTGCACCTGCGTCTGGACCAGGGCATGGCGGCCGTGCTGCTGCTGCTGTTCAGCCCCGTGTTCCTGGTCGTTGCACTGCTGATCTGGCGCAAGGACGGCGCGCCCATCCTGTTCGGCCACTACCGGATCGGCCAGCACGGCAAGCTGTTCCGCTGCCTGAAGTTCCGCAGCATGTACCTCGATTCCGACGCCATGCTGCGCGATCTGCTGGAAAAAGATGCCAACGCGCGCGCCGAATGGGAGCGCGACCACAAGCTGCTGAACGATCCGCGCATCACGCCGATCGGCGACTTCCTGCGCCGCACCAGCCTGGACGAGCTGCCGCAGCTCTTCAACGTGCTGCGTGGCGAGATGAGCCTGGTGGGGCCGCGGCCGATCACGCTGGCGGAGCTGCCGCGCTATGGCCAGGTGCGCTGGCACTACCTGAGCGTGCGTCCGGGCATGACCGGTCTGTGGCAGGTCAGCGGCCGCAACGACACGACGTACGAAGAAAGGGTTGAACTTGACCGCGTGTTTGTCGAAAAGCACAGCTTGCGCATGCGCCTGAGCATCCTGGTCCACACCTTGCGGGTGGTGTTGCTGGGCAGCGGCGCACGCTGAACCCTGCAACCCGGAAAGTGACCCCGCCCATGACCAGCCGCGTGCTCCACCTCGTCAGTCGATTGCAACCCGGTGGCCGGGGACAGACGCTGTGGCCCACCGTGCTGGCACTCGCCGATGCCGGCGTGCCCCAGAGTCTGGTGCTGATGGACCAGCGCGATGCGGCGCAGGCACGGCTGATGTTGCCGGCCGGTGTGCAGCTGGGCGGCGACAGCGCAGGGCGCGCGGGCCTGCCCGCCGTCCGGCAGGCCGCCACCGCGCTGCGCGGCGCACTCGCGGACGGACCGACACTGGCCGTGCACGTGCACGGCCTCACCGCCGGGCTGCTCGGACGCCACGTGCTGCGCGGCTCGTCGGTGCAGGCACCGATGTTCTTCCACCTCGACAGCGACACGCTGGCGACACGCATCGCGCGCGGACTCGACCGCTCCGCCTTCCTCGTGCAGCGCAACCGGGTCGATGCCCTTGATCCGTCCGGCCGCGAGCACCCGGGCGGCCCGTCCCGGCCGGTCGACGAGGTCTACTTCAACACCGAGCGGGCCGAGGCCGAGACACCGCTGATCGTCACCACCGGGCAGCCCGGCGATCTGGTCTACGCCCAGGCCTTCGTGCAGCTCGCCGTGATGCTGACGGGCCTGCGCCCGGCGCTGACCTTCGGCTGGATCGGCGACGCGACCCCCGCGGTGCAGCAGATGCTGCAGGCGGCCCAGATCAGGCTGATGCGCGGCGCCGATGCGGCCGACCGCGCCGAGACACTGTGCCGTGCCTGGGTCTACGTGTCACCGGATCCGGCGGGCAGCGATGCCCGCGGCATGGCCGAGGCGATGGCCGCCGGCGTGCCGTGCCTGGGGCGCCAGGTGCCGGCCTACCGGGCGCTGATCGTGCATGCGTTGTCCGGCTACCTCTGCAACCGCAACAACGACCTGATCGCGGCCATCGCCCGCCTCGTGGAAGCCGCCCCGCTGCGCCACGAGATGGGACAGGCCGCCCGCACCCGCGCCCGCCACCGCCACGGGCGGCACCGGTTCCGTGCATCGATGCTGCTGGCGCACGGCCTGTCACCGGTGCCGGTCCTGCGCAGCCACCACGGTGTGGCGCGGACCCGGTTTCAGACGGTGGGCACGACCACCGACAACCCAGTCGTGGCTTCGGCCCGCGCCGCCCAGCCCACCGACACCTCGGGGTAGAGCGCCCCCAGCACCTGCCGCCCGACCTGCGCCAGCAGATCGGCCAGCCGCGCAGCAGTGGCCGCTTCGGTGACGTCCGGCCGGCTGCGGTCGGCCCAGAGCTGGTCGAAGTTACCGCGGTGCGGCGCGAGGGTGGCCGCGACCACCTCGCGCCAGCAGGCCGGCGCCTCCGTCTGCGCCCACGGGCCGCGTCCGCGCCCGAAATGCGCCACCGCCAGATAGCGCAGCAGCGCAGCCTCGACCGCCGCATCCAGCGCCGCGGGCTGCCAGCCAAGCCAGGAGGCGTCCAGCCCGCGCACCAGATTGACCCCGTGCGCCAGCCCCATCGCCCCCAGTGCACCGAGCACGCCCCCGGCGATCAGTCCGCCGCCCAGCGTCAGCCCGCCCGAAGCCAGATCGGCGCCCAGCCCGGTGAGCGCGCCCGACACCATGCCGCCGATCACCGCGGCCTGGCCGGCGCCGACCCGCTCGCGCCGGTCGAACTGGCTGCCGACACGCGCCAGGATGTCCTCCGCGGCGGCCTGGCCCTCCAGCGCGTGCAGGTGGAGCAGGTCGGTGGTGCTGCTGCGCACCTCGCTGTCCAGCCGGGCGATCAGCGCCTCCTGGGCCTGCTGGCGCGGATCGCCGCCCTCGCGGCGCAGCCCCAGTGCGCTGCCGACCTGGCGCAGCGCAGCGCGCAGCGTGCCGGCCTCGGGCACCGTCTCGCGGGCATGGGCGATGCGGGCGAGGCTCTCGGCCAGCGTGCGCATCGCGGAGTCGAAGGTGGCCAGGCGCTGCGCCTGCCAGACGCCACGCAGCCGGCCCATCAGCGGCTGGCGCGCGAGCGGCAGGGCGGCTTCGATGGCCTGCAGCAGCGTCAGCTCCTGCACCCAGCAGCGCGCGAACGCATCCAGCGGCAGCACGGCGCGCACCTGCGGCTGCCCCGCCAGATGGGTGCGCCAGCGCGCGATCTCGGCCGCTTCCTGCGCGGGTTGTCCCGGCGCGCCGAGCTGGTTGAGCAGCACGATCACCGGCAGGCCGGTCCACGCCAGCAGCTCCATTTCCGGCGCCACGTAGCCGGCCGCCTCGGGCGACTCGGCCGCGCTGACGAGGTAGAGCACCACGTCCGCCTCGTCGCGCACATTGCGCAGCGCCATCTGGCTGGCCCAGAAGGCGCGGTCGCGCCAGCGGTCCCAGACCTCGGTGAGCAGCCAGCCGATCGGGTTGCCCGCCTGCTTCATCCGCTTGGCCAGCCGCACGCTGTCGCCGAAACCAGGCGTGTCCCACAGCGTCAGGCACTCGCCCTGCGGCGTGTCGACCATGCGGTGTTCGTCGGCGAAGTCGGTGACGTGGGTGGCGTCGCGCACGGTGCCGATGTCGCGGCCGAGCAGGGTGCGCGCCAGCGTGGTCTTGCCGATGTTGGTGTGCGAGACCAGGCTCAGCGCGAGGGTGTTGTCGCGGCGGCTCATGCGGCGGGCGCTCCGTCGAGCTGGCGGCGCAGCGCCGTGGCGGACGGCTCCACCGGCACGCCCGCGCGGACGGCCAGCACCGCCATGCCCACATCGGTGGCCAGGGCCTGCCACGCGGCGCGGCGCTGTTCGATGCGCTCGGGCGCGGTCTGGCCGAAGCGCTGCACGAAGCCGCTCTCCTCGACCACCAGCACGCAGCGCGGCGCCCCCGCCTGGCGCGTGGCGGTCTGCAGCGCACGCAGCCAGCGGCCGTGGATTTCGGCCTCGGGCGTGGCCGACAGGTCGAAGCGCGCCAGCAGCAGCGTCGGCCGACCGACCAGCGACTGCTGCAGCGCAGCCTCGTCCTCGCTGCCGTAGGGGCGGACCGGCACCACCTGCCACTGCATCGTCTCGCCCAGCAGCGGCTGCAGCCAGTGGCGCAGCGCCTCGTGTTCGGCGGGCGTCGCGGCGTCCTGGGCATAGGGCAACAACGTCACGCGCGCCTGCTCGCGGCGCTGCTGGCGCAGCAGGTCGTCGAAGTAGGGATCGCCTTGCAGCTTGAGCGGAAACCGCTGCGACCACCACAGCGCCCGCAGCCCGCCCAGCGCCGCCAGCACCAGCCGCGGCACGACGATGAACATCGCCAGCGTGAGCGCCTGCAGGTGGATCCACGGCGCGGCGCTGTTGGCGGGGGAGGCCACGGGCGGCTCGCCACCGACCAGCTGCAGCGCCTCGAAACCGGCCAGATCAGGCAGGGTGATGGGCGACACCACGAAGGGCGACCATTGCAGCGCATGCAGGGCCTGCTGGGCCGGCCAGTACAGCGTGCCGAGGATCTGGTGCACGGTGGCAGCATCGAGAAAGGTGCTCGCCCAGCCGGCGCGGTAATCCAGCCCGAGGCCGCGCAGATACAGCCCTGCGATCAGACCCAGCGCCAGCCCGGCCGCGCCCAGGTGCATCAGCACCCCGGCGCGCGCCAGCGACAGCGGCGCGCTGGCAGCGGTCCACATCTGCGCCACGCGGTCGAACACCGGCTCGCGCCGTGCCCCGCGCAGCAGACCGCGCAGGTCCAGCATCCGCCGGGACAGGCTGCGGCGCAGCCAGCCGTCCGGGATCGGCAGCACCAGCAGCAGGTAGACCAGCAGATTCCACGCGACCAGCCCCCAGACGCCGGTGCCGAGCAGGTTGATGCGGTGTCCGGCCCCGACCGTGTCGGCCACGAACCCGAGCACGAGGCCCAGCAGCAAGGCCGCCACCGCCCAGCGGCGGTGCCACAGGCGGTGCGACAGCCACGCGGACACCGGCGCCGCGCGGGGCGCCAAGCGGCGAACGGCGGCATCGGCGCGGGTGGCGATGAAGCGGTCGGCACGGCCCGCGGGCTCGGCGCCCTCCAGCGCGACACGGGTCGCCCAGCGCCGGTCCTCGGCGGTCCAGAGCGGGTGGTCGGTCCCGGCGGTCTCGAACGCCTGGATCAGCAGCACTTGTCGGGCGGTCGGTTCATCCATCGGGACACTGTACCGCGCGGAACCTCGCCGACCCCGATCCGACAGGATGGGCCGTTCAGCGCCACTTCATCCGGCCATCGCCTGACCGGGCCGGGCGGCAGACTCGGACGGCCTCCACTCCTGCGTCTTCATGCTCGTCGCCCTGCTGGTCCGCCTGCTGCTGTGCACGCCCCTGGCCGCTTTGCTGCGGTCGGGGGCGGCACCGTGGGCGTGGCCGACTGGTAGTGAGGAAGCGCTCGCGGGTCCGGTGCGAGCCGTCCGGTTGCGCACCCGGCGCCCTCCGATCCCCCATGTCCTGACCGGCCGCGCGCCCCAGCGCCGCCGGCCGTTGCGGCGTCCGCGTGGCCGGGAGCCGCCCGGTGTCGATCCCCCGGCCACGACCACCGCCGCGACCCCGTTTCGCCGGCGCCTCCGCAGGGGGCGCCGGCTCTGCCACGTCTGTACACCCCCGAGTCGGCCCGCAGTCACCCACGCAGCATGGTTTTCGGCAAAAGCCTGCGCTCACTTCAACACATTCGAAGCCTGCACTCACCAACTGGAATCAGGCGCCCTCCCCTGCCCCGGCCTGTCGGAAGGGGTGTCTTACGGCCGGAAAGCCGGGTGGCTTACCGCAGTAAGTCAGGCTGGCGGCGCTGCCACAGTCCCTGTCCGGCCAGACAGACCGCCCAGCAGAACCACGCCGTCCACAGCGTGTGGCTCGGATAGTGCGCACCGCGTACCAGCTGGGCCGCGCCGAACAGCGTGCCCACCAGCACCACACCCAGCAGCCAGCGCCACGCCAGATCCGGCCGGTACGGCCGCAGCACGAAGAAGCCGCTCAGGAAGGCAAAGGCCCCCGCCGCATGGCCGGACGGGAAGCAGCGCCCCGGCCCGCCGTCGCTCTCCCCCCAGCGCCAGTGCGAGACGTATTGCGCCATGCCGCCGAACTCGGCCAGGTCCCACGGGCAGCTCGTCAGGCTCACCCGCTTGATCGCCGGCACCAGCAGTACCGCCGCCAGCGTCACCAGCACCCAGCCGATCCGCTGGTGCTGCGGGAGTCCCGCGAAGGCCGGCAAGGGCCGCCAGATGCCGACGACCAGCAACAGCAACACGGCCCAGGCCAGCCAGCGCCCACCCTCGTGCATCAGCCCGCTGGTCCACCAGGAGGCGCGCCAGGCAAAGCCGGTGGGCGATCCGAACCAGCGGACCACCGCCAGATCCGCGCCCGCCAAGTCCCAGCCGAGCAGCAGCAGCAGCGCCGCCGCCAGCCACCCCAGGTCCCGGCGACCGCTCATGGCTGCGCCTTGCGGCAAGCGCGCAGCAGGTCCCAGTCCGGCGCATACAGCGCGGTGCGCACATCGGTCAGGCCGAGCACGGTGTGGAACAGGTGGTCGTGCGCGGCAGGCTGCGTGGCACGGCGGCGCACGCAGTCCAGGTCGAGTCCGGCGGCGGCGGTCAGGCCCTCGGAGAACCACATCACCATCGGCACCTGCTTCTGCACGTCCGGCGCGATGGCGTAGGGCAGGCCGTGCAGGAACAGGTTGGACTCGCCCAGCGACTCGCCGTGGTCGGAGACATAGAGCACGGCGCTGTCCACCGTCGCCGCCCGCGCCTGCAGGCGCTCGATCAGCGTGGCCAGCACATGGTCGGTGTAGAGCAGCACGTTGTCGTAGGCGTTGACGATCTCGGCCTGGGTGCACTGGCGCAGGTCGTCCTGGGTGCAGGCCGGCTGGAATTTGGCGAAGGCCTCCGGGTAGCGGCGAAAGTAGGAGGGGCCGTGGTTGCCGAGCTGGTGCAGCACGAGCACCTGCGTGCCCTTCGCCTGCGCCAGGCGTTCGTCGAGGCCGAGCAGCAGCGCCTCGTCCATGCAGCGCCCGTCCGCGCACAGGCCGGGCGGATTCAGCTGCAGCACCTCCTCGCTGGGCAGGCCCTCGCACACGCCCTTGCAGCCCGACTGGTTGTCGCGCCACAGGACGCCCACGCCTGCGCGCTTGAGCACATGCAGCAGCGACTCGCTGCCGCGGATCGTCGCCTCGTCATAGTCGCGCCGCCCCACCGGCGCGAACAGGCAGGGCACCGACACCTCGGTGTTCGTGCCGCAGCTCGTCACCTGCGGGAAGTTCACCAGCGTGGGGATCTTCGCGAGTTCGGGGGTCGTCTGGCGCGCGTAGCCGTTCAGGCCCCAGTTGGCCGCCCGCGCCGTCTCGCCGACGACCACGACCAGCACGGTCGGCCGCGTGCGCGCCTGCATCTGCGGGCCGGGTGCGGCGTCGAGGCCGATCGGCTGGCGGGGCCTGGCGGCGCCTTTGAGGTCCTCGGCCACCACGCTGCCCGTCGACCAGAGCACATTGGTCGGCGTGATCAGGTAGCGGATCTCCTTGTGGTTGCGCATCAGCGACGAGAACGGCTGGAACACCGCCAGCACCGCACCCACCAGCACCGCCACCCCGCCCACGATCCACAGCAGCCGCAGCCCGAGCGCCCGGCCGAAGGTCCGCTGGCGCAGCTGAATGCCCCAGAGCAACGCGATCGGCAGCGCCGCCTGCAGCAGCAGCCGCCCCGCGAAGCCGAGGCTCAGCAACTCGCGCGCCTCGCCCACATCGGTGCGCAGCGCATTGCGCAGCATGGATGGATCGAGGTAGACCCCGAAGGCCTGCATGAAGTGGGTCGATCCGGCGGCCACGACCAGCAGCACGGCCACCAGCGGCTTGAGCAGACGCCCATGGCAGAACACTGCCAGCACCACGAAGTTCAGGGCCAGCGCCCCGACGAACAGGGCGGCGCCGAATCCCCAGCTGGAGGGATCGGACCAGCTGCGCCCCTGCAGCGCGGCGCTGAAAAATGGCAGATGACAGGTCAGCGCCCAGAGCAGGCTGACCGCCAGCAGCACCCATTCACTGGGCACGCCGGCAGGTCGGGAACGGAAGGAAGCAACGTGGGGCATCGCAGGAGTGAACCGGAGTGGAATGAATCGAAGCTGAGCAGCGCTCCCTTCCGGGCCGGCGCATCAAGGGCCGGGATTGTCCCCGAGGCCGGGCGCTCTGCGGCGTAGGATGATCCCGGGCCATGTCCGTACCAGACGGCCCGCTGATCCTGTCCACCCGAGGAGTCCTGCCGCATGAACCCCGCCAAGATCCTGGTCGCCCAAGGGGGCGGCCCGACCGCCGTCATCAACCAGTCGCTCGTCGGCGTCGTGCTCGAAGCACGGCGACACCGGGGCGTCGAGTGTGTCTATGGCGCGCGCCACGGCGTGCGCGGCATCGTCAACGAGGACCTCGTCGACCTGACGCAGGAAACCAGCCACAACCTCGAACTCGTCGCCGCGACCCCCTCGTCCGCGCTCGGCTCGACCCGCGACAAGCCCGACGAGGCCTACTGCCGCGAGATCTTCAAGGTGCTGCAGGCGCACCAGATCGGCCAGTTCTTCTACATCGGCGGCAACGACTCGTCCGACACCGTGCGCATCGTCAGCGAGCAGGCCCAGGCGGCGCACTACGCGCTGCGCTGCATCCACATCCCCAAGACGATCGACAACGACCTCGTCGGCAACGACCACACGCCCGGATTCCCGAGCGCGGCGCGCTTCGTCGCGCAGGCCTTCGCCGGGGCGAACCTGGACAACGCGGCGCTGCCCGGCGTCTACGTCGGTGTCGTGATGGGCCGCCACGCCGGCTTCCTCACCGCCGCATCGGCACTCGGCAAGAAGTTCGACGACGACGGTCCGCACCTGATCTACGTGCCGGAACGCACCTTCGATCTCGCGCAATTCCTGGCCGACGTGAAGGCGACCTACGACCGCCTCGGCCGCTGCGTCATCGCCGTCAGCGAAGGCATCCACGACGCCGCCGGCACGCCCATCATCACCACGCTGGCCAAGGACATGGAGTTCGACGCCCACGGCAACATCCAGCTCTCCGGCACCGGCGCGCTGGCCGATCTGCTCTGCGAGGAGATCAAGCGCAAGCTCGGCATCAAGCGTGTGCGCGGCGACACCTTCGGCTACCTGCAGCGCAGCTTCATCGGCTGCGTCAGCGATGTGGACCAGCGCGAGGCGCGGGAGGTCGGCGAGAAGGCGGTGCAGTACGCGATGTGGGGCGGGCGCGATGGCTCGGTGGCGATCAAGCGCGCCGGCTATTACGCGGCGGACTACGAGCTGCTGCCGCTGGAGGCCGTTGCCGGCAAGACGCGCACGATGGAGGACGAGTTCCTCAGCGCCAGCGGCACCGACGTGACCGATGCGTTCCGGATGTACCTGCGACCGCTGCTCGGCTCCGGCATGCCGGATGCGTTCCGGCTGCGGCCGAATCCGGTGGCAAAGGTGCTGGGGCGCTGAGCCTGTCGGTCAGAGACGGCCAGTTATCCACAGCCTGTTATCCACAGAACACCGGCACCAGATTTCCGGGCTGCCCCCGAGAGCGATTCGACAAAGCATGCGGACCGGTACGCCAACTTTCCATAGGTTATCCAGAAACTTGTCCACAGGCTCGGCGGCACGAAACCCTGTCTGCGCAGAGTAGCATTCCCGCGTTGTCCACCTGATCCGACAAACCTCCAAGGAGACCCGCATGACCCTCGACGCGCACACCGCCGCCACCGTGAACGCCGCCCGCCGCCTGGCCCTGCTGCGCGCCGCGGTCCTGCTCGGCGGCACCGCCGTCCTGCCCGGCTGGGCCCTGAGTGAACTCGACGCGACGCAAGGCCTGCGCGCCGCGCTGGAGCGCGGCGCCAGCTCGGCCGTGAGCCTGCTCGGACGCGACGGCGGTTTCCTGAACAACCCGCTGGTGCACATCGCGCTGCCCGAGTGGCTGAACCAGGGCGCCAGGCTGCTGCGCACCTTCGGCCAGGGCGCGAAGATCGACGCACTGGAAACCGCGATGAACCGCGCCGCCGAACAGGCCGTGCCCGCCGCCAAGCCGCTGCTGGTGAACGCGGTGAAGTCGATGTCGGTGCAGGATGCAGCGCAGATCCTGCGCGGCGGCGAGACCTCGGTGACCGACTTCTTCGCCGAGCGCACCCGCACCCCGATGGGCGAGCAGTTCCTGCCCATCGTCACCAAGGCGACCGAGAAGGTGTCGCTGGCCCAGAAGTACAACGCCATCGCCGGCAAGGCCAAGGCGCTGGGGCTCGTCAACGACCAGCAGGCCAGCATCCAGCAGTACGTCACCGGCAAGGCGCTGGACGGGCTTTACCTGATGATCGGCGAAGAAGAGAAGAAGATCCGGCAGGATCCGATCGGGACGGGGAGCAAGATCCTGCAGTCGGTGTTCGGGGCGCTCAAGGGCTGAGCGGCCACTCGCCGGCGCGCGGAACGGTCACGCCGATTCCGCCAGCAGCTTCTCCAGCAGCGCATGCAGCTGCGCGAAGTCCGGCTCGCCCACATAGCGCTTGACGATCTCGCCCTTCTTGTTGAGCACGAAGGTCGTCGGCGTGAGCTGCACCTTGCCGAACTGGCGGGCCATCTCGCCGGTGTTGTCCATCGTGACGCGGAAGGGCAGCTTGCGCGACTCGGCGAAGTTCATCACGTAGGCCGGCGGGTCGTAGGCCATCGCGATCGACAGCGTCTCGAAGCCGCGGTCCTTGTACTTCTGGTGCGTCTCGATCAGGTGTGGCATTTCCTTGACGCAGGTGGTGCAGCTCGTGGCCCAGAAGTTGACCAGCACGACCTTGCCGCGCAGCGCCTCGCTGCTGTGCTTCGAGCCGTCGAGCAGGGTGTACGAGACGGTGGGGGCCATCTCCTTGCCACCCGTGGCCAGCGTGGCGGCAACGGCGATGGCGGCGACAGCGACAACAGCGAGAGCGAGGCGGGCGATCTTCATGGTGTCCGGAGTGTATGTCAGCCCCTCCGTCCACCGAGCCGTCCCGGGTATGCCGTAGCATTTCCCCTTTGAGCTTACCGGAAGCACCTGCCCCATGACCGCATCCCTCCTCGTGCGCGGCTACGAAGTCGTGATCGGCTTCGAGACCCACGCCCAGCTCTCGACCCAATCGAAGATCTTCTCCGGCGCCTCGACCCGCTTCGGTGCCGAGCCGAACACCCAGGCCTGCGCGGTCGATCTGGCGCTGCCCGGCTCGCTGCCGGTGATGAACCGTGGCGCGGTCGAGCGCGCGATCCAGTTCGGTCTGGCCGTGAGCGCCACCATCGCGCCGATGTCGATCTTCGCGCGCAAGAACTACTTCTACCCCGACCTGCCCAAGGGCTACCAGATCAGCCAGTACGAGATCCCGGTCGTGCAGGGCGGCGTGGTCGAGTTCTTCGTCGACGGCGAGCCGTTCCGCCTCAACCTGACCCGCGCCCACCTGGAAGAGGACGCCGGCAAGTCGCTGCACGAAGACCACCACGGCATGACCGGCATCGACCTGAACCGCGCCGGCACGCCGCTGCTGGAGATCGTCACCGAGCCGGAGCTGCGCTCGTCGAAGCAGGCGGTCGAGTACGCCAAGGCGCTGCACACGCTGGTGGTGTGGCTGGGCATGTGCGACGGCAACATGCAGGAAGGCTCGTTCCGCTGCGACGCCAACGTCTCGGTGCGCCGCCCGGGCCAGCCCTTCGGCACCCGCCGCGAGATCAAGAACCTCAACAGCTTCCGCTTCCTGCAGCAGGCGATCGACTACGAGATCCAGTGGCAGATCGACCAGATCGAGGACGGCTACGAGATCGTGCAGGCCACCGTGCTGTTCGATCCGGACACCGGCGAGACGCGGATGATGCGCACCAAGGAAGACGCGCACGACTACCGCTATTTCCCCGACCCGGACCTGCCGCCGCTGGTGATCGCGCCGGAGTGGGTCGAGCGTGTGCGCAGCGAGATGCCCGAGCTGCCCGGTGCGCTGGCCGCGCGGCTGCAGCGCGCGCTGGGCCTGCCCGCCTACGACGCGGCGATGATGACCACCAGCCGTGCGACCGCCGCTTATTTCGAGGCCGCCAACGCCGCCTGCGCGCAGCCGAAGCTGGTCGCCAACTGGATCATGGGCGAGATCAGCAAGCGCCTGAACGCCGATGGCGGCGACATCGCCTCGGCGCCCGTGTCCCCCGCGACGCTCGGCGCGCTGATCAACCGCATCCAGGATGGCACCATCTCCAACAACGCCGCCCGCCAGGTGTTCGAGGCGCTGTGGACCGGCGAAGGTGCGGACGTGGACACCGTGATCGACGCCAAGGGCCTCAAGCAGATGAACGACAGCGGCGCGCTGGAAGCCATCCTCGACGCCGTGCTGGCCGCGAACGCCAAATCGGTCGAGGACTTCCGTGCCGGCAAGGAAAAGGCCTTCGGCGCGCTGGTCGGTCAGGCGATGAAAGCCACCAAGGGCAAGGCCAACCCGGCCCAGGTCAACGAGTTGCTGAAGAAGAAGCTGGCGGGCTGACACTGCCCGGTGCGGCGCCGGCCCACAGGCGCCGCAGGCGCACCAGTTCCTGGTCGTAGCTGGCGTTGATGCGCTGGATCTCGGCCAGGTGGTTCTGGGCCGCGTCCTGCTGGGCCTGCAGCGCCGCCTGGTTCTGGCCGAACTTGATCTTCAGCTCGCGGGGCAGGTCGCGGCCCTTGTAGAACTCCGCCTCCTGCTGCAGGCGCTTGTGGTCGTGCTCCAGCTCGGTCAGGCGGCGCTCGGTGGCCTGCAGCGCCGTGTTGAGCGGCTCCAGCGCCGCGGTGCGGGCACGCTGGTGGCGCGGCTCGTCGGGGTAGCGACTCAGCAGGTTGCGGTCACGCCGGATCGCGTCACGCTTCACGGCACCGGCGGCCATCTCCTGACGCAGCCGGTCTTCGTGCGCCGCACGCTCCTCGGCGGTCATCGACGGTGGGACCACCTGCTTCACCGACCCGTCGGTGTTGCGCAACTCCTGCGTGCGGTCGATGCATTCGACGATCGGCCGGTCCGAGGTGATGCGCTGGCCCTTGGCATTGATGCAGGTGTAGATGTTCGCCGCCTGCGCGGACAGACTGACCGCCGCCAGCGACGCCGGCAGCAGCATGGATCCCGCCAGCCGCACCAGGGCTGCTGCGCGGGCCGGGTTCACGTCTGGACTCCGTAGCGCTCGCGGTAGGCCTGCACCGCTGGCAGGCTGCTGCTCAGGCGCGGGTCGCTCTGGCCCTGCAGGTACGCCAGCAGGTCGGTCAGCGTGGCGATGGCCACCACCGACAGGCCCAGCTCGCGCTGCACGAACTGCACAGCCGAATGCGGGGCATCGACACCGTGTTCGCTGGCCTTCTCCTGGCGGTCCAGCGCGATCGTCACGCCGCAGGGCGTGGCCCCCGCCGCCTGGATCATCGCGATCGACTCGCGCACCGAGGTGCCGGCCGAGATCACGTCGTCGATGATCAGCACGCGACCCTGCACCGGGGCGCCGACCAGCGTGCCGCCCTCGCCGTGGTCCTTGGCTTCCTTGCGGTTGTAGGCATAGGGCACGTTCTTGCCCAGCCGCGCCAGCTCGATCGAGACGGCCGCGGCCAGCGTGATGCCCTTGTAGGCCGGGCCGAACAGCATGTCGAACTCCAGCCCGGAGGCCAGCAGCCGCTGTGCATAGAATTGCGCCAGACGGCCCAGCTTGGCGCCGTCGTCGAAGAGACCGGCATTGAAGAAGTAGGGCGACAACCGCCCCGCCTTGGTCTTGAACTCGCCGAAGCGCAACACGCCGGCATCGACCGCGAAGGCCACGAAATCCTGGGCAAGAGCGTCGGTGCGGGGGGAGCTTGCGTCTTGGGTCATCTGCATGGACGATAAAAAGGGTCTGGTGATGCGACTGGTCAGCCTCAACCTCAACGGCATCCGCTCAGCCTCCAGCAAGGGCTTGCTGGCGTGGGTCGAAACCGTACAGGCCGATTGTATGGGGGTGCAGGAAGTGAAAGCCCAGGCTCAGGACCTGAGCCCTTCCCACACCGTCCTCGACGGAATGCACGGACATTTTCATTTTGCGCAGAAAAAGGGCTACTCCGGGGTAGGGATGTACACCCGGCACACCCCGAGCGCGGTGATCACCGGCATCGGCGTGCCGGAGTTCGACGACGAGGGCCGCTACGTCGAAGTCCGCCACGACACGCCCGAGCGCAAGCTCTCGGTCATCAGCTGCTACTTCCCCAGCGGCTCCTCCGGCGACGAACGCCAGCAGGCCAAGTTCCGTTTCATCGACCAGATCTTCCCGCACTTGATGGCGCTGAAGGCCGAACGCGAGTTCATCCTGGTCGGCGACGTCAACATCGCCCACCAGGAAGCCGACCTGAAGAACTGGAAGGGCAACCGGAAGAACTCGGGTTTCCTGCCGGAGGAGCGGGCGTGGATGACCCGGCTGCTCGACCCGGCCGAGGGCGGGCTGGTCGATGTCTACCGGCGGCTGCACCCCGACACGACCGACGAGTGCTACACGTGGTGGAGCAACCGCGGGCAGGCGCGGGCGAAGAACGTGGGCTGGCGGATCGACTACCACCTGGCGACGCCGGGAGTCGCGGCGCTGGCGCGGTCGGCGTCGATCTACAAGGGGCAGTGGTTCAGTGACCATGCGCCGTTGACGGTGGACTACGACGTTCAGATCTGAGGGGCGCGGCCACTGGCTGCTTGCGACCCATCGGTGACCTCCGATCCGCTGAACCCGGCGCTCCAAAGCGGCCGGTCGGATCCGAACACAGCCCGGACTGTGGATGTTGCGATGCGGAGCTCAGCCGGTCGGCGCTCGCGCGTCGCGCATCAGCCGTCCGATGTGCGCTGCAGGCGCAGGTCGCCCCAGCAGGAACCCCTGGATGGCATCGCAGCCCAGGGCGCGCACGGTGGCCAGCTGTTCGGCGGTCTCCACCCCTTCGGCGGTGGTCTGCATGCCCATGCCCTGCGCCAGCGTGGCGATGCCGCGGACGATGGCCTGCAGGTCCGCTCGCTCGACCACATCGCGCACGAAGCTGCGGTCGATCTTGAGGTGGTCGAACGGAAAGCTGCGCAGGTGGCTCAACGACGAGAAGCCGGTGCCGAAGTCGTCCATCGCGATGCGAACGCCCCGGTCGCGCAGCGTGTGCAAGGCGCCCAGCACCCGGGTGGGATCCTTGACCATGGTCGACTCGGTGATCTCCAGCTCGAGTCGCCGGGCCGGCAGCCCGGACTCGGCCAACGCGTGGGTCACGTCGGCCACCAGCGTGTCGCGCGCGAACTGCACGGCCGAGACGTTGACCGCCACCGTCGTGTGCGCGGGCCAGGCCAGCGCGTCGCGACAGGCCCGTTCGAGCACGAGGCGGCCGATGGGGACGATCAATCCCGTTTCTTCGGCCAGGGGCACGAACTCGCCCGGCGAAATGGCGCCCCGCTGCGGGTGGTTCCACCGCAGAAGAGCCTCGACGCCCATCAGACGTTGTGCGTCGATGGCGTAGCGCGGCTGGTAGGCCAGCTCGAACTGCCGGGCCGCCAGGGCCTCGCGCATCGCATTCTCCAGGCCGCGGCGGGCGTCCACACGCTCGTTCATGTCGGGCTCGAAGTAGCTCAGCTGGCCGCGGCCTTCAGACTTGGCACGGTACAGCGCCAGATCCGCGTGGCGAAGCAGGGTCTCGCTGTCCTCGCCGTCGCTGGGGGCCATGGCCACGCCCACGCTGGTGCCGATGTGCACGACATGGCCATCCACGTCGAAGGGCCGGGTCAGCACGTCGATCAGGCGGCGCGCCAGCCGGGTCGAGCCTTCGGGCTGCACGGCGCCGCGCTGCACCACGGAGAATTCGTCACCACCCAGGCGCGCCACGACGTCGGTCTCGCGCACGCATTCACGCAGGCGCTGGGCCACCTGGCGCAGCAGTTCGTCGCCCGCCGCGTGGCCATAGGTGTCGTTCACGGGCTTGAAGCGGTCCAGGTCCAGGCAGAAGAGGGCCAGACTCTCCCCTCGCCGGTTGGATGCGAGCGCGCGCTCCAGTTCCTCGCGCAGTACGCCGCGGTTGGGCAGGCCGGTGAGCAGGTCGTGCCGGGCCAGGAAGCTGATGCGCTCCTGGGCCTGCCGCTGCTCGGTCACGTCCTCGTGCAGGGCGACACAGCTTCCGTCGGCACGGCGTGACACCACGATCTCGACGATGCGGCCATCGTCCAGCTGCCATTCGCGCCAGCGGGTGCCCTCGGAGCCCGGCGCGGGCTTCGGCTGGTTGCGGCTGGCGGCGGTCTCGCGGCCAGGCGTGGCGTCCATGATCTGGCGGAAGCTGCTGCCGCGGCGCGTCACCTCCTCGGGCAGGCGCCAGATCTTGCGGTAGTGCGCGTTGGCCAGCACCAGGTGGTCCGCGCTGTCGAAGGCGCACATGCCGTGTGGCATCCGCTCGAGCGCGTCGTGCAGCAGGTCCAGTTCGCTGCGCAAGGCGTCGATCTCGGCGCGCAGCGACACGGTGTCCTCGGCGATCGGGGCTGTCATGCGGTTCAGGCGCCGCCGACGCGGCGCGCGAGCCAGCCGTCGAGCTTTTCGCGCGCCCGGTTGCGTGACGGATCCATGCCTTCGTCGTGGCCCGGCCGCGGGCAGCACAACTCGACCACATAGCCGTTCGGGTCGCGGAAGTACAGCGATTCGAACAAGCCGTGGTCGACGATGCCGCGCGTGTCGACGCCCTGGGCCCGACCCTTGTCGCGCATGGTGTGCAGCGTCTGGCGGTCGACCTGCAGCGCGATGTGCAGGTCGAAGTCGTGCCGTGGAAGGAACTCGAACGGCATGTCCGGTGCTTCGAAGAAGGCCAGGCACGCGCCGTCGGCCATGCTGAAGAAGGTGTGCAGCGTTTCCGTTGCGCGGCCGGTGCGCGTGTGGTGAATCTCCAGTGCGTTGACCAGCGGCAGGCCGAGAAAGTCCTCGTAGAAGGCCCGCGTGGCGCCGGAGTCGCGGCACCGGTAGGCGCTGTGGTGCACCCGCTGAATCGGCGAGGCGACGCCGCTCATGCAACCGCCCGTTCAGCGCGCGGCAGGGCTTCCAGGTTCAGCCGGTCAAGGGTCGAAGCGCGATGGCAGGGCAGTCTCACGGGGGCACCTCCAGGATGCGTCTGTCGCAGTGACTGATGTCGGCCGCGACCCGGTCAAACTGAAGGCGTACCGCGCATGGCCCGCGCCAGCTCGTCGTGTCCGCGCGAGGCCAGCGTGTCGGCGGCCGAGTGCCGATCGCGCACCTCCTTGTTCTGGCTGAGCTTGGCCTTGCCCACCAGGGACGTCACGGCGATCTGGATGCCGACGATGTTGCGCAACATCCCGTCGATGAACTCGGGCGCGGAGTCCGCCATCTTCCACGGCGTCGGTTCGGCCGCTTCGTGCTGGCGGGTGAGCCGGGCGACCAGGCCGCGCACGAAGCGCTCGTCATCGTGCACCGTCAATGTGCCGTGGGCATGCACGACCTCGTAGTTCCAGGTCGGCACCTGGCGGTGCGCTTCATGCTTGCTCGGATACCAGTTCGGCGAGATGTAGGCCTGCGCGCCCCGGAAGACCACCATCACCGGCGTGCCCGAGGGGCAGCGCTGCCACAGCGTGTTGGCACGCGCCACGTGGGCGGTCAGCGTGCCCAGCACACCAGTGGCCGGGTCGAACTCGAAGGGGATGTGGTCGGCATCCAGACCGGATTCGCCATGCGTGACCAGCGTGCCCAGCGGGTGCGCTCGGACGATGCGGTGCAGCTCTGCGGGGTCGGTGATGGCGAAGTGTGCGGGGATGTACATGGGATGCAGCCGGGTGTTGGTGGTCTGTTGGTGGTCAATGGCAAGGCTGGAACTATCGAACTCAACCGGCACAATGACAAGCTGACCAGCGCCAGTGCCCATTTCGGCAGCAGTTCCGTGGCGCGTTCGGCGTGCCACCGCGATCTGGTCAGTGCGCGCCGGCCAGCTTGAACACCGCCACCGCCGTGGCCAGCTCGCTCGACTGCTGGCTCACCGCCGAGGCGGCGGCCGCCGCCCGCTCCACCAGCGCGGCGTTCTGCTGCGTGGCCTGGTCCAGCGCGCTGACCGACGCGGCCACACCGCTGATGCCGTTGCGCTGCTCGGCCGAGGCGGTGCTGATCTCGCGGATCAGCGTGCTCACCTGCTGAACCGACCGCACCAGCTCGGTCATCGTCTGGCCGGCCGCCTCGACCTGGCTGTTGCCGCTGCGAACCTTGTCGGCCGAATCGGCGATCAGCTGCTTGATCTCCTTGGCCGCAGTGGCCGAGCGCTGGGCCAGCGCCCGCACCTCGCCGGCCACGACCGCAAAGCCTCGGCCCTGCTCGCCTGCCCGCGCGGCCTCCACGGCGGCGTTCAGCGCCAGGATGTTGGTCTGGAACGAGATCCCGTCGATGACGCCGATGATCTCCTCGATGCGGCGCGACGACTGCTCGATCTGCGCCATCGTGTTCACCACCCGGCCCACGGAGTCGCCGCCGCGCTGCGCCACCTCGCTCGCCTGCTGGGCCAGGCGGGCCGCTTCATCGGCGCTGTCGGCCGACAGCCGCACGGTGGTCGCCAGCTGCTCCATCGTGGCCGCGGTCTGCTGCAGGTTGCTGGCCTGGTGCTCGGTGCGGTCCGACAGGTCCTGGTTGCCCTGGGCGATCTCGCGCGAGCCGATGGCGATCTGGTCGGTGCCCTGGCGCACCTGCGACACCACCGCGCGCAGGCTGTCGGCCATGCGGTCGAGCGCGCTCATCAGCTGGCCGAACTCGTCGCCGCGCTGCTCGCCGGCCGACACCGTCAGGTCGCCCTGGGCCACGGCTTCGGCCACGCGCACGGCGCGGGTCAGCGAGCGCTGGATGGTCCTGGTCAGGGCCAGCACCACCGCACCGACGACGCCGAGCAGCGCCAGCGAGCCCAGCGCGCCCACCCAGAACTCCTGCTGCTGCCGCGCGACCGCGGCCTGCACAGAGTCATTCAGCCGGACGTGCTGCAGCTGCGCGAACGCATCCACCGCCGCGTGGTAACGGGTGACCGCCGGCATGAAGCCCTGCGCGAAGGCCTGCTGCGCGCCCGGCTCGTCACCGGCCTTGCGCCGCTCGGCAATCCTGGCCAGCGCCGCCATGATCGCCGGCCCCGACTCGTCGAGTGCCTTGAGCGCCACCGTTTCGCTCTCGGACGTGGCCCAGGTCTTGATGGAGGTCAAGTGCTTGTCGATCTGCTCGATGCGCGGTCCGATCTCGGGGCCGAACAGCTGGGCCAGCGCCGGATCGGCGCTGCGGTTGAGCGCCATGATGCGCACCGTGGTGCCGGTGGCCACCAGCTGCCAGTCATGCACCTCCTGCATGTGCCGGTACTCGGTCTGGGTGATGGCCGACAGCAGGGCCTCGCCGCGCCGCATCTGCGCATAGCCCATGCCGAGCGCCCCCAGCACCACCACCGCCCCGAGCCCCAGCGCCACATACAGCCGACCGGACACGGTCCACCGATTCCAAGATGTCATGTTTTCTCCTGATTAGCAATGATTCTCAGCAAGGTGCCAACTGACGATCAGGCGTAGCGTAGAAGACAGACCAAGCGCAGGAGCGAGCACATGCCGATGAACCGAATCCAGTTCCAGCAGGGGATGTCGCTGCCAGAGTTCATGGCCAGCTTCGGCACGGAAGAGCAATGCGCCGAGGCGGTCAAGCAGGCGCGCTGGCCGCAGGGCTTCGAGTGCCCGCGCTGCGGCAGTGCGGCGCACTACGTGGTGGGCCACGGGGCGCGCAAGCTGTTCCAGTGCAACGGCTGCCGCCACCAGACATCGCTGACCGCGGGCAGCCTGTTCGCCAGCACCAAGCTGCCACTGAAGACGTGGTTCCTGGCGATCTACCTGCTCAGCCAGGCCAAGACGGGACTGTCGGCGCTGGCGCTCAAGCGGCAGGTGGGCGTGAGCTACCCGACGGCGTGGCTGATGCACCAGAAGATCATGCACGCGATGGCCGAGCGGGTGGACCAGTACCGACTCGACGGCACGGTGCAGCTCGACGATGCCTACCTTGGCGGAGAGCGCAGCGGCGGCAAGGCGGGCCGGGGTTCGGAGAACAAGGTGCCGTTCGTGGCGGCGGTCTCGGTCGATGACCAGGGGCATCCGCAGTACGTCAAGCTCGCGCCGGTGAGCGGCTTCACGCTGGAGGCGGTGGGCCAGTGGGCGCAGGCGGCGCTGATGCCGGGAACGCGGGTGGTCAGCGACGGGCTGGGGTGCTTCGCCGCGGTCACCAGCGCGGGCTGCCTGCACACGCCGATCGTGGTGGGCCAGCGCAAGCCGCGCGAGCTGCCCGAGTTCACCTGGGTCAACACGGTGCTGGGCAACCTGAAGACGACGTTGTCGGGTGCGTTCCATGCGTTCAAGTACCCCAAGTACGCCAGCAGCTATCTGGCAGCGTTCGCCTACCGCTTCAACCGCCGGTTCGACCTGCGCGGGCTGGTGGCTCGGCTCATCATCGATGTCGCGCGGTGCAAGCCTCGGGCTCAGCGGGTCGTTCGGGGGAATGCTGAGGATCGTTGCTAATCAGGTGTTTTCTTGTCTCCATGGCGGTCGGTGTCCCCAACGGATGACCGCATGAAACGGCTTCGACAGGATGCAAGTGAACTTGAGCCTGTGCGGCCGGCGGACTGGATACCTGCTCTGCAGCGGTTGCTGCCGGTGATGTCACCCCCGTGAAGTCCCGGTCGGGACTTCACAGCGGTCATCCTTGCAGCTCAATGCACCCGCAGCACCTCGAACTGCTGCCGGCTGGTGGCGACCTGTAACGACACCTCATCACCCTCGCATTTGCCCAGCATGGCCTTGCCCAAAGGGGCATCGCAGCTGATGACCTGGACGCGCTGGGCGCCGCTGAGCAGCTGCATGCTGCCTCCATCCGGGCCGAGAAAGAGCTGTTGCTGCTGGTCGTCGGCATCGACCAGGCAGACCAGCGCGCCGAGCTGTATGCCCTTGCTGGCGTCGTAGGGGAGCGGGCGGAACTGGCGCCAATGGGCCAACGCCTGGCGGATGGCGTCGGCGCGACGGGCCTGGCCGGTGGCCAGGTAGGCGGCTTCGAGTCCCAAGGTGTCGTACTTGTTCTCGGCGATATTTTCTTCGTGCGTCGCCGTTTCATGGGCTGCCCGCACGGCCTGTTCGGCTTGCAGCAGGTCTTCGGAGAGTCGTTGCAGCACCTGCTGCTGCAGCGAGAATTTATCCATGGCGACAGGTCGGCATCTCGAACAAGCGGGGGGCGGGTTTTGATTATGAAGGGCTCCACCAGCCTTCGGCGCCTCATCTCAATCCGCGACCGCCGGATACGCCACATACGCAAACCACTCGCTGTCCGGCGCCCACCCATTCACATTGATCGTCCCCTGCCCGCCCAGCAGATGCACAAGGTCCGTCGCCGGCCCACCCTCGGCGGGCGCGATGCGGAGGATGACCTCCCGGTTCGCCGGATGCCCGAGCGTGCCGGGCGGGTAGCTCAGGTAGAGCATCCAGCGGCCGTCGGGTGACAGGTGCGGGAACCAGTTGACGCGCTCGTCGTGGGTCAGCTGCTCGACGCCCTGGCCATCCGGGCGCATGCGGAAGAGTTGCGAATGCCCGGGCGGGCGCGCGCCGATCTCGCCGTTGAAGTAGATCCACGCGCCATCGGGCGAATACTCCGGGCCGTCGACCGGCACGCCAGGCAGCAGCAGCGCCCGGTCTTCGCCGCCTTGCGTGGGCACGGTGTACAGCCCGTACTCGTAGCCAACACCATCGGCTGCCGCACGCAGGCCGACATAGGCGAGCAGCGCGTCATCGGGCGAGACGCCGTGCAGGTAGTAATGGAACCCCGTCTCGACCAGCGCCTCGCTCGACACCCGCCGCGGCACGCCACCCTCGAAGGGCACGGCCAGCAACCGGCAGTCGTTGGTGGAGAAATACACCGTGCGCCCGTCTGGCGAGAGCACGTGGTCGTTGTTCGCATCTGCGTGCGCGCCGGTGTCGAGGCGCTCCGGCGCGGATGAGCCATCGGCGCGGACCTTGAACAGCGCGCCCTCGCTGTTGAACACCAGCCACTGGCCGTCCGGCGACCAATTGGGTGCCTCGATCAGGTGCTCGGTCTCCAGCACGACGCGGCGCTGGCGCCCGTGGCGGTCGGCGATGGTGAGCTGCGCGCGCTGGCGGCCCGGGACAAACGCCGGGGTGCCGATGAGGTCGAGGGGCTGGTCGTGCATGGGGCGGGCCTTCACGAGGGGGCGGGGTCGCCAGTCTCGCAGACCCGCGGCCCCCGACCGCCCCGGTTCAGCCAAACCAGCTGATGCGGCCGGTGTGAACATCGTGCATCGCCGACACGATCTTCAGTGCGCCGCCGGCCACCAGCTCGCGCAGCACTTCGCTGCGGTCGGTCAGCATCCGGGCGGCGTCCTGGGCGTTCTGGTCCGCCGCGGCCTGCACCAGCTTCTTGTTCTTGGAATTGCGCGGGCCGTCGATGCCCTGCACCTTGGCAACGGAGGGCGTGATGTTGGCCAGCGTGGCCGTCAGGTTGCCCAGCTTGGCGTTGTCCACCGCGCCCTTGACCGCGCCGCACTCGGTGTGGCCCAGCACGACGATGAGCTTGGCGCCGGCCAGCTTGGTGGCGAACTCCAGGCTGCCGATGATGTCGGTGTTGACGAAGTTGCCCGCGATGCGCGCCGCGAAGATGTCGCCGATGCGCTGGTCGAACACCAGCTCCGGCGGCACGCGGCTGTCGATGCAGCCCACCACGGCGGCGAACGGTGCCTGGCCGTTGCCCGTGGCCTTGACCTGGGCCATCAGGTCGCAGTTGACGCTCTGGCCGTTGACGAAGCGGTCGTTGCCGTCCTTCAGCAGCTTCAGGGCGTCATCGGGCGTGACCATCTTCTGGCGGTCGGCGTTGTACACCATGCAGGCCTGGGCGGACGGGCCGTCCTTGGCGGACGCCGTGCCCACGAAACCGGCGGCGGTGATGGCGCCGGCTGCAGAAAGAAAACCTCGGCGCGGGTGCGGGTGCGGGTGCATGGGTCAATCCTGAGGGAGGGTTCAAGTGCCGCTACTTTGCCGGCCCAAAATGAACATTTCTCACCGCATCAGATGAACGCGGCCGACACGCTGGATGAACTTCAGATGAACCGCCCCGCCCCCTTCCGCCCGCCTCAGGCGGACGGTACCGCCTCCAGCCGGTAGCCCAGGCCCCGCACCGTGTGGATCAGCGGCTGGGCGTTGCCATCGTCGATCTTGCTGCGCAGCCGCCGCACGTAGACGTCCACCACGTTGGTCAGCGGATCCTCGCTGGTGCCCCACACGTTGGCCAGGATGCGCTCGCGGCGGAACAAGCGCCCCGGCGCCGACATCAGCAGCTCCAGCAGCGCCAGCTCCCGCGCCGTCATCGCCAGCGCCACCCCCGCGCGACTCGCCCGCATGGCATCGAGGTCCAGCTCCAGATCCGCCACCTTCAGCCGGGCGGGGGCCGCCGGGGGCTGCAGCCGACCCCGGCGGCCCAGGGCGTCGATGCGGGCCAGCAGCTCCTCGAACTCGAAGGGCTTGACGAGGTAGTCGTCGGCGCCCAGGCGCAGGCCAGCCACGCGGTCGTCCACCGACCCGAGCGCGGTCAGCATCAGGATCGGCAGTTGCACCTGGGTGGCGCGCAGGGTCTGGCACACCTCCAGGCCACTCATGCCCGGCAGCATCACGTCGAGCAGCATCACGGTGCCCGGGTCGTCCAGAAACACCTCCCGCGCCCGGGCCAGTCCGTCAGGCCCCGTGCGGGCCAGCTTCACGCGGTGTCCTTCCGCGCGCAGGCCGCGCTCCAGGAAGTCCGAAATGCGGGCATCGTCCTCGACGATCAGGATGTTCATGGTTCGTTCAGCAGCAAGGCCGGTTCTGACAACAAGGGCAGCCGCAACCGGGCCGTGGTGCCGTGGCCCGGCTGGCTGTCCACGACGACGGTGCCCCCGTGCGCCCGCGCCAGGACCGCGCCGATGGCCAGGCCCAGGCCGGTGCCGTCGGCGCGGTGCAGCCGGGCCAGGGCCCCGCGGTAGTTGCGTTCGAAGATGTGGGGCAGGTCATCCTGCGAGATGCCGATGCCAGCGTCCACCACGCAGACCTCGCAATGGCCGCGGCCGTGTTCGTCACGCACCGCCTGCAGGCTGACCCGCACCTCGCCCTGGGGGTGCGAGTAGCGCACGGCGTTGTCGATCAGCAGCAGGACCAGCTGTCGCAGCCGCTGTGCATCGGCCAGGACGCTCAGGGCTTCGGCCGGAACACCGGGCGCCAGGAGCTGCACGCCTTTTTCCCGGGCCAGCGGCATGCTCTGCACCACGGCTTCCTGCACGGGCAGGGCCGGATCGAGGGGCAGTCGGTGCAGCGCCAGGGCGTCGATGTCACCACGCGCCATGGTCAGCAGGTCGTCGATCACCAGCCCGAGCTGGCGCGAGACCTCGACGATGCGGCGCAGGGCCTCCTGGTATTCCTCCGGTGCGCGCTGGCGGCCCCGCAAGGCCACTTCGGCCTCGCCACGGATGGCGGTGGTGGGTGAACGCAGCTCGTGGCTGATGTCCGCGAACAACTGGCGCCGGCGCGCGTCGGCCTGCTGCAAGGAGTCCAGCGCCGTGCGCAGCTCGCTGGTGCGCTCGTCCACCAGTTCCTGCAGCTTCAGCCGGGCCCTGTCTTCGCGCTGGCGGTGCTGCTTCAGCTCAGTGGCCATGGCGTTCAGGCTGCGGACCACGGTGGCGAATTCGTCGTGTGACTGGGTGGGCACGCGGTGGTCGAGTTCCCCGCGCTGCAGCGCTTCTGCGCCGGTGGTCAGCTCCGTGATGGGCCGGCGCAAGGCTCGCGCAAAGTGGGCGGCCATGACCAGGGCGGCCAGGGCCAGCGCCACGGAGCTGCCCACCCACATGGTGCGCATCAGGCGCAGGGTGCGGTCCGCCGCGGCGCGCTCCCGCTCCACGGAAGACGCGGCGCGCGCGATGCTCTGGGCGATCAGCGTGCGCAGGTTGCGGCCCTCGGACTCTTCGAACACGGCCGTCAGCGCGTCCCAGGCTTCCCGGGCATTGGCCCCGGGCGGCAGCGGTTGCACGGCGTCGATCGCCTTGCCCAGCCGGGCCAGACCACGGGCCAGCACGTCCAGGGCTTCCTGGCGTTCGAACTGTCCCTGCCGGTCCTCGACGCCCAGGTTGTTGCCCAGCAGGATCGCCTGCTGCGCCAGTCCGCGCAGTTGCTCCACCTTGGCCGACAGCTCCTGCTCCAGCCGGTCTCGTTCATCGGGTGCGGGGCCCGCGCCCAGCAAGGCTTGGGACACCCAGGTGCGCAGCCGCTGCTTGGTGGCCGAGAGTTCGACGAACCCGAGGTGGATGTCGCCGGTGACGCGGCCATGCTCGGCGTGGTGGTTGGCCACGCTCAGTGCCCACAGCGCTGCTGCACCTTGCAGGACGGAGGCCGTGGCCAGGGCGGCGAGGGCGATGGTCAGGCGCTTGAGGAACATCCGCCAATTGTCCCGTGCGCGGTCTCGTGCGCGTCTGGCATCATCAAAATTTGGATGCCCTGTCCGTGAACGCCCTGCTCCACACCCTCGCGTCGATGCCCCTGCCCACCGACGCCGTGCGCCTCTTCCACGGCCGCGGCGGCCTGCACGCCGGCTGCGAACACTGGACGCTCGATTTCTACCCGCCCGTCTGGGTGCTGACCAGCTTCCAGCCGGTGCCGGACGAGGCGCTGGCCACCATCGGCGCAGCGCTGGCCGCCCGCTGGGAACAGCTGGCGCCGGGACAGCCGCTGAACTGGGTCTTCCAGACGCGCCTCGAAGGCCGCGCCGACACGCGGCTGATGGCCGGCAGCGTGCCCGACCAGCACGCGGTGGGCGAGGACGGCACGCGCTACTTCGTCCACGTGCTGCGCGGCCAGAACCACGGCCTCTTCCTCGACATGGCGGAGGGCCGCCGCTGGGTGCGGGCGCTGGCGGCGGAGAAACCGCGGCTGAAGGTGCTGAACCTGTTCGCCTACACCTGCGCGTTCTCGGTGGTGGCGCTGCAGGCGGGCGCGCGCCAGGTGGTCAACGTCGACATGAGCCACGGCGCGCTCGCCATCGGCCAGCAGAACCACCGGCTCAACGGCGTGGCGACGGGGGCAAGTTTCCTGCCGCACGACATCTTCAGCTCCTGGGGCAAGATCAACCGCAGCGGCCCCTACGACCTCGTCATCGTCGATCCGCCCAGCTACCAGAAGGGCAGCTTCGTGGCGGGCAAGGACTACGCCCGGCTGCTGCGCCGCCTGCCCGACCTGCTCGCACCGGGCGGCCACGCGCTGCTTTGCCTGAACGCGCCGGAACTCGGCCCCGACTTCCTCACCGAGCCGATGCAGACACTGGCGCCCGAGCTGACGCTGGTGCAGCGCCTGCCGAATCCGCCTGCCTTCGCCGACGCGGCCCCCGAGCGGGCGCTCAAGGTGCTGGTCTACAGGGCGCCAGGCTGAAGAACGAAGGCCTTGGGCTTGCGCGTGCGGCGCACCGGCTCGTCGCGGAGTTCGGTGTAGTCCGGCTCCACCAGCGGGCCGCGGGTGCGGGGTTCGGACAGCGCCAGCGCGGCGGCAGCGGTGAGTTTCGGGTAGCTCACCTTGCCATCGGGGCCGAACTTGCCGAGCAGGATCTCGCCCTTGTTGACGCCGGTCGTGTGCGAGATGTGCACCCACTTCGCCGCGCCGTTCACCTCGTAGATGATCTGGTCGAAGGGCAGCCGGAGCCGGATCGCCAGCTGGAACAGCGCCAGCACCGAGAGGCCCGGCGACTGCAGATCTGCGGCCTCGCCGGTCAGGTGCTGGCTCTTGGACGCGCCGCCGACACGCCGGTTCAGCGCCGGGCCGCGGTAGCCCGAGGTCACCTTGATCGGCTGGCCGAGCGCATCCCGCAAGGGGTCGAGCACGGTGGTGCAGAGCGCCCGCAGCGCGGCGATCCCGGCCGCGGTCGGCTGGTTGTCGATGTGCTCGGCCTGGGCGGTCGTCGACGCGGTCAGCTCTTCCAGCGTGAAGTGGCGGGACAGGTTCATGAGCGGCTCCTCGGTTGGAACGACTGTAGAACGTCGCCCCGCCGACCAGGCCGCGGCCGGGCCAATCCGTCCATCAAACGGATGATGGCCCGCGGTCAGACCTCGGTGATGAACTCGGAGCGCGGGCGGCGCACCTTCTGCAGGTTCACCAGCCAGTCGCCTTCGGGCTGGCGGTAGCCCAGCGGCAGGATCACGGCGCTGCGCAGACCACGCGCCCGCAGGCCCAGGATCTCGTCCAGCGCGGCGGGATCAAACCCTTCCATCGGCGTGCAGTCCACTTCCTCGAAGGCGGCGGCGACCATCGCGGCCGACAGGCCGATGTAGGCCTGGCGCGCGGCGTGCTGGAAGTTCACTTCGGGGTCGCGCTGCGGGTAGGCGGACAGCAGCATGTTGCGGTAGTTCTCCCAGCCTTCGCTGCGGAAGCCGCGGACCTCGTTGGTCAGGTCGAACATGTGGTTGATGCGCTCGGCCGTGTAGTGGTCCCAGGCGGCGAAGACCAGCAGGTGCGAGCCCTCGGTGATCTGGGCCTGGTTCCACGCGATCGGCTGGATGCGGGCGCGCACGGCCGGGTCGGTGACGACGAGGATCTCGTAGGGCTGCAGGCCGCTGGAGGTGGGCGCCAGGCGGGCGGCTTCGAGGATGCGCTCGACCTTGTCCTGCGGCACGGCCTTGGCCGGGTCCATCTTCTTGGCGGCGTAGCGCCAGTGCAGGCGCTCGATCAGCTCGGAAGCCGGGGCAGTGACGGTGGGGTGCGGAATGGGTTGGTTCATGCGCGGACTGTAGAGAGTCTCCCGTTGCAGATATAGCCTCAATCATGGAATATATCGTTGCCTCAAAAGGGACAATCCACCGATGCCCACCCCTGATCCCCAGCTCCTGACCACGTTTTCCGCCATCGTCGGCGCTGGCAGTATCAGCGCGGCGGCGGTGCGGCTGGGCTGCGGCAAGTCGGTCGTCTCGCGCCAGCTCACGCGGCTGGAGGCCGACCTCGGCGCCCGGCTGCTGCAGCGCACCACGCGCCGGCTGACGCTGACCGAGGTCGGCAAGGTCGTGCTGCAGCAGGCGCAGCAGATCGACCGCGCGCTCGACAACGTCGCGCAGATCTCCGGCCAGTTCCAGCAGGAGGTGCGCGGACCGCTGCGGGTGTCCTGCCCGCGTCCGCTCGGCCAGCGCCACCTGGTGCCGCTGCTCGCCGCGTTCACGCGCCAGTACCCGCTGGTCGAGGTGACCCTGCAGGTGGACGACCGGCTGAGCGACCTGGTGGCCGAGCAGATCGACGTGGCCATCCGCGTCGCGCACCTGGAGGATTCGACGCTGGTGGCGCGCCGGCTCGCCGACAACCCGCGCGTGCTGGTGGCCTCGCCCGCCTACCTCGAACGCGCCGGCCGGCCCGACACGCCCGAGGCCCTCGCTGCCCACGAAGGCCTGCTGTGGACCCGCGACGGGCGGGTCCACGACGAATGGAGCTTCACCGCCAGCACCACCGGCCCTGACACCGGCACCACCCGGGTGCGCATGCAGGGCCGCCTGCGCGTCAACGACGGCCTGTCGCTGGTGGCCTTCGCCTGCGCCGGCGCGGGGGTGACGGTGATCGACCGGCTGCTGGTGGACAACGAACTCGCCCGCGGCACGCTGGTCGAGCTGCTGCCCGGCTGGCGCCTGCCGGCAGGACCTCCGCTCTACGCCGTCTACCCGGCGCGCCAGTGGCTGGCGCTGAACACGGCCACCTTCGTCGAATTCCTGCTGTCCCGGTGTTTCACCGGGCGCGCCTGAACCCGCACCACCCCCTCCAACCTGTCTGGGAACCCTGCCCATGGACCTGCTGCGCATCCACCACGCCGCGATCATCGCGTCCGATTACGCCCGCTCGCGGCACTTCTACGTCGACCTGCTCGGCCTGCGCGTGCTCGCCGAGAACCACCGCGCCCAGCGCGACTCGTGGAAACTCGATCTCGCGTTGCCGGACGGCTCGCAGCTGGAGCTGTTTTCCTTCCCGGCCCCGCCGCCGCGGCCCTCGCGCCCGGAGGCCTGCGGGCTGCGCCACCTGGCCTTCTCGGTGCACGACGTGTCCGCGTGGAAGGCCCGGCTGGAAGCCCGGGGCATCGCCGTCGAGGACATCCGCCTCGACGAGTTCACCGGCCACCGCTTCGTGTTCTTCGCCGATCCGGACGGTCTGCCGCTGGAGCTGTACGAGGCCGCACCGGTGGCGTGAACCGCGCGCCGGACCGGTGCTCCGCTCGTTTCCAGAACCCGCTCACGCGGGTTTTTTCATGTCCGCTCCAACCTGAATTGGATCTTTCCACCCAGGAAACGTAATGCGCCAACAATATTTGGTAGCACTTGTTGTGCAACATTAGCGGATGGTGCCAAGAATCACCTTGACTTTTTACAGAAATATCAAACTTGGAGGATTGGGCACGGTGAGCTTCTCAGTCTTGCATGGATGGGGGGGAGCGTGGCTATCGGCAGGCTTACGCCAGTTCTGGCGCACCGGTCTGCTGGCGGTGGCCGGTCTGTGGCTGTCAGGTCTTCCTGTGGCCCACGCTGCCGTGGCCGGTCCCAGCGTGGCCCTGCACTACGGCGCCAGCCCGCCGTGGAACGAGTTGTCCGCGTTCGACTGGGTCGTGCTGGAGCCCGGCCACCACGGTGACGTCTCTGCACGGGCGCAGGCGGCCCCGCGCACCCGCTTCATGGCCTACCTGTCGGTGGGCGAAGTCAACCGGCAGCATCCGCAGCACGATGCGGTGCCGTCCGCCTGGCTGGTGGGCCGCAACAAGGCCTGGAACAGCGCGGTGATCGACCAGCGCACGCCCGAGTGGCCGGCCTGGTTCGTCGAGCATGTGGCCCGCCCGCAGTGGGAGCAGGGCTACCGCGGCTTCTTCCTCGACACGCTCGACTCCTACCAGCTCGTGGCGAAGACGCCCGAGGAACGCGCTGCACAGGAGGCCGGTCTGGTGCGCGTGGTCAAGGCACTCAAGGCCGCATTCCCGCAGGCCAAGGTGATCACCAACCGCGGCTTCGAGATCCTGCCGCAGGTGGCGCAGGACGTCGACATGGTCGCCGCCGAGTCGCTCTACCGCGGCTGGGACCAGGCCACGATGCGCTACCGGGCCGTCAGCGATCCGGACCGCGCCTGGCTGCTCGGCAAGCTCGACGAGGTGCGCACGCAGCACCGCCTGCCGGTGCTGGCCATCGACTACGTCGCCCCCGCCGAGCGCGCCCTGGCCCGCGAGACCGCCCGGCGCATCCGCACGCACGGCTTCGTGCCCTGGGTGACGACGCCGGAGCTGGACGCGATGGGCGTGGGGTCGGTCGAGGTGCTGCCGCGGCGGCTGCTCGTCCTGCACGACGCGACCATCGGCGCCGATGCGGCGGAGCTGACCTACTCGGGCGCACTGCGCTTCATCGGCACGCCGGCGTATTACCTCGGGCTGGTGCCCGAGTTCATCAACCCGGACGAACGGGAGCTGCCCCCGGTGCGGGCGGGCGAGGTCGCGGGGATCGTCACGCTGTTCATGGTCGACCGGCCCCGGCCCGCCATGGCCGCGTGGCTGCGCGGCGCCATCGCGGCGGGCATCAAGGTGGCCGCATTCGGGGAACCGGGCCTGAGCGACGCCGCCGTGCTGCGCGACACCTACGGGATGCTGCGCAGCCAGAACGAGACCGCCCCCGTGGCGCCGGTCGTCTTCAGCAAAAAGACCCCCGCGATCGGCTTCGAGATCACGCCGATTCCCGGCAAGCTCAATTTCACCGCACTGACCGCGCCGGCCGGCTCCGAGCTGCTGCTGCAGGCCCGCGATGGCCGCGGCGAGTTGATGGACGCCGTGGCCTACACGCCCTGGGGCGGCTATGCGCTGTCGGGCCACGACGTGGTGCGGCTGACCGCGGGCGAGGCCGCCTACCGCTGGGTGATCGACCCGATCGCCTTCCTGCGCCGCGCGCTGGCGCTGCCCGCCATGCCGGTGCCCGACACGACCACCGAAACCGGCCGGCGGCTGCTGCTGGTCCACATCGACGGCGACGGCTTCGCCAACCGCAGCGATCTGGTGCGCGCGCCGCTGGCCAGCGAGGTGCTGCTGCGCGAGGTGCTGCAGCGCTACCGGGTGCCGACCGCGATGTCGGTCATCGAGGGCGAAACGTCGCCCTCCGGCCTCTACCCGAAGCTGTCGGCCGAGATGGAGGGCATCGCGCGGCGCATGTTCGCGCTGCCCCACGTCGAGATCGGCTCGCACACCTTCTCGCACCCCTTCCAGTGGGGGGACGTCGAGAAGGGCAGCTTCGGCAAGGGCTACGCGCTCGACCTGCCCGGCTACCGCTTCGACGCGGAGCGCGAGATCCAGGGCTCGATCCAGTACATCCAGTCCCGGCTCGCCCCGGCCGGCAAGCCGGTGGTGCTGCTGCAGTGGAGCGGCAACACCAACCCGAGCGAACAGACACTGGCCGTGCTGGCCAAGTCCGGCGTGCTGGCGATCAACGGCGGCGAGACGCTGACCACCAATGCGCTGAACTCGATGACGCACGTGGCGCCGCTGGGCATCCAGAAGGGCCCCTACTTCCAGGTCTACGCGCCCAACCAGAACGAGAACGTCTACACCAACCTCTTCACCGGCCCGCTCTATGGCTACGAGCGCGTGATCGAGACCTTCCAGCTCACCGAGCGGCCCTACCGCCTGAAGCCGGTCAACATCTACTACCACACGTATTCGGCCTCGCGGCGCGCCTCGCTGGAGGCGCTGCACCGCGTCTACCGCTGGGCACTGGCCCAGCCGCTGCACCCGGTCTACACCTCGGACTACGTGCGCAAGGCGATGAACTACGACCGCATCGTCATCGCCCGCAGCGACGACGGCTTCCTGGTGCGCGGCGCCGGTGCCCTGCGCGAGTTGCGCGCGCCACGCTCGATGGGCGTGCCACAGGTCGGGCGCAGCCTCGGCCTGGCCGGCTTCGTCGCGGGCGAGCAGGAGCAGTACCTGCACCTGAGCGCCTCCGACGCCTGGGTGTCCTTCGCCCCGAACGCTGATCCTTCTGCCCATCTGGTCGACGCCAATGCCCGCGTCGTGTCCATGGAACGCACCTCCACCGGCACGCGCCTGCAACTGCACAGCCATGTGCCGCTGCGCCTGTCGATCCGTCACCCGGCCGGCTGTGCCATCAGCCTGGGCGGGCGGCGTCTGAGTCCGACCGGCGGCACCGACGGCCTCTTCCACTACGCCAGCGACAAAGATGGAACAGAAACGCTCACGATTGGTTGCCCCTGACGCGACGGGACTGCGCGCACGCATCCTGTCCACGGGCGGCCTGCTCGTGGTGGCCGCGATGGTGCTGGTGCTGCTCGCCATGCTCTACCCGCGCCAGCAGCTGATCGAGCGCCTGCGGGCCGAGCCGCGCAACGACGAACTCAGCGTCAGCTACCTCGCCAACCTGCTGTCGAGCGAGCCGGACAACGACGAGCTGCGCATCCTGCTGGCCGAACGCCATTTCGCGCTCGGCCAGACCGACCGCACCGAGGCCACGCTGCAGCCGATGCTGCGCAAGGCCCTCGCCAGCGAGGACACCCGCCAGCGCCTGTACCGCCTGACCTACCGCCTGCTGGAGCAGCGCGCCAACGCCGCCCGCCCCGACAGCCCGGAGGCGCTCGCCCTGCGCACGCAGCTGATCGAGGCACTCCAGGCCCGCCTGTCGATGGACTGGACCACGCCGCAATTGCTGGAATTCGCCCGCAAGGCCACCGCGCTGGAGCAGCTCGGCCTGGCCCAGCGTTTCCACGCCCTGATCCGCTTCGACAGCGAGGGCGACCGGGCCCCGTGGTTCGAGGAAGCGGTCCGCACCGCCCTCTGGGCCCAGGACTACACCGGTGCGGCCACGCTGCACCTGCGCGCACTGCCGATCAGCCCGACGCTGGAACGCCAGCGGATGCACCTGCGCGAGGCGATGCGCATCCTGCAGTCGGGCAACCTGCTGGACAAGGCACTCGCCGTCGCCGAGAACCACGCCGAGCTTGTCGGCAATGACCGCGCGCTGCTGGACTACCTGACCCGCCTCTCGCTGGCCGCCAACCGCCCGGCCGAGGCCCAGGGCTACGCCAGACGCCTGCTGCAGATGAGCGCGCGGCCCCCGGCCGCGCCGCTGCGCTGGCTCGCCCGCGTGGTCGATCTGCTGGTATCGCCCGCACAGGCCGCGGAGCCCGTGCCGCAGGCCGCCAGTCCGGCCGCCTCCGCCGCCGGTGCGCCCGCTGCGGGCGACCCGCGGCTGCCCTTCGACGATGGCGCCTACCTGCTCGCCTTCCAGACCTTCCTGGCCAACCGCAACCAGTCGGACGCCTGGCGCGTCGCGGCCTCCGCCGTCCGGCAGGCGCCGGCCAACATCGCCTGGCGCGAGCGGCTGGCGCAGGTCAGCGAGTGGGTCGGCAAGCCCGAGGAGGCGCTGGAGCACTGGCGCAGCCTGGCCACGCTCACGGCCGGACCGGGGGGTGACCGCACCATCCTGAACCGGGCGCTGCAGGCGGTGCTGCGCCTGGCGCCCAGCCTCAACGACGACGAGGTCATGCTGTCGACCTGGATCCAGGTCGGCACGATGCGCAAGCTGACGATCGAGGAGACGCTCGGCATCGTGGCACTGACCGAACGCCTGGGCCGCCCGGAAGAAGGCATGCAGTGGCTGCTCGACAGCGACCTCCGCCAGCCCGACCGCCGACTGCTGGACACCCGGGCCGGTCTGGCCGAGCGCATGGGCGACCTGCCGGCCGCCATCGACGCGCTGCGCCTGCTGATCCAGCGCGACGGGGCCACCGTGCCCCGCGCGATGCGGCTGGCGCGGATGCACGGCGTGCGCGGCGAACACGCCATGGCCTACGAAGCGCTGGTGCCGCTGGCCGGCAAGGCCGCGGAGACCGACCTCGACTACTGGCGCCTGCTGGCCAACCTGGCCTGGACGCTGCAGATCGAATCACAGGCGCTGCAGGCCCTGACGATCACCACCCGCCAGGGCGAACTCGACCCGATCGAGGCCGACCGCCTGCTGCAGCTGCTGCGCACCCGCCATCCGCAGGACGCTGCCCGGTTCGCCGAAAAGGCCTGGGTGCAGCTGCAGCAGCCCGCCTACCTGACCGCCGCGCTCGACCTCTGGTGGAGCGCACGCGACCTGCCGGCGATGGAGCGCCTGTTCGGCCGCCTCGACGCCGCGGCCGAGCAGGCGATGGCCTCGGACGGGTATTTCTGGGTGCTGCGCGCGCAGTGGCACCAGGCCCGCCACGAGATGCCTGCCGCACTGGCGGACATGCGCCGCGCGCTGGAGGCCTCGCCCGACCACATCGACACCCGCATCGCCTACCTCTTCATGCTGATCGATGCCGGGGCCCAGGGCGAGCTGCAGCGCATGCTGTCGACCTGGCGCGAACAGGCCATCGCCAATCCGGCCTACGACCCGGCCTACGCGGCCGGCTACCTGGTGCTCGAACAGCCGAACCAGGCGCTGCCGTTCTGGCGTCGCCAGGTGCCGCTGCACCCGAACGACCCGCTGTGGCTGACCGGCTATGCCGACGTGCTGGAAGCGGCCGGCAAGGTCCGGTCGGCCGAACAGGTGCGCCGACAGGCCCTGGTGCTGACCCGCCAGCGCCTGCTGGATCCGGCGCTGCGTGCGGCGGCGCCGCCGGATCTCGTCCAGTCGCTGCAACTGCAGCTCGCCCGCCTGCAGCTGGCCACCACGCAGGGCGATGGCCAGCTGCGCGCCATCACCACGCTCACCGGCCCGGACGGCCTGCTGGCCGACACGGCCGTGTCCCCGGCCAACCGCGCCGCGGCGCTGGAACTGGTGCTGGGCTGGATGCTCTCGACCGAGCAGCACGACCAGGCGCGCCTGTGGCTGTGGCGCCGCTACGGCACCACCCTCGCCCGGCCGGACTGGGCCGAGATGATGCTGGCCCTGAACGACGGCCACCTCGCGCACATCAGCGCGCTGCTTGACCACCCGGACGCCGACCGCCTGCCGCAGGGCCTGCGCATCGAGGCCCTGCAGGCGCTCGGCCACACGGCCCGCGCCCAGGCCCTGCGCATCGCCCAGCTGCAGCTGCGCGACGACGATGGCCAGCACGAGACCTACACCGACACCGCGTGGCGCCAGTCGCGCCGGGTCGAGTACGGGCTGGACCTGGGCCGCGACGCGGTGCACGCCAACCGCCAGTCGCTGGCCCTCTGGCTGCCGCTGTCGGAGACGATGCGGCTGCGCGTCGATGCGGAGCAGTCCAGCCAGCGGGCCGGCCTCTCGCGCAGCACCGGCACGCCCGAACTCGGCCTCATCGCCGCGCAGGACCGGGCGCTGTCGGCGCTGCTGCAGTTCCAGCCGGACCGCGCGCTGCAGATGGAAGCCTCGCTGGGCCAGCGATCGGCCGAGCGCTCGTTCGCCACCGGCACGCTGTCGGCCAGCGTGCAGCCGGTGTCGCGCCTGACGCTGCGCGCCGACCTCGGCTTCAACGCCCGCGCCACCGACACGGCACCACTCGCCGTCGCGGGCCGCCAGCAGGAAGCCCGCCTCGGCGCCGACCTGCGCCTGACGCAGACCACCCCCGTGCGCGTCACGCTGCGGGCCGCGCAACTGGACCTGCAGAGCGGCGAGCGCCTGGGCACGGCGCTCGGGCTGGACTGGGAAATCGGCCAGGTGCTGCGCGGCGCCACGCCGGACCTGAGCGTGCGCGTCTTCGGCAGCTACACCCGCTACCGCCGCACCGGCAGTGCCCTGCCCGGCTGGACCGCCCGCCTCACCCCGGACGGCAGCCAGCCGGACGCCGCGTTCTTCGTGCCCGACAGCTTCGCGCTGCACGGCGTGGGCCTGAGCGCCGGCCTGGCCGCACGGGACAGCTACACCCGCGCCTGGCGCCCCTTCCTCGACCTGAGCCTGACCCACCACAGCCGGCTGGGCGCCGGCTACGGCGCCACCGTCGGTGTTGCGGGCCGGCTGCTGGGCAGCGACCTGCTGCTGCTCCAGCTCGGCACGTCGCGGTCCGGCACCGGCAGCGATGCCCGCGCGCTGGGGCTGCGCTACGTCCTCCCGTTCTGACCCGATCTGATCCGGAACCCGCGAACCCGCCAAGGAACCCACCATGCTCCAGTTCACTCCCCTCCCGAAACTCTTCAAGTGCCTGGCCCTGCTGCTGCTGGCCATCGCCGCCACCGGCTGCTCCGTGATGGACAAGACCCGCACGCCGGTCCAGCTCGACGCGGGCGCCAAGTGGGTCATCCTGCCCATCGCCAACCACACCGAGACGCCGCAGGCCGGCCTGCGCGCCGAGGTGATCCTCGAATCGCTGCTGCGCCAGCGCGGCCTGCAAACGCTGGTGCGTCCGCCGGCCCTGCAGGCCGGTGACCTGATGGGCGACCTGCCCGACCGCAAGGTGCAGCAGGACGCCCAGCGCTGGGCCGCCGAGCAGGGCATCCGCTACGCGGTGACCGGCGCGGTGGACGAGTGGCGCTACAAGGTCGGCGTGGACGGCGAGCCGGCCGTCGGCCTGGTGCTGCAGGTCATCGACCTCGGCTCGGGCAGCGTGGTCTGGACGGCCACCGGCGCCAGGTCCGGCTGGAGCCGCGAAGCCCTGTCCGCCGTGGGCCAGAAGCTCATGCGCGACCTGCTCGGCGACCTCTCGCTGCGCTGAGATCCGGGGTCCGCCATGCTGGTTTCCAAGTTCACGGCCGACGCGACCGCCCGGGACGGGCTGCACGCGCTCGCGTCCCCCCGCGCCAAGCTGGGCTGGGCCGCGCTCGAAGTGGTGGTGATGACGCTGGGCCTCGTCGCGATCGGACGCTGGGTCTCGCCCGACGATCCGCTGTTCACCCGCGCGCCGATTCCGTGGACCTGGTTCGCGCCGATCCTGGTCGCGCTGCGCTATGGCGTGCTGGCGGGCCTGGGTTCGATGCTGATGGTGCTGGTGGCCTGGCGGCTGCTGCAGGGAACGGACCCGTCCGCGGCCTTCCCGGTGCTCTACTTCCTCGGCGGCCTGCTGCTGACCATGGTCTGCGGCGAATTCAGCGGCCTGTGGCGCTCGCGCATCCGCCGGCTGTCGCAGGCCAACGCCTACCTCGAAGACCGCATCGAGCGCGTCACCAACCGCCTGTTCATGGTCCAGCGCTCGCACGACGTGCTGGAGCAGGACCTGCTGCTGCAGCCCTCGACGCTGCGCCAGGCGCTCGGCGACATGCGCGCGCGCTCGCTGGCCGGCCAGCTCGCCGCGCCGGCCGCGGCCAAGGCCTTCCTCGACTTCCTCGGCGTGCACTGCCAGATCGAGAGCGCCCAGGTCCTCACGCTCACGCCCGGCGCCGGCCACGGCACGACGCTGGCCAGCGTCGGCCAGCCGGTGCCGGTGCAGCTGACCGATCCGCTGGTCCAGTACGCGCTCGACCAGCGCCGCCTGGCCCATGTGCAGGCCGGCTTCCCGGTGCACGAGGCGGCCACCAGCCACCTCGTCGCCGCACCGCTGGTGCTCGGCACGCACCGCGAGCAGGCACTGCTGGTGGTGAGCCGCATGCCCTTCCTCGCGCTGCACGACGAGGCGCTGGAGCTGATGGCCGTGCTGTGCTCGTCGTTCTCGGACGCCGCGCTGGTCAGCGACGAGGTCCCGGGCCTGCTCGCCCACCTGCCGAACTGCCCGGTCGAGTTCGCCGAAGAGGCCAGTCGGCTTGACCGCATCGCCTGCGAGTTCAAGCTGCCCAGCCAGGTGGTGGTGCTGACCTTCGGGGACACCGAACACGCCGCCAGCCAGCGCCGGCTGGCCGAGCGCCGTGCCCGCTCGCCCGATGTCGTCTGGCCTTACGCGCTGGAGGACGGCCGCGAACGGCTGGTCACGCTGATGCCGCTGGTCGGCCGCACCGCGGTCGATGGCTATCTGCACAGCCTGGCCACCTACGTGGCCGAGCGCCAGGGGCTGGCGCCGCACCAGGCCGATCTGGCCACGCTCGGCATCCAGTACCGCGTGATGACACTCGGCCAGGCGCCACTGGCACCCGCGCTGGTGGGCGTGCTCGGAGGCACCAGCGCATGAACCCGCTGCAGTTCCTGCTCGCACTGGCGCTGGAGGCCGGCGCAGCACTGCTGCTGTGGACCGGCGAGCGCGATGTCCTGCAACTGGGCGCCTACCTCGCCGTGCATGCGCTGGCCTGTGCGGTGCTGGCCCTGGCACTGCTGCCGCTGCTGCCCGGGCGGCTGCGCCAGCCGCCGCTGGCGGTGCTGGCGCTGCTGTTCAGCCTGGCGTTCTTCATCCCCTTCCTGGGGCTGGTGGCGCTGCTGCTGGCGGTGGTCGTGATGCGGATGCTGCCGGTGCGCGAACGCGACACCCACTTCCGGCTGGCCGCGCCGCCGGAGTTCCTGCTCTCGGTGCGCGACCCGCCGCGGCTGTTCCGCGGCCTGAGCATCCGGCAGCTGCTCACCGACGTGCACGCCGCCGCCACGCTGCGCACCCGCGCCCTCAACGCCATCGCCAGCAAGCCCGCGCGCATCGCCGGCGACCTGCTGCGCAAGCTGCTGAGCGACCCGGTGGAGGACCTGCGCCTGGTCGCCTACGGCCTGCTCGACACGCAGGAAAAGGCGCTGCGCACCCGCATCTCCGAACAGGCCGCGCTGCTGGAGCAGCTCACCACCGAGCCGCACCGCCACAGCGCCAGCCGCATCGAGGTGCTGCGGCATCTGGCGGAGCTGAACTTCGAGCTGGTCTACCAGTCGCTGGTGCAGGGCGACGTGCGCGAGCACACGCTGGCCCGCGCCATCGAACACGCGCAGGCCGCCATCGCGCTCGACCCGGGCAACGGCGGCCTGCGCCAGCTGCTGGCGCGCATGCACCTGGAGCAGGGCGACATCGACCGCGCCTGCGACGACCTGATCCGTGCCACCGAGGACGGCCTGCCCGACAACCGCGTGCTGCCCTACCTCGCCGAGATGGCCTACCGCCGCGGCGACTGGCGCAGCGTGCGGGCCCTGATGCACCGCATCGACCCGCTGACCGTGACCCCGCGCATGGCCGCGCTGGTGCGCTACTGGCAAACCGCAGGAGAGCGGACTTGACTGAATTGCCCCGTGCCGAATCGGCCGACATCGCACTGCTGCTCGAAGGCACCTATCCCTACATCTCGGGCGGTGTGTCGAGCTGGGTGCACCAGATCATCACGGGCTTCCCCGACCTGACCTTCGCGGTGGTGTTCCTCGGCTCGCGGCCCGAGGACTACGGCCCGATCCGCTACCAGCTCCCGCCCAATCTGGTCCACGTCGAGGCGCACTACCTCTTCGACGCCGAAGACCGTCCCGCCCAGCGCACGGTGCGCACCGACCCGGCCGCCTTCGCCCACGTCAAGGCACTGCACCGCCACTGGCAGGACCCCGAGAACACCCCCGCCGGCACCGACCCGCAGGCCCTGTTCGGCGCCGTGATCGACCGCTTCGACGACCAGCTCGGCGAGGCGCACTTCCTGCGCGGCGACCAGGCCTGGGACCACCTGTGCGCCCAGTACGAGGAGCGCTGCACCGACCCGTCCTTCGTCGACTACTTCTGGACCGTGCGCACCATGCACGCGCCGCTGTGGAAGTTGAAGCGCATCGCCGACCACCTGATCCCGGTGAAGGCCTTCCACACCGTCTCGACCGGCTATGCGGGCCTGCTGGGCGCCATGTGCAAGCGCAAGCACGGCCGCTCGCTGGTGCTCTCGGAGCACGGCATCTACACCAAGGAGCGCAAGATCGACCTGTTCGGCGCACGCTGGATCGCCGACAACCGCTCGGTGCTGCAGCGCGACCTGACCGAGCTGAGCTACTTCCGGGAGCTGTGGATCCGCTTCTTCCAGGGCATCGGGCGCGCCTGCTACGAGTCGAGCGACCAGATCATCGCGCTCTACGAGGCCAACCGCCGCCGCCAGGTCGCCGACGGAGCGGCCGGCGAGCGCACCAGCACCATCCCCAACGGCATCGACATCGCCCGCTTCGCACCGCTGCGCGCGCTGCGGCCCGCCCAGGTGCCGCCCGTGCTCTGCCTGATCGGGCGCGTGGTGCCGATCAAGGACGTCAAGAACTTCATCCGCGCGCTGCGCAGCGTCATCAACCAGCTGCCCGAGGCCGAAGGCTGGATCGCCGGTCCCGAGAACGAGGACCCCGCCTACGCCGAGGAATGCAAGCTGCTGATCGCCAGCCTCGGCCTGCAGGACCGGGTGCGCTTCCTCGGCTTCCAGCAGCTCACCGAGCTGCTGCCGAAGGTGGGGCTGGTGGTCCTGTCGTCGATCAGCGAGGCGCTGCCGCTGGTGCTGCTCGAAGGCTTCGCCGCGGGCGTGCCGGCGGTGAGCACCGACGTCGGCTCCTGCCGCCAGCTCATCGAGGGACTGGACGACGAGGACCGGGCGCTCGGCCCGTCCGGCCGCGTGGTCGGGCTGGCCGATCCGAAGGCGCTCGCCAGCGCGGCGGTCGAACTGCTGTCCGATCCTGCGGCCTGGCAGCGCGCCAGCGACGCGGGCGTGGAGCGGGTCCGGCGCTACTACTCGCTCGAACGCATGCTCGGTCGTTACCGGGACGTCTATGAAAGGGCCCTGACGTGGCAGGCATCGGTTTCGAGCTGAGAAAGCTCCTGCGGCGCGACAGCTTCGCCGGATTGTTCAAGGCCTACGCCTACGCGGGCATCATCAGCTCCGGGCCATGGGTGCTGTCCATCCTGGGCATCCTGGTGATCGGTCTGTTCTCGAAGAAGCTCCTGACCGTTCCGGACGCCCAGATCACCCGGTTCCAGGTCTCGGTGACCTACCTGATCATGCTGTCGCTGGTGCTCACCGGGCCGATCCAGCTCTCCTTCACGCGCTGGGTGGCCGATCGGCTGTTCGAGAAACGCGCGGCGATGATCGCGCCCAACTTCCTCGGCGCGCTGCTGATCGTCATCGTCGGCGCGGGCCTGCTCGGGCTGCTGGCGGTGGCCACGCTGTTCCCGGGACAGACCAACCTCTACCGTGTCAGCTTCGCCAGCGGGCTGGTGGTGATGAGCGGCATCTGGCTGGCGACGATCTTCCTGTCGGGCATGAAACAGTACAAGACCATCGTCGCGCTGTTCGGCCTGGGCTACGGCGTCAGCGTGACGGGCGCCCTGCTGCTGAGCCGGATGGGCATGGAAGGCCTGCTGCTGGGCTTCGTGGTCGGGCAGTTCGTGCTGCTGGCGGGCATGCTGGTGATGGTGCTGCGCACACTGCCGGCCGAGCGGCTGATCGCCTTCGACTTCCTGAAGCGCGGCGCGATGTTCACCTCGCTGGTCTGGGTCGGGCTGTTCTACAACCTGGGCGTCTGGGCCGACAAGCTGGTGTTCTGGGCCGCGCCGGAAGTCAGCCAGCCCATCATCGGCCCGCTGCGCGCCTCGGTCATCTACGACATCCCGGCCTTCCTCGCCTACCTGGCGATCATCCCGGGCATGGCGGTGTTCCTGGTGCGCATCGAGACCGACTTCGTCGAGTACTACGAGCGCTTCTACGACGCCGTGCGCGAGGGCGGCTCGCTGGGCAACATCCAGCGCCTGCGCGACGAGATGGTGTTCACCATCCGGCAGGGGCTGTACGAGATCCTGAAGATCCAGGGCATCACGGTGCTGCTGGTGATCCTGGCCGCACCGCGCGTGCTGGACTGGCTCGGCATCTCGCACCTGTACCTGCCACTGCTCTACCTCGACGTGGTGGCCGCCAGCCTGCAGGTGGTGCTGCTGGGGCTGCTCAACATCTTCTTCTACCTCGACCGGCGGCGCGTCGTGTTCGGGCTGACGGCGCTGCTGCTGGTGCTCAACGTCGGGCTGTCGCTGGTGACGCTGCAGCTCGGTGCGTCGTTCTACGGCTACGGCGTGGCGCTGGCGATGATGATCACGGTGTTCGTGGCCATGCTTGCGCTGGAGAGCAAGCTGCACCGGCTGGAGTACGAGACCTTCATGCTGCAGTGACCGGCCGCCGGGGCCGGCCACGGTGTGGTGGAGCGGCTTACTGCGGCTGGAAGCCGCTGGCCTTGATGATGCGCGTCCAGACCTGCTTGTAGGCGTGCTCGCGCTGGCCCAGCTGCTCGGCCGGCATGTAGCCCACCGCCAACCCCATGCCGGTGAGCCGTTCGCGCACGTCGGGCTGGGCGATCACCTTCGACAGCGCGGCGCCGAAACGGTCGATCGTCTCCTTCGGCGTGCCGGCGGGCGCAAAGACGCCGTAGTAGGGCACGTCCTCGAAGCCGGCCAGACCCAGCTCGGCAAACGTCGGCACGTCCGGCAGCGCCGCCTGCCGCGCGCCACCGAGCACCGCGACCACGCGGATCTTGCCGGCCTTGTGGTTCTCGATGAAGTCCGGAACCGAGCCGACACCCGCGGCGATCTGGTTGCCCAGCATGTCGGTCATCATCGGCGCGCTGCCGCGGTAGGGCGCGGAGATCAGGTCGAGCTTGTACTTCTCGCCGATCACCTTGACGAGGAACTCCGGCACCGAGGCCGGCGCCGGCACGCCCACCGCGCCCTTGCCGCCACCGGCCGTCTTCACCCAGTTCACGTACTCGTTCACCGACTTGGCCGGTGTGCCGCCCGAGACGGCCAGCGCATTGACGAAGGTGGCGAAGCCGGCGACCGGCACGAAGTCCTTGGCCGGGTCGAAGCCGGGGGTCTTCACCACCAGCGGCAGGATGGTGATGGTGTGGTCGTGCGAGAGGAAGAAGGTGGTGCCGTCCGGTGCGGCGGTCTTGAGCGCCTGCGCGGCGAGCTGGCCGCCAGCGCCGGGCTTGTTCTCGACAATCACGGTGGTGCCGAGTTCGTCCTTGAGTCGCTCGGCCAGCGTGCGGGCGATGGCGTCGGTGCCGCCGCCGGGCGGGAAGCCGACGAGCAGCTTGATGGGCTTGCCGTTGTCAGCAAACGCCGGCAGAGCGGTCAGCCCGGTGGCGGCCACGGCCCAGGCAGCGACACACGCCAGGATCGAACGACGAGAGGAAAGCAGGGTCATCATCAGGTGCTCCAGCGGGTGGGATACGGGTGAACAGCGAGGGGGATCAGCGCCCCAACTTTTCCACAAAATAGTCGGCAATCCGCTCGTGCAGCCGCGGCAAGGTCGCACCGCGGTCAAAGAACGGCGGATCCCCTAGCAACCGGTCCGCCACGCTGCCCGGTGGAAACGGGGGCAGCGGCGACAGCATGGCCCCGTGCCCCGCCTCGGGCAGGTGCATGAGCACGTCACAGCGCGGCGCGCACGCTGCCCGCACTGCCTCGGCGTGGAAGGCCGGGACTTGGTTGACATCCCGCGCCGCGATGACGAGCCCCAGCGCAGTCCGCGGATTCGCGAGGGACTCGGGTTGAAAGTCAGCGGCAAACGGCACCATGGCCACGACCGCTCGGACCCGGGAATCGGTGTGACCCTCCAGGCGTTCGTCGCGGAAGCGCCAGCCGATCACCTGCCGGGCCACCCAGACCTTGATCGGGTCGAGCCAGTTGCCCCGCAGCAGGGTGATGAAGCCGACGCATGAGGAAAAATCTACCTCGATATTGCGCTCGCAGTGGTCGCGGAATCGGCTCGGTGACCAGAGCCCACCGGCCAGCGACAGCGCCGTGTGCCCACCCGCCGAGCCGCCAAAAACTCCGACCGCGTCCAGCGTCAGCCCAGGAGCGAACTGGGGCTGCGCGGCCAGTGCGTCGATCGCTTCACTGACCTCGCGCGGTCGCAGGGCCCAACTGTCAGGACCGGGGTGGGCGTCGTCCAGATTGTTGTCGCCCCGGTGCTGGGGCATTGCCACGACAAATCCCCGACTGACCAGCGTCCGGGCCAGATCGGCGTGGACCCAGGGCGAGCCGCCAGAGCCGTGCGAGACGACGATCAGGTGTCCGTTGCCCTGCGTCGGCGCGGCCTCAGCGGCCCAGGAGAGCTGGAAGGGTCCGATCCGGACAGGCTGTTCGACCGCCGCCGTCGGATAGAAGACCGTCGTCCGTCCTCCGTCGGCCTGTGCGACCTGCGTGAACCCCAGACGTGGCTCCGCCACCGCTGCCGACAGGTGTCCACCCACAAGCCACACGAAGAGCCCCACCAGCACCTCGTGGGCAAAGGCCATGGCGTAGTGCTCCCGTGTCATGGCATCAACCCCGCTCTTCGCGCGGCTCGCTGCGGTTCGACCCCGCCACCAGATCGAAGCGGAACAGCCGGCATTCGATCGGCCCGTTCCACATCGGCACGCGGCGCGACTCCTTCAGCCGCATCGCCTGCGGCAGCTTGGCGTCCGGGCTGAGCACCCAGGCGGTCCAGCCGGCGTACTGGCGTTTCCAGTGCGTGGCGAGCGCCGCGAAGAAGGCCTGCGAGGTGCCGCCGCCTTCGAAGGTCTCGCGCGAATCGCGGTAGCCGCCGGGGGCGGAACCGGTGCCCTTGGCGTCGATGCGCTCGCCGTAGGGCGGGTTGAGCATCAGCACGCCGCGCGCGGTCGGGGCGTTGCGCTGCAGGGCATCGACGGTCTTGAAGTCGATGGCGTGCGCGACACCCGCACGCTCGGCGTTGCGGGTGGCGAAGTCGGTCATGCGGAAGGAGACGTCGCCTGCGTAGACCCGAACCGCCGGCGCATGGATGCGCGACCGTGCCTCGGCCTTCATCGACTGCCACGCCACCACCTCGGCGCGGAACGGGGCCAGCTTCTCGAAGGCAAAGCTGCGCTGCAGGCCCGGCGCCATGCCGCAGGCGATCTGCGCGGCCTCGATGGCGATGGTGCCCGCGCCGCAGCAGGGGTCGAGCAGGTCGCCGTCCTCGGCGCGGCCGTGCCAGCCAGCGGCGGCCAGCATCGCGGCAGCCAGCGTTTCCTTCAGCGGCGCCTCGCCCTGCACCTCGCGCCAGCCGCGCTTGAACAGCGCCTCGCCGCTCAGGTCGACGTAGATCTGCGCGTAGTCCTCGCCCACGTGCAGCTGCACCGACAGGTCAGCAAAGCGCGGGTCGACGTCCGGGCGCTCGCCGGTCTGCTCGCGCATCACGTCGCAGATCGCGTCCTTGATGCGCAGCGAGGCGAAGTGCAGGCTCTGCAGCGGCGAGCGCACGGCCGAGGTGTCCACGCGCAGCGTCTGGCGCGGCGTGATCCAGTCGGTCCACGGCACCGTGCGGGCGATGTCGTAGAGGTCCTCCTCGTCGCGGTAGCGGCCTTCGGCGACCTGCCACAGCACCCGCGGCGCCAGCCGGCTCTCCAGGTTGAGGCGCATCGCGGTGTGGACACTGCCGATCAGCGAGATGCCGCCGCGGCCGAGCTGCACCGACTCGGCCGCGCGCGGCGCACCGGCTGCAGTCAGGATGGCGCGCACTTCGTCGGCCAGCAGGGGCTCGACGCCAGCGGCGCAGGGCAGGAACAGGGGGGTCGGGTTCAAGGCAGTGGTCCGTCGTCTTCGTGATCAGGGGGCAGCCGCGATTGTCGCCCCGGATGCCCTGCCGATACAGCCACACACGCACAGGTACCGCTCGTCACCTGGGCGGCGTCATCGACACACCGCTTTCAAACGTTCAATACATCCGGACACTGTCTTAATGGATGGTGTGCATTCCGGTGCACTGGGCAGACTACGCTGGGTGTACCTCGACAACGGAGATTTCCCACCATGATGCAATTCACCCCTACCCGTCCCCTGGTGCTGGCCCTGGCGTCTGCGGCGCTGCTCCTCGGCGGCTGCGCCGACATGAGTGCCCGCCAGAAAGGCACGGCGACCGGGGCTGCGGCAGGTGCTGCGGTCGGTGCGGTGCTGAGCAAGGTCACCGGCGGCAAGGCCGGTTCGGGCGCGGTCATCGGCGGCGCGGTCGGTGCGGTCGCGGGCAACCTGTGGTCCAAGAAGATGGAAGACAAGCAGCGCGCGATGGAGCAGGCCACCCAGGGCACCGGCATCGACGTGAGCCGCACCAGCGACAACCAGCTCAAGGTGAACGTGCCGAGCGACCTGTCCTTCGACACGGGCCGCGCGAACATCCGCCCCGAGCTGGCGCCGATCCTGACCAGGTTCGCGCAGGGTCTGGACGCCACGATGCGCGTGCAGATCACCGGCCACACCGACAGCCAGGGCAGCGATGCGGTCAACAACCCGCTGTCGGTCGAACGGGCAGCCTCGGTGCGCGACTACCTGGTGTCGCAGGGCGTCTCGGCCACGCGCATCTCGATCGAAGGCAAGGGCGAGCACCAGCCGGTGGCGGACAACAGCACCGCCGAAGGCCGTGCGAAGAACCGCCGCGTCGAGATCTTCCTGCGCGAGCCGGAAAAAGCCGGCTCCTGAGCCCGCGCAGCGTCGACGATCAGGCCGGCTTCCAGAAGATGTAGTCGGCCTGGTACTGCACGACGATGCGCTGGCCGGCATTGCTCGGCGCGCAGATCTGGGACGGCGCCACGCCACCCTTGGTCGCCGTGCGCTGGATGTAGCTCACGCCGGTCATCGCGCCCGCCCCCATCGCCGGGTTGGCCTTGACGAGCTGGTGCGGGATGTTGCCCGCGCCGGCCGGTGCCACCGCCACCTGCGTGCCGGTCAGCTTCGAGCCATCGGCCGACTGCCAGGTGGCGGGCGGGCCGTAATAGCTGCCGACCAGCTTGCCGCTGCGGTCCTTCAGCCCTGCGGCCGGCCCGGCGAAGAGCCACTCCATCTGGTCCGCCGTGCCTGCCTTGACGCGGCACTCGTAGGTGATCTCGCCCGCGCCCACGGTTTCCATGGCGACCTTGTGGCCGTCCGGCACCTTGACGGCGTCCGGCAGGGCCATCTGGCTGTACGGTGCGGCCATGGTCATCGGGGCCATGGGGCCGGAGCTGGCACAGGCCGACAGCAGGGCCACGGCGGCGGCGGACAGGATGAGCTTGGTGTTCATGGACATCTCCAGCAGGTTGCGGTTGAGGTTGGTGATGTCTCTTACGCAGCGGCCCGTGCACTGGATGCAGCCCAGTGAAAAAAAATACGCCGAACCGCTCAGATCAGGCGTGGAGGTGCCGATAGGCGGGCATGTCCAGACCCACCTCCACCCCACCCCCCTCCCCCATGCGCCACCTGCTGGCCATGGCCTGCCTGACGGCCGTCGCCGGTTGCGCCCTGCCCCCGGCCGAACCGCCGGCACAGACGCGCCGCGAAACCCTCTGGGCCGTGACCGACACGGCCGAACTGCTCCGCTTCAACGCAGGCCAGCCGCAGAAGGTGCTGCAACGCCTGCCGCTCCAGGGCCTGGCGCCGGGCGAGCAGCTGGTCGGCATCGACTACCGCGTGGCGAAGGGCGTGCTGTACGCGCTGACCTCGGGCGGGCAGCTCTGCACGCTCGACACCGTCACCGGGCAACTGCGGCCGGTCGGCGCGGCCGTGCCTGCGCTGAAACAGGCCGGCCGCACCGGCTTCGACTTCAACCCGGTCGCCGACCGCGTGCGGGTCGTCACCGAGTCGGGCCAGAACCTGCGCCTGCACCCGGACACGGGCGCGCTGGCGGCCACCGATCCGCCGCTGCAGTGGCCAGCCGGCACCCCGCGCATCGCCGGGGCGGGCTACACCTACAACACGAAGAACGACAAGCTCACGACCAACTACGCGGTCGACCTCGCCACCGGCAGCCTGGTCACGCAGGGCTCGCCCGAGTCGGTCCAGCCCGCCGTGTCGCCCAACACCGGCCGGCTGTTCACGGTCGGCCCGATGGGCACCGGGCCGGTCGACGATGTCGCCTTCGACATCACCGACACCGACAACACCGCCCTGGCCGCGCTGCGCCAGCAAGGCCGCACCCGGCTGCACGTGCTGGACCTCGCCACCGGCCGTGCCACGCTGCTCGGCACCGTCGGCAACGGGCAGGCGCTGTGGGGCATGGCGATCGAGCCTTGAGGCTACAGACCCGCCGCGCAGGCCGGGTCGCTCAGTCCCACTGCAGCAGCTCGGCCAGCCGCCGCGCCACCCACACCGCCTCGTCCGGCGTGAAGCCGGAGTCGGGCGTCTGCAGCCCCGCCTCCATGCGCATCAGCACCTCGTCCTCGGACACGCCGAGGTCGAAGTGGATGTGCTGCGCCTGTGCGACGAGCTGCTGCGCGAGGTCTTCGCAGGCCTCGTAGCGGGCGCGGACCTCGGCGATCGGCGTGCGCAGGCGACTGCGGGTGCGGTCGCGGTGCAGGTCGAGGAACGATTCGGGGATGAGGATCTGGTTCTCGTGGTCGTCGGACATGGCGGGACGTGCAAGGTCAATGGGCCGGCGCCGACGACGCATGCGCCGCCTTCGCCAAGGTGAACCAGGTCAGCACGCCGGCGATCAGCGCACAGCCGCCGATGCCGCTGACCATGGGCATCGGGCTGCCATCGACGAACTGCGAGATCACGCCCATCACGACGGCGCCGGTGACCATCTGCGTGGTGCCGAGCAAGGCGGACGCGGTGCCGGCGATCTCGCCGTGGGTGTCCAGCGCCAGCACGGCCGTGGTCGGCACCACCAGCCCCAGAAAGCCGAAGCTGCAGAACACCAGCACGCTGAGCACGTCCAGCCGGTCCACCCCGAACGCGAACAGCGCCCACAGCAGCAGCGCGATTGATGCGAAGCCGGCGACACCCGCCTCCACCACGCGCACCAGCCCGTAGCGGGCGCAGAGCCGGCCGTTGAACTGCGCGATACCGATGAAGGCGGCGGCGTTGATCGAGAAGAAGAAGCCGTACTGCATCGGCGTCACGCCGTAGTGGTCGATCAGCAGGAACGACGAGTTGCCGAGGTAGGCGAAGAAGGCCGACATGCCAAACGCGCCGATCAGCGTCAGCGCCATGAAGTGCCGGTCGCGCAGCAGCGTCCAGTACGTCGCCAGCACGCCGCCGAGCGTCGAGGCGGTGCGCGAGGCGGCGGGGCGGCTTTCCTCCAGTTGCGACGCCAGCAGCGCGATGCCGAGCACGCCCAGCGCCGACACGGTCCAGAAGATCCAGCGCCAGCTCGCCACCGAGATCACCAGACTGCCCGCCAGCGGCGCCAGGATCGGCGAGACGCTGAACACGAGCATCAGCATCGAGGTGAGCTTCGTCGCCTCCACGCCGGTGTGCAGGTCGCGCACGACGGCGCGCGGGATCACCGTGCCCGCGCAGGCGCCAACGCCGGCGATGAAGCGCAGCACGATCAGCGTCTCGATGTCTGGTGCGAGTGCGCAGCCGATGCTGCCGGCGACGAACAGCGCCAACCCGAAGTACAGCGGCGGCTTGCGCCCGAAGTGGTCCGACAGCGGGCCGTAGAGCAACTGGCACAGGCCGAGCGCCAGGAAGAACACCGTCAGGCTGAGCTGCACCTGGGCGATGTCGGCGCTCAGGCTGTGGCCGATCTCGGGCAGCGCCGGCAGGTACATGTCGATCGCGAACGGGCCGATCGCGGAGACCAGGCCGAGCACGAGGGCGTGGCGGAAGAGGGAGGACTGCATGGGGGGTGCGACCGGGGAGGGCGCGAGCGGGCAGGCCTGTGATGGTACCCGGGTCGGCTTGCCCGCGTTTTACCGTATTGCATCCTGCCAATACATTTAGATCACATAGATTTGATCATTTACCCATAAAAGATCAAAATTATGCGATGCCAAAATCCCCCGAAGCCCTGTCCATGCTGCCGCCGGTCGTCGAGCGTTCCTTGCGCCAGCTCGGCGAAGATCTGGCGCTGGCGCGCGTGCGGCGCGGGGAGTCGCAGCGGGCCTGGGCACAGCGGCTGGGCGTGTCGGTGCCGACGTTGATCCGGCTGGAGCAGGGCGATCCGGGCGTCGGCCTGGGCATCGTCGCCACGGCGCTGTGGCTGATGGGCCGGGCCGAGGCGCTGGGCGAGCTGGCTGCGCCGCAGCACGACCGCGGGGCCTTGGAGCGCGACATCCAGGCTGCGATGCAGCGGCGACGGTCGCGCTCGCGGATCCGGTCCGCCGTGGCGGGCAAGGCGGATGACCCGACATGACCCCACCCCGTCATGCCCGCGAAGGCGGGCACCTACGCGCCGAGAGACAGGTCGTTGGCTGGGGTGGATCCTCGCGTTCGCGAGGATGACGGGGTGGGGTGGTGGTGGGGGTAGGGATCAGGCCGCGCTGCGCTCCCGCCGCGCCCGCACCGCCTCCGCCAGCCTTCTCAACACCGGCTCCGTCTGCGCAAAGCTGATGCACGCATCCGTGATCGACACCCCGTGCCGCAGCGGCTCGCCCGGCCGCAGATCCTGCCGCCCTTCCTCCAGGTGGCTCTCGATCATCACGCCCGTGATGCGCTGCTCGCCGCCCGCGATCTGGCCGGCGATGTCCTCGGCGACCTCGATCTGGCGGCGGTGCTGCTTGCTGCTGTTGGCGTGGGACAGGTCGACCATCACCTGTTCGCGCAGGCCCGCGCCGCGCAGCATCGCGCAGGCCGCGTCCACGTCCGCCGCGCTGTAGTTCGGCGCCTTGCCGCCGCGCAGGATGACGTGGCAATCGGCGTTGCCCGTCGTCTCGAACACGGCGGCCACGCCCATCTTGGTCATGCCCATGAAGGCGTGCGGCGCGCTCGCGGCCAGGATCGCGTCGGTCGCCACGCGCACGCCGCCATCGGTGCCGTTCTTGAACCCGACCGGGCAGCTCAGGCCCGAGGCGAGCTGGCGGTGGCTCTGGCTCTCGGTGGTGCGCGCGCCGATCGCCCCCCACGAGATCAGCTCGGCGATGTACTGCGGGCTGAGCAGGTCGAGGAACTCGCTGCCCGCCGTCAGGCCCAGGCCGAGGATGTCGATCAGCAGCGCGCGGGCCCGCTCCAGCCCCTCGTTGATGGCGAAGCTGCCGTCCAGGTGCGGGTCGTTGATGTAGCCCTTCCAGCCGACCGTCGTGCGCGGCTTCTCGAAGTACACGCGCATCACGGTGACCAGCTCGCCGCGCAGCTCGTCGGCCAGCGGCTTCAGGCGCGCGGCGTATTCCATCGCCTGCGCGTGGTCGTGGATCGAGCACGGCCCGACGACGACCACCAGCCGGTCATCGCGGCCATGCAGCACGTCGGCGATCTCGCCGCGCACCTGCTCCACCAGCGCCTGCGCAGGCTCGCTCACCGGCAGCCGCTCGTGCAGCAGCGCGGGGGTGATCAGCGGGCGCACGGCGTCGATGCGGGTGTCGTCGGTGCGGGTGGTGTCGCGCGTGGAGCGGCGGGAGCCGGTCTCGCGGTCGTGGAGGGGGGTGTCGATCGTGCTCATGGCGCGATTGTCGCGCCGCTCATGGCCTCACCCGTTCGCACCTTCCGCGACCTGCTCGCACGCCAGACAGCGCAGCGCCTGCGGCCGGACCTCCAGCCGCGCGAGCGGAATGTCGGCGCCGCAGTCGATGCAGACGCCGTAGGCATCGTGGTCCAGGCGCTGCAGCGCCAGCCCGATGTCGGCCAGCTCCTGGCGCTCGTGGTCGGTGAAGGCGAGGTCGATCTCGCGGTCGGCGGCGCGGGCCGGGGCGTCGTCGCTGGACTGGTCCAGCACGTCACGGGCATGCTGGACACGCGAGGCACCCTGGGTGTGCAGGTGCATCGACGCCAGCAGGGTCTCCTGGCGCTGCAGCAGGGCGGTGCGCAGCGCGGCGCGGCGCGGCAGGTCGAGCTTCTGGGTGGTGGTCATGGTCTTCTCCGGACGGGTTCAGGGGGACCGGACCATCGTGGCACCCGGACGGCCCGGCAGGCTTGACCCGGCGCAACCGCCCGCCCGTCACCGCACTGGCGTGCGACCGCGGATCAGAAGCTGTAGCCGACGCTGACAGAGAGCTGCGGGATCGCGCGGATCTTGCCGACGCCGTCGCGCAGCTCGGCCAGTTCCTTGTCGATGTTGGCCTGGATGTCGGCCTCGTTCGCCAGCGCGCCACGCGCCGTGGCGGTGACCTTGGCCTTGCCGATCAGGGCGCCGATGTCGGCCGCCATGCGCCAGCCGCTGCTGGTCTGGTGGCCCCAGCCGATGCCCAGGTAAGGCGTGACCGCGGGGAACTTGATCTCGACGTTCAGGCCGTCCCCGGGAGAGGTGTTGTAGGTGCGGTCGCCGATGGTCAGCGAGCCGCCAGCGCCGGACGCATCCAGCGAGATCCGGTAGTTGTTCGAACTCAGTCCGCCGGTCAGGCGGAAGCTGCCCTCGAAGGGGAACCAGTCGCCGAACAGCGCCACCCGCTGCAGCTTGTAGCGGCCGGTGTAGGCGATGCCGTCCTCGGTGGTGTCCTTCTGGCGGCTGCCCATGGTCATGAAATCGCCCCGCACGGTGAAGTGGCTGTCGATCGGGTGGGCATAGCCCAGGCCGATGCCCGGCAGGCCGAGATTGGCATAGACCTCGCCCGCGTGGGCCGGCGCGGTGCCGAAGGTGCTCAGCAGGGCCAGCGCGATGCCGGCCAGGTGCATGGGCTTGAGCTTGGGAGTGCAGTGCATGAGAGGCTCCGATCAGGAGGCCGGACCCGGTCGGTGGCAGCCCCGCGCTGCGCCGTTCCACAGGTTCCGTGCCTGCAGACTAGGGTTCTCCCGCCCTCGCCGCATCCCCCGTGCGGTGGATTGACGACCGGCGTTCAGGTGCATGCCCGGCGCGATCAGGTCGGGCGTCAGGATGGTGGCGTTGGTCTTGTCGGCCGTCACGGTGGGCAGGCCGGTGCGGGTGTCCATGGACGTCTCCGGGAGTGCTGGGCTTGGGTAGAGTCTCCCGAAGGTCGGCGTCAGGCGGAAGCGCATGAACTGCCGCGTTTCGCTGCCAACCCTGCCGAAATGACAGCCTCCGCTGCCACATTGCTGCACCACCCCACAGGACCATGCCCATGCCTTCGCCCATGCCGATGACCGCGCACCCCATGCTCACCGCACTGCAGGCGCAGGCCGACGCGTTCATCGCGCTGCGCCGCGACCTGCACCGCCACCCCGAACTCGGCCTGTCCGAACACCGCACCGCGCAGATCGTCGCCGAGCGGCTGGAAGCCTGGGGCTACACCGTGCACCGCGGGCTGGCGACCACCGGCGTCGTCGGCCAGCTGACGCGCGGCAGCGGCCCGCGCCGGCTCGGCCTGCGTGCCGACATGGACGCGCTGCCGATCCAGGAAACCAGCGGCAAGCCGTGGGCCAGCGCGCACGACGGCGTCATGCACGCCTGCGGCCACGATGGCCACACGGCGATGCTGCTCGCCGCGGCGCACCACCTCGCGCACCACGTCGACTTCTCCGGCACGCTGAACCTGGTCTTCCAGCCCGCCGAGGAATACCCCGGCGGCGCAAAGCTGATGATCGAGCAGGGCCTGTTCGCGCGTTTCCCCTGCGACGCCGTCTTCGCGATGCACAACATGCCCGGCATCCCGCAGGGCCGGCTCGTGCTGCGCGACGGCGCGGCGCTGGCCTCCAGCGACGACGTGACGATCACGCTGCACGCCACGGGCGGCCACGGCGCGGCGCCGCAGCTCGCCACCGACCCGGTCGTCGCCGCGGCCAGTCTGGTGATGGCGCTGCAGACCGTCGTCTCGCGCAACGTCGATCCGCAGCAGATGGCGGTGGTCACCGTCGGTGCGCTGCACGCCGGCCGCGCCAGCAACGTGATCCCGGACCGGGCGACGCTGGAGCTGAGCGTGCGCTCGCTCGACCCCGGCGTGCGCGACCTGCTGGAGCGGCGCATCCGCGCGCTGGCAGTGGCGCAGGCGGAAAGCTTCGGCGTGCGCGCCGAGGTGGACTACAAGCGCGACTACCCGGTGCTGGTCAACACCCTGGCCGAAACCGACTTCGCCCGCCGCGTGGCGCTGGAGCTGCTCGGCCCGGACCACGTCACGCTGAACGGCCCCGCGCTCAACGGCAGCGAGGACTTCGCCGTGATGCTGGAACACTGCCCCGGCAGCTACCTGCTGATCGGCAATGGCGACGGGGCGGGCGGCTGCATGGTCCACCACCCCGGCTACGATTTCCATGACGACAACATCGGGGTCGGCGCGGCGTACTGGGCACTGCTGGCAGAGCGGTTTCTGGTCGACGCCGCCCCCGGCCTTTGAGCCACCCACCAACACCCTCACCCCACCATGCGCCTCGCCACATTCGCCCTCTGCGCCCTGCCCCTGCTGACCGCCTGCAGCACCGACCAGTTCTGGAACATCGGCCAGGCCTGGCAACGCGACCACTGCATGAAGCTGCAGGACCAGATGGACCGCTCGCGCTGTCTGGCCGACATGACCCGGTCGCGCGAAGACTACGAGCGGCAGGCAGAGGGGCTGCGGCGGGCGAAGCCGTAGTGCAGCCGACGCGCGCACTCAGAGCGTCTCGACCCGGATCCCCTTGAACTGTCCGGCCACCGGCACGCCTGCCCCCGCCGGCGGTGGATAAGCCGCCGGATCGAAGCGGTGCAGCAGCTCCGCTTCCCGGACCTGCGCCAGCGCGAGGTTGGCGAGCTTCACGTGGCCGAAGCCGCGCACCGTGTGCGGCACGCTGGCAATCTGCACAGCCAGCGCGCGCCGCCGGGGGGAGGCGTCCACCGCCAGCGCGGCGAGCAGCTCGCGCACGCGGGCCTCGTAGCGGCCGATCAGTTCGCGCTCGGTGCGGCGTTCGTCGGTGCGGCCGAACGGGTCGAACACGGTGCCGCGCAGCGCCTTGCCCTTGGCGAGCCAGCGCATCGCCGGCAGCAGCCACGCGCCGAGCCGCAGCTTGCGCGGCGGCTGGCCGTCCTTCGGGCGGGCAAGCAGCGGCGGGGCCATGTGGAATTCGAGCTGGAAGTCGCCTTCGAACTGGGCGTCGAGGCTGCGGCGGAAGGCGGGGTCGGTGTAGAGCCGGGCGACTTCGTACTCGTCCTTGTAGGCCATCAGCCGCAGGAACTGCGTGGCGACGGCGCGGGTCAGCGGTAGCGCAGCACTCGCACTCGCACTCGCACTCGCACTCGCATCCGCACCGTCATGCTCGCGAAGGCGAGCACCCACGCTGTCAGACACCGTCGAAGCTGTGCGTGGGTTCCCGCTTTCGCGGGAATGACGGGAGGGGGGGGTGAACGCGGCGGATTCGGCGGTACGCACCTCGTCCACCAGCGCCCGCCACCGCTGCGCCCACACGGCGTTTTGATAACCCGTCAGGTGCGCCACGCCGCGGGCGATCAGCGCGTCCAGCGGCTCGACTGCGGGCGTCTGTTCCGCGGAGGCATCCCCGGCCAGCCCACCCAAACCGCCCAGCAGCGCCCGGCACGCCGCCGGGTCCGCCGCCGCCAGCCGCCCGAGCGCGAAGGCGTTCTGGTTGTTCTCCACCGCCACCCCGTTCAACTCGATCGCCCGCTGCATCGCCGCCAGGCTGACCGGCACCAGCCCCGCCTGCCACGCGAAGCCGAGCGCCACGATGTTCGACACGATCGCGTCGCCGAGGAAGTCCTCCGCCAGCCGCTGCGCATCGAGCGTGCGCACCTGCCCGGCGCCGGCGGCGTGCTCGATCTTCTGCAGCAGCAGCGGCGCCTGCAGGCTCGCGTCCGGGTTGCGCAGCGACTCGGCCACCGGCGTCTCGTGCGTATTCGCCAGCACGCGGGTGCGGCCGTGGCGCACGGTCTGCAGCGCGTCGGCGGATGCGCCCACCACGAGGTCACAGGCCAGCAGCGCGTCTGCCTGCTGCGCATCGATGCGCACCTGGTGCAGCCGCTCGGGCCGGTCGGCGAGCCGCACGAAGCTCAGCACCGCGCCGCCCTTCTGCGCGAAGCCCATGAAGTCGAGCACGCTGGCGGCCTTGCCTTCGAGGTGCGCGGCCATCGCGATCAGCGCGCCGACCGTGACCACGCCCGTGCCGCCGACGCCGGTGACGAGCAGGTCGTAGGGCGCCGCCCAGACATGCGCGGCGGGCAGCGGCAGCGCGTCGATGCGGCGGCGGAACGGGCTGTCCGCACCCGCGGCGCCGACCAGCGCGCCGACGTGTTTTTTCAGCCGCCCGCCGACCACGCCGACAAAGCTCGGGCAGAAGCCCTTGGCGCACGCATAGTCCTTGTTGCAGCTCGACTGGTCGATGCGCCGCTTGCGGCCGAACGGCGTCTCCTCGGGCAGCACGGCCACGCAGTTCGATTGCACCGTGCAGTCGCCGCAGCCCTCGCACACCGCCTGGTGGATGAACAAGCGCTTCGGCGGATCGACCAGTTCCTTCTTCTTGCGCCGCCGCCGCTTTTCCGCCGCGCAGGTCTGCTCGTAGATCAGCACCGTGACGCCGGGCACTTCGCGCAGGCGGCGCTGCACGGCGTCGAGTTCGCTGCGGTCGTGGAAGGTGGTGCCGGGCGGGAACTGGGCGTGCTGGCCGTCGTACTTGGTGATGTCGTCGCTGAGCACCACGACTTGCCGCACGCCCTCGGCCTCGACCTGCCGCGCGATGCGGTCCACGCTGGTGACGCCGTCCACCGGCTGGCCGCCGGTCATCGCCACCGCGTCGTTGAACAGGATCTTGTAGGTCAGCGTTGCTTTGGCCGCCACCGCCTGCCGGATCGCGAGGTAGCCGGAGTGGTAGTAGGTGCCGTCGCCGAGGTTCTGGAAGACGTGCGGCTCGCGGGTGAACATCGCGTGCGAGACCCAGTCCACGCCCTCGCCGCCCATCTGGATCAGGCCCTCGGTCTCGCGGTTCATCCACGTCGCCATGAAGTGGCAGCCGATACCCGCCTGGGCGCGCGAGCCGTCGGGCACCTTGGTGGACGTGTTGTGCGGACAGCCGGCGCAGAAATACGGCGCCCGCCGCACGCCGTCCGCGTCGTTGTGCAGCAGCGCTGGCAGCGTGAAATCGACGACCAGGTGCCGCCGGTCCAGCGCCGGAAACCGCGCCGCCACCCAAGCGGCCACCAGCGCGATCAGCCGCGACGGCCGCAGTTCGCCCAGCGCCGACACCAGCGGCTGGCCGGCTGCATCGCGCTTGCCGAGCAGGGTGGGGCGCTGGTCGGCGGGGGCGTTGTAGAACAGCTCGCGCAACTGCGTCTCCACCACCGGCCCCTTTTCCTCGATGACGAGGATCTCGCGCAGCCCAGCCGCGAAGTCGGTCAGCCGCGTCGGCTCCACGGGGAACGTCAGCCCCACCTTGTAGAGCCGCAGACCGGCCGCGGCGAGGTCGTCCGGCGACAGGTCGAGCCGGCGGAAGACCTCCATCAGGTCGACGTGCGCCTTGCCCGCGGTGACGATGCCGAACGTGGCGCGCTCGGACGCGATCACCGTGCGGTCGATCGGGTTGACGCGGGCGAAGGCACGCACCGCGTCGAGCTTGGCGTGCAGCCGCGCCTCGATGGTCAGCGAGGGCAGGTCGGGCCAGCGGTAGTGCAGCCCGTCGGCGGGGGGCGTGTAGCCGGTGCGGGCGCGCACGGTGTCGGCGTCCTGCCAGGCGGACACGCGCTGCGCGAGCGGGTCGAGGTCGACGGTGGTGCCACTTTCGACCACCTCCGACAGCGCCGTGAACCCGACCCACGCGCCCGAGAACCGCGACAGCGCCCAGCCGTAGAGCCCGAACTCCAGCATCTCCGCCACCGTCGCGGGCGACACGGTCGGCACGCTCCACGCCTGGAACGCCTGGTCGCTCTGGTGCGGCGTCGAGGACGACACGCAGCCGTGGTCATCGCCCGCGACGACGAGCACGCCGCCGTGCGGGGACGAGCCGTAGGCGTTGCCGTGCTTGAGCGCGTCGCCCGCGCGGTCCACGCCCGGCCCCTTGCCATACCAGAGTGCGAACACGCCTTCGACCGTGCGCTGCGGGTCGGATTCGACGCGCTGGGTGCCGAGCACGGCGGTGGCGGCCAGCTCCTCGTTGATCGCGGGCAGGAAGCGGATGCCGAGTTCGTCGAGCCGTGGCTGCGCCTTCCACACCTGCTGATCGACCATGCCGAGCGGCGAGCCGCGGTAGCCGCTGATGAAGCCGGCGGTGTGCAGGCCGCGCTGCGTGTCGAGCGCTTGCTGCATCGCCATCAGGCGGATCAGCGCCTGCGTGCCGGTGAGGAAGACCGTGCCCGCGGTGGCCCACAGGTTGTCGGACAGGCGGTAGTCGGTGCGCAGGGCTGGGGCGGTTTGCATGCAAGTCTCCGTCGATCGGCAGGATCGTTTTTGTCGGAAGACTTTAGAGTTCGCAGCAGATCAGTCGGTTCTTTTCTTCCTTGCTTTTCGCTGTAGATTGGAATGAACCAACCAATTGCTGCGGAGACACGCGAATGAATGAACTTGACCGCCGGGACGCCCTGATCCTGACCGAACTGCAGCGCGACTCGCGCCAGTCCATCGCCCAGATCGCCGAGCGCACGGGCCTGTCCACGACGCCGTGCTGGAAGCGGCTGCGCGAGCTGGAGGCGCGCGGCGTCATCACCGCCTACACCGCGCTGGTGGACCGCGAGCAGGTGGGGCTCGGCCTGTGCGTGATCGCCGAGGTGAACCTGTCGCCGCACACCGAGGACACGGTGCAGCGCTTCGAGCGCGAGGTCGCCGCCTGCCCGCCGATCGTGAGCTGCTACAGCACGACGGGGCAGAGCGACTACGTGATGCGCGTGCTGGTGCGCGACATCAAGGCGTATGACCGCTTCCTGCACGACACCGTGTTCAAGCTGCCGGGGGTGACGCATGTGCGGTCGAGCATGGTGCTGCGGGAGGTGAAGGCGCAGGGGCGGTTGCCGATCGAGGTGCCGGCGGGTGGGGTGGGGGGTTGAGGCATCAGTGGTCGATTCACAATCGACCCTCATGTCTGCCGAATCCACCATGAACAACACGTCGTCTCCTGTCCAACGCCACCGCCCGAGGTTCGCCTGATGCGCTCGGCTGCGGAATTGCTGCGGGAACTCAACAGCGTCGATGAATCGCCTGGCATCGAGGCCAAGCGCGCCTCCGGTGCGGGGAAATCGGTGCTGGAAACGATCATCGCCTTTGCCAACGAGCCGGCGCTGGGCGGTGGTTATCTGCTGCTGGGTGTCGAGCGGATCGGGCCGGGGCAGGCGTATCACGCGGTCGGGGTGACGGATCCGGACAAGCTGCAATCCGATCTGGCGAGCCAGTGCGCCAGCCAGCTCAACCAGCCCTTGCGCCCACGCATGCGGGTCGAATCGATCGACGGGCAGGCAGTGCTGGTGGTGTTCGTGGCCGAGGTGCCACTCACCGACAAGCCGGTCTACCTGCGCGCCACCGGGCTGCCTCGCGGCGCGTTCCGGCGCATCGGCTCGACCGATCAGCGCTGTACCGACGACGACCTGTGGGCGCTGCGCCGCATCGACGAGCCGCAGCCCGGTTTTGACGCGAAGGTGGTCGAGGACTGCTCACTCGACGAACTCGATCCCGACGCGGTGGCCGAATACCGGCGACTGCGGCGGCTGGTGAATCCGCAGGCGGAGGAGCTGGGCTACAGCGACGACGACTTGCTCGAAGCACTGCTGGCGGCGCGGCGCGTGGGCGGGGTACTCAAGCCGACAGTGGCGGGGGTGCTGCTGTTCGGTCGGCCGCTGACGTTGCGGCGGCTGTTTCCGACAGCGGAGGTGTCGTATGTGCGGGTGGTCGGCACCGAGTGGGTGGCCGATCCGGAGCGCCGCTTTGCCGCGACGCTGGACGTGCGCAAGGGCGCGCTGCTGGCGTTTCGGCAGATCGCAGCAGCCATCGAGGACGACCTGCCGCGCGGCTTCTACCTGCCGCCCGGCGCGATGCAGAGCCTGCAGGAGCCGCTGGTGCCGCGTCAGGCGTTCCGCGAGGCGCTGGCGAACGCGATCATTCACCGCAGCTACCGTTTCAACCAGCCGACGATGGTGGTGCGCTACAGCGACCGCATCGAGTTCATCAACACCGGCTGTTCGCTCAAGCCGGTGGCCGAACTGGGGCGCACCGGGCCGGCACAGCGCAACCCGGTGCTGGCGGCGGTGTTCCGAGATGTGGAAATCGCCGAGGCGAAGGGCAGCGGCATTCGCACGATCCGCCGTGTCTGCGAGGCACATGGCTGTCCGGCGCCCGAGTTCGAGTCGCGGCGGGAGGCGGGGACGTTCGTGACGGTGCTGCGGTTGCCGGTGATCGAGGCGGAGGCGGCGGATCAGAAGGTTGCAAGCGAGGTTGCAACCTTGCCGCCCGAGCTTGCAACCTTGGTGGCGACTTTGCAGGGGCGAATGACGCGGGATCACTTGCGGGCGGGCATCGTGCGTCTGTGCGCGTGGCGTCCGCTGAGTGGTGGAGAACTCGCTGAGCTGTTGGGGCGCGATCGGCATTACCTGCGCAACAAGCATCTGATTCCGATGGTCGCGAGTGGGGTGCTGGCGTTGCGGCATCCGGGGCAGCCGAATCATCCGCAGCAGGCGTATGTCGTAGCGTGAGACTCAAGCACACACGCCTGTGCGCATCAGCACCCGGCCAGTGGCGTCATCTCGGCCAGCAGTGTTTCGGGCGCGATGTCCTGCTCATGGGGCCAGGTCACGGCGCCATAGAGGATGCCGACGCGCCTGAAATAGCGCTCATCCTTGAGTTCACGGAACACGCCGCGTTCCAGATACGGCTTCATGTCGAAGATGCCGCGCCGGCCATCCTCGATTTCCACATACAGGCGGTACTCCGGCAGCGGCTTGACGGGCTTCACATCCCAGTGCATTGCGCACCTCGCAGCGGGTCGATCTTGTAGGGGGCGGCGGAGTCAAGGCTGAGGTGCAAGGCCCGAGGGTATTCGGCTTGACATCGAAATCAGACTTCGTCGTGCGAGCCGGCTTGCTGAACCGCCCACTGCGGACCCGCACGGTGGGTGATGTGAGGGCTGGGGGCTAGATACCCCTAGCTACCCGACTAGCCATCACTCGCCGAGTGCGTGCCGAAACTCTGGCGTCGCCGCCGCAATCTGGTATGACTGGATGCAGAGGACTGGCAAACCAAACTCGGACTCCAATTTCAGGCGGGTGTGCTCGCTGTCCTTTGGAAAGGTGCGGGCCACAATTGCAGCAATGACTTTCTTGCTGCCCGTGCGAGGCAGTGCCGCGACTGCTTGAATTACTTTTCGCATCTCTGACGCCGCTATATTGCCCAATTTGGACTGGACGTAGATAGTCTCGGCCGCGTTGGAAGCAACTACGTCTATCTTTAGCGCATCAAGCTCGGAGCCTGCTCTGCTGCTTTCGTAGCCAAGCGATGTGAAATAGGCCACGACTGCGTGTTCTGCTACCTTGCCCCGCGCATTCTGATGACTGCCAAGTACCTTGGCGAGCGAGTTTCGTATATCCAGAACATCTGCTTTGGTTGCTGAGTGTTGCTGCCGCTCACTTTCGGAGACAGCGTCCGAATAGAAGCCGATTTCCGTGCCGGCGAATGCTGTGAAGATGAAGTCATCCCGTTCTGTTGGAATCAACTGATCCGTCATCTGTGTTATCAGCCGATCCAACTCATCTTCGCCAAGCGGCTGCTCAATGACTAGCGTTCCGTGAATCAGCCTATTCTCGAAATGTAGATCCAGTGAGCCGATATTGACGGTGGAATCCGGACGGTTTGACGGTCGCCTTATTATGTGAGATTCGCTTGATGCGGTCCGAACGAGACGGGTGAATAAGAAGACAGGAGGGTGATTCATGTGATGGCTAAAGTTCACCTGCGACACGAAATGCCCACTACCGCCAGGTAGTGGGCATTTTGGGGCATCAGATGCAACGGCAAGTTAGAAATTTATTCTGATTTTTCCAAAATAGCATTAAGAAGTGAATTTGCTAAATTTTCTGCCAAATTCATCGTTCCAATTTTTGTTATCTTATCTTGTGAATTTCTAACAAACCATTCATTACCATCAACTGGCGATGTTGACGCTTCTATGCAAGAGGGGAATTTTTCCCCGTCTGCAATCCATTTTGGAAACCCCGTTGGGTTAGGGCTTGACCACTGAATTGATGGACCTCCTTGATCTTTGAATGATTTTCTCATTAATTGGCTACGATTAATTATGTAAGCCAGTTTTTCAAATTTCTCAAATCCAGGTATGGTTACCGTCACAATAAATGCCCAGCTTCTTGCAACGCTACTGTTGTTGGACAAAGAAATGTAGTCAACCAAATCAAGAGCATCGAAATTTTTGATTGTGCATTTGCCGCCAAGTTCTTCAATTTTTGAAGATATCTTGTATTTGATGATGTCTGCTAGTTGCATAACACTGGTAGACCAGATTTTTAGTTGCTGCTCTTGTTGCGCGCGAAGCCGTTCTATTATTGGATTATAATCCTGCTTTCTCCGCGCAGAAGATTCTAAACCTATTAAGGCACCTTCAATTCGTTCAAAAACCAATTCGGCAAATGATCGAATATCTCCAGCATAATCCGACTCACCCAATGCGTCGATGTAACGATCGCGTTCTTTTTTCTTGATTATTATCGGAGGATAGCCGCCTCTGATTAATTCAAGATTGCCAATTGCACGAGCCACTCGCCCATTTCCATCAATATACGGATGAATATGAGTGAGCCATGCATGCAATATCCTGATTAGCAACGATCCTCAGCATTCCCCCGAACGACCCGCTGAGCCCGAGGCTTGCACCGCGAGACATCGATGATGAGCCGAGCCACCAACTCGCGCAGGTCGAACCGACGGTTGAAGCGGTAGGCGAACGCTGCCAGGTAGCTGCTGGCGTACTTGGGGTACTTGAACGCATGGAACGCACCCGACAACGTCGTCTTCAGGTTGCCCAGCACCGTGTTGACCCAGGTGAACTCGGGCAGCTCGCGCGGCTTGCGCTGCCCCACCACGATCGGCGTGTGCAGACAGCCCGCGCTGGTGACCGCGGCGAAGCACCCCAGCCCGTCGCTGACCACCCGCGCTCCCGGCATCAGCGCCGCCTGCGCCCACTGGCCCACCGCCTCCAGCGTGAAGCCGCTCACCGGCGCGAGCTTGACGTACTGCGGATGCCCCTGGTCATTGACCGAGACCGCCGCCACGAACGGCACCTTGTTCTCCGAACCCCGACCCGCCTTGCCGCCGCTGCGCTCCCCGCCGAGGTAGGCATCGTCGAGCTGCACCGTGCCGTCGAGCCGGTGCTGGCTCTCCCGCTCGGCCATCGCGTGCATGATCTTCTGGTGCATCAGCCACGCCGTCGGGTAGCTCACGCCCACCTGCCGCTTGAGCGCCAGCGCCGACAGCCCCGTCTTGGCCTGGCTGAGCAGGTAGATCGCCAGGAACCACGTTCTCAGCGGCAGCTTGGTGCTCGCGAACAGGCTGCCCGCGGTCAGCGAAGTCTGGTGGCGGCAGCCGTTGCATTGATACAGCTTGCGTGCGCCCTGGCCCACCACGTAGTGCGCCGCAGTGCCGCAGCGCGGGCACTCGAAGCCCTGGGGCCAGCGTGCCTGCTTGACCGCCTCGGCGCATTGCTCTTCCGTGCCGAAGCTGCTCATGAACTCCGGCAGCGACATCCCTTGCTGGAACTGGATTCGGTTCATCGGCATGTGCTCGCTCCTGCGCTTTGTCTGCCTTCTACGCTACGCCTGATCGTCGGCTAGGGCCTTGCTGAAGATCATTGCTAATCAGGTGCAATATTAACGATCTAATCGGTGCAGGAAGCTCTGCATTTTTTAAAGACCATTGCTCCCATCGTTCCATGTGATCCATGATCTCAGACCAGTTTCTTGGAGGTTGATGCGACGATCCTGTTATTATTATTTCCTCATTTCTAAATACACCTGCGCCTTTGCGATCGCCAAGAATAAGGGCGTGAATTTCGCGGAGTTGACTAATATCAGTAGGGCGATCTTTAATGCGTGCAATTTCGGCAATCTTGGTTAGTGCCGCATCAAGTGCAATTGCATCGCGCGCGTACGCGGGGTCGTGCCCAGAAATTGTTACACCTTTTAAAACTGCAAGTTCTGTTTCCCCGACAGAAAGGGTGCTACCTTCGATAGCATTGGATTCAGCAACTTGTTCAAATCTTTTCTCCCCATAATAGTCGCGAAGCGTGGCATCAGTCATGATTCCTGTACTTCGTAGTGTGCCAACGCGTTCTTCTATTTTTATTAACCTTTCGATTACTTGAGATTGCGCGGATTCTTCTAGTGAATAGATTGTTTTTTGTAAGCTTAACATTTGGAATATATTATTAAATGGTGTGATTGTGGTAATTTGCGGATTATTTTTAGGATTTAGTGCAGTTTCTCATCTCGAAACCACAGTGGGTAGGAGTATATTGCACGTGGATTATACCTTGCTTTTTTCTAACTTAATATCGACGTCACACCTTGCTGGCGTAACAACCTTGCTGCTGCGTACCAGCTTGCGAGCAGCGGAACACAAGTGCGCGCCGGGATTGGAGTTTTTCTCTGTCTTGCATGGTTTGCCCCCCGTAAAAACGACCCCAAAGCTTGCACCGCTGGCGTAACCCGTTACGCAGCCAAGCTCAGCACCAGCATACCCGCGCCCTGATCCGCTCGTCCACTGCTGCCACCCTATCCGCCAACCCCTCACACGTAACAACATGCGAACCGTGCCACTGCCTCAACGGGCGTCGGTGTAGCATCCACCCCGCTCGCACACACTGCGGGCACGGGATTGGCGTCCCGACAGAAGGCGCAGCAGCCGCGCCCAACGCGGCTTTTTCACGTCAGTACGATGTGGGCTGCGTGCATGGCTCCGTCTATGGCGGGCCGTGCGGGGGAGTCGCAAGACTCGCCGGCCCTTCTCCGGTACGCCAACCTCGCACGGTCTGCCGCCCTCATTGGCGTGGGGGTAGGCAGGTTCGATCCCTGTCAGAAGGAGCCATTCATGGCTGACACCACCATTTCCCTCGGCGCCCCCTCGCCCGACGACTCCCACCTCCCCGGCCTCGCCGACCTGTTCTCCGACATCGCCGCCGACCTCGACAGCCTGCGCGAACTCGTCGCCGCGCAGCCCGCTGCATGGCGTGCTCGGCGATCTGCTGGCCGTCCTCGCCTGGCGCTGCGACCTCGGCACCCGGCTGGCCGGCGGCCCCGCGTCCCAGCCCACCGCCGAAGAGCGCTTCGTCCATCCCCACACCGCCAGCCGTCTGGGCTTGTGACCGGGAGCGCGACGATGCACCGCCACCACCACCCCCTGTTCGCCTTCGCCCGCCTGCTCCCCCGCTGGCTGCGCCGCCTGACGCTGCGTGAACGCACGTTCTGCGTCATCGCCCTCGACCGCTGGATCCCCCGACCTCCCCGCCCGCGCTGACCCGCCCACGACGGACCGACCGACTCCGAGCGCCCCCACCAACACGGGGCGCCCGTCGGCGCCCGCGCGTCTGCACGTCACGCCACAGGGGTTCTCTTCCACGGACTTTGTCCTGGTCAAGTTATTTCGCACAGCCCGATAGGTTGTGTGATTGCCGATTGATGCTCGAAGGCATTGGGTGGCAAGTTGCCCAGTGTGGAGTGCAGACGCACGCTGTTGTAGAAGCTGACGATGTAGTCGGCGATGTCGCTCGTGGCCTCGGCATGGTTGGCGTAATCGCGCTGCCAGACGCGCTCCATCTTGAGGTTCAGGAAGAAGCGCTCCATCACCGCGTTGTCCCAGCAGTTGCCCTTGCGGCTCATGCTGCCGACCAGGCCGTGTCTGGCCAGCAGCGCCTGATGCGCCGCGCTGGCGTACTGGCTGCCGCGATCCGTGTGGACGATCAAGCCCGGCGCAGGTTGGCGCTGCACGATGGCCAGTTGCAACGCCCGGCACACCAGCCCGGCCTGCATGTCCGGGGCCATCGCCCAGCCCACCACCTTGCGCGCAAACAAGTCCAGCACCACCGCCAGATACAGCCAGCCGCTGCGCGTGCGGATGTAGGTGATGTCGGCGACCCAGGCCTGATCGGGCCGCGTCGGGTTGAACTGTCGGGCCAGCACATTGGGCGAGATCGGCAGCGCGTGTTTGCTGTCGGTCGTGTGCACGAACTTGCGCTTCCACGTCGAGCGCAGACCATGCTGGCACATCAAACGGCGCACGCGGTAGATCCCCATGACGATGCCACGCGAGGCCACCGCCGTGCGCAGCCGTCGGCTGCCGTACGCCCCGCCGCTGGCCGCAAATGCCGCCTTCAGTTGCACGCTGGCCTCGCACACCGCCGGCTGCATTCGGCTGCGCCTGCGGGCCGCGTAGTAGCCCGAGCGGCTGATGCCCAGCACCCGGCAAACCTGCTCCACCACCGCGGCCTTCTCTTGCAGTTGCCCGACGAGCTTGAAGCTCATCGCAGTTCCCGGGCAAAGAAGGCCGATGCTTTTTTTAAAACTTCTACGTCGCCCCGGAGTTGCTTGTTCTCGGCTTCGAGCTGGCGGATGCGCTGGTGCTCCGCCGTCAACGGCTTGCCGATGCCAGGCTGCCCCAGCTGTTCCGCATCGGCCTGTGCCAGCCAGCGCCGCACCGCCGTCTCGCCCAGCTTCATGTCCCGGCAGACCTCGCCAATGCCCAGGCCCTGCGACCGGATCATCTGCACGATCTGCAGCTTGAAGCTCGCGTCAAAGACTCTTCGTTTCGTGTTCGTCACGTTCGTTGTCCAGGTGATTTCCACCTATCGGTGTGTGCGAAATCATTAGACCAGGACACTTGTCGCCCCCTGTGCGCGTCCCGGCTCGGCGCGCGGGCTACCCACGCCGGTAGAGCGGGAACCACGACACCGGCGACCCAGAGGCGCAAGCTGCCACGGGTGTGGTGGGGCGTTCGAGCCCTGAAGGCAGCCTGTCGCGCGCGTCGAACCCGCCAGCGACCCCCGTAGCGACCGACTGACCGACCGATGGTCCGCGTCACGCCGTCCACGCCCAGGGGCCAGCCCCACACGCCGGCAAGGCTTCACCGCCGCGGCGTGCTGGGTCGAGGCTTGCCCCTTCGCTCCCTCCTTCCCTCTCTCCGGTCCCTCGGGGAGCGCGGGCGACAAGTCCTCAGTTCGGGAATTTTTCTATCGGGTATTGATCAGAGGCGGTGGAAGCGATCCCCGGTTCACGGATCCTCCGACATCCGCCGCACCACGCCAAGTTTCAGCCCGACGATGCCCAGCAGCCGGTTCATCGTCTGCACCGTGCCCTCGCTGCGCCCCTGCTCGATGTCCTGCACGGTTCGGTGTGACACACCCGCCAGCCGCGCCAGCTCGGCGCTGGTCAGGCGCATGGACTTCTTCAGGTGGCGGATCGCGTCAGCCAGCGTCCACTCGGGGTGAGCGAGCACCTCCTCGATCGCCTGACGGCGCAGCAGCACCTGTTCACTGACCGGCAGAGGGAGGTAGCGCTTGTCCATGGCCGACGCCGGTTCAGCGCAGTCCGTCCAGCTGGCGGGCCAGCGACTCGATGCCGGGGCGCAGCAGGGCGTGGACCGCCGAAGACAAGCCCAGCGCCACACCCTCGCGCGCGATGCTGGCCAGCGCCGGTGCCATCTGCCGCAGCCCGTCGCACAAGGCCGCACGGTCCAGCACGGGGTCCCGGCCGACGGCATCAAGCACCCGCGACCAGTCCGGACTGCCTGCGTCGCCCTCGGCCCAGCGCATTCGCCGCCCGATGCCATCGGGATGCAGGAACATCGGCGCGAAATCGAACAACGGCGACAGCGCGACATGCCCGCTGAAGTCACGCTGCAGCGCCGTGTTGCGGGCGTGGTTGTCCTTGTTGCCCAGCGCCAGATTGGCGATGTCGCGCCGCAGGTATTCGAGCACCTCGGTCTGCGGATCGGCACAGCGCCGCACCAGCTGGTGGCAGACCGCGTCATGGCTGGGCACAGTGCCGAAGCCGGCGGTGCCGGTCAGCGACGCGATGCTTTCCTGGGCCAGCCGCTCGACCCCGTCCGCGTCGATCCGGCGGTCAAACCGCGGAATGAACAAGGCCCGCCCGCGCAGCACCAGCGGCGCGTGCACCCGCAGCCCAAGTCGCTGCGCCAACCCCATGTAGACCGCCTCGTGGCGCAGGATCTCGGCCAGCGGCTCGCTGCGCCCACGGCCGAACTTGACGATGTAGTGCGCACGGGCCTGCGCATCGGGCAGTGTGTGGTCCAGGTACAGCAACCCATCCGCGGCCCGCGTCAGCAGCAATTTGGGCCACTCGCCCTGCACACCGGAAGAGCCCGCCACGAACAGGCCATGCGCCGCCAGGTGATCGGTGAAATCGCCGCCACGCTCGGCCACCTCTTCGTCCGTGAAGCCGCGGCACTCGCCTGCCCGGTCGGCCAGCCATTCGGCGGCCTCGCGGATGCGCAGATGCCCGATCGGATTCGCAGCCCCCGCCAGCAGCAGCGGCCAATCCGCCGGTTCGGCAGCCGTCTCCGGCAGGTTCAGCCGCCGCAGCATCTCCTCCCGACCGAAGCCCTGCGGCAGCAGGTCGATCAGGAACACCGGCCAGTGCGGCAAGTCCAGCGGCGCGAGCCCGACCGGGAAGCGGCAGGTGAACGCATGGGCGTCGCGCGCACCCTCATGCTCGACGGCCCAGGCCACCTCATAGCCGGTGTAGCTATGGGCTCGCCAGCCCAGCTGCGCCGACGCGAACAGGCTGACACTGCCGACATCACACCAAGCGCCAGCAGTGAACAGTTGGATGGTGCATTGGGAATTCATTTGCACAGAATTCTAGTCATTCAAGTTGCCACTGCATCCATGAAATCACTAGATTTCTGTGTCAATGCATCGAAACGCTGCTCCCCGAGCACTCGAACTCCACACCCGTTGCGTCAGATCACCCGCCGGTACGCACCGGCCCCCAGAATGGACCGCGCAAAGGGAGATCTCGCATGGACAGGTGGCTGGTCGGAGGATTGGGCGTGCTCGCCGTGCTGGTGGCGGTGGGCGTGGCGGCGGTAGCCGGACTGTCGCGGATCGGCGCCACGCGCTGGGCGGAGGCCACGGCGGCGCTGCACCAGCAGCTCGATGCCGCCCAGGCGGCACCCGCCGCCGGCCGCCAGTTCAACGCGGCCCGCGACCTCGACGGCCTGCCCCCACCCGTGCAGCGCTACCTGCGCGCCGCGCTGACCGAGGGCCAGCGGCGGGTCCGCAGCGTGGACATGGCGCAGGTCGGCACCATGGACCTCGGCGAACGCACGCCCCGCTGGAAACCCTTCCGCGCCACCGAGCGGTTCGCCATCGACCGGCCGGGCTTCGTCTGGGACGCAGCCATCGCGGTGTTCCCGGGCGTGCCGGTGCGGGTGCACGACGCCTATGTGGCGGGCGAGGGCCGGCTGCATCCGGCCGTGTTCGGGCTGTTCACGCTCACCGACCAGCGCGACACCGGCGGCGAACTGGCGCAGGGCGAGTTGCTGCGCTTCCTGGCCGAGGCGCCCTGGTACCCGACCCTGCTGCTGCCCGGCCCGAATCTGCGCTGGGAGCCGGTGGACGACCGCGCGGCGCGGGTCACGCTGCGCGACGGGGCCACCGTGGTGACGATGACCTTCCGCTTCGGCGACGACGCGATGGTCGACTCGATGCGGGCCGAGGCGCGGGGACGCATGGTGGACGGACACAGCGTGCCGACCGTGTGGGAGGGCCGCTGGTCGGACTACGCGGTGCGCGACGGCATGCGCGTGCCGCTGGCGGGCGAGGTGGCGTGGCGTCTGCCCGAAGGACTGAAGCCCTACTGGCGCGGGCGGGTCACGCGGCTGACCTACACCTTCGTTGACTGACATGACCGTGACGGAAGCCGGGGCCGAAGTTCGCTACCGTACGGGGTCTGATCCCACCGAAGGAAGCCGCCCATGCTGATCCGACCCGCCCGCCCCGAGGACCACGCCCAGTGGCTCCCGCTCTGGAAGGGCTACCAGACCTTCTACCGCGCCAGCATTCCGGACGCGGTCACCGCCACGACCTGGCAGCGCTTCCACACGCCGGAGGAGCCGATGCACTGTGCCGTCGCCGAGGTCGAGGGCCAGCTGGTGGGGATCGTCCACTACCTCTTCCACCGCAGCTGCTGGACCACCGGCGACTACTGCTACCTGCAGGACCTGTACGCCGCGCCCGACCACCGTGGCCAGGGCATCGGCCGGGCACTGATCGAGCATGTCTACGCCGCGGCAACGCAGGCCGGCACCTCGCGTGTCCACTGGCTGACCCACGAGACCAACCTCGACGCGATGCAGCTCTACGACCGGATCGCCGACAAGAGCGGCTTCGTGCAGTACCGACGGCTACTGGGCTGAACCGCGGGCGGCAGGTGGCTGGCCGCCTTCAGGCGATGCAGGGCGCCACGCCGACCGAGCTGCGCAGCAGCGTCTCGAACGCCTCGGCCGGCAGCGGCCGGCTGAACAGGTAGCCCTGCAGCTCGTCGCAGCCGTTGCGGCGCAGGAAGTCGCGCTGCTCGGTGGTCTCGACACCTTCGCCGACGGTGGTCAGGCCGAGGCTGCGCGCCAGGTTGATCACGGTGGTGACGATGGCCTCGTCCTGCGGGTCGTGGTGCAGGCCGCGCACGAAGGACTGGTCGATCTTGAGCTTGTCCACCGCGAAGCGCTTGAGGTAGCTGAGCGAGGAGTACCCGGTGCCGAAGTCGTCGATCGACAGCGTCACGCCAAGCTGCTTCAGGCCGGCGATGGTGGCGATGGTGAAGGTCGAGTCCTCCATCGCCACGCTCTCGGTCAGCTCCAGCTCCAGCATCGCCGCCGGCAAGCCGCTGTCGCGCAGCGCCTCGGCCAGGCTGTCGCGCAGCCCCGGGTGGCGGAACTGCACCACCGACAGGTTCACCGCCACCGGCACGACCGGCAGCCCCGCCGCCTGCCATTCGGCGGTCTGCGCCAGCGCCCGCCGGATCACCCAGGTGCCGATCTCCTGGATCAGCCCCGACTCCTCGGCGATGGGGATGAACCGCGACGGCGGCACCAGGCCCCGCGTCGGGTGCTGCCAGCGGATGAGGGCCTCGACGCCGACGATGCGCTGCGTGACGGCGTTCACCTTGGGCTGGTAGTGCAGCACGAGCTGCCCCCGCTCCTGCGCCCAGCGCAGGTCGCGCGTCAGCGCCAGCGCGTCCTGTATCTGCTCCTGCAGGTTCAGCGAGAAGAAGCGCACCGTGTTGCGGCCCTCGCGCTTGGCCTGGTGCACGGCCGATTCCGCCGCCTGCGTCAGGCGGGCCAGGTCGGATCCGTTGTCGGGGTACTCGGCCACGCCCACACTGGCGGTCAGGTGCAGCACCTGGTTGCTCATCACGTTCAACGGTTCGGCCACGGCGGCCATCAGGCGCAGGCTGAGCTGGGCACTGTCCCGGGCCGAGGTGTTGGGCAGCAGCAGGATGAAGTCGTCGCCACCGAGCCGGCACACGGTGTCATCGGTCCGCAGCACGCCCGTGAGCCGCAGGGCGACCTCGCACAGCACCTGGTCGCCGACCTCGTGGCCGAGGGACTCGTTGATACGGCCGAAGTGGTCCACGTTCAGGTGCATCACGGTCAGCGGCGTGCGCTGCCGGCCAGCGGTCGACAGCGCCACCCGCGCACGGTCGGCCAGCAGGGCCCGGTTGGGCAGGTCGGTCAGCGCGTCGTAGTTGGCCAGGTGGAGGATGCGTTCTTCGGCCGCCTTGCGGCTGGAGGTTTCGGTGAAGATGCCCAGGTACTGGCGGACCTGGCCCTGATCGTCCCGGATCGCGTTGATGGTGAGCCACTCGGGGTACACCTCACCGGACTTGCGGCGGTTCCAGATCTCGCCGCCCCAGTGGCCCTCGGCATTGATCTGCGCCCACATCGCTGCATAGAAGGCCCCGTCCTGCCGCCCCGACTTGAGCAGCGCAGGGGTCTTGCCCAGCACCTCGCCCAGCGCGTAGCCCGTGATCCGGGAGAAGGCGCGGTTGATCGAGAGGATGCGCGCCCGCTCGTCGGTGATGAAGATGCCTTCCTGGCTCGACTCGAACACCTGCGCGATCAGGCGTGCACGTTCTTCGGCCTGCCGGCGGTCGGTCACGTCCAGCCAGGCACCGGTCAGGTTGGTGATCGCGCCCGCCGCATCGCGCACCACCACCACGCTGTCATTGATCCAGCGGTAGTGGCCGTCCGCATGCCGGAAACGGTATTCATGCCGCACCGAGCCGGTGGCCATCAGCGTGCGCTGCGCCTGGTGGATTCGATCCAGGTCATCGGGATGGAGGCGGTACGTCCACAGATTCGGCGTCGACAGCCACTGCGCCACCGGGTAGCCGGTGACGGTCTCGACGTTCTGCCCCACGAAGTCGATCGCGAGCGCCCCCGACGGTGCGGCCGGACGCAGCGAATAGAGGACGGCCGGGTTGACGTTCAGGATGTCGGCGAGGTGGTCACGCTGCTGCATGGCCTGGGCTTCCAGCGCGGCACGGGTCCGCTCGGACCGGCGCACCAGCACGTAGAGAAGCAGCGCACTGAGCCCGACAAAGAGCAGCCCCTTGAAGGACTGGATCGTCGACAGCAGCGCGATGTCCTGCGTGAACAGCCCGATGGCGCGGTCCGAAACCAGGATCCAGACCGTTCCGAACAGCAGGAAGAGAGCGACGATGCGGGCGGCAGTCATGCGGTTGAAAGCGTGGCACGTAGAAAGTCGAATATCTTCAACTCTTTGCGTATCTTGACGACGCACAAATAACGGGGCATTGCCAAAGAAGGGGGTATTCACGGCTCGTCAGCGGGTGTCGGCTGCGGCACAGTGGTCGCTCCCTGCAGCATCCCCGCCACGGAGACCGCCATGCCGCCCCACGCCCTGGTCGCCGCGCCTTCCCAGCGCGCCCACATCGCCACGGTGATGCAGGTGGCTGACGCTGGCATGACCGCACCCGCTGCCGCCCGCCACGACACCATCATCCGCGCGAGCTGGCAGCGCTGCGTCCACGAACACCGGCTCGACCCGACGCGAATGCAGGAGGCGATCATCCTGCCGCAGGCCCGGCTGCGCGAGCACCAGGAGCAGATGGACGCCTTCCTCCACATCGCCCGCCACGGGCTGGAGGCGCTGTACCAGCAGGTCGCCGGGCTGGGCTATGTCGTGCTGCTGACGGACGCGCGCGGGGTGACGGTGGATTTCCTCGGCGACCTGGTGCTGGAGCCGAGCCTGCGCAAGGCGGGGCTCTACCTCGGCGCCGACTGGAGCGAGGCACACGCGGGCACCTGTGGCGTCGGCACCTGCCTGAGCACCGGCGAGGCGCTCACCGTCCACCTCGACGACCACTTCGACGCCACGCACATCCCGCTGACCTGCACCAGCGCGCCGGTCTACGACGCCCGCGGCCAGCTCAACGCCGTGCTCGACATCTCGCAGCTCAGCAGCCACCAGCCCAAGGAGAGCCAGCACCTGGCGCTGCAACTGGTCAAGGCGTGTGCGCAGCAGGTGGAGAACGCCGCCTTTCTGCACCGCCACCGCCGCGACTGGGTGCTGCGGCTGAGCGAGGCGCCGCAGTTCCTCGACGTGAACCCCGACTACCTGCTGGCGCTCGACAGCAGCGGGCGCGTGATCGGCCACAACCGGCGGGCGCAGCGGCTGTTCGAGCCGGCGACGGGCGCGGCGGGTCGTCCGCCGGGCGCCGTGTCCACGCTGATCGGACAACCGCTGGGCCGGCTGCTGGACGTGTCGTTGAACGAGCTGGGGCGCTTCGTGCAGGGCCGGGCGGTCGACCAGCGCGCGGTGCTGCGTGCGGGCGGCCGACACCGGCTGTTCCTGGGCGTGACGCCACCGCCGACCCGCGCGCCCTGGTCCTCCGCCGCGGCACCGGACGCCGCGCCGCGCCGGGCACCGCAGGTCGAGCAGCCCGTACCGCCACCGCTGCAGGCGCTCTCGGGCGGCGACCCCGCGCTGGACCGCCAGATCACCCGCGCCGCCCGGCTCGTCAACAGCCCCGTCAGCCTGCTCCTCACCGGCGAGACCGGCAGCGGCAAGGAATACTTTGCCAAGGCGCTGCACCAGAGCAGCCAGCGCCGCGCCGGCCCGTTCGTCGCGGTGAACTGCGCCGCCATCCCCGAGACGCTGATCGAGAGTGAACTGTTCGGCCACCTCGCGGGCAGCTTCTCCGGCGCCGGGCCGCGGGGCAAGCGCGGGCTGATCCAGGAAGCCGATGGCGGCACGCTCTTCCTCGACGAGATCGGCGACATGCCGCGCGGACTGCAGGCGCGGCTGCTGCGGGTGCTGGCCGAACGCGAGGTGCTGCCGATCGGCGCGACGCGGCCGGTGCCGGTGAACCTGCGCGTGATCGCCGCGACGCACTGCGCGCTGGAGGCGATGGTGCGCGAGGGGCGTTTCCGCGAGGACCTGTACTACCGGCTCAACGGCGCGCTGTTCACGCTGCCGCCGCTGCGCGAACGGCAAGACCTCGACTGGCTGATCGACCGCCTGCTGGCCGACGCCACCCGCCCGGCCGCGCCACCCCGCCTGACCACCGACGCCCGCGCCGCGCTGCACCGCCACGGCTGGCCCGGCAACCTGCGCGAGCTGCACAACGCGATCGACTACGCGCGCACGGTCTGCAACGACGGCGTGGTGCGGCTGGACGATCTGCCGGACGCGCTGACGGCGAGGCGTCGTGAAACCGCAGCGCCGGTGAGCACCGAAGCGACGCCGGGCGAGGAGGCCGATCGGTTGTTGCAGGCGCTGCGGGCGGCGCGCTGGAACGTGTCCGCCGTGGCGCGCACGCTGGGCTGCTCGCGCATGACGCTGTACCGGCGGATGAAGCGGTTCGGGATCGCGTCGCCGCTCGACGACGCGGGGCCGCTGGCGCACTGAGCCGCAGCCTGGCGCGTGCTACTTCGCAGCCGCTGCGGTGGCCGCTTTCCAGGCGATGAACCCGCCGTGCAGAAGGCGCACGTTCTCGAACCCGGCCAGGCGCAGCGCCATCGCCGACTGGGCCGCAAACGAGCCCGTGTTGCAGTAGGCCAGGATCAGCTGGTCCTTGGGCAGCGACGCCCGCTCGGCGAAGACCTTGCGCCACTCGATGTTCACGGCACCGGGGATGTGCTCCTTGGCGAACTGGCCTGCATCGCGGACGTCGAGGAGGTAGAACGTCTTCCAGTCTCCCGCCGGGATCTGCTCGGCCATGATGGTGCCGCTGTTGTAGTCGCTGAACTCGAAGTAGGTCTCCAGCGCCTCCGTGCTGGCCTTGTCGAGCTGGGCGTGGGCCAGGAGCGGCAGTCCGCCCAGCACGGCGGCACAGGTGGCAGCCAGGGCCAGGGTCTTGGCTCGGTGAGCCGCGGTCATCAGGTTCATCAGGTTCATCAGGGTCTCCAGCAAGGTCAGTCTTCCAGCACCACCGGGGCCGGGTTGAGTCGCAGGTGGGTTTCTTCCCCCCAGCGCCACAGCACGCCCCCCGACAGGAACATCGCCACGGCCACGAACGAGAACGCGGTCTCGATGCGTCCACCCAGTGCCGCCGCGGCGCCCAGCCCGAGTGCACCGAGCCCGTAGCCCAGGTCGCGCCAGAAGCGGTAGAGGCCGATGGCCGAGGCGCGCCATGTCGGGTGGGCGATGTCGGCCACCGCGGCGCTCAGATTCGGGTAGAGCATGGCCATGCCCAACCCGGCGACCGCGGCCGACGTGCTCCACCACCACGCGCTGTGGCCCATCGGCAGCAGGGCCACGCCCGCGCCACACAGCCACATGCCCGCGACGTTGAGGCCGTGCCGACCGATGCGGTCGGAGAGCCGCCCGGTGAAGAACTGCGCGCCACCCCAGGTGAAGCCGTAGACGCCCACGATCCAGCCAATCCCGGGCAGATCCACGCCCTGCTGGTGCAGGTAGACCGGCCAGAAGACCCAGACCAGCGCATCGACGAACTTCTCGACCAGCCCGGCCTGGCACAGCGCGGCCAGCCGCCGGTCCTTCCAGCTCACCAGCGCGAAGAGTTCGCGGGTGCTCGGATGCGCGCTCACCCCGGACGGATGACGCGGGCGCAGGCCGGCGACTGCGGCGGCCGCCGCGTGGCCCTTCACCTCCGCATGCGCCCACGGCAAGGTTTCGACCACGGCCCACCACGCCAGCACGCTCGCCAGCCCGATCACCGCCATGCCGAACCACAGCAAGCCTTGCCGCGGCCCGAGCCACACCGCGGCGTAGCCCGTCAGCACCCCGGCGATGGCGACACCTGCATAGCCCGAAAACTCGTTCAGCCCGATGACCAGACCGCGCTGGTCCGCCCGCGTGAGGTCGAGCTTGGCAGTCTGCGTCATGGACCACGTCAGCCCCTGGTTCACCCCCAGCAGCACCGTGGCCGCGACGATCCAGCCCCAGGACGGCGCCCAGGCCACCAGAAGCGGAATCGGCAGCGCCACCGCCCAGCCGATCAGCAGCACCCGGCGTCGCCCGATGCGCTCGGCCAGCCGGCCCGCGACGAAGTTCATCGCGCCCTTGACGAAGCCGAAGGCGACGACGAACGCCACCAGCAGCATGAACGAGCCGCGTGGCACGCCGAACTCGGACTCGGCCAGCGCCGGCACGACGTTGCGCATCATGCCGATCGTCATGCCGACCAGCAGCACCTGCAGCAGGTGGTGGGACACCTGAGCGCGGTTGGCACGCAGACCGAAGCGCATGGAGGTCCGTGCCTTCAGGCGGCAAGCGGCAGACCGCGGGCGCGCCACTCGGCCACGCCATCGGTCAAGTGGATGGCGGGGTGGCCGTGCTGGCGCAGCAGTTCGACCGCTTCCTTGGCCATGAGGCAGAACGGCCCACGGCAGTAGGCCACCACGGGCAGCCCTGGCGGCAGCTCGGCCAGACGCTGCCTCAACTCGTTCATCGGCATCGATCGGGCGTGCGGCAGATGGGCGGCGCTGTACTCGGCCGCGGGGCGCACATCCAGCACCACGACCTCGCCCAGGGACGCCTTGTGCAGCAAGGCTTGCCGGTCCAGCCCTTCGAGTGCGTGCCCGTGTGCGACCACGTCCCCGAGCGCCACCTGCAGTTCCACGAGCCGTTCCTCGGCTTCGGCGCGCAGGCTGACCCACAGGTCGGCCACGCTGGTGCTGCTCAGGCGGTACAGCACGTACTTGCCGTCCTTGCGCGTCTCGACGAGGCGGGCCAGCCGCAGCTCCCTGAGGTGTGCGCTGGTGAGCTTGACGCTGATGTCGGCCTGCGCTGCCAAGGTCTCGACGGTCTTCTCCCCCTGGCACAGCAATTCGACCAGTTCCAGCCGCTTCGGGCTGGCCATGGCCTTGCCGATGCGGGCGACCTGCTCGTAGAGGTGGTTCTTGATCTCTCGGTGTGCGGTCATCCGAACATTCTAGTATTCATTGGAATGTATCCACGGCAGGTTCAGGTGAGGGTTCATGTGCACGCCGTACACCTGTCTCGCTGTGACAGGTGTCACCGCCCGAATGGACGGACGACCGACCGCCTCCACACGCGGAAAACCCAGCCCCATCAAGCACTTGCGCAATGCTGCGGCGCAGCACCCCAGACGGGCACAGCCCTTGCGCAAAGCCTGTCTCCGACCCACCAGAACGGAGACAAGCCCATGACATCGACGGACACCGTCACCACGACTACCCCCACGCCCACGGAGCAGGCCGCCGACTGGCTCGCCCGCTTCGCCGCCGCGCTCGCCGCCGGACAAGCCGACACCGCCGCCGCGCTGTTCGGCGAGGACAGCTACTGGCGCGACCTCGTCAGCTTCACCTGGAACCTCCGCACCGAGGAAGGCCGCGGCGCCATCCACGAGATGCTGGCCGCGCGGCTGGCCGATGTGCAGCCGTCGAACTTCCAGCTGCAAGGCGACGCCACCGAGGCCGGCGGCATCACCGAGGCGTGGTTCACCTTCGAGACCGCCGTGGCGCGCGGCCTGGGGCACCTGCGGCTCATGAACGGGCTGGCGTGGACCTTCCTGACCACGATGGTCGAGCTGAAGGGCCACGAGGAGAAGAAGGGCACGCGCCGCATCAAGGGCGCCGAACACGGTGTCCACCCCGGCCGGCAGACCTGGCTGGAAGCACGCCAGCACGAGGCCGCCACGCTGGGCTACACAGAACAACCCGAGGTCGTCATCATCGGCGGCGGGCAGGGCGGTATCGGGCTGGGCGCGCGGCTGCGGCGGCTGGGCGTGCCGACGATCATCATCGAGAAGAACGCCCGCGCCGGCGACTCCTGGCGCAACCGCTACAAGAGCCTGTGCCTGCACGACCCGGTCTGGTACGACCACATGCCCTACCTGCCGTTCCCGGACGACTGGCCGGTGTTCTGCCCCAAGGACAAGGTCGGCGACTGGCTGGAGAGCTACACCAAGCTGATGGAGCTGAACTACTGGAGCAGCACCGTCGCCGAGAAGGCCCGCTGGGACGAGGACGCGCAGCGCTGGGAAGTGCGTGTCGTGCGCGACGGCCAGCCGGTGACGCTGCGGCCGAAGCAGCTCGTGTTCGCGCTGGGCGTGTCGGGCTATGCGAACGTGCCGAAGATCCCCGGCGCCGAGACCTTCCTCGGCCAGCAGCACCACTCCAGCAAGCACCCCGGCGGTGACGCCTGGCGCGGCAAGAAGGCGGTCGTGCTCGGCTCGAACAACTCGGCGCACGACATCTGCGCCGACCTGTGGGAGAACGGCGCCGACGTGACCATGGTGCAGCGCTCGTCCACGCACATCGCGCCGTCGGACTCGCTGATGGAGCTGGCGCTCGGCGGGCTGTACTCGGAGCAGGCGGTGGCCAGCGGCATCGACCACCACAAGGCGGACCTGGTCTTCGCCTCGGTGCCGTACAAGATCATGCACACCTTCCACATCCCCGTGTACGAGGAGATGAAGCGCCGCGACGCCGACCTCTACCGCCGCCTGGAGGAGGCCGGCTTCATGCTCGACTTCGGCGAGGACGGCTCGGGGCTGTTCATGAAGTACCTACGCCGCGGCTCGGGCTACTACATCGACGTGGGCGCGAGCGAGCTGATCGCCAACGGCAGCGTCCACCTGCGCAGCCGCGTGGACATCGCCCGCGTCAACCCGACCTCGGTGACGCTGACGGACGGCAGCGAGCTGCCCTGCGACCTGCTGGTCTACGCCACCGGCTACGGCTCGATGAACAACTGGCTGGCCGATCTGGTCTCGCCGGAGGTGGCGGACCGGGTGGGCAAGTGCTGGGGTCTGGGCTCGGCGACGACCAAGGATCCAGGGCCGTGGGAGGGCGAGCTGCGCAACATGTGGAAGCCCACGCCTGTGGATAACCTGTGGATCCATGGCGGCAACCTGCACCAGTCGCGCCACTACTCGCAGTTCCTGTCGCTGCAGTTGAAGGCGCGCATGGAGGGCATTCCGACGCCGGTGTACAAGCCGGCGCCGAGCCACCACCGGCGCTGACGGAGGGACCGACCGCAGGCCGCGCCAGCGCTCTACCATCGGTGCATGGATCTGCCTGCGCTCCCCTCGTCACCGCTGTTCCTGCAGTCGCTCTGGATCGGCCTGTCGATTGCCGCGCCGGTCGGTCCGATCGGGCTGCTGACCATCCAGCGCACGCTGGAGCAGGGCACCCGCGCGGGCCTGGCCACCGGACTGGGCGCGGCGGCGGCGGACGCCTGCTACGGCGCGCTCGGCGCGTTCGGCTCGCGGCTGGTGATCGACGCGCTGGCGCAGGCGCGGCCGGTGCTGCTGGGGCTGGGCTGCGCGGTGCTGCTGTGGATGGCATGGTCGCTGTGGCGGGCTTCACCGGCTCCCAACGCTGCGCCACTGCCGGGCGAGACGCAGCTCGGCAAGCTCTTCGCCGGCACCTTCGTGCTGACGCTGTCCAACCCGTCCACCATCTTCTCGTTCATGGCGATCTTCGGCGCGCTCGCCACAGGCAGCGCCGTGCCGGCCGCACCAGGGCCGATGATCGCCGGGGTGTTCTGCGGGTCGGCGCTGTGGTGGCTGGTGCTGTGCGCGGGGGGGGCGCTGGCGGGCCCGGTTCGATGAAACCTGGCGGCGCCGGATCAACCGGGGGGGGCGGCGGTGATGCTGGCGGGGCTGGCGCTGTGGCAGGTGGTGGTGGCGATACAGTGAGCCGCAAATGGGGTGGCTTCCACGCTGGCCGCGCTGCTAACATGGCCCCCGGCTGCCCAGCAGCCAACGTCGCTCGGACGGTTCCGGGCGCTCACGTGAAAGCCACTGCCAATGTCTTCCTCTGCCTCCACTTCGGGCAAGCGCCGCTTTGCGCGCATCGATCGCCTTCCCCCCTACGTCTTCAACATCACGGCCGAGCTGAAGCTCGCCGCGCGCCGCCGTGGCGAGGACATCATCGACCTCAGCATGGGCAACCCCGACGGCGCCACCCCCGCGCACATCGTCGCCAAGCTCACCGAGGTCGCGCAAAGGCCCGACACCCACGGCTACTCGGCCAGCAAGGGCATCCCGCGCCTGCGCCGTGCGATCTCGCATTGGTACAAGGACCGCTATGACGTGGACATCAACCCCGACAGCGAGGCCATCGTCACCATCGGCTCCAAGGAGGGCCTGGCGCACCTGATGCTCGCCACGCTCGACCGCGGTGACACCGTGCTGGTGCCCGACCCGAGCTACCCGATCCACATCTACGGCGCGGTGATCGCGGGCGCCGACATCCGCTCGGTGCCGCTGGTGCCCGGCGTGGACTTCTTCGCCGAGCTGGAGAAGACCATCCGCGGCAGCTACCCGAAGCCGAAGATGATGGTGCTGGGCTTCCCGAGCAACCCGACCGCGCAGTGCGTGGAACTCGATTTCTTCGAGCGGGTGATCGCGCTGGCGAAGAAACACGACATCTTCGTCGTCCACGACCTGGCCTACGCCGACATCTGCTTCGACGGCTGGAAGGCGCCGTCGATCATGCAGGTCAAGGGCGCCAAGGACATCGCGGTCGAGTTCTTCACGCTGAGCAAGAGCTACAACATGGCCGGCTGGCGCATCGGCTTCATGGTCGGCAACCCGGACCTCGTGGCCGCCCTCGCGCGCATCAAGAGCTACCACGACTACGGCACCTTCACGCCGCTGCAGGTCGCTGCCATCGCCGCGCTGGAAGGCGACCAGCAGTGCGTCAAGGACATCGCCGCGACCTACCAGAAGCGCCGCGACGTGCTGGTCAAGGGGCTGCGCGAGGTCGGCTGGGATGTCGAATGCCCGAAGGCGTCGATGTACATCTGGGCGAAGATCCCCGAGCGCTATGCGGCGATGGGCTCGCTGGAATTCGCCAAGCTGCTGATGGAGAAGGCCAAGGTCTGCGTCTCGCCCGGCATCGGCTTCGGCGACCACGGCGATGACCATGTGCGGTTCGCGCTGATCGAGAACGAGGGGCGGATACGGCAGGCGGTGCGCGGCATCAAGGCGATGTTCAAGGCTGACTAATCGAACCGTAGACCAAAGAGGCCGCCGCTGTTGGTGGCATCTGTCAGCCTGACCGGACAAATGAACTCTCCGATGTCGAATCCAGGGCGAAATCCATCCTTGGGCAAGGCATCGGAGTTCATGGTCACGATGTACTGATACCCCACCGCCTTGGCGTGGTCCGCACCCAATTGAAGCGCCTTGGCAATCTGACGCTCATCGACACCGTCAAAAAGATGGCTGTCGTGAACCAGGAATCCTGGACCCATGCCTCGACGAGTCGCCAGGTCGGCCAGCATCAGATCGAAGCAGAAGATCTGCATGTTGGTGATGCCTTTGCTGCGTTGCGAGTCGATCCGCACTTCGACCAAGGGGCCATTGTGCGTGGCACTGATGGTCAGGATGCCGGCCTTCTCGTACAGCGCATTGGACAGGTCTTCAAAAATCAGAACGGCTTCGTCAATCAACTCTCTGCGCTCATGCTGATCCTCTTGAAGGGCCTTGTGCAGCCTCGCCCGCTCGATTTCCAGTTCGGCCTTGGTACTCTCGATGCGCTCAGCGATGACCAGTCGCTGCTTCAAGCCCTCGGCTTCTGCCTCGGCTCGGCTGGCCTCCTCCTGCAGAAGGGCGTAGTGCTCCAAGGCGCCGCCTGACTGGAGAATGCCCATGATCTGCTGGCGTCGAATATCCAGTTGCTCGCGCGTGCGCTCTCGCTCGGTGATCCGCAGTTCTGCCGAACTGATCTCCGCGCCGAGATGGGCTTTGCGGTTCTGCACGATCGCCTGATGAAACAGCTCGATCTCTGCAAAACGCTTGCTGACCGTGTCCGGTAGAACAACTTGGGCTTCCCGGTAAACCCGCTCCAGGCTCGTGACAGCGGGCGGGCTTTCCGTCGTCAGGGAATCCTGTAATTGCAGGATCAGTTCGCGGTCCGAGGTGTTCTCGTCACTGAGCGATGAAATCTGCCGCGTGATGGTCGAAGCCTCCTTCTCCAGTTCTGCGTAGGCCGGCACCACACGGAAAGTCGCCAACTGTTCTTTCATGCGGCGTACACGGGCTTCCGTGATGACCACGCGCGTGCGCAGATCAGCCGCCGAACTGAAATAGCGCCCCAGCACCCCGTCCTTGGCGGCCTTGCGCAGTTCGGCGATGGCTTTTTCCTCGGTGCGCAGTTTCTGGAATTCCTGCGGTATGTGCGCATCAAGGCCCAGCAGGTAGGACACGGCGACCTGCTGATCCCACGCCTGCTGTTTTGCCGCGTGCTGGGTGGGTTGCAGCATGCCTACGCTGTTTTGGCGTCTGGCGAAATAGGAAAAGAGCGATCGGAACGTGGGGCCGAAACGATGGTTGGACTCATCGCTTGAGGTGGACAAACCAAAGAGCACGCGCCCCAGGAAAAGTCGCCACTGGTCATTGCTGAACTGAAATTCCCCTGTCTTGGCATCTCGCTCAGGTTGTACCGGCCAATTCACCACAGGGCCGTCGAGATGAACACGGGACGGCTTGCTGCCGGAACGTCCGATGTTCACAGGGGCATCCCCAATGTCTGCACACATCTCAAACGTCCACGGCGCCAGCGCAGCAGATCGGAAAATGCTGTCCTTGTCCGCGGTGCCCCCCATCAAGAAGTGGATCAGCTCCACCAGACTGGTCTTGCCTGCCCCATTGCGGGACTGGCGATCCGTGGCACCTTCACTCTTGTCCGCCAGCAGGATGTTCAGCCCCGGCTTGAACGTGAGGGACTTGAAGCTGGGAAGGTCACTGGTGATGGTGTAGATCATGGTGCGGCGGCCTTGCGGACAAGTCCCCGGTCGAGGTCAACCGCGCCCACCATGAAAAGCAGATCCAGAGCCAGGATGAACCAGTCGTAGTTGATCGGTGCCGCTTGATGTGTCTCTTTGCGGGCGTTGCGCACCAGATCCCACAGTCGCGAGACGGTCGCAGGTTCGTGCAGGTAGCCGAGGATCTCCCCGCCGACGGTCAGCAAGGCTCGATCAGGCCGGATGTGCTTGGTGGGAAGGATCATGGTGATGGGGTCGGATCTGGTTTGGCATCCTCGAAGATGTCGCAACGCTCGAAGAAATAGGACAGCACGGCGAGGACGGCACCCTGGCGCGCAGGCTCGCCACGCATGCCTCCCGCAAATTCTTGCAAGTCTTCGAAGATTTCATCGGGTGTGTACCCGATGGCCTTGAGTCCACGATAGCGGTTCCTGAACCCCTCGGCGACTTCCTCGCCCAAGCCGGGATCAGGCCACTGAGCAAGGCAGTCTTCAACCAGTCTTTCCCTCAGACGTCCCTGGCACAGCGCTCCTGCCACGTCGCGTGACAGCGCATTGTTTTCGAGCTTGGAAGCAGAGGGGGCCGTTGTCGGAGGGTCGGCGGGCGGCTCCCGCCGGCTGATCAATTTCAAGATGGGGACCAGTTGAGCGAAGCCCAGCCGTTCCAGAGTCTTCTGCGACGGAACGGCACCGAACAGATCTTCAAGCTGGTGCAAGGCGAGCGACATGACCACGTTGCGCATCTCTGCCTCACCAAAGACGCTGGTTCTGATGCCGGGATAGGCTGTTCGCAAGTCCTGCAGCTTCTGAACGGCCTCCGCAGGAAGCCCGCGCACATCGTTGTGAACGAACTCCCAGCGCTGCATCCGTGCTCCCCAGTGCGCAACGGCGCCGTGGAAGTCTTCGTCGATCTTCTTCAGAAGATCGGCCAGCTTCATCGCGTCCGGCGCGTAGCACTGAAAAACCGTTCCATCGCTTGCGCGGAAGCCATCGCACTTCAGATCTCCCAGGGCCCCATAGGGCCGCACAGGCTGGAAGTCTCCAGTGAAGCCATATGTCATCACGCGGGCGAAGAAGCTCTCGAACGCCTTGCCTTTTTCGGTCAAGAACACGTTCTTGAAGTTCAGGCCGTAGCAGTAGCGTTGTGTCGCATCCAATGTGATCCAGCCTGAGCCGCTCCCGTTTTTTCTTTAGTCAGTGATTTTCGTCTTGGTGAGCAAGTGCCTCCAAGCACTTTCGGCCTGCACCAGCAACGGCCCTGCGGCAATCGCCACAATGCCAGGCCATGAACCCCCTGCTCGACCTCCTGCGCCAGCCGTCTACCCCGCGCCCCGCCTCGCCAGACGGCACCCCCGCCCCCGACCGCTTCTGGGCAGAAGGCCGCTTGCCCGCCGGGCACCTGTCGATCGAGGTGGAAGGACTCGGCCCGCTGCCCCAGCCCCTGCCGCCCCCCCAGGCCCAGGCGCTGCACGACCTCAGCGAACCCGCCCAATTCGGCCTGCGCGACCAGACCCTGCTGGACCCCACCGTGCGCCACACCGGCGAGGTCAGCGCCGACCGGCTCAGCCTCGACTGGCAGCCCGGCGCCTTCGCCGCGCTGAAGCAGGCGGTCGCGCAGGCACTCGGCGTGGAGCAACTCGACGCCTGGCTGCACAACATGCTGATCTACGGCCCCGGCCAGTTCTTCAAGCCCCACCAGGACACCGAGAAACACCCCGGCATGGTCGCCACGCTGGTGCTGGTCTGGCCATCACCGCACATCGGCGGCACGCTGCGGGTGCAACTGGGACAGCAGGAAACCGTCCTGTCGTCGCAGCACCTGCAGGCGCAGGACCTCCGCTGGTTCGCGTTCTATGCCGACTGCCGGCACGAGGTGCTGCCGGTGCAGGAGGGCTGGCGTGTCGCCCTGACGTTCGACCTCGTGCTGCCCGCCAAGGCGGCACGCCCGGTGGTGGACGCGGCGTTGCAGACAGCCGTGGAAGGTGCGCTGCGGCAGCAGTTCGGGCTGGACAGCGATGCGCTGAACATGGCCCCGTGGGTGCTGCTGCTCGACCACGAGTACACCGAACACGGCCTGCGCTGGCCGCTGCTCAAGGGCGATGACCGCTGGCGGGTGGCGACGCTGCGCGAGGCGGCCGAGGCGCTCGGGCTGCGCCTGCACCTGGCGCTCGCCGAGTTGCACCAGACCTGGAGCGCAGAGCCCGCACCCCGATCGCGCTGGAGTCGCCACGACGACGACACCCCCGAACCGGGCGAGCTGATCGACGAGTCGCTGTCGCTGGATTTCCGGATCGATCAACAGGACCATGTCGGCCCGCGCGGCAGCCTGGTGATCCGCCGCGGCGACACCACCAGCTTCACCGAAACCGGCCGTGCCCACCTCGTCGAGGAGCAGTACGAAGGCTACATGGGCAACTACGGCGAGACACTGGACTACTGGTACCGCCGCGCTGCGCTGGTGATCCAGTTACCGCAGGCGGCCGAGCGGGACCGCTTCGTGCTCGACTTCGACGGCGCGCTGGCGGACCTGCTGCGGCTGGCCAGATCCTCCTCCGACGCCCCCGCGCTCGCCACCCTCGCCAGCCGTGTGCAGGCCGCTGCCAGCACGCTGGCCGATCGGGTATCGCTCAGGGGCCGCGAGCTGCTCGACGCCTGTGCCGAGATCGCCGCCGTGTTGCCCGACCCGGACGCCGCCACCGCCTTGCTGGCCAGCTTCGACCCGTGCAGCTTCCGGCCAGAGGACGCTGCCGTGCTGGCCCGGCTGCAGCGACAGCGCGGCGCCCTCTGGCTGCGCGGCGTGGTACGGCGCTGGCGCGATCCGCAATCGCGGCGGTTCGCCTCGACGACCGGGTGGTGTGCGCAGTGGGGGGCGTACCTGTCCACGCCGGCACCGTGGCCGACACCACTGTCAGCGTTCACGCAGGCCGCCCTGGACGCGGGCTGGGGCCTGATGCCGCTGGACGACTGGTTCGACGCCTGCCTGGCTGCGCTGACCCGCAACGATCAGGCGAGAGCGAAGGCCAGACCGGCCACCCGGATGCAGCTGCAGCCCGGCCTGCTGCAGGCGGTGAACGAACTGGCGCAGTCCCTCGTGCTGCGGGCGGACGACGGCGTGGAGGATCTGCAGGTGCTGATCGACCATGTGCTCGCACACCCGGGCCTGTATCCCTCCACGCAGCTGGCGCCCTTCGTGCAATCCGTCGGCGCCTTGTCTCGCCAGTGGCCGCAGGACCAGCCCCTGCACGACCGCGTGACCGAGGCGCTGCGCAACGCCCTGGCAGAACCGCTGCGCGACCTGTCGGACCACCGCCTGCACGGCGTGGAGTGGGTCTGCCACTGCAAGGACTGCCTGGGCATGATCCCCTGGGCCGAGTCCGCCAGCGCCGAGCCGCTCGTGCTGGCGATGGCCGAGCAGCGCCGCCGGCATGTCCAGGCACAGTTCGAGGCCGCGGGCGCACCGCTCACCGTGACCACACTCCGGCAAGGTTCTCCCCACAAGCTGGTGCTGCGCAAGCCGGGTGATCTGCAGGAACGTGATCGGGCGGTGCGTGAAGCGTGGGTCCGTGACCTGGCCGCATTGAACCCTTGAAACCCGGACATCACGCCCGCAGCACGTCAATCCCCAAGGCCTGCAACGGCGCCACGGTGGCCTCCGACGTGTCCGCCGCCACCACCAACGTCGCCACCTCCCCCGCCGGCGCGATCACATACGCCGACGCCGCCCCGAGCTTCTCCGGCGACGCCATCACCACTGTCTCGGCTGCACGTTCGTGCAAGGCGCGCTTGATGGCCGCTTCCTCGAAATCCCCCGTGCTCAGCCCCGCCTCGGCGTGGATGCCGGTGACGCCCATGAAGTAGAGGTCGGCGCGGAGGTGGCGCACGGCCTCGATCGTGGTGGCGCCGACCGTGACCATCGAGTGCCTGAACAGCCGGCCGCCGAGCAGGATCACCTCGATGTGCGGGTGGTCGCCGCGCTCGCCGAGTTCGACCGCGATGGTCGGGCTGTGGGTGACGACGGTGGCGCGCAGCTCGGGCGGCAGGGCGCGGGCCAGCGCCGTCGTGGTCGTGCCGCCGTCGAGCAGCACCACCTGTCCCGGCTGGATCAGCGCCGCCGCCCGCCGCGCCAGCGCCTGCTTCGCGTCCGGCGCCACCTGCCGGCGCACCGCCATGTCGCCGATCGCCGCCGACGCCGGCAGCGCGCCGCCATGCACACGCTGCAGCCGCCCCTCGCGCGCGAGTTCGCGCAGGTCGCGGCGGATGGTGTCCTCGGAAATCTGCAGCTCCTCGCTCAGCGCCTTGGCGACGACCTGGCCGTCGCGGGCGAGGCGCTGGAGGATGAGTTGCTGGCGCTGGCGGGTGAGGAGGGTGGTGGACATGGTGCAGCGATGATAGTAGATTGCACGAATATCAACATTTATGCACGAGTTTGCACGATGACAACCACCACCATAGATACCACCAACACCACCGACCGCACGCTGCTGATCCTGATCGCCGGCCCCTACCTCTCCGGCACCGACGGCGACCCGCAGCGCATCGCCGCCAACATGGCGCGCATGGAAGCCACCGCGCTGCCGCTCTACGAGCGCGGGCACCTGGCGATGATCGGGGAGTGGGTGGCGCTGCCGATCATCCACGCGGCCGGCGGGCGCGAACACGGCGACGCGGTGTTCCACCAGTACCAGTACCCGGTGGCGCAGCGGCTGCTGTCGCGCTGCGATGCGGTGCTGCGCATTCCCGGCGAGTCGCGCGGCGCCGATCAGGACGTGGCGCGGGCCCGGGCGCGCGGCCTGCCGGTCTACGAGCGGATCGAGGACGTGCCGGTCAAGGTCTGATCAAGGGCGGACCGCGGGCACCACGTCGGCGGCGCACTGCGCGATCAGCTCGTAGGAGCGCAACCGCGCCGCGTGGTCGTGCGTGGCGCCGGCGATGATGAGTTCGTCCGCCCCCGTACGCTCGACCAGCGCCTGCAGCCCGTCGCGCACCGTCGCGGGCGAGCCGACCACCGCCACCGCCAGCATCCGCTCGACCTGCCGGCGCTCGGCCGGGCTCCACAGGGCATCCATGTTATCCACAGGCGGCGGCAGCGGGCCGCGCTGGTTGCGCACCATGCCGAGGAAGCGCTGCTGGATGGATGTGAATAACTTCTGTGCCTCGGCGTCGGTGTCGGCGGCGATCACGTTGGTGCCGACCATCGCGTAGGGCTGTGGATAACTGGCCGATGGGCGGAAGGTGCTGCGGTAGATGTCGAGTGCCTGCAGCAGCATGTCCGGCGCAAAATGCGAGGCGAAGGCGAACGGACGGCCCATATAAGCGGCCAGTTGCGCCCCGTAGAGCGACGATCCGAGCAGCCAGATCGGCACGTGCGTCCCCGCCCCAGGAATCGCGCGCACGCTCTGGCTCGCGTCCGGTTCGCCGAGGTAGCGCTGCAGTTCCATCACGTCCTGTGGAAAACTGTCCTCGTCGCTGCTGTGCTGGTGGCGGCGCAGCGCACGTGCGGTGGCCTGGTCGGTGCCAGGCGCGCGGCCGAGGCCGAGGTCGATGCGGCCGGGGTAGAGCGTGGCCAGCGTGCCGAACTGTTCCGCCACGACCAGCGGCGCATGGTTTGGCAACATCACGCCGCCGGAGCCGACGCGGATCGTCGAGGTGCCGCCCGCGATGTGCCCGACCAGCACCGCGGTGGCGGAGCAGGCCAGCCCCGCCATGTTGTGGTGTTCCGCGAGCCAGTAGCGGCGGTAGCCCCAGCGTTCGGCGTGCTGCGCCAGGTCGAGGGCGTGGCGCAGCGCGGTGGCGGCATCACTGCCTTCGGCGATGGGGGCGAGGTCGAGGACGGAAACGGCGATCATGGCGGCATCTTCGCGCAATCCGCTCCGTCCCGCTGTCCGCCATGGAACATCCCCGCCGCCCGACTTGTCCACAGTGCGCCCGCCCGCTGCGCACCTGCCTGTGTCGCTGGGTCAGACCTGTGGATAACCTGGTCCGGGTGCTGATCCTGCAGCACCCGCGCGAAGTCGGAGAGGCCAAGGGCAGCGCCGTGCTGCTGCAGCGCAGTCTGGCAAACAGCTGGTTATCCACAGGCGAGCAGTTCGACACCGCGGATCTGGAGACCTTGTTGCACACAGGGAACCGGACCAGCGTGCTGCTGTATCCGGAAGATCCGGGCACCGCCAGAACTGTGGATAACCCAGCGATTCCGGACGAAGCGGAACGTCTGCAGCTGGTCGTGCTGGATGGCACCTGGCGCAAGAGCCGCAAGCTGCTGCACCTGAACCCGGCGTTGCAGCACCTGCCGCGGCTCGCGCTGGCCGAGCCACCGCCCTCGCAGTACGGGACGGTCCGCAAGGCGCACCGGCCGGACCAGTTGTCCACACTGGAAGCCACCTGCCTCGCGCTGGCGCAACTCGAACAGGCTCCGGAGCGCTACGCACCGCTGCTGTCCGCGTTCGGCGGATTCGTCGGCCACCTGGCCGCCACGGCCGAGGCCGGAGCCGCTTCAGCCGAGATCGGCGAGCGCCCCGACGAGGTCTGAGAACAGCGGTCGCCGCGTCACCTGCGGTTGCAGACAGGCATCCCGCAGCACAGCGAGCGGCCCGCAGCAGGCATCCACGGGGTTATCCACAGCCTCCAGCAGCTCTTCCAGCAAACAGCCGAAGGCGCGCACCTCCAGACGCTGCAGTCCCTCGGCCGTGGCGCGGTCGTCCGGGTCGAAGAACGAGGCGGCGCCGAAGTCGCTCAGCAAGACCCGGTCCGTGCCGTTCCACAGGAGGTTGTGGCCATACAGATCGCCGTGCAGCAGACCACGGGCATGCAGATGGGCCACCGCCCCGGCCACGGACCGGATGATTATCAACAACTTGTCCACAGACAGGCTGAATCCGTCCGGATAGACATCCCGGCTGCACGAAGCGAAGCTCGGCGGCCCGGCCAGTGCCTGGAAGGAGGAGTCGAGCAACGGCAACACCAGGCCCGGCACGGGGTCGGCCGGGTTGTGGACAAGTCCCTCCACACCGACCAGACCGGGGTGTCCGGCGGCAGCGATGGTGGCGGCCATCTCGCTGTCCGGCAGACCATCGCTGGTCACCGAACCCTTGAACAGCTTCACCGCCACCGCTGTGGATAACCGCTCGCTTTCTTTCCATGTGGCCTTGTGGATAACTCCGGAGGCTCCTTCGCCGAGCACGTGCTGGAACACCAGGTGTTCCCAGGGAATCCGTGGAAGATCCATGCTGTGGCGCGCATGGGATGGCTTGTGGAAAACCTGGTTGCCGGCCAGCGCCAGCCAGGCCAGTCGCGGCATCGACAGCAGCCAGGGGGGCAGCGCTTCCAGCCGGTTGGCCGCCAGCCGCAGCAGCGCGAGTTCTCCACAGCCGGACAGGTCGGGCAGGGTGGTGAGCCGGTTGCCAGCCAGCATCAGTTTCTCCAGCCGCAGGCACGCACCAAGGGTGTCGGGCAGGGTCTCGACCGCGTTGTCGGTGAGGATCAGCCAGCGCAGCCGAGGGGGCAGCGACTCGGGCGGCACACGGGTGATCCGGTTCGCCTTGAAGCCCACCATCTCCAGTTGTCCACAGCTTCCTAACACCGGAGGCAGCGTGGTGAAGGCATTGTCCGAACAGAAGACCACGCGCAGGCGGTGCAGCCGTGGCAGGTCGTCCGGCAGGGTGGACAGGCGGTTGCCCGTGAGGTTCAGGATCTCGAGCGTGTCGGCGAGATCGAACACCTCGGGCGGCAGTGCGGTCAGGTCGCAGCACAGGTCCAGGCGGCGCGCGCCCGCCAGCGCACCACGGCGCAACGCACGGAGGTTCTCCAGGCTCATGTTCCGGTCTCTCAGCGCAGCAGCGGACGGGAGGCCACGCGGCGCTCGATGTCGGCCTTCATGCGCTCGTAGGCGGGTGCGCCGACACCGCCGTAGGTCGCCTTGAACTCGGCCTCGCTCAGGAATTCAGGCAGGTCGGCCACGCCGGGCATGAAGTCCTCGTCGGTCACGCCCTTCGAGAGTTCGGCCTGCAGCCGCTTCGGATCGTTCGCGGCGATCTGGCCGAAACGGGTGCCGGCGCGGTCGGCCGCGATGTCGTTGAAGCTGAAGCCGCTGCCGCCGCGCGAGTCGGAGATTTCCTTGTACAGCCCGATGGCGTCCGCCAGCCGGCCGCCCCCTTCGGCCGCGAGCACGGCCGAGACCAGGAAGTGCATCGAGAAATCCTCGCGCCCGCGCAACAGCACCGGACGCGGCACGGGCTGGGCCCAGCCACGCGCTTCCTGCACGAAGCGCGACGGGCTCTGGCCGGTGGCATAGAGCGCCAGCGCAATCAGCGCAGTGCGGTTTTCCAAGGCCGCAGCCGCATCGTCGCCACCCGCCGCGGCCGCGCGCACCCGCGCCAGCTCGAACATCGGCGGCAGCAGACCGGCCAGCGGCACGGCCTCGCGCGACAGGCGCACCAGCGGCACCAGCCGGTCGACGTAGGCCCGCAGCCGCTGCTGGTCCGCCGGCGGCAGCATCACGGTGCGCAGGCCCTCCGGCCGCCAGACGTAGTCCAGCACGATCTCGGCCGGCTGCAGCGTGACCTGCTGCACCATGCCCATCACCGTCTGCACCGGCTCGGTGAGCTGGTAATGCGCCAGGCCCTGCACCAGCAGCCAGCGCGCCAGCCCGGTCGGCACCGGCAGGCGGCCGATCTGCAGCTGCTCCAGCACGGGCCAGCCCACGGTCTGGCGCACACGCGCCTCGACGTTCAGCCACTGGCCGAAGGGGCTGTGTGGCACCTGGAGGCTGAACTGCACCCGTGCCGCCTGGTCCTCCAGCACGACGCGGCCAGCCCCGTGCAGCAGCCGCCGGGCGGCGTCGTGCAGCACCAGGTCCAGATCGCGGCCACCGGCGTGGAAGGTGCGCACGGCTTCGCCCTCCTGCGGGTGCTTGCGCGGGTCCGCCGCGCTGAGCAGGTCGCGCACGCGGACGATGTCGGCGGGGGTCATCGCCGAGTCGCGCACGACCAGCGCACGGTCGTGCAGCGCCAGCCAGACGATCAGCACGGCCGACAGCACGAGTGCCGCCACGGTGAGCAGCAGCAGCTTGAGGACAGTTTTCATGATGCGGCGCATCTTAGACGCGCCCGGCGGGTCTGCCGACTCTGCGGGTTCAGGGCAGGCGGTCGTCCGGCAGGTAGATGCGGTCGGAATAGGTGGCCAGCCATTCGGGCCGGAACGCCACGAAGATCGCGGCGACCATGCCCGTCAGGAACGCGTCGCCCCACGCCGCCAGCCAGCGGCCGATCATCTGCTCGCCGGGGTCGAGCCCCGGGGTGCCGCCGTGCAGCCACATCGACAATGCGCCGCTCAGCACCATGCTGCAGGCCGTGACGAGGAAGCCCCGGCCAAGGATGTAGACGAACAGGTGGTGCGGGAGCCAGCGCCGCACCGCCGCGCCCAGACCCAGCGCCAGCGTCGCAGGCATGACACCGAGCCAGACCAGCCGGTGCAGCGCCTCGGCCGTGTCCAGACCGGCCATCAGCGCGGTGATCCCGGCGACCGGCACCATCGCCAGCACCGCCATCGGCCAGCCCGTGAGCAGCATCAGCAGCACCGCGCCGGACAGCGGCTGCACGACGGCCATCGCCACATAGCGGTCGGTGCCCCAGAACAGCGGCATCGCCGACCACCAGGCCAGCCACGCCCACGGCGGCCCCTCGGCCCGCGCCGCGCGCCAGGGCCGCAGCGCCAGGGCCACCACGAGTGCCGCCAGGGCGAGCAGGAGATCCAGGGTCATCCCGTCATCCTAGCCGGCCCCCTGCCGGGTCGGGATGACGGTGGTCAAGTCCGGCGGGTCGCCCGGACTCCGCACTCGGACACGAATGGAACCGAAACGGTCCGGCGATGCCGACATCCAGTGCAGAGGCGGCGGCCATACCAGCTACAGTCCCGGGCAAATTCCAGGACTTCGAATCACGGCCGGCATTGCCCTCCCCATGGCGTCAACTTCCTCCCCCCGCAAGACCCCCTCTGCCCGCAAGCGCGCAGCCCCCCGACCGACCGCGTCCGACCTCGCCGAGGCACCGGTGACGGCCCTGCCCGACACGGCCACCGAGCCCCCCCCCGCAGCGGCACCGGCCCGCAAGCGCGCACCGCGCAAGACCCCCGTCCGCGCCGCAGCGCAGACGCCGGAAACCGACGTGCCCCCGGTGGTGGTGGTGGCTGCGCCAGTCGAGCCAGTCGAAGTGGCGGCCCCTGCACCAGCCCCGGCAGAACCCGCCGTAGCCGCCCCCGCCAGGAAGACCGCACGCCGCACCCCCGCACGCAAGAAGGCCGCTGCGCCGGTCGTGCAAACCGAAGCCGAAGCGGCGGCACCCGCGCCAGCGCAGGACGCGGCCCCCGCCTCCGGACCAGTGGCAGCACCGGTGTCCGCGCTGGAACCGCTTGCTGAACCGGCACCCGAGATCGAGCCCGCCCCGGTGGCAGCGCCCGCGCCCGTGCCGGAACCCGCGCCGGTGCCCGCCGCCGAGCCCCTCCCCGCCGTGGAAACGCCCGCCCCGCCGCCGCCGGACCTGCGTCCGCCGCACAGCAGCGTGACGCTGCTGCCGGGCGTGCGCCAGCAGTTGCACTGGGTGGCCGGCCGCGGGTGTCCGCCGGACCTCGATGCCGCCGCGCAGGCGCTGGGCATGCCCACCGACGCCGCCCCGCTGGTCAACGACCTGGCGCTGGTGGATCTGGTGCGGCTGGCCCGCGAACGGCGCCACACCCTGCAGGTGGACGAGGCCGTGTGGGACTGGCTGGCCCAGGCCCGCGACATGCGTTCCCGCGTGGCGCACCTGGAGCGTGGTCACCCGGCCGGCCCTCTCAGCCCCGCGCTGGCCGCGCTGGTGACCGGCACGCTGCGCCCCTACCAGGCCGAAGGCGCGCTCTACGCGGCCTGCGCCGGCCGCAGCCTGCTGGCCGATGACGCCGGTCTCGGCAAGACCGTGCAGGCCATCGCGGCCCTGCGGCTGATCGGCCAGAGCTTCGGCGCAGCGCGGGCACTGGTGCTGTGCCCGCCCGAGCGGCTGGCGCACTGGCGCGAGCAGTGGCAGCAGTGGACCGGCACCGCCGCTGTCACGCTGGACACGCTGTCCGCCACCGACACCGACACCGATACCGACGCCCCGATCACCGCCGTGATCGCCGATCTGGGCAGCCTCGCGGGCGACCTCGACCGCCTGCGGGCATTCGACGCCGACGTGGTGGTCATCGACGAGTCCGTCGACGCGAGCGCCTCCCCGTGGGCCAGCCCGGACAGCGCGGCCCGGCTGCAAGGGCTCGCCGGCACCCCCTGGGCCCTCGTGCTCGCACGCGCGCCGCTGGAAAGCCGCCCGGACGCGTGGCAGGCCATGCTCGACTGGATCGATGGCAGCCGTTTTGGCGCCGTCGCCGCCCTGCAGGGAGGACACATCGACGCGCTGGCGCCGTGGATGCTGCGCCGCTCGCGCACCTTCGTGCTGCGGCAGCTGCCCGAGACGGTCGAGCAGACCACCCGGGTCACGCTGCCGCCGGAACAGCGCACCACCCACGACACGCTGCTGGGCCAGGTGCGCCGCAGCGTGCAGCGCTGGCAGCGCAGCCAGTTCCTCGGCAGCAGCGAGCAGCGCCAGCTGCTGCACACGCTGCACACGCTGCGCCAGTGTGGCCAGGACGGCAAGATCGACGCCGCCCTGCAGGCCATCGACACGGCCCTGTGCACGCCCGAGACCAAGGTGGTCGTGTTCAGCCAGTGGCCGGGCGCGCTCGACGCGCTGGACACGGCCCTGCAGGCGCGCGGCACCACCGTCCGCCGCCTCGGCCCCGAGCTGGTCGGCGACGCCCGGCGTGCGCTGATCGGCGAGTTCCAGCAGGCCCCGGAGCTGCGCGTGCTGCTGTGCAACGACGACGACCGCGGTGGCCAGCTCGGCCTGCGCCACGCCGCCACGGCGATCGTCCACCTCGACCGCCCATGGAACCCGGCACTGCTGGTGCAGCGCCTGAGCCGCGTGCACCGCACGGACCGGGTGCGGCTGGTGGCCGTCCACCATGTGCTGGTGGACGACAGCATCGAGTCGCGCCTGGTGCACGCCCAGCAGGACGACGCCGGACACGCCCGCTTCGTCGGGCTGGTCGAGGGGCCGAACGCCGACGTCTTCCTCGAAGGCCCTCGGCTGGCGCGGTTCATGGGCGCACTCGCTGCGCTGGTCGATCCGGCGGTCCTGAAGCCGGACTGAGCAAGAGGCACCGGGGGCCGCACACGCAGCGGCCCCCGGCTACCATCGCGGTGATGTCCCACACCACAGGAGCGCGGTCATGGCCCTGCCGCTCGGCACACCGGAGCTGATGTCGATCGCCGCCACGCTGGGCTGGGCCAGCGGGCTGCGGCTGTACGCCGTGCTCTTCTGCACCGGGCTGGCCGGTTACCTGGGCTGGATACCGCTGCCGGGCGGGCTGCTCTGGCTGCAGCAGCCGGTGGTGCTGGGCGCGAGCGGGCTGATGCTGTCGGCCGAGTTCTTCGCCGACAAGATCCCCGGCTTCGACTCCTTCTGGGACCTGCTGCACACCTTCGTGCGCATCCCGGCGGGTGCAGCGCTGGCGGCGGCGGTCTTCGGTGGCGACGAGGGCAGCTGGTCGATGGCCGCGGCCGTGCTCGGCGGCTCGCTGGCGGCCACCGCCCATGTGGCCAAGACGACGACACGGGCGGCGGTCAACACCTCGCCCGAACCGTTCAGCAACTGGGGACTGTCACTCGCCGGGGACGCTGCGGTGCCGGCGATGCTGTGGCTGTCGTGGGTCCAGCCCCTGTGGGCCGCGGTCGGGCTCGGCGTGGCCGTGGTGGTGATGCTGGGGCTGACCTTCTGGCTGCTGCGCCACGTGCGGGCGCTGCTGCGGGGGCTGGTGCAGCGCTTCAGCGGCGCGTCGACAGCGCTGGACTGATGGCCGCCGCCGCCCGCAGCGGTGGCAGCGGCGTCTGGGTCATCAGGAACTGCTCGGCGAGCCGGCCCAGTTCCGCGCTGCCGCAGGCCCGGCACAGGCTGAGCACCGCGCGGGCGTATTCGGGCGGGCCGAGCATCAGGTTGATGTCCACATCCTCGCCCATCTCGTGCATGAGCAGATCGTGGATACGGCTGGCGATCTGGTGGCGGACTGGGTCGTGCATGGCGGGTCTCCTGGGTTCACCCCCAGTCCATTGCACGGGCCGTGCCGGCCAGATTGCAAATTCGATCACGCCATCGGAGCGCCCCGCCATGACCGCGCACCAAGGCCTGTCGGGGTAACTACCGGGCCGCGCCCGCAGCCATGCGCGGCACCGCCGCAGGCTGCCCCGAAATGGTGCGACCGCGGCAACCCGGTTGTTCAGATCGCCTTGCGCAGATTGGCCGGCGCGATCTTGAGCGCCTCGCGGTACTTGGCCACCGTGCGGCGCGCGACCTGGATGCCTTGCTCCTCCAGCATCGTGCTGAGCTGGCTGTCGGAGAGCGGCTTCTTCTGGTCCTCGGCGGCCACGAACTGCTTGATCAGCGCCCGCACCGCCGTGCTCGACGCATTGCCGCCCGCCTCGGTGTTCAGCGACGACCCGAAGAAATACTTCAGCTCGAAGGTGCCAAAGGGCGTGTTCATGTACTTGGCGGTGGTCACGCGCGAGATGGTGGACTCGTGCAGACCCAGCTCGTCGGCGATCTCGCGCAGCACCAGCGGCTTCATCGCGATCTCGCCGTGGGTGAAGAAGCCCTTCTGGCGCTCGACAATGGCCTGCGAGACCCGCTGGATGGTGTCGAAGCGCTGCAGGATGTTCTTGACGAACCAGCGCGCCTCCTGCAACCGCACCGCCAGCGTCGCGCCGCCCTCGTCGCCGGTGCGCTGGCTGCGGTGCTGGCGCAGGACCTGGGCGTAGAGGTCGTTGATGCGCAGCTTGGGCATCACGTCCGGGTTGAGCACGACACGCCAGCCGCGGCCCGCCTTCTGCACGATCACGTCCGGCACGACGATGTTGGCCTCGGCGCGGGCAAAGCGACGGCCGGGCTTGGGCTCCAGCGTCAGGATGAGCGTCTGCGCGTCGCGGATGTCGTCCTCGTCGGCGCCAGTGGCGGCCATGAGCTTCTTCATGTCGCGCCGGGCGAGCAGCTCCAGATGGCCCTGGCAGATCAGGATGGCCACGCGCTGCGCCTCGGTGCGGTCGCACTCGCGCAGCTGCAGCACCAGGCATTCGCCCAGGTCGCGGGCGCCGACGCCGCAGGGCTCCAGGTTCTGCAGCCAGCCCAGCGCGCAGCGCAGCTGGTCGATCAGCTCCTCGCGCAGCGTGGCGGCTTCCTCGTCGCCAGGCGTGTCGCCGATCGACAGCTCGATGGCCAGCCGCTCGGCGATGTCCTCCAGCGGGTCGGCCAGGTAGCCGTCCTCGTTGAGCGAGTCGATCAGGGCCTCGACCAGCAGCATGTCCTCGCCCGCCAGCCGCATGCCGAGCAGCTGGCCGCGCAGGTGGTCGTTGAGGCTTTCGGTGAGGCTGGAGCGCTCGCTCCAGTCACCGTCCTCGTCCTCGACGGCGTTGCTGCGCGCGCCGGACACGTCGGAGAGGCTGTCGTAGTCCTCGCGCTCGCTGCCGGAGTCCCAGTCGTTGCTGTCGCTGGCGCTGCTGTTGAAGTCCAGCTGGTCCACGCCGGGCGTTTCGGCCTCGGACGCCGGGCTGGTCGCCGCGGCCGGGGTGTCGCCGCCATCCCAGTCGTCGGTGGCCCCGGGGCTGCGCTCGGGCGGGGCCAGGGTGGTGTCGGCCATGGGCCGGTCCTGGGCGACCCCCTCTTCGTCGACTTCCAGGAACGGATTCGCTTCGAGCATCTGCTCGACTTCCTGGTGCAGCTCCAGCGTCGAGAGCTGCAGCAACCGGATCGATTGCTGCAGTTGTGGCGTCAGCGCCAGGTGCTGCGAGAGGCGGACCTGCAGGGAAGGTTTCATGGGATGGGGACCAAAATCACATGCGGAAATGTTCGCCGAGGTAGACCTTGCGCACGTCCGGGTTGTCGACGATGGCCGCCGGCGTCCCTTCGGCCAGCACACGGCCCTCGCTGATGATGTAGGCGCGGTCGCAGATGCCCAGCGTCTCGCGCACGTTGTGGTCGGTGATCAGCACGCCGATGCCGCGCGCCTTCAGGAAACCGATGATGCGCTGGATCTCGATCACCGCAATCGGATCAACCCCGGCAAAGGGCTCGTCCAGCAGGATGAAACGCGGCTGCGTGGCCAGCGCCCGGGCGATCTCCACCCGCCGGCGCTCGCCGCCCGAGAGGGCAGGGGCGGGGCTGGCGCGCAGCCGATCGATCGACAGGTCGTGGAGCAGGCCGTCCAGCAGCGACTCGATGCGTGCGGTGCCGAGCGGGCGGCCGTTCTCGTCGTGCTGCAGCTCCAGCACGGCGCGGATGTTCTCCTCGACCGTGAGACGCCGGAAGATCGAGGCCTCCTGCGGCAGGTAGGACAGCCCGAGCCGCGCCCGCTGGTGGATCGGCAGGCGCTGCACCTCGGCGCCATCGATGCGGATGCTGCCCGCGTCGGCCCGCACCAGCCCGACCAGCATGTAGAAGCTGGTGGTCTTGCCCGCGCCGTTCGGACCGAGCAGACCGACCACCTCGCCGCTGCGCACCGAGAGGTGGACGTCCTTGACGACCAGCCGGGCGCCGTAGCGCTTCTGCAGGCCCTCGGCCTCCAGGCAACTGCGGGTGTCGGTCAACGCGGAACCTCCGGGCTGGCGGCCTCGGGCGCCGGACTGGCGGACTTGCGCGGCGTCACCACGCCCTTGACGCGCCCGCCACCCGCTGCCGTCGCGGCCGCGCCAGCCGCACCACCGCCCTGCACCTCGAACACGTCGCGGGCATGGTTGTAGACGATGGTCTGGCCGGTGACCTGGTCCGCCGGCGCCCCGCCGCGCAGCACCCGCACCTGCGCCTGGTCGATGAAGCGCACGGTCTCGGTGACGGTGTCGTACTCGATGCGCCGGGCCTGGCCTTCGACGACCTCGTCCAGCCCTTCGCGCTTCTGGCGGAAGGTGGCGAGCTGGCCGTCGGCACCGGTCGCCGTGGCGAACTGGCCCTGGGCGGTTTCCCTCAGCTCGATCTGCGCAGCCTTGAGCACCAGCGTGCCGCGGGTGATCTCGACGCCGCCACTGAGCGTGCGGATCTTGCGCTTGCCGTCCAGCACCATGCGCCCCGCGTCAAACGCAAGCGCCTGCTCGCTGTCGGCCTTCTCCGCACGCACCGGCAGGCCGGACACCGCCAGCAGGGCAGCCAGCAGCAGGGCGGAATGTCGGGACAACAGCACGGAAACGGCAGGCAGCATGGAACACGGTCCCCGGAAAGCCCTGGGGTCAAGGCATGGAAATTGCATTGATTCTAGCCAGAAGCGACCGGGCCCGCGACATCTTCTGTCGCGGGCCCGGGGCATGGCGCGGTGCGGGGAATTCTTCAGGCGCGATCAGACGCCTTTGCGCGAGCGGGCGATGAGCTGGTCCGTCAGCGCCAGTGCGCGGACCTGTCCTTCGAGCTCGGGCGTGTTGTCACCGCCAGCGAGCGAAGGGGAGGTGTAATAACGGCCATGGATGCCGAGCGCCGGCACGCCATCGATCTTGTAGGCCTCGGAGAGCAGCTTGCTCTGGCGGACCTTGCTCTGCATGCCGAAGGAGTTGTACATCTCGGTGAACTTGGCCCGGTCGGCCCCGTTCTGCACCGCGAACTCGATCAGCGCCTCGGGCTTGTCGAGTTTCTGGCCCTGCTGGTGGATCGCGTAGAAGACCTTGCGGTGGATCTGCTCGACCAGCCCGAGCGCCTCCAGCGTCGCGTAGAAGCGCTGCTGCGGCTCGAAGTTGGGCCGGAACCCCACGTGCATGCGCTTGAAGGCCACATCGGCAGGCAGCTTCCTGATCCAGGCTTCCAGCGTCGGCTCGAAGGCGTTGCAGTGCGGGCAGCCATACCAGAAGAACTCGATCACCTCGATCTTGCCCGCAGGCGCCGAGACCGGAACCGCGGTGGACAGGCGGACGAAGTGCTTGCCTTCCTGGAACGCACCCTGGGCCGAGACGAGGGGGCTGGCCCCGGACAGCGCGAGGGCGGCAGTGCTGCCCACGACAAACTCACGACGCTTCATGCAATGTTTCCTTTCGATGATCACGGCGGATCAGAGTGGGTCCGTGCAGCAAGGTTCAACGCGGCACGCGCACCAGCGCCGCTTCGCCATAACCGGACGCCGTCGTCTGGTCGCGCATCCGCTCTGCATCCTCACGCGTCTCGAATGGCCCCAGGCGCACACGGTACATCAGGCGCCCGGCCTGCTCGCGTTCGGTGATGCGGGCTTTCAGGCCCCCCATCGCCAGCTTGGCGCGCTGCTGCTCGGCGTCGTCGGTGCTGACGTACGCCCCGACCTGCACGAAATACACGAACGCGTCAGCCCCCGGTCTGGCTGACGCACTCGCCGCCGTGGCGGCTGTCGCCGATGCGCGCGCAGCCGCTGCACTGGGCGCCGGAACCACGGCAGCGGCCGCATTCGCGACGGCACTGGCCACACGCTCCTGGGCTGCGGCCGCAGTGCCGTTGCCGCTGTCGGTGCGCGCCGGACCGGGGGCGGGCCTGGCCGGGTTCTTGCCGTGCAACGGCGAGTTCGGGTCCCAGTGCCTGTTCTTCTCGATCTCGGCCGCGTCCTGCTCGGCGGTGCGCTGGGGCACCTTGTCCATGAAGGGAATCGGCGCCTTGGTCACATAGAGCGCCACACCCAGCGCCAGCACGAGGCCGACCAGCAGCCCCACGACCACGCCGACGCCGAAGCCACCGCGCTGTGTCTTGCCATTCGATGCCATCGAGAACCTCCTGATCCGGCGACCGGTCACATCTTGCTCGGCGCGCTCACGCCGAGGACGGCCAGCGCGTTGCGCAGCACCTGCGCGGTGGCCTGCAGCAGCGCCATGCGGGCGGGCATCGCCGCGGCGTCGCCGTCGAGGAAGCGCACCGCTGCGTAGTAGCTGTGGTACGCCGAGGCCACGTCGCGCAGGTAGAACGCCACGTCGTGCGGCGCCAGATCGGCCGCCGCCCGGCCGAGCATCTCCGGATACTCGGCCAGCTTGTTCATCAGCGCCACTTCGGTGGGCGCCACCAGACCGGATAAGTCCGCCGCTGCCAGCGCCGCCGCGGACACGTCGCCCCGGTGCTCCTCGGCGTACTTCGCCAGCACCGAGCAGATGCGCGCGTGGGCGTACTGCACGTAGAACACCGGGTTCTCGTCGTTGGCCTGCAGCGCGAGGTCCACGTCGAAGATGAACTCGGTGTCGGCCTTGCGGCTGATGAGGAAGAAGCGCACCGCGTCGCGGCTGGTCCAGTCGATCAGGTCGCGCAGGGTCACGTAGCTGCCGGCGCGCTTGGAGATCTTGACCTCCTCGCCGCCCTTCATCACGGTGACCATCTTGTGCAGCACGTAGTCGGGGAAGCCCGCCGGGATGCCGACACCGGCCGCCTGCAGGCCGGCGCGCACGCGGGCGATGGTGCCGTGGTGGTCGCTGCCCTGGACGTTGACGACCTTGTCGAAGCCGCGCTGCCACTTGTGGATGTGGTACGCCACGTCCGGCACGAAGTAGGTGAACGTGCCGTCGGACTTGCGCATCACGCGGTCCTTGTCGTCGCCGTAGTCGGTCGAGCGCAGCCAGAGCGCGCCGCCGTCCTCGAAGGTCTTGCCGGCGTCGACCAGCTTCTGCACCGCCTCGGCGACACGGCCGCTGCTGTACAGGCCGGACTCCAGGTAGTAGTGGTCGAAGCGCACGCCGAAGGCCCGCAGGTCCAGGTCCTGTTCGTGGCGCAGGTAGGCGACGGCGAACTGGCGGATGCTGTCGAGGTCGGCCGGATCGCCCGAGGCGGTGTATTCGCGGTCGTCGGCCCGGACGGTGGCCTGCTGGCGGAAGGCGTCGGCGATGTCGGCGATGTACTCGCCGTTGTAGGCCGACTCGGGCCAGCCGGCGTCGCCCGGCTTGAGGCCGTTCAGGCGGCACTGGGTCGAGGTGGCCAGGGTGCCGATCTGCACGCCGGCATCGTTGTAGTAGAACTCGCGGTGGACCTGCCAGCCCTGGGTGGCGTAGAGGTTGCACAGCGCGTCGCCGAGTGCGCCTTGCCGGCCGTGGCCGACGTGCAGCGGGCCGGTCGGGTTGGCCGAGACGAACTCCACCATCACCTTGCGGCCATTGTCCGGGCGCACGCCGAAATGCCCGGCCTCGGCCAGCACCTGCGCGACCACCTGCTGGCGGGCGGCGGGCTTGAGGCGGATGTTGATGAAGCCGGGACCGGCGATCTCCATCGACTCGACCCACTGCTGCGCCGCGGGGCGGGCCTGCAGGGCCGCGATCAGCGCCTGCGCGAGCGCGCGCGGGTTCTGCTTCAGCGGACGGGCGAGCTGCATCGCCAGCGTGCAGGCGAGGTCGCCGTGGGCGGCCTGCTTGGGGTTCTCGAAGGCAGGCTCGACCGCCGCACCGGGCGCGATCTCGGCCAGCGCGTCGCCGAGCGCGGCGAGGAGTTGCTCTTTGGCTTGAATCATGCGGGGATTCTACGGGGCAGGTCGGCGCGCAATCCGCACTTGCCCCGGCAGCCCGGGAGTGAAAAGATCGGCGATTGCCCTCTGAACCCCCCATGATCGACTGCACCGCACCGGTTCTGCCCCAGCGCATCGGCAAGTACCGCGTCATCCGTCGCCTCGGCGAAGGCACGACGAGCGAGGTCTTCCTGTGCCATGACGAGTTCAACGACCGCCCCGTCGCGGTCAAGCAGGTGCGCGCCAGCGTGCTGAGCGACACCAACGACGGCCACATGTTCTCGCGCTTCTTCGCCTCGGAGGCGGCGCTGGCGGGCCGGCTGCACCACCCCAACGTGGTCGAGATCTTCGACGCCGTGCCCGACCCGGTCGCCCCCTACGTGGTGATGGAGTACGTGCCCGGCACGACGCTGCGCGCCTTCTGCCAGCCTGGCCACCTGCTGCCGCTGGAGCAGATCGTGGAAATCGGCTTCAAGTGCGCGATGGCGCTGGGCTACTGCTACCGGCAGGGCCTCGTCCACCGTGACGTCAAGCCCGCCAACATCCTGACCCTGACGCAGGGTCACAGCACCGAGATCCACGACATCAAGCTGACCGACTTCGGCAGCGCGCTCAACCTGACCTCGGATGCCACGCAGGTGCACCGCGTCGGCTCGCTGGCCTACATGTCGCCCGAACAGCTCGATGGCAGCGAGCTGGACGCACGGGCCGATGTCTACGGGCTGGGTGCCGTGCTCTACCACCTGGTCGCCGGGCGTGCACCGTTCGAGGCGACCAGCCAGGCCAGCCTGATGCACCAGATCTGCCACCTCCAGGCGCCGAGCCTGGTGGGCCTGCGCACGGGGGTCACGCCGGCGCTGGACCAGGTGATCCAGCGCTGCCTGGCCAAGCGCGCCGACGACCGCTATGTCTCGTGGGACGCCGTGGGCGAGGCGCTGTCGCAGCTCATCACCATGCACCACGTGCCGCGCGGCACCTCGCAGGGCGTGCTCGACTCGGAGCGCTTCACGCTGCTGCGCACGCTGGACTTCTTCACCGCCTTCGGCGACGTGGCGCTGTGGGAGGTCGTGCACCGGGCGCGCTGGCAGCGCTTTCCGGTCGGCCATGCGCTCTACAACCGCGGCGAGGAGGGGCGCACCTTCCACATCATCGCCAGCGGCGCGGTCGAGGTCTACCGCGACGCCCGCCGTGTCGCGCAGCTCGGCGCCGGCACCTCGGTCGGCGAGATGGCCTACCTCGCGCCCAACCCGGAGCTGCGCCGCCACAGCACCGACATCGTCGTCACCGAGTCCGCCACCGCGATTTCCTTCACCCCGGAAACGCTGGCCCGGCTGAGCCCGCAGACCCGCCACCTGTTCGACGAGGCCTTCATCCGCGTGCTGGTGCGCCGCCTGCACGCCGCGCACGAGGCGCTGGCCCATCCGCGGCGCATCCTCTGAACCAGTTCCGAGCCCGGCTTCAGGGTCAACGTCAACGCCGTGACCGGCCATGGCGTTGGACAATGGCCCTTCGCTCAACTCCACTTTGCTCTGGACGGAACTGCCCCATGAACAAGCTCATCACCGTGATTGCCCTGGCGCTGGCCAGCCTGTCCTCCACCGCCTACGCCGCCAATGCCGCCTGCGAAGCCAAGGCCGGGGAAAAGAAGCTGGCAGGTGCCGCCAAGAACAGCTTCATGAAGAAATGCGAGCGCGAAGCCGGTGGCGGTGGCGGTGGCGACGCGCAAGCCGCCTGCGACGCCAAGGCCGCCGAGAAGAAGCTGGCGGGTGCCGCCAAGAACAGCTTCGTCAAGAAGTGCGTGAAGGACGCCGCCGCGGGCTGATCCCCCCACGACCGATGTGCCGGCCACGCCCGGGTCGGGCGGTCCTTATCATGCCGCCATGGACACGCTCTATCTCGGGGTCAAGACCCTGCACATCATCTTCATCGCCAGCTGGTTTGCCGGGCTGTTCTACCTGCCCCGCATTCTGGTCAACCTGGCGATGGTCGCGCCCGACAGCCACGCCGAGCGCGAGCGCCTGCTGCTGATGGCGCGCAAGCTGCAGCGTTTCGCCACGCTGCTGATGGTGGTCGCGCTCGCCAGCGGCCTGTGGCTGTGGCTGGGCTACAGCGTGTGGCGCGGACCCGGCAACGGCTGGCTGCACGCCAAGCTGGCGCTGGTCGTGGCCGTGATCGGCTTCCACCACGTCAACGCGCGCCTGCTGCGCCAGTTCGAGCACGCCGCCAACCGGCGCAGCCATGTCTGGTTCCGCGTCTACAACGAGGTGTCGGTGCTGCTGTTCGCGGCCATCGTCACCCTGGTGGTGTTCAAGCCGTTCTGACGCATCGGTCTGCCGATGCCTGCCTACCGATCCTCTTCCTGGCCGCTGGCCTGGATGTGGGCGGGACTGATCGTCTACGCCAGCCTGCATCCCTTCTGGCCCTGGCAATGGCCAGTGCAGCCGCCCGGACAGGACTGGCGCGGTCTGCTGTGGCTGCCGATGTCGCGCTACACGCGCTTCGATTTCTGGTCCAACTACCTGGCCTACCAGCCGCTCGGCCTGCTGCTGGGGCTGGCCTGGCTGCGGGGGGGTGGTGTGCCGCCCTGGCGAGCCGGCCTGCAGGCCACGCTGGTCGGCGCGGGGCTGTCGCTGGCCATGGAGTGGACGCAGTACTTCCTGCCGCTGCGTGTGCCCTCGCGGATGGACTGGGCCCTCAACAGTGCGGGCGCACTGACCGGGGCGCTGCTCGCGCTGGTGCTGCAGCGCCTGGGCCTGCTGACGCACTGGCAACGCCTGCGCGACGGACTCTTCGTGCCCCATGGCACGCTGGGCCTGATGCTGCTGCTGTCGTGGCCGATCGGGCTGCTGTTTCCGGCGCCGGTGCCGCTGAGCCCGGGCCAGGGCCTCGTGCGGCTGGCCACGCTGCTGGACGGCTGGCTGGCCGACACGCCCTTCGCCGGCTGGGTGCCGCTGCCGGTGCCCGGCAGCACGCTCGCGCCGGGCATCGAGGCCCTGGTCACCGCCCTGGGCCTGCTGGCGCCCTGTCTGGTGAGCTTCGTGATGCTGCGCCGCGCCCGCCACCGCCTGGTCACCCTGGCCGGCGCCTGCGTGCTGGGCATCAGCGCCACGGCCCTGTCCACCGCCCTGAATTTCGGCCCGGACCACGCCATGTCCTGGCTGGCGCCGCCGGTGATTCCAGGCGTGCTGATGGGCATGATCCTGGGGGGAGCGCTGGCGTTCATGCACCGCCGGGTGGTCGCGGCCATCGGGCTGGTCCTGCTGACCATCCTGATCGCGCTGGTCAACCAGACCAGCGCAGACCCGTATTTCGCCCTGAGCCTGAAAGGCTGGGAGCAGGGGCGCTTCATCCGCTTCCATGGTCTGGCACAGTGGATCGGCTGGGTGTGGCCGCTGGCGGCTTTGATATTCCTGATGATCCAGGTCATCACACCCCCCCGGCCGCGCCCCCCGGATGTCCCGCAAGCGACGCCCCCGACAGCCTGACTCCTACAATCCCGGCATGAGCAGCATGAGCAGTTACTACCAGCGCCACATCTTCTTCTGCCTGAACCAGCGCGACAACGGCCAGTCCAGTTGCGGTGACCACCAGGCACAGGCCGGCTTCGACCGCTGCAAGCAGCAGGTCAAGGCGGCCGGACTGGCCGGTCCCGGGCAGGTCCGGGTCAACAAGGCGGGCTGCCTCGACCGCTGCGCGGGCGGCCCCGTCGCCGTGGTCTATCCCGAAGCGACCTGGTACACCTTCGTCGATGACAGCGACATCGACGAGATCGTCGAGTCGCACCTGAAGAACGGCCAGGTCGTCGAACGCCTGGTGCTGCCGGCCGACGTCGGTCGCTGACAGGACGGTTCGCCGATGAACGCCCAGACCGAACGCCTGCACGTGGCCGGACCGGCCGGTGCCATCGAGGTGGCCGTCGACCAGCCGCCGGGCGTCGATGCGCCACGCGGCGTGGCCGTGCTGGCCCACCCGCACCCGCTGTTCGGCGGCACGATGGACAACAAGGTCGTGCAGACCATGGCGCGCGCCTTCCTGCAGATGGGCTACCGCACGGTGCGCTTCAACTTCCGCGGTGTCGGCAGCACCGAGGGCGTGCACGACGAGGGCCGTGGCGAGAGCGACGACCTGCTCGCGGTGGTCGCCGCCCAGCGCACCACCGGCCTGCCGCTGGTGCTCGGCGGCTTCTCCTTCGGCGCCTACGTGACCACGCTGGCGGCCGCCCGGCTGGAAGGCGCCGAGCGGGCCGAGCGCCTGCTGCTGGTCGGCCCCTCCACGCAGCGCGCCCGGCCGGCCGATGTGCCCGAGGACACCGTGGTCATCCACGGCGAGACCGACGACGTCGTGCCCCTGACCGCCACGCTCGACTGGGCCCGCCCGCAACACCTGCCCGTCACCGTGATGCCCGGTGTCGGCCATTTCTTCCACGGTCAACTGCCCCGCCTGCGCCAGCTCATCGTGCGCAGCTGGCACTGACCCCTGCACCTGAACCGACTCCACCGATGAAACGACTCCTTGCCACCCTGGCGATGGCCCTGGTTCTGCCGCATACCCTGGCACAGACCCCGCCGCAGCCCCCCGAAATTGCCGCCAAGGCCTACGTGCTGCTCGATCTGAGCGCCGACCAGGCCCTGGCCGGCCGCAACCCCGACGCCACCGTCGAGCCCGCGTCGCTCACCAAGCTGATGACCGCCTACCTGGTCTTCCAGGCCCTGCGCGACAAGAAGCTCACGCTCGACCAGGAGCTGACCGTCTCCGAGCGCGCCTGGCGCACCGGCATGACCGACGCGTCGCGCATGTACATCCAGGTCGGCAACAAGGTGAAGGTGGAAGACCTCATCAAGGGCATGATCGTGCAGAGCGGCAACGACGCCACCGTGCTGCTGGCCGAAGCCATCGGCGGCTCGGTGGAAAACTTCGTCGCGATGATGAACCGCCAGGCGCAGGCCTTCGGGCTGAAGGTCTCGCAGTTCAAGAACCCGGAAGGCCTGCCCGCGCCCGGCCACGTCAGCACGGTGCGCGAACTCGGCACCATCGCCACGCGGCTGCTGGTCGACTTCCCTGGCGACGTGCGCTACTACGCCCTCAAGGAATTCACCTTCAACAAGATCACGCAGCAGAACCGCAACCTGCTGCTGTGGCGCGACCCGAGCGTCGATGGCCTGAAGACCGGCTACACGGACGCCGCCGGCTACTGCCTGATCGCCACCGCCAAGCGCGATTTCCCCAACGGGCCGCGCAGGCTGATCACCGTGGTCGTGGGCGCGACCTCCAAGGAAGCCCGCGCCGTCGAGAGCCAGAAGCTGCTCAACTGGGGTTACAGCGCCTGGGATTCGGTCAAGGTCTACGACGCCCGCCAGGTCATCACGCAGGCCGAACTCTGGAAGGGCGCCTCCGCCACCGCCAAGCTCGGCACGCAGGCGCCAGTGGTCGTCTCGGTACCGCGTGGCGAGGGCGGGCAGCTCAAGACCCAGCTCGTGCGCACCGATCCGCTGATCGCGCCGCTGACCAAGGGCCAGCAGGTCGGCACGCTCAAGGTGCTGTCGGGCACACGGGTGGTGAGCGAGATTCCGGTGACCGTGCTGGAAGCGGTGGAGCAGGCAGGCATGTTCGGCCGCGCCTGGGACACGCTGCGTCTGTGGATGCGCTGAGCAGGAGCCGGACATGAGCAGCCCGCACGACATTCCACCCGAGCAGTCGCTGATCGAGTATCCCTGCGACTTCCCGATCAAGGTCATGGGCGCGAACGTGGAGGGCTTTGCGGCGGCCATCGCGCACGTGGCGCTCCAGTTCGACCCGGGCTTCGACGCCCTGACCATCGAGCAGCGCCCGAGCAAGGGCGGCAACTACCTCGGCCTGACCATCACCATCCGTGCCACCAGCCGGCCGCAGCTCGACGAGCTGTACCGCACGCTGACGACACATCCGATGGTGAAGATGGTGCTCTGAAGCGACGCGCCAGGCTCCGGGCGTGGCTCACATGTCCAGCAGAAGGCCTGCCCGCGCCCGGCCACGTCAGCACGGTGCGCGAACTCGGCACCATCGCCACGCGGCTGCTGGTCGACTTCCCTGGCGACGTGCGCTACTACGCCCTCAAGGAATTCACCTTCAACAAGATCACGCAGCAGAACCGCAACCTGCTGCTGTGGCGCGACCCGAGCGTCGATGGCCTGAAGACCGGCTACACGGACGCCGCCGGCTACTGCCTGATCGCCACCGCCAAGCGCGATTTCCCCAACGGGCCGCGCAGGCTGATCACCGTGGTCGTGGGCGCGACCTCCAAGGAAGCCCGCGCCGTCGAGAGCCAGAAGCTGCTCAACTGGGGTTACAGCGCCTGGGATTCGGTCAAGGTCTACGACGCCCGCCAGGTCATCACGCAGGCCGAACTCTGGAAGGGCGCCTCCGCCACCGCCAAGCTCGGCACGCAGGCGCCAGTGGTCGTCTCGGTACCGCGTGGCGAGGGCGGGCAGCTCAAGACCCAGCTCGTGCGCACCGATCCGCTGATCGCGCCGCTGACCAAGGGCCAGCAGGTCGGCACGCTCAAGGTGCTGTCGGGCACACGGGTGGTGAGCGAGATTCCGGTGACCGTGCTGGAAGCGGTGGAGCAGGCAGGCATGTTCGGCCGCGCCTGGGACACGCTGCGTCTGTGGATGCGCTGAGCAGGAGCCGGACATGAGCAGCCCGCACGACATTCCACCCGAGCAGTCGCTGATCGAGTATCCCTGCGACTTCCCGATCAAGGTCATGGGCGCGAACGTGGAGGGCTTTGCGGCGGCCATCGCGCACGTGGCGCTCCAGTTCGACCCGGGCTTCGACGCCCTGACCATCGAGCAGCGCCCGAGCAAGGGCGGCAACTACCTCGGCCTGACCATCACCATCCGTGCCACCAGCCGGCCGCAGCTCGACGAGCTGTACCGCACGCTGACGACACATCCGATGGTGAAGATGGTGCTCTGAAGCGACGCGCCAGGCTCCGGGCGTGGCTCACATGTCCAGCAGCCAGGCGATCACGCTCTTGGCCACGAAGCCCACCATGCCGAAGGCCAGCACGATGAACAGCACGAAGGTGCCGAAGCGGCCGGCTTTCGCCTCGCGCGCCAGTTGCGCGATGACAAACAGCATGTAGAGGATGAACGCACCGACACCGACCGTCAGGCCGAACTGGGCAAGCTGTTCCTCGTTGTAGCCGAACATGGACAGGGACGCTGGAGGCGGTGCAGGAGGTGGGTGGAGGCAGGGCGCCGCGATCTTACGCGCAGAGCCCGCAGCCACACCGACAACACCACCGCAAATGACTTGATCCAGCGCAAGCCCGCCAGCGGGCATGCACTGCGGTCGGTCATGGCGCGGCGTACAGATCCCGGTAGGCGTACCAGCTCGCGTGGCCCAGCATCGGCACGACGAACACCAGCCCGACCAGCATCGCCCCCAGGCCGAGCACCGTGAAGCCCATCACCAGCATGGCCCAGACGGCCATCGGCACCGGGTTCTCCAGCACCGTGCGCCAGCTCGCCAGCACCGCCGCCCACACCCCGACCGGTCGGTCGAGCATCATCGGAATCGCCACCACGCTGGAAGCGAACACCGGCGCAGCCAGCAGCCCCCCCAGTGCCAGCCACAACTCGAACAGCCATGAATCGCGGTTGGCCACCACATGGCGCAGGAAATCGACCGGCGTGTCGATCCGGTGCGGTGCCAGCAGCGTGATCAGCGCCGCCGAGGTCATCACCCAGCAGGTCCCGGCGGCGGCCAGCAGCAGGCCGAACACCACCAGCCGCCGGTCCATCGACCGCCACACGGCCACCACGGTCGGCCAGCCGGCCACCTCGCCCCGCTCCAGCGCACGGCTCACGGCGTAGAGCCCGGTCGCCAGGATGGGCGCCACCAGCAGGAACCCCGACAACGACCCGGCCAGCACCCAGAACCGGTCCCTGGCAAACAGCATCAGCAGCAGCCCCAACCCTGCCAGCAGGGCCCCATGGCCGAAGCTCACACCCGGAACCTGACGGATGTCATGCCAGGAACGTTCCAGCCAGGTCATGGGCTGCAGCGGACGCAGCAACCGGACGGCAGAGGGGACAACAGCAGGCGCATTCATGCCCCCGATGCTAGAGCCAGAAATGCTGCAGCGATACCCGTGCCACCCCCGAGGCGCAGCGACATATCATCCCGGCATGATTTCCCCCGGCCACGACACCGCCACACAGCGTTACCTCAATGCGCTGGCCCTTTTCGATGAATTCGTGCGCACGGCCGCCAGCACGGCACCCGATGCAGCGGCGCTGCGCGGACTGGAGCGGCGATTCGCCGAGCGCATCGAGATCCAGCCCAGCTACTGGAGCCAGATCAAGGGCCGCACCCGCCAGATCGGCGAGCGGCTGGCACGCCAGTTCGAGCAGCGCTGCGGCAAGCCCGCCGGCTGGCTCGACCACGCGCACGGCGCCCCCGCACCAGCGGTTGTGGCGCCCACCTCGACCCGCTCCGCTGTGCGCCCGCCCGACACCGGCACGCCACGCGACGAGGACGAACGCTTCATCGTCGAACTGGTGCTGACCTACTACCGCCGCAACCCGCAGCGCGCCCGCCAGCGGCTGCTCGATCTGCTGGGCGAGGTGCTGGTCCCGGTGCCGGCCCCACCACCACCGCCCGCACCGCTGCCCACGGTGGCCGCGGCCGATGCCGCCCTCTGGGCACAGACCCGCCAGAGCATCGCGCCCCTGAAAAAGAAGCGCTGAGCCCCGCGCTGACCGCCTGTCGATCGGCGGCCCGGCCGACAGGCTCTTCACGGATTGATAAACATTCGTTTATCATCTGAGCAACATTCCCTGCAGACCGACACCCGCCCGTGTCACGCCTGGCCCGTGCTGCCTCCCACGATCCAGGCGCGCTGCGGCATGGTCTTTCCCTCCTGTGCTCCATGGAATGTACGGAATGACCCTGATGAAGAATCCGTCCCGGTGGTCGATGTACTGCATGAAACCCCGTGATCCCTGATCTCCCGATGAAAGCCGTCCATGTCCCACCTCTTCGCGCACCTGTCCCTGACGTCGCTGTCGACGCTGATGAACCGCCCGCCCGGGGACACCACGGCAGGCACCTGGCTGCAGACGCTGCGCCAGCGCCGGGTGCGCCGGCGCCTCGACCGCGAACAGGCCGCACTCGAAGCCTGTGCCAGCGAAGGCGCCGAAGTGGCGCTGGGTTCGGTCGAACTGGACGGGCAGCGCTACGGAGCGCTCTACCGCAACGGCGAACTGGTCTGCCTGCTGCCCCCGGCACAGGACATCTGACAGGCGGGCCGATCCGGGGCAACTCAAGTCCGGCCCGGGCACCGCCGATAACGCCGATATCCATCTTCCCGGAGCCGAACATGCTGGCGCAGCCCCTGCCCGATCTCGACGCCTGGTCACGCTACCTCACGAGCCAGCCGATCCCGGTCCTCGCCGACACGGCGGAGGAGCTGGAGTCGCTGGCCGACATCGAGGTCCGGCGCGGCACGGTCGATGCCCACCTGATCAACGAAGCCATCGGCGACGACCCGCTGATGACGCTGCGCGTGTTCTCGCATGCGATGCGGCACCGGGCCGACCGCCAGGTGACCGACGTCGACACGGTGACCGCAGCCGTCGTGCTGATGGGCATCGGGCCCTTCTTCCGGGCCTTCCTGCCGCTGCCTGTGCTGGACGAGCACCTGCAGGCCTGCCCGCAGGCCATCGCCGGGATCCACCGGCGGATCCGCCGGTCCTGGTGCGCGGCACGGCTGGTGACCGAGTTCGCGCTGCTGCACGCGGACAGCCACGCCAGCGCGCTGCAGAAGGCAGCGCTGCTGAACGGCCATGCGGAACTCCTGCTGTGGTGCCATGCACCAGCGCTGGCGCAGACCCTGCAGGAGCGGCGAGAACAGGATCCGCACCAGGAGGCTGCCGCGCTCGAACAGGAAGTGCTGAACGTCGCGCTGGCTCCGCTGGAACACCGGCTGGCCCGGGACTGGGGACTGCCGTCCACGCTGCGGCGGCTGACCGATCCCGATGACCAGCGCAGCATGGTGCTGCTGCAGCCCCAGCGTCGCCTGCTGGTACTCGCATTGACGCTGGCCGAGCGGCTGGAACGCGAAGGGGCCACGGCCACGCCGACGCTGGACGAACTGGAAGAACTCTCCTCGCTGCTGACCCTGTCGACGCCAGCAGTCCAGCGACTGATCGACAACACGCTGGCCTGAACGACTCAGGGCGGGTTCGCAGCGACCGCCAGCCGCTCCAGCCCCTGGTCGAAATCCCGTCCCAGCCGGGCATCGACCACCAGGCTGAGCCAGCGCAGCAGGGCGTTCGGACCCACCTGGGACTCCAGGGTCCAGGTCACCCGGGTCCCGCCTGCCACAGGCTCCAGCCGGAACTCGCCACGGGCACCCGACCTCAGCCGGTCGAAGCTGACCGTGTAGCCCAGCCGGGTCGGCATCTGGACATCGTCGAAGCGCATGCGTCCCTGCCCCAGCACCGCACTGTCCCAGGACCACTGCGCCCCCAGACCCGACTCGGGTCCGTCGTAGCCGATGCGCATCTGCGGATCCCGGACCGGCCAGGGCGACCAGCGCATCCACTGCCGCGGCGATGCCAGCAGCGGCCAGAGCCGGGCGGGCGTCGCCGCGATGACCTTCTGCCGCTCGACCAGATGCCGGTCAGGCAGGGCGTAGGCCGCCAGCACCAGCACCACCATCCATGCCAGGATCGATTTCAGGAAGTTGCGCAGCCAGGTCATTTTGCAAACGTTTCCGATGAAAACGGAAGTTACAAAATATCACGCTGCAAATCCATCCCGGAAACAGGGCACGCCACGCTCGGTCGAGCAGTCCGCCGTGGACAAACGTTCAGATCGGCAATGCGTGCTGGAGCTTGATCTGATCGAGCACGAAACTGGTCCTGCATTCCTGCACGCCGGGGTGCTGCAGCAGCGTGTCCATCATGAAGCGGCCATGGTGCGCCATGTCGGTCACCACGACCCGCAGCAGGTAGCTCATTTCCGTGCTCAGGCAGACGCACTCGGTGACTTCCGGCCAGTCCTGGACAGTGGCGCGAAAGCGCTCGGCGATCCGCGCCCCCGACGCATCGGCCGGACGCTGCAGATGCACCTCGACGAAGGCGGTCAGTGCCAGGCCCAGCTTGTGCGGTGGCACGATCGCGGCATAGCCGGCGATCACCCCCGAGTCCTCCAGCCGGCGCACCCGCCGGAGCACGGCCGAGGCGGACAACTGCACCTGCGCGGCAAGTTCGTCATAGGTGATGCGTCCCTGCAGTTGCAGCGCCGCAAGAATGCGCCGGTCCACGGCGTCCAGCGTCAATTCGGAGTCCATCGAAAGATCATTGCAGCAATGATCCGTACCATCCTGAATCAGCGCTGAGGGCCGGTGGACAGCGCGTTCCACTGTCGCAACAGAGACAACCTGTGGCAACGGCTACGGGCAAGCCCCGAGCGTTGATCCTGACACGCAGCTGAACAATCGGAACCCTGTTGAACCGACCGATCCGGAGTCTCCCCATGCACACCACCACCCGCCCCTGGCTGCAGAGCTACCCGGAAGGCGTGCCTGCGACCATCGATGTCGAGACGCACCGTTCGCTGATCGATCTGCTGGACACCAGCTTCCACCGCCACGCCAACCGGCAGGCCGCCCTGTTCCTCGGCCAGCCGATCTCCTTTCGCACCATCGACGAACAGTCGGTCGCCCTGGGGGCCTGGCTGCAGTCCAGGGGACTGGCCCGCGGCACCCGCGTGGCACTGATGATGCCCAACCTGCCGCAATACATGGTGGCCCTCGCTGCCGTGCTGCGTGCCGGCCTCATCGTCGTCAACGTCAACCCGCTCTACACCGCCCGCGAACTCCAGCACCAGCTCGTCGACTCCGGTGCCGAGGCCATCGTCATCCTGGAAAACTTCGCCGGCACGCTCGCGGAGGTCCTCCATCAGACGCCGGTGAAGCACGTCGTGCTGGCCGCGATGGGCGACATGCTGCCGCCGTGGCGACGTCATCTGGTGAACTTCGTGGTGCGCCATGTGCGCAAGATGGTGCCCGAATACCGGCTGCCGTCCGGCAACGGACACAGCGTCACGCGCTTCAACGACGCCGTCGCGGCAGGCAGTCGCCTGAAACTCGCACGCAGCGCGGTCGGCCCCGACGATGTCGCCTTCCTGCAGTACACCGGTGGCACGACCGGCGTGTCCAAGGGCGCGACACTGCTGCACCGCAACGTGGTGGCCAACATCCTGCAGAGCGAAGCGTGGTTCCAGCCCATGCTGGACCGGTTCGGCAACCAGCAGATGACCAGCGTGTGCGCGCTGCCGCTCTACCACATCTTCGCCCTGACGGTGTCGTACTTCCTGGGCGCGCGCCTGGGCCAGCGGCTGATCCTGATTCCGAATCCGCGCGACCTGCCGGCGCTGATCGGCGCGCTCCAGGGGCACCGCATCCACATGTTCCCGGCCGTCAACACGCTCTACAACGCGCTGGCCCACAACGCCGAGTTCGCGCGGCTCGACTTCTCGCAGCTCGTCGTCTCCAACGGTGGCGGCATGGCGGTGCAGCAGGCCACGGCCGAGAAGTGGCTCAAGGTCACCGGCTGCCCGATCGCCGAGGGCTACGGCCTGTCGGAAACCTCGCCCGTGGCCACCGCCAACCGCATCGACCTGAAGGAGTTCACGGGCACCATCGGCCTGCCGGTGCCTTCGACCGACATCGCCATCCGCGACGATGACGGCCAGGACGTGCCGGCCGGCCAGCCGGGCGAGATCTGCATCCGTGGGCCGCAGGTGATGGCCGGCTACTGGCGGCGCCCCGACGAGACGGCCCAGGTCATGACCGCCGACGGCTACTTCAAGTCCGGCGACATCGGCGTGATGGACGAGCGCGGCTACGTCCGCATCGTCGACCGCAAGAAGGACATGATCCTGGTGTCCGGCTTCAACGTGTACCCGACCGAGATCGAGCAGGTGGTCAACCTGCACCCCGGCGTGCTCGAGTGTGCGGCGATCGGCATCCCGGACGCGCGCACCGGCGAAGCGGTCAAGCTGTTCGTCGTCAAGGACGATCCGGCGCTCGCCGAAGAGGATCTGGCGGCTTACTGCAAGGAAAACTTCACCGCCTACAAGCGGCCGAAGCTCATCGAGTTTCGTGACGAGCTGCCCAAGAGCAACGTCGGCAAGATCCTGCGTCGTGAATTGCGCACCTGATATCCACCGACTCTCCACAGCCCTGTGCACCGGCTGTGCACCGCTGCTTCACCGGTTGTTCACAGCTTTCCCGCACAGTTGACCGCACCACAACGGCAGGTCAGGCGGCCTTCGTGGTGCGTTTCACCGTAGTTGCAGGTGATTTCCTCGCCTGCTGAAATCGCCCGCATCGCATAGATCTCGATGCGTCCCTGCCGGATGCGCAGCACCGCATTGGGCGCACAGGAGTGGTTCGTGAAACGCAGCGGATCGCTCGATCTGGACGCATCGATCGCTCTTCTTGGCGAAATTTCGACCATCATGATGCGTTCCATCGTCTTCACGCGTTCCCAGGCCTCGTGGACGCTGATCATCTCTCCACGGATCTCGCCGATCTTGCGCCGGGCCGGAATCGCTTCACCGGCAAAAGCGCCGGTGCCTTCGATCGGACTGGGTGCGGCCAGGACGGCGTACTTCTGAGGGTTGGCAGGCGTGCCCATGGACGGATCCCCGATCGTGAAAGCCGTGGATGGTACGGGTTGCCGTCACCGGAGCGAGCAGCGAGGCGCAGCACACGGTCACGGCGCGCTGCATGAACAACTCTGTGGAGAACCGATGAACAGGTGTGGAGTTGTTCATGAAAAACCGGCCGCCCGGAAAGTTGATCCCTCTGACTCCCATGTTGCTCCACCGGGTCACACACAGACTTGTCACCAGCTCAAGTGCTTGATTTATAAGGAGAAAACAGGGTTATGCACAAAAAACCGCCCCCTCTACTACTATCTACTATCTATAAAAACATAAATAAGAGCAGAGAAGAACAAAAAAGAAGTCCGGACAACAAGACCCTGAATCGCAGGAGCCTTCTTGGAAAGAACGCGTGCTGAACAGGAAAGACCTTGGCTGCGCATCTGGCGAAGCACCGAACCCGAGAGGGCTCCAGTGAAGACACGCAGCGCTGGCACACATCTTGAAAGACAGCGGGGCTTGCCAGCGCAAGGCCTCCAGGCTGCTGGCAGACGGTTTCCCGGTTCTTCTCATCCCTGGTCCTAGTCGGAGTCTGAATCCATGAATCACAAGCTCAACGTCGTCATCGCCGCAGCTGCTTTTGCAGCGGTCACCCAGGTCAGCGCCCAGGAAGTGGTCAAGATCGGCCATGTGGGCCCGACCAGCGGCGGCATTGCCCACCTGGGCAAGGACAACGAGAACGGCGCGCGCATGGCGATCGACGAACTCAACGCCAAGGGCGTGTCGATCGGTGGCAAGAAGGTCAAGTTCGAACTGCTGGCCGAAGACGATGGTGGTGACCCGAAGCAGGGCACGGCCGCAGCGCAGAAGCTGGTGGACTCGAAGGTCGTCGGTGTGGTGGGTCACCTGAACTCGGGCACCTCGATCCCGGCGTCGAAGATCTACAGCGACGCGGGCATTCCGCAGATCTCGCCGTCGGCGACGAACCCGAAGTTCACGCGCCAGGGCTTCAAGACGACGTTCCGCGTGGTGGCGGACGACGTGCACCTGGGTGGCACGCTGGGCCGTTACGCCGCCAAGGAGCTGAAGGGCAAGTCGATCGCGGTGATCGATGACCGCACGGCGTATGGCCAGGGCGAGGCCGACGAGTTCGAGAAGGGCGTGAAGGGCGCGGGCGGCAAGACGGTGGCACGCGAGTTCACGAACGACAAGGCGACGGACTTCACCGCGATCTTGACCAACCTGAAGGCCAAGAAGCCGGACATCGTGTTCTTCGGCGGCATGGACGCGGTGGCGGGCCCGATGATCCGCCAGATGAAGCAGCTGGGCATCAAGGCGAAGTTCATGGGCGGCGACGGCATCTGCTCGGGCGAGCTGCCGAAGCTGTCGGGCGGCGCGATGGACGACGGGCAAGTCGTGTGCGCGGAAGCGGGCGGCGTCGAAGGCGAGCAGAAGAAGGGCATGGAGGACTTCAAGGCGCGCTTCAAGACGAAGTTCAACGCGGACGTGCAGATCTACGCACCGTACGTGTACGACGCGCTGAACGTGATGGTGGCGGCGATGGAGAAGGCGGGGTCGAGCGATCCGGCGAAGTACCTGCCGGTGCTGGCGAAGACGGCGGGCTACAAGGGCGTGACGGGCAACATCAGCTTCGACGAGAAGGGCGACGTGAAGAACGGCGCGCTGACGATGTTCACCTACAAGGGCGGCAACCGCGAGCAGATCGCCGTCGTGCGCTGATCCTCATTTCCTGAGGGACCCGCAAAGCGTCCATGCGGCGTTTTGCACACCAGAACCCGCTTGCTGTTTGCGCAACAGCAAGCGGGTTTTCTGTTGTCTGCTGCGCTGCACCAGTCGGGCCGTTCCTTGCCGTATGCTGGACCGTCTCCTGTCCTGGTCAAGTTATTTCGCACAGCCCGATAGGTTGTGTGATTGCCGATTGATGCTCGAAGGCATTGGGTGGCAAGTTGCCCAGTGTGGAGTGCAGACGCACGCTGTTGTAGAAGCTGACGATGTAGTCGGCGATGTCGCTCGTGGCCTCGGCATGGTTGGCGTAATCGCGCTGCCAGACGCGCTCCATCTTGAGGTTCAGGAAGAAGCGCTCCATCACCGCGTTGTCCCAGCAGTTGCCCTTGCGGCTCATGCTGCCGACCAGGCCGTGTCTGGCCAGCAGCGCCTGATGCGCCGCGCTGGCGTACTGGCTGCCGCGATCCGTGTGGACGATCAAGCCCGGCGCAGGTTGGCGCTGCACGATGGCCAGTTGCAACGCCCGGCACACCAGCCCGGCCTGCATGTCCGGGGCCATCGCCCAGCCCACCACCTTGCGCGCAAACAAGTCCAGCACCACCGCCAGATACAGCCAGCCGCTGCGCGTGCGGATGTAGGTGATGTCGGCGACCCAGGCCTGATCGGGCCGCGTCGGGTTGAACTGTCGGGCCAGCACATTGGGCGAGATCGGCAGCGCGTGTTTGCTGTCGGTCGTGTGCACGAACTTGCGCTTCCACGTCGAGCGCAGACCATGCTGGCACATCAAACGGCGCACGCGGTAGATCCCCATGACGATGCCACGCGAGGCCACCGCCGTGCGCAGCCGTCGGCTGCCGTACGCCCCGCCGCTGGCCGCAAATGCCGCCTTCAGTTGCACGCTGGCCTCGCACACCGCCGGCTGCATTCGGCTGCGCCTGCGGGCCGCGTAGTAGCCCGAGCGGCTGATGCCCAGCACCCGGCAAACCTGCTCCACCACCGCGGCCTTCTCTTGCAGTTGCCCGACGAGCTTGAAGCTCATCGCAGTTCCCGGGCAAAGAAGGCCGATGCTTTTTTTAAAACTTCTACGTCGCCCCGGAGTTGCTTGTTCTCGGCTTCGAGCTGGCGGATGCGCTGGTGCTCCGCCGTCAACGGCTTGCCGATGCCAGGCTGCCCCAGCTGTTCCGCATCGGCCTGTGCCAGCCAGCGCCGCACCGCCGTCTCGCCCAGCTTCATGTCCCGGCAGACCTCGCCAATGCCCAGGCCCTGCGACCGGATCATCTGCACGATCTGCAGCTTGAAGCTCGCGTCAAAGACTCTTCGTTTCGTGTTCGTCACGTTCGTTGTCCAGGTGATTTCCACCTATCGGTGTGTGCGAAATCATTAGACCAGGACATCCTTCTCAACGGGTGTGCCCACGTGGACCATCATTTCCTGACGCCGCTGTTTTCCCCCAAGTCGATCGTCGTGTTCGCGGGGCCGCCGGACCATCTGGACGAGGCACCGTCGCTGGCCCGCGCCATGCTCCGCGAGCTGCAGGCGCACAAGTTCGACGGCACGCTGACCTTTCTCGATGTCGACATGACGGGCACGCTGTCCGATCTGGCCCAGTCGCGGGCCGATCTGGCGATCATCGCGCTGCCACACCCGCGCATCGCGGCCGCGCTGGAGATTGCCGGCCGCATCCGCTGCCGCGCCGCGCTGGTGCTGTCCACCGGGCTTCCGGCTGCGGAGTGCGCGGACCTGCACGCGATCGCGCGCCGACACGGCATGCACCTGCTGGGGCCGAACAGCCTGGGCCTGCAGCGTCCCTTGCTCAAGCTCAACGCCAGTGCCGCCGGACGACTCGCCGCCACCGGCCCGCTCGCGCTGGTCTGCCAGTCGGGGGCGCTGACGGCGTCCATCCTCGACTGGGCGGCACGCAATGCGGTCGGGTTCTCCACCGTGGTCTCGCTCGGGGCCAATACCGCTGTCGACCTGACGCAGGTACTGGACTTCCTGGCCAACGACGCCTCCACCCAGAGCATCCTCGTCTACATGGAGGGCATCCACGATGCCCGCCGCTTCATGAGCGCGCTGCGGGCGGCGGCGTTTGCCAAGCCGGTGGTGGTGATGAAGGCCGGGCGCCAGCCGGCGGGCTCCAAGGCCGCGCTGACCCACTCGGCCAGCATCGTCGGCTCGGACGACGTGTTCGAGGCGGCGTTGCGCCGCGCGGGGGTCGTGCGGGTGCGGGCCTTCACGCAGCTGTTCTCGGCCGCCAAGTGTCTGGCCTCGCGCTACAAGCCGATCGGCAAGGGGCTGGCGATCGTCACCAACGGCGGCGGTCCGGCGGTGCTGGCGGCCGACCGTGCCAACGAGATCGGCCTGGAGGTGGCGCGCCTGGTGGACACCAGCTGCACCGAACTCGCGCCCCACCTGTCACCCCACGCCACGCTGGAATCCGTCATCGACCTGGGCGAAGAGGCCACGCCGGCCCAGTTCCGTGCCGCGTTGCAGGCCTGCGCCAAGGACCGCTCGGTCCACGGCGTCCTGGTGATCTACTCGCCCAAGCTCGACAGCGACCCGGACGCCATCGCGCAGGTCGTCTGCGACAACGTGCACGCCATGGGCAAACCGGTGATGACCTGCTGGATGGGCGACGAGCGGGTGCGCGATGCCCGCATCATGCTCAACGCGATCGCCATCCCGACCTTCCGCACGCCGGAGGCCGCCGTCGATGCCTTCGCCAACGTGGCGAGCTTCTACCAGAACCAGCAACTGCTGCAGCAGACACCGCCGCCGCAGTCCACGCTGGCACGGCCCGATGTCGAGGGCGCGCGGCTGCTGATCGAGGGTGTGCTGGCCGAGCGCCGGCGCGTGCTGACCGAGATGGAGTCCAAGGCGCTGCTGGCCGCCTTCCACATCCCGGTCACCCGCACCATGCTGGCCCGCACCGCCACCGAGGCGATGCTGATCGCCAGCCAGCTCGGCTACCCGGTGGCGCTGAAGATCGACTCGCCCGACATCAGCCACAAGTCCGATGTCGAGGGCGTGGCGCTCAACATCCTGACCGCCACCCAGGTGCGCGATGTCTTCACCGACATGCTGGCCGCCGTGCGCCGGGTGCAGCCGCAGGCGCGCATCAACGGCGTGACCATCCAGCCCATGAGCGGCAAGAAGCGCGGCCGCGAGATCTACATCGGCCTGACCACCGACGTGCCCTTCGGCCCGGTGATCACCTTCGGCTCGGGCGGCACGATGATCGAGCTGATCGCCGACCGGGCGATGGAACTTCCGCCGCTGAACCAGTTCCTGGCCCGCCGGCTGATCGAGCGGGCGCGGGTGTCGACCCTGCTGGGCGAGTGGCGCGGTGCGCCGGCGGCCGATGTCGAGGCGGTCGAGCAGATCCTGCTGCGTGTTTCGGAGATGGTCTGCGAGCTGCCGCAGCTGCGCGAGATGGACATCAACCCCATCATCGTGGACCACGAGGGCGCGGTGGCGGTGGACGCGCGCATCGTCATCGACCATGCCGGCCCGACCGCCCGCGACTACAACCACCTGGCCATCCTGCCCTACCCGAGCAGCTACGAGCGCGAGTGGCCGATGAAGGGCGGAGACCTTTACACCATCCGCCCGATCCGCCCGGACGATGCCGACATGCTGCAGGCCTTCACCCGCAGCCTGTCGGAGGAGAGCCGCTACTTCCGCTTCGCCAGCGCGATGCACGAGCTGCCAGCGCGCATGCTGGCCCGCTACACGCTGATCGACTACGACCGCGAGATGGCGCTGGTGGCGGTGCATGTCGACCGGCGCCCCGGCGAGGACGGGGTCTTCGTCGAGACCGAGCAGATCATCGGCGTGTCGCGCTTCATCACCAACCCGGACCAGACCACCTGCGAGTTCTCGCTGGTGGTGTCGGACGACTACAAGGGCCAGGGGCTGGGCTCGCGGCTGATGCTGTCGATCGCCGACTTCGCGCGCAACAAGGGGCTGGCGCACATCGAGGGGCTGGTGCTGGCCAACAACCCCAACATGCTGCGGCTGATGCGCGGTCTGGGCTACGAGGTGCGGCCCTTCCCGGAGGATCCGGACTTCAAGCTGGTCGTCAAGGCGCTCTGAGGGGCCTTGCAGCGCCTGGCGCCACCGCCAGGCCCCCCCGGGGCTTGCGGGCCGGGAAAACGCGCTCAGAGGCCCGGATCGGCCGGGCGCCCCGGCGGGTACTTGACCGCGTTCAGCCCGATCTTGCGGTCCACGGCCGCCGCGACGTCCACGCCGCAGCGGTCGGCGATCTGCACCAGGTAGACCAGCACGTCGGCGATCTCCTCGCCCAGGTGCTGCTGCACGGCGGGATCGTCCGCGACGCGGGTGGAGGCCTCGGGCGTCATCCACTGGAAGATCTCGACCAGCTCGGCCGCCTCGACCACCATGGCCATCGCCAGGTTCTTGGGCGTCTGGTAGGGCTCCCAGCCACGTTCGGCCGAGAAATCGCGCAGGCGGGCCTGCAGTGCGGGGATGTCCATGGGCATCATCCTGCCATGAACACCCCTGACGTTTCTTCCGTTTCCTCACCCCTGCCGGACCTGCCTGCATTGCGCATCGGCCTGGTCGGCGCTGGCCGCGTGGCGCGGGCGCTGGTGCTCGCGCTGGACCGAGCCGGCCTGCCGGTGGTCGCGGTCGGCAGCCGGCAGCCCGAGCGGCTGTCCGCAGCAAGTTATCCACAGCCCAGCACGCCGCAGCAGCAGGCGGTCGACCGTGCCGATCTGGTGCTGCTCACCGTGGCGGACGATGCGATCGCGCCGGTGGCGGCGTCGCTGCGCTGGCGGGCCGGGCAGGCCGTGGTGCACTGCAGCGGCGCCACCGAGGTCGCCGCGCTCGCCCCCGCCGCGCAGGCCGGCGCCCACACGGGCGGCTTCCATCCGCTGCAGATCTTCTCCGACCCGGAACAAGCCGCGCACCGCCTGGCCGGCAGCACCGCGGCGATCGAGGCCGGCCCCGCGCTGATGCCGACGCTGCATGCGCTGGCGGCGGCGCTCGGCATGCCGGCCACCGTGCTGCCGCCGGGTATGCGGGTGCGCTACCACGTGGCGGCCGGCTACGCGGCGAGTTTCCTGCTGCCGGTGCTGCAGGAGGCGGTGGCGCTGTGGGCCAGCTTCGGCGTGGACGAGGCCGAGGCGCTGCGGGCGCTGCTGCCGCTGTCGCGCGGCACGCTGGAGGCCGTCGGGGCGCGGGGACTGGCCGGGGCGGTGTCGGGGCCGATCGCACGGGGTGACCTCGGCGTGGTGCAGCGCCACCTGGAAGCGCTAGAGGCGCTCGGGCCGCAGCGGGCGGCGTTCTACCGCTTCCTGGCCGGCCCGCAGCCCGCGCTGGCGCGGCAGGCCGGACGTTTGGATGAGGATTTGTGCAGGCGCCTCGATTTTTTACTCCGGGATGCGGACTGTTAAGAAAAAGAACGACACAATTTGCGCAAATCCAGCTTTCATCTGCCATGGCCCGCCTGTCGTCCCCCGCCCACAACCCCTTCTCGACTGCCTCGGCTGCCGATGGCGTCGAGCCGTACGTCTCGCCGCCGAGTCTGCGCGGGGTGGACTACAGCGTCCCGGGCGGGTATCGGCACCATGTCGAACGGTCCTGGCTGGTGCCGAGCCGGCCGGTGCTGCTGGGGCTGCTGTGCGTGGCGGGGCTGATGTTCTATCTGCGCAGCGACCGGATCCTGCCCGTGCTCATGGGCACGACGACGACCCGGCTGCCGGTGCCGGACCGGGCCGCCTCGGCGGTCAATCCGTGGACGGGCGAGGCGCACTGGGGCCGCACGCCGAAGCAGGCCGAGGCCTTCCCGCTCGAATTCCCCGCCAACCTGCCAGCCACGGCGGCGGGACCGGCCACGGGCAGCGGCTCCGGGGTTGTCAAGTGCGTCCAGGCGGACGGGATGGTGGTGTACCAGCAGCGCGATTGCGGCCCTGCGGCTTCGGCAATCAGGTCCGCCAGTGGCAGCCGCTGAGGGCTTCGGGCGCGCCCTGCGCCTGCTGGCGGGGCTGGGGTTCGCGGTCCTGCTCGCGGCCTGCGGCGGCGGTGACGAGGATCCGGGCGAGGACACTACGCCAGTGCCAACGGTGTATCCCGCCCCGAACGGTCCGGTGGCCACCGACCGGGTCATCCGCCAGGACTACGGCGGCTACCAGCTCACCTACGACTGCACCACGCACACCGCGCTGCAGTACAGCTACACCCTCGGTTTCGACGACGGCACCGTCGCTCGCCCCACCAGCTTCAAGCTCGATCCCACCCTGCCCGAGGGCTGTGGACAACAGACGACGGCCAACAGCTACGCCGCGGCCATCCACCCCGGCTACGACCGCGGCCACCTCGTCTCGTCCAACCACATGGACTACAACGCGGACTACATCCTGCGGGCCAACTACATGACGAACATCGTCCCGCAGGTGGCGACGTTCAACCGCAATGTCTGGCTCGACGCCGAGAACGTCGCCGAGTGCTACCGCGACATCGCTCCGGTGCAGGTCTATGGCGGCGTGGTCTACAGCGATCCGACCAACGACTGGTTCCTCGCCAGCCACGGCATCCGCACGCCCGAGTTCTTCTGGAAGGCCATCCTCACCACCGACCCGGCCACGGGTGCGGCCAAGGCCATCGCCTGGTACATCCCCAACGTCGAAGGGCTGACCGCGCTCGATCCCTACCTCGTCAGCATCGACGAGCTGGAGCGTCTGGTCGGCACCGGACTGGTCGGCATCACCGCGCCCGCCGCCGTCAAGGCGATGAAGCCGGCGACGAGCTGGCCGCTGCCCGCGGGCTGCAACTACACCTGATCCAGCAGGTACGGCCGGTATGCTGCGCGCCAGGAGAATGGCGCGATGGAACACGGACACTGGCTCAACGCCTCACTGGTTTACCTCGCTGCGGCGGTGATCGCGGTGCCGCTGGCGCGCAAGCTGGGACTGGGCTCGATCATCGGCTACCTGGGGGCGGGCATCGCGATCGGCCCCTTCGGCCTGCAGTTCGTCCGTGACCCGGACGCGATCCTGCAGTTCGCCGAGTTCGGCGTCGTGCTGATGCTGTTCCTGATCGGGCTGGAGCTGGAGCCGCCGCGCCTGTGGGCCATGCGGCGCTCGATCTTCGGCTGGGGCAGCGCGCAGGTGCTGGGCTGTGCGCTGGCGGTGGGTGGCGTGGCGCTGCTGCTGGGCGTGTCCTGGCCGGTCGCGGTGGTCACCGGGCTGGGGCTGGCGCTGTCGTCCACGGCGGTGGCGCTGCAGGTCATGCAGGAGCGCAACCTGATGGGCACCGCGGGTGGGCAGGCCGGGTTCTCCATCCTGCTGTTTCAGGACGTGGCGGCCATTCCGATCCTGGCGCTGATCCCGCTGCTGGCGCCCAAGGTGCAGGACAGCGGCAACCCGTGGAGCGAGGCGCTGCGGGCGCTGGCGGTGATCGTCGGCATCATCGTGGTCGGCCGCCTGCTGCTGCGCCATGCCTTGCGCTGGATCGCGCGCAGCGGCTCGCCGGAGATCTTCACCGCCGCCTCGCTCGGGCTGGTCGTCGGGCTGGCCAGCCTGATGCATGCGGTGGAGCTGTCGGCTGCGCTCGGTGCCTTCCTGGGCGGCGTGCTGCTGGCCGAGAGCGAATACCGGCGCGAGCTGGAGACCGACGTCGAGCCGTTCAAGGGCCTGCTGCTCGGGCTGTTCTTCATGGCGGTGGGCATGTCGATCGACTTCCATGCCGTGCGCGAGCACCTGGGCAGCGTGCTGCTGCTGCTGGCGGGGTTTCTGGCGATCAAGGCGCTGGTGCTGTGGGTGCTGGCGCGCACGGTGGCCGTGCCTGGGCCTGAGCGGCCGGTGTTCACCTTGCTGCTGGCGCAGGGCGGCGAATTTGCGTTCGTGGTGTTCCAGCAGGGGGCGGATGCGCATGTGCTGACCGAGTCACAGGTCTCGGTGCTGATTGGCACGGTGGCGCTGTCGATGCTCGTCACGCCGCTGCTGCTGGTGGTGATGGACCGCTGGGTGCTGCCACGTTATGCACAGCAGTCTGTGGATAACTCGCCCCATGCGCTGACCGAGCCGCAGGAGGCGCCCGTGATCATTGCCGGCTTCGGCCGCTACGGACAGGTGGTCGGGCGGCTGCTCTATGCCAACGGCCTGAAGGCGACCGTGCTCGACCACGATGCCGAGCAGATCGCCTCGCTGCGCGGGTTCGGTTTCCGGGTCCACTATGGCGATGCCACGCGGCTCGACCTGCTGCGCATGGCTGGTGCGGCCTCGGCCAAGGTGCTGGTGGTGGCCATCGACGATGTCGACCAGAGCCTGAGGCTGGTCGATCTGGCGCGGGAACACTTTCCCCACCTGACGCTGGTGGCGCGGGCGCGCAACGTGCAGCATTACTTCGCGCTGCGCGACCGCGGGGTCACGCTGGTCGAGCGCGAGACGCTGGACTCGGCACTGGCCAGCGGACGCAGCGTGCTCGAAAGCATGGGCTGGGCGCCGGAGCGTGCCAGCGAACTCGCCAGCCGGTTCCGGACCCATTCGGTGGCCCAGCTCGAAGCGCTCTGGCCGCACCACCGCGACGAGAAGGCGCTGGTGTCGATGGCGCGCAAGGGGCGCCAGCAGCTGGAAGAGCTGTTCGCGCAGGAGCGGGCGCAGCGCGACGATCGCGAGCGGCCCTGACCTGTCCTGGTCTAATGATTTCGCACACACCGATAGGTGGAAATCACCTGGACAACGAACGTGACGAACACGAAACGAAGAGTCTTTGACGCGAGCTTCAAGCTGCAGATCGTGCAGATGATCCGGTCGCAGGGCCTGGGCATTGGCGAGGTCTGCCGGGACATGAAGCTGGGCGAGACGGCGGTGCGGCGCTGGCTGGCACAGGCCGATGCGGAACAGCTGGGGCAGCCTGGCATCGGCAAGCCGTTGACGGCGGAGCACCAGCGCATCCGCCAGCTCGAAGCCGAGAACAAGCAACTCCGGGGCGACGTAGAAGTTTTAAAAAAAGCATCGGCCTTCTTTGCCCGGGAACTGCGATGAGCTTCAAGCTCGTCGGGCAACTGCAAGAGAAGGCCGCGGTGGTGGAGCAGGTTTGCCGGGTGCTGGGCATCAGCCGCTCGGGCTACTACGCGGCCCGCAGGCGCAGCCGAATGCAGCCGGCGGTGTGCGAGGCCAGCGTGCAACTGAAGGCGGCATTTGCGGCCAGCGGCGGGGCGTACGGCAGCCGACGGCTGCGCACGGCGGTGGCCTCGCGTGGCATCGTCATGGGGATCTACCGCGTGCGCCGTTTGATGTGCCAGCATGGTCTGCGCTCGACGTGGAAGCGCAAGTTCGTGCACACGACCGACAGCAAACACGCGCTGCCGATCTCGCCCAATGTGCTGGCCCGACAGTTCAACCCGACGCGGCCCGATCAGGCCTGGGTCGCCGACATCACCTACATCCGCACGCGCAGCGGCTGGCTGTATCTGGCGGTGGTGCTGGACTTGTTTGCGCGCAAGGTGGTGGGCTGGGCGATGGCCCCGGACATGCAGGCCGGGCTGGTGTGCCGGGCGTTGCAACTGGCCATCGTGCAGCGCCAACCTGCGCCGGGCTTGATCGTCCACACGGATCGCGGCAGCCAGTACGCCAGCGCGGCGCATCAGGCGCTGCTGGCCAGACACGGCCTGGTCGGCAGCATGAGCCGCAAGGGCAACTGCTGGGACAACGCGGTGATGGAGCGCTTCTTCCTGAACCTCAAGATGGAGCGCGTCTGGCAGCGCGATTACGCCAACCATGCCGAGGCCACGAGCGACATCGCCGACTACATCGTCAGCTTCTACAACAGCGTGCGTCTGCACTCCACACTGGGCAACTTGCCACCCAATGCCTTCGAGCATCAATCGGCAATCACACAACCTATCGGGCTGTGCGAAATAACTTGACCAGGACACTTCTAGAAACCGGCCCGGCAGCCCTGAACCTGGTCTGAGCCTGCACAAATCCAGCTCAGACGAGCAGTGGATGACGGCGGCGAGCCCCTGTCCCCACCGTCGCGGTACCCCGCGACGGGGTTTTTCCCCTCACGCGGGCTGTGCGGACGGACCTGCGCTCTTGACCAGCCACACCAGCCTGCGTGCGTTGTAGGCCGCGCACTGCAGCGTGATCGCCAGCGCATTGCGCGCCAGCGTCATCGCCCGCACGCACTTGCCGCCCTGCTGGCTCAGCGCCGCAAAGACGTGCTCGACCCGTGCCCGCGTGCGGTTGATCGTCTTGTTGCGCTGCTTGAGCCGAACCTTGGCCGTCTGCCCAGGCTTGGCGCGACGTGCGATGCCGTCGGCCAGTCCGTGCTGCTGCAGCGTCTGACGGTTGGCCGCGCTGTCGTAGCCCCGGTCGGCCAGCAGCCGCTTGCGCGTGTTCGCCACCTGCAGCACGTCGGGCAGTTGCTGTCCGTCGTCCGCGTTGGCCGCCGTGATCTTCATCTGGCGGATCAGCTTGTAGCGTGCGTCCACGTTGCCGTGCAGCTTGTAGCCGTAGTACGACTTGCCGTGCTTTTGCGTCCAGCGCGCGTCCCGGTCGGTGTGCGCCAGGCGCTTCTTGCTCCAGCCCTCGGGCGCCTCCCCCTTGTTCAGCGCCTCGCGCTCCCGGGCGTTGGCCTGCGTGATCGGCGCCTGCACGATGCTGGCGTCCACGATCTGCCCGCCCCTCGGGATGAAGCCGTGCCGCTGCAACTGCTGGCTCAACGCCTCGAAAATCGCCCGGCCTCCCAGCCCGCCTTCGGCCAGCCGCTGCCGGAAGCTCCACAGCGTGCGTGCGTCCGGGATGTTCAGCGCGCCGTCCAGCCGGCAGAAGCGCTGGAAGCTCAGCCTGTCCAGCACCTGGTGCTCGCACTGCTCGTCCGACAGGTTGTACAGCCCCTGCAGGAACACCATGCGCACCAGCGCCTCGGTCGGGTACGGCGGGCGTCCGCCCTTGCTGCGGTCAGCGCGAGGGCAGGCCTTGTCCACCGCCGAGGCCATCGCTGCGAAGTCGATCAGTTCGTCCATCGCCGCCAGCGTCTGCACGTAGCCCTCCAGCTTGGCCTTGCGCTGCTGCACCACGAACAGGTCGTCCGCGGCCTCCTCAGGAAAGAAGCTCGATGGCTTGGTGCGGGGCGTGATCATGGGGCGGCATCTTGCCGCAGCGCGCGGCTCAGGTGGCGGTCAGGGTCGGTTTCTAGAAGTGCCCAGTGGACGAGCGGATCCGGGCGCGAGTATGCTGGTGCTGAGTCTGACGGCGTAATGGGTTACGTCAGCAGTGCAGGCTTTGGGGCGTTTTTACGGGGGGCAAACCATGCCAGACAGAGAAAAACTTCAATCCCGGCGCGGACTTACGTTCCGCTGCTCGCAAGCTGATACGCAGCAGCAAGGTTGTTACGCCAGCAAGGTGTGACGTCGATATTAAGTTAGGCTTCACAAAAACACCCGTGCCCGCTCCCGACGTCATCCAGATCATCGAATCGAACTGGCCTGCAATCCTTGGAGCAATCCTCTTGGCGTGCTTTGGCGCATACCTCGCTTGGAGAAACGGCTATAAGGCTCGCCGCGCCGCGGCGGCCGCGAAGTTCAGGGCTGCGGTACTGACCGCGCTACAAGGTCTATACCCGGTGCCTGTCGCATGGCCGAAAAACGAGCTTCGTATCCGAGATGAACTGAAGGAACGATTTCCTGGACTGCAAACCGCCGTTGCGGAGTTCGAGACGTATGTTCCTTGGTACAAGCGCAAGGCCTTTGCCGAGAGCTGGAATCGCTACCGCTTGGGTGACGACGGCCGGGAAATAGACCAACAGGACTATTGGCAGTACGTGCCTCTCAAGGGCACTTCGGTCATCAACGGGGTCGTCACTACAACCCATGACCAAACGAAAACCTATAAGTTGCAGTTCAAGACCAACGTGGACCATCTTCTGAGTTTCGCGAGTGAAGCCTAACCCCTCGCTCAAGCGGAGCGCCAACGGCAGGCCACCAAGCCAGGCCCGGGCCTGGCGTCGTCGCCCGTTTAGCTCGAACTACAAGGGCTTCCCCGTCCGACAAACAGTTTTTGAATAAAAGTCTCCCCAGCCAATCCGCCAGACTGACCGGCCATTCATGCATCCCGCCGCGTTCGCAACGCCTTCGCTGATCCATTCTTCGAGCACCAGGTGCGGACTGGCTTGGCCAGATCAATGCCGAGCAGCGCGATGGTTATAGTCGTCTCCGCAAGCAAAGCAAGAAAGGGTGGTCGATGAGCATCGAAATCCGATCGTTGCACTCGGGCGCTGAGGGTTCAGCGTCGGTGCCAACTCCCCCTCGGGGGGAAGTCTCTTTCATTCGTTAAGTATCGAGAGGAACCGACGATGGACGCAGCGAAAGTTCGAACGCATCAAGGCATTGCCTACGGCTGCTTCTTGATTATCGCCATTACTGCCCTCGTCGGCGGTATTGGAGCACTACTTCCTAATCTAGGCGGAGTGTTTTTTCTTTTGGTAATTCCACTCATGATTGCCAGCTTCTTTGCAATTATTATCGGAGCCGCTGAGACACTGTTCATCGTCCGGCAGGACTCCACTTTGCTGAGAATCCTCTGTGCAACGGTTGTGGTGCTCGCACTCTTGATTTTCGATGTTCCGGATCAAGGCTTCGATGTTCCGGTGCAAGGCTGGGCTCGCAATTATGCAATACTAATAAATGTCATTAGTCTTCTCTACGGAGTTGTTGTTTCGATAACCTGCTTCAGGTGGCTTTCGCAACCACCGCTAGTTTACTTCAAAGCAGAACGGGGCACCGATACTTAACCACTTCGGAGTCTTTCCACTATTTCGTATAGGCGCACAGTCAAGCGCTAGAGGTCCAAATTTGTTAGGCGTCACAAATCCTGCCACTACCTGATCCGCCATGAAGAACCCACTCAAAGCGTCATCAACAAGATGCCAATCGCTACTCAGAAAGCCATGACCGTGAAGTGATTGATTGGTATTTGTAATGGTGTTCTCAAGCGGCCTCAGCAGAGACGAGCCGCTCACCTTCAGGCGTGATGCTGCGCAGCGACTGAGCACATCAGCGCGCAGTCGGCGGCCTTCGGCTTCGAGCCGCAAGCCCGGCTGGATGACGGCGACCAGGCCACCGCCTTCTCGCCCGCAGAGCGCGCCATGAACGCCTGAACCCGCGTGACAGCGGGGGCGGTGAGCGACATGCTTCAATCTTCGGCTGCACCCCACCGGAGACCCACCATGTCCTTCACCGCCCTGTACCTCACCAAGACCGACGGCGCCTTCGCGGCCCGCCTGCGCGACGACCTGACCGACGAGGAACTGGTCGCGCACACCGGTGACGCCAGCGTCGTCGTGCGCCTCGACCACTCGACGATCAACTACAAGGACGGCCTCGCGCTGACCAACCGCAGCCCGGTCGTGCGCCAGTGGCCGATGGTGCCGGGCATCGACGGCGCGGGCACGGTCGAGTTGTCCACAGACCCGCGCTGGCAGGTCGGCGACCAGGTTATCCACAACGGCTGGGGCGTTGGCGAGACGCACTGGGGCTGCCTGTCGCAGAAGGCGCGCCTGAAAGGCGACTGGCTGATCGCGCGACCTGCAGGGTTATCCACAGCCCAGGCCATGGCCATCGGCACCGCGGGCTACACCGCGATGCTGTGCGTGATGGCGCTGGAAGACGCGGGCGTGCGGCCGGACAGCGGCGAGATCCTCGTCACGGGCGCGAGCGGCGGCGTGGGCAGCGTGGCCGTGGCGCTGCTGAGCGGCCTGGGCTACCGGGTCGTGGCGTCCACCGGCAAGCTGGACGAAGCCGAGTACCTGCGGTCGCTCGGGGCTGTGGAGATCCTCGACCGGGCTGGGTTATCCACAGCCGGCAAGCCGCTGCAGAAGGAGCGCTGGGCGGGTGTCGTCGACTCGGTCGGCTCGCACACGCTGGCCAACGCGCTGGCGCAGACGCGCTATGGCGGAGCGGTCGCGGCCTGTGGACTGGCGCAGGGCATGGACTTGTCCACCAGTGTTGCGCCCTTCATCCTGCGCGGCGTGCGGCTGCTGGGTGTCGATTCGGTGATGTGCCCGACGGCGCGGCGCCAGCAGGCGTGGGCGCGGCTGGCCAAGGATCTGGACCTGGCCAAGCTGGCGTCGATGACCCGCACGGTCGGGCTGGCCGAGGCGCCGCAGGTGGCTGTGGATATCTTGGCTGGCAAGGTCCGCGGGCGGGTGGTGGTGGACGTCAACGCTTGAGCGTCGAGCGTCCGGTCACTCCGCAGCGTCCGCCAGGAAGCCGCGTTCTGCCGCGATCGTCGCCTCGTGGTCCATCAACTCGGTGAACAGCGCGGGCGGAATCGTGATGCTGCCGACGCCGAGCGCGAGCAGGTCGAGGTAGGCCTGCCGGCTGCGGATGCTCGCCACCAGCAGCCGCATCGGCGTGCCGCTGGCGGCCACCAGGGCCTGCATCCGGTCGATCAGCGCGAGGCCATCGACACCGGAATCGTTCAGCCGCCCGAGGTACGGCGCGGCATAGGCGGCGCCGAGCTGGGCGGCGAAGTGCGCCTGCTCCAGCGCATAGACGGCGGTGTAGGTGACGGGCACACCGCGGGCCGTGAGCGCCGCGCCGGCCGCCAGGCCCGCGCGCGTGGCGGGGATCTTCACGACGAGCTGGCCCGGGTCGAACTGCCGCAGCAGCGTGTCCGCGTCTGCCAGCATGCCGTCCACGTCGGGCGAGCGGACCTGTGCCTGCACCTGCTGCGCGCCCAGCCGCAGCAGCGCCGTCAGCAGGCCGGGCAGGGCTTCCCAGGTGACACCGGCGCGCTTGAGCAGCGTCGGATTGGTCGTCACGCCGTGCACCACCGGGTGCGGCAGGCAGGTGCGCAGGGCGCCAAGGTCGGCGCTGTCGAGGTAAAGGTGGAAGGACTTGTTCACAGGCCGATGTTATCCACAGACGGTGCGGTTCACTTGCGCAGCAGCCGCTTGCGCCGCACCACGTCGATCCACACCGCCAGGATCACCACCGCGCCGATGGCCATCATCTGCTTGAACTGCGAGACCTCCAGCAGGTTCATGCCGTTGCGGATCATGCCGATCAGGATCGCGCCCAGCAGACTGCCCCAGAGGCTGCCGCGGCCACCGAACAGCGAAGTGCCGCCCAGGATCACGGCGGCGATCGCGTCCAGCTCGAACATCTGCGCCATCTTGCCGCTCGACGAGTCCATGCGGCCCATCAGCACGATCGCCGCCAGCGCGCACGACAGCCCCGACACCAGGTAGACGCCCAGCTTGTACCAGCGGATGTTGATGCCGACCTGGCGCGCACCCATCTCGTTGGAGCCGATGGCGTAGACGTAGCGGCCGAGCTTGGTGCTCGACAGGATGAAGCCCATCACGCCGTAGAACAGCGCCATCACGATGATCGGCATCGGGATGCCGAGCAGCTCGCCGTTGCCGATGAAGGGGAAGGGCTCGGGCAGGCCGGCCATGTCGAAGCCGCCGGTCGATTCGAACGCCAGACCGCGCCACAGCGTCAGGCCGCCCAGCGTGACGATGAAGGCTGGAATGCCGACGAAGGCGACCAGATAGCCGTTGAAGAGGCCCACCGCGGCGCCAATGCCGAACGCGGCCAGGATCGCCAGATACGGGTTGATGCCCAGCTTGACCATCATGTAGCCGGCCACCGCGCCGGCCAGTGCGGTCAGCGCGCCGACCGCCAGGTCGACACCGCCGGTCAGGATCACGAAGGTCTGGCCGCCCGCGAGCAGCGCGATCACCGACGCCTGCACGAGGATGTTGCTCAGGTTACGGCCGCTCAGGAAGAACGGCGAGGCCACCGAGAGGAACACCCCCAGCACCAGCACGGCGACCAGGGCCCCGTACCACTCTTGTCGTGTGATGTAGCGCATGGGCGGCCGTCTCCGTCACTTCTTCTTCATGAACTGGCCGACGCCGGAGTCCTTGGCGAACTGGTCGACGTTGGACGGCAGGACCAGGAAGCTGCCGGTGTCGATGCGGGCGTCGACCTTCTTGCCGTTGGCCGCGGCGATGGCGGTTTCCACGCCGACGGCGCCGATCTTGGCCAGCATCTGGGCGGCGTTGGCCTGCTGCCAGCCGTCCTTCATCATGTCCAGGCCGCCGGGCGAGCCGTCGAAGCCGGCGATCTTGACCGAGCCGGCCTTCAGGCCGGCCGACAGCATCGCCGCCTTGGCGCCGAGCGCGCCGCCGTCCCAGGCGCAGGCGATGACCTTGGCGTTCGGGTTGGTGCGCAGCGCGGCTTCGACGCCGTTCTGGGCCATGGTCTGGTCCCAGGTGGTGGGCACGTCGACGACCTTGACGTTCTTGCGCTTGGCGTTCAGACCCTGCAGGAAGCCGTCGCGGCGCTCGCGGCCGGTGGACTGGCCCTGGTCGCCGGTCACGTAGATGACGGTGTCGCCGTCCGCGACCTGGTCAGCGGCCCACGAACCCTGGACATTGGCCGCCTTGATGTTGTCGGTGGCGACGTAGCTGGTGATCTTGGCGCCGGTGATGCCGGTGTCGACCGCCACCACGTGGATGCCGGCGGCCATGGCCTTGTTGATCGCGGGGGCGATGCCGGCACTGTCGACCGGGGCGATGGCGATGGCGTTGACCTTGCGGGTGATCATGTCTTCCACGATCGCCAGCTGCTTGGACAGCTCGCCCTTTTCGGCCGCCAGCTCGATGAACTTCACGCCCGCCTTCTTGGCCGCATCCTTGGCACCGCCGTTGATCAGCGTCCAGCCTTCGTTGGTGTTGCCGTTGGTGATGTAGGCGATGGTTTGCGCCTGCGCAGCCGACATCAGCAGGCCAGCGGTGAACATGACTGCCGCCAGACGGCCCAGGGTGCGATGGATGGACATGGCTTGTCTCCAGGAATGGAATCTAGGAATCGATGGTGGGGTGTCCAGCAGGCCCGGCTCGGCGTCCATGTCGGGGCGTCAGGGTCAACCTGTGGTGCATTGCATTGGATGCGTCCGGTGTATGTAAGTAAACCTAGGTGATTTACTAATGCGATGCAGCGGAGAGTGGGGCATCCTCCGTCTCACCTTCCCGGACTGTCAAGGATGTCCCTGCCATGGCCCTTTCCACGAACACCCCGCGGCCCGTGCTGGAGATCAGCGGCCTGACCAAGCACTACGGCGGCGTGAAGGCGCTGACGGATGCGCAGTTCTCGCTGGCGCCGGGCGAGCACGCCGCGATCGTGGGCGACAACGGCGCGGGCAAGAGCACCTTCGTGCGCCTGATCACCGGTGCCGAGCAGCCCAACAGCGGCTCCATCGCGCTCGACGGCCAGCCGGTGCACTTCGACTCCCCGCTGGACGCCCGCGAGCAGGGCATCGAGACCGTCTACCAGACGCTCGCGCTGGCCGAGGACCTCGACGTGCCGGCCAACATCTTCCTGGGACGCGAACTCACGTGGCTGTCGCTGGGGCCGCTGTCCATCCTCAACCACAAGGCGATGCGCGCCCGGTCGGTCGAGATGCTGTCCACCACCGGCGTGAAGATCCAGGACCTGAGCGAGAGCCTGCGCGGCATGTCCGGTGGCCAGCGCCAGTGCGTGGCCATCGCACGGGCGGCGGGGTTTGCCAAGAAGCTCATCATCCTCGACGAGCCGACTGCCGCCCTCGGCGTGCAGGAAACCGCCCGCGTCGAGCAGATCATCAAGGGCCTGAAGGCGCGCGGCGTGCCGCTGATCATCATCAGCCACAACCTGCGCCAGGTCTTCGATCTCGTCGACCGCATCTGGGTTTTCCGCCAAGGGCGCATCATTGCGAACCTGGAGACGCGCCACACCCACCCCGAGCAGATCGTCGGCCTCATCACCGGGGCCATCGATCCGGCCCGGCTGGTGCGGGAGCCTGTCGCCACTCCCTGAACCTGATTCCGATGCACCTGATGACTCCGACCTTCGAAGCCGATGAACGGGCCGTTCGCGGCTCCAACCACACCGGCATGCGCCAGTTCAACGAGCGCATCGTGCTGCAGGCGATCCGCCTGCACGGCGCGATCCCGAAGGCCGACCTCGCCCGCCTGACGCAGCTCTCGTCGCAGACGGTCTCGGTCATCGTCAGCCGGCTGCTCGACGACGGGCTGCTCATCAAGCAGGAGCGCATCCGCGGCAAGATCGGCCAGCCCTCGGTGCCGCTGTCGCTCGACCCGGATGGCGCGATCAGCCTGGGCGTGCAGGTCGGCCGGCGCAGCCTCGAAGTGCTGGCCTGCGACTTTGTCGGCAAGGTGCGCTTCCGCCATGAATTCCACTACGCCTACCCCGATCCGGCGCAGGTGCTGCCCTGCATCCAGCAGGGGCTGGACGCGCTGCAGACCCAGCTCGGCCCGCTGTGGAGCCGCGTGGTCGGCCTCGGGCTGACGTCGCCGCTGTCGATGGACAAGTGGTCCAGCCTGCTCGGCTCGCAGGCGCACAACGCGCTGGCGGGCTGGCAGCACATGGACCTCAAGCAGGAGGTCGAGGCGATGACCCACCTGCCGGTGAGCTTCGCCAAGGACACGACCGCCGCCTGCGTGGCCGAGCTGCTGCAGGGCCACGGCCAGAACGTGCGCAGCTTCCTCTACGTCTTCGTCGGTACCTTTGTCGGTGGCGGGCTGGTGCTGTCGGGCCACATTGACATCGGCCACCGCGGCAACGCAGGCGCCATCGGCTCGCTGCCGGTCGGGCTGGCGGCCGCGAACGGCAGCGCGCCGCCGCAGCTGCTCGAAGTCGCCTCCGGCTGGCAGCTGGAGCAGGCGCTGCTGAAGGCCGGGCTCGATCCGCTGCTGGTGCAGCAGGACAGCATCATGGACATGGCCTACGCCGGCTATACCGAACCCTGGCTGGAGCAGGCCGGCCTGGCGCTGGCGATGACCGTGGCCAGCGGCGCGGCGATGCTGGATCTGGACGCCGTCATCATCGACGGCTCGCTGGCCCGCTCCCTGATCGATGCGCTGCTGGCACGCACCCGCGAGCGGCTGGCCGCCTACAAGTTCGACGGCATGCACCAGCCGGCGCTGCTGGCCGGCCGGGTCGGCGCCCACGCCCGTGCGCTGGGCGGCTCGCTGCTGCCGCTGCACACGCAGTTCTTTCCGGACAAGGACATCTTTCTCAAGCCGTCGATGGGGTGAGCCCGCGCGGCTTCAGCCCAGTGTCTAGGTCTCGAAGCCGACGATGTTGCGCGAGTCCCGACTGAACTCCACCCCGACGAGGTGGACCGGTCCGCTGCGGCCGAGGTACTTGTCGGCGTAGCCCCGGTCCTTGATCTGCTGCAGCGCCTGGCCCGCGGGCACGAGTTCGACCACCTTGAACTCGAACACCCACACCGCGGAGTCGAACTCCACCGCCATGTCGATGCGGCCATGGTTGGTCGTGTCCTCCACGCGGATGTCGAGGCCGAGCGCTGCGAAGTGGCTGTAGAACACGCTCGCGTCATAGCCCTCGTACTTCGCGATGTCGTTCGTGCGGTACCAGTCATGCGGGATGCTGGCGTAGAAGGCGTGGAACAAGCCGCGCAGCCCGGCCACGTCCTGCGCCTGCAGCAGCCGGTACAAGCGGCTCACCTGCGGCTCCGAGTAGCGCGCCCCGCCCGTGAGCACCCGCAGCAGGCTGTCGTTGAGGCTCGCCTGCACCTCCTTGTTCGGGTACTTGAGCGTGAACTCCTTGCGCCCCGGAATCGCCCAGACGCTGTCGATCGTGAGGTAGCCGGCCTGGAACAGCAGGGCCTCCGACTCGATCATGTCCACGTCGAACGCCGACAGCAGCGTTTCCGTCGCCACGGTGCGCGTGAGGTCCGGTGTGAACCAGTGGCGGCTGGTCAGCATGTTGACCAGGAACGTGGGCGTCCCGGTCTCGAACCAGTAGGGTTTGAACTCGCGGGTGTCGAACAGCAGCAGCAGATCGAACGGGTTGTACACCGACGTGCCCAGCCAGTTGTAGCCGTTGTACCAGCGGCGGATCTCCTCCCGGTCCAGCCCCGGCAGCTCGGGTGCGAACACCGTGTCCACGTCGGCGTCCGTGTAGCCGCACAGTGCGCTGTAGCGGGCATCCAGCGTGATGTCCTTGAGGTTGTTCAGGCCCGAGAACAGGCTGACCTTGCTGAACTTCGACACGCCGGTGATGAAGACGAACTTGAGGTGTGCATCCGCCCCCTTGAGCACCGAGTACAGGTTGCGCAGACCATCGCGCATCGCTGTGGCTGTTTCCCGGTCGGTGATGTTGTCGAGGATCGGTTTGTCGTACTCGTCGATCAGCACCACGACGGTCGCGCCGAACTTGGCGTGTGCCAGCCGGATCAACTCGGCGAACTGGCCCGTCACACTGTCATAGCCCACCGGGTCCGGCAACCCCAGATCGCGTTGGACATCCAGCAGGATCTCGTGGACACGCTGGTCCAGTTCGGCGCGGCTCTGCAGCACGCCGCTGCCGAGGTCGATGCGGATGACCGGGTGCCGGCGCGTCCAGTCCCAGCGTGTCTCGGCCACCAGCCCGTCGAACAGCGACCGCTCGCCCTCGAACAGCGCCTTGAACGTGTCCAGTAGCAGGCTCTTGCCAAAGCGCCGCGGCCGACTCAGGAAGTAGTACGAGCCCGACGCGATCAGGTCGATCAGCAGCCCCGTCTTGTCCACGTAGTAGTGGTCCTCCTCGCGCAACTTGACGAAGGACTGGAGGCCGATGGGCAGCTTGCGCCGGGGCAGGGCACCGGGGTGGGGGGCGTTCATGGGGGCGAGTTTAGTGCGCGGTACCGCCGCCGGGCGTCCTGGTGTCGGCGGTCTTGGCTGGTACGAGCGAGTTCGCTCGAATGACAAAAATGTCACGGAACTATTTGAGCGCGCGACACCACCTGTCGCGGCACCTGTTCAGACTCCCGGACTGAAAAGAACGATAGAAAAAGTCGATCTGGCACAGCACAAGAACAAGAAAACGCCGTCCGCCGCCAGACCCTGTTTCCTCTTGCCTGGCCCGACATGCCCCTGCGCGACACCCCCCACGACAAGCTGCCGCATCGCCTGACGCAGATCCTCGACCGCCTCCACCAAGGCGAGACGCTGGACCCGCGGGCGCTGGCCGAGGAGTTCCACGTCAGCCTGCGCACGGTGCAGCGCGACCTGATCGAACGCTTCGCATTCCTCGGGCTGGAGCGCGTCGAGGGCGGCTATCGGCTGGAGCCGAGCCGCCTGGGGCCACTCGGCAGCACGGATCTGGAGCGCTTCGCCTGTCTGGCCGGTATCCAGGGGCTGTACCCGGTGCTGACGAGCGGCTTCCTGCGCGAGTTGCTGGACAGCCGGATCGCGTCGGCGCTGCTGGTCAAGGGGCCGAACTACGAGGCGCTGGACACGGCGCAGACGCGCACCTTCCGGCAACTCGAACAGCACATCCTGCGCGGCGAGCGCATCGGCTTCCGCTACCGCAAGGACGATGGCGAGAAGCGCTATGCCGATGTCGCGCCGTTCCCGAGGTGAACTGGAGCGGCCCGCTGCCCGGCTGTGAGATCCCCTCGCGGTCCTTCCTGCTCGACCGCAGCGATCTGGCCGACCCCGCCCCCGCGCTGACCAGGCTGCTGCGCGAGGCCTTCCCCGATCCGAAGCCGTGGACCCGCCCGCAGCAGCAGGTGTTGCGTGACCTGCTGGCGCCGGATTGCCACCTGCTCGTGCCGCTGGGCAGCCGTGTCGATGACACGGTGTCGGCGCTGCAGCGGGCGACCGACGAGCAGATCCGGGCCCTGCGGCTGCTGCGGAGCCAGTCACGCCTGTTGATCGAGGGCGGCGCCGGTTCGGGCAAGACGATGCTGGCGGTGACGCTGGCGCGGGAGCACGCGGCGAAGGGCAAGTCGGTCCTGCTCACCTGCTTCAACCGCGCACTGGCGTCGCACCTGTCGGCGCAGCTCGACGGCGTGCCGGGCCTGACGGTGTGCAACTTCCATGAGCTGGTCAAGCTGCTGGCGGAGCAATCCGGGCTGGGTTTCAAGGTGCCGGCCGACGAGGCGGCGCGACGCCAGTTCTTCAACGAGGACTGCGCCGAGCTGCTGCTGAACGCGGCCGAGCGGCTCGATCTGCGCTTCGACACGCTGATCGTGGACGAGGCGGCCGACTTCTCGCCGATGTGGTGGGTCGCGCTGGAGTCGCTGGGCGCGGCGGGGTTCGCGTGGTACTGCTTCTTCGACCGGCGCCAGTCGGTGTTCCGCGCGCAGGCGCAGTGGGAGCCGCCGTTCGCCGCCGAGCCGCTGGTGCTGGAGGCGAACCTGCGCAATGCCCGGCCGATCGGTGAGCGGGCGGCCTTGCTCGGGCAGTGTGTGGTGCCGACCGAGTTCCGCGTCGAGCATGGGCCGGCGCCGCAACTCCAGCACAGCGGCGATTTCGCCGAGATGGCGGGGCAGTTGCGGCAGGTCTTGCGCACACTGCTCAAGCGCGATGGACTGCGCCCGGAGCAGGTCGTCATCCTCGCGCCGTACCGCCACACCAACACCACCTCGGGCTGGGCGGCGGGGCTGGACGAGGTGACGCTCAACCTCGATGTGGTGAATGCCGTGCCGGGGCAGGTGCGCATCGGCACGATCCAGGGCTTCAAGGGGCTGGAGGCGGACGTGGTGATCGTCGCCGGACTGGACCGCAAGGCCGGGCAGCATCCGGAGTGGCTCTATGTCGGCGCGAGCCGGGCGCGGGCGGCGCTGTTCCTGCTGGCGCTCGACAGTGCCGGGCTTTCTTGAATGAAGCACCAAGTCTTTGATTTGAATTGTTTTTCAATGTAGATTGGCAAAACCAGTCTCCAACATTGAAACATGAGCCAGATCATTGACTTGCGTGAAGACCAGGCCCGTCAGTTCATTGATGCCGAGACGGTGTTCCTGGAGTTGCTCCGGATACGGCGCGAGGCGGCCGAAGTGCGTGGGTCCATGCTGTGGCGCGAGATCAAGGGCACCGAGTACCTGATCCGCACGAGTGCCCGCGGCGGTCAGACCTCGCTGGGGTCGAAGTCCGCACAGACAGCGACGATCTTTGACAGCTTCATGGCGCGCAAGGGGATGTGCGAGCGGCGGCTGGCGGATCTGAACGCCGCCGCACAGGTGCAGCAGCGCTTGAACAAGGCCCTGCGCGTGGGCCGTGTCCCGGATCTGGTGGTCCGGGTCCTGAATGCGATCGACGACCTCGGTCTGGCCACGCACTTCACCACGGTCGGCACCCACGCGCTGTATGCCTACGAAAGCGCGGCGGGTGCGCGTTTCATGCCCGAGGCGATGGCGACCCAGGACATTGATCTGCTGTTCGACACCCGCAAGCGCATCGGCTTCGTGACGCAGATGCGCCGCCTGGACACGTCGTTCATTGGCGCGCTGCGCAAGGCCGATCCGACCTTCCGGGTGAAATCGGACCAGCTGCAGACGGCCATCAATGCGTCAGGTTTCGAGGTGGATGTCATCCGCCGGGTGGCCCGCGAGGGCGATCCCCACCCGCTGCGCTTGAGCGACCACGAGGACGACCTCTGGGCGGTGCAGATCGACACCGGGAACAAGATCCTGAGTGCCCAGCGGTTCAGCCAGGTCGTGGTGTCTGTGACCGGGCGGATGGCCGTCATGCACACCATGCATCCACTGGCGTTCATCCAGATCAAGCGACAGATCGCGACCCGCGCCAACCGAGACCCACGCAAACGGCACAAGGATGCCCTGCAGGCGGATCTGGTCGAACAACTGCTGCATTCGCATCTGCCGCAGCACCTGCCTGTGGCGCGTTAGTCAGGCCGATACACGCAGCCCCCGCCGACTCGCGAACCGCCGCGCCTCCCCCGTCACCGGATCCGTGAACGCGATCTCCCGCGCCAGCAGCCGCAGCGGCTCCGTGTAGTCCGGCTCGGCGCCGGACGCCAGCTCCGGCTGCAGCACGGGATAGATCCGGTCGCCGACGATCGGGATGCCCAGCGCGTTCAGGTGCACCCGCAGCTGGTGCTTCTGCCCCGTCTGCGGCGTCAGGCGGTAGCGGGCCCGCGGGCCGTGGCGTTCGATCAACTCGATGCGGGTCACGGCGTTCGGCTCGCCGTCCACCTCGTGCATCTGCATGAAGGCGTCTTCGCGCTCGGCCAGCCGGCTGCGGCGCTCCAGTGGCAGCGTGGCCGCCAGCGCATCGGACCACGGCGCCACCGCCTCGTAGACCTTGTGGATAACTCTGTCCCGGAACATCGACTGGTACGCATGCCGCGTCTCCGGCCGCACCGAGAACAGCACGACCCCCGCCGTCTCCCGGTCCAGCCGGTGCATCGGCACCAGCGTCTCGATGCCGGTCAGCCGCTTCAGCCGCACCAGCAGCGTCTCCTGCACATAGCGGCCCTTGGGCGTCATCGGCAGGAAATGCGGTTTATCCACAGCCAGCAGCCAGTCGTCCTGGTGCAGCACCTCGACCTCGAACGGGATGCGTGGCTCGGGCGCGTCCAGCGTGCGCCAGTACCAGAGCGTGCTGTGGATAACGCAGGGCGCATCCACCGCGAGGGCGTGGCCCTGTGCATCGAGCACCTCGCCGCGCCCGAGCCGCTCGCGCCAGCCAGTCTCCGGAATTGTGGATAACCTGTGGACAAGAAAGTCCAGCACCGTGCGCCAAGGCCCCGGCGTGACGGCCACGCGGCTGGCGCTCACGCCGTCGCGCATCGGCGGCGTCCAGGCGGGCCGGGCGCGGCTCATGCGCCGGTGGCCGTGTCGAGCCGGCGGGCGCGTGCGAGCCGCCAGGCCTCGTCGGGCTGCGCCGGGTCGTAGACCTGCTCGGCGGTGGTGGCGGTCTCGTGCAGCTGGGCGTCCAGCGCGATGCGGTTGTCGAACACGAAGCACTCGCCGCGCCAGGTGTCGTCCGGCTGGCCGGTGCGTGCGGTCTGTTCCAGGTAGTTCAGGATGCCGCCGTCGAGCTGGAACACCTCCAGCCCGAGTTCCTCGCGCATCCACACCCCCGTCTTCTCGCAGCGGATGCCGCCGGTGCAGTACATCGCCACCCGTTGTCCACAGGCTTTCCAGTGCGGCGCCTGGGTGCGCACCAGTTCGGCGAAGTCCCGGAAGTTATCCACACCCGGATCAACCGCGCCGCGGAAGTGTCCGAGCCGCCACTCGAAGCGGTTGCGGTTGTCCAGCACCACCACGTCTTCGTCTGTGAGCAACTCGCGCCAGGCGGCGGGGCTGAGGTGGGTCGCGGCGCGTTGTTCCGCGGTTTCGTCCAGGCCGCTGACGCCGTCGAGGCCGAGGGCGACGATCTCCGGCTTGACGTGGACCTTCATCCGGGCGAAGGGTGGAGTCATGCACAGGCTGCGCTTGAAGTGCAGGCCGGTGAAGGCGCCGCCGAACACCGGGTCGCCGGTCAGCGCCACCTCGAAGGCGGCCACCGCCGCGGCCGGGCCGGCGACCACGCCGCTGAGGCCTTCGGTCGCGACGACGAGGCTGCCGAGCACGCCGGTGTCGCGGCTGCGCGCACGCAACACCTCGGCGGTGGCGACGGGATCGTCGAGCCGGGTGAAGCGGTAGAACGCGCTGTGGATCACTTCACCCACCGTGATCGCGTGGGGGCTCATGGCTTGGCTGCCCGCGTGGGGATCACCAGATCGGCCACCACCGGCCGGTGCTCCGAGCCACCGCGCCAGCCGACCCAGGCGTCGCGCACGCCGATGTCTGGGCTGACGAGGATGTGGTCGATGCGCAGGAAGCTCACGCCCGGCTTGAACGAATGGCCGTGCGTGAAGCCCCAGCCGATGCCGCCCGCGGAGAAGGCGTCCCGCAGACCCAGGTCCAGGAAGCGCCCCACGACGACCGAGTGCTCGGGCGCGTTCAGGTCGCCGGCGACGATGGTGGGGCGCTTGAGCGGGGTCAGCGCCGCGGTGATGCGTTCCGCCTGCGAGAGGCGGTCGGCGAAGTTGCCGCTCCAGTCGTCCAGACCGCCGAGGCGCTCCTCGCGGGTGGCGTTCAGGCCCTCGCGCGGGGTGAGCAGGTGGGCGGTGACGAGGTCGATGCGGGTGCCGTCGATGTCCACGGTGCAGCGCACGTAGTCGGACTTCTCGTCCTTGAGCGACATGTCGAACGGCGCGCAGCCGCTGATCGGAAACCGGCTGGCGACGGCGTACTGTCCGTAGGCGTAGAGCTTGTGCTTCGGCAGCACGGCGCGCATGCCGTAGGGCAGGTCGCCCACGCGCGACACCTCGCGGGCGTCCTGCATCACGAGGATGTCGGGCTGGTGCTGTTCGATCTCGTTGTTCAGCGGCACGAAGCCACCTGCCTTGAACACTGCGCGGTAGGACTTGATGTTGTAGGTCATGAAGCGCACGGTGCGGGTGCCCGGCGCGTCCGGCGGCAGGTCGGTGCGGCCCAGGCCGAGGCGGAGGTCCATCACCGCCGTGGCCATCAGGGCGAGCGCCAGCAGCGCGCCCAGCCGCCACCACCAGCCCAGCGCCAGGGACAGCAGCAGCGCGAGGGCCGCCGGTGCCGTGTAGAGCAGGAAGGGCACGTAGCGCAGCAGCTCGGCCCAGCCGCTGCGCGCCGGGCCGAAGTGGTACAGCCCGGCCAGACCGACCGCGCACAGCAGCGACAGGGCGATGGCGAGGCGGGCGAGCCACTGGAGTGCGGCAGGGAAGGAAGACGAGGGGGAACTCAAGGGGCGGGACTCCGGAGCAGAGGGCACATTGTCGCCCCCGTGTCCGGGGCTGCCGTGGCTGGTCTGCGGGCTGTTTCAATTCTTCGCAGTCGTGGCCCGGCCGCTGACGCGCTCGAACACGGGCCAGTGCGGCATGGCGGTCGCATCCACCTGGGCCCAGGCGCTGTGCCGGCCGACGGTGTCGCGCAACTGGTCGAGTTCCTGCTGCAGGCAGGTGCGCAGCCGCAGCAGGGGGGCGGCGGCGGCGACCGAGCGCACATCGCGCACCGCCAGCACGGCTTCGGTCGCCACGGTCGCCACGCTCTGCGTGCCGAGGTGGCTGTAGCGCAGCGTGGCGGGGCGGTAGACGTGGCGCAGCTTGCCCGCCCAGGGCTCCGGCACCGACAGCAGCTTCACGCTGCGGTCCAGCCCGCGCATCCACGCCAGCGGCGCGCCACCCACGGCCAGCACCGCGTCGATGCGCCGTGCGCGCAGCGCCTGCATCGCGTCCTCCGGGCCGTTGAACTCGGTCACGCGGAAGTCCACCTCGGCCTGGAGCTGGACCAGCCGCGCCGTCACCAGCGCGCCGCCCCAGGCGCCGACCCGCCGCTTGCCCAGGTCGCCCAGGGTGTTGAACGGCACCTCCCGCCCGCCCAGGCCGAACACGCCGCCTTCGACCAGCGGCGCCGTCAGCGCCAGCAGGTGCACCGGTTCCGGGTGCAGTGCCACCAGCGCCTTCACACCGCCGAGGTCCTCGGTGGTGCGCCGGGCATGCAGCACGTCGGTCTGCACGAAGGCGGCCGACACCTCGTTGCGCAGCAGCCGGTCGATCGACTCGTCCGAGCCGGACGCGGGCTTTTCCACCAGTGCCAGGCCGGCTGCTGCGCCACAGATCTCGCTCAGGTCCTTGAACATCGAGGCGTAGGTGCCTTGCGGCAGGCCGGTGGACACCGGGATCGGGGCCGGTCCCTGGGCGGCGGCCAGCGTGGTGGTGAGCGCGGCCGTGGTGGCCAGGGTCCAGGCGCGGAGGGCGGTGCGGGTGGTCATGGTGTGCTCCGGTGTCAGAGAATCTTGAGGGCGCCGAGTGGCCCGGTTCGCTGGCCAGCTTCGATGCCTGGCGCGGCCGTCTCCTCGGGCGGGCAGAACCACAGGTAGAGCGCCGTCAGCACGGCCATCAGCAGCAGCGAGGTGAAGAGGCGGTAGTTCATGCGCGGTCTCCCTGGTCGGCCAGCGCGGCGTGGGGCTGGCTCGGGGGCACGGTCTGCAGGTCGAGCACCAGCTCGGTCTCCAGGCTGGCGAAGGCGCGGTTCATCTCCAGGCGCACGCTGTCGAGGGCGGTGCGCTCCAGCAACTGGTCCATCGGGTCGCCGTGGGTGGCGCCGAGCGCGCTGTTCAGTGCCCGCTCGGCCTCGACCAGCGCCCACTCGGTGCGGGCGCGCTCCACCTCCTGCTCGAAGGCGGCGACCGACTCCGCCGCGGTGCGCAGCGCATGTTTCTTCTGCGCGCGCATCTGCTCGGCGCGGCGGGCGCGTTCCAGCCAGCGCGGGGCGGCGTCCGGGTGGCGGCGGGCGTACTCGCCGGCCTGTTCGACGAAGGCGTCGATCTGCGCGATGGCGCTCTGCAGCTGGAAGCTGGCCTGGGCCAGTGCGGCGCGGCGGTCGAGCAGCAGGTTGTCCAGCGTGGGCAGCGGGCTGCCGCGCGCTTCGCCCTGCATCAGGCGCAGGCGCCAGTTCGCCAGCTTGAGGGCGAGGACCGGTGCGAGCTGCACGCCGGCCATCCCGATCGCGCCAGCCACCACCAGCCCGGCCACGCCCTGCACGACGGCGAAGGCCACCGGCGCGACCACCAGCGCGGTGCCCAGGCCGAGGGCCCAGGTCAGGGGGCGGGCCAGCTGCGTGGCGCGGGCCGCGTCACGGCCCGTGCGGGTGTTCAGCGGGTGTGCAAGAGGGGCTGCAGTCGGCATGGTCGGCTCCTGGGTTCAAGACGCGCCACCGCGTCGTTGATTCCAGAATGCGCCGGCCGGAGGTCGCGTTCCATATGGGCTACCCCCTGCGGGAGGGCCCCGATCGCTCCTGCCCGCTCGGCGTGGCAGGCTGCACCGCCGTTTCTCCCGGGCCATCGGATCCAGCTTGTCAAGCTGCGACAGGATTGCACTTCTAGAATGCCGAGAATTTCACGATTTCGCGCTTGGCTGGGAGGCTGTGGTGGTGGGAGCTGTGATGGGATGGGCGGGGATCAACGGACCGGTCCTGATCGTGGGCCTGGGGGTGCTGCTGATCGGCCTGCTGCTGCCGTGGCTGACGGCGGGGCTGAACACCGACCGGGGCTTGCGGGGCACGATGGTGCTGGTCGGGGCGCTGGCGTGTGCCTATGCGCTGCTGCCGATGTTCGGCGCGAACCGGGTCTCCGATCCGTCGATCGACCCGCCGCCGCCACCACCTGTCCTGACGGCCGCCGCCTGCATCGACACGCTGTCGACCCGCATGGGGGCGCTGACCGCGGCGTCCCGCCTGGCGTCGCACGCCAAGGCAGCCAGTGCCCCGGCACCAGCCGATCCGATCGGGCTGGTCAGCGGCAGCGGCACCGGGACCTACCACGCGGTGGCCGACGACCTGGTCGCGACCGCCCGCCAGCAGGGCGTGCCGCTGTTCAACCGCGAGACCCTGGGCAGCCTGGACAATCTGCACCTGCTCGCCAACCCGAAGGAAAACGCCGCGCTGGGCTTCGCGCAGTCGGACATCCTGGCGTGGTTGGCGCGCTCGGACGATCCCGCCAACCGGCAGACCGCCACGCTGCTGCGGCTGGTGCTGCCGCTGTATGCCGAGGAGGTGCATGTGCTCGCGCGCACCGGCGTGCACACGCTGGCGGATCTGGCCGGGCGGCGCGTGCTCACCGCGTCCAGCTCGCAGGGCAGCCTCCACACCGCCGAAACCCTGCTGCGCGCGGCCGGGGTGGTGCCCGCGAGTCTGGACAGCCAGCAGACGGCAGCGGCCGCGCTGTGCAGCGTGCTCACGGGCCGCGCCGACGCCATGGTGATCGTGGCCGGCAAGCCGACGCCCCATCTGGTCAGCCTCGATGCCCTGCGCGACCACCCGGCCCGTCCCCTGGACGGCGTGCACCTGCTGCCGCTCGACCTGCCGCTCGACAACACCGGCTACGAGGTGGCCCGCATCGACCGCGGCGATTACCCCTGGGTCGCACAGCCGGTGTCCACGCTGGCGGTGCGCGCGCTGCTGATGGCCTTCGACTTCTCGCCGCAGCGCACCGCCTACCAGCAGCGCCGCTGCCAGCAGCTCCAGCGCCTGGGACGGCTGATCGAGCAGGAACTCCCGGCACTGGCGAAGCCGCCGCACCACGTCAAGTGGGGCGAGGTCAATCCGAAGCGCACGGTGAGCGGCTGGCGCCTCGATGCCTGTTCCCGTGTCGGAGCCTGAGATGGTGGCCCTCGACGCCTTGCCCGCCGCGCCGCGCCGGCGCATCCGCTGGCTGCAGCGGCTGGCGGTGGCCGCCGCGGTCGGTGCCGTGACGCTGCTGCTGGCGCTGATCTGGGAGCTGCTGCCCGCGCGGCTGGATCCGGCCCGCGTCGCCCCGGCGTCCCTGGCCGCTCCAGGGCCTGCGGGCGGCGTGCGGAACGCGGCGGCGGGCGACGCCTGTGCCCGCCAGTTCATCAGCGCGTGGGGCCAGCTGAGTCCGACCCAGCGCCGCAGCGACCTCGCGCTCCAGCCCTTGAGCGCGGCCGCCTTGCGCTGCAGCGCTGGCCAGCCGGGGCTGGTCGAGGCCCACCTGCTGCGGCTCGACGACGGCCAGCCCGAGCGTTACCTGCACGGCGAGACCGAGGACTTCGCGACCCCCGACTACCTCGCCCGCGCCCGCACGGCGCTGGCGCGCGGTGGCCCGGTCGAGCTGGAGGCGCCCGCCGGCCGCTTCACCGACCGCCTGCACGCCGTGCCGGGCAGCCAGCCGGCGCTCGTGCTGGTGCAGCGCTACCAGCCGGCGGCGTTCTCGGCTGCGCCGGTGGAGGCCCCGCCGGACGCCGTGCCCGTGGCCGTGGCCGCCCGGCAGGCGCAGGTGCTGCTGTCGGTGCTGGCCCTCGGGCTGGTGGGGCTGGCCAGCGTCAGCCTGCGCTGGCTCAGCCGCTCGCAGCGCGACTACCAGCGCACCCTGCGCGAGGAGATCACCGCCCGCCAGGGCACGGCGCTGGCGCTGCGCAGCGAAATCGCCTTCCGCGAGGACATCGAGGAGTCGATCGGCGTCGGCCTGCGGGTGGTCGACCACGCGGGGCAGCTCACCTACGTCAACCGCGCCTTCTGCGAGACCTCGTGCTGGCCGCGCGGCGCGCTGATCGGCGTGCCGCCGCCATATCCCTTCTGGCCGGATGACCAGGCCGGGCAGCTCGACGAGCACCTGCGTGCCATCCTGGCCGGGCAGTCGCGTCCGGACGGCTTCCGCGTCCCCTTCGTGCGCCCGGACGGCACGCGCTGGACCGCGCAGGTCAGCGCCCGCGCGCTCGGCAGCGGCGAGGGCTGGATCCTGGCCAGCACCGATGTCACCAGCGAGGTCGAGGCCCAGCGCCGCATCGAATCGCTGAACGAGCAGCTGCGCCAGGATTCTTCGATCCAGTTGATCGGCGAACGCTCGGGCGAACTGCTGCACAAGCTGTCCAACCACAGCGGCGCCTGCCTGCTGGCGCTGGATGGGGTGGTCAAGCACCTGCAGGCCGGCCGCCACGACCTGCTGGGCGAGGGCGTGCGCATTGCCGGACGCGCCGCGCGGCACCTGCACGACATCGTCGAGCGCTACCGCCCCGTGCTGCGCGACGAGGCGGCCAAGGAACCGTCCTTGCTGCGCGACACCGTGGCCGACGCGATGGCGCAGGTCAGCGCGTACGCGGCCACGCAGAACGTGGTGATGCACAACGGCGTTTCGGCCGAGCTGCCCCCCATCACGATGGACCGGCTGATCCTGTGCGAGGTGCTGAGCAACCTGCTGCACAACGCCATCTCGGTGATGGACACCACGTCCATCACCAACCGGCTGGTCAGCGTCGAAAACTACCTGGACGAGGACGCCGGGCAGGTACAGATCCATGTGCGCGACCGCGGCCCGGGCGTCGCGCCGGCGCAGCGGGAGGCCATCTTCGAGCGCCAGTATTCGACCCGCCAGGGCGGCCACGGCTGGGGGCTGCCCTTGTGCCGGCGCTGGGTCGAACGGCTCGGTGGCCGTCTGGTGGTCACGGACAACCAGCCCCGCGGCGCCGACTTCGTGATCACCCTCCCCTTGACATCCACCCAGGAGGCCTGCACCCATGCTGCCGAATGATCCGCGTCGCCCTGCCATTGAAGCACCACGGGTGCATGTCGTCGATGACTATGCCGAGTACCGCGACGGCCTGCTCTACAGCCTGCGCGCCGAGGGGTTCGAGGCGCGGGGCTACGCGAGTGGCGAGGTGTTCCTGGCCGAGCCGCTCTGGTTGCGGCGGGGAGTCGTGACGCTGGACATCGACTTCGATCCACCGGGGTCGATGAACGGCCTGCAAATCTTCAATCTGCTGCTGGCACAGCGTTGCCCGATGCCGGTGATCTTCCTGACCGGACCGCACGGAAACGACATGGACCTGGCGCTGGATCAGGTCGGTCTCCGCGGCCGGGCGGATGTCCATTTCTTTTCCAAGCAGGCGCCGCTGGACAAGCTGAAGGACAAAATCCGCCTCTTCCTCGCCCGCGAGCCGGCATTGCGCCGAGAGGCCGAGGAGGAACGGCGGCTGCTGCAACTGGTGCTGGACGTGCTGACACCCGCCGAGCGCGAGGTGATCAGCCGCGTGCTGCGCGGCCAGACCAACTACGGCATCGCCCGCGAGCTGAACAAGGAGGAGGGCGTGGTCGAGCTGCAGCGCGCCAGCGCGATGAAGAAGCTGCTCGGCGACAGCCGCTCGCCGCATCTGCTGGTCGAGCTGCTGCGGCCGCTGCTGGACCGCCACGGCGCCGAGTCGCTGACGGCGCTGGCCGAGCACGAGCTGGTCCACCGCCTCGGCCTGCTCGATCCGCTGGCGCGGGACGTGCTGATGGCCGCCGTCGATGGCCGCAGTGACACCCAGATCGCCCGCGCCCACGGCTGGCTCGACGAGACCGACCGCGAGCGGCGCCACCGTGCCGTGGTGCAGGGCCATCTCGACCGCGCGCTGGCGCTGGTGCAGGCCGATGCGGTGCGCCAGGTGCGCAAGTGGCTGGGATACTTCGGCCCATGCAGGCCATCTTCTCCGTCACCGTCCCCTTCTTCGCCCTGATCCTGATCGGCTATCTCGCGGCCCGGCGCGGGCTGTTGCCGCTGGTCGCGGTGCCGGGGCTCAATGCGTTTGTTCTCTACTTCGCGCTGCCGTGCATGCTGTTCCGCTTCGGTGCGAACCTGCCGGTGCGCGAGCTGTTCGATCCGGTGGTGCTGGGCGTGTACCTGCTGTGCGCGCTGGCAGTGGTGGCGCTCACGGTGGTGACCACGCGCCGGGCCGCCGGCAATCTGCGCGACGCGGCGTTCGGCGCGCTGGTGGCCGCCTTTCCGAACACCGGCTTCATGGGCGTGCCGTTGCTGGTGGCGCTGGTCGGGCCGGCAGCGGCGGGACCGACGATCACGACCGTGCTGGCCGACCTGTTCGTCACCAGCTCGCTGTGCATCGCCATCGCGCAACTGCACCACGACAACCCGGCCGCCAGCCACGCCGGGGACGCTGCCGCGCTGCGGGCGGCGATCGGGCGGTCATTGCGCGCGGCGCTGGGCAATCCGCTGCCGTGGTCGATCGGGCTGGGGGCGCTGGCCTCGGTGACCGGGGTCGCGCTGCCCGGTCCGCTGGCCAAGGTCGTGGCCATGCTCGCCGACGCTGCAAGCCCGGTCGCACTGTTCACGATCGGCGCGGTGCTGTGGCGCTCGGGGCTGGACGCGCAGGGCCGCCCCGGCGCGCCGATGCCCGCCGCGCGTTACCTGCCGGTGGCGCTGATCAAGTTGGTGGTGCACCCGCTGCTGGTGTGGGCGGCGGGCTCGGCCGCGCAGGCCGCGGGGCTGGCGCTGAGCGACTTCCAGCTGATGGTGCTGGTGCTGGCCGCCGCGCTGCCGAGTGCCAGCAACGTCTCGCTGCTGGCCGAGCGCTACGGGGCGGACAACGGCCGGGTGGCGCGGATCATCCTGGCCTCGACCGTGCTGGCGTTCGGGAGTTTTGCGTTGGTTGCGTGGCGATTCGGTGCGGGTCTGGCGTGAAAAAAGTCGGGGTGCTCGGGGTGCGTCCGTGTTTGAATCTGGTCGGTATTTTCCGTTTCAGGATGGGCTGATTCGGTTGTTCTAAAAACTGATAAGTACCAAGCATGGAAACACGCCAGACAACGCTTTCGAACTCGGCGGGGGCTGTCCCCAAGCTGGTGGGCATCGGAGCTTCTGCAGGAGGGCTGGAGAGTCTGCGCAATCTGCTGGCGGCACTGCCAGCGGACCAGGGCCTGTGCTACGTCGTGCTCCAGCACATGTCGCCGACGCACCGCTCGATGCTGACCGAGATCCTGCAGCCGCACACGCCGATGCAGGTGCGTGAGATCCGCGATGGTGACCAGCCGCAGCCCGACGAAATCCTGATCACCCCGACGAATGCGCACATCGAGTTCGACGGCGCCGCGCTGCGCCTGACCGAGCCAGAGCCGCATTCGCTGCCGCGGCCGTCGATCAACCTGTTCTTCCAGTCGCTGGCCCATCGGCTGGGCCACTTGGCGGGCGGCATCGTGCTGTCGGGTACCGGTTCTGACGGGGCGCAGGGACTGCAGCGTATCCGGGACGCCGGCGGGCTGGTGCTGGTGCAGACCAGCGAGAGTGCCCGCTACACCGGCATGCCCGAAGCGGCCAGCCGCTCGGTGGGGTTCGACCGGATGATGTCGCTCGGCGAGATGGGCCGGGCGCTGTGCCACTGGGTGCGCGATCCCGGCGCGCTGCCGATGACGGTGTCCGATATCGTGGCGGCACGTGACCACGCCGAGGACGAAGTGCTGTCGCCGCCGCAGCTGGGTGACGACGCGCAGATGGTCGAGCTGCTGCAGCGGGTGCGGCGGCGCTGCGGTGTCAACCTGGCGGACTACAAGGAAGGCACCTTGCTGCGCCGCCTGGCCCGCCGCCTGCAGGCCTGCGAGGTGAGCAACCTGGCCGAATACCTCGCGCTGACCCTGGACCATCCGGAAGAGCTGGAGCACCTGGCCCGCGAGACGCTGATCTCGGTGACCTCGTTCTGGCGCAATCCGGTGGCCTTCGACCACCTGCTGGAGCAGGTCACCCGCAGTGTGGTGCACAAGCCGGCAGGAGAGGCCATCCGCGTCTGGGTGGCCGGCTGTGCCACGGGCGAGGAGGCGTACTCGGTCGCCATGGTCTGGCTGGATGCGCTCGGTGACCGTGCCAAGGACCACCCGCTGCAGATCTTCGCCACCGACCTGGACCTGGAGGCACTGCAGCGTGCCCGGCGCGGTGTCTACGACCCGCAGTCGCTGGCGGCCCTGCCCGAGCGTTTCCGCGCCCGCCACTTCACTCCCTGGGGCACCCAGGTCGAGGTCTCGAAGGCGCTGCGCGAGTGCATCGTGTTCTCGCGCCATGACCTGACCCGCGATCCTCCCTTTCCCCGGCTCGACATGATCAGCTGCCGCAACGTGCTGATCTACCTGAAGCCGCAGGCGCAGGAGCGCGTGATGCGGATGTTCCACTACGCACTGGGCACCCGCGGCCTGTTGATGCTGGGCCAGAACGAGTCGGTGCTGCACAGCGAGGCGCTGTTCAGCCACCTCGGACGCGAAGTGCGGCTCTACGCGCGGCGCAGCGGGCCGACGCCGCTGCACGAGGTGGCACTGATCCCGATGGCCGAGGTGCAGCCGGTCCCGCCGAAGCCCCGTCTCGATGTCGGCCAGCCGCTGGAGTTGCGCTTGCTGCGCCAGGGGTCACAGCGCTATCTGCCTCCGTGCGTGCTGCTCGACGAGCGGCTGCAGGTGCTGCAGGTGCACGGGGATGTGTCGCCGTTCTTGCAGCTGCGGTCCGGGGCGCAGCGATTCGATGTGGTGTCGCTGGCCCGTCCGGAGATCGAGGAGGATCTGCGGTTGCTCTGTGCGCTGCTGGGCGATGGCAGCCGGGACACGCACCGCATGGCTGTCACGCTCCAGAACGGTCGGCGCCGCGAGCGCTGGGAGCTGGTGCTGCACCTCATCGGCGATGTGCCGCTGCAGCGCCAGGCCCTGCTGGCCTTCCTGCGGCAGCCGGCCCGTGTGCACCGTGAAGCGCCGTCGAAGGCTCCCGACAGCCGCGAGGCCCTGGAGTTGGCCGATGCGCGCGACCGCATGAAGAGCCTGATCGAGCAGCTCGAATCGTTCAACGAGGAGATGCAGGCTCTCAACGAGGAGTCCCAGGCCACCAACGAGGAGCTGCAGGCCAGCAACGAGGAGCTGGAGTCTGCCAACGAGGAGCTGCAGGCCACCAACCAGGAGCTGGCGACGGTCAACGCCGAGCTCAACCACCAGTGGCGGCGCCACCAGCAGCTCGCTGAAGAGCTGCAGAGCGTGCAGAACAGCATCGCCATGCCCCTGCTGGTCATTGACGACCAGTACCGCATCAGCCGCTACAACGTGGCGGCCGCCCGCCTGTTCAGCATCAGCCCGGGGGCCGAGGGCCTGCCGCTGTCCACCTTGCGGCTGCCGGAAGGCATTGATGACCTGATCGCGCCGGCGGCCCAGGCCCACGGCTCGGCCAGCCCGACCACGCTGGTGCTGCCGCCCTCGGCCCGTGGACAGGAATACGTGCTGCATTTCAGCCACAACGTCTTGGGCGGCGAGCGGCGTGGCGTGGTGCTGACGGTGGTCGACAACACCGAGCTGGCACTGGCCGAGCGCCACACCCAGCGGGTCGAGCGGCGTCTGCTGACGGTGCTCAACCACGGCCGCGCGCTGATGGCGATCAAGGATCTTGCGGGCCGCTACGAGTTTGCCAACGGCCACTACGCAGCCTTTCTCGGTGTCGAGACGGCGGCCCTGCTGGGGCGAACCGACGAGCAGGCGCTGCCACTGGCAGTGGCGCGTGCGCTGCGTCTGCGCGATGTCGAGCTGCTGCGTGACAACGAGCCTGTCGAATGCGAGGAACTGTTCGACATCGGTGGCCAGACACGCTGCTGGTGGTCCACCCGTTTCGGGCTCTACGACGTGCATGGCGCACTGGAGGCGGTCTGCCTGCAGGCGGTCGATATCACGGCCTCACATGAGGCAGACACCGCGTTGCGCATCGCCGCGCAGGTGTTCGAGGCCACGACCGAGGGTGTGCTGGTCCTGGATGCGCAGGGCTGCGTGCTGCGGGTCAATGGCGCTTTCTGTCGACTGACCGGACACGACGAATCCGCGCTGGTCGGCTCGCCGCCTCCGGTGCTGTTCGATGTCGAACGCCATGGGCCGCATTTCTTCGACGAGATCCGGCGCCAGGTCGGGCAGACCGGTCGCTGGCAGGGCGAGGTCTGCCGCAAACCCGCAGCCAACACCGCCCAGGCCCAGCGCCCCGGCGCGCTGTTCACCGGCTGGCTGTCGGCCAGTGCCATCCGGGACAAGACAGGTCAGCTGACACAGGTGGTCATGGTGCTGACCGATGTGTCCGCCCTGACCGAGACGCGCGAGAGCATGCGCCATCTCGCCACCCACGATCCGCTCACCGGGCTGCCCAACCGCAACCTGCTTTCCGACCGGCTCTCGCACGCCATCGACAGTGCGCGGCGGCACCGCAGCGAGATCGCGCTGTGCTTCATCGACCTCGACCATTTCAAGACCATCAACGACAGCCTCGGCCATGACGTCGGCGACGAGGTGCTGCGCATGGCTGCCCGCCGCATCGCCGAGGGTGTGCGCAGCGCGGATACGCTGGCGCGTCTGGGAGGCGACGAGTTCGTGCTGTTGCTGGAGAACACCAGCCGCCACGAGTGCCTGCAGACCGTCGAGCGCATCCGCAAGGCACTGGCCCAGGACATGCCTTTCCAGGGGCGGCTGCTGACGACGGGGGCGACGGTCGGCATCGCGATGTACCCGGGCGATGCCAGCGACGGCGCGACGCTGCTGCGCCATGCCGATGCCGCGATGTACCGTGCCAAGGCCAGCGGGCGCGGCAGCTACGAGTTCTTCTCGGTGGAAGTCGGTGACAGTGCCCGCACGCGGCTGATGATCGAGAGCGGCTTGCGCCAGGCCCTCAAGGGTGACGAGCTGGTGCTGCACTACCAGCCGCAGATCGATGGTGGCACTGGCCGTGTCTTCGGTGTCGAGGCACTGCTGCGCTGGCGGCCGACGGGCGGTGAGCTGATCGCGCCGTCGGTGTTCCTGCCCATCGCCGAGCAGTCGTCGCTGATCGACCTGATCGGCCACTGGGTCCTCGACGAGGCCTTGCGCCAGCTCTCGGCCTGGCGCCGGGCGGGGCTGGAGTCGGTGCGCATGTCGGTCAACATCTCGCCGCGCCAGCTGCGCGACCGCAGTTTTGCCGAGGCGCTCCAGGAGGTGCTGATCCGCCACCAGATTCCCGGCGAATGCCTGATGCTGGAGTTGACCGAGAGTGCGCTGCTGCAGCAGGACGACACGCTCACGCAGCTGCTGCAACGGCTGAACCAGCTGGGGGTGCAGATGTCGCTCGACGATTTCGGTACCGGCTATTCCTCGCTGGGCTATCTGCGTCGGCTGCCGCTCAATGAACTGAAGATCGACCGCAGTTTTGTCAACGGCGTGCTCGACCGCCGTGATGACCGCGAGATCGTGGCGGCCATCGTCGGGCTTGGCCAGGCGCTGGGGCTGCGGGTCGTGGCGGAGGGCGTCGAGACTGCGGCGCAGATGGGGCACTTCCGGGGAGGCGCAGTGCCTGTCGGCATCCAGGGCTTTCATGTGTCCCGGCCCATGTCTGCCGAGACTTCTTCCCGGTGGCTGCTCGACCACCGGCAGGGATGGGGCCATGCCTGATTCACTGGCGACGCCAGTGGCTGCAGCAGACATTGCCGAGTGGTATGAGCTGGATGCCGAGGGCCGTGTGACCGCTGTCTGCCCCGACTGGGACGCAGTCGCGAGCCGGGGTGGTGCTCCGGCCGGCTCGCTGCAGGGGTCCGTGATCGGCCAGCCGCTCATACGCTTCATTTCGGGCGACGCGACGCGGATGTACATGGACGCTGCGCTGCAGGCTGTGCGCGTGACAGGCCAGCCCCGCACGCTGCGCTACCGCTGCGACACCCCGGTCGTCCGGCGCAGCATGGAGATGACCTTGAGACCGCGGGCGGGCGGTGCGGTGCGCATTGAACACCGCCTGATCGATCAGCAGGCCAGGGTGCGCGGGCTGACGTGCTACACGGACGATGCGCCGGGCCCGCAGTCGGTGGGGTCGGCGATCATGCGCTGCAGCGTGTGCCTGCGACTGCAGCGGGCCAGCCTGCCCTGGGAGGAGCCAGAGCAGGTGGCGTCGCCTCGGCTCATGGTCCGCTACACCGTCTGCGCACGCTGCCAGATACGCTGAGGCGCGTAGCCGGTCAAAGGCTGCGCGCCTGGAAGCTGTCGCACTGCGCGAGCTGCCCCGTCTGCAGGCCGCGCTTGAACCAGGTCATGCGCTGCTGGCTGGTGCCGTGGGTGAAGCTCTCCGGGCGCACGCGGCCCCCGGCGTTGCGCTGCAGCGTGTCGTCGCCGATCTGCGACGCGGCATTCATCGCCTCTTCGAGGTCACCCTGTTCGAGCCAGTTCTTCGCCTGCTGTGCGTGGTGTGCCCAGACGCCGGCGAAGCAGTCGGCCTGCAGCTCCAGCCGCACCGACAGCGCGTTGTTCTGCGCTTCGCTGACGCGGCCCCGCATCGCGTCGATCTTGTCGGTGATGCCCATCAGGTGCTGCACGTGGTGGCCGACCTCGTGGGCCACCACATAGGCTTGCGCGAAGTCGCCCGGTGCGCCGAGCTGGCGGCGCATGGTGTCGAAGAAGTCGAGGTCGAGGTAGACCTTCGAGTCGCCGGGGCAGTAGAACGGGCCCATCGCCGCCTGGCCGGTGCCGCAGGCGGTGCGGGTGGCGTTGCTGTAGAGCACGAGACCGGGCTTCTGGTACTGCGCATTGGCCTGGCGGAACACGCCGTCCCACACGTCCTCGGTCGAGGCGAGCACGGTCGAGATGAAGCGGGCGTTCTGGTCCTGGGGGGCTGCGCGGTTCGTGCCGGCCGGGGCCTGCTGCACCACCTCGGCCTCGCCACCGCCCATGCCGCCGAGCACGCCGATCACCGTCATCGGATTGACGCCGAACACCCAGCTCGCCACCAGCGCGATCGCGATCGTGCCCAGCCCGACCCCGCGCCGCCCGCCCATGCGGCCACCGCCGCCGCTGGTGCCTCCCTGGCCGCGGCGGTCCTCCACCTGGTTGCTCTCTCGCTGTCCGTCCCACTTCATGGCGTGCTCCTCAAGTTGGTGTGAATTGTTACCGCTTCTGCGGCCATCATGCCAGCCGCATCAGCCCGCACTCCAGTAACCGGGCGCGCTGTAGCTGTGCTTGAGGAAGTCCACCCACAGCCGCACCCGCAGCGGCAGGTGGCGCACATGCGGCAGCACGGCGTAGATGCCGTTGGGCGGCGCGGCGTGGTCGTCCAGCACGCTGACGAGCCGGCCGGCGCGCAGGTCGGCTTCCACTTCCCAGGTGCTGCGCCACGCGACGCCCAGGCCCTGAACGCACCACGCATGCAGCACCTGCCCGTCCGAGCAGTCGAGCCGACCGGGTGGCCGCAGGTACTGCACCGCGCCGTCGACCAGGAACGCCCAGCCGCGCGACTGGCTCGCCTCGGAGCTGAGCGTCAGGCACTCGTGGCGCATCAGGTCGAGCGGCTGCTGGGGCGTGCCGGCGCGGGCGAGGTAGGCGGGCGAGGCCACGCAGCGGCGGCGGTTGTCGGCCAGCCGGACCGAGATCAGGCTGGAGTCGGGCATGTCGCCGACGCGCACCGCGCAGTCGTAGCCCTCGTTGACCATGTCGATGATCCGGTCCGACAGGTTCAGCGACAGCGACACCTCCGGGTGCAGCGCCAGGAACCGCGGCAGCAGCGGCGCCACATGCCGACGGCCAAACCCCCCCGGCGCCGTGATGCGCACATGGCCGCTCGCCTTGACGCCGCCCGCGCTGACGCTGGCCTCCGCGCTGGCGAGGTCGGCGAGCACGCGGGTGCAGTTTTCGAGGAAGGCGCTGCCCTCGTGGGTCAGCGTGAGCTTGCGCGTGGTGCGCACGAGCAGCTTGACGCCCAGGCGCTCCTCCAGCGCGTCCAGCCGCCGGCCGATCACCGCGGGCGCCACCCCTTCGGCCAGCGCGGCGGCGGTCAGGCTGCCGCGGCTGACGACGGCGGTGAAGGTTTCGAGTTGCTTGAGACGGTCCATGCCGGATTGTGGATTACCTGCATCCAGGTCACAAATCATTCGATTTTCAGACCATCAATGATTCTGCAGGGTTGCAATACAGTGATGCCACCATGCACAAGCTGTCCCCTGCCACCGCCCCCCAGGCCGTCCTGTTCGACGCCTACGGCACGCTGTTCGACGTCTACAGCGTCGCGCTGACGGCCGAGCAGCTCTTTCCGGGCCGGGGCGAGGCGCTCTCGCTGCTGTGGCGCGAGAAGCAGATCGACTACACGCGCCTCATCACCATGAGCGCGCCCGACGGCAGCCGCTACCGCCCGTTCTGGGACATCACCCGCGCCGCCCTGCGCCACGCCTGCGCGCGGCTGCAACTCGCGCTGCCCCAGGCGTCCGAAGACCACCTGATGAACCAGTACCGCCACCTGAGCGCCTTCCCCGAAGTGCGCGAGGTGCTGGACGGTCTGAAATCGCGTGGCATTCCGACCGGCATCCTCAGCAACGGCGACCCCGACATGCTCGGCATCGCGGTGCGCAGCGCCGGGCTCGGCCCGCTGCTCGACCACGTCATCAGCGTCGAGCCGGCGCGGGCCTTCAAGACCGATCCCCGCGCCTACGCCCTCGGTCCGAAGACGCTCGGCCTGCCCGCGAAACAGATCCTGTTCGTTTCCAGCAATGGCTGGGACGCGCTCGGCGCCACCTGGTTCGGCTTCACGACGCTGTGGGTCAACCGGACCGGCGCGCCGCTCGAAACGCTCGGCACCGAGCCGACCCGCGTGGGTGCCAGCCTGCGCGACGTCCTGAATTTCTTTCCTTCCTGATTCCTGTCCTTCCGTTCATTCCATCGATCCGACCCCGAGGTTCCCACCATGACCGCACGCACCACGATCCACGGCCTGCAAGTGGCCACCGAGCTGTTCCGCTTCATCGAGGATGAAGTGCTGCCGAACACCGGCGTTGCTTCGGCGACGTTCTGGGCTGGCTTCGACGCCATCGTCAGCGACCTCGCGCCGAAGAACGCCGCGCTGCTGGCCGAGCGTGACCGCATCCAGCTGGAGATGGATGCGTGGCACCAGGCCAACCCCGGCCCGATCGCCGACATGGCCGCCTACCGCGCCTTCCTGACGCAGATCGGCTACCTCGTCCCGGTGCCCGAGACCGTGCAGACCACGACCGCCAACGTGGACGCCGAACTGGCGCTGCAGGCCGGCCCGCAACTGGTGGTGCCGATCCTGAACGCCCGCTACGCGCTGAACGCCGCCAACGCCCGCTGGGGTTCGCTGTACGACGCGCTGTACGGCACCGACGCGATCTCCGAGGCCAACGGCGCCGAGAAGGCCGGCGGCTACAACCCGGTGCGCGGCGCCCGCGTGATCGAGTTCGCCCGCAACTTCCTCGACCAGGCCACCCCGCTGGCCGGCGCCACCCACAAGGACGCCACCGGCTACCGCGTCGAAGGCGGCAAGCTGGTTGTCGCGCTGAAGGGTGGGGCCACTGCCGGCCTCGACAACCCGGCCCAGTTCGTCGGCTACCAGGGTGACGCAGCGGCGCCGACCTCGGTGCTGCTGGTGAACAACGGGATGCACATCGACATCCTGATCAACCGCACGACCGCCACCGGCAAGACCGACGCCGCTGGCGTGTCCGACGTGGTGGTCGAGTCCGCGCTGTCCACCATCCTCGACCTGGAAGACTCGGTCGCCGCGGTGGATGCCGAGGACAAGGTGCTGGCCTACCGCAACTGGCTCGGCATCCAGCTCGGCACGCTGACCGAGGAAGTCAGCAAGGGCAGCAAGACCTTCACCCGCCGCCTGAACGCCGACCGTGTCTACACCGGCCCGAACGGCGGCGAGGTCGTGTTGCACGGCCGCTCGCTGATGTTCGTGCGCAATGTCGGTCACCTGATGACCAACCCGGCGATCCTGTGGGGCGCCGAGGGCAAGGAGATTCCGGAAGGCATCATGGACGCCGTGGTCACCACGACCATCGCGCTGCACGACCTGCAGCGCCACGGCGCCAACGGCCTGAAGAACAGCCGCACCGGCAGCGTCTACATCGTCAAGCCGAAGATGCACGGCCCGGCCGAAGTGGCCTTCGCGGGCGAGCTGTTCGGCCGCGTCGAGCAACTGCTCGGCCTGCCTGACAGCACCGTCAAGCTCGGCATCATGGACGAGGAGCGCCGCACGTCGGTGAACCTGAAGGCCTGCATCGCGGCGGCCTCGTCGCGCGTGGCCTTCATCAACACCGGCTTCCTCGACCGCACCGGCGACGAGATGCACACCGCCATGCACGCCGGCCCGATGATGCGCAAGGGTGACATCAAGTCCAGCGCCTGGATCGCGGCCTACGAGCGCCGCAACGTGCTGATCGGCCTGTCCTGCGGCCTGCGTGGCCGTGCGCAGATCGGCAAGGGCATGTGGGCGATGCCCGACCTGATGGCCGCGATGATGGAGCAGAAGGTCGGCCACCCGAAGGCCGGCGCCAACACGGCGTGGGTGCCGAGCCCGACCGCGGCGACGCTGCACGCGCTGCACTACCACCAGATCAGCGTGGCCGCAGTCCAGCAGCAGATCGAGGCCAGCGGCGACGCGGCGAACCCGGCGCTGACGGACAAGCTGATGACCGACCTGCTGACCGTGCCGGTCGTGGCCGAGGCCAAGTGGTCCGACGCCGAGCGCCAGCAGGAAATCGACAACAACGTGCAGGGCATCCTGGGCTACGTCGTGCGCTGGGTGGACCAGGGTGTGGGCTGCTCGAAGGTGCCGGACATCCACAACATCGGCCTGATGGAAGACCGCGCGACGCTGCGGATCTCCAGCCAGCACCTGTGCAACTGGCTGCTGCACGGCGTGGTGAGCGAGGCGCAGGTGCGCGAGGCGTTTGCGCGCATGGCGGTGGTGGTGGACGGGCAGAACGCCGGGGATCCGCTCTACAAGTCGCTGGCGGCGAATCAGGATGGTGCGGCTTATCAGGCGGCGCTGGATCTGGTGTTCAAGGGGCAGACGCAGCCGAGCGGGTACACGGAGCCGTTGCTGCATGCGTGGCGGTTGAAGGTGAAAGCTGCGGCCTGATCCGGCTCTGACTGCCTGAAGTCGTGAGGACGGCGCTCTGCGGGGCGCCGTTTTTCATGGCGTCGAGAACAGCGGCACTCTGCGCATGTGCTGCTCGACCCGTTCCCGAGCCACCAAGTCGTAGCCAAACTCGTGGGACGAGGCCGACCACGCTTGCTGCGTGGCGGCCACCGCCTGCAGGGTCCATCCGACGATCTGCGCCTCGTCGAAGTCGATCTTGCGCGCCAGCCGACGGAAGGTGGCCATTCCCATGTCCTCCCACCGCTTGGACCTGCCGAAGTTCAGCGCCAGCCGGTCGTCGGGCATGTACTGGATGGTGGACACCAGGTCATAGGCGGGCGACAGCGCTGCCTGCACGCCGTCCGGGTAGATCAGTGTCCAGTTCTTGTGGTGGGCGTCGCCGTTGCCGCTGGCGAGCATGAACACGTAGCGGCGGATCAGCTCTTCCAGCCCCGCAACGCCGGTCAGCACCAGCGTCAGCCGGGCGATCGTCTCGTAGTTGAACCGGGCGTATTTCTGCTCGGGGTACAGGCCGAGGATCTGGTTGAAATCCTCCATGTGGAGGCGTTTCCCGGGCACCGGCCGGTCGAAACGCCGTATGACAAATGCCTGCGTCTCCTGCCGCGGGATGCCCGTGGCCGGCAGCCCGCTCACCTGCCCGATGTCGACCAGATCGATCTCGGGAATGGTGATCCCGCTGGCGGCGGCCCAGTGCATCGTCGCGTGCTCGTTGGCGGGTACGCCGGGATAGCGCAGGTCGGGCAGCTTGAGGATCCAGTCCCCGCCCTGGCCCGAGACGGGAACCGTCATGCCGCGGTTGCTGCGCAGCGCGGAGAACTTGAGTTGCACACCAGCCAGTGAAAAATGCCAAGCGCTGTCCTCGTGTGTGCCGGCTGCCAGGTCTTCCAGGGCGTCCGCAGACTCGGCGTCTGCCCGCACTGCTGGGTGGTCGTCCTGCTCGATGCGAATCGCGCCGGGCAAATCGTGACTGAGGTGTTCCAGCAGCCTGAATTCCCGGGCGGGCTCGACGCCAGCATCCCGAGCGACCAGTTCCCGCAGCGCGCCTTCGGGCAGCAGATTCGAGAACCACGCAGGCAATCGCGACAACGCACGTCGGTGGGCACCGAGATCGTCCTCGAAGCTCTGGCCCAGCACCGGTCGGGGGTGGCCGTGGCGGTAGGACTCCAGCAGGTGGAACTCGCAGCGAGCCGCATCGTCCAGCGTCAGTCGCCCGACGGGCAGATCGCCGAGCAGCACACGCAGGCGCTTGACGGTACGTGTCATGTGTCTTCCTCGTCATCGGACACGACCAGCGAGGAGAGTGAGGGCCGGTCTGAGGCATCCCAGCGGGCATGGCGGGCGAAGACCTGCTCGAAGTGCGGCTGTAACGTCGCAGCACGCAAACTCAGGAATCGCACGTTGTCTCCGCCCTGGAGGGCGGACAACGCTTCCGGGCTGATACCGTGCGAGGCCAGCGTGGCGTCATCTGTCACCTGCAGCAATGTCTTGCGCAGACCGGGTCGCACGGGATGTGCCATTCGATTGGCCACGGACAGGGCCAGAGCACCTTCGGCATGCGAGCCCTTCAACAGCGGCACGAACGGAGGTTCCTGCCCCGCCTGCCGGTAGTCCAGCAGTACGCCCATGTCGATCAGTTCGCCCGTTTCCAGATCGCGCGGTTGCAACTCCAGCAAAGCAAGTGCCTGTAGCTTGCTGGCTGCAAAACGAAAGTTGAAGGGCTCTGTGGAGGCTGGTAGCAGTGGCTGCTCGTGGCCCACCATCTCCAACATGCACTGAACGGACCGTTCCTCGTCAATCGGGTCTATCCGATTCAGCGCCGCTCGGGTTGAGACTGCGTTGCCGAGGTGGTCACCATTGAGTGCTCCGCGCCAGAGCCAGCGGGCCAGCAATTCGCGTGACCGTGGCTTCGGTTGTGGGTGGTGACTGAAGAACTTGCCCAGCGTGACCAGCGGCTGCTTGTACGGCAGCAGGTTGTAGTGAGGAATGCCTGCGTCGCGGCGTATGAAATAGACCACTTGGCGGGCAATCTGCTCTGTCTGTCTGTACAGCTCGCCGGCGAGGTGCTGGCTTAACCGCAGCGGGTCAGCGTTGCCACCAGATACGACATCCAACCCATGCAGCACGCGCAACAACCGGTAGAGGATGTCCTCCTCGATATGACCAAAATCAAGGGACTGGGCCAGCGCGAGAACCATGTCGGCCAAGGACGATGGGTTTTTCCCGGTACGCAGGCCGTTCAATGCGTCAAATACCTCGGCCGCCTTGAGTTGTTTCCCCATCGAATTGAGCCGCCCGAAGATTTCCCGAAGGATCGACTCGCTGCCATTGCGCACGATGTAGGCCGGGATGTCGTATTCCCGCAGACGCTTGCCGAGTTGCAGCGCCCGCTCACGGCGCTCACGGCTGGGCTCACGTTTGTAGAGCCACTCGAACAACTGCTCCGAATCCAGCAGGCGGTTCAGGGGAAACCATCGGGCGGGGTCGTCTTCGAGGTTGCCCGGCGAGGGTGGCAGGACGAAGGTCTTGCGGTCAAGGTCGAAGTACAGGGCGAAATCGTCGGCATCGTCGTCAGTGGTCAACAGGATGCGCGCCAGTGATACCAAGCGTTGCTGGCCATCCACCACCAGCAGGGCGTCCGGTCTTGCCTCAGCCTGAAGACGCAGGCCACCCCACCGGATCTGATCTGCTGGTGCCGTCGTTTCCCAGAGCAGCAAAGTACCCACCGGATAGCCCAGGTACAGGCTGTCCACCAGTTTGCGGGCATCCTCGCGGTCCCAGGCCAGTCGGCGCTGAAATGAAGGAATTCTCAGCCGGCCCCGTCGGATCTCCAGCATGAGATCCTCGATCTTGAATGCGCGCGCTTCGGGCCTGTGCTCCAGCATGTCGGGTGAGCGTGCTGTCTCGAATGTCGTCATGGGATGGCCCTCGGTTTCGAAAATTATCGACGCGATCCGCAATACTCGTGTCCATGACCGCGCCGCCAACCCCCACCCACCGCCACTACCTCCCCCACGACACCCTGCTGACCGTCGTCCGCCACACCCCCCTGGTCTCGATCGACCTCGTCTGCCGCAACGCCCGCGGCGAGGTGCTGCTCGGCCTACGCCAGAACCGCCCGGCGCAGGGCACGTGGTTCGTCCCCGGCGGGCGCATCCTCAAGGACGAGCGCGTGGCCGACGCGCTGCGCCGCATCGCCGCCGCCGAACTCGGTTTCCACCCCGACGAGGTCGCCGCCGCCCGGCCGCTGGGCGTGTTCGAGCACCTCTACCCCGACAACTTCTCCGGCACCGAGGACGTGACGACGCACTACGTCGTGCTCGCCTACGAGGTGACCGTCGGCGAAGACTCGGTCCGCTCGCTCGACAGCCAGCACAGCGCGCTGCAGTGGTGGCCGGTGGGCGCGCTGCTCGCCAGCGACGCGGTCCACGTCAACACCCGCGCCTACTTCGACGACGCCATCACCTGCACCCGCACGCCATGAAGCCCCGCCTCACCGTCCTCACGCTGGCCGTCGACGACCTCGACCGCGCGCTACGCTTCTACCGCGATGGCCTCGGCTTCGCCACACCCGGCATCTTCGGCACCGAGTTCGAACACGGCGCGGTGGCCTTCATCGACCTGCAGCCCGGCCTGAAGCTGGCGCTCTGGCCGCGCCGCAGCCTGGCGCACGACACCGGCCTGCCGCTGCAGCCGCCCAGTGCCACCGAACTCTCCCTCGGCCACAACGTGCGTTCGCGCGAGGAGGTCGATGCGGTCATGGCGCAGGCCGCCGCCGCGGGCGCGGTGGTCGTCAAGCCGGCGCAGGACACGTTCTGGGGTGGCTACGGCGGCTACTTCCAGGATCCGGACGGACACCTGTGGGAGGTGGTCTGGAATCCCCATCTGCTGCCGGATGACTGAACCCGCGGCAGCCCGCCCGCCCGCGCTGTCCCGGCCGCAGCTCTACGCCATCGTCTTCATCGAGGGCTTCTGCTCGCTGGGCGCGGAGGTGCTCGCGCTGCGGCAGCTCGTGCCGCACCTGGGCAGCTCCATCATCGTCACCGCCCCGACGATCGGGCTGTTCCTGCTCGCGCTGGCTCTCGGGTACCACACGGGGGCCAAGGTCGAGCGGGACTACCTCGCCGCCGTGTCGCGCAACTTCCTGTGGTCGGCGGTGGTCTGCGGGGTGGGGCTGGCTGGGGTGAGCGTGGACGGGCTGTTCGCGGGGATGCCGTCGCCGTGGCTGGCCTACCTCGCCTTCATGGCGGCCGTGCTGTGTCCGCTGGCGTGGCTGCTGGGCCAGACCGTGCCCATCCTCACCAACTTGATGCAACACGCCCGGGCCGGCGAGTCGAGCGGCTACGCGCTGTACTACTCGACGCTCGGCTCCTTCCTCGGCTCGGTGACGCTGTCGCTGGGGGTGATGCAGTGGCTGGGCGTGTCGGCGGCGGTGTCGGTGTGCGCGGCGCTGCTGGTGCTCGGCTTCGGGCTGGTGAGCGCCCGCAGCGGACGCACGGCGCTGACGGCGGCGGCGCTGCTGGCGCTGATCGGCGTGGGCCATCTGTGGCTGCGGCCGGGGATCGACACGGCCTACGCGAGCTACAGCGTCGTGCCGGTGCAGCTCGACGGCGCCGTCAACCCGCGTGCGTTCAAGAGCAACAACTCCATTGCCTCACTGATCGACGAGGGCACGCCGCCGCACTACGCCCGCTACGTCAGCCACATCCGCCGCGTGCTGCTGGAGGACTTCGGTTTCCGCGACCGGCCGATCCTGGTGCTGGGCGCAGGCGGCTTCACGCTGTCGCACCGCGAGACCGAGAACCGCTACACCTACGTGGACATCGACCCCGCGATCCGCGCCATCGCGGAGGAGCACTTCCTCGGCGAAGCGGCGCGTGGCGAGTTCATCGTGGACGATGCGCGGCATTTCGTGGCGCGTACGGACCGTCGCTTCGACGCCGCCGTGGTCGATGTCTACAGCTCGCACACCTCGATCCCCGGCCACCTCGTCACGCGCGAGTTCTGGCAGAGCACGCGCCGGGTGCTGACCGCCGACGGCGTGCTGATCGCCAACCTGATCCTCGACGGCCAGCTCGCCACGCCGTATGCACGCAACCTGCTGGCGACGATCGAGAGCGTGTACGGCCGCTGTGCGGTGGAGGTGCTGCACCGCCGCCAGCCGCTGAGCAATGTGGTCGTCATGTGCCACGCGCGCAGCGAGGTGCAGCCGACCAGCGTGTACGTGGACGAGCGCAATGCGGCGGACCTTGATCTGGCGCGTTCGCGGTGACCCCCTGAACCTTCCTGGACTGTTCATGACTCCTTCGCAGCGGCCCCGCGCCGTCCTCACCGGCGTGTTCTTCGCCTTCGCCTTCGGCCTGGGGCTGTTCGCTGGCGCGATCCCGACGCTGATGCGCCAGACCGGCCTCGACACCGCCGGCCTCGGGCTGGCGCTGACGCTGCACAGCGCGGCCTACGTCGGCGCGATGACCGTGGGCGGGCGGCTGCTGCGCCGCATCGAGGTGCGGCGGTTGATGCGCTGGGTGCTGGTGCTGCACGCGCTGACCTTCGTGGCGCTGTTTGCCGCCGGCTCGCCGCTGGCGCTGACGGCGAGCCTGGTCGCGCTCGGCCTGACCGCCGGCACGGTCGATCTGGCGATGAACACCGATGGCACGGCGCTGGAGCGCGAGGCGGGCCGGCCGGTGCTGATCCGGATGCACGCGGCAGCGTCCGGTGCGTTCGCGATCGGTGCGATCAGCGGCAGCGTGGTGGCGAGCCAGTTCGAGGCGCTGGCGTGCGCGGGGCTGGCCGTGCTGTCGATCGCGCCCGTGGTGTGGGCGCTGACGCGGATCCCGCCGAGGGCGATGGCGGTGCTTGGGGCGCCGTCATCGACGGATGCCGCGGTCTCACCGTCACGCGCCCATCTCGGGCTGCCCGTGCTGCTGCTCGGCGTGGTGCTGGGCGTGTGCATCGCCGCCGAGATCACCGCGCAGATGTGGTCGGCGCAGTTCCTGGCGCAGCAGGGCGGGCCGAATCCGGCGCTGGCCGGCGCAGGTGCGGCGCTGTTCGCGGGCTGTCAGGCGATCGTGCGCAGCCTGGGCGACACGCTGCGGCACCGCTTCGACGACCACCGCGTCATCACCGTGTCGCTGGTGCTGGCCGCGCTGGGCTTCGCCGCGGTGGCGCTGGCGGACGGGTTCGTCAGCAGCGTGCTCGGCTTCGCGCTGGTGGGGGTGGGCACGGCGTGTGTCGTGCCGTGCTGCTTCGCGCTGGTGGCGAAGCAGGCGCCGCAGCGCGCGGCCGATGCGCTGGGTGTCGCCTCGCTGGTCGCGGGCGCGCTGCGATTGCCGACGCCGCTGTGCCTGGGGTTCGTCGCCGCGACGTGGTCGGATGCGGTGGCCTTTGGCGGGATCGCGGGGCTGCTGGCGGCGGGGGTGGTGCTGGTGGTGTGGATGCACCGGCGGCCGGCACCAGTGGCCGCTGCGGTCAGCGCCCCAGGTCCTTCGCGCTGAGCCAGGTGGTCGTCGTGGGCCCCGCGTGCAGCGAGGTGCAACCGACGCGCCTGTACCTCGACGAGCGCAACACGGCGGATCCGGATCTGGTGAATTCGCATTGATCCGCCTGCCCATTCGCGGGGCCGCGAATCGAGGGACGCTGCCCGGAAGACCAGCGAGACCGGCGAGTAAGCTGGCTTGGCCAATCGTGGCTGAACAAGCCTGGAAGGACTCGTCGAATGGGCCTGGACAAATCTCCGGTGGTGCTGGGCAAGGACCACTTTCGCCAGCTGTACCAGACCGAACTCGAGCAGGAGGCCGAGTGGCTGCGGCGAGGTGCAAGGGAGAAGGTGAATTCGATCGAGCAGTTCCTGCGCGCCCATGATCTCCATCCGCGCCGGTTGGTGGAACTGGGCTGCGGCGTTGGTGCGGTGATCACGGAATGCCAGCGCAGGTCACTGGCGGCGACCTACATGGGCGTCGATTATTCGCAGGAGGCGGTGGATTACCTGCGCGCCCATTCCCCGGGCATCGAGGCCGTGCAGGGCGACATCACCGACCCGCAGTTCCGCGTCGACGAGCCGAGCGACGTCGTGGTTGTCAGCCATGTGCTGGAACATCTGGAGGAGCCCGCCCGGTTCCTGCACTCCATGCAGCGGGCGCTGAAGTTCTCGCACGCAGTCATCGAGGTGCCCCTGGAAGACTTGATGGCGAGCAGGCTGAAAGCGCGCCTGAAGGACCGCACTGGCAATGTCGCCGGGCATGTCCAGTTTTTCACCTCGACCTCCTTCGAGGCCCTGATCGAATCCTGCGGACTGCGCATCGTGGACCGGCGGAACTATGCGCCGGTGCTCGACATGGACACGATCCGCTTCGTGTCGCAAAAGGATGGGCTGGCACTGCACCGCTACTGGCTCAAGGCCGTCACCAACCATTACCTGCCGCAGTGGCTCATGCCGTGGTGGAAGCGGCTGTATTACGCCCACCACGCGGTGTTGTGCACCGCGCGGTAAGCGCACGGGTGGCGGGCATTCAGCGCCCCAGGTCCTTCGCGCTGACCCCCGCGATGCCCCAGTTCTCCTTGGGCATGTCGTGGATCCAGACGCGGATGGCTTCCTTCGGGGCACCGACGGCTTCGTGCAGCGCCTGCGTGACCTTCTCGATCACGGCGCGCTTCTGGTCCTCGGTGCGGCCTTCGAGCATGTAGATCTGGGCGAATGGCATGGGGGGCTCCTGGGGTTGACTCGGGATCAGACGGCGGCGCGCTGGCGGGCCATGGTGAGGGCGGTGTCCTCGATCATGTCTTCCTGGCCGCCGACCATCTTGCGGCGGCCGAGTTCGACCAGCAGGTCGCGCGCCGGGATGCCGTATTTCTTCTCGGCGCGCTTGGCGAACAGCAGGAAGCTGCCGTAGACACCCGCGTAGCCCAGCGTCAGCGCATCGCGGTCGATGCGGATCGGGAAGTCCATGATCGGCACGACCAAGTCTTCGGCCACGTCCTGGATCTTCCAGACATCCACACCGGTCTCGATGCCCATCCGGTCGCACACCGCGACGAGCACTTCCATCGGCGTGTTGCCGGCGCCAGCACCCAGGCCCGCCGCTGCCGCGTCGATGCGCGTCGCGCCGCACTCGATCGCGGCCAGGCTGTTGGCGATGCCCATCGCCAGGTTGTGGTGGCCGTGGAAGCCGAGTTCCGTGGCCGGGTTCAGTGCCGCGCGCACCGCGCCGAGCCGCGCCTTCACGTCCTCCGGCAGCATGTAGCCGGCCGAGTCGGTGATGTAGATGCAGTTGGCGCCGTAGCCCTCCATCAGCTTGGCCTGCTTGACCAGCCCTTCAGGCGAGTTCATATGCGCCATCATCAGGAAGCCGACCGTGTCCATGCCGAGCTTGCGGGCGTAGGTGATGTGCTGCTCGCTGACATCGGCTTCGGTGCAGTGCGTCGCCACGCGGATCGTGCTCACGCCGAGGTCATGTGCCATCTGCAGGTGCTCGACGGTGCCGATGCCGGGCAGCAGCAGCGCTGACACCTTGGCCTGCTTCATCAGCGGGATCACCGCGCCGAGGTATTCCTCGTCGGTGTGCGCCGGGAAGCCGTAGTTGACGCTGGAGCCGCCCAGGCCATCGCCGTGGGTGACCTCGATCAGCGGCACGCCGGCTGCGTCGAGCCCGCAGGCGATCGACTTCATCTGGTCGAGCGTCATCAGGTGGCGCTTGGGGTGCATCCCGTCGCGCAGCGTCATGTCGTGGACGGTGATCTTCTTGCCGTGCAGGCTCGACAGCGGTGTGGTGGTGGTCGTCATGGTGGTGTCTCCCTTCAGGCGGCCACGGCGGGCGCGGTGGGCCGCAGGACCAGTTCGCCCTTGAGGATCTCCTCGGCGAACATCTCGGCGGTACGGGCAGCGGCGGCGGTCATGATGTCGAGGTTGCCGGCGTACTTGGGCAGGTAGTCGCCCAGGCCCTCGACTTCGAGGTAGACCGACACGCGCTGGCCGTCGAACACCGGGCCGTTGACCAGCCGGTAGCCGGGCACGTATTTCTGTACCTCGGCCAGCATCGCGTGGACCGAGGCGGTGATGGCAGCCTGGTCCGGCGCACCGGCGGCTTCATCCACCAGGCAATGCACCGTGTCGCGCATCATCAGCGGTGGCTCGGCTGGGTTGATGACGATGATCGCCTTGCCCTTCTGCGCGCCGCCGACCTTCTCCACCGCGCCCGCGGTCGTGCGGGTGAATTCGTCGATGTTCTTGCGCGTGCCGGGGCCGACCGAGCGGCTCGACACGGTCGCGACGATCTCCCCGTAGGCGACCGCCTGCACGCGGCTGACCGCGGCGACCATCGGGATGGTCGCCTGCCCGCCGCAGGTGACCATGTTGACGTTCATCTCGCCGGAGCCGACATGCGCCTTCAGGTTCACCGGCGGCACGCAGAACGGCCCGATCGCCGCCGGCGTCAGGTCGATCATCAGCGCGCCTTGTTCGTTCACCTTGCGCGAGTTCTCGGCGTGGACGTAGGCGCTGGTGGCATCGAACACGATCTGCACGCCGTCCGCCTGCATGTGGGGCACCAGGCCGTCCACGCCGTCCGACGTGGTCTTGATGCCCATCTCGCGGGCGCGTTTCAGGCCGTCGGATTCGGGGTCGATGCCCACCATCCATACCGGTTCGAGGACGGGCGAGCGCTGCAGCTTGGCGAGCAGGTCGGTGCCGATGTTGCCGGGCCCGATCAGGGCGCACTTGATCTTGCGGTTCTGTGTCATGAGGAGCTTTCGGGGTTATTCGACGAAGCGCATCGACACGCTGCCCAGGTCCTGGAAGCGCACATTCACGCTGTCGCCGGCCTGCACCGCGATGGCTTCCGTGACGCCGCCGGTCATGATGAAGGGGCCGGCGGGGATCTCCTGGCCGCGCGCGCCGAGGTGGTTGGCCATCATCGCGACCGCCGCGGCCGGGTGACCGAGCACCGCTGCGCCCGCCGCCATCGCCACGATCTGGCCGTTCTTCTCCAGCACCACGCCGAGCGTGCGCAGGTCGAGTTCCTCGACGTTGCGCGAGCGCCCGCCGATCACGAAGCGCGAGGCCGAAGTGTTGTCGGCGATGACACTCTTCAGGTCGAACTTGAAGTCGCGGTAGCGGCTGTCGATGATTTCCACTGCGGGCAGCACGAAGTCGATCGCCGCCATCACCGTGCCGACGTGGCAGCCGGGGCCCTTCAGCGGCGCCTTGGTGACGATGCAGATCTCGGCCTCCACCTTCGGGTGGATCAGCTCGGACATCCTGATTTCGCCGCCGTCGGGGCGCGCCATGTAGTCGCTGACGAAGCCGAAGCAGGGGGTGTCCACGCCCATCTGCTTCATCTTGGCGAACGAGGTCAGCCCGGCTTTCAGGCCGACGGTCTTGTTGCCGCGCGCTTCCTTGCGGCGGCGGATCTCGTCCTGGATGGCGTAGGCGTCGTCCCAGTCCATCAGGGGATAGTCGTCGGTGATCTTGGTGATGTCGCGGGCGTTCAGCTCGGCGGCCTCGACGTGGAGGGCGAGCAGTTCGATGGTCTGGCGGTCGAGTTGCATGGTGTGGGTTCCGCTCTGGTCTCTCGGGGTTCAGATGAAGCGCACCGAGGTGCTGCCCAGGCCGCCGACGCTGCAGTGCAGGCTGTCGCCGGCTTTCACCGGGACCAGCGGCGACTGCGAGCCCGACAGGATCACGTCGCCCGCCTTGAGCGAGATGCCCAGCCGGCCGAGCGTGTTCGCGAGCCACGCCACGGCGTTCACCGGCGAGCCCTGGACCGACGCACCACACGAGGTGGAAATGATTTCGCCGTTCTTCTCCAGCACCATGCCGGCCAGCGCCAGGTCGAGGTCGCGCGGGCTGCGGCGCGTGCCACCGAGGGTCAGCACGCCGCACGAAGCGTTGTCCGCGACGGTGTCCTGGATCTTGATCTTCCAGTCCTTGATGCGCGAATCGACGATCTCGAAACACGGCATCACGCAGTCGGTGGCGCGCAGCACGTCGGCCGCCGTCACGCCCGGGCCGGTCAGGTCGCGCGCCAGGATGAACGCCACCTCGGCCTCGGCCTTCGGCGCGATCATCTTGGACGTGTCCACCGGCTCGCCTTCGTTGAACACCATGCCCGAGAGCAGGTGCCCGAAGTCCGGCTGGTTCACGCCGAGCATGTCCATCACCACCTTGCTGGTCACGCCGATCTTCTTGCCGATCACGACTTCGCCCGCGTCGAGGCGGCGCTGGATCATGCGGAGCTGGATCTGGTAGGCGTCGTCGATGGTGATGCCGGGTTCGCGGTTGGTCAGCGGCTCGACGGGGATGCGGCTGAGCAGCGAGGCGTACAGCTCGTCGCCGTAGCGTTCGATCGTCTGGGTGTCCATCATGGTCTGGGTACTCGGTGGGTGCCCGCGTGCGCGGGCATGACGGGCGGGGTGCGTCAGCGGGTCGCGTCGGCTTCGGCGAGGAAGTTGGTGACCAGTTGCGCGAAGCGGGCGCTGTGCTCGATCTGCGTCCAGTGGCCGCAGTGGCCGAAGACGTGGAGCTGGCTGTTCGGAATCCAGTCGGCCAGGGTCAGCGAGTTGGACAGCGGGATGACCTGGTCCTCGCGGCCGTGGATTACCAGCGTCTCGTGCGGCAGGCTGCGGATGGCGGCTTCCGGGCTGGCCATCGCATCGACCCAGCGCTGGCGCGGCGCCGGGAACATCGCGGAGAACGATTCCTGGAAGCCGGGCCGGATGCTGGCCTGGTAGCGCAGTTCGGCCAGCTCGTCCGTGACCAGCGCGCGGCTGTACGCGAAGATGTCCAGCAGCCCGCGCATCGTCTCGAACGACGGCTCGTAGCCCCACACCGCGTCCAGCCCCGGCGTGATCACGAACGGCACGCCGACCGAGCCCATCAGCACCAGCCGCCGCACACGCTGCGGCGCCCGGATGGCCAGCGCCAGCGACAGCGCGCCGCCGAAGGAGTTGCCGATCAGGTCGACCTGCGGCACGTCCAGCGCGTCGAGCAGGTCGAGCGCCTGCTGCACCCAAGTGTCCATGATGTAGGCGGTGCCGGCCGGTCGATCGGTGTAGCCGAAGCCGACCATGTCGGGCGCGATCACGCGGCGCTGCTGCGCGAGCACCGGCATCACCAGCCGCCAGTTCGCCCACGCCGACACGCCCGGCCCGGAGCCGTGGATGAGCAGCACGGGCGGCTGGTCCTCAGCGGCGGTGCCGAGGTCGTGGACGTTGGTCTCGAAGGTGCCGGTGCGGACGCGGCGGCCGAGTTCGGGGTTCATGGAGGCGAACTTTCTCGGGAGCGGTGGGGAGGGGATCACCGCCACGATAGGATCGCCTCGCGATACTGTCCAATACTGAATATTGTCGAATCAATACCCTTTAGGTATTGGTGTGCCGTCTGCGCAGCCGCCGCACCCCGACGGCCAGCCCGTATCCCCACGGTGCCAGCGCCAGCACCAGCGGCTTTTCCCAGTCACTGGCGCGGTGGGTCGCGTCACGCTCCTGCTGCGTCACCGCATACGGTGGGCAGACGAAGGCGCACCGGCGCTGCCAGCGGAACCGCTCGTCCGAGAGAGCCAGGAAATAGCGGCTCCACGCCACCATGGCGGCCAGCACCACTAGGGCGACGAGCAGGCGCCACCAGCCTGTGCGCCAGGACATGGCCATGGCAGGTGTTCTCACGGCGTTCCTCGGTCTGGTGCGCGGGAGACCAGCGTCAGGTTGGGTTGGTCGGAGCGAACCTGCAGGCAGGTCGACGGGTCTGCCCGAACGATGGCCAGCAAGTCGGCATCGGACAAGACCGCTGTCTCCAGGACCACGTGGTCGCAGGCCCGGCAATGGCGGTGGGGGGCGTTGTCGCGGGCTGGTTCCAGCTGCGTCCACTGCATCTTGCGCGGGCAGTGCAGCGTCTTGATCCGTTCACCGGTATCGGTGAACAAGGTGCTGGTGGAGGGGTCGAATTGCATGGGGCATCTCCTGTGTGATCCGCATGGTGCGATGGCCAGCGCAAAACATCCTCGCCGGATCGTGATGAAAAGTGGCAGGGCGGGTGCCCTACCGCCCCGCTGTCAGCGCGTCCAGCCACTGCCGGCACGCGACCGTGTCGGCGTGCTGCGGGCCGTAGGTGCGCTCGTAGAGGGTCAGCGCGGCCTGGGCGGCGGCGCGGGCCGGACCCGGGCGCCCGGTGTGGCGGTAGACCTCGGCCAGGCGCTGGTGGACCTGGGCGACATGGGGCGTGCCGCGGGTCGGCCCCTGGTCGAGGACGTGCAGGGCGTGCAGCAGCAGCGGCTCCGCGGCGTCCGGCCGACCGGCGGCGTCCAGCACCCGGGCCAGTGCGACTTCGGTGATGGCGGTCGGGCGGGCGTCCGGGCCCCAGCGCGCCCGCCGCAGGCGCACGGCCCGCTCCATCAGCGACTGGGCCTGCGCGAACTCCCCCCGGCGGCGGTGCACGCCCCCGAGGCTGACCAGCTGATGGGGCAGGGCGGCGTCGTCCGGATCGGCGGCTTCCAGGGTCTGGATGGACACGCGCAGCGCAGCCTCGGCCTCGGACAGCCGGTTGCCCTGGACCCAGACGCCCGCCAGCGTCCCCTGCAAGCGGGCGAGCCGCGTGTCCTTCGGGTCGGGGGCCGGCACCCGTTGCCGGTGCACCGTGATGGCACGCGTCAGGCTCGCTTCGGCGCGGGGCAGATCCTCCAGTTCGCTGTAGAGCGAGCCCAGCGTGTCCAGGGTGTCCACCAGCCGCTGGTGCGTCGGCCCGAGGCTGGCCTCCTGCACCGCCAGCGCCTGGCGCAGCACGGCGGCGGCATCGGCGAGCCGCCCCTGCCGCTGCAGCGCCAGGGCGAGGTTGGCCTGCACCGTGGCGACCTCCGGATGGGTGGCGCCGTGCAGCGCTTGCGTGCCCTGCAGCGCGGTGCGGAAGGCGCTCGCGGCCTCCGCGAAGCGCCCCTCGTGGAGCAGCAGGGTGCCGAGCTGGTTGCGCATGTCGGTGGACGCCTCCGCCAGGGCGCCGGCCTCGGCCCGGTCGGCGATGTCGAGGGCCGACCGCAAGGTCCGCTCCGCCTGCGCGGTGTGGCCGCTGTCTTGCTGCGCCCAGGCCAGCGTGGCCAGCGCATGGACGGTGTCGGGATGCCGGGCGCCACGCACGGTGCGGGTCTCGTCGACCAGCCGGGTCAGCAGGTCCACCGCCTCGCGGCCCCGGTCGAGCTGCACCAGAACCCGGCCCAGACGCGACCAGGTGGAGAACAGGTCCGGATGGAATTCCCCGCGCACGCCCCGGCGCTGGCTGTCCAGCACCGCCCGCAGCAGCGGCTCGGCCTCGGCCGGCCGCTCCTGGAAGAGCAGCAGCTCCGACAGCCGGGTCCGGGCGAGGTTGAGGTCGACGTCGCGGACACCGGGGTGTGGCAGGGCCGCCTGGACGGCCTCGCGCAGCGCCTGTTCGGCCGCGGCGTAGCGCCCCTGGCGCAGCAGCGCTTCCCCCAGCGTCCGCAGCGTCCGGATGCGCTCTTCCGGCCGGGCGGCGGCCCCTTGGCTGTCGAGAAAGGCCAGGATGCGCCGCAGCACCGATTCGGCATCGGCCGGCCGGCCTTGTGCGATCTGGATCGCCGCGCGTTCGAGGCGGTACGGCGTGAGGCGCGCCTCCTGCACACCGGGGGACTGGCGCAGCAGCCGCAGGCCGCTCGACACCGCGTCCTCGGCCTCTGCCAGCCGGCGCTGCGGCACCAGGAAGAGCGTGGCCAGCGCCAGGTGGTCGCGGGCCGCGGCGTCCACGCCGGCCGGCAGCTGGTCCATGCGGGTGGCCAGCACGGCGCGCAGATCGGCTTCGGCCTCGCGGGGCTGCTGCAGATGGCGCAAGGACAGCGCCAGGTGGGTGCGCGCATCCAGCACCGTCGCGTGGGTCGGCCCGAAGGCGCTGCGCCACTGCGCGACCGCGTGCACCCGCGCCCGGTGTTCTAGCGCGAACTGCCCGCGCCGGCCGTAGGCGTCGGCGAGCAGGCCCCAGGCGCGTCCCAGGTGGACGGCGGTGTCGGTGTCCGTCGAGGCGCCTTGCCCGGTGGCCCGGCGCTGGGTCAGCAGGGTTTCGAGCCGCTCGATGGCCGGCTCCAGGCGGTTCTGGCGCAGCCAGGTCTCGGCCTGGTCCACGGCCGGCTGCAGCGGCAGCGGCGTGGCCGCGCCATCGGCCGCCAGGACGGTGCCCGCCCACCACAGGGCGGCCAGGCCCGCGCCCAGCCTGCGGCGCCAGGGGCGCGCGGTGCCTCGTTGTCTGCTCATGCTCATGCTCATGCGGTTCATGCGGCGTTCGTGTCCGGGGTGTCCCTGTGGGTCGATGTGCAGTGCCACACGCCCATGCCCACGCATGCGCACACGCACCACACGAGCACCATCATGAGCGACACCGGATGCCAGGACAGCCCCGGGAACCCCATACCGACCGGCCGACCCAGCAGCGCCAGATTGACCGCCACCCCCAGCACCGCCTGCACCAGCAGCCAGAGCCCGACCACCCGCCAGACCCGGGCCAGCCCGTGTTCGGCGCTGTCGGCCGGCGTGCGCCGGAGCTGCCGCAAGGCGCCGATCAGACCGGCGGTCCACAGGCCGACGAACCCCGCCACAAGCCCGGCCACCGGCACCCAGCCCACCCGGACCACCAGCCAGACCAGCGCAAAGTCGCCATGCGACTGCGGCACCGGCCGCACCGCGCCGAGGGCCGGCCCCCAGTCGGCCGCCCGGGCCAGCGCCAGCGCGGTCAGATGCCGCTGGTACTGGCTGCAGCAGTCGCCGTAGGGGCTGATCTGCACCATCCACCACAGGCGCCAGAGCGGGTTGGACGCCTGCAGGTCCACGACGCCGAGCACCACCACCAGGGCCAGCAGCAGCACGCCCGGCGGGAGGGCGCGCCGCCACCCGCGCCAGGGGCCGGGCGGCCGTGCGCTCCGTGCCAGCAGCAACAGCACCAGCATGGAGACGATCTGCCGCGAGTTGGCCAGCGCGCAGCCCCACCACAGCATGGCCCAGCATGCGGTGGCGGTGTGCCACCCACCGGGTGCAGCCGGTGGACGGGCTCCTCGGGTGCGGTACACCTGCAGCAGCAGGACGGCCGCGACCAGGGTCTCGACACCAGTCATCCAGACCGCTTCCACGCGCCGGCTGCTGCTCAGCGTGGTGATCAGCAGGCCGCAGAACAGGTAGAGACCGGGCAGGCGGGTGGTGTGCATGTCCTGCATGGTGCCGCGCGGCGGGGGCGGAAACCTGTACCGAATCTGCCGGATCCGGACGAATGGTGATGAATCGTGACGGCTGCGGATCCGGTCGCCACACCGGGGTCCGCTTGCGTTCCAATGGCCCATCCGCGGGGCAGTGACCGCTCCGCCACAGGAGAGGAGCACCCCATGACCAAGCAGATCGCCGTTGTCGAGGACGAACAGGACATCCGCGACAACTACCTGGAAGCCCTGCGCCGCGCCGGGTACCAGCCACGTGGCCACGCCTCCCGGCAAGAGGCCGAGGCTGCCTTCGCCGTCCAGATGCCGGACCTGGTCCTGCTGGACATCGGCCTGGGGGCCGAGCGTGATGCGGGCATGGTGCTGTGCCAGGACTTGCGGGCGCGCTCCAAGGTGGTGCCGATCATCATCCTGACCAACTTCGACAGCGAATCGGACGTCATCAGCGGCTTTCGCCTCGGGGCAGACGACTACCTCGTCAAGGCCCACATCACGATGGCGCAGCTGCTGGCGCGGGTCACGGCCCTGTTCCGCCGGCAGGAAGCCCTGCAGCAGGCGCGTCGCCAGGAACACGTCCTCGACATCGGCGCCCTGCGGCTGGACCTGGAGCGCTTCGAGGCCCGCTGGAAGGACACCGCGGTCGATCTGACGATCACCGAGTTCGAGATCATCAAGGCGCTCACCCGGCAGGTGGGCCACCTGCGTGACCGCGACACGCTGATGCGCTCGGCGAACATCTACGTCGAGCCCAACACCATGACCGCGCACATCAAGCGCATCCGCACCAAGTTCGAGGCGGTCGATCCGGCGTTCTCGATGATCGACACCGTCTACGGCCGCGGCTACCGCTGGAACGGCGCGGCCGCCCGATGAGCCCCGACACCGTGCCGACCACGGCGCGCCGGCCGTGGCGCTTCGGCCTGCGCGCGCAGGGGCTGGCCGTGGCGCTGGTGCTGCTGGTGGTGTTTCCGCTGGTGCACGAGCACTACGTCGGCGAGATGCGCACACGCCTGCAGCAGGCCCAGCAGCGTGCGCTGCTCGACGTGACCGAGGCCTATGCCCGCGCGCTGCAGCCGCTGTCCGATCCGGTGGCCGAGCGCTTGCCGGGGGCGTCGATCGCGCGCAGCGGCTTCCAGGTCTGGCTGCTGGACACGGAGCTGCGGGTCCGCGGCCACTGGGGCAGCCTGGTGCGCCAGGACACGCGGTTCATGGCCGATGCCGACCCCCAGGCTGATCCCCAGGCCGATGCCCTGGACCGCTGGATCGTGCGCTGGGTCCACCCCTGGGTGGCGCCGGACACGGTCGATTTCTCCGACCTGGAGCGGGCGAGCGGTCCGGTCCTCGATGACGCGGTGCGGGCCGCCGCCCAGGGCAGCATCGGCGTGCAGCAGCGCAGCCTGTCGACCCGCGACGCGCGCATCTTCTCGGTGGCCGCGCCGGTGTGGGGGGCGTCGGGTGTCGAGGGCGTGGTGGTCGTGGAGCAGGGCGACGACACCATCACCCGCGCCGCCTGGCATGCCCGCGAACGGCTCGCGGTCACGACGCTGCTGGCCTTCCTGGTGGTGGCGGGCGTGCTGGCGCTGTACGCCGGCCGGCTCACCCGGCGCCTGCTGGCCTTGCAGGCCGAGGCGGAGAGCGCCGTGGACGCCCAGGGCCGTGTGCGCCGCAGCCGCGGTCTGCGCCTGCAGGCCAGCCACGATGCCGAGGACGAACTGGGCGACCTGTCGCGCAGCTTCTCGACCCTGCTGCAGCGCCTGGACGGCTACCACGACTACCTGCAGAAGCTCGCCCGCCTGCTCGGCCACGAGCTGCGCACGCCGATCACCTCGATCCGCATGTCGCTGGACAACCTGCGCGCGCTCAGCACCACGCCGGCCGACGCGGTCTACTTCGAGCGCACCGAGCGCGGCATGGACCGCATCAACCGCGTGCTGTCGGCCATGGGCGAGGCGTCGCGGCTGGAGGAGATGCTGGCCAGCAGCCCGCGCATTCGCTTCGACCTCGGCGCCTTCCTGCACGACTACGTCAACACCTTCGCGGCGGGCCGGCCGGACCGGATCTTCGAGGTCTGCGTCGGCCCGCCCGCCGCGTGGGTGCTGGGCGATCCCGACTGGGCTGCGCAGATGCTGGACAAGCTGCTCTCGAACGCCTGCGACTTCGCGGTGGCCGGCACGCCCATCGTGGTCGCGTGCGAGCGCGACGCGCCGCACGCGCGCCAGGTCCGCGTCAGCGTCTCGAACCAGGGGCCGCGCCTGCCGGCGGCGCTGGCGACCTCGCTGTTCGAGCCCTTCTCCTCGGTGCGCGACGGAGCGGCGTCCGACCAGCCGCACCTGGGCATCGGGCTCCATGTCGTGCGCCTGGTCGCCGAGTACCACGGCGGGCAGGTGGCGGCGCAGGACCGCGCGGACGGGAGCGGCGTGGTGTTCACCGTGACCCTGCCGCTGGAGGCCTGAACCCTGTCGGGTCCGAGATCTCCTCGACTTCCCGCCAGTATCAGGGCAGCGCTACGCCTGCCACGCCGATCACCTTCTGGTGCGAGTAGTCGCCCGCCGCCGGACGCGACACCGTGCCGCCGCGCGCGACCAGCCAGTCGGCGAAGGTCTGCGTGTAGAGCAGGTAGGTGTTGACGTAGTTGCCCGCCGTGTAGACCTGGCCGAGCGTGGTGTAGCCGTCCTTGCCGGTGGCGATGAAGTCGTTTGTCACCAGGGTGTAGGTCTTGGCCGGATCGATGGCGGACCAGACGCCCGAGGTGCGGTCCTTCACCTCCACGTTGCTGAAGCGGCTGCCACGCGCCTTGCTCAGGTCCAGGTGCCAGCGCAGGCCGGCCGCGTAGGGGTGCGAGCCGTCGGACGAAGCGTTGTCGCGGTAGTTGGCGACAGCGTCCTCCAGGGCCTGGACCACCTGGGCGCCGGTCATGTTCAGCTCGACCAGCACGTTGGAGAAGGGCAGCACGGTGAACGCGGTGTTCATCGTCAGCGTGCCGCTGCTGATCGGCGTGCGCACGCCGCCGGCGTTCTGCAGCGCGAAGTGGGCGCGCTTGCTGGCGGCCAGGAAGGCTTCGGCCACCACCTGCGCGGCGTCGCTGCCGCGGGCCAGCGTGTTGGCGGTCTCGCAGCCGGCGATGCCGCCGGAGCGGTTGGTCGTCTCGCCGGGCACCCGCACCAGGCAGAGCGCTTCGGTCGCGGTGCCGATGACCTTGGCCTTCTGCGCCTCGACCTGCACGGTGTAGCCGGCCAGCACGCCTGCGGCGATGGTGTTGGGCGTCGTCACCTTGATGCGCGGGTCGGTGGCCAGCTTGGCGGTCAGCGCGACCTTGGTGGCGTCATCGACCGCGACGAAGGTGCCGGCGGCGTTCTTGCGCTTGAAGCTGTCGCCGATCACCACCGAGGCGTTGCCCGCGCAGCTCGCGACCGCGCCCTGGGTGTCGAACTTGACGTTCATCAGGCTGAAGACCTTGCTGTATTCCCACGACTGCCCGATGCAGACCGTGCCGCCGTCCTTGTTCTTCACCACCGTCGGGTAGGCGCCCGAGCTGCTGAGGCCGAAGCTGGCGAAGTCGCCCAGCAGCGTGTGCGAGTCGCCGCCGATGATCACGTCCACGTCGGTCAGCGCGGCCGCCAGCTTCTTGTCGGCGTCGTAGCCCTGGTGCGTCAGCAGCACGATGTGCTTCACGCCCTGGCCCTTGAGTTCGTCGATGTACTTCTGCGCCGTGGTCGTCTCGTCGAGGAACTGGGTGCCGGCCAGCGGGCGCGACGACGCCTTGGTCTTGCCGGCGACGTCGATGCCGATGATGCCGACCTTCACGCCGTCATAGGTCTTGACCAGGTAGGGCTTGTGGACTGGCGTGCCCGACGGGGCCAGAGGGGAGCCGGCTGCCGGCACGACGTTGGCCGAGACGATGGCGGTCTGGCAGTCGGCCGTGTAGAGCTGGTCCAGGAAGTTCTTCAGCACGCCGTCGCCGTCGTCGAACTCGTGGTTGCCGTAGCCGAAGGCGTCGAAGCAGACCGTGTTCATCATCCTCGCGTCGGCCTCGCCCTTGAAGAAGGTGTAATACAGCGTGCCGGTCACCGCGTCGCCTGCGTGCAGCTTGAGCAGGTTCTTCTTCTCGGCGGTGGCCTGCTGGAACAGCGTGGTCTGGCGCGCGAAGCCACCGAGTTCGACCTGGGTCGCCACGCCGTCGAGCACCAGTTCCACGGCGGGGATCGGCTCCAGTTGCGAGTGGTGGTCGTTGAGGTGTGCGATGGTCAGCGTCAGGGGGGCGGGGGTCGGCGGAGCGGTCAGGTCGGGCCGTGTGCTGCAGGCACCGAGGGCGGCCACCAGACCGGCGGCGGCGAGGAGGTGACACAGGGGGCGCAGGGGACGCAGAAACATCGTGAGGCTCCTGAGGCAGGGGGCGTGATTTGTGCGGCACAGTGTCGCTCATGGACCTCAGACAGATGCGCTACTTCCTCGCCGTGGCCGAGGAGCGCCACCTCGGCCGCGCCGCCGAGCGCTTGCACATGGCGCAACCGCCGCTGACCCGCCAGATCCACGCGCTGGAGGACGAACTCGGCGCGCCGCTGTTCACCCGCACGCCCAAGGGCATGGAGCTGACCGAGGCAGGGCAGACGCTGCTCGACGAGGTACCGAACCTGCTGGCGCTGGCCCAGCGTGCCCGCGAGCGCACCCGCGCGGCCGGACGCGGCGAGACCGGGCGGCTGGACGTGGGGCTGTTCGGCTCGGGGGTGCTGGACGTGATCCCGCGGCTGCTGGCGCGTTTCCATGCCGAGCGGCCGGACGTGAAGATCGTGCTGCACACGATGACCAAGGCCGAGCAGCTCGACGCGCTGCGCGAGCGCCGCATCAGCGTCGGCTTCAACCGGCTGGTGCCGCCGGAGCCGGATCTGGTGATCGAGACGGTGCTGCGCGAGCAGATGCGGGTGGCGCTGCCCGAGGGCCATCGGCTGTGCGCGCAGGCGTCGGTGCGCATTCCTGATCTGCAGGGTGAGCCGATGATCCTCTACCCGAACCTGCCGCTGCCCGGTCTGGCGCAGCAGGTGATGCAGGCCTTCGCGCAGGAGGGCACGCCGCTGCAGATCGAGCAGGAGGTCGAGGACGTGCTGACCGCGGTGGCGCTGGTGGCGGGGGGGTTTGGCGCCTGTGTCACGACGGCCAGCAGCGAGAGCCTGCGGCTGCCGGGGGTGGTGTACCGGCCGCTGGACTGCGCGTATCTGCGGGACATCGAGCTGAGCTGCATCCACCGGCGGGGGGATGGATCGCCGGTGCTGGGGGCGTTTCTGGCGGTGGTGCGTGGGTCCTCGCCTTCGCGAGGATGACGAGGGGGTGGCGGACTACTCGATCACCAGCCGGTCGATCCACCGCACCCCCGCCGCCACGTCATCCCGCAGCGCCGGCCGATACGGCGGCTTGTCGGTCTGCGTCGGCGGCGCGCTGATCAGGTTCAGGTCGATCGACTGCGGCCGCCCGACCAGGCCTTTGTCGGTGCGCTCCAGCTGGTAGTACAGCCCGTTCCACAGCTTGGCGCCGAACTCCTTGGGCAGCTTGAACAGGAACAGCAGGTGGTGCTCCAGCCACGCCAGGTCGGTCGGCGTCACCGTGCCCGGGTTCGGATACGGGTAGGGCACGTGGCAGCTCACCTCGCCGCCGCCTTCGACGCACTTGAACTCCTTCATCGACAGGAAATGGTCGGTGAACTTGGCGTGGTCCATGTGGACGGAGAAGGCGATGCGGCCGTCCGGGCGGGGCGTGAACTCCACGGTGCCGAGCGGCAGGCGCTGCTGGTCGCGGGTGATGGCGACGAGGGCCTTGGTGCCTTGCAGCTCCCAGGCGCTGGCCGCACCGGGCAGGGCACAGACCGAGGCCGTGGTCAGCAGCGCGAAGGCGGTCAGCGTGGTCAGGCGGGCGGGCTTGGGCATGGTCTGTCCTCAGGTGGGCGGGTGAGGGAGGCAGGCTACAGCGTAGCCGTTCCCGCCGTGTCCGGACAGACCGTTGCCCTGACGCGGTACCAGGCTGTGCCTAGGCCGCCTGGCTCAGGTTCGCCGCCTCGTTGCTGCGCGACAGGATCTCGTCGACCAGCGTGGCCTTGAGCGCCTCGGCCTGTTCGTTGGCCCCCTGGCAGGTGCCCGCGGCATGGTGGCCGCCGCCGCCGTGTTCCAGCATCAGTGCGCCGATGTCCATGCGGTTGCGCCGGCCGAAGATCGACTTGCCGACGGTGTAGACCGTGTTCTGCTTCTCGCGGCCCCACAGGACGTGCATCGAGATGTCGCACTGCGGGAACATCGCGTAGACCACGAAGCGGTTGCCCGCATAGATGACCTCCTCGTCGCGCAGGTCCAGCACCACGAGGTTGTCGCGCACCTGGGCGACGCGGCGGATCTGCTCGCGGAACAGCGCGTGCTGCGAGAAGAACAGGTCGATGCGCTCGTGCACGTCCGGCAGCGCCAGGATCTCGTCGATGGACATGTCCCGGCAGCACTCGATCAGCATCATCATCAGCTGGTAGTTCGAGATGCGGAACTCGCGGAAGCGGCCGAGCCCGGTGCGGGCGTCCATCAGGAAGGACAGCAGCTCCCAGCCCTTCGGGTCGAGCACGTCGTCGATGCTGAAGCCGGCCGAGTCCGCCTTGTCTACCGCTTCCATCATCGCGTCGCTGACACGGGGAAAGCGGGCCTTGCCGCCGAAGTGGTCGTACACCACGCGCGCCGCCGACTTGGCCTCGGCCAGCAGCACATAGCCCGGCGTGTCCCGGCCCTGGTTGCGGATGGCCTCGCTGGCGTGGTGGTCGAAGCACATGCCGCAGCCGGGGACGTAGGGCACGTTGGTGAGGATGTCGCGCGCGGTGACCGCCACCTTGCCGTCCTGCACGTCCTTGGGGTGGACGAAGGTGATGTCGTCGATCAGGTCCAGCTCGCGCAGGAGCACGGCGCAGACCAGGCCGTCCATGTCGCTGCGGGTCAGCAGGCGGTATTTTTGCGGGGTCGAAGAGGTCATGGTCAGGGGATCCTGGTGAACGCGTGGGTGCCGTCTTATCGGCATCCACGGACCTCGCTTGACGCCTGCGGGCGGCAGGTCGGCCGGCCTCCCCTTGGCCAGTCGCCGGGCGTTGCGGACTTACTCGGCTGCCGCGGCGATCAGCTCCGCCAGCGCCTGCGCGACCTCCTCAGTGGACACACCCTCGCCCAGCGTGACCGGCGCCTCACCCAGCGCCGCCGCCCCTTCGGTCTTCAGCCGCTTCACCCAGTTCCCCGCATCGCGCCCGCCGGCAAACGCCTGGCTCTGCAGCAGCACGCGCCCGTCCGCCGCGGCGAGCTTGAAGTAGAACTGCCCGTCCGCCTCGCGGTACTGCTTGAACACGGCCAGCGCGGCCTTGTCGGCTTTCGCCGTGACCGTGGCGGCCACGGGTGCGGCCACCATGCGACGCAGGCCCACCGCCTCGCGCAGCCGCTGCAGCAGCGGCGCGGCCTCGGCGCGGGCCTTGGCTGCGCCGGCCATCAGGATCGCCTCCAGCTCGGCCGGCTGATTGATCAGCGCCTCGTAGCGCGCCCGCATCGGCGCGAGTTCGCCGTTGATCAGCTCGAACAGCCGCTGCTTGGCCTCGCCCCAGCCCAAGCCCTGGCGCAGCGCGTCGCGGAAGGCGGTGTTCTGCTCCGGCGTGCCGAAGGCGTCGTGCAGCGTGACCAGCGCGGAGCCCTCGGGATCCTTCGGCTCGCCCGGCAGCTTCGAGTCGGTGACGATGCGCGCGATCGCGTCCTTCAGCGCCTTCGCGCCACCCTCGAACAGCGGGATCGTGTTGTCGTAGCTCTTGCTCATCTTGCGGCCGTCGAGGCCGGGGAGCAGCGCCATCTCGGCCTCGACCACGGCTTCCGGCAGCACGAAGAAGTCCGTGCCCTGGCCGTAGAGGTGGTTGAAGCGCTGCGCCACGTCGCGCGCCATCTCGATGTGCTGGATCTGGTCACGGCCGACGGGAATCTGGTGCGCGTTGAACATCAGGATGTCGGCGGCCATCAGGATCGGGTAGCTGAACAGGCCCATCGTGATGCCGGCGTCCACGTCCTCGCCGGCGGCCAGGTTCGCATCTGCGGCGGCCTTGTAGGCGTGGGCGCGGTTCATCTGGCCCTTGGCGGTGACGCAGGTCAGCAGCCAGGTCAGCTCGGGGATCTCGGGGATGTCGCTCTGGCGGTAGAGCGTGACGCGCGCGGGGTCGAGGCCGGCGGCCAGCCACGTCGCGGCCAGCTCCAGCCGCGAGCGCTCGATGCGCGCCGGGTCGTCGCACTTGATCAGCGCGTGGTAGTCGGCGAGGAAGAAGAAGCTCTCGACGTCGGTGCGGCGGCTGGCGATCACGCAGGGCCGGATGGCGCCGACGTAGTTGCCGAGGTGGGGGGTGCCGGTGGTGGTGATGCCGGTCAGGACGCGGGTAGGCATGGTGGGCTGGTGCTGGAGCGACAACGAAAACTCCGATTGTGACCGGACCCCGCCACCCCGCGCCGCCCGCTCAGGCCGGTGCCTCCGGGCGCGGCTGGTAGCGCGGGAAGGCCTGCGCCATCGCCTGGTAGGCCTGCCGCTCGTCCTCGGTGGTGGCCGGGGGCAGGGCGATGTGCAGCACCGCGTAGAGGTCGCCGGCCGGGTGACCGGGCAGGCCGCGGCCCTTCAGGCGCAGCCGGCGTCCAGGGGTCGAGCCGGGTGGAATCGTGAGCTGGACGTCGCCTTCCGGCGTGGGGGCGGTGACGGTCGCGCCGAGCACCGCTTCCCAGGGCGCCGTGGGCAGATCGACCTGCACGTCGCGCCCGTCGACGCGGAACAGTGGGTGCGGCTGCAGCGTGATGTCGAGGTAGAGGTCGCCCGCGGCGGCCCCGTCCTCGCCCGCGCCGCCCTGGCCGGCCAGCCGCAGGCGTTGTCCGGGGCGCAGGCCTTTCGGGATGTCCACCTCCAGATGCCGGGTCTGCAGCGAGGCCCGCCCCGCCGCATCGACCACCGGGAGGCGCAGCGAGACCGTGCGCCGCGCCCCTTGGTAGAGGTCGATCAGCGCGACCTCCAGCCCGGCGTGGTGGTCGCGGCCGGGAACTGGCTCGCGGTAGCGCGGGCCTTCGCGGCGCCGCGACCGTCCGGCGGCGTGGGCGAACATGGCCTCGAAGGGGTCTTCTTCCTGGCGGTGCGCCTCGGCGGCGGCCTGCGCGTAGGTGCGGTCGAGCGCGTGCTGGCGCCAAGCCTCGTCGTGGGCGGCGCGGCGGTCGGTGTCGATCAGGGCTTCGTGGGCCTCGGCGGCGGCCATGAACTGCGCCTGCGCATCGGGCTCCTGGCTGACGTCCGGGTGGAACTTGCGCGCCAGCTTGCGGTAGGCCTTGCGGATCTCGTCGTGCGTGGCGGTGCGGGCCACGCCGAGGGTGGCGTAGTGGTCCTTGGGGCCGGAGGCCCCGGACGGGCTGGCGTGCGTCATGCGGTGTGGAGGAGGTTCGTGTGGGTCCGTTTTAGCGGCGCCGCCGGCCGGTGTCTGTTCGTCATCGCACAGACTGGCCCGCCGGGACCGGCGCACGCTGGATGCCTGCCCATCCGACCGGACCACCACCATGCCCACTGAAGCCACCCAGATCGTTCTCCACGCCGTGGTCCGCACCGACCACCAGCAGGCCCAGGTGCTGCGTTTCGACGAGACGCAGGTGCAGACGCAGACCGTGCAGCTGCACGCCCACACCACCGCGCAGCACAAGAGCGGCGTGCGCTCGGAACACGAGTTCTTCGGCGCGGTCTGCGACGCGCTCGACGGCATCGCGCAGGTGCTGGTCACCGGCACGCACACCGCGCTGGCCGATTTCCGCCACTACGTCGACAAGCACCGCCCGCACCTCGCCAAGCACCTTGTCGGCTACGAGGTGGTGGACCACCCGACCGATCCCCAGCTGGTGGCGCTGGCGCGGGCGTTCTTCCAGCGCCAGGACCGGCTGGGGGCGGACGGGATGCTCAGAGCTTGACCATCACGTTCCGAAGCTCGGTGTAGAACTCCAGCGAATGCACCCCACCTTCGCGCCCGATCCCTGACGCCTTCGCGCCGCCGAACGCGGTGCGCAGGTCACGCAGGAACCAGGAGTTGATCCAGCACAGCCCGACCTCGACCGCTGCGGCCATGCGGTGCGCGGTGCCGAGGTTCTGCGTCCACACCGTCGTCGCCAGGCCGTAGTCGGTGGCGTTGGCCAGCGCAATGGCTTCTTCCTCGGTGTCGAAGGGCGCGATGTGGCAGCAGGGGCCGAAGACCTCCTCGCGCACCACGCTGGCGCTTTCCGGCAGTCCGGTCCAGATCGTCGGCTGCACCCAGTGGCCTTCCGCCAGCGCGCCGGGCATGTCGGGCACCCCGCCGCCGGTCACCACCGTCGCGCCTTCGGCCACCGCCTTGGCGTAGTAGCCCAGCACCTTCTGCTTGTGCTCGGCCGAGATCAGCGGGCCGAGGCCGACGCCGGGCTGCTCGCTCGGGCCGACCTTGAGCGCCTCGGCCTTCTCCTTGAGCGCGGCGACGAACTGGTCGAAGATCGGCCGCTGCACATAGACGCGCTCGGTGCCGAGGCAGACTTGTCCACAGTTCTCGAACGCGCTGCGCGTGATGCCGGCGACCGCCTTGTCGAAGTCGCAGTCGGCGAAGACGATGCCGGCGTTCTTGCCGCCCAGCTCGAACGACACTGGCCGTACGCCCTTGGCCGCCGCCGCCATGATCGCCTCGCCCGTGCGCGTCTCGCCGGTGAAGGTGATGCCGCTGACGCCCGGGTGTCTGGTCAGGAACTCGCCCGCCGAGCCGGGACCGAAGCCGTGCAGCACGTTGTAGACACCCGGTGGCACGCCGACCGCGTTCATCACCTCGCCGAGCAGCGTCGCGGTGGCGGGTGTTTCCTCCGACGGCTTGACGATCACCGTGTTGCCGCAGGCCAGCGCGGGGCCGACCTTCCACGTCATCAGCAGCAGCGGCAGGTTCCACGGGCACACCACCGCGACCACGCCCAGCGGCGAGCGCACGGCGTAGCTCACCGCAGTGCCGCCGTCCGGCGTGGTCATCTGGAAGCTCTCGGTCGGCACGTTCTTGATGATGTCGGCGAAGACCTTGAAGTTGGCCGCGCCGCGCGGGATGTCGATGTGCGAGGCCAGGCTCAGCGGCTTGCCGGTGTCGGCGATCTCGGCCTGCAGGAAGTCGTCGAAGCGGCGGTTGATCTCGTCGGCGACCGCGTAGAGCATGTCCACGCGCTTGACCACGCTCAGGCGGCCCCAGTCGCCCTTGAGCGCGGCGCGGGCGCCGGCGACGGCCGCGTTCACCTCGGCCTGACCCGCCTCATGCACCAGCCCCAGTACCCGGTTGTCGACCGGCGCGCGGTTCTCGAAGGTCTTGGCCGTGGCGACGAATTCGCCGTGGATGAAGTTCAGGTACTGTTTCATGGTGGGTCAGGTGGGGTGCGTGGGTCCTCGCGTTCGCGAGGATGACGGCGGTGGGGCGCAGGCTGGGCTCAGGTGTAGACGTCCGTGAAGGACGGCACCGCGGCACCCGTGTGGTAGAAAATTCCGCTCCAGAGCTGGTCCTCGGTCCAGGTCGTCACGGGCCGGTCGCGCTGCGCCAGGTAGCCCAGGCCGGCGAAGGTCTCGTTGCGGTTGCCGCTCGGGTCGAAGAAGTAGATGGTCTCGCCGCGCGTGATGCCGTGGCGGGTGGGCGCTACGTCGATGCGGGTCTTGTTCTTGGCCATCACGTCCGCGGCCTTGAGCACGTCGTTCCACGAGTCGAGGAAGTAGGCGATGTGGTGCAGCCCGCTGCGGGCGCCGCCGACGAAGGCGATGTCGTGCGGCGTGGTGGTGCGGCTCATCCAGGTGGCGGCCTGCATGTCGCCGTTCGGGCCGACCAGCACCTGCTCGGTCAGGAAGAAGTCCAGCGCCTCGGTCATGAAGCGGGTGTTGTCCGCAACCGTGTTGATGCCCTCGGGCGGGTTCATCTCGCACATCAGCAGCAGGTGGTCGAGCCAGTGCGCGCCGGCCCCCTTCAGGCCGTCCGGCCACGGGTCGGGGTTGGTGGTGCCGACGTCCGTGCCCACGTACTCCTTGGTGGCGTACAGGCGCATCTCGTGGCCGCTGGGCAGGTGGAACTGCAGCATGCGGCCGGTGGCGGGCAGCGTGCCCTCGTCGAGCATCACGGTCTTGACGCCCCAGGCCTCGACCTTGGCCTGCAGCTCGTCGAGGTCGGATTCCTTCTCGCATTTGTAGGCGACGTGGTTCAGGCCGGCCTGGTCGCTCGGCGTGAGGATGAGCGAGTACTTGTCCCACTCGTCCCAGCACTTCATGTAGACGTTGCCATGCTTGTCTTCCATGGTGACCTTGAGGCCGAGCACGTTCTCGTAGTGCTTGAGGGCCGCCGCCATGTCCATGACTCTGATGCTGGCGTGACCGATGCGCATGACACCCATGATTTGTCTCCTAGGGGTTCAGGGTTGTGGGGAAGGTGTGGGTTGCGGGGCTGCCGCCTTGGCGTACCCGCGGGAAAACGGTTTCTCGAACTTGCCGATCACTTCGATCTGCACCGCCGTGGTCGGCGCGACCCGGCAGGCCAGGGTGCAGCCCTGGCGTTCTTCTTCTGCGGTGACATGGGCGCGGCTGACGGGGCCGAGCGCCGTCACCGTGCCGTCGACGATGCGGACCTTGCACACGCCGCAGCCGCCGTTGACGCAGCCCACCGGGATGCCCTTGCGGCCCAGCCGCAGCATCCCGTCGAGCAGGCTCTCGGTGGTGGCGCAGGGGTACTCCTCGCCGGTCTGCGTCACGTGGACGGTCACCTTGGGGCGGAAATCGAACATCGCGTGGGTGCTCCTGCCGGCCCTCAGACGCGCTTGAACAGCGGGCTGCGCTGTGCGTTGGCGTCGGCGGCCGAGATGAACTTCTCGGTGTGGATGCCGTCCTCGAACAGCCGGCCCTGCATCAGCGTGCCGATGCAGGCTTCGACCATCGGCGGCGGGCCGCAGAGGTAGGCCTTGTGGCCGGCGAAGCTGCCGCCGAAGTGCGCCTTGGCCGCGTCGTGGACGAAGCCGCGGGCGCCGGTCCAGTCCGAGCCTTCCGCGGCATCCGGCTCGTTCGACAGCACCGGGACGTAGGTGAAGTTCGGGTGCTGCGCGGCCAGCGCGACGAACTCGTCGTGGTAGTACAGCTCGGCCCGCGTGCGCTGGCCGTAGACGAGCGTGATCGGCTCGGTGCAGCCCTGGCCGAGCAGGTCCAGCACCATCGAGCGTGGGCTCGACAGCCCTGACCCACCCGCCATGAACACCATGGGCAGGTGTGCCGACTGCCGCACGAAGAAGCGCCCGTACGGGCCGGACAGCCGCAGCCGGTCGCCCACCTTCAGCTTCTCGTGCAGGTAGGTCGTGCCCGCGCCGCCCGCGACGATGCGCACGTTCAGCTCGACCTCGCCGCTGCGCTGCACGTCGGCGGGCGCGTTGGCGATCGAGAAGGCGCGCGACTGGCCGAGGCCGGGGATCTCCAGCTGCACGTACTGGCCGGCCTGGAAGTCGATCGGCTTGTCGAGCGCGAGGTGCAGCGCCTTGATCGTCGGCGTGAGATCGACGATGCGGGTGACGGTGGCCGCGAAGTCGCGCACGGGGATGATCCGCGCGTCGGGCTCGTCGTCCATGTCGGCTTCGATGGTCACGTCGTCCTGCAGCGTCGCGCAGCAGGCCAGCGTCTTGCCCTCGTCGCGCTCGAAGTCCATCAGCGCGAACGGGTTCGCCGCGCCGTGGTCGACCTCGCCGCCGCAGACCTGCACCTTGCACGTCCCGCACAGGCCGTGGCCGCAGGCGTGCGGGATGTAGAGCCCCTGGCGCAGCGCGGCGTCGAGGATGGTCTGGCCCTCCTCGACGTCGATCACGGCGCCGAGCGGCTCGATGGTGAGTTGGTAGCTCATCAAACGGTTCCTGCGCGCGGCGCGGGGATCAGTTGCACGACCCGTTCAGGCCATGCAGGCCCGGCGTGCGGAAGCGGATCACGTCCTTGTGCGTCAGGCCGTTCTCCGCCAGCGACTTGGCCGGGTCCGGCTGCCAGGGCTGGCCGGACTTGGTCCACTCGACGGTCGCCCAGTCGATCTTCGCGAAGTCCGGGTGGTAGCCGTAGACACCGGGCAGCACCGCCGCGCCGACCGCCCCGAACGGCATGTCCGGCGGCAGCGGCAGGCACACCGGCGCGCAGAACAGCAGGTGGTCCTCCCAGCCGATGTAGAGCAGCGGCGCAGGGAAGTTCTCGCGCACGTCCTTCATCGGGAAGTCGTACGGCGCGGCGTTGGGGTTGGCGACGACGCTCATGCTGCAGCTCCTCCGGTGTGGCCCATGCCGCCGTCTGCACGCCAGGCGGCGAAGTTCTTCTGGTCTTCCGAGCCTTCGAAATCGAAGTTGTCCCGGCCGATGTTCAGCTCGTACCACTGCAGCACGGCGATGAGCGGGTCGAAGCCTTCGGCGGTCGGATCGGTGCCCGGCTTGAAGCAGTTCCCCTGGTAGATCTGGTGCACCGGCAGCCAGCTCTGGATGTACTTCTCGGGCTCGTCCTCGAAGATCTCCTTGCAGTGGTCCGAGCAGAAGTGGTACTTGTTGCCGAAGTAGTTCGATTCGCGGTAGCAGATCTTGGTGGCGTCCCCCGGCTCGGTGAAGAGCATCGGGATCTGGCACGTCGTGCAGAGCATCGGCAGCGTCTTGTTGTAGAAGCGGTTGCCGGCGGCGGCCTGCTCGCGCCAGTAGTCCCAGCGCGGCTTGTAGGTCGACTCGAAGCTGTCCGGGTACTTCTCGGCCAGCCACTGCATCTCGTCCTCGTTCGGCACCCAGGTGTGGAACGGCGCGGCGGCGTTGTAGTTGTAGAAGGTGGCCCACGCCTGGTGGCTGATGTGGTCCTTGCCTTCGCAGGCGTCCTTCCAGCCCTTGGGCTCGCGGATGCCGTAACGCGCCAGGTCCTTGAACAGCGCGCCGCCGTTCTGCTCGGCGTACATCTCCCAGGCCTCCTTCCAGCTCATGACGCGCTTCGGGAGCATGTAGTCCTGCATCATCGCCACGATGGTCAGCAGGCGGTAGCCGCGCCAGAACCACTTGTCGATCCACTTCTGCACGATCGGCACATTGGCCGGGTCCTGCTCCAGCATGAACTTGATGCACTCGATGCCCAGCGTCATGTGGCGCGACTCATCGGACTGGGCCGAGAAGCCGAAGGTCACTGTGGACATGTCGCCGTTGTGCGCCGCGCCCGACATGAAGGGCACGAACAGCAGGTTGGTCAGCACGTACTCGAACGAGAAGCTCACCGCGGTCAGGAACTCGAACGGGCCGCCGGTGCAGGCGTCCTCGAAGAAGCTCTTCGGCACCGACAGGTACCAGACGCGGTCGAACCAGTGGCTCGAATGGTGCATCCCGTTGAAGTACTTGTTGTAGTGCGAGAGCGCGTGCGTTTCGGTCTGGAAGTGGCGCAGCTCGTCGATCGACTGCATCTGCGCCGCGACCCGCGCGCCTTCGCCGGTAAACTGGCGGCCGACGTGGGCGAAGCCGCGGTGGGCGTAGTACTCCAGTGGCGTGACACCCTGGATGAAGAGCTTCAGCGCGTTGATGTAGCGCGCATCGCTCACGCCGAGCTGGCCGTTGTTCTGCGCAAAGGCCTCGATGACGGCGTAGAGCTTCTTTTCCTTCTCGCCCTGGTACTTCCAGTAGGCGTCCATCGTCAGGCGGAAGGGGTCTTGCCACTTGTCCCAGTCGTGGATCTTGATGCCCTCGTAGGTGTCGTACGGGAAGACCTTGTCCATCGGCTGGTAGGTGGTCTCCCAGCCGAGGCCGCGGGTCATCGCGGCGTAGCGTTCCTTGAGGCCGAGCTTTTTCTTGGCGACGCGGGTGTCCATGCTTGTCTCCTTTTATTGCGCCCAGCTCAGGGTGAGTTGGTCGTCGTCCTCGTCGATGTGGCCCGACAGCGTCACGAGGTTGACGTGGATCTGCTGCAGGTCGTAGGGGCGGCCGGTGATCTCCTCGATCGTTGCGCGGCGGATCGTCAGGCGCTGCGGCACGTCGATCTTGGTCAGCCCGGTCGGGTGCGTGACGACGGCGGTGGGGTTGTCGGCCACGATGGCCTCGACCACTGGCCGGGATTCCTCGTTGGCCTGGAAGGCGATGAAAACGTTCGACATGGGCGTGGTTCCTTGCGGGTCAGACGGCGAGGCCGGCCTTGCGGCAGCGGGCGTCGAGCGTGGTGCGGGCGTCCGCCAGCGCGGCGTCGCCGTGGTCGCCCATGGCGAGCTGGGCGATGGGCGCCAGGGCGGTCTGGGCGCGGGCGACCCAGTGGGTGGTCCACTTCGACAGCAGCGCGCGGTTCTCGTCCGATTCGGCCGCAGCCGTCTTCACCACGGCGTCGATCCAGCGCGCGCTCTCGGCGTGCCAGTCGGTCATGAACGCGGTCATCATCGCGACGGCGGTGGCGCCCTTGAGCGTCAGGTGGTCGTCGATGAAGCTGCCGTAGACCAGCGGATAGAGCAGGCCGTCGATCGCCAGGTTCTGCGCGACGAACAGCTCGAACGGGTCCTTCACGACCAGGGTGTCCTCCACCAGCCGGCGCAGCTCCTGCCAGACCGGCGCGGCCAGCCAGGCCTGCTTGCCCACGTCGAGCACCTCCGGCTCGCCCAGCACCAGCCCGAGCCGGGTCAGGTACTGCGCCACGCCCAGGTTGTCCATCGCGTGGAACATCGCCGGGGCCGTGAACGCCGTGCCGTAGCCATAGGCGCAGACCGAGGCGTTGTTCATGTTGGCGCCCCAGGCGGCGTGGCGCAGCGGCATCAGCACCGTCAGCGCCTGCTCGCGCACGGCATCGGTCATGGCCGCGACCATGCCCTTCGACTCGACGAACTGGAAGTTCGACTCCATCGCGTCCTGCTGGCGCGCGCGGGTCATGGTCCAGTTGGCGTAGTAGTACTGGCGCGGATCCTTCAGCACGTACCAGTCCTTGAGCCGGATCGCCGTGCGCGCCGTGTCGAACAGCTCGAACTCCGGCTGCCAGGTCGGGCGGTAGTGGAAGTTGGCCGCGGGCTGCGCGCCGATGGTGGCTTCCAGGTAGCGCGAGGCCGCCTTGTCGCTGCCGAGGTGCTCGGCCACGCGGGTGAGGGTCTGGCGCAGCGGCTGGATCTCGCGCGCTTGCAGGTCGATGTTCATCGGGCTTGTCTCCTGGTGTGGATCTCAGTGGTCCAGCCGGATCACGCGGTGCGTGGCGCAGAACTCGGCGAACGCTGGCTCGGGCAGCAGCAGCTCGACCAGCAGCTCCGGCCAGCCGATCGCGAACTCGAAGAGCACGAGACCGTCGGCCCGCTGCTCCAGCACGCGGACGTACTTCTTGCGGGTGTCGAGATCGGTGTCGGATGCGGTATCGAGGGACGGGCTTGCGGTCATGGGCAGGACTCCGGGTGGTCCCTCTTCCATTGCAAGCGACAGGCCACTTCAGGCCAGTTTTCCTGAAATCTCGATATTCCTAGGGTAAGCACCGAGAAAGTGCGCCCCGTTTTTTCCGGAATCGGCCCCGGACAGCATGGTGTTCACCTGCTGCGGGTCCGATGGAATGCGGGCGTTTTACGGTCAATTCACGGTGAATTGACGATATGGACAAGTCACGCGGCGTGATTTGATGATTTGGTGAAATGTCGAGATTGCGGCGCGGGAGGGCAAGGTCGCCGGACGGCTCAGGAATAGCGGCGCGACACCGACTCGGCCACGCAGACCGGCCTGGTCGAGCCTTCGCGTTCGACGGTGGCTTCCACCGTGACTTGCGAGCCGCCGTCGATCTGCTCGCAGGCCAGCAGCCGGAACACGCCGCGCACCCGGCTGCCCACCGGCAGCGGCGCCGGGAAGCGCACCCGGTTCAGCCCGTAGTTGATGCTCATCCGCAGGTGCGGGATCTCGAAGGCGTGTTCGCCCATCCACGACAGCAGCGACAGCGTCAGGAAGCCGTGCGCGATGGTGGTGCCGAACGGGCCGGCCGCGGCGCGCGCCGGGTCGGTGTGGATCCACTGCAGGTCTTCGGTGGCGCGGGCGAAGGCGTCGATGCGGGCCTGGTCGATCGTCAGCCAGGGGCTGGTGCCGAGCACCTCGCCGAGGCGGCCGGGCAGTTCGGCGAGCGGGATGGACGGGAGGGCGTGGTCGGGCATGTCGGGTCCTGGCGGCGGAGGAGGTGAGGGGAGGGGCGGGCGGGATGCCAACGATCTTAGGCAGGCCGTCCGCGCCGGGTCATGCGCGACAACCCCGAGGGCCTGTCCCGCGGGTGACGCCCCGGACCTGGTGCCACGCCACATCTGAAGTGACGGTCCGCTCTGACGAACGAACCCCTCCCGTCATGCCCGCGAAAGCGGGTACCCACGCATGGCGATGAGCGTGCTTGGTGAACGTGGGTCCTCGCCTGCGCGAGGATGACGGCGGTGGGGTGCGATGGAGGATGGCGGTGGGGTGCGACAGTTGATCGTTGACGCAACACTAGAATCAGGCCAAGAGAGAAATCTCGAGAATCTGCCCGCGGAGCCCCGGCATGCCCAACCACCTGAAGTACCCGCCCGACACCGACCTGCGCCGCCTGCTGCGCTTCGCGCCGGAGGAGGGCGCGATCTGGCTCGGCGAGCGGCGCATGGTGCTGCTGCACACGGCGTCGCTCGGGGCGCTGCGCCAGGACCTGATCAACTCGATCGGGCTGGAGCAGGCGCGGCGCATCTTCACGCGCATGGGCTACGCCAGCGGCCTGAACGACGCCGAGTTCGCCCGCAAGACGCGGCCCGGGGAGGATCCGGCGGCGGCCTTCCTGGTCGGGCCGCAGCTGCACATGCTCGAAGGCGCGGCGCGGGTCACGCCGCTGAAGATGACCTTCGACCGCGAGGCCGGCCGCTTCGAGGGCGAGTTCCGCTGGGACCATTCCTGGGAGGCCCACGCCCACCGCCACACCTTCGGCCCCGCCGACGAGCCGAGCTGCTGGATGCTCACCGGCTATGCCTGCGGCTACACCTCGGCGTTCATGGGGCGGCTGATCCTGTTCAAGGAGGTCACCTGCACCGCCTGCGGCGACGACCACTGCCGCATCGTCGGCCGCCCGATCGAGGACTGGCCGGACGGCGAGGCGCACCGCGTCTACTTCGCCTCCGACTCGCTGGTCGAGAAGATCGAGGCGCTGAGCCTGCAGGTCGAGGCGCTGCGCTCGACGCTGGCACCGGCCGGGCCGTGTGGTTCGATGGTGGGGCAGTCGCCCGCCTTCCGGCGCGCCTTCGAGCTGCTCGGCAAGGCGGCGGCCACACAGGTCACCGTGCTGCTGACCGGCGAGACCGGCGTCGGCAAGGAGCGGTTTGCCCGCACGCTGCACGAGCTGAGCGAGCGCCGTGCCGGCCCCTTCGTCGCGGTGAACTGCGCCGCGCTGCCGGCCGAGCTGATCGAGGCGGAGCTGTTCGGCGTGGAGAAGGGCGCCTACACCGGCGCGCACGCCGCCCGCACCGGCCGCTTCGAGCGCGCCGATGGCGGCACCCTGTTCCTCGACGAGATCGGCGACCTGCCCGTGCCGCTGCAGGCCAAGCTGCTGCGGGCGCTGCAGGAGGGCGAGATCGAGCGCCTGGGCAGCGAGACCACGCGCAAGGTCAACGTGCGGCTGGTGGCGGCGACGAACGTGGACCTGGACGCGGCGGTCAAGGCGGGGCGGTTCCGGCGTGACCTGCTGTACCGGCTCAACATCTACCCGATCCGCATCCCGCCGCTGCGCGAGCGCGGCGCCGACATCGAGCTGCTGGCGCAGACGCTGCTCGCGCGCTTCACCGCGCTGCACGGCAAGCGGCTGCAGGGCTTCAGCGAGCGGGCGTTGCAGGCGCTGGGCCGCCACGCCTGGCCGGGCAATGTGCGCGAGCTGGAGAACATCGTCGAGCGCGGCGTCATCCTCGCCGCGCAGGGCGGCTCGATCGAGGCCGAGGACCTGTTCTCGCTCAGCCCCGGCCACGCCGACCAGGCCGCCGACCGCACCGGCCTCGATCCGCACGGCCAGCTCGCCACGCTGCCGCCGGATCCGGACGAGGACCTCTGCGAACGCATGCTCGCCAGCGGGCTGCCGCTGGAGGAGCTGGAACACCAGTTGCTCGCCTTTGCCGTGGCCCGCGAGAGTGGCAACCTGTCCGCCGCGGCCCGCCGCCTGGGGATCACCCGCCCGCAGCTCGCTTACCGGCTGCGCCGTGGTCCCATGCCGTCCGAACCTGGAGCTGCCTGATGCTGCCATCCGAAAAATTCCTCGCCGCCTTCCGCAGCAACGACGAAGCCCCGCGCACCCTCGTCGAGCGCGCCTACCTGAGCCTGCGCCACGACATCGTCTGCGGCGCGCTGGCGCCGGGCGAGCGGCTGCGGGTCGAGCACTTGAAGGACCGCTACGACGTCGGCGCCGGCACGCTGCGCGAGGCGCTGTCGCTGCTGCTGTCGGACGCGCTGGTGACGGCGGAGGGGCAGCGGGGCTTCCGCGTCACGCCGATCTCGCTGGCCGATCTGGAGGACGTCACCAACACCCGCGTGCTGCTGGAGACCGAGGCGCTGCGCCTGTCGATCCGCCACGGTGACGCGGCCTGGGAACTCGCCCTCGTCGCCGCCTTCGACCGCCTGAGCACGGCCGAACGCACGCCGGAAAGCCTGCGCTCGGGCGCCTGGGAACACGCCAACCGCGGCTTCCACGAGGCGCTCATCGCCGGCCACGGCTCGCCCTGGAGCCGCTACCTGCTCGGCATCCTCTACCGCCACGCCGAGCGCTACCGCTACATCGCGCTGCGCGCGGCCGCGGCGACCGAAGCCGGCCCGCCGCGCGACGTGCACCGCGAGCACGAGGACCTGTTCCGTGCGGCGATCGGCCGGCAGGAGGCGCGTGCGGCGCTGGCGCTGGAGGTGCATGTGCGCAATACGTGCGAGGTGCTGAAGAAGGCGGGGTTGGGGGCGATGTGACGTGAGGTTTGTCACGCCTTGTCCGGATCTGTGAAATTCGGACGGTGAGCGCCATTCGGGCACTGTGGACGGTGTCGGGGTGGCGCTTTATTCTGGGCTGCCGCCGGGTTTTGCAGGATTGGCTTGCATGGTTTCGGCGATGTTCAGGGGGATTTATGTGTCAAAGCGCGGAAAAATTTCGATGCCGCCAACGGCCTGGACGACATTTTCTGACGTGTTAGATGTCAGCGGATATATTAGGCGGCAGGGCCATGAGGTCTAAATTACGTTAGGCCGCAAAAATTTCACCTTCACTGTACTTGAGAAATATGAAATTGCAAAAAGAACTACAACGAGCCGATGTATCCGACGCAGCTCGGTCACGGATTGCATTGGCACTACCAGTCTTAAAGGGTATTCTATTGGCGCTACAGCGAGACCGAGTATCTAGGCTCGGCGGCTACGAGAAGATCACCCTGGCCGACTTGGCGCGCGAATACCGAGAGGGTAGTGGTGATTGTGGAATATGCTTTGAGTACGCTGTACATGATTCTCTGTTGGCAAAGGATCCGAATATTCATGCGCTACTTAGCAATGTGCTTAACGACTTCTGTACAATAAAATCAGGTGCCGAGTCCATCCTGTTTGGTGCCGAGAAATCTGGCGGTATTTCATTAATTGATACTTCAGATTCGCTTCTTAATGATGACTCACGTATATTGTCTGGGAAGGTCGGTCAACCGACAAAACTAAAAAAGCAGTGGGATACCATCAAGAAGGCGCTACGTGACACAAAGGCTAGGGACCGTTTGCCTACTAGTATAAAAGGATTGTGGAAGGCGGATCTTTTCCTAGGGAATTCTAGCGAAGGCAAATGGGTAGGTTCTACGCTGAAGTTGAACAAATCCGACTTTCAAGGCGCGGCGGGCCTACGGTTGGGAATTTATCCAGAGACCAAAAAGGGAGAAAGCCCTTCCCGTGATGACAAAAACAATCTGATTCTTTGCCCACTTCCATACGATGCTAATTTTATGGAAGTCTTCTACTCATCATTTTTTGCTGTCAAGCAATTCCTTCTAGCAGATGCGAAGGTGCCCAGACCCGTAGCATTGCCAAATTCTGCAGATCGCTTTTTGGCGCAACAGTTTGAAGATCGCCGAGAATTTACTGTCTTGGAGATCATTGAATATATGTATCCACTAGGTCAGCCAGATTTAACCACAGAGTCTGTTATTGGCGCTTCTAGTGGTGATGCTTCGGTTCCACTTGATGCAGTAGCACCAGTGCCGCGCAGTGCGGCCTAACAGGTCGCTCAACCGGGTCCGACACAGCATGCCGGTTAGCTTCGACGTTATCCTTTAAATACCTACCATCGAATACCCTGCTATGAAAATTCACGATGATCACCTCTACCACGGTGCTGCGCTGATTCAAATTGCAGAGCACGAAAAATTCACCGCGATAAATTCGTTGAAGATTGGAAGGGTTGTCTACAAAAATGCGTACAGAATAAACGACGACATTGCTGTTTATTTCAAATACGCAACAAATCCAACGGCAGCTCATGGTGAGTATGTTTTTACTTTCAAGAGTGAGCATATTGATTTGCTCAAAGATATATCGGAAAATTGTAAATCCATTTGCTTGGCTCTCGTCTGCGTTAAAGACAGAGAGGTGTGCTGCATCACTTACTCTGATTTTAAGGAATTAATAGCTCTGCGGGAAAAAGCCAAGGGGGCAGCCGAAGATCAGTATGCCGTCCTAATCACAGCCCCATCTGGCAAAGGAATGCGTGCATACGTCAATGCACCCGGTGTCAGGGGGCAGATGATTGGTGATCCAATAAAAGTCCCAAGAAACTCATTTCCTGATGCGGTCTTTGGTTAAAAGGGAGTTCAATCGGACTCTAAACATGGGGGCGCCACTTTATTACGCCCTCATGTTTTCCACCGGTTAACCGCACGTTAGTGCGCAAGAAGTCGGGCGCACCCGCCGCCGGTTGAGCGCGGCGGTTTAGCGCGCACTCAAGCGTGCAACTGATTCAACTGCCGAGCGATCACGTCATGGTTGAGCCAGAGCACCGGCCCGGCCGGGCGGGACGACTCATGGAACATCAGCGGCCCGACCGCCTCCAGCACCAGGGCGCTGAGGTGGTCGGTGATCAGCGCCTTGCGGTCCTTGTGCATCTGCGTGATGGCGTCCGAGGTGCCGATCATGATGTCGGCCAGCTCGGGCGTGTTGGACATCGGCCAGGCCGCGAAGTCGCGGAAGCTTTCCGCCACGTCGCTGGCGTTGAAGTCGGTGATCTTCTGCAGCACCGCTTCGAGCGACTGGTCCTCCAGCAGCAGGTCGCGGCAGGCCTGCCACTGCGCTTCAGCCCAGGCGCCGCCGTCCTCCTTCTTCAGCGCCAGCAGCAGCGCGAACAGCGGCAGCTCGACGCCGACGAAGATGTCCGACGAGTTGGTCCGGATCTCGGGGCAGTTGTAGACCGTCGCCTGGACGCCCTGTTCCCAGGCCGCCTGGGCGATGCGCTCCAGCCGCATCTTGGCGTAGCCCTGCGTGTAGGTGGTGTAGGTCTGCCACGCGTACGCGCCGTCGATGAGGATCTCGGTGCCGTGGTAGCCGTAGGCCGAATACCGCACCTCGCCGCCACTGGCCGCCAGACGCGCGCGGATCGCCGCGCTGCCGTCGATCAGGTGCTGGAAGCTGTTGGCCGTCACCTCGTCGAAGTTCTGCAGGATCAGCTTGCCCAGGTCGCTCTCCAGCAGCTGGCTCGACGCCATGAACCGCTCGCCGCGCCCCTTGTAGATCCGGTTGGCAATCGCCAGGAACACCTTGGCCTTCGGGATGCCGCCGGCCATCGTGTGCGCGAAGAAGACGTTGCGGCCGTCGGCGATCAGGCCGTCCAGGCGGGCCATGACCTCGGCCACGCCGTCCTTGAAGCGCTGGACACCGATCTCGCGGCACTGGTCGATGTGCGCCCAGTCGAGCTTCACGTCGGTCCAGTTCTTGAGCGTCATGCTGCCCAGCAGGTCGGTCGGCGTGGGCGCGCCCGGGGCGGCGTCGAGGTCGAAACCGGCCATCAGCGGCACGTTGAGGATCTTGCCGCCCAGGTTGGCTTCGGCCACGGCCAGCTCTTCGTCGTTCAGCGGGCGCAGCCGGTTGTCGTCGTCACGGCGGCCGACCGTGATCCCGATGATCTCCATGCCGGCCTTGCGCGCTTCGTTGACCAGACCGTTGGCATAGCCACGGCCGAAGAGTTCGCCAAACAGCACGAACACATCGCCCGGACGGAAGATGTTCGATTGCGGCACGGACCGGAGAGGGGTGGGTGAATGCATGGTCTGTTCGTGGCTAGGGATGAAATCGTCGAGCAGGACTGTAAACGCAGTGGTCGCCGGCGTGGCCCCAAGACGCTGTACGCTGCAGCGTTCCCCCAACCGCAGGATGTTCCCCATGCCCTGGATCGACCTCGTCACCTTCCTCGCCCTCGCCCAGTACCTCGTCTTCGGCGGGCTGGTCGGCAGCGCCCGTGGCCGCTACGGCGTCAAGGCGCCCGCCACCACCGGCAACGAGCTGTTCGAGCGCCACTACCGCGTGCAGATGAACACGCTGGAGCTGCTGGTGGTGTTCGTGCCGGCGCTGTGGATGGCCGCGAAGTACTGGTCCCCGGCCGCGATGGCCGCCGTGGGCGCGGTCTATCTGGTCGGCCGGATCCTCTACCAGCGGGCCTACACGCGCGCGCCGTCGCAGCGCTCGCTGGGCTTCGCGCTCAGCATCGGACCGGTGTCGGTGCTGCTGGTCGCTGCGTTCGCGGGCATGGTGCGCAGCGCGCTGGCGGGCTGATCCGGCCGACCTTGGCCGTTCAGGGCGGCAGCGCGACCCCCAGCGCGACCGCCAGCGCCAGCGGCATGAACACGACCGTCGCCAGGTTGCCGATCAGCACCATCGAGGCCACCTTGTCCGGCTCCTGCCCATACCGCTCGGCGAGCATGTAGTTCAGCACCGCCGGCGGCAGCGCCCCGAACACCAGCAGCAGCGCCTCCTCGCGCGGCGGCAGCGCGATCAGCCGCGCGGCGACCCACGCCAGCGCCATGCCCGCCGCCGGCCGCAGCGCCGCGCCGAACACGCCGAAGCCGATCGCCGTGATGCGCGACTCGGCCATGCGCACGCCCAGCGCCAGCAGCATCAGCGGCACCGCGATCTCCCCGACCATGCGGATCGCCACCAGCAGCGGCGGCCACAGCGCCACCCCGGCCACGCCCACCGCCAGCCCCGCGAACGCCGCCAGCACCGACGGCGAGCGCCACGCGGTGGCCAGCCGCGCGTGGTGGTCGAGCAGCCAGGTGCCGAAGGAGAACTGCAGCAGGTTCGACAGCGTGAACAGCACCACCGCTGGCGCCAGCGCGTCTGCTCCGAATGCCAGCACCGCCAGCGGCAGCCCGAGGTTGCCGCAGTTGTTGAACATCATCGGCGGCACGAGCGTCTTCGGGTCGATCCCCGCCAGCCGCGCCACCGCCCAGCCGACCAGGCCGCTGCCCGCGATGACGAGGAAGGCGGCGCCGAGCAGCGGCAGGTACTGGTCGAGGTGGAACTCCTTGCTCGCCAGCGCGCCGAACACCAGCGCGGGCGTGCAGACGTCCATGTTGAGCCGGTTGGCGTGCGACAGGTCGGGTTTCAGGCGCCGGCCGACGACGAAGCCGACGGCGGTGATGGCGAAGAGCGGGAACAGGATCGAGAGGATGCGCAGGAGCATGGGGCGGGACGATACGCGACCGCGCACAGGTTGCGCCCCCCTGCACCCCGTGCGCGCCTTGGCGACGGATGGTGGCATTCCGTCACACAACGCCGACAGTTCCCTCGAATGGGGGGGCGTATTCGGCTAGCGTTGACCATCGGTTACGGACTTGTCACAAGTTGTTGCCGAAAATGCAAATACTGGCTGCCAACGAGCAGCCTCCCTTCTGGACGGAGCAGATCGTGTTTCAACGACCCCGGCAAATCGGCCGCATTTCCAACTGGGCTGCAGTGGCCCTGATGGCTTTGACCAGTGCGCTTGGCGCACCTGCCGCAGCGCAGACCCCCGGCACCACCTTTCTCATCGGCGGTGTGCCCTACACCAGCACGGCCTGTGCGCCCGAATGGGGAAGCTGTCGCTTCACCGGCACGCGCCGCGTGGCCTATGGCGTGGGCACGCAGTGGCTGTTCCGCTATGCCACCGGCAGCCAGGACTGCAAGAGTGCGGCGTTTGGCAAGGACCCGGCCTTCGGCAAGAAGAAGGCGTGCTACACCACCGCGTCCACGGTGCTGATCCCGCCGACCTCGCCGAACCCGGCGCCGCTGACCACGGCACAGAAGCAGGCCGCCCGGCTGCTGAACCAGGCCACCTGGGGCGCGACTGCCACCGAGATCACCCGCGTCTCGGCGATGACGCCCACCGCCTGGGTGACCGAACAGCTGGCCAAGCCGTTGACCACGCCCAGCCATTTCGACTACGTGGCGATGAAGGGCCCGCTGGGCACGTCCGAGCACATCAACGCCTTCATGGAAAGCTTCTGGTCGCAGGCCGCCACCGGTCAGGACCAGCTGCGCCAGCGCATGGTCTTCGCGCTGTCCGAGATCTTCGTCACCAGCGCGGTCAGCAGCGGCATCGACACCCAGGCGGCCGCCCACGCCGCCTACCACGACCTGCTGGCCCGCAACGCCTTCGGCAACTACCGCCAGCTGCTGGAAGACGTGTCGCTGAGCCCGGTGATGGGCATCTACCTCTCGCACATGAACAACCAGAAGGAAGACGCCGCCACCGGCCGTCTGCCGGACGAGAACTATGCGCGCGAGGTGATGCAGCTCTTCAGCATCGGCCTGTGGATGCTCAACCAGGACGGCTCCCGCAAGCTCGACGCCACCGGCAACCCCATCCCCACCTACGGCATCCCCGAGGTGATGGGCATGGCCAAGGTCTTCACCGGCTGGACCTTCAACGGCGTGCAGGCCTGGAACGCGCCGATGATGAACAACCCGGCGATCACCTCGACCTCGGCCAAGAACATCGTCAACGGCGTCACCATCCCCGCGGGCACTGGCGGCGCGGCCTCGCTGAAGATCGCCCTCGACACGCTGGCCAACCACCCGAACGTGGCGCCTTTCATGAGCGAGCAGCTCATCAAGCGCTTCGTCACCAGCAACCCGAGCCGCGCCTACGTCGGCCGGATCGCGGCGGTGTGGGCCAACAACGGCAAGGGCGTGCGCGGTGACCTGGGTGCGGTGATCAAGGCCATCCTGCTCGACACCGAAGCCCGCAGCGACGCCAACCTCACCAGCAGCACCTACGGCAAGCTGCGCGAGCCGATGCTGCGCTTCGGGCACTGGCTGCGGGCGTTCAACGCCAGGCCCAACGATGGCGTCTGGACGATCTGGAACCTGGAAGACCCGGTGACCAGCCTCGGCCAGAACCCGCAGCGCTCGCCCAGCGTCTTCAACTACTTCCGGCCGGACTACGCGCCGCCGGGGCCGATCCTGGCCGCGGGCCTGACCGCACCGGAGTTCCAGATCACCCACGAGACCACGCTCACTGGCTACAGCAACTTCATGTCCTACGCCAGCGAGCGGGGCTTCGGCGGCAAGATCCTGCCGAACTACGCGCCCTACGAGGCCATCGCCGACAACGCCGAGACGCTGCTGAGCCGCCTCAACATCGAGCTGATGGCCGGCCAGATGAGCGATGCCACCAAGCAGACCATCACCGGCGTGATGAACACGCTGCCGGTGACGCTGGCCAACGCGCGCAAGCTGCGCGTCTGGCAGGCCGTCTTCCTGGTGATGACCTCACCCGAATACGTGGTTCAACGCTGAGAGTCGACGGACACGCCATGACCTATCTGCACAAGCAACTGGCCCGTCGGGATTTCCTGCGCCGGGCCGCCCTGACCACCGCCTACGCCGGCACGCCGTTCGCGGCCACCCTGGCGACCCTCGGCGACGTGGCCGCTCAGACCGCCACCGACTACAAGGCGCTGGTCTGCATCTTCATGTTCGGCGGCAACGACCAGAGCAACACCATCATCCCGTACGAGAACGCCGCCTATGCCAAGTACCAGGTGGCCCGGCCGGCGATCGCGCTGCCGCAGTCCACGCTGCTGCAACTCAATCTGGCGGGCTATGCCGGCCCGCAGCTGGGCCTGAACCCGGCGTTCGCCTCGCTCAAGCCGCTGGTGGATGCGGGCCAGTGCGCGCTCATGGCCAACGTCGGCACGCTGGCCTACCCGACCACGCTGACGCAGTACAAGAACAGGACGGTGCAGACGCCGCTGGGCCTGTTCTCGCACTCGGACCAGCAGGCGTCGTGGCAGTCCGGTCTGCCGACCAAGGGCTCCGCCACGGGCTGGCTGGGCCGCGCGGCCGACCTCACGTCGAGCGTGTACAACCCCGGCTCGGCCGTCTCGATGTGCATGTCCCTGGGGGGCAACAACCTGATCCAGGCCGGCAACTCGGTGGTGCAGTACCAGGTGACCAACAACGGCCCGGTGGTCATCGACACGATGGATGCGACCCACTGGCGCTACAACGCCGACATGGCCGCCGCCATGAACACGCTGATCACCCAGCAGCGTGCGCACATGCTGGAGCAGGCCTACAACACGGTCGGCACCCGCGCCGTCGCCACCGGCAACATCGCCAAGAGTGCGCTGGCGGCGGCGCCGGCCATCTCCACCGTGTTCCCGGCGGGCGGACTTGCAGCGCAACTGCGCATGGTGGCCCGCCTGATCTCGGCCCGCAATGCGCTGGGCCACAAGCGGCAGGTCTACTTCGTCTCGCAAGGGGGCTACGACTTCCACGACACGCTGGTCGAGAACCAGGCGCTGCGGCTGGGCGAGCTGTCCGATGCGATGGCGGCCTTCCATGCGGCCACGGTCGAAATGGGCGTGGCCAACAGCGTGACCACTTTCACCGCGTCGGATTTCGGGCGCGGGCTGCAGTCCAACGGCCGCGGCTCCGACCACGGCTGGGGCGGGCACCACTTCATCCTGGGCGGCGCGGTCAAGGGCAACAAGCTCTACGGGCAGTGGCCGACGGTCGCACTCGGCGGGCCGGAAGACCTTGGCCAGGGGCGGCTGATCCCGACCACCTCGGTGGACCGCTACGCGGCGACGCTGGCGACCTGGTTCGGCGTGTCGGCGGCGAACCTGCCCACCGTGCTGCCCAATGTGACCCGCTTCGCCACGGCGGCGACCGCGGGTCTGGGCTTCCTCTGAACCGGCGTCGAGTCAGGTCCAGTCGCTGCTTGGCGCACGCCACAGATCGACCCCGCCTTCGCTGGCGTGGTGGTCGATCTCGGCGAGTTCCTCGGTGCTGAACGCGAGGTTCTGCAGCGCGGCGACGTTCTCGCGGATCTGCGCCACGCTGCTGGCGCCGATCAGCGTCGTCGTCACCCGCGGATCGCGCAGCACCCAGGCCAGCGCCATCTGCGCCAAGGACTGCCCCCGGCGTTGCGCGATGGCGTTCAGCGCCCGCACCTTGGCGAGGTTCTCCGGCGAGAGATGTTCGCGTGACAGCGAGCCGCCACCCGGCCGGTTGATGCGGGCGTCGGCCGGGATGCCGTTCAGGTACTTGTCCGACAGCACGCCCTGCGCCAGCGCCGTGAAGGTGATGCAGCCCATGCCCTCGGCCGCCAGCGTGTCCAGCAGACCACGCTCGATCAGCCGGTTCAGCAGGTTGTAGCTCGGCTGGTGGATCAGCAGCGGCACCTTGTGCTCGCGCAGCAGCCGGGCCATCTCGGCCGTCTTGCCGGGCGAGTACGACGAGATGCCCACATACAGCGCCTTGCCCTGCTGCACGGCGGTGGCGAGGGCGCCGGCGGTTTCCTCCAGCGGCGTCTCGGCGTCGAAGCGGTGCGAGTAGAAGATGTCGACGTAGTCGGTGCCCAGGCGCTTGAGGCTCTGGTCGAGGCTCGCCAGCACGTACTTGCGCGAGCCGCCGCCTTGCCCATAAGGGCCGGGCCACATGTCCCAGCCGGCCTTGCTGGAGAGGATCAGCTCGTCGCGGTAGGGCTTCAGGTCTTCGCGCAGGATCCGGCCGAAGTTGGTCTCGGCGCTGCCGTAGGGCGGGCCGTAGTTGTTGGCGAGGTCGAAGTGGGTGATGCCCAGGTCGAACGCGGTGGTCACCATCTCGCGCTGCAGGCTGATCGGTGTGGTGTCGCCGAAGTTGTGCCACAGGCCCATCGACAGCGCGGGCAGCTTCAGGCCGCTGCGACCGCAGAGGCGGTAGGGCATGGAGTCGTAGCGGGTGGGAGCGGCGGTCCAGGGCATGGGCTTGTCTCGTCAGGGGTCGGAATGTTCAGACTGTACGGCCGACTCCCCGAACAACGCCACCAGCCGCTGTGCCGCTGGTGACAGGAAGCGCTGCGCATGGTGCGTGACCACCAGCCGCCGCCGCATGGTCGCATCCCGGATCGGCACCTCCTGCAGCCCCGCGATGCGGCCCGGCCCCTGCAGGTGGTGGCGCGAGATGAAGCTCAGCAGCCCGGTCTGCACGATCAGCGCCGGCAGCATCAGCAGCATCGTCGTCTCCACCTGCACATGCGGGCGCGGCAGCCCGCGGCGCTCGAAGGTGTGGTCCAGCCAGTCCCGCGTCGGCGCGCCCGGCGGCTGCAGCGCCCAGCGGCAGTCGGCCAGCGCCTCCAGCGTCGTCACCCCGTCGCGGAAGACGTGGTGCTGCTCGCTGGCAGCGATGACGATCTCGTCCTCGGCCAGCAGCTGCGACACGAAGCCGGCGTCGTCCGCGCTCTCGGTGCCGACCATCACCTCGATCTCGCCGGCCAGCAGCCGCGGCTTGAGCGTGTCGATCAGGCCCACCACAGTGTGCAGCGTCACGCCCGGTGCCTCCACCAGCAACTGCCGCGCCACCGGCGGCAGCAGGAACTGCGCTGCCGTCGGCACGATGCCGAGCCGCACATGCCCGGCCAGCCCGGAGCCGATCGAGGCCAGTTCGCGCCGGGCGTCCTCGACATCGAAGCGCATGCGCTGTGCCCACTTCAGCAGCACCCGGCCCGCCTCGGTCAGCCGGATGCCCCGCCCGGCCTTCTCGAACAACGCCGCGCCGCAGGCCGCTTCCAGCCGGCGGATGCTGCTCGTCAGCGCGGGCTGCGTGCGGTGCAGCCGGGCGCTGGCGCGGCCGAGGTGCTGCAGCTCGGCGATGGTCTCGAAGTAGCGCAGGTCGCGCAGGTCCATGGGGGATGACTCCAGAAGTCCTGTGGATGGATTCCAAGAAAGTATCGATTGGACTGCAGGTGTGCGTCCACGAATACTGCGGCCCACAACATGCCCCTGACGCTGACGGAGACATCCCCCATGCCCACCACCACCCGCCGCCGGCTGCTCGCCCTGGCCGCCGGCTGCCTCGCCACGCTCACGACGACCGGCGCCTTTGCGCAGGCCTGGCCCGCCAAGCCGATCCGCCTCGTCGTGCCTTTCCCGCCCGGCGGCGGGACCGACATCATCGCCCGCGAGACCAGCCAGCGCGTGGCCGCTGCGACGGGCTGGACCTTCGTCATCGACAACAAGCCCGGCGCGGGCGGCAACCTCGGCGTGGACGCGGCGGCCAAGTCCCCGGCCGATGGCTACACGATCGTGATCGGCCAGACCAGCAACCTGGCGATCAACCCGACGCTGTACGCCAGGATGCCCTACGACTCGCAGAAGGATCTGGCGCCGATCGTGCTGCTGGCGAACTCGGCGCTGGTCATGGTCACGGGCATGAACACGCCGTACAAGTCGCTGGCCGATGCGGTCAGCACGGCCAAGGCCAAGCCTGGTGTGCTCAACTTCGCGTCGCCCGGCAACGGCACCGTCGCCCACCTCACCAGCGAGATGTTCCAGAAGGCGGCGGGCGTGAAGACGCAGCACATCCCCTACAAGGGTGCGGCGCAGGCGCTGACCGACGTGATCAGCGGCAGCGTGGACCTGTACATGTCGTCGGTGCCGACGCTGATCGGCCAGATCCGCAACCAGAAGCTGCGTGCGCTGGCGGTGACCTCGGCCAAGCGGGTGGACGACCTGCCGAGCGTGCCGACCATCAACGAGTCCGGCTTCAAGGGCTTCGATGCGGGGGTGTGGTTCGGCCTGCTGGCGCCGGCCGGCACGCCCAGGGACGTGATCGACCGGCTCAACGCCGAGTTCAACAAGGCGCTGCAGAACCCGGAGCTGCGCAAGAAGCTCGGCGACGAGGGCGCGGACCCGATCGGCGGCACGGTCGAGCAGTTCACCGCTCTGATCAAGAGCGAGATTCCGCGCTGGGGGCAAGTCGTCAAGGACTCCGGCGCCAAGGTGGACTGAGCCGCCGCGCTGCCACCGGTGGTCGCCCTGGCGACCCCTTCCCGGTCCCGATGTTCAAGAACCCAAGGAGATTCCCATGAGTCAAGCCGCTGCATTGCCCGATGTGATCCGAGACTTCGAGCGTGTCGATCCGGCCGTCGTCGCCCAGGCCGCGCAGTTCCCGTCCTCGATCTTCGCCGACGTGGCGGGACGCCGCGGCGGGCTGCACGGCCGCATCGCACCGCTGGCACCGAGCATGCGCTTCGCCGGCCCCGCGCTCACGGTCGAGCTGCGCCCCGGCGACAACCTGATGATCCACGCCGCGCTGGCGGTGGCCCGGCCCGGCGACGTGATCGTGGTCGATGGCAAGTGCGACCTGAGCGCCGCGCTGATGGGCGAGATCATGAGCCAGCAGGCGGTGGCGCTGGGCGTCGCGGCGGTGGTGATCGACGGCGCGGTGCGCGACAGCGAGGCGATCCGCGCGCTGGGCTTCCCGATGTTCGCCGCCGGCCTCAATCCGAACGGCCCGACGAAGAACGTCGCCGGCCGGCTGAACCACCCCATCTCGGTCGGCGGCGTCACCGTGCGGCCCGGGGATCTGGTGGTGGGCGACGCCGACGGCGTGACCGTGATCGAGCGCGAGAAGGCGCCGGCGATGCTGGCGCTCGCGGCCGAGAAGGTGGAGGCCGAGACCAGGCGCATCGCCGACATCCAGAGCCGCAAGGCGCTGCGTCCGGCGTGGCTGGACAAGGCGCTGCGCACCGCCGGCGTGATCGGGGAGGGCGAGACGCTGTGAGCACCTCCACCATGTCGAAGCAACCCGTCTTCCTGGTCACGGGCGGCGACCTGGCCGCGCAGGCGCTCGCGCTGCTGCAGGACCACGAGGTGGTCTACGCCGGCAAGACGCCCAGCGAGGACGACATCGTCGCGCTGTGCCGCCAGCACGACCCGGTGGCCATCATCGTGCGCTACAGCCAGGTCGGCGCTGCCGCGATGGACGCTGCGCCGAGCCTGAAGGTCATCTCCAAGCACGGCAGCGGCACCGACACCATCGACAAGGTGGCGGCCGCCGCCCGCGGCATCCGCGTGGTCGCCGCCGTCGGGGCCAACGCGGCGGCGGTGGCCGAGCAGGCGCTGGCGCTGCTGCTGGCCTGCGCCAAGTCGGTCGTGCCACTGAACACCCGCATGCGCGCCGGCCACTGGGACAAGGCCACGCACAAGAGCGTCGAACTCGAAGGCCGCACGGTCGGCGTCGTCGGCCTCGGCGCCATCGGCCTGCGCTTCGCCCGGATGGCCGACGCGATGGGCATGCGCGTGCTCGGCTTCGATCCGTATGCGAAGGAGCTGCCAGCGCATGTCGAGCGGGTCGACCTCGACACGCTTTGGCGCGCATCGGACGCGATCTCGCTGCACTGCCCGCTGACCGCCGACAACGCCCGGCTCGTCAACGCGCGGACGCTGGCGGTGTGCAAGCCGGGCGTCATCCTGGTCAACACCGCGCGCGGCGGGCTGGTCGACGAGGCGGCGCTGCTGGAGGCCGTGCGCAGCGGGCAGGTATCGGCGGCCGGGCTGGACAGCTTCGCGGTCGAGCCGATGACGGCGCCGCATCCCTTCCACGGCGAGGCGCGCATCGTCCTGAGCCCGCACATCGGCGGCGTCACGGCCGATGCCTACGTGAAGATGGGCGTGGCGGCGGCACGCAACGCGCTGAGCGTCCTGCAAGGAGACCTCCGGTGAATCCGATCCGTTCGATCTGTTCCCGTGTCCTCACCGCCGCCGTCTGGCTGGCGTTCGCCCCCGTGGCCCAGGCCCAGACCTGGCCCGCCAAGCCGGTGAAGATCGTCGTGCCCTACGCCCCCGGTGGCGCCGTCGACGTGGTCACGCGCAAGATGGCCGCCAAGCTGCAGGAGCAGACCGGCCAGACCTTCTTCGTCGAGAACAAGGCGGGTGCGACCGGCACCATCGGCCTGATGTCGGTGGTGCAGGCCCCGGCCGACGGCTACACGCTGGCGGCCAACGACACGACGTATGCGCTGCTGCCGCACATCTTCAGGAAGCTGCCGTTCGACCACGAGAAGGACTTGCTGCCCGTGGCGGCCTACGTCTTCGCGCCGATGGGCGTGGTGGTCAAGGCCGACTCGAAGTTCCGCACCCTCGACGAGATGGTCGCCGCCGGTCGCGCCGAGGCGAACAAGGTCACCTACGGCACCGGTGGCGCCGGCACCACGCCGCACTTCGTCAGCGAGGCGCTGGGCATCGCGGCCGGGGTGAACTTCATGCACATCCCGTTCAAGGGCGCGGGCGAGGCGACGATGGCGATGCTGTCGGGCACGATCGACTTCCAGATCGCGTCCACGCCGGGCGTGATGGGCAACGTCAAGGGCGGCAAGGCGCGGTTGCTCGCGGTCAGCGGCACCCGGCGGCTGTCGGCGCTGCCCGACGTGCCGACCTTCGCCGAGGCGGGGCTGAAGCACTTCGGGCTGATCAACTTCACCGGACTCTGGGCGCCCAAGGGCACGCCGCAGGCCGTGATCGACCGGTTGCAGAAGGAGGTCGCCGCCGCGATGGCCTCGTCCGACATGCGGGCCTTCGCCGAGGGCATGGCCTCCGAGCCGGGGTACTGGGACGCGGCGGCCTTCGCGAAGGATCTGCAGGAGCGCACCGTGACCTGGGGCAAGGTCGCGGCCAACACCGCGTTCGAGCGGCAATGATCTTCCTGCTGCACGCCCCGCAGGTCCGCGACACCGAGGTCTTCACGCGCCTGCCCGACCACTTTCGCCGCACGGGCGTGCGCTCGGACTGGGCCGACGCGAACCGGGGTGGCCAGCCGACCGACGCCTTCCTCGAAGGGCCGGTGTTCGACGGCGCCGGCAACCTCTATGTGACCGACATCCCCTTCGGCCGCATCTTCCGCATCGACCCGCAGGGCGCGTGGACACTGGTGGCCGAGTGGGACGGCGAGCCCAACGGGTTGAAGTTCCTCGACGAGCGCACGCTGCTCGTCACCGACTACCGCCACGGCCTGATGCGCTGCGACGTGGCGACGGGCGAGGTGCGGCCGTTCCTGACACGCCGCAACAGCGAGCGGTTCAAGGGTGTCAACGATCTGGTGTTCGACCGCGCCGGCAACCTGTACTTCACCGACCAGGGGCAGACCGGTCTGCACGACCCGACCGGCCGCCTCTACCGCCTCGCTCCGGATGGGCGGCTGGATCTGCTGCTGTCGAACGTGCCCAGCCCGAACGGCGTGGCGCTCTCGCCGGACGAACGGGTGCTGTACCTCGGGGTGACACGCGGCAACCAGGTCTGGCGCGTGCCGTTGCTGCCGGACGGCAGCGTGTCCAAGGTGAGCGCGTTCTTCACGTCCTACGGCCCGAGCGGCCCGGACGGGCTGGCCGTCGACGAGGCCGGGCGGGTGCTGGTCGCCAATCCTGGGCTGGGGCTGGTCTGGGTGCTGAACCACCGAGGCGAGCCGGAAACCGTGCTGCGGAGCTGTGCCGGAGCGTCGCTGACCAACCTCGCCTTCGGTGGGCCAGAGCGCCGGACGCTGTATTGCACCGAGTCGGTCACGGGCTCGGTGCTGCGGGCGACGCTGGAGACGGCGGGAGGGCCGGTGCACCGCGGCAGACATGGAGTGCCGGTGGTGCCCCGAGAGACGAAAAAAAGCCCGGCCGAAGCCGGGCTTGAATCGATCCCTGCAGAGCAGGCACCGAGGAGACAACTGTTTCAGAACATCAACTCGCCGTGCAGCGACGGCGACTGATCAGGCGCGGCGCTTGGTAGCCGCCTTGGTGGCCTTCTCGGCGGTTTCGCCGAGGTTCTTCAGATTGGTTTCGGCCAGGCTGGTGGCTTGCTGGGCAGCCTTCTGCACGCTTTCGAAGGCGCTCGATGCGTTGGTCATGGCGGTCTTGACCATGGCCATGGCGGCTTCGCTGCCTTGCGGGGCGTTCTTGGTGGCTTCTTCGACCAGCGTGCTGAACTGGGTCTTGGCAGCGGCCATCTGGGCTTCGGCCATCTTCTTCACTTCGGCTTGCGTCGAGGTGGCGATGTCATAGACCTGGCGGCCGTAGGCCATGGCCTTTTCCTGGGCCGGCTTCAGGAAGTCCTGTTGCAGGGCGGCCAGCTCTTGCGGGCCCTTGACGGCCAGCACGGCCTTGGCCTGCTCGGCGGTCTGCTCCAGCGATTCGCGGGCGGCTTGCATGTTCAGCTCGACCAGCTTCTCGATGCTCGAGAAGGCCTTCTGGGTCAGCTCGACCAGCGAGTCCAAGTTGGCTTTGTTCGCGGCGGCCAGTTGTTCGGTGTTGATCGTCATGGTGAGGCTCCAGAAGGGTTTGAACTGTTTTGCTGCACTGCAGCATGGAATGAAGTATAGGGCGATCACGCCAGGAAGCAAGTGATTTGCTGCGATGCAGCAATCATTGGGGTGCAAGCTCTAAGGTGGGGTTCCGGCGGGGTGGGGGGCGTGGTCCGGCCGTGCCAGCGCGCGCAGCTTGCGGTAGAGCGACCGTTCGCTGATGCCCAGTTGCGCCGCCAGGTCGGCCCGACTGCCGGTGTGGGTGGCCAGTCGGTCGGCGAGTGCCTGGCGCTCGGCCTCGCGCAGCGGGTGCGTGGCGGCCTCGGGGTTCGCGGGGCGCCCGCGGGCGGGAGGTGGTGCGGCGGGCCGCCGGCGGGCGGTGTCCAGGGCCAGCTCGATCTGCGGGGTGTCGACCGTGTGGCCGTCCGTGAGCAGTGCGGCGCGTTCCAGCACGTTGCGCAATTCGCGCACATTGCCGGGAAAGGCATGCCGGCGCAGCCGCGCCAGCGCACCCGTTGACAGCGCGAGCGTGCGTCCGGGTGTCAGCCGCTCCAGCAGGGTCCGGGCCAGCAGCGCGATGTCGTCCGGGCGCTCGCGCAGCGCGGGCAGGTGGATCGGGAAGGTGCCGAGCCGGTAGTACAGGTCTTCGCGGAAGCGTCCGTCGGCCACCATCGTGTCGAGGTCCCGGTGCGTTGCCGAGACCACGCGCAGGTCGGCCCGGCGCAGTTCGGTGCTGCCGACGCGGCGGTAGGTGCCGTTCTCCAGCAGGCGCAGCAGCTTCACCTGCATGGTCAGCGGGATGTCGCCGACCTCGTCGAGGAAGAGCGTGCCGCCGCTGGCCGCTTCCACCAGACCCGGCTTGCTGGCGTGGGCGCCGGTGAAGGCGCCGCGCTCGTGGCCGAACAGCTCGCTCTCGAACAGCGACTCGGTCAGGCTGGCGCAGTCCACCACCACGAGCGGCCGCGCCGCGCGCAGGCTGGCCTCGTGGACGGCGCGTGCCACCAGTTCCTTGCCGGTGCCGGATTCGCCCAGCAGCAGCACGCTGGCCTGCGAGGGGGCGACCCGGGCGACCAGTCCGAGCATCTGCTGGAAGGCGGCGGACCGGCCGATCAGTCCGGCGACGGCGGGCGTGCTCTGCGCCATCTGCAGCGGCTCCATCTTCTCGATGAAATAGGCCAGTTCGCCGGCAGGGTCGCGCAGGGGCACCAGCTCGATGTTCACGTAGGCCTCGCCCCGCGGCGTGTGGTGCAGGTGCAGGACGCATTCGCGCTGCCCCGTCTCCCGGGCGCGCGCCAGCGGACAGCTCTCGCCGGCCTGGTCGCAGGGGACGCTGAAGTGGTGGGACACCTCGTGGCAGGTCCGCCCCACGACCGAGGCTTGCGGGCTGAACTGGCGGCGGTAGGCCTCGTTGGCCGAGAGGATGCGGTAGGCCCGGTCGAACAGGATGTGCGGCTCGGGCAGGCTTTCCAGGTAGGACACGAGTTCCGGCAGGACAGGGGTCATGGGTCGGATGCGGTGGCCAGGGGAGCTGACAGTGTAGGGTGTGTCCTGTCAGGCATGTCGGAAATGGCAGTGCATGGCAGCTTCAGCGGTCTGCCATGCAGGCGTGGCGGTCGATTCAGGGCACTGGCATGCATCTTGATACTGGCATGGGTATGCATGACGCCATGGCCAGGAGCCCACGATGAACCCCGCACACCCCGGTGTCCCTACCCTTGACTTGCCGAGCGACCCGGAGCGCCGCGTCTGGCTGGCGGCGACGGCCGCCGCCAGTGGTGTCGCCGCGGTGGCCACGGCATTTCCGCTGGTGTCGAGCTTCGCCCCGAGCGAGCGGGCCCGGGCGGCCGGCGGCCCGGTCGAGGTGGACATCGCCGACCTCCCGCCGGGAGGGGCCAAGACCGCCGAGTGGCGTGGCAAGCCGGTCTGGGTGGTGCGGCGCACGCCGGAGATGATCGCCGCGCTGCAAGGCCACGACGCCGAACTGGCCGACCCCGGCTCTGCGCAGACCCAGCAGCCGGGTTACGCGAAGAACCCGGTGCGGGCCATCCGGCCGGAGGTCTTCGTGGCCATCGGCATCTGCACCCACCTGGGTTGCTCGCCCACCGCGGTGCCAAAAGGCACGGCCAATCCCAGCCTGCCCGCCGACTGGCCCGGCGGCTTCTTCTGTCCGTGCCACGGCTCGACCTTCGACGGCGCCGGGCGGGTCTACAAGAACAAGCCGGCCCCGACCAACCTGGAGATCCCGCCCCACCGCTATGCCAGCGACACGCGGATCCTCATCGGCGACGACACCGTCGCCTGAGCGTTCTGCTGCAACAGCGCCTGCTGCACCCGCTCCACCATCGGCGAGGACCCGCACGCCGACAGCACCAGCGCCTGCGTGGCCCGCGTCATCGCCACATACAGCAGCCGCGCGGCGTCGTCCATCGACTCACCGGGCCACGGCAGCGCCTGCAGCCCGGCGACCAGCACCAGCGCGAACTCCAGCCCCTTGGCGCTGTGCAGCGTCAGCAGCCGGATGCTTGGCTGCTGCCAGTCGAAGCGGCGGAAGTCCGCGGCGCCCATCGAGGCCACGGGCCAGCCGCGCCGCTGCAGCGCCTGCGCGATCGGGGCCATCTGGGTCCGCGTGCGGCAGAGCACGGCGATGTCGTTCCACGCCAGACCGCGGGCGCGGGCGGCCTGGATGTGTCCGGCGATCTGCTCGGCTTCGTCGGCGGCGTCACGGGCGGTGAACAGCACCGGCTTCGGGCCGTGGCGACCGGAGGTGGCCGGGGCGAGGGTCGGGATCTCCTCGTCCGGTGGTGGTGGCAGCGCGCCTTCGGGCCGCAGCCGCTCGCGGGCGCAGGCCACCGCCAGCGCCAGCACTTCGGCGGTGTTGCGGTAGTTCAGCCGCAGCACGCTGGTGCGGCCCTGCGCCTGGATGCCGACGCTGGCGAAGCTGAAGCGCCGGCGCGTCTGCTGGTAGATCGACTGTGCGTCGTCGTAGAGCACCAGCAGGCTGCGCGTGTCCGGCGACACCAGGCGTGCGGCGGTGCGCAGCCAGTCGTCGTCGAAGTCGTGGGCCTCGTCGATCAGCACGGCGCTGCAGCCACCCGACGGCACCCGGCCCTCGGCGAGCGCCTGGGCGACGACACGTGGCAGTTCGGCGTAGAACGCCTCGCTGCCTGGTTCCGCCGTGATGGCGAGGCCATGCTGCCGCGCCACGTCCTGGCACCAGCGGTGGAAGGTGCGCACCTGCACCCGGTCGCCGACCGGACGCTGGCGGATCAGCATGTCCAGCCGATCGGCCAGCGCGCGGTTGTAGCAGAGCACCAGCACGGGATGCTCCGCCGTCGCCGCGGCGGCCAGCAGCTGCGCGCGCAGCACCAGCACCATCGTCTTGCCCGAGCCGGCGACGCCGTGGACCACGCGGTGGCCGCTGCCCAGCCGGCGGGCGATCTGCTCCTGCGGCAGGTCCATCACCTGCAGCAGGTCCGGGACGGGCGCGGCTTCGGTGTCTGCGGCGTGCGCGGTGTGCGCAGGGTCCGCGGCGACCGGATCGGCATTCAGCCGGAGTTCGGGGAACAGGTGCCAGCGGATGCGGTCGCGCTGCGCGGCGGTGAGCGTGTGCGGGTAGTGCACGGTGAACAGGCCGCGCAGCCGCTGCTGGAAGGTGTCCGGATCGACGCTGTCGTCCAGATCGTCGCGCAGCAGAGTCTGCGCCGGGGGGAACACGGCGTCGAAGCCCGGGCGCTGCGCCACCTCGCTGCGCCGCATTCCGGACAGCACGGCGCCCCAGCCGTAGGGGAACAGCAGTCGTCCGCGGTGCGGGCCGTCGTCGTGGACCAGCGCCGGGTCGCGCTGCACCAGGTCGACCAGTTCCATCGCGTAGTCGCGGGCCTGGCGCAGCGGGTGGTGGTCGGTGACGGGGCCGCGCTCGGTGCGCAGCTCGACCGCGTCGCGCGTGGCGCGCACGACCGTGCTGCAGCGCCAGTCCTTCACTTCCAGCAGCAGCACGCCCATGCCCGGCCCGAGCACCACGAAGTCGGGCTGCCGGGCGCGCGGGCCGATCGGCGCGTTGTGCCAGACGAGGTGCGTGTCGTCCAGGCACTGTTTCAGTTGCTGCAGCACCCGCCGCTCGCCCGCGGTGCAGCGTTGCTCGATCTGGCGGTAGCCCTGGGGAAACTGGGCCATCAGGCCTCCGTACTAGGAAAGTCCATCATGTGGAAAGGGCTGTTCTGCGCGAAGATGGCGGCGTCCGCCATGATGGTCGACGCCATTGAACGCACTCCGAAGGGGAACCACACCATGAGCACCGTCGCACAGATCCTGTCGTCCAAGCCCAGTCAGGCCGTTCACACCGTGCCGCCCGGCGCATCGGTGCGGGAGGCCATCGAGTTGATGGCCAGGCAGCGCATCGGCTCGCTGCTGATTGTCGATGGCGCGCGCATCCTGGGCATCTTCACGGAGCGCGACTATGCCCAGAAGGTCGAGGTGCGCGGGCGCACGTCCACCGGCACCCCGATCAGCGAGGTGATGACGCCGGACGTGATCTTCGTGACCCCGGCCACCACCAGCCAGGAATGCATGGCCCTGATGACCGGCCGGCGCCTGCGCCACCTGCCGGTGATGGACCAGGGCGCGCTGGTCGGGCTGATCTCGATCGGCGATCTGGTCAAGGACATCATCTCCGAGCAGCAGTTCGTGATCGCGCAGCTCGAAAGCTACATCCACAGCTGAGCCGCCACGGACAGGGCGGTTCTTCATGACGGGTCCATCGGGTGGCCCGTCGGGAACTTGAATGCCTGCGATGATCCCGACCGCCATGACGATGCCCACCCACACCCCACCCCAACCGCTGAACGGCCTGTGTGTCGTCGAGTTCACCCACATGGTGATGGGCCCGACCTGCGGCATGGTGCTGGCCGACATGGGCGCCGAGGTGATCAAGGTCGAACCGATCGACGGCGACCGCACGCGGCGCCTGCTCGGTGCCGGTTCGGGCTTCTTCCCGATGTTCAACCGCAACAAGAAGAGCATCGCGATCGACCTGCACCACCCGGAGGGCGCCGAGGTGGCGCGCCGGCTGGCGGCCAGCGCCGATGTCGTTGCCGAGAACTTCAAGCCCGGCACGATGGGCAAGTACGGCCTCGACTACGCCAGCCTGAGCGCCGTGAATCCCCGGATCATCTACGCCAGCCACAAGGGCTTCCTGCCCGGCCCCTACGACCACCGCACCGCGCTCGACGAGGTGGTGCAGATGATGGGCGGCCTGGCCTACATGACCGGCCGGCCGGGCGACCCGCTGCGTGCGGGCACCAGCGTCAACGACATCATGGGCGGGATGTTCGGCGCGATCGGTGTGCTCGGGGCCCTGATCCAGCGCGGCATCACCGGGCGTGGCATGGAGGTGCAGTCGGCGCTCTACGAGAACAACGTCTTCCTCGTCGGCCAGCACATGCTCCAGTACGCGGTGACCGGCCAGGCCGCCTCGCCGATGCCCGCCCGCGAAAGCCCCTGGGCAGTCTACGACGTGTTCACGGTGAAGGACGGCGAGCAGATCTTCCTGGCCGCGGTCAGCGACGCGCAGTGGAGGACGTTCTGCGATGCGCTCGGTTTCGCGGACCTGAAGGCCGACGTGGCGATCGCCACCAACAACCAGCGCGTGCGGGCGCGGCCGTGGCTGATGCCAGTGCTGCGCGAGCGGCTGGCGCAGCGCAGTGCAGCGGAGCTCGCCGGGACGATGGAGCGCGCCGGTCTGCCGTTCGCGCCGATCCGTCGGCCGCAAGACCTGCTGGAGGACCCGCACCTGCTCGCCACCGGCGGACTGGCCGACATGACGCTGCCGGATGGGGCCCGGGCCGGGCAGACCGTCAAGACCACGCTGTTTCCGATCACGATGGACGGCGAGCGGCTGGGCGTGCGCCTGCAGCCGCCACGCCTTGGCGAGCACACCCATGCGCTGCTGGAGCGCATCGGCTACGACGCGGCGCAGATCGACGGGCTGCGCACGCAGGCGGTGGTCGCCTGAAGCGGTGCCGGGTCAGCGCTGGACGGCGCGCGCGAAGGCCTGGTCCGCGAAGCGCACGAGGTCGGCCGGGGCGGCGGTGGCCGTGAAGCGCACGCACCGCTCCTGACCCGGCGACACGGCCACGCAGACACGGGTCGTCGGCTCGTCGCTGCGGTGCAGCCACTGGGTCTGCACCGTGCCGTCCTCGCGCAGGACGTACGAGGTCTGCACCGTCATCTGGCCCGGCAGGCTGAAGAACTGCAGCGCCTGCAGTGCCTCCAGCATCGCCAGCAGGTCGCCGCGCTGCGCCAGCACCGCGCCCGAGAATTCGAGGCTGCGCGCTGCGGCACCCGCCACCGGTCCGGCGGACCGCTCCAGACGCACCCGCAGGTCCTCGATGCGAAAGCTGCGGGGCAGCGCACCGGCGGCAGGCTCCGCCGCCGGTGCGGTCCCGGGCAGGCCGATCAGGCTGGCACAGAGCACGAGGCCGAGGGTGTTCGGGACAGCGGGGCGACGGGGCATGCCGGGATGGTCAGACGGTTGTCATGCGGTGGTGGTCCGGGTGCGACGGCGGCGCTGCAGACTGCCGATGACCCCCAGGCCGGCGAACATCATCGCCAGGCTTTCCGGTTCCGGCACGGCGGTGACGGCGGTGTAGCCCAGGTCCTGCATCATGCCGACCTCGATGGCGCTGTAGTCGCGTGCTGCGTTGCCGGTGCCCACGGCGTGCAGCATCATCATGCCGCCGTAGGCGGGATTGTCGGTGTCGAGGTGCGAGACGCTGCTGCCGTCGATCCAGGTGGTCGGCGAGTACAGCCCGACGAGCTGGTTGTTGTTGGCCGCGACGGCATGGGCGCCATTGAAGAACATGCCGGCCGCCGGGCTGGTGCCACCGATGCTGGCGGTGTTCCACACGCCGCTGTTGATGGCAAAACTGGCGTTGTTGACGGCGGCGTTGCCGTTCTTGTCCACCAGGAACTGGTCGTAGGTGCCCCAGTGGCCGGCGGTGCTGTTGCCGAACAGGTCGGTGCCGTTCTGGTTGATCAGCGAGGCAAACCCCAGGGCATGCGTGAACTCGTGGAAGGCGACGCCGTAGAAGTCGAACTGCCCGCCGGAGACCGGTGCATTGGCATCGAGCTGCCAGTTCTGGCCGAAGTTGAAGTTCACGGTGCCGTCCGCGCCGGCCCCGTTCAGATCGACGCCGGTCTGCAGCTTGGTGCTGATGACGCCCTGCAGATTGAAGCCGGCCAGTGCACCGCCGGCCAGACTGAGCTGGCTGCCTGCGGAGGCGAGGTTGCCGCTCAGCGGATCGTCGGTGGCGGTGGCGTCGAGCACGATGGTGCCCGAGTCGCTGAAGTGGCTGCCGAACATGCTGGAGAACAGCGAGGCGGCCGAGTTCAGCGCGGTCTGGCGGCTGGCGCCCGTGGTGGCATCGTTGAAGCCGGTCCCCGCCCCGTCGAGGAAGTTGAACTGGAAGCTGATCGCTGCCTGGGCAGTCGATCCGAAAGACAGGCCGACGGTGAGCAGGCCGCCAGTGAGCAGTGCACGGGCGAGCGTGTGGCGCGCCTTGGGCTGGATGGACATGTGAGAACCCCGCAGTTGTGAATCGATCGCCCGAAAATCGGGTGCAAGCATTGCGGGACTGATCGTTTCACGCGCATTCGGCGCGGGGTACATCCAGGTGCGGGGGCCGGGCCGCGCCGGCCTTGCCAACGGGGCCGAACACGGCCCCTCATTCAAAGGTGGTGTGGGCTGGTGCCGACGCCCGACCTGCTGTCAGCGCTGCTGCGCCAGGATCTCGTCCAGTTCCTTGCAGCTGGGCGCGCAGACCTTCTGCGGCCGTCCGAGCACCTGCCGGCTCTTGAGCATGGCCTGCGGCCGGTGCTTGCCGCACAGCAGGCAGGACATCGTCCCGCCGACAAACGCGCCCTTGCCGCCAAAGGGCGAGCCGGCCGATTTGCTCTTGTAGCGCAGCCCCTTCGGATCGATCACTGTTTTCTCGTCGTCGTCATCAAGCATGGTGGTGGAGGCGCGGTGGTGATCGTTGAACAGTCCCCCCTGCGACGCGGGGATTGACTTGAGTCAGGTCGGGCGACGGCCACCGTGAAACCATGGCGCCGTCGGTGCATGCGCTCTGTCACATGCATTGGACCACGCTTGCGCCCCGTGCGAGCGCTCGGCCACCCCGCGCTGGAGATCGGCAAGACATGGACAAGAAACACACCTGGAATGTCGGCTACTGGCTGGTCGCGCTGATGCTGCTGTCCCTGGTGCAGGACCTCTGGCACCAGGTCGGCGAGATCGAGGCCGTGTCCTACAGCGCGTTCGAGAAGGCGCTGGCCGAGGGCCGCGTCGCCGAGGTCACCATCACCGACCAGGCGATCACCGGTCGCCTGAAGGTGGCCGATGGCACGCGGACCCTGCTGGTGGCGACACGGGTCGAGCCGGAGCTGGCGGCACGGCTGGAGAAGTTCGGCGTGCCCTACACCCGGGTGGTCGCCAACACCTTCCTGCGCGACCTGCTGTCGTGGATCGTGCCGGGGGCCGTGTTCTTCGGGCTCTGGTACTTCGTGTTCCGGCGCTTCGCCAGCCAGCAGGGCGGGCTGGGCGGTTTCATGTCGATCGGCAAGAGCCGGGCCAAGGTCTATGTCGAGACGAACACCGGGGTGACCTTCGCCGACGTGGCCGGGGTCGACGAGGCCAAGGCGGAACTGGAGGAGGTGGTCGATTTCCTGCAGCACCCGCAGGAGTACGGCCGGCTCGGCGCCCACATCCCGAAGGGCGTGCTGCTGGTCGGGCCGCCGGGGACAGGCAAGACGCTGCTGGCCAAGGCGGTGGCGGGGCAGGCCGGGGTGGCGTTCTTCTCGATCTCGGGCAGCGAGTTCGTCGAGATGTTCGTCGGGGTCGGCGCGGCGCGGGTGCGCGACCTGTTCGAGCAGGCGCGCCAGCTGGCCCCGGCGATCATCTTCATCGACGAGCTGGATGCGCTGGGCCGGGCCCGCGGCGCGTTTCCGGGCCTCGGTGGCCACGACGAGAAGGAACAGACGCTCAACCAGCTGCTGGTCGAGATGGACGGCTTCGACACCTCGGTCGGCCTGATCATCCTGGCCGCCACCAACCGGCCGGAGATCCTGGACCCCGCGCTGCTGCGTGCGGGGCGCTTCGACCGGCAGGTGCTGGTCGACCGGCCGGACAAGCTCGGCCGCATCGACATCCTGAAGGTGCATGTGCGCAAGGTGCACCTGGCCGCGCAGGTCGCGCTCGACGAGGTGGCGGCGCTGACGCCGGGGTTCAGTGGCGCCGATCTGGCCAATCTGGTCAACGAGGCGGCACTGCTGGCGACCCGGCGCAAGGCGACCGAGGTCACGCTGGCGGACTTCACCGCGGCAATCGAGCGCATCGTCGCCGGGCTGGAGAAGCGCAACCGCCTGCTCATTCCCCGCGAGCGCGAGGCGGTGGCCTTCCACGAGATGGGCCACGCGCTGGTGGCGCTGGCGCAGCCGGGGACCGATCCGGTGCACAAGGTGTCGATCATCCCGCGCGGCGTCGGCGCGCTCGGCTACACGCTGCAGCGCCCGACCGAGGACCGCTACCTGATGACCCGCCACGAACTGGAACGCAAGATCGCCGTGCTGCTGGGCGGGCGCGCCGCGGAGAAGCTGGTGTTCGGCGAGCTGTCGACCGGCGCGGCCGACGATCTGGCCAAGGCCACCGACATCGCCCGGGACATGGTGACCCGCTACGGCATGGACGAGGGACTGGGCTACATCGCCTACGAGACGGCCCGTGCGCCGATGCTCGACGGGCTGCCGACGGCGCCGCACGAGCACGGGGTGTCCGAGGACACGCGCCGCCGCATCGACGAGGCCATCCGCGGCATCGTGATGGCGGGCTTCGATCGCGCGACGGCGATCCTGGTGGCGCACCGTGCCGTGCTCGACCGCAGTGCCCGGGCCCTGCTCGAACGGGAGACCCTGGACGAGGCCGCCCTCGTCGCGCTGACGGCCGATCTGCCGCGCGACGGCTGAGATACTGCGCGGCGGTTCTCCCCTTCAACGCACGCAACGTCTACCGAATTGCCATGGCTGATGCCGATTTCGACTCCGATTCCAGTTCCACGGTTCGCTCCCCCGGCGAACAGCGCCGCCGCCAGGTGATGGGCGATGTCTTCGTCGACCGCGCGCTGGCGCTGGCCGACGACTTCTCGCGCCCGCTGCAGGCCCATGTCAACGACCACGCCTGGGGCTCGACCTGGCTGCGCGACGGGCTGGAGCTGAAGCAGCGCAGCCTGTGCACGGTGGCGATGCTGGCCGCACTGGGCCGGAGTCAGGAACTCAAGGGCCACCTGCGCGGCGCGGTGAACAACGGCGCGACGCTGCGGGAGCTGCGCGAGGTGCTGCTGCACGTGGCGCCGTACGCGGGCGCGCCGGCAGCGATCGAGGCCTTCCGCGCCGCCAGGGAGTGGATGGCCGACAACGGCCTGCAGTTCGACGAGCAGGCCGACTGACCTGCCGCCCGGCGCTTCAGAGGAAGCGCTCCATCAGCTTGCGCGAGGGGCGGTCCAGTGCCGCCATGTCGCGCACCGAGAAGACGATGCCGTGGCCGCTGGTGATCAGCAGCCGGCCGCGCTCGGGCAGGCGGCGGATGTCCTCCTCGACCTTGAGCACGAGCGTGGTCGGGCCGCGGTCGGTCTCCACGGTCCAGGTGCTGGGGGTCGAGAAGGTGGACACCGCCACCACGCGCCGGATCTCGGGCATGAACTCGCGGTGCGCCAGTTCTTCCTCGATCAGCTGGCGCTGGCGCTCGGGCAGGGCGTCGAGCCGGTCGACCCAGACCAGCTCATGCCCTTCGGCGCTGACGAGGGACAGGCCGGCATCCGGCGCGGTGACCGGAAAGGCGCGCACGGGCGTGACGCCGTGGTGGGTGGCGCCGTCTTCGCCGGTGTAGACGAGGCGACCGCTGGGGTGGCGTTCAAGCAGGAACATGGGGCGGCTCGTCGGGTTCAGGAGGCAGCTTGGCCGTGGGCGGACGGCTGCGGGATCTGGTGGGCGAGCAGGTTCTGGTCGTGCTCGGAGTCGCCGTCCTCGTCGGCCGCATCGGTGCGGCGCGCCTGGGCTTCGTAGAGGCGGAAGTAGTGGCCTTGCGCCGCCATCAGCTCGTCGTGCGTGCCGACCTCGACCACCGCGCCGCGGTCCATCACCACCAGCCGGTCCGCCTTGCGCAGCGTGGACAGGCGGTGGGCGATGGCGATCGTCGTGCGGCCCTGGACGAGGTTGTCGAGCGCCTTCTGGATCTCGCGCTCGGTCTCGGTGTCGACGCTGGCGGTGGCCTCGTCGAGGATCAGCAGGCGCGGGTTGATCAGCAGCGCGCGGGCGATGGAGATGCGCTGGCGCTCGCCGCCCGAGAGGCCCTGGCCGCGCTCGCCGACCAGCGAGTCGTAGCCTTGCGGCAGGCGCAGGATGAAGTCGTGGGCGTGCGCGGCGCGGGCGGCGGCAATGATCTGCGCGCGCGTGGCGCCGGGCAGACCGTAGGCGATGTTCTCGGCGATGGTGCCGAAGAACAGGAAGGGCTCCTGCAGCACGAGACCGATGTGGCGGCGGTAGTCGGCCACGGCGAAGCGGCGGATGTCGGTGCCATCGACGCGGATCGAGCCATCGGTCACGTCGTAGAAGCGGCAGATCAGGTTGACCAGCGTGCTCTTGCCCGAACCCGAATGCCCGACCAGACCGATCATCTCGCCGGGCCGGATGTCCAGGCTCATGCCGCGGATCACCGAGCGGCTGCCGTAGCGGAAGCCGATGTTGTCGAGCCGCACGGCGCCCTGCAGCTGGCCGGTCGGCACGGGCTGGTCGGGTTCCGGGACGTTGGAGACGTGGTCGAGCACGTCGAAGATGCGCTTGGCGCCAGCGGCGGCCTTCTGCGTCACCGAGACGATGCGGCTCATCGAGTCGAGCCGGCCGTAGAAGCGGCCGATGTAGGCGAGGAAGGCGGTCAGCACGCCGACCGTGATGTCGCCCTTGCTGACCTGCCAGATGCCGAAGCCCCAGACCACCAGCAGACCGACGTCGGTCAGCAGCGTCACGGTCGGCGTGAACAGGCTCCAGGTCTTGTTCAGGCGGTCGTTGACAGCGAGGTTGGCCTGGTTCGCTTCGTGGAAGCGCTTCGATTCGCGCGCTTCCTGCGCGAAGGCCTTGACCACGCGCACGCCGGGGATGGTGTCGGCCAGCACATTGGTCACGTCGCCCCAGACACGGTCGATCTTCTCGAAGCCGGTGCGCAGCCGGTCGCGCACCAGGTGGATCATCCAGGCGATGAAGGGCAGTGGCAGCAGCGTCACCAAGGCCAGCCATGGATTCACCGAGAACAGGATCACCGAGGTCATGCCCAGCATCAGCACGTCGGTGGCGAAGTCGAGCGCGTGCAGCGACAGGAACACCGAGAGGCGGTCGGTCTCGGAGCCGATGCGGGCGATCAGGTCGCCCGTGCGCTTGGCCCCGAAGTAATCGAGCGACAGGCCGAGCAGGTGGTCGAACGCGGTCGTGCGCAGGTCGGCGGCGATGCGCTCGGAGACGATGGCCAGCAGCCAGGTCCGCGCCCAGCCGAGTCCCCAGGCGAGCAGCCCGGCGCCGAGCAGCCCGAGCAGCAGCTGCACCACGTAGGCGGGGTCGATCTGGTGCCCGTTCTGGAACGGGATCAGCACGTTGTCCATCAGCGGGATGGTCAGGTAGGGCGGCACCAGCGTCGCGGCGGTCGACGCCAGCGTCAGCAGGAAGCCGGCCAGCAGCTTCCACTGGTAAGGCTTCGCGAAGCGCCACAGCCGCAGCAGCACCCAGGTCGACGGCGGCGTGGACAGCTCGCGGGTGCAGACGGCGCACTCGTCGCTGTCGGGGGGCAGCGGGGCGTGGCAGGTCGGGCAGGTGGTGGGGTCGTGGTCGTCGTCGTGTGCGTGGACGGCGGGACTGCGCAGTGCCTCGCACTGGCGCTCGAACTGCCGCACCAGCCGCAGTGCCTGCACGTTCTGCCCCAGCGTGAACCGCCAGACGGCGCGCTGGCTGTGCGGATCGTGCAGTTCGAGCGTGCCGACACCGGCATGGTCGTGGTGCCGCAGCGACCAGGTGTCGTCCAGCGGCCAGACGCCGGCCCAGTCGGAGGCCCCTGCCCGCGCCCACAGCAGACGGCGATTCGTCACCACGAGGGTGCTGCGGGAGAAGTGCAGGGCCGCGTCGAGGTCAACCTCCAGCACGCCCATGACGTTCTCTTCCGGGAGAAGTCGGGTGGGAAGATCGGCCATCGGGGCGTTGGCAGGATGTGAATGCATGGAGTCTTGTTCTCGGGGATGCCGAATTCTGGCGCAAGCCATCCCGCTCAGATTTATTCAGATGAACGCTGCATTGATTCAACGGACCGTGAATGAAGGACGATGACTTGACGCAAGGAACGTTGTGCACAATCAACCCCTTGAGCCCAACACCAGCTCGGCAGGACATGACCAAGAAAGAAAACATCGCGCTGCAGCGCATCACCTATCTGCGTGGCCCCAATGTCTGGACCTACCGTCCGGTGCTGGAGGTCTGGCTGGATCTGGGTGAGCTGGAGGACTGGCCTTCGCACCAGCTGCCCGGATTCAACGACCGGTTGACGACACTGCTGCCGGCGCTGATCGAACACCACTGCGGTGTCGGCGAGCGTGGCGGTTTTCTGCAGCGCCTGCAGGAAGGCACCTGGATGGGCCATGTGCTGGAGCACGTGGTCATCGAGTTGCTGAACCTCGCCGGCATGCCGACCGGTTTCGGCCAGACGCGCAGCACCTCGCGGCACGGCGTCTACCGCATGGTGTTCCGGGCCCGCGACGAACAGGTGGCGCGCACTGCACTGGCGGAAGGCCATGCGCTGCTGATGGCGGCGATCAACAGCGAGGCCTTCGATGTGCCCGCCGCGGTCGAGCGGGTGCGCGAGAAGATCGACGACTGCTACCTCGGCCCGAGCACGGCCAGCATCGTCGGTGCTGCCACCGACCGGCGCATTCCCCACATCCGCCTGAACGACGGCAACCTGGTGCAGATCGGCTACGGTGCCGCCCAGCGCCGCATCTGGACGGCCGAGACCGACCTCACCAGCGCGATCGCCGAAGGCATCGCTGGTGACAAGGACCTGACCAAGACGCTGCTGAAGGCCTGCGGCGTGCCGGTGCCCGAGGGCGCGGTGGCACGCGATGCCGACGCCGCCTGGGACGAGGCGCAGGACATCGGTCTGCCCGTGGTGGTGAAGCCGACCGACGCGAACCATGGTCGTGGTGTCAGCCTGGACCTGAATACCCGCGAGGAAGTCATGGCGGCCTGGGCCGTGGCCGATGCCGAAGGCAGCGAGGTCATCGTCGAGCGCTACATCCGCGGCGACGAGCACCGGCTGCTGGTCGTCGGTGGCCAGGTGGTGGCCGCGGCGCGGGGCGAGAGCCTGTGGGTCACCGGCGACGGTGTCTCCACCATCACGCAGCTGATCGACCGCCAGCTCAACACCGATCCCCGCCGTGGCGATGCCGAGGAGTTCCCCCTCGAAACCATCCGTCTGGAGCGCGAGCCGGTGACCCGGCTGCTGCTGGAGCGCCAGGGACTGGTCGGCCCGGATGCCGTGCCGGCCGCAGGGCGTGCCGTGCTGGTCCAGCGCAATGGCAATGTCGCGATCGACTGCACCGATGTCGTCCACCCCGACGTGGCCAGCCAGGTCGGGCTGGCGGCGCGCGTGGTGGGGCTGGACATCGCCGGTGTCGATCTGGTGACGGCCGACATCCGCCGCCCGCTGCACGAGACCGGGGGCGCGATCGTCGAGGTCAACGCCGGCCCCGGCCTGCTGATGCACCTCAAGCCGGCCGAGGGCATGCCGCGCCCCGTGGGCCGCGACATCGTCAACCACCTCTTCGGCGAGGAAGACAGTGGCCGCATTCCCGTGGTCGGCGTGGCCGGCTCGCAGGGCACGGCGGACATCGCGCAGCTCGTGGCGTGGCTGGTCCACCTGAGCGGCAAGCACGTCGGTCTGGCCTGCCGCGACGGGCTGTTCCTGGCCGGTCGCCGGGTCGGCCGTGGCGACTGCGCCAACTGGGCCAGCGGCCACCGCCTGCTGATGAACCGCGAAGTGCAGACCGTGGTGATCGAGAACGGGGCGTCCACCATCCTTGACGATGGCCTGCCGTACGACCGCTGCCATGTCGGCGTCGTCACGGACCTGGGGGGCGCCGAGGCGCTGACTCGCCACGACATCCGCGACACCGAGCAGATGCCGCGCGTGATGCGCACCCAGGTCGATGTCGTGCTGCCGGAGGGTGCAGCCGTCCTGAACGCCGATGACGAGCGCATCGCCGACATGGCCCGCCTGTCCGATGGCGAGGTGCTGTTCTACAGCCTGCTCGCAGAGGACAACGAGGCGGTGGCGGCGCACCGGGCGCAGGGCGGTCGCGCGGTTCTGCTGCGGTCGTCGCGGGTCGTGCTGGTCAACGGCGCGGCCGAAGTGGTCTGTGTCGATCTGCAGCGGCGGCGCATTGCGCTGGCGCCGTCGACCGTGCTGGCTGCAGTGGCGGCATGCTGGGCGCTGGGCATCGCGCCCGAACTGATGGCCGCCGGCCTCGAAACTTTCGCATCGAGCCCGACACGCTCGTGATTCCCACTCCTGACCGGACCGTGACCCTCTGATGGACGTTTCACGCATTCGGGCCCTGCGCGGCCCCAACCTCTGGAGCCGCCACACGGCGGTCGAGGCCATCGTCTCGTGTGCCGACAACGAGCGCGCGATCGCCCGGCTGCCCGGCTTCGAGGCCCGCCTGCGCGCGCGCTTCCCCGGCATCGGTGCCGTGCCGGCAGGCGCACAGCGCGGAGACATTTCTCTGGCACATGTGCTGGAAACCGCGACGCTGGCGCTGCAGGCGCAGGCCGGCTGCCCGGTCACCTTCAGCCGCACCTCGGCCACGCTCGAAGCGGGGGTCTACCAGGTCGTCGTCGAGTACAGCGAGGAAGACGTCGGTCGGCTGGCGCTGGAGCTGGCCGAGCAGCTGGTCCAGGCCACGCTGTCCGGCGAAGCGTTCGATGTGACCGCCGCCATCGCCCGCCTGCGCGAGATCGACGAGGACGTGCGCCTCGGCCCGAGCACCGGCGCGATCGTGTCGGCGGCGGTGGCCCGCGGCATTCCGTACCGGCGCCTGACGCAAGGCAGTCTGGTGCAGTTCGGCTGGGGCTCGCGCCAGCGCCGCATCCAGGCCGCCGAGGTCGATTCCACCAGCGCCGTCTCCGAGTCCATCGCCCAGGACAAGGACCTGACCAAGAAGCTGCTGCACGCGGCCGGGGTGCCGGTGCCGATCGGGCGTCCGGCCTCGTCGGTCGACGATGCCTGGGAGATCGCCTGCGAGATCGGGCTGCCGGTGGTGCTCAAGCCGCTCGACGGCAACCAGGGCAAGGGCGTGACGGTGAACATCGTGGACCGCGCGCACCTGGAACTGGCGTACGCCGCCGCCGCCGAGATTGGCGAAGTGCTGGTCGAGAAGTACCTGCCGGGCAGCGATTTCCGCATGCTCGTCGTCGGGCACCAGCTCGTGGCGGCGGCTCGCCGCGATCCGCCGCATGTGATCGGTGACGGCGTCCACACCGTGCGCGAGCTGGTCGATGCGGTCAACGCCGATCCGCGCCGTGGTGACGGCCATGCGACCTCGCTGACCAAGATCCGCTTCGACGACATCGCGGTCGCGCGCCTGACGATGCAGCACCTCACGCCGACGTCGGTGCCCGAGCAGGGCCAGCGCGTCAGCCTGCGCAACAACGCCAACCTGAGCACGGGCGGCTCCGCCACCGACGTGACCGACGATGTCCATCCCGAGGTCGCGGCGCGTGCCGTGGCCGCGGCCCAGATGATCGGGCTGCACATCTGCGGCGTCGACGTGGTGTGCGAGAGTGTGCTGCGTCCGCTGGAAGAGCAGGACGGGGGCATTGTCGAAGTCAACGCGGCGCCGGGCCTGCGCATGCACCTGTCCCCGTCCTACGGCAAGGGCCGCCCGGTCGGGGAGGCCATGATCGGCCACCTCTATGCGCCGGGCGACGATGGGCGCATTCCCGTGATTGCGGTCACCGGCACCAACGGCAAGACGACCACCGCCCGCCTGATCACGCACCTGTTCGCCACCAGCGGCCTGCGCGTGGGCATGACCAACACCGACGGCGTCTACGTCAATGGCCGCCAGATCGACAGCGGCGACTGCAGCGGCCCGCGCAGCGCGCGCAATGTGCTGATGCATCCGGACGTCGACGCCGCGGTGTTCGAGACGGCACGCGGTGGCGTGTTGCGCGAGGGCCTGGGCTTCGACCGCTGCCAGGTGGCGGTGGTCACCAACATCGGCGCTGGCGACCACCTGGGCCTGAACTACATCACCACGGTCGAGGATCTGGCCGTGCTGAAGCGGGTGATCGTGCAGAACGTGGCGACCAGTGGCTACGCCGTGCTCAATGCGGCCGACCCGATCGTCGTCACGATGGCAGCGACCTGCCCGGGACAGGTGATCTTCTTCGCCGCCGACCGGCAGCACCCGGTCATGGCCACCCACCGTGCGCAAGGCAAGCGCTGCATCTATATAGACCAGGAGCATCTGGTCGCGGCGCAGGGGGCCCGGCGCGAACTGATCGCGCTGCGCGACATCCCCATCACCCGCAACGGCAGCATCGGCTTCCAGGTCGAGAACGTCATGGCGTCTGTCGCTGCCGTGTGGGGTGCCGGACTGGACTGGGATTCGATTCGCCGGGGACTGGCGAGTTTCGTCAACGACTCCGACAACGCGCCGGGTCGCTTCAATGTCATGGACTACCGTGGCGCCACCGTGATCGCCGACTATGGCCACAACCCGGACGCGATGCGGGCACTGGTCAGCGCCGTCGAGGCGCTGCCGGCGCAACGGCGCTCGGTGGTCATCAGCGGTGCGGGTGATCGCCGGGACCAGGACATCCGCGAACAGACGCAGATCCTGGGCGGTGCGTTCGACGACGTGATCCTCTATCAGGATGCCTGTCAGCGCGGCCGGGAAGATGGCGAGGTGATCGGGTTGCTGCGGGAAGGGTTGGGCAATGCCACGCGCACGACCCGGATCGACGAGATTCGCGGCGAGTTCCTGGCCATCGACACCGCACTGGATCGGCTGGAGCCGGGGGACCTCTGTCTGGTGCTGGTCGACCAGGTCGAAGAGGCACTCGCCTACCTGTCCCGGCGCATCAAGGGTGGGGCTGCGGAGTCTGCCGAGACCCCCTGAAAAATTTCCACCCAAATTGCTTGCGCTGCATTGATTGTTCGATCTAAAATCGATGTCTTCGCTGCAAACAACTGGTTTGTGTGCAGCGAGCAGCAGGTAATGCGACTGCCGGTTTGTTCGGCGAGTAAAGACCCTGCGATCAGTAATGACTTGACAGAGTTTCGAAAGCGGAAGATAATCTCGCTTCTGTGCTGATAACTGCTTCGGTAGTCCAGTGCACCGGGTAACCGGATTGTTCTTTAAAAATTAACAGCCGATAAGCGTGGGCGTTTGAAGGCGAGTGCCTGGTCGCAAGACCGGTCTCTTGGACCTTAAACGCTCATGGAAAATTTGAAGTGAAGTTCACTTCAATTCCTTGAGAACACAAGATCGAACTGAAGAGTTTGATCCTGGCTCAGATTGAACGCTGGCGGTATGCCTTACACATGCAAGTCGAACGGTAGAGGAGCAATCCTCGAGAGTGGCGAACGGGTGAGTAATACATCGGAACGTGCCCAGTCGTGGGGGATAACGTAGCGAAAGCTACGCTAATACCGCATACGACCCGAGGGTGAAAGCGGGGGACTCGCAAGAGCCTCGCGCGATTGGAGCGGCCGATGGCAGATTAGGTAGTTGGTGGGGTAAAGGCCCACCAAGCCTGCGATCTGTAGCTGGTCTGAGAGGACGACCAGCCACACTGGGACTGAGACACGGCCCAGACTCCTACGGGAGGCAGCAGTGGGGAATTTTGGACAATGGGCGAAAGCCTGATCCAGCCATACCGCGTGCGGGAAGAAGGCCTTCGGGTTGTAAACCGCTTTTGTCAGGGAAGAAATACTCCGGGCTAATACCCTGGGGTGATGACGGTACCTGAAGAATAAGCACCGGCTAACTACGTGCCAGCAGCCGCGGTAATACGTAGGGTGCAAGCGTTAATCGGAATTACTGGGCGTAAAGCGTGCGCAGGCGGTTCTATAAGACAGATGTGAAATCCCCGGGCTCAACCTGGGAACTGCATTTGTGACTGTAGAGCTAGAGTACGGTAGAGGGGGATGGAATTCCGCGTGTAGCAGTGAAATGCGTAGATATGCGGAGGAACACCGATGGCGAAGGCAATCCCCTGGACCTGTACTGACGCTCATGCACGAAAGCGTGGGGAGCAAACAGGATTAGATACCCTGGTAGTCCACGCCCTAAACGATGTCAACTGGTTGTTGGGAGGGTTTCTTCTCAGTAACGAAGCTAACGCGTGAAGTTGACCGCCTGGGGAGTACGGCCGCAAGGTTGAAACTCAAAGGAATTGACGGGGACCCGCACAAGCGGTGGATGATGTGGTTTAATTCGATGCAACGCGAAAAACCTTACCTACCCTTGACATGTCTGAAATCCTGCAGAGATGTGGGAGTGCTCGAAAGAGAATCAGAACACAGGTGCTGCATGGCCGTCGTCAGCTCGTGTCGTGAGATGTTGGGTTAAGTCCCGCAACGAGCGCAACCCTTGTCATTAGTTGCTACGAAAGGGCACTCTAATGAGACTGCCGGTGACAAACCGGAGGAAGGTGGGGATGACGTCAGGTCCTCATGGCCCTTATGGGTAGGGCTACACACGTCATACAATGGCCGGTACAGAGGGCTGCCAACCCGCGAGGGGGAGCCAATCCCAGAAAACCGGTCGTAGTCCGGATCGCAGTCTGCAACTCGACTGCGTGAAGTCGGAATCGCTAGTAATCGCGGATCAGCTTGCCGCGGTGAATACGTTCCCGGGTCTTGTACACACCGCCCGTCACACCATGGGAGCGGGTCTCGCCAGAAGTAGTTAGCCTAACCGCAAGGAGGGCGATTACCACGGCGGGGTTCGTGACTGGGGTGAAGTCGTAACAAGGTAGCCGTATCGGAAGGTGCGGCTGGATCACCTCCTTTCTGGAAAATGACGAAGCAACCTGGAAGGTCCTAGGATCATCCTGGTCAGCCAAGTCCAAACTGGTGCTCGAATTCTTGCGCCCACACTTATCGGTTGTTACGACAGATGCAGAAGATTGGGGTCTGTAGCTCAGTCGGTTAGAGCACCGTCTTGATAAGGCGGGGGTCGTTGGTTCGAATCCAACCAGACCCACCACCGGTCATCAAGAAGGGGGATTAGCTCAGCTGGGAGAGCACCTGCTTTGCAAGCAGGGGGTCGTCGGTTCGATCCCGTCATCCTCCACCATTCTTCTGTAGTTCCTCTAGAGCAGACCTGAGCGCTTGTCGTCAAGCGTTCAGGTCTGCCTTTGAGAAAAGGCTGTTGTTCTTTAAAAATTCGTAGAGTCGAATCAGCGTTGCTGATGGAAAGCGAGCATGCATCCTTCGGGGTGGCGTGTGAGCACCGTGCCATCAGTAACGCATTGATTGCGTCAACAGACTTCAACCGTGAAAAGACTGGTTGTGGAGCGATCCGCAGCCAGGCAAAAAAGCGAGTTGGAAAGTACGGCGAACGTGAATACTCAAATATCGGCACCAGCTTAGTCGCTGGGTGTCGGTGAAAGTCCTTGACGATGTCGGTTTGTCACCGATGTCAAAGTTATAGGGTCAAGTGACTAAGTGCATGTGGTGGATGCCTTGGCGATTACAGGCGATGAAGGACGTGATAGCCTGCGAAAAGCTTCGGGGAGCTGGCAAATTAGCTTTGATCCGGAGATATCCGAATGGGGAAACCCACCCGCAAGGGTATTGCATGCTGAATACATAGGCATGCAAGGCGAACCCGGCGAACTGAAACATCTCAGTAGCTGGAGGAAAAGACATCAACCGAGATTCCGAGAGTAGTGGCGAGCGAAATCGGAAGAGCCTGTGCGTTTTAGCAGTCGACTTATCAGAACGGAATGGAAAGTCCGGCCATAGCGGGTGATAGCCCCGTATGAGAAAAGTTGGCTGTGGAACTGAGCGTACGACAAGTAGGGCGGGACACGTGTAATCCTGTCTGAATATGGGGGGACCATCCTCCAAGGCTAAATACTCGTAATCGACCGATAGTGAACAAGTACCGTGAGGGAAAGGCGAAAAGAACCCCGGGAGGGGAGTGAAATAGATCCTGAAACCGCATGCATACAAAAAGTAGGAGCCTGGAAACGGGTGACTGCGTACCTTTTGTATAATGGGTCAGCGACTTACATTCAGTGGCGAGCTTAACCGATTAGGGTAGGCGCAGGGAAACCGAGTCCGAATAGGGCGAATCAGTCGCTGGGTGTAGACCCGAAACCAAGTGATCTATCCATGGCCAGGATGAAGGTGCGGTAACACGCACTGGAGGTCCGAACCGACTAGTGTTGCAAAACTAGCGGATGAGCTGTGGATAGGGGTGAAAGGCTAAACAAACTTGGAAATAGCTGGTTCTCTCCGAAAACTATTTAGGTAGTGCCTCAAGTATTACCATCGGGGGTAGAGCACTGTTATGGCTAGGGGGTCATGGCGACTTACCAAACCATTGCAAACTCCGAATACCGATGAGTACAGCTTGGGAGACAGAGCACCGGGTGCTAACGTCCGGACTCAAGAGGGAAACAACCCAGACCGCCAGCTAAGGTCCCCAAAATTGGCTAAGTGGGAAACGAAGTGGGAAGGCTAAAACAGTCAGGATGTTGGCTTAGAAGCAGCCATCATTTAAAGAAAGCGTAATAGCTCACTGATCGAGTCGTCCTGCGCGGAAGATGTAACGGGGCTCAAGCCAGTTACCGAAGCTGCGGATGCACAGTTTACTGTGCGTGGTAGGAGAGCGTTCTGTAAGCCTGTGAAGGTGTCTTGTGAAGGATGCTGGAGGTATCAGAAGTGCGAATGCTGACATGAGTAGCGTTAAAGGGGGTGAAAAGCCCCCTCGCCGTAAGCGCAAGGTTTCCTACGCAACGTTCATCGGCGTAGGGTGAGTCGGCCCCTAAGGCGAGGCAGAGATGCGTAGCTGATGGGAAACAGGTGAATATTCCTGTACCGATTACAAGTGCGATGTGGGGACGGAGAAGGTTAGCTCAGCCGGGTGTTGGATGTCCCGGTTCAAGCGTGTAGTCATGCCCCTTAGGCAAATCCGGGGGGCTTAGATGAGGCGTGATAACGAGTCTGCTTGCAGACGAAGTGAGTGATACCCTGCTTCCAGGAAAAGCCACTAAGCTTCAGCTTGTAACGACCGTACCGCAAACCGACACTGGTGCGCGAGATGAGTATTCTAAGGCGCTTGAGAGAACTCTGGAGAAGGAACTCGGCAAATTGACACCGTAACTTCGGAAGAAGGTGTGCCTTTGGTAGGTGAACCATTTACTTGGGGAGCTGATAAAGGTCGCAGAGAATCGGTGGCTGCAACTGTTTAATAAAAACACAGCACTCTGCAAAGACGAAAGTCGACGTATAGGGTGTGACGCCTGCCCGGTGCTGGAAGATTAAATGATGGGGTGCAAGCTCTTGACTGAAGTCCCAGTAAACGGCGGCCGTAACTATAACGGTCCTAAGGTAGCGAAATTCCTTGTCGGGTAAGTTCCGACCTGCACGAATGGCGTAATGATGGCCACACTGTCTCCTCCAGAGACTCAGCGAAGTTGAAATGTTTGTGATGATGCAATCTCCCCGCGGAAAGACGGAAAGACCCCATGAACCTTTACTGTAGCTTTACATTGGACTTTGAACAGATCTGTGTAGGATAGGTGGGAGGCTTTGAAGTGAGGACGCTAGTTCTCATGGAGCCAACGTTGAAATACCACCCTGGTGTGTTTGAGGTTCTAACCTTGGCCCGTTATCCGGGTTGGGGACAGTGTATGGTGGGCAGTTTGACTGGGGCGGTCTCCTCCCAAAGTGTAACGGAGGAGTTCGAAGGTACGCTAAATACGGTCGGAAATCGTGTTGATAGTGCATTGGCATAAGCGTGCTTGACTGCGAGACTGACAAGTCGAGCAGGTACGAAAGTAGGACAAAGTGATCCGGTGGTTCTGTATGGAAGGGCCATCGCTCAACGGATAAAAGGTACTCTGGGGATAACAGGCTGATACCGCCCAAGAGTTCATATCGACGGCGGTGTTTGGCACCTCGATGTCGGCTCATCTCATCCTGGGGCTGTAGCCGGTCCCAAGGGTATGGCTGTTCGCCATTTAAAGAGGTACGTGAGCTGGGTTTAAAACGTCGTGAGACAGTTTGGTCCCTATCTTCCGTGGGCGCTGCAAGATTGAGAGAGCCTGCTCCTAGTACGAGAGGACCGGAGTGGACGCACCTCTGGTGTACCGGTTGTCACGCCAGTGGCATCGCCGGGTAGCTATGTGCGGAAGAGATAACCGCTGAAAGCATCTAAGCGGGAAACTCGTCTCAAGATGAGTCTTGCCGGGGCCTTGAGCCCCCTGAAGAGTCGTTCAAGACCAGGACGTTGATAGGCTGGGTGTGGAAGCGCAGTAATGCGTTAAGCTAACCAGTACTAATTGCTCGTGAGGCTTGACCCTATAACTTTGACATCAAAGTCAAAGCAGTATTCAGTGAACCGTACTTGACAAGTCTGTGCGTACAACCAGCTTGTACAACGCAATCAATACCAGATTCGACTCTGCGAATTCCTGCTCAGCCTGACCCCTGAGCAGACCCTTTATGCCTGACGACCATAGCAAGTTGGAACCACCCCTTCCCATCCCGAACAGGACCGTGAAACGACTTAGCGCCGATGATAGTGCGCACCGCGCGTGTGAAAGTAGGTCATCGTCAGGCTTCTACACTGCAACCCCCTCTGATCTCAACGGTCAGAGGGGCTTTTGCTTTGGGGGAACGGATTTGAATATCCCGGGCGACCGCGATATTCCGAGCTCTCGATTCACTCCTCGAATGGCAGCCCCACATAGTTCTCGGCCAGCGAAGTCATCGCTGCGGTCGAGTGCACCAGGTAATCCAGCTCCGCGGTCTGCATCCGGTGGCCGAATTCACCGGTGTCTCCGGCGCCCGCCGGGAACTTGTGCAGCAGACTGGTCAGGTACCAGCTGAAGCGCTCGGCTTTCCAGACGCGGCGCAGCGCCTTGCGCGAATAGTCGTCAATCCCCGCGGTGCGCTTGTCGGCATAGAACTCCATGAAGGCGCGGCTCAGGTAGCGGACATCCGCTGCCGCCAGATTCAGCCCCTTGGCGCCAGTCGGCGGCACGATGTGGGCGGCGTCTCCGGCGAGGAAGAGCTGACCGAAGCGCATCGGCTCGGCCACGAAGCTGCGCAGCGGCGCGATGCTCTTCTCGATCGACGGACCGGTGACCATGTGTTCGGCGGCTTCCGGATCCAGGCGGCTTTTCAGTTCGTCCCAGAAACGTGCGTCGCTCCAGTCCTCCACCTTGTCCTGCAGCGAGCACTGCACGTAGTGCCGCACCCGGCTCTTGCTGCGCATGCTGCACAGGGCGAAACCGCGTGCGTGGTTGGAGTAGATCAGCTCGTCCGCCACCGGCGGCACGTCCGCCAGGATGCCCAGCCAGCCGAACGGATAGACCCGCTCGAAGTTCTGGATCCGCTCTTTCGGAATGCTGGCGCGGCACACGCCGTGGAAGCCATCGCAGCCAGCGATGAAATCACAGGCGAGTTCATGGCGCACGCCGTCGTGCGTGTAGCTCACCCGTGGTGTGGCGCTGTCGAAGTCGTGCAGTTGCACGTCCGCGGCTTCGTAGACGATCGGCGCACCGGAAGCGGCCCGTGCGTCCATGAGGTCGCGGGTGACCTCGGTCTGGCCATAGACCATCACGGTCTTGCCGCCCGTCAGCGTCTGCAGGTCGATGCGGTGGCGGGCGCCGGCGAAGGCCAGCTCGATGCCGCCGTGGACCAGCCCCTCCCGGTGCATGCGCTCCCCGACGCCGGCTTCGTCCAGCAGGTCCACGCACACCTGCTCCAGCACGCCGGCCCGGATCCGGCCCAGCACGTACTCGGCGCTGCGCGCTTCGAGCACCACGTTGTCGATGCCGGCCTTGTGCAGCAACTGGCCGAGCAGCAACCCTGACGGACCGGCGCCAATGATGGCCACCTGGGTGCGGTGCGGAATGGGGGTGGGCGTGGACATGGGAAAAGTCTCCAGGGGATGTCGCTACAAGAGCGGTTTGAGTTGTTCCTGCGCCTGCAGCAGCATCGGCAGGCAGCGGTCGAGCAGGTCTTCGATGCGCACACGCGCCGCGTGCACGCTGACGTTCATGGCCGCGACGATCTCGCCGCGCCGGTTGCGCAGCGGCACGGCCACCGTGCGCAGCCCGGGTTCGAGTTCCTGGTCCACCAGCGCATAGCCCTGGGCGCGGACGCGGGCCAGCTCCTCGCGCAGGCGCTGGCGGTCGGTCAGCGTGTGCACCGTGCGGGCGGGCATGTCCTGGCGGGCGAGCCAGGCGTCGAGTTCGGCGGTGGGCAGCCACGCGGTCAGCACGCGGCCGTTGGCGGTGCAGTAGGCCGGCACACGCGTGCCGGGCTGCAGCGTCGAGGAGACCACACGCCCGGCCGTCACCGCGGCGACGGCGATCACGTCGTCCCCGTCGAGCACGCCGGCCGAACTGGCTTCCTGCATCGCCATCGCGATCCGCTGCAGCTGTGGCTGGATCGCCCGCGGCAGCCTCGCCGAATGCATGTAGGACTGGCCGAGCCGCATCACCTTGGGGCTGAGCGAAAAATGCCGCTCGTCCTGCCGCGCGTAGCCCAGGTGCACCAGCGTCAGCAGGCAGCGCCGCACGGCCGCCCGCGTCAGCCCGGTGCGCACGGCGACCTCGCTGATCGTCAGCCGGGCGCGGTCCTGGTCGAAGGCCTCGATGACCAGCAGGCCTTTTTCCAGCGCGCCCAGCAGATCGCGGTCTGCGATGGTGGGGGCGGTGTCAGTGAGGTGGAGGTGCATGGGATTGCTCTGGATCAAGATTAGGGGCGGGTGCATCGCGTACCGCGATTGGTGCGGTATGCGCACATTGAATTGCAGTTGGTGCGTTATACGCACGATGCGCAGCGCTCCGTGCCGTTCACGCACAATCGCGCGGTTGTCACTGCTCTTGCCTCCGCTCCGATGCTGAACGCCTTGCCTGTCGACCGCGCAGCCCGTCTGCGCCAGATGAAGATGATGGCCCTCGCACTGCTGCTGGCCTGTGCGGCGCTGCTGACGCTCGCCCTGGCGCAGCACCGCGTCGGGGTGTGGGACTGGGTCGCCGCCTTTGCGGGTGCCGCGCTGGTCGGCGCGCTGGCGGACTGGTTTGCCGTGGTGGCGCTGTTCCGCCGCCCGCTGGGGCTGCCGTTTCCGCACACCGCCATCGTGCCGCGCAAGAAGGCGCAACTGGCCGACCAGCTCGGCGACTTCATCCGCGACCGCTTCCTCGACACGCCGATGCTGATCGCGCGGCTGCGTGGTTTCGACCCGATCCGCCGCCTGGGGGCGTGGTTGAGCCAGCCGGCGCACGCGCAGCGCCTCGGCGGGCACCTGCAGGGCGTGCTGGCCGAGGTGGTGGCCTGTCTGGACGATCCCCGCGTGCGCGATGCGGTGCAGCGCGCCGTGACTGCGCGGCTGGAAGGGCTCGACCTGTCCCGTTCGGCCGGCGATCTGCTGGAAACGCTGACGGCGCAGGGCCGCCACCAGGTGCTGTTCGGGCAGGCCTTGAAGGAAGCCGCCGACCATGTGGAGACCGAGCCGGTGCAGCACACCCTGTCGTCGATGCTGCTGGAGATCGCCGGGCGCGAGTACCCGATGCTGCTGCGCGGGCTGGCGATGATGGGCAAGCCGGAGGACTTCGGGCTCAAGCTCGGGGCAGCCACGGCGCGCGGGCTGGCGGGCTGGTTGCGCGAGGTGCACGACGACCCGCAGCACCCGCGCCGCCTGGCCTTCGACGCGGTGGTCGCCGAATGGATCGAGCGGCTGCGCACCGACCCCGACTTCGCCGCCCGCATCAACGAGGCCAAGCACCGCTGGCTGCACGCGCCCGAACTGCAGGCGCAGGTGCACGGCCTGTGGGACGAGCTGCGCCGCTGGCTCATGGACGATCTGGCCACGCCCGGCTCGCGCCTGAGCACGCAGATGGGCGTGGTGGCGCAGCGGCTGGGCGAGACGCTGGTCTCGGATGGCGCCTTGCGCACGGCGCTGCAGGAGCATCTGGAGTCGGCGGTCGAGCACCTGGCGCCCGCGCTGCGCGAAGGCGCTGGCGCGCACATCGCCCGCACGGTGCGCGACTGGCCGGACGCCGTGCTGGTGCAGGAGCTGGAGCTGGGCGTCGGGCGCGACCTGCAGTTCATCCGACTCAACGGCACGGTGGTGGGGGGCCTGATCGGGCTGGCCCTGCACGCGCTGGAGCGCGCGCTCGGGTAATCCTGTGCTGCGGCCGGCGCTGCGGCTGCCTAGGATGCGGGGATGTCGCTCATCCTCTACCTCACCCAGATCCAGATCGCGTCCGGCGCCGTGCAACTGCTCGCCGACGAATGTGCCCGCACCGGCATCACCCGGCCGCTGGTCGTCACCGATGCCGGCGTGCGCGCCGCGGGGGTGCTGCAGCCGGCGCTCGACGCGCTGCGCGACCTGCCCGTGGCCGTGTTCGACCAGACCCCGTCCAATCCGACCGAGGCCGCGGTGCGCGCCGCGGTCGAGGTCTACCGGCGGGAGGGCTGCGACGGGCTGGTCGCGGTGGGCGGTGGCTCCAGCATCGACCTCGCCAAGGGCGTGGCGATCGCCGCGACCCATCCCGGCCCGCTGACCACTTACGCGACGATCGAGGGTGGCTCGCCGAAGATCACCGCCGCCGTCGCCCCGCTGATCGCCGTGCCGACCACCGCGGGCACCGGCAGCGAGGTCGCCCGCGGCGCCATCCTGATCGTGGACGACGGCCGCAAGCTCGGCTTCCACTCCTGGCACCTGATGCCCAAGGCCGCCATCTGCGACCCGGACCTCACGCTCGGCCTGCCCCCGCTGCTCACCGCCGCCACCGGCATGGACGCGATCGCGCACTGCATGGAAACCTTCATGGCCGCGCCGTTCAACCCGCCCGCCGACGGCATCGCGCTGGACGGCCTCGCCCGCGGCTGGGCCCACATCGAGCGCGCCACCCGCGATGGCCAGGACCGCGAGGCGCGGCTGAACATGATGAGCGCGTCGATGCAGGGCGCGATGGCCTTCCAGAAGGGCCTCGGCTGCGTGCACTCGCTCAGCCACAGCCTGGGCGGCGTCAACCCGCGGCTGCACCACGGCACGCTCAACGCCGTGTTCCTGCCCGCCGTGATCGCCTTCAACGCCGCCGCCGAGTCGGTGCAGCGCGAGCGGCGGCTGGCGCGCATGGCGCACGCGATGGGCCTGTCCGGCGCGGACGAGATCGGGCCGGCGATCCACGCGATGAATGCGCGGCTCGGGCTGCCGTCCGGGCTGGCGGCGATGGGGGTGGACGCGACATTGTTCGACCGGGTCATCGCCGGCGCGCTGGCGGATCACTGCCACAAGACCAACCCGCGGCTGGCCGACGCGGCCGATTACCGGGCGATGCTGGAACAGTCCATGTGACACCTGGGGCGTGTCCGCACCATCCGCACGGACGGTGCAGGCGTGCACCGCCTGCGGCATGATCGATGGCATCTCCGCCACCCGCACGCCCATGACCGTTGCTGTCCGTCTCACCAGCCTGCACCGCCGCCGCCTGCGCGAAGTCTGGCGCTCCGCCGGCTGGCCGGCGCAGGACATCGTCGAAGCGGAACTGCTGGCCATGGGCCTGCTGGAGCGGCAGCACGATGCGGCGGGCCGCTGCACGCTGCGGGTGACCGATGCCGGCATCCAGACCCTGGCCGAATCCGCGGCACTCAACCGCGCCGCCCGCAGCGACCACGAGACGCTGGTCGAGCAGGTGGCACAGGCCATGGTCCGCGAGGGCCGCATCGCCTGGCGCGGGCTGTCGCTGCGGGCGCGTGTGGTGACCGGCGAGGTGGAGGGCTGGCAGATGGCGATGCCGGACGTGTTCTCGGTGCGCCACACCTCGGTGGCCGCCTATCTGCAACCGGTGGTGCACGAGATCAAGGTGCGCCGCGCCGACCTGCTGGCCGACCTGCGCCGGCCGGCCAAGCGCGCGGCCTACCTCGACATGGCCGGCGCCGTGGTCTACGTGCTGGCCGAGGGCATCGGCCGGGCCGACGAGGTGCCGCCCGAATGTGGCGTGATGGAGATGCGGGCCGGGGTGCTGGAGACGCTGCGGCCGGCGCCGGTGCGGGCCTTGCCACACGAAGCGGGCTTGCCCTTCGCCGTGTGGATGGCGCTGGCGCGTGCCACCCCCGTGCCCATGCCGGAGAGCGAGCAGCGCCGGCTGGGCGAGGACCTTTCGACGCTTCCCGACGACCTGCCGGATCAGGCGTGACCGGCCGCGGGCAGCAGCGTGCCCAGGCTGTTGCTCAGGGTGGACCACCACAGCACCCGCGGCGTGTGCGCCGTCGGGCCGAGGTGCGAGGCCGCCTGCGGCCGGCCGTAGCTGACACAGCTGCGGATCGGCAGGTGGTGGGTCCGCGCCACCCACAGCACGCCCTGGTGCGGCAGTTCGGGCAGCAGCTCCAGCGCCACCGGCGTGCCTGCGGCGCGCAGCCTCTCCAGGCTCTCGGCGACGATCTGCGGGTCGTGGCAGACGAGGGTGACATGGCGGGCGCGGCCTGCCACGCGGTCGACCATGCGGGCGAAGGCCTCGGCCGATGCGCGCCGGCCGGCCCCGGTCTCGGCGCGGCGCTCGTGCACGAGGCGCAGCCGCAGGTTCTGGCTGCAGGCCGTGTCGGCGTCACGCAGGCTGCGCTCGCGGTCGCATGACAGGGTCAGCCCCAGGTCGGGGTGGTCGGCGAGCAGGTCGGCGGTACAGGCCATCAGGGCGTCCGAGCGTTCCGGCGCGGGCATGTCCAGCGTGACCGGCACCGAGGCTTCACGCGCCGCCTGCAGCACTTCACGCAGCAGGAGCCGGTCGTGGCCGAGGGCGGCCACCTGCACCAGCAGGTGCGCATGTGCACGCAACCCGACCAGTGGCGCGAGGCTCGACAGCAACCGTTGCGCGATGCGGCGGGGTGTCTCATCGCACAGCGGGCGGTAGGCCACGGTCGCGCCAATGCGCCACCGTGCCAACCGTTCGGCGGCCAGCAGCACTTCGTCGAAGTGGATCGCGGAGCGACCGGGCACCTCGGCAGGAGGACGCTTGCGCAGCGTAGCAGGAGCAGCCAGGACAGGCATCATGGTGTTCATCCAGTCAAAACCGTCTCTCGGACGTGTCAAGGTTCACAGATTCGCACAGAACGTGGGGCATATTCCCATGCAGAGGGTCCGCTGTTCATGCGATTGAAAGGAACCCCACCCATTTCGAGCCCGTGGAGGGCCTTGCTGTGCTCTCAAGCCGGAAGAAATATTCAGTAACAATTGATTTGGAGCCTGCGCCATGACCCTGCCTGCCGATCTGCGCCGCCTGGAGGCCGATCTGCCCGCCTGTCCGCGGGTGCTGGTGGAGTTGCTGTCGCTGCTGGACGAGGCCTCGCCCGCCTCGGTGGCGGCGATGGCGGCGCTGATCGAGTCCGACATGGCGCTGGCGGCGGGGCTGGTGCAGACCGTCAACTCGGCGATGTTCGGCCTGCTGCGCCGGGTGGAGACGGTGGGTGAGGCCCTGCGTTACCTGGGCACCCGCGAAGTCGTGGCCATCGCCTACCAGACGGCCTTGCGGGCGGCGTTTCCCGCCACGCCCGCGATGGAGGGCCTCTGGCGCGACGCCGGGCGGGCCGGGCTGCTGATGGGGCGCAGCGCGAAAGCGCTCGGGCTGGATCCGCTGCAGGCCCACACGGCCGGTCTGTTCGCGCGCAGCGGCCAGGCGGTGCTGCTGGCGCGACTCGGCGCGCGGTATGAAGCGCTGATGGCCACTTTCGGGCACGACCTGCCGGCGCTGTGTGCGGCCGAGGGGCTGGCCTGCGGCGTGCACCACGCGGCCTATGGCAGCGCGCTGTGCGCTCGCTGGGGGCTGGCCGCACCCGTGGTGCAGCATGTGCGCGACCGCGTCCGGCCGTCGGCGGACTGGCTCGGCCATCCGCGGGCACTGCGGCGCCTGCTCGCGCTGGGGGCCGTCACCGAGGCGTTGCTGCAGGACGACGACTCGGCCGCGATGGCCGATGCGCTGGCGCAGGCCGGGGACTGTCCTGCGCCGGAACTGCTGGCCGCCGTGCAGCCGACCTGGCTGGCGTTGAAGGCGCTGCAGCCTGACTGACCGGCTCCGGCCGGCGAACATCTAGTCGTCTGCACGGGCGGATCGCCCAGGAAGTACGATTTGGTACCAGAAAAGCAAGGAATTTCATTTCCGGCGATGACCCTTGTCCATGGGGTCGAGAAGTGAAATATCTGGTAATTGTCAATTTCTGCGCAGGCTGCCGGGCTCGGGCGTTTCATACTTTCTGTCATTTTTCATGTTGCCGGCAATGGGGTCGAAGCTCGCGCCAGCGCAATGTTCATAGCACCAACAAGATGGATGATGGGGAACACATGATCGACCTGCCGAGCCTGGACGAACTTGACGCGACCTGCCGCGCCCTCTGGCGCACCGGTGCAGTCGGCGACTGCCGTCTGCAGGCCTTGCAGATGATCGCGCGGGCCAGTGCTGGCGACGATGTCCGGGCCCAGGCGCGTGGCTGGCTGCACCGGGCACGTTGCGAGCAGTTCCAGTCCGCCTACCTCGACATGCTGGAATCGGCCCGGCGTGCCATGGCCCTGCTGGAGGCGGGTGATTCGGACCGCGATCTCGTGCACGCCCGGGTACTGGCCTGCGCGGCGGCCACGGCGCTGAACCGCCACGACGAGGCCATCGAGGCCGGTCTGCTGGCCCGCCACCTGGCCGATGACGCCATGCACGCGGACGACCGTGCGCTTGCCGCCGAGGTGCTGGCCCAGGCCTTCTGGTGGTCGGGCCAGAATGAGGCGGCGCTGGACAGCTTCGACACGGCGCTGGCCCAGGCGCGTCTGCTGCCGGGCGCCGAATGGCCGGTCCAGCTGCTCATCCAGCGGGCGTGCGCCCAGGCCTGGCACTGCATTCGCCAGGATGAGCGCGAGACCGATGGCCCCTCCTGCCAGGCTGTGCATGCCACCGTGGCCGAGGTGCTTCGGTTGTGCGAATCCGCGCCCGGCGGGCTGCACGCCCTGGCGCAGCGGGCCGGACGCTTCCAGCTCGGCTGGGTGCAGGTGCTGCTGACCTGCTGGCGTGGCGAAGCCGAACGGGCCCGTGTCCAGCTGGCGTCCATCCGGCCGCTGACCCAGGACGAGCGCCCCTGGCTGGATCTGCTGGCGGTCTGGGCCGCGGCCGAGATCGCGCTGAAGCAGCGGGCGTGGCCAGCTGCCGAGGCGTCGGCCCGCCGGGTGTTCGACGAGGCCCACCGCCTGTCACACGAGGCGCTGGCCGAGCAGGGCGCCCGGCTGCTCACCAGCCTGCTGCTGGTGCAGGGCAAGCACGCGCTGGCGCTCGACGTCGCGCGGGAGTGCCAGCAGCGCCGTGTGGGTGGCCACGAGCGGGCGCTGCCCAGCCATGCCCGGCTGGCGCAGTTCCTGGCCACGGCCCGCGAGCGGGACTTGCGGCTGCGTACCCGGCTCAGTCTGCCACCGGACGACAGCCTGACGGGGCTGCACGCCCGCGGCTATTTCCTGCAACTGGCCCAGGAGATGCTGCGCACGATGGACCTGTCGCGGGCACGCTGCTCGGTGCTGCAGATCGGTGTGACCGGCCTGCATGCGCTGGCCGAGCGCCATGCACCGCTGATCCGCGACCGCGTGCTGTGTGCCGTCGCCCGCCTGCTGCGCGAAACCCTGCGCGCCGGGGATCTGCCCGCCCGCTGGACGCACGACGAATTTGCTGTCCTGCTGCACCGCTCGTCGGCCGACGACACGGCCCGGGTGTGCCAGCGCATTGCCGAGGCGGTGCTGGCCCACGACTGGTCGGCACTGACCGAGGGGCTGGCGGTACAGGTCAGCATCAGCCATGCCCAGGCGCGCCCCGGGGACACGATCGAGACCCTCATGCGGCGTTGCGAGGACGAAATGCGCGCCGGGCGTCTGCAGCACCGGCAGATTGCCGCCTGAGACACCGTTTGCACTTCGGCCAGAGCGGGCGGCTAGAATGGGCCAGGGACGTCCCCTCGAAAATCACATTCCACGCCTGCTCATGAAACTCATCGGCTCGCTCACCAGCCCTTATGTACGCAAGGTGCGCGTCGTGCTGGCAGAGAAGAAACTCGATTACAAGCTCGTGCTGGAAGACCCCTGGTCCGACCCGTCGAGCCTGAATGAAGCCAATCCGCTCGGGCAGGTTCCCTGCCTGATGCTCGAAGGTGGCGACACCCTGTTCGATTCGCGGGTGATCGTCGAATATGTCGACACGCTCTCACCCGTCGGGCGCCTCATTCCCGAAAAGGGCCGCGAGCGCGCCGAAGTGCGCACCTGGGAGGCGCTGGCCGATGGCTTGCTCGACGCTGCCGTGCTGGCGCGTCTGGAAACCACCTGGCCTGGCCGGGCGGAGTCCGAGCGCAGCGCGGCCTGGATCGACCGCCAGATGGGCAAGGTCCACGCCAGCGTGCTGGCACTGGGCCGCGGCCTGGAAGACCGTGCCTGGTTTGCCGGCCTCCATCCTTCGCTGGCCGACATCGCGGTGGGCTGTGCGCTCGGCTATCTCGACTTTCGCTTCCCGCAGATCACGTGGCGCGAGGAGCACCCCAATCTGGCGCGCCTGATGCAGAAGCTCTCACTGCGTCCGAGTTTCGCCAACACGCTCCCGCCGACGCCCTGACGCGGCCTCACTCCAGCGGCAGCGCCACTTCCACCACCCAGCCCTCCGGCCCCGGACCCATGGCCAGCCGGGCGCCGATCTCGGCGGCCTCGTGTTCCAGCCGGGCCAGACCGGTGCCGGTACCGACGAAGTCGGGCTGCTGCGCATGGCGCGCGGCACCGGCGCCGTGCCCGTCGTCGCGCACTGCCAGGGTCAGGTTCTGGCGCTGCCCGCGCAGCGCCACCAGGTGACAGGACATGGACACCCGGGTCGCATTCCGGGCATGTGCCACGGCATTGTCCAGCGCTTCCTGGACCACCCGCAGCAGGTGCAGCCGCTCCCGCGCCGACAGTCGCACCTGTTCGGCCTGCGGTGTCAGCTCCCAGTGCAGCCGGATTCCCCGTTCGGCCAGCACCGGCTGGAAATGGGTCTGCAGCCCCAGGAGTCCGTCGGCGAGCGAGGCCGGTTCGCTGCGCATCGCGTCGCGCATCAGGCGCAGCGAGAGCAGGGCCTGGGCCAGCTGGTGGTCGAGTTGCTGCAGCCGCGTGCTGGCGGGCATGCCGCTGCTGGTCTGCGCCATGGTGCGCGCGGTGAGCAGCTGCAGGCCGAGCCGGTCCTGCACTTCGCCGATCGAGGCGGATCGGTTCGGGGGGCTGCTGCCTGGCCAGCCACTGCTCGGCTCGAAGGGCCGCCGCCACTGGATCGGGGTCCAGCGGACCCACACCAGTCCCGCCACGGCCAGTGCCGCCACCGTGCACAGTGCCAGCAGCCAGGGGTCATTGGGCCAGTCAGGAGGGTAGAACAGAGTCACGACAGGGGCTGGAGGCAGGGGGTTGAGGGGCCTGGGCGTTCGGTGTCACCGACGTGGTGACGGACCGGACCAGGCTGTAACAATTGTGGTCAGCCCGGGCACTGGCTTCCCATCCCTGGCTCAAGGGACCCCGGTGCGGGCCGACCACCAGTCTCGGGGAGCCTGCCCACCCCGATTGCGCAGAGTCACGCACCCGCGCGCTGGTCTGCCGCGCCGCGCTACACTTGCCGACCACAGCGCCGATTTGGTCCGGATTGCGGGCGCTCTACAAATGCCGCTAAAGAGGGGCACCCGACGATCCGGTGACTGCCTCGGTGGCGGCGACCGGGTTTTATTCAGGAGCCACTCCATGTCGATGCCGGGTCCAGTCTCCGCGCAGCAGATGCATTTCGCCGAGCCCTTGCCGCTGCGCAGCGGCGCCGTGCTGCGCGACTACACGCTCATGTACGAGACCTACGGCACGCTCGACGCCACGCGCAGCAACGCCGTGCTCGTCTGCCACGCCCTCAACGCCAGCCACCATGTCGCGGGCGTCTACGCCGACCAGCCGAAGAACGTCGGCTGGTGGGACAACCTGATCGGCCCCGGCAAGCCGCTGGACACCGACCGCTTCTTCGTCATCTGCGTCAACAACCCCGGCTCCTGCTTCGGCTCGACCGGCCCGATGCACGTCAACCCCGACACCGGCCGCCCCTACGGCAGCGACTTCCCCGTCGTGACGGTGGAGGACTGGGTCGATGCGCAGGCGCGGGTGCTCGACCGGCTGGGCATCACGCAGCTCGCCGCCGTCATGGGCGGCAGCCTGGGCGGCATGCAGGCGCTGAGCTGGACGCTGCAGTACCCCGAGCGCATGCGCCACGCGCTGGTCATCGCTTCGGCGCCCAACCTCTCGGCGCAGAACATCGCCTTCAACGAGGTCGCCCGCCGCGCCATCGTCACCGATCCGGAGTTCCACGGCGGCCATTTCTACGCCCACGGCGTGGTGCCCAAGCGCGGCCTGACCGTGGCCCGCATGATCGGCCACATCACCTACCTGTCGGACGACTCGATGGAGGCCAAGTTCGGGCGTTCGCTGCGCGCGGCCGAGCTGTCGTATTCGACGCAGGAGATCGAGTTCCAGATCGAGAGCTACCTGCGCTACCAGGGCGACAAGTTCAGCGAGTACTTCGACGCCAACACCTACCTGCTGATCACCCGCGCGCTCGACTACTTCGACCCGGCGCGCGACTACGAAGGCAACCTGTCCTCCGCGCTGTCCCGCGCGCAGGCGAAGTTCCTGGTGGTGAGCTTCACGACCGACTGGCGCTTCAGCCCGCTGCGCTCGCGCGAGATCGTCAAGGCGCTGCTCGACAACCGGCGCGACGTCAGCTACGCCGAGATCGACGCGCCGCACGGCCACGATGCCTTCCTGCTGGACGATGCGCGCTACCACGGCGTGGTGCGCGCCTACTACGCCAACATTGCTGCGGAGCTGAACGCATGAGCCAGCGACAAGCCATGGAAATCATCGCCGCCCTGGTGCCCGAGGGCAGCCGCGTGCTGGACCTGGGCTGCGGCGACGGCGCGCTGCTGGCGCTGCTGCGCGACCGGCGCGGCTGCCGCGGCTACGGGGTCGAGCTGGACGACGCCAAGGTGCTGGCTGGCGTGCAGCGCGGCGTCAACGTGCTGCAGCGCAACCTCGAAGAGGGCCTGAGCCTGTTCGAGGACAACAGCTTCGACGTCGTGCTGCAGCTCGACACGCTGCAGAACCTGCGCAACACCGAGGCCATGCTGCAGGAAACCGCCCGCGTCGGCCGCATCGGCATCGTCAGCTTCCCGAACTTCGCGCACTGGCCGAACCGGCTGCAGGTGCTGCGCGGGCGGATGCCGGTGACCAAGGTGCTGCCCTACCAGTGGTACGACACGCCGAACATCCGCGTCGGCACCTTCGCCGATTTCCGGATCCTCGCCGAGAAGAACGGCCTGCGCATCCTCGACGCCTTCGGGCTGCACGAGGGCGAGATGGTGCGCCACGCCCCGAACCTGCGCGCCAGCACGGCGGTGTTCAAGTTCGAGCGGCGCTGAGCTGCGCCGGCGCGCTCAGTCCAGTCGGTCCGGACGGGTCGAGAGCAGGTCGGTGTCGAGGTCCTCGGCCACCACCAGCCGATCCCGCCCGAGGTGTTTGGCCTCGTAGAGCGCCAGATCGGCCCGGTGCAGCCAGGACGAGGCCGCCTCGCGGCCATTCCACTGCGCCACGCCCAGGCTGGCGGTGACCCGGCCGGCGGTCGGAAATGGCTGGCTGCGCAGCGCGGTCAGCAGATGCTCCGCCTGTGTGCGGGCACCGACCAGATCGGTGTCGGGCAGCAGGATCGCGAACTCCTCGCCGCCGAGCCGCCCGAGCAGGTCGGCGCGTCGGATCTGGCGCCGCATCCGGTGCGCCACCTCGCGCAGCACCACGTCGCCGACCCCGTGGCCGTGTTCGTCGTTGATGCGCTTGAAGTGGTCCAGATCGACCATCACCAGCGACAGCGGCTCGGCCTGCGCCTCCGCTTCGGACTGCGCGCGCAGCAGCCGGTCCATGAAGCCGCGGCGGTTGGTGGCGCCGGTCAGGCTGTCCTGCGTGGCCAGCCGGCGCAGCGCGCGCTGGTGCACGTCGACCGGGTTCACCACCAGCCGGCGCAGCATCAGGTTGAGCGCCAGGAACAGCACCACCACCAGCGCCGCCATGCCGGCGAGCTGGCGCCAGAAGGCCTCCAGCGCCCGGTGCATCGGCAGCTCCATCGGCATCGACACCAGCTGCAGGCCAGTGAGCGACGGGGTGCCGGCTGCACTCGGCGCCGTGTCGCGCAGCGAGCGCACGAAGGTCAGGCGTGCACTGGAGGCGCCGTCGTCCACCTGCAGCACCGTTTCGTCGGGATGGCTGCGCAGGCGGTCGATGACCGGTTGCAGCGCGGGATCCGGTGGCACGCTGCCCGACAGGCGCACTTCCGCGTACGCGTGGCCGGCGTAGTGGCGGTTCACCTGCGCCAGCAGACGGGCGTCGCTCTGGCTGTCCGGGTCCCAGAGGCCCGGCACGAGCATGTCGGCGGCATAGGCCCGGGTCGCGTCGACCGCCTGCAGGTGCAACTCCGCCTCGCGCCGTGCCGTGGCCAGCGCCTCGGTCTTCAGTCCCAGGTACGACACCCCTCCAATGGCCGCCATCGCCACCAGCGCCGCACCACTGAGCACCAGATTGATCCGCGTCTTGATTTTCATGGGGGGACCGTGTGTCACGCGTTTACGTATTGTTTCACACTGCGCGGTACCAGTGCATCGCCCTCGATCAGGCGGCACGCACCGGCCTAAACTGAACCCCATGAACGCACCCGACCGCCTCCTCCGCCCGGACGCTGCCACACTCGGCCGCCATGTCGACGACACCTGGAACCGCGAGATCGTGCGCGAGCTGCACGACTACATCGCGATCCCGGCCAAGAGTCCGATGTTCGATGCCGACTGGGCCGCCAACGGCCACCTCGACACCGTGGTGCGCCGCGCTGCCGACTGGGTGACCGGGCGGCGCGTGCCAGGGCTGACGCTGGAGATCGTCCGGCTCACCGACGAGGCGGGCCGGCCGCGCACGCCGGTGCTGCTGTTCGAGATCGCCGCCACCCGGCCCGAAACCGCGGTCGGCGTGGCACAGACGCCGACCGTGCTGATGTATGGCCACCTCGACAAGCAGCCCGAGTTCACCGGCTGGCGCGCCGACCTCGGCCCCTGGACGCCGAAGCTGATCGATGGCCGGCTCTATGGCCGCGGCGGCGCGGACGACGGCTACGCGGTCTACGCTGCCATCGCCGCCATCGAGGCGTTGAAGGCGCAGAACATCCCGCATCCGCGCATCGTCGGCCTGATCGAGACCGACGAGGAAAGCGGCTCCGGCGATCTGCCCGTTTACCTCGATGCACTGCGCGACCGACTCGGCGCCGTCAGCCTCGTGGTGTGCCTGGACTCGGGCGCCGGCAACTACGGGCAGCTCTGGCTGACCACCTCGCTGCGCGGGCTGGTCAGCGGCGCGCTCAAGGTCGAGGTGCTCGACGAGGGCGTGCACTCCGGCGATGCCAGCGGCGTGGTGCCGTCGAGCTTCCGCATCCTGCGCCACGTGCTGGACCGGCTGGAGGACAGCGCCACCGGCCGGCTGCTGCCCGGGCAGTTCCACGTCGAGATCCCGGCCAACCGCCTCGCGCAGGCGCAGGCCACCGCCGCCGTGCTGGGCGACGAGGTCTGGAAACGCCAGCCCTGGGCCTGCGGCGCGGACGGCACGCCCGTGCTGCCGATGACGGCCGACCCGGTCGAGGCGCTGCTCAACCGCACCTGGCGGCCGATGCTCTCGGTGACCGGCGTGGACGGGATGCAGCCGCTGGGCAGCGCCGGCAACGTGCTGCGCCCGCACACGGCGTTCAAGCTCAGCCTGCGCCTGCCGCCGACGGTGGACGCCAGCCTGGCCGCCGAGGACCTGCAGCGCCTGCTCGAACTCGACGCGCCGTACAACGCCCGCGTCACCTTCCACCCGGACGGCCGCGCCGGGGCGTGGGGCGCGAGTGGCTGGGATGCGCCGGCGCTGGCGCCGTGGCTGGAAACCTCGCTGAACGCCGCGTCACAGGCCCAGTTCGGCGCGCCGGTCGGCTACATCGGCCAGGGTGGCACCATCCCGCTGATGAACCTGCTGCAGGCCGGTTTTCCACAGGCCCAGATGATGGTCTGCGGCGTGCTCGGCCCGAAGAGCAATGCCCACGGCCCGAACGAGTTCCTCGACGTGCCCTACGCCCGCCGGCTCACTGCCGCGGTGGCACAGGTCATCGCCGACCATCCCTGAGCCAGTGGCCGACGATCGCCGCGCTGGCGTGCGCGGCGACGGCGTCGATGAAGCGCAGGAAATCGACATGTGCGCTGTCGTCGGCGCGGTCCGAGATGGTGCGCAGCACAGCGAAGGGCAGGCCGAGGTCGTGGCAGACCTGCGCCAGCGCTGCGCCTTCCATTTCCACGGCGAGCGCCTCGGGCAAGGCCTGGCGCAGCGCGCCGCACTCGGCTGCGGCGCTGACGAAGCGGTCGCCGCTGATGACCAGCCCGCGGTGCAGCGCGGGGGCCGTGACGCCGAGCGCCTGCGCGTCCGGGCCGCAGTGTCCGGGTGTGCCCAGCACGGCGGTCGCCGCCTCGGCCAGCGCAGCGGTGAGCGCCGCATCAGCGCCGAACCGCGAGCGCCCGGTCAGCGGCACCTCGAAGCGCGGGAACAGCGGCGAGGCGTCCATGTCGTGCTGCAGCAGCGCCTCGGCCACCACCACGTCCCCGACCCGCACGCCGTCGCCCAGCCCGCCGGCCACGCCGGTGAAGACCAGCGACTGCGGCGCGTAGCGTTCGGCCAGCAGCGTGGTGGTCAGCGCGGCGGCCACCTTGCCGATGCCGCAGAGCACCAGCACCACGGGCGCCCCATGCAGCGTGCCGACGTGGAAGCGCCGGCCGGCGTGGGTCTGCACCGTGACGTCACGCGCTTCGGCGAGCAGCGCGGCCAGTTCCTCGGCCATCGCGCTGACGATGGCGACCGGGCGCACGGCCGCCGCCAGGTCCGCGCTCACGTCTTGCCGCGCAGCTCGCGCCGCAGCACCTTGCCGACCGGCGTCTTGGGCAGCTCGTCGCGGAACTCGACCACCTTCGGCCGCTTGTAGCCGGTCAGGTTCTGCTCGCAGTAGGCGCGCACGTCGAGTTCGGTCAGGGCCGGGTTCTTGCGCACGATCACCACCTTGACGGCCTCGCCCGTCTTGGCGTCCGGCATGCCGACCGAGGCACATTCGAGCACGCCCGGCATCTGCGTCAGCACGTCCTCGATCTCGTTCGGGTACACGTTGAAGCCGGACACCAGGATCATGTCCTTCTTGCGGTCCACGATGCGGAAGTAGCCGCGCTCGTCGACCATGCCGATGTCGCCGGTGCGGAAGAAACCGTCTGCGGTCATCACCTTGGCGGTCTCGTCCGGTCGCAGCCAGTAACCGGCCATCACCTGCGGGCCACGCACCGCGATCTCGCCGGGCGTGCCTGGAGACACTTCGCGGCCGTCGTCGTCCAGCAGCGCCATCTCGGTGTTGGGCAGCGGCAGGCCGATCGTGCCGGTGTAGGCCTTGCTGTCGGTCGGGTTGCAGCTCACGGTCGGCGAGGTTTCCGACAGGCCGTAGCCCTCGCAGATGCCGCAGCCGGTCTTCTCCAGCCAGAGCCTGGCGGTGGCCTGCTGCACCGCCATGCCGCCACCGACCGAGATCAGCAGGTGGCTCCAGTCCACCAGGTTGAAATCCGGGTGGTTGGCCAGCGCGTTGAACAGCGTGTTGACAGCAGGAAAGGTGTGGAACTTGATGCCCGACAGTTCCTTGAGCAGCCCCGGCAGGTCGCGCGGATTGGGGATCAGCACATTGCAGGCGCCGACCCGCATGCCCAGCATCATGTTCGTGTTGAAGCCGAAGATGTGATAAAGCGGCAGGGCGCAGATCTGCACCAGCTGCTCGCCCTTGGGCAGATTCCGGAGCGCGGGCTGGTACCAGGCGTCGCACTGCAGCACGTTGGCGACCAGATTGCGGTGCAGCAGCACGGCGCCCTTGCTCACGCCGGTGGTGCCGCCGGTGTACTGCAGCACGGCGATGTCGTCCGGGCCGACCGTGGCCGGCTTGAGCGTCATCGCGCGGCCCTCGGTCAAGGCGTCCTTGAAGCGCACGGCGCCCGGCAGTTCGTAGGCCGGCACCAGCTTTTTCACCCGGCGCACGACGAAGTCCACGACCGTGCTCTTCGGGAAGTTCAGCAATTCGCCCATCGAGGCCAGCACCACCGTTTTCACCGGCAGTGGCGTGCGCACCTGCTGCAGCGTGTGGGCGAAGTTCTCCAGGATGACCAGCACCTTGGCGCCGGCGTCCTTGAGCTGGTGTTCCAGTTCGCGCGGGGTGTAGAGCGGGTTGACGTTCACCACCACGTAGCCGGCGCGCAGGATCGCCGCCACCGCCACCGGGTACTGCGGCACGTTCGGCAGCATGACCGCCACCCGGTCACCGCGTTCCAGGCCCCGCGACTGCAGCCAGGCACCGAAGGCCTGCGAGAGGCGGTCGATCTCGTCGTAGCGGAAGGACTGGCCCATGTAGCGGTAGGCCGACCGCTCGCGGTAGTTCGCGAAGCTCTCCTGCAGCAGGGCCACCAGCGAGGGGTAGCCGGCCACATCCACCTCCGCCGGCACGCCGGCGGGGTAGTGCTTCAGCCAGATTTTCTCCATTCGGGATCTCCAATAACCGGAGACCATTCTGGCGGACGGTGCTTCAGGCGGGCATCAGGGGATACACCCCGACCCCGTGGTACCCGCACATGGGCCCACGGGGCCGGGCCGGCGCTTCACTCGATGGCCTTGACCATGTCCTCGACGACCTTCTTCGCGTCGCCGAACACCATCATCGTCTTGTCCATGTAGAACAGTTCGTTGTCCAGACCGGCGTAGCCGGCGGCCATCGAGCGCTTGTTGACGATGATCGTCTTGGCCTTGTACGCCTCCAGGATCGGCATCCCGTAGATGGACGAGCCCTTCTGCAGCGCGGCCGGGTTCACCACGTCGTTGGCGCCCAGGATGATCGCCACGTCGGCCTGGCCGAACTCGCCGTTGATGTCTTCCATCTCGAAGACCTGGTCGTAAGGCACTTCGGCCTCGGCCAGCAGCACGTTCATGTGGCCCGGCATCCGGCCCGCAACGGGGTGGATGGCGTACTTGACGGTGATGCCCTTGGCGGTGAGCTTGTGGGCGAGTTCCTTCACCGCGTGCTGGGCGCGCGCCACGGCCAGACCGTAGCCGGGCACGATGACCACGGTTTCCGCGTTGCCGAGGATGAAGGCGGCGTCGTCGGCCGAGCCGCTCTTGACCGGCCGGGCCTCCGCCTTGCCACCCGAAGCCGCCGCCGCGTCACCGCCGAAACCGCCCAGGATCACGTTGAAGAACGACCGGTTCATCGCCTTGCACATGATGTACGAGAGGATGGCGCCCGAGGAGCCCACCAGCGAGCCGGCGATGATCAGCATCGCGTTGTTCAGCGAGAAGCCGATGCCCGCTGCCGCCCAGCCCGAGTAGCTGTTGAGCATCGACACGACCACCGGCATGTCCGCGCCGCCGATCGGGATGATGATCAGCACGCCCATCACGAAGCCGAGGGCGCAGATCAGCGCGAACTGCGTCGGACCTTCGGTGAGCCAGAAGCTGGCCATCAGCAGCACCGAGGCCAGCCCGAGCAGCGCGTTCAGCTTGTGCTGGCCGGGAAAGGACACCGGCGCACCCTGGAACAGGCGGAACTTGTACTTGCCGCTCAGCTTGCCGAAGGCGATGACCGAGCCCGAGAACGTGACCGCGCCGATGAAGGCACCGAGCGCGAGTTCGATCCGGTTGCCGCCGGGGATCGGCGCGCCCTTGGCGGCGATGCCGAAGGCATAGGGCTCCGCGACCGCCGCGACGGCGATGAACACCGCCGCCAGACCGATCATGCTGTGCATGAAGGCGACCAGCTCCGGCATCTTGGTCATCTCGACCTTGTTGGCCATGTAGGCGCCAGCCCCACCGCCGACGACCAGCGCGCCCAGCACGTAGACCATGCCTTGCGCCGAGCCGGACGCCAGCTTGACGATCAGTGCCGCCGTGGTCAGCACGGCGATCGTCATGCCGACCATGCCGAACAGGTTGCCGCGGATCGAGGTGGTCGGGTGGCTCAGGCCCTTGAGCGCCTGGATGAAGCAGATGCTCGCGACGAGGTAGAGCAGGGTGACGAGGTTGAGGCTCATGCGTGCTCTCCCTTGGCTGCAGCGGGCTTCTTGTCCTTCTTGCGGAACATCTCCAGCATCCGGCGCGTGACCAGGAAGCCGCCGAAGACGTTCACCGCGGCGAGTGCGACTGCCAGCGTGCCCATGGTCTTGCCCAGACCGGTTTCAGTGAGTGCTGCCGCCAGCATCGCGCCGACGATGACGATGGCCGAGATCGCGTTGGTCACCGCCATCAGCGGCGTGTGCAGCGCGGGGGTCACGGTCCAGACGACGTGGTAGCCGACGTAGATCGCCAGCACGAAGATGATGAGGTTGATGATGGTGGGGGAGACCGCATCCATGTTCAGCTCCGGGTGACTTGACCGTCACGGGTCATGAGGCAGGCCGCGACGATGTCGTCGTCCATCGGCACGTTGAGCGCGGCGGCGTCCTTGGCCAGCACGAGCTTGAGGAAGTCGAGCACGTTGCGCGCATACAGCGCCGACGCATCCGCCGCCAGCAGCGCGGGCAGGTTGGTCTCGCCGATGATCGACACGCCGTGGACCTGCACCGTCTGGCCGGCGACCGTCAGCGGGCAGTTGCCGCCGCCGTTCGGGCCGCGGCCGGCGGCGATGTCGACGATGACCGAGCCGGCCTTCATCGCCTTGACCATCTCGGCGGTGATCAGCGTCGGCGCGGCGCGGCCGGGGATCAGCGCGGTGGAGATGACGATGTCGGCCTGCGCCACGCGCTTGGCGACCTCGACCTGTTGCCGGGCCAGCCAGCTTGGCGGCATCGGTCGGGCGTAGCCGCCGACCCCTTCCGCGGCTTCCTTCTCCTCGGCGGTCTCGTAGGGCACGTCGATGAACTTGCCGCCCAGCGACTCGATCTGCTCCTTCACCGAGGGGCGCACGTCCGACGCCTCGATCACCGCGCCGAGGCGCTTGGCGGTCGCGATCGCCTGCAGGCCGGCCACGCCGACGCCCAGGATCACGACGCGGGCGGCCTTCACCGTGCCGGCCGCCGTCATCAGCATCGGGAAGAACTTCTGGTAGCGGTCAGCGGCCATGATCACCGCCTTGTAGCCGGCGATGTTGGCCTGGGACGACAGCACGTCCATGCTCTGCGCGCGCGTGGTGCGCGGCGCGGCTTCCAGCGCGAAGCTGGTCAGCTTGGCGGCGGCCAGCGCAGTCAGACCCTCGCGGTTGAACGGGTCGAGCATGCCGACCAGCGCCGCGCCGGGTTTCATCCGCGTCAGCTCGTCCGCCGACGGCGAGCGCACCTTCAGCACCAGATCGCAGCCCAGCGCGCCCGCGGCATCGGTGATCTCGGCGCCGACAGCGGCATAGGCCTCGTCGGTGGCACTGGCGCGCAGACCCGCGCCGGATTCGAGGCGCACGGTGTGTCCCTGCGCCTTCAGTTTTTTCGCCGTCTCAGGCGTCACGGCCACGCGGGTCTCCCCGGCGGCCGTTTCTTTTGGCACTCCTACCAGCATCTCACCCCTCCTCGGTTGGGAAGGTTCAGCTTACACACAATGCATGAATCCCCCACCCCCGTGAGATCCCTCACTGACACGACCGCTCGCCCGGGCGAACTTCTCCAAGCCGGTACGATCGCGACATGAGTGAACATCGTTGGAAACCCAGTGTCACGGTCGCGGCCATCATCGAGGAGCAGGGGCGCTTCCTGCTGGTCGAAGAAGAAACACCCGACGGCCTGCGCCTGAACAACCCCGCCGGCCACCTGGAGCCGGGCGAGTCGATGCTGCAAGGCGTCGTGCGCGAGGCGCTGGAGGAAACCGGCCGCCAGTTCGAGCCCGACGCGCTGCTCGGTGTCTACCTGGCGCGCATGCACCGCCACCCGGATCCGGCCGAGGACATCACCTACCTGCGCTTCGCCTACCGCGGCCGGGTCGGCGAGCCGATTCCCGGCGCTGTGCTCGACACCGGCATCGTCCGCACCCTCTGGATGACGCCGGACGAGGTCCGCGCCAGTGTCGCCCGCCACCGCTCGCCGATGGTGCTGCGCTGCATGGAGGACCACCTCGCCGGCCGCCGCCAGCCCCTCGACACCGTCTGGTGCGAGGACCAGATCGGGCCGCAACCATGACGACCATGACCAAGCAGCGCATCGTCGTCGGCCTGAGCGGCGGCGTGGACTCGGCCGTCAGCGCCTGGCTGCTCAAGCAGCAGGGGCACGAGGTCATCGGCATCTTCATGAAGAACTGGGAAGACGACGACGACAGCGAGTTCTGTTCGACCCGGCAGGACTTCCTCGACGCCGCCTCGGTCGCCGACGTGCTCGGCATCGAGATCGAGCACGTCAACTTCGCCGCCGACTACAAGGACCGCGTCTTCGCCGAGTTCCTGCGCGAATACTCGGCCGGGCGCACGCCGAACCCGGACGTGCTCTGCAACGCCGAGATCAAGTTCAAGGCCTTCCTCGACCACGCGATGCGCCTCGGCGCCGACAAGATCGCCACCGGCCACTACGCCCGCGTGCGCCAGAACGCGACAACCTGCCGCTTCGAGCTGCTCAAGGGCCTGGACCCGAGCAAGGACCAGAGCTACTTCCTGCACCGGCTGAACCAGGCGCAGCTCTCGAAGACCATGTTCCCTGTCGGCGAGATCCACAAGACCGAGGTGCGCCGGATCGCGGCGGAGATCAACCTGCCGAACGCGAAGAAGAAGGATTCGACCGGGATCTGCTTCATCGGCGAGCGGCCGTTCCGCGATTTCCTGAACCGGTATCTCAGCAAGGAGCCAGGGCCGATCCGCGACGACCGCGGGCGGCTGCTGGGCGAGCACGTCGGCTTGAGCTTCTACACGCTGGGGCAGCGCAAGGGGATTGGCGTCGGCGGCGTGAAGGAGAAGGGCGCGGCGCGTGGCGGCGGCGAGCACGAGCCGTGGTTCGTCGCCCGCAAGGACATCGCGCGCAACACGCTCTACATCGTGCAGGGGCATGAGCACCCGTGGCTCAAGTCGCGGCACCTGCTGGCGGCGGACGCGAGCTGGGTGGCGGGCGAGCCGCCGGCGGGCGGGGCGCTGGCCGCCAAGACGCGGTATCGGCAGGCGGATGCGGCGTGTCTGCTGACCGGGCCGGGGGCGGTGGCGGGGGAGTTCGGGCTGCACTTCCATGACGCGCAGTGGGCCGTGACGCCGGGGCAGTCGGCGGTGGTCTATGACGGGGATGTTTGCCTGGGGGGTGGGGTGATCGCGGCGGTGGAGGCCTGAGCGGACTCCACGTTCCTGCCCTCCCTCTGTCATGCCCGCGAACGCGGGCACCCACGCCGACCTGAGGCGTGGTTGTACGGGGTGGGTCCTCGCATTCGCGAGGATGACGGGAAGGGATGCGGATGTCGTGACAGCGGGCTGTGGATCACATACCCCCTGGCCTATGATTCGCCCATGCCGCCCGCCGCTCTTCAAGTCCTCGCCCGCTTCCTCGGCCCCTGGGTCCGCAGCGTCAACGCCACCACCCTGCGCGCCGACGTGCAAGCGGGCCTGCTCGGCGCGCTGCTCGTGCTGCCGCAGGGCATCGCGTTTGCGTCACTCGCCGGCCTGCCGCCGCAGTACGGGCTGTACAGCGCGCTCGTCCCGACGGTGATCGCCGCGCTGGCCGGGTCGAGCTGGCACGTCGTCTCCGGCCCGACCAACGCCAACTCGCTGGCGCTGGCTGCGATGCTCGCGCCGCTGGTGGCCGCGGGCAGTCCGGGCTACATCGAACTCGCGCTGATGGTCACGGTGATGGTCGGCGTGATCCAGACCGCCGTGGGCGCGCTGCGGCTCGGCTTGCTGGCGAATTTCATCTCGCCGGCCGCGCTGCTCGGCTTCACCAGTGGCGCGGCGTGCCTGATCGCGATCCACGCGCTGCGCGACCTGATGGACGCGGGCGTGCCGCGTGGGCTGGGGCCGGGGGGTGTGCTGCTGCAGAGCTGGCAGCACCTGCCGCAGGCGAACCCGGGCGCCGTGCTGGTCGGGCTGACGGCGCTGGGCGTGGCGGCGGGCTTGCGGCTGAAGGCGGCGCGCTGGCCGTTCATGCTGATCGGGCTGGTGAGCGCGGGTGTGCTGGCCATGCTGTTGCCGGAGCGCTGGGCGGTCCACACCATCGGCGCGCTGCCGTCGCCGTGGCCGTCGTTCCATGTGCCGGACGTGGACTGGGCGCGGGTGCCGGACCTGATCGACAAGGCGCTGGCGCTGTCGATCATCGCCTTGGGCCAGTCGGTGTCGATCGCCAAGGCGATGGCGGCGCGCTCGGGCCAGCGCATCGACACCAACCGCGAGTTCCTGGGGCAGGGGCTGTCGAACGTGGTCGGCGGCTTCTTCTCGTGTTACCTGAGCTGCGGCTCGCTGAACCGCTCGGTGCCGAACCTGGAGGCCGGCGCGCGCACGCCGCTGGCGGGGGTTGCGTCGGCGGGGTGGCTGCTGGTGCTGGTGGCGGTGTCGTCGCCGCTGCTGGCCCGGATTCCACAAGCCGCGATCGCCGGGCTGCTGATCCTGGTCGCGTGGACGCTGCTGGACCTGCCGCGCTGGCGCCGTCTCGCCCGGCTGGACCGGACCGATCTGGCGATTGCTGGTGCGACGCTGGCGGCCACGCTGCTGCTGCGGCTGGAGATGGCGATCCTGATCGGCACCGGCTTGTCGCTGGTCGCCTACCTGTACCAGACCTCACGCCCTGCGATGCGCACGATGGGGTTTGACCGCACCAGCCCCGATCGGCGTTTCATCGTCCGCGGCGACACGCCGGGCGCGCTGCCGGAATGTCCGCAACTGAAACTGCTGCGCATGGAGGGCGAGATCTATTTCGGCGCCGCGACCCATGTGGCGGAACACCTGCATGCGCTGCGCGAATACGACCCTGGGCAGAAACACCTGCTGGTGATGACCAAGAGCATGAACTTCCTCGACCTGGCGGGCGTCGAGGTCTGGGACACCGAACTGCGCGAGCGCCGCGCCGCGGGCGGCGACCTGTATTTCCACCGCCCCCGCCCGCAGGTGATCCAGATCTGGACCCGCACCGGCTTTCTCGACCGGCTGGGGCGGGACCATGTGTTTCCCGACAAGCAGCAGGCGATTGCGGCGATCTATCCGCGGCTGGATCGGGAGGTCTGTGCGCGGTGTTCGGTGCGGGTGTTCCGGGAGTGTCAGGCGGATGATCCGGGGGCGGTGATCTGACCGGATCACCGGCGCCAACACGGCGCATCTTGTGACCTAGGGTTTTCCATTAGCCATTACAGTCTCGGCCTCCCGTGCTGTCACCGCTCTTCATGCCCACCGCTGCTCCCCGCCCCCTCCACGGCATCCTCTTCGTCATCGCCGCCGTCGCCCTGTTCGCCTGCTTCGACGCGGGTGTGAAGGTCGCCAGCGCGATCGCCTCGGTGGGGCTGGTGGTGTGGGCGCGCTACATGTTCCAGGTCGGGTTCACCGCGCTGACCGTGCTGCCGCGCCGTGGCACCGCGCTGCTGAAGACCCAGCGCCCGGGCCTGCAACTGCTGCGCGGCCTGAGCCTGCTGTCGCTGAGCGTGCTGGCCTTCTTCAGCCTGCAGGTGATGCCGGTCGGCGAGTTCACCGCGATCGTGATGCTCACCCCGCTGCTGATCACGCTGCTGGCCACGCTCACGCTCGGCGAGCGCATCCCGGCGCTGCGCTGGCTGCTGCTGGCGGGCGGGATGGTTGGCGCGCTGGTCGTGATCCGGCCCAAGGGCGAGGCGCATGACCTGGGCTGGGCGGCGCTGCTGCCGTTCGGGCTGGTGCTGTCGAACGCCGTGTTCCAGCTCATCACCAGCCGCCTGGCGCGCACCGAAGACCCCGCGACGACCCAGTTCTACACCGGCCTGACCGGCGCCGTGCTCACCAGCGTGCTGCTGCCGTGGAGCTGGCAGACGCTGACGCCGGCCGGCTGGGCGCTGCTGGTGCTGCTCGGCGCGCTGAGCACGTCGGGCCACTTCCTGCTGATCCTCGGCTACATGCGCGCCGGGGCCGCCACGCTGACGCCGTTCCTGTATTTCCAGATCATCTTCGCCACGCTGGTCGGCTGGCTCTGGTTCGGCCACGCGCCGGACGCGGCCACTCTTGGCGGCATCGCGATCATCACCGGCTGCGGCGTGCTCGGCACCTGGCTGTCCAGCCGCGAGCGGACCGGGCCTGTCGCCGTGGCCCTTCCGCAGCCACCCCAGGCCGGCAAGCAGCCGAACTGCTCCGCCTGAGCGCTAGCGCGCAGGTGCGGACCGCACCGCGCGCGCCGCCCGGCTCTCTGGCGTGCGGCTGTCGGAGAGGGCGTGCTGCAGCCCCTTCAGCGCGGCGGCCACCTGCGACGGCTGCCGTGCCAGCGCGGCCACCGCCACACCGAGCACGCCGGTGGCGATCTGCAAGGCCCGCTCCGTCTTGCGGATCCGTCGCAGCAGCGCCTCGGCCTCCCGGGTGGCCCCTTCGACCTCCTCGCGTGCCGCCTGCGTCAGTGCGCCGAGGGCCTCGATGCCCTGCGCCCGCAACTGCGCTGTCGCGTCATCGAGCTGCATCTCGACCGCTTCGAGCTGGCTTTTCTCGGCCGCACCGAGCCGCGGGCGGTTGCGGATCCGGAAGCGCAGCACCTCGCTGGAGACCAGCGCCATCTGGTCGGCAGCGTCGAAGAACGCGGCCGGATCGGCGGTGGTCGCGGGGGGTGTGGTCGGGGTTGGTGTCGGTGTCGTGGTGGCCATGGTCATCCTCTGCGCTCGTCTGGAATGTCGGGATCCGCTTCAGAACGCCTGACCCAGTTGCCGGTGGAGCCCCCGGACCTCCCGGCCCAGCTTGCGCACCTCGACCCACCGCTCCTGGGCGGACAAGGTGGTCAGGTGGGTACGCAGGTCGTGCAAGGCCACTTTCATCTGCGCCACCGCGGCACGCAGGCGGGCGATGGACTGCTGCCGCTCCGCCAGGAGCCGGGTCTGTGCGTGGAGGTCCATCAGCCACAGGCGCGAGGAGGTCGGTGACGCGGTCTCGCTGCGCAGCGCGTCGGCCAGCACGTCCTGGTCCGCCAGCCGCTGGCGCAGGTAGGCGCCGTGGACCCGCTCGGCATGGACCACCAGCGCATCGGCCAGCGCGCCCACGGCTTCTTCATGGCCGAGCGCCTCCGCGATCGCCTCCTGCTTCGAGCGGGCGCTCGCCCCGCGCGAGACGAAGCGCAGCAGGTTGCCGATCGCGCCCAGCTGGTCCCGCGGCGCGTCCTGGAACTGCTCCAGCTTCCCGGCCAAGGCCTCGTGGTTCTCGCCGATCGCCTCGGTGCCACCGCTACCGCCGCTGCCGTCGTCGGCGAGTGCCATGAGCTGGCTGGCGTAGTCGGCCAGAGCGCGGCTCATGGCCTGCGCGGTGCCGTTGCTGTCCTCGATCGGCCGGCAGGACTGGGTCGCGCGCTGCCACGCTGCCTCGGCATCGAACCCGGACAGCGGCGCGTCGGTCGTGTAGACCCGCCGGTGCAGGAACGCCAGCCGGCATTGCTCGACGGCCTGACCCAGCATCGGATCGAAGGCTTCGCTGATCCGGCGGGTTTCCTCGGCGAAGCCGCGCACGGCCTTCAGATTGGCGCATCCGGACAGCAGGGTGACGCACAGCAGAACCAGACCGACACCGACACGGCGCATGGAGCACTCCCGAACAGGACCATCGGGTGAGCCAGGCACCCGCTGGGGGCACGGTACCCCGAAGCGCATGCGCCGGCATCCGCTACATGGAGGATGCGCCCGGTGCCACACTGCGCCCATGAGCAACACCCTCACCCACACCTACCTGCTGCGCGTCGAGTTCGGCGACTGCGACCCGGCGCAGATCGTCTGGTTTCCCAACTTCTTCCGCTGGGTCGATGCCGCGAGCCGGCACTTCTTCGTCCAGTGCGGCCTGCCGAGCTGGAAGGAGACCGAGCGCGAGCGCGGCATCCTCGGCACGCCGCTGGTCGACACGCAGGCGAAGTTCCTGCGTCCCGCCTCCTATGGCGACGCGCTGGCGATCGACTCCAGCGTCACCGAATGGCGCCGCAAGAGCTTCGTCATGACCCACCGCATCCGCCGTGGCGAGACGCTGCTGGTGGAGATCACCGAGGTGCGTGTCTTCGCCCGCCGCAAGGGCGACGGCAGCGACCCGCACGCGATCGAGGCCGTGCCGGTGCCGGCCGACTGGCGCCAGTTGTGCGCTGCGGCGGAAGCGGTCTGCGTGCGCTGACCGGGCAGGGGCGATGGCGTCACCGGCGCCGGTCCGGTCGTCCCGCCGGCGCTGGCGAAGGCCTCGTTCGACGCGGACTAGCTGTCGCTGTCGACCGGATGCTGTCGGCTGTGGAGCTCGAAGGTCAGCGTGTTCAGCCCGAACTGCGGCCGGTACACCGCGGTGGGCCACAGGCAGGGCCAGAGCAGCAGCAGAAAGACCGCCAGGATCAGCCGTGAGCGCAGGCCGTCCCGACGGGTTTCCTGCATCAGGGCACTGAGTGGCCCGACGTTCAGCAGGAGCAGCCCGATGCCCAGGTACAGGCCCAGCAGGATGACCAGAAAGTGTTGCATGGGCGCCATGCTAGACACAATTGGTTCCAATTGGTACCTGTCGGCCATCCCCTGATCCCTGCAGATGCGGGGGTGATCGGAGGGGGGGCGCGGGGTTTTGGTTTTCTGGCGCGGCTCGTTCAGTTCAGGCGCGCAGCCCGTCCGGGCCGTGGAGGGCGAGCACGGCTGCAGCCCGCCGCGCCAGCACGGCGCGCTGGTTCAGGTAACCCTTGTCGGTGATCTCGCCCGCGTCCACGCTGGGGGGCTCGTCCAGGATCAGCGCGCAGACGGGGGTCTGCGACGAACCGCCGCCCTCGGCCTTCATCGCCCGCAGCCCGGCGCGCAGATGGGCGTCCAGTTCGGCCCGCGGCAGCGCCTTGGCCTGCGGCGTCGGGAAGACCAGCAGGCCGATCTCCTCGCGCTCGTGGCCGGTGATGACGACGTCGGCCACGTGCGGCGCCAGCGCGGTGACGGCGCGCACCCGCAGCGTGCCGACGCTGACCCAGGTGCCGCTGAGCAGCTTGAAGTCCTCGGCCACGCGCCCGTCGAAGACGATGCCGCGCTCGGGGCGGGTCTCGTCGAGCAGCTTCGCGGCGTCGCCGATGCAGTAATAACCGTCCTCGTCGAACGCCTTGGCGGTGACCTCGGGCGCGTGTCGGTATTCGGAAAACACGCTCGGTCCGCGCACCCGGATCTCCAGCTTGCCGCCGTTGGGCAGCAGCTTCAGTTCGATCCCGGGCAGCGGCAGGCCGATGCAGCCGGCGCGGTCGATGCGCCAGTGCACGCTGGTGACGGCGGGTGCGGTTTCGGTCGCGCCCCACGACGAGGTGAACCACAGCGGCCGGTTGCGCACCTTGGCGACCACGGCTTCGAGCCTTGCCCAGAGGCTTTGCGGCAATGCGGCCCCCGCGTAGAACACGCCTTCGAGGTTCTCGATCACGTCTCGGGCCAGCGCCTCGTCCGCTTCGAGGTAGGGCAGCAGCATGTCGAAGCCGCGCGGCACATTGAAGTGGAAGTTCGGCCGCACATCGCGCAGGTTGGCCACCGTCTTCTCGATCAGCCCTGGTACCGGGCGGCCCTCGTCGACCCAGAGGCTGCCGCCGTGGGCGAGCACCATGTGGAAGTTGTGGTTGCCGCCGAAGGTGTGGCTCCAGGGCAGCCAGTCGAGCAGGCGCAACTGGTGGCGCGTGAGGAAGGGCCAGGCCTGCGCGATCTGCTTCTGGTTGGCGCAGAGCATGCGGTGGCTGTTGACGACCACCTTGGGCACGCCGGTCGAGCCGGAGGTCAGCAGGTACTTGGCCGGCCAGTGCGGGCGGATCGCGGCGAAGGCGTTCATCACGGCCGGCGACTCTTCGCGGTCGAGCAGTTCGGCGAAGGAGCGTGCGCCATCGAAGGCCGCCGCGTTCTGGCTGAACACCACTGGCACGTCGCGTCCCCGCGGCCAGGCGCGCACCGGCGGGCCGTAGACACCCGGATCGACGGCGTAGACCAGCCCGGGGTCGAGCGCATCGAGGATGGCGTGGATCTTCTCGAAGTCCTTGGTCAGCCGGCAGTAGGCGCTCGACACGGTGCAGGCCACGCGGCCGAGGTGCATCGTCGCCAGGATCAGCAGCGCGTGGTCCACGCTGTTGTCCGACAGGATCACGACCGGCTTGTCGGCGGGCAGGTCGAGGTCCAACTGCGCCTGCGCGAGCCGGCCGACCGCGTCGCGTGTCTGGCGGTAGGTGAGCTGGCGCCAGCCGCCGGTGGCGTCGCGTTCGGCCAGGAACACCGCGTCGGGCGTCGTGTCGGCCCAGTGCTCCAGCCACTCGCCGATGCAGCGCACGAAGGGCTGCAGCGGCTCCGGCGAGCGCAGGATGAAGCCCCCACCGGGCAGGTCTTCGCGCAGCACCCGCGGCGGGGCGAGGGCCGCGGCGTCGTCGAACAGCATCAGGTCCATGTCGTGTCTCCTTGGGTTCTTGTCGGGGCAGACCTCAGACGCCGAGGAAGCCCGCCAGCTCTGAACTGCCGCGCAGCGCCTCGGACGGTCCCTCCAGCACGATGCGCCCCTTCTGCATCACCACCAGCCGATCCGACTCGTTGCAGACCTTGCGGTAGTCGCGGTCGACGATCAGCGTGGCGATGCCGGTGCGGCGGATGCTGGCGATGACGCGCCAGATCTCGGCGACGATCAGCGGCGCGAGACCCTCGGTGGCCTCGTCGAGGATGACCGCGTCGGGGTTGGTCATCAGCGCGCGGCCGATCGAGAGCATCTGCTGCTCGCCGCCGGAGAGCTGGCTGCCGAGGTTCGTCAGCCGCTCGGACAGGCGTGGGAAGGTCTCCATCACGCGCTCGTAGGTCCAGTCCTTCTGACCCCGGGTGCCGGCGCGGGCTGCCATCACGAGGTTCTCGCGCACGCTCAGCGTCGGGAAGATGCCGCGGCCCTCGGGCACATAGGCCACGCCCAGCTGTGCCACCTGGTGCGGCATGCCCTTGGACAAGTCCTTGCCCGCCACCTGGATGCGCCCCTCGCGCTGGCGCACATGGCCGAGCAGCGTGCGGATCAGCGTGGACTTGCCCATGCCGTTGCGCCCGAGCAGGCCGACCGTCTCGCCCTTCGCGAGCTTGAAGTCCAGGCCGTGCAGGATGTGGCTGCTGCCGTACCAGGCCTGCACACCCTGCGCGTCGATGATCAGTGGTGCCGACATTCAATGGCCTCCCAGGTAAGCGGCCTGCACGTCGCGGTTGTTGCGCACCTCGTCGGGCGTGCCGGTGGCGATCACCGCGCCGTTGACCATCACGGTGATCCGGTCGGCCACCGCGAACACCGCGTCCATGTCGTGCTCGACCAGCAGGATCGCGTGCCCCGTCTTCAGCTCGCGCAGCAGGTCGAGCATCCGGTGCGACTCCTCCGGCCCCATGCCCGCCAGCGGCTCGTCCAGCAGCAGCACCCGCGGCTCGGTCGCCAGGCACATCGCGATCTCCAACTGGCGCTTCTGGCCGTGCGACAGGCTGGCCGCCGTGCGCTGCGCGAATGCAGTGAGTCCTGCGCGCTCGATCGCCGCCTTGGCCCGCCCGGTGCTGGTGCGGCACGCCTGCGCCGACTCCCACCACGCAAACGGCCGCTGCACCCGCGCCTGTGCGGCGAGCCGGCAGTTTTCCGCCACCGTCAGCGGCAGGAAGATGTTGTTGCGCTGGTAGCTGCGGCCGATGCCGGCGTGCGCTAGCTTCGGTTGCGGCCAGCGGGTTACGTCCTGGCCGTCGAGCAGCACCTCGCCGCTGCTGGGCGGCAGCTCGCCCGAGAGCAGGTTGATCAGCGTCGACTTGCCCGCGCCGTTGGTGCCGATGACAGCGTGGATCTCGCCTTCAAACAGCGCCACCGACACCTTGTCCACCGCGACCAGCGCGCCGAAGCGGCGGGTGAGGGCGCGCGCTTCGAACAGCGCTGCACCGGAAGCGGATGTCTTGGCCGTGCTCATGCCGCCTCCTTGCGTTGCTGCAGCCGCGACCACACGCCCGCCAGCCCCTGCGGCAGCAGCGCCACCGCGACGATGATGAACCCGCCGAACAGCAACTGCCAGTGCTTGGTCAGCGCCGAGAACCACTCCGACAGCAGCACGAACGCAAACGCCCCCACCACCGCCCCGCCCAGGCTGCCCAGCCCGCCGAGGATGATCATCACCAGCGCGTTGCCGCTGTAGTGCCACGACAGGATCTCGGGTGTCACGAAGCCGTACTGCGCCGCATAGAGGAAGCCGCCCAGCCCGGCCAGCATCCCGGCGACGACGAAGCTCGCCAGCTTGTAGAGCAGCGTCGAGTAGCCGGCTGCCCGCATGCGCTGCTCGTTGTGCTTGATGCCGATCAGCGCATGCCCGAAGCGCGAGCGCAGCACCAGCGTCAGCACCCCCAGCGTCAGCCCGAGCGCGCCCAGCACGAACCAGTAGAAGCTGTTGGCCTGCTCCAGATCGATCCACTGCCAGCCCGCGATCGCCAGCGCCGGCTTGAAGTAGACATAGGCGCCGTCACTGCCCCCGGCGATCGACGTGTCGTGGAAGACGAAGTAGACGAGCTGCCCGAAGGCCAGCGTCACCATGATGAAGTAGATGCCCTGCGTGCGCATCACCAGCGCGCCGATGACGAGCGCGAGCAGCCCCGCGCCGCCGACCGCCGCCAGCAGCATCAGCCAGCCGTTGCCCGCCTCGCCCATCGGCGCCAGCATCGCCACCGCGTAGGCGCCGAAGCCGAAGAACGCCGCGTGCCCGAGGCTCACCAGCCCGGTGTAGCCGACCAGCAGTTGCAGGCTGGCCGCGAAGATCGACATGATCATCACCTTGGCGAGCAGCTCGGTGTGGAACTTGCCGCCGATCGGCTCGGGCAGCAGCGGGAACACCGCCAGCAGCGCGAAGGCGATCACCCAGGCGACCACGGACAGCGACGAAAGAGGTTTGCTTGAAGTCATCGCCTTGTCACCCTGCCTTGAACAGACCGGCCGGGCGCCACAGCAGGATGGCCGCCATCAGCACATAGACCAGCGCCCCGGCCCCCTCCTGCCAGAGCACCTTGCCGAAGGTGTCCACGAAGCCGATCAGCAGCGCGGCGATGAGCGCGCCCTTGATCGAGCCGATGCCGCCGATCACGACCACCACGAAGCAGATGATCAGCACCTGCCCGCCCATGCCCGGGTAGACCGATGACACGGGGGCCGCGATCATCCCGGCGAACACGGCCAGCGCCACCCCGACCGCGAACACCACCCGGTACAGCAGCGTGATGTTGATGCCCAGCGACTGCACCATCTCGCGGTTGGTCGCCCCGGCGCGGACCATCATGCCCAGCCGGGTCTTGCTGATGAGCAGGTACATCCCGAGCGCGAGCGCCAGGCACACGCCCGAGACGAACAGCCGGTAGACCGGGTAGGTCATGCCGTTGCCGATGGCGATCGAGCCCGCCAGCAGCTCCGGGATCGCCACGCCATGCACGTCGTCGCCGACCAGGATGCTGCGCAGCTCCTCGAACACCAGGATCAGCCCGTAGGTCATCAGCACCTGCTGCAGGTGCTCCCGGTCATAGAGGTAGCTGAAGAACACCCACTCCAGCACGTAGCCGAAGGCCACTGCCAGCACGATGCCGACCAGCAAGGCCAGCGGCAGGCTGCCCAGCAGCGAACTCAAGCTGAACGCCAGGTAGGCGCCGATCATGTAGAAGCTGCCGTGGGCGAGGTTGATCACGCCCATGATCCCGAAGATCAGCGTCAGCCCCGAGGCCACCAGGAACAGCAGCAGGCCGTACTGCACGCTGTTCAGGCACTGGATGAGGAAGGTGGTGAGGTCCATGGGGGCCGTGTGGTGCCGTCGTGTGGGGGCGGTGCGTGGGTCCCCGCTTGCGCGGGGATGACGACCGGGGGAGGGCGATCAGGCCTTGCAGCCGCGCGCCGGGTCGGCCAGGCCCTTGACGGCGATGCCGACGTTCTTGTTCACCTTGCCGGTGACTTCGCGCAGGTAGAAGTCCTGCACCGGGTTGTGCGCCTTGCTCAGCGTGAACGGGCCGCGCGGGCTGTCGATCTTGGCGGACTCCATCGCCTTGACCAGACCGTCGCGGTTCTTCACGTCGCCCTTGACCGCGACCATGCCGGCGCCCAGCAGCTGCGCCGCGTCGTAGCCTTGAACGGCGTACACGTCGGGCTGCAGCTTGTAGGTCTTGGCGTACTGGAGCCGGAACGCCTTGTCCTTCGGGTTGGTCAGGTCGTCGGCGTAGTGCAGCGTGGTCAGCAGGCCCTTGGCGGCGTCACCCTGTGCTTCGAGCGTGCCGTCGGTCAGGAAGCCCGAGCCGATCAGCTTGACGCTGTTGCCCAGGCCCGCCGCCGACCAGTCCTTGACGAACTTCACCGCGCCGCCACCGGCGAAGAAGGTGTAGACCGCGTCCGGCTTGATCGAGGAGACCTCCGTCAGCAGTGCCTGGAACTCGACGTTCGGGAACGGCAGGTTCATCTCCTTGACCACCTTGCCGCCGCCGGCCTCGAAGCCTTCCTTGAAGCCGCGCACCGATTCATCCCCGGCCGCGTACTTCCAGGTGATGGTGGCGGCCGTCTTGATCTTGCGCTCGGCGGCGACCTTGCCCATGGCAAAACCGGTCTGCCAGTTCGAGAACGACGAGCGGAAGATGTTCGGCGCACACAGCGGGCCGGTGATGGCGTCCGCGCCGGCGTTCGGCACGATCAGCAGCGTGTTGTTGTCCTTGGCTACCTTGGCCATGGCCATCGCCACACCCGAGTGGACGGTGCCGACCATCACGTCGACGTTGTCGCGCTTGACCAGCTTGTTGGCGTTGTCGGCCGCCTTGGACGGATCCGACTCGTCGTCGACCTTGACGTACTCGACCGCGCGGCCGCCGAGCTTGCCGCCTTGTTCATCGACGTACTGCCGGAAGCCGTTCTCGATCGCCACGCCGAGCGCGGCGTACGTGCCCGTGTAGGGCAGCATGAAGCCGACCTTGAGCTTGTCCTGGGCACAGGCGCCGCCCGCGAGCGAGAGCAGCGCGGTGGCGAGCAGGGTGCTCGACAGGGGAGAACGGAGGCGAAGTGCAGTCATGGCGGGTCTCCAGAAAGTTTAGGTGTCAAGTAATTGGCGACAAGGCACGATGCATGAAGTCGCCCACCCTGCCAATGAGGGTTTCCCGCTGATCCCGGTGCGGGCTGTGGCCGCAGTCGGGCAGCTTGAGCAGCGTGGTGCTGCCGGGCGGACGCAGTGCGGCGATGCGGTCGATCTGGGCCATCGTGCCGTACTGGTCATCCACACCCTGCACCGCCAGGACCGGGCCGCGGACCGTGGCGACCTCGGCCTCGATGGTCCAGTCGCGGAAGGCCGGGTCGAGCCAGATGTCGTTCCAGCCGCGGAAGGCGGAGTCGGGGTCGGCGTGGTGTTTGCCGAGCCTGTCGCGCAGGTCGGTGGTGGCGTAGGCGGTGCGCGCGTCGGTGATGCTGGCGATGGACAGGTCTTCGACGAACAGGTGCGGCGCGGCGACGACGAGGGCCGTGACACGCTCCGGGAACATCGCCGCGTGCAGCAGCGCGATCGAGCCGCCGTCGCTGTGGCCGAACAGCGTGTACGGCGCCTGCACACCGACCGCGTCGAGCACGGCGGGCAGCACCTCGCGCGCCTGCCGGTGCATGAAGTCCGGCTGCCAGCGTTCGCCGGCGGGTTTTGGCGTGGACTGCCCGTAGCCAGGGCGCGAGTACACCAGCCCCGCGCAGCCCAGCGCCGCGCACAGCCGGTCCGGAAAATCGCGCCACATCGACACCGAGCCGAGGCCCTCGTGCAGGAAGACCAGCGTCGGCTGCGGCGCGGCGCCCTCCGGGGCGTCGATGCGGCGGTATTCGATGCGCACCGGGCGGCCGGCCCAGTCGATCTCGGTGAAGCGGGTGCCCGAGGTGCTCATCCGTTCAGCCCCGCGTCTTTTCCTGGTCGCGCAGCTTGAAGCGCTGGATCTTGCCGGTGGCCGTCTTGGGCAGGTCGGTGACGAACTCGATCTGGCGCGGGTACTTGTACGGCGCGAGCTTGTCCTTCACGAACGCCTTCAGCTCGGCGTCGCTGACCTCGCAGCCCGACTTGAGCACGACAAACGCCTTGGTCTTGGTCAGGCCGTCCGCGTCGTTCACGCCGATCACCGCGGCTTCGAGCACCGCCGCGTGCTGCACCAGCGTCGCCTCGACCTCGAAGGGCGAGACGTAGATGCCGCTGACCTTGAGCATGTCGTCGGAGCGACCGCCGTAGGTGTAGGTGCCGTCGGCGTTGCGGATGTACTTGTCGCCGCTCTTGGTCCAGCCGCCCTGGAAGGTGTCGCGGGTCTTCTCGCGGTTGCCCCAGTACATCATCGCCGCCGACGGACCATGGATGTAGAGATCCCCCGGCTCGCCATCCGGCACGGGGCGGCCGTCGTCGCCGCGCAGCTCGACCTCGTAGCCCGGCACCGGCCAGCCGGTCGTGCCGTAGCGCACCGCGTCCGGGCGGTTCGACAGGAAGATGTGCAGCATCTCGGTCGAGCCGATGCCGTCCACGATGTCCACGCCGAAGTGGCGCTGGAAACGCTCGCCGATGTCGGCCGGCAGCGCTTCGCCCGCCGAGGACGCCATGCGCAGCGCCACCGCTTCGCGCGCCGGCAGGTTCGGGTGCGCCAGCATGCCCGCGAAGCCGGTCGGGGCGCCGAAGAACACGGTCGGCTTCACGCCCGCCTGCGCCTCGGTCGCGCCGAGCCAGCGCTTGAACGTGGCGTCCGGCGTCGGGCGTTCGGCCATCAGCACCGTGGTGGCGCCGACTGTCAGCGGGAAGCTCAGCCCGTTGCCCAGCCCGTAGGCGAAGAACAGCTTGGCGGCCGAGAAGCACACGTCCTGCTCGGTCAGGCCGAGGACGCCCTTGCCATACAGCTCGGCGGTCCAGTACGGGTTGGCGTGGGAATGCACCGTGCCCTTGGGACGCCCCGTGGAGCCGGACGAGTAGAGCCAGAAACCGGGGTCGTCGCCGCTGGTGGCCGCCGCTTTCTGGGCCGGGGCGTGCGCGGCGAGGAAGGCTTCGAACTCGACCTCGGCCGGGTGCAGCGGCGCGGCCGGGCGCGAGACGATGACCTTCTGCACCTCGTGGTCCGACTTGACCATCGCCGCGGTCAGCGTCGGCAGCAGCGCGCCGGAGACCAGCACGGCCTGCGCCCGCGCGTGCTCCAGCATGTAGGCGTAGTCGTCGGCCGTCAGCAGCGTGTTGACCGCCACCGGCACCAGCCCGGCGTACATCGCGCCGAGGAAGCTCACCGGCCAGTCGCAGCCGTCCTGCATCAGCAGCAGCACCCGCTCCTCGCGCTTCAGGCCCATCGCCCGCAGCGCGGCGGCCAGCCGGCGCACGCGCTCGTCGAGTTGGCCGTAGGTGAGCGTGCCGAGGTCATCGACGAAGGCGGCCTTGTCGGCGCGGGCGGTGTTCAGCGACAGCAGGTGCTGCGCGAAGTTGAAGGGCTGTCCGGCGGTCGGGGCGTTCATGGGGGTGTCCTGTCTACTGGCCTGCGGGCTGGTCATTGGCCGGTGAATTCGATGGCGCCCTGCGGCAGCAGGTAGAGCACGAAGGCGCGCCCCTGTGCCACGGTGGGCCGGTGCGCGGTGTCCGGGCCGTAGACGAGCCAGCCAGCGCCGCGGCCGTCGAAGGTGGCGCCGTCGTCGACCGGGATGATCAGGTCGATCTCGCCGTTCGGGTGGCGGTGGTGCGGGCCGACGAGGTCGTGCATGTCCACCACGTCCACCGAGCAGCCGGCCAGGTCGTCGGCCGCCTTGAAGATGCGCCCGTAGCGGATGCCGCCGCCTTCGCGGTTGCACAGCCAGCCTTCGGCGACGCCGGTGCGGATCTCGTCGGCCAGCTGCTGGTAGGTCACGCTGCCTGCACCATGGTGCAGGTTCAGCCAGGCGTCGAGGTCGGCATCGAAGGCACGGCCGGCGATCTGGGCGCCGAGTTCGGCCAGCGCGGCACGGAAAGTGGCTTGCGACATGGGGGTTTGATCCGGGTTTGATCTGGGAGGGCTTGCGGCCTGCATGAACATGCACTATTGTGCTTTCGCTGGACGATAGTTCTCGCCTCCGCCAGTGTCAAGCAATATAGTGCATACATAGTGTTTCCCCTTAGACCCCCGACACCCCATGCAGGTCAACTCCATTGAAGCGTCGGCGCTGGCCGCTGTCCCTCCCTCGGCCGACGAGGCCAAGAATCCGCTGCTGGTCACGCTGGGCGAGCGCGTGCGCGACCTGCGCGCGCGGCGCGGGCTGACACGCAAGGCCGTGGCGCAGGCGTCCGAGGTGTCGGAGCGGCACCTCGCGAACCTGGAGTACGGCACCGGCAATGCGTCGATCCTCGTGCTGCAGCAGGTGGCGGGCGCGCTGCAGTGCTCGCTGGCCGAGCTGATCGGTGACGTGACGACCTCGTCGCCGGAGTGGCTGATGATCCGCGAGCTGCTGGAGGGCCGCAGCGACGCCGAACTGCGCCGCGCCCGCGAAGCGCTCGCCACGCTGTTCGCCGCCGGCACCGCCGCGCAGGCCGAGCGCGGCCACTGCATCGCGCTGATCGGCCTGCGCGGGGCGGGCAAGTCCACGCTCGGGCAGATGCTGGCCGATGACCTGGGCTACCCGTTCATCGAGCTGAGCCGGCAGATCGAGCAGTTCGCCGGCTGCAGCATCAGCGAGATCCACAACCTCTACGGCACCAACGCCTACCGCCGCTACGAGCGCCGCGCGCTGGAAGAGGCGATCCAGATCTACCCCGAAGTCGTGATCGCCACGCCGGGCGGGCTGGTGTCGGACGCGGCGAACTTCAACCTGCTGCTCGGCCACTGCACCACGGTCTGGCTGCAGGCGACGCCCGAAGACCACATGCGCCGTGTCGCCGAACAAGGTGACCTGCGCCCGATGGCGGGCAGCCAGGAGGCAATGGACGACCTGCGGCGCATCCTGGCGGGGCGGTCGTCGTTCTACGAGAAGGCGGATCTGGTGTTCGACACCAGCGCGCAGGATCTGGCGGCGAGTTTTGCGGCGCTGCGGCAGCGGCTGCGGCAGACGCTGGGCCTGCCGGTGTGAGGGGGTGTCGTCGGTTCCTGGTGTCCGCCGTGCGTTGAAGCAAGGTCCGCGGATCGGTAGCGTGCGACGTTGTCACCATGTCCCTGTCCACGAAGGTTGCCCATGAAAACCCTGCCGTTGCTGCTTGCGGGTGCAGTCCTGTCGAATCTGCCGCTGGCCGGCAATGCCGCCGAAGCGTCATCACGCATCACCCGCGTCACCGTCTACCCCGGCACCGCCGTGGTCGATCGCACCGCCCGCGTGCCCGCTGGCGCCCGCGAACTGGTGCTGAACTGCCTGAGCCCGCAGTTCGACATGGCCTCGCTGCGCGTCGAGGGGGATGCGTCGATCCGCGTCGGCCCGGTCACCGCGACCAACCGCCCGCGTGCCGAGGAATCCGCTTGCACCGCCAGCCCGCTGGACGGGCGCATCACGGCGCTGGAGGACCGCATCGCCGCCTTGACCGCCGAACACGCTTCGCAGGAACTGGTGCTCGGCTTGCTCAAGGGGATGGGGGCGCCAGCTGAGGGCGGGCGGACCCCCGCGCCGCCGAATGCTGCACTGGCAGCGACGTTGTCGCTGGTGCAGCGCACCGGGCTGGACGCTTATCAGCAGCAGCGCCGCCTGCAGCGCGAACGCGAGAAGCTGGAGCAGGAACTCGCGCCGCTGAAAGCCGAGCGCGAGCGTCAGCAGCCCGGTGACGGCGAAGTCCGCCAATTGCGCATCCAGCTGCAGGCGACGGCCGAGGGCGAGTTGCGTTTGCAGTACCAGACGTCCGGCCCGACCTGGGCGCCGGCCTACCGCGCCACGCTGGAGGCGACCGCCGCCGTGGTCGAGATGGAGCGCCAGGCGCAGGTCAGCCAGAACACCGGCGAGGACTGGTCCGGCGTGGCGCTGCGGCTGTCCACCGGCTCGCCGCAGTCGGCCACGAGCGGGCCGCTGCCGCGGCGCTGGGAGATTTCACCGCGTCCGCCGATGCCGGCGGCCCCCGTTGCGATGGCGATGGCGGCTCCCGCGCCGGCTTTGGCATCGAGGGCGCGCAAGGCTGTGCTGGCAGAGTCAGCAGATTCGGCCGAGTCGATGGAGTTCGCCGTGCAGGCGGTCCAGGGCGAGTTCGCCACCGAGTTCGAGGTGCCGGGCAAGGTTGACGTGCGCAGCGGCGGGCAGCGCGTGGCCTTCGCGCTGGGCAGCCAGCGCTGGCCGGCGCGTGTCAAGGTGCAGACCGTCCCGCAGTCGGACCCGAGCGCGTGGCTCATCGCCGAGGTGGCGCGGCCGGACGGCGTGTGGCCCGACGGCAGCCTGCAACTGGTGCGCGGGGCGCAGGTCGTCGGCCGCTCGGTCTGGCGCACCGGCGAGCGCGCGCAGATCGCGCTGTCCTTCGGCCGCGACGAGCAGGTGCGCGTGCAGAACCTGCCCGTGACGCAGCAGACCGCCAGCGCCGGCTTCATCGGTAACCGCACCGAGCGCCGCGTCGGCCGCCTCGTTGAGGTCGAGAACCGCCGCCGCACGCCGGTGACGCTGGAGGTGCTCGAATCGACGCCGGTCAGCACCGACGAGAAGATCACCGTCACCCGCCAGTTCACCCCCGCGCCGCAACCCGGCGACTGGCAGGACCAGCCCGGTGTCGTCGCCTGGACGCAGACGCTGGCGCCGGGGCAGAAGGCGCGGTTCAGCGCCGAGTATCTGATCAGCCATGCGAAGGACTTGCAGGTGATCGAGCGGCGGTGAACGGGGACGCGACCGGTCAGCGCAGCCGTCTGACCGGGTAGTCGGGGAAGGCTTGTGGCCAGGTCTTTTCGGTGAGCACCACACAGGCGGACACGTAGGGGCGTGCCCAAGGCTGGTCGGCTTCGTGGGCGATGCGGGCCTGCAGGCGTTCCCGCAGCCGCATCAGCAACCCGCTGTCCACCGGCAACTGGTCTGCGCCGAGGAAGAAGGCGTAGACGATGGGTTTGGTGTCCTGCCGCATCAGGTGCAGCCAGGTGTAGCTGTCACGGGCCTTGGGGGTCAGTTCGTCCGAGATCAGCGTGTCGCTGCGGATCTTTTGCAGGAACCGTTCGCGCTCCTTGGCGATGGCATGGCGGGCGCCGTCGTCATCGCGTCGGGGTGCGCAGGAGGGATCCTTGACCTCGATGAGCAGGAGCCGGTGGGGTTCTTCTACGACGAAGTCGACCAGACTCAAGCCTTCGGGTGTGCGTTTCTGGCGGTCATCCAGACGGATGGCCCGCTGGGCGCGGGAGAAATCGAACGCCAGTTCGCCTTCCTGCAGCGTGGTCATGCGCGTGCGACACCCTGGAGGGCGCGGGCCATGTCGCGGGCGTAGAGGCTGTCGAAGGTGGCGGCCATGGCGTTGGGATCGATGCTGGCGTAGTGCTCGCTGCTTTGACAGGTGACGCTGTCGTCCACGCCGAGGAACAGCGACAGGTAGCGAACCTGGTCGTGCGACTGGGTGCGCAGGTCGAGTTCCTTCAGCATCACGTAGTTGTGGGTGCTCATGAACACCTGCACCCCCAGGCGCTGCAATGCGAGAACCACTTCGATCACGTCCCCCATCAGCGCAGGGTTCAGGTTGGCCTCGGGTTCGTCCCAGAAGAGCACCGAGCCCGGTCGCAGGGTGCCGTTCTGGATGAGCAGCCACAGCAAGGCCAGCTTGCGCATGCCCTCGGCCAGCAGCGTGAACTCCAGTTCACCGCGGCGGTTCTTGAGGAAGAAGTGCTCGCCCTTGCTGACGACCTTGCCGCCGATGGCTTGCTGCAGCAGGTCCAGCAGGCGTTGCCGGTCGGGGTCGAGATCGCCCTTGAGCTTGGGCAGGAAGGCTTGCCGGAGGATGTCCACGTACACCTCCTCGAACGCGATTTCGCGCCGCGCCGCAGTGGAGAGAAAACCGGGTGCGTGCGCCAGCATCTCCTTGACGGGGATATAGGCGGACTCCAGAGGGGTCTCGGCCCAAGGGGATACCTGGGGCGTCGAGTCATGGCGTGAATCGACCACTCGCGGTGCGATGCTTCCGAGCAGCCTGGTGCCGTCGTCGCGCCAGACCGCCAGGGCTGCACCGCCCGATCGCCCCGGCCGGCGACGGATCAGACGGCTGATGTCGGACTGGAATGGGTGAAAGACCCCCGCCAGTTTGCGTTCGAACCCGCGCTCCCGGTCTTCTCCGACCGTGATGGCGCAGGCGGCATACAGCACCTTCAGCAGGTGCGTCTTGCCTGTGCCGTTCGCGCCGATGAGCACGTTCACCCCGGGAGAAAACCGCACGTCGATCGAGTGGAACGCCGTGAAGTTCTCCAGCTTCAGTTGCGTGATCTTGCTCATGGGCGGGCTGGTGTTCGAGTGGGATGGCGGGGGCGATTGTCCCTCTGATCGCGCCTCAGGCATTCGACAGGTTGATCCCCGCCAGTTGCCCCAGCAGTTCCAGCACGCTCGCCAGTTGCTCGTCCGATACCGCCTGCGTCGCCTCCTGGCAGATCGCCTCGGCGGAGGTCAGCGCGTAGCCGTGCAGTTCCTGCCCCGCGGGCGTCAGCGTCGCGTAGCCGACCCGGGCGTCCCGCGGATCTGACTCCCGCCCGACCAGCCCGATCTTCTCCAGCGGCAACAGCGTGCGCGTCACGCCCGAGGCGGTCAGCCCCATGCGCTCGGCCAGGTCGATGCGGCGCAGGCGCGCACCTTCCGCCCGCGACAGGCTGTGCAGCACCATGAAGTCGCTGAAGCTCAGGCCGTGGACGCTGGAGAGCTTGTTGTCGAGCCGGCGGGTCAGCACGGCGTAGGCGCGGGTCAGGCGCAGGCAGAGTTCCAGCGAGGTGCTGGGGAGCGTGGCATCGGACATGGATTTGCTTTCTTTATGTTTGAGTGATCAACTATAAATCAAGCAATCGCCGGTGGCAACCCTCCGTGTTTACCCGAATTTGCCGGGCATTCCTCGCAACACGCATTGGAATGCATTGTCTCGCGTCATGACGTGCAATATCATGCATTCACTGATCCACCAGACCTCCCCGGATCCCACCCGAACACCCCCAGATGCACCGTCGTGCGTCTCGCCCCAGGAGCCCGTCTCATGAGTGATGCCGCTACCGCTGTTGCCGCCGTCGACTACCGCACCCACCCCACGCGCTACCGCCACTGGAAGCTGTCGTTCGAAGGTGCTGTCGCCACGCTGGCCGCCGACTTCGACGAAAACGCCGGCCTGCGCCCCGGCTACAAGCTCAAGCTCAACAGCTACGACCTGGGCGTGGACATCGAGCTGAACGACGCCATCAACCGCGTCCGCTTCGAACACCCCGAAGTGCGCACGGTCGTCGTGACCAGCGCCAAGGAGAAGGTGTTCTGCTCGGGCGCCAACATCTTCATGCTGGGCGTGTCGAGCCATGCGTGGAAGGTCAACTTCTGCAAGTTCACCAACGAGACGCGCAACGGGCTGGAGGATTCCTCGGCGAATTCGGGCCTGAAGTTCCTGGCGGCGGTGAACGGCGCCTGCGCGGGCGGTGGCTACGAGCTGGCGCTGGCCTGTGACGAGATCATCCTGGTCGATGACCGCTCGTCCGCCGTGTCGCTGCCGGAAGTGCCGCTGCTGGGCGTGCTGCCGGGCACGGGCGGCCTGACCCGCGTGACCGACAAGCGCAAGGTGCGCCACGACCTCGCCGACCTGTTCTGCACCAGCGTCGAAGGTGTGCGTGGCAAGAAGGCCAAGGACTGGCGCCTCGTGGACGACATCGTCAAGCCGGCCCAGTTCGCTGCCAAGGTGCAGGAACGCGCGCTGCAGCTCGCCGCGCAGAGCGACCGCCCGGCGGACGGCAAGGGCGTCGAGCTGGTGCAGGTGGAGCGCACGGTCGAAGCCGACGCGCTGCGCTACGCCAACGTCACCGTCGAGATCGACCGCGCCAAGCGCACGGCGACCTGGACCGTCAAGGCCCCGACCGGCGCGCAGCCGACCGACATCGCCGGCATCGAAGCCGCTGGCGCCGCCTGGTACCCGCTGGCGATGGCCCGCGAGCTGGAAGATGCGATCCTGTCGATGCGCACCAACGAGCTGGACATCGGCACCTGGCTGATCAAGACCTCGGGCGATGCCGCCGCCGTGCTGGCGATGGACGCCACGCTGGCCGCCCACCAGAACCACTGGCTGGTGCGCGAAACCACCGGCCTGCTGCGCCGCACGTTCAGCCGCCTCGATGTCTCGTCGCGCAGCCTGTTCGCGCTGATCGAGCCGGGTTCGTGCTTCGCGGGCACCTTCCTCGAACTGGCGCTGGCCTGCGACCGCAGCTACCACCTGGCGCTGCCGGACGACGAGGCCGCCGCGCCGAAGCTCACCGTCGGTGAAGCCAACTTCGGCCGCTACCCGATGGCGACCGGCCAGAGCCGCCTGGGCCGCCGCTTCTACGACGAGCAGCCCGCGATGGACGCCGTGCGCGCCGCGATCGGTCAGCCGCTGGACGCGGACGCCGCCTTCGCGCTCGGCCTGGTCACGTCGAACCCGGACGACATCGACTGGGCCGACGAGGTCCGCATCGCCATCGAGGAGCGCGTGTCGATGTCCCCGGACGCGCTCACCGGCCTGGAAGCCAACCTGCGCTTCAACGGCCCAGAGAACATGTTCACGCGCGTCTTCGGCCGCCTGACCGCGTGGCAGAACTGGATCTTCCAGCGTCCCAACGCCGTCGGCGAAAAGGGCGCGCTGAAGGTCTACGGCAAGGGCGACAAGGCCGCCTTCGACTGGAACCGCGTCTGAATCGGCACCCACCACGGCACGACTTCAAGGAACCGACATGAGCAGCATCGACTACAGCGAAAAGATCCCCAACAACGTCAACCTCGCCGAGGACCGCACGCTCAAGCGCGCGCTGGAGCAGTGGCAGCCCAACTTCCTGAGCTGGTGGGACGACATGGGCCCGGACGGCTCGCAGAATTTCGACGTCTACCTGCGCACCGCCGTCAGCGTCGATCCGCAGGGCTGGGCGCAGTTCGGCCACGTCAAGATGCCCGACTACCGCTGGGGCATCTTCCTGAACCCGGCCGAAGCCGACCGCAAGATCCACTTCGGTGACCACAAGGGCGAAGCGGCGTGGCAGGACGTGCCTGGCGAATACCGCGCCAACCTGCGCCGCATCATCGTCACGCAGGGCGACACCGAGCCCGCGTCGGTCGAGCAGCAGCGCCACCTGGGCCTGACCTGCCCGAGCCAGTACGACCTGCGCAACCTGTTCCAGGTGAACGTCGAGGAAGGCCGCCACCTGTGGGCCATGGTCTACCTGCTGCACAAGTACTTCGGCCGCGACGGCCGCGAAGAAGGCGAAGCGCTGCTGGCACGCCGCTCGGGTCAGGAAGACAACCCGCGCATCCTGCAGGCCTTCAATGAAGAGACGCCGGACTGGCTGTCGTTCTTCATGTTCACCTACTTCACCGACCGCGACGGCAAGTTCCAGCTCTGCGCGCTGGCCGAGTCGAGCTTCGACCCGCTGGCCCGCACGACCAAGTTCATGCTGACCGAAGAAGCGCACCACATGTTCGTGGGCGAGTCGGGCATCAGCCGGGTCATCAACCGCACCTGCCAGATGATGAACCAGCTCAAGACCGACGACCCGGCGCAGCTGCGCGCGGCCGGCGTGATCGATCTGCCGACGCTGCAGCGTTACCTGAACTTCCACTTCTCGGTGACGATCGACCTGTTCGGTGCCGACGAGTCGAGCAACGCCGCGACCTTCTACTCGACCGGCCTGAAGGGCCGCTACGAGGAAGGCAAGCGCATGGACGACCACCAGCTGCGCGGCCAGACCTACCGCGTGCTGAACGTGCAGGGCGGCCAGCTCGTCGAGAAGGAAGTTCCGATGCTCAACGCGCTCAACGAAGTGCTGCGCGACGACTACATCAAGGACTCGATCGGTGGCGTCGAGCGCTGGAACAAGGTGATCGAGAAGGCCGGCATCCCCTTCAAGCTGAAGACGCCGCACAAGGCCTTCCACCGCAACATCGGCGCGCTGTCGGGCGTGAAGGTCTCGCCGGACGGCCGCGTGGTGAGCGAGGCCGAGTGGAAGGCGAACGTGGACCAGTGGCTGCCCTCGGGCGGCGACCGCGCCTTCGTCCGCAGCCTGATGGGCCGCGTCGTCGAGCCGGGCAAGTTCGCCAACTGGATCGCGCCGCCGGTCATGGGCATCAACCGCCAGCCGGTGGACTTCGAATACGTGCGTTTCAACTGATCCACACGCCCGACGCGGCCGGCGATACTGGCTGCGCACAAGGCATCGCACATGCTGACAGGGCCCCGCGGGGCCCTTCTTCACGATCTGGAGACCCCCCATGGACATGGCCGACACGGCAGTCATCCGCCAGCACCTCATCGACCCGGAGATCTGCATCCGCTGCAACACCTGCGAGGCGATCTGCCCGGTGGGTGCGATCACGCACGATGACCGCAATTACGTGGTCGATGCCGGCAAGTGCAACCTGTGCATGGACTGCATCTCGCCATGCCCGACCGGCTCGATCGACAACTGGCGCATGATGCCGCGCGTGCTGGCCTACACGCCCGAGGTGCAGCTGGAGTGGGACGAGTTGCCCGCCGAGCTGACGCCCGAGCAACTGGCCGAGGCGGGGGTGGCCGACGGCGCCGCGCCCGACATCGAACCCGCGCCGGTGTCGCTGCCCGCCGCGGCCGACGGCGAAACGGCGTTCCACAGCGCGCAATACGGCGCCACGCTGCCGCCCTGGTCCGCCGCGCACCCGTACACCAACCTCTACGGCCCGAAAGCCGCCGAGAAGACGGTCACCGCCACGGTGGTCGGCAATGTGCGCGTCACCGAGGTCGGCCAGCACGCCGGCAGCGACTACGACACGCACCACGTCGTGCTCGACTTCGGCGCGATGCCCTTCCCGGTGCTGGAAGGCCAGTCGATCGGCATCGTCCCGCCCGGCGTGGACACCAACGGCAAGCCGCACCACGCCCGCCAGTACTCGATCGCCAGCCCGCGCAACGGCGAGCGCCCCGGCTACAACAACGTCTCGCTGACCATCAAGCGCGTGCTGGAGGACCACCAGGGCCGTCCGGTGCGCGGTGTGGGCTCGAACTACATGTGCGACCTGCAGGTCGGCGACAAGGTGCAGGTGATCGGCCCCTTCGGCACCAGCTTCCTGATGCCGAACCACCCGAAGTCGCACATCGTCATGATCTGCACCGGCACCGGCTCCGCCCCGATGCGCGCGATGACCGAATGGCGCCGCCGGCTGCGCAGCTCGGGCAAGTTCGAGGGCGGCAAGCTGATGCTGTTCTTCGGCGCCCGCACCCAGGCCGAGCTGCCGTACTTCGGCCCGCTGCAGACCCTGCCCAAGGACTTCATCGACATCAACTTCACCTTCTCGCGCGAAGCCGGCAAGCCCAAGCGCTACGTGCAGGACGCGATGCGCGAGCGCGCCGCCGACCTGGCGCCGCTGCTGGCCGATCCGAATGCGTACTTCTATGTGTGCGGGCTGAAGGCGATGGAGGAGGGCGTCGTGCTGGCGCTGCGCGATCTGGCGACACAGGCGGGGATGCACTGGGACACGGTCGGCGCGGCGCTCAAGGCGCAGGGGCGCTTGCACCTGGAAACCTACTGAGCCGCCAGTCCATCGATCTGCTGGCGATGCGGCAAATCCCGCATTGATTATCCGACCGGTCGGTCGACAATGCGGGGCACCACGAAAGACCTCTGTCCATGTCCGACCCCAACCTGAACCCGCCCTCGACCCTCGTGCTGAGCCGGCCCCGCCCCGGCGTCGCCCAGGTCACGATGGCCCGCCCGGCCGTGTTCAACGCCTTCGACGAGCAGATGATCGCCGAGCTGGACGCTGCCTTCACCCAGCTCGCCGCCGATGACAGCGTGCGCGTGATCGTGCTGGCCGGCGAGGGCAAGCACTTCAGCGCCGGCGCCGACCTGCAGTGGATGCAGCGCGCCAGCACCGCCTCGGTCGAATGGAATGTCGCCGACGCCCGCAAGTTCGCCGGGATGCTGGCGCGCATCGAGGCCTGCCCGAAGCCGACGGTGGCGCGGGTGCAGGGCGCGGCACTCGGCGGCGGTGTGGGGCTCGCGTGTGCGTGCGACATCGCCATCGCGGCCGACAACGCCAGCTTCTCGGTCAGCGAGGCCAAGTTCGGCATCCTGCCCTCGGTCATCGGCCCGTACGTGACCAACGCGGTCGGCAAGCGCCAGGCGAAACGGCTGGCGCTGACGACCACGCGCATCGCTGCCCCGGAGGCGCTCGCCATCGGGCTGGTGCAGCAGGTGACGACGCTCGACGCGCTCGACGCCATGGTGAACGCCACCGTGAAGGAGCTGCTCGCTGGCGGCCCGGACGCGCAGCGCGAGATCAAGACGCTGTTCGGCCAATTGGAGGTCGGCCCGATCACGCCCGAGGTGCGCGAACTCACCGCGCAGACCATCGCCCGTGTGCGCGGCACCGACGAGGCCCGCGAAGGGTTTGCGGCATTCCTGGGCAAGCGGCCCGCCAACTGGATTCCCCAATGACGACCACGACGATGACCTCGATTCCTCCTTTGAACCTCGCGCCGATGCTGGTCATCGGCGCCGGCATCATGGGCGCCGGCATCGCCCAGGTGGCGGCGCAGGCCGGCCATCCGGTGCTGCTGCACGACGCCCGCGAAGGCGCCGCCATCGAAGCCAAGGCCAAGCTCGCCAAGAGCCTCGACACACTCGTCGCCAAGGGCAAGCTGACGGCCGAGGCGGTCGCGCAGACGCTGGCGCGCATCACCCCGGTCAGCGCGATCGAGGAAGCGGCGCCGGTGCGGCTGGTGGTCGAGGCGATCGTCGAGAAGCTCGATGTGAAGCGCGCGCTGTTCAAGCAACTGGAAGGCATCGTCGCCACCGACTGCGTGCTGGCGACCAACACCTCGTCGATCTCGGTCACCGCCATCGCCAACGGCTTGGCGCACCCGGAGCGGCTGGTCGGCATGCACTTCTTCAACCCGGTGCCGCTGATGAAACTGGTCGAGGTCGTCAGCGGTCTGCAGACCGCGCCGGCCGTGGCTGAAGCGATCTTCGAGCTGTCGAAGGTCTGGGGCAAGACGCCGGTCCACGCCAAGTCCACGCCCGGTTTCATCGTCAACCGCATCGCGCGGCCGTATTACGCCGAGACGCTGGCGCTGCTGCTCGAACAGGCCGCCACGCCGGCGGTGCTGGACGCCTGCCTGCGCGCTGCGGGGTTCCGCATGGGCCCGTGCGAGCTGATGGACCTGATCGGCCACGACACCAACTTCTCGGTGACGCAGTCGGTCTACGAGGCGAACTTCTACGACAAGCGCTTCGTGCCCTCGCTGGTGCAGCGCGAGATGGTCGATGGCGGGCTGTTCGGTCGCAAGACCGGGCGCGGCTTCTACGCCTACCCGAACGACGGCGCCGCGCTGCCGGTGGCCGTGCACGAGGCACCGAACACCGCAGGCGAGGTCACGGTCCACGGCACCGGCCCGATCGCCGACGCGCTGGAGCAGGCGGCCACCGCGGCGCTCTCGGCGCAAGGCTGGGGACCGGCGCGGGTGACCGACAGCGGCTGGACCGGCCTGGAGATCGACGGCGCCCGCCTGATGCTGACCGACGGCCGCTGCGCCGCGCAGGTCGCGGCCGACACCGGCTGCCGCGACGTGGCGGTGTTCGACCGGCCGGTGGTGCTGCCGGTGGCGGCGGGCACGGCGCTGGCGTATGCGGTGGCTGGTGGGGCGTCGGCGGCGTGGCGCGGGCAGGCCGCGGCGTGGCTGGCGGCGCTCGGCTTCGCGCCGCTGCCGCTGGCGGATGCGCCGGGGCTGGTCGTCGCGCGCACGGTGGCGATGCTCATCAATGAGGCGGCGGACGCGGTGCTGCAGGGCGTGTGCTCGACCGTCGGCGCGGATGCGGCGATGAAGCTGGGCGTCAACTACCCGGCGGGGCCGTTCGAGTGGCTCTCGCGCTGGAGCGCGGCCGAGGTGATCGCGCTGCTGGATGCGCTGGACGCGCACTACCGCGGTGAACGCTACCGCGTCAGCCCCTGGCTGCGCTGCGCCATCTGAGGACAGGACGCCATGAAATTCGCCGAATTCTTCCCAGGCCAGGTCATCGAGGCCGGCCCGTACCACGTCACCGAGGCCGAGGTGCTGCAGTTCGCCGGTGCCTACGACCCGCAGTGGTTCCACACCGATCCGGACGCCGCCGCGCAGGGCCCGTTCGGCGGCCTGATCGCCAGCGGCTGGCACACCTGTGGCATCGCGATGCGGCTGGTGGCGGACGCGGCGCTGGCCGGCTCGGAGTCGTTTGCCTCGCCGGGGCTGGCCTACCTGAAGTGGAAACATCCGGTGCGGCCGGGTGACGCGCTACGCGTGCGCGCCACGGTGCTGGAGACGCGCCGCTCGGCGAGCCAGCTGCACCTGGGCATCCTGCGCTGGCGCTGGCAGCTCTTCAAGCAGACGGACACCGAGGTGCTCGACCTCGAAGCGACCAGCCTGTTCGACCTCAACCGCACCTGACCCACTCCTATCTGATCCGGACCCCGCCATGACCCACGCTTACATCTGCGACGCCATCCGCACCCCCTTCGGCCGCTACGGCGGTGCCTTGTCGAGCGTGCGTGCCGACGACCTCGGCGCGGTGCCGATCCGGGCGCTGATGGCGCGCAACCCGAACGTCGACTGGGCCGCGGTGACCGACGTGCTCTACGGCTGCGCCAACCAGGCCGGCGAGGACAACCGCAACGTGGCGCGCATGTCGGCGCTGCTGGCCGGGTTGCCGATGGAGGTTCCCGGCGCGACGATCAACCGGCTGTGCGGCTCGGGCATGGACGCGGTCGGCTCGGCGGCGCGGGCGATCCGGGCGGGTGAAGCGGGCCTGATGATCGCCGGCGGCGTGGAGAGCATGAGCCGCGCCCCGTTTGTCATGCCCAAGGCCGAATCCGCCTTCAGCCGCAACAATGCGGTCTATGACACCACGATTGGTTGGCGTTTCATCAACAAGCTGATGAAGGCGCAGTACGGCGTGGACTCGATGCCGGAGACGGCCGAGAACGTCGCCACCGACTTCAAGATCGAGCGCGAGGCGCAGGACCGCATGGCGCTGCGCTCGCAGCAGAACGCGGTGAAGGCACAGCAGGCGGGGGTCTTCGACAGCGAGATCACGCCGGTGAGCATCGCGCAGAAGAAGGGCGATCCGGTCCTCGTGACCAAGGACGAACACCCGCGCGAGACCAGCCTCGAATCGCTGGCCAGGCTCAAGGGCGTGGTGCGGCCGGACGGCACGGTGACGGCGGGCAATGCATCGGGCGTGAACGACGGATCGTGCGCGCTGCTGCTGGCCAACGAAGGCAGCGCCGCCCGCTACGGCCTGACGCCGCGCGCCCGTGTGGTCGGGATGGCGACGGCCGGACTCGCGCCGCGCATCATGGGCTTCGGCCCGGCACCGGCCACGCGCAAGGTGCTGGCCCTGACCGGCCTGACGCTCGACCAGATGGACGTGATCGAGCTGAACGAGGCCTTCGCGGCGCAGGGGCTGGCGGTGCTGCGCGACCTGGGGCTGGCGGACGACGACGCACGGGTGAATCCGAACGGCGGCGCGATCGCGCTGGGTCATCCACTGGGGGCGAGCGGGGCGCGGCTGGTGACGACGGCGGTGAACCAGCTGCACCGCATCCAGGGGCGCTATGCGCTGTGCACGATGTGCATCGGGGTGGGGCAGGGGATCGCGCTCATCGTCGAGCGGGTCTGAGTCGCGTGCATCGGATCCACACGCCGGCGGCACGCCATGCGCTGGCGTGCGGTCGGATCAGTGGGCCGCCAGCCGGAACTGGCTCACTTCGCTGCTGAGCTGCCGGGCCTGGTCCGCCAGCGTGCCGGAGGCATTGCTGCTCTGCTCCACCAGCGTCGCGTTCTGCTGGGTGGCCTGGTCGAGTTCGCTCACGGCGGTGCTGATCTGCTGCAGGCTGTGGCGCTGGTGGCGTGCGGTTTCGGCAATGTCGCTGATCAGGCGGGACACCTTGTCGGCATTGCCGACGATGTTCTTCATGATCTGGCCTGCGTCGGTCACGACGGCTGTGCCGCTGCGGACCTGCGCGAGGCTGGAGTGAACCAGCGACTTGATCTCCTTGGCCGCTGAGGCCGAGCGTCCCGACAGTGCCCGCACCTCGGCGGCCACGACCGCGAAGCCGCGGCCATGCTCACCCGCCCGCGAGGCCTCGACCGCTGCATTGAGCGCCAGGATGTTGGTCTGGAAGGCGATGCCGTCGATGGTGCCGATGATCTCGCTGATCCGCGTCGATGCGGCGTGGATGTCTTCCATGTTCCGGATCACTTCGGCAATCACCTGCCCGCCGCGCTCGGCCACCCGGGCGTTTTCCTGCACGCTGGCGGTGGCGGCCTCCACGGTTCTGGCGGCCTGGTCGGCCGTGCTGGCAATGTGGCCCATCGTGGTTGCCGTCTGCTGCAGGCTGACGGCAGACTGCTCGGTGCGGACCGACAGGTCGGCGGCGGCCGAGGCAATGTTGTCGCTGGACGCCTGAACCTGCGTGGCGCTGTCGATCACGACACCGACGGTCCGCCGCAGGCTGGCCTGCATCGCGCGCAGGTTCATCATCAGCTGCGCGGCTTCGTCGTTGCCCCAGGGCTGCGGTGCGGTGGTCAGGTTGCCCAGGCTGATTTCCTTCAGATGGCCGGCCACCTCGTTGAGACCACCCGTCATCACCCGGTAGAACGCCAGCATCAGGTACAGCGCGATCGCCACGAACAGGATGCTGATGCCCAGCTCCAGTGCCCGTCCGCGCACCAGCCGGTCGATGCGTGCCTGGAGGCGGCGGTCGAGTTCCTCCAGGATCTGCCCGTTCAGCGTGTTCTGCTTGGCCGCGATCGCATCACCCAGCCGGGCGTAGGCCGAGACATCCCCCTTGGGCTCTCCTGCCATGATCTGCTGGCCGACGGCTGCCAGAAAGGCGTCGAAGGCGTCGTCCGTGCCCTGCATGTCGAACAGGCGGGCGGTCTGCGGGTCGATGCTGATGCCGGCCTGGTAGGACGCTTCGACATCGTCATCCAGGAAACGCTGCACGGCGGTCCACTGCGCGATCTGCTCATGCCGGGCCGCGCGGGCATCGGCGCTGGTCAGCATCATCTGCCCCATCGCGTTGATCCTGGCGGTGTTTTCCGTCTGCCGCGGGCCGCGCAGCACCGCGACATTCATCATGTGGAAGGTGTCCAGGTCCGGATCGAGGCTGAGCTGCGAGCCGTCGGTGATGACCGCGGCCAGCTTCAGTGCGGCCTGGATCAGGTCGCTGTGGGTCTGGAACGTGTCATCCTGCGACGCGGCCACCGGGGTCTGGTGCACGGTCTGCTGCAGTGTCCGGAACGCCTCGTGGGCTTCCTTGTCGTTGAAGCCGGTACCGGATTCGCGGCGCTGGCGCTCGATCTGTTCGGCTGCGGCACCCAGGCGCTGCTGCAGCGCGGGCAGGTCGGCCGGATGCAGGATGGCGGCATGGCGCCGGAGCTGCGCGTCCTGGATGAAGGCGAAGAGGGGTCGGAGCACCGCCAGTCCCTGGCGTTCGGATTGCGCGACCGCGATGGCCTGGCCACTGCCCTTCCAGAGCAGCGCGAGGCAGAAGGTCAGCGGAACCAGGAAGACCAGCGCGATCACGGCCGCCTTGGCCTTGAAACTGGACCGTCGAAACCAGCGTACCCCGGGGGACATCCACCCGTGGTAGCGGAAGAAGTCACCGAACATTCCTTGAGTGGCTTGATTTTTGTTCATTTTCGGACCCGTCGTTTGGACGCCAGCGTAGGGGCTGGCCTCGGGTTCCGATGGGTAAAAATACCCCTTGTGAAGAGGGCTATTCGGCTACAAGCGCAAACGCAAACGCTGCTGCCGGCGCCATGTGCGGTTCAGTAGTGCGGGGGCAATTCGTCGCGCAGGCTGCGAAAAGCGGGCACACCGCTGTCGGCGCCGCTCTGCTGGCGCAACTGGCTGACCTCGCGGGCGAGCGCGTCGATCTGCTGCTGCTGGCGGATGATGATCTGGTTCAGGTGGTCGACCAGGTCCTCGGTGAAGCTGGCCTTGATCTCGAGATCGGTCAGGCGCTGGTCGAGGGCGTCGTGCTGGTGCGGGGGGGGCTGCGGATGTTCCATGGCGCCATTGGACGCCAGATCCGTGGTGGGACGCCCGGGGCGGGCGTCCCGGGCGTTCAGGTCACCAGAAGGCGCGAGAAGCCCCGTCCTTCAGGGCGGGGAGGTAGAGCGCAGGCTCGCGCAGCGAGCCATTGGCTTGGTGGTTGAGTTTCCTGTGGCATGGTTGACTGGTTTTATGTACAGTTTCAACCATGCCAATTCGAGCCTTCCGCTTCCAGTTGCTCCCCAAGCCCGGCACCGCGCACACCCTGCGCCGGTTCGCAGGCGCGTGCCGCTGGGTGTGGAACCGGGCCATCGGCGAACAGCAGCGGCTGAGGGAGGCGGGCGAGAAGTTCTCGGGCTTTGCTGCGATGTGCCGCTGGCTGACGATGTGGCGCAACGATCCGGACACGGCGTGGCTGGCCGAAACACCCGTGCAGGCACAGCAGCAGACGCTCAAGCGGTTGGAGGCGAGCTACCGACGCTTCTTCGAGAGGAATGGCGGCTATCCGAGGTTTCGGGGTCGGGGCCAGGACGCCGGGCTGCGGTTCCCGAAGGCTTCGGATTGCAAGCTCGACACGGACAACCAGCGCCTGAAACCCCCGAAACTCGGCTGGGTCCGGATGCGTCGGTCGCAGTTGGTCGAGGGTGTGGTTCGGAACTACACGCTGACGCAGGAGCGGGGCCGCTGGTTCGTGTCGATCCAGGTGGAGCAGCCGGACGTGATCCCGGCAGCGGGGCTGGTGCCGACACTGGGGATCGACTTCGGCGTGAAGCTGTTCGCTGCGACGACGGACGGTGAGTGCGTGGCGCCGCTGAATGCGTTGAAGCGGCAGCAGAAGTACCTGAAGCGGGTCCAGCGCAGCGTCTCGCGCAAGGTGAAGGGCTCGAAGAATCGACGCAAGGCGATCGACCGGCTGGGCAGAGTGCATGCCCGGATCGCGGCGCAGCGCAGCGACTGGCTGCACAAGCTGACGACGAAGTGGGCTGACGCTCATCCTGTGATCGCCATCGAGGATCTGAAGGTGGCAGCGATGAGCGCCAGCGCCAAGGGGACGGTTGCCGAGCCGGGAAAGCGGGTGCGGCATAAAGCAGGGCTGAACCGCTCGATCCTCGATCAGGCGTGGGGCGAGGCACGGCGACAACTGGAATACAAGACAGCCGCCCGAGGTGGTGCAGTGGTGCCAGTGAACCCGGCGTACACGAGCCAGCGGTGCAGCGCCTGCGGGCACACCGCCAGGGAGAACCGGCCGACGCAAGCCCGCTTCGAGTGCGAAGCGTGCGGACATGAAGAAAACGCGGACCTGAACGCCGCGAAGAACGTACTGGCCGCGGGACACGCGGTCTGGGTCGAAAGACCCGAAGCCTGTGGAGCGGAGGTCAGACGCGCCAGACCCGTGAGGGGACGACGCGCAGCCGCAATGAAGCAGGAACCCGCCGAAGGCCCGGCCGCGCAAGCGGTCGCGTCCGCCGGAATCCTCGCCCTTCAGGGCGGGGAGGATTTCAAATCACGACATGTCATTTCTTGCGGCGCACCGGGGGAGCGGCTGCCGTGATGGTCGGCGGTGCTGCGCCGGCGGGCAGCGGCTTCGGCGGGACCTTCTTGGGCTTCTTGACCTCCTTGTTGCCGTTCTGACTCTTGGACATGGGCAATTCCTTGTGGTGGTGGAGGCGTGACCCAGTATGGACCTGATCGGACGCGCGGTTCAGATTTCCGGGGGATCGGCCGAATAAGCCTCCATGTCGATCCTCCCGCTCCACTGCCGGCTGCTGCGCGTGCTGGCGCCCGTCCTGTTCGCTGCCACCGTGCAGGCGGCCCCGCCCATTCCGGCGGACGCACCGGCCCTCGTTCCCGCCGACAACGGCGCGCAGGTCCTGGATCCCTACACGGGGCTGGCATGGGCGCGCTGCGTGGAGGGCATGCGCTGGAATGGCCGGACCTGCACCGGCCAGCCGGCGCGCGTCGGCCATGCCCAGGCGCTGGCGCTGGCGGCGGCGCGCAAGGACGCGGACGGGTTCGCCTGGCGGTTGCCGCGGGTCACCGAGCTGGAGCGGCTGGTGCACCGGTCGGGGCCACCGCCCGGGCTGGACCCGGTGCTGTTTCCCGCCGCCCCCGCCGAGAGCCACTGGGCCATGACGGCCAGCATCGACACGAACCTGTCGCCAGTCAACCAGTACAACTACGCCAACATCCAGCGCGGTCGCACCGACGAGAACACCACCCAGCTGTCGTTTCTCCATGGCTGGGCCGTGAATCCGGCGACGGGCGAGGCGCGGGGCGATGTGCTCAAGCGGACCGAGCTGCCGGTGCGGCTGGTCTGGTCGCTGCAGAACTGACATCATCGCGGCGTTACAAGGAGCCGTTTTCGATGAGCCTCTACGCCTTCCCGCCCGAACCCCAGGTGGCCGTTCCGGTCGCCGGCCGCGACACGCTGTTTCCGGTGCGCCGCCTCTACTGCGTCGGCCGCAACTACGCCGCGCACGCCCGCGAGATGGGTTTCGACCCGGAGCGCGAACCGCCGTTCTTCTTCTGCAAGCCCGACAACAGCATCGTCGTCGCGCCGCCGGGGCAGACGGTCGAGTTCCCCTACCCGCCGCAGTCCGGCAACGTCCACCACGAGATCGAGCTGGTCGTGGCGATCGGGCGGGGCGGGCGCGACATCCCGGTCGGGCAGGCGCTGGACCATGTGTTCGGCTATGCCGTCGGGCTGGACATGACGCGGCGCGACCTGCAGTTCAAGATGCGCGACAAGGGCCGCCCGTGGGAGCTCGGCAAGGCGTTCGACCACTCGGCGCCGATCGGATTGATCCATGCCGCCGAGGACATCGGCCACCCGGCGTCGGCCGCGGTCTGGCTGCAGATCGACGGCGCCGACCGCCAGCGCAGCGACATCGACGCGCTGATCTGGTCGGTGCCCGAGGTGATCGCCAACCTCTCGACCTACTTTGCGCTGCAGCCCGGCGACCTGGTCTACACCGGCACGCCCGAAGGTGTCGGCCCGGTCGAGCGCGGTCAGGTGATGCGGGGTGGCATCGACGGGCTGGGCGAGATCCGCGTGCGGGTGGTCTGAGCCGGCTGTCCCGCAGCGCTCAGAACCGCGTCTCCGCCCCCGGCGTGCGCATGCGCTGGTAGATCTCGCGGGCGTGCTGCACCCAGCCGTGGGTGGTCCAGCGGTGGTAGAGGATGGTGCCGCGGATCCACTCGTCGGCGGCGTAGGCGATGAAGATGCCCGGCAGTCCGAAGTAGCGGCTCAGCACCACCGAGCCCACGCCCAGCACCAGGATCAGCGAGGCCATGCTCGCCGCCACCGGATACACCACGTCGCCCGTCGCCCGCAGCGCACCCAGCACGACGATGTTGGCGACCCGCCCGGTCTCCAGCGCGAAGGCGATCCACAGCAGGGTCTGCGCCGCGGCGATGACCTCCGGGTCGCGCGTGAAGGCGCGCATCAGCCACGGGGCGCTCGCCGCTGCCAGCAGGGCCAGCGCCCCGGAGGCCAGCATCCCGTTGCGCAGGCCCTTGCGCACGAGCTGGTGCGCGGTGCGGAATTCGCCGGCGCCGACGAGGTGGCCGACCATGATCTCGCAGGCCCAGCCGATCGACAGGCTCACCAGCATCACGTACTTGAGCGTCTGCAGCGTGTAGGCCTGCGCCGCCAGTGCCGGCACGCCCAGCTTGGCCGCCGCCGCCAGCGACATCATGAAACCGATCCGGTAGACCAGCTCCAGCGAAGCCGCCGGCACGCCCGTGCGCAGCACCGGCATCAGCGACCGCACGGGGCACACCCACCAGTCGCGCCGGTGCGGCACCAGCTGCAGCCGCAGGCGCCAGAAGCGCAGGTGCATCACCAGTCCCACCACCCGGCTGACCACCAGCCCGACCGCGTAGCCGTAGAGCCCCAGCCCGTCCCAGCTGCCCACGCCGCGCATCAGCACGAAGGCGAGTCCCAGGTGGACGCTGTGCATCACCAGCATGACCAGCAGCGTGTCGCGGGCGTGCAGGTGGGCACGCAGGATGGCTGCCATGGTCAGGTTGTACGCTTCCAGCACCATCGCCAGCGCCAGGGCCTGCAGGTAAGGCGCCGCCAGCAGGCTCACGCCCGAGGGGGCATTCAGCACGTCCAGCGTCCACTCGTTGGCCAGCAGCATCCAGCCCGCCACGAACGCCCCTGCCCAGGTGCTCGCCCCCAGCCCGACCAGCGCCGTGCGCCGCGCCGCCTCCGGCCGCTGGCCGCCCACCGCCTGCGTGATTCCTGCGCCGACACCGATCGCCAGCACGCGGAACAGCACGAACAGTGTCTCCATCACCTGGTTGCTCATCCCGAAGGCGCCGGCGGCGACGTCCGAGGTCTGCGAGGCCAGCCACAGCCCGGCCATCGCCACGCTCATGCCGACGAGGAATTCACCGAGGATGGGGCCGGCGATGGCGTTCAGGCGCGGGCGGGCGTGGGTGTTCATGGTGGCGAGGGGCGGCGGGAATGGGCTGAAATGGGCTGGAAACGGTTCCACCATTCTGGGGCGTAATCTTCGTGTAACCCAGTGCGGTGTTCTCGCCAAAGGGGCATCCGGCGATCCTGGGCAGGGACCGGACCGCGCCAGGCAGATCCTGTATTGCGCAACAGCACTGCAAAAAAGTACAAACATGTACTTTGCTGTCATTGATCATGGAAAACACCAACCTCTCTGTGCAATCGAGTACATGAAGACGCGATGCCAGTATCGAGAACAGCATCACGGCACGTCTATCGTTGCGCCTGTCGATCGGTTCCTTGTTCCACCCCCAAGAGGAGACACCCCATGAAGCTGACGCTCAAAGCATCCCTGGCCCTGGCCTTCGGTCTCGCCGCCGGCCTGACGACGATGGCCCAGGCCGCGACCGAACTCGTCGTCGCCACCGTCAACAACGGCCACATGATCGAAATGCAGAAGCTCACCAAGCATTTCGAATCCGCCAATCCGGACATCAAGGTCAAGTGGGTCACGCTGGAGGAAGGCACGCTGCGCCAGCGCGTGACCACCGACATCGCCACCAAGGGTGGCCAGTTCGACGTGATGACCATCGGCATGTACGAAACCCCGATCTGGGGCAAGAAGGGCTGGCTGCAGGAACTCAAGACCGACGCCGCCTATGACGCCGACGACATCCTGCCGGCCATGCGCAACGGCCTGTCGGTCGGCGGCAAGATGTACGCCGCTCCGTTCTACGGCGAAAGCTCGATGCTGATGTACCGCAAGGACCTGGCGGACAAGGCCGGCATCACCGTCGCGGCCAACCCGACCTGGGCCGACATCAAGACGCTGGCCAGCAAGATCCACGACCCGAAGAACGGCGTGTACGGCATCTGCCTGCGCGGCAAGCCGGGCTGGGGCGACAACATGGCCTTCCTGACCACGCTGGTGAACACCTTCGGCGGCCAGTGGTTCGACATGCAGTGGAAGCCGCAGCTCGAATCGAAGCCCTGGAAGGACGCGATCACGTTCTATGTCGACCTGCTGAAGAACTACGGCCCCCCGGGCTCGTCGGCCAACAGCTTCAACGAGATCCTGGCGCTGTACAACGAAGGCAAGTGCGGCATGTGGATCGACGCGACCATCGCGGCGTCGTTCATCACCGACCCGAAGCAGTCCAAGGTCGCTGACAAGGTGGCCTTCGCGCAAGCGCCGACCATGAACACGCCGAAGGGCGCCAACTGGCTGTGGGCCTGGGCACTGGCCGTTCCGTCGGGCACCAAGAAGCAGGACGCGGCGCAGAAGTTCGTGAGCTGGGCGACCTCGAAGGAGTACATCGAGCTGGTGGCCAAGACCAACGGCTGGGCCGCGGTCCCGACCGGCACCCGCAAGAGCACCTACGCCAACCCGGCGTTCCAGAAGGCCGCCGTCTTCGCCGCGGCTGAAAAGGCCGCCATCGACAGCGCCAACCCGAACGACTCGACGCTGCCGAAGTCGCCGTACGTGGGCGTGCAGTTCGCCGCGATCCCCGAGTTCCAGTCGATCGGTGTGGCGGTGGGCCAGCAGATGAGTGCGGCCCTGGCCGGCAAGACCTCGATCGACGCTGCGCTGAAGGCCAGCCAGACCGCGGCCGAGCGCGAGATGAAGAAGGCCGGCTACTACAAGTAAGCCCGCCCGGCCCGGGTGACGCGCGTTGGCGGCCCGGGTTGTTCGACCCTCTCCCTGTGGTGAGGTGAGACCCGCCGGCGGGCGTGGCGGCACCGGATCCTTCTGGTGCCGCCACGCCCCCACCGGCCTTGCACACGGGTGACAGCCCCCATGAACCGATTCCTGCCCCGCGCCCTGATGGCGCCCGCTGTCGTCACGCTCTTCCTGTGGATGATCGTGCCGCTGGTGATGACGATCTATTTCAGCGTCATCCGCTACAACCTCATGCAGCCCGAAGCCACCGGCTTCATCGGGCTCGAGAACTTCGAATACTTCATCACCGACCCGTCGTTCTCGACCTCGGTGGTCAACACGCTGCTGCTGCTGGGCAGCGTGATCCTCATCACCGTGGGGATGGGCATCGGGATCGCGCTGCTGATCGACGATCCCTTCCCCGGCCGCGGCCTGGTGCGCATCCTGCTGATCAGTCCGTTCTTCGTCATGCCGACGGTGAACGCGCTGCTGTGGAAGCACATGATGATGAACCCGATCTACGGCGTGCTCGCCCAGGTCTGGATCTTCTTCGGCGCACAGCCCGTGGACTGGCTGACCGACTTCCCGCTGCTGAGCGTGATCATCATGGTGTCGTGGCAGTGGCTGCCGTTCGCCACACTGATCTTCATCACGTCGCTGCAGAGCATGGACCGCGACCAGCTCGAAGCCTCGCGCATGGATGGTGCGACCTACCTGCAGCAGCTGCGCTACCTCTACCTGCCGCACCTCGGCCGCTCGGTCGCGGTGGTGGTGATGATCGAGATGATCTTCCTGCTGAGCGTGTTCGCCGAGATCTACACGACCACCGGCGGCGGCCCCGGCGACGCCAGCACCAACATGGCCTTCCTGATCTTCAAGCAGGCACTGCTGAACTTCGACGCCGGTGTGGCCTCGGCGGGGGCGCTGTTCGCGGTGGTGCTGGCCAACATCGCGGCGGCCTTCCTGATCCGCATGGTCGGCAAGAACCTCGACAAATGACGACGACAACCTGACCCGCACGCATCATGTCCAGAGCCCCCACTTTCACGCCCGCCCTCGCGGTGCGCACCGTCGTCGCCTGGCTGGTGACGCTGCTCCTGTTCTTCCCGCTCGGCTGGCTGGTGCTGACCGCGTTCAAGACCGAGCTGCAGGCGATCTCCGTGCCGCCGCTGCTGTTCTTCACACCGACGCTGGAGAACTTCCACGAGGTGCAGGAACGCAGCGACTACCTGCTCTACGCCCAGAACTCGCTGGTCACCAGCGTGGCTTCGACGGTGCTGGGTCTGCTGCTGGCGGCCCCGGCGGCGTACTCGATGGCCTTCTTCAAGGGCCCGCACACCAAGGACGTGCTGATGTGGATGCTGTCCACGAAGATGATGCCGGCGGTGGGTGCGCTGATGCCGATCTACGTGCTGGCGCAGTGGTCGGGCCTGCTCGACACGCAGCTCGGGCTGATCATCATCTTCACGCTGAGCAACCTGCCGATCATGGTCTGGATGCTGTACTCGGGCTACAAGGACATCCCGCCCGAGATCCTGGAAGCCGCGCGCATGGACGGCGCGACGCTGTGGCAGGAGTTCCGCCAGGTGCTGCTGCCGCTGTCGCTGGGCGGGCTGGCGTCCACGGGGCTGCTGTGCCTGGTGCTGAGCTGGAACGAGGCGTTCTGGAGCCTCACGCTCAGCGCGGCCAAGGCCGGCACGCTCGCCGCGCTGATCGCCAGCTACTCCAGTCCGGAAGGGCTGTTCTGGGCCAAGTTGTCGGCGGCCTCGCTGATGGCCATCGCGCCCATCGTCGTGTTCGGCTGGTTCAGCCAGAAGCAACTGGTGCAAGGTCTGACCTTCGGCGCCGTCAAGTAAGAGACATCCATGGCCTACCTCCAACTCCAAGGCATCGAGAAATTCTTCGGTGAGCACCGCGCGATCAAGGGCATCGACCTGTCGATCGAGCAAGGCGAGTTCGTCGTCTTCGTCGGCCCGTCCGGCTGCGGCAAGTCGACGCTGCTGCGCCTGATCGCCGGGCTGGAGCGCATCGACGGCGGCAAGCTGCTGCTCGACGGCCGCGACATCACGCACCTGCCGTCCAGCCAGCGCGATCTCGCGATGGTCTTCCAGAGCTACGCGCTCTACCCGCACATGAGCGTCTACGAGAACATGAGCTTCGCGCTCAAGCTCGCTGGCGTCGACCCCAAGGTGATCCGCGAGAAGGTCGAGCGCGCGGCGAAGATCCTCAACCTGACCACCTACCTCGACCGCACGCCCAAGGCCCTGTCCGGCGGCCAGCGCCAGCGCGTGGCGATCGGCCGCGCCATCGTGCGGGCGCCGAAGGTGTTCCTGTTCGACGAGCCGCTGTCCAACCTCGACGCGGCGCTGCGCGGCCAGACGCGGGTCGAGATCGCCAAGCTGCACCGCGACCTGGGCGCGACCACGATCTACGTGACCCACGACCAGGTGGAGGCCATGACGCTGGCCGACCGCATCGTCGTGCTGCGCGACGGGGTGATCGAGCAGGTCGGCACGCCGCTGGAGCTGTACGACAAGCCGGCGAACCAGTTCGTCGCGCAGTTCATCGGCTCGCCGCAGATGAACGTCATCGAAGGCAAGCATGTGCCGACGGTGCCGGGTGTGCCGGCGGGCGGGTTCCTCGGGCTGCGACCGGAGGACGTGACGCTGCAGCCGGCCGCACAAGCCACCGGCGGGCTGCCGGGCACGGTCGAACTGGTCGAGTCGCTCGGCGCCGAGACGCTGATCTACGTGACCACCGACAGCGGCGCGCAACTGGTCTCGCGCCAGGCCACGCGCTCGTCGCTGCGCAACGGCGACCGCGTCGGCATCGTCGTCGAGGCCGCCAACGCGCACCGCTTCGATGCGCAGGGCCGTGCCGCCCGCGCGGTGTGAACCGGGGGAACCGCATGAACCAGGCATTCCAGGGAAAAGTCGCCGCCGTCACCGGATCGGCCTCGGGCATCGGCCGCGCCAGCGCCGAGGCGCTGCTGGCGGGTGGCGCGCGTGTCGTGCTGGTCGACCGTGACGCCGCCGGGCTGGCCGCGATGCAGGCGCAGCACGGCGACGCGGTCATCCCGCTGCAGCTCGACCTGCTCGATGCGGCGCAGTGCAAGTCGCTGGTGCCGCGGGTGCTCGAACTCGCCGGCCGGCTCGACATCCTGCACGCCAACGCGGGCCTGTACGTCGGCGGCGATCTGGTGGACGCGGACACCGACGCGATCGACCGGATGCTGCACCTGAACATCAACGTCGTGATGAAGAACGTCCGCGACGTGCTGCCGCACATGATCGCGCGCGGCTCGGGCGACATCCTTGTCACCAGCTCGCTCGCGGCGCATTACCCGACGCCGTGGGAGCCCGTCTACGCCTCGTCGAAGTGGGCGATCGACTGCTTCGTGCAGACGACGCGCCGGCAGGTCTTCAAGCACGGCATCCGCGTCGGCGCGATCTCGCCGGGGCCGGTGATGACGGGGCTGCTCGCCGACTGGCCGGCGGACAAGCTGGCCGAGGCGCGGGCGTCCGGCAGCCTGCTCGACCCGGCTGAGGTCGGCGAAGTCATCACCTTCATGCTGACCCGGCCGCGGGGCATGACGATCCGCGACGTCGTGATGATGCCCAGCAACTTCGATCTGTAACCCCTCACCGACACGACGCACCACCATGAACGTCATCCTGCACCTCGGCCTGGGTTCGTTCCACCGCGCCCACCTGGCTGTCTACCTGCACGCGCTGATCCAGACCGGCGACACCGCGTGGCAACTCGCGGGCGGCAACACCCGCCCCGACATGGCCGAGACGATGGCCGCGCTGGCCGCCCAGGGCGGCGCCTACACGCTGGAGACCATTTCCCCGGCGGGCGAGCACCGCTACGAGCGCGTCACCTCGATCCGCCAGGTCATCCCGTACACGTCCGACCTCGCCGGCCTCGTCGCGCAAGGGGCGAGCGCCGACACGAAGATCATCTCCTTCACCGTCACCGAAGCCGGCTACTACCTCGATGCGCACAACCGCCTCGACCTCGCCACCTTCGCTGATCTGCGCGCCGACCTCGACGCCGCGCGCGCGGGCCAGCCCGGCTCGACGATCTACGCCGCGCTGACCGCCATCCTGCGCGCCCGCATGGCGAGTGGCGCGGGTCCGGTGACGCTGCTCAACTGCGACAACCTGCGCCACAACGGCGACCGCTCGCGCGGCGGGTTGCTGCAGTTCATCGAACTCATTGGCGACGCCGCGCTGCTCGACTGGGTGCAGACGAACACCACCAGCCCGAACGCGATGGTCGACCGCATCACCCCGCGTCCGACCCCCGACGTGCGCGAGCGCGTGCTGGCGGCGACCGGCGTCGATGACCCCGCTGCGCTGATGGGCGAGAGCTTCATCCAGTGGGTCATCGAGGACCGCTTCATCGCCGGCCGCCCCGCGTGGGAGACCGTCGGCGTCGAGATGGTGCAGTCCGTCGATGCCTACGAGGAAGCCAAGATCCGCCTGCTCAACGCGACGCACTCGTGCATCGCCTGGGCGGGCACGCTGGTCGGCTACCTCTACATCCACGAGGGCACGCACGATCCGGTGATCCGCCAGATGGCGTTCGACTACGTCACCGACGACACCATCCCCGTGCTCGACACGCCCGAGCACCCGTGCCCGATCCACCTGCCGACCTACCGCGACGTGGTGCTCGACCGCTTCGGCAACCCGGCGATCTGCGACACCAACCAGCGCGTCGCGATGGACGGCTTCAGCAAGATCCCCGGCTTCATCGCGCCGACGATCCGCGAGCGGCTGGCGCAGGGCGCGACGATCGACAGCGTGGCGATGCTGCCGGCGCTGTTCCTGGCCTACCTGCAGCGCTGGCATCAGGGACTGATCCCCTACACCTACCAGGACCAGGCGATGGACCCGGCGGTGGCGCACGCGGTCTGCGAGGCGGCGGACCCGGTCGCTGCTTTCTGCGCCGACCGGCCGCTGTGGGGCGATCTGGCGGGGGATGCGCGGCTGGTGGCGGCGGTGCGCGGGGCGGGCGAGCGGGTGGCGCGCTTCGTGGCGGAACACAACGGGACCGCTGCCCGATAAGCTCCGGCCATGCCCGCCAAGCCCCGCTCCACGCCCCGCCAGATCAAGCCTGAACTGGAGCACGACTACGCCCGCTCGCCCGACCTGGGCTACGAGGCGCCGGGCGAAGCCGGGTTCATCCGCTGTCTGGCGCACGGGTTTCCGACGCCGCTGGCGCGCTGGCACTACCACGACGAGTACGAGCTGCACCTGATCACCAGCACCTCGGGCAAGGCGTTCGTGGGCGACTGGATCGGCCAGTTCCAGCCCGGCCACCTCGTGCTGACCGGGCCGCGCCTGCCGCACAACTGGCTGTCGATGGACCTGCCCGAAGGGGGCGTGCCCGAGCGGGATCTGGTGATCCAGTTCCACCACGAGCCGCTGACCCGTTCGGCGGCAACGATCCCCGAGCTGGCCGAGGTGCTGCCGCTGCTGGAGCGGGCGCGGCACGGCATCGAGTTCTTCGGCATGGGCGAGCGCGCCCAGCAGCACTGGCACCGCGTCAAGGCCGGCCGTGGGCTGCGCCGCTTCACGGCGTTCTGCGACTTCCTGTGCGACCTCTCGGCGAGCACCGACTACCGGCTGCTGTCGAACGTGCAGATGCAGAGCATCGACGACGACGACTCGCTCGACCAGATCGACGCGGTCGTCAGCCGCATCACCGACAACCTCTCGCAGCCCTTCTCGGCGGCCGACATCGCCACCGAACTCGGCATGAGCGAAAGCCGCTTCAGCCGCTTCTTCCGCCGCGCCACCGGCAACACCTTCACCGACTTCGTCAACCGCGTGCGCATCAACCGCGCCTGCCAGTTGCTGATGGAGTCGGACCGGCTGATCACCCACATCTGCTACGAAGTCGGCTTCAACAACGTCGCCAACTTCAACCGCCGCTTCCTGGAAATCAAGGGCATGACCCCGAGCGAGTTCCGCAAGCAGGCGGACAACCGCTTCGGAACCCTCTCATGTACCTAGGCATCGATCTCGGCACGTCCGAAGTCAAGTTCCTGCTGCTCGACGCGCAGCACCAGATCCACGCCGTCGTCGGTGAGCCGCTGACCGTGCAGCGCCCGCAGCCGCTGTGGAGCGAGCAGGCGCCCGGCGAGTGGTGGGCGGCGACCGAGCGGGCGATGCAGCGGCTGAAGGCCGAACACGGCGCGGCGCTGGCGCAGGTCCGTGCGATCGGGCTGTCCGGGCAGATGCACGGCGCGGTGCTGATGGACGCGGCGGGCGAGGTGCTGCGGCCGGCGATCCTGTGGAACGACGGGCGCAGCGGGGCTGAGTGTGTGGAGCTGGAGGCGGCGTGTCCGCGGCTGCACGACATCGCCGGCAACCTCGCGATGCCGGGGTTCACGGCGCCGAAGCTGCTGTGGGTCCGCAAGCATGAGCCGGACCTCTTCGCCCGCACGGCGACCGTGCTGCTGCCCAAGGACTGGCTGCGCTTCATGCTCACCGGCGAGCGCGTCGGCGAGATGAGCGACGCGGCGGGGACGCTGTGGCTGGATGTCGCCGAGCGGCGCTGGTCGGCCGAGGTGCTGGCCGCGTGTGGCATGACCGAGGTGCAGATGCCGAGGCTGGTCGAGGGCAGCGAAGTGTCGGGCGTGCTCAAGGCGGAGCTGGCCGCGCGCTGGGGTTTGCCGGCGGGTGTGGTGATCGCGGGCGGTGGGGGCGACAACGCGGCGAGCGCGGTCGGCATCGGCGCGGTGCGGCCGGGCGAGGGCTTTGTCTCGCTGGGCACGTCGGGCGTGATCTTCCTGACCAGCGACCGTTTCCGCCCGAACCCGGCCAGCGCGATGCACGCCTTCTGCCACGCGCTGCCCGGCACCTGGCACCAGATGAGCGTGATGCTCAGCGCCGCCAACGGCCTGCGCTGGGTCACGCACCTCGTCGGCGCGGCGAGCGAGGCGGCGCTGCTCGAACAGGTCGCGCAACTGACGCCGCAGCAACGCGCACGCGCCCCGCTGTTCCTGCCCTACCTCAACGGCGAGCGCACGCCGCACAACAACCCGCACGCGCAGGGCTGCTTCTTCGGGCTGACGAACGACCATGACGCGGCGGCGCTCGGGTATGCGGTGGTCGAGGGCGTGACCTTCGGGCTGCTGGACGGGTGGCACTCGCTGGGTGTGCAGCCGGGGGAGGTGGAGAGCCTGTCGCTGGTCGGCGGCGGGGCGCGCAGCGCGCTGTGGGCGCAACTGCTGGCGAGCGCGATCGGGGTGCCGATGGTGACGCGGCGGGGGGGCGAGGCCGGCGGGGCGCTGGGGGCGGCGCGGCTGGCTTGGCTGGCGGATGGGGGGGCGGTGGAGGAGGTCTGCCGGGCGCCGCAGGTGGCGGCGACGTTTGCGCCGGATGCGGCCGAGGCGGCAGTGCTGGGGCCGAGGCATGCGCGGTTCAAGGCGCTGTACCGGGCGGTGGAAGGGCTGTTTCCCACGGCGTGACACGTCCTGTGTAAGTGTGCAGAGGGTCTGCATCCAGGTTGGCAACCTCGCAGGCAACGGCATGAAAAAACCATGGATTGACAAGGAGTTGCCTGTGCCATGATGTTGGCAAATCATGGTCATGCTCTACGACTCCGTCCACCAGTTCGAGCCGCTGCTGCCGTCTGACGCCGCGCAGTCGCCGCTGTTGTCCCAGGCACATGACCTGGCGCGGTCGGCGCTCCTGCTGGCCGGCTCAGCGGTGCCTGGCGAACTGCGCTGTCTGCTGCGCAGCATGACCTCGTACTACTCCAACCGCATCGAGGGCCAGCACACGCGGCCGTTCGAGATCGAGCAGGCGCTGCGGCGCGACTTTTCCGCCAACCGGGAACTGGCCGCCCGGCAGCGGCTGGCGGTGGCGCACATCGAGACCGAGGCGGTGCTGGAGTCGCGCTACACCGGCGCTGACGGCGTCCGGCGGCTTTACAGCCTCGACGCCGTGCAGGACATCCACCGCGAACTGTTCAACCGCCTGCCGACCGAAGACCTGAACCCTGACGCTGGCCCCGTCATCGCACCCGGCATCCTGCGCACCCGCGAGGTCAGCGTCGGCCACCACATCGCCCCGGCGTGGCAGGCGGTGCCGACCTTCCTGACCCGCTGGGCCGAGGTGTACGGCAACACCCGCCGAGGTGAAGCCGCCTTGCTGGCCCTGGCTGCTGCGCACCAGCGGCTGGGCTGGATCCACCCGTTCGTCGATGGCAATGGCCGGGTGATGCGGCTGCACACGCACACGCTGCTGGCAGCGCTGGGCTACACCGGGGGGCTGTGGTCGCCGCTGCGGGGTTTTGCGCGAAGCACCGACCGCTACTACGCGCTGCTGGCGGCGGCGGACGAATCGCGTCGAGGGGACCTGGACGGCCGGGGCAACCTGAGCCAGCGGGCGCTGGTGGACTGGATCGGCTACGTGCTGTCGGTCTGTCAGGACCAGGTGGCATTCATGTCGGGGCTGCTGCGGCTGGGCGACATGGAGCGCCGCATCGCCGCCTGCCTCGCCTTCGAGGAGCAGACGCTGCGCTCGGGTGTCCGGATGGCGGCGCTGCGACCGCTGCACTACCTGTTCGTCACCGATGGGGCGCTGGAGCGCGGCGAGTTCAAGCAGATGACAGGCCTGGGCGAGCGCACGGCGGGGTCGCTGCTGCGGGCGCTGCTGCAGCGGGGCCTGCTGGTCAGCGACACGCCGCAGGGGCGGGTGCGCTTCGGGTTGCCGCTGCATGCGCTGCGGTTCTGCTTTCCGGCGCTGTGGCCGGAGGCTGAGGTGGATGACGGCGATACGCAGCAGGGTGGGGCGGAAGCGTAGGGGGAGACCGTGGCGGCAATCGGCCCGCAAGCGGCGCCTGTTGGTCGCAGACCGAACTGGCCGTGCGCATCAACCTGAGCCAGTCGCGGCTGTCGAAGCTGGAGCAGAACCCGGGGGCGATGACGGTCGAGCAACTGCTGGCGCTGTGTGGCAGCCTGGGGCTGGACCTGACCTTGCAGGTGCGTGGAACGGACGAGCCGGCGACACCGGCCGAGTGGTGATCGTCCTCCAGTCCCTTCTGCCCCTTACTTCGCGTCCACCAACGCCCCGATGTCCAGCAACGTCAACTCGTTGTCATCCGGCTTGCCGATCTGCCGCCCCGACGAGAACGGAAAGTTGTTGTCGTTGACGACGACGATGTGCCGCGTGTCCACCACCGTCAGTCCTTCGGGGCCGAGGTGCGGCAGCACGAAGACGTCCTCGTTCGGGCCGACCTTGGCCAGCCGCTTCGGGTTGGCGATCTTCGTCAGGTCGATGAAGGCGACCTTGCGCACGAAGCCGTCGGCGTCGGTCTGGGCCAGGTCGATCTTGTAGATCCGCTTGAAGCGGGCCGGGCGGGTGAAGCAGTCGGTGCGCGGCGCGTCCGGGCAGCCGGGGCCGGCGCCTTCGCTGGCGTCGTCGCGCTCGATGACCAGACCGGTGGTGGCGTCCAGCATCTGGAAATCGGCGGCGACATGACCGGCCGCCTCGAAGCGGTACTTCCACTGCTGCGCGCCATAGCGCCGGCTGGCCACGTCCAGCGACAGGATGCGGGTGAAGGGCTTGCCGTCGTGCTGCTCCTGCGCCTTGGTCGCTGCGTCCCACAGCGGCCATTCGAACATCGGGTGGAGCGTGCGGCCGTCCTTCGACAGCGCCATCGGCTCGAACCCGCCCGAGCGGCGCACGTCCCAGGTGCCCGCGTCGCCGGGGTAGTTCGGCAGGCGGCCCATTCCGTAGTGGTCCGGGCTGCGGTAGGTCTTGTCGCCGACCGTCGCCTCGATCAGGCCGAGCGCCTTGCCCTGCGCATCGAAGCGGACCACGTAGGGGCCGAACTCGTCGCCGATCCACCACTCGTTGCCCACCACCTGGATCGACTCGATGTCCAGGTCGACGCCGGTCAGGTAGCGCTCGCGCGTGGCCTCGTTCTGGATGGCGAACGGGATCTTGCGGTCCGGGTCGTGCAGGAAGGTGGTGTGCGTGCGCTTGACCTGGCCGGTCGTCCAGTCCGCCTGCAGCCGGTGGACCATCAGCAGCGCGTCCTGCGAGTTGACCTTGCTGCCGAAGCCGTTGTCGGTGAGCGCGAGGAACGTGTCCTTGCCGAGCGCCACGATGCCGGAGAAGCCCTGCACCGACTGCCCCTGCACCGGCAGTGCACCACCCGAGGCCCGCGGGTACTTCGGATCGCCGACGAAGGTGTTGGCCGGCACGCTGCCGAGCGCTTCGCTGCGCAGGCGGCTGGCGGCGCTGAACTTGCCGGCGGTGGCGAAGAACGGGCCGGCGTCCCGCGGGGCGCGCACGGTCGTGTCATGCGGCACCAGCGCGTGGCCGGCGAGCACGGCGGTGACCTCGGTCTGGGCGCGCACGCGCGGCGCGGCGAGCAGCGACAGGCCGGCCACCAGCAGCACGACGGGCCAATGCGGCGGCAACCGGGGCGGAAAATCGGGCGGGAAGGACATGGCGGACTCCTGAGGCAACGGTGCGCGGCAATCTAGGCCGCCCCGGTGACCGGGCGGTGACCAGCCCGTGACGCAGCGGGCCGCCGTGGTGCGGTCACCACCTGTGAACCTTGTCACGTCCTGATCACGCCGCGCGCGTAGTGTCCGGGCAACCTCCGCCCCTTGCCCCACAGGACACCCCATGAGCCCAGCCCGCCGTTCCGATGCCGCGTCCGATGTCAGCCAACCCGTCGCCGGCCGGCGGACCTTCGTGCGCGACCTGGCCCTCGGCGGGCTGGCGCTGGGCTCGCTCGGTCTGAGCGGCTGCGGCGGCGGCGGCGATGACGCAGCGGCACCGGCCGTGGTCGTGCCCACCGTCAGCTACGCGCACGGGGTGGCCAGCGGCGATCCGCTCTCCGACCGCGTCATCCTCTGGACCCGCCTGACCACCGCCGAGACCAGCGCCGTCACCGTCGCCTGGGAAGTGGCCACCAGCGCCGCGTTCACCACCCTCGTCGCCAGCGGCACCACCACCACCGACGCCAGCCGCGACTGGACCGTCAAGGTCGACGCCACCGGCCTGCAGCCGGGCACGCGCTACTGGTACCGCTTCAAGGTCGGCACCCAGACCTCGCCCGTCGGCCGCGCCCGCACGCTGCCGGTCGGCGCGGTCAGCCAGGTGCGGCTGGCGGTGTTCTCCTGCGCGCACTACGGGGCGGGTTACTTCAACGTCTACGCCGCGGCCGCGCAGCGCGACGATCTGGACGCGGCGCTGCACCTTGGCGACTACCTCTATGAATACGGCCGCGACGGCTACGCCAACGAACAGGCCGCCGCGCTCGGCCGCCTCGCCCTGCCGGCGACCGAGCTGCTGACGCTGGCCGACTACCGCCAGCGCCACGCCCAGGTCCGCGCCGACGCCGACCTGCAGGCGCTGCATGCCGCCGTGCCGATGATCGCCGTGTGGGACGACCATGAGATCGCCAACGACACGTGGCGCGATGGCGCCGAGAACCACACCACCGCCACCGAAGGCGCCTTCGCCGACCGCCGCGCCGCCGCCGTGCAGGCCTGGCACGAATGGCTGCCGGTGCGCACCGGCGCGGACCGGCTGTCGATCTACCGCAGCTTCGCGTTCGGTGACCTGCTGGCGCTGCACATGCTCGACACCCGCGTGCTCGCCCGCGACCAGCAGCTCGACTACGCCAACTTCCTCACCGCCACCGGCCTGAACGCCGCGGCGTTCACCTCGGCGATGAGCGACCCGGCGCGGCAGGTGCTCGGCACGGCGCAGTCCGGCTGGCTGCAGACGCAGATGAGCAGCTCGACCGCGACCTGGCAGGTGCTCGGGCAGCAGGTGCTGATGGGCCGCATGCACATCCCGGCGCCGATCCTGCTGGACGCGCTGGTGCCGGGCTCGGGCGTCAGCGTCTCGGCCTACGCCGCGATCGTCAACAAGGCCCGCACCGCGCCGGCCACACTCACGGTGGTCGAACAAGCGGTCCTCGCGCAGCCGAGCGTGCCGTACAACCTGGACGCCTGGGACGGCTACCCGGTGGCGCGCGAGACCCTGCTCGGCACGGCCCGGGTGCTGAACAAGAACCTCGTCGTGCTGGCCGGCGACACGCACAACGCCTGGGCCAGCGACCTGCAGGACGCCAGCGGCAATGCGATCGGCGTCGAGTTCGCGACCAGCTCGGTGACCTCGCCGGGCTTCGAGACCGTGCTGCCGAACGAGAACCCGGCTGCGCTCGCCGCGGGTCTGACCGAGCTGATCGGGCCGCTGGTCTACGCCGACACGGCGCGCCGCGGCTACCTCGTCGTCACGGCCACGCCGGCCGAGTGCTGCGCGGACTGGGTGTACGTCAGCACGGTGGCGTCGCGGACGTACACGACGGTGTCGGACAAGGCGCTGCGGGTGCTGCCGGGGGTGGGGAATCGGAAGATCGTGGCGGTCTGACCGTCATGCCCGCGCAGGCGGGCACCCACGCAGTCCATCGGCGGTGGTGGACTGCGTGGGCCCTCGCGTTCGCGAGGGTGACGGAGGTGGTGTCAAGCGCGCCAAACCGCCATCAACCCACCCCACTTGACCCGCACCTTGGCCAGATTCCCCTCCTTCACCCGCCCATACCCCCGAATCTCCTCCGGCACCCGCGCAATCTCCACCGCCGCCCCCAGCCGCTCCGCTGACAGACGCCCCAGCACCTCCTCGATCGCCGCCCGGTACTCGCCGACCAGCGCCCGCTCGGTGCGCCGCTCCTCGGTCCGGCCGAACGGGTCGAACGCCGTGCCGCGCAGCCCCTTCAGCTTCGCCAGCCAAGGCATGGCCTTGTGCATCCACGGCCCGAACGCCTGCTTGACCGCATTCCCTTGCGCGTCGGTCTTGCCCAGCAGCGGTGGCGCGAGGTGGTGGACGAGCTTGAATTCACCCTCGAACATCGCCCCGATCTGCGCCGCAAACGCCGGGTCGCTGTGCAGCCGGGCGACCTCGTACTCGTCCTTGTAGGCCATCAGCTTGAACAGGTAGCGGGCCACCGCCTCGGTCAGCTTCGTGCTCGACAGCGGCGCCTCGGTCGTGCGCACCTTGGCGACAAACGCGCGGTACTCGTCGGCATAGGCCGCGTTCTGATACCCGGTGAGGAACTCGACCCGCTTGGCGATCACCTCGTCGAGCGACGGGCGCTTGACGATCTGGATCACCTGCTGCGCCGCGAACAGGCTGCGCACGCCCGCCATGTCATGCGCGCAGCGGCGGCCCCAGTCGAACGCCGCCTGGTTGTTCGCCACCTGCACGCCGTTCAGCTCCATCGCCTTCAGGATCGCCGCCCGGCTCAGCGGGATGCGGCCCTTCTGCCACGCGAAGCCCATCAGCAGCGGGTTGGCGTAGATCGAGTCGCCGAGCAGTTGCGAGGCGGCCTGCTCCGCGTCGAACGCGCCCAGCCCGTCCGCGCCGACCGCCGCCGTCAGCGCCGTGTCGCAGTTGCCGGCCGGAAACTGCCAATCCGGGTTGTGGACAAACCCCGCCGTCGGCGCCCCGTGGCTGTTCAGCGCGACAAACGTGCGCCCACTCTGCATCGTGGCCAGCGTCGCCTTGTTCGCGCCGACGATCGGGTCGCAGGCGATCACCAGGTCGGCGCGGGCGATGTCCACCTTGGTGGTGTGGATCGCGTCCGGGCGGTTGGCGATCTGGATGTGGCTCCAGGTCGCGCCGCCTTTCTGCGCGAGGCCGCCCGCGTCCTGCGTGACGACGCCCTTGCCTTCGAGGTGCGCGGCCATGCCCAGCACCTGCCCGATCGTGATCACGCCCGTGCCGCCGACGCCCGCGACGACGATGCCCCACGCGCTCTCCGCCACCGGCAGCACCGGCTCCGGCAGCGGCGGCAGGGCGCTCAGGTCACCGCGCTGCTCTTTCTTCGGCTTCTTGAGCTGCCCGCCCTCGACCGTGACGAAGCTCGGGCAGAAGCCCTTCACGCACGAAAAATCCTTGTTGCACGAGTTCTGGTTGATGCGCCGCTTGCGGCCGAACTCGGTCTCGACCGGCTCGACGCTCAGGCAGTTGCTCTGCGTCGAACAATCGCCGCAGCCCTCGCAGACCAGCTCGTTGATGACGACGCGCTTCTCCGGGTCGGCCATCGTGCCGCGCTTCCTGCGGCGCCGCTTCTCGGTCGCACAGGTCTGGTCGTAGATGATCGCCGTCGTGCCCTTCAGCTCGCGGAACTGGCGCTGCACCGCGTCGAGTTCATCGCGGTGGTGCACCGTCACCCCCGGCGACAGCGCGACCCCCGCGTACTTCGCCGGCTCGTCGGTGACGATGACCAGCTTCGCCACGCCCTCGGCGAGGAGGCTCTGCATGATCTGCAAGACCGAGTGCCCCTCCGGCCGCTCGCCGACACGCTGGCCGCCGGTCATCGCCACGGCGTCGTTGTAGAGCAGCTTGTAGGTGATGTTCACGCCCGAGGCGATCGACTGCCGGATGGCGAGCAGGCCGCTGTGGAAATACGTGCCGTCGCCGAGGTTGGCGAAGACGTGCGCGTCGGTGGTGAACGGCGCCTGCCCGACCCAGGCCACGCCCTCGCCGCCCATCTGGCTGAAGGTGACGGTGCTGCGGTCCATCCAGGTCGCCATGTAGTGGCAGCCGATGCCGGCCAGCGCGCGTGAGCCCTCCGGCACGCGGGTGCTGGTGTTGTGCGGACAGCCGCTGCAGAACCACGGCGTCCGATCCCCGACTGCCGCGACCGGTGTCGCCAGCGCCCGCTCCTTCGCGGCGATCACGTCGAGCCGCTGGTCCATGCGCGCCGCGATGTCGGCTGGCACGCCCAGCCGCTTCAGCCGCTTGGCGATCGCCTGGGCGATGATCGCGGGCGTCAGGTCCGCCTTGGCGCGCAGCAGCCAGTTCTGGCTCGGGTTCGGCATCGACCACTCGCCGCCGGTCTGGTCCCCGTCCGGCTCGTCGAACTTGCCGAGCACGTTCGGCCGCACGTCGCTGCGCCAGTTGTACAGCTCCTCCTTGACCTGGTACTCGATGACCTGGCGCTTCTCCTCGACGACGAGGATCTCCTGCAGCCCCTGGGCGAAGTCGCGCGTGATCGTCGCCTCCAGCGGCCAGACCACGTTGACCTTGTGGATGCGGATGCCCAGCGCGCGGCAGGTGTCGTCGTCCAGCCCTAGGTCGATCAGCGCCTGGCGCATGTCGTTGTAGGCCTTGCCGCTGGCGATCAGGCCGAAGCGGTCGTGCGCCGTGGCGACCACGTTGTAGTTCAGCCGGTTGGCGCGCACGTAGGCGAGCGCGGCGTACCACTTGTGGTCCATCAACCGGGCTTCCTGCTCCAGCGGCGCGTCCGGCCAGCGGATGTGCAGCCCGCCCGGCGGCATCTGGAAATCCTCGGGCAGGACGATGTTCACGCGGTCCGGGTCGATGCTCACCGAAGACGACGACTCGACCACTTCCTGGATCGTCTTCATCCCCGCCCAGACGCCCGCATAACGGCTCATCGCCAGCGCGTGCAGCCCCATGTCGAGGATCTCCTGCACCGTGCTCGGGAAGAACACCGGCATGCCGCAGGCCTTGAAGATGTGGTCGCTCTGGTGCGCGGCGGTGCTGCTCTTGCTGATGTGGTCGTCGCCGGCGATGGCGAGCACGCCGCCGTGGCGCGCGGTGCCGGCCATGTTGGCGTGCTTGAACACGTCGCTGCAGCGGTCCACGCCGGGGCCCTTGCCGTACCAGAGGCCGAAGACGCCGTCGTGTTTTTTCGTCTGCGGGAACAGGTCGAGCTGCTGCGTCCCCCAGACCGCGGTGGCGGCGAGTTCCTCGTTCACGCCGGGCTGGAAGACGATGTTCTGCGCGGCGAGGTGTTTTTTCGCGGCCCAGAGCGACTGGTCATACGTGCCGAGCGGCGATCCGCGGTAGCCGCTGATGAAGCCGGCGGTGTCCAGGCCGGCGGCCTTGTCACGCGCCTGCTGCAGCATCGGCAGCCGGACCAGCGCCTGCACGCCGCTCATGAAGGCGCGGCCGTGGCCGAGCGTGTACTTGTCGTCGAGCGTGACCGCGTCGAGCGTGCGGCGGACCGCATCAGGCAAAGGGGCGTTCATCGAAGGGCTCCGGCACGGGCAACCGGACGGGGTCGCCAATGGCGGAAAGTGTAGGCATCCACGCCCGACAGGTGTTTTCTTTTCATGCCCTGAATACACTGGCTTCAGCAAGCATTTCAGCAAGGAAGCCAGATGAACGAAACAGGATTGCCCGAACCCTCCGATTCAGGGAAAACCCGCAATTCAGCGGAAGGTGGCCTGGACCGCTACGACATTGCGATCCTGGGGGAGCTGCAGCGCGATGCGCGGCTGTCGAATGCCGAGCTGGCCAGCCGGATCGGCCTGTCGGCCGCGCCCACCTGGCGGCGCGTCAAGTGGCTCGAAGACGAGGGCTACATCACCGGCTACCGCGCCGAGATCGACCGCCGCCGCATCGGCCTGGGCGTGCTGGCCTTCGTGCGCGTGGACGCCGAGCGCAACAACGCCGAGGCGACCCGCGCGCTGGAGGACGGCCTGCGCGCCATGCCCGAGGTCGTGTCCTGCCACTACATCAGCGGCACCGGCACCTTCGAGCTGCAGGTGGTGACCACCGACCTGGACGCCTACTCGCGCTGGGCGCGCGACACGCTGTTCAAGGTGCCCAACGTCAAGGACATGCACACCAGCTTTTCGCTGGGCGAAGTGAAAGCGGGCGCAGCCTGGCCGCTGTCGCACCTCACGCATTCGGGCGGGCGGGCCTGAGGGGTGGGAAAACTGCACGGAATCAGTGAAGATCGGCCCGGATATTCCGAGGCGCATTGACCATTCCGTGAACCGTTCCATCACCCCCGTGGCCGACTGGCTGCTCGGCCCTGCGGGGCCGCAACGCTGGCGCGTGGCCCAGAGCCTGCTGGCGCTGGGCGCGTACGCCGTGCTGGCGCTGGTCCTGGCGTGGCAGTGGCGCCTGGACCTGATCAGCACCCGTGCAGCGCTGCCGCTGGCGCTGGCGGCACTGGGTTGCGGGCTGGGCTTCGTGGCGGTGATGCGCAGCGGGCTGAATCTGGTGCTGCACCGGCGCTTCGGCATCGAGCCGTCGCTGACGCTGGCGCAGTCGGTCGCCGGGTTGTTCGGGGCCGTGTGGGTCTACCTGGTCACCGGACCGACACGGGGAGCGGCGCTGGGCCTGATGGTGCTGGTGGTCGTGTTCGCGATGTTCCGGCTCGGCCCGCGCGAGGCGCTGGGGCTGGCTGCGGCGGCCCTGCTGTTGCTCGGCGCCGCTTCGCGCTGGCTGACGCTGACCGATCCGTTCCACTTTCCGGCCGATGTCGAGGCCCTGAACCTGGCCTACACCACCGTCGTGCTGGCCGGGGTGGCCCTGCTGGCGATGCGGGTGACGCAATTGCGCGAGCAGCACCAGCAGCAGCGGACCGAACTGCAGCAGGCGCTGTCCCGCATCAGCGAACTCGCCACCCGCGACGAGCTGACGGGTCTGCCCAACCGCCGCGCCATCCTCGACCAGCTCGCCACCGAAACCGCCCGTCAGGCCCGCAAGAAGCTGCCGCTGGCGATCGCGCTGATCGACCTGGACCACTTCAAGCGCATCAACGATGCCCACGGCCATGCCGGTGGCGACCAGGTGCTGCGCGGCTTCGCCCACCGGGTCGAGTCCGAGCTGCGCGGCGGCGACGTGATGGCGCGCTGGGGCGGCGAGGAGTTCCTGCTGATGCTGCCGGACACCTCGGTCGAGGCGGCACAGCAGTGCCTGCAGCGGCTGCGCGACCGGCTGCGCGCCTCGCCATTCGACGAGGTGGCGCCGGGGCTGCAGCTCACCTTCTCGGCGGGGGTCACCGGCTGCCTCGGACAAGGGGACATCGACAGCGCGATCGAGCGGGCCGACCAGGCCATGTACCGGGCCAAGGAAGCCGGGCGCGACCGGACCGAGGCGAGCTGAGCGCCGGGCTTTCTCGGGCTGGTGCGGTTCTCGCATGGCTGGCTGGAGGCGCACCGAACCGGTGCGGCCACCGGAACCACCTGCAGGAGACCGCATGAACCGCAACGACGTCACCGAACTGATCATCGAGACCAAGGTCCGCAAGGGCATCACCTGGGCGCAGGTCGCCGAGCGGGTGGGGCTGAGCAAGGAATGGGTCACCGCCGGCTGCCTCGGCCAGATGACCTTCACCGCGGCGCAGGCCGGCGTGGTCGGCGAGGTGTTCGAGCTGCCCGACGAGGCGGTGCGCTGGCTGCAGGTCGTGCCGTACAAGGGCTCGCTGCCCACCTCCGTGCCCACGGACCCGCTGATCTACCGCTTCCACGAACTGGTGAGCGTCTACGGCACGACCTTCAAGGAGCTGATCCACGAGGAGTTCGGCGACGGCATCATGAGCGCGATCGACTTCAAGATGGACCTGCAGCGCGAGCCCGATCCGAAGGGCGACCGGGTCAGCATCACGATGTCGGGCAAGTTCCTGCCGTACAAGACCTACTGAGCCGACGTCACTTCGGCCACAGCACCCACAGCTTCAGCGGCTGCTTGGTGCGTCCGGCGCGTTCCTCGACGCCATCGCCCCAGCCCCAGAAGTAGTCGGCACGCACCGCGCCGAGGATCGCGCTGCCGGTGTCCTGTGCCAGCACGAGGCGCTGCAGCGGGCGGGCGGGCGGCGCGTTCTGGCTCCAGACCTGCGGCTCGGTGCTGGCGAGCCAGACGGGCGTGCCGTAGGGGATGCTGTCCTTGTCCACCGCGATCGAGCGGCCGGGGGTCAGCGGCACGCCCTGGGCCCCGACCGCGCCGATCGCGGGATCGGCCAGCGGCTCCTCGCGGAAGAAGACATAGCGCGTGTTGACCGCCAGCATCTCCTTGACGCGCTGCGGGTTCTGGCGCGCCCACTGGCGGATCGCCGGCCAGCTCGCCTGCTCCAGCGTGAACGCGCCTTGCTCCACCAGCCAGCGGCCGACCGACTGGTAAGGCTGGTCGTTGTGTCCCGCGAACGCCAGCCGCACCATGCGCCGCATGCCGCCCGGCTCGGTGAAGGTGAGCCGGCCGGAGCCCTGGATCTGCACCAGCAGCAGGTCCATCGGATCGGCCAGCCAGGCGATCTCGCGGCCCTTCAGCGCGGCCTGGGCGGCGGGCTGGGTCTCGATCTCGCCGCGGGTGAACCAGGGCTTGCGCAGGCCGTGGTCCGCCGGCAAGCCGTACACCGGCACGGTGTGGCGCTCGGTGCGCACGCGGCTGGCCTCCAGCAGCGGCTCGAAGTAGCCGGTCAGCAGGCCCTCGGGCTTGCCTTCGGCGCTCTCCACCCGCCAGGGCTGCAGCCGCGACTGGAGCAGCTGGCGCACCTGCGCCTCGTTCGGGCCGGGGCCGAGGCGGCGCACTTCGCGACAGAGCGCGTTCCACTCGGATGCGAAGGCGTAGGGGCTGAAACTGACCGTGCCAGTGGCGATGCTGGCGGCCGCCAGGCCGCGGCCGCTGGTGTTGCCGCCGTTGGCGGCGGTGATGGCCTTGTCGCAGCTGCGCTGCAGCGCCGGCCAGGCCATCAGCGTCTGGTCCGCGTCCCAGCCCGGCAGGTCCGACCACTCGCCGCGCACCCAGCGTCCGCGGGGCGTCGTGCGGATCTCGGCATCGACGGCGGCGGGCGGCGGGGTCTGCACCGACGGCGGGATGTCCAGCGGTGGTGGTGCGGGGGCCAGAAGCGGCCTGCCGCCACAGCCGGCCAGCGTGCCTAGAATCGCGGCCACCAGGGCGGCCCCGGCCCGCTGGCGCACGCGGTGCACGAATTCGGGGCGGTTCGAGAGGAACAAGGACATGACGCTGATCATTCTGGAAGCACTGGGGGCCGGGTTGCTGCTGGTCGGAATTGTCTGGTGGACGATGTTCTCGGGCCGCCGCGGTGGCGAGCGGGTCGAGGACGAACCGGAAGACCGCTGACTGTAGCGGCAGCCCTGCGTCCGCCGGGGACCACGGCCTCAGGCCGGACGCAGGAAACTGCCCGGCGCCGAACGTGCGCGCCGGCGCAGCGCCGCATAGAGCCGCCCGCGGTCACGCACCTTCAGCCCCCGCGAGCGCAGCGCCAGCCGGAAGGCCAGCGTGAAGCTCACCAGCACGTTGAGCGCGCCCGTCAGCGGGATCGCCGCCACGCACCACCAGAAGGCCGGATCGTGCAGCACCGGCACCCCCAGCGTGCCCAGCGCGGCCGCGATCTGGCCCGCCGACAGTGTGACGTGGCGCACCTCGATCGGAAGCCCGAAGAAGGCGGCCAGTGTCGGTACCAGTCCGAGCATCATCCCCAGCGAGCAGTTGGCGGCCAGCCCCGAGATGTTCTCGCGCCACCAGCCCGACCAGCGCTGCGCCCGCGCGCGGCCCAGCCAGCGCACGATGCGCGGGTTGTGCGCGATGGCGCTGTCCAGGCGGTGGAAGACGAACCAGTTCTCCCACCAGCCCGCGATCAGGCTCGACAGGAACAGCAGCACGCCGGTGAACGCCGCGTAGAGCAGGGTCGGCCCGAGCAGCGTGAGCTTGTCCAGCACGTGGTGGGCGGTGTGGGCATCGATCAGCGGCGCACCCTGCAGCGCCCAGGCGGCGAGCTGCATCAGCACCACCACCGGCGCCACCACCAGCACATTGCCCAGGATGCCGGCGATCTGCGTGCGGATCAGGTGGGTGACCTCGTCGACGAAGTCCTCGGTGGCCGCGTCGCTGTCCACCACGCCTTCGAGCTTGGCGGCCATGGCGGGGGCCGTCATCGCTGGCTGCTTGGTCGCCACGGTCCAGTGCAGCAGGTGGATCAGCACGAAGCTGGCCGCGTAGTTGGTGCCGGTCCAGAAGCCGGCCCAGAACGCCGAGAGCGTGACCGCGCCGATGAAGAATTTCAGGAACGTCGTGCCCGCGATCACCAGTCCGCCGCCGCAGGCGCGGCGCAGCATGTCGACGTACTCGTCCCGCGTGCGGGTGATGTAGTGCTCGCCGGTGGCGGCGCTGCGCTCGGCGACCTTGCGGGCCAGCATGGCGTAGTGGTGCGAGAACAGTGCGCCGACGCTGCGCCGCGTCTGCACGCTGCGCGCAAAGGCCACCGTGAGCAGCTGCCACTCGCGCGCCGGCTCGGCGGCGGCCAGGCAGTTCAGCAGGGCCTCGATGCGGGTGATGCGCTCGTGGAGCTGCTCGATCTGGAACACCACGTCCACCGACACGCCCCAGGCGTCGAGGTGTTCGCGCACGCTGGCGGCGGCCGTCCGGCAGGTGTCGAGCAGCACGCGCAGGTAATTGATCTGCTGCTGCTGTTCGTGTGGATCAGCCGCATCGGAGAGCAGCGCCGCGGCCTGGGCCAGCTGGTGGAAGGGCCGGTCGGCCAGCAGCGTGGGATCGATGCGCGGCCGGATCGACGCCGACAGCCCGACCGCCCGCACCTGGCTGGCCAGCATCTGCACCGAGTCGATCAGCGCCTGGTGCCAGTGTCCGCGCACGTGGTCGTCGACCAGCAGCCGCTCGATGCGGGCCAGCGTCGGCGCGTCGATGGCGCCGAGCCAGTCGGCGTCGCGCGGGTCGTGGAAGACCATCTGGAAGAGCTGGCCGAGGTCGCCGGTGTCGGGCGTGCCGGGCAGGGTGAGCAGGCGCAGCCGGTCGATCAGCTCGGCACCGAAGCCCGAGCGCGGCGAGAACCCGAAATCCGCCAGCAGCGTGCCGGCGTCGGCGGTGGCGAAGACCGAGCGCAGCAGCACGCGGCAGCGCCTGGCCAGCAGGGGGTCGGCGTCCAGCAGGTCGAGCAGGTGGCCCAGCCGTGCCAGCGGCGTGGCCGTGTCGCCGGCCGCGGTGTCGGCGGGGCGCAGGGCGTCGACCAGCGCGATCAGCCAGAGGTGGCGATCGGCGCGCGGGGCGCCGGGGTCGGCGGTGTCGAGCAGGGTGGGCAGATCGGCGGCCGGGCGTGCGGCCCAGACCGTGCGGAGGCGGTGCAGCAGCCCCGTCAATGCAGTGCGTGAGCTTGCGACAGCTCGAAGGCGGGGACGGGGGTGTCGAAGGGCTGCGCGTCTTCGGTCATGCAGAAGAAGGTGCCGCGCATCTGGCCGCGCGGCGTGGCGAGCCGGGTCCAGCTCGTGTACTCGAAACGCTCGCCCGGCTTGAGCACCGGCTGGTGGCCGACGACGCCCAGTCCGCGCACTTCCTCGGTGTGGCCGGCGACGTCGGTGATGACCCAGTGGCGCCCGATCAGCTGCGCCACGGTGTCGCCGGTGTTGACCACCGTGATGGTGTACGAGAAGGCGTAGATCCCTTTCGACGCGTCGGAGTGTTCAGCCAGATAGGCGGGAAGGACGGTGCAGGTGAACTGGGGGTGCGGCATGGGCGGATGATAGACGCAAGGTTTCCGGCGCGTGTCACGGTTGGTGCGTGACGCGCCAGACCACATTGCCCACGTCATCGGCGACGAGCAGCGCGCCGCTGGCGTCCTGCGCCACGCCGACCGGCCGGCCGCGGGCCCGCCCGGTCTCGTCCAGGAATCCGTCGAGCACGGTGCGGGGCCAGCCGCCGGGCCGGCCGCCGACGAAGGGCACGTGGACCACCTGGTAGCCCGAGGGCGGCTGGCGGTTCCACGAGCCGTGCTGCCCGACGACCATGCCGGTGCCGAGCACGGCCTGCAGCGGTCCCTGGTCGAGCCACGCCAGGCCGAGCGAGGCGGTGTGCGGGCCGAGCGCGTAGTCGGGGCGGCGCGCGCGGGCGACGGCGGCCGGGTTGGGTGGCTGGACACGGGTGTCGACGTGGTCGCCGTAGTAGCTCCAGGGCCAGCCGTAGAAGGCGCCGGGCTCGACCGCGGTGAGGTAGTCGGGCACGAGGTCACTGCCGAGTTCGTCGCGCTCGTTGACCACGGTCCACAGCCGGGGCGCCGGACCGGGTGTCCAGGCCAGGCCGACCGGGTTGCGCAGGCCGCTGGCGAAGATCCGCGATGCGCCGCCGGGCAGGTCGATCTCGTGGACCGCGGCCCGTCCGGCTTCTTCGGCCAGGCCGTGTTCGGCGACGTTGCTGTTCGAGCCGACGCCGACGTAGAGGTGGCGGCCGTCGGGGCTGGCGATCAGGCTCTTGGTCCAGTGGTGGTTGCGCGGGCCGCCGGGCAGGCCGACCAGCCGGGTCGGCGCCTCGCTGGCCTGCACGTCACCGTCGCGGTAGGGCACCGACACCACGGCGTCGGCATTGGCCACGTACAGCCGGCCATCGACCAGCGCCATGCCGAACGGCGAGTGCAGCCCGGCGAGGAAGACATGCCGCGTTTCGGCCTGACCGTCGCCATCGGCGTCCCGCAGCAGCAGCAGGCGGTCGGCACTGGGGGAGCGGGCGCCGGCGCGGCCCATCAGGTAGCGGGTCGCCCAGGCGCGCAGCCCGGTGGCGGGCGGACGGGCGGGGGCGTTGGTCTCGGCGACGAGGATGTCGCCATTGGGCAGGCGGTAGAGCCAGCGCGGGTGGTCGAGCCCTTCGGCGAAGGCCTGCACCGCCAGACCGGGCGCGGGCGTCGGTTTCTGGCCGGCCGGCCAGCCGGCGGCCGGGGCGATCACCGCCGTCGGCAGCAGCGTGCGCACCGGAGGCGGCAGCACGGGATCCGGGCCGGTGCCGTCGCGCACGGTGAGGCGCGCGGTTTCACCGCAGGCGGTCAGGCCGGCGAGCGCCAGCACCGCGAGGCCCAGGGCCATCGGCAGGCGGACAGTGGGGCTGGTGCATCGTGACATGGGCATGGCGACCTTCAGACCGGGCTGGCGCGCAGCTGTGTGTTCAGGGTGTCGATCAGGACGGACCAGTCGCCGTCCTCCTGCAGCTTCTCACGGATCAGCGCACTCTGCGAGGGCGACCAGAACGGCGCGTCGAACAGCCGGGTTTCCAGCGGCAGCGGCCGGTGCTGCGCGATGAAGGCGCGGATGGCGGCGGGATCGTCGTCCAGGCCCAGCTGGGCGAAGAGTTCCTTCATCGAATGGAAGAGGGTGTCCATGGTGCGGTCTCCTGGGGTGCGAACAAGATCATGCGGCGCATGCCGTTTCTGCCGTCGCCTGGCGCTCCCGGATCCCTGCCGGTGAAGCGGTCATCGATGGAGGCGTTGCGTCGCGTCGCGGGTCAGCCCTTGATCAGCAGCTGGTTATCGACACTGCGCACGCCCTTGACGGCCATGGCCAGCGCCGTGGCCCGCTCGCGTGCCACCGTGCTGGGCGCGGTGCCCCGCAGGGTCACGGCGCCTGCGGCGGTGTCGACGTTGATGGACAGGGCGCTCAGCGTCGGGTCCTTGGTCAGCTCGGCGTTCACGGCCGTGGTGATGGCCGCATCCTCGACCGTCGCGACCACCTGGTTGGCCGCGCTGGTGGTCTTGTCGGCGGCCTTGTCGAGCGCTTCCCCGGAGCGCACCTTCAGATCGGCCGACTCCTGGCGCAGCTTCTCGGCGGCGTCGTCGGTCTTCTGTTCCACGGCGTTCACCGTGGCATCGACCTTCTGGCCGACGGTGCGGTCGTCCTGCTTGCCGCAGGCGGCCAGCAGCACCAGGGACGATGCGGCGGTCAGCACGGCCCAGCGCAGACGGGAAGACGAGGCGGTGGTGGATGCGGCGGTGGAGGTGCGGGTGGCGTTCATGGGAAGTCCTTTCAGCGGTTGGCAGTGCATGGCCTCAGCGTAGGCGCCGAATGGCCCGCGCACCATCGGCCAGCGTGCCGCCGCCGTGTCGGCGTCGTCCGACAGCGGCCCCGCGTGCAGTTCAGCGCTGCCGGGTCGCCCCCAGCGCCACCGGCCCCACCTGCCCGCGCATCAGCCGGGTGCAGCCGGCGACCGCGGGTGCACCGCTGTCGCCCCCCGTGTCCAGCAGCGGCAGCAGCCCGGCCAGCGGCGTGACCAGCGCCAGCAGCGCCGCCGGCCCGAGCCGGCCGAGCAGTGCACCGCGTTCGAGTTGCACCCGGGGTGCGGCAAACGTGCCCTCCACCCGCAGCGGCGAGCGCAGGCTCAGCGGGCTGAAATCCTTCGGATGCACCCGCGCCGTCAGCGCCAGCGTTTCGCTGGCGAACGAGGCCTGGCCTTCCACCCAGAGCGTGGAGTCGCGGGTATCCACCATCAGGATGGTCGGGGTCAGCCGTCCGTCGTGGATCCGGAGATCGGCCGCGCCGCAGGTGACCGGGAGCACATCGTCGCCGACCAGCAGCACCCCGAGCCCCTGCGCCAGGTCCAGTCCGGCCGCTTCGACCAGCAGGTGCGAGATGGCGCCCCGCGTCCACAGCAGCACCGCGCGCCCGTTGGCCGTGGCCAGCAGTTCGGCCGTGGAGCGTCCGCGGCCAGCCACCTGCAGGGTCATGCCGAGCTGGCCGCTGGCATAGGGCGGCTGGCCCGGCCGGTTCACGGCGCGGACCCAGTGTTCGAGCCGCAGGCCGTGCACCCGCAGGGTGGTGTCCCAGCGGGCGGGGGTCTGCCGGCCGTCGAGCTGGAGGCGGCCGGTCACCCGGCCATCGGCCAGGCGGGCGGTCAGGGCGTCCAGCACCAGCACGCCGGCGTCCAGCCGCAGCCGGGTGTCGAGTGCCTGCACGGCCTGCAGCGCCGGGGTGCCGAGGTCCAGCCGCGCCACGGACAGCTGCACGTCGGCATCCATCGCCCGCAGCGCGGCCAGGTCGAAGGGGCGGTCTGGCAGGGTGCGGTGGCGGCGTCCGGCCGGGGCGGGGGTGCCGGCGGGGGCTGCGCCGATCGCAGGCGCCAGATCGCGCAACTGGAACAGCGGGCTGACGAGCGACCCGGTCACCCGGCCCCGCCCGCCGACGGTGTCGTGGTGCACCTGCCCGTGGACGCTGCTGCGGCCCACGGTGGCGAGCACGATGTCCAGATCCCAGCGGTTCGCGTGGTGCGCCACGCTGCCGGCCGCGGCAAAGGGATGGCTGGCCGGCAGCGTCAGGTCGAGCGCCCGTCCGACCGGCGCCAGCGACAGCCCGCCGACGCCGAAGGTGCCGCGCAGGCCCTCCAGCGTCGACAGGCTCCCGGCCCGCCCGTCGAAGGCCAGCGCGGCCTGACCGACCTGCAGATTGAACGTCAGCCCGGTCTCCACGGGATCCGGCCCGGACACCCAGGGCAGCGGGCCCTGGGTGCGCAGCGCCGCGGTGATGGCCTCCTGGCGCAAGCGGCCGGTGGCGCTGGCCTGGATGCCCGGACCAGCTGCTCCTTGCGCCAGCGAGAAGTCCAGCGCCAGCGTGAGCTGCCGGGCGTCGTCCTGCAATTGCGCGGTGCCGTTCTGCACGGCCAGCGTGCGTACCTGCACCGGCGGCGGCGGCACGTCCGTGTCGGGTGCGCCCTGGCCGGTCTGCCAGGTGGCGCGGCCGTCCTGGTCGCGCAGCAGGTCCAGCGCCAGACGATCGGCCTGCAGGCGCTGCACGACCAGCGCGCCGCCGCGCCAGCCGGTCAGCAGATCGCGGTAGCGCAGGTCGAGCTGCACCGTCTGCGCGTCCAGCGTGGGCGGGCGGCTGGCGGCCCAGGCGGGTGGCGCCACCTGCAGCCGGTCGGCCTGGAGCCGCACCCCGCCGAGCAGATGGAGCTGCAGCCGGTCTGACCCGTCCGCGCCGAACTGCACCGTGCGCCCGAGCCGGTCGCTCAGGACCCGCGCCAGGGGTTGCGCCAGCCAGGGCCAGCCCGCCCGCTCGCCCCAGGCGAAGCCGATGCAGAGCAGCGCGAGCAGACCCAGCCCGCCGAGCAGGGGACGGCCCGGGCGCCAGCGCGGGGTCATGCCCGCACCGCCGCCGTGCCGCGGTGGGAGCCGAGCGCATGGGCATAGACCCAGGTGAACTCCGCCCCCAGCAGAAAGATCTGCGCCGAGTAGTAGACCCACAGCAGCAGCACCACCAGCGAGCCGGCCGCGCCATAACCCGCCGCGGCGCCGCTGGTGGCGATCAGCAGGCCGATGCCGTGGCGGCCCGCGGTGAGCAGGCCCGCGGTCACCAGCGCGCCGATCCAGACGTCGGTCCAGGCGATGCGGGCGCGCGGCATGATCTTGTAGATCATCGCGAACAGCAGGGTCATCAGCGTGAAGCTGGCGGCCTGTCCCGCCACGCCGGCAAAGGCCTCGCCCAGACCCGGTGCCCACCAGTGCTGCACGACCGCCAGCACGGTGTTGAACAGCAGCGACACGACCAGCAGGAAACCCACCCCCAGGATCAGCCCGAAGGACAGCACCCGTGCGCGCAGCAGGCTCCACAGGCCGCTGGCCGGCCGTGCGGGGGCGCGCCAGATGTGGTCGAGCGTGTCCTGCAGTTCGGCGAACACGGTGGTGGCACCCACCAGCATCAGGCCGAGGCCGAACAGCGTGGCCACCAGGCCGTCGGTCGGGCGGTTCACGCTGGCCAGCAGCGCCTGCAGCGAGACCGCGCCGGCCTCGCCGATGAGGCCACGCATCTGGGCCTCGATCTCGCCGCGGGCGGCTTCCGGTCCGAACACCAGCCCGGCCACCGAGATGACGATGAGCAACAGCGGTGCCAGCGAGAACAGCGTGTAGTAGGCCAGCGCCGCGCCCATGCTGGCCGCGCGGTCGTCGATCCAGGCCTTGACCGCGCGGCGCCCGAGCAGGATCCAGCACGACCACCCGCTGGCGGGGAGCGCCGCGGGATCAGTCGTGGCGGGTGCAAGGGACGGCAGGGCGTGCGACATGGGCAACTCGTGGCAGGGATTCCGGGTGCCACCAGGCGCGGTGCTCCCTGTGTCCATCCTGGGGGGCGCCACCGCCGGGCTGCGTCAGCCCCGGCTTCGCCTTGCTGTAGGACAAGGGCGCAATGTCCCGAGGCGGCGAGGGCCTGCTGCGGTGCGTCCTATACTGATTTCCGATCCGATTCCATCCCGAATCGACCCCGATCCGACAGGCCCGACCATGACCGACCTCACCCTCCCCATCACCGGCATGACCTGCGGCGGCTGCGTGCGCAGCGTCACCGCCGTGCTGCAGGCGCTGCCCGGCGTCGAATCCGTCAACGTGACGCTGACGCCCGGCCAGGCGCAGGTGCGCTACGACGATGCGCAGGTCTCGTCCGTCCAGCTCGCCGCCGCCGTCGAGGACGCGGGCTTCGAGGTGACCGCCTGACATGTCCGCCTCCCCGACCGCTCCCTACTTCGAGATCAACGGCTACCAGGCCCGCGCGCAGATCGGCTGTGCGCCGGACGAGCATGGCGTGGCGCAGGGCGTGGTGATCGACCTGCGCGTGCACCTGTTCTTCAACCCTGCGCTCTACCTCGACCGCTACGCCATGCCCTACGACTACATGGCCGCGGTGGACGCCATCGCCACCACGCTGGCCGAGGGGCACCACATCCTGCAGGAGTCGCTGGCGCTGAAGATCGGCCGCCGCGTGCTGGCCAGCGAGCATGTCGAGCGCGTGGACGTGCGCGTGCGCAAGACCGAGCGCTACGACGGCGTCGAGAGCATCGGCTTCTTCACGCCGGTCGACCGCGACCTGCTGATGAAGGTGGACGCCACCGCGCGGGCGCTGGCGTGAGCGCCGGGCCGCTGCGCATCGCCCTCGTCACCGGCGGGCATTCGCGCGTCGGCCGGGCGATCTCCGAGGCGCTGGCCGCCCGCGGCTGGCGCGTGCTGCTGCACGCCTTCCGCGGCACCGCCCGTGCCGAGGCCCTCGACCAGCAGCTCAACCCGCCGCCGCACGGCCCGATGGGCGTCTGGCAAGCCGATTTCTCCGACACGGCGGCCACGCTCGCCTCGTTCGAGACGCTGCTGGCGACGCTGCCCGCCGAGGCCGAGCTGGCGCTGGTCCACAACGCCAGCGCCTTCGAGAACGACGACCGCGACTCGGTGACGCTGGAGCGCTTCCGGATGCACCACGCGGTGCACTACGAGGTGCCCGTGCTGCTGACGCTGGCGGCCGCACAACGCTTTCCCTGCGGGCAGGCGCTGATGGTGCTCGACCAGAACGTCGCCAACCTGCACGACCAGTTCCTGAGCTACTGCCTGTCCAAGGGCGCGATGCACGCGGCGCTGCCACGGCTGGCGCTGTCGCTGGCGCCGTTCCGTGTCAACGCGGTGGCGCCGGGGCCGACCTTGCCGCTGCCGGACGCCGATCTGGCCGCCTTCGACGCCGCCGCGCGGGCGACACCGCTGCAGGGTGCCGTGGCGCCCGAGGACGTGGCGGACGCCGTGGCGTGGCTGCTGGACGCGCGGCGTGTCACGGCGCAGACGGTCTTCGTCGATGCCGGTCAGCATCTGAAGCAGTGGCGCGAACCCGCCGCGCCGGGCGCCTGAAACTGCCCCTGCAGCCACGCTGTAACCCGCCTGTTCCCTAGAATCCGGGGCATGACGACCCCCACCTACCGCATCGCCCCCTCCATCCTGTCCGCCGACTTCGCCCGCCTGGGCGACGAAGTGAAAAACGTGCTCGCCGCTGGCGCCGACTGGATCCACTTCGACGTGATGGACAACCATTACGTCCCCAATCTGACCTTCGGGCCGATGGTTTGCCAGGCGCTGAAGAAGCACTCGGTCAAGCCGGATGGCACGCCCGCCCCGATCGACGTGCACCTGATGGTGTCTCCCGTGGACGCGCTGGCGCAGGCGTTCTGCAAGGCCGGCGCCGACCTCGTGAGCTTCCACCCGGATGCCTCGACGCACGTGGACCGCACGCTGCAGCTCATCCAGGCCGAGGGCGTCAAAGCGGGCCTCGTGTTCAACCCGGCCGAGCCGCTGGACGTGCTGGAGTGGGTGATCGACCGCGTCGACCTGATCCTGATCATGAGCGTGAACCCCGGCTTCGGTGGCCAGAGCTTCATCGACTCGGCGCTGCGCAAGATCGAGAAGGCCCGCAAGCTCATCGACGCCAGCGGGCGCGACATCCGCCTCGAAGTCGATGGCGGCATCAAGATCGACAACATCCGCCGTGTGGCCGACGCGGGCGCCGACACCTTCGTCGCCGGCAGCGCCATCTTCAACACGCCCGACTACGCCCGCGTGGTTGACGCGATGCGCACCGAACTGGCGCGCTGATCCGGTCCGACCCGGTCAGACGCACGGCGCTTGTTCCAGCGCAAGATTCGTGTCTGGTGCCGGGCCCGGCCAAGCCTGGCGTCAGGTTGAGGCTGACACTGCGAATTTTTCAATTTCGGAGTGAAAAGCATGCCTCAGCAATCCACATGGCGCCGCGCCGCCGGCCTCGCTGTCCTGACCGGCTGGATGACGATGGCTGGCCCGCTCGCGCAGGCGGCTTGCCTGAGCGACGCTGAAGTGACACGGCTGGTGGCGTCCCTGCAGGTCCGCCGGCAGGTGGACACGCCCGAGGGTCTGAGCGCCGCCGATGCGGCCTGCACCCGGGCCAAGTTCAACGCCTCGCTGGAAGCCGCGCACGGCCGCCCGGTCGGCTACAAGGCCGGCCTGACCAACCCGGCCGTGCAGAAGCGCTTCCAGGCGACCGCGCCGGTGTGGGGCGCGCTGTATGCGCCGATGCTGCTGAAGGACGGCGCGATCGTGGACCCCGCGTTCGGCGCCCGTCCGCTGTTCGAGGCCGACCTGCTCGTGCGCGTCAGCAACGCGCGCATCAACCAGGCCCGCAGCGTCGAGGACGTGCTGCAGTCGATCGACCAGGTGATCCCGTTCATCGAGCTGCCTGACCTGATGGTGGACACGCCGGCCAAGATCAACGGCAACGTGCTGGCCGCGGTGAACGTCGGCGCGCGCTACGGTGTTGTCGGCACGCCGATCCCCGTGCAGCGTACCGCCGAGTTCAGCCAGGCGCTGCGCGACATGCAGGTCGTCGTCTCCGGCAACGGCGCGGAACTCGACCGTGGCCGCGGCTCGGACGTGCTGGAGCACCCGCTCAACGCGGTGGTCTGGCTGGCGCAGGCGCTGCAGGCGGACGGCGTGAAGCTCAAGGTCGGCGACGTGCTCAGCCTGGGCTCGTTCTCGAAGCTGATGCCGCCGAAGCCGGGGCTGGCGGTGCAGGTGCGCTACAACGGCCTGCCGGGCAATCCGGCGGTGCAGGTGCAGTTCCGCTGACCCGTTGAGGCGGGGCGGGCGCGGGGATCACAATGCCGGATCGGGTCGGCATCGATCCGCAGGAGACCCCGCATGCTTGCCGAGAAGACCCCCCCGCAGGGCGCCCGGTCATGGGCTGACGCCTGGACCGAGGCCCCCCCGATCACCGCCCACGACGGCCCGCCCGCGTCCGAGCGTCAGCGACCGCTGGCGCCGCTGCGGGTGCTGGACCTGTCGCGGCTGCTGCCTGGCCCGATGGCGTGCCGGCACCTGGCCGATCTGGGCGCGCAGGTGCTCAAGGTCGAGCCGCCGCTGCCCGGCCGCCCTGGTCTGCCGGGCGATGACGCGGCCTACATGGGGCCGGGTGAAGACGGCGTTTCGCACTTCTACCGCGTCGTCAACCACGGCAAGCGCCGGCTGGTGCTCGACCTGAAGCAGCCGGACCAGCTCGCCACGCTGCGCGCGCTGGTCGCCGAGGCGCACGCGGTCGTCGAAGGTTTCCGGCCCGGCGTGATGGAGCGGCTCGGCCTGGGCTACGAGGCGCTGCAGGCGATCAACCCGGCCACCGTGCTGACCAGCATCAGCGGCTACGGGCAGGAAGGCCCGCTGCGGCTGGCGGCCGGGCACGACCTGAACTACCTGTCGCTGGCCGGCGTGGTCGACCAGACGCGCACGCCCGACGGCCGCCCGGTCTTCAGCCACCTGCAGATCGCCGACCAGCTCGGCGGCGCGCAGACCGCGGCGATCGGCACGCTGGCCGCCGTGCTCGGCGCGCAGTGGACGGGGCAGGGGCGCTGGGTCGACGTGTCGATGACCGACGCGGTGCGCCAGCACCAGGTGATCCTCGGCACCGACGCGCTGGCTGACGGCGAGTCGCCCGCACCGGGCGCGTCGCTGCTCAACGGCGGCGTGCCTTGCTACAACCTCTACCGCTGCGCCGACAACCGCTGGCTGGCGGTCGGGGCGCTGGAGCTGAAGTTCTGGCAGGGCGTGTGCGCGGTGGTCGGGCGCGAGGACTGGGCGGCGCGGCACTGGAGCCTGGGGGAAGCGCCGGGCAGCGAGGCGGCGCGGGGGCTGATCGACGAGCTGGGGGCTCTGATCGCCAGCCGGCCGCTGGCGGTGTGGGTCGAGCGGTTCGCGGGCGCGGATTGCTGCGTCACGCCGGTGCTGGGCGCGCATGAGGCGCTGTTCGGGCGGGCGCCGGTGACGCGGGACGAGGGGATGCAGCGGTTGACGGCGCCGGCGCTGACGTTGCGCTGAGTTGTTTCAGCAGGAGGGTATTGGGCTTGACTCCAGCTACCCACCCGATCAGGCAATACTCAGAACTTCGAGGCCTCTGAATTCCTCTTCGCTGCGGCCTCGGCCTTGCTTTGCGCCTTGAATTTTTGCAAGAGGTCGTTCCGGATATACCGGACTTCCATCGTGAATCCGAGGTGCGGAGCATCCATTTCGATGAGGGTATCGGCCGGGCGGAAACTTGCGAACTGATCGCCGACAAACGGATGCTGTTGCGCAGATACTTTGTACTTTTTGCTCAGGAACTGGAAGATGGCATCGAACCGATGTTTTCCCATGTCCATGAACACGCCAGCGAGTTTCTTCTGGTCATCGAAAACGTACAAGACGCTGGTGAGGCCTTCAATATCATAGACCGCACCATCCGTCTTCAACATTTCTCCGCCGGAGTACTTGTTCGTGCCAGACGGCTCAAGCTCTGTTTTCTTCGATAGAGTTTCCCTGAGTTGTTCGACTGTTGTGACGCCGATCTCGAAACCAAGTACCTGTGTGCCGGCATGCGCCAGCGCTGTCGTGCAAAGTGCGATGGCGATGAAGAACGAATGAATTTTGCGCATTGGAATCTTGGTATAGCTCAAGTCCGACAGGCGCCTAGAAAAAAGCGCCTTTTCACGGCGCACCCTAACGATTGAGTTGACCGGGCGGCGCGAATTCATTCAAGCTCCGCCGAGCAATCAACTTGCGAAACGAGCTGCCGCGCCGCTCCGGTCCAACGATTTGTTAGGCCGGATTAGGCCAGATAGAGGTGCCAGAATCGGACTCCGATCGCCCGGAGCAATAAGCCTCGATTCGCCGTGCGTTCAATCAACGCAATCTAATTACGTGATCGGATTACCGTTGTCGTCGTAACCAATCGTTATCGCTGGCCCGTCAGGAATCGCTCCCAGTGTCAGCCAGGGCACTGTCATGATGGTGCTCCACTTGAAGCTGCGCGCTTCAAATACGGGCGAGGTCGATATCGCACGCTTTTTCACCGCTCCTCCGAGCGAGTCGATAAAATACACGGTGTCGGATATCTCGCTCTTGGCGAGATAGCTTCCTGGTACGATCGGATCACCCTTCGGTGCGCCGTCAATCAGGGCGTCGATTGTTGGCGATTCCTGCAGGACGCCATCAAACACGCCGTTAAGAGTGTCGATGCTCTGAACGTAGCGAAGCGTGTCTTGATCGAAGTAATACACCTCGTCTCTGCCGACTTTCTTGTACAACTTGCCGGTTATCAGTTTCGTGCTCATGTTCTTCTCCTAATGCCAGTCGGCATTGTCAGTAATGGCGTTGACTCAGTGCCCGGACCTGTACCTCGACCATAGTCACGCCGAGCCTAAGGCCGTCGACTTCCGTTTTGAACTGCTGCGCTCACCGCACGGCCTAACGTAATATCGACGTCACGCCTTGCCGGCGTAACAACCACGATGCTGCGTATCATCTTGTGGGCGACGGAACGTAAGTTCGCGCTGAGATTGAAGTTTTTTTCTGCGTTACATGGTTTCACTCCCGTAAAGCAGGCTCAAAGCCTGCACTGCTGGCGTAACCTGTTACGCCGTCAAAGCCATGCGAGCATAGTTTTTCATTTCGATTTCACGCGTGAAAGAATTCACGCTCAACATGGTTCCGTCTCGAACCGGACGAGATTTGATCCCCGCATACTTTTCACCCTGCCGGCGACCCCGCGCGCCGACGCTGAAGCGGCACTGAACCGTCTCGCTTGTTGCGCCCAGTTACTGAAACAAGTTGTTTCGGATCAAGTGCCCTGCAGATTCGCCTGCGCAAGATGGTTTTTGACGGAGAGCTGCAACTCCCGTCGCACAGGAGCCTGTCATGCGCACACCGAACACCCACCCCGTTCCCGCCCTGCGGCGGATCTCCACGGCGCTCCTCGCGCTGGGCCTGGCGGGATCGGCGCTGGCGGCGCCCCTGTGCCGCGCCCCCGCGAACCTGCTCGCCAACCCCGGTTTCGAGAACGGCCGTCCCTCCCCAGGCGGCAACCCGCCCGGCTGGACCTTCCAATCCGCCTACAGCGGCGCCCTCGGTACCTGGGACACCGCGGTCGCGCACACTGGCCGGCGCAGCGTGCGCATCGACGCCACGCGCCCCGAAGACAGCCACTGGCTGCAGAGCGCGGCGGTCCCGGTCAACACGCCGCTGTTCCTCGGCGGCTGGATCAAGTCCGACAACCTCCAGCGCCACGACCAGCCCACCAGCCCCGGCGCCACCATCTCCGTGCTCGGCCGCTGGGACCAGCCCGCCCCCACGCTGGGCACGACGCCGTGGCACCCGGTCGGCATGAGCTTCATCACCGACACCAGCCCGCTGCTGGTCTCGGCGCGGCTCGGTTTCTGGGGCGGGCTGGCCACCGGCACCGCCTGGTACGACGACCTGACGCTGGTGCCACGGGTCGCCGAGGTGCCGCACCCGCGCTGGAAGATCCTGGTGCTGGTCTATCCGCAGACGGACGCCGTCATCACGCAGCCCGATGGCACGGCGCGGCATGTGCAGGGACAGGCTTCGCCGACCGAAGTGACGCAGGCCCTCGCGCATGCACGCCTGTTCGTCGAGCAGGACATCCCGGCACTGACCAGCGGCAACATGCTGCCGACGCTGACGGTGCGCACCGCCAGCCGGCCGATGCAGACGCTGTCGCCGGACGGTGACATGCGGTGGTGGCCGGATGCGCAGGCGGATGCGGAGCCCGGTTTCGATTCGGTCATCGTGCTCTGGGAGCCGCGGGTGCGCGACACCGCCACCGGCGAGTCGCTCTGGCTGGGTTCCAGCTTTGGCGGGATGCAGTACCGCGGCACGCGCCAGACCTACACGACCGTCACGCTGCCGTACGCCGGCCCCAACGGCAACCGCAATGTGTACAAGCTGCACTGGGGCGCGTCGATCCTGAGCCATTTCGAGACGCTGCAGCGCACGCCGCAGCCGACCGTGCCGCCCGTCACGATGGCGTCGCGGTATGTCCACTGCCAGACGGGTCAGCAGTACGTCTGGCTAGACGAGACGCTCGACCAGCCCACCCCCAACTCGATCTACAGCAACCAGGCTGGTTTCACGCACGACTACTACTCCGGCACGGTGGCCCGCGCCGAGGCACCGGCGGTGTGCCTCGGCATCGGCCCGCAAGCCTGGGCCTGGGGCGGACCAGTGACGCACTCGGGGACTGCTCCGGTGTTCACGGCGCCCGAGCGTGTGGAGGCGCTGGTCTCGCAGGTGCAGGCACTGCGGACGGCCGGCATGCTCGGCCCGCGTCCGGCCCAGACCCTGCAGGCCGAACTGCAGGCGGCCCGCCGGATGCTGAGCCTGCCCCGTGCCAGCCACCAGGCCAGCGGGCCGCTGCAGGCGTTTTCGCGCCAGGTGGAGGCACTGGTGCACAGCGGCCGGCTGTTGCCCCAGGCCGGCGCGCTGCTGATCGAGGCGGCGACGGCGGCGATCGGCTGCGTCTGAGGGACCGGCCCCCACGCCGACAGCCACCACTCCGCCCGGATGGCCGCACGGAGTCGATGCGCACAAATTGTTTCAACTCAATGCTGGCGCGTGGAAAAGTGCACAGGATGACCTTGCGCAGGGGCACTGTCACCCCTGTCGAACAGGAGGTTGTCATGCGCTCTTCGGTCCGTTCTGTCCCGCCCGCCCCGCGTCTGCTCTCGACCGCGCTGCTGGCGGTCGGTCTGCTGGGCTCCGCCCTGGCGGCACCCTTGTGCCGTGCACCCGCGAACCTGATCCCGAATGCCGGGTTCGAGGGCGGCGCCTTCTCGCCCGGCGGGCGTCCGACCGGGTGGGAGTTCGAGTCCTGGTCGACCACGGCGCTGGGCACCTGGGACAACACCACCGCCCACAGCGGGCGGCGCAGCGTGCGCATCGATGCGCGGTCGCCCGATGACGCACTCTGGCGGCAACCGGTGGCCGCGCCGGTCAACGTGCCGCTGTTCCTGGGGGGCTGGATCAAGTCCGACAACGTGCAGCGCGGGGCGGACCAGCCGGGCAGTCCGGGCGCGACCGTCTCCGTGCTGGGCCGCTGGGACCAGCCGGCGCCGACGCTGGGAACGACGCCGTGGCATGCCGTGGGCATGAGCTTCCTCTCGGACACCAGCCCGCTGCTGGTGGCGCCGCGGCTGGGTTTCTGGGGCGGGCTGGCTTCGGGGACCGCCTGGTATGACGATCTGGTGCTGGTGCCGCGGGTGGCCGATGCGCCGCATCCGCGCTGGAAGATCCTGCTGCTGGTCTATCCGCAGACCGACGCGGTGATCACCCGCCCGGACGGCTCGCCCCGCCATGTGCAGGGCACCTCGTCGTCCGCCGAACTGACCAAGACCGCCGAGCAGGCCCGGCTGTTCGTCGAGCGCGACATCCCGGCGCTGACCAGCGGCAACATGCTGCCCACGCTGACCATCCGCCATGCGCGCCAGCCGATGAAGACGCTGTCGCCGGTCGGCGAGGGCTGGTGGCCGGCGCAGGGCGATGTGCTGTCGGAGCTGGACCCGGCCTTCGACTCGGTGATCGTGGTGTGGGATCCGCGGGTGAAGGACGTGGCCACGGGCGAGTCGCTGTGGATCGGGGGCGGCGCCGGGCTGACGCAGGCACGCGGTGTCAGCCAGACCTACACGACGATGAGCGTCGAGTACGCCGGCGTGAACGGCCACCGCAACGTCTACAAGCACGAGTGGGGGCACTCGATCCTGTCCTACTTCGAGGCGCTGCAGCAGACCCCGCAGCCCACCGTGAACAACCACGCCACCGCCTCGCAGTACGTCAACTGCAAGACCGGGCAGTACTACGTCTGGCAGGACGAGACCGAGGCGCAGCCGATCCCGAACTCGATCTACAGCAACACGGCCGGTTTCACGCACGACTACTACTCCGGCACCGTCGCCCGCGCCGAGGCGCCGCAGACCTGCCTCGGCATCGGGCCGCAGGCGTGGGCCTGGGGCGGGCCGGTGACGCACTCGGGCAGCGCGCCGGTGTTCACGGCCGCCGAACGGGTCGGGGCGCTGATCGGGCAGGTGAGCGCGCTGCAGACGGCCGGGATCCTCGGGCCGCGACCGGCCCAGGTGCTGCAGGCCGAGCTGCAGGCGGCACGGCTGGTCCTGCGCATCCCGCGTGCCAGTGCGCAGGCCCGCTGGCCGCTGGCCGTCTTCTCGCGCCATGTGCAGGCGCTGGTGGCCCGCGGGCAGTTGCTGCCGCAGGCGGGGACCCTGCTGATCGAAGCGGCAACGGCCGCCAGCGGCTGCGTTTGAGCGACCTTGTTCACGCGCGGCGTGTCCGCTGAACGGCGTTGCGTCGATAGACTTCCCGGCACTTCAGATCCGGGGAGTTCGATTGACCACAGCGACAGCGACAGTCCTCACGACGGAGGCGGTGCTGGCCCTGGCGCCGGACGATGCCTCCGCCAAGGCGGCCCGCGGACTGCTGGCCCCGGCGAAGTGGCCGACCCTGGGCCACGACACCGCGGCGGCCTGGGGCGAGTGCCAGGGCAGCGGGTCCAAGCCGTATCAGACGCAGGTCGATCTGAGCGGTCCGGTGTTCAAGTGCTCGTGCCCGAGCCGGAAATTCCCTTGCAAGCACGGGCTGGCGCTGCTGCTGCTGCGCGCCCAGGACACCAGCCGCTTCACCACGCCCGCCGAGCCGCCCGAGTGGGTGCGCGCCTGGCTGGAAGGGCGGCGCGAGCGGGCTGAAAAGCAGGAACAGAAGCAGCAGAAACAGCAGAAACAGCAGGATGCCGTCTTGGTGGCGGCATCGGCCCCGACGGCCAGCGGCGATCCCGCTGCCGCACCGATCCCCGACACCACCAACGCCCGCCAGGACAAGCGCTGGCAGCGCATCGATGCGGGCCTGGAGGAACTGGCGCGCTGGCTCGCCGACCGGGTGCGGCGCGGCCTGGCGGTGCAGACCCGCGAGAGCGCGGGCGAATGGCAGACGATGGCCGCCCGCATGGTCGATGCACAGGCAGGGGCGCTGGCCGGCTGGCTGAACGCGGCGGCGGCCGAGTCCGACAGCGCCGCGCTGCTGGCCCGGCTCGGGCGGCTGCAACTGCTGATCGAGGCGGTGCAGCGGCGGGCGACGCTGGACGCGGGCGTGCTGGCCGATGTGCGCGCCACGCTGGGCTGGCCGCTGGACCGCGACGAGGTGCTGGCGCGCGGCGAGGCGGTGGACGATGTCTGGCGCGTGGACGGCCAGATCGTCGAGGAGCGCGAACAGCGGCTGGTCGAGCGCCGCGTCTGGCTGTCCGGGCGGCGCAGCGGGCGGCGGGCGCTGCTGCTCGATTTCAGCCACGGCACGACGGGCTTCGAGACCAGCTGGATCACCGGGCAGGCGCGGGCCGGGCGGCTGGTGTTCTTTCCGTCGGCGACGCCGCTGCGGGCCTTGTCGGTGCAGCGCGAGGCGGTGCCGGACTCCAGTGACGGCGAGGCGCATGTGCCCGCCGGGTGGGACGACGAACTCGACCGCGCGGCGGCGGCGATGGCGGCACACGCTTGGCTGCCGCTGTGGCCGCTGCGGCTGGCGGGGGCGACGATCCGGGTGGTCGAGGACGACGTCTGGGCCTGCGGCGACGTGCACGCGCTGCCGCTGAACGTGCCGGTCGAGCAGGTGCCGACGCTGCTGGCGCTGGCCGGCGGCGGTCTGGTCGATCTGCACGGCGAGTGGGATGGCCGGACGCTGCGGCTGCTGACGCTGCGCAGCAACGAGGGCGTGTGGCAGATCGGCCGCATCGAAGGAGGCGCACGATGACGGGGCCGATGATGGACCGGCTGTTGCCGATCGCGCTGGTGGGCACGGAGCGCTCGCCGGGGTTGCGGGCGCTGCTGCGCGAGGGGCCGGCGCCGTTGACCGGGTTGATGCAGGCGCTGGCCACGGCGCCGGAGGACGACGCCACCGTGTTGCTGCGGGCCGCGGGTGTGTTGGCGGTGGCGCATCGAGTCGGTGGTGGACTGGCCTTGGCGGAGGCACTGCCCGAGGCACCGGCTCCCGCTCGGCCAGACACTCGTCCGGCCTTGTCTGCCGAGCCGCACCAGGCGCTCCTGCAGCGTTTGCTGGGAGAGGACGTCCCCGACAGCCTGCGCCATGAGGCCCTGTCGCTGGTCGCGCAGCGCGGCTGGCGGCTGCCGGCGGCGCTGCTGCCGCCGATGCTGGCGCTGGCGTTGCGGCTGCCGATGCTGCGGCCGGCGGTGGGCGCGGTGATGGGCGAGCGCGGGCGCTGGCTGGTGCAGCAACAGCCACGCTGGCGTTCGATCGTCGAGCGTCCGGCCGAACCCACCGAGGAAGACTGGGCGCACGGCAGTGGCGCGGCCCGGCTCGCGTTCCTCAAGGACGAACGCCGCCGCGACCCCGACGCCGCCCGCGAGCGCCTGACCGCCGAGCTGGCGTCGCTGGCCGCTCGCGAGCGCGCCGAGCTGGTCGAGGCGCTGGCGGTGGGCCTGTCCGCGGCGGACGAGCCGCTGCTGGTCAAGCTGCTGCGTGACCGGGCGGGTGACGTGCGCACGCTGGCGGCGCAACTGCTGCCGCGCTTGCCGGACAGCGAGCAGTCGGCGTGGCTGGCGGGGCAGTGGTCGGCGCTGCTGCGGGTCGAGTCGGCGTGGCTTGGGTTGAAGAAGCGCTGGCATGTCGAGCCGCCGACTGCCGAAGACCCGGCGTGGAAAACCCGCGGGCTCGACACGCAGCGCCCGCGCCACGACGGCCTGGGCGAACGCGGCTGGTGGCTGTACCAACTGGCGCGGCTGACGGCGCCCGCGTTCTGGCCGGCGCACATGGCGATGACGCCGACCGAGCTGATCGACTGGGCGCGGGGCACGGACTGGAAAGACGCGCTGCTGCGCGGCTGGCGCGAGGCGGTGCTGGCGGCGGCGGGTTCGGCAGGCGTGGCCGGCGAGCCGGACGCGCAGCCCGGTGCGGTCGATGCGCGCTGGCTGCTGGCGCTGCTGGACTGCCGCGAGGCGCCGGGCTGGCCCGCGCACGAGGTTACCGCGCTGCGCAGCCACCTGCCGCTGGCCGCGCGCACGGCGCTGTGGCGCGAACGGGTGGGCGGCGCAGCCGCGGACGTGGCCGGCGAGGTGGTGCGCACCTGCGCACAGCCGCTGATCGACGGCCGCCCCGAACAGGCCGGTCAGCTGGATCCTGCGCTGGCCGCGTCGCTGTCGGCCGCGATGGTGCGCGAACTGACCGACCTGTTCGCCGGTCGCCACGCCGACGAGCGCCGCGCGCTGGCCTGGCTGGACACCGCGCCCGAACTGATCGCCTGGTTGCCGCTGGCGTGCCTGGGCGCTGTGGAAGCACTGCCCGAGCCCGCTGCCCTGGACCCGAATGCCAGCGCCACCACGTCGACCTGGCTGCACCACCGGATCGCGCCGCTGCACGACCGGCTGCAGCAGGCCGTGGCGCTGCGCCGAGCCTTTCATGCGCTGCCCGTGGCGGCGGTTTCTTCCTCCACCGATTTCCGCTGAATCACGCTGAACATGACCGACACCACTTCAACCGCCGTCCTGCGCCGCCACGCCGAGCACCAGTACGCCGAGGAACTCCACGAACTGCGCCGCACCGACCGCCGCCAGCGCCCTGACCACTGGGAGCTGTCGCCGTGGGCGGTGGTGACCTACCTGCTCGGCGGGCGGCTCGACAACGGCTTCGAGGTCAGCCCGAAGTACATTGGCGCGCGCCGGCTGATGGAGATTGCCGTGGCCACGCTGGCGACTGACCGCGGCCTGTTGCTGTTCGGCGTGCCCGGCACCGCCAAATCGTGGGTCTCGGAACACCTCGCCGCCGCGATCAGCAACGACTCGACCCTGCTGATCCAGGGCACCGCCGGCACCGGCGAAGAGCAGTTGCGCTACGGCTGGAACTACGCCGAGCTGCTCGCGCACGGCCCGTCCGAGAAGGCGCTCGTGCCCAGCCCGCTGATGAACGCGATGCGCACCGGCCGCATCGCCCGCATCGAGGAGCTGACGCGCATTCCCGCCGACGTGCAGGACTCGCTGATCACCGTGCTGTCGGAGAAGACGCTGCCCGTGCCGGAACTCGGCAGCGAGGTGCAGGCGGTGCGCGGCTTCAGCGTCATCGCCACCGCGAACAACCGCGACAAGGGCGTCAACGAGCTGTCGAGCGCGCTGAAACGGCGCTTCAACACGGTGATCCTGCCGGTGCCGTCGAGCGAGGCGGAAGAGCTGTCGATCGTCGTCAAGCGCGTCGCCGAGATGGGCCGCGCGCTGGACCTGCCCGCCGAGCCGCCCGCGCTGCGCGAGGTCAAGCGGGTGGTGCAGATCTTCCGCGAGCTGCGCAACGGCCAGACCGAGGACGGCAAGACCAAGCTCAAGAGCCCGAGCGGCACGCTGTCCACCGCCGAGGCGATCTCGGTCGTCAGCAACGGCATGGCGCTGGCCGGGCATTTCGGCGACGGCGTGGTCGGGGCGCCGGACCTGGCGTCGGGGCTGCTCGGCGCGGTGATCAAGGATCCGGTGCAGGACGCGGTGGTGTGGAAGGAATACCTGGAGACGGTCGTGAAGGAACGCGGCGACTGGAAAGACCTGTACCGCGCCTTCCGCGACCACGGCTGATCCCGATGAGCACGACGCCCGAGGTTCGCCTTTTTGGCATCCGCCACCACGGCCCCGGCTGCGCGCGCAGCTTGCGCCAGGCGCTCGACGAGTGGCAGCCCGACGCGCTGCTCGTCGAAGGCCCGCCCGAGGCGGATGCGCTGCTCCACCACCTCGCCGACGCGGCGCTGGTGCCGCCGGTGGCGCTGCTGGTCCACGCGCTCGACGTGCCGCAGCGGGCGGTGTTCTACCCGTTCGCGCGCTTCTCGCCGGAGTGGCAGGCGCTGCAGTGGGCGGTCGGGCGTGGGGTCACGGCGCGGTTCATTGACCTGCCGCGGGCGCATGCGCTGGCGCTGGATCAGGCGGAAGCCGAGGTGCCGGTCGAGCCCACCGAACCACGCCGCCCGCGCAGTGACCCCTTCGACGACTTCGCCCGCGCCGACGGCCACCCGGACGGCGAGAGCTGGTGGAACCGCTGGGTCGAGGAACGTGGTGACGACACCGGCATCTTCGCCGCCATCGCCGAGGCGATGACTGAGATGCGCCGCGACGAGCCGCCGCCCGACGACCGCGAGGCGCAGCGCGAGGCCCACATGCGCCAGTGCCTGCGCGCGGCGCGCAAGGAAGGCTTTGCGCGCATCGCCGTCGTCTGCGGCGCGTGGCACGTGCCGGCGCTGCAGGACGGTGTGTCGAGCGTCAAGGCCGACGCTGCAACGCTCAAGGGCCTGCCCAAGCTCAAGGTGCAGGCGACCTGGGTGCCGTGGTCGCACCGGCACCTGACGCGCGCGGGGTATGGCGCGGGTGTCGTCTCGCCGGGCTGGTACGACTTCCTGTGGCAGCACGACCCGGACCGCCACCCCCGCGCCGCCGGCTGGCTCGCCAAGGTCGCCACGCTGCTGCGCGCCCACGAGATCGACTGCTCCAGCGCCCACGTCATCGAAGCCATCCGGCTCGCCGACACGCTCGCCACGCTGCGCGGCCACGCGACGCCGGGGCTGGCCGACCTGGACGAGGCCGTGCGCAGCGTCATCGGGCAGGGCGACGACGCGGTGCTCGGCCTGATCGGGCACGCGCTGCACGTCGGCGAGGCGCTCGGCACGGTGCCGGCCGATGTGCCGATCGTGCCGCTGCAGCGCGATGTCGAGGCGCAGCAGAAACGCCTGCGCCTGAAGGCCGAGGTGGCGCAGCGGGTGCTCGATCTGGACCTGCGCCAGCCGAACGACCTGGAGCGCAGCCGGCTGCTGCACCGGCTGCGGCTGCTCGACCTGGACTGGGGCGTGCCGGATCGCGGCAGTCGCGGCGCGAAGGGCAGCTTCCATGAGACGTGGCGGCTGCAGTGGGCGCCCGAGTTCGCCATCACGCTGATCGAGGCGAGCCGCTGGGGCACGACGGTCGAGGCCGCCGCCAGCAGCCGCATCGCCGACCGCGTGGCACAGGAAACGTCGCTGCCGGTGCTGGCCGCGCTGGTCGATGACGTGCTGCGGGCGGACTTGCCGGGCGCGGTGCAGGCGGTGACGCAGGCGCTGGACCGGCTCGCAGCGGTCACCGGCGACACGGCGCAACTGCTGCAGACGCTGCCGCCGCTGGCGCATGTCTTCCGCTACGGCGACGTGCGCGGCACCGACACGGCGCAGGTCGGCGTGGTGCTCGACCACCTGATCGGCCGCGCCGCGATCGGCCTGCCGCTGGCCTGCGCGGCGCTGGACGACGAGGCGGCGCATGCGCTGCGCGAGCCGCTGCTGGCCGCACACGCCGCCGTGGCCCGGCGTGCCGGTGACGATCAGACCGCGGAATGGCGTCGTGCGCTGGCCGGGCTGGCGGCGCTCGACTCGGCGGCGGCGCTGCTGCGCGGGGTGGCGATGCGGCTGCTGCTGGACGACGGTGTGGTGAACGCCGACGAGGCCGGCATTGCGCTGCAACACCAGTTGTCCCGCGCCACCGACCCGGCCGCAGCGGCGTCGTGGCTCGAAGGTTTCCTGAACCGCAACGCGCTGGTGCTGCTGCACGACGCGCGGATCTGGGCGCTGATCGACGGCTGGCTTGCCGGGCTGGGCGACGCACATTTCCAGCAGGTGCTGCCGCTGGTGCGCCGCAGCTTCGCCGAGTTCAGCCGCAGCGAACGCCGCTCGCTCGGCGAACGCGCCGCGCAGCCGCCGAAGGTCGCGGCGAGTGGTGCGGCGGCGGACGGGCCGGTCTGGAACGAGGTGCGGGTGGCGCGGGCGCTGCCGCTGCTGCATCAACTGCTCGGCTTGCCGAGGGAGGCGATTTCGCATGACTGATGGCATGAGTGACGACCAGAGCCCCGCCACGTTGACCCGCCTGCAACGCTGGCGCCTCGTGCTCGGCGAGGAAGCCGACGGCACCTGCGGCAGCCCGAGTGGCGCCGCGCTGGAGATGGACCGCGCGCTGGCCGCCCTCTACGACGCCGACGGCCCCGGTGGTCTGGGCAAGCGCACGGCGGGCAAGGGCCGCGGCGCGCCGACCGTGGTGCGCTGGCTGGGCGACATTCGCCAGTATTTCCCGGCGTCGGTGGTGCAGGTGATGCAGCGCGACGCCCTGCAGCGGCTGAACCTGAACGAGATGCTACTGCAGCCCGAGATGCTCGAAGCGGTGCAGCCGGACGTGCATCTTGTGGCCAGCCTCGTCTCGCTGTCGCGTGTGATCCCGGCGGGCACCAAGGACACGGCGCGGCGCGTGGTGCAGTCGGTGGTCGACCAGCTCATGAAACGCCTGGAGGAGCCGCTGCGCTCGGCCGTGACCGGCGCGATCGACCGCAGCGTGCGCAACCGCCGCCCGCGCCACAGCGAGATCGACTGGCACCGCACCATCCGCGCCAACCTGCGCCACTGGCAGCCCGAGCTGCGCACCGTCGTCCCCGAAACACTGATCGGCCATGGCCGCAAGTCGCGCCGCCCGCAGCGCGAGATCATCTTGTGCATCGACCAGAGCGGCTCGATGGCGGCCAGCGTCGTCTATTCGAGCATCTTCGGCGCGGTGCTGGCGTCGCTGCCGGCGGTGGCGACGAAGCTGGTGGTGTTCGACACCGAGGTGGTCGACCTGAGCGATCAACTGGACGACCCGGTGGAACTGCTGTTCGGCGTGCAGCTCGGCGGCGGCACCGACATCGGCCGTGCGGTCGCCTACTGCCAGAGCCAGATCCGCGACCCGCGCAACACGATCTTCGTGCTGATCTCGGACCTGATCGAGGGCGGGGTGGAGCAGCGGCTGCTGCAGCGCGCGGCGGAGATGGTGGAAGCCGGGGTGCAGTGCGTGGCGCTGCTGGCGCTGAGCGATGAAGGGGCGCCGAGCTATGACCACCAGCTCGCGGCGAAGCTGGCGGGGTTGGGCGTGCCGTCGTTCGCGTGCACGCCGGATGCGTTTCCGGGGCTGATGGCGGCGGCGATCCGGCGCGAGGACGTGGCGGGGTGGGCGGCGCAGCAGGGGTTGGTGGCGAGCCGGGCAGTGAAGACGCCGTGACGCCGTGACCTTGTCCCGTGTGGCTGGCGCTCAGTCCCGCCCCGCCAGCACCCGCTCCGACAGCGACAGCTCCCCCCGGAACGCTTCCTTCACCCGCCAGACCTGCGCCGGCCGGTGTGCCCCACCGACCGTTTCGCCCACCATCGGCTCCAGCATGCCCAGCTCGTCCATCCGCCGCCGGAAGCTCACCTGGTTGACCCGCTCGCCGAGCACCGCCTCGTAGACCAGCTTCAGCTGCGGCAGCGTGAAGCGCTCGCCGCAGAGGTGCACCGGCAGCGACGAGTACTGGCTCTTCGAGCGCACCCGTGCCAGCGCCTGGCGCACGATCTCGGCGTGGTCGAAGGGCAGGGGCGGCAGGCGATCGACCGGATGCCATTCCACCGCCGCCGGCGCTCCGTCGTCCGGCGCCATCGGTGGCACCAGCGCGTAGTAGACGACCGACACCGACCAGCCACGCGGATCGCGGTCCGGGCCGCTGAAGGTGGCGAGCTGCTCCAGGTAGGGGCTGTGCAGGCCGGTCTTCTCGCGCAGCATCCGGGCTGCGGCGTCGCGGGTACCCGAGTCCTCGGTGGGGCGGACGAACCCGCCCGGCAGCGCGAGTGCTCCCGCGTGCGGCGCCCGGTCACGGACCAGCAGCGCGACCTGCAGGCCGTCCGCGGTCAGAGTCAGCAGCACCACATCGACGGTGCAGAGGATGGTCGGGCTGTGCACAGGAGGGTGTGGCATGGCATGGATCCCCAGATATTCTGTCTTATTTGCAATGCTGTACTAAGTGCCTTATCGTGTCTGCATCTTGTGGTCCCGAGGTGCATCATGACGGCATTCCACCTGCTCCTGATCGACGCGCAGAACGACTTCTGCGACTTGCCGGCGCCCGCCCGCCCCGCCTTGCCCGTGGCGGGTGCCGACGCCGACCTGCACCGCGTGGCCGCGTTGGTGCGCGAAGCCGGCGATGCACTCGACGCCATCACGCTGACACTCGACAGCCACCATGCCTACGACGTGGCACACCCTGGTTTCTGGTGGGCTGACACCTGGGGTGCCGAGGTGATTCCCTTCACGCAGATCACCGCCGCCCAGGTCCGCGCCGGCCAGTTCCAGCCGCGCGACCCCGCCGCGCTGCCGCGCACGCTCGCCTACCTCGACGCGCTGGAAGCCCAGGGCCGCTACACGCTGATGGTCTGGCCGGTCCACTGCGAGGTCGGCACCTGGGGCCACCAGCTCCACGACGCCGTGCGCGCGGCCTGCGCCGACTGGGAACTGCGCCGCCAGCGCGCCAGCCATGTCGTCTTCAAGGGCCTGAACCCGTGGACCGAGCACTACAGCGCGCTGCAGGCCGAGGTGCCCGACCCGACCGATCCGGAAACCGGCCTGAACCGCGCGCTGATCGCCCGGCTCGACACACCCGGCCGGTTGCTCATCGCGGGCGAGGCGGGCAGCCACTGCGTGCGCGCCACCGTCGAGCACCTCGTGGCGCACCTGCCCGACCCGACGTCCGAGCGCCTGTCCCGCCTCACGCTGCTGACCGATGCGATCAGCCCGGTCGGCGGTTTCGAGGCGCAGCAGGCTGCGTTCTTCGAGGACATGCGCCAGCGCGGCGTGCGGCTGGCGACCTGTGCCGAGGTCATCGCCGAGATGAAAGCCTGAGATGGACACCCCTGCTGTGATCACCAGCCTGCTGGAAACCGACCTCTACAAGTTCACGATGTGGCAGGCGCTGCTGCACCGCCACCCGGCGACGCAGGCCGAGTACCGCTTCGTCTGCCGCAACCCGGGCGACGCGGTGTTCCCGCTGTCTGAGCTGCTGCCCGAGGTCAACGCCGCGCTCGACCACCTCTGCACGCTGCGTTTCACCGAGGACGAACTGGCCTACCTCGGCGGGCTGCGCTACATCAAGTCCGACTTCGTCGACTTCCTGCGGCTGTTCCAGTTCCAGCGCGCCTTCATCCGCGCCTGGGCCGAGGGCGACACGCTGCACATCGAAGCGCGCGGGCCGCAGGTGCATGTGATGGGGTTCGAGATCCCGGTGCTGGCGCTGGTCAACGAACTCTATTTCCGCCGCTTCGACGCCGCCGCCGCGCACGCCGAAGGCCGCCGCCGCCTCGCGCTGAAGATCGACCAGATCCACGCGCTGGCGGACGAGCCGGCACGCCGCCACCCCTTCGAGCTGTTCGAGTTCGGCGTGCGCCGCCGCTTCTCGGGCGCGTGGCAGCGCGAGGCCACCGCCACGCTGCAGCGCGAGCTGCCCGACGTCATGAAGGGCACCTCCAACGTCCACCTGGCCCGCACCCTCGGCCTGACCCCCATCGGCACGATGGCGCACGAGTACCTGCAGACCTACCAGGCGCTCGGCGTGCGGCTGCGCGACTTCCAGAAAGCGGCGCTGGAGGACTGGGTGCAGGAGTACCGCGGCGACCTCGGCATCGCGCTGACCGACGTGGTCGGCATGGACGCCTTCCTGGCCGACTTCGACCTGTATTTCGCCAAGCTCTTCGACGGCCTGCGCCACGACTCGGGCGATCCGTTCGTCTGGGGCGAGAAGGCGCTGGCGCACTACGCGAAGCTCAAGATCGACCCGCACACGCGCCGGCTGGTCTTCTCGGACGGGTTGACGGTGGACAAGGCACTGGCCCTCTACCGCCACTTCGCCGACCGCGTGCAGCTCGGCTTCGGCATCGGCACGCAGCTCAGCAACGACGTGGGGCTGCAGCCGCTCAACATCGTGATGAAGCTGGTACGCGCCAACGGCCAGCCCGTGGCCAAGCTCAGCGACAGCCCGGGCAAGACGATGTGCGAGGACGAGACGTTTCTGGCGTATCTGCGGCAGGTGTTCGGGGTGGGACAATCCGTTTGATCCGACGGTCACGACACTCTCGAACCAAGTTCCCGCCATGTTGATATCCAAGCTGAAGCTCAAGAACTGGCGCAATTTCAAATCGGTGAATGTCGATCTGCGCGAGCGTGTGATCGTCATCGGACCGAATGCGTCAGGCAAGTCGAATCTGCTGGACGTGTTCCGTTTTCTGCGTGATGTTGCCAAGCCCGCTGGGGGTGGATTGCAGAGGGCAGTCGAGTCAAGGGGCGGGCTGTCCAAGTTGCGCTGTCTGCTGGCGCGACGCGATCCGGAAATATCCATCGAAGTCGAGCTGGCCGAGCGCCTTGATGAGCCTGCGATCTGGCGTTACCGGCTGGCTTTCAAGAGCGAAGGCAAAGGGCTGCAGCGCGTGGTGGTGAGCCAGGAGCATGTTGAAAATTTGCGCACCCAGACCGTGCTGCTGAACCGTCCGGATGCTTCCGACAAGGCCGACAAGGAGCGCTTGACCGAAACCAGCCTGGAGCAGGTCAACGCCAACAAGGACTTCCGCGAGATCGCGCAGTTCTTCAGTTCGCTGACCTACCTGCACCTGGTGCCGCAGTTGCTCCGCCACAAGGAGCTTGGCAGCGCGATGCAACTGGAGGGCGATCCCTTCGGGCAATCGTTTCTGGAGCACATCGCCAAGACACCTGACCGTACCCGCAATGCGCGTCTGAAGAAGATCGAATCGGCACTGAAAGCCTGCGTGCCCAACATGCGCGACCTGAAGTTCCAGCGTGATGAAACTACCGGAACGCCGCACCTCGAAGCCCTGTACGAACACTGGCGTCCGGATGCCGGCTGGCAGCGCGAAGACCAGTTCTCCGACGGTACGCTGCGGCTGCTGGGGATCATGTGGAGTCTGCTGGATGGTGACTCGCTGCTGTTGCTGGAAGAGCCGGAGCTGTCGCTGAACGAATCGATCGTTCGACAGATTCCGCCGCTGTTGTGGCAGATGCAGCGCAAGGCCAAGCACCGGCGGCAGGTGTTCGTGACCACGCACAGTGAGGCGCTGCTGGAGCATTCCAGCATTGATCCCCGCGACATCCTGCGGCTGGTCCCAACGGACGATGGCACGAAGGTCGAACTGTTCTCGGCGCAGGAAATCGATCTGGTCAACAGCGGCTACACCGTCGCCCAACTGGTCGGCACCCCGGTTCGTCCGGCCTCGCTCGACCAACTGTCGATCTTCTGAACATGTCGCTGCCGCCCCAACTGCTCATCGTGGCAGAGGATGTGCTGAGCCTCGAAGTCCTGAAAAAGGTATTGATCGCCACGGGACGCGCGCACGACATCTTCCGTGAAGTGAATGAACGCGGCTTCGGCAACATCCGCAAGGGCATTCCGAAGTACCTCGGCGCCAGCCGGGGTATGCGCCACGTCGTGCTGACTGACTTGGACCAAGCACCGTGCGCACCCAGTTTGCGGCGGGATTGGGGTGTCGCCGAGGTGCCCGAGGGCTTGCAGTTCCGGGTGGCTGTTCGTGAAACCGAGGCTTGGCTGCTGGCGGACCGGGCGGGATTTGCCCAGTTCGCCAAAGTCGATGTGAAGAAGGTGCCTGCGGAGCCAGAGCGGCTGCCTGATCCCAAGCAGGCACTGGTGAATCTGGTTCGAGGCAGCCGGAGCAAGCGATTGGTTGCCGAGATCGTTCCGCCACAAGGTGGTTCCCGTGTCTCGATGGGGCCGCTGTACAACGAGCGGCTGTCCGAATTTGTGCGCGAGCACTGGGATGTGTCCGTGGCCTCCGAGGTGGCGCCGAGCTTGCTCCGAACCGTGGAACGTCTGCGGAGTTTCTTGTGACGGCAGGGAATGCGTCGGGTTGTCAGGCCTGCTCGGTGAGGTGCACGAAGTCCCACCCGTGGCGCGGATTCGCCACGGCGTTGCGCTCGGCGCTTTCATGCCGCTTGAGCGCGATATAGAGATCGACCAGCGCATCGCCGAGCACCTCGCGCAGCGCGGCGCTGGTGTCCAGCGCGTCCAGCGCCGCACCGAGCGAGCGCGGCAGGGCGGGGGCTTCAGGCAGTGGCTCGTCGGCGCGTTCCATGCCGAGCAGGCCGAGGCCGAGCGTGGCGGCCACCGTCAAGTAGGGGTTGGCGTCGCCGCCGGGCAGGCGGTTCTCGACCCGCCGGTTTGCCGGGCTGGCCGGCGGCAGCCGGAAGGCCACGCTGCGGTCATCGCCACCCCAGCCGGCGGTGGTCGGCGAGGCATCGCCGCGGTTCATGCGGTCGAAGGTGTGGTCGTAGGGGGCGAACAGCGCCAGCGCACCCGCGGCGTCGTGCTGCAGTCCGGCGATGAAGTGCGCCAGCCGCGGCGAGGCTTGGCCGTCGGGCTGGCTGAAGACGTTGCGGCCGCTGGTGGTGTCCTGCAGGCTGAAATGCCAGTGCATGCCGGTGCCGGGCTGGTCGAGGAAGGGCTTGGCGAGGAAGGTCGCCAGAAACCCCTGCCGCACCGCCGTCTCGCGCGCCAGCCGCTTGAAGCGCCACACCGCGTCGGCCATTGCCAGCGGCTCGCCGGGCGCGAAGTTGACCTCGTACTGGCCGGGCGCCGACTCGTGCGCGTGGCCCGTGACCGGCAGGCGCTGCACCGCGCAGGCGTCGAACAGCGCGTCGAAGTAGGGCGCGAACTGCGCGGTCCGCTCCAGCGAGGCGATCTCCAGCGCGTGCTCGCGGGCGCCCGATCCGCCCGGCACGGCCGCCGGACGCAGCCCGCCCTCGGTGGTGCGCTCGACGAGGAAGAACTCCAGCTCCGGCGCCACTGTCGCGCGCAGCCCCGCGTCCGCCAGCCGCTGCAGCACCTGGCGCAGCGCGGCACGGGGCGAGAAGCGGCGCGCATCCGGCAGCAAGCCGGTCGGCTCGCAGACCACGCTCACGCGGTCCGTGCGACCGGGCACGGGCACGGCGGTGGACAGGTCCGGCTCCAGATGCAGATCGCCATAGGCCGCGGGCAGCAGCGGGCCGAACACGGTCTCCGGCTCACCGCCCGTCAGCGTCACGCCGAAGACCACCGACGGCAGCTTGCAGCCGCGCATCGCGTCGAACTCGGCGCGCCCGACGATCTTGCCGCGGGCGATCGACGAGAAATCGGCCACCGCGCACTCGACCGTGCGGACCGTGTCGGGCAGTCCGCTCATGGCCGCACCACGCCCAGAATGTCCGCCCCCAGCGCTTCGGCGACCTCGATCCCGTCCACGCCCGCCGACATGATCCCGCCCGCGTAGCCCGCGCCTTCACCCGCCGGGAACAGGCCGCGCACGTTCAGGCTCTGGTAGTCGCGGCCCCGCGTGATGCGCAGCGGCGACGAGGTGCGCGTCTCCACGCCGGTCAGCACGGCGTCGGCCATCGAGAACCCCTTGATCTGCTTCTCGAACGCCGGCAGCGCCTCGCGGATCGCGTCGAGCGCGTAGACGGGCAGCGAGCCGTTGTCCTTCTGCGCCAGGTCGGTCATCAGCACGCCCGGCTTGTACGACGGCTCCACGTTGCCCAGCACGCGGCTGCGCTGGCGCTTGATGAAGTCGCCGACGAGTTGCCCCGGCGCCTGGTAACCGCCTTCGCCGAGTTCGAAGGCGCGCGATTCCCAGATACGCTGGAACGCCATGCCGTCCAGCGGGTTCACCGGCCCGGTGCCGCCCGGGTCGCGGCGGTAGTCCTCGGGCGAGATGCCGACGACGATGCCCGCGTTGGCGTTGCGCTCGTTGCGCGAGTACTGGCTCATGCCGTTGGTGACGACCCGGTTCTCCTCCGAGGTCGCGGCCACCACCGTGCCGCCCGGGCACATGCAGAAGCTGTAGACCGCGCGGCCGTTCCTGGCGTGGTGGACCAGCTTGTAGTCGGCCGCGCCGAGGATCGGGTTGCCGGCGTTCGGGCCGAAGCGGGCGCGGTCGATCACGCTCTGCGGGTGCTCGATGCGGTAGCCGATCGAGAACGGCTTGGCCTCCATGTAGACGCCGCGCTCGTGCAGCATCGTGAAGGTGTCGCGCGCGCTGTGGCCGAGCGCCAGCACGACGTGGTCGGCGCGGATCTCCTCGCCCGAGGCCAGCGTCACGCCGCGGATGTGCCCGTCCTCGATGCGCACGTCGCTCACCCGCTGCTCGAAGCGCACCTCGCCGCCCAGCGCGATGATCTCGGCGCGGATCTTCTCGACCATGCCGACGAGCCGGAAGGTGCCGATGTGCGGCTTGCTGACGTAGAGGATTTCCTCGGGCGCACCGGACTTGACGAACTCGGTCAGCACCTTGCGCGTCAGGTGGCGCGGGTCGCTGATCTGGCTCCAGAGCTTGCCGTCGGAGAAGGTGCCGGCGCCGCCCTCGCCGAACTGCACGTTCGATTCCGGGTTCAGCTCGCGCTGGCGCCACAGTCCCCAGGTGTCCTTGGTGCGCTGGCGGACTTCCTTGCCGCGCTCCAGCACGATCGGTTTCAGCCCCATCTGCGCCAGGATCAGCGCCGCGAAGATCCCGCATGGCCCGAAGCCGATCACCAGCGGACGCCGACGCTCGTCGCTGGTGGCGAAGTCGGCGGGCGCGTGGCCGACGAAGCGGTAGCCCGTGTCGGGCGAGGGGCGCACATGCGGATCGCCTTCGAACTGCGCCAGCAGGGCGGCTTCAACGCCGTCCCGCAAGGTGCAGTCGACGGTGTAGATCAGCACGATGGCGGTCTTCTTGCGCGCGTCGTAGGCGCGCTTGAAGACGGTGAAGGCGACGAGGTCGGCGTCGTCGTCGAGACCCAGGCGGGCGCGGATGGCCGGACGCAGGGCGTCCTCGGCGTGGGCCAGGGGCAGGCGGAGTTCGGTGATGCGCAGCATGGCGGGATTGTCGCCGCGCCGCGCGGCCCAGGCAGCCGGTCTGCACTGTCCGACTGATCACGCCTCCAGTGGCGACACCCGCGCGACACCGCGGGAATGTCCGGATCCCGCCCACTGCGCGATCGGGGCGGGCTTGCCGAACAGGTAGCCCTGGAAGGTCTCGCAGCCGCGGGTCAGCAGGAAGTCGCGCTGTGCCAGCGTCTCGACGCCCTCGGCCACGACCCGCAGGCCGAGCGAGTGGCTCATCGCGAGGATGGCCTGCACGATGGCGGCGTCGTTGCTGTCGTCCACGAGGTCGCGCACGAAGGAGCGGTCGATCTTGACCTCGTCCAGCGGCAGCCGCTTCAGGCAGGACAGCGAGGAGTAGCCGGTGCCGAAATCGTCGAGCGAGAACTTCACGCCGACCACGTTCAGCTGCTCCATCCGGTCGATCACCTCGTCGACGCGGTCGATGACGATGCTCTCGGTCAGCTCCAGCATCAGCCGCGCCGGGTTGGCGCCGCTGGCGGCCAGGCTGCGCCGCACACGCTCGACGAAGTCGGACTGGTGGAACTGGCGCGCGCTGACGTTGACCGAGATCTGCAGGTTCTGCCGTGCCGGATCCGTCGCCCACTGCGCGAGCTGTGCGCAGGCCGTGTCGAGCACCCACTGGCCGATCTCGATGATCAGGCCGGTTTCCTCGGCCAGCGGGATGAAGCGGTCCGGCGGCACCATGCCGCGCACCGGATCGCTCCAGCGGATCAGCGCCTCGGCGCCGGTGTGCCAGCCCGTGGCATCGACCTGGGGCTGGTAGTGGAGCTGGAACTGCCCGAGGACGAGGGCCTGGCGCAGGGCGTTTTCCATGGCGATGCGGGCGTCGATCGCGGCCTGCATCGCCGGGTTGAAGAAGCGGATGGCGTTGCGGCCGGCGTCCTTGGCCTGGTAGAGCGCCACATCGGCCTGCTTCATCAGCACGTCGAGCGGCGTGCTCCGGCCGTAGAGCAGCGTCATGCCGATGCTGGGGCTGCTGCGGTGGTCGTCGTTGGCCTCGTTCAGGGCGTAGGGCTGGTTCAGGATGGCGTGGATCTTCTCGGCGATCTGCTCCGCCTGTCTGGCGGCGGTCGGCTCGTCGGGGTCGAGGCCGTCGAGCATCAGCGCGAATTCGTCGCCACCCAGGCGGGCCACCGTGTCGGCATCGCGCACGGCCAGGGCGAGCCGCCGGGCCACCTCCACCAGCAGCCGGTCGCCGACGTCGTGGCCCTGGGTGTCGTTGAGCTTCTTGAAGTGGTCCAGGTCGAGCAGCACCAGGGCGCTGTGCGTCTGGTTGCGCTCGGTGGCCGCCAGGGTGTGGCCCAGACGGTCGAGGAACATGCGGCGGTTCGGCAGGCCGGTCAGCGCATCGTAGTAGGCCAGTTGCCGGATCTCGGTTTCCGAGGCCTTGCGTTCGGTGATGTCGCGCATCGAGATCCGCTGGCCCAGGTGGCGGCCGTCGGGACCGTGCACCGGCCGGCTGACATGGCTGACCCAGCGCTGGCTGCCGTTGCGGTGGACGATGCGCAGGTCCAGCGGCCGTGCTGTGGACGGTGTCGCTTCGGGTGCGCCCACCGCCTGGACTTGCTGGCGCCACAGCGTCCGGTCGTCGGGATGGACCAGCGTGGCGATCAGGTCCGGCTGCCGCTCGAAGGCTTCGGCGCGGTAGCCGGTGAACTGCTCGACCGACGGCGTCATGTAGTGGACACTGCCGTCGGGCCGGAGCCAGTATTCCCAGTCGGTCGCCCCGTCCACCATGGTGTGGAACTTGGCTTCGCTCTCGCGGAGCTCGTGCTCGGTCTGTGCGCGGCGGCGCGAGGTGCGGCTGAGTGCACCGATGCCGGCCAGGACGAACGCGATGCTGAGCAGGCTCATGCTGGCGATCAGGGTGACCGAGCGCTTCCAGCTGGCGAGAAAGATGGTGTCCGGCACGACCAGCGAGACCACCAGCGGATAGCGCGTCGCCTTGCGCACAGCGGTCAGACGCAACCCGCTGAGGCCGGACGAGAAGCGTGGCGTGTCGGCGAGGACCACGGCGTCTTGCTGACCCTGCTCGTTGATGATGCGGTGGGCGGTCCCCGAGTGGTTGACGCGACCAATCAGGTCATCCTGGTGCGGTGCCCGTGCCAGCATGGTCAGGTCACCCCGGTAGAGCGAGATGGAGGCGCCGTCGCCCAGCGTCTCGATCAGCCGCCCGTAGACGCCGGTGAAGGCGTCGACCGACAGACCCACCAGCACGAGGCCCAGGAAGCGGCCCTGCGCGTCGTCCAGCCGGCGGCTGACGTAGAACGTCCACTTGCCGTTGCCCTTGTTGCGCACGGCGGTGCTGATGTGGTCGCCGAGATGGGGCTGGTCGCGGTGGGCCTTGAAATAGTCGCGCTCGGCCAGATTGATCCGCGGCACCGGATGGGCGCGGCTGAAATTGATGTTGTCGCCGTTGGCTGCGACGATGGACGCCACGTCCAGTTGCGACAGCCCCTGGATCTTGTCGCGCAGCAACTGGTGCATCTCGACCGTGGACAGTCTCTGCCGGAATGCGGCTTCGTCCTGCACGTCCATCTGCCGGACCTGCTCGGTGATCGCATCCAGCACCAGAAAGGCCGAGAACACGGTCTGGGCGGTGTGCTCGGTGAGCATGTAGGACATGCTTCCGAGGTGGTGGCGCCAGTCCTGGATTTCCTTGTCGCGCAGGGCCACCGCTGTCACCAGCGCCCCGACTGTGATGGCGATGACCAGCAAGGCCCCATAGAGACGGACGATCGTGCTGGTGTCGGAGGTGGCCTTCGGGCGGTTGCTGTGCATGCTCATTCGACGGTGATGGGTCCCATGCCCCCTGGCTGGTGCTCGCGTGCGGCGCCCATCTTGCGCAGACGGGCAGGCTACAGGCGTTGATGGCCCTCGAATCCACGGTGAAATGGCAAAAATGCATGCAATCCTGCACCGACAATGCCGGGTTTGCGATGCATTCGCCCATCAGCCCATCCACCCACCGATGTCCTCTCTTTCCCTGCAAGCCGCCATCGTCGATCTCGACGGCACCATGGTCGACACCCTCGGCGACTTCGTCGCCGTGCTGCGCCTGACGCTGACCGAACTTGGCCTGCCGGTGGTCGACCGCGCCTTCGTCGAACACACCGTCGGCAAGGGCAGCGAGCACCTGATCCGCACGACGCTGGCCCATGTCGGTGGCGACGCCGCGCTGTACGACGCCGCGTGGTCGGCCTACCAGCGGCACTACCTCGCGCTCAACGGTCAGTACGCGGATGTCTACCCCGGCGTGGTCGAGGGCTTGCAGCGCCTGCGCGACGCGGGGTTGCGGCTGGCCTGCCTGACGAACAAGCCGGTGGCGTTCGCCCGGCCGCTGCTGGCGAGCAAGGGGCTGGACGGCTTCTTCGAGGTGGTGTTCGGCGGAGACAGCTTCGCGCGCAAGAAGCCCGATCCGCTGCCGCTCCTGGAGACCTGCAAGGCGCTGGGCACCCCGCCGGCGCAGACGCTGATGATCGGCGACTCCAGCAACGACGCAGAGGCGGCGCGGGCGGCGGGTTGCCCGGTCGTCCTGGTGACCTATGGCTACAACCACGGCGAGCCGATCCGGGCGGTGCCGGCGCTGGCCCATGTGGACCGCCTGGATCAGGTGCAGTGGCCGAGGTCCGGCGTGTTCAGCGGCTAGCCCACCACTGCGGCAGCGCCAGCGACAGCGCCGGTATCGCCGACAGCAGCAGCGTCCCCAGCAGGATCGCCCCCACGGCCGGCACCACGGCGCGTGCCACCTCGCGCATCGGCCGTCCGAACATGGCCGAGGCGAAATAGAGGTTCATCCCGGCCGGCGGGCACAGGAACCCCATCTCCATCGCGGCCAGGAAGATCACGCCGAAATGCACCGGGTCGATGCCATACGACTGCGCCACCGGCAGCAGCAGCGGCACCAGCACCACCAGCGCCGCGAAGATCTCCATCAGCGCCCCTGCCAGCAGCAGGAACAGGCTGAGCACCAGCAGGAACAGGTAGCGGTTGGGGATGACCTGCTGCACCCACTCGGTGGCGGCGTCGGGGATGCCGGCGTCGATCAGGTAGTTGGTCAGCCCCAGCGCCATGCCCAGGATCAGCATCACTCCGCCGATGACCTGCACGCTCAGGGCCAGCGCCGCGCCCAGACCGCGCACCGAGAGTTCCCGGTGCGCGAGGGACTGGGTCAGCAGCGCGTAGGCGGCGGTCAGGGCGGCGCTCTCGGTCGGCGTGGCCAGGCCGCTGACCAGCGAGCCGACGGCCACCACGGGCGCCAGCAGTTCCCACTTGGCCCGCCACAGTGCCGCACCCAGGGCGGGGCGCGGGGCGGCGTCCGGCGGCGGGGCGGTCTTGTTCGCGCCGGCACGCAGGAAACCACCGAACACCAGCAGGCAGGCCACCATCACCACCGCTGGCACCAGCCCGGCCAGGAACATCGTGTTGATGGGCACGCGGGCGATGATGGCGTACAGGATCAGCGGCACCGACGGCGCCAGCAGCACGCCCAGGGCGCTGGCGCTGGTGACCAGCCCGATGCCCCGGCGCTCCGGGTAGCCGGTCTTGTTCAGCAGTGGCAGCAGCAGCCCGCCGAGCGCCAGGATGGTGACGCCGCTGCCGCCCGTGACGGCGGTGAAGCCCGAGCACATCACCGCCGCGGCGATCACCGTGCCCCGCACACCCGGCCCGAACAGCGCGACGAACACCTGCCCCAGCCGCCCGGCCGCGCCCGTGCGCGCCAGGATCAGCCCGGCCAGCGTGAACAGTGGCAGCGCGGGCAGCGACGGGTTGACGGTGATCTGGTAGTGCGACAGCGGCACCGAGGCCAGCGGCTGCCCCTCGTGTGCGAACAGCGCCAGCGCCAGTCCGCCCAGCACCGTGAAGATCGGCGCCCCGCCCAGCAGCGCCAGCACCAGCCACACGACCACCACCGGCAAGGGCAGCGGCAGCTCGCCGTCCAGACGCCCCGAGACCGCGGCGCCCACCAGCGGCAGCACGACCGCGGCGACCCAGGCCAGTGCCCGGTGTCCGCTGGCCATCCCCGCCCGCCGGCCCAGACGCAGGCCCAGCCACGCGAACCCGAGCGGCAGCACCGCCTGGAACGCCCAGACCGGCATGCCGTAGGCGAGTGCATGGCCGGCGGAGCGCTCGCTCTCCACGAGTTGCGCGCTCGCATAGGCCAGCACACCGCACAACAGCGCCGCGCTGGCGGAGGCGAGCCCGCCACGCCAGCCGGTGGTGGGGGCGTTGCCGGCCAGCGTGGTGAGGTGGCCGGTGCGCTCGGCCGCGACGGCGCCGAACATGGCGAGCACCAGTCCGAGGTGCTGCACCAGCACGGGCGCGTTCGAGATGCCGTGGCCCAGCAGCGGGCGCGCCGCCATCTCGACCAGCGGGATGAGCAGCATCAGCACCAGCGCGCCGCCAGCGACCACGCTGTCGATCGGCCAACGCCGGCGCGTGGCGGCCGCGTTCTCCGACGCGGTGAGGGTCGACACCGTGCTCACGGGCGGGTCGGGTTGGCGCGGTAGGCCTTGAGGTGGGCCATCACCTCGTCGAAGGTGTCGGCCGGCACCATGGTGCCGCGGATGCGCGGGTAGAGCTTGTCCGCCAGCGCCTGCCATTCCTTCATCTGCTCGGCGGTGGGGCGGTGGATGGTCAGCCCGCGCTTGGCCATCGCCGCGGCGGCGTCCACCACTTCCTGGCGGGCCTGCACCCGCAGCGCGGCACCGGCCTTCTCGCCCGCGGCGCGCATCGCAGCCTGCTGGGCGGGTGCCATGTCGTCCCAGGCTTTCGCGGTGAACACCAGCGCGCCGACGATGGGCGCCCAGTTGATCTCCAGCATGTGGCGAGCGGTGTCGTAGACCTGGCTGGCCAGCGCGAAGTAGGGCGTCGAGGGCACGACGTCGATCATGCCGGTCTGGATCGCGGGCAGGATGTCGCTGGTTTCCAGGGGCACCGGGGTGTAGCCCAGGCTTTTCATGATGGCCTGCTGCTCCGGCTCGGCGCCCCAGGCGAAGAACTTCATGCGCTTGTAGTCGTCCGGGCGGATCGCCGCCTCCCGCGAGAAGAAGCGCACCCAGCCCGCGTCCCCCCACGCCAGCACGACGAAGCCCTTGTCGAGGAAGCGCTTTTCCATCGCCGGGCGCATCTTCTCGCGCACGTAGTCGACCTCGGCCCAGTCGCGGAACAGCAGCGGCATGTTCTGCAACGCGGCGATCGACGGCTCGATCTCGCGCAGCCCGACCACGCTCAGCAGCGCGCCCTGCAACTGCCCGATGCGCATGCGGCGGGCCATCTCGGCCTCGCCGCCTTGGCTGCCGTCGGCGTAGACGAGGGCCTTGGCGCCGTCGCCCTGGCCGGTGCGCCACAGTTCGGCGAGTTCGACCAGCTGGCGGTGGTAGAGCGAATTCTTGGGCGCCACGGTGCCCAGCCGCAGCGAACGGGGAGCGGCGTGCAGCGTCGGCGTGGCGAACAGGCCCGCCAGCGCCAGGGGCGTCAGCAGGCAGTGGCGGCGCAGTCTCGAATCAGGGGTCATCTTGTGCAGGCAGGTGGCAGAGCGTCAGTCGTCGGTCGTCAGGGCAGGGTGGTCAGAACAGGTCGTCGATCTGGTCGAGCAGCCACTGCGCACGGCGCCGCGCCGCGTCATTGGCGAGCGAGGGATGCCGGGTGCTGATGGCCAGCACCTCGTCGAGCAGCGCCGCGAAGGCCGCCTTGTCGCCCGCCGGCTGGGCCCAGCCTTCCGCCTTGGCGAGCGGCGCACCGGCCTCGCGACCCTTCCCGAGCTGCAGTGCCTGGTCGAAGAAGACCAGGGCGCGGGTGGGTGAGCCACCGGGACGGGCCGCTTCCAGCGTGCCCATCAAGCTGGCGAGCGCGCCATCGCCGTATTCGGGAGCGGTGGCATAGGCCCGTTCAGCCAGCCGGATGCTCAGCGGCAGGTCGGCGACAACTTCCGGGTCGTCCTTGGACAGCGAGATCTGACCCGCCCAGGCGGCAGCGCCCCAGTACGCCAGCCCGACCTGGTCTGGACGCAGCGACGGCCAGCGGGCCGGGTCCGGCTGGGACAACGCGGCCATGAAACCGGGCTGATCGGCCTCCAGCGCCGCGCGGGCGTGCTGCCAGGCGCTGGCGTAGAGGCGCGCCGCACGCTGGCGCAGCGACTGGGCGGTGCGGGCGTCGGTGGCGTCGAGCCGGTCGGCTTCGAAGGACACGAACGCATAGGCATACCGGGTGTAGCCGCTGGCGACGGATTCGGCGAGCGCTGGCGATCCCAGCGTCGAACATCCACCCAGCAGCCAGCCGAGCAGCACGGCCATGCACAGGCCGACCATGCGGCTTCGGTTCGGGAACATGGGCTGGAATCTAGGGGTCGCCTGTGAAAGTGGCGTGACGCCCCGGCGCCTCAGCGGGCTTGACGCAGTGCGTGGGGTCGCTGCTACACTGCGCCGCATCATGTTCATCCCGCGCAAACACAGCATCGGCCACGCCGCCGGGTCGCAAGACCGGGGAGCCTGGCCCTGGCGTCGCTGAAGCCGACGCCTGACCCGATCTGCTGATGTCTGTCGCCGCGCGTGTTCCCTGCACCGCGCCGAGTCCCCCGATCAAGATCAACCAGGCCCGCGGCACGCACGCGAGTCCCTGCAGTCGTCACGACAAGACCAACACGCGAGCATGCCGGTGGGCCGTCTGGAGCGCACACCGTGATCACCGAACTCGAATTCAAGAGCCTGGCCGAACAGGGCTACAACCGCATCCCGCTCGTCAGCGAGGCGTTTGCCGACCTGGAGACGCCGCTGTCCCTCTACCTGAAGCTCGCCGGCGGCAAGCCCTACAGCTTCCTGCTGGAGTCCGTCGTCGGCGGCGAGCGCTTCGGGCGCTACTCCTTCATCGGTCTGCCGGCGCGCACCTTCCTGCGCTGCTCGCTCGGCGTCACCGAGGTCGTCACCGACGGCAAGGTGGTCGAGCGCCACGAGGGCAACCCGCTCGACTTCATCGAGGCGTACCAGCAGCGCTTCAAGGTGGCGCTGCGGCCGGGCTTGCCACGCTTCTGCGGCGGGCTGGCCGGCTACTTCGGCTACGACACGGTGCGCTACATCGAGAAGAAGCTCGCCGACACCCGCCTGCCCGGCGGCATCGGCACACCCGAGATCCAGCTCCTGCAGACCGAGGAACTGGCGGTGATCGACAACCTGTCGGGCCGCCTCTACCTGATCGTCTACGCCGACCCGCGCCAGCCCGAGGCCTACTTCACCGCCCAGAAGCGCCTGACCCAGCTCGGCGACCAGCTCCGCTACAGCGTCACCGCGCCGCAGGTGAAACGCGGCCAGTCGCACCCGGTCGAGCGCGAATACGCCAAGGCCGACTTCGAGGCTGCCGTCCTCAAGGCCAAGGAGTTCATCGCGGCCGGCGACTGCATGCAGATCGTCATCGGCCAGCGCCTGAAGAAGCGCTACACCGAGAACCCGCTGTCGCTCTACCGCGCGCTGCGGTCGCTCAACCCGTCGCCGTACATGTACTACTACGACATGGGCGGCTTCCAGATCGTCGGTTCGTCGCCCGAGATCCTGGTGCGTCAGGAAGCGCGCACGGTGGACGGCAAGCCCGAGAAGATCGTCACCATCCGCCCGATCGCCGGCACCAAGCCACGTGGTGCCACGCCCGACCAGGACGCCCAGCACGAGGTCGACCTGCTCGCCGACCCGAAGGAGCGCGCCGAGCACCTGATGCTGATCGACCTGGCGCGCAACGACATCGGCCGCATCGCCAAGACCGGCACCGTCAAGGTCACCGAGGCCTTCGGCATCGAGCGCTACTCGCACGTCATGCACATCGTCAGCAACGTCGAGGGCGTGCTGAAGGACGGCATGAGCAGCCTGGACGTGCTGCGCGCTAGCTTTCCGGCGGGCACGCTGAGCGGCGCGCCCAAGATCCACGCGATGGAGATCATCGACCAGCTGGAGATCAGCGAGCGCGGCATCTACGGCGGCGCCTGCGGCTACCTGAGCTTCGCGGGGGACATGGACGTGGCGATCGCCATCCGCACGGGGGTGGTCAAGGACCAGACGCTCTATGTGCAGGCGGGGGCCGGCATCGTCGCCGACTCGGTGCCCGAGATGGAGTGGAAGGAGACCGAGGTGAAGATGCGCGCGGTGATCCGCGCGGCCGAGCTGGTCGAAGAAGGCTTCTGACCCCGCGTCCCGAAGGAGAACGAACATGCTGCTGATGATCGACAACTACGACTCGTTCACGTTCAACCTCGTGCAGTACTTCGCCGAGCTGGGCGAGGACGTGCGGGTCCACCGCAATGACGAAATCACCATCGCCGAGATCGAGGCGATGCAACCCGACCGCCTGGTCCTGTCACCGGGGCCGTGCTCGCCCGCGGAGGCGGGCATCTGCATCGAGGCGATCCGCCACTTCGCTGGCAAGCTGCCCATCCTCGGCGTGTGCCTGGGCCACCAGAGCATCGGTGCGGCCCTCGGCGGGAACATCGTGCGGGCGCAGGTGCAGATGCACGGCAAGCTCGACACCATCACGACCGACCAGCAGGGCGTCTTCGCCGGCCTGCCGCGTCAGTTCGACATCGTGCGCTACCACTCGCTGGCCATCGAGCGCGCCACCTTGCCCGCCGACCTGATCGTCACCGCCACCAGCGCGGACGGCGAGATCATGGGCGTGCGCCACCGCACGCTGGCGATCGAAGGCGTGCAGTTCCACCCCGAATCCATCCTCAGCGAGCACGGCCACGCCATGCTGAAGAATTTCCTGGAGTCCACATGCTGATCACCGACCACGAAGCCCTGGCCCGCGTCATCGACCACCGCGAGATCTTCCACGACGAGATGCTGACGCTGATGCGCCGCATCATGGGCGGCACCATGTCGCCGGTGATGATGTCGGCGCTGCTGGTCGGCCTGCGCGTCAAGAAGGAAACCATCGGCGAGATCACCGCCGCCGCGCAGGTGATGCGCGAGTTCGCGGTCAAGGTCAACGTCACCGACCGCACGCACCTCGTGGACATCGTCGGCACCGGTGGCGATGGCTCGCACACGTTCAACATCTCGACCTGCTCGATGTTCGTCGCCGCTGCCGCGGGCGCACGGGTCAGCAAGCACGGCAACCGCGGCGTCTCCAGCAAGTCCGGCAGCGCCGACGTGCTCGAAGCGCTGGGCGTGCCGATGACGCTGTCGCCGCAGGCGGTGGCGCAGTGCATCGCCGACACCGGCATCGGCTTCATGTTCGCCCCCAACCACCACCCGGCGATGAAAAACGTCGGCCCGGTGCGGCGCGAACTCGGCGTGCGGACCATCTTCAACATCCTCGGCCCGCTGACCAACCCGGCCGAGGCGCCGAACATCCTGATGGGCGTGTTCCACCCCGATCTGGTGGGCATCCAGGTGCGTGCGCTGCAGCGCCTGGGCGCCGAGCACGCGCTGGTCGTCTACGGCCGGGATGGCATGGACGAGGTCTCGCTGGGCGCCGGCACGCTGGTGGGCGAGCTGCGCGACGGCGAGATCCGCGAGTACGAGGTTCACCCCGAGGACTTCGGCCTGACGATGGCCAGCAACCGCTCGCTGAAGGTGGAGACGCCCGCGGAGTCGCGCGCGCTGCTGCAGGCGGTGCTGGACAACGCGCCCGGCCCCGCGCGCGACATCGTGATGCTGAACGCCGGCGTGGCGCTCTATGCCGCCAATGTCGCCTCGACCATGACCGAAGGCATCGAGCTGGCCCGCGAGGTGCTCGCCAATGGCCAGGCCGCCGCACGCCTCCAGCAGTTCGTCACCCGTTCCCAGGAACTCGCCGCAGCATGAGCCGACCCCTTCCCCCCGGTGTCCCCGACATCCTCGCCCGCATCGTCGTCACCAAGCACGAGGAGGTGGCCGCGGCCCGTGCGCGGCGCTCGCTGTCCTCCCTGCGCGAGGAGGCGGAGAGCCGCACCGACGTGCGCGATTTCGAGGCCGCGCTGCGCACGAAGATCGCCGCGGCGCAGCCCGCCGTGATCGCCGAGATCAAGAAGGCCAGTCCGAGCAAGGGCGTGATCCGCCCGGACTTCCATCCCGCCGAGATCGCGCAGACCTACGAGCGCCATGGCGCCGCGTGCCTGAGCGTGCTGACGGACGTGCAGTACTTCCAGGGCGCGGTCGAGTACCTGCTGGAGGCGCGGGCCGCGTGCGCGCTGCCGGTGCTGCGCAAGGACTTCATGGTCGACGAGTACCAGGTCCACGAAGCGCGCGCGATGGGTGCGGACTGCATCCTGCTGATCGCGGCGTGTCTGGACGATGCGCAGATGGCCGATCTGGAGGCGGTGGCGCTGGCGCACCGGATGAGCGTGCTGGTCGAGGTCCACGACGGCGAGGAACTGCAGCGGGCGCTGCGGCTGAAGACGTCGCTGGTCGGCATCAACAACCGCGACCTGCGCACCTTCGACGTGACGCTGGATACCACGCTGGGGCTGCTGGACGCGGTGCCGGCGGACCGGCTGCTGGTGACCGAGTCCGGCATCCTCGGGCCGCAGGACGTGGCGCAGATGCGGGCAGCGGATGTGCATGCCTTCCTCGTCGGTGAGGCGTTCATGCGCGCCGCCGATCCGGGTGTGGCGCTGGCGGCGCTGTTCCGCTGATGGTCGACAACCGCTTGACGCGCCCGCTGGCCGAGGCGCTGTCGGACGTGGCGCCGGGCTGGGACGATCTGGTCGCGGCGTTTGTGGCCAGTCCGCGCGGCGCGGCGCTGTGCCGTACGATCGACGCCCGGGTGGCGGCCGGGGCCGAGGTCTACCCGGCGCGGCCGCTGCGGGCGCTGGAGACGCTGACGCCGCAGCAGGTGCGGGTGGTGGTCCTGGGCCAGGATCCGTACCACGGGCCGGGCGAGGCCGAGGGGCTGGCGTTCTCGGTCGCCGACGGGGTGAAGATCCCGCCGAGCCTGCGCAACATCCGGCAGGAGCTGGTGGCGGACCTCGGGCTGGCCTTGCCGGTGTCCGGGAGCCTGCGGGCGTGGGCGGGGCAGGGCGTGCTGCTGCTCAACACCAGCCTCACTGTCGAGCGCGACCAGCCGGCCAGCCACGCCAAACTGGGCTGGGAGGCGCTGACCGATGCGCTGATCGACCGGGTCGCCGCGCAGCCGCATCCGAAGGTGTTCCTGCTGTGGGGCGCCCATGCGCAGGCCAAGGGGCCGCGCATCGAGCAGGCCGGGGGCGCGAACCGGATCCTTGTATCGAACCACCCGTCGCCGCTGGCAGCACGCCGTCCACCGGTGCCGTTTGTCGGCAGCCGCCCATTCAGCACGGCGAACGCCTGGCTGGCCGCTCAAGGCAGTGCACCGATCGACTGGCGGCTGGACGGGTCGGATTGAGGTCTGAACCGACCCGTTCAACAGGCACCAAAGAAAAAACCGCAGAAAGTGCTTGCAGCAAAAAAATAGCTTTGTTAAAGTCTATGGCTCGCCCAGGAGGGGTGGCCGAGTGGTTAAAGGCAGCAGACTGTAAATCTGCCCGCGAAAGCGTACGCTGGTTCGAATCCAGCCTCCTCCACCAGCGAACAGCATGGAAGCGACAGAGTGGTTTGCTGCAAAGCAATAAAGTCTGTGGGCTTGATCGGGCGGGAGTAGTTTAATGGTAGAACCTTAGCCTTCCAAGCTAATGACACGGGTTCGATTCCCGTTTCCCGCTCCAGTGTCTTGCAGTGTCGTCAGGTTAAAAGCCTGAAATTGTTGTGGTGTTGACTGTGTCGATACCGGTCTGTGCGTCTGATTCATGCGCCCAGACCCGTGTCGATGCCCATGTGGCTCAGTGGTAGAGCACTCCCTTGGTAAGGGAGAGGTCACGCGTTCGATCCGCGTCATGGGCACCACTTTCATGCATCGTCTGTCCAATCCGTTGTAGTGAACGCCCTCGGGAGCGCGAGATCATGTCAAAGGAAAAGTTTGTCCGTAGCAAGCCGCACGTCAACGTCGGCACCATCGGTCACGTGGACCACGGCAAGACGACGCTGACCGCAGCGATCACGACCGTGCTGTCGAAGAAGTTTGGCGGCACCGCCAAGGCGTATGACCAGATCGACGCGGCACCGGAAGAAAAGGCCCGCGGCATCACCATCAACACCGCGCACGTCGAGTACGAGACGGAGAACCGTCACTACGCGCACGTCGACTGCCCGGGACACGCCGACTACGTCAAGAACATGATCACCGGCGCCGCCCAGATGGACGGCGCGATCCTGGTGTGCTCGGCCGCTGACGGCCCGATGCCCCAGACCCGCGAGCACATCCTGCTGTCGCGTCAGGTGGGCGTGCCCTACATCATCGTCTTCCTGAACAAGGCCGACATGGTGGACGACGAGGAGCTGCTGGAACTGGTCGAAATGGAAGTGCGCGAGCTGCTGTCCAAGTACGACTTCCCCGGCGACGACACCCCGATCATCAAGGGCTCGGCCAAGCTGGCCCTCGAAGGCGACACCGGCCCGCTGGGCGAGCAAGCCATCATGAAGCTGGCGGATGCGCTGGACACCTACATCCCCGAGCCGAAGCGCCTGGTGGACGGTGCCTTCCTGATGCCCGTGGAAGACGTGTTCTCGATCTCGGGTCGCGGCACCGTGGTGACCGGCCGTATCGAACGCGGCATCATCAAGGTCGGCGAGCCGATCGAAGTCGTGGGCCTGAAGGACACGCAGCTGACCACCTGCACCGGCGTGGAAATGTTCCGCAAGCTGCTGGACCAGGGTCAAGCAGGCGACAACGTCGGCATCCTGCTGCGCGGCACCAAGCGCGAAGACGTGCAGCGCGGCCAAGTGCTGTGCAAGCCGGGCTCGATCAAGCCGCACACGGACTTCACGGGCGAGATCTACGTGCTGTCGAAGGACGAAGGCGGCCGCCACACGCCGTTCTTCGCCAACTACCGCCCGCAGTTCTACTTCCGCACGACGGACGTGACCGGCTCGATCTCCCTGCCGGAAGGCAAGGAAATGGTCATGCCGGGCGACAACGTGTCGATCACCGTCAAGCTGATCGCCCCGATCGCCATGGAAGAAGGTCTGCGCTTCGCCATCCGTGAAGGCGGTCGTACCGTCGGCGCCGGCGTCGTCGCCAAGATCATCGCCTGAGTCAAATCAGTTTTACCAGTCAGACCGCAGGGGCATAGCTCAATTGGCAGAGCGTCGGTCTCCAAAACCGAAGGTTGGGGGTTCGATTCCCTCTGCCCCTGCCAAATCCGATCGCTGAAAAGCCATCGAGATTTGTTGCCTGACCGGCAGCCCGCGGGACGTGTCGACGCCCTGGCGGGCTTTCCCGCTTGTGGGGTTCGACGATGGCGCGCAGTGCAATGGCTGCGATACGCCCACCCCGAACGAAGTGAATGTGATGACCGCTCCGCAAGTCGAAACTGTTTCCACCAATGCTGACAAGACCCGGCTGATTGCTGCGGGTCTGCTGCTGCTTGGCGGCTTGGTGGCGTTCTATCTGCTCTCCGCACAGGGGCCCTACGCGCAGTGGGCGGCCTTGCTGCTGCTGCTGGGCGCGGCGGTGGCAGCGTTCTTCGGTTCTGAGCCCGGCAAGGAACTGATCGCCTATGGCCGCGAGTCGGTCAAGGAGTTCTACAAGGTTGTCTGGCCGACCCGCAAGGAAGCCGGGCAGATGACGGGCTACGTCTTCGCCTTCGTCGTGGTCATGGCGCTGTTCCTGTGGATGACCGACAAGACCCTCGAATGGGTCCTGTATGACCTGATCCTCGGCTGGAAGCGTTGATCGCGGGTGTGACGCTGTACAAGCAAGGTTTCAAGATGAGCGATATCCAGTCCACTTCTCCCGCTGCCGTGCCGATGCGCTGGTATGTGGTGCATGCCTATTCGGGCATGGAAAAAGCCGTGGAGCGCAATCTGCGCGAGCGCATTGACCGTTCCGGCATGCAGGCGAAGTTCGGCCGCATCCTGGTTCCGACCGAAGAAGTGGTCGAGATGAAGAACGGCAAGAAGTCGGTCACCGAGCGTCGTTTCTTCCCCGGCTATGTGCTGGTCGAGATGGTGATGGACGACGAGTCCTGGCACCTGGTCAAGAACACGAGCAAGGTCACCGGCTTCGTCGGCGGCGCGAAGAATCGCCCGTCGCCGATCTCGGAAGACGAGGTCATGAAGATCGTGACCCAGATGCAGGAGGGCACCGAAAAGCCCCGTCCGAAGGTGGAATGGGTGGTCGGCGAAGTCGTTCGGGTCAAGGATGGTCCGTTCACCGACTTCAACGGTGCCATCGAAGACGTCAATTACGACAAGAACAAGATGCGGGTGTCCGTCACGATCTTCGGTCGTGCGACCCCAGTGGAACTCGACTTTCACCAGGTCGAGAAAGTCTGACGCTTCACGGCGTCGGACCGGGTGGCGGGTGCATGGTGTGCCCGCATATCTCACATGACGAGGAGCCTGCTCCAGTGGCAGGCGCTTGAACTCGAGGAGCCATCATGGCAAAGAAAATCGTCGGCTTCATCAAGCTGCAAGTTCCGGCAGGCAAGGCCAATCCTTCGCCCCCGATCGGTCCCGCTCTCGGTCAGCGCGGTCTGAACATCATGGAGTTCTGCAAGGCGTTCAACGCACAGACGCAGCAGGGCTTCGAGATCGGCATGAAGCTGCCGGTGGTCATCACCGCCTTCGCCGACAAGTCGTTCACCTTCGTCATCAAGAGCCCGCCGGCAACGGCCCTCCTGAAGAAGGCTGCCAAGATCGAACGTGGTTCGGCCCGCCCGCACGTCGAGAAGGTCGGCAAGCTGACCCGTGCGCAGCTGGAAGAGATCGCGAAGATCAAGGTCAAGGATCTGACGGCCGCCAATCTGGACGCCGCTGTCAAGACCATCGCGGGTTCGGCTCGCTCGATGGGCATCAACGTGGAAGGGGTCTGATCATGGCAAAGCTGACGAAGCGTCAAAAGGCGCTGCAAGGCAAGATCGAGACGACCAAGCTGTATCCGATCGATGACGCACTGGGCCTGCTGAAGGAATGCGCGAGCGCCAAGTTCGATGAATCCATCGACGTGGCCGTGCAACTCGGCGTGGACGCCAAGAAGTCGGACCAGGTGGTGCGTGGCGCTGTCGTGATGCCCAACGGCACCGGCAAGACCAAGCGCGTGGCCGTGTTCACGCAAGGCGCCAAGGCGGACGAAGCCCGTGCTGCTGGCGCGGACGTGGTCGGCATGGACGACCTGGCGGCTGAAGTCAAGGCCGGCAACATCAACTTCGACGTGGTCATCGCCTCGCCGGACGCGATGCGCGTGGTCGGTCAGCTGGGCCAGATCCTGGGCCCGCGCGGCCTGATGCCGAACCCGAAGGTCGGCACCGTGACCGCTGACGTGGCCACCGCCGTGCGCAACGCCAAGGCTGGTCAGGTCCAGTTCCGCGTCGACAAGGGCGGCATCATCCACGGCACCATCGGTCGCCGTTCGTTCGAGGACGGCAAGCTCAAGGGCAACCTGCAAGCACTGCTGGAAGCGCTGAACAAGGCCAAGCCGGCATCGAGCAAGGGTGTCTACCTGCGCAAGGTCGCCGTCTCGTCGACGATGGGTGTGGGCGTCCGCGTGGACATCGCCAGCGTCACCGCCGGCATGGGCACCAGCCAGAACTGATCTGATCGCAAGATCCGGAGCCTGCGCGAGTCTGGCGCAGGCATTCCGCAAGCATTTGGTGGGCTGGACGGTGCAAGCCGTCCAGGTCATCGAAGACCGCTGGCGAGATGCCCCCCGGAATTCCGGTGCGGGTGGCTCTTAATTGGCGAAGTCCGGGTTCCGACCCGGCCAGACCCGGCCAGCGCAGATGGCGCACCCGCCGCAAAGGTTGTTCCCGTGGTGACACGGGCTCCTGAACGGCAAGGTCGCTGAACCCGGTGTGTCCCGAGCGTACGCGCAACGGACACGTTTTGAAGGAGTGGACCTTGAGTCTCAATCGCAACGAGAAAGCAGCCGTTGTCGAGGAAGTGATCGCCCAGGCGGCGAAATCACAGACCTTGACCGTGGCCGAGTACCGTGGCCTCACCGTCGCTCATCTGGATGCTCTGCGCAAGGTCGCGCGCGAAAAGGGTGTGTATCTTCACGTGCTGAAGAACACCCTGGCCCGCCGTGCCGTTGCCGGAACGCCGTTTGAAGCCGCTGAGAGCCTGTTCGTCGGACCGCTGATCTATGGCTTCTCCGAAGACGCCGTGGCAGCCGCGAAGGTCGTTTCCGACTTCGCCAAGACGAACGACAAGCTGGTCATCAAGGGCGGTGCCTACGGTGGCAAGGCGCTGGACGTCGACGGCGTCAAGGCGCTGGCCAACGTGCCGAGCAAGGAAGTCCTGCTGGCCCAGCTGCTGGGCCTGCTGCAGACCCCGATCTCCGGCTTCGCCCGCGTGGTCGCCGAAGTGGCCAAGCAAAAGGCTGGCGGTGCCGAAGAGGCTCCCGCTGCCGAAGCTGCTGTGGCCTGAGTCCGACCCGGCCTCAACCCTGTTTTCTCGATTTCACTGAATTAGGAGCCCATCATGGCATTCGACAAAGACGCATTCCTGGCAGCCCTGGACACGATGACCGTCCTGGAACTGAACGACCTGGTCAAGGCCGTTGAAACGAAGTTCGGCGTGTCCGCTGCTGCGGTCGCCGTGGCTGGTGGCGGTGCCGCTGGCGGCGCTGCTGCTCCGGCCGCTGAAGAAAAGACCGAATTCAACGTCGTGCTGGTGTCGGCCGGCGCACAGAAGGTGCAAGTCATCAAGGCCGTGCGCGAACTGACGGGCCTCGGCCTGAAGGAAGCCAAGGACCTGGTCGACGGCGCCCCGAAGAACGTCAAGGAAGGCATCGCCAAGGCCGACGCCGAAGCCGCTCTCAAGAAGCTGGTCGAAGCTGGCGCCCAAGCCGAAATCAAGTAATTCGGCGTGCGCTTCACGCGCATCTGAATCACTGTCCAGGCTGGTCCGACAGGGCCAGCCTTTTTGTGCTTCCGAGGGTAAATCCTTGGAGATCACCTGAAAAAGCCTGCCGGGTTATTCTGGAAGGCTTTTTCAAGTGTTCTCTGAACCGACTGCAGAGAACCGGTTTGGTCGGACCGGGGTGCAATGCCCTGGTTGTCCGCCAGCGGCTGGTAGTGGCCAGCCACCAAGCTTCAGGCGCAAGGCCTGGTGCCAGTCGTCCCGATTTTCGGCCGAATGAGCTGCTGCCTTGGCCCGGTGGTGGACTTCGACACGGAGTGATTGATGGCGCAAGCAACCCCCTATAGCTACACCGAGCGCAAGCGAATCCGCAAGAGCTTCGGCAAGCGCGCGAGCGTGCTGAACGTTCCCTATCTGCTCACCATGCAGAAGGACAGCTACGTCGCTTTCCTGCAAAAGGATGTACCCCCGCTGAAGCGCAAACCAGAAGGTTTGCAAGCCGCTTTCCTCTCGGCGTTCCCGATTGTTTCGCACAACGGGTTCGTGGAGATGAAGTTCCTCGAATTCAACATTGCCAAGCCGCCGTTCGACGTGCGCGAGTGCCAGCAGCGTGGTCTCACGTTCGCTGCCGCCGTGCGGGCGCGCCTGCAGATGATCATCTATGACCGCGAGAACTCGACGAACCAGTCGAAGGTGGTCAAGGAGATCAAGGAGCAGGAGGTCTACATGGGCGAAGTACCGCTCATGACGGACTATGGCTCGTTCATCGTCAATGGCACCGAGCGTGTCATCGTCTCGCAGCTGCACCGCTCCCCCGGTGTGTTCTTCGAGCACGACAAGGGCAAGACCCACTCGTCCGGCAAGCTGCTGTTCTCGGCACGGATCATTCCGTACCGCGGCTCGTGGCTCGACTACGAGTTCGATCCGAAGGGCATCCTGTTCTTCCGCGTCGACCGCCGCCGCAAGATGCCGGTCACGATCCTGCTCAAGGCCATCGGCCTGAACCCCGAGCAGATCCTGGCGCACTTCTTCGACTTCGACAATTTCCGCCTGATGGATTCGGGCGCACAGCTCGAATTCGTGGCCGATCGTCTGAAGGGTGAAATCGCCCGCTTCGACATCACCGACAAGAACGGTGTGGTCGTCGTCGAGAAGGACAAGCGGATCACCGCGAAGCACCTGCGCCAGATCACTGCGTCCGAGACGCAGTTCATCAGCGTGCCGGAAGACTTCCTGGTGGGCCATGTCATCGCCCGCAACATGGTCGATGCCGACACCGGCGAGATCGTGGCGAAGGCGAACGAGGAAGTCACCGAGACGCTGCTGAAGAAGCTGCGTTCGGCCGGCATCCGCGACGTGCAGTGCCTGTTCACCAACGAGCTGAACCAGGGCGCCTTCATCAGCCAGACCCTGGCGGCCGATGAAACCGCCGACCAGCTGGCCGCGCGCGTGGCCATCTACCGCATGATGCGCCCCGGCGAGCCGCCGACGGAAGACGCGGTCGAAGCGCTGTTCCACCGCCTGTTCTACTCGGCCGACACGTACGACCTGTCGCGCGTGGGCCGCATGAAGTTCAACGCCCGCGTGGGCCGTGACGGCTCCGAAGGCCCGATGACGCTGACCAACGAGGACATCCTCGACGTGGTCAAGATCCTCGTGGACCTGCGCAACGGCAATGGCGAAGTGGACGACATCGACCACCTCGGCAACCGCCGCGTGCGTTGCGTGGGCGAACTGGCCGAAAACCAGTACCGCTCGGGCCTCGCCCGGATCGAGAAGGCCGTCAAGGAACGCCTCGGCCAGGCCGAGACCGAAGCCCTGATGCCGCACGACCTGATCAACTCCAAGCCGATCTCCGCGGCGCTGAAGGAGTTCTTCGGTGCGTCGCAGCTCTCGCAGTTCATGGACCAGACCAACCCGCTGTCCGAGATCACGCACAAGCGTCGCGTCTCGGCCCTGGGCCCGGGCGGTCTGACCCGCGAGCGCGCTGGCTTCGAAGTCCGCGACGTGCACCCGACCCACTACGGCCGTGTCTGCCCGATCGAGACGCCGGAAGGCCCGAACATCGGCCTGATCAACTCGCTGGCCCTGTTCGCACGGCTCAACGAGTACGGTTTCCTGGAAACGCCGTACCGGCGCGTCAAGGACGGCATCGCCTCCACGCAGATCGACTACCTGTCGGCGATCGAGGAAGGCAAGTACATCATCGCGCAGGCCAACGCCTCGCTCGACGACAACAACCGCCTGTCCGACGAGCTGGTCTCGGCCCGTGAAAAGGGTGACTCGGTCCTGACCGGTCCGGAGCGCATCCAGTACATGGACGTGGCTCCGACCCAGATCGTGTCGGTCGCCGCCTCGCTCGTGCCCTTCCTGGAGCACGACGATGCGAACCGCGCACTGATGGGCGCCAACATGCAGCGCCAGGCTGTGCCGACCCTGCGCCCCGAAAAGGCGCTGGTGGGCACGGGCGTGGAGCGCGTGGCGGCGGTCGACTCGGGCACCGTCGTGACGGCACGCCGTGGCGGCATCGTGGACTACGTCGACACCAACCGCATCGTGATCCGCGTGAACGACGCGGAAACGGTGGCCGGTGAAGTCGGCGTCGACATCTACAACCTGATCAAGTACCACCGCTCGAACCAGAACACCAACATCCACCAGCGTCCCATCGTCAGCCGCGGCCACTTCGTGGGCGCAGGCGACGTGATCGCTGACGGTGCATCGACCGACCTGGGCGAACTCGCCCTGGGTCAGAACATGCTGGTCGCGTTCATGCCGTGGAACGGCTACAACTTCGAAGATTCGATCCTGATCTCCGAACGCGTGGTGGCCGAAGACCGCTACACCTCGATCCACATCGAGGAACTGGTGGTCATGGCGCGTGACACGAAGCTGGGCCCTGAGGACATCACCCGCGACATCCCGAACCTGTCCGAGGCGCAGCTGTCGCGTCTGGACGAGTCCGGCATCGTCTACGTCGGTGCCGAAGTGAACCCGGGCGACGTGCTGGTCGGCAAGGTCACGCCGAAGGGCGAGACCACGCTGACGCCGGAAGAGAAGCTGCTGCGCGCGATCTTCGGCGAGAAGGCGTCCGACGTGAAGGACACCTCGCTGCGCGTGGACCAGGGCACGATGGGCACCGTCATCGACGTGCAGGTCTTCACCCGCGAAGGCATCCAGCGCGACAAGCGCGCCCAGCAGATCATCGACGACGAGCTGAAGCGCTTCCGCCTGGACCTGAACGACCAGCTCCGCATCGTCGAGGCCGACGCGTTCGACCGGATCGAGAAGCTGCTGACCGGCAAGATCGCCAACGGTGGTCCGCGCAAGATCGCCAAGGGCACGGTCATCGACAAGGCCTACCTGACCGACGTCGAGAAGTACCACTGGTTCGACATCCGTCCGTCGGAAGACGAAGCGGCCAACCAGCTCGAATCGATCAAGAACTCGCTGGAGCAGACGCGCCACAGCTTCGACCTGATGTTCGAAGAGAAGCGCAAGAAGCTCACGCAGGGCGACGAGCTGCCGGCCGGCGTGCTGAAGATGGTCAAGGTCTACCTGGCCGTCAAGCGCCGCCTGCAGCCTGGTGACAAGATGGCCGGCCGCCACGGCAACAAGGGTGTCGTGTCCAAGATCGTCCCGATCGAGGACATGCCCTACATGGCCGACGGCACCCCCGCCGACATCGTGCTGAACCCGCTGGGCGTGCCTTCGCGGATGAACGTGGGTCAGGTGCTGGAAGTGCACCTGGGCTGGGCCGGCAAGGGCATTGGCCAGCGCATCGGTGACATGCTGCAGCAGGAAGCCCGCGTGGCCGAGCTGCGCAAGTTCTTCGACGAGCTGTACAACCAGTCCGGCGGTCGTCCGGAGGAAATCGGCCAGCTGACCGACGAGGAAGTCGTCGAGATGGCGCGCAACCTGACCAACGGTGTGCCGTTCGCGACGCCGGTGTTCGACGGTGCGAAGGAATCCGAGATCCGCGCGATGCTCAAGCTCGCGTACCCGGACGACATCGCGGCGAAGAAGGGCCTGACCCCGACGCGCACGCAGGCTTACCTGTACGACGGCCGCACGGGCGACCAGTTCGAGCGTCCGACCACGGTCGGCTACATGCACGTGCTGAAGCTGCACCACCTGGTCGACGACAAGATGCACGCCCGTTCCACCGGCCCGTACTCGCTCGTCACCCAGCAGCCGCTGGGCGGCAAGGCGCAGTTCGGCGGCCAGCGCTTCGGTGAAATGGAAGTGTGGGCCCTGGAAGCCTACGGCGCGGCGTATGTCCTGCAGGAAATGCTGACGGTCAAGTCCGACGACGTGAACGGCCGCACCAAGGTCTACGAGAGCATCGTCAAGGGTGAGCACTCGATCGAAGCCGGCATGCCGGAATCGTTCAATGTGCTGGTCAAGGAAATTCGTTCGCTCGGTATCGACATCGAGCTCGAGCGCAACTAAGGAGAAGATGCATGAAGGGATTACTCGACCTTTTCAAGCAGTTCACCCCGGATGAACACTTCGATGCGATCAAGATCGGTCTGGCTTCGCCGGAAAAGATCCGCTCGTGGTCGTTCGGCGAGGTGAAGAAGCCCGAGACGATCAACTACCGCACCTTCAAGCCGGAACGCGACGGCCTGTTCTGCGCCAAGATCTTCGGTCCCATCAAGGACTACGAGTGCCTGTGCGGCAAGTACAAGCGCCTGAAGCACCGCGGCGTGATCTGCGAGAAGTGCGGCGTCGAAGTGACGCAGACCAAGGTCCGCCGTGACCGCATGGGTCACATCGACCTGGCGGCCCCGTGCGCGCACATCTGGTTCCTGAAGTCGCTGCCGTCGCGTCTGGGCATGGTGCTCGACATGACGCTGCGCGACATCGAACGCGTGCTGTACTTCGAAGCCTATGTGGTGGTGGATTCGGGCATGACCCCGCTGAAGAAATTCAGCATCATGTCCGAGGACGACTACGACACCAAGAAGCGCGAATTCGGCGACGAGTTCACCGCGCTGATGGGCGCCGAAGGCATCAAGCAGCTGCTCGAAGAGATGGATCTCGACATCGAGATCGAGAAGCTGCGCGGCGACATGACCGGCTCCGAGCTCAAGGTCAAGAAGAACTCCAAGCGCCTCAAGGTGATGGAAGCCTTCAAGAAGTCTGGCATCAAGCCGCACTGGATGATCATGCAGGTGCTGCCGGTGCTGCCGCCGGACCTGCGTCCGCTGGTGCCGCTGGACGGCGGTCGTTTCGCGACCTCCGACCTGAACGACCTGTACCGCCGCGTCATCAACCGCAACAACCGCCTGGCCCGTCTGCTGGAGCTGAAGGCCCCTGAAATCATCGTGCGCAACGAAAAGCGCATGCTGCAGGAAGCCGTCGACTCGCTGCTGGACAACGGCCGCCGCGGCAAGGCGATGACGGGCGCGAACAAGCGTGCGCTCAAGTCGCTGGCCGACATGATCAAGGGCAAGTCGGGTCGCTTCCGCCAGAACCTGCTGGGCAAGCGCGTCGACTACTCGGGCCGTTCGGTCATCGTGGTGGGCCCGACGCTGAAGCTGCACCAGTGCGGTCTGCCGAAGCTGATGGCGCTGGAGCTGTTCAAGCCGTTCATCTTCTCGCGCCTCGAAGCGATGGGCATCGCGTCCACGATCAAGCAGGCCAAGAAGGAAGTGGAATCGGGCACGCCGGTGGTGTGGGACATCCTTGAAGAAGTCATCAAGGAACACCCGATCATGCTGAACCGCGCGCCGACGCTGCACCGTCTGGGCATCCAGGCCTTCGAGCCGGTGCTGATCGAAGGCAAGGCGATCCAGCTGCATCCGCTCGTCTGCTCGGCGTTCAACGCCGACTTCGACGGTGACCAGATGGCCGTCCACATCCCGCTGTCGATCGAAGCGCAGATGGAAGCCCGCACGCTGATGCTGGCCTCCAACAACGTGCTGTTCCCGGCCTCGGGCGAACCGTCGATCGTGCCGTCGCAGGACGTGGTGCTGGGTCTGTACTACGCGACCCGTGACCGCATCAACGCCAAGGGCGAAGGCATGATCTTCTCCGACACCATCGAACTCCAGCGCGCGCTGGACAACGGTGCGGTCGAGATCACGGCCAAGATCAGCGTGCGCCTGACCGAGTACACCCGCGGTGCGGACGGCGAGAGCTGGATCCCCTCGACCAAGCTGGTGGAAACCACCGTCGGTCGCGGTCTGCTCTCCGAGATCCTCCCGAAGGGCCTGCCGTTCAGCAACCTGAACAAGGCGCTCAAGAAGAAGGAAATCTCGCGCCTGATCAACACCTCGTTCCGCAAGTGCGGTCTGAAGGCGACGGTCGTGTTTGCCGACAAGCTGCTGCAGGCCGGTTTCCGGCTCGCCACGCGCGCCGGCATCTCCATCGCCATCGACGACATGCTGGTGCCGAAGGAGAAGGTCAAGCTGCTGGAGCGTGCCGAAAAGGAAGTCAAGGAAATCGAGCAGCAGTACGTCTCGGGCCTGGTGACCTCCGGCGAGCGCTACAACAAGGTCGTCGACATCTGGGGCAAGACGGGTGACGAGGTGGGCAAGGTCATGATGGCCCAGCTCTCCAAGCAGAAGACCATCGACCGCCACGGCAAGGAAGTCGATCAGGAGTCGTTCAACTCCATCTACATGATGGCCGACTCCGGCGCGCGGGGTTCCGCCGCCCAGATCCGACAGCTCGCCGGCATGCGCGGCCTGATGGCCAAGCCGGACGGCTCGATCATCGAGACGCCCATCACCGCGAACTTCCGCGAAGGCCTGAACGTTCTGCAGTACTTCATCTCCACCCACGGCGCCCGAAAGGGCCTGGCGGACACGGCGCTGAAGACCGCGAACTCCGGTTACCTGACACGCCGTCTGGTCGACGTGACGCAGGATCTGGTGGTCATCGAGGACGATTGCGGCACCGACAACGGCATGGCGATGCGCGCCCTGGTCGAAGGCGGCGAAGTCATCGAAAGCTTGCGCGACCGCATCCTCGGCCGCGTCACCGCGGTCGATGTGCTGCACCCGGAAACCCAGGAAGTCCTGATCACCAGCGGCAAGATGCTGGACGAGGATCTGCTCGACCTGCTCGAATCCGTCGGCGCCGACGAAGTCAAGGTCCGCACCGCGCTGACCTGCGACACGCGCTTCGGCATCTGCGCCAAGTGCTACGGCCGCGACCTCGGCCGCGGCGGCCTGATCAACATCGGCGAAGCGATCGGCGTGATCGCCGCGCAGTCGATCGGCGAGCCGGGCACGCAGTTGACCATGCGGACCTTCCACATCGGTGGTGCGGCCTCGCGTGCAGCGATCGCGTCGAGCGTCGAAGCCAAGTCCGAAGGCCGCATCGGCTTCAACAGCACGATGCGCTACGTGACCAACGCCAAGGGCGAACTGGTGGTGATCTCGCGTTCTGGCGAAATCATCATCTCCGACCCGCACGGCCGCGAGCGCGAGCGCCACAAGGTGCCCTACGGTGCGACGCTCAACATCAAGGCCGACCAGGTGATCAAGGCCGGCACGATCCTGGGCAACTGGGATCCGCTGACCCGCCCGATCATCACCGAGTTCGCCGGCAAGATGCGCTTCGAGAACGTCGAGGAAGGCGTGACCGTGGCCAAGCAGGTGGACGAAGTGACGGGCCTGTCGACGCTGGTGGTCATCGACCCGAAGCGCCGCGGTTCGGTCAAGGTCGTGCGCCCGCAGGTCAAGCTGCTCGACTTCGCCGGCCAGGAAGTGAAGATCCCCGGCACCGACCACTCGGTGACGATCGGCTTCCCCATCGGCTGTCTGATCCAGGTCCGCGATGGCCAGGACGTGATGCCCGGCGAAGTGCTGGCCCGTATCCCGATCGAAGGCCAGAAGACGCGCGACATCACCGGCGGTCTGCCGCGGGTGGCCGAGCTGTTCGAAGCCCGCACGCCCAAGGACAAGGGCACGCTGGCCGAGATGACCGGCACGGTGTCGTTCGGCAAGGAGACCAAGGGCAAGGTGCGCCTGCAGATCACCGATCCGGAAGGCCGCGTCGCCGAGGAACTCGTGCCGAAGGAAAAGAACATCCTGGTGCACGAAGGCCAGGTGGTCAACAAGGGCGAGTCGATCGTCGACGGTCCGGCCGATCCGCAGGACATCCTGCGTCTGCTGGGCGTCGAGGAACTGGCGCGCTACATCGTCGACGAAGTGCAGGACGTCTACCGGCTGCAGGGCGTGAAGATCAACGACAAGCACATCGAGGTGATCGTTCGCCAGATGCTGCGTCGTGTGCAGATCGCCAACTCGGGTGATTCCACGTACATCGTCGGCGAGCAGGTCGAGCGTTCGGAGCTGTTCAACACGAACGAGCGCCTGCGCGCCGAGGGCAAGCTGCCCGCGACCTACACCGACGTGCTGCTGGGCATCACGAAGGCGTCCCTGTCGACCGACTCGTTCATCTCCGCGGCGTCCTTCCAGGAAACCACCCGCGTGCTGACCGAAGCGGCCATCATGGGCAAGCGCGACGAACTGCGTGGCCTGAAGGAAAACGTCATCGTGGGTCGCCTGATCCCGGCCGGCACGGGTCTGGCCTTCAACCAGGCCCGCAAGGCCAAGGAAGCCATGGACGACACCGAGCGCCGCGCCATCGCGATGCAGGAAGCGCAGGAAGCACTGGCGGCGGTGGATGCCGACGCGGCTTCCGACGCCGACACCCAGGGCTGACGCCTGCAGGCTGTACCCCGCACCGGCACCCCCGGTGCGGGGTGACCGCCCCGCAAACCCCGAGCTGGCCTGTCCATCTCGGGGTTTTTCACGTCCGCGTACTGTTGCAAAGTATCCGTCCGGCCAAGTCACATTGAATGGTGAGGGCCGTGCGAGGATGCTTGTGTCCACGAACAAATGCGTGGACACATGGACACTTCTCAAATCGGAACCCAAGACGTTGCTGCAGCGGCCAAGCGTCGCTGGCGGCGGCATTCTCCGGAATTCAAGGCGCGAGTGATCGAGTTGGCGCGGCAGCCCGGCGCATCGGTGGCGGCCGTAGCGCTGGCCAACGGCCTGAACGCCAACATGCTGCGTCGCTGGGTCCACGAAGCCGCGGCCGGCGGTGGCGCATCGAAGGTCGCAGCCGCCGGCGTTGCACCGGCACTGGCGGGCTTCGTGCAGTTGCCGATGCGCGAACCCGAGCATCACGCCGTGCTCGATGCCCATCCGGCGCCGCCGGCGGTGCCCCGGCCCTCAGACATCACGGTGGAGATCCACCGCGGTGGCACTACGGTGAACGCCAGGCTGCCCATGGATGAGCGCAGCGCCGCGTGGCTGCGCGAGGTGCTGGGATGATCCGCGTCGATGCGGTATGGCTGGCCGTGCAGCCCCTGGACATGCGCCTTGGCACGGAAGCCGCACTGGCCCGTGTGGTCGGCGTCTTCGGCGCCGCACATCCGAACCATGCCTACCTCTTCGCCAACCGGCGCGCCAACCGCATGAAGGTGCTGGTGCACGATGGCATCGGGGTGTGGCTGGCGGCCCGGCGGCTGAACGCTGGCAAGTTCGTCTGGCCTGCCGACGCCGCGAGTACGCTGGAGCTGACGCGTCCGCAGCTCGATGCCCTGGTGCTGGGTCTGCCGTGGCAGCGCCTGGGCGATGCGGGAATCATCCGCGTGATCTGAGTGAGCGGTTGCGGGCGTCACAGGCAATTGCCGAATGTGCCGATGCGCGAGGCACTCGGGCGCGGCAAGATGGCCGCCCATGATCAGCGCACAGCAACTGGAGGCCCTGGACCCGCCCACGCGGCAGGCGGTGCTGTCGCTGCTGTCCGAGCTGAAGGTCGAACTCAGCGCCAAGGACGCCCTGATCGCGCAACGCGACCGCGAAGCCGCCTTCAAGCAGGCGCTGATCGACAAGCTCACGCACGAGATGGCGGTGCTCAAGCGGCTGAAGTTCGCCGCCACCAGCGAGCGCTTCGCCAGCACCCTGGCGCCCGAGCAGAAGAGCCTGCTGGAGGAGACGCTGGACACCGACCTGGCCGAACTCGAACGGGAGATCGAGCGCGAGCAAGGCCTGGGTGACGACAAGGCCAAGGACAAGTCCGGGAAGAAGACCCCCAAGCGCACCCCGCTGCCACCGCACCTGCCGCGCCACGACGTGCCGCACGAGCCGGCCGACACCCACTGTGGCTGCGGCCAGCCGATGCAGCGCTTCGGCGAGGACGTGGCCGAACGGCTGGACTACCAGCCCGGCGTGTTCAGCGTGGAGCGCCATGTGCGCGGCAAGTGGGCGTGCCGCTGCTGCGAGAAGATCGTGCAGGCGCCAGTGCCGGCCCACGTCATCGACAAGGGCATCCCCACGGCCGGTCTGCTGGCACACCTGCTGGTGGCCAAGTTCATGGACCATCTGCCGCTGTACCGGCAGGAACACATCTTCGAGCGCGCCGGCCACCTGATCTCGCGCTCGACCCTGGCGCATTGGATCGGCGAGTGCGGCGCGCAATTGCAGCCGCTGGTGCAGGCACTGGCCGACGAACTGCGCCGCCATGTCGTGCTGCACGCCGACGAGACGCCGGTGGCGATGCTCAAGCCGGCGCACCTGCGTGACGGCAAGACCCATCGCGCCTACATCTGGTCGTACTGCACCACGAGTGCGAATCCGACCAAGGCGGTGGTGTTCGAGTTCAGCGAGGGCCGCGGCGGCGAGAACGTGCGCGCATTCCTCCAACTCGATACCCCGCAGGCCTGGCAGGGCACGCTGGTCACCGACGGCTTCAGCGGCTACACCGCCTGCTTCGACAAAGGCGTGACCTCGGCGCAGTGCATGGCGCACGCCCGCAGGAAGTTCAACGACCTGTGGGCCAACCACCGCAGCCAGGTGGGCCGCAAGGCGTTGCGCTACCACCAGTGCCTGTTCAGGATCGAGCGCGAGATCGAAGACTTGCCCAGCGGCGAGCGGCGACGCATCCGGCAGCGCAAGTCACGCCGGGTGTTGGCCCTCTTCCAGCGCTGGCTGCTGGCGCAGCGGCAACTGGTGCCACCCGGTTCGGCCACGATGAAGGCCATCGACTACAGCCTCAAGCGCTGGAAGGAACTCACCCGCTTCGTCGAGGACGGCGATGTGCCGATCTCGAACAACTGGGTGGAGAACCACATCCGGCCGATTGCCATCGGCAGGTCGAACTGGTTGTTCGCCGGCAGCCTGCGGGCGGGCAAAAGAGCCGCGGCCATCATGAGCCTGCTGCACTCGGCACGCATCAACGGGCATGAGCCCTATGCGTACTTCAAGGATGTGCTCGAACGGCTGCCAACGCATCCGGCCAGCCGGATCCAGGAGTTGCTGCCGCATCGCTGGTCGCCTGCTTCCTGAGCGGGGGCGCCCGCTTCGTGTCGGCCGGCACGGTGACTTGGCCGGACGGATACGTTGCAAATGCTTTTGCATTAGCATGTGCAGCATGGAACCCCGTGAACGCCAGACCCGCCAGCGCGACGCGCTCCTGCAAGCCCTGCAAGGCAGCGCCCGCGCGCTGACCCCCGCCGAGCTGTGCGCGCTGGCGCAGCAGCAGGTCGCCACGCTGAACCTCTCCACCGTCTACCGCCAGCTCAATGCCTTGCAGGAGCTGGGCGTGGTGACGCGGGTCGACCTGCCGGGCCAGTCGGCGCGCTACGAAGCGGCCTGCGCGCACCACCACGACGTCCACGGCGACCACGACCACCACCACCATTTCCACTGCACGCAGTGCGACCGCGTGTTTCCCATCCACGCCTGCCCGGGCACGATGGACGAGCTGGCGCCACCCGGTTTCCGGGTGCAGCGCCACGACCTGACGCTGCACGGCCTGTGCGCCGACTGCGGTCAGGCCCAGGTTCGGTCCACCGGGAGCGCGTCATGCTGATGGCCAGTGCCGTGGTGCGCTGTGGCGGGGCGCTCGGGCTGGTGGCGCTGCTGTGGCTGGCGGTGGGCTGGGGGCTGTCGGCATGAGCGATGCGGTGTTGACCCTCCACGATGTCAGCGTGCAGCGTGGCGAGCGCTGGGCGCTGGAACGCGTCAGCGGCGAGATCCGCCGCGGTGCGATGACCGCGATCGTCGGCCCGAACGGCGCCGGCAAGAGCACGCTGCTCGACACGCTGGCCGGCCAGCTCGCGCCGCAGCAGGGCCGCATCGAGCGCGCGGCCGGCGTGACCGTGGCCTACCTGCCGCAGAGCGCGCGCATCGACCGCAGCTTCCCGATCCGCGTCGGCGACGTGGTGGCACTGGGCGCGTGGTCGCGCATCGGGCTGTGGAAAGCGCTCGGCGGTGGTCTGCGACGCGAGGTGGCCGAGGCGCTGGCGGCGGTGGGCCTGGCCGGCTGCGAGCGCCGGGTCATCTCCGACCTGTCGGCCGGGCAGTTCCAGCGCGTGCTGTTCGCGCGGCTGATGCTGCAGAACGCCGACCTGATCCTGCTCGACGAGCCCTTCAACGCCATCGACGAAGGCACCACCGCCGACCTGCTCGCGCTGGTGCACCGCTGGCACGCGCAGGGCCGCAGCATCGTCGCGGTGCTGCACGACATGGAGCAGGTGCGGGCCCATTTCGACCAGACCGTGCTGCTGTCGCGGCGCGTGCTGGCCTGGGGGCCGACGCCGAGCACGCTGTCGGCGGAACCCTTGCGCGCGGCGCGGCAACTCGCCGACGAGGTGCGTGCATGACACTGCCGGGTCCGGGCGACTGGTCCGCGCTGCTGTTCCAGCCCTTCCTCGAATTCGGTTTCATGCGCCGGGCGCTGGTCGCCGTGGTGGCGCTGTCGATGGGCGCGGCACCGCTGGGCTGCCTGCTCGTGCTGCGGCGCATGAGCCTGATGGGCGACGCGATGGCCCACGCGCTGCTGCCGGGTGCGGCCATCGGCTACCTGGTGGCGGGCCTGTCGCTGACCGCCATGAGCATTGGCGGCTTTGTCGCGGCGCTGCTGGTCGCCCTTGGCGCAGGCGCGGTGACACGCCGCACGGGCCAGCGCGAGGACGCCAGCTTCGCCGCCTTCTATTTGATTGCACTGGCACTGGGTGTCCTGCTCATCTCCACGCATGGCAGCAGCATCGACCTGATCCACGTGCTCTTCGGCAGCGTGCTGGCGGTGGACGACGCGGCGCTGGTGCTGGTGGCCGCCATCGCCAGCGTGACGCTGCTGGTGCTGGCGCTGCTGTACCGGCCGCTGGTGGTCGAGAGCTTCGACGCCACCTTCCTGCGCTCGGTGGGCGGCCCCGGTGCACTGAGCCACAACGTGCTGCTGGTGCTGACGGTGGCCAACCTCGTCGGCGGCTTCCAGGCGATGGGCACGCTGATGGCGGTCGGGCTGATGATGGTGCCGGCCATCGCGGCGCGCTTCTGGGTGCGCGACCTGGGTCACCTCGCGCTGCTGGCGACCGTGTTCGCGATGGTCTCGGGCTGGATCGGGCTGCTGCTGTCCTTCCATGCCGATTTGCCATCCGGGCCGGCCATCGTGCTGGTGGCGGGTGCGCTGTATCTGGTTTCCCTGTTGTTCGGACACCATGACGGGCTGCTGCGCAGCCGGGTGCCGAACGCTTCTTCCCCGTCTGCGAGTTGACCATGCCGCTGGTGTTCGATGTTCTCTGCTCCCGCCGCCGATGGCTGGGAGTGACCGCTGCCATGGCCACGGCGCCCTTGGCCACAGGTGTGCACGCCCAGGCGCGTCCCCTGCGCGTGGTCACCAGCTTCTCGATCCTGGCGGATCTGGTGGCACAGGTGGGCGGGCCGGTGGTCGAGGTGTCCGCCCTGGTGGGTCCGGATTCCGACGCCCATGTGTTCCAGCCTGCGCCTGCCGATGTCAAGCGCGTGGCGCAGGCCGACCTCGTCGTGGTCAACGGGCTGCATTTCGAGGGCTGGCTGACCCGCCTCGTCAAGTCCTCCGGGTTCAAGGGGCCGGTGCTGGTGTGCAGCGACGGACTGCCGGCGCGCAAGGCGGCACCGGGTCACAGCCCAGGTCACGACCATGGCCACGAGACCGCGGACCCGCACGCCTGGCAAGACCTGGCCAATGCCCGCCACTACGTCGCCCGGATCCGGGATGCCCTGGTGGCCGCGCGCCCCGAACAGGCTGCCGCGCTGCGCGAGCGTGCCGCGGCCTACACCGCCCAGATCGACGCGCTGGACCGCCAGATCCGCGCCGACTTCGCCGCCATCCCGGCCGACCGCCGCCGGGTGGTCACCTCGCACGATGCGTTCGGCCATTTCGCGGCGGCGTATGGCATCGAGTTCCTGTCGGCCCAGCGCTGGAACACCGACAGCGAGCCTTCCGCCGCCGACGTGGCGCGGCTGATCCGCCAGATCCGCGCGCAGCGGGCGACGGCGCTGTTCGTCGAGAACATCTCGGACCCGCGGCTGGTGCAGCGCATCGCCAGGGAAACCGGCGCGGTGGTCGGCGGCACGCTGTATTCCGACGCGCTGTCTGCCCCGGGCACGGCCGCCGACACCTACCTCAAGCTGTTTCACCACAACGCGCAGACCCTGCTGGCGGGGCTGCGCAGGAGTCCATGATGATGAAGACGCTGAACCGATGGCTGGTCACGGCTGGGCTGGTGCTGGGCGCTGCGCCCGTGCTGGCGGCGGGTGCACATGACCATGGGCACGAACATGCCCAGGCCCACGTGCATGGTGCCGTGCAACTGGAGGTCGCGCTGGACGGCCCGACACTGTCCATCGCGCTGGAAGCCCCGCTCGACAGCATCCTGGGGTTCGAGCGCGCGCCGCGCACCGCGAGCGAGAAGCAGGCCGCACAGGACGCGCTGACCGCCTTGCGGGGCAACGCGCTCTTCGCACCGGACGCGGCGGCTGGCTGTGTCTTCAAGTCCGCCACCGCCGACTCCGAGGCCCTGCAGCCCGGGGCCAAGGTCGGTGAACACGCCGACCTGGACGCCACCGCCGAGTTCACCTGCGCCAAGCCCGAGCAACTGCGCCGCATCGACCTGAGCGGGCTGATGACCCGCTTCAAGCGCATCCAGCGCCTGCAGGCACAGGTCGTCACGCCGCAGGGCCAGTTCAAGCAGACGCTCAAGCGCCCCGCGCAAACGCTGACCTGGGGCCGCTGATGTCGGCCGGGGCGACCGTGCCGCTGCTGAGTCTGCGCGACCTGCGCTACCGCTGGCCGGGCAGTGCGCGTGACCAGCTCGACATCGCCGCCTTCGACGTGGCGCCCGGCGAGGCGCTGTTCCTGCGCGGGCCGAGCGGCTGTGGCAAGAGCACGCTGCTGTCGCTGCTGGCCGGGGTGCTGGTGGCGGACCACGGCACGGCGAGCCTGCTCGGCCAGGACTGGCGCACGCTGTCCGCCAGCCGCCGCGACCGCCAGCGTGCCGACCACGTCGGCTACATCTTCCAGCAGTTCAATCTGCTGCCCTACCTGTCCGTGCGCGACAACGTGCTGCTGCCGAGCCGCTTCTCCGCGCTGCGGTCGGCCCGTGCGTGCGCGGCTGCCGGCTCGTCCGGTGCCGAGGCCGAGCGTTTGCTGGACGCGCTGCAGCTCGACCGCACGCTCTGGGGCCGCCGCGCCGCCGAGCTGTCGGTCGGTCAGCAGCAGCGGGTCGCCACCGCACGTGCGCTGCTCGGCCGCCCCGAACTCGTCATCGCCGACGAGCCGACCTCCGCGCTCGACGAGGCGCTGCGCGACCGCTACCTCGCGCTGCTGCTGGGCGCCTGCGCCGAGGCCGGCAGCGCGCTGGTGCTGGTCAGCCACGATGCGCGGCTGGCGGCGCAGTTCTCCCGCCACGTCGACCTGCCGCAACTCAACCGCGCCGCGCAGCACACGGCCGAGGAGGGCGCCGCATGACCGCCTTGCTCCACCTCGCCGCCCGCAGCGCCTGGAACCGCCGCTTCGTCCTCGGGCTGATCGTGGCGTCGATCGCGCTGTCCACCTTCCTGCTGCTGGGCATCGAGCGTGTGCGCCAGGACGTGCGCCACAACTTCTCGCAGTCGGTGTCCGGCACCGACCTGATCGTCGGCGCGCGCACCGGCTCGGTGCAGCTGCTGCTGTACTCGGTCTTCCGCCTCGGCAGCGCGACCAACAACATCCGCTGGGACAGCGTGCAGGCGCTGGCGAAACAGCGGCAGGTGGCCTGGGTCGTGCCGATCTCGCTGGGCGACACGCACCGCGGCTTCTCGGTGATCGGTACCACGCCGGGCTATTTCGAGCATTTCCGCCATGGCGAGCGGCAGCCCCTGGTGCTGGTGCAGGGCCGGCCGTTCGGCGCCGGCAACGACCAGGTCTACGAGGCCGTGCTCGGGGCCGAGGTGGCCGAGCGGCTCGGGTACACGATCGGCCAGAAGATCGTGCTGAGCCACGGCGACGGTGCGTTCGCGGCCAACGACCACGTGGACAAGCCGTTCACCGTCGTCGGCCTCCTGCAGCGCACCGGCACGCCGGTCGATCGCTCGGTCCACATCCCGCTCAGCGGCATGGAGGCGATCCACCTCGACTGGGTCGCGGGCGCGCCGATGCCCGGCATGGCCGTCACCGCCGACGCCGCGCTCGCGCAAGACCTGACGCCGCGCAGCGTGACCGCTGCACTGGTCGGGCTGAAGAACCGCGCCGCGGTGTTCTCGGTGCAGCGCTGGGTGTCGGGTTACCCGGACGAGGCGCTGATGGCGGTGCTGCCGGGCGTGGCGCTGGACGAGCTGTGGGAGGTCGTCGGCGCGGGTGAGCAGGCGCTGCTGGCGGTGAGCGTGCTGGTGTCGGTGGTGAGCCTGGCCGGGCTGATGGCGGTGATCATGGCCGGACTGAACGAGCGGCGGCGCGAGCTGGCGATCCTGCGCTCGGTGGGCGCGGGGCCGTGGCAGATGCTGGGGCTGCTGGCGGTGGAGGGCGCGCTGGTCACCGGGCTGGGGGTCGTGCTTGGCGCGGTGGCCTGTTACGGGCTGATCGCGGCGCTGGGCGACTGGGCCGGGCTGCACTGGGGCGTGGCGCTGCGGCTGGGCTGGCCGGGGCCGGGCGAGTGGACGCTGCTTTGCGGCTTGCTGATGGGGGGCTGGCTGGCGAGCCTGGTTCCGGGCTATCGTGCGTATCGCCTGTCGCTGGCCGACGGGCTGTCACCGAGGATCTGACCGTGATGCTGAAACTGTTTCCCCTGGCGCTGGCCTTGGCACTGGGCCTGTCGTCGCCGATGGCCGGGGCCGCGTCCCCGCCGGACAAGTCCACGGCGAAGACCGCGGCCAAACCGGGCGCCGTGCGTGAACTCAAGTGGGAAGAACTCGTCCCGCCCGGCTGGGACCCGAGCAAGATCCTGCGCAGCAAGGGCGACCTCAGCCGTCTGCAGGACGGCGACCCGAAGACCTCGTCGCTGATGCGCGAGGTCCGCGAGGTCTGGGACAACGCACCGATCCGCCCCGAACTCGCCGGCAAGAAGGTCAAGCTGCCCGGCTACCTCGTTCCGCTGGAGGGCCAGAGCGGCGAGTGGAAGGAGTTCCTGGTCGTGCCGTACTTCGGCGCCTGCGTCCACTCGCCGCCGCCGCCTGCCAACCAGATCGTGCATGTGAAGGCCGCCATCCCTGCCACGGGCCTGCGCAGCATGGACACCGTCTGGGTGACGGGCACGATGCGCACCGAGCGCCGCGACACCGACATGGGCGTCAGCGGCTACACGATCGACGGTGCGACGGTGGAGAAGTACGTGGAGCCGCCGTTGCCGAAGTGAAAATACCGCCCTGGATGACAACCTGTGCGTGCCCGCCACTGCGAGTTGCATCGGATGTAGCGCCCACAGGTCGGTGACCGTGCCGGGTCGTTCAGCGCGACGCGCTGTCTTCCTTCAGCACCCGCATCAGCGCGTCCATGTCCAGCCTGGCCTGGCGCGCATCCACGGCGTGCAGCACACCTTCGCGGCGCAGCGCCGAGACCAGCCGGCTGGCGGTCTCGAAGGTCATGTCCAGCATCGCGCCCATCTCCTGGCGCGTCGGCATCCAGATGCAGCCGTTCTCGTCGCCGAACTCGCTGAGCTTGAGCAGCAGCCGCAGCATGCGGTGGCGCGCCGGGCCGCGGGCCAGTTCGGTCAGCCACTCGTCGGCGTCGTCGAGTGCGCGCTGCCAGCGCTTCATCAGGTCGCGCGTGATCTCGACATGCTCCGCCGACAGCTCGTCGATCAGCGCCCTCGGAATGCGGCAGACGTGCACCTCGGTGCACGCCACGGCATCCGCTGCATAGGTCTGGTGCAGGATCGCCTCCAGTCCGAGCAGATCGGTGCGTCCGGCCAGCCGCAGGATGCGGCGTTCGCCCGCTTCGCTGGAGCGCTCCAGCCGCAGCACGCCGCTGCGCACCGTGAACACGGCGTTGCCGCTGTCCTGCGCGGCGTAGAGCGTCTGGCCGGGCTCCAGCGTGATGTCGGCGATGCGGTAGTGGATCTGGGCCAGGGCGGCTTCGTCGAGTGCGCCGAACAGCGCGAACTGGCGCACGCCACAACTCGCACAGACCTGGGTCTGCGGGTTGTAAGTGCCCCGTGCATGGTTCCGGAGTGGCTGGGGGTCGGTGAATGCAGGCTGGACCATGGTGTCGTGGTCTTGTTGTGGTCTGGTGTCGGGGTCGGTCATTCAGACCATTCGCATGGGCGAGTATCGCGTGTCAGGACCCGTGTCAACCTGACAGAAGCTGACAGCCCTGCAGGTCGCTGGACATGCACACCCGCAGTGCAGTGCCGCGCTGGCGCAGGGTGGCGTGCAATTTGCAACAGGAAGGCTCTTTTGTATACACCGCAGGAGATGCTTCCATGCCTCGTTCGCTGTTCCGACGCCACGCCCTCGCTCGACTGGCTGCCACGGCCGCCTGCCTGTTCTGCCTGGCGCCGGTGACGTCGAAGGCCCAGACTGCGCTCGACGACATCACCGCCCGCAAGCAGATCAACGTCGCCATCCCCACCGATTTTCCTCCCTACGGCTTTGTCGGTACCGACCTGAAGCCGCAGGGTCTGGACATCGACATGGCGCACTACATCGCTGCCAGGCTCGGCGTGAAGGTCGAGCTGGTGCCGGTGACCAGCGCCAACCGCATCCCCTACCTGCAGACGAAGAAGGCCGACCTCGTCATCTCGACCCTGGGCAAGAACGCCGAGCGCGAGAAGGTGATCGACTTCACCGCCGCCTACTCGCCCTTTTTCCAGGCGGTGTTCGCGGCCAGGAGCGTGTCGATCAAGTCCGCCGCCGATCTGGCCGGCAAGAGCGTGGCCGTCACCCGCGGTGCCATGGAGGATCTGGAGCTGAGCAAGATCGCGCCGGCCAGCGTCGACATCAAGCGCTACGAGGACAACAACGCCACCGTCTCGGCCTTCGTCTCGGGCCAGGTGCCGGTGATCGCCACCGGCGCCTCGGTGGCTGGCAACCTGATGGCGCGCAACCCGCAGCTCGCCACCGAATTCAAGTTCGTGCTCAAGGACTCGCCCAACTTCATCGGCGTGGCCAAGGGCGAGGACAAGCTGCGGCTGAAGGTCAACGAGATCCTGGCGCAGGCGAAGGCCTCGGGCGACCTCGACAAGATGGCGATGCGCTGGCTCGGCCGCCCCGCGGGCGAGCTGCCGCAGTGAGGCCGCGGCCATGGTCACGCTCGATTTCGGGGCCGTGCTGGCCGAGTGGCCGCTGCTGCTGCGCGGCGTGGGGATGACGGTCGGACTGACCGTGGTGGCCGCCGTGCTGGGTGCGGCGCTGGGGGTCGGCTGTGCCTGGGCGCGGCTGCATGGCGGGCGCGGGCTGCGCGCGGTGGCCGCGGGCTATGTGGAGCTGATCCGCAACACGCCCTTCATCGTGCAGCTCTTCTTTCTCTACTTCGGCCTGCCGGGGCTGGGCTTGCGGCTGTCGCCGGAGGTGGCTTCGGTGCTGGCGATGGTCCTCAACCTGGGCGCCTACGCGGGCGAGATCGTGCGGGCGGGGCTGGAGGGCACGCCGCCCGGCCAGATCGAGGCCGCGCGCAGCCTGGCGCTGACCGACCTGCAGGTCTTCACCCGCATCGTGCTGCCCCCGGCACTCGGGCGGGTCTGGCCGGCGATGGTGGGCCAGATCGTGATCGTCATGCTGGGTTCGGCCGTGTGCGGCCAGATCGCGACCGCCGAGCTGAGCCACGCCGCCAACCTGGTCCACAGCCGCAACTTCCGCGCCTTCGAGGCCACGATCCTCGCGACCGCGGTCTACCTGCTGCTGGCGATCGTCCTGCGCCAGACGCTGCACTGGCTCGGGCCGCGCTGGGTGTTCGGCCGGGTCGCGCCGCTGGGTGGCGCGGGGCGCTGAGGTGGTCGACTTCTCGCTGTGGGACATCCTGCGCAACCTGCTGCTGGCGGCCCGCTGGACGGTGGCGCTGTCGCTGGTTGCCTTCGTCGGCGGCGCGCTGCTGGGCGGCGCACTGCTGCTGGCGCGGCTGGCACGCTGGCCGGGCGCCGCGACCTTCGGGGCGGTCCATGTGGCGCTGTTCCAGGGCACGCCGCTGCTGATGCAGCTCTTCCTGGCCTATTTCGGGCTGGCGCTGCTGGGCTGGAACGTGTCGGCCTGGATGGCGGCCAGCGTGGCGCTGACGCTCTACAGCAGCGCCTACCTGAGCGAGATCTGGCGCGGCTGCTTCATGGCGATCCCGCGCGGGCAGTGGGAGGCCGCCGACAGCCTGGCGCTCAGTCTGGGCGAACAGCTGCGCCACGTCATCGGCCCGCAGGCGCTGCGGCTGGCGATCGCGCCGACGGTGGGCTTCGCGGTGCAGGTCGTCAAGGGCACGGCGCTGGCCTCGGTCATCGGCTTCGTCGAGCTGACCAAGGCCGGCTCGATGATCACCAACGCCACCTTCCGTCCCTTCACCGTGTACGCCTGTGTGGCGTTGATGTACTTCGCGCTGTGCTTCCCGCTGTCGTGGTGGAGCCGCGTGCTGGAGAGGAAACTGCAACGTGTCCACTGAGCCAACCGAAGCCCCCGCGCTGGTGCGCATCCGGGGCCTGCACAAGTACTACGACCGCCACGAGGTGCTCAAGGGCATCGACCTGGACGTGGCGCCTGGCGAGGTCATCGCGCTGATCGGCCGCAGCGGCTCGGGCAAGAGCACGCTGCTGCGCTGCGTCAACGGCCTCGAACCCTTCCAGGCCGGCACGCTGACGGTGCAGGGCGAATCGCTGTCGCACCGCCGTGGCAACGCCGAGGCGATGCGCCGGCTGCGCCAGCAGGTCGGCATGGTCTTCCAGAGCTTCAACCTCTTCCCGCACCTGACGGTCGGGCGCAACGTGATGCTGGCGCCCGCGCTGGTGCAGCGCCGCGACGCCCGCGCCTGCGAGGCCCAGGCGCGCGCGCTGCTCGGCCGGGTCGGGCTGGCCGACAAGTTCGACGCCTGGCCGGACCAGCTCTCGGGCGGGCAGCAGCAGCGTGTGGCGATCGCGCGGGCGCTGGCGATGCAGCCGGCGGCGCTGCTGTGCGACGAGATCACCTCGGCGCTGGACCCGGAGCTGGTGGGCGAGGTGCTGCGCGTCGTCGAGCAGCTCGCCGGGGAGGGCATGACGCTGCTGATGGTGACGCACGAGATGGGCTTTGCCCGCAAGGTGGCCGACCGGGTGGTGTTCATGCACGCCGGCCGCATCCACGAGGTGGGTCCGCCCGAGACGCTCTTCAGCGCGCCGAAGACGCCGGAGCTGCAGCAGTTCCTGTCCGCGCTGCACTGATGCCGCGTCCTGCACGGGTGGCCGGTATCATGGCCGGTTGCCCTTGCGCCGCCGGAAGTTGCCTGTCATGCCCCTCGAATCCCCCAAGCCGCCTGTTGCGTCGCCTGCCCGCCAGTCGCTGATTTCCGTCCGCGGCGCCCGCACCCACAACCTGAAGAACATCGACCTCGACCTGCCCAAGAACGCGCTGGTCGTGATCACCGGGTTGTCGGGCTCGGGCAAATCGAGCCTGGCCTTCGACACGCTCTACGCGGAAGGGCAGCGCCGCTACGTCGAGAGCCTCAGCGCCTACGCCCGGCAGTTCCTGCAGTTGATGGACAAGCCCGACGTGGACGTGATCGAGGGCCTGTCGCCGGCGATCTCCATCGAGCAGAAGGCCACCAGCCACAACCCGCGCTCGACGGTGGGCACCATCACCGAGATCCACGACTACCTGCGCCTGCTCTACGCCCGCGCCGGCACGCCGTTCTGCCCCGACCACCACCTGCCGCTGGAGGCGCAGAGCATCAGCCAGATGGTGGACGCCACGCTGGCGCTGCCCGAGGAGATGAAGCTGATGGTGCTCGCGCCCGTGGTGCGCGACCGCAAGGGCGAGTTCGTCGAGCTGTTCGAGGGCATGCAGGCGCAGGGCTACGTGCGCTTTCGCGTCGACGGCCAGATCGTCGAGGCGACCGAGGTGCCGCCGCTCAAGAAGACCGAGAAGCACGACATCGACGTCGTCATCGACCGCCTCAAGGTGCGTCCCGACGCGCAGCAGCGGCTGGCCGAGAGCTTCGAGGCGGCGCTGCGCATCGCCGAAGGCCGCGCGCTCGTGCTGGAGATGGACTCCGGCCGCGAGCACCTGTTCTCCAGCAAGTTCTCGTGCCCGGTGTGCAGCTACTCGCTGTCGGAGCTGGAGCCGCGGCTGTTCTCGTTCAACTCGCCGGTCGGTGCCTGCCCGAGCTGCGACGGGCTGGGCCACGTCAACGTGTTCGACCCCGAGCGGGTGGTGGCGTTTCCGACGCTCAGCCTGGGCAGCGGTGCCGTCAAGGGCTGGGACCGGCGCAACGGCTACACCTTCTCGATGCTGGAGAGCGTCGCGGCGCACTACGGCTTCGATCTGGAGCTGCCCTTCGAGGAACTCGCGCCGGCCCACCGCCACGCGCTGCTCTACGGCTCCGGCGAGGACGAGATCACCTTCACCTACGCCGCCGAGGGCGCGAACGGCAAGAAGCGCAGCGTCAAGCGGGCGCACGCCTTCGAAGGGATCATCCCCAACCTGGAGCGCCGCTACCGCGAGACCGACTCGTCCGCGGTGCGCGAGGACCTGGCGCGCTACCAGGCCAACAAGCCCTGCGCCGACTGCGGCGGTGCACGCCTGCGCCGCGAGGCCCGCAACGTGCTGCTGGCCGATGCGAACGGCCTGCCGTCGCGGGCGATCTTCGAGGTCGAGCACGCCACGCTGGCCGACTGTCTGGCCTATTTCGAGGGCCTGCAGCTCAAGGGCGCCAAGGCCGACATCGCCGACAAGGTGGTGCGCGAGATCCGGGCGCGGCTGCGCTTCCTCAACGACGTCGGCCTGAACTACCTGAGCCTGGACCGCAGCGCCGACACGCTCTCCGGCGGCGAGGCGCAGCGCATCCGGCTGGCCAGCCAGATCGGCTCGGGGCTGTCGGGCGTGATGTACGTGCTCGACGAGCCGTCGATCGGCCTGCACCAGCGCGACAACGAGCGCCTGATCGGCACGCTCAAGCACCTGCGCGACCTCGGCAACAGCGTGCTGGTGGTCGAGCACGACGAAGACATGATCCGCGCCGCCGACCACGTCGTCGACATGGGGCCGGGCGCCGGCGTCCACGGTGGCCGCGTGATGGCCCAGGGCACGCCCGACGACGTGGCCGCCAACCCCGAATCACCGACCGGCCGCTACCTGTCGCAGGTGCTGCGCATCGAGCTGCCCGGCCAGCGCCGCCGGCTGCAGGACCAGGCGGATCCGCGCGTGCTGCGCGTCGTCAACGCCCGCGGCAACAACTTGAAGGGCGTCACGGCCGAGATCCCGGTGGGGCTGTTCACCTGCATCACCGGCGTGTCCGGCTCGGGCAAGAGCACGCTGATCAACGACACGCTCTATGCCGCGGTCGCCCGCAAGCTCTACCAGAGCCACCTGGAGCCCGAGGCGCACGACGAGATCGAGGGCCTGGAGCACTTCGACAAGGTCATCAACGTCGACCAGAGCCCCATCGGCCGCACCCCGCGCAGCAACCCCGCCACCTACACCGGCCTGTTCACGCCGATCCGCGAGCTGTTTGCCGAGATGCCGGCTGCCCGCGAGCGCGGCTACGGGCCGGGGCGCTTCAGCTTCAACGTGGCCGGCGGGCGCTGCGAGGCCTGCCAGGGCGACGGCGTGCTGAAGGTGGAGATGCACTTCCTGCCGGATGTCTACGTCCCCTGCGACACCTGCCACGGCAAGCGCTACAACCGCGAGACGCTCGAAGTCCTCTACAAGGGCAAGAACATCACCGAGGTGCTCGGCATGACGGTGGAGGACGCGCACGCCTTCTTCAGCGCGGTGCCGGCGCTGGCGCGCAAGCTGCAGACGCTGCTGGACGTGGGCCTGGGCTACATCAAGCTCGGGCAGTCGGCGACGACGCTCTCGGGCGGCGAGGCGCAGCGGGTCAAGCTGGCGCTGGAGCTGAGCAAGCGCGACACCGGCCGCACGCTCTACATCCTCGACGAGCCCACCACCGGGCTGCATTTCGCCGACATCCAGCTGCTGCTGCAGGTCCTGCACCAGCTCTGCGAGGCGGGCAACACGATCGTGGTGATCGAGCACAACCTCGACGTCATCAAGACCGCCGACTGGCTGCTCGACATGGGGCCGGAAGGTGGCGCAGGCGGCGGCAGGCTGCTGATCGCCGGAACGCCGGAGGACGTGGCGGCGTGCGAGGCGAGCCACACGGGGCGCTTCCTGAAGCCGCTGCTGGCGGCGGCCGAGCGGCTCAGCCCGCCAGCACCGTGACCCGGTCCCGACCGCTGTCCTTGGACGTGTAGAGCGCCTGGTCGGCGCGTTCCATGAAGGCGGTGCCGTTCTCGCCGTGACGGAACAGGGTCAGGCCGATGGAGATGGTGATGCGGGTGGCGTCATCGTCCTGGCCTTGGCGTCGAACCCGCGCAGCCGCTACCCGCAGGCGCACGCTCTCGGCGAGGGAGCGGGCTTCCGACAGGCTGCTCGACGGCATCAGCACCGCGAACTCCTCGCCCCCGATGCGTGCCGCCAGGCAGTCTGCCGGGGTGACTTCCTTGAGGATGGTGCCGACGGCGCGCAGCACGTGGTCGCCGTAGGGGTGGCCGTAGGTGTCGTTGATGCGCTTGAAATGGTCGATGTCGGCGATCATCAGGCAGGGGCGCTGGTAGCGCCGGGCCGGGGTGTCCGCTTCGGCCAGACAGGCCGCCAGGCGCTGGTCGAAGGCGCGGCGGTTGGCCAGTCCGGTCAGGCTGTCGAGGCGCGATTCCTCGTGGACGCGGCGCAGTTCGGCCCGCAGCTGGCCGATCTCGTTCTGGCTGTCGGACAGGCGCTGCTGCATCTCGGTCACGGCGACCTGCATCTGGCGCGTGGTGTTGAGCATCTCCTCCAGCGCGGGGGAGTGGGCGCTGCCGGCGAGTTCCTGGCTGAGTCGGGACAGCGAGGTGCCGTATTGCGCGGTCTGGTCACCGGCGCGGGCGGCCGATTCGGCCATGCCGGTCAGCACGGTCGAGACACCTTCGGCGGTGCGCTCGATGAGCGTGGCATCAATGCCGCCACCGGTGACAAAGCGCCGGTACATCGCGTCGGCGATGGCGTCGTCGAGCTGCAGGTGCTGGGCGAGGTAGCGGTCCATGGCCGCACGCAGCGCCGGGTTCTCGCCGCGCACGTACTCGTACCAGAGCGTGTAGTTCACGGGGTGCAGGGCACTGCCGTGGCGTTTCATGAGTTGCACCGCCTGTCGCAAGACATCGGCACTTCGCTCCATGCTGTCGTGGTATCTCATCGGTGTGGTCATCCCGGCGGGCTCGCCAGGCTCCAGCGAGTGTGCGGTGATGGTAGGGCGCTGCGGGCGGTCCGGTCGTCAGGAGTGCGGGCACTCTGGTACCCACTTCACGCCATGGCCGTCTGATCTGTCCCCCTGTCTGCAGGGGATCCGCGGACGGCTGCGCATTCGGTCCTTTCCGCCTGGCAGACCAGCCGTGACAATTTTTACATGTCACGCCGATCCCGTCCGCTGCACCGCTCGAACCGTCCTCCCCAGGCGTCCGGGCGGGCTGTGCCGTGGCGGGCTTCGGCGCTGCTGGCGGGTCTGGTGGTGGCGGGCGTGGCGGTGTTCGCGCCGCAGTCGTCGTTTCTGCTCGGGGCGCTGGTGGGCGCCCTGGCGGGGGGCGGGGTGCCCGGACTGTTCATGCTGGCGCGGCATCGCCAGGCCCGGCAGCAGGCGCAGACCGAGGCTGCACGCAGCCAGGAAACCACCGCGCTGCTGCTGCACGATTTCGAGACCCAGTCCGGTGCCTGGAGCTGGGCCGCCGACCGCGAGGGCCGCCTCACGCATGCCGCCGAGCGCATGGCCCGCGAACTCGGCTGTGGTGCGCCGGAGCTGCTGCTCGGCCAGTCGCTGCTGCAACTGCTGCGCTTCGGCGAGGGCGGGCCGTCGCTGGCCATGCAGCAGGGCTTCCGCGACACGCCGGACCGCCAGATGCCGCCCGACCTCGTCTGGCTGATGGGCTGCCTGGCCGGCAAGGCACCGTTCCGGGAGGTGGAGGTGCAGGTGCGCAGCCCCGTGCGCCGGGCGCTGTGGTGGTCGGTCAGCGGGGTGCCGGTGCTGGACGAGATCGGTCTGCAGGTCGGCTGGCGCGGTGTCGTGCGCGATGTGACGACGCTGCACGAGCAGTCGCGCGAACTGGAGCGGCTCGCGCACGTGGACACGCTCACCGGGCTGGCGAACCGCCATGTGCTGCAGTCGCGCACCGAGCAGGCCGTGGCCGCGCTGGTGCAGGCGCCCGAGGCGATCGACGAGGAGGCACTCAGCCCGCTGTCGCTCTACCTGCTCGATCTGGACAACTTCAAGTCGGTCAACGACCACTTCGGCCACCTCGTCGGCGACCGGCTGCTGCAGGAGGTGGCGCAGCGGCTGCAGCGCTGTGTGGACGAGGGGCCGAGCGGCGGCGTGCTGGCGCGGCTGGGCGGTGACGAGTTCGCGCTGCTGATCGCGCAGCCCCTGCACATCGTCGAGCGCGAGGCGCTGGCGCTGGCGATGCTGGCCACGCTGCGCGAGCCGTGGACGCCGGAGGACCTGTGCATCGAGGTGCGCGCCAGCCTGGGCGTGGCGGCGTGGGCCGGGCCGGGGGACACGGCGTCGCTGCTGCTGCAGCAGGCCGACATCGCGCTCTACGAGGCCAAGGCCGCCGGCCGCGACATGGTGCGGCTGTTCGACGCGGCGATGGGCGAGCGCATGGTCGAGCGCCACCTCGTCATCCATGAACTCGGTCAGGCGCTGACCGCGTCGCAGCGGGCGCTGGCGCACCCCGACCGGCCCGAGCCGGACCTGCCCTGCGGCCGGCTCAGCGTGCACTACCAGCCGCAGCACGACGTCGCCGACGGCCGGCTGACCGGCTTCGAGGCGCTGGTGCGCTGGCGCCACCCGCAGCGGGGCTGGATCTCGCCGGCGCAGTTCATCCCGGTGGCGGAAGAAACCGGGCTGGTGGTGGCGCTGGGCGAGTGGGTGCTGCGCCGGGCCTGCCGCGACGCCGCCGACTGGGGCGGCGACGGCAAGATCGCCGTCAACGTCTCCGGCGTGCAGCTCGCCAGCCGGCACCTGGTGCGCACCGTCGCGCAGGTGCTCGCCGAGACGGGGCTGCCGCCCTTCCGGCTGGAGCTGGAGGTGACCGAGACCGCCGTGCTCGCCGACCCGGCCGCGGCGCGCACGCGCATGCAGTCGCTGCGCTCGCTGGGCATCGGGCTGGGGCTGGACGACTTCGGCACCGGCTACTCCTCGCTGTCCTACCTGCGCACCTACCCGATCAACACGCTCAAGATCGACCGCAGCTTCATCACCGGGCTGGCCGCGGGCGCGCAGGCCGACATGATCCTGCGCACCATCATCCAGCTCGGCCAGGGCCTGGGCATGAAGACGCTGGCCGAAGGCGTCGAGACGCAGGAACAACTCGACACGCTGCGCCGGCACGGTTGCCTGCAGGTGCAGGGCTACCTGTTCGCCGCGGCCATGACCGCCAAGGATGCCGCGGATCGTGTGTTCCAGGCGCGCCGGCTCACGGCTTGAAGTGCGTAAATTGCGATAATCGGTACCGTACCAGCTGCGGTTCCGCCATGACCTGTTTCCCCTTCCCACCGACCCGCGTGTGAGCAGCCTCTCTGCCGACACGAGCCTGACCAGCGGCGAATCCCGCTGGTCCGATGCGGTCGAGCGTCGACACCACGACGCCCGCCTGATGCAGATGCTGCTGCGCATCACGCCCATGGCTGCGCTGGTGGATTTCGGGCTCGGGCTGCTGGCGGCGTGGCTGGTGTACCCGGTGATGGGCTGGGGGGTCCACATGGTCTGGCCGCTTGGTCTGTCCGTGGTGGCACTGGGATATGCCGTCGACAGCGTCTTGCACCTCGGCAAGCCGCTGGACGTGCTGGCACGGCCGGCCGTGCGCTGGCGGTTCATCGGGGAAGCGTCGCTGGTGGCGGTGATGTTTTCCGGAATTGCCATCTTCCTGTTTCCCGTCGTGGGGCCCGATCTCCGGTTCCTGCTCGGGGTGATGGCTTGTGGAGCGATCCCGGTCGGCGCGATGAGCGCGGCACCTGTGCGCGAGGTCGCCCTTGCGTGGACGCTGACCTCGTCCACGGGAGTGCTGCTCGGGCTGTTGCAGTTGCCACCACCGGTCAGCGATGTCGCCATCGGCTTGTTGCTGACCATGGATCTGCTGGTGCTGGCTTCCGTGCGGTCGGTGAGCGATGGGGTGCGGGCCCGGCTTCGGGCCGAGACGGCGGCCCTGCGGGATCGGCAGTCGCTGGACCTGCTGCTGCGCGATTTCGAGACCCAGGCCGACGACTGGCTCTGGGAGACCGATGCGGGCGGGCGTCTGCGGCATGTCTCCCTGCCGATGGCGCGGGCGCTGGGGTTCGACGAGGGCGACCGGCTGCTCGGTACCCGGTTGACCGAGGTGCTGGAAGTGCGCACGGCCGTGTCGGCACTCGCGGAACGTCTGCGCGAGCCGAAACCGTTCCGGAAGCTGGACCTGGCACTGTCGGCACACCATCCCCAGGACAAGCCGCGGATCTGGAGCCTGAGCGGTGTGCCGGTGTTCGACAGCGACGGCGTGCCCGCGGGCTGGCGCGGACTGGTGCGCGACGTCACGCTGCTGCGCGAGCAGGCGCGCGAACTGCACCGGCTGGCGCGCACCGATGTGCTGACCGGCCTGTCCAACCGGCATGTGCTGCAGCAGCGCTGCACCGAGGCGGTCTCGCGCTGCACATCGATCGACTGGCCGGACCGGGGGCCGGTCGCGCTGGCTCCGCTGACGCTGTGCCTGCTCGACCTGGACAACTTCAAGGCGGTCAACGACACCCTCGGCCACGCGGTCGGCGACCGGCTGCTGCAGGAGATCGCCCGCCGGCTGACCGCCTGCGTGGCCACCTGGCCGCAGCCGCAGGCCGTCGTGCTGGCGCGGCTGGGCGGCGACGAGTTCGCGCTGCTGATCGACCATGCCCTGACCCCGGCGGCGCGCGACGGGCTGGTGGCGGCGCTGCTGGCGGCGCTGCAGCCGGCGTGGGTGGTCGAGTCGCTGCGGGTGGAGGTGCGGGCCAGCATCGGTGTGGCGTCCTGCGCCGGGCCGAACCTCGATGCCGACCGCCTGTTCCAGAACGCCGATCTGGCCCTGTACGAAGCCAAGGACGGCGGGCGCAACCGGTTCTGCGTGTTCGATGCGGCCATGCGCGGCCGCATGAACCGCCGTGCGGGGATCGTCCGGGACATCGGCCTGCTGCTCGCTGCGCCGGGGGCGACCCACGCGACGGCGGGGCGACTGGCCGTGCACTACCAGCCGCAGGTCCGGCTGATCGATGGGCGGCTGGTGGGGGCCGAGGCCCTGCTGCGCTGGCAACACCCGCGGCATGGCTGGATCGAGCCCGGCGAGTTCATCCCGATCGTCGAAGAGACGGGCCTGATCGTGCCGCTGGGCGAGTGGGTGCTGCGCCAGGCCTGCGCCGAGGCGACCGGCTGGCCGTCGTCGGTGCGGCTGGCGGTCAACCTGTCGGCCGCGCAGCTGGGCCGCCTCGGGTTGGAGGCCATGGTGACCACGGTGCTGGCCGACAGCGGCCTGCCCGCGCCCAGGCTCGAACTCGAGATCACCGAGACGGCGCTGATGCACGACCCCGACCGGGCGCTGGCCTGCGTGCAGTCGCTGCGGGCGCTCGGCGTCGGCATCGCGCTCGATGATTTCGGCACTGGCTACTCGTCGCTGGCCCAACTGGCCACGCTGCCGGTGGACACGCTGAAGATCGACCGCAGCTTCGTTGCCGCGCTGGGCCGCGAGGGCGGCGGGCAGGCCGAGGCCATCGTGCGTCTGATCGTGCAGCTGGCCCGTACCATGGGCATGCACACGCTGGCCGAGGGCGTGGAAACCGACCGGCAGCGCGCCGTGCTGCGGGCCTGCGGCTGCGAGATGGTGCAGGGCTTCTTCTGCAGCGCCGCGGTCGAGCCGCAGGCGCTGCGGGTCCTGCTGGCGCAGCGCGGGCAGGGTGTGTGGCCGGAGTCGGCCGTCAGCGATCTGGCGTGAGGGGTCCGGCGGGTCGGGCGGGCCGGTATTCGCCGACCAGCTGCGCCAGCCGCTCGCGCACCTCGTCGTCCGGCGCAGTCGAGCGGGCGGCGGCCCAGTCGAGCAGCGTCTGCACGTCCTGTCCGCGGTCGTCCAGCCGCGCGATGCGCAGCCGCTCGAAGCGTGTCGGCAGCGTCGCGTCGGCGTCCGCCAGCAGTTCCTCGTAGAGCTTCTCGCCCGGCCGCAGCCCGCTGAAGGCGATCGGGATCTCGGCCAGCGTGTGGCCGCTCAGCCGGATCAGGTCGCGCGCCAGATCGACGATGCGCACCGGCTCGCCCATGTCGAGCACGAACACCTGCCCGCCTTCGCCGATCGCCGCGGCCTGCACCACCAGCCGCGCGGCTTCGGGAATCGTCATGAAGAAGCGCGTGATGTCCGGGTGCGTCACCGTCACCGGGCCGCCGCGGGCGATCTGCGCCTTGAACTTGGGGATCACGCTGCCCGACGAGCCCAGCACGTTGCCGAAGCGCACGGCCATGAAGCGCGTGCGCCCACCTGCGGCGGCGACCTGCGCGGCGAGCTGGGAGATCACCATCTCGGCGGCGCGTTTGGTCGCGCCCATCACGTTGGTCGGGTTGACCGCCTTGTCGGTGGAGATCAGCACGAAGCGCTCGGCCCCCGCCGCCGCCGCCGCGCTGGCCGCCCGCCAGGTGCCCAGCGTGTTGTTGCGCACCGCGGCGAAGGCGTTGTCGTCCTCCATCAGCGGCACGTGCTTGTACGCGGCGGCGTGGAACACCACCTGCGGCCGCGCCTGGGCGAAGGTCACGCGCAGGTGTTCCGGGTCGCGCACATCGCCGACCAGCCGCACCAGCGGGATGTGCGGAAACGCCTCGGTCAGCTCCTGCTCGATGCGGTAGAGCGCGAACTCGCTCAGCTCGTAGAGCACCAGCCGCCGCGGCCCGTAACGCGCCACCTGCCGGCACAGCTCCGAGCCGATCGAGCCGCCCGCGCCGGTGATGAGCACCACCTTGCCCGACAGGCACTCGCTGATGCCGCCCTCGTCGAGCTGCACCGGGGCGCGGCCGAGCAGGTCTTCCGGCTCGATCTCGCGCACCTGCGCCACCGCCTGGCCGTCGTGCAGCTCGGCGGCGGTCGGCACGGTGACGACCGGCAGGCCGGTGGCGGCGGCGAGGTCGAGCGCGCGGCGGCGACGCTCCGGCGCGGCCGAGGGCATCGCGACGATGACGTGGGTGATGCCGTGCACCTCGGCCCACCGGGCTGCACTGTCGAGCGGACCGAGCACGGGCACGTTGCCGATGCGGGCGCCGTGCTTGCGGGCATCGTCGTCGAGCAGGCCGACCACGACCCAGCCGTGGTGCTGGATGCCGGCGATCAGCAGCTTGGCCGCATCGCCCGCACCCATGACCAGGGCGCGGCGCGTCTCGTGCATCGAGCCGGAAATGCGCCCGCGCATGTGTTCATAGAGCATCCGGTAGCCGATGCGCACCATCGCCAGCCCCATCAGCGAGATCACCGGGTGCAGCCCCAGCACCGCGCGCGGCACCTGCACCAGCTGCGCCATCAGCACGCCCACGGCGGTGACCATGCCCGCGATGCCGCAGGCGATCGTCAGCCGCTGGATCTCGCCGAAGCCCGAGAAGCGCCACATGCCCTTGGGCACCTTGAGCAGCACGAACACGCTCAGGTAGACCGCGATCACGCCGATCAGCACCCAGCCGTCGTAGTCGGGCCGTGCGTTCTGCCAGCGCTCGAAGCCGAGCCGGAACAGGTAGGTGATGTTCCAGCAGGCGGCGATCATCAGCGCGTCGATGACCAGCGCCAGCGACTCGCGGTGCGGCCGGATGCGGGTGAGGAGGGTGTCGAGGTGGTGCCAGGTCATCGCGCAATGATCGCCCAGACGGTGCGGCCGATCAGCACCAGGTCGGTGCCGAGGCCCGAGCGGTCGACATAGCGCGCCTGCAAGGCCAGCTTGGTCGGCAGGATCACCTCGCGGTAGGTGCGCTCCGGGTCCGCGCTCCGGGCCAGCAGCGTGCTCTCGTCGCGGTATTCGATGGAGGCGAAATCGGTGATGCCGGGCCGCACCGACAGCACCTTCTCGCGCAGCGCCGCCGGGTAGAGCGCCACGTAGCGCGGCACCTCCGGGCGTGGGCCGACCAGGCTCATCGTGCCCTCGAACACGTCGAACAGCTGCGCCAGCTCGTCGAGCTTGGTGCGGCGCAGGAAGGCGCCGACGCGGGTGATGCGCGCGTCCAGACCGACGGTGAGCTGCGGGCCGCGGTCGCCCGGGTCGTGGGCCATCGTGCGGAACTTGTGGATGCGGAACTCGCGCCCGCGCAGCCCCACGCGCACCTGCCGGTAGAACACCGGACCGGGCGAGTCGAGCTTGATCGCCAGCGCCACCAGCGCGAGCGGCAGCGCCAGCACGGCCAGGCCGAGGCTGGACAGCAGCAGGTCGAACAGGCGCTTGGCCATCGGTCGATCAGCCGGTCAGCGCCTGCCGCAGCGCCGCCGCCACGCGCCGCACATCGTCCTCGGTCATGCGCGTGTAGAGCGGCACGCTCAGCATGCGCTCGTAGGCGTGCTGGCTGTGCGGGTAGTCGGCGGCCTGCAGGTCGTAGCGCTCGCGCCAGTACGGGTGCAGGTGCAGCGGGATGTAGTGGACGCTGCAGCCGATGCCGGCGGCGTAGAGCGCCTCGATCAGCGCGTCGCGGCCGATGGGCGCGTCGTCGGTCAGGCGCAGCACATAGAGATGCCACGAATGCACTTCGCCCGCTGCGGGGCGCGGCGGCAGGATCAGCGGCAGGTCGGCCAGCAATTCGTCGTACAGCGCCGCGAGCTGTGCGCGCTTCTGCTGGAAGCCCTGCGCGCGCTTCAGCTGGTGGATGCCCATCGCGGCGGCGATGTCGGTCAGGTTGTACTTGAAGCCCGGCGCCACGATCTCGTAGTACCAGCTCGGCACCTTGGCGGTGAAGCGGTCGAAGGCGTCGCGGTTGATGCCGTGCAGGCGCATCACCTTCATCCGTGCCGCCAAGGCCGGGTCGCGGGTCACGGCCATGCCGCCTTCGCCGGTGGTGATGGTCTTGTTGGCGTAGAAGCTGAAGACGGTGATGTCGCTGCCCAGCGTGCCCACGAGCCGCCCGCTGTGCGTGGTCGGCAGCGCATGCGCGGCGTCCTCGACCACCTTCAGGCCGTGGCGGCGGGCGATGGCCAGCACGGCGTCCATGTCCACGGCGAGGCCGGCGAAATGCACCGGGATGATCGCCTTGGTGCGCGGCGTGATCGCGGCCTCGATCGCCGCGGGGTCGATGTTCAGCGTCGCCGGGTCGATGTCCACCAGCCGCACGTCCGCGCCCAGGTAGCGCACGACCTCGGCGGTGGCGGTGAAGGTGTGCGTGGTCGTGATGACCTCGTCGCCGGGGCCGATGCCGAGGGCTTCCAGCGCCAGGTGCAGGCCCGCGGTGGCGGAGTTGACCGCGATCGCCTCGATGCCCGGCTCGTCGAGGAAGGCGGCGAAGTCCTGCTCGAAGCGGCGCGCCTTCGGGCCGGTGGTGACCCAGCCGGACTTCAGGGTGTCGATGACCTCGGCGATCTCCTCGTCGCCGATCTCGGGCAGGGCGAAGGGCAGGAAGGGCAGGGCGGACGCGGCAGGAGCGGCAGGAGCGGGAGCAGTCATGGGGGAGATCATTCGAGGGGAGCGGCAGCGGGGATGCTAAACCAAGGCGCTTGCGGTGCGGCCGGGGCGGCTGATCGGGCAAGATCGGCGCCGTGACCACCGAATCCGACAATCCCTGCCTCGCCTGCGGCGCCTGCTGCGCGGCGTTCCGCGTGTCCTTCTACTGGGGCGAAGCCGAAGAGCGCGGCCTGCCCGAGCGGCTCACCGAGCCGGTGCAGCGCTGGTTCGCCTGCATGGCCGGCACCAACCAGGCACGGCCGCGCTGCGTGGCGCTGCAGGGCGAGGTGGGTGGCCCGGTCGCCTGCACGGCCTACGCGCAGCGGCCGACGCCGTGCCGCGAAGTCGAGGCGGGCGACGACAAGTGCGGCCAGGCGCGCGTGATCCACGGGCTGGCGCCGCTCACGCAGGTTCGCTGATCGCCCCGAACTGCTCGACCAGGAAGGTGTGCAGCAGCCGCATCGCCGGGCGCAGGTGGCGCCGGCCGGGGCAGATCAGGTTGAGCGCCGCGGCCTCGCCCTGCCAGTCGGGGCAGAGCCGGACCAGCGCGCCGCTGCGCAGGTCGGCGGCCACGTCGAGCGTGGACTTGTAGATGATCCCTTCGCCACGCAGCGCGAGCAGGCGCACCGCGTCGCCGTCGTCGCACTGGAAATTGCCGCGCACATCGACCTCGGCGATCTCGGCGCCGCGCATGAAGGTCCAGTGGTCGTGCGTGCGGTCGCTCAGCATGAAGCACAGGCAGTTGTGCGCGGCCAGTTCGTGCGGTGTGCGCGGGGTGCCGTGGCGGGCGAGGTAGGACGGCGCGGCGCACAGCGAGCGCCGGTTGTGCGGCGCCACGGCCAGGCTCACCAGCGATGAATCCGGTGGATCACCGTAGCGCAGCGCCAGATCGACCGGGTTGCGTACGACATCGATCACCCGGTCGGAGACCTGCAGCCGGATCTGGATCTGGGGGTGGCGCGCCTGGAAGGTGTGCAGCCAGGGCAGCACGACGTTGCGGCCCAGGTCCGACGGCATCGAGAAACTCACCACGCCGCTGATCTGGTCGTGGCCGGTGGTGAGCCGGTCGCGCGCCTGCGTGAGGATGTCCAGCCCGGTGCGGCAGTCGTCCAGGAACAGCTCGCCCTCGGCCGACAGCCGCAGGTGGCGCGTCGAGCGCACGAACAGCGGCACGCCCAGCTCGGCCTCCAGCCGCTTGATGGCGGCGCTGGCGGCGGCCGGTGTCATGTCCATCCCGCGGGCGGCCTCCGACAGGCTGCTGGCCTGGGCGACACGGACGAACAGGTGGAGATCGCTCAGGGCTTTCATTTCGGGTCAAGGGACACCGCAGGCGGCATTGTCAAAAGTTATTTGAAACAGTTTCGCGTGCAACGAGGTTCGACCGGGCTGCCGGACATGTTTCATTAACAAGAAGACACACAATCGCGCCCTTCTGACGAGATGAGGGGGTGCTTCAAAAAACAGTTGAAGGTGTTTGCGCCTGGCTGTGCTGGTGGCCGCGGTGGGTGGTGGCGACACTGGCGGCGCCACATCACAACGAGGGGTTTCACCATGGCACTGGTCGCCAACATCGCAAGCTGGTCTCAAGCGGATTACCGGAGCGCCACGGCCCCGCAGATCACGTCCTTGACGACGGCACAGGTTTCGTCCATGGCCCACGCGGACTGGCTGCTGCCCGCCGCCATCGCGGGCTTCACGGCGGGGCAGATCCCGTTCATCACCACCGGCTGGAACTGGATGGGCGCCGCCTGGCTGAATGCGCTGTCGCCGGCGGCCTTCGCGGCGATCCCGGCCACGGCCACCGCCGGCGCCGTCAAGTTCTCCAGCACTGCCCTCGCCGGGCTGGACGCCACCCACGCCGCAGCCCTGACGACCGGCCAGCTCGCGGTCCTGGGCTCGCCGCAGTCGCTGAGCGCCACCGCCGTGTCGGCACTGAGCGCGGCGCAACTGGCCGCCATTCCCGCCGCCAAGTGGGGTTCGATGGGCGCCGCGTGGCTCAACGCGGTGCCGCCGGCCCTGTTCGCCACGCTTGCGGGCACCAGCGTGGCCAAGTTCTCCAACGCGGCGGTGGCTGGTCTGGACCTGCCGCACGTGGCCGCGCTGACCACCACCCAGATGGCCGCCATGGCCAACCCCCAGTCGCTGAGCCTGGCCGCAGTGGCCACGCTGACGCCCGCCCAGGCGAGCGCGATCACCACCGACCTCTACTGGATGAGCGCTTCGTGGCTGAACGCCCTGAGCCCCGCCACGTTCGCAGCCCTCACGCCGGCCCAGACGGCGCGGATCTTCCAGCCAGCGATGAGCGGGCTGGACGCCGCGCACGTGAGCGTGCTGACCGGCGCTCAGCTCAAGACGATGTGGTGCCTGGACGCCCTGAACCCTGCTGCCATCGCTGCGCTGAGCGCCACCCAGGTCGCCGCACTGAGCGTCGATTTCTGGTACTGGGCCAAGCCGGCCTGGATCAATTCGATGTCGGTCGGCACGTTCGCGTCGCTGTCGGCCCCCGCGATCGCCAAGATGACCTCGGCCACGGTCGGCGGCCTCGACCTCGCCCACGTCCTGGCGCTCACGCCGACCCAACTGGATGCGATGGCCGTCGGCGGACTGACCACCGCGTCAGTCGCCGCGCTGACCGCCGCCCAGCTCACCGGCATGGGCGCAGCCACCTGGAATCGCTTCTCCGCTGCTCAGCTCAACGCCATTCCGTTGGCCAGCTTCTCGACCATCCCGGCCGCCAGCGTGTTCAAGTTCAGCAGCGCGGCAGTCACCGGCCTGGACGTGCCGCACGTGCAGGCACTGACGACCACCCAGATGGCCTCGCTGCAATTCGTCGAGAAACTCGGCCCGGCGGCCACCGCGGCCCTGACAGCAACCCAGATGGCGGCCTACACCTCCAGCCTGGGGGCGGCCACCTCGGCGTGGCTGAACACGCTGTCGCCAAGCGCTTTTGCCGCGATCTCCACCACCGGCATCAACCAGCTCTCCAGCACGGCGGTCGCCAGCCTGGATGTCGCGCACACCCAGGCGATCACCACCGACCAGATCAACAGCCTCGCACTGGCCTCTCTGGGCACCGCGTCCATTGGTGCGCTGTCGGCCGCCCAGCTCGGCGCGCTCACGGCGTCGAAGTTCGGCAGCCTGACCGGCGCCTGGATCAACGCCACGGACGTGGCCGCCTTCAAGTCGATCACGCCCGCGGCGCTGGCCGGCGTGAGTGGCGACGCCTATGCCAACATCGATGCGGCCCACATCTCGGTGCTGTCGAGCGCCCAGTTGAATGCCTTCCCGCACCTGGACTGGCTGGGCGTCGCCGGCATGTCCGGCCTGACGGCCACCCAGGTCGCGGGCCTCGATCCGGGCTGGTTCAACTGGTTCACCCCGGCCCGGCTGAATGCCATGACCGCCTCGGCCTTGGCCGCCATCCCGCTGGCGGGCCTGGCCAAGATGTCGGTCGCCACGATCGGCGCCCTGGATGCCGCGCACATCGCCGCCCTGTCGGCCACGCAGATCGCGGCGCTGACCACGTCGCAGCTCGGCGGGCTGTCGGCGACGCAGGTCGCTGCGCTGTCCACCACCGGGATCGCCGCGCTGACGACCCCGCAGATCGCTGCGCTGACCACCACGCAGGTGGCCGCCCTCTCGGGCAACCAGATTGCCGCCCTCGGCACCGCCCAGATCGGCGCCCTGAAGCCGGCCCAGATCAGCGCCCTGAGCGCCGCCGGCTGCTCGGCCATGAGCCCGGCCCAGCTCGCAGCCCTGGGCACCAACATCGGCTATGTCAACGCGGCGGCCTTCGCCGGCGTGCCCGCCAGCACGATCGCGCAACTGTCGTTCATGCAGGTCGGCAATCTGAAGCCGGCCCAGATCGCCGCGATGACGCAGGCCCAGCTCGGTGCCCTGAGCGCCGCGCAGGTCAACTACCTGACCGCCGGCCAGCTCGCTGCGCTCGACGGCCACGCCCAGTGGCTGAGCGCCAGCGCCGTGACCGGGCTGAACAACGTCAACCTGATCAGCGTCTACGCCTCGCTGTCTGCCACGCAACTGGCCGCGCTCACGACCGCGCAGAAGGCGGCCGTGGCCCAGGCGGGCACGGCGGTGACCGGCCTGCTGCAGACGCTCGCCGCCGGCAGCGTGCGCACGCAGGTCGAAGCGGTCCTCAACGCGGGCGAGTCGCTGTTCAGCCACGAGTCGCTGCTGAAGGTGCTGCAGGGCGTCGACGCGTCCATCGGCAGCGGCAGCCTGACGCAGGCGCAGATGACCGACCTGAAGGCGCTGGTCACGGCGGTGGGGCAGTCGGTGGGCACCGATTCCTACCTGTACGAGATCGCCAGCAACGTGGTCAACGGCAACAAGTCCAACGCGATGTGGACCGGCGGCCTGAACACCAGCACCGTGCTCGGCAACCTCGCGGTGGGCAGCTCGGCCGGCCAGCTCGACAAGCTGATCGGCAAGTGGTTCCTCGGCACCGACCTGCCGACCTACCTCAACCGCACTTATGCTGCCGTCGAGGCGCCTTTGTTCGCTGCCACGGGTCCGCAGTCCTCTGAAATCCGCCAGGCCGGCATCGGCGACTGCTACATGCTGGCCGCACTGGTCGATGTGGCCGACGACTACGCGGCGTTGCTGGAGACGATGTTCACCGACAACGGCAACGGCACCTGGGGCGTGCGCCTGTATGGCGCGGGGGACGACCCGCTCTACGTGACGGTGAACAACCAGCTTCCGGGGTGGGTCGCCAATTCCAGCAATGGCAGCCTGTGGGTGTCGCTGATCGAGAAGGCGTATGTCGAGTGGGAGGTGCAGACCTATGGCGAGGCCAACAACTACGACGCCATCAGCGGCGGCTGGACCGGCGGCATGGAGGCCATCAGCGGTCGCAACAGCCAGTCCTACTCGGTCAACAGCACCACCCTGAGCGCCTGGACCACGTCGGTGAAGAGCACCGTGCTGAGCGCCCTCGGCAGCGGCCAGGAGGTGATGTACGCCAGCTTCGCGAATCTGGCCGACCCGGACAACGGCAAGACCGATCTGGTCAGTGGCCACATGTTCGCGGTGCTCGGCTACGACAGCGCGAAGGACGAGTTGATCCTGCGCAACCCCTGGGGCAGTGCCGGGGACGCGGGCTGGAACGGTGTGTTCGACCTCACGTTCGAGCAGCTCTACCAGTCGAGCTGTTCGCTCATCGTGACCACCGAGGGTTCGCCCATCGGCGCGATCGATGCGAAGTACAACGTGAATGCGTCCGTCGGCCAGCTTCTGCAGGCCATGGCCTCCGACACCGGCTCGGGTGGTGCGTCCACGTCGCTGCTGGGGGCGAACTCGACCGACAATACGCGCCTCACCCTGGTCGCTGCTGTCGCCTGACCGGCGCAGGTCACGGCCGTCCCTGGCGGTCCTGACGCAGAAGGCATCCATCGCCGTCTGGTGCTGGGTGCCTTTGCCATTGAAGACCTTGTCGTATCCATGAATCCCACTGCTGCTGCACCCCCGCCAGACTCCGGTCTGTGGGCCTTGTTGTCGATGGCCACGCTGCATGGCCTGGCCGCCGACGAACCCCAGCTGCGCCACACCTACGGGCACCGGCCCTTCGATGTGCAGACGATCCTGCTGGCCGCCAAGTCGCTCGGGCTGACTGCGAAGGCGTTGCGCCAGGATCCGAAACGGCTCGCCAAGGCGCCGCTGCCCGCCGTGGCGCAGGACCGCGAAGGCCGCTTCTTCCTCGTCGCCCGGATCGAACCCGCCAAGGCGGTGGCAGCCGACCAGCCCGCCGCGCCGGCGCCGGATGCACGCGTGCTGATCCAGCGCGCCGGCCAGCCGCCCGCGGTCATCCCGCTTTCGGAGCTGCTGGCGAACTGGACCGGCGAGCTGCTCTTCTTCACCAGCAAGGCCAGCTTCAGCGGCCAGATGGCCAAGTTCGACTTCACCTGGTTCATCCCGGCGATCGTGAAGTACCGCCGCCTGCTGACCGAGATCCTGCTGATCTCGTTCGTGCTGCAGCTCATCGGGCTGGTGACGCCGCTGTTTTTCCAGGTCGTGATGGACAAGGTGCTGGTCAACCATGCGATGAAGACGCTGCACGTCATCGCGGTCGGCCTGATCTGCGCGACGGTGTTCGAGGCGGTGCTGTCGGGCATCCGCACCTGGGTGTTCGCGCACACCAGCAGCAAGATCGACGTCGAACTCGGCGCGCGGCTGTTCCGCCACCTGCTGAACCTGCCGCTGGCCTACTTCCAGTCGCGCCGCGTCGGCGACTCGGTGGCACGCATCCGCGAGCTGGAGAACATCCGCTCCTTCCTCACCGGCAACGTGATGACGCTGGTGCTGGACCTGCTGTTCTCCTTCGTGTTCCTGGGCGTGATGCTCTGGTACAGCGTGTGGCTGACGCTGATCGTGGTGCTGTCGATCCCGGTCTACGTGCTGCTGTCGGTGGTGTTCACGCCGGTCATCCGCGCGCGGCTCGATGACAAGTTCAACAAGAGCGCCGAGAACCAGTCCTTTCTGGTCGAGACCATCAGCGGCATCGACACGGTCAAGGCGCTGGCGGTCGAGCCGCGCTGGATCCACAAGTGGGACCAGCAGCTCGCCTCCTACGTCACCTCCGGCCTGTCGGTCACCAACGTCGCCACCATTGCCGGCGGCGGTGTCACGCTGGTCAGCAAGCTGGTCACCGCGGCCATCATGTGGGTGGGGGCCACGCTGGTGATCGACAACCAGCTCACGGTCGGCGAACTGGTGGCGTTCAACATGCTGTCCGGCCAGGTGTCGAGCCCGATCCTGCGGCTGGCGCAGCTCTGGAACGACTTCCAGCAGGTCGGCATCTCGATGAGCCGCCTCGGCGACATCCTGAACACGCGCACCGAGATCGCCGGCCAGAAGACCCGCTTGCCGCGCCTGACCGGCCAGATCGAGTTCGACCAGGTGTCCTTCCGCTACCGCCCGGACGCTGCCGACGTGCTGCGCCAGGTGTCGCTGAAGGTGCAGCCGGGCGAGGTCATCGGCATCGTCGGGCGCTCCGGCTCGGGCAAGAGCACGCTGACCAAGCTGGTGCAGCGGCTGTACGTGCCGGACCGTGGCCGGGTGCTGGTCGACGGCCAGGACATCTCCATCGTCGACACCACCAGCCTGCGCCAGCAGATCGGCGTGGTGCTGCAGGAGAACATGCTCTTCAACCGGTCGGTGCGCGACAACATCGCGCTGACCAACCCGGCGCTGCAGATCGAGGCCGTGATCCAGGCGGCCAAGCTAGCGGGGGCGCACGAGTTCATCTGCGAGATGGCCGAGGGCTACGACACGATGGTCGGCGAGCACGGTACCGGCCTGTCCGGCGGCCAGCGCCAGCGCATCGCCATCGCGCGCGCGCTGATCACCAACCCGCGCGTGCTGATCTTCGACGAGGCGACCAGCGCGCTGGACTACGAGTCCGAGAAGATCATCCAGGACAACATGCGCCGCATCGCCCAGGGCCGCACCGTGCTCATCATTGCCCACCGCCTGTCCGCCGTGCGCGAGGCGAACCGCATCGTTGTGATGGAGCGCGGCCAGATCGTCGAGCTGGGCAGCCACCAGGAGCTGCTGCGGGTGCCCAGGGGCATCTACGCCCACCTTTATGCGCTGCAGCAGGGGGGCCAGGCCCCGCCGCCGACGCTACCGCCTGCCACGTCGGCACCGGTCGGAGGTGCCGCATGAGCCGCAAGCACCGCGTCGAAGCCTGGGGCACGCTCTTTACCCGCTACCGCCAGGTCTGGGGCCATTTCTGGCAGCAGCGCGACGCGCTGACCCCGCCCGACCTGAAGGCGGAAGAGGCCGAGTTCCTGCCCGCCGCGCTCTCGCTGCAGGCGCAGCCGGTGTCGCCCGCCGGGCGCTGGGTGGGACGCCTGCTGATGCTGCTGGTGCTCGCGCTGGTGGTGTGGTCGGTGGTCGGGCGCGCCGACATCGTCGTCAACGCGCAGGGCAAGATCATCCCCAACGGCCGCACCAAGACGATCGGTGCGCTGGAGGTGGCGCGGGTGCAGGCGATCCATGTCGAGGACGGGCAGGCGGTGCGCGCCGGCGAGCTGCTGATCGCGCTGGACCCGCGCCTGAGCGATACCGACCAGGACAAGGCACAGGGTGAGTTCCAGTCGGCCACGCTGCAGCGCGAACGCGCCGCCGCGCTGCTGGCGGCGCTCGACAGCGGCCAGCCGCCGAGCCTGCCCGACAGCCCCACGCTGGCCGACGCCGACCCGGAGCGCCTGCAGATGACCCGCCAGCACCTGCAGGACCAGTGGCGCGACTACACCGCCCGCATCGCCCGGCTCGATGGCGAGATCCGCCGCTACAGCCAGGAGCTGCCATTGGTCGCCCAGCGAGCGCGTGACTATGCCGAGCTGGCGCAGACCCGCGACGTGTCGCGCCACGCGTCGATGGAAAAGGAGCAGGCCCGCCTGGATCTGGAAGGACAGATCGCCGACCTGCGCCACCAGAAGACCGCACTCACCGCCGAGCTGCGCAAGTCGGCCCAGGACAGCCGCACCGAGGCCAGCCGCCTGGCTGCCGCGGCGCAGCAGGAAGTGCGCAAGGGCCGCGTGCGCGGCGACCTGCTCAAGCTGACCGCGCCGGTGGACGGCACGGTGCAGCAGCTCGCGGTGCACACCATCGGCGGCGTCGTCTCGCCTGCGCAGCCGCTGATGCAGATCGTGCCGCAGCAGACCAGCGTCGAGATGGAGGCCTTCATGGAGAACCGCGACGTCGGCTTCGTCAAGGAAGGTCAGACCGCCCGCGTCAAGATCGATACCTTCGAGTACACCAAGTACGGCACGCTGGAGGCCACCGTCGGCCACGTCTCGCGCGACGCGATCCAGGACGAGAAGCGCGGCCCGATCTACGCGGTCCGGCTGGTGCTGCGCCAGCCGGTGCTGCAGGTGGAGGGCCAGGCGGTGCCGATCACCGCCGGCATGTCCGGCAGCGTCGAGATCAAGACCGGCTCGCGCCGCCTGATCGAGTACGTGCTGTCGCCGCTGGTACAGCATGCCCGGGAGAGCCTCAATGAGCGCTGAGTTCCGGTGGAGCGGCCGGCTGCGGGCCGGCCTGTATGCGTCGGTAGTCTGGCCAGTGGTGTCGCTGGCCGCGCCTGCCGATCCGGCGGCTACCTCCGATATGGCCGTACGGCTGGAGAACCCGCTGGCGGTGCCGCTGCTGTTCGAGGCCGATCCGAGGCTGGCAGCGCCCTGCGCCGACACGCCGGGATCCGGCCAGCCGTTGTCGCTGGCCGAGGCGATGGACATGGCGCTGTGCCGCAACCCGCAGGCCCGCGCGGCCTGGGCGGCGGTCAAGGTGCAGGCTGGCGGGCTCGGCGAGGCGCGCGCGGCCTACTGGCCACGCCTCAATGTGGGCGTGAACCGCCTGTTCAGCCGCACCGTCTACACCGACGGCGAGCTGCCCGACGAGGACCGGGTCGGCACCAACCGCTCCGTCAACCTGACCTGGCGGCTCTACGATTTCGGGGCCCGCGAGGCTAACCTGGGTGTGGCGAACCGGTTGCTGGCCGCCGCCATTGCCTCGCGCGACGCGACGCTGCAGAAGCTGATGTCCGCCGTGGTGGACAGCTACTTCGACGCAGTGACCGCGCAGGCCGTGCACCGTGCCCGTGCCGAGGCGGTCCGCATGGCCCGCGCGACCCTGGAGGCGACCGAGCGCCGGGAAACCTTGGGCGTGGCCGCCGGCATCGATGTGCTGCAGGCCCGCGCCGCGCTGGCCCGCGCGCAGCTGGCGGCGCAGCGTGCGCGGGGCGAGCAGGCGAAGTCGGCCTCGGTGCTCGCCTTTGTCATGGGCCTGCCGGGCACGGCGCCGGTGCAGCTGCCGGACGACCTGGAGGCGCCGGACGCCCCGGTGGTGCAGGACCTGGTGCACTGGCTGGCCGAGGCCCGCGCCCGCCACCCCGGCATCCGCGCGGCCCAGGCGCAGCGTGAAGCGGCGCAGGCCAAGGTCACCGCGACCCGCGCCGAGGGCTGGCCGACGCTGGAAGTCAGCCGCTCCGACCAGGTGTACGGGGTGCCCGGCCAGGGCCTCGGCGGTGCCCGCAGCCGCGTCACGACCTACGGGCTGGCGCTGTCGATCCCGCTGTTCGAGGGCTTTGCCCGTGTCTACAAGGTCAGCGGCGTGCAGGCGCAGGCGGAGCAGAGTGCCGCCAACCTGCAGAACGTGGTGCTGCAGGTGTCGATGGACGTGGTCAAGGCGCATGCGGATGCCGCGTCCGCACTCGACAACCTGCAGGCCAGCGCCACCCTGGTCGACGCCGCGCAGGCGGCCGTCGGCAGCGCCACACGGCGCTACGACAAGGGCGTCAGCGACATCCTGGAGCTGCTGTCCACCCAGAACACCCTGGCCGACGCCCACCAGGAGCGCATCCGCTGTCTGGCGGACTGGCATGCGGCGCGGCTGAAGCTGGTGGCGGCGGCGGGGGTGCTGGGGACGCTGGACTAGCGGCGCGTGCCTCAGCCGCCCAGCCCCGCGAACACGTTCTGCACGTCCTCGTTCGCATCCAGCGCCGCCAGGAAGGCCTCGACCTCTTCGAGCTGCTCGGCGCTCAGGCTGTCCGGCGCGACCGGATTCTTCGGCTTGTAGCCGAGCTTGGTGGACAGCACCGTGAAGCCGTGGGCGGGCAGGGCGCGGCTGACCAGGTCCAGTTCGGTGGGCGCCGTGTAGAACAGCGTCGTGCCCTCTTCATCACCGGCTTCCAGGTCCTGCGCGCCGGCTTCGATCGCGGCCAGTTCGGGGTCGGCGCCCGCGCTGGCGTCGGTCGGTTCGGCTTCGATCATGCCGAGGTGGTCGAAGTCCCAGGCGACGGAGCCGGAGGTGCCGAGCTGGCCCTTGCGGAACAGCACGCGCATGTCGGAGGCGGCGCGGTTCACGTTGTCGGTCAGACACTCGACCATCACGGGCACGCGGTGCGGCGCGAAGCCTTCATAGACCACGTGCTCGAAGTTCACCGATTCGCCCGTCAGGCCCGCGCCCTTCTTGATCGCCCGGTCCAGCGTGTCCTTGGGCATCGAGACCTTGCGTGCCTGCTCGATCACGAGCCGCAGCCGCGAGTTGGCGGCCGGGTCGGCGCCGTGGCGGGCGGCGATCATGATGTCCTTGGCGAGCTTGCCGAAGAGACGGCCCTTGGCGTTGGCCGCCAGGTCCTTGTGTTTTGCTTTCCACTGCGCGCCCATGGCGGCTCCTGTGTTGGAGGTGAGCCGGGCAGTCTAGCGGGCGCGGGCGTCCTTTTCGATCCACGCCAGCACATGCGTGCGCAGCAGCGGCACGGCATTCAGCACCGGGTACAGCCCCGGCCAGACCCGGCACGCCGGCCGCGCCAGCGGCGGCGCCAGCGTCACGCGCTGCGCGCGGATCCGCCCCTCGGGAAACAGCGCCCGCACCCGCTGCAGCGGCACGCCGCGCACGTTCCGGTTGCGCGGGTTGTCCACGGTGAAGTCGTACCAGAGCACCGCGCCGCCCGGCTTCACCCAGCGCCACATCGCGGCCGCCAGCTGCTGCTGGACGGCGTCGTCGAGCAGCGACGAGAACACGGTCGCCTGGTAGACGAGGTCGCAGCCCGCCTCGGCGATCGGCACCGTGCAGGCATCGCCGAGGTGCAGCGCGACCCGCTCGGGCAGCACGTCGCGGGCATGCGCGTGGCGCTCGGGCAGCAGCTCGATGCCGGCGAGGTGCTCCGGCCGCCAGCCCATGCGCAGGAATTCGAGCAGGTTGCCGCCCGTGCCGCAGCCGACTTCGAGCAGCGTGCGCTCGCGCAGGTCGTGCCAGCCGTGGTGCGCCAGCAGACCCAGCAGGGCGCGCTGGCGCTCCTGCACGGTCTGCCAGACATCGGGGTGCAGCAGGCTGTAGCGGTCGGCGGGCGCGTCCATCGCCTTCAGCCCGTGCAGGCGGCCAGGAAGCGCCGCGCCAGCACGGGGTAGGTGTGGTGCGCCTGGACAAACGCCTGCCCGCGCTCGCCCATCGCGTGGCGCTCGGTCGGGGTGAGGGCGGCCATGCGGCGCAGGCCCTCGGCCACGGCGTCGGCCGACTCGGGGGCGACGGTCAGGCCGCAGCCGGCCTCCGCGACCGGGTCGTTGCCGGCCTCCACCGAGTGCAGCACCGCGCAGCCGGCCATCATGTAGTCCATCAGCTTGTTCGGCGCGATGCCGAAGCGGTAGATCGGCACCCGCTGCCAGCCGATGTAGGCGATGTCGATCTCGGCGAGGAAGGCGGGGATCTGCGCCTTGGGGATCGGCGGCAGCATCTGCACGTTCGCCAGTCCCTCGGTCTGCACGCGCGCGGCGAGCCGGTCGCACTCGTGGCCACCGCCGACCATGACGAGGGCGATCGGCGCGCCCTGCGTCTGCAGCTGGCGCATGGCATCAAGCAGCGTGTCCAGCGCATTCGGCAGGCCCATCGAGCCGGCGTAGCCGACGACGGTGGCGCCGCGCGCACGGGCCTGCTCGACCGCAGCCGCCACGTCGGGGCGCAGCGCGGGCAGTTCGCCGGTCCATTCGTCCAGCGTGATGCCGTTGGGCACGATGTGCAGCTTCTTCAGGTCCAGCCCGCGGCTGGCCATGTGGGCATGGACCTTGGGCAGCATCGAGACGACCACGTCCGCGTCGCGGTAGGCGTCGTCCTCGGCCTTCTGGCACAGCACGATGAAGGGGTGCCGCGGCGACATGCCCGACAGCTCGATCGGTGACAGCGGCCAGAGGTCGTGCACCTCGAACACCAACTTGGCCCGCGCCATGCGCGCCAGCCGGCGGGCGACCCAGATGTCCATCGGGTAGGTGCTGGACGCGATCACCACGTCCGGGCGGAACTGCGTGGCGATGCGGCGCGAGGCGCGCCACACCTGGCGCAGGAAGGCCCAGATGTTCTTCACCCGCCCCAGCCCGTTGCCCTGGTAGGCGGGGCCGGGGAACCAGAGGTAGTCGATGCCGTCGATGTCCTGATGCGTGGGCGCATGGATCGGGTGGTCGCGGTGCACCGGCGCCGTGGCGCGCACATGCGAAGTGGCGCAGGCGACCATCTGCACCCGGTGGCCCAGACGGGTCCACTCGCGGGCGAGGTAGTAGGGCCGGTATTCCATGCCCAGCGCGGGTGCGCCGGCGTAGTGGTTCAGGTAGAGGATGTTCATGCGGCAGCGCCGGGGTTCACATCAGTTCGGCCAGCCGCCCGAGCAGCCCTTCCACCGCGGGCGCGAACTGGCCGTGCAGCCGTACCCACTCGTGGTTGTCGCGGCCGATCCGGGTGGCCTGCGACAGCATCGGCGCGAGCTGCTGCGGCAGGTTCATCAGCTCGATCGGGGCGTCCGTCAGGATCAGTCCGTTCAGGCCCGAGCGCACCAGTTCGTGGTTGGCCGGCAGGTCCGACAGCAGCGGGATGCAGCCGTGCGCCATCGCCTCCAGCACCGACACCGCCACCGAATCGCTCGACGGCATGCTCAGGTACCACTGCGCGCGTTCGTAGCAGTGCGCCTGCGCCTCGGCGCCGAGCCGGCCGACAAATTCGATGTGGTTCGCCAGGCCCAGCTCGCCCACGCGGTTCTCGAGCGCGGCGCGCAGCGAGCCGTCGTTGGCGATGGTCAGCCGCGCCTCCGGGTAGGCCGAGACGACGGAGGCGAACGCGGTGATCACCCGGTCGGGCCGGTAGATCGGCTCCAGCCCGCGGTTGGCGAAGAAGCTCCACGGCGCCTTGTGCGGCGGGCGGGGCGGCATCTGCTCCAGCCCGAAGGGGAACACGCGCACCTCGCCCGCGCCGAGCTGGCGCATCTGCGCGGCCATGTGTTCGGAGTCGCTGGTGGTCAGGGTGCAGGCCTTGAGGATCTGCGAGGTGATCCAGCGGTAGTGCGGGCCGCGCTTCGGGGTGACGAGGATGTCGCTGCCCCACGCGGAGCCGACGATCTGGCCGCGCAGCTTCCAGCCCTTCTTGGCGCCCATGGCCAGCGTGCCGTGCGAGGTCAGGTAGTGCGGGTGGATCCAGTCGGCGTCCACCTCCTGCAGCCAGCGGCCGAGTTCCGGCAGGCGCTTGAGCAGGCCGACGTTGCCGCCGGAGTGGTCCATCGATTCGCCGAGCGCCAGGCGCCCGCGCGGTGGCACCAGGTCGTCGAACCCGGGCAGGAACCCGCGGCTCGACGCCACCCACAGGTCCACCTGTGGCGCGAGGGCGCGGGCCCATTTCAGCAGGTGCGGGCTTTCGCCATCGCCAATGAGCACATGGCGCCAGCGGCCGTAGGCGGGCGGGTCGGTGGCGGGCGGCAGGTCGACGAGGGGGCGATACGGTCGTGTCATGGCAGGCGTCGGTCGCAGTCGTCCGGCCCGGGCATGTTGGCCCAGGCGTCGTGGTGCACCCTGAATGCTGGATTTTGTCGAAGCAGTGTCGCATCCCCGTCACGGCTGTCGCCGACCACCTGCGCAGGTGCGCCATCGAGAACCGCGAAATCCGGAAATGTCCCCCGCACCCGGGCGCCTGCACATACGATGGTGCCGCGCCCGAGTTGCGTATTCGCCTCGATGACGCTGTGCGGGCCGATGAAACTCCAGGCGCCGATGTGCACCGGGCCGCCGATCCAGCCGGGCCGCTCGCCGGGGCCGGCCCAGGTGGCGAAGGCGCGGCCGAGCAGGCGCTGGCTGCGGTGCGAGCTGTGCGTGACGATGGCGCAGTGGCTGGTGATCTGCACGCCCTCGTCGATGGTCAGGCCGCCGCTGGCGTCGAGCAGGTTGAAGTGGCCGATGTAGACGTGGTCGCCCAGCACGAGGCGGTCCTCGCACTCGATGCAGGTGGACGGCGAAATGCGCGTGTGCGGCAGATCACGGCCCTGCGAGCGCTCGCCGAAGAGCACGCGGAACTGCAGTCCGCGCACCAGTCGGCGTCGCCAGCGGTTCAGCGCCGCACGCAGTCTCAGCATGTCGCCATCCGTTCGGTCCTTGCCGTGCCCTGGGTTGCCATGTTGTCGTGTCAGTCCGCCACCGGCCAGGTGGCCAGCCGCCAGAAGTACCAGCCGAAGTAGCCCGCCATCGCCGCCGAGACGCCCCAGCCCGCGCCCGCCAGCCCGTCCAGATGCAAGCCCAGGGCCAGCGCGCCGACAAACGCCGCTTGTCCCCACAGCGCCAGCCGCAGTGCCCAGGCCTGCGCGCCCCAGGCCATCGTCACCACCGCCAGCGGCGCAGCCACGAAGTGTGCCCCGATGTAGGGCGCCAGCGTCCGGGAGAGTTCCCCAGCTTGACGCCACTCGGCGCCGAACAGCCGCTCGAACGCCCACGGCCCGAGCACCCAGAGCACGGCCACCAGCGCCAGCCCCGCGGCCCCCAGCACGGCCATGATCCGCCGCACTGCGGCCCGCGCGGCCCGCGTCGGCCCGGGCCCCTTGGCCGCCAGCTGCGGATACAGCGCCTGCGACACCGCGCTGCCGACCAGCGTGGCCGGCGCCTTCAGGTAACGCAGCGCCAGTCCCCAGAAGCCCGCGGCGGCGGGGCCGAGCGTTGCGGCGATCAGTGCCAGTGACACGGTGTCCTGCAGCGCGCCGAGGAAGGCGTGCGGCGTGTTGAGCAGTGGGAATTCCTGGTAGCGCCGGGCGATGTCGCGCAGTGGCGGCGTGTCGGTTGCGGGCGCCACGGCCGGGCCGCGCAGCAGCAGCGTCGCCAGCGTCTGCGCCGCGATCGGCGCGATCACCAGCCCGACCACCCCGCCGTGCAGCCACCCGGCCAGCGCCTGCGCCAGCGCCGCGCCGCCGTACTGCAGCACCCGCGCCACCGCCAGCGCCTGGAAACGCTCGGCCCGCGTCGCCCACATCGTCGCCAGCGACAGTGCGCCACCCACCGCCACCGCCGGCCCGAGCCACAGCGCCCAGCGCAGCCCGCTCCACCATGCCCAGCCCAGCCCGCCCAGACTCGCCAGCCCCGCCACCAGCCCGAGGATGCGCAGACACAGCCGGCGCAGCGCCAGCGCCTCGCCGTCACCCCGCGCCAGTGGCAGCGCGAACTCGTAGCGCCCGCAGGCGACCACCGCGAGGTTGGTGGCGACGGCGGCGAACAGGTGGAAGGCACCGAAATCGTCCGGCGCGTACAGCCGCGTCAGCAGCGGCCCGAGCAGCAGCGGCAGCGCCTGCGCCAGCGCGCCGCCGGCCAGCAGCGTCAGCGTGGCGCGCAGCAAGTCAGGTGCCGGTGGACAAGCCGGCGAGCGCGTCGGCCAGCGCGGCGACCACGCGGTCCTGGTCTGCTTCCGACAGGTCCGGGCTCATCGGCAGGCTCATCACGCGGGCGGCGGCGGCCACGCTGTGCGGACAGCAGTCGGGGCAGCAGAACGCGGCGTAGGCGGCCTGGTGGTGCAGCGGCTTCGGGTAATGCACGGCGGTCGGGATGCCCGCGGCCTGCAGCGCGGCCTGCACCTTGGCCCGCGCCGGCACGAACACGGTGTACTGGCCCCAGACGCTGTCGCGGTCCGGCCGCACGGTGAGCAGGCCGAAGCCGGGGTGACGTTCGGCCAGCGGCGCGAGCAGCTGGTGGTAGCGCGCGCCCAGTTCTCGGCGGCGTTGCAGCTCCCAGTCGAAGCGCGGCAGCTTGGCCAGCACGACCGCGCATTGGAGCGTGTCCATCCGCCCGCCGAGGCCGACGCGGGTGTGGGTGTAGCGGGCACTCTGGCCGTGGACGCGGATCTCGCGGGCCGCCTGTGCCAGCGCGTCGTCGTCGGTGAAAAGGGCGCCGCCGTCGCCGTAGCAGCCCAGTGGCTTGCTCGGGAAGAAGCTGGTGCAGCCGATGGTGGACAGGTGCCCGCTGTGGTTGCCGCGGTAGGTGGCGCCGAAGCTCTGCGCGGCGTCCTCGATCACCGGCAGGCGGTGGCGGGCGGCGATGGCGTTGATCTCGGCCATGTCGGCGACCTGGCCGTACAGGCTCACCGGCATGATGGCCCGTGTCTTCGGCGTGATCGCTGCTTCGACGAGCGTCGGGTCGAGGTTGCAGGTGTCGGGCTCGATGTCCACGAACACGGGTTTGGCCCCCAGCAGCGCGATCACCTCGGCGGTGGCCGCGAAGGTGAACGGCGTCGTGATCACCTCGTCACCGGGTTGCAGGTCGAGGGCCATCAGCGCGATCAGCAGCGCTTCGGTGCCGCTGGAGACGGTGACGCAGTGCTTCGCGCCGACCCGCTCGGCCAGCGCGGTTTCGAGCTGCTTGACCTCGGGGCCCATGATGTACTGGCCGTGGTCGAGCACGCGGTGGATCGCGGCGTCGATGTCGGTCTTGAGGGTGGCGTATTGGGCCTGGAGGTCGATGAAGTGCATGGTGCAATCTGGAAGTTCAGGGAAGCTCGACATGGCGTTGTGGTGACGACAGACCCGCCTGTGCCAGTCGCCGCGCCTCCCGGCTGTTGGGCAGGATGCGGATGGCGCCTGTCATGGCCAGCCAGCGGTAGGCGGACACCTTGTGCTCCAGCGTGCGCAGTCCGTCGAAGTCCGGTCGGGCCAGCTTGGCTTTCAGCCACGCCAGCTTGTCGAGCATTTTCTGGACTTCGCCCGTGCTGGAGGCCGGATGCGCCTCCAGCCAGACGAGCAGTTCCTGGCCTGCTTCGCTGCGCATTCCGATGCCATAGTCCCACCGAGAGGAGGTCGGCTCGGTCGCCAGAAAGGCGGTGTCGATGTCCAGACTGGCGGTATGGCGATGGCCTGAGCGCAGCGCGACCCCTGCCCGGTATTCGGCCTTGATGGCGCCCAGCCCGGGCTGCGTCGGCAATCCAGCGACCTTGGCCGCCAGTTCGAATGCGGAATCCGCCCGAGCGGTCCGTGACGTGCGGCGGGTGGCCATCAGCCCGTGACCCCGGCGGCCCGGTTCACTGCGGATGCGATCGCATCGTTGACCCTTGACGAGAATCCGGTGATGCCACCCCATTCGGATTCGGCGACGGCTTCGGCACCCGGGCTGAGGTTCGAGATGTCGCGCACGGCGTGCTGTCGATCAAAGTAATAGACCCGGTAGTCCTTCTCCAGCGCCGTCCGGCCCAGTTCCTTGGCCGGGGCGGTGGCCTTCAGGTCGAACAGCTTGCGGACATCCGATTCGTCTGCGCCGAGTTTCTTGAACTCCTGCAGGGCCCAGACCATCTCCAGCACTACCGGTGAATGCGTCGAAATCACGACCCGGTAGCCGCGCCGCAGCAACTCCAGCACCATCAGCAGCACGGCGGCGATGCCCTGCGGATGGAGGCCCATCTCGGGCTCCTCGATGACCACCCATTCAATGACTTCTTCTTGCGCCTTGCCGGACATGCGCTGCGGGTGTCGTACGGCGCACAGCCAGTAAAGCCCCATCAGCATCGGCGCAAATTCACGCTGTCCTGCTGACCACGACAGGAATCCCAGCGGCTTCGACTGCCCTGGTATCGCCAGCGCCAGCCGCTTGGTGAAGTCCGAGTCGTCGATCACCAGCTTGTTGCCCCCGAACAGATGGGCATTGATCGGCTCCCTCAAGGTGGCGTTGAGACGATTGGGAGCAGGGAACAGCTCCCCCTTCGCTCCGAACTCGTTCTGGATCAGGCCATGCACCGCGTCGCTGAAGACGCGCAGCGTGTAGGGGTCGCCATAGTTGAACTGGCCGAAGTTCTGCGAGACCCCGCCCGGCAGGCTCATGACACGCTGGGCCGGGATGTAGAACAACCGTTCGTGCAGGATCTTGCTGCCTTTGGGGGACTTGGTGGGGGTGGCGTAGTCGGGCAACTGGATGCGCTTGCTGTTCCAGACGAGGCGCGACTGTTCGATCTGCCAGGCCCCTGCCATGCCGCGGCCGAAATAACCGTCCAGGAACGCCTCGGCGCGCCCGCTGAACTGCATGCTGTGGTGACGGAAGGTCTCGTGGATCTGGTCGCGGTCGATCAGCAGCTTGAGCGTCTGCAGGAAGATGCTTTTTCCGGTGGCCTGCGGGCCGACGATGATGGTCAGGTCCCCGAAGGTCACGTCTGCCTGCTGGATCGGCCCCATCCGCTCCACTTGGAGGCGCGGCTGCGCCTGCATGGCGCTGTTCACGGGGTTTCCAAGCGGGTCACGACATCGCCGCTGAGCCGATACCGCTCCCCCGTCGCCGGACACGTCGCCTCACCCTCGCCGCGCACCGCCAGCCCGAGCCGCTCGCCATTCCGGCTCATCCACCCGATCCGCCGCGCTGGCACGCCCACCATCAGCGCGTAGTCCGGCACGTCGCGGTTGACGACGCTGCCCGCGCCGACGAAGGCGTATTGCCCGACCGTCGTGCCGCAGACGATGGTGCAGTTCGCACCCAGCGTCGCGCCGCGTTTCACCACGGTGCGCAGGTACTCGCTCTTGCGCGAGACCGCCGCCCGCGGGTTGTAGACGTTGGTGAACACCGCGCTCGGCCCGCAGAACACATCGTCCTCCAGCGTCACCGCGTCGTAGACCGACACGTTGTTCTGGATCTTCACGCCAGAGCCGATCACCACGTCGTTGCCGACGAAGACGTTCTGGCCGAGCGAGCAGCCCTCGCCGATGCGCGCGCCCGCGCAGATGTGGCTGAAGTGCCAGACCTTGGTGCCGGCGCCGAGCTGGGCGCCGGTGTCGATGATCGCGGTGTCGTGGTGCCAGGCGGGGGAGGTCATGTCGCGTCCTTGGTGGGTATCGAAATCGTCAGAAGGTCAGAACACCAGCGGCAACCCCACCCGCACCCCATCCCGCGCACTCCGGTACCCCGCGATCAGCACCTCCAGCGACCGCAGCCCGCTGTAGCCATCGACCTCCGCGTGCGCCTCGCCGCGCAGCGTGTCGATCACGTTGGCGTAGTAGAGCGGGTGGCCGAAGCCGTAGACCGAGGTGGTCGCGTAGCTGGCGGCCTTGATCTGCGCGTCTTCCGCGGTCGGCGTGTCGAACTCCCAGTGCTGGATGTCGTTCACCGCCACGCCGCCGATGCGCACCGTGCCGCGCTCGCCGAGCACCGTGATCGAGCCTTCGAGGTTCTTCGGGTACGTCAGCATCGTCACGTTGATGCTCGCCAGCCCACCCGCGCGCAGGCGCAGGCTCATCACGCCCGAGTCCTCGGCCTCGATGTCGCGGCCCTGCGTCGCGGTGTAGGCGTGCACGTTGTCCACCGGCCCGACCAGCCAGTCCACCATGTCCACGTAGTGGCTCGCCTGGTTCATGAACGCGCCGCCGTCCATGTCCCAGCGGCCGCGCCACGGCGCCTCGTCGTAATAGCTCTGCGGGCGGGTCCAGAACACGTTGACCGTGACCATGTGGATGCGGCCGAAGCGCTTGTCGTCGATCGCCTTCTTCAGCAACTGCATCGTCGCGTTCAGCCGGTTCTGCTTGACGACGAACAGCTTCACGCCCGCGTCGCGGCACTCGCGCACCATCGCCATGCCCTCGTCCCACTTGGTGGCCATCGGCTTCTCGCTGAGCACGTGGCGACCGGCGCGGGCGACGCGGATGGCCTGCTGCGAGTGCAGGCCGCTCGGGGTGGTGAGGACCACGATGTCGGCGTTGCTCTCGGCCAGCAGCGTGTCCAGCGAGGTGAACGCCTGCGCCCCCGTCTGTGCGGCAGCGGCCTCGGCACGCTCGGGCAGCTTGTCGCAGACGGCGACGAGTTCGGCGCGGTCGGCGTGCTGCTGCAGCGAGCCGAAGTGGTTCCTGGCGATGCGTCCGCAGCCCACCAGGGCGAAGCGGATCTTGCGGTCGGTGATCGGGTGGGCAACAGTCATGGGACCAATTTTAGGCGTGCCCCCGCGCGCAGCCTAAAATTGCAGCAAATTCAACAAGTTGAAGTCGAGTCCGCCGATGAGCCACGCCCCCACCCCCGCCGTTCCTGTCGATGACAACCAGCAGATCGCCGAACGCCGCGAAAAACTCGCCGCGATCCGCACCCAGGGCATCGCCTTCCCGAACGACTTCAAGCCGCGCGACCACGCCGCCGACCTGCACCGCGTCGCCGATGGCCTGGACAACGAGGCCCTCGAAGCCGCACCGATCCCCGCCTGCATCGGCGGCCGGATGATGCTCAAGCGCGTGATGGGCAAGGCCTGTTTCGCGACGCTGCAGGACGGCTCCGCCAAGGGCACGGACCGCATCCAGCTCTACATCACGCTCGACAACGTCGGTGCCGAGAAGCTGGCCGCGTTCAAGCACTGGGACCTGGGCGACATCCTCGGCGCCGAGGGCACGCTGTTCCGCACCAAGGCGGGCGAGCTGTCGATCAAGGTGACCAACCTGCGCCTGCTCACCAAGGCGCTGCGCCCGCTGCCGGACAAGCACCACGGCATGTCCGACCAGGAGCAGAAGTACCGCCAGCGCTACGTCGACCTGATCACCGACGAGGCCGCGCGCACCCGCTTCCGCGCCCGCAGCAACGCGGTGTCCAGCATCCGCCAGTTCATGATCGAACACGACTTCCTCGAAGTCGAGACGCCGATGCTGCACCCCATCCCCGGCGGCGCCAACGCCCGGCCCTTCACGACGCACCACAACGCGCTCGACCAGGAGATGTTCCTGCGCATCGCGCCGGAGCTGTACCTGAAGCGGCTGGTGGTGGGTGGCTTCGAGCGCGTGTTCGAGATCAACCGCAACTTCCGCAACGAAGGCATCTCGGTTCGGCACAACCCCGAATTCACGATGATGGAGTTTTACGCGGCCTACTGGAACCACCACGACCTGATGGACTTCACCGAGCAGGTGCTGCGCCACGCGGCGGTGTCGGCGACGGGTTCTGCGCGCCTGAGCTACGCCGGCAAGCCGGTGCATCTGGACGAGCCGTTTGCGCGCCTGTCGGTGCGCGACTCGCTGGTCGTGCACGCCGGCCTGACCGAAGCCGAGGCCGACGACGCGCACGCCGTCCACGCGAAGCTGAAGTCGCTGGGCGAGGAGCCGCCGAAGCACTGGAAGCTGGCGCAGCTGCAGTTCGGCCTGTTCGAGGCGGCGGTGGAAGACAAGCTCTGGCAGCCGACCTTCATCATCGACTACCCGGTGGAAGTGTCGCCGCTGGCCCGCGCCTCGGACACCAACCCGGCGATCACCGAGCGCTTCGAGCTGTTCATCACCGGCCGCGAGTTCGGCAACGGTTTCAGCGAGCTGAACGACGCCGAGGACCAGGCCGCGCGCTTCCACTCGCAGGTCGCCAACAAGGAAGCCGGCGACGACGAGGCGATGTTCTTCGACGCCGACTTCATCCGCGCGCTGGAGTACGGCATGCCCCCGACAGGCGGCTGCGGCATCGGCATCGACCGGCTGATGATGCTGATCACCGATTCGCCGAGCATCCGCGACGTGATCCTGTTCCCGGCGCTGCGCCGCGAGGGCTGAGGCCGGAACGGGCCAGCAAAAAGCGACCCTCGGGTCGCTTTTTTCATGTGGGCCTGTGACGCTCAGTGGGCGTTCTGCGCCTTCACCTGACCGGCCAGCGCCGGCTCGTCCTTCGGCAGGCGCTTGACGACCACCAGCGACGGCTCGTCGCTGTGCAGCAGCGCGTATTCGCCGGTGGCCTTGGCTTCGCGCAACTCGGCCATCACTTCGGCGCGGGTGCGCGGGGTGGCGCTGGCGGGCGGGTTGGGCAGGTTGCTGGCGCCCCAGATGTAGCTCTTGCCTTCCTTGCGGGCCTGGGCCAGTTCGGCCATCACTTCGGTGCGGGTCTTGGAGGCGCCGACGGCTTCATGCTTGAAGGTGGGGACCGCGTCGTCGGCCAGGGCGTTGAAGGACAGGGTCGAGGCGACGAGCAGGGCGGAGAGGGTGAGCTTGTTCATGGTGGTTCCTGGAATCTGGTTCAGTTCGATGTGATGCGGCAGGGCTGCTTGCAGGCGTCGCTCAGTGGGCGTCACCCTGGGCCGGCTTGCCGGCGACCTGGCTGCTGGCGCGGTGCTGCTGCAGGACATTGCCCGGGGCGATCGGCGAATCCGAGTGCAGCAGGGCGTAGCTGCCGTCGGCCTGGGCCTGGCGCAGTTCGGCCAGCACTTCGGCACGGGTGCGCGGGGTGGCGGCGACCGGGGCGACGGGCAGGTTGGTGTCGGTCCAGACGAAATTCTTGCCGGTCTGGCGGGCTTGCTGCAGTTCGGCCATGACCTCGGCGCGGGTCTTGGCGGCGCCGGTGCTTTCATGCTTGAACGTGGGGACCACGTCATCGGCCAGGGCGTTGAAGGACAGGGTCGAGGCGACGAGCAGTGCCGAGAAAGTGAACTTGTTCATGATCGTGGTTTCCTGAGAGCATCCGGTTCTGGGTGAGGCGTCCGTCGGGGATGCGTATCCGGCGTCGTCCATGCAGTGAACTTTATAGTTTCGCTAGACGCGGATAAATCACCTGTTCGTGCTTACAGTGTTTGCGTTTAATGAATAATCAAAGGAGACTTGCCATGGGCAGCGACCGATCCGGCGATGAACTGTGGGCACAGGGCACGGCGCTCTGGGCGGAGCTGGTGCGGGCGGCCGGCACACGGGGACACCCCTGGCGGCAGCCGGTGCTGGCGACCAGCTGCCCCGTGCGCGGGGCACAGGCGCGCACGGTGGTGCTGCGCGACGTCGATCCCGCCGCCCGCGTGCTGATCGTCTACACCGACACCCGCACGCCCAAGGTCGCGCAGCTGGCCCACGATCCACGGGCCCAGATCGTGTGCTGGTCGGCGGTGCTGGGCTGGCAGCTGCGGCTCGGCTGCGTGGTCACCAGCGAGTCCGACGGGCTGGATGTCACCTCCCGCTGGGCGATGCTGCGCCACACCCGCGCCGCGCAGGACTACCTCTCGCCGCTGGCGCCGGGCAGCGTGCTGTCTGCGCCCGGTGACGCCACCGAGTCGGCGCCGGGCGCGGTGCGCGGCACCTTCACGCTGTTGCGGGCGCAGGTGCTGGAGATGGACTGGCTCTCGCTCGATCCGGACGGCCACCGCCGCGCCGTGTTCGATTACCGCGACGCTGCGCCATCCGCCCGCTGGTTGGTACCGTGAAGTTCAGCCCGCTGCGCGCGCAGCTGCGGTGCAGCGGCGACAATCGGCGGCCTGGTGCGCCATGCGCAGGCATCCACCTTTTTCTGACGTTTTCCGACGAATAGACCCACCGTGTCCGCATCGCCTCTTACGCCCGCGTTCCCTGCTTCCCTGACCTTGTCCGTGCCCGACCGGCTGGCGGTGCGGCTGGGGCATGCGGGGCTGGTGCCGTTCGTGCTCGGGGCCCTGCTGGCCATGCTGGTGCGGGCCGACGTGCTGCCCTATGTGGTGCTCTCGCTGTCGGTCTACGCGGGGATGATCGTGTCCTTCCTCGGCGGCATCCACTGGGGCATCCTGATGATGGCCCGTGATGCCACGCCGCGCCGGCTGGTCTGGGCGGTGACGCCGTCGCTGTTCGGCTGGGTGTCGGTGGTCATGCCGCCGCACGCCGGACTGGTGATCCAGGCGCTGCTGCTGATCGTGTGCTACCTGGTCGACCGGCGCGTCTATCCGGCCTACGGGCTGTCGAAGTGGCTGACCCTGCGCTTCAGGCTGACACTGGTCGCGTCGATGAGCTGTTTTCTCGCGGCCGCTGCCGCCAGCAACTAGGTCTGACCTGACCCACCGGGACCCCGCATGCTCCGTTACCACCTGGAGATCGACGATCTCCACAGCCACCATTTCCGCGTCACGCTGACGCTGCCGCACCCGGCGCCGGCGCAGCGCCTGTCGCTGCCGGTGTGGATTCCCGGCAGCTACCTGGTGCGCGAGTTCTCGCGCCACCTCTCGGCGATCGAGGCGCGCCAGGGCCGCCGCACGGTCGCGCTGACGCAGCTCGACAAGCACACCTGGCAGGCCGACTGCACCGGCCGCGCCGCGCTCACGGTGCGCTGGCGCGTCTACGCCTTCGACAACTCGGTGCGCTGCGCCTGGCTCGACACGCAGCGGGGCTTCTTCAACGGCACCGGTGTCTTTCTCTGCGCCGAGGGCCGCGAGGCCGACGAGCACCGCGTCACCCTCGGTCCGCTGCCGACGGGCTGGGACGTCGCCACCGGCCTGCCCGAGGTCGCGCCGCGTGAATACGCTGCGCCCGACTACGACGCGCTGATCGACCATCCCTTCGAACTCGGCAGCTTCTGGCGCGGCAGCTTCACCGCGTGCGGCGTCGAACACGCGTTCGTCGTCGCTGGCGCGCTGCCGAGCTTCGACGGCGAGCGGCTGCTGGCCGACACGCGCCGCATCTGCGAGGCCCAGATCCGCTTCTGGCATGGCGACGGCCCGGCGCCGTTCGACCGCTACGTCTTTCTGCTCAACGCAGTCGACGATGGCTACGGCGGCCTGGAGCACCGCAACAGCACCGCGCTGATCTGCAACCGCCGCGACCTGCCGCGCCGCAGCGAGCCGGGCCTGAACGACGGCTACGTGACGCTGCTCGGCCTGATCAGCCACGAGTACTTCCACACCTGGAACGTCAAGCGCCTGAAGCCGCGCGAGTTCTCTCCGTACGACCTGCGCGGCGAGCACTACACCGCGCTGCTCTGGTTCTTCGAGGGCTTCACCAGCTACTACGACGACCTGTTCCTCGTGCGCACCGGGCTGATCGACCAGACGCGTTACCTGCGGCTGGTCAACAAGACGGTCAACCTGGTGCTCGGCACGCCCGGCCGCCGGGTGCAGAGCGTGGCGCAGTCCAGCTTCGACACCTGGGTCAAGTACTACCGCCCGGACGAGAACAGCGCCAACGCCACCGTCAGTTACTACACCAAGGGCGCGCTGGTGGCGCAGGCCCTGGACCTGACGCTGCGCGAGGAAGGCAAGGGCACGCTCGACGCCGTGATGCGCGGCCTCTGGGCGCGCAGCGGCGGCGGCCCCATCGGCGAGGACGACATCGCCGCGGTGCTGGCCGAGGTGGGCGGGCGCTCGTTCGCGGCGGAGCTGGCGGCCTGGGTCCACGGGACGGAGGACGTACCGACACAAGCCTTGCTCGCCGCCCACGGCGCGGACTGGCAGCGCGAGCGGCCGCTGTTCGCGCAGCGCCTTGGTGCCCGCCTGAGCGAGTCGGCCCAGGGGCTGAAGGTGCTGGCGGTGCAGCACGGCGGGGCCGCGGAGCAGGCCGGGCTGGCGGCAGGCGACGAACTGCTGGCGCTCGGCGACTGGCGGGTGGTCAAGCCGGAGGATCTGGCGCTCTACGGTGCCTTCGAGCAGCCGCAGCCGCTGCTCGTCAGCCGCGACCGGCGCCTGCTGCGGCTGACGCTGCCGGCATCGAGCGCCGAGGGGGCCGTGGCGTTGAGCTGGCAGGCGCGCCCTGCGGCGCGGGTGAAGCGGCTGCGTGCGGCCTGGCTGGGCGAGACGGGTTGATGCGCACCCGGATCGGCTGATGCGCGGCGCGCGGCTTCGGTCCCCGGCCGGGTGGCGGCTGGCGGTGCTGGTGCTGCTGGTCGTGCTGCTGCACGGGCTGGCACTCGACGGACTCCGCCAGGCGCTGGCACCAGCCGAGCCCGCCGCGCCCGCGATCACCCGCATCGACGCCACCTACACCCGCGTGGTCGCGCAGTCCGCCGCGCCGACCGGCCCACCCGTGGCGCCTGTGGCGAAACGGTCGAAGCGGCGTCCTGCCGCCGCCCCGCCCGCCGCCACACCCGCCAGCGATGCCGCTGCGGATACCTCTGTCGAGATCACCGTGTCGGAGCCGGTCCCCGCCGCGTCGGAGCCTGCGTGGGACCCGAATGCCGCGCCTGGTTCGGTGGCCGGTCCGCCTCCGGTGGCGGCAGCACCTGCGGCGTCCGTGCCGCAGATGGCGGACGCGGCGTCCGCGGCAGCGGCAGTGGTTCCCGAGGGGGCCGCGTCCGGCCCGGCCTTTTCCTGGCCGGTGTCGACCCGGCTGACCTACACGCTGGAGGGCTGGTACCAGGGCGAGGTCCACGGCGACGCGCAGGTCGAGTGGCTGCGCGACGGCGACCGCTACCAGGTCCACCTCGACGTCAGCATCGGCCCGCGCCTGGCCCCGCTGGTGGCACGCCGCATGAGCAGCGAAGGCCGCATCACCCCGGACGGCCTGCGCCCGCAGCGCTACGAGCAGGCCACGCGCCAGATCATCGGCCGCAACCGGCTGGTGCAGCTGGCGTTTCCGGACGAGCGCAGCGTGCGCCTGCAGGACGGCCGGCTCTCCGCGACCCGCGCCGACGTGCAGGACACCGCCAGCCAGTTCATCCAGATGGTCTTTCTCTTCTCGACCCGGCCGGCGCTGCGCGAGAAGGGCGGGCGCGTCGAGTTCGACCTGGCGCTGCCGCACCGGGTGCGCCGCTGGGCCTACGAGGTCGGCGACACGCTGCCCACGGCGACACCGCTGGGGGAACTGGAGACTTTCCACGTCCGCCCGGTCCCCGCACGCGACAGCGTGGCCGAGACCCCGGGCGAGGTGGCCCGCTCCGGCGGCAGCATCCTCAGCGCGCAGGTCTGGTACGCGCCGACGCTGCAGATGCTGCCGGTGCGCATCCGCATCGAGCAGGACGCCGAGACCTGGATCGATCTGCGCCTGTCGGAGCCGCCGCGGCAGGCCGCAGTCCCCTGAGCGCGCCACAAAAACGAACGGTCGTTCTATAGTGCGGTGCAGCACCCAACCCGACCAGGAGACCCACCCTGTGAGCACCCCCGAGAAGACCTACGAAACCATCCTCGTCGACACCCGCCCCGGCACCGGCGAGAACGCCCTGCGCTACGGCTGGATCACGCTGAACCGCCCCAAGGCGCTCAACGCCCTCAACGACACGCTGATGGACGAACTCGGCGCCGCGCTGCTGGCCTTCGACGCCGACGACGGCATCGCCTGCATCGTCGTCACCGGCAGCGAGAAGGCCTTCGCTGCGGGCGCGGACATCGCGATGATGCAGCCCTTCGACTTCCCGAACGCCTACCGCAAGGGCCTGATCTCGCGCAACTGGGACACCATCCGCCAGGTGCGCAAGCCGATCATCGCGGCGGTGTCGGGCTTCGCGCTCGGCGGTGGCTGCGAGGTGGCGATGGGCTGCGACTTCATCATCGCGGCCGACAACGCGAAGTTCGGCCAGCCCGAGATCAAGCTCGGCATCATCCCCGGCGCGGGCGGCACGCAGCGCCTGCCGCGCGCGGTGGGCAAGAGCAAGGCCATGGACCTGGCGCTGACCGGCCGCATGATGGACGCGGTCGAGGCCGAGCGGGCGGGGCTGGTGTCGCGCGTCGTGCCGCTGGCGGATCTGCACGCGGAAGCCGACAAGGCCGCGCAGGCCATGTGCGGCTACTCGCTGCTGGCGCTGATGGCGACCAAGGAATGCGTGAACCGCGCGTACGAGGCGCCGCTGACGGAAGGCCTGCTGTTCGAGCGCCGGCTGTTCCACGCGCTGTTCTCCAGCAGCGACCAGAAGGAAGGCATGGGCGCCTTCCTCGAAAAGCGCGCGCCGCACTTCACGCACCGCTGAGGCCGACGGTGCATGGGCTACCCCGGGTGGATCCGCCGGGGGTGGTCTGTTGCAATGGGCTCCATGGAACTCGTTCTCTTCATCGGCCCGCCCGCCGCGGGCAAATCCACCTTCTACGCGGCCCGCTTCGCGCAGACCCACCTGCGCCTGAGCCTGGACATGCTGCGCACGCGCCACCGGGAAACGCTGCTGGTGAGCGCCTGCCTGGCGGCCCGCCAGCCGGTGGTGATCGACAACACCAACCCGACGCGGGCCGAGCGGGCGGTCTACATCGACCAGGCCCGGGCAAGCGGCTTTGGCGTCACGGGCTACCGCTTCGAGGTGCCGTATGCACAACTGATCGCCCGCAACGCGCTGCGCAGCGGGCGGGCGAGGGTGCCGGAGGTGGCGATCCGCGCCACGCTGGCCAAGTTCGAGCTGCCTGGGCTCGATGAGGGATTCGACCAGTTGTGGCAGGTCGGCCCTGACGTCTTGGGCACCGGGTTCGAGGTTCTGCCGTGGCCCGCTCCTGGGCCTGATGAAGCCTGAAGAAAGGTCTCTCCCATGAGATTCGAGGAACTGGACGCCCGGCTGCGGACCTTCGAAACCAACGACGACCACTGCGTGCTGCCGGGCCTGCACATCGTCGTGCGGCTGGACGGCCGCGGCTTCACGCGCCAGACGCGCGAGGTGTGGCGGCTCGACGCGCCGTTCGACGTGCGCTTTCGCGACCACATGCTCGACACCGTCGAGCACCTGATGACCGCCTGCGGCTTCGGCGTCGTCTACGGCTACACCCAGAGCGACGAGATCTCGCTGCTGCTGCGCCGCGACGACGCCACCTTCGGCCGCAAGACCCGCAAGCTCCTGTCCATCCTGGCGGGCGAGGCCAGCGCGCGCTTCACGCTGGCGATGGGGCAGATGGCCTGTTTCGATGCACGCATCTGCCCGCTGCCGACCCCCGCCGACGTCATCGACTACTTCCGCTGGCGCCACGAGGATGCCCACCGCAATGCGCTCAACGCCCACGGCTACTGGCTGCTGCGCGGACAAGGTCAGTCGGCGCAGGCCGCGACGGCGGCGCTGGCGGGGTTGTCGGTAGCGGACAAGAACGAGCTGCTCTTTCGCGGCGGGATCCAGTTCAACACGCTGCCGGCCTGGCACAAGCGGGGCGCGGCGCTCTACATGCGTGAAGAGACGCGCCCAGGCGTCGACCCGAGAACCGGGGCCTCCCGACCTGCGCTGCGGCGCGTGCTGCACCGGGATCTGGAACTGCCGGTCGGGGAGGCCTATGGCGCATTCGTGCGGGCCTTCGTGTGCTGAGCAGATTCGTCCTGGTGGGGCTGGTGGCTGCAGCGACGCCAACGGTTGCGGATCCAGCCACCGGCCTGGCCGAGGCCCAGTCCACGGAGCTCCTGCTGGCGCACAACCGCTGGCGCTCCCGCGTCGGCGTGCCGCCGCTGGTCTGGTCGGAGGGACTTGCGGAATCCTCCGCCCGCTGGGCGGCGCGGCTCGACCAGGGCGGGCAATGCGGCATGGAACACAGCGACACGCCCGACTTGGGCGAGAACCTCTACTGGGCCAGCCCCATCCGCTGGAGCACTGGCCTGGTCACCGTGCAGGACGTCCGCCCCGGATTTGTCACCGACGTCTGGGGCCGCGAATCGGCGGATTTCCAGGTAGAGGCCAACACCTGCACGCCCGGCAAGACCTGTGGCCACTACACCCAGATCGTCTGGCGCTCCACCCGCGAGGTGGGCTGTGCCGTGCGGGTGTGCGCCGCGAAGGACCAGATCTGGGTCTGCCAGTACCGGCCGGCAGGCAACTTCATCGGGGAGCGGCCGTTCTGAAGGCGGCCGCGCTGCCGGGGACGGGCCCTCAGGACTTCGCGGCCAGCCGCTTCTCGATTTCCGCGGCCGGAATGGCGCCAGGGGCGCGCGTGCCGTCCTCGAACACGATGGCGGGGGTGCCGGTGACGCGGTGCTTCTTCGCCAGGGCCGAGTTGCGCTCGATCGCCGACGCGTCGCACTGGCCCATCACCCGCGCGGGCACGTTGCCATCGACCATCCAGCCACGCCAGGCGGCCGTGTTGTCCTTGGCGCACCAGATCGCCTTGGCCTTGTCCGGCGAGTCGCCGCCGAGGATCGGGATCAGGAAGTTGTAGACCGTCACGTCCTTCACATTGACGAGGTCCTTTTCCAGCCGCTTGCAGTAGCCGCAGTTCGGGTCGGCGAAGACGGCGATCCTGCGCTTGCCATTGCCGTTCTTCCAGACGATGGCGTCCTTCAGCGGCAGGCTGGCGAAGTCGATCGCGGTGAGCTTGTCCACCCGCTCTTCGGTGAGGTTGCGGCGGGTGGCGGTGTCGATCAGCGCGCCCTGGAGCAGGTAGGTGCCCTTGGCGTCGGAATACATGATGTCGGTGCCGATGCGCACCTCCCAGACGCCAGCCATCGGCGAGGGACGGATCTCGTCGATCCTGGGCAGGTTGGCGAAGCGCTCGGTCAGCGTCTTGCGGATGTCGGCTTCGTCGGCGCGGGCAGGGCCTGCCAGCAGGGTCAGGGCGGCGAGCGCGGCGGCGGCGAACGTGGCGAGGCGCGGAGTCATGGTGCGGTTCCTTGGTGCGGAAGTTCAGGCATCGAGCGCCCGGGCGGTCAGCCAGCGCTTGAGCGGGCCGAGATGATGTACCAGAGTCATGCCATGGTTGCGCAGTTCCTTCAGCGGCGCTGAAGGCTGTGCAAAAAGGTGCAGGAGTCCATCGGTCAGTCCGCTCATGGCGCGGGTCGGGGTGCTGCGTTCGCGGGCATAGCGGCGCAGCGTGCGCTCGTCGCCGAGCGGTTTCCAGGGCATCGTGCGCCGGGCCTCGACCAGCACCCGCGCCAGCGCCCGCACATCCGCCAGTCCCAGGTTCAGGCCCTGCCCGGCCAGCGGATGCACCGCGTGCGCCGCGTCCCCCAGCAGCACCCAGCCCGGTCCGCACCAGCGCTGCGCATGGCCCAGCCGCAGCGGCCATGCGGCCCGGGGCGAGCCCAGCCGCAGCGTGCCGGCTGCGCCCCCCGTGGCGGCGTTCAGTTCGGTCTCGAATTCGGTGTCCGACAGCGCCAGCAGCCGCTCGGCCTCGGCCTGGGGCTGCGACCAGACGAGGCCGAAGCCGTGCGCGACCTGCGGCCGGTCGAAGGGCAGCAGCGCCAGCACGTCCGGGTGGCGGAACCACTGCCAGGCGGTGCCGTGGTGCGGCTGGTCGCTGACCAGGCGGGCGGCCACACCGTGGTGGCCGTAGGGGAAGGACTCGAAGCCTGCACCCAGCAGTTCGCGCGTGGCCGAATCCTTGCCCTCGCAGACGGCGGTGAGCTGCGCGGCGGCGGGCTGCGTCAGCCGCTGCACATGCGGGGCGTAGCGCACGGCCTCCCCGAGCGCCTGCTCCAGCGCCGCAGCGTCCACGATCCACGCCAGCTCGCCGATGCCCTGCTGCCAGGCGCTGAACTCGATCGCCCCGCCGTCGTCGCCGTGGATGCGCATGTCCTGCACGGCGGTGCGGGCGTCCTCGGGCAGCGCGTCCCACACGCGCAGCTCGCGCAGCAGGGTGACCGAGCCGGCGTTCAGCGCATAGGCGCGCACGTCCGGCGCGGCGTCTTTCTTCGGCAGTGCGCCGAGCAGGCCGACACGCAGCCCGTCCCGCGCCAGCGCCAGCGCCAGGCCCATGCCGACCGGGCCGCTGCCGCGGATCAGCACGTCGAGCGAAGGCGAGCCGGCCGGAGCCGGGTACAGAACATGGGAGGAGGGCGCATTCATGGGGCAAGATTGTAGGAACTGACCGTACCGAGGCTTCTGATGCATTCCCTTGACCCTGAAATGGCACAGCACGGCGACGACGACGGCAGCAGCCCCGTCACGATCGCCAGTCTGCACGTCTACCCCATCAAGTCCTGCGCTGGCCTGTCGCTGGCGCAGACCGAACTCGCTGCCACCGGCTTCGCGCACGACCGCCAGTGGATGCTGATCGACGACCAGCACGAGTTCCTCAGCCAGCGCGAGCACGCCCGCATGGCGCTGATCCGACCGGCGCTCGGCGACGGCGGCGGGTGGACCGTGACGGCGCCCGGCTGTGCGCCGCTCGTGCTGCCGGTGGTGGCCGCGGGCGAGGCGCTGCGCGTGCGGGTCTGGGACGACGCCGTGGACGCCCGCGCCGCCAGCGTGGCCGCGGACCGCTGGTGCAGCGACTTCCTCGGCGTGCCGGTGCGGCTGGTGCAGTTCGTGCCGGGGCAGCGTCGGCTCTCCAGCGCCCGCTGGACCGGCGCGCTCGAAGCGGAAAACAGCTTCTCCGACGGCTATCCCATCCTCGTCACCACGGTGGCCGCGCTGGACGAGCTGAACCGCCGCCTCGTGCTCGGTCACCACGCACCGGTGACGATGGCACGCTTTCGCCCCAACCTCGTGCTCGACGGCCTCGGCCCGCACGGCGAGGACGGGCTGGACGAGCTGCAGTTCGACACGCCGGACGGCCCGGTCACGCTGCGGCTGGTCAAGCCCTGCCCGCGCTGTCCGATCCCCAACATCGACCCCGACACCGCCGTCGCTGGCCACGAACCGGGTGACACGCTCTCGCGCTACCGGGCCGATGCGCGCGTGGACGGGGCGATCACCTTCGGGATGAACGCGGTGATCGTCGAGGGGGTGGGACGGCGGCTGGTAGCCGGGCAGGGCGGGCGGGGGACGGTGCGGTTCTGAGGCCGCTGTCCCCTCGGCCGGTCAGGTCCAGCTGCTGCTGATCAACGGCAGCAGCACCGCCTGGTACGTCGGATTCAGCGTCGACTGGCCGGCGGCCGGCACGGCAAAACCGGCCATCGCGCTGACCAGACTGTCCACCTGGGTGTCCCGCAGCGTCTTGCCATCGCTGGTCCTGATCTGCTCGATGTGCTGGGCACTGCCGCTGTACCAGTTGGCGATGGTCGTGGTCTCGTAGGTGCCGACGATGCGCACCTCCAGGTCGTTGCCGACGTGGCGGAACCAGAGCTGGTCCGCGGTCACGCCGCCGGTGAAGGTCAGCGTGTCGGTGTTGCCGGCGGTGGCGTCGGTGTCGTTGAGGCGGTCCGAGCCCAGGCCGCGGCCGACCACGTAGCTGTCATTGCCCAGGCCACCATCGACCGAGTCGTTGCCGTAGCTGCCGATCAGGGTGTCGGCGCCCGCGCTGCCATGGACCGTGTCGTTGCCCCAGCTGCCATCGACCAGCAGGCCGCTGGTGTTCTGCAGCAGCGTGGTGGCGCGGAAGTCGAGCAGGTTGGCGTTGCCGCTGCCGAGGATGCGCGCGGTGCCCACCACGCTGCGCAGGTCGATCACCTCGACGCCGTTGGCTGCACTCCAGCCCTCCAGCCCGATGTCCACGTTGCCCGTGCCGACGGCTTGCAGCGTGTCGATACCCGAGGTGCCGGTGTCGGCGTAGGTGTCGTAGCTGTGGAAGCTGGCCCAGCCGCCAGCCTGGTTGCCGGTGATGCGGTAGGTGTCGGCGCCGTTGCCGCCATCGACCTTGTCATCGCCGATGTCGCCCATGATGACGTCGCTGCCAGCGGTGCCGGTGATGGTGTCGTTGCCGGCGCCGCCGTTGAAGAGGAAGTGGCTGCCGACGAAGGTGGTGGCGCTGAAGTTCAGGACGTTGGCACTGCCGTTGCCGATCAGGCGGGTGAGGCCCGCTGCGCCACTGCCGTCGATGACCTCGATGCCATTGGCCGCGCTCCAGCCGTCCATGCCGATGTCCACGTCGCCGGTGCCGACCGCCTGCAGCGTGTCGACGCCCGAGGTGCCGGTGTCGGCGTAGGTGTCGTAACTGTGGAAGCTGGCCCAGCCACCAGCCTGGTTGCCGGTGATGCGGTAGGTGTCGGCGCCGTTGCCGCCATCGACCTTGTCATCGCCGATGTCGCCCATGATGACGTCGCTGCCGGCGGTGCCGGTGATGGTGTCGTTGCCGGCACCACCGTTGAACAGGAAGTGGCTGCCGACGAAGGTGGTGGCGCTGAAGTTCAGGACGTTGGCGCTGCCGTCACCGACCAGGCGCGTCGTGCCGGTCGCTCCGCTGCCGTCGATGACCTCGATGCCGGTCGCGCCCCAGCCGGTCACGCCGATGTCCACGTCGCCCGTGCCGATGGCCTGGAGCCGGTCGGCGCTGCTGTTGCTGGTGCCCGTGTCGCTGTAGGCGTCGTAGCCGTGGAAGCTGGCCCAGCCGCCGGCCTGGTTGCCGGTGACGCGGTAGGTGTCGTTGCCGGCGCCGCCGTCGATGACGTCGTTGCCGATGCCGCTGATGAGCGTGTCGTGGCCAGCCGAGCCGTAGAGCGTGTCGTTGCCCGCGTTGCCGTCGATGCGGACATTGCCACCCACCAGCGTGGTGGTGCGGAAATCGAGCAGGTTGGCGCTGCTGTTGTCGATCACGGTCACGGTGCCCGTGGCGCGCGTGCCGTCGATGGTTTCCACGCCGGTGCCGGTCCAGCCGACCACGCCGATGTCCACGTTGTTGCCGTAGGCCTGGACCGTGTCGGTGCCGGCGCTGTCGACATAGGTGTCGTAGCCCTCGAAGCTGGCCCAGCCTTCGGCCTGCGTGCCGGTGACGCGGTAGGTGTCGTTGCCTTGGCCGCCGTCCAGGCGGTCGTCGCCCGAGCCTGCGTAGACCAGGTCGTCGCCTGCACCGCCCAGGAGGGTGTCGTTGCCGCCGCCGCCCCAGATCAGGTCGTTGCCGGTGCCACCGTCCACCACGTCGTTGCCGCCGCGGGCGACGATTTCCTCGGCCGCGGCGCTGCCGGTGAGGGTTTCAGCGGTGTCGTTGCCGTTGACCCAGGTGGCGCCCTTGTAGAAGTAGTTCAGCCAGTTGCCCACGTCGGAGAGCGCGGCGTTGGCATTGCCGTCCTCGTTGAGGAAGTTGTTGCCCTGGATCTGGAACCCGAAGTGGTAGAGGCCGTCGGCGACCGTGTTGACCAGGTTCTTGCCGAAGTAATTCGTGTTGGCGCCGTCGTTCTGGACCAGGTGGTAGCCGGTCTCTTCGCCGTTCTCGTCGTCACCGTGCAGGGCCGTGAACTGCGCCAGGCGTGTCGCGTCGCTGCGCACCCAGGTGTTCATGGCGCGCAGGTCCTCCGACGTGATCCAGCCGTCGCCCATCGCGTTGGTGGCGGTGATGGCCTGCACGATCAACTGGTTGAACGAGTTGGCGTAGCCCGCCCCGGCGTTGATGTCGGCGGCGGTCGTGTTGCGCGCCAGTCCCGCGTCGGTCTTGATCGCGTCGACGATGCGGTCCAGTCCGGTGCCGGTGCTCGACTGGTCGATGTAGAAATAGTTCAGCCACGAAGCCACGTCGGTGAGCGCCGCGTTGGTGTTGCCATCCTCGTTGAGCAGGTTGGCGCCCTGGATCTGGAAGCCGATGTGGTAGATCCCGTCCAGCACCGTGTTGACCAGGTTCTTGCCGAAATACTGGGTGTTGGCGCCGTCGTTCTGGACCAGGTGGTAGCCGGTTTCCTCGCCGTTCTCATCGTCGCCATGCAGCGCGGTGAACTGCGCCAGCCGGGTCGCGTCCGCGCGGACCCAGGCGTTGAGGGCCGTCACGTCGGCCACGCTGATCGAGCCGTCCGCGGCGGCATTGGTGGCGGCCAGGCCCTGCGCGATCAGCTGGTTCAGCCCGTTGGCGGCGTCCTGCCCACCGGCGATGTCGGCCTGTGTCGTGCCGGCTGCCAGCCCCGCGTCGGCCTGGATCAGCGCCACGGCCCGGTCCAGCCCGGTGCCGGTGGTGGCGCGGTCCTGCCAGAACTGCGTCAGCCAGCCCGCCACCTGCTCGACCGTGGCGTTGGCGTTGCCATCCTCGTTGAGGAAAGCGCCGTTCTGGATCTCGAACCCCATGTGGTAGACACCGTCGATCACCGTGTTGAGCAGGTTCTGCCCGCGGTAATTGGTGTCGGCACCGTCGTTCTGCACCTGGTGATAACCGGTTTCCTCGGCCGTCTCGTCGTCGCCATGCAACGCCGTCCACTGCACCAGGCGGTTGGCGCGGATCCAGGCGTTCATCGCAACGACCTCGGCGGCGGTGAAGACGCGGTCCGCCGCGGCGCCGGTGGCCAGTGCTGCCTCGACGATGATCCGGTTGAGCTGGTCGGCCGCCGACGCCCCGCCGGTGATCTCGGCCGCGCTGTTGTTGCCCGCGAGGCTGTTGTCGGCGTGGATCGCATCCACCAGCTGGTCCAGACCGGTGCCCGTCGTGCCGTTCGTGCGGCTGGTCACCGTCGAGTAAGTCGTGCTCATGCTTGGTTCCTGTTGATTCCCGATCTGAAAATTCTGTCGGATTTCCCGAGGGTCACATTGATCTATATTCGTTCATGTGTTTCAAGTGATGAATGCCCCGGTGTCTGGCGGTGCACGACCAGCGCCGGGTCGCACAAGAGGCGGTCTCGCCGATCAATACAATCGGCCTGTCTTCAAAAGGAATTTTCATGAGCCTCAAGTGCGGCATCGTCGGCCTGCCCAACGTCGGCAAGTCCACCCTCTTCAATGCGCTGACCAAGGCCGGCATCGCCGCCGAGAACTACCCGTTCTGCACCATCGAGCCCAACGTCGGCGTGGTGGAGCTGCCGGACCCCCGGCTGGACAAGCTCTCCGAGATCGTCCAGCCGGAGCGGATCGTGCCGGCCATCGTCGAGTTCGTGGACATCGCCGGGCTGGTGGCGGGCGCGTCCACGGGTGAAGGCCTGGGCAACAAGTTCCTCTCGCACATCCGCGAGACCGACGCCATCGTCAACGTCGTGCGCTGCTTCGAGGACGAGAACGTCATCCACGTCGCCGGCAAGGTCGACCCGATCGCCGACATCGAGGTGATCCAGACCGAACTCTGCCTGGCCGACATGGGCACGGTCGAGAAGAGCCTGCACCGCTATTCCAAGGTGGCCCGCTCCGGCGACAAGGACGCCGCGGCGCTGGTCAAGGTGCTGGAGAAGTGCCAGGCGGCGCTGGACCAGGCCCTGCCGGTGCGCTCGATCGACTTCAGCAAGGAAGAGCTGGTCATCCTCAAGCCGCTGTGCCTGATCACCGCCAAGCCGGCGATGTTCGTGGGCAACGTGGACGAGAGCGGCTTCGAGAACAACCCCTTCCTTGACCGCCTGCGCGAGTTCGCCGCGAAGCAGAACGCGCCCGTCGTGGCCATCTGCGCCAAGACCGAGGCCGAGCTGTCCGAGATGGAGGACGAGGACCGCGCGATGTTCCTGGCCGAGATGGGGCAGGACGAGCCGGGCCTGAACCGCCTGATCCGCTCGGCCTTCAAGCTGCTGGGCCTGCAGACCTACTTCACCGCCGGCGTGAAGGAAGTGCGCGCCTGGACCATCCACGTCGGCGACACCGCGCCGCAGGCGGCGGGCGTGATCCACACCGACTTCGAGAAGGGCTTCATCCGCGCCCAGACCATCGCCTTCGAGGACTTCATTGCCTTCAAGGGCGAGCAGGGCGCGAAGGACGCCGGCAAGATGCGCGCGGAAGGCAAGGAATACGTCGTCAAGGACGGTGACGTGCTGAACTTCCTGTTCTCGAGCTGATCTGCCCGCGGACGACCCACGGATGGCGTCTTCGGGCGCCATTTTTCATTGTTGATGCGCTTTCGACACGAGACTGCCATGCCGCTGAGCACCCGAATTCAACTGGACCGACCCGCACTGTCCCCGGTCATCGCCGGCTGCTGGCGCATGGCCGACTGGGGCTGGACGCCGATGGAGCGCCTGCGCTGGATCGAGCAGTGCCTGGACCGCGGCGTGACCACCTTCGACCACGCTGACATCTACGGCGGCTACACCGTCGAAGCCCTGTTCGGCGAGGCGCTGGCGCTGGCCCCGCACCTGCGCCACCGGATGCAGCTCGTCAGCAAGTGCGGCATCCAGCTGCTGCACCCGGCGCGGCCCGAGCACCGGCTCAAGTCGTACGACACCTCCGGCGAGCACCTGGTCGCCAGCGTGGAGAACAGCCTGCGCGCCCTGCACACCGACCGGCTCGACCTGCTGCTGATCCACCGGCCGGACCCGCTGATGAACCCGTTCGAAGTCGCCGAGACCTTCACGCGGCTGCACGCGGCGGGCAAGGTGCGGGCCTTCGGGGTCTCGAACTTCACGCCGTCGCAGTTCGCCCTGCTGCACCAGTCGGTGCCGCTGGTGACCAACCAGATCGAGCTGCACCCGCTGCACCGCGCGCCGCTGCACGACGGCACGCTCGACCAGTTGCTCGGCCTGAACCTGCGCCCGATGGTCTGGTCGCCGCTGGCGGGCGGGCGGCTGTTCACCGGCACGGCGCCGGATGCGCTGCGCGTGCGTGCCGCGCTGGAAGACATCGGCCGCCGCCACGGTGTTTCGCCGGCCACGGTCGCCTACGCCTGGCTGATGCGCCACCCGAGCCGGCCGCAGCCGCTCGTCGGCAGCCAGCGCATCGCCGCGCTGGACGAGGCGCTGGCCGCGCTCGGACTGGTGATGGACGCGCAGACCTGGCACGAACTCTGGAGCGCCGGAGAAGGTGCCGAGGTGGCCTGATGGCGACGCGGCTGCAATCCGAATGGAACCGGCTCTACCGCTGCGGGCCGGCGGCGGATCCGGCGTCGGGCGACCCCGGCCTGATCGACGCCGAGGGCCGTGTGCGTGCGCTGGTGCTGTCGCTGGCGCGGCCGGCCGACTGGTCGGTGCTCGGGCGGGTGTGGCAGGGCGTGCAGACCGATCTCGGCTGGCCGGCGCCTGGCATCGCGGTGTCGGGCACGGACGCCTGCCAGCTCTGGTTCTCGCTGGCCGAGCCGGTGTCGGCCGCCGAGGCGCACGCGCTGCTGGCGCAGCTGCGCACCCGCTATCTGACCGACATTCCGCCACACCGCGTCGCGCTGCTGCCCTCGGCCGATGGCGTGGAACTGGCGCCGCCGGTCCCGGCGCTGCAGGCCGATGGCGAGGTCTGGTCCGCCTACGTCGCGCCGGATCTGGCGCCGGTGTTCGCCGACACGCCGTGGCTTGATGTCCGGCCCAGCCCGGAGGGCCAGGCGGAGCTGCTGGCGCGCCTGTCGAGCATCCGCGCGGCGGAGTACCGGGCGGCCTTGCCGGTGGCTCCGGCTGTTCCTGCTTCTGCTACCGCGTCAGTGTCGGCCACCAGCTTCACCGATCCGCGGCAGTTCCTGCTGCAGGTGATGAACGACGGGCGGGTGGAGATGGCGCTGCGGATCGAAGCGGCGAAGGTGTTGCTGCCTCGATCCTGAACGCCCGCCCGGCGCGGTTTACAGCGTCGGCGCCTGCCCGAACACCCGCCCCGAGTGCTCCCGCATTGCGTGGAACTGGATGTCCGGCGCCCGCTCCTGCGCGACGCGCAGGTCCGAGCTGTACTGCACCAGGAAGGCCGGCGCGCCGACCACGTCGTAGGCGATGCGCAGCTGCTCCGACTCGATGAAGCGCTTGAGCTTGTTCTCGTCCTCGCTGGTGATCCAGCGGGCGATGGAGAAACGGCACGGGTCCAGCCGCGCGTCCACGCCGTACTCGCCCTTCAGGCGGTGCAGCACGACTTCGAACTGCAGTTGCCCGATCGCGCCCAGCATCAGCGAGCCGCCGGCGACCGGGTTGAACACCTGGATCGCGCCTTCCTCGCCCAACTGCTGCAGCCCTTGGCGCAACTGCTTGCCACGCAGCGGATCCTTGATTTCCACCGTGCGGAAGCTTTCCGGCGCGAAGAATGGCAGGCCCGTGTAGTGCAGCATCTCGCCCTCGGTCAGCGTGTCGCCGAGCTGCAGCACGCCGTGGTTCGGGATGCCGATGATGTCGCCGGCCACCGCCTCGTCGACCAGCTCGCGCCGCTGTGACAGGAAGCTCACCACGGTCTGCGGGCGCATTTCCTTGCCGTTGCGCACGACCTTCAGGCGCATGCCGCGGATGAACTTGCCCGAGGACACGCGCACGAAGGCGATGCGGTCGCGGTGCGCCGGGTCCATGTTGGCCTGCACCTTGAAGACGACGCCGGTGAACTTCGGCTCGGTCGGTTCCACGGTGCGCTCGATCGCTTGCCGATTGCCGGGCGGCGGGGCCAGGGCCACCAGCGCATCGAGGATTTCGCGCACGCCGAAGTTGTTGATCGCCGAGCCGAAGAACATCGGCGTCTGTCGGCCGGCCAGAAACTCGGCGTGGTCGAAGGCCGGCGCGGCTTCGCGCACCAGCTCGACCTCGCCCAGCGCCTGCTCGTAGGGCGCGCCGAAACGTTCGGCGTGGACCGGGTTCTCCAGCCCGTGCAGCACTTCCTCGTCGCCGCCAGCGCGGTCCTCGCCCGGCGCGAACAGGCGCATCTGGTCCTCGCGCAGGTCCATCACGCCGTGGAAGAACTTGGCCATGCCGACCGGCCAGGTGAAGGGCACGACGGTCATGCCCAGCTCCTGCTCGATCTCGTCCATCAGCGCCAGCGGGTCTTTCACCTCGCGGTCCATCTTGTTGATGAACGTCAGGATCGGCGTGTTGCGGGCGCGGCAGACCTGCAGCAGGCGGCGGGTCTGCGGCTCCACGCCGTTGGCCGCGTCGATCACCATCAGCGCGGCGTCCACGGCGGTCAGCACGCGGTAGGTGTCTTCCGAGAAGTCCTGGTGGCCGGGCGTGTCGAGCAGGTTGATGACGCAGTCGCCGTACTCCATCTGCATGACGGAGGAGGCGACCGAGATGCCGCGCTGCTTCTCGATCTCCATCCAGTCGGAGGTGGCGTGGCGGCTGGCCTTGCGCGCCTTGACGGAGCCGGCGATCTGAATCGCGCCGGAGAACAGCAGCAGCTTCTCGGTCAGCGTGGTCTTGCCGGCGTCAGGGTGGGAAATGATCGCGAAGGTGCGGCGGCGGCGGATCTCGGTGGAGAGGTCGGACATGGTGGGCGGTGGGCAAGAGCGGCGGCGTCAGGGGGTGACGCGCGAAGGGGGCATTGTCGCTTGTGGCGCTGCGGGCGCCACCGTAGGGCATCACGCCGCCTTGTCGCCCTGCCACAGCACCGGCGTCACCTCGACGCTGTTCTTCTCCCCCGCGAACAGCAGGTGCCCGTCCTGGATCGTCACGCCGATGCGCATCGTGCGCTCGACCAGCGTCTGCAGCGCCTCGCAATCGGCCTCGGTGATGAACCACATCGTGAGCTTGCGCAACTTGGCCAGCGCCGAGGCGTTTTCGCTGCGCCAGACCTCGGCCTTGCGCCCACCGTAGGTGATGAGCACCACCTCGTCCGAGCGCCCGCTGGCCTTGCGCAGCATCCGCTCGTCGGGCAGGCCGACCTCGATCCACTGCTGGATGGAGCCGGTGTCGTCGCAGCGCCAGAAGTCCGGTTCGTCCTCGGTGGAGAGCCCGCCGGCCGGCAACAGCCGCTCGTGTGCGTGCATCGCGAAGGCGACGAGGCGCACCATCAGGCGTTCTTCGGTTTCGGAAGGATGCCGGGCCAGCGTGAGGGCGTGGTCGGCGTAGTAGTAGCGGTCGATGTCGGCGATCGACAGCTCGGCTTTGTGAACGGTGGAGCGGATGGCCATCGAAGGATTCTAGGTGAGCGCCCCGGACTCACCGGCCGGTGTCTGCGAGCAGCGCACGGGCGGCGTCGAAGGGCGCCTGTCCGGGCGCGAAGCCCTCGCGCCGCACCCGGTCCAGCGCGGCACGGGTGTCGTGCGCACCCGCGGACAGGGTGAAGTTGCCACGCAGCCGCCCGAAGGCGCCGAGCATGGCCTCGAACTGCTCCGGCGCGGCCTGCGCCACCCAGGCCAGCGCGGCCACGTCGGCGAAGGTTTCCTCGTCGCGCATGCGCTGGTGGACCTCGTCGAGCCGGCGGCTGTCGCGGCCGGCGGTGCCGATCAGCGCCGCGAACTGCTGCAGCGCGGCGTCCTGGCCCTGCCAGCGCCAGCAGTGCGCGATCTCGTGGACGAGGATGGCCTGCATCCACACCAGGCGATCGTCCGCGGCGGCCTGGCGCAGCAGCACGTCGGCGACCGGATTGCCGCGGGTGCGCAGGTGCAGCACGCAGCGCCCGCCACCGACCTCCATCTCCGCCGGTGCGTGGCCGGTGCTGGCCGCGATCCGGATCGGCAGGGCCTTGAACCCGGGCTGGCGGAGCAGGTCGGCGGCGACCACCTCCCAGTCCGTCGCCTCGGCGCCCGGTGCAGCCCGGGCCGCGCCCGACCCGCCGACCAGCAGGCACAGCAGGAACCAGATGGCGAGGACGGGCGACGTGTGCATGTCGGCGAGTGTGAAATTCGCCACGCCGCGCCACCATCCCGGGACTGCCGGTCGGCGGGCCCCGGACTGGGTGGTGACACCCCTCGGCGGCCGCTGCGGCTACGATGCGGGCACCGTTTTTCCGGAGACTGTCCCGTGATCCTCGAACTTGCCGACATCCGCATCCAGCCCGGCCGCCAGGCCGACTTCGACGCCGCCATCCAGCGCGGCGTGGAAACCGTCATCAGCCAGGCCAAGGGCTTCTTCGGCTACAAGGTCAACAAGGGGGTCGAGTCGCCCGAGCGCTACCTGCTGATGATCTGGTGGGAGACGCTGGAGAACCACACGGTCGATTTCCGCGAGTCGCCCGCCTTCGCCGAGTGGCGCGCCATCGTCGGGCCGTTCTTCGCGCAACCGCCGCAGGTCGAGCATTTCACGCTGCTGGCCAAGTCGGCCGAGCCGCGCTGAGAGGCCCGCCATGGCCGGCCCAGGCGTCGATTTCTGGCAGCAGCGGTTCGAGGCGGATGACATCCCCTGGGACCGCGGCGCCGTCAGCCCGCAGCTCGCGCCGTGGCTGGCGGACGGCACGCTCGCGGCGGGTCAGCGGGTGGCCGTGCCCGGCTGTGGCAGCGGGCACGAGGTGCTGGCGCTGGTGCAGGCCGGCTGCAGGGTCACCGCGATCGACTATGCCCCGGCTGCGGTCGCGCGGACCGCACAGCGTCTGCACGACGCAGGGCTGGGCGCTGGTGCCTGCGCCCTGGTGCAGGCGGATGTCCTGCAGTGGCAGCCTGCCGAGCCGCTGGACGCGGTGTTCGAGCAGACCTGCTGGTGCGCGATCCACCCGGACCACTGGGCCGACTACGCCGCACAGCTGCACCGCTGGCTGCGGCCTGGCGGGCGGCTGTGCCTGATGGGCATGCAGGTGCTGCGGCCTGGATCGGCCATCGGTCGCATCGAGGGGCCGCCGTACCACCTCGACATCAACCTGCTGCGGGCGCTGCTGCCGGCGGACCGCTGGCAATGGCCGGCGCCGCCGTATGAGGCGGTGCCACACCCGCGCGGGTGGCGGGAGCTGGCGATCGGGCTGTTGCGGCGTTGACCGGACAGAGCGCCTGCGGGCGTCAGTCGCCGTCGCCGGAGGGGGTGAAGTCGTACTGCGGTGTGCGGATGCTGCGCAGATAGCCCGATACATCGGCCAGGTCCGGGCTGCCGTCCAGCAAGTCGAACCGCCGGGCGGCTGGTGCCGGGTCCGGGGATTCGATGCGGATGGTCACTGGACCGTGCGGCAGTGCGGCCCGCTCTGCCAGCTGGTGGCGCCACGCATGGGGTAATTCGCTCACCGGGACGTGCTCGAACACGATGGTCGTCATGGCAACTCCTTCAACGCCGGTCGGCTGGATGCTGCTGCAGCACGACCGATGGGTTGGCTTCCGGGGGAAGCAGGATCAGCCTCGGAACTTTCCCACGTTGCCGGGGGCTGTGCAGTGTTTTCGTCAGGCAGTTGCCACAGTAACGTCTGGTATCAGATGGAGCCGGTTCCGGGCAAGAAAAAACCCGCCGGGGCGCGGCGGGTTTCAGTCGGATCCTGGGGCGGGTGCCCCGGGTCATGCCGGAAGATCAGGCGTTCAGCTTGGCTTCGATCGCGGCCTTGGTGGCCTTCAGTTCGGCGGGCAGGTTGTGGGCCAGCTGCTCGAACAGCTCGCCGTGCAGCTTCATTTCCTGCTGCCAGGCGGCGTGGTCGATGCCGATGACGCTGTCGAACTGGGCCTGGCTGAAGTTCAGGCCGGTCCAGTTCAGGTCGCCGTAGTTCGGGCTGACACCGAAGATGTTTTCCGAACCGCCGGCCGTGCCTTCGAGGCGGCCCAGCATCCACTGCATGACGCGGGCGTTGTCGCCGTAGCCCGGCCACACGAACTTGCCGTCCGCACCCTTGCGGAACCAGTTGACGCAGTAGATGGCCGGCAGCGTGGCGCCTTCGGCTTCGAGCTTGGCGCCGACGTTCAGCCAGTGCTGGAAGTAGTCGCTCATGTTGTAGCCGGTGAACGGCAGCATCGCGAACGGGTCGCGGCGCACGACGCCCATCTGGCCGGCGGCGGCAGCGGTCGTTTCCGAGCCCATCGTGGCGGCCATGTAGACGCCTTCCACCCAGTTGCGGGCTTCGGTCGCCAGCGGCACGGTGGTCGAGCGGCGGCCACCGAAGATGAAGGCGTCGATCGCCACACCGGCCGGGTTGTCCCACTCGGGGTCGAGCGCCGGGTTGTTGGTAGCGGCCACGGTGAAGCGGGCGTTCGGGTGCGCGGCGGGGCGCAGCTTGCCGTCGGCGCCACGGGCGGTTTCCGGCGTCCAGTCCTTGCCCTGCCAGTCGATCAGGTGCGAGGGCAGCTCGTCGGTCATGCCTTCCCACCACACGTCGCCGTCGTCGGTCAGCGCGACGTTGGTGAAGATGACGTCCTTGTCCAGCGACGCCATGCAGTTCGGGTTGGTCTTGAAGTTGGTGCCCGGGGCGACGCCGAAGTAGCCAGCTTCCGGGTTGATCGCGCGCAGCTGGCCGTTGACCGGCTTGATCCAGGCGATGTCGTCACCGATGGTGGTGACCTTCCAGTCGCCCAGCTCGGCCGGCGGGATCAGCATGGCGAAGTTGGTCTTGCCGCAGGCCGACGGGAACGCGGCGGCGACGTGGCTCTTCTTGCCTTCCGGCGAGGTCACGCCCAGGATCAGCATGTGCTCGGCCAGCCAGCCCTGGTCGCGGCCCATGTTGGAGGCGATGCGCAGCGCGAAGCACTTCTTGCCCAGCAGCGCGTTGCCGCCGTAGCCCGAGCCGTAGGACCAGATCTCGCGCGTCTCGGGGTAGTGGACGATGTACTTGGTCTTGCTGCACGGCCAGGTCACGTCCTGCTGGCCGGCTTCCAGCGGCGCGCCGACGGTGTGGACGCAGGGCACGAAGTCGCCATCGGTGCCGAGTACGTCGTACACGGCCTTGCCCATGCGGGTCATGATGCGCATGTTGACGGCCACATACGGGCTGTCCGAGAGTTCGATGCCGATGTGGGCGATCGGCGAGCCGAGCGGGCCCATCGAGAAGGGCACGACGTACATCGTGCGGCCCTTCATGCTGCCCTTGAACAGCGGGGTGTCGCCGGTCTGCAGCAGCGCACGCATCTCGGCCGGGGCCATCCAGTTGTTGGTCGGGCCGGCGTTTTCCTTGGCGGCCGAGCAGATGTAGGTGCGGTCTTCGACGCGGGCGACGTCGCTCGGGTCGGAGCAGGCCAGGAAGCTGTTCGGGCGCTTGGCCGGGTTGAGCTTCTTGAACGTGCCGGCATCGACCAGTTGCTGGCACAGGCGGTCATACTCTTCCACACTGCCGTCGCACCAGTAGATGGCGGCGGGCTGCGTCAGGGCAGCGATCTCGGCGACCCAGGCGATCAGCTTGGCGTTCTTGACGAAGGAGGGGGCGTTGACGTTCACGCCGGCCATCAGGGGTTGGTTCATCGAGAGGCTCCTATGTTGAAAAAAGGCATCTCGAAAACAGTGCGCCGCGCTGCTTTCGGGATGCCCCCGCGGTCAGTGTAGGCGGGGGTATCTCTGCATTACATGGTGGTTACATGCGTTTTTTGCATGACCTGCCACTGTGTTCGACCTATAGATCCCCGAATCCGGCACATCCGTGACACGTTCATCGGGTGGACCTGCAAGTGCAGGGGCGCCGACAATCAAGACTTTTGGAGAAGGAAGCTGCGTGTTCACGTTCAAGAATCTGACGGTGTTTCGCATGGAGCCGGGCTGGTCGGCATCGCTCGAACAGATCGAGGCCGGGCTGGAGAAGGCCCGCTTCGTCGAGTGTGGCTCGACGCAGGAGGAATCGGCTGGCTGGGTGCCGCCCCGCGGGCCGGCCGAGGCGCCGCTGGCCGAGACCGTGCGCGGGCAGTGGCTGATGCGGCTGATGATCGAGCAGCGGGTGCTGCCGGGTTCGGTGGTCAAGCGCCGCATCGACGAGATCGCCGCCCGCATCGAGCGCGAGACCGGTCGCAAGCCCGGTCGCAAGCAGACCAAGGAACTCAAGGAGCAGGCCACGCTGGAGTTGCTGCCGATGGCGTTCACCAAGCGCTCGGCCGTCAACGTGTGGCTGTCGCCGGACACCGGCTTCCTGGTGCTCGACACCAGCAGCCCGGGTCGGGCCGACGAGGTGGTGACGCTGCTGGTCAAGGCGCTCGACGGCCTGTCCGTCCGGGCGCTGCACACCCAGGAGTCACCCGCTGCCGTGATGGCCGACTGGCTGCTCACCGGCGAGCCGGCGGCCGATTTCACGGTCGACCGGGAATGCGAGCTGAAGTCCAGTGACGAGATGAAGTCGGTGGTGCGCTATGCCCGTCACCCGCTGGACACCGACGAGGTGCGCCAGCACATCACGCAGGGCAAGATGCCCACCCGGCTGGCGATGACCTGGAATGGCCGCGTCTCCTTCGTGCTGACCGAGGGGATGCAGTTGCGCAAGATCGAGTTCCTGGATGGCGTCCTGGACACGGATGGCAGCGCCGAAGAGCGATTCGATGCCGATGTCGCCATCATCACCACGGAATTGACGCATGGGTTGACGGCCCTGATCGAGGCTTTGGGCGGTGAGCACCAAGTTGTAATGTGAGCACGAAGCCTGTTGCTTCGAGTTGCAACAACTTCGGTCTGACTGCACGCTTCAGGGGTGCGGGACGTTAGACTGAATTTGCATTTCTGGATACCTCCCATGTCACTACACAGAAAACCCAAGTCCCAACAAGCTTTTCTGCTGGAAGCGATGCAGCGCATGGAGATGGACCCGGACCAGTTCGCCCGTCGGCTGGGGGCATCGCGTCGCCGGCTGGACGACTGGCTCAAGCGCACGGGCGAGCCGGGTTCGATCGAACTGGACCCGGTGATCTGGACCTTCGTGCGCGAACTGGTGGAGCGTGCCGAGATGCCCGACAGTGCCGCTGCGCCGCTGGGGCCGCCCGAGGTGCCCCAAGGTCGCTCGCGCTTCAGCTCGCCCGGTCGCTGGGTGGCGTGAGACCCAGGGCTGCCAGCACCGCCAGTGGGGCAGTTTCCGACCGCAGTACCCGTGTTCCCAGGCTGATGGCCCGCGCGCCGATGCCGCGCACCAGGGTTTCCTCCGCCGGACTGAACCCACCTTCCGGACCACTGTAGACCCGCAGTCGCCCGACACCGCCACCGAGGTCCTGCGCCATCCGTCTGGCCATGGGCACGGCCTCGGCCAGACTCAGCAACCAGTTGGGGGTGTCCGCGTCAGCGGCCGCCAGTGCCGCGGCCTGCGACAGGGTGCGCACCGGCGCGATCAGCGGCACGCGGGTGCGCCCGCTCTGCTCGGCCGCTGCCACGGCGACCGCCTGCCAGTGTTCCCGCTTGCGCTCGGCCCGCTCGCCCGACAGCCGCAGCACCGAACGCTCGCACACCACCGGCTCGATCGCCGCCGCGCCCAGCTCGGTCGCCTTCTCGATCAGCCAGTCGAAGCGGTCGTTGGCCGGCATGCCCGCCACCAGCGTCACGGCGATCGGCAGTTCGCGCTCGACCGGATCGTGCGCCGTCACCCGCACCTCGACCGACTGGCGGCCCATGCGCACGATCTCCGCGCGCCACTCGCCGCCCTGGCCATTGAACAGGGTGATCTCCTCGCCCGGCTGCAGGCGCAGCACCTGTACATGGCGGGCCGCACCGGCGGGCAGGGCGAGTTCGGCATCGGCGCTCAGCGGCGCATCCAGATAGAGACGGGCGGGCATGGTGGGTGTGCGGTCGGGGAGGAGGGGCTCAGGCGCGGATGCGGCGGACGAGGGCGGTGGTCGAGTAGCCATCGACGAAGGACAGCGCCTGTGCCCGGCCGCCCCAGCTGCGCACGAGGCGCGTCTCTTCGAGCGCCTCGATGTCGTAGTCACCGCCCTTGACGTAGACGTCGGGCCGGATGGCCTGCAGCAGCGTGCAGGGGGTCGGCTCGTCGAACAGCACGACCAGGCTGATGCTCTCCAGTGCGGCCAGCACGCAGGCGCGGTCGGCTTCGGCGTTGAGCGGACGGTCCGGGCCCTTGCCCAGGCCGCGGGCCGAGGCGTCGCTGTTCAGGCCGAGCACGAGACTGGCGCCGAGCGCACGTGCCTGCGCCAGATAGGTCACATGGCCGCGGTGCAGCAGGTCGAACACGCCGTTGGTGAACACCATCGGCCGCGGCAGCGCCGCCAGCCGCGCGGGCAGGTCCTCGCGCCGGCAGAGCTTGTCGAAAAAGGCGGGGAGCGCGGGCAGGGCAGGGGCGTCGTTCATGGGGCGGGATTGTCGCCGCAGTTACTGCCGGTGGCCGGTGCGGCGACTAGAGTGCCCGAAGTCCGCCCCACACCACCACGGAGACCCCGATGACCGCATCCACCACCGCCCCTGTCCTGCGCCTGCACGGCTTTGCCCTGTCCAACTACTACAACAAGGTCAAGCTGGTCCTGCTGGAGAAGGGCCTGCCGTTCGAGGAGGTGGTGGTGCTGCCGCGGGGCGGCGAGGACGTGCTGGTGAACTCCCCGCTCGGCAAGCTGCCCTATCTGGTGACCGAGCATGGCCCGCTGTGCGAGAGCGCGGTGATCGTCGACTACCTGGAGGCGGCCTATCCTGCCGTGCCGCTGCTGCCGGCCGATCCGTTTGCCGCGGCCAAGGTGCGCGAGCTGTCGCTGTTCATGGACATCCACCTGGAGCTGGTGGCCCGCATGCTCTATGCGCAGGCGTTTTTCGGCGGCAAGGTGTCGGACGGCGTGATCGCCAAGGCGCGGGGGCAGCTGGAGAAGAACATCGCGGCGTTCAAGCGCCTGGCCCGGTTTGCGCCGTACGTGGCGGGTGACACCTTCACGCTGGCCGACTGCACGGCCGTGGCGCACCTGCCGCTGGTGGCGATGTCGACCAAGCTGGTCTGCGGCGAGGATCTGCTGGCGGCGCAGGGCGTGGACTGGAAGGGCTACGTCAAGCTGATCGAACAACGCCCGACCGCGCAGAAGGTGGCCGCCGACCGCAAGGCCGACCAGCAGCGCGCCGCGCAGCTGGCTGCGCTGGGCAACGCGCCGGCCTGACGTCGCGATCACCGCCCGGGCAGGGCGCGGCGCAGCTGGATCGCCTCGGCGATGTGGCCGATCTCGGTGTCGGCCGCGCCGGCCAGATCGGCCACCGTGCGCGCCACGCGCATCACCCGGTGCAGGCTGCGGCCCGACCAGCCCAGGCGGGCGGCGGCGGTGTTCAGGAACTGTGTGGCGGCCGACTGCGCCCGGCAGTGGTCTGCCAGCACGCCAGCGTCCAGCTCGGCATTGCAGACTCCCTGGCGGGCCTGCTGGCGCTGCCGGGCGGCCACGACCCGTTCGGCGATGGCGGCGCTCGGCTCGCCGTCGGGCGCCGAGGACAGCTCTTCCGGCGCGATCGCCAGCACCTCGCCCCGCAGGTCGATCCGGTCCAGCAGCGGCCCCGACAGCCGGCCCTGGTAGCGCGCGATGGCTTCGGGCGTGCAGCGGCAGGCGCGCATGGTCGAGCCGAGCATGCCGCACGGACACGGGTTCATCGCCGCGACGAGCTGGCAGCGTGCCGGGAACTCGGCCTGCTGGGCGGCACGCGAGATGGTGATGCGGCCGTTCTCCAGCGGCTCGCGCAGTGCTTCGAGCGCGGCCCGCGGGAACTCCGGCAGCTCGTCGAGAAAGAGCACGCCGTGGTGGGCCAGCGAGATCTCGCCTGGTCGTGGAGGAGAACCTCCGCCCACGAGTGCCACCGAGGAAGCGGAATGGTGGGGGGACCGCAGCACCCGCTGTGACCAGGTCCCGGGATCGAACCGCCCGGCCAGACTGAGGACCGCAGCCGACTCCAGCGCCTGCGTTTCCTCCAGCGGCGGCAAGAGGCCGATGAGGCGCTGGGCCAGCATGGACTTGCCCGTTCCGGGCGGCCCGACCAACAGCACGCTGTGCTGGCCGGCGGCGGCGATTTCCAGTGCCCGCTTGGCGACGACCTGACCGCGCACGTCACGCAGATCCGGCAGCGGAGCCTGCGGGCGACCGGGTGGCGGCTGCGGTGCGCGCAGCGGCACGCAGTCGTCGCCGGGCTGCAGCGCGTGGACGACGTCCATCAGATGGTCCGCGCAGCGCAGGGGGAGGCCCGGCACGCGCGCAGCCTCCTCGGCGCTGGCGCGGGGCAGCACCAGCGTGCGCCGCGCGCCGCCCCGCTGCAGCGCGAGTGCCATCGCCAGGGCGCCGCGCACGGGGCGCAGATCCCCGGCCAGCGACAGCTCGCCCGCCAGCTCCAGCGTCTCCAGCATCGCCGGGTCGATGTGACCGGCGGCGGCGAGGATGCCCAGCGCGATCGGCAGGTCGAAGCGGCCACCCTCCTTGGGTAGATCGGCCGGTGCCAGGTTCACTGTGATCCGCTTGTTGTGGGGGAATTCGAGCCCGCTGTTTTGCAGCGCAGCGCGCACCCGCTCGCGCGACTCCTTGACTTCGGTGTCGGCCAGCCCGACCAGCGTGAAGCTGGGCAGGCCGTTGGCGAGGTGGACCTCGACCGTCACCGCCGGGGCTTGCAGGCCGAGCAGGGCGCGGCTGTGGACGATCGCGAGTGACATGGTGGTGCGTGGTCCGGGTCGGAACGGTGCGGGGGCGCAGCGGTGCCGTCCATTCTGCGCAGGTCCGCACGGTTCGGAACTCACCCTGATGGGGGAGATGCACCAATGCTGTGCATCGCGGAAACACCAAGCCGGTGCATCGGGGGTGTCGCGCGCGATCTGGTGGCCGTCACGGGATGTTTCAAGTGATGGCATGAAAGATGCAGAAGGTTGGCGGTATCTGTTCCAACACCAGTCAACCAGTCAGAGCAACCAGGAGCTGCCATGAAGATGGTCACTGCCATCATCAAGCCTTTCAAGCTTGATGAGGTTCGAGAAGCCCTCAGCAACATCGGCGTGCAGGGCATCACCGTCACCGAGGTCAAGGGGTTCGGGCGCCAGAAGGGCCACACCGAGCTGTACCGCGGTGCCGAGTACGTCGTCGACTTCCTGCCGAAGGTCAAGGTCGAGGCCGCCGTGGACGACGCGGTCGTGGACCGCGTGATCGAAGCCATCGAAGGCGCTGCACGCACCGGCAAGATCGGTGACGGCAAGATTTTCGTGACGTCGCTGGAGCAGGTGCTGCGCATCCGCACGGGCGAAACCGGCAAGGATGCCCTGTGAGCGCTCGCCACAGGAACGAGGAGAACACCAAATGAAGAAGCTGATCGCGTGGTTCGTCGCGCTGATGACGGTGGTCGGGATGCTGGGCTTCGCGCCCGCAGCACTGGCCGCCGATTTTCCGGACACGAAGGTGATGTTCGAGTCCGGCAAGGCCGAGGTGGCCGCCGATACCGCGGACTCCATGAAGGCCGTGGCCGATTTCCTGGCTGCCAACGCAGATGCCAAGGTGCAGCTGTCCGGCTTCGCCGACAACTCCGGCTCGCTGGAAGTCAACAAGGAACTGGCCAAGCAGCGCGCCCTCGCCGTGCGCGAGGCGCTGAAGGCGGCTGGCGTCGACGAGGCCCGCGTCGTGCTGCAGAAGCCCGAGGACATCACGGCCGGCGAGGGCGATGCGGCCCGCCGTGTCGAGATCACGCTGGCCAAGGTGGCTGCGCCCGCGGCGGCCGCTGAAGCAGCGCCTGCCGCTTCGGATGCCGCCCCCGCTGCTGCGCCGGCTCCGAAGATCGACAAGGGCGACACCGCCTGGATGATGCTGTCGACGCTGCTGGTCATCCTGATGACGGTGCCGGGTCTGGCGCTGTTCTACGGCGGCCTGGTGCGCTCGAAGAACATGCTGTCCGTGCTGATGCAGGTGATGGTCACGTTCTCGCTGATCGTCGTGCTGTGGTTCGTCTACGGCTACAGCCTGGCGTTCACCGAAGGCAATGCGTTCATCGGTGGCTTCGACCGCCTGTTCATGAAGGGCGTCTGGGACAACGTCGCCGGCACCTTCGCGCCGGCTGCCACGTTCAGCAAGGGGGTCTACATCCCCGAGATCGTGTTCGCTGCCTTCCAGGCCACCTTCGCCGGCATCACCTGCTGCCTGATCGTCGGCGCCTTCGCCGAACGCATCAAGTTCTCGGCTGTGCTGATGTTCATGGTGCTGTGGTTCACGTTCAGCTATGCGCCGGTCGCGCACATGGTCTGGTACTGGATGGGTCCGGATGCCTATGCCTCGAAGGAAGTCGCTGACGCGATGACCGCCAAGGCCGGTCTGATCTGGCAGTGGGGTGCGCTGGACTTCGCTGGCGGTACCGTGGTGCACATCAACGCGGCCGTGGCCGGTCTGGTCGGCTCCTACATGGTTGGCAAGCGCGTCGGCTACGGCCGCGAAGCGTTCACGCCGCACTCGCTGACGCTGACCATGGTCGGTGCCTCGCTGCTGTGGGTGGGCTGGTTCGGCTTCAACGCCGGCTCCGCCCTGGAAGCCAACAACTTCGCCGCACTGGCGTTCATCAACACCTTCATCGCCACCGCCGCTGCCGTTCTGGCCTGGTCGATGGGTGAGGCGCTGATGAAGGGCAAGGCCTCGATGCTGGGTGCTGCTTCGGGTGCCGTGGCGGGCCTGGTGGCGGTCACGCCGGCTGCTGGCAACGTCGGCATCCTGGGTGCGCTGATCATCGGCCTCATCGCCGGCTTCGTCTGCCTGTGGGGCGTGCATGGCCTCAAGCGCATGCTGGGTGCCGACGACTCGCTGGACGTGTTCGGCGTGCACGGTGTCGGTGGCATCCTGGGTGCCCTGCTGACCGGCGTGTTCAACTCGCCGAACCTGGGTGGCCCGAGCGCCGTGGCCGACTGGGTGACCGTGGGCATGATCGCCCCGGACGCCTACTCGATCGCGGGTCAGGTCTGGATCCAGGCCAAGGCCGTGATGCTGACCGTCGTGTGGTCGGCCGTGGTCTCGGTGATCGCCTACAAGATCGTGGATCTGGTGATCGGCCTGCGCGTGCCGGAAGACGACGAACGCGAAGGTCTGGACATCACCTCGCACGGCGAAACCGCTTACGCCAAGTGATCGTTTCCTGCTGATTGCCCTTCAAGGGGCCGCCTTCGGGCGGCCCCTTTTGTTTTGTCGCTGTACCCGCATCTGAAGACCTTCCTAGAATGGCCCTCATTCCCCTTCACCGCGCAGGTCGCCCACCATGGTTCCCCATCTCGTCACCGCACTGACCGGCCCGATCAACGAGCTCGAAGCCCGCATCCTCGACTCCATGCCGGCCATCGAGCGCTGGTTCCGCCTGGAGTGGATGGAGCACACGCCTCCCTTCTACACCTCGGTCGACGTGCGCAATGCCGGCTTCAAGCTCGCGCCGGTCGATACCAACCTGTTCCCCGGTGGCTGGAACAACCTGACACCCGAGATGCTGCCGCTGGCCGTGCAGGCGGCGATGGCCGCGATCGAGAAGATCTGTCCCGAGGCCAAGAACCTGCTGCTGATCCCCGAGAAGCACACCCGCAACACCTTCTACATGACGAATGTGGCGCGGCTGGTGCAGATCTTCACGCAGGCGGGGCTGAACGTGCGCCTGGGCTCGCTCGACCCGGAAGTGAAGGCGCCGACCACGTTCGAGCTGCCCGGCGGCGAGTCGCTCACGATGGAGCCGCTGCTGCGCACCCAGCGCCGCCTGGGGCTGAAGAACTTCGACCCCTGCACCATCCTGCTCAACAACGACCTGTCGGCGGGCATTCCGTCGGTGCTGGAAAACCTGCACGAGCAGTACCTGCTGCCGCCGCTGCACGCGGGCTGGGCCGTGCGGCGCAAGACCAACCACTTCCAGGCCTATGAAGAGGTCGCCAAGAAGTTCTCCAAGCTGATGGGCATGGATCCGTGGCTGATCAACCCGATGTTCAGCCAGTGCGGCGAGGTGAACTTCGCCGAGGGATCGGGCATCGAGTGCGTGCAGACCAATGTCGATGCGCTGCTGGGCAAGATCCGCCGCAAGTACAAGGAATACGGCATCAACGAGAAGCCGTTCGTGATCGTCAAGGCCGACAACGGCACCTATGGCATGGGCATCATGACGGTGCGGGACGCCAAGCAGCTTGACGAACTCAACCGCCGCACGCGCAACAAGATGAGCGTGATCAAGGATGGCCAGGAGGTCACCGAGGTGATCATCCAGGAGGGCGTGCCGACCTACGAGCGCATCAACGACGCGGTCGCCGAGCCGGTGGTCTACATGCTGGACCGCTATGTCGTGGGGGGCTTCTACCGCGTGCATGCCGACCGTGGCATCGACGAGAACCTCAACTCGCCGGGCGCGCAGTTCATCCCGCTGGCCTTCGCCGAGAGCAGCCACCTGCCGCGCCAGGGTGTCAAGCCGGGGGCGAGTGCACCGAACCGGTTCTACATGTACGGAGTGGTTGCGCGGCTGGCGATGCTGGCGGCGAGCTATGAACTGGAGGCGACGGATCCGGACGCGGAGGTCTACGACTGATCGCCCCCTGTGATTGTTTTACAGTGCCATGTTGACGCAGCTTGGATGCGTTGGCATAATCGAAGGCTCTTCTGGCTTGCGCACGTGCCTAGCCGCATGTGGCGCAATCTGGCTCCGCCCCAAACGCAACCGCTTGGTGAGTTTTCACCCAGTCGTTGTGACGGGCCCAAGACTGACCGCGAGCGGTGGCCGAGTGGGGCTATCAGCGCGGGATAAGTTGGGGATTCGACATGATCCAAATGCAATCGCGACTCGACGTCGCGGACAACACCGGTGCGAAGTCCGTCATGTGCATCAAGGTGCTTGGCGGTTCTAAGCGTCGTTATGCCGGTATCGGCGACGTGATCAAGGTCAGCATCAAAGAAGCTGCACCGCGTGGTCGCGTCAAAAAAGGCGAGGTCTACAACGCCGTGGTCGTTCGCACGGCCAAGGGCGTTCGCCGTCAGGACGGCTCGCTCGTCAAGTTCGATGGCAATGCAGCCGTGCTGCTCAATGCCAAGTTGGAGCCGATCGGCACCCGCATCTTCGGCCCGGTGACGCGTGAACTGCGTACCGAGCGCTTCATGAAGATCGTGTCCCTGGCTCCGGAAGTGCTCTAAGCCGACTGCGAAGGACAGGCCATGAACAAGATTCGCAAAGGCGACGAGGTCATCGTGCTGACCGGTCGCGACAAGGGCAAGCGCGGCGCGATTTCGCTGCGTGTTGATGAAGACCACGTGGTGGTTGACGGCATCAATGTCGTCAAGAAGCACGTGCGTCCGAACCCGCTGAAGGGCACGACCGGTGGCATCGTCGACAAGACCATGCCGATCCATCAATCGAATGTGGCGATCTTCAACCCCGCGACCGGCAAAGCCGACCGCGTGGGCATCAAGCTCCTGGCTGACGGCAAGAAAGTGCGCGTCTTCAAGTCCAGTGGCGAAGAGATCAAGGCCTGAGGCGGGGATCCGAGATGGCTCAACAACAAGCTCAAGCTCGTCTGCAAGCGTTCTATCGCGAGAAGGTCGTTCCTGACCTGATGCAGAAGTTCGGTTACACGTCGGTCATGGAAGTGCCGCGTTTCGAGAAGATCACCCTGAACATGGGTGTCTCCGAAGCGGTGTCCGACAAGAAGGTCATGGACCACGCCGTCGGCGACCTGACCAAGATCGCTGGCCAGAAGCCGGTCGTCACCAAGTCCCGCAAGGCCATCGCCGGTTTCAAGATCCGCGAGAACGTGCCCATCGGCTGCATGGTGACCCTGCGTGGTGTGCGCATGTTCGAATTCCTGGACCGTTTCGTGACGATCGCGCTGCCGCGCGTTCGTGACTTCCGCGGTATCTCGGGACGTTCGTTCGACGGTCGCGGCAACTACAACATCGGCGTCAAAGAACAGATCATCTTCCCCGAAATCGAATACGACAAGGTGGATGCTCTGCGTGGTCTGAACATCAGCATCACGACGACGGCCGGTACTGATGACGAGTGCAAGGCGCTGCTCACGGCCTTCCGTTTCCCGTTCAAGAACTGAGGCCCTCATGGCAAAAGTCTCTCTCATCCAGCGCGAAGAAAAGCGCGAGAAGCTGGTGGCCAAGTACGCCAAGAAGTACGCGGAACTGAAGGCCATCATCGACGACAGCAACAAGTCGGAAGAAGAGCGCTACATGGCGCGTCTGGCTCTGCAGAAGCTGCCCCGCAATGCCAATCCGACCCGTCTGCGTAGCCGCTGCGGGATCACCGGTCGTCCGCGCGGCACGTTCCGCAAGTTCGGTCTGGCGCGCAACAAGATTCGTGAACTGGCCTTCCGAGGCGACATCCCCGGTGTCGTCAAGGCGAGCTGGTAAGCCGGCCCCAGGGCACGAACAGGAGTTATTCCATGAGCATGAGTGATCCTATCGCCGACATGCTGACCCGCATCCGCAACGCGCAGATGGTCGAGAAGGCCAGCGTTGCGATGCCAGCGTCCAAATTGAAGGCTGCCATTGCGCAAGTCCTCAAGGACGAGGGTTACATCGACGGTTTCGCAGTCAAGACGACGGACGGCAAGTCCGAACTCCAGATCGGTCTGAAGTATTACGCCGGCCGCCCGGTGATTGAGCGCATCGAGCGCGTCAGTCGCCCTGGTCTGCGTATCTACAAGGGCCGTCACGACATCCCCCAGGTCCAGAACGGCCTGGGTGTCGCCATCGTCACCACCCCCAAGGGCGTGATGACCGACCGCAAGGCGCGCGCTTCCGGTATCGGTGGCGAAGTCCTCTGCTACGTCGCATAAGGCAGGAGACCCGGAAATGTCCCGCGTTGGAAAAATGTCGATCACCGTCCCGCAAGGCGTGGACGTGTCGGTCACCGAAGACCAGATCAGCGTCAAGGGTGCCAAGGGCACTCTGGTGCGTCCGGTGCATCGCCTGGTCAAGGTGAGCAACGAATCTGGCAAGCTGTCTTTTGCTCCGACCGATGATTCGGCCGCAGCCAATGCCATGTCCGGCACCGTGCGTGCGCTGGTCAACAACATGGTCAATGGCGTGAGCAAGGGTTTCGAGCGCAAGCTGAACTTGGTCGGCGTGGGTTTCCGCGCTCAAGCCTCGGGTCAGAAGCTCAACCTCCAGATCGGGTTCTCGCACCCCGTGGTCAAGGAAATGCCGGAAGGCATCAAGGTCGAGTGCCCCACTCAGACCGAAGTCCTGATCAAGGGTGCTGATCGCCAGGTCGTCGGCCAGCTGGCCGCAGAGGTTCGTGCCTTCCGTCCCCCTGAGCCCTACAAGGGCAAGGGCATCCGTTATTCGGATGAGAAGGTCACGATCAAAGAGACCAAGAAGAAGTAAGGAGCCGCACCATGTTGAACAAGAAAGAACAGCGCCTGCGCCGCTCCCGTCAGACCCGTGCCCGCATTGCATTGCAGGGCGCGGTTCGTCTGAGCGTCTTCCGCTCGAACCTGCACATCTACGCCAGCGTGATTTCCGGCGACGGCTCGAAGGTGCTCGCCAGCGCTTCGACCGCCGAAAAGGAAGTCCGCGAGCAGCTCGGCGCGGCTGGCAAAGGCGGCAACGTCGATGCCGCGACGCTGATCGGCAAGCGCATCGCCGAGAAGGCCAAGGCCGCCGGCGTCGAGAAGGTGGCGTTCGATCGCTCTGGTTTCGCGTACCACGGCCGCATCAAGGCGCTGGCCGATGCAGCGCGCGAAGCCGGTCTGCAGTTCTGATCCGCCTCGCTCGAAACGAAGGAATACAAAATGGCTAAGTTTCAACCGAAGGTTGCTGACGAAGGTCGCGACGACGGCATGCGCGAGAAGATGATCCAAGTCAACCGCGTGACCAAGGTGGTCAAGGGCGGCCGGATCATGGCGTTTGCTGCACTCACCGTGGTTGGTGATGGCGACGGTCGCATCGGCATGGGCAAGGGCAAGGCGCGTGAAGTGCCGGTGTCCGTCCAGAAGGCGATGGAATCGGCGCGCCGCGGCATGGTCAAGATCCCGCTGCGCAACGGCACCGTGCCGCACAACGCGACTGGTGAGCATGGTGCTGCCAAGGTCCTGCTGGCGCCCGCGCCCGCTGGTACCGGCATCATCGCTGGCGGTCCGATGCGCGCTGTGTTCGAAGTCATGGGCATCACCGACATCGTCGCGAAGAGCCTCGGATCCTCGAACCCGTACAACATGGTTCGCGCCACGTTCGACGCCCTGTCTCGCATGACGACCCCGTCCGCGGTGGCCGCCAAGCGTGGCAAGACGCTTGAAGAAATCTTCAACTGAGCGGGCCGGAGGACAACATGTCTGAGAACACCGACAAGAAGACCGTCAAGGTCAAGCTGGTCAAGAGCCCGATCGGCACCCGCGAATCGCACCGTGCCACGGTGCGTGGTCTGGGCCTGCGTGGCATGAACACCGAATCCGTGCTGGAAGACACCCCTGCGGTGCGCGGCATGATCAACAAGGTCTCGTACCTGGTGAAGGTGCTGTAATCATGGAACTCAATTCGATCAAACCGGCATCGGGTGCGAAGCACTCCAAGCGCCGCGTGGGTCGCGGCATCGGTTCCGGCCTGGGCAAGACCGCTGGTCGCGGTCACAAGGGTCAGAAATCGCGTGCTGGTGGCTACCACAAGGTGGGCTTCGAAGGCGGTCAGATGCCGCTGCAACGTCGTCTGCCGAAGCGCGGCTTCAAGTCGCAACTGCTGAAGTACAACGCTGAAGTCACCCTGTCGCAACTGCAGAACCTGGCGGTCGACGAAGTCGACGTGCTGGTGCTGAAGCAGGCCGGTCTGGTGGCTGACATGGTAAAGAACGTCAAGGTCATCAAGTCCGGCGAGCTGACCAAGAAGGTCGTGCTGAAGGGCGTGGCGGCAACCGCTGGTGCGCTGGTGGTCATCGAAGTCGCTGGCGGCTCGATCGCTGCCTGAGTCACAGGTCTTCCGTGGCAACGAACCCGACACAACTGGCCAAGAACGGCAAGTTCGGCGATCTGCGTCGCCGACTGGTGTTCTTGCTGCTGGCCTTGGTGGTTTACCGCATCGGCGCGCACATTCCGGTTCCCGGCATCAACCCTGAGCAGCTTGCACAGCTGTTCAAGGGCCAGCAGGGTGGCATCCTGAACCTGTTCAACATGTTCTCGGGTGGCGCGCTGTCCCGGTTCACCGTCTTTGCGCTGGGAATCATGCCGTACATCTCGGCATCGATCATCGTGCAGCTCATGGGCTACGTGATCCCGACGCTGGAGTCGCTGAAGAAGGAAGGCGAAGCCGGTCGTCGCAAGATCACGCAGTACACCCGTTACGGTGCACTGGGTCTGGCACTGTTCCAGTCGATGGGCATTGCCCTGGCGCTGGAAGGGTCAGCCGGCCTGGTGATCGATCCGGGTCCGATGTTCCGCATCACGGCCATCGTCAGCCTCACGGCTGGCACGATGTTCCTGATGTGGCTGGGTGAGCAGATCACCGAACGTGGTCTGGGCAACGGCATCTCGATCCTGATTTTCTCGGGGATCGCGGCTGGTTTGCCTGGTGCGATCGGCGGGCTGGTCAACCTGATCAACACCGGGGCGATGAGCGTGATCGTGGCGCTGCTGATCGTGCTGATCGTGATCGCGGTGACGTTTGTGGTCGTGTTCGTCGAGCGGGCTCAACGCAAGATCCTGGTCAACTATGCCAAGCGGCAGGTTGGCAACAAGGTCTACGGTGGTCAGTCGTCGCATCTGCCGCTGAAGGTCAACATGGCGGGTGTGATTCCGCCGATCTTCGCGTCGTCCATCATCCTGCTGCCGGCGACGGTGGTGGGCTGGTTCGCGACCGGTGAAAAGCTGCGCTGGTTGAAGGACATCTCGTCGGCGCTGTCGCCGGGGCAGCCGATCTATGTGCTGCTCTACGCGGCGATGATCGTGTTCTTCTGCTTCTTCTACACGGCGCTGGTGTTCAACAGCCGTGAGACCGCAGACAACCTGAAGAAGAGTGGTGCGTTCATTCCGGGGATTCGTCCTGGCGAGCAGACCGCGAAGTACATCGACAAGATCCTCGGGCGCCTGACGCTCGGTGGTGCGGTGTACATCACGCTGGTCTGTCTGCTGCCCGAGTTCCTGGTGCTGAAGTACAACGTGCCGTTCTACTTCGGTGGAACGTCGCTGCTGATCATTGTTGTCGTGACGATGGACTTCTGGGCGCAGGTCCAGTCGTACGTGATGTCGCAGCAATACGAAACGCTGTTGAAGAAGTCCAGTTTCAAGGCAAGCTGAACTTCAGGGCACGCTGAACAAGAAAGACCGAGTAAGCGTATCGAGCCGATTTCGTATGGCGAAAGACGACGTTATTCAGATGCAAGGGGAGGTCATCGAAAACCTCCCCAACGCCACCTTCCGGGTCAAACTGGAAAACGGCCATGTAGTGCTCGGGCATATTTCCGGCAAGATGAGGATGCACTACATCCGCATCCTGCCGGGAGACAAAGTGACCGTTGAATTGACCCCCTACGACCTGAGTCGTGCTCGCATCGTGTTCCGGGCGAAGTGAGCGAACCTCCCAACATTGTCCGGAAGAGAAGCGCAAGCCGATCAAGGAGAAGACCATGAAAGTCTCGGCATCCGTCAAGAAGATCTGCCGCAATTGCAAGATCATCCGTCGCAAGGGTGTGGTCCGTGTGATCTGCACCGATCCGCGCCACAAGCAGCGCCAGGGTTGATCGACCCGTCGCTGAAACCCTTTAGAGAGTCACCATGGCACGTATTGCTGGTATCAACATTCCGCCGCACAAGCACGCCGAAATCGGCCTGACCGCGATCTTTGGTGTCGGTCGTACGACCGCCCAGAAGATCTGCGAAAGCTGCGGTATTCCGTTCAACAAGAAGGTCAAGGACCTGACTGACGGCGATCTGGAAAAGATCCGTGAGGCCGTGGGCACGATCACCATCGAAGGTGACCTGCGTCGCGAAATCTCGATCAACATCAAGCGCTTGATGGATCTGGGCTGCTACCGTGGCTTCCGCCATCGCCGCGGCCTGCCCATGCGTGGTCAGCGTACCCGCACCAATGCCCGTACCCGCAAGGGTCCGAAGAAGGGCGCTGCTGCGCTGAAGAAGTAAGCGCATCGTCGCCCAGGAAAGATTCGAGTCATGGCAAAAGCACCTGTCAACAACGCCGCGCGCCGCGTGAGCAAGAAAGTCCGCAAGAATGTTGCGGACGGTATCGCTCACGTGCACGCTTCGTTCAACAACACGATCATCACGATCACCGACCGTCAGGGCAACTCGTTGTCCTGGGCCTCGAGCGGTGGCCAGGGTTTCAAGGGTTCGCGCAAATCGACACCCTTCGCAGCCCAGGTGGCGGCGGAAGTCGCAGGTCGTGCCGCTCAGGAACAAGGCATCAAGAACCTGGACGTGCGCATCAAGGGCCCTGGCCCGGGTCGCGAGTCGTCGGTTCGTGCGCTGGCTTCCCTGGGCATCCGCATCGCGTCGATCTCTGACGTGACGCCGGTTCCGCACAACGGCTGCCGTCCGCAAAAGCGCCGTCGCATCTGATGCCGGATTCCTGTCTGCATGCGCAGACAGGATAACCTCATTAAGTTGCGCTACAATCGCAGGTTTTCCGGCGAACGCTTTGTGCGTTCGCCGGAAAACTCGTCGTTGCGACTGTCAAGGTGAAATGGCCCGCAAGCCATTCCACTACTTTAAGACCACCGTTTCGTGGATTCCCGCGAGACTCGCGTACGAATTGCGTACGTCAGATTGAAACACAAGGACAACGTCCGTGGCACGTTACCTCGGCCCCAAGGCCAAACTTTCCCGCCGTGAAGGCACCGACCTGTTCCTGAAGAGCGCCCGCCGCTCGATCAGCGACAAGTCGAAGTTCGAAACCAAGCCGGGCCAGCATGGCCGCACTTCGGGCTCGCGCACCTCGGACTACGGTCTGCAACTGCGTGAAAAGCAGAAGGTCAAGCGCATGTACGGCGTGCTGGAAAAGCAGTTCCGCCGCTACTTCGCCGAAGCCGAGCGTCGCAAGGGCAACACCGGTGCCACGCTGCTGCAACTGCTGGAATCGCGCCTGGACAACGTCGTCTACCGCATGGGCTACGGTTCCACCCGTGCCGAAGCGCGTCAGATGGTGTCGCACAAGTCGATCACGGTCAACGGCCAGGTCGTCAACATCCCGTCGTTCACGGTCAAGGCCGGTGACGTGGTGTCTGTGCGCGAAAAGGCCAAGAAGCAGCTGCGCATCATCGATGCGCTGAAGCTGGCCGATTCGATCGGTCTGCCGGCCTGGGTGTCGGTGGATCTGGCGAAGATGGAAGGTACCTTCAAGAAGGCGCCTGACCGCGATGAATTCGGTGCCGAGATCAACGAATCGCTGATCGTCGAACTGTACTCGCGCTGATTCGTGAGATGGCACGCACCGGAGCGTGTGTGCCTCAGACCCCATCGCATCCCGGGTGCGCTGGGGTCTTGCATCGCCCGGTGGGTCCATCAGCCTTATCGGTGTAACGAGCCGAGGGTATTGACAGGAACTTTGAATGCAAACCAATCTGCTGAAGCCCAAAGCCATCAACGTCGAACCGCTGGGCGGACACCGCGCCAAGGTGACGCTGGAGCCGTTCGAGCGTGGCTATGGTCACACGCTGGGCAATGCGCTGCGCCGCGTCCTGCTGTCGTCGATGGTGGGCTATGCGCCGACCGAAGTGACGATCGCCGGCGTGCTGCACGAGTATTCGACGGTGGATGGCGTGCAGGAAGACGTCGTTCACATCATGCTGAACCTCAAGGGCGTGGTGTTCCGTCTGCACAACCGCGACGAAGTCACGCTGGTTCTGCGCAAGGAAGGCGAAGGCCCGGTCACCGCGCGTGACATCCAGACGCCGCACGATGTCGAGATCATCAACCCGGACCTGGTCATTGCGCACCTGGCCCAGGGTGGCAAGCTCGACATGCAGATCAAGGTCGAGAAGGGCCGTGGCTATGTGCCGGGCACGATGCGCCGCTACGCCGACGAGCCGACCAAGAGCATCGGCCGCATCGTGCTGGACGCGTCGTTCTCGCCGGTCCGCCGCGTGAGCTACACCGTCGAGAGCGCCCGCGTCGAGCAGCGCACCGATCTGGACAAGCTGGTCATGGAAATCGAGACCAACGGCGCTATTTCGCCCGAGGAAGCGATCCGTGCGTCGGCCAAGATCCTGGTCGAACAGCTCGCCGTGTTCGCGCAGCTGGAAGGCAACGACCTGGCCGGCATCGTCGAGCCCGCGCCGCGTGCGCAGCACTTCGATCCGATCCCGCTGCGTCCGGTCGATGAGCTGGAACTGACCGTGCGTTCGGCGAACTGCCTGAAGGCCGAAAACATCTACTACATCGGCGATCTGATCCAGCGTACCGAGACCGAGCTGCTGAAGACCCCGAACCTGGGTCGCAAGTCGCTCAACGAGATCAAGGAAGTCCTCGCTTCGCGTGGCCTGACCCTGGGTGCGCGTCTCGAGAACTGGCCGCCGCAAGGTCTCGACAAGCGTTGACCGCTGGTCGGACGCTGACTGATTGAAACACCCAGCACGCTTTGAACGTGCACCCGGCGGTACCTGATCCGGCCGCCGGCATTTGAACCAGAAAGAACCATCATGCGCCACCGTAACGGCCTCCGCAAACTGAACCGCACCTCGTCGCACCGTCTGGCGATGCTGCGCAACATGGCCAACTCGCTGATCCAGCACGAAGCCATCAAGACCACGGTCCCGAAGGCCAAGGAACTGCGCCGCGTCGTCGAGCCGCTGATCACGCTGGGCAAGACCCCGACGCTGGCCAACAAGCGCCTGGCATTCGACCGCCTGCGCGACCGCGACAACGTGGTCAAGCTGTTCGCCGTGCTCGGCCCGCGTTACGCTGCACGTCCGGGTGGCTACAGCCGCATCCTGAAGATGGGTTACCGCGTTGGCGACAATGCGCCGATGGCCTTCGTCGAACTGGTGGACCGTCCTGACGCGGACGCCGCTGTCGCTCCGGTCGAAGCTGCCGAGTGATCGGTCTTCGGTTTCGGTTGAAGATTTTCACCGAAACCGCTTGCTGACAGCCAAGGTTTCAGCATAGAATATGAGTCTCAGTCGCGGGGTGGAGCAGTCTGGTAGCTCGTTGGGCTCATAACCCAAAGGTCGTAGGTTCAAATCCTGCCCCCGCAACCACAGATTTCGCAAGCAGCTCCGGCTGTGTGCACCGGCAGCCGGCAACTCGCTGGCTGTTTTGTTTCAGAGTCGTGCTGCTTACCAGAGCGGTCCGGTCAAGGTTTCAGTCGCGGGGTGGAGCAGTCTGGTAGCTCGTTGGGCTCATAACCCAAAGGTCGTAGGTTCAAATCCTGCCCCCGCAACCAGACACTCAAAAGCCAGCTCATCGAGCTGGCTTTTTTGTTGTCCGTGCGCGTTGCCTGACCTGCTCAGCCGCGAATGAACACCGTGACCAGCGGGTCCGGGCCCACCTGCCGGCTCCAGTGGCCGTGCACCGTGGCGTCGAAGGTCGCACCCGCGGGCTGCACGTCGGCGGAATAGAAGTGCTCGCCAGGCGAGAACACGCGTGATGTGCCGTCCTGCAGGCCGATCTCCATCTGTCCACCGAGGATGAACACCCACTGCGGGTTCTCGGTGCAATGGAATTCACTGCGGAACCCCACCGGGCTGTGCCGCACCTGGTAGCCGCCGCTGGGCATCAGCGGTGACAGGCGTGCCGCCGGCTTGCCTTCGGTCAATGCGATCGGCTCCTCGCGGAAGCGGGCGCGGCCGTCGGTGTCGGTGAACAAGGTGATCTTGGTGAAGGTGCTCATGCGGCATTGTCACCCGTCGGACGTACTTCTACCTGCATGGCCTGTCCGTCGGGAAGGGGGCGTGCCTCGAACTGCACCGGCAGAAAGCGCTCGATGGTCTGAAAGTTGGTCGACGCGTGCAGGCTCACCTCGGTGCAGGTATAGCGCGCGGCACGGCCACTGCGCCAGACCGCCAGCCCCAGTGGCAAGGCCCACTGGTCTGCCAGATGCGGGCCGAGCGCGGCGTTGCTGCCGAGGTAGTGCTGTACCTGGCGCACGACGTCCTCCCCGACGGTTTCGGCACTGCGCGATTTCTCGCCGATGCTGCAGAACACCTCGGTGACGTGCGCGTGGCGCAGCGTGGCCAGCAGCGCGTTGCCCGGCCCTTCGTTCTGGCGCGTGACCGGGATCGCACGGTGGTCGAACGCCCAGCCGAGCTGGTCACGCAGCACGCCCAGCTCGCGCTCGGCGACGCTGCGCCGCACGCCGGGTACCAGGCACTCGGCGTGCCGGCCGATCAGCGGGCCACGCGCGGTCAGATCGAAGGGTTGCAGCCCTTCGGGGCCGGCCGGGTGCAATTCCGCGTGGACTTCGCCGCCTCCACCCGGGTAGAAGCCGCAGCGGCGCAGTTGCAGCGTCGCGGCCGCGCCGAGTCGCCGCACCAGGGGGGCATAGGCCTGCTCGACGAAGTGGAAGCTCGGGGCCATCGGGTTGTGCGTCCCGCCTTGCAGCGTGAGCCGGGCGGGGGCATCGGCCAGCAGCAGCGCGGGCCAGACCGTCTGCAGCACCAGCATCACGCTGCCGGCCGTGCCGACGCTGCAGTGGTAGTCGCCGCCGCGCACCGGGCCGGGGGTGAAGCGCAGCGTCTGCCCACCGGGGGTGGCGCCATCGACCTGCGCACCGCTGACCGCCTGTGCCGCGCCCACGCAGGTCAGGTGCTGGCGCATCAGGCCGGGTTTCGGCCGGCGCGCGCGGATGTTCTCCAGCAGGACCGGCTGGCCCGTCACCATGGACAGCGCGAGCGCGGTCCGCAGCACCTGGCCGCCGCCCTCGCCCTCGGAGGCGTCGATGTGGATCACGTGACCATCCTGTCTCATCCCTTCACGCACACGACCTGCTTGAGCGTGTAGACCACCTCCACCAGATCGGCCTGCGCCGCCATCACCGCGTCGATGTCCTTGTACGCCATCGGGATCTCGTCGACCACGTCGGCGTCCTTGCGGCACTCGACGCCCTCGGTGGCGGCGATCTGGTCGGCCACGGTGTAGCGCTTCTTCGCCTGGGTGCGGCTCATGACGCGGCCGGCGCCGTGGCTGCAGCTCTCGAAGCTCTCGGGGTTGCCTTTGCCGCGCACGATGTACGAACGCGCGCCCATGCTCCCCGGGATGATCCCCAGCTCGCCCTTCTTCGCGCTCACCGCCCCCTTGCGCGTGACGAACACGTCCTCGCCGAAGTGCGTCTCGCGCTGCACGTAGTTGTGGTGGCAGTTCACCGCCTCCAGGTGCGTCTCGAAGGGCCTGGCGATCACCTGGCGGACGGCACGGACCACGCGCTGCATCATCACCTCGCGGTTGGCGCGGGCGAATTTCTGGGCCCAGCCGACCGCGCGCACGTAGTCGCCGAAATACTGCGAGCCTTCCTCGAAGTAGGCGAGATCGCGGTCGGGCAGGTGCACGTCGTTGCGCATCGCCTCCTCGCGGGCCAGCGCGATGAAGCGCGTCCCGATGGCATTGCCGACCCCGCGTGACCCGGAGTGCAGCATGAACCACACGGCGCCGGCCTCGTCCAGGCAGACCTCGATGAAGTGGTTTCCCGTGCCGAGTGTCCCCAGGTGCTTGTGGTGGTTGGTCCTGGTCAGGCTCGGCTGGTCGGCGCAGATCGCGTCGAACTCGTCCACCAGGCCCGCCCAGGCCGCGTCCACCTCGCCTGGCGGCGTTTCCCAGGCGCCGTGGTCGCGGCCATGGCGCTGCGGGTTGCGGCCGTGTGGCACCGCTTTCTCGATCGCCGCGCGCAGCGGCCCGAGGTTGTCCGGCAGGTCTTCGGCGCGCAGCGTGGTCTTGCAGGCCATCATCCCGCAGCCGATGTCCACGCCAACCGCGGCGGGAATGATCGCCTTGAATGTCGGGATGACCGAGCCGACCGTGGCGCCGATGCCCAGGTGCACGTCCGGCATCGCGGCGACGTGGTGGAACACGACGGGCAGGCGGGCGGCGTTGGCGAGCTGCTGCATCGCCGCTGCCTCGACCGGGACACCGCGGGTCCACAGCTTGATGGGCACGCCGCCGTCGGCGGCAACTTCGTTGTAGTGGGGGGTGTTCATGTGCATGGTGCGGTGCTTTTTGCAATGGACATGCCATTCCGCGTTGCTGGCCTGGCCTGCGCGGCCATTCTGTTCCAAGTGCTTGATTCTGAATGGAAAGATTCCTCCGGTCGTGGGCGATGCGTCAGGGTGCCGTGGACCGTGTCGCCGCATTGACTAGACTGTGCGCTACTGTTTTATCCGATCAGCAACCCCATGGAACACCGCCAGACCGTCGTCATCGGCTTCCTCGGCACCCAGCTCGACGGCGGGCAGGGCGCCGGCCGCTGGGAGCGCTGGCGCCCCACCGTCTCGCTGGTGCAGCACGAGGAGCTGGTGGTCAACCGGCTGGAGCTGCTCCACGCCCGCCAGCACCTGCGGCTGGCCGAGCTGGTGAAGGCGGACATCGCGGCGGTGTCGCCCGAAACCACGGTCCGGCTCGTGCCACTGGACATCCGTGACCCGTGGGACTTCGGCGAGGTCTACGGCACGCTCTACGACTGGACGCGCGACTACCCCTTCGACCCCGAGCGCGAGCGCTACTGGGCGCACATCACCACCGGCACCCATGTCGCGCAGATCTGCCTGTTCCTGCTGGTCGAGGCGCGGTTCCTGCCCGGCGTGCTGCTGCAGACCGCGCCGCCGAAGCGCCAGCGCCACGGCGCGCCGGGCGACTACACGCTGATCGACCTCGACCTGTCGCGCTACGACGTGCTGGCGCAGCGCTTCAGCCAGGCCCAGGACGACGCCGTCCGCTTCCTCAAGAGTGGCATCGCCACCCGCAACACCCGCTTCAACGCGCTGATCGACGAGATCGAGCGCGTGGCGGTGCGCTCGAAGGCGCCGATCCTGCTGACCGGGCCGACCGGGGCCGGCAAGTCGCACCTGGCGCGGCGCATGTACGCGCTGAAGCAGTCGCGCCACCAGGTCAGCGGCGCCTTCGTCGAGGTCAATTGCGCGACCTTGCAGGGCGACGGCGCGGCCTCGGCGCTGTTCGGCCACCAGCGGGGCGCCTTCACCGGGGCGGCCACGGCGCGCGCCGGCCTGCTGCGTACGGCGCACGAAGGCGTGCTCTTCCTCGACGAGATCGGCGAACTCGGCGCGGACGAGCAGGCGATGCTGCTCAAGGCGGTCGAGGAAAAGCGTTTCTACCCGGTGGGTGCGGACCGGGAGGTGGGCAGCGACTTCCAGCTCATCGCCGGCACGCACCGCGACTTGCGCGCCGACGTGGTGGCGGGGCGCTTCCGCGAAGACCTGTTCGCGCGCATCAACCTGTGGAGCTACCACCTGCCCGGCCTGACCGAGCGGCCGGAGGACATCGAGCCGAACGTGGACCACCTGCTGCAGCTCAACACCGGCGAGACGGGGCAGGTGGTGCGCTTCAACGTCGAGGCGCGGGCGCGTTACCTGCAGTTCGCGCAGTCGCCCGAGGCGGTGTGGAGCGGCAATTTTCGCGACCTCTCGGGCAGCATCACCCGGCTGGCGACGCTGGCCGACGGCGGGCGCATCGGCACGGCGCTGGTCGACGCGGAGATCGGCCGGCTGCGCTGGCTGTGGGCGCACCACGGCGGCGTGGGGCGGGTGGGCGCGGTGCCGGGGGTGTCGCCGGTCGACCTGGCCGAGTGCCTCGACGCGGCGACGCTGGCGGGGCTGGACCTGTTCGAGCGGCTGCAGCTTGAAGCCGTGATCGCCGTGTGCCGCAAGAGCCGCACGCTGTCGGACGCCGGCCGCGCGCTGTTCGATGTGAGCCGCACGCAGCGCAGCGTGGTCAACGATGCGGATCGGCTGCGCAAGTACCTGGGGCGCTACGGGCTGGACTGGGCGCGGGTGTCTGGCCGCAGAGAGTGACGCCGCCGCCCGCTCAGACCGACGCCGTCCAGCGCCTGAACAACGCCGAGATGTCCGCCGGCGTCGTCCGGCAGCAGCCACCGATCAGCCGCGCACCGCCCTCGGCCCAGTCCATCGCCTGGTCGGCGTAGCTTCGATGCGCGCCGCCGCAGGCGCTGCCGACGAGCCAGGTCTTGGTGACCGGGTCGTACTGCTCGCCCGCGTTCGGGTAGACGAGGATCGGCTTGGCGGTGTTCGCGCGGGCGACGGCGACCAGCGAGGCGATGTGCTGCGGCGCCGTGCAGTTGATGCCGATGGCAGCCACCCGCTCGAAGCCGTCGAGCGCGCGCACCGCGTCGGCCAGCGGCTCGCCCTGGCTGTCGTGCAGGCCGTCGCGGCACGAGAAGCTGATCCACGCCCGTGTCGTGCCGCTGTCGGGCAGCTCCTCCAGCAGCCGCGCCAGCGCCCGCGCCTCCACCAGACACGGCAGCGTCTCGCACGCGAGCACATCCGCCCCCGCGCTGGCCAGCACCTGCAGCCGCGGGCGGTGGAAGTCCATCAGCGCCGCCTCGTCCAGTCCGTAGTGGCCGCGGTACTCCGAGCCATCGGCCAGCATCGCGCCATACGGCCCGACCGACGCGGCGACCAGCGGAAAGCGCCGCCCGCCGTGGTCCGGCTCGGCCGCGGCTTCGTCCCAGAACTGCGCCCGCGCTTCGACCGCGAGCTGCACGGCCAGCCGCATCAGCCGCGCGGCCTCGTCCTGGCCGATGCCGCGGCGCGCGAAGCCCTCGAACGTCGCCTGGTAACTGGCGGTGGTCGCCACGTCGGCGCCCGCGCGGAAGTAGTCCAGGTGAACGGCGCGGATCAGCTCCGGCCGCTCGACCAGCAGCCGCGCCGACCACAGCGCGTCGTTCAGGTCCGCGCCGCGCCGCTCCAGCTCGGTGGCGAGCGCGCCGTCGAGGATCAGCCGCGGCCGGGTGGCCAGCCAGTCCGCGATCGCGTCGACCCCGGCCATCACTTCGCCGCGGCGCCGAAGTAGCGCGCCTGGATCTGGTCGTAGGTGCCGTCGGCCTTGATCGCGGCCAGTCCCTTGTTGAGCGCGGCCAGCAGCTCGGCGTTGCCCTTCTTGACCACGAAGCCGTACTGCTCGGGCACGAAGCTGGCGTCGCTGATCGCCTTGAAGCCGGCGGCCGTGTTGTTGGCGACGTAGTGCGCCACCACGCCGTTGTCGGCCACGACCGCGTCGACGCCGCCGCTCTCCAGTTCCTTCAGCGCCAGCGGCGTCGACTCGAAGCGCTTGAGCTTGGTGCTGGTCTTGCCGAGCAGCTTGGACACCGCTTCATCGCCGGTGGTACCGGTCTGCACCGCCACGCGCAGCGGCTTCAGGTCGTCGAAGCGGGTGACCTTCGAGTCCTTCGGTACGGCGATGAGCTGGCGGGCGTCGAAGTACGGGTCGGTGAAGTCCATCGACTGCTTGCGCTCGTCGGTGATGGTGATGGCCGAGACGAGGATGTCGCGGTCGCCCTGGCCGAGCGTGTTGAACATGCCTTCCCAGGGGGTGTTGACGAACTTCACCTGGATGCCGGCCTTGTCGGCCACAGCCTGCAGCATGTCGATGTCGAAGCCGATGATTTCGCCCTTGTCGTTCTGCGACTCGAAGGGGGCGTACACCGCGTCGGTGCCGACGACGTAGACCTTGGCGGCGGCTGGCGCTGGCGGGGCGGAAGCGGCGGTTGCCGCAGCGGGGGTGTCGGTCTTGCTGCAGGCAGCGAGCAGGCCGGCCACGCAGACGGCACCGGCCGTCAGGACAAAGCGTCGGGTCAGGGAGGACAGGGCGGTGGAGCGCATGGGCGGTTCGCAGTCAGGGGTGGAAAGTCGGTTGAAAGAAAGAAGGCCGGTCATGGAACAGCAAAGCTCAGGCCACCAGTGCCTGGTCCAGATCGGCGATCAGGTCGGCGGCGGACTCCAACCCGATGCTGAGCCGGAACACACCGTCGCCGGCATAGCGGCGGTAGTCGGCCAGCGCCGCGCCGTGCAGGTCGTAGGTGCTGGCCATCATCTCGTCGGTGCGCAGCAGCACGACCAGACTGCGCTGGTGGCCGAGCGAGAAGGCGTAGTGGATGAGTTGCAGCCGCTGGGCGAGCTGCGTGGCCATGGCGGGCGCATCGTTCACCTGGAAGGTGAGCACGGCGCCGGGCACCGACATCTGCCGTAGCGCCAGCGCGTGCTGCGGGTGGCTCGGCAGGCCGGGGTAGGTCACGGCGCGCACGGCAGGGTGCGTGCTCAGGAACTGCGCCACCGCTTCGGCACTCTGGCTCGCGGTGAGCAGGCGCACGCCGAGCGTGTCCAGGCCGCGCTGGATCAGCCAGGCGTTGTGCGCCGACAGCGCCGCGCCGAGGTAGACCCCGGCGCGGGCGCGTAGCCGGGCGATCAAGCTGCGCCGCCCGACCACGCAGCCGCCGAGCGCATCACCGTGGCCGTTCATGAACTTGGTCAGCGAATGCACGACGAGGTCGGCGCCGAAGTCGAGTGGGCGGGTGACGATGGGCGTGGCCAGCGTGGAGTCGACCGACAGCAGCGCGCCGTGGGCGTGGGCGAGCACCGCGACCGCCGACAGGTCGGTCAGGCGCAGCAGCGGGTTGCAGGGCGTCTCGGCGTGGATGAGCCGCGTGTTCGGGCGCAGCGCGGCGGCCACGGCGGAGAGATCGGACAGGTTCACCGCGCTGACCGCGATGCCGTAGTCGGGCAGCACCTTGCGCGCCAGCTCGCTCGCCCCGGCGTAGCAGACGTCGCTCACGATCAGGTGGTCGCCGGCCTTGAGCAGCGTGAAGAACATCGCCGCGATCGCCGCCACGCCGGTGGCGGTGGCCAGCGCGTCCTCGGCGCCTTCGAGCGCGGCCAGCCGCAGCTCCAGCTGGCGCACCGTCGGGTTGCCCCAGCGCGCGTACAGGTAGGGCAGTTGCGCCAGGTCGTCCACGCCGTCGGCGGAGAAGGGCGCCTCGCCGGGCACGAAGCGGTGGTTGACCGACATCGTCAGGCCGGGGGCGATGGCGCCGGTGACGGGGTCGGTCTGCAGGCCGGCGTGCAGCGCTTGCGTGGACGGCGACCAGTGGGGCGGCGGCTGGCGGGGTTCGGACGTGGGCATCCGGGGCATTCTGGTGAAGCCGCCCGCGGTTCGGCCGCAAGCTGGGGCGTTGGCGTGCGCGAAAACCGCATGAGACACCCCCTGGACGCGCCGCTAGACTTCCGCGCATGCCCGCCACGCCCACTGCTCCCGATCCGCTGGACGCCTTCGACCGTCAGATCCTCACGCTGGTGCAGCGCGACTGCCAGCGCAAGGCCGAGGCGATCGCCAGCCAGATCGGCCTGTCGGCGTCCGCCGTGCAGCGCCGGTTGAAGCGGCTGCGGGCGCAGGGCGTGATCCGTGCGGAGATTGCCGTGCTGGACCGGGCGGCGGCGGGGCGCAGCCTGACGCTGGTCGCGGGGCTGGAGATCGAGCGCGACAACTACCCCGCGCTGGCCGCCTTCCGCGCCTGGGCCGACCGCGAGGAGGCGATCCAGCAGGTCTACTACGTCACCGGCCAGGTCGACCTGATCGCCATCGTGATGGCGCGCGACATGGCGGCCTACGACGCGCTGTGTGCGCGGCTGATGGCGGAGATTCCGATGATCCGGCGCATCAACACGCATGTGGTCATCGATGCGATGAAGCTCGGGCTGCAGGTGCCGGTCGAGGCGCCCTGAGCCCGCCGTGCTCGGCCGCCCTTCAGGTCACCGGCGCCGGATTGAACAACACCAGCGCGTTGTGCAGCTTCCAGTGCTCCGCCCACGTCTTCTTCCCGCTGGCGACGTCGAGCATCAGCCGGAACAGCGCCCACCCTGCTTCCTCGATCGTCTGCTCGCCATCGGCGATGCGGCCGGCGTTCACGTCCATCAGGTCGTGCCAGCGCCGCGCCAGATCGCTGCGGGTCGCGACCTTGATGACCGGGCACTCGGCCAGCCCGTAAGGCGTGCCGCGCCCGGTGGTGAAGACGTGCAGATTCATGCCGGCCGCGAGCTGCAGCGTGCCGCAGATGAAGTCGCTGGCCGGCGTCGCTGCATACACCAGCCCGCGCTGGTCGCGCCGCAGCTTCTCGCCCGGCGACAGCACATGCGAGATCGCCGACGAGCCGCTCTTGATGATCGAGCCCATCGCCTTCTCGGTGATGTTGGACAGGCCGCCCGCCTTGTTGCCCGGCGTCGTGTTGGCCGAGCGATCGACGCGCCCGCGGTCCAGATAGCGGTCGTACCAGCCAAGTTCGCGCACGATGGCCTCGGCGATTTCGGACGTGGCGGCGCGTGACGTGAGCTGGTCGACGCCGTCGCGCACCTCGGTGTTCTCGCTGAACATCACCGTCGCCCCGGCGCGCACCAGCAGGTCGGCGCAGTAGCCTACCGCCGGGTTCGCCGTCACGCCCGAGAACGCATCCGAGCCGCCGCACTGCACGCCCACCACCAGCTCGCTCGCCGGGATCGTCTCGCGGCGCCGGGCGTTCAGGCGGGCGAGGTGGGGCTTCGCGCTGTTCACGATGTCGTCGAGCATCGACAGGAAACCGACGTGGTGGTCGTCCTGCAGGCAGACCGTTTCCGGGCCGAGGCTGGCGTCGCGCTCGTCGGTGATCGGGAACGAGCCGGGCGGCAGCAGGCGGTCCGGCTGCAGCTTCTCGCAGCCCAGGCTCACCACCATCACCTCGCCGCCGAAGTTCGGGTTCAGCGAGAGGTTCTTCAGCGTGCGGATCGGGATCACCGCGTCCGGCGCGTCGATCGCCACGCCGCAGCCGTAGGTGTGCTCCAGCCCGATCACGTCGTCCACCTGCGGGTACAGCGGCAGCAGCTCGGCCTTGATGCGCGCCACCGCCTGCGCGACGACGCCGGCCACGCACTGCACCGTGGTCGTGATCGCCAGGATGTTGCGCGTGCCGACCGAGCCGTCGGCGTTGCGGTAGCCCTCGAAGGTGTGGCCGGGCAGTGGCGCGTGCACGGGCGCCGGCACGGTGGCCATCGGCAGGCCTTCCAGTTCGCGCGCGGCCGGCATCTGCAGCAGCCGCTCGTGCACCCAGGAACCCGCCGGAATGTCCTTCAGCGCATAGCCGATCGGCACGTTGTAGCGCCGCACCACGCCGCCCTGCGCGATGTCGACCAGCGCCACCTTGTGCCCCTGCGGCACCTTGTCGCGCAGCACCCGCCCGGCGCCCGGGTCGCCATCCGGCAGCACGGTCCCCGCCGGCAGGCCGCCGTCGTTGGCGACGATGGCCACGTGGTCATCGGGATGCATGCGCACCGTCAGGGGCGGGCGGGTCGGCGGGGCGGGCGGTGTCAGGCTGGTCATGGTGCCATTCTCCCGTGTTGTACGATGACTTGCAACCCGCTCGGCACTTGCCTGCACCAAGAGGGATAACCCGGAGCAGATTCTTGGGGCAGAGGACTTCTCAGGGCATGGTCTAAGTTGTACGATGACTGGCATCAACGATCTCTGCATCGTTCTCCATCCCCAGACATTCCCCCGACCGGAGCCCCACCATGTCCCCGCAAGAACTCAAGACTGTCCTCGAAGCCGGCCTGTTGTCCTTCCCGCTGACCGACTTCGATGCCGAACTGAACTTCGATCCCAAGGGCTACGCCGAGCGTCTGGAGTGGCTGCAGCCCTACGGCGCCTCGGCGCTGTTCGCTGCGGGCGGCACCGGCGAGTTCTTCTCGCTGGAGCCGGGCGAGTACAGCGACGTGATCCGTGTTGCGCTCGACACCTGCCGCAACCGCACGCCCATCCTGGCCGGCGCCGGTGGCGCGACCCGCGTCGCCATCCAGTACGCACAGGAAGCCGAGCGCCTGGGCGCACAGGGCGTGCTGCTGCTGCCGCACTACCTGACCGAAGCCAGCCAGGACGGCCTGGTCGCCCACGTCCAGGCCGTGTGCCGCAGCGTGCAGTTCGGCGTCGTGGTCTACAACCGCGGCGCCTGCCGCCTGACGCCGCAGTCGCTGCTGGTGCTGGCCGAGACCTGCCCGAACCTGATCGGCTTCAAGGACGGCTTCGGCGACATCGAGAAATTCGTCGCCATCCGCCAGACCCTGGGCGAGCGCTTTGCCTACCTCGGCGGCCTGCCGACGGCGGAAGTCTTCGCCGGGGCCTACAAGGCGATGGGCTGCCCGGTGTACTCGTCGGCGGTCTTCAACTTCATTCCGAAGACCGCGATGGACTTCTACAACGCCCACGCCGCGGGCGACACCGCCACCTGCGACCGCCTGATCCGCGACTTCTTCCTGCCCTACATCGCGCTGCGCAACAAGGGCGAGGGCTACGCCGTGTCCATCGTGAAGGCCGGCGCCACGCTGGTCGGCCACAGTGCCGGGCCGGTGCGTCCGCCGCTGTCGGACTTGCTGCCGGCAGAAGTGGACCACCTGGGTCAGCTGATTGCGAAGCTCGGCCCGCAATAAGCCGCGCCGCCCCTCCTCCACTGCACCGAATCCGGAAACATCCCATGAACAAACTGTTCGCCGCCGTGCTCCTCGGCTTCGCTGCCCTCTCGGGTGCCCAGGCCCAGACCTGGCCGACCAAGCCTGTCACGCTGGTGGTGCCGTTCCCGCCGGGCGGGTCGTCCGATGCCGTGGCGCGCGCCCTGGGCCCGAAGCTGCAGGAGCGCTTCGGCCAGACCTTCCTGGTCGACAACCGTGCCGGCGCCACCGGCACGATCGGTGCCGCCCAGGTCAAGCGTGCAGCACCCGATGGCCACACCTTCCTGGTCACCTCGCTGGGCCCGCTGGTCATCACGCCGCACCTGCTCAAGGCCGTGCCCTACGACGCCGGCAAGGACTTCGACTACCTGACGGTGGCGGTGCAGGCGCCGAACGTGCTGGTCGTGCCGCCGTCGTCGCCGCACAAGTCGGTGGCTGACGTGATCGCCTTCGGGAAGGCCAATCCGGACAAGATGAGCTTCGCCTCCTCGGGCAACGGCTCCTCCGACCACCTGACGGCCGAGCTGTTCTGGCTGCAGACGGGCACCTCCGGCACGCACATCCCGTACAAGGGTGGCGGTCCGGCCATCTCGGACCTGCTCGGCGGGCAGGTGGACGCCGGCTTCATGAACATCAACTCGGTGCTCCAGCACATCAACACCGGCAAGCTCAAGGTGCTGGCGATCACGAGCGAGAAGCGCTCGCCGCTGCTGCCCGGCGTGCCGACGCTGGGCGAATCCGGTGTGAAGGGCGCGGACGTGCAGTCGTGGCAAGGCGTGGTCGCGCCCAAGGGGCTGCCGGCGGACGTGCGCGCGAAGATGCACGAGGCGCTGGTGGCGGCCCTGAACGATCCCAAGCTGCACCAGCAGTTCACGGCGCTGGGCTTCGAGATCGTGGCCAGCACGCCCGAACAGTTCGCCGCCTTCCAGCAGCGCGAGAACGCCCGCTGGAAGCAGCTGATCGAGACGCGCAAGATCACGGCAGACTGATGCACCCGCCAGCCATGACCATGACCCCGACCATTGCACCTGCTCCCGGCCTGTCCGCGCTGCCGCGCATCACGGCGCTGCGCGTCATCCCCGTCGCCGGCCGCGACGGCATGCTGCTGAACCTGAGCGGCGCCCACGCCCCGTTCTTCACCCGCAACCTGCTCGTCCTCACCGATGCCTCGGGCCGCACCGGCGTCGGCGAGGTGCCGGGTGGCGAGAAGATCCGCCAGACCCTGGAAGACGCCGGCCCGCTGGTCGTCGGCCAGACGGTCGGCAACCACCTGCGGGTGCTGCAGCAGGTCCAGCAGGCCTTCGCCGACCGCGATGCGGGCGGGCGCGGCCTGCAGACCTTCGACCTGCGCACGACCATCCACGCTGTCACCGCGATCGAGTCGGCCCTGCTTGACCTGCTCGGCCAGCACCTCGGCCTGCCGGTGTGCGACCTGCTCGGCGAAGGCCGCCAGCGCGATGCGGTCGAGATGCTCGGCTACCTGTTCTTCGTCGGGGACCGCACGAAGACCGGTCTGCCCTACGCCAGCGAGCCGGACGCCGCGAACGACTGGTTCCGCCTGCGCCACGAGGAGGCGATGACGCCGGACGCCATCGTGCGGCTGGCCGAGGCGACCCGCGACAAGTACGGCTTCAACGACTTCAAGCTCAAGGGCGGCGTGCTCGCTGGAGACGCCGAGGTGGACGCCGTGACCGCCCTCCACGAGCGCTTCCCGCAGGCCCGCGTGACGCTCGACCCCAACGGCGGCTGGCTGCTGAAGGACGCGATCCGCCTCGGCCACCGGATGCGCGGCGTCGTCGCCTATGCCGAAGACCCGTGTGGCGCCGAGGGTGGTTTCTCCGGCCGCGAGGTGATGGCCGAGTTCCGCCGCGCCACCGGCCTGCCCACCGCCACCAACATGGTCGCCACCGACTGGCGCCAGTTGAGCCACGCGCTGGCGCTGCAGAGCGTGGACATCCCGCTCGCCGACCCGCACTTCTGGACCATGGCCGGCTCGGTGCGCGTGGCGCAGACCTGCCGCGACTGGGGCCTGACCTGGGGCTCGCATTCGAACAACCACTTCGACGTGTCGCTGGCGATGTTCACGCACGTTGGCGCTGCGGCACCCGGCAAGGTCACCGCCATCGACACCCACTGGATCTGGCAGGATGGCCAGCGCCTGACGCAGGAGCCGCTGCAGATTGTCGGTGGCCACGTGCAGGTGCCTGCGAAGCCGGGGCTGGGGGTCGAGCTGGACATGGTCGAGGTGGAGAAGGCCCACCAGCTCTACCTGCAGCACGGTCTCTGCGCCCGCGACGATGCGATGGCGATGCAGTTCATGATTCCGGGCTGGACCTTCGATCCGAAGCGGCCCTGCATGGTGCGCTGAGCACCGGCCCACCTTGTCAGACGACCTCTGCAAACCTTCCGAAAGCCTGCCATGACGACGATGCTTCCCTCTTTCGATGCCCGCACGGGCGCCGTGCTGGCCGAGTTGCCCGCGACCGCGCCGGCCGCTGTGGATGCCACCTGTGACGCGGCCGCCGCCGCGTTCCCGCTGTGGCAGGGGTCGACCGGTGCGCAACGCGGCGCGCTGCTGCGCGCACTCGCTGCGGCGCTCGAAGGCGACCGCGCCGACCTCGTCGCGCTGGCCGACCGCGAGACCGCGCTGGGCCCGGTGCGCCTGAACGGCGAACTCGACCGCACCGCTTTCCAGCTGCGCCGCTTCGCCGATCTGGCCGAGCGTGGCGCGCCGTTCGCCTTCACCGACGACCCGGCCGTGGCCGGCGCACCGCCTGCCGGCCACCCGGCGATGCAGCGCTGGTCGGTGCCGCTCGGCCCGGTGGCGATGTTCTCGGCGAGCAACTTCCCGTTCGCGTTCTCGGTGCTGGGGGGGGACACGGCCTCGGCGCTCGCCGCGGGCTGCCCGGTGGTCGTCAAGGCGCACACGGGCCACCTGCAGCTCTCGAACCGCGTGTTCGGGCTGATCCAGGGCGTGCTGGCGGCGCAGGGCCTGCCGGAAGGCCTGATCGGGCTGGTGCAGGGTGGCGGGCGTGACATTGGCGTGCGGCTCATCCGCCATCCGGCGATCGCAGCCGGGGCCTTCACCGGCTCGACCCAGGGCGGCGCGGCGCTGGCGGCCGAAGCGGCGGCGCGTCCGCGGCCGGTGCCGTTCTTTGGCGAACTCGGCTCGGTCAACCCGGTCGTGGCGCTGCCGGCCAGGCTCGCCACGGAGGGCGCTGCGCTGGCCGCGACGCTGGCGGGTTCGATCACGCTCGGCTGCGGCCAGTTCTGCACCAACCCTGGCGTCATCGTGCTGATCGACGAGGTGCAGCCGGGGCTCGACGTGAAGGCGGTCAACGACGGCTTCGTCGCGCAGCTGGCCGAGGCACTGCGCCCGCAGCAGCCGCATGCCATGCTGACCACCGCGATGCGTGGCGCCTTCGAGGCCGGTGTCGCGCACTGGGCGCAGGCGGGGGCCGAGATGCTGGTGCAGGAAACCGCTGCAGCGGGTCAGCCGCCGCGTCCGGTGCTGGCCCAGGTGCTGGCGCACGAGTTCATCGCCCGCGCGGCGCTGCGGGAAGAGGTGTTCGGTCCGAGCAGCCTGGTCGTGCGTGCGGCCAGCCTGGCGCAGGCGCTGCAGGTGCTGCAGGCCGTCGGCGGTACGCTGACCGTGACGCTCTGGGGGCTGGACGCCGACACCGACCAGACCCGCGCGCTGGTGCGCGGCGCCATGGCGATCGCCGGGCGGGTGCTGTTCGCCGGCGTGCCGACGGGCGTGGCCGTCACCGCCGCGCAGCAGCACGGCGGCCCGTGGCCCAGCAGCACCCGGCCGGAGAGCACCTCCGTCGGCGACGCGGCGATGGCGCGTTTCCTGCGGCCGGTGTGCCTGCAGGACGCGCCGGCCTGGCTGGCCGGGCGCGCTGGCCAGCCGGTCTGAACCCGGCCACGCGCGCGGAGGTCACGCGCCCCGGGCTTGCCTCAGCCAGTCCAGCAGCGCGTCTGCCGGCATCGGGCGCGCGATCGCGTACCCCTGGACCATGTCGCAGCCCAGGGCCCGGAGCTGCGGCAGCAGGTCCAGTGACTCCACGCCCTCGGCCACCGTGTCCATCTCCAGCGTGCGGGCGATGCGGACCACCGCGGCGGCCAGCGAGCGGTCCGCGGCCTCGGGGGTGGTCAGCGCCATGACGAAGGACCGGTCGATCTTGAGGCGGTCGATGGGCAGGCGCTGCAGGTAGGACAGGCTGGAATAGCCGGTGCCGAAGTCGTCGATCGCCAGCCGCACGCCCAGTGCGCGCAGCCGCTCCAGTGTCGGTCGCACCTTCTCTTCGCCGTCGATCAGGGCGGATTCCGTCAGTTCCAGCTCCAGCCGTCCGGGCGCCAGGCCGGAGGCCTCCAGCGCGTGCTGCACCTGCTGCACCAGCAGACCCGAGTGCAGTTGCACCGCCGAGACGTTCACCGCCACCGACTGCCCGTCCGGCCAGCGGGTCGCTTGCCGGCATGCCTGCTCCAGTACCCACGCCCCGATCGGCACGATCAGACCGCAGTCTTCGGCCACCGGGATGAAGACCTCGGGCGCAGTCAGGCCCAGATCGGGGTGCTGCCAGCGCAGCAGGGCTTCGCATCCGAGGGTGTGCCCGCGTCCCAAGGTCTGCTGCGGCTGGTAGACGAGCGAGAACTCGCCCCGTGCGAGCGCCTCGGGCAGCGCTTGCCGCAGCCGCGCCCGCTCCACGAAGCGCAGGTTCATCGGGGCGTCGAACAGCCGGACATGGCCTTCGCCGGCCCGTTTGGCTTCGTACAGCGCCATGTCGGCGTGGCGCATCAGCGACTCGGCGTCCTGTCCGTGGGTCGGGGCCAGGGCCACGCCGACCGAGCAGCCGGCGCGGATCTGCACGCCATCCAGGTCGAAGGTCCGGGCCATGGTGTCGCGCAGGTGCCGGGCCTGCTGCAGGGCGTGTTCCGCGGTCACGGTGCCCGGCAGGATGGCCATGAACTCGTCACCGGAGAGGCGACAGGCCGTGCCGTGCGTGCCCAGACCGGTGGTCAGGCGCTCGGCCACGCCGCACAGCAGCCGGTCCCCCTGGGCGTGGCCATAGGTGTCGTTGATCTGCTTGAAGTGGTCGAGGTCGATGAAGAGCACCGCGACCGGCCGCACCGTCGGGCGGGCACCCGCAGGCGCCTCCAGTGCGGCCCGCAGCGTGTCCATCGCCTGCACCCGGTTGGGCAGGCCGGTCAGCGCATCGTGGAAGGCGAGGCGTTCGATGCGGCGGCGCTGTTCTGTCTCGGCGCGGTGGCGCACCCCCTGGTACACCAGCAGGACACCAATGACCGGCAGCAGATCGAGCCGAAGATAGGACCACAAGGTGAGTTGCCACTCGGGCAGAGGCCCTCCGCGGGAGAGGAACACATAGACGGCGATCGAGAGGCAGCACAGTGTCAGCGCCCAGCGCATCTTGCGCAGCTCGGTCTCCTCCGGGCGGAAGGGGACACGCCAGGCGATGAAGGGCCACAGGACAATGCTCACCACGCCCGCCGAGCTGACGATGCGGCGGGACAGCAGGTGGTCCTCGACGAACAAGGTGCTCAGTCCCGCCAGCAAGGCCACGGCGCAGCTGCCGTACATCAGCCCGTTCAGCCGGCCGCTCCAGCCCATGCCGAGCAGCATGCGCGACGCCAGCAAGAACCCGGTGTACCCCAGCGCACCGAACACCGAAAACAGCGGGATCTGCCAGGCCACCAGCGTCGGCCACAGATAGAACAGCCATTGCCCGCGGAACGTGGTCTCGAAGCCGACAGCGACCAGCAGCCAGGCGCCCATCAGCTGAAGGCCGCGGTCCCGCGAGGCGAGCAGTCCGGCCACCAGCATCGCCGCGCCGGCGGTCAAGGCGATTTGCCAGAGGAGGGTGGTGGTCTGGTGGCGTTGGTAGGCGGCGGGGGACCAGGCCCGGACGAAGGCGGTGGGTACGGTCAGGTCCTGCAGCCGGACCAGCAGGCGCACGGTCTCGCCCGGCGCCAGCGTCACGGGAAAGACCGACTCCACATGGCCGTCCCACGCCGGCGACAACAGCGCCGTCCGGCCCGCCAGACGGTGGCTGAGGACCGTGTTCGTGCCGTCATCGCGCAGTACCAGCAGGGCGATCTGCTCGATGCGCCACGGTGTGACCACGACCCAGCGCGTCAGTGGCTGGTCACCGCTGTTGCGGACGCGTCCGGTGAGCCAGACCGCCGAGCGCATCCACGAGCCGTTGCGGTGTTCGACCGTGGCGGGTTGCCAGCCCGGGCGGCGCAGCACGTCCGTGCCCGCCGACACGGCGGAGAGGGGTTCGCGCAAGGCCTGCATCGCGTGGACCAGGTCGATGGGTCCGTCCGCCGCTGCCGCCGCCAGGTCCATGGCGGGTCCATCGAATGCCGGCACCGATGCCCCTGCCCGTGCCGCACCGATGGCCACCAGGACCAGCGAGAGCAGCAGCACTGGCACCAGGTGCCGCAGCCAGCGGAGAAGATCGGGCATCGTGGCGGGGAAAGAGCAGATGGGCGATTCTGCGTGATCCGGTGCCTGCCCGACCTTCCGTCCGAGGCGCTCGCCAAAAACGTCACACTCAGCGCACCGCCCCGGTCGTGTTGACGTACAGCGCATACACCGAATGACTCGCCGCCATGAACAGCCGATTCCCCTTCGCCCCGCCAAAGCACACATTCGCGCAGCGTTCGGGCAAATGGATGTGGCCGATCAGCTGGCCTGAGGGGTTGTAGACGCGCACGCCGTCCAGCGCGGCGGGGTCTGCGCCCGGCGCGCCATTGCTGCCGAAGCCGCACCAGAGATTTCCCGCCACGTCGCAGGCCATCCCGTCCAGCGCCCCCGGCCCGTCGGCATCGACGTGCAGCCGCTTGTTCGACAGCGTGCCGTCGGCGGCGTGGTCGTAGGCCCAGATCAGACGGTGCGGCGTGGCGCGGCTCTCGATCACGTAGAGCACGGACTCGTCCGGCGAGAACGCCAGCCCGTTCGGCCCGTCGAGGTCATCGATCGGGCACGTCAGCCCGCCGGTCAGCGCGTCGATCCGGTAGACGCCGTGCGGACACTCCTGCTCGGCTGGCTCGCCCTCCCAGTGCCCGCCGATGCCGAAGCTCGGGTCGGTGAACCAGACCGCGCCATCGCGGCGGCACAGCGTGATGTCGTTGGGCGAGTTCAGCCGGGCACCCTCGAAGCGGTCCGCCAGCACCGTGACGCGCCCGTCGTGTTCGGTGCGGGTCACGCGGCGGGTGAGGTGTTCACAACTGACGAGCCGCCCTTGCGCATCGCGGGCGTGGCCGTTGGCGTTGTTCGACGGCTGGCGGAACACGCTCATCTGGCCGGAGCAATCGTCCCAGCGCAGGATGCGGTCGTTCGGGATGTCCGACACCAGCAGGTAGCGTCCGTCGCCGAACCACACCGGCCCCTCGGCCCAGCGCAGCCCGGTGGCCAGCCGCTCGACACTGGCGTTGAACAGCCGCAGCTTCAGGAAGTCCGGGTGCAGGACTTCGACCGCGGGATCGGGATAACGCAGCGACAGCGGTTCCATGCTCATTCCCCCGCGAAGAACGGCCCGGTGCGCACGAACGCGCCGCCCTGGTAGACGACCGCCGGATCGTCGCGGTCCAGCGTCTGCTGGCGCGCCTCGACCTCGGCGCGGAACACGTCCGACGAGTCCTGCGGCCGGTAGCCGATGTGGCGCGCGGAGGTGTTGTCCCACCAGGTCGTGGCGTTGTCGCTCATGCCGTAAATGATGCTGTGACCGACCACCGGGGCGGTGAGCGCGGCGACGATCAGCCGCTCGGTGTCGTCGAAGCTCATCCAGGTGGCGAGCATGCGGCGGTCCTTGGGCGCGGCGAACGACGAGCCGATGCGCACGCTCACCGTCTCGATGCCGAAGCGGTCCCAGTAGAGCTGCGCGAGGTTCTCGCCGAAGCACTTCGACAGGCCGTAGAAGCCGTCCGGGCGCACCGGGTCACGCGGGCTGACGACCTCGTCCTGGCGGTAGAAGCCGGTGACGTGGTTGGAGCTGGCGAAGACGATGCGCTTGACGCCGTGGTGGCGGGCGGCTTCGTAGAGGTTGACCATGCCGGTGATGTTGCCGTCACGGATGGATTCCCAGGTCTGCTCGGTCGAGACGCCGCCCATGTGGACGACCGCCTCGACGCCGTCGAGCGCGGCGAACACGGCGGCCTTGTCCGCGAGGTCGGCCGGGGCGAGTTCTTCACCCGGGCCGGCGGCGCCGAGCGTGTCGCCCCGGGCACTCAGGCGCAGCGTGTCGCAATAGGCTTTCAGGCGGGGCCGGAGTTCGCGGCCGAGGTTGCCGGCCGCGCCGGTCAGCAGCAGGCGCTTGAAACGGATGGCGGAAGCGGGGCGGTCGAGCATCAGGAAGGGTCTCCGAGGGGATCCGAGGGGAAGCAGGGGATCACTTGAACAGCGACGGCAGCCACAGCGAGAAGGCCGGCACGTAGGTCACGAACAGCAGGCAGGCGCCCAGCGCACCATAGAACGGGCCGATCGTGCGCATCACCTGACCGACCGAGATCTCCCCGATCGCGCAGCCGACGAACTGCACCGAGCCGACCGGCGGCGTGTTCAGCCCGAGCGCGCAGTTGATGAGCATGATGATTCCGAACTGCACCGGGTCCATGCCGAACTGCATCGCGATGGGCAGGAAGATCGGCGTGCAGATCAGGATGGTCGCCGCCATGTCCAGGAAGGTGCCCAGGATGAACAGCAGCACGTTGATCATCAGGAAGATCACCCACGGCTCGCTCGACACGGACGTCATCAGCGCGCCGGTCTTCTGCGGCACCTCGTACAGGGCCATGAAGTAGCCGAAAGCGCTGGAGATGCCGATCAGCAGCAGCACGACGCCGGTGGTCTTGCACGCCTTGGCACAGGCCTTGAGGAAGTTCTTCCACGTCAGCGAGCGGTAGACCAGCGTCGTGATCAGCAGCGCCCAGGCCACCGCGATCGAGGCCGATTCGGTCGCCGTGAACGCGCCCGACAGGATGCCGCCCAGGATGATCACCACCACCAGCAAGCCCGGCAGCGACGCGAGGAACGCCGTCAGCACCGCCGGCCAGCCGCCGAAACCGCCCGGCCGCACCGGGTAGCCGCGCTTGACCGCCACCCAGTAGGCGGCGGCGAGGTTGCACAGCGTCAGGATGATCGCCGGCACCAGCCCGGCCAGCATCAGGCTGAGCACGCTGACCGAGGCCAGCCCCGAGGTGGCCAGCGTGTAGATGATCATGTTGTGCGAGGTCGGCATGATCGCGCCGACCAGCGCCGCGTGGGTGGTGACGTTGACGGCGTAGTCGGCGTCGTAGCCTTCCTTCTTCATCAGCGGGATCATCACCGAGCCGATCGCGGACACGTCGGCCAGCGGCGAGCCGGCGACACCGCCGAAGATGGTGCAGCCGAGCACGTTGCTCATGCCCAGCCCGCCGCGCACATGGCCGACCAGGCTGTTGGCGAAGCGCACGATGCGGTCGGCGATGCCGCCGTAGAGCATCAGCTCACCCGCGAAGACGAAGAAGGGGATGGCGAGAAAGCTGAAGACCTGCATGCCGCCGACCATCTTCTGGAAGACGATGGCCACGGGCAGGCCGGCTGCGACGATGGTGGCCACCGACGACAGCCCGATCGCGAACGCGACCGGCACGCCCAGCAGCAACAGCAGCGTGAAGCTCACGCAGAGGACAGTCAGTTCCATGAGGGCGTCACCTCGGTGCCGCGCAGCAGCGCGAGGATGTGTTCGATCGAGAACAGCACGATCAGCACGCCGGCGATGACCACCGGCACGTAGTCGATGCCGTCCGGCACGGGCAGCATCGGTTTCTTCTCGCCCCACTTGGCGCTCGCCCACATCCAGCCACCCTGGGCCATCAGGAAGCCGAACAGGCCGACCAGCGCGTGGATCAGCAACTCGACCCGGTGGCGCCAGCGGTCCGGCAGCAGCGCGACCATCGATTCGAGCCCGATGTGGCCCGCATCCCGCACGCCCACCGCGAGCCCGAAGGCGGTGACGAAGAGCACCAGCAGCATCGACAGCGCCTCGGCCCAGGTCGGCGTGTCGTTGAAGACGTAGCGGCCGATCACCTGGTACTGCACGCACAGGATCACCGCGATCAACCCGACCACGCCCAGCACGAGGCTGAGCTTGGACAGGGCGGCACAGAACTTGGTGTACATGGCCGCGCCTGCCTTACTTGGTGTCCTGGATCGTCTTGACCAGGCGCTTGAGGTCCGGCGTGGTCATGAACTTGTCGTAGACCGGGCCCATCACGGCCTGGAAGGACTTCTTGTCCACGTCGATGATTTCGGCGCCGCCGGCCTTGACGGCAGCCAGCGACTTGGTTTCCTGCTCGTCCCACTTCTTGCGCTGGAAGGCGACCGATTCCTTGGCCGCGGCGCGGAACAGGTCCTGGTCCGCCTTGGGCAGCTTGTCCCAGACCACCTTGGACATCAGCAGCATCTCGGGGGCCATCGAGTGTTCGGTCTTGGAGTAGTACTTGGCCGACTCGTAGTGCTTGACGCTGTCGTACGACGGGATGTTGTTCTCGGCGGCGTCGAGCAGGCCGGTCTTCAGGCCGGTGTAGACCTCGCCGAAGGGCATCGGCGTCGCGTTGCCGCCCATCGCGCCGACGAGCGCCACCCACAGGTCCGACTGCTGCACGCGCACCTTCATGCCCTTCACGTCGGCCACCGTCCTGATCGGCTTCTTGGCATAGAGCGAGCGGGCGCCCGAGTCGTAGAAGGCCAGTCCGACGAAGCCCTGGTCCTCGCAGGACTTCAGGATCTCCTCGCCGACCGGGCCGTCCAGCGACTTGCGCATGTGCTCGATCGAGCTGAACAGGAAGGGCATCGTCGGCACCTGCGTCTTGGCGCAGACCGCGTTCATCGGGCTGATGTTGACGCGGGTCATCTCCAGCGCGCCGATCTTGACCTGGTCGATGGTCTCCTTCTCGGTGCCGAGCGCGCCCTTGTTGAAGACCTTGATCTTGTACTTGCCGCCGCTCTTCTGCTCCAGGTACTGGCTCATGTGCTTGACGGCGGCGACGGTCGGGTAGTCGTCCGAGTTGTGGATGTCGGCCGAGCGGAACTCGGCGGCCTGGGCGCACGACAGCGCAGCGGCGCCCAGCAGGGCGGCGAGCAGGCGGGGGGTGGTGGTCTGGGGCATGGGATGTCTCCTCTGGAATGAAGGGCGTCGGCAGGGGGATTAAACGTTTAACCTTGGAGTCAGGTCAACGTTCCATTGCTAGGTATTAGCCCGATTCGGGTTATGTGGAACCCAGTGGAAGTAAACGTTTAACTCGGCCAGGCGCTACACTCTGACGGCCATGACAGACGACACTCCCGCCCGCCGCCGCAAGGCAGCCACCATCCGCGACGTTGCCCAGGCGGCGGGCGTGTCCACGGCGACGGTCTCCAAGTTCATCAACGGCGGCCAGCGCTTCACCCGCGAGGTCGAGGAGCGCGTCACGACCGCCGTGCGCGAGCTGGGCTACAGCTCCAACCCGATGGCGCGCGGCATGATCACCGGCCAGACCGGCAACGTCGGCATCGTCATCCTCGACATCTGCAATCCGCACTTCACCAGCCTCGTGAAGGGCTCGTCCCGCGTCGCGGAGCGGGCGGGTCTCAACCTGCTGTTCACCGACACGGCCGAGGGCCACACGCCCGAGCTGACCATGCTGCAGGCGCTCAGCCGCCGGGTGGACGGCATCATCGTCAGCGCGCGCCTGTCGGAGGCGGCGATCGAGTGGCTCAAGCATTCCGGCCTGCCGGTCATCTACTACGGTGGCCAGCAGCCTGATCCGGCCTGCTACAGCGTCGGCGTGGACAACCGGGCGGCGGCGCAGATGCTGGGGCGCCACCTGCGCGACCTGGGGCACCGCCGCATCAGCTACGTCGGGTTCAGCGGTGCGCGCTGGAGCAGCGAGCGCTGGAAGGGGCTGCAGGACGCCTTCGACGGCAGTGACGGCGTGCTGCGGCTGTTCGACGTCGAATCAGCGGTGGCGGACGAGGGCGAGCGGATCGCCTCCTCGGTGCTGCTCTGTGCCGAGCCGCCGGACGCGGTGGTGACCTACAACGATCTGGTGGCGCTGGGCCTGCTCGGCCAGGCGCAGCTGCTCGGGTTGCGGGTGCCGGACGATGTCTCGATTGCCGGCTTCGACAACATCATCTACGGGCGTTACGCGAGCCCGGCGCTGACCACTGTCGACACGGCCAGCGAACTGACGGGCGAGACGGCCATGCAGCGCCTCATCGAGCGCATCCGGGGCGATGCGGCGGTGTCAGGTGGCGGACACGAGACGCTGGCTTCGCGGGTCATCGCCCGTGGTTCGACCGCGCGGCGTGCGCCAGGGCGCTGAGGCCGGGACTTGACTTGGTACAGTGACGCGACCTCAGCCTGCTTCTCCCCCCATGTCCTCCATGTCAATTCCTGCCCGCCGCCGCCCGCGTACCCTGGCGCTCGAATTGGTCGAATCCCTGGGCGACCGCATCCGCAGCGGCCAGTTCGCCCCCGGCGACAAGCTGCCGACCGAGTCGGCGATCATGGTCGAGTTCGCTGTCAGCCGCACCGTCGTGCGCGAGGCGATCTCGCGGCTGCAGGCGGCTGGCCTGGTCGAGACGCGCCACGGCATCGGCACCTTCGTGCTGGGGCTGGGCGACACGCCGGGGTTCCGCATCGCGCCGGAGCAGATGGCCACGCTGCGCGACGTGATCGCGGTGCTGGAGTTGCGGATCGGCGTCGAGACCGAATCGGCCGCGCTGGCGGCACAGCGGCGCACCGACGAGGACCTCCAGGCCATGCGCACGGCGCTTGACACGGTCGTGCAGGCGGTGGAGGACGGGCGGGACGCGATCGGCGCCGATTTCCAGTTCCACCTGGAGATCGCCCGTGCGACCCGCAACCACCACTTTGCCGACCTGATGACGGCGCTGGGCAGCATGATCATTCCGCGGGCGCGGCTGGAGCCGTCCGCGGCGCTCGATCCGGAGCGGCTGCGCTACCTGCGCCGCGTCAATGCCGAGCACGAGAGCATCTTCGACGCCATCGCCAGCCAGGACCCGGACGGTGCGCGCGCCGCCATGCGCACGCATCTGGCGAACAGCCGCGAGCGGCGCCGCCGCGCGCAGGCCGAGGCCGGCTGAGCCGCGCGGGGATATTGGAGAATGGCGGGATGATTTCAGACGATGCCCTCCAGCAGTGGACCCCGACCGAGCGCCGTGAAGCCCAGGCGCTGGTGCGGGCGGTGCTTGACCGCGCACGGACCCTGGGGGTGGCGCTGTCCGATCCCCCGCCCGAGCCGACCAACTGCTGCGACAGCGACTGCATCGGCTGCGTCTGGGAGGCCTACTGCGGGGAAGTCGCCTACTGGCGGGACGAGTCGATCCTGCGCTGGACGGACTGAGACCATGGTGGATGGGACCGATGCGGCCTTGCTGGCTGTCCGCCCGGCGTTGAAGACCGAGGCCGAAGCGCTGATCGCTGCGGTGCAGGCGCGTGCGGCCGAGCGTGGCGTGGCGTTGCCTGTGGCGCCTGAAGCGCCGGTCAGTTGCTGCGGGCGTGGCTGCACGGATTGTGTCTGGGCCTTCTTCTACAGCGAAGTGCGCTACTGGCGCGACGAGGCGGTGCTGCGCTGGTCCGCGTGAGCCGCCAAGGCGCTCGCTCGCGGCTCGCTTGCTGGTAGTTCTTGCGCCAAGCCGCACAGCTGTGTGATAATCGCGAGCTTTTCGGGCTGCAATTAAAATTGCGCCCATTTTCGTCGTTCCGGTTCGTTCGACCGTCCGCCCTTCAGGCGGGTGTGCGGGTGAAGCGGCAACAACTTAGTCAGCCCGGCCAATCGTTGTCGGGTTATTGGAGAAGAACCATGAGTCTTAGCAATCGTCTCGGATTGCTGGGCCGCAAGGTGGGCATGATGCGCATCTTCACGGACGACGGTGATACCGTGCCCGTGACCGTGCTGGACGTGTCCAACAACCGCGTTGCCCAGGTCAAAACCGTGGAAACGGATGGCTATACCGCACTGCAGATCACGTTCGGCGCCCGCAAGGCCTCCCGCGTGAACAAGCCGGAAGCCGGACACCTGGCCAAGGCCGGTGTCGAAGCTGGTGAGCTGCTGCAAGAGTTCCGCGTGACTGCCGATGTGGCCGCGGAATACAAGGCCGGCGCTACCCTGCCGGTCACGATGTTCGCTGCTGGCCAGACCGTCGACGTGCAAGGCACCTCGATCGGCAAGGGCTTCGCTGGCACCATCAAGCGCCACAACTTCAGCTCGCAGCGCGCGTCGCACGGCAACAGCCGTTCGCACAACGTGCCGGGCTCGATCTCCATGGCGCAGGATCCGGGTCGCGTGTTCCCGGGCAAGAAGATGACCGGTCACATGGGCGACGAAACCGTCACGACCCAGAACCTGGACATCGTGCGCGTTGACGAAGCCCGCCAGCTGCTGCTGGTGAAGGGTGCCGTCCCGGGTTCGAAGGGTGGCTTTGTCACCGTGCGTCCCGCCGTGAAGGTCAAGCTCAAGAAAGGGGCCAACTGATGCAGCTCGAGCTCCTGAATGAACAAGGCCAAGCGTCCGCCAAGGTCGATGCTTCGGACGCCGTGTTCGCCCGTGACTACAACGAATCCCTGATCCATCAGGTCGTCGTTGCCTACCAGGCCAATGGCCGCCAAGGCACCCGCGCCCAGAAGGACCGCGAGCAGGTTCACCACTCGACCAAGAAGCCCTTCCGCCAGAAGGGCACCGGCCGCGCACGCGCCGGTATGACCTCGTCGCCGCTGTGGCGCGGGGGCGGTCGGATTTTCCCGAACCTGCCGGAAGAAAACTTCTCGCACAAGATCAACAAGAAGATGTACCGCGCCGGCATGGCCGCCATCTTCTCGCAGCTGGCCCGCGAAGGCCGTCTGGTGGTGGTCGACACGCTGTCGGTCGAAGCCCCCAAGACCAAGCTGCTGGCCGCCAAGCTCAAGGCCATGAACCTGGATCACGTCATGGTCATCGCTGACCAGATCGACGAGAACCTGTTCCTGGCTTCGCGCAACCTGCCGAACGTGCTGGTTGTCGAGCCGCGTTTCGCCGATCCCCTGTCGCTGGTCTTCTACAAGAAGGTCGTCGTCACCAAGGGTGCGATCGACAAGCTCCAGGAGATGTTCGCATGAGCCGCGCTCCCATCAATCGCAATTTCTCGGAAGGCCGTCTGGCCCAGGTGCTCGTCGCACCGATCATCTCCGAGAAGGCCACCAGCATTGCCGAAAAGAACAACCAGGTGTTGTTCAAGGTGCTGCAGGACGCCACCAAGCCCGAGATCAAGGCCGCCGTCGAACTGATGTTCAAGGTCGAAGTGGACTCGGTGCAGGTCGTCAACCAGAAGGGCAAGACCAAGCGCTTCGGTGGACGCATCGGTCGCCGTGACCACGTGCGCAAGGCGTATGTGTCGCTGAAGGCCGGGCAGGAACTCAACTTCTCCGGGGAGGCCGCGTAATGGCTGTCGTCAAGGTCAAACCGACTTCGCCTGGCCGCCGTGGCGTCGTCAAGGTCGTTCACAAGCACCTGCACAAGGGCGCTCCGGAAGCTTCGCTGCTGGAACCCCAGAAGCAGAACTCCGGCCGTAACAACAACGGTCACATCACGGTTCGCCACAAGGGCGGTGGTCACAAGCACCACTACCGCGTGGTCGATTTCGTGCGCAACAAGGACGGCATCCCCGCCAAGGTCGAGCGCATCGAGTACGACCCGAACCGCACGGCGCACATCGCTCTGGTGTGCTACGCCGACGGCGAGCGTTCGTACATCATCGCTCCGCGTGGTCTGGAAGCCGGTCAGACGGTCCTGAGCGGCGCCGAGTCGCCGATCAAGGCCGGCAACACGCTGCCGATCCGCAACATCCCCGTGGGCTCCACGATCCACTGCGTCGAGATGATGCCCGGCAAGGGCGCCCAGATCGCCCGTTCGGCCGGCACCTCGGTGACGCTGATGGCGCGTGAAGGCGTCTACGCCCAGGTGCGTCTGCGCTCGGGTGAAGTGCGCAAGATCCACATCGACTGCCGCGCGACGATCGGCGCAGTCTCCAACGAAGAGCACAACCTGCGCCAGTACGGCAAGGCCGGTGCGATGCGTTGGAAGGGCATCCGTCCGACGGTTCGCGGCACCGCCATGAACCCGGTGGACCACCCGCACGGTGGTGGCGAAGGCCGCACCGGCGAGGGCCAGGCGCCTGTTTCGCCGTGGAACACCCTGACGAAGGGCTACCGCACCCGCAACAACAAGCGCACGCAGAACATGATCGTGTCGCGTCGCAAGAAATAAGGGGTAGTAGCTCATGTCTCGTTCACTGAAAAAAGGTCCGTTTGTTGACCACCACCTGCTGAACAAGGTCGAGAAGGCTGTCGCTATCAAGGACAAGAAGCCCATCAAGACCTGGTCGCGCCGTTCGACGATCCTGCCCGAGTTCATCGGTGTCACGATCGCCGTGCACAACGGCAAGCAGCATGTGCCCGTGTACGTGACCGACCAGATGGTCGGCCACAAGCTGGGCGAGTTCGCGCTGACCCGTACGTTCAAGGGTCACCCGGCGGACAAGAAAGCCAAGCGCTAAGGAGCGGCGACGATGGAAACTCAAGCAATCGTCCGCGGCGTCCGCCTGTCCTGCGACAAGGGTCGTCTGGTGGCTGACCTGATCCGCGGCAAGAAGGTCGGTCAGGCCCTCGACATCCTGGCCTTCACGCAGAAGAAGGCCGCCGGCATCATCAAGAAGGCGCTGGAGAGCGCGATCGCCAACGCCGAGCACAATGACGGCGCTGACATCGACGAACTCCGCGTCACCTCGATCTACGTGGAGCAAGGTGCCACGCTGAAGCGTTTCTCCGCACGGGCCAAAGGCCGCGGCAACCGCATCAGCAAGCCCACCGCGCACATCTACGTGACCGTTGGCAACTAAGGCAGGAAGAAATCCATGGGACAGAAAATCCATCCGATCGGTTTCCGCCTGCCGGTCACGCGCAACTGGTCGTCGCGCTGGTACGCCGGCAACCGTCAGTTCGCGGCCATGCTGGCTGAAGACATCGAAGTTCGCGAGTTTCTGAAGAAGAAGCTCAAGAGCGCCGCCGTCTCGCGCGTCCTGATCGAGCGCCCCGCCAAGAACGCCCGCATCACCATCTTCTCGGCACGTCCGGGCGTGGTGATCGGCAAGAAGGGCGAGGACATCGAGAACCTCAAGCTGCAACTCGCCAAGATGCTCAAGGTGCCTGTCGCCGTGAACATCGAGGAAGTGCGCAAGCCGGAAGTCGATGCGCAGCTGATCTCCGAATCGATCACCCAGCAGCTCGAAAAGCGCATCATGTTCCGCCGCGCGATGAAGCGTGCGATGCAGAACGCGATGCGTCTGGGCGCCCTGGGCATCAAGATCATGTCGGCCGGTCGTCTGAACGGCATCGAAATCGCGCGCACCGAGTGGTACCGCGAAGGCCGCGTGCCGCTGCACACCCTGCGTGCGGACATCGACTACGGCTTCTCGGAAGCCAAGACCACCTACGGCATCATCGGTGTCAAGGTGTGGGTCTACAAGGGCGACCGCCTGGCCAATGGCGAAGCACCGGCTGCCGCACGCGAAGAGCGTCCGGAAGACGACCGCCGCCGCCGTGGTCCGCGCAGCGACCGTCCGGGCGAACAGCGCCGTGGCGCGCCGCGTGGCAACAACGACCGCCGTCCGGGTGCCGCTGCTGGCGCCCCGGCGGGCGAAGCGGGCGTCAAGCGCGTGGTCCGTGCTGCTGCACCGGCCGCCCCCAAAGGAGAATAAGGAATGTTGCAACCGTCGCGTCGCAAGTTCCGTAAGGAACAAAAGGGCCGCAACACCGGCGTCGCCACCCGTGGCGCTCTGGTGTCGTTCGGTGAGTTCGGTCTGAAGGCCACGGAGCGTGGCCGCATCACCGCTCGCCAGATCGAAGCCGCCCGTCGTGCCATCTCGCGCCACATCAAGCGCGGTGGCCGTGTCTTCATCCGCATCTTCCCGGACAAGCCGATCTCGCAGAAGCCGGCCGAAGTGCGTATGGGTAACGGCAAGGGCAATCCGGAGTACTACGTGGCTGAAATCCAGCCGGGCAAGGTGCTCTATGAACTCAATGGCGTGCCTGAAGCGCTGGCCCGTGAAGCCTTCACGCTGGCTGCCGCCAAGCTGCCGCTGCGCACGACCTTCGTGTTGCGCCAGTTCGGTACCTGAGCAAGGGGAACATGAATGAAAGCTTCTGAACTCCGCGCCAAGGACGTCGCCGCGCTCGAAAAGGAAATCAGCGATCTGCTGAAGGCCCATTTCGGTCTGCGCATGCAAAAGGCGACGCAGCAACTGACCAACCACACGATGCTGCGCAAGACGCGTCGTGACATCGCTCGCGCCAGGACCATCCTGACCGAGAAGAAGAAGGGAGCCGCCCAATGAGCGAAGCCCAAGTCCAGACTGCTGCCGCTCCGGCGCAGAAGAACACCCGCACCCTGGTCGGTCGCGTGGTCAGCGACAAGCGCGCCAAGACGGTCACCGTCCTGGTCGAGCGTCGCGCCAAGCACGAGCTGTACGGCAAGATCGTGGCGCGTTCGCGCAAGTACCACGCCCATGACGAGACCAACCAGTTCAAGCTGGGTGATCTGGTCGAGATCTCGGAAAGCCGCCCGCTCTCCAAGACCAAGAACTGGGTTGTGACGCGCCTGATCGAAAAGGCCCGTCTGGTCTGAGAACGACCTGATACGCGACAGTTTCCGGGGTCTTGCTGACCTCGGATGACGCGAAAACCGGCACGCTGGGATACTGGCGGCCGGTTTTTTTTATTCTGGCTCTTTCCTTTTCCCACCTGAACGGAGAACTCTTCCATGCTGAAGATTGGCGACCAACTGCCCGCGGGCACCCTGTTCGAATACGTCGAAGTCGAGGGCAATGGCTGCTCGATCGGCCCGAATGCCTTCGATGTGACCAAGGAAACCGCAGGCAAGAAGATTGCCATCTTCGCGCTGCCGGGCGCCTACACCCCGACCTGCTCTGCACAGCACCTGCCGGGCTACATCGCCCAGGCCGATGCCTTCAAGGCCGCAGGCGTGGACGAGATCTGGTGCGTGTCGGTCAACGATGCCTTCGTGATGGGCGCCTGGGGCCGCGAGAACGGTGCTGCCGGCAAGGTGCGCATGATGGGAGACGGCGGCGCGCTGTTCACGCAGGCGACCGGCCTGGTGCTGGACCTGACCGCCAAGGGCTTCGGCGTGCGCTCGCAGCGCTACTCGATGCTGGTGGACAACGGCGTCGTGAAGACGCTCAACGTCGAAGGCCCGGGCAAGTTCGAGGTCAGCGACGCAGCGACGCTGCTGGCCCAGGCTCAGGGATAAAACGCGGCGAGCGTGTAGCCGGCGATGCGCTGGTTGGTGCTGGTGAACTCCAGGCTCCAGCTCGCATCGCTGGAGGCCGCCAGCAGGTCCGGCTGCCGGAATTCGGTCGGGGCCAGTACCCGGCGTACCACCACGGCACCCGACAAGTCCGTCAGGCTCAGTTCGATGTGCGGCGCGGCAACGGTGTGACTGGCCCGGTTGTGCAGCGTCACCCCCAGCAGGTAGCTGTCGCTGCCGGGCGGTCGGCTGAGGGCGGTGCTGTCCACGACCAGTGCGTCGAGTTGCTGTGGTGGCTGCAACTGGCATTGCCATTGCGCGCAGGCGTGCTCCAGCAAGGGGCGCGTGACCGGCCAGCGAGCCGCGATCAGGTCATGCCACTGGTGACCGATCTGTGCCACCAGCACACCGCCCAGCAGCAGCGCGCCCAGGCCCAGTGCGGCGCGGACGATCGGACGGTGCCAGCGTGCCTGCTTGTCGGCACGGCGCACGAAGTCCGGCAGTACAGCGACCTCTTGGGTTGTGGACGTTCCGTCCTCCACCGCCGCAGCGGCCTCCTTGGGCTCGGCAGTGGCCTCCTCTGCGGTCGTCGGTGCGGGGCGCTCCTCCACAGATGCGCCATGGCTGGACATGCGCTCGGCACTCAGGTCCAGCGTCTTTTCCAGATCGTCGATGAACGGCAGGGTCGGGCTGGGTGGCGGGGTCGCTGCTGGTGATTCCGGGGCGGTTTCGCCAGACTCCTGCGGGCTGGTGTGCACGACTTCGGCCGCGGCGACCGGTTCGGAGGCTGGGGGCGGCTCTGTCGATGGCGGCAGTGGCATGGGTGCCGAAGGCCAGTCCAGCGGCAGATCGACGTCCGGCCGGCCTTCGCGCTGCAGGCGTGCTGCCGCGAAGGCGCTGAACGCTTCGGAGCGGAATTCGAGGGTCGTGGCCGGGTAGACGGTCTCGTCGCCTGAAGGAAAGGGGTCCGGATCCGCCAGCACGTCCGGTGGCAGCGTCGGCAGTGTCGTGTCGGCGCTTGTCGTGCGCCAGGCACCAGGATCCGGCTGGGTGGGCGCCATGCCGCGCTCCGGCTCCTGGACCGATGGATCCCAGGTAGCGGCGCGGCGGGTGCTGATCTCGACCCGCGTGGCGGGCACGCTGCGTGCTGGCGCCGGCAATGGTGCTGCCGGGGCGGGTGAGGGGGGTGTTGCGGGAGGCGGCGGTGCGCGGTTTTGCAGCGCTTCCTGTCGTTCGCGCAGCACCTTGCCGTCCGAGAACATCGCCGGCCGGGTTTCCAGCCACGCGGGATCGGTCGGGTTGGTCGTTGCGGGCGTGGCGAGATCCGGTGCACCGCTCCTGGTGTCCCGCCGTGCGAGGTCGAACAGCCCCTCCAGCGCGTTGAACACCTCCTGGCAATGCCCGCAGCGGACCCAGCCCTCGGAGATCTTCAGTTGGTCCTGCACTACCCGGAAGACGGTGCCGCAGGAGGGGCAGGAAGTGGCCAGACTCATGCCGGAATCATGCCATTACCACCCGATTTCAGGGGCGGCGCGCCGTCAGCAGCACCCAGCCATCTTCACGATCTGCCACTTCCAGCGCGAGCCAGGGGGCATACGTCGCCTGCAGTTCCTCGATCTGGCGTTCCAGCAGGCCTGCCATCACCAGCGAACCGCCCGGTGCGACATGACCGCTCAACAGCGGCGCCAGCAGCTTCAGCGGTGCGGCCAGGATGTTCGCCAGCACGACCGGGTACTGCCCTTCGGCCAGGTCCGGCAGACCGACCCGGTGCAGGGTCACGCCATTCGCTGCTGCATTGGCCCGGCTCGACTCCACGGCGGCGAAGTCGATGTCCACCGCGTCGATGTCACGGGCGCCGTGCAGTCCGGCGCCGATGGCCAGGATGCCCGAGCCACAGCCGTAGTCGAGCACACGTGGCCACGGGTTTGCCAGATCGGCGTGGCGGGCGATCCAGCGCAGGCACATGCGGGTGGTCGGATGCGTGCCCGTGCCGAAGGCCAGGCCGGGATCCAGCCGCATCACGCGCGTGGCGCCTGCCGGTGGCTTGTGCCACGAGGGCACGATCCAGAACTCGGACGTGATCAGCACCGGCTCGAACTGCGACTGTGTCAGACGCACCCAGTCCTGGTCCGCCACGGGGTAGAGCCCCTGGACGTGCAGATCGGTGAAGGCGCTGTCGCCATCCTCGCCGTCCTGGGCCAGCAGCAGGGTGCAGGCGTCGGTGGCGGCATCCTCGTCGTTGAACAGGGCCTTGACGACCGAACGCTGCCAGCCACCAATGCTGGCCGACAGCGTCGCGGGCATGCCCGGCTCGCCGAAGATGGGGGCTTCGTCGGGCGTGTCGGCGTCCGCGTCCTCGACGGTGACGGCCAGCGCGTCCAGCTCCTCCATCAGCGCATCGGACACCGCATCGACCTGGTCGGCCGGACAGAGCAGGGTCAGCTCGATCATCCCAGCGACTTCCGTGCGGCCAGCCAGCCTTCGAGGTAATGGATGCTGGTGCCACCCTCCACGAAGGCGGCGTCGGACATCAGCTGCCGGTGCAGCGGGATGTTGGTCTGGATGCCTTCGACCAGCATCTCGCTCAGCGCGCTGCGCATGCGGGCCAGCGCCTGGTCGCGCGTGTCGGCGTGCACGATGATCTTGCCGATCATCGAGTCGTAGTTCGACGGCACGAAGTAGTTGCTGTAGGCATGCGAATCGACGCGCACGCCCGGTCCGCCCGGCGGGTGCCACATCGTGATGCGACCCGGCGACGGCGTGAACTTGAACGGATCCTCGGCGTTGATGCGGCACTCGATGGCGTGGCCGCGCTGGGTGATCTGCTTCTGCGTGAAGGGCAGCTCCTCGCCGGCGGCGATGCGGATCTGCTGCTGCACGATGTCGATGCCGGTCACCAGTTCGGTCACCGGATGCTCGACCTGCACGCGGGTGTTCATCTCGATGAAGAAGAACTCGCCGTTCTCGTACAGGAACTCGAAGGTGCCCGCGCCGCGGTAGTTGATCTTGCGGCAGGCCGCCGCGCAGCGTTCGCCGATCTTCTCGATCACCTTGCGCGGAATGCCCGGTGCCGGCGCTTCCTCGATGATCTTCTGGTGGCGGCGCTGCATGGAGCAGTCGCGCTCGCCCAGCCAGACGGCGTGGCCGTGCTGGTCGGCGAGGACCTGGATCTCGATGTGGCGCGGGTTCTGGAGATATTTCTCCATGTAGACGGCCGGGTTGTTGAAGGCCGCGCCCGCTTCCGCCTTGGTCGTCTCCACGGCGTGCAGCAGGGCCGCCTCGGCGTGCACCACGCGCATGCCCCGTCCACCACCGCCGCCGGCCGCCTTGATGATCACCGGATAGCCGGTCTCGCGGCCCATGCGGATGATCTCCTTCGGGTCGTCGGGCAGTTCGCCCACCGAGCCGGGCACGGTCGGCACACCGGCCTTGACCATCGCGTCCTTGGCCGAGACCTTGTCGCCCATCAGACGGATCGATTCGGGGCGCGGGCCGATGAAGGCGAAGCCGCTCTTCTCGACACGTTCGGCGAAGTCGGCGTTCTCGGACAGGAATCCGTAGCCCGGGTGGATCGCCTCGGCGTCCGTCACCTCGGCGGCCGAGATGATGGCGGGCATGTGCAGATAGCTCTTCTGCGACGGGGCGGGGCCGATGCAGACGGCTTCGTCGGCGAGCTTGACGTACTTGGCGTCGCGGTCCGCTTCGGAATACACCACCACCGCCTGGATGCCCATCTCGCGGCACGCCCGCTGGATGCGCAGCGCGATCTCGCCGCGGTTGGCGATCAGGATCTTCTTGAACATGATGGCGCGGGCCTTATTCGATGATGAACAGCGGCTGTCCGTACTCGACGGCCTGGCCGTTCTCGACGAACACCTTGGTGACCGTGCCGTCCACGTCCGACTCGATCTCGTTCATGATCTTCATGGCCTCGATGATGCACACCGACTGGCCCTTCTTGATGACCGTGCCCACGTCGGCCAGCGCCTTGGCGCCGGGGTTGGAGGCGCGGTAGAAGGTGCCGACCATCGGCGACTTGACGACATGGCCGGTGATGACCTCGGCCACCGGTGCCGCCGGCGCGGCAGCCGCCACCGGTGCGGCAGGTGCCGGATGGGCCATGGGCTGACCGGGGTAGTGCGCGGCCATCACCATGGCGGGTGCCGTACTTTGCTTGACGATGCGCACCTTGCCGTCGGCTTCGGTGATCTCCAGTTCGGAGACGTTGGATTCCGACACCAGATCGATCAGGGTCTTCAGCTTGCGAAGGTCCATGGGGGCTCCGTGATACTCGGGTTGCAGTGAGCGGGGCAGTCGGATGCGTGCCCCGCTGGCCGGCGGCGGCCCTGTCGCGTCGGTTCGCGTGCAGGACTCGCGTCAGATGGGCCGTGTTGCCGCGGGTTTGTCAGCCAAACCCCAGACTTTACGCGCTTTTCTGTTCCATTCGATGACGGTCTTCACAAATTGAGACCCGGTCGGCGAGGTCCGCGATGATGCCACGGGCCGAGGTTCGCGCAAGAACCAAACCGTTCATCCTGTGGTGCCTGCGCCTGCAGCACCGACCCACTCTTGCAGTTCTTTCAGATTGGTCTCACCCAGTTTGCGGTGGAGCACCTGACCGTCCGCACCCAGCACCACGGTATAGGGCAAGCCCCCGGTCGTGTTGCCCATCTGGCGCGCCAGTTCGGTGCCGCCGAAACCGGCCAGTCCGATCGGAAACCCCACCGGCGTCTTCACCAGGAACTCGCGCACGGGCGTGGGGCCGTCCACGGCCAGTCCGATGACTTGCCAGCCGGCCTGTCCGCGTGCGGCCTGGGTACGGGCGAAGGTGTCGAGCAGCGGCATTTCCTTGACGCAGGGTGGGCACCAGGTCGCCCAGAAATTGATCAGCAGCGGCCGCCCGCGCAGGTCAGCCAGTGCCAGCGTGCCGCCCTCGGGCCGGTCGAAGCGCAGGGACCACGGCGCTTGCGCACCGCTGCCCGACGCCGACGCGGCGGCCGGGGCTGCCGTCTGGAGGGCCGGCGTGGCCGCACGCTGCCGGGCCCACCAGCCCGACCCGCCGGCCACCACGGCCACGCCGGCGCTCAATCCGATCCAGCTTCTGCGGTTCATGGGGTGTTCTCCTCGTTCATCAGGCGGCGCAGACCGGCCAGGTCGCCGCGCTGCGTGCGGCCCTGGGCGTCGGCCTTGAGGGCGCCGCGCAGGTCGTCATGGTCCAGGATGGTGAGAAACACCGTCACGGGTTCGCCCAGCGCATCGCAGCGCTGCGCCAGGCTCAGCACGTCGACCGGCTGGTGGCGCGGCCCGTTCACGCTGCCCACGTCGTAGTCCACGCCCTGGTTGATCAGCGCCAGCTCGGCCGACTTGCAGTCGTCGCAGTAGAGCTGCAGGTGGACGGCGGACAGCCGGGTGGCGGTGCCGCGCCAGACGGCGCCGGTCAGGTGCGGGCGGAACTCGGCCAGCCGCTCCATCCACAGCGCGGCCACGCTGCGCAGCGCGGCCAGCTCGGCCGGCTGCGTGTCGGCGCAGAACACCGCCAGGTACTCGCGCACGGCGTCCTCCACCGCGTCGTTGTCCGGCATGTGCACGCTGCGTGACGCGCCCCGGCCCAGGTCGCGGGCGGCACGGCGCTTGGCGGGGCCGTACTCCAGGCCTTCCTCGACCACCAGCCGGGCGGCACTGGCGGCAATTTCTTCGGTCAGGGTGTTGTAGGCAGTCATGGCAGTGGAACGGCCCCCATGCGCGCAGTGATCGTCGCGGCGCGGCTGACGAGGTAGGGCGAGCCGGGGCGCTGCTCGAAGCGCTTGGGCGCCGGCAGCATCACCGCCAGCCGCGCCGCCTGCGCCGGAGCGAGCCGGGCGGCGTCGACGTGGAAGTAGTGCTCGGCAGCAGCCTGCGCGCCGAAGACGCCTTCGCCCCACTCGACGTTGTTGAGGTAGATCTCCAGGATGCGCCCTTTGTCCAGCAGGCCTTCGAGCATGAAGGTGAGCAGGAACTCCTGGCCCTTGCGTGCGGCGGTGCGCTCGCCGGACAGGAAGAGGTTCTTGGCGAGCTGCTGGCTGATGGTGGAGCCGCCGACCACCTTGGGCTCGACCCGGCGCAGCGGCGTGGCCAGCGGCTTGCCGCGGCTGGCCGCCTTCTGCTCGCGCTGCTCGATCAGCCCGTTGCGCTTCTCTGCCGAAGCTTCGGCGCGCTGGTTGCGTTCCCAGGCCTTTTCCAGCGCATCCCACTCGACGCCGCTGTGCTCGTTGAAGCCGGCGTCCTCGCTGGCGATCACGGCACGCTGCAGGTGCGGGCCGAGCTGGTCGCGGTCGCGCCACGCCTGGCTCCACAGCACCTGGCCCTGTTCCGTGGCCAGACGCCAGATCTCGCTGCGCTGGAAGGGCGTCGACTGCGGATCGACCACCACCATCAGCGCGATGCGCAGCACGAAGTAGAGCTGCAGCGCCACCGCGCTCAGCAGCAGCAGGGCCAGCAGCCGCCAGAGGTGGCTGCGCCAGAGCGGGGCTGTGGCCGTCATCGCGGGTTCAGCGGACGCCGTCCACCTGCGCCCGCAGCGCGGCCAGCACCGGCGCCGTGTCCGGCCGCACGCCGCGCCAGGCGAAGAAGGCTTCCGCAGCCTGCTCGACCAGCATCCCCAGCCCGTCCCGGCCGGTGGCGCCATGCTGCGCCGCCCAGTCGAGGAAGGCGCGCGCACCGGCGCCGTACATCATGTCCACCGCCAGCCCGTCTGCCTGCAGCACGCTGGCGGGCACGGGCACGCCAGCGCCAGACAGGCTGCTGGCCGTGCCGTTGATGACGATGTCGAAGGCCGTGCCGGGTGCGTCCAGCGGCGCGGCGCTCAGCGCGACGCCGTGGTCACGTGCCAGATCGGCGTGGCGATCGACCAGCGCCTGCGCCTTCTCTGCGGTGCGGTTGGCGACGACCAGCGCGCTGGGGCCGGCCTCGATCAGCGGCCCGAGCACGCCTGCTGCCGCGCCGCCCGCGCCGATCAGCAGCACACGCCGGCCTGCCAGCGCCACACCGGCGTTGACCGTGATGTCGCGCACCAGCCCGATGCCGTCGGTGTTGTCGCACCACCAGCCGTCGGCGTCGAAGCGCAGCGTGTTGGCGGCTTCGGCGCGCTGGGCGCGTGGCGTGCGGCGCGGGGCGAGCTGCCAGGCCTCGAACTTGAAGGGCACGGTGACGTTGCAGCCATGCGCGCCGTCCGCGGCGAACTGGCGCACCGTCGCGGTGAAGCCGTCGAGCGGGCTGCGCAGGCGGGTGTAGTCGATCGACTGGCCGGTCTGGGCCGCGAAGCGGGCCTGGATGTCGGGGGAGCGGCTGTGCTCCACGGGGTGGCCGATCACGGCGTAGCGGTCCATGGCGGGCGTGGGGAAAGTGAAACGGTGGGTGGGGTGTCCGGGGCGCTCACTGCGCGGGGGCGTTCTTGGGCGTGGCATCCTCGACCGAGGCCTGCACGCCCTGGTCCCGCGTGAAGCGGAAGCGCGACACGAACACCAGCCGGTCGAACTGGCTGCGCATGGCCGGCGTGAAGTGGCCGTACGGTGCAGCGCCGCGCACGATGGACTGCGCCTTGCGGTCGAGTGCACGGTTGCCCGAGGTCTTGATCACCTCGGCCTCGACGACCCGGCCCAGGCTGTCGACTTCCATCAGCATGCTGAGTTCGCCGTAGAGCTTGGCGCCGTCGGCTTCGGGGAAGTTGCGGGTGCCGATGTCCTCGATGCGGCGGCGCAGCGAGTCGTAATAGATCGCGTGCACGCCTTCGCGCGCGGCGGGGCTGACGTAGCGGCGGCGCGGGCGGGCGTTTTCGTCGTTGATGCGCTTCTCGATCTGTGCGAGCTGGTCGATGAGCTGGCGGCGGCGCTCCTCCTCGGCGTGCGCGGCGGAGGGGGTCTTGTCGGCCGCCTGCACGGGGTCGGGGGTGTTGAGCCGGGCCAGCTCGCGCTTGATCTGGGTGAGCAGCTGCGTCTGCTGGGCCTGCATCTGCTCGATCTGGCGCGTGGCGTCGTCGATGGCGTTGCCGGCCTGGTCGGCAGGCGAGGGCGGCAGTGGCGAGGTGGCGACGCCCTTGTCCGCATCACCACCGCCCGCCAGGTTGCGCTGGGCGATGACCTGGGCCTTGGTGGGAGCCTCGGCCGAACTGGCGTTGACGAGCACCACCTCCAGCGGTGTGTCCTGCAGGATCCGGTCGAAGGCCTGCGGATCCACGACCCGCACCATCAGCACCGCCGCGTGCAGGCCGACCGACAGGAGCAGGGCGGTCTGGAGGGTCGAGAGTTGCTTGAGACGCTGCATCGTGGATCGGCGGGTCGGCGGGTCGGCGTGTCGGCGTGTCGGACGTGGGTCAGGATGCCGATGGTACTGGCGCCGCGGTGTCGGTGGATGCATCGGCGTCATGCACGTCGATCGCCAGGGCCAGTCCGGTCGCGGCGGCCTCGGCACCTTCCTCGGCATCGTCTTCGAGCACGGCGTCGTCGTCGCTGCGGGTCGAGTCATCCAGGCGGGTGAGCACGCTGCCGCCGACTTCCAGCGTCAGCAGGTCCGGCTCGCCCAGCCGCACACGGACCCGGGCACCGCGTGGCATCGCGTCCGCCCCGGCGGCGCGCAGCACCAGCGGCAGCGTGTCGGCGCGCACCAGCCCGTCCTTCATCACGGCGCAGTCGAGTTCGGTGATGCCGTTCTGGGTCAGCCAGCGCAGCGTCCAGAAGCGCTCGATGGCGTTCTGGAAGCCGTTGTAGGCCGAGTACGCGGTGTCGAAGCCGGAGATGATCGCCATCAGCATCATGTCCTTGGGCTTGAACGGCGCGACCAGCGCGGCGGTGCGGCCGTGGCGGGCGCAGGCGATGATCTGCCACTGGTTCACGAGGTCCACATAGCGCCGCAGCGGCGAGGTGGCCCAGGTGTAGTGCGCCACACCCATGCCGGCGTGCGGCTGCGCGCGGGTCGACATGCGGACCTTGACGCCCGGCGCCATGCTCGCCTGGCTGCGGTAGATGCCCGGCACGCCCAGCTCGGCCAGCCAGCCGCCCCAGGTGTTGTTGGCCAGGATCATGGCCTCGGCGACGATGGTGTCCAGCGGTGCGCCGCGGCGGCGTTCGCTGATCTGCACCGTCTCGTGGCCGCTCGGCGGCTCCACCGGCGACTGGCCGGCAGCATCGACGAGCTTGAAGTTGTAGTCCGGCCGGTTGAAGTTTTCCGGCTTGCCGCGCACGACCTCGCGCTGCGCCTTCAGGTGCCTGGCCAGCCGGAAGCCGAAGGACAGCTCGGCCGCGAACGGGAAGTCCGCCGGCGCCGCGCCCGTCAGCGCCGCCTCGGTCACCACCGCGTCGAGCTTGTCGTGGCGCAGGTTGGCGGCGATCGGCACGCGCTCCAGCTTCGTCTCGCTGGACTTCACTTCGAGCGTCGCCTCGTCCATCGTCACGTACAGCGACACGGCCGGGCAGTCACGCCCTTCCTGCAGCGTGTAGGCCTGCACCACGTCGTCCGGCAGCATGGTCAGCTTCCAGCCGGGCATGTAGACGGTGGACAGCCGGTCGCGCGCCACCTTGTCGATGGGCGAATCGGGGGCGATGGCCAGTGCGGGCGCGGCGATGTGCACGCCGAAGATGACGGTGCCCGTGCCCAGTCCCTGCACCGACAGCGCGTCGTCGATCTCGGTCGTGGCCGAGTCGTCCACCGAGAAGGCACGCACGGAGGCCAGCGGCAGCTCGTCCTTGATGGCGGGGGCCGTGAGCGCGGCGGGGAAATTCGTGCCCTTGGGGAAGGTCTCGAACAGGAAACGCCGCCAGTGGAACTGGTAGGGGCTGTCGATGGCCTTGCAGTCGAGCAGCAGGTCGAGCGGTGCGCGCTGCGAGCGCTTGGCGGCTTCGACCACGGCCTTGTATTCCGGCCCGTTCTTGTCTGGCTTGAACAGGATCTTGTACAGCTCGTTGCGCACCGGCTCCGGGCACTGGCTGGCGATCAGCGCGGTGGTCCAGACCTCGATCTGCGCGGCGACCTGCGCCTTCTTCTCGATCGCGAGCAGCGCGGCCTTGACGATGTCCTCGGGCGCCTTGCGGAAGAGCCCCTTGCCCATGCGGCGGAAATAGTGCGGCGCGTGGAACAGCTTGAACAGGGCGGCCGCCTGCTGGGTCGGGCCGGCCTTGGCGTCGAAGTAGTCGCGCGCCAGATCGGCGAAGGCGAACTCGTCCTCGGGCGCGAATTCCCACGCCAGCTCCAGCTCGATCTCCTCGGCCAGACGCTGGCCCTCGGCGATCAGCTCGGCGGGCGAGGGCTTCTCGAACTTGAGCAGCACATTGGCGGCCTTGACCTTGACACGCTTGCCGGAGTCCAGCTCGATCTGCATCGAGCTTTCGGCTTCCGACATCACGCGTCCGGCGAGGAATTTTCCGGCGTCTTCGAAGAGGGCATTCATAGGGGCGGGATTGTCGCCGATGGCCGCTGGTCCCGTGGCGCATCAAGTCCCCATCGATTCCGACGGACTGCCATACAGCCGGTACGTCCGCCGCCCTGCGCCCTTGGCGGCGTAGAGCGCCATGTCGGCGTGCTTGAGCAAGGTGCTGGCGTCGCGGCCGTGCTCCGGATGCAGCGCGATGCCGATCGAGACCGAGACCTGCACCGGCGGAGCGTCCGCTTCGAGGTGGAAGGGCTGCTCCAGCGCATGGATGATCTTCTGCGCCAGCCGCTGCGGCGCCAGCGGCGGGCCGTCCGCATGCGCGATCAGCACGAACTCGTCACCCCCGAGCCGCGTCACGTCCTCCCGGCGTCCGACCAGCCGGACCAGCCGCTCCGACGCCTCGCACAGCAGCGCGTCGCCGACATCGTGGCCACGCTGGTCGTTGACCTGCTTGAAGCCGTCGAGGTCGAGGAACAGCAGCGCCCAGTCCTCGCCCGGCTGTTCGGCCAGCCGGTTCGACAGCATGCGCATCAGGCAGCCCCGGTTGGGCAGGCCGGTGAGCGGGTCACTGTCGGCGGCATGTTCGGCCAGCACCTTGGCGCGGTGCAGCGCCTCGTGGTGTCGGGCCACCGAGCGGGCCGTGTGGTCGAAGACGTGTTCCAGCGCGTCGAGTTCGCAGCCACCGCTGGCGAAGGGCAGGCTCCTGCCCGCAGGCCTCACGTGGACCTCGCCCGTGATGTCCCGGGCCAGGTGCTCGGCCTGGGTCTTGATCTGGCGCAGCCGCCGCCCCAGCGTCATCGCGAACAGGCTGGTCGCCACGATCGCCAGCCCGAACATCGTCATGGCCGAGCGCGTGGCCTCGCGGGCGGCGACGACGACATGGGCCTGTGCCGCCTGCGCGTCCCCCTGGACGATCAGCACGAAGGTCTCGTCGCCCAGCCGGACCGGCACGTACTGGCGCAGGTTGTCCTGGTCCAGGTCGAAGACGAGCACCGGTCGGCGCTCGAACAGGGCCTGTTCGAGCGGCTTCTGGTGCAGCGTCGGGGTCATGTGGAACCGGTCGGACGAGCGGGCGACGACGCCGATCGGGGTGGCGATGGCCAGCTCGACCGTGCTGTCCTGTGCGATGCGGCGTGCGAACGGGTTGTCGAAGCGTGTCCCCGCCATCACGACGCCGACCACGCGCCCGTCGAGGTCCGGCACCGGAACGATCGAGCGCACGATCAGGCCGCCGCTGGCCTCCTTGGCGGTCTGCAGCATCGCCTCGCCGCCCAGCGCCTCGGCGACGCCCCACACCGATGCCTTGAGCCCGCGCACGGCCGTGGTGGGCGCGCGGTGGACGATCACGCGGCGGCGGTCGATCAGGTCGAGGGTCGAGAGGCCGGTGCTGTCGAAGACCGCCTCCATTTCCTTGCCGACCGCGGCCAGCACGCCCGGCGTGGTGCCTTCCTGCAGCGCCTCGCGCACGGCAGGGTGCCGGGCCAGCGACTGCGTCGTGCTCACCAGCACCCGCGACTCGGCCTCGATGCGCGCCCGGGCCACCAGTGCCGCGCCGATCAGGTGTTCGCTTTCGGACTCGCGGATGAGCGCCTGTGCCGAGTCCACATAGGCCCGGTAGCTCGACCCGATGACCACCACCGCCAGCACGCTGATGAACCCCAGCACCTGCAGGCCCAGCGGAAAGCGGCTCAGCCAGCGTGCTTGTCCCGAAGCCTGTGCGCCCGGTGGAGCCGGACCGCCGCACACCACTTGCACGGCCCGCGCCAGGGCACTGGTCATTTCGGCTGGGCGCGGGGCACGGCGATCTGCAGCTTGCGCAGCACCTGCGCGCCTTCGGCCGACGTGACGAAGGCCAGGAAGCGCCGCAGGTCCTCGTCGAGCTGCGATTCCCGCCAGGCCAGCACGTGCTCGACCTTCATCGGGTAGCGACCGCTGGCCACCGTGTCGGCACTGGCGGCGATGCCGTTGAAGTGCAGCGCCCGGATCCGGTCATCGCGGACATCCGAGGTGGACAGCGTCATCCAGCCGAGCGCGGTGCGGTAGCGCGCCAGCCCCTCGCGCATCTCGGTGTCCGAGTTCGCGAGCTTGGCCGAGGCGGTGAACTTGACCTGCGCGAAGGCCGGGATGTGGCGCCGCAGGGCCTGGTGCGCGATTTCGCTGGCCTCGCGGTAGAACACCAGCACCGGCGCGGGCGGGCCGCCCAGCGCCTCCCAGTCGTCGGTGGCGCCGCTGAACAGCGCCAGCGCCTGGGCTTCGGTGAGGTTGGTGACGGGCACATCGCGGCCGGTCACGAACACCACCGCGTCCGCGCCGTAGACCACCTGCTGCAGGCCGCCACTGCGCAGCTCGTCCTCGGTCAGCCGCCGCGCCAGCCGTGCAACCGATGCTTCGCCCGATTGCAGGGCGCGCAGACCCCCGGCAATGCCGACGCTCGGGGGGATGTCGATGACGGTGCCGGGTCGCTGGCGCGTGAATTCCGCGGCCAGGGCGCGCAGGCCGATCTCCGGCGGGCCCGCACCCGGAATGATGTGTGGGGCCGCTGCGGCCAGTCCGTTCCACAGCAAGGCCATGGCCATGGCCACCTGCCGAACATTCCGCCATCCGATCGCCGTCTGCTGCATGCCTGAAACGCTCCCGTGTTGTCACGGCAGCGCCCGTGTGCACAGGACCGTGTCTCAGGTCGTATCGGCGGTCTGCAGGGAGAGTTGAGTGCGGCGTCTCGTGGCTAGACCGTCAGCCCGCCCGCCACTTCCAGCACCGCCCCGTTCACATAGCTCGCCTCGTCGCTCGCGAGGAAGGCGTACACGTTGGCGATCTCCTCCGGCTTGCCGAGGCGGCGCAGCGGCACTTCGGCGCGCATGCCGTCGAGCACCTTGTCGGGAATGGTCGAGAGGATCGGCGTCTCGATGAAGCCCGGCGCGACCGCGTTGACGCGGATGCCCTTCGGCCCGAGTTCGCGGCTCCAGGTCTTGGTGAAGCCGATGACGCCGAACTTGCTGGCGGCGTAGTTGGTCTGGCCGAAGTTGCCGTAGATGCCGACGACCGAGCTGGCGTTCAGGATCACGCCCGAGCCCTGCTCGACCATCGTGTCCGTCACCGCCTGCGCGCAGTGGAAGACGGCGCGCAGGTTCACGTCGATCACCGCGTCGAACTGCTCGATGGTCATCTTCTGCAGCCGCGCGTCGCGGGTGATGCCGGCGTTGTTGACCAGCACGTCGATGCGACCGAACTGCGCCTTCACGGCGGCGACCATCGCATCGACCGCGGCCCGGTCGGTGACGTTGACGGCGAAGCCTGCCGCCCGTGCGCCCGCCGCGCGGCACTGCGCGACCGCGGCGTCCACCGCCTCGGGCTTCATGTCGCAGACGATGACGACGGCGCCTTCGCGGGCGAACTTCAGTGCGGTGGCCAGGCCGATGCCCTGGGCGGCGCCGGTGATGATCGAGACCTTGTCTTGGAGTCGCATGGTGGAGTGGCTTTCTCTCGTTTTCGGGGTGTTGGAATCGGTGGTCAATCCAGGTGCAGGAAGCCGCGCATGGCCGGCAGGTGCGTGTCGAAGTCACTGAGCGCGTGGTCACCGCCGTCGAGCAGGTGCAGCTCGGTCCCGGCGTAGCGGGCCGACATCTCGCGCCAGTCCAGCACCTCGTCGCCCTTGGCGACCCAGGCCTGGTAGCGCGCCGGCTCGCGTAGCGCACCCGGCGCCATCGCCTGTAGTTCATCGATGAACTCGGCGCGGAAGAAGAAGCGGTCGGCCGGGTCGTGCCACGCGGTCAGCTCGCCGATGTACTTCGTCAGGTCGCGGGCGGGGTCGATGGCCGGGTTGATCAGCACGGCGCGGCAGCCATGCGCCTCGGCGAACACGGTGGCGTAGAAACCGCCCAGCGAGCTGCCCATCACGGCACGGGTGTCGGTGGGCCAGTCGCGGGTGCCGGCCGCGACCAGCGCCATGGCCTCGGCGGGCGAGGGCGGCAGTTGCGGGCACCACCACGTCAGGTCCGGCCGGTGCGCCGCGACCCAGGCGGCCATCTTCTGCGCCTTCATCGACTGCGGCGAGGAGCGGAAGCCGTGGAGGTAGAGCAGGTGGGTGGTGTGGGGCGTGGCGGGGTGCATGCCGTCACGCCTTCTTCGCCAGCGCCTCCAGCAGCTTCGCGTGCACGCCGCCGAAGCCCCCGTTGCTCATGCACAGCACCTGGTCCCCCGGGCGCGACAGCCGCACGACGGCGTCCACCAGCTCGGGAATCGTGTCGCAGACCCGCGCCTGCTTGCCCATCGGCGACAGCGCCTCGCGGGCGTCCCAGGTGAGTCCTGCGCTGTGGCAGAAGGACAGATCGGCCTCCTCCAGCGCCCACGGCAACTGCGACTTCATCGCCCCGAGCTTCATCGTGTTGGAGCGCGGCTCGAACACCGCCAGGATGCGCGCCGTGTCGCCGATGCGCCGGCGCAGGCCGTCGACGGTGGTGCGGATCGCCGTCGGGTGGTGGGCGAAGTCGTCGTAGACCTTCACGCCGCCGGCCTCGCCGCGCAGCTCCATGCGGCGGCGGACGTTCTCGAACAGACTCAGCGCCTCGCCCGCCACCGCGGGGCTGACGCCGACCTGTTCGGCGGCGCCGATGGCGGCCAGCGCGTTGAGCTGGTTGTGTTCGCCCAGCAGCGACCAGTCGACGCGGCCGACCTTCATGCTGCCGCGCAGCACGTCGAAGGCGTGTGGCTCGCCGCGGCTGCGCAGCGCGCCGGGTTCTTCCTTGCGGGCGCCGAAGAACTGCACCGGTGTCCAGCAGCCGCGGGCGAGCACCGTCTTCAGCGCGTCCTCGCGGATGTTGACGACCAGCCGCCCCTGCGACGGCACCGTGCGCACGAGGTGGTGGAACTGCGTCTCGATGGCGGCCAGATCCGGGAAGATGTCGGCGTGGTCGTATTCGAGGTTGTTGAGGATGGCGGTGCGCGGGCGGTAGTGGACGAACTTGCTGCGCTTGTCGAAGAAGGCGGTGTCGTACTCGTCCGCTTCGATCACGAACGGCGCGCCCGGCGCCACGCGGCCGAGCCGGGCCGAGACGCCGAAGTTCTGCGGCACGCCGCCGACCAGGAAACCCGGCTCCAGCCCCGCGTGTTCGAGGATCCACGCCAGCATCGAAGTGGTCGTGGTCTTGCCGTGCGTGCCGGCCACCGCCAGCACGTGCCGGCCCTGCAGCACGTTCTCGGCCAGCCACTGCGGGCCGCTGGTGTAGGGCAGGCCGGCGTCGAGGATGGCCTCCATCAGCGCATTGCCGCGGCTGACGACGTTGCCGACGACGTAGAGGTCGGGGTTCAGCGCCAGCTGGTCGGGCGAGAACCCTTCGATGAGGTCGATGCCGAGGGCGCGGAGCTGGTCGCTCATCGGCGGGTAGACATTGGCGTCGCAGCCGGTGACGCGGTGGCCGGCTTCGCGGGCCAGTGCGGCGACACCACCCATGAAGGTGCCGCAGATGCCGAGGATGTGGATGTGCATGGGCGGCCATTCTAGGAGCGCACCGGTGCCGTGATCACACGGACGCGCCCTAGACTGGGCGGACAGTTTGAAAGGACCTGTTCATGCGCATCGGACTCCTCACCGGCGGCGGCGACTGCCCCGGTCTCAACGCGGTGCTGCGCGCCGTCACCAAGTCGCTGATCCGCCAGTGCGGCGCCGAGGTGATCGGCATCGAGGACGGTTTCCTCGGCCTGATCGAGCGCCGCGTGCGCCCGCTGGGCTGGGACGACGTCAGCGGCATCCTCGCCATCGGCGGCACCATCCTCGGCACCAGCAACACCGCCAGCCCCTTCGCCTGGCGCGGTGCCGATGTGTCGGCCGATGTGGTCGCCTACCAGCGCGAACTCGGCCTGGACGCGCTGGTTGCCATCGGCGGCGACGGGACGATGACGATCGCCGCGCGGCTTGGCGCGGTGGGCGGCGTGCCGATGGTGGGCGTGCCCAAGACGATCGACAACGACATCGCCGGCTGCGAGCGCAGCTTCGGCTTCGACACGGCGGTCGCCACCGTCACCGACGCGCTGGAGCGCGTGCAGACCACCGGCCAGAGCCACGGCCGCGTGATGATCGTCGAGACCATGGGCCGCTACGCCGGCTGGATCGCGCTGGAGGCGGGCATCGCGGGTGCGGCCGACGTGATCCTGCTGCCGGAGATCGACTACGACGTGGCCCGCATCGCCGAGGTCTGCCGCGCCCGCAGCGCCCGGCGGCGCGCCACGCTGGTCTGCATCGCCGAAGGGGCGAAGCCGGCCGGCGGCGCGATGACGGTGGAGCGCACCGTCGCCGGCAGCCCCGATCCGATCCGCCTCGGCGGTGTCGCCCACAGGCTGCGGGCGCAACTGCAGCCGCTGCTGGCCAGCGAGGTGCGCGCGACGGTGCTGGGCCATGTGCAGCGCGGCGGCAGTCCGACGCCCTTCGACCGCGTGCTGGCGACGCAGTACGGCAACGAGGCGGCGCGGCTGCTGCGGCGCGGCGAATTCGGGCGGATGGTGACGCTGCAGGGCGGGCGCCTGAGCAGCGTGGCGCTGGCGTCGGTGGCGGGGCAGAACCGGTGTGTGCCGGCGGACCACGCCTTGCTGGCGTGTGCGCGGGAGATCGGGGTGTGTCTGGGCTGATGTTCCGCCAGCGGGCAACCACGTCCGACCATGAATTTCTGATCGGTAATTTTCCGATAGACGTCGCGCGATGTTCGTCTTAAATTACCGAACGGTAATTTCGGAGATCACCGATGCCTGATGAATCTCAAAAAATCCCGATCGGTCATTTTGATCATCCTGTGGTGCTGCGCACCGCCGCCGACATCGGCCAGGTGGTGCGTGCGCAGCGCCAGTCCCAGGGCTTGCGTCAGATCGACCTGGCCGGCATCGGCAACACCGGCAACCGCCTGATCGTGGACATTGAGAAGGGCAAGCCGACTGTGCAGTTGCAGAAGGTGCTGGATGTGCTGGAGCTGCTGGGCCTGGAGGTGACGGTGCGGTCGAAGGCGTCGAGGTCGGCGCTGTGACCGCGTTGGATGTCTTCCATGACGACGAGTGCGTCGGCACGCTTCACGACACCGAGCCGGTGAGCTTCACGTATGCGCCGACCTGGCTGGCGCGTCCTGGTGCCTTCCCGCTGTCCGCGATCCGGCTGCAACCCGGCCTGATCACGTCGCCCGAGGTGCTGGCGTTTTTTGAGAACCTGCTGCCGGAAGGGGACTTGCGGGTCTACCTGTCGCAGCAGCGCAAGGCGTCCACGCTGTTTGCCCTGCTGCGCGAAGTGGCGGGTGACACGGCGGGTGCCTTCGTACTGCTGCCGCAGGGGCAGTTGCCACAGCCCGCGGTGTACGAACCCACGACTTGGGCTGCCTTGGCCGACACGATCCGGAATCGATCGGCAGCCGCGATTCAGACCGAGGACGGCCACACCCGCATCTCCTTGGCCGGCGCACAGGACAAGGCCTCGATCGCGATCCTGGACGGCCAGACGCCGCTGCTGCCGAAGGGGGCGGCACCGTCCACGCACATCCTCAAGCCCGACATCCGGCGGCTGCCCAAGGTCCGCGAGTCCGCTGCCAACGAGGCGATCATCATGCGTACGGCGGCCCACTGCGGCTTGCGTACGGCCCAGGTGTTTTACGAGCCGCTGACCCGCGCCTGCGTCGTCGAGCGGTTCGACCGGTTCATCCGCGACGACGGCGCGCTGGGGCGGCTGATCCAGTACGACTTCTGCCAGCTCGCGGGCATCGCCTCGGAGCGGAAGTACGAGAAGGAAGGCGGTCCCGGCGTGGTGCGCTGCGCCCAGATCCTGCGCCAGTACAGCAGCAGCCCCGCCCAGGATCTGCAGGCCCTCGTGCAATGGCTCTTCTTCAACCTGTACGTGGGCAACAACGACAGCCACGCCAAGAACCTGTCGGTCTACTGGCGGCCAGGGCAGGGGGTGCGGCTCACGCCGTTCTATGACCTGATGTGCACGCGGGTCTATCCGGGGCTGTCGAAGGAGTTCGCGTTCAATCTCGGGGGCGAGGTGTTGCCCGGCCAGATGGGGGCGGCGCAGGTGCAGGGGTTGGCGGAACAGCTCGGCATGGGACCCCGCTACCTGCAATCGGTGGCGCGGACGCTGGCGGCTAAGGTGCCGGCGGCGATCGACCAGGCGGTGAGCGAGATCTCCCCTCAGCTCACCCCGAGTGGGCGGATCTTTGCGGGGCAACTGGCCGTGGAAGTGAAGTCGATGACACGGCGGCTGGTTGCGCGTCTGGGTGCCTAGAGCCTCTTCTGATCTCAGCCAAACCGCCCCGGCCAATACGCCCCCGCATCAATCCACGTCCGCTCCCCCGCCACCATCTCCGCCACCAGCCGCCCCGCCACCGGCCCCAGCGTGAACCCCTGGTGCGCATGCCCGAAGTTGAACCACAGCCCCGGATGTCGCGGCGCCGGCCCCATCACGGGCAGCATGTCCGCCGTGCAGGGCCGCGCGCCCAGCCACGGCGCGCCGGCCACGGGTTCGCCCAGGTCGACCCACTCGCGGGCGAGGGCTTCCGCCTTGGCGAGTTGCACCGGGGTGGCGGGCGCGTCGATCGGCGCGAACTCCGCGCCCGTGGTCAGCCGCAATCCCTGCTCCATCGGCGCCAGCACATAGCCCCGCTCGGCGTCCAGCAGCGGCTGGCGCAGCGTGACCGGGGCGCGGTAGTGCTGGTGGTAGCCGCGCTTGAGGAACAGCGGGAAACGGTAGCCCAGCGTGCGGATCAGCCCGTCCGCCCACGGCCCGAGCGCGAGGACGGCCTGTGCCGCCTCCACGCGGCCGGCGTCGGTCTGCACGCTCCAGGCGGCGCCCGCGCGTTGCAGCGTGGTCGCGTCGCCGGTCAGCACCCGCCCACCGCGGGCGACGAACAGCGCGGCATAGCGTTGCACCAGCGCGCCCGGGTTGCGCACCGCCCAGGGATCGAGCCAATGCACGGCGCCGGCCAGCGTCTGGCGCAGCGCGGGTTCGGCCTTGGCCAGCGCCGCGCCGTCCTCGACCCGGTGCCGCACGCCGAAACCCGCTTCCAGCGCCCGGGCCCGCTGCACCCCCTCGTCAAAGGCCCGCGCTGTGCGGAACCCGAAGCGGAATCCCTCGCGCACCACCAGATCCTCCGCCCCGGCGGCGGCGATCAGCGGCGCGTGTTCGGCCGTGGCGTGAGCGATCAGGCGGCTGTAGTGCTGCGTCGCCACGGTGTGGGCCTGCGGGTGGGAGTTCCGGAAATACCGCAGCAGCGGCCCCGCCATCTGCCACAGGCCGCGCAGATGCCAATGCACCTCCGCCCCACGCCCGAGCGCCACGTCGAGCAGGAAGCCGGGGTCACGCGGGAAGGGATACGGCTCGACCGACTCGCCCTGGATCAGCCCGGCGTTGCCGAAGGAGGTTTCCTGGCCGGGCGGGCGGCGGTCGATCAGCGTGACGTCGAAGCCGCGTTGCTGGAGGTGCAGCGCGGTGCAGGTGCCGACCATGCCGGCGCCGAGCACCAGGATGGTGGCGGTCACGTCAGTCCGCGATCACCAGCGTCTGCATCGCCGCCCACTCCTGCCCACCCGCCAGCCGCACCCGGTCGCCGATCTGCGCGGCCTCGACGCAGAGCATCTGCAGCCAGTCGTCGTCCGGCATGTCCGGCAGCGCGGCGCATTTCTCCGGCCCCGGATTCCACACCACCACGTCATCGAACGCATGCGACTGGATCAGCAGTCGCCGGCCCGTTTCGCGCAGGGTCAGCTCCTTCGGGGCGTTCCAGTAGATGCGGTCGATTTCCTGCGCGATGGTGACGACGTCGATCCACTGCTGGCGCGGCTGGTCGAGCACGGCGTCGTGGTAGTTCTGGTCGAGCAGGCCTTCGAGCTGCGCGTGGCGCACGTCGCCGCAGCCGAGGTAGGTGTGCAGCGCGGCCTGGAACTCGATCGTGGTCTCGCCGGTGTTGAGCACGGCCAGTTCCATCTCCAGCCGGCGGTCGTCGACGCTGACGGTCATCTCCAGCGTGAAGGCGTGCGGCCAGATCGCGCGGGTGGCCTCGTCGTCGCTGAGCGTCAGCACCGCGAAGGCGTGTTCGCCGCGGACCTGTGCCTCCTGCACCTGCCACGCCCGGTTGCGGGCGAAGCCGTGCTTGGGCAGCGGGCCTTGCTGGTTGAACTGCGGAAAGATCACCGGCACGCCGCCGCGCACCGCCGCACTGTCGCCGTACTTCGTCTCGGGCGACAGATAAAGCTGTTCCTCGTGGCCGGCCGGGATCCACGACACGACGTGGGCGCCGTGCAGCAGGATGGTCGCCTGCGCGCCGTTGGGCGAGCGCAGGTGCACGGCAGGCTGGCCGTTGAAGGAGATCAGGCCGGTGGGATACAGCGCGCGGGGCTGGTCGTGTGCGTCAGACATGGCGGTCGGTCCTTCGCTCACAGGCTGCGCAGCACGTCGGCGGCGACGGCGACCGTCTCGGCGATGTCGGCGTCGGTGTGCGCGGCGCTGACGAAGCCGGCTTCGTACAGCGCGGGCGCCAGATACACGCCGCGGTCCAGCAGACCGTGGAAGAAGCGGTTGAAGCGCGGCTGGTCGGTGGTCATCACTGTGGTGTAGTTCTGCGGCAGCTCGGGCATGAAGAAGAAGCCGAACATCCCGCCCTGGCTGTCCACCGAGAACGGCACGCCGGCCGCGTCCGCAGCGCCCTTCAGGCCATCGACCAGCGTGCGCGTCTTGCGCGACAGGTCATCGAAGAAGCCCGGCTTGCGGATCTCGCGCAGCGTGGCCAGCCCGCAGGCGGTGGCGACCGGATTGCCGCTGAGCGTGCCGGCCTGGTAGACGGTGCCGAGCGGGGCGAGGTGTTCCATGACCTTGCGCGAGCCGGCGAACGCGGCCAGCGGCATGCCGCCGCCGATCACCTTGCCGAACACGCTGATGTCGGGCGCGAAGCCGGGGATCGCGGCGGCGTACAGGCTCTGCGCGCTGCCGAGGGCGACGCGGAAGCCGGTCATCACCTCGTCGAACACGAACAGCGCGCCGTGCTGGTCACACAGCTCGCGGATGCGCTTGACGAACGGCACCTGCGCCCGCACGAAGTTCATGTTGCCGGCGATCGGCTCGATCATCACGCAGGCGAGTTCGGGGCCGTGCAGCCGGAACGCCTCTTCGAGCTGTTCGAGGTTGTTGTATTCGAGGACCAGCGTGTGCTGCACGACTTCCGGCGGTACACCGGCGGAGGTCGGGTTGCCAAACGTCGCCAGACCCGAGCCGGCCTTGACCAGCAGCGGGTCGGCGTGGCCGTGGTAGCAGCCTTCGAACTTGATGAACTTGGAGCGGCCGGTGGCGCCACGGGCCAGGCGGATCGCGGTCATCGCCGCTTCGGTGCCGGAACTGACGAGGCGGATCTGCTCGCAACTCGGCACCAGCGACAGGATCTCCTCGGCCAGTTCGATCTCGCGCTCGGTCGGGGCACCGAAGCTGAAGCCTTCGGTCGCGGCCTGCTGGACCGCCGACAGCACCGCCGGGTGGCCGTGGCCGAGGATCATCGGGCCCCAGGAGCCGATGTAGTCGATGAAGCGCTTGCCTTCGGCGTCCCACATGTAGGGACCTTGGGCGCGGGCGATGAAGCGGGGCGTGCCGCCGACGGCGCGGAAGGCGCGCACGGGGGAATTCACGCCGCCCGGAATCACCTTCCGGGCACGTTCGAACAACTGGTCGTTGGTGGTCATCGGTCTCGCGCCGGGCGGACCGGCGCCTGGTTGGTTCAGTGGATGCTGCGCGGCTTGGTGGGCGAGTCGATGTCGGCGGTCATCGCGTCGATGATGTCCTCGTCGCCTTCGCCGTCCTCGTCTTCCGGAGGCATGGCCCAGAAGAAGCGGTCGGGCACCACATTGCCCATGCCGGGGCGGAAGCCCGAGTCGAGCGACTGGTCGAGGAAGGCCAGCGCTTCGGAGACGGCGATGTGCAGTTCCTGCCCGGTCGCCATCAGCGCGGCGATCGAGGCCGACAGCGTGTCGCCGGCACCGATGAACGAGGTCTCGAAGCGCTCGAACTTCTCGCCCGTGATGGCGCCCTGCGGCGAGGACAGCACGTTGTCCACCTGGTTGTTGGGCAGCTGCAGGCCGGTGACGAGCACGTACTGCGTGCCGTGCTTGCCGGCGGAGACCGCGAGTTCGCGCGCCGACGGCGGGCGCTCGGAGTCCCAGTCGGGCAGCAGGAAGTCGGTGAGCGTCTTCTGGTTGCCGACCAGCACCAGCGTCTGCGGCAGCACGAGTTCGCGCAGCGCGTCGTGGTAGGCGGTGGCCTCGTCCTCGTCGTCCATCCAGGACAGCGTGGGCAGGTAGGTCACCAGCGGCACGTCCGGGTAGTCGGACAGGATCTCGGCCACGGCGCCGACGTTCTCGGCGTTGCCGAGGAAGCCGACCTTCCAGGCCGAGATGGTCACGTCTTCCAGCACGCTGCGGGCCTGCTCGACGACGGTCTCGGGGTCGAGCGCAGTGTGCTCGAAGATCTCGGCCGTGTCGCGCATGACGATGGTCGAGATCACGGGCAGCGCGTGCGCGCCCATGGCGGCGATGGTGGCGATGTCGCCAGCGACACCGCCGGCGCCGGTGGCGTCACTGGCATTGAAGCTCATCACGCAAGCCGGGGCCGGCAGGTCCTGGGGGTCGTCGCTGACGATTTCGGTTGCGTTGGGGTTCATCCGGGAGGGCCGAGGGACTCTGGCCGTTTTCTGAGAATTGTTGTGAAGGGGTCCGTCTGTTCTCGCCGGGCAGGCGGGGCCAGTGGCTACAATCTTTGTCCATTGTAGACAAGCTGAACACACGCCGTGAGCCCTTCGAAAACCTGGATGTGTCTGATCTGTGGGTGGATCTATGACGAAGCGATCGGTGACCCGGAACATGGCATCGCACCGGGCACGGCCTGGGCGGACGTGCCGATGAACTGGGTCTGCCCGGAATGCGCCGCCCGCAAGGAAGATTTCGAGATGGTCCGGATCTGACCTGACCCTGCCAACCCAGCGAGCCCAGTCGTGGAACACCTGCCTGACACCCCTAGTTCCGAACGCACGCGCTCGGTCACGCGTGTGCTGGTGATCGACGACAGCAACACCATCCGCCGCAGCGCCGAGATCTTCCTGAAGCAGGGCGGCTGCGAGGTCGTGCTGGCCGAGGACGGTTTCGACGCGCTGGCCAAGATCAGCGACCACCGCCCGGACCTGATCTTCTGCGACATCCTGATGCCGCGGCTGGACGGGTACCAGACCTGTGCCATCATCAAGCGCAACCCCGAATTCGCCACCGTGCCGGTGATCATGCTGTCCTCCAAGGACGGTCTGTTCGACAAGGCGCGCGGGCGCATGGTGGGGTCGGAAGACTATCTGACCAAGCCCTTCACCAAGGACCAGTTGCTCCAGGCGGTGCAGTTGCACTGTCGGGTGGTGTCCTGATGTGCCGTGCCCGGGTCGGCACGCGCTGAGCCGGGCCCCGACGCTTCGCACCCAAGACGACCCGCCATGCCGATACACAACATCTTGTTGGTGGACGACTCCAGGACCGAACTGCACGTCCTGACGGACCTGCTGGTGCGCCAGGGGTTCCGTGTGCGCACGGCCGAGAACGGCGAGGAGGCCCTGCGCCGCATCGCCGAGGAAAAGCCCGATCTGATCCTGATGGACGTGGTGATGCCGGGCCAGAACGGCTTCCAGCTCACCCGCACCATCACCCGCGATCCGCGCTACGCCGATGTGCCGGTGATCATGTGCACCAGCAAGAGCCAGGAAACCGACAAGGTCTGGGGCATGCGCCAGGGCGCGCGCGACTACGTGGTCAAGCCCGTCAATCCTGACGAGCTGGTCCAGAAGATCCGGGCCTTCGGCTGAACCCCATCCACCAGGAGCCCTCATGGCCAACAAGGAAGCGCTGAGGGAGCTGCAAGGCCGACTGGCCGAGCGCTTGCAGGAAGTCCGCAGCATCGAGCACACCGTGGGCTGGCTGGCGGTCGAGTGCGCCGGACACGCGTTCCTGTTTCCGCTGGCCGAGGCCGGCGAGATCTTCCAGCCGGGCACGCTGCTGGGCGTGCCGCACACCGAGCCGTGGTTCCTGGGGGTCGCCAACCTGCGTGGCGCCCTCACCGGCGTGGTGGATCTGGCCGGATTCCTTGGATTGCGCGAGCGGATTCCACCCGCCGTGCGCGAACAGGCGCGTGTCGTGGCGTTCAATCCGATGCTGGAGCTGAACGCCGCGCTGCTGATCGACAAGCTGGCCGGACTGCGCCACGCGGACCAGATGACCCCCGTGGTGCCGGATGAACTGCCGCAGCCTGCCTTTGCCGGCGGACGCTGGCTCGATGCGTCCGGCCGGCTCTGGCAGGAACTGCGCCTGTCGATGTTGCCGCGGGACGAGCGTTTCCTGCGCATCATCGGCGCTGAATGACAGCCGTCCTGTGGCACGGTCGCGGACGCAACGGTTGAAAGACGAGGCGGGGATGGGTTTCATTGACAGGCTCAAGGGCAAGAACCAGCGGCACGGCGGGCCGGAGGCGCCCGTGCCCGACGACGAGTCCTATGCCGGTCCGTACACGGTCAGTGGCGAGGAGTCCGACGATCTGCGCGACACGGTCCAGGACGCATCGCTCCAGACCACCATCTCGGTCCCCGAGGGCTCCATCATCAGCGAGGCTTCGCCGTCCAGCCTGCGGGTGCCGTTCCACGAGCGCCGCCCGTCCTCGGGTGCGTCGCCACGGCGGGCGCCGCTGGGTGCGCGGGTCCGGTTGCCGCTGATCGGTGGCTGGTCGTCCGACCGGCAGCAGCGCCTGCTGGGCGGGTTGCTCGCGCTGGGCGGGCTGGGTCTGGTGCTGGCGTCGGTGATGGCGGTGCGCTCGGCGGGGGGCAGTTCCGCGCAGATCGGAGCCACCGGGCAGGCCCTGATGCAGTCGCAGCGGCTGGCCAAGGCGGTGCTGCAGGCGCTGGCCGGGCAGCCCCAGGCCTTCGCCGAGGTGCGCGAATCGACGGCGGTGCTGGCCGCCAATGTGCGCGGCCTGCACAGCGGGCAGGCCGACGCCGGCCTGCAGGCCGTCTCGCTGACCACGCGTGGCCTGGTCGATCCGCTGCTGGCGGTCGTCGACAAGACCGAGAAGAATGCCGGCATCGTGCTGGCCCAGGAAACGCTGCTGACCCAGGTCGGGCAGGCGCTGAAGGCGATCAACCGCCAGTCGGGCGAGTTGCTCGACTCCACCGAGGCCATCGCCGCCGCCAAGGTGCAGCAGGACGCGCTGCCGACCGAGGTGTCCGCCGCCGGCCGGCTGGTGATGCTGACGCAGCGCATCGGCAAGTCCGCCAACGAGTCGCTCACCGTCGAAGGCGTGTCGCCCGAGGCGCTGTTCCTGCTTGGCAAGGACCTCAACACCTTCCGCGACGTGGCCCGCGGCCTGCTCGACGGCAATCCCGATCTGCGCCTGACCGCCACCAAGGATCCACAGATGCGCGCCCGGCTGGAGGCGCTGCTGAAGTCGCACGAGGCGCTGCGCACGCACGCCGGGGCCATCCTCGGCAACCTGCAGGGCCTCGTCTCGGCCCGCGAAGCCGAGACGGCCATCATCGCCGACACGGAAGCGCTGCGGCAGGGCCTGACCAGGGTGCAGTCCAGCGTGTCGTCGGTCGGCGGCATCGGCTGGTTCAATGTGGGGCTGCTGGGCCTGTCGCTGCTGCTCGGGTTGCTGGGCGGCCTGGGGCTGTTGCTGGTGTTCACGGCCGACCAGCGCCAGCGCGCGTCGGTGTCGGACGTGCAGCGCCTGGAGGCCGAGCGCCAGGAGCGCGAAGCCAAGCGCGTCAACGATGCGAACCAGGCGGCGATCCTGCGGCTGATGAACGAGCTGCAGGCGGTGGCCGAAGGCGACCTGACGCAGCAGGCCACCGTCACCGAGGACATCACCGGCGCCATTGCCGACTCGGTCAACTACACCGTGGAAGAGCTGCGCTCGCTGGTGTCGCAGGTGCAGGGCACGGTGGCGCGGGTGACCGACACGACGCAGCAGGTCGAGGCCACCTCCACCGAGCTGCTGGCTGCTTCCGACGAGCAGCTGCGCGAGATCCGCGAGACCGGCGAGGCCGTGCTGCAGATGGCTGGCCGCATCCAGCGGGTGTCGGGCCAGGCGCAGCAGTCGGCCGACGTGGCACGGCATTCGATGTCGGCGGCCAACTCGGGCCTGACCGCGGTGCTCGACACCATCGGTGGCATGAACACCATCCGCGAGCAGATCCAGGAAACCTCCAAGCGGATCAAGCGGCTGGGCGAGAGCTCGCAGGAGATCGGCGAGATCACCGAGCTGATCTCCGACATCACCGAGCAGACCAATGTGCTGGCGCTGAACGCCGCGATCCAGGCCGCGTCCGCGGGGGAGGCGGGGCGCGGTTTCTCGGTGGTTGCCGAGGAAGTGCAGCGGCTGGCCGAGCGTTCCGGTGACGCCACGCGCCAGATTGCCGTGCTGGTCAAGACCATCCAGACCGACACCGCGGACGCCGTGGTGGCGATGGAGCGCTCGACGCAAGGGGTGGTCGAAGGCGCCAGGCTGTCCGACAACGCCGGCACCGCACTGACCGAGATCGACCGCGTCTCGCGCCAGCTCGCCGAGCTGATCGAGGCCATCTCGGCGCAGGCCCGCCAGGAGGCGGAGAACGCCACGGTCGTGGCGCAGAATATCCAGCACATCTTCGCCGTCACCGAACAGACCGGCGAAGGTACCCGCTCCACCGCGCAGCTGGTGCGCCAGTTGTCCCGCACGGCCGAGGAATTGCGGCAGTCGGTGGCGCGTTTCAAGATCAGTTGAGCCCGATGGACCAGCACCACACCGCCGTGACCGATGACCTCAGCGCCCTTGCCTGGGTGCTGGAGGAGCTCCGCAAGACGCTGGAGGCGGCGCACAAGTCGCTGCGCCGCTACCTGCGCGAGGTCGGCGCGGCCGCGGGCTCGGACCTGGACGATGTCGAGCCGGCTGTCCTGCGCACGGCCCGCCAGCACATCCACCAGGGCGTGGGTGCGCTGGAGCTGGTCAATCTGCCCGAAGGAGCGCTGTTGCTGCGCTCGGCCGAACAGCTGGTGCAGCGCTTTGTCGCCAGGCCGCAGCGGCTGGATGCCGCCGGGGTCGAGGCGATCGAGAAGGCCTCGCAGGCGCTGCTGGACTATCTGGCGCAGAAGCTCGCCGGCAAGCCGGTGCAGGCCGTGGGGCTGTTTCCGCAGTGGCGCGTGCTGCTGGAGCTGAACAGCGCCGAGCGCATCCATCCGGCCGACCTGTGGGCGCACGACTGGCGCCTGCGCGAGGTGCCGGACACGACCGGCAGCGTGGCGCACCCGGCCGATGCGGCGATGCTCGCCAGCATCGAGCGGGCGCTGCTCGGGCTGATGCGCCAGAACACGCCGGCCGCGGCCGTCGCGCTGTCCCGCGACTGCGCGCGCCTGGCCCAGGCCGCCGCCGGAGCCGAGGAGGCCACGCTGTGGCGGCTGGCGAGTGCGTTCTTCCAGGCCTGGTCGCTCGGGCTGCTGCCGCCGGACATGTTCCTCAAGCGCACGGCGTCCCGCGTCATGGCGCAGCTGCGCAGCCGCCTCAAGGGCGAGGAGGGCTTCTCGGAGCGGCTGGCGCAGGACCTGCTGTTCTATTGCGCCCGCGCCTGGCCGCAGCCCGGCGTGCAGGCGCCGATGCTCGGGGCGGTGCACGCCGCCTACGACCTCGTGCCGCTGACACCGGTCGACTACAACACGCCGCTCTACGGCCGCAGCGACCCGGCGCAGGTCCAGCAGACCCGCAAGCGTGTGAAAGCGGCCAAGGACGCCTGGAGCCTGGTGTCGTCGCCCGAGGCCTTCCGCGATCCGCACCGGGGGGTGCCGCTGCTCGACGTGTTCACGCTGGTCGGCGAGTCGATCAGCCGCCTCTATGAAGATGGCGGTCAGCTCGCGCGGGCGCTGCTCGCGGCCGCCACGGCGGTCGTGCGCGCCAACCGGCCGCCCGGCCCCGAACTGGGCATGGAGGTCGCCACCAGCCTGCTCTATCTGGAAGCCGCGCTTGACGAAGCCGATGTCGACCGCAATGGCCACGCCGACCATGCCGTCCGCCTGGCCGAACGCATCGACCGGGTGACCGCCGGACAGCACTCGCAGCCGCTGGAGCCGTGGATGGAGGCGCTCTACCGCCGTGTCAGCGAGCGCCTGACGCTCGGCAGCGTGGTGCAGGAGCTGCGCGCGACGCTGGGCGAGGTCGAGCAGCAGATCGACCAGTTCTTCCGCAGCCCGCAGGAAAGCGGCTTGCTCGCCGGCGTGCCGGGCCTGCTCGGCTCGATGCGCGGCGTGCTGTCGGTGCTGGGCGTCGATGCGGCCATCGAGACGCTGCACCGCATGCGCGAGGACGTCGAGCACCTGCTGCACAGCGAACACCTGCCGCAGGAGGCCCGCACGCTGAGCGCCTTCCAGCGTCTGGCCGCCAATCTGGGTGCGCTGGGCTTCCTGATCGACATGCTGAACGTGCAGCCGGTCGTCGCCAAGTCGCTGTTCCAGTTCGACCCGCTGCTGGGTGTGCTGTCGCCGGTGATGGGCCGCTCGGCGGTCTCGGCCGACGTGATCAGCCGCGCCGAGGCGATCGCCGACGCCGTGCAGCACGACGAAGTCTCGCTGGACGCGGTCGCGGCCGACCTGCGGGCGCTGCAGGACGATGCCCAGGTCACCGCGCTGCCGGCGCTGGCGGCCCACCTCAGCGCCGCCCGCTTCGCCATCGACCACGACCACGACGAGGGCCGCGCACAGGTGCTGCAGGTGATGCAGGACTTTGTCGCGACCGCCACGGCGCCGCTCGGCCTCGATCCGCTCGGCCCGCCGCTGACCGCGCGGCCGCCGGCACCGGGCCCGCTCGACATGCCGGTCTTCCAGCCCACCGGACTGGAAGACGACGACGAGATGCGCGAGGTCTTCCTCGAGGAGGCCCGCGAGGTGGTGGTGGAAGGTCTGGCGGCGCTCGACGCGCTGTCGCAGACGCCCGGCAACCTGCCGCTGCTCACGCACCTGCGCCGCGCCTTCCACACGCTCAAGGGCAGCGCGCGCATGGTCGGCTTCAATGCCTTCGGCGAGGCGGCCTGGTCGTGCGAGCAGCTCTACAACCACTGGCTGGCCGAACAGACGCCTGCCAGTCCCGAGCTGCGCACCTTCACCGGCGACGCGCTGCGCTATTTCGAGGGCTGGACCGAGGCGATCGCCCGCCGGGATGCGGCCGACTTCCTGCCCGAGCCGATCATGGCCAGTGCCGAGGCGCTGCGCCATGCTGGCGAGCTGATGCGGGTGTGTCTGCCGGGGGTTTCGTCGCCGCCCGTGCCGTCGCCGACGATCTCGCGGTCTGGCGGGCTGTCCGACGCCGGACTGGTCGATCTGGAAGTGCCGCTGGATGAACCGGCCCGGCCACTGATGGAGCCGCTGCAGGCGACCCGTCCGATGGAGCTGGGGGGCGCCATGTGGCGTGCGTCCGCGCCCGCACCGGCTCCGGTGCAGGACGACTTGACGATGCTCATCGACCTGCCGCTGGACTTCAGTGCCCCGGCGGTGGATGTCTCGTTCGACGACTTCGAGCTCCCTGCGGGTCCGGTCGAGCGCATCGAGGTCGAGACCTCCGGTCTGGACGATGAACACCACAGCTGGCGCGCGCCGCTGCAGACCAGCACCACCTCGGAACACGCCACGCTGAGCGGCCCGCTGCCCGAGGCGGATCTGGCCCGCCCGGCCGAACTCCCGCCCCAGATCGAGCCGCTGGACCTCGATGTGGGCGAGGTACCGGCTCCGCCCCCGGTGCCAGCGCCAGCGCAGCAGACCGCCGACGTGATCGACCTGGACGGCGTGCGGGCCCAGATCGCCGCCGATGTGCTGCGCGCCGCGCAGCCCGACCGGCAGGGCGACGACGACCAGATCAAGGTCATCGGCCCGCTGCGGCTGCAGATTCCGCTGTTCAACATCTACCTCAACGAGGCCGACGAGGTCTCGCGCCGCCTGGGTACCGAACTCACGCTGTGGGCGATGGAGCTGCCGCGTCCGCTTGGCGAGGAGGCCGTGGCGCTGGCCCACACGCTGGCCGGCAACTCGGCGACCGTCGGCTTCACCGAACTGGCGCAACTGGCGCGCGCGCTGGAACATGCGCTGGACCAGGTGCTGGCGCTGCAGGCCGTCGGTCCGGTCGACCCGTCCGAGGCGGAGCTGTTCGTGATGGCCAGCGATGACGTCCGCCGTCTGCTCCACCAGTTCGCGGCCGGTTTCCTGCAGGTGGCCTCCCCGCTGGTCAGCGAGCGGCTGCAGGCCTGGAGCCAGGCGGCCCAGCAGCGTCTGACCAGGACCGCGGGGTCCCTCGACACCGAGGCGCCCGCGCCGGTCCCGGCCTCCATCCCGCTGGCTGCGCCCGTCGCCGCCCCGGGGCCGGTGACGACCACCGCTGCCGCCACGATCGTGCTCGACCATGCCTTCGATGCCGACATCGACCAGGTCGACCAGGTCGATGCCGACCTGTTCCCGATCTTCTCCGAGGAGGCGCAGGAGTTGCTGCCGCGGCTGGAGTCGCAGGTGGTGGCCTGGCTGCAGAATCCCGGCCATGCCGGTGCACCGACCGCGTGCATGCGCACGCTGCACACCTTCAAGGGCAGCGCCCGCCTGGCCGGCGCGATGCGTCTGGGCGAGCTGGCGCACCGGTTCGAGTCCGCGATCGAGGCGCTGCTGGCAGGGCGCGTGGAGGCGCAGGTTGCCGGCTTGTCGGTGCTGGCGCAGCGGGCCGATGCGCTGCTCGCCGCCTTCGAGGCGCTGCGCGAGCGCCAGTCCACACCGCTGTCCACGGTGGTGGTCGCTCCCTGGGCCCAGACCACGCTGGCGCCGCCCCGGCCGCTGGCGGTCGAGACGCGGGTGCCCGCGCCTCCCGCACCAGGCGCTGCCCAGCGCGCAGCGACGGCTCCCCCGGTGGCGCTGCCAGCCGACACTGCCGGCACGATCGACTGGTCGCGCTTCACCGTGCCACCGGCTGGTGTGCCGGTCACGCCGGCCGAGCGTGTCGTGCTCAACCCGCAGCCGGTGCGCGTGCGCGCGGCGCTGCTGGACCGGCTGGTCAACCTGGCCGGCGAGGTCAGCATCACCCGCTCGCGGCTGGATGCCGAAGTCGGCCACATCCGCAGCTCGCTGGGTGACCTGACCGACAACCTGGAGCGCCTGAGCCGGCAGCTGCACGACGTGACGCTGCAGGCCGACACCCAGCTCGAATCGCGCCGCGAGGCCGCCCGCGCGGCGGCGCAGGAATTCGACTCGCTCGAACTCGATCGCTACACCCGGCTGCAGGAGCTGACGCGGATGATGGCCGAGTCGGTCAACGACGTGGCCACCGTGCGCAGCGCCCTGCAGCGCACCCTGCAGACCGCCGAAGACGAACTCGCCGTCCAGGCCCGCCTGACCCGCGAACTGCAGGGCGACCTGCTGCGCACGCGCATGGTCGAGTTCGAGAGCCTGTCCGAGCGGCTCTACCGCGTCGTGCGGCTGGCGGCCAAGGAGGTCGGCAAGCAGGTGCGTTTCGACATCGTCGGTGGTGGCGTCGAGGTCGATCGCGGCGTGCTCGACCGCATGACCGCCGCGTTCGAGCACCTGCTGCGCAACGGCGTGACCCACGGCATCGAGTCGCCCGAGCAGCGGGCCGCCGCGGGCAAGGATCCTGTGGGCCGCATCACGATGTCGCTGGTGCAGGAGGGCAACGAGGTCTGCGTCGAACTCCGCGACGACGGTGCCGGGCTCGACCTGGGCCGCATCCACGAACGCGCGGTCGCGATGGGGCTGATCCCCGGCGGGGTCGTCGTGGCGGATGCGGTGCTGACGGACCTGATCTTCGCCCCCGGCCTGTCCACGGCGGCCGTGCTGTCCGAGGTGGCCGGGCGCGGGGTCGGCATGGACGTGGTCAAGTCCGACGTGCAGTCGCTGGGCGGGCGCATCGAGATCCGCTCCGAGACCGGCCGCGGCACCTGCTTCAAGCTGGTGCTGCCGCTGACGACCGTGGTGACGCAGGTCGTGATCCTGCGCGCGGGCACGCGCTCGATCGCCGTGCCGTCCAACCTGATCGAACTGGTGCAGCGCACGCCGGCCGAGCGGGTCGAGCAGGCCTACCACGAGGGGCATTACCTCTATGGCGGGCAGCCGCTGCCGTTCTACTGGCTCGGCGCGCTGCTCGACAGCCCCGGCCGCAGCCTGGAGATGAGCGGGCGCACGCTGCCGGTGGTGATCGTGCGCTCGGCGCAGCAGCGCGTGGCGCTGCATGTCGACGACGTGCTTGGCAACCACGAAGTGGTGGTGAAGAACCTGGGCGCGCAGCTGGCGCGGGTGCCGGGGCTGGCGGGCATGACGCTGCTGGCCTCGGGTGCGGTGGCGCTGATCTACAACCCGGTCGCGCTGGCGGCGGTCTACGGCGTGCAGGCGCAGCGGCTGATGCAGGTCGCCGCGCTGAAGGGCCCGGACGATGCCGCGCCGGTCGAGCTGGCCAGGCCGGCGCCGCTGGTGCTGGTGGTGGACGACTCGCTCACCGTGCGCCGCATCACCAAGCGCCTGCTGGAGCGTGAAGGCTACCGCGTGGCGCTGGCCAAGGACGGCCTGGAGGCGCTCGACCTGCTGGCGGGCGAGCGGCCGGTGGTCGTGCTCTCCGACATCGAGATGCCGCGCATGGACGGCTTCGACCTGCTGCGCAACATCCGCAGCGACAGTGCGCTGACGGGGTTGCCGGTGGTGATGATCACCTCGCGCATCGCCAGCAAGCACCGGGATCTGGCGCTCGAACTCGGCGCCAGCCACTACCTCGGCAAGCCCTACAGCGAGGACGAGCTGCTGCGGCTGATCGCGTCCCACGCCGGGGCCTTGCCCGGCCCCTCTTCCTGAACCAGCCAGGGCGACTCCGCATGCCATCGACCACCCCTGATCTGCTCGATACCCTGCTGGCGATGACCCGGAGCCGCGAGCGGGTCGAAGTCGACGCGCTGCTGCTCACGGCACTGGCCGTGCGGACCGCAGCGATCCGCGTGCGGCTCTGGCGCGTCAAGGGGGAGGCGGGCCAGCCGCGCCACTGGGTTCTCTGTGGCGAGCACCACCAGGGCCAGGACCGTGCCGCCCCGGTCGAGCACCTCGGCGATGCGGCGCGCATTCCCGTGCCGTGGCACGCGCTGCCGGATCTGGTCCGCTGTGCCGACGCGCGGGCCGTGGTGGCGCGACCGCAGGCCGATGCCTCCGGCTGGCACACCGGCCTGCCGCTGCTGCTCGACACCGACATCGAGGGCCTGATCGAGCTCGACAGCGTGCAGCCGCTCGACGCACCCGCGCTGGAAGCCGCCGAGCGCCTGCTGCAGGGCCACCGCAACGTGCTCGGCCTGCTCGACTACAGCGAGCGCGACACGCTGACCCGGCTGCTCAACCGCAAGCGCTTCGACACCGCCTTCATGCAGGCCACGGTCGCCGAGGCGCGGCGCATCTACGGGGTGCCCGACGAAGCCTCCGATCCGCAGGACCGCCGCGCCGTCCCGGTGGTGCGCCGCCACTGGCTGGGCGTGGTCGACATCGACCATTTCAAGCTCGTCAACGACCGCTTCGGCCACATCGTCGGCGACGAGGTGCTGTCCATGGTGGCGCGCATCATGACCAGCGTGTTCCGCTTCGACGACCAGCTCTACCGCTTCGGTGGCGAGGAGTTCGTCGTGCTGCTGACCGCCCGCGACGAGGCCGGCGCCCGCAAGGCCTTCGAGCGCTTCCGGCTGGCCATCGAGGGCTGCGCGTTCCCGGCGATCGGCCGCGTCACCGTCAGTATCGGCTTCAGCGACGTGCGCCCCGGTGACACGCCGCAGGCCTGCTTCGACCGCGCCGACAAGGCTGTCTACCACGGCAAGACCCATGGCCGGAACCAGATCCACTCCCACGAGGTGCTGGTCGAGCAGGGGCTGATCGAGGACACGAGCCACTGCGGGGACATCGAGCTGTTCTGATCCTGCGCAGGCCGATTCCGGCGTTCAGCGGGCTTTCTTGAGGGCGTCGAACCGCTCCAGCGTCTTCGCCCGCGCCTCCTCATGCACGACCACCGGCGCCGGATAGGTCTTCCCCAGTTCCACCCCCGCCGCCAGCCGCTCCATCGGCTTGGCCTCCCACGGCGCGTGGATCTCGTCGTCGTTCAGCCCGGCGATCTCCGGCACATAGCGGCGGATGAAGCGCCCGGCCGGGTCGAACTTCCGGCTCTGCGTCATCGGATTGAAGATGCGGAAATACGGTTGCGCGTCGCAGCCGGTCGAGGCTGCCCATTGCCAGCCGCCGTTGTTGGCGGCCAGATCGAAGTCGTTGAGGTGCAGCGCGAAATACGCTTCGCCGCGCCGCCAGTCGATGCCGAGGTGCTTCGTGAGGAAACTCGCTGCGACCATGCGCAGCCGGTTGTGCATGTAGCCGGTCTGGTTGAGCTGGCGCATCGCGGCGTCCACGAGGGGGTAGCCGGTGCGGCCTTCGCACCAGGCGGCGAACAAGGCGTCGGCGTGGTGGCCGTGGTCCCATTTGACGGCGTCGTAGTCGGGCTTGAAGCAGTGGCCGACCACGCGCGGGTGGTGGTGCAGGATCTGGAAATAGAAATCGCGCCAGATCAGCTCGGACAGCCAGACCTCGGCCCCCCGCGAGCCGCCGACCATGCGCTCGTGCGCGAGCCGCGCCAGCTGGCGGATCGAGACGGTGCCGAAGCGCAGGTGCACGCTCAGGTAGCTCGGGCCTTTCACGGCGGGGAAGTTGCGGGTGTCCTCGTAGTGGTCGATGCGCTCCAGGAAGTCGAGCAGCAGGTGCGCGCCGCCGCTGGCCCCCGGGTGCAGCCGGGTGGCCATGTCGGTGGGCAGGAAATCCAGGTCCGACAGCCGCGGCAGCCCCCGCTCCAGCGCGGCGGGTGGCGCAACCAGCGCGTGGGCGTGGCGCTCGACCGGGTAGGCCTTCAGGTAGAACGGATCGAGCTTCTTCAGCCAGGCGTTCTTGTAGGGCGTGAAGACCGAGAAGGGCGTGCCCCCGGCGGTCATCACTTCCTCGTGCTCGAAGACGACCTGGTCCTTCCAGCTCAGGAAGGAGATGCCGGCTTCCGCCAACGCGCCGCGCACCTTGGCGTCGCGCGCGACTGCGGCCGGCTCGTAGTCGCGGTTGACGTGCACGGCCTGCACGTGCAGCGCCCGCGCCAGCGCCGGGATCTCGCTGCGCGGATCGCCATGGCGCACCAGCAGGCCGCCGCCGCGCTCGCGCAGCAGCCGGTCGAGTTCTTCCACGCTGTGCCAGATGAACTCGACACGCCGGTCTGCGCGGGGCAGGCTGTCGAGGATGGTCGTGTCGAAGACGAAGACGCACCAGACCTGCCGCGCGTGGCGCAGGGCGCGGTGCAGCGCGGCATGGTCGTCGAGGCGCAGGTCACGGCGGAACCAGACCAGGGCGCGGTCCACGGGGTCAAGGCGGGGAGGGGGCGGGAGCAGGCTGTGCATGCCGCCCAGTTTGCGCGATCGCTACAATCCCTGCCATGTCCGCCCTTGGTCGTATCAACTTCACCAACCAGTTCCTGATCGCCATGCCCGGCGTGGCGGACGACAGCTTTGCCGGCTCGGTCGTCTACCTGTGCGAGCACACCGAACGCGGTGCGCTGGGCCTGGTGATCAACAAACCGATCGACATCACGGTCAGCAACCTGTTCGAGCGCGTGGACATGACGCTCGACCGCCCGGACCTGGCCGATACACCGGTGTACTACGGCGGCCCGGTGCAGACCGAACGCGGTTTCGTGCTCCACGACCGCCAGGCCGACGACCACGCGCCCTACACCTCCTCGCTCTCGGTCCCCGGCGGACTGGCGATGACGACCAGCCGCGACGTGCTCGAAGCGCTGTCGGGCGGCGAAGGCCCGAAGCGGGTGCTGATCACGCTGGGCTATGCCGGCTGGGGCGCCGGGCAGCTCGAAGACGAGATGGCGCGCAACGGCTGGCTCAATGTCGACGCCGATCCCGCCGTCATCTTCGATACGCCCGTCGAGCAGCGCTACCACCGTGCGCTGGCGCTGCTGGGGGTCGATCCGGCGATGCTGTCGCAAGACGCAGGACACGCATGACCGCGGCGGACACTCCGCCCGCGCGCACACCGCTGCCGCCGTCCCGCCCGCACCAGACCTTCCTCGCCTTCGATTACGGGCTCAAGCGCACCGGCGTGGCCAGCGGCAACCGCCTGCTCGGCCACGGCACGCCGCTGACCACGGTCACGGCCGAAGGCGACGCGCGCTTCGTGAAGATCGCCGCGTTGATCCGGGAGTGGCAGCCGGATGCGCTGGTGGTCGGCGTGCCCTTCCATCCAGACGGCGCTGCCCACGACAATACCCGCCGCGCCCAGCGCTTCGCCCGCCAACTGCAGGGGCGCTTCCGCCTGCCGGTGTTCGAGGTCGACGAGCGCTACAGCACCACCGAGGTGCTGGCCAATGGAGCGCGCGATGCCGACGCGGCGGCGGCGGCCCTGTTGCTCACGCAATACCTGGACGAACAAGAACGAAAGGAATCCCGATGAGTCTGCACCTTGACGCCGAGGCGCTCTACACCGAGCTGCTGGCCGGTGTGCGTGGCCTGATCGTGCCCGATGTGGTGCTGGTGGGCGTGTGGTCGGGCGGGGCCTGGCTGGCCGAAAGGCTGCAGCGCGACCTCGGCTTGGCCACCCCGCACGGCGTGATCTCCAGCACCATGCACCGCGACGACTTCGGCTCGCGCGGCCTGGGCTCGACCACCGACGCGACGAACCTGCCGTTTTCCGTCGATGGTCGCCCGATCGTGCTGATCGACGACGTGCTCTACACCGGCCGCACCATCCGCGCCGTCATCAACGAGCTGTTCGACTTCGGCCGCCCCGCCTCGGTGCAGCTCGCGGTGCTGGTCGACCGCGGTGGTCGCCAGCTGCCGATCCAGCCGGCGTTTGCCGCGGCGCGTCTGACGCTGCCGGCCACGCAGCAGCTGGCACTGGACCGTGACGATGCCGGTCGTTTCCGCTTCACCGTCCAGGAGACCCGCTGATGCTGTCGCGCCGCAATCCCCAGCTCAACAAGCACGGCGAGCTGGTCCACCTGCTGTCGATCGAAGGCCTGCCCCGGGCCGTGCTGCACCACATCCTCGACACCGCGTCCACCTTCCTGTCGGTCAGTGACCGCGAGGTGAAGAAGGTGCCGCTGCTGCGCGGCAAGTCGGTGTTCAACCTGTTCTTCGAGAACTCGACCCGCACCCGCACCACCTTCGAGATCGCCGCCAAGCGCCTGAGCGCCGACGTGATCAACCTGGACATCGCCAAGTCGAGCGCGTCCAAGGGCGAGAGCCTGCTCGACACGATCGCCAACCTGTCCGCGATGCACGCCGACATGTTCGTGGTCCGCCACAGCGAGTCGGGCGCCCCGTACCTGATCGCGCAGCACTGCGCCCCGCATGTCCACGTCGTCAACGCCGGCGACGGCCGCCACGCGCACCCGACGCAAGGGCTGCTCGACATGTACACGATCCGCCACTACAAGAAGGACTTCACCAAGCTGCGCGTGGCCATCGTCGGTGACATCGTGCATTCGCGTGTGGCGCGCTCCGACATCCATGCGCTGACGACGCTGGGCGTGCCGGAGATCCGCGCCGTCGGGCCGAAGACGCTGGTGCCCGGCGACTTGCGCGAGATGGGCGTGCGCGTCTGCCACGACATGGCCGAAGGGATCAAGGACGCCGACGTGATCATCATGCTGCGCCTGCAGAACGAGCGCATGAGCGGCGCGATGCTGCCGAGCGCGGGCGAGTTCTTCAAGAGCTACGGCCTGACCGAGGAGAAGCTCGCGCTGGCGGCGCCGGACTGCATCGTCATGCACCCGGGCCCGATCAACCGCGGCGTGGAAATCGACTCGTCGGTGGCCGACGGGCAGCACAGCGTGATCCTGCCGCAGGTGACCTTCGGCATCGCGGTGCGCATGGCGGTGATGAGCATCATTGCGGGGAACGAGGCATGAAGATCCTGATCAAGAACGGCCGCGTGATCGACCCGGCCTCCGGGCGCGACGAGGTCACCGATGTGGCCATCGCCGCCGGCCGCATCGTCGGCATCGGCCGCACGCCCACCGATTTCCACCCGAACCGCACGCTCGATGCCAAGGGCTGTGTGGTCGCCCCCGGTCTGGTCGATCTGGCCGCGCGCCTGCGCGAGCCCGGCCAGGAGCAGAAGGGCATGCTGGAGAGCGAGCTGAACGCCGCCGCCGCCGGTGGCGTGACCAGCCTCGTCTGCCCGCCCGACACCGACCCGGCGCTCGACGAGCCGGGCCTGGTCGAGATGCTCAAGTTCCGCGCCCGCAAGCTCAGCCTGTGCCGGCTGTTTCCGCTGGGTGCGCTGACCCGGGGCCTCAAGGGCGAGACGCTGACCGAGATGGTCGAGCTGACCGAGGCGGGCTGCGTCGGCTTCTCGCAGGCGGAAGTGGCGGTCCGGGACACGCTGGTGCTGCAACGCGCCATGCTCTATGCCGCGACCTATGGCTACACCGTCTGGCTGCGCCCGCAGGACTACTGGCTCGGCAAGGGCGTCGCGGCCAGCGGTGGCGTGGCCACGCGCATGGGCCTGTCCGGCGTGCCGGTGGCGGCCGAGACGATCGCGTTGCACACCATCTTCGAGCTGATGCGCTCCACGGGCGCGCGGGTCCACCTGTGCCGGCTGTCGAGCGCCGCGGGCGTCGAGCTGCTGCGCCGCGCCAAGGCCGAAGGCCTGCCGGTGACGGCCGACGTCAGCATCAACTCGCTGCACCTGACCGAGATCGACATCGGCTACTTCAACCCCGCGATGCGCCTGACGCCGCCGCTGCGCCAGGGCCGCGACCGCGACGCGCTGCGCGCTGCGCTGGCCGACGGCACGATCGACGCGCTGGTCTCCGACCACACACCGGTCGAGGGCGACGCCAAGACGCTGCCCTTCGCCGAGGCCGAGCCGGGCGCGACCGGGCTGGAGCTGCTGCTGAGCATGGCGCTGAAGTGGGGTGCGGACGTGGGCCTGTCGCTGCCAGCGACGCTGGCGCGGGTCACCTCCGAGCCGGTGCGCGTGCTGGGCGATGCGCTGGGCTCGCTGTCGTCGAGTGCCGGCCGGCTGGTCGAGGGCGGCGTGGCCGATGTCTGCGTGTTCGACCCGGACGCGCTGTGGCCGGTCACGCCGGATGCCCTGCTCAGCCAGGGCAAGTACACACCCTTCGCCTTCGCCGACACCGGCATGGCGCTGCCTGGCCGCGTGCGCACCACGCTCGTGGCCGGCACCGTCGCCCACGAGACGCGCTGATGCTCCTGCGCCGCTTGCGGGCGGTCTGGCGCCTGGGCCGGGTGGTCGTGCACATCCTGCACGGCGTCTGGGTGGCCTGGCGCGAGTTCGACGGCGCCAGTGCCGCGCACCGCTGCGCCCGCATCCAGTGGTGGTCCGCCAAGCTGCTGGCGCTGCTGGGCATGCGCCTGCAGCCCATGGGGCGCTTCCAGCTCGGCCCGCAGCTGGTGGTCGCCAACCATGTCTCGTGGCTCGACATCACCGCCGTGCATGCGGTCTGTCCGCAGGCGCGCTTCGTGTCCAAGTCCGACGTCAAGGCCTGGCCGGTGCTCGGCTGGCTGATCGGCGCGGCCGGCACGCTGTTCATCGAGCGCGAGAACAAGCGCGATGCGCTGCGCGTGGTGCACCAGTCGGCGCAGGCGCTGCGCGAGGGGGACACGGTCGCCGTCTTCCCCGAAGGCACGACCTCCGACGGCCACCACCTGCTGCCCTTCCACGCCAACCTGCTGCAGGCGGCGGTCGCCACCGGCACGCCGCTGCAGCCGCTGGCGCTGCGCTTTTCCGACCCGGACCATGCCGTCAGCCCGGCGGCGGCCTACATCGGCGACATGACGCTGGCCGAGAGCCTCTGGACCATCGTCTGCGCCGAGGGGCTGGTGGTGCACATCGACATCCTGCCGCAGCAGCCCGTCGATGGCCTCGACCGGCGCGCGCTGGGCGAGGCGGTGCGCACGCAGATCGCTGCTGCACTCGGCGTGTCCGCTGACAGCGCGGCGCACTGAGCCTGCTGCACAATCGTTCCATCCCATCGACCCCGATGACGCAGGAGGATCGCCATGCTCTACAAGTTCAAGTCCAAGGTCGCCGGTGACCTGATCATGACCGCCCCCGTTGGCGACCGCATCATGGCGCTGGTGGGCCGCGAGCCGGCGGCGCAAGGCATCTTCCTCCCGGATCAGATGCCCGCCGCCATCGCCGCGCTGGAGCACGCCGTGGCCGATGAAGAGCGCGCCCGCCGTACCGCCGAGGCCGATGCCGCCGCGGAGGGCCACACGATGCCCCCGCCCAAGGAAGTCAGCCTGCGCCAGCGCGCCTGGCCGTTCATCGAGCTGCTCAAGCTCGCCCACGCGGCCGGCAAGGACATCGTCTGGGGCGTCTGATACACCCCGCATCCCCCGCACTTCGAAGGAGACCCGACATGCAGCTGCACAGCGCCAGCCTGACCGATGGCGCCGCCATCCCCGCCCGTTTCGCCGCCGGCCGCCCGGACGATGCCAGCATCGTCACCTTCTCGGACAACGTCAGCCCGCACCTCGCCTGGAGCGACCTGCCCGCTGGCACGCGCTCGCTGGTGCTGGTCTGCCACGACCCGGACGTGCCGAGCCGCGGCGACGACGTGAACCAGACCGACCGCGAGGTGCCGGCCGACCTGCCGCGGGTGGACTTCTTCCACTGGGTGGTGGTCGACCTGCCGGCGACGCTGACCGGCGTCGCCGAGGGCGCGTTCAGCCAGGGCTTCACCGCACGCGGCAAGCCCGGTCCGGCCACGCTGCACGGCGCCCGCCACGGCCTGAACGACTACACCGGCTGGTTCGCCGGCAACCCCGACATGGCCGGCGACTATTTCGGCTACGACGGTCCCTTCCCGCCGTTCAACGACAGCCTGCTGCACCACTACGTGTTCACGCTCTACGCCACCGACCTGGAGCGCTGCCCGGTCGACGGCGCGTTCACCGGGGCGCAGGTGCGCGCGGCGATCGAAGGCCACGTGCTCGGCCAGGCCAGCCTCACCGGCAGCTACACGCTGAACCGCCGCCTCGGCGCGGGAGCCTGACGCGATGGGCCACGGCAGCAGCACCCGCATCCTGGCGATCCGCCACGGCGAGACGGCATGGAACGTCGACACCCGCATCCAGGGCCAGTTCGACATCCCGCTGAACGACACCGGCTTCTGGCAGGCCGAGCGTGTCGCCGAGGCGCTGGCGGACGAAGACATCGCGGTGCTGTATGCGTCGGACCTGGTGCGCGCTGCCGAGACCGCCAATGCGATCTCGCGGCGCATCGGCCTGCCGGTGCTGCACGATGTTGGCCTGCGCGAGCGCAATTTCGGGCTGTTCCAGGGCCGCACCGTCGCCGAGGTCGAGGCGATCCATCCGGAACTGGTCCAGCGCTGGAAAGCCCGCGAGCCGGATTTCGAGCCCGAGGGCGCCGAGTCGCTGCGGACGTTCTACGCCCGCTCGATCGACACCGTGCACCGGCTGGCCGCGGCCCATCCCGGGCAGACGGTGGTGATGGTGGCCCACGGCGGCGTGCTCGACTGCCTCTACCGCGCCGCCTGCGGCATGCCGATCGAGGCGCCGCGCACCTGGCAGCTCGGCAATGCGAGCATCAACCGGCTGCTGTTCACGGGGACGCGGCTGACGATGGTCGGGTGGGGAGATACGCAGCACCTGGACGGCGCAGCACTGGAAGAAAGCAGCGATGGCGGGCGCGATGGCAGCACGCCCGCGCACAGCCTGTCCTGAAAAAACCTGAGTGGCTGGCTGGACGGCGGTCTACTCGCCGAACAGATCACCCGCCGCGCCCAGCGCCCCCGCCTTCGCCGGCGGCGTGACCCCCAGATGCCGATACGCCGCCAGCGTCGCGATCCGACCGCGCGGCGTGCGCTGCAGGTAACCCTGCTGGATCAGGTACGGCTCGATCACATCCTCGATCGTCCCCGAATCCTCGCCGATCGCCGCCGCCACGTTGTCCAGCCCGACCGGCCCGCCGTCGAACCGGTGCACGATCGCTTCGAGCACCTTGCGGTCCATCACGTCGAAGCCCTTCGGATCCACGTCCAGCATCGTCAGCGCCTTGTCGGCGATCAGCTTGACGATGCGCCCGTCGCCCTTGACCTCGGCGTAGTCGCGCACGCGGCGCAGCAGGCGGTTGGCGATGCGCGGCGTGCCGCGTGAACGGCGGGCCAGCTCCATCGCCCCTTCCGCGTCGATCGGCGCGCCCATCAACCCGGCCGAGCGCGTCACGATGCGGCACAGTTCCTCGGGCGTGTAGAACTCCAGCCGCGCGATGATGCCGAAGCGGTCGCGCAGCGGGTTGGTCAGCATGCCGGCGCGCGTGGTGGCGCCGACCAGCGTGAACGGCTGCAGGTCCAGCTTGATCGAGCGCGCCGCCGGGCCTTCGCCGATCATGATGTCGATCTGGTAGTCCTCCAGCGCGGGGTAGAGGATTTCCTCGACGACCGGGCTCAGCCGGTGGATCTCGTCGATGAAGAGGACATCGTTCTTTTCCAGGTTGGTCAGCATCGCCGCCAGGTCCTTGGGTTTTTCCAGCACCGGCCCGCTCGTCTGGCGCAGGTTCACGCCGAGTTCGGCCGCGATGATGTGCGACAGCGTCGTCTTGCCCAGCCCCGGTGGGCCGAAGAGCAGCACATGGTCGAGTGCCTCGCTGCGCTTCTTGGCCGCACCGATGAAGATCTCCAGCTGCTCGCGCGCCTTGGCCTGACCGACGTATTCATCGAGCAGCTTCGGGCGCAGGGCGCGCTCGATCGCCTCTTCCTGCGGGGTGCTGGGCGCAGCGCTGACGATGCGCTTGGACGGGGCGGGGGCGAAGTCGTCGGTCTGGATGGCCATGCGGGCGATTGTCCGTCAAAGCCCCCGGCGCGGGTGCGCAGGACTGGTTATTTCGCCAGTGATTTCAGCGCTGCCTTGATCCCGTCGCTCACGCCGATGTCCACCGGCAGCAGCTTGATCGCCGCCGCCGCTTCCTTCTCGTTGTAGCCCAGCGCGATCAGCGCCTGCACGATGTCGGACTGCGCATCGGTCTGCACCGCCGCACCCGGCAGCGCGAGATCCGGACCGAGCTTGCCCTTGAGTTCGAGCAGCAGCCGCTCGGCGGTCTTCTTGCCGATGCCGGGCACCTTGACGAGCCGGCCGGCCTGCTGCGTGCTGACGGCCTGCGCCAGCTCACCCGCGCTCATGCCCGACAGCACCGCCAGCGCGATGCGCGGGCCGACGCCGGTGATGCGGATGAGCTGGCGGAAGGTCTCGCGCTCGGCGGGCGTGAGGAAGCCGTAGAGCAGCTGCGCGTCCTCGCGCACGACGAAGTGCGTGTGCAGCGTGACACGCTCGCCGAGGTGCGGGAGGTTGTAGAAGGTGCTCATCGGGACGTCGACTTCGTAGCCGACGCCGTTCACATCGATGAGGATCTGGGGCGGGGATTTTTCCGCCAGGGTGCCGGTGAGTCGTCCGATCATGGGGCGCGATTATGCGCGGGGCGACCCGCCGGCCTGGACCACATCAGCGGCGGAACAGACCCAGGCGCTGCGCTTCGAGCGCGGCCTCGGCACGCGAACTCACGTTGAGCTTGCGGTAGATCTGCTTGACGTAGTCGGCGATGGTGTGGCGGCTCAGGCCGAGCTGCACGCCGATTTCCGGCAGCGTGAAGCCCTTGGCCACGCGCAGCAGCACCTCGCGCTCGCGCTCGGTCAGCTGCACGTTGGGCATCAGCGTGTCGGCCGCGGGGTAGGGCTGCAGCGCCGGCTTGTTGGCCTGGGCCGAGAAGTAGGAAATCATCCGGCGCGCGATCGACGGCGACAGCGGCGGCTCGCCCTGGCTGATGCGCTGCAGGTGTTCCATCAGCTGCTCGCGCGGCTGCTCCTTCAGCAGGTAGCCGTAGGCGCCGGCCTGCAGCGCGGGGAAGAGGTGGTCGTCGTCGTCGTGGATGGTGACCACCACCGACTGCGCATCCGGCTGCGACTCGCGCAGCGCCTGCACCACCTTGACGCCCGAGCCGTCCGGCAGGCCCAGATCGATCATCGCCAGGTCGAAGCGGTGGGCGGTGACCTGTTGCAGCGCGTCGTGCACCCGGGCGGACTCGACCACGGTGGAGCCAGGGAACACCTGCATCACCAGGGCGCGCAGCCAGGCGCGGATTTCGGGAAGGTCTTCGAGCAGCAGAATGGTTTTCATGGGCTTTCCTCGGGCGGACCAGGTGGCCTGCGCACTGTTCTCAAGGGGGTTCTCAAGAGAGTAGGGCAGTGTGACGGCTATATCGGTCGCTGTAGGGTGAAGATGAACACGGTTACGAAAATGACGGGAATTCGTGAACGATGACGACCTGTTGGACTCGGTAGCCTCACAGCGGCAGGGTCAGGCGGATCGTCGTGCCGTAGCCGGGGCCGGATTCGACCAGGCACTGGCCCTGCAGCTGCTTGGCGCGGCCCTTCATCGTGGACATGCCGTGGCCGCGGTCGAGCTTGCCATCCAGCTCCATCGGGATGCCCTTGCCGTTGTCCGAGATCGTCAGCTCGAAGTCGTTGATGTCCTGGCGGATCGAGATCTCGGCGTGGGTCGCGCCGCTGTGCTTGAGGATGTTGCTCACCGCCTCGCGCAGGATGCGCGTGGTCTGCACATAGGCGCGTGCGCTCATGGCCCGCTCGCTCATCAGCAGGTCGTCGGGCGTGTTCCAGGCCAGCTCCACGCCGCCCTGCGACATGCGCATCATCACCTCGCTGCGCCAGTCGCCGATGGCGTCCCCAAGCTGCATCGCGCGCCCGCCCAGGCCGCGCACCGACAGCCGCATCTCTTCGAGCGCCTCGCGGCCGAGGGTGGCGATGCGCTCGTTGTCGCTGGTGTGCACGATGGTCAGCAGCTTGGCGCCGAGGTCGTCGTGCAGGTCGGCGGCGATGCGCTTGCGCTCCTTGGCGGTGACCTGCTCGACGCGCAGTTCGGCCATGTGGCTGTAGTTCTTCTCGATGTCGGCGGAGATTTCCTGCACCCGGCGCTCGGCCTGCGCGCGGCCCTGTTCGGCAACGAGCACCTCGCTGTGCAGTTGCTGGTACAGGCGCAGCACCATGCCCGAGAACATCACCACGGCCGCGATGCTCAGCGCGTGGTTGCCCGGCAGCAGCAGCGTGACCGGCACGAACAGGGCTTCGAAGACCAGCACGAACAGCCCCGTGATCAGGGCCGAGGCGACCACCCAGAAATCGGCCGGCGAGAAGTTCCAGGCCCGGTGCAGGAAGGCGATGGTCGCGGCGGCGACCTCCAGCGACAGGATCACCATCCAGGGATGGGTGATCGTGCTGATGCGGTCGGGTGCCGCGATCACCAGGCTCAGCGGCACGACGATGCTCTGCAGCGCCACCGACAGCTCCAGCCAGCGCACCTTGATGCCGCTGTAGCGCATCAGCGAGAGGATGCTGGCCACGGCCACCGGTGGCATCAGCGCGCCGATCAGCCACTCGTGGGCGACCACCGACATCGGCAGCCGTGCGCCCGTCAGCAGCGCGCACAGCAGCGCCCAGCCCACGCTGGCCGCGCCGAAGTAGCCGAGGTAGGGCAGGCGGCTCAGTGTCGCCAGCGCCAGCGCGGCGGCGCCGACCAGCCCGGCCAGCAGGGCCAGTGCCTGGGTCGCGCTGACGTTGAAGGTGCGGGCGCGGCGCAGTTCCTCTTCCAGCACGTCCATGCGCCCGATGCGCACCGGCGAGAGGTAGCCGGCGTGCTCGCTCACGGCGACCTGCGAGCGCACCTGCGCGGAAATCTGGATGTCGAGCTGGTTGTCGGCGCGTTTCAGCAGTGCGGGCGGCAGCGTGATCAGCACCGGATCCAGGCAGTTGTGGGGCCGTGGCGACGACACGTTGCCGCGGGCGGCGAGGCGGAATCCGTTGATGCGGACCTCCCAGGCGGCGCACAGGCGTTCGAAATAGATCCCCTGCATCGTCCCCGGAGACGGGGCGGCGGGCAGGTCGAAGCGCAGCTGGTACCACAGCGGTGCGGTGAGCTTGGGGGAATGGTCCCAGGCGTCCGGCAGCGTGATGAGCCTGGCGGCGCCGGTGACCGGCACTTCACGGGTCGGGGCACGCACCACCACGGCGTTGCGCACGGTGGTGATGCCCTCCGGGCTGGCACGGCCGCCGATCTCGACCATCCACAGACCGATCAGGATCAGTGCCACCACCATCAGCCCCCAGCGTGCAGGGTGCAGGGCCAGCAGCAGCGGACGACCGCGGTCGGAGCCGATGGACCGGAGCTGTGTCAGCCAGCCGGGCGATGGTGCGGGAGTCGCTGGCGCGGGAGGCGTGGCCACTGAAATGGTGAAATCCGGAAGAATTGAACCCAAGCTTTTGATTCTGCCGGACCACAGGCACCCCGGACGGGCGGCGACAATCACGCTCCCGGCCCTTGCCTCATAGTTCACATTCATCCCGTGATCCTGCGCCACGCTTTCATCCCCCAGGACAACCGCCGGCTCGCGCATGTCTGCGGAGCACTGGACGAGCACCTCCGCACGATCGAGGCCGCCTTCGACGTCAGCATCCGCCGGCGCAACGAATCGTTCCGGGTCGAGGGCGCGCGCCGCGCCGCCGAGCGGGCGGTGGCCTTGCTGCAGCAGCTCTACGACCGCGCTGCCGAGGCGATCGAGCCGGCCGAGCTGCAGCTCGCGCTGGTCCAGGCACTGCGGGACGATGCACCGGCGCTGCGGGTGGTCCACGCCGGCGAGCCGCTGGCGGGCGCCGAGGTGGCTGCCGAACCCGAGATCGTGCTGCGCACCCGCCGCAGCGAACTCGCCGGCCGCACCCGCAACCAGACCACCTACCTGCACAACATCCTCGGCCACGACATCACCTTCGGCCTCGGTCCGGCGGGGACGGGCAAGACCTTCCTCGCGGTGGCCTGCGCGGTCGATGCGCTGGAGCGCGGCACGGTGCAGCGCATCATCCTCACGCGGCCGGCGGTCGAAGCGGGCGAGCGGCTCGGCTTCCTGCCCGGCGACCTGGCGCAGAAGGTGGACCCGTACCTGCGCCCGCTCTACGACGCGCTCTACGACCTGATGGGCATGGACCGCGTCGGCAAGGCCTTCGAGAAAGGCCAGATCGAGGTCGCCCCGCTGGCCTTCATGCGCGGGCGCACGCTCAACCACGCCTTCGTCATCCTCGACGAGGCGCAGAACACCACGCCCGAGCAGATGAAGATGTTCCTCACCCGCATCGGCTTCGGCTCGCGCTGCGTGGTGACGGGCGACACCAGCCAGGTCGATCTGCCGAAGGGGCAGGTCAGCGGGCTGGCCGATGCGGCGCGCATCCTGCGCAAGGTGCGCGGCATCGCGATGACCCGCTTCACCTCCGCCGACGTCGTGCGTCACCCGCTGGTGGCGCGCATCGTCGAGGCCTACGATGCCGCACGGCCCACCGCCGCGGCCGACGACTTCCATCCGGACTTCCACCCCGAACGCTGAGCGCCGACCCACCATGCCCGCTGCCCGCCCCGACCTGAGCCTGTCCCTGCAATTCGCCGACCCACGGCACCGCGCGGTGCTGCCGCGGCACAAGGTGGCGCGCTTTGTCCGCGCGGCGCTGGAGCTGCCCGGCGAGATCACGGTCCGCATCGTCGATGCCGAGGAGGGCCGGCGCCTGAACCTCGATTTCCGCCAGAAGGACTACGCCACCAACGTGCTGACCTTCGACTACAGCGCCGAGCCGGTGGTGTCGGCGGACCTGGTGCTGTGCGCGCCGGTGGTCGAGGCCGAAGCCGCCGCGAACGGCAAGGACCTGCTCGCCCACTACGCCCACCTGCTCGTCCACGGCACGCTGCACGCCCAGGGCTATGACCACGAGGACGACGAGGAAGCCGCCGAGTACATGGAGGAACGTGAACGCGAGATCATGGCGTCCCTCGGATTTGCCGACCCCTACGCCGAAAGCACCGAAAGCACCCCATGACGGAACCGCTGGACCCGAACCTCTGGCTCGAAGACGTGCAGGGCGAGGCTGCGCTCGACTGGGTGCGTGCCCACAACGCCCGCTCGCAGGCCGAACTCTGCGCCCGCCCCGAATACGCCGACTTCAAGCCCCGGCTGCTGGCGCTGCTGAACAGCCGCGAGCGCATTCCCTACGTCAGCCGCGTCGGCCCGCACTTCTACAACTTCTGGCAGGACGCCGAGCACGTGCGCGGCCTGTGGCGCCGCACCACGCTGGAGAGCTACCGGCAAGCCGAACCCGAGTGGGACACCGTGCTCGACCTCGACGCGCTGGGCGCGGTCGAAGGCGAGAACTGGGTCTGGCACGGCAGCGACACGCTCTCGCCCGCCGTGCCCGGCGGCGAGTGGCGGCGCTGTCTGATCTCGCTGTCCCGCGGTGGGGCGGACGCGACCGTGGTGCGCGAGTTCGATCTGGTCGACAAGCGCTTCCTTGACGCGGACGACGGCGGCTTCACGCTGCCCGAGGCCAAGAGCAGCGCGGGCTGGCTGGACGCCGACACGCTCGTCGTCGGCACGGACTTCGGTCCCGGCTCGCTCACCGATTCCGGCTACCCGCGGGTCATCAAGCGCTGGCGCCGCGGCACGCCCTTGCGCGAGGCGGTCACGATCCACGAAGGCGAAGCGAGCGATGTCTCCGCCTGGGTCAGCGTGGACGACACGCCGGGCTTCGAGCGTGTCATCCACGGCCGCTCGGTCGATTTCTACACCACCGAGATGTGGCTGGTCGGCGCAGACGGCGCGCTGCAGCACCTCGACAAGCCGGCCGACGCCAGCCTCGGCTTCCACGAACACTGGGCGGTGATGGAGCTGCGCAGCGATCTGGTGCAGGGCGACACCACGCACCCGGCCGGCGCGCTGCTGGTCGCGCAGGCGGACGACCTGCTCGCCGGCCACCCGCAGTGGACCGCGCTGTTCACCCCGACGCCGACCCGCTCGCTCGGTGGCAGCACGTGGACCCGCGGCCATGTGCTGCTGAACGTGCTCGATCAGGTGGCGAACCGGGTCGAGGAGCTGCGGCTGGTCGATGGCCAGTGGCAGCGCCGCGCCGTGCCGCTGCCCGGCCCGGGCACGCTCGGCATCGCTGCGCTGCACGATCCGCACATCCCGGACGACCCGCTCGCCGAGCATTACTGGGTCACGTATGCCGACTTCCTGACGCCTGACTCGCTGATGCTGGCCCGCGCCGGCACCGATGCCGTCGAGGTACTCAAGCAGCGTCCGCGCTACTTCGACAGCGCCGGCATGACCGCCGAACAGCGCTTCGCCACCAGCGCCGACGGCACGCAGGTGCCGTACTTCATCGTCCGCCCCAAGGGCGGCCGCGACGACGGCGACAACCCGACGCTGCTCTACGGCTACGGCGGCTTCGAGGTGTCGATGCAGCCGTGGTACTCGGGTGGCTTCGGGCTGGCGTGGTACGAGCGGGGCGGCGTGCTGGTGGTCGCGAACATCCGCGGCGGCGGCGAGTTCGGTCCGTCCTGGCACCAGGCCGCGGTGGGCGAACACAAGCAGCGCAGCTACGACGACTTCATCGCGGTGGCCGAAGACCTCGTGCGCACCCAGGTCACGCGCCCCGAGCGGCTCGGCATCATGGGCGGCAGCAACGGCGGCCTGCTGGTCGGTGCGGCGATGACGCAGCGGCCCGACCTGTTCGGCGCCGTCGTCTGCCAGGTGCCGCTGCTGGACATGCAGCGCTACCACCGGCTGCTGGCGGGGGCCTCGTGGATGGCGGAATACGGCGACCCGGACCAGCCCGAACAGTGGGCGTGGATCAAGCAATTCAGCCCGTACCAGAACGTGCGCGCCGACGTGCGTTACCCGCGGGCACTGTTCACCACCTCGACCCGCGACGACCGCGTCCACCCCGGCCACGCCCGCAAGATGGTGGCGAAGCTGGAGGCGCTGGGCCACCCGGTGCTCTATTACGAGAACATCGAAGGCGGCCACGGCGGTGCGGCCGACAACACGCAGCGCGCGCACCTGCAGGCACTGGAGTTCGCCTACCTCTGGGCGCAGCTCGGCGCCTGAGCCGTCCCGGCATTCCGCACCGCACCGATGCCGTTCACCACGTTCACCGCCGCCCGCGACCTGGGCCGCCTGAAGGAGATCGCCGCGGTCTTCATCCGCCACGGCCTGGGCGATCTGGTGCGCCGGCTGGGCTGGGCCGACCGGCTCGCGCGCGCCGGCCACGTGCTGCACCTGGACCACGCCGCCGAGCTGGTGCAGCTGGAGGCGCCGGTGCAGCTGCGGCTCGCGCTGGAAGAGCTGGGGCCGACCTTCGTCAAGCTCGGCCAGATCCTCGCCGGCCGCGCCGACCTGTTCGGCCCTGCCTGGATCGCCGAGTTCGAGAAGCTGCACAGCCAGGCGCCGACCGTCGACTACGCCCTGCTGCGCGACCAGCTCACCGAGGACCTCGGCGCTCCGCCCGAGCAGGTCTTCGCCCGCTTCGACACCGTGCCGCTGGCGGCGGCGTCGATCGCGCAGGTCCACGCCGCCGAACTGCACGACGGCACCCCCGTCATCGTCAAGGTGCGCCGCCCCGGCATCCGGCCGGTGATCGAGGCCGATCTGCGCCTGCTGGAGCGGCTGGCGCTGCTGGCCGAGGACGAGTGGCCCGAGCTGCGCCCCTACCAGCCGGTCGGGCTGGTGCGGCAGCTGGGCCGCTCGCTGCGCCGCGAACTCGATCTCTCCAGCGAGTGCCACAGCGCCGAGCGCATCGCCGCCAACTTCGCCGACCGGCCGCACATCGTCGTGCCGCGCGTCTACTGGGACTGGACCCGCGAGCGCGTCAACGTGCAGGAGCGCATCGTCGGCATTCCCGGCAACGACCTGGCGCAGCTGGACGCCGCCGGCCTCGACCGGATGGTGCTGGCGCAGCGCGGCGCCCACGCCGTGCTGAAGATGATCATCGACGATGGCTTCTTCCACGCCGATCCGCACCCCGGCAACGTCTTCTACCTGCCCGGCAACCGGCTGGCCTTCATCGACTTCGGCATGGTCGGCCGGCTCAGCGACACGCGGCGCGACCAGCTGCTGTCGCTGATGCTGGGCCTCGTGCAGCGCGACCCCGCCGCGGTCACCGACGTGCTGATGGCGTGGACGCAGGACGCCTCGACCGGCACCGCGCCCGACCTGGAAGCGCTGCAGCAGGACGTCGTCACCTTCGTCGACCAGTACCGCGGCACGGCGCTCGCCAAGCTCAGCCTGGGCGGCATGCTGGGCGACGTGACCACCATCCTGCGCGACTACCGGCTGGCGCTGCCGGCGGATCTGGCGCTGCTGATCAAGACCTTCATCACCCTCGAAGGCCTGGGCCGCATGCTGGCGCCCGAGTTCCACATGGCCACCGAGGCCCAGCCGCTGCTGGAGGCGGCGCTGCGGGCGCGCTACGAACCCAAGGCCCTCGCGCAGCGCGGCTGGGCCTCGGCACTGCACGCGGCCCAGCTGCTCACCGGCCTGCCGCGCGAGATCACGCGGCTGCTGCGGCTGACCAAGCGCACCGGGGTGCAGGTGCATGTCGAGGTGCGCCATCTGGAGCAGGTCGCCGACCAGCTTGACCGCGCCGCGAGCCGGCTGACGGTGGCGCTGGTGGTGGCCGCGCTGATCATCGGCTCGTCGATCGTGATGACGGTGCAGGGCGGGCCGTCCCTGCTGGGGCTCCCGGCCTTCGGGCTGCTGGGGTTTCTGGCGGCGGGGGGCGGGGCGCTGTGGCTGGCGTGGTCGGTGCTGCGCAGTGGGCGGGCGTCGCGGCATCTGGGCCGCAGCGACGTGTAGAGCCACTAGAAATTGTGGCGAACGCCAAACTCGAAGGCCGTCGAGGCTTTGCCGCCGAAGTAGTTCGTGGCCGTCGACAGCCCGCTGGTCGCCACTCCGCCAGGGACCGAGAACGCTGCACCGGCCTGGTTGGACAGCCGCGCCACATGCCCATAGAGCGCCGTGCGCTTCGACAGGTTGTGGACGTAGCCGGCACCCCAGAGACTGGCATCGTTGGCGTTCAACGCCGCGGTGGCACCGCTTTGGTCGGCATGGACGTAGCTCAGCTTGATCGTGCCCGCGCCGACCGGAATCTGGACGCCCAGCAGCGTATTGGTCGTCGTGTCCGACACGTAGCTCCACTTGCGCTGCGCGACGCTGACCCGCGCAGGTCCGAAGTTGTATGACGCACCCCAGGCCTGATCGGTGAAGGATCGACCTGCATTGGCATTGCGCGTCTGGTATCGGGCCAGTGCCACGTCGACCGTCTTGTTGGTCCATCCGAGTCGGCCGCCCGCGCCCCGCGTGGCACCGGAGCCAGCGGTGCCACCCTCGCCCGCGCTGACCATCAGCGCGCCGTAGACGCCGCCGAGGGTGTTTGGCAGAAAGTATTCGACCGCATTGTTGACACGCAGCGTCGGGTTGGCCGCTGCGGCCGCGGCGCTGGCACCGAAGGCCTGGCCCAGCGCGCGCGACACGAAGACGTTGCGGAAGGAGTTCGCGCTGGCAATCCCCAGCGTGGTGAACGGATCGAATCCGGACCACACCAGATGCGTCGGTGCCCAGTCACGCCCGAGGCGCATCTCGCCGTAGCGCTGGTGGCCCAGCTCGACTGTCGAGCGCCGATCCCAGAAGGGGGCATTGGCTGTTCCGGTATTGGCTCCGATCGTGGCGTCCAGAAAGAAGCCGGCATGGAGCCCGTTGCCCAGGTCTTCCCGCCCACGCACGACCAGCTTGCTGGTGAGGTTGGAGCCACTGACCTGTGAACGCAGGGTGCCGAGGTCGCCGTTCTTCACCTGGCGCAAGGCGAGATCCATGGTTCCAGCGATCGTGACCTGGGAGGTCTGTGCCTGCGTGGTCGGTGCCGCCAACAGGAGGGCGGCGCTGGCGGCCGTGAGGGCGACGCCTGCATGGTGGGCAAGGTGGTGCATGAACATGTCTCCGGAATGCCGGCGCTGCGGCCGGCTTGTGTTGGTTCGACTGGATCGGCCCCGCCGCGCGCGGGCGGCCGGGCCGCGCCTTCACTCAGGCTTGAAGCCGGCCGACCGCAGCAGTTCGGCGCCTTCGGCGACTTCGGCTGCGATGTGACTCCGGAACTGGCCGGGCGTCTCGGTGACCGGCTCGAAACCCAGGTTGGCGAGCTGACCAGACCTTGCCAGCTCGGCCGTGGCGGCGTTGATCGCCACATTCAGGGCGGCGATCCGGTCGGGCGGTGTGTCCTTCGGCGCCCAGACGCCGTACCACGACTCGAAGACGAAGTCCGACAGGCCGCTCTCTCGAAACGTCGGCAGGTCCGGTGCCAGGGAGCTCCGCTTCGCCGAGGAGACGGCCACGCCCTTCACCTTGCCGGTCCTGGCCATCTGCTGAAGCGCGATCATGGAGTCGAGCAGCAGATCCGTGTGACCGCCGGCCACGTCCATCAGCGCTGGCTGCGTGCCCTTGTACGGCACGACCGTGAAGTTCACCTGTGCCTGCCTGGCCAGCTTCAGCGTCGCCAGGTGGCTTGGCGCGCCGGAGGCTGGAATGCCTGCGGTCCATTTGCCGGGCTCCTTCTTGACCGCCGACACGATCTCGTCGAGTCCTTTCTGCGGTTTGCTGGGGGACATCACCAGCATCAGCGGCGCGGTGCCGGTGCGCGCGACGGGCGCGAAGTCGGTCTGCGGGTCATAGGGCGGCTTGCTCAGCACCTGCTTCGCGAGCACGTGGGTGGCGGCCGAGAAGAGCAGCGTGTAGCCATCGCTGGTCGACGTCTGCACGAACTTGCCGCCGATCGTGCCGCTGGCACCGGCCTTGTTCTCGACGACCACGGTCATGCCCAGTTGCTTGCGCAGCTGCTCGCCCAGCAGGCGGGCGGCTGCGTCGACCCCGCCGCCGGCCGCAAACGGCACGACGATCAAGAGCCGCTTGTCACGCTCTGGAAAGGTGCCCATCGTCTGCGCGAAAGCTGGCAGGCTGGCAGCGAGCACGCCAGCCACCAGAAGATGGATGAGTCGCATGGTGTCTCCTTTGAATCCCGACGGATGGCGGGACGGCGCGTCAAGGCGCCGTCCCCGAGGCAGCCCTGCAGCCTCAGACGACGCGGTCCAGGCCAGCCAGGCCCATGGCGTCGGCGATCTCCCGCTCGGCACCTTCGGCCAGCGGCAGCAGCGGCGAACGCACCGTCGCGTGGTCGAGGATGCCACGCGCCACCAGGGCCCACTTCAGCGCCACCGAGCCTTCCATGTGCGAGCCGCGGTGGTACACGTTGGCCGTCACCGGCAGCAGCCGGTCGTGCAGTTCCCGTGCTTTCTTGTAGTCCTTGGCCTTGCCGGCGGCGATCATCTCGACCAGCAGTTCCGGCGCGATGCAGCCGTAGCCGACCAGTGCGCCGTCCACGTCGAACATCGTGTGCAGCAGGTACTCGTCGTGGCAGGTCAGGATCTGCAGATCCGGGCGTTCCTGGCGAATGACCGGAATCTCGCGGTCCCAGCGCTTCATGTTCCGCACGCCGTTCTTCATCGCGAAGACGCCGGGTTGCGCGGCGATGTCGAGCTGGGTCTGCAGGTCGTAGGTGCACTTCGTGGCGTCGGGGTACTGGAACAGGATCAGCGGCAGGCCGCTGGCCTCGTGGATCGCCTTGTACTTGTCCTGCGGCGCGCCCTTCTGGTAGCCGAAGCGCAGCCAGCCGTGCGAGGGGTAGACCAGACCGGCCTTGGCCCCCGCCTTGACGGCGCGCTTGGCTTCCTCGGCCGCGACCTGCGTGCCTTCCAGCGTGATGCCGGCAATGATGGGAATGCTGTCACCGACCGATTCCCGGAACGCTTCGATGACCTTGAACTGCTCGTCGCGTTCGAGGAAGGTGCCTTCGCCGGCGTGGCCGAGCACGGTCAGGCTCTTGACGCCAGGCACGCTGGCGAGCCAGCGACCCAGGCGCTGGATCGCGGCGTAGTCGACGGCGCCGTCGCGTGTGAAGGGGGTGATGGGCGCAGGGTTCAGGCCGCGCATGTCGAAACCGGGCTTGCTCATGGGTATCTCCTTGAAGAACGTGCGGTGTGGGGCGAGTTGTTGGGCGAGTGAGTGCACTGTAGGCACCGATGTCTTCTGCCGGTAGATAGACTTCACATCATTCAGACTTGCCTATTTTGGCAACTCGATCAGGGGGAACCCGGATGAACATCACAACGGTGAAGCTGTTCCTGGAAGTGGCCGAGGCCGGCAGCCTGAGCAAGGTGGCGGCACGGCGGCAGACCGTGCAGTCGCACGTGAGCCGGCAGATCACGGACTTCGAGCAGCAGTGCGGCGGCCGTCTCTTCCGCCGCACCGGCCGCGGCGTCGAACTCACGGAGCAGGGCGCACGCGCCGCCAGCCGGCTGCGCGCGTGGTTGCAGGCCACCGAGCAGCTGGAGCAGGAACTGCGGGAAGAGGCGGGCCAGCTGATGGGGGAGGTGCGTCTGGGCATCATCCCGTCGGCGGCGCATCCGCTGGTCACCCACCTGTTCACGCACCTGCGGGCTGCGCACCCGGCGATACGGCTGAACGTCGCCGAAGCACAGGGGTCCGAACTCGACGCGATGCTGGACAGCGGGGCAGTGGACCTGGCCGTGCTCTTCCGCTACAGCAAGCCGACCGGCAGCGACGAACGGCAACTGTGCGTGGCCCACACCTTCCTGGTGGCCGCTCCCGGCGATGTGCTGACGCAGGCGCCGACGGTGAACTTCTCCACGCTCAAGGGCTTGGCGCTGGTGCTGCCCCGTCGGCCGAGCCACTGGCGCAATGCGCTGGACGAGACGGCCCGAGGGCTGGGCTTCCGGCTGGAGCCGGTGGCTGAAGCCGATTCGCTCACCGTGCAGAAGGAGCTCGTGGCGCGGACCCCCGGCCTGTACTCCGTGCTCGGGCCCTATTCGATCGCGAGCGACTTGAAGGCTGGACGGGTGCAGGCCAGTCGGCTGGTTCGGCCGGAACTGTGCCGTCACGTGGCGCTGTCGTTTCCCAGGCAAGGCAAGCTGTCACCGGCTTGCCGAGTGGTGGCCCTGACACTGGAGCGCCTGGTGGAGTCGTGGGGGGACCAGTTGACCGAGCCCTGAGCCTGGCTCCCGAGGCCGCTCCTGGTGGGCGTCAACGCTCGGACACGGTGCTGGTGCCAGCGCTGATGCTCGCCGCGGGCACGGCCCGCGCGACCACCCAGGCCTCCAGCGCCTCGGCGTCCATCGGCCGGGCGAACCGGTAGCCCTGCAGGGCGTTGCAGCCGAGTGATTTCAGGTAGGCCTGCTGCTGCGGGGTCTCGATGCCCTCGGCGATCGTGCGGTAGCCCAGCGCGTGGGCCATGCCGATGATGGCGCGGATGATGACCTCGCTCTTCTGGTTCTCGCCGATGGCCATCACCAGCGAGCGGTCGATCTTCAGGTCGTCCATCGGCACCCGCGACAGCTGCGACAGGTTGGAGAAGCCGACGCCGAAGTCGTCGATGGCGATGCGGATGCCGGCCTCGCGCAGCGTGCTCAGGCGTTCCTCGACCTCGGCGGTGGCGGACATCGCGATCGACTCGGTGATCTCGACCGACAGCAGCGTGGCGGGAACCTGCGCCTGCCGGAGCGTGGCGAGCAGCTGGGGCACGAACTGGGGACTGGCGAACTGCGAGGGCGAGACATTCACCGCGACCGGGCGCCGGATGCCCGCCTCAAGCCAGAGGCGGCACTGCGCCACCGCCAGCGCGATCACCTGCTGGCCGAGCGCGCCCATCAGGCCTGCCTGCTCCGCCACGTCGATGAAGGCGGCCGGCGCCAGCAGGCCGCGCTGCGGATGCTGCCAGCGCACCAGTGCCTCGACGCCGGTCAGCGCCAGGGTGCTGGCATCGACCTTGGGCTGGTAGTGCAGCAGCAGCTCGCCGCGCTGCAGCGCCAGCCGCAGCGCCGACTCGGTGTCGGTGCGCGCAAGCAGGGCCTCCCGGATGTCCTGGTCGAAAAACACCAGCCGCTCGCGCTGGTCGCGCCTGGCGCAATGCATCGCCAGGTCGGCGAAGGTGAGCAGATCGGCCGCGCTGCCCGTGTCCTCCGGGGTCAGCGCGATGCCGACGCGCGGATGGGCGATCACGTCCTGCGTCCCGATGCGGAACGGCTCCTGGAAGGTGCTGACCAGACGCTCGCCGAGCGCGCGCAGCGCGGCGCGGTCGGTCATGCCGGGCAGGATGGCGACGAACTCGTCGCCGGTGAATCGGGCGAGCACCAGGTCTTCCGGCAGGCGGTCACAGGGACTGCCGAAGGTGTCGGTGCAGGGGTCGAGCGTCTGCAGCGTCCGGCCGAAGCCTTGTTCCAGGATGCGCTGCGCGGCCTGCCGCAGCAGCTCGTCGCCGCCCTGGTGGCCGAGCCGGTCGTTGATGTGCTTGAAGCCGTCCAGACCGATGAAGAAGATCGCCGCCTCGAAGCGCCCCTGCCGCTGCGGCGCCAGCGCATGGCCGAGCAGGTGGTCGATGACGCTGCGGTTGGGCAGCCCGGTGACCGCGTCGGTGTAGGCCAGGGTGTTGATGCGCAGCAGGTTGGCGTTCATGCGCTGCGTCATCTTGCGGAAGCTGCTGGCCAGTCCGCCGACCTCGCAGGCGCAGTCCACCGTCACCGGGCTGTCGAGCGTGCCCGTGGCGATGGCCTCCGTGCTGTCCCGCAGCGACTCGATCGAGCGGGTGAACTTGCTGGCCATCCAGAAGGTGATCGAGGCGACGGCGCAGGTCAGCAGCAGCAACGAGGACAGGCCGGTCTGCGTCAGGCCGTCCGCGTGGCCGATCAGGTGTTCGCGCAGCAGCACGCCGACGATGGTCAGCACGGCGCTGGCCAGTGCGAACCGCCAGCGGATGCTGTTGAGTCCCTGTCCGTATGGCGTGTCCATGTCTCCCGAACCAGATCGTGTGCAGCACCCGCTGCCCGTGGCGTCCAGCCCGTGCCGGTCGCCGCAATTCAAGGGGAATATCGGTCCAGTTCGCGCGTGCTTGAGCTGGAATCCGGTGGCTGCACCTTGTGCATCCGGATCGCGCCGAAGGGACAGCGCACCGCGCACTGCGCGCAGCCGGTGCAGCCCCCGGTGTCGTCCAGCACCGAGCGTTTTTTCCACTGCACCACCTGCAGCGACAGCACATGCGGCGGACAGACCGCGATGCACCAGCCGCAGCCGGTGCAGCGGGCCGGATCGATCCGGGGCAGGGCGATCGGCACGGGGCGCGCGGTCTAGGCCTCGGCCCGCGCCGCCCGGGTCTGGAGGATGGTGGACAGGTTGTGCTCGATCCAGTCGGCCAGCGTCTGCACCTGGCCCGCGATCTCGGTGCCCATGGGCGTGAGGCTGTACTCGACATGCGGCGGCACGACGGGGAAGGACGTGCGCAGCACAAAGCCGTCGCTCTCCAGCGCCTGCAGCGTCTGCGCCAGCATCTTCTCGCTGACGCCGCCGATCTTGCGGCGCAGTTCGCTGAAGCGGTGCGTGCCGTCGAGCAGCGCCACCAGGATCAGCACGCCCCAGCGGCTCGTCACGTGCTGCAGCACCTCGCGTGACGGGCAGGCCTCGGCAAAGAGGTTGCCGCGCCGCAGCTGCTCCTGCAGGGAGAGGGTCGGCGCGGGGGCAGGAGAGGAGGGCGCGTGCATGCGGGAACTGTACGGCGCCCGCGTGCGCCCCGCCAGCCTGGTTGTGGATTGTTTACTTACTTTTTGGTGTGTACTTACTTTTGGTAAGTGTTCTGGCTAAGCTGGCGGCTCGTTCTATTCAGGAGTTCTCGCCATGATCGTCGTCACCGGAGCCTCGGGCCAACTCGGCCGCCTCGTCATCCAGTCGCTGCTGAAGACCGTGCCCGCCGCGGGCATCGTCGCCGCCGTGCGCCAGCCCGCTGCGGTCGCGGACCTCGCCGCGCTCGGCGTGCAGGTCCGCCAGGCCGACTACGCGCAGCCCGCCACGCTCGACGCCACCTTCCAGGGCGCCACCAAGGTGCTGCTGATCTCGTCCAGCGCGCTGGGCGAGCGTGTCGCGCAGCACGGCAACGTCATCGACGCCGCCCGCCGCGCCGGCGTCGCGCTGCTGGCCTACACCAGCCTGCTGCACGCCGACACCTCGCCGCTCGGCCTCGCCGCCGAGCACACCGCGACCGAAGCGCTGCTGCGCGCGTCGGGCGTGCCGCATGTGCTGCTGCGCAACGGCTGGTACACCGAAAACTACCTCGCCAGCCTGCCCGCCGTGCTGCAACACGGCGCGGTGATCGGCAGCGCGGGCGAGGGCCGCATCGCCTCCGCCGCGCGCGCCGACTATGCCGACGCCGCCGCCGCGGTGCTGACCCGCGACGACCAGGCCGGACAGGTCCATGAACTGGCGGGCGACACGTCGTACACGCTGGCCGAGTTCGCCGCCGAGGTGGGCCGCCAGACGGGGCGCGCGATTCCGTACGTCAACCTGCCGGAAGCGGATTACCGCGGCGCGCTGCTGGGCGCGGGTCTGCCGGAGCCGTTGGCGCACCTGCTGGCGGACTCGGACGTGGGCGCGTCCAAGGGCGGGCTGTTCGACGACGGCCACCGGCTGAGCGCACTGATCGGGCGGCCGACCACGGCGCTGGCGGCGATGGTGGAAGCGGCGTTGCGCTGAGCTGGGGCTGGGCGAGCGGGTGGATCCTCGCTGTCGCGAGGATGACGGGGTGGGGGGTGGGGGCGGTGCTAGGCTGGTCTGGCAACCATTGCAACAGGACCACAGGAGACCCCCATGTTTTCGCACATCATGCTCGGCACCAACGACCTCGACCGGTCCAAGGCGTTCTACGACGCCGTGCTCGGCACGCTCGACGTGCCTCCCGGCGGTGTCGACCGCTACCGCATCTTCTGGCGCACCAAGACGGGCGTGTTCTCGGTGAGCCTGCCCATCGACGGCCAGCCCGCCACGGTCGCCAACGGCAGCACCACCGGCTTTGCCTGCCAGTCGCCGGAGCAGGTCAACGCCTGGCACGCGGCCGGTCTGGCCAACGGCGGCACCACCTGCGAAGACCCGCCCGGCCTGCGCGAAGGCCCGGCCGGCAAGCTCTATCTGGCCTATCTGCGCGATCCGGACGGGAACAAGCTCTGCGGGCTGTACCGCGTGCCGCGCGGCTGATTCTGGTCAGGGGGCATCCGAACAAGGTTCCTCCTCGGTCCTGCTGCTGGTCCGTACCGCAGCAGCCAAGGACATCAAGTCGCTGATCGGCCGCAGCGTCCAGCGGATGGTGCAGGCCGTGGCGGTGTTCAAGCTGTCCCGACAGGATGGGCCCGTGCAAACAGCCCACCAGTGACCGTTTTCGCTAGGCAGAACTTTGCGCGTCGGACTCAGGAAGCCTGCGACCAGCGATGCGGTGCGGGTTCAATGCGAAGCCAGCCAGCCCATGAAGTCCGGTGCGCTCATGGCTTTTGCGAACAGCCAGCCCTGAGCTTCCTTCACGCCGATGCGCAGCAGGTATTCCTGTTGTCCCTGGCTTTCGACACCTTCGGCAATGAGCTCCAGACCCAGCGCATCGGCCATGGCTGCGATGGCGCGCACGATCGCCTGGTCCGACGCATTTCCAACCACATCACGGACGAAGGCGCGATCCACCTTGAGTCGGTGCAAGGGCAATATCTTGAGAATCGACAAGGATGAGTAGCCGGTGCCGAAATCATCCAGTGCAATCTTGACGCCCAGTTCGGCGATCCTGCTGAGGCGATGCTCGATGTGAGTGACCCGTTGCAGGGCAGTTTCCGTCACCTCGATCTCGAGTTCCCTGGGGTCCATGCCCGTCGCCTTGAGTTCACGCGCCAGATCTTCAGCGAATTGATCGTCCTGAAGCTGCAGCGCAGACACGTTTATGGCGAGTCGGCCTTGAACCAGTCCGTCGCGCTGCCACTGCGCCCAGGTGGTCAGCGCCTTGTGCAGAACCCAGCGACCCAGGGCCTGGATAAGCCCGCTTTCCTCCGCTACCGGAATGAAGCGATCGGGGCTGATCACCCCCAAGGTTGCGGACTGCCATCGCAAAAGTGCCTCCGCACCCACCATGGTTTGCCCGTCCAGGGTCACCAGGGGTTGAAAATGGAGGCTGAGTTCGCCGTTGGCGATGGCCTGCAGCAGTCCTTGCTCGACGGCAAGGCGTTCATTCGCCGCCTCGGCCATCTTGGGACTGTAGCGAGCGTAGCGATTCCGACCGGCGCCCTTGGCGGCATACATGGCGATGTCGGCCGCACGGAGCAGCGCGTCGGGTGTGGCTCCGTCGCGCGGGTAAAGCGCGATGCCGATACTGGCAGACACCTGCACCGAAGAACCTGTCGCGAGGGCAAATGGTTCCCACACCACCCGCAGCAGTCGCTGCGCCAGCGCATCGATGTCTGCGTCACGCGCCGACCGGACCAACAGCAGGAACTCGTCGCCTCCCAGTCTGATGGCCTCGTCACCTTGGCGCAGCACGCTGCGGAAGCGATCGGTCATGTTGACGAGCAGCGCATCGCCCGCGTCGTGACCCAGGCTGTCGTTGATGACCTTGAATCCGTCCAGATCCAGGAAGAGAAGCGCGGCATCGTCCTGACCAGTCGTTGGTGGGGGCAACGCCGTCAAGATATTGCGCAGCTGGTTGCGATTGCCAAGCCCGGTCAACGGGTCGTGATAGGCGAGATGCTGAACCTGGGTCTCGGCCGAGCGCAATGCAGAGATGTCTGTGAACGTCAGGACCCGGTTGCAGACGACGCCGGCATCGTCACGCACTGGCGCCACGTGTTCCCATGCGGGAAAGGTGCTGCCATCGTGCCGCTGGCACAGGATCTCGGCATGGCCGAGGAAGTCCAATGGAGTGTCTTCCAGCAATTGGCGGTCGCTGTTGCGCCTGGCGTGCAGAAAGTCGTTGGGATGCTGCCCCCGGATTTCGGCGATTGGCCAGCCCGTCAACCGAATGAAGGCCGGGTTGGCCGTGGTGACGTGTCCCTGCGGGCCGAGTATCAGGATGGCATCGGCGGCCGACTCAAACACGACGATTGCCTGGCGCGCGCTCTCTTCTTGTTCCACTTGCCTCGTGACGTCGCGGCATATGCCGACGATCGCCAGTTCAGTGGCGAAATAGCTGGCGTGTACCTCCAGCCACCGCGTGGGCATGCCTGCATCCGGGGCGCGCCATCGCGTGACCATGTGCAGGTCGCCACCCTGGTCCAGCAGATGCCTCACCTTGGCCTGTGCATCTTCGGTGAGATACAGCAGGAACTCCCTGACTTCCATGTGCAGTGTCCGCACCGATCTGTCGGCGATGGGCGGGAAGTGCCCGTCGATCTCGATCAGGTCGGTCCCTTCATTCAAGGTCACCACACCCATCTTCGCGGCGTCCAAGGCAAGCCGCAAGCGCCGCTCGGCCTGAAGGCGCCCGCGGGTAGCGTGTATGCGGGCGAGTGCCATCTGGACCGTGGCGTTGAGTTCGCGTTGTCGAACCGGTTTGACCAGATAGCCGTAAGGCGCCACTTGCCCCGCTCGGCGCAGGGTCTCGCTGTCAGCGTACGCAGTGAGGAAGACCACCGGCACGTCGGCAAATCGCGCGATTTCCTCGGCAGCGTGGATACCGTCGCCTCCACTGCCCAGGTTGATATCCATCAGAACCAGGTCGGGCCTGTACGACATGGTCAGGCGCACGGCTTCATTCTGGTTCGAGGCCGTGCCAACCACCCGGAAGCCCAGTGATTCGAGCGTCAGGGTCAGGTCCAGCGCCACGATGCGCTCGTCTTCGACGATCAGAAGGCTGGCCGCGGCAGAAGCGCCGTAGACACCTGCGGGTAGTGTCATGACGGCCTGACTCCGGTTGGCAGCAGCAAGGTGAAGACTGAGCCCGGTTGGCCTGCCATCGGCCAGCGCATTTCGGCGCCCAGCTGCTCGGTCAGCAACGTGACCAGGCGCAGCCCCAGACTCGAGAAGGTGCGAAAGTCGAAGCCTGCGGGCAGCCCTTTCCCGGTATCCGCCACGGTGACCGCGATGCGTTGATCGCTCCATTCCGCGCGCACGGCGACTTCGCCTTGCCCGTCGACGCCAAACCCGTGCTTCAGCGCGTTGATCAGCAGTTCGTTCACCACCAGTGCGACCGGTACCGCCTGATTCAGGTCGATGCTCAATCCCGAGTCCGGAGCATCCACCCGAAGGTCCACACGGTGTCGGATCTCCCCGTGTGCGTCGCGCAGGCTGGCCATCAACCGACGTAAATAGGGCCCCAGTTCCAGTGTCGAGAAATCGTTGCGCTCGTAAAGAAGCTGGTGGGTCAGTGCCATGGCCACGACGCGATTCTGGCTGTCCTGCAGGGCCTGACTGGCTTCAGGCGCCACGTTGCGGGCCTGCAGGTTCAGCAGGCTGGCGATGATCTGAAGGTTGTTCTTGACCCGGTGATGAACCTCCTGCAGCAGGACGGTTCGCTCCCGCAACGCGGACTCGGTCCGCTGCTGGGCTGCCAGCCGGTCGGAAATGTCGATGGCAGACGGAATCAGGTGCGTGATGCGGTCGTTGTCGTCCCGCATCGGGACGAGCATGAAGTCCAGCGTCATGCGCGTGTCGTCCACCATGCGCGCCGTCACATCCTTGCGCACCACCTGACCCTGTGCCGCCCGCACACAGGCCTGTCGCATCCAGTCCTGGATCTCGGGCGAATAGCTCCACCAATAGGTTTCCCAGAAAGGACGGCCCAGGACATCCTGCGCGTCAATGCCGGCCGCCTTCAACGGCGCCCGGTTGGCTTCGAGCAGGGTGCCGTCGGGTGACATCACCCCGACGAAGGCGAACAGGCTGTCCAGGACGCGGCGCAACTGCTTTTCGCTGTTGGCCAACGCCTGCTCTGCCAGCAACTTGGCCGTCAGGTTGACGGCTTGGACGTAGACCCCGCCGACAGTTCCGTCTTCCATTGGGATCGGGAGGTAAGTGGCCTCCCATTCGCTGAGCGCACCGGGAGCATGCGGCATTTCCACGCTGACTCTGAACTCGGCGTGGGGTGCGCTGCCTTCCAGCACGCCATGCAGCAATGGGGCCAATATCGGGTAAGCCTCTGGCAGGATCTCTTCAACGGTGTGGCCAAGGTGGTCCTCGATCGAGCAACCATTGAAAGCGGCCAGGGTCTTGTTGATGAACACGTAGCGGAGCCCACGGTCCAGCACGGCTTTGCCGACCGGCGAATCGGCGCTAAACACGGCCTGTACCGTAGCCAACCAGAGGGGGTCAAATCGGTCCATGGCCAGTTTTATCCAATGCTGATTGGCGTGCCCGAATTGATTTTTACACTAAAAATGGCAGGCACTCAATGTCGCGCTGAGCGTCGTGCCATCCACCACATCGAGCGACAGCGCATCACCGGTCCGCACTGGGACGAGTTTTTCCCGCCGACCACCACGCTGACCCGCGAGGATCTGGCCGAGGCGCTGGACCCGGCCGCCTTCCAGGCGCGCCGGCATGACCTGCTCGACCCGGTGGAAAAGGCGCTGAACCTGCGCACCCTGTTGGGTGTCAACGCGCTGACGGTTTTTGCAGCAGCAGGTGTTCAGCGGCGAGGCGCTCGCGGAAGGTTGTGCTGAGCGTCGCGCTGTCCACCACATCGACGCGCCAGGGCAGGTCCGATTCCGAGAAGGCTTCAGCCAGCGTCGCCTGCTCGTCCAGCGACAGCGGCGCCGGCCCGATCACGGCCAGATCCAGATCCGACCAAGGCTTAGGCGGGTGGGCGCCGCCCCCCGCGCGGGAACCGAAGGCCCAGACCTCCCGGTCCGGCACGAGCCGGGAGAGCACGTTCCGGACGATCTGCAGATGCCGCGGCTCGATTGCGAGCCGGGCCGCCAGCCCGTCCGTGTCTCGGGGATTCATGTCCGCCGCTCCAGCGCGTTGAGCAGCGCACGGGCATCGGTCAGGAACGGTCGAACACCTTCGTAGACCTGCCGCGCCTTGGCCAGATCGTAGGTGTGCGACGTGGTGCCGCGCATCTGCCGGTAGCGGAACCACGCTTCTACATCGCCGATGAGCCCCTTCTCGGCCCCGACGCGCAGCAGGTCGCGGAAGCCGAGCTGGTCCGTCTCGCCCGGCGTGGCCGACTCGGCCTCGATCTGCCGGCGCAGCATCTTCATGCCCAGCTCGTAGACGAACTCGAAGTTCTGGATCACGCCCGCGAACAGCGTGTTGCGCACGGCTGCCGACTGGTTCTGCAGCCACGCCTCGTCGGCGACGACTTGCAGGCTGTCTTCCAGCGAAGTCAGGGCCTGGCGCAGCGGGGAGAGGTCGAGGGTGAAGGGCATGGGCGCGAGCGTATCGGACAACCGGGGTGGGCGCCAATCGTGTCGAGCGCTGGCCGCTCGTTGCTTGTTCGTGAAATATCTGTCATTTCCAGCCGTCCAGGCTGGGTACGGCTCCGGCCCGCCGGGTGCCCTATGGTCTGCTGATCTCCTGAACAAGAAAAAGCGATTCACGCTTCGGGAGTGCAGACGTGGCCATCTTTCCGCAGGGATACCAGAACATCGCGGCGCGTTGCCGCAACACGGAGGACGGGGGCGCCGAGCGGCGCGTGCTGCGGCAGCTTCAGCGCTGTCTGGAGGACGACTACCTCGTCTGGCACAACGTGCCCGTGGGCAACAAGGGCCGCTTGCCGGACTTCGTGGTGCTGCATCCGGGCCGCGGCCTGCTGGTGCTGGAGGTCAAGGGCTGGCGGGCTGGCGCGCTGCACCATGTCTCGCGCCACGATGTCGAGCTGAACCTGGCGAACGGGCAGGGGCGGGTGAGCAAGATCCACCCCGGCCTGCAGGCGCGCGGCTACGCGATCGAGCTGGTCAACCAGATGCAGCGCGACCCTGGCCTGTGCCAGACCGAAGGGCGCCACAAAGGCAGTCTGGTCGTGCCCTGGGGCTGCGGCGTGGTGTTCGCCAACATCGAGCGCCAGCGCATCACCGATCCGCGCTGGGACGAGTTCTTTCCGCCGGCCAACACGCTGACCCGCGAGGATCTGGCCGAGGAGCTGGATCCCGCCGCTTTCCAGGCGCGGCTGTGGGGCATGTTCACGGTGGAATTCCGCCTGAAGACGGCGCTGACCCTGCCGCAGCGCGACCGCATCCGCTGGCACCTCTTCCCCGAGATCCGGCTGCAGACGCAGGCCTCGCTGCTGGACGACGACGACGCGAGCGGGCCGGGTGCCACGGTGGCGCCGTCGCCGAGCGAGGCGCTGATGCTGGTGATGGACCTGCAGCAGGAGCAGCTCGCGCGCTCGATGGGCGAGGGGCACCGGGTCATCCACGGCGTGGCCGGGTCGGGCAAGACGATGATCCTCGTCTACCGCGCCCAGCAGCTGGCCGCCGCGGCGCGGCCGGACTGGCCGATCCTGGTGCTTTGCTACAACCGGCCGCTGGCGGCGCGCATCGACGCGCTGATGCGGCAGCGGGGGCTGGACGAGCGGGTGCAGGTGCGGACCTTCCACGGCTGGTGCTACGACATGGCCGACACCTACCAGCTCGGCATCCCGAAGAAGGGCTTCCGGCCGGACTACGACGCGCTGGCCGACCGGGTGGTCGAGGCGGTGGCGCATGGCCGCATCCCGCGGGCGCAGTACGCGGCGCTGATGATCGACGAGGCGCACGATTTCGAGGATGCGTGGCTGCGGCTGGCGCCCCAGTTGGTCGATCCGGCGACGAACTCGCTGCTGGTGCTCTACGACGACGCGCAGTCGATCTACCGCCAGCCGCGCCGCAAGTTCAGCTTCGCCAGCGTCGGCATCGAGGCGCGCGGGCGCACGAGCGTGCTGAAGGTCAACTACCGGAACACGGCCGAGGTGCTGAAGCTCGCCACCGCGACCGCCGGCCAGTTGCTGCGCGGCGGCGAGCCGGACGGGGTGGGCGAGGGCGACAGCGACATCGTCCAGCAGACCCCGCTCGGCGCCGGTCGCAGCGGCCCCGCGCCGGAACTGCTGCGCGGACGCACGCCGCGCGAGGAGGCCGAACTGGTCGCCGACCGCCTCGTCGATGCGCTGACGGACGGCGTGTCACCGGCCGACATCGGCATCCTGGCGCGCCGGCATGACCTGCTCGACCCGGTGGAAAAGGCGCTGCACCTGCGCGGCATCCGCACCCAGCGCCTGCAGCGCGCGGGGACGTGGGAGCCGGACAGCGTCAAGCTCACGACGCTGCACGCCTCCAAGGGGCTGGAGTTCCACACCGTCGCCATCGTCGGGCTGCAGGCGGTGCCGGACGCGCACCACAGCGAGGAGGAGGAATGGCGGTTGCTGTATGTGGCGATGACGCGGGCGACGTATCGGCTGGTGTTGGGGGCTTGTGGGGAGTCGGGGGCGGTGGAGAAGGTTGCGCTCGCGCTGGGCGAGCGGGCTGGCGTCAGGGAGGAGTATTCGCCTGTCGTTGCTCAAGTCTGACTGAAACTTGGGTAGGTGCTTGCTACGCTGCGACAAAAAAATCGTAGGTATGGCCTTGCTTGGTTTTCATATTGGGTACACTTTTGTGCTGGCCGCGATCTACAGATCGAGCGCGACGCGATGCATTTGTTCGAGAGCGGATCTCAGCTCCTAGACACTTCTACAGTAAAATCTAAAAAATTGTTGCCGCGCAAAGACCATAGGGAGCCGTGGCGTCATAAAATCGAGACCTCAATAAATGACGATGTCACTCTTTCCGGTTGACGTGGCTAGCGAGATCACTAGCGGGCTGCCTAGTTCCGCCGACCTAAAGGTGGTCAGCATTGGTCGTGATGGGTTCGAGTACGCAACTAAGCGACAGTCTGATGGTGCTGATTTGCCCGCTTCGGAGTGGTTTTGCTACCACCTCGGCTACAGACTCCAAATTGCATTGCCACCGTGTGCAGTTCTCCGCAATGGCAGCGAAGAACACTTCGGCTCTCGATTTGAAGGAGGAGTATTCCAGTGGTCGGATATTCCCCCGGAACAGCGTGAACCTCTGCTCCAGGGCGGAGTTGCGGCAATTAGTCGCATATTTGCCCTTGATCTGTTTGTGGCGAATGACGATCGACACCTAAATAACTTCCTGTTCCGCTCTCAGAGGCTGGCCGGCGATCATACTGTGATTGCGATGGATTTCTCCCGGGGACTTCTCATGCGCGGTTGGCCCGTTGACCCTGTGCCGATGCCATCCAACACGACCACCATGATGAACATCATGACGCTAAGAAAACACGGCTTGTGGAGTTCGACCGACGCAGCCTTGACGCTCAGCAGCATTGCGACCGTCACTTCGAGAGAGGTTCAGGAATGGCTGACGGCGATGCCAGGTGCTTGGTTGTCTGCTGTGCGCATCAATGCCATTGGGCACTTCTAGAAACCGGCCCTGCAGCCCTGAACCTGGTCTGAGCCTGCACAAATCCAGCTCAGACGAGCAGTGGATGACGGCGGCGAGCCCCTGTCCCCGCCGCCGCGGTGCCCCGCGACGGGGTTTTTCCCCTCACGCGGGCTGTGCGGACGGACCTGCGCTCTTGACCAGCCACACCAGCCTGCGCGCGTTGTAGGCCGCGCACTGCAGCGTGATCGCCAGCGCATTGCGCGCCAGCGTCATCGCCCGCACGCACTTGCCGCCCTGCTGGCTCAGCGCCGCGAACACGTGCTCGACCCGCGCCCGCGTGCGGTTGATCGTCTTGTTGCGCTGCTTGAGTCGAACCTTGGCCGTCTGCCCTGGCTTGGCGCGACGCGCGATGCCGTCGGCCAGTCCGTGCTGCTGCAGCGTCTGACGGTTGGCCGCGCTGTCGTAGCCCCGGTCGGCCAGCAGCCGCTTGCGCGTGTTCGCCACCTGCAGCACGTCGGGCAGTTGCTGTCCGTCGTCGGCGTTGGCCGCCGTGATCTTCATCTGGCGGATCAGCTTGTAGCGTGCGTCCACGTTGCCGTGCAGCTTGTAGCCGTAGTACGACTTGCCGTGCTTTTGCGTCCAGCGCGCGTCCCGGTCGGTGTGCGCCAGGCGCTTCTTGCTCCAGCCCTCGGGCGCCTCCCCCTTGTTCAGCGCATCGCGCTCCCGGGCGTTGGCCTGCGTGATCGGCGCCTGCACGATGCTGGCGTCCACGATCTGCCCGCCCCTCGGGATGAAGCCGTGCCGCTGCAACTGCTGGCTCAACGCCTCGAAAATCGCCCGGCCTCCCAGCCCGCCTTCGGCCAGCCGCTGCCGGAAGTTCCACAGCGTGCGTGCGTCCGGAATGTTCAGCGCGCCGTCCAGCCGGCAGAACCGCTGGAAGCTCATCCTGTCCAGCACCTGGTGCTCGCACTGCTCGTCCGACAGGTTGTACAGCCCTTGCAGGAACACCATGCGCACCAGCGCCTCGGTCGGGTACGGCGGGCGTCCGCCCTTGCTGCGGTCAGCGCGAGGGCAGGCCTTGTCCACCGCCGCGGCCATCGCTGCGAAGTCGATCAGTTCGTCCATCGCCGCCAGCGTCTGTACGTAGCCCTCCAGCTTGGCCTTGCGCTGCTGCACCACGAACAGGTCGTCCGCGGCCTCCTCAGGAAAGAAGCTCGATGGCTTGGTGCGGGGTGTGATCATGGGGCGGTATCTTGCCGCAGCGCGCGGCTCAGGCGGCGGTCAGGGTCGGTTTCTAGAAGTGCCCCATTGTCAAGTGGTGGGAGTCGCCGGCGTTCAACCAGCGGCTGATGGACTGTGGCATGCTTGTGTAGTCAGATCATGAGCGAAAAAATTCCCTTCACACTCCTGCAGATCGTGCCCGACAGGCTGCGAGGGGAGGTCTTGAATGTCGGGATCGTCCTTCACACCGACGCTGGCCCGGATCTGCGTCTTCGCATGCTTCCAAGTAGGCTTAGCGCATTGATGCCTAACTACTCGCGTGTCAACTTGGAAGAGTGGCAGCACTCGTGGCTCGCGGCAATTCAACGGTTCGACAGTGCAGATGAGCGTTGGCTGTGGCTCAAGCAAGCCATGGCGCCGCTACGGCTTTCTGAAACGGGCGGGACGATCACTAGCGAGAATGCCGAAGACCTTGAGGTGCAGGTCGAGCGCTTGCTTGAGCGCCTCGTGATGCCGCCGCGCAACGTTGCCACAATTGTGAAGTCGCGTGCGCGCCGTTCAGGTTTGAACGCGCAACTCACCGCTTGGCTTCGGACTCAGCACTTGTATTCTTCGAAACTGCAGGATTTATCCAAAAATCGGGTTGTATCCGGATATCCGCTGAGCTTAACTGAAGAACTTTTTGCGGAGTTTGCTCTTAAGAACGGTGCCGTCCATGTGATCGAAACGCTCGATCTCAGAGGGCACAATAGTTACACGAAGCCTCTTCGCAACGAAGCTAGCCATAAGGCTCTGGTGCTCGATCTTGCGCAGGATGAACTTCAAAAGAGTAGTCAGCGTATCGCTATCGTAGCTGCTGATGACTATTCGACGATGAAGCCAGCCGTCTCGATGTTGAGTCGCAAGGCGAGCGTTGTCGTCAGCATGGAAAGCGCAAACGACAGACAGTGGCTGGCGGATTTTATCTCGAAGTCGTTGCATCTTTCGACGCTACTTGATCCCATAAGCGAGACACCACTGGTTTCTGCTAGAGCATGAGGCTGCTCTAGCTCGCGAAGCTTAATTTAGAGGTGCAGCTAGTCGATTGAGGATTTTCAAGATCGTATTATCTGATAGGTAAATGGGTCCAATATAACTGAGCCTATTTACTTCTCTTTTAATTAGATATGAATCAAGCGTAGATATTGGCTGCCCGCAAGGCATTGGTCTCGATGAAGTCCCGCCGAGGCTCCACCTCATCCCCCATCAGCATCGTGAACACCTTGCCCGCCTCGACCGCATCCTCGATCTGCACGCGCAGCAGGCGGCGCACGTTCGGGTCCATCGTGGTTTCCGCTCGGGGTTCATTTCGCCCAGGCCCTCGAAGCGCTGGCGGCCGACAGCGTTTTCGATCAGTGAATCTGTCCCCGCGCAAACGCCAGAATCTGTCCCGCCTGCTCCACCCCACTGACCTGCACCGAGAGTTCCCGCAACTCCCCCACGATGTCGCGGTAAGCCAGATGCCGCCGCTCGTCCTCCGGTGGCGGCGCCTCCGTCGTGACCAGCACACCGTGGTCCGGCATGGCGCCCAGCCGCTTCAGGCGACGCAACCGTTCCGCCCAGCGCCCACCGTGTTCGTAGATCTGCTGCGGGTCGGGCTGCGTCAGGTCCAGCGGCTTGATGGCGGCCAGCGTCTGGCCATCCTGGCGGTGGACCAGCGGGAACGGCACCTGATAGTCCGGCGTACCGACCTCGTCCGCGCGGAACAATGCGTTCAAGCGCCGGTCCTGCTGCAGCGCCTCGCGCACGAGCCGCACCATCGCGTCTTCCCGACGGCTCTTGGTCTCCTCGCTGCTGCGCTGCACATAGCGTGCGAAGACCTGATCCAGCAATTGCCGCGGATCCTCCGTCATCGCCACCCGCAGCGGCGCGTAACGGACCATGGTCTCCCGAGGCTGCACGAGATCCTGCACCAGCCGCAACGCCAGCGCCTCTTCCCGGCACCCGCTGGCGAATTGCCGCTGGTGCAGGTGGTCCCGCAGATGCGCCAGTTCAGCCTCCACCTCGCGCCGCACCTGGGTGAACAGCTCGCGGTTGAACTCCTCGAAGAACTGCGTGATGCGCCGGTAGCGGGTGATCAGCCGGAAATCGAAGAAGCCCAGCGCCGGACAGGCCACCACCACGCCCATGTTCGCGAACTCTCCCGAGTCCGACTGCGGCAGCAGGCGCACGAGGGTGTAGTGGGCGATGTGGCGGGCCATGGTGGACAGGTCAGGAGGAAGGGGCGCTGTGCCAGAAGTCGGGCTGATCGGCACGGTGCAGCACGGACTGGATTTCCTGCAAGGTGATCCGGGGCGTACCGTCTTCCGTGAACACCCAATTGTGCGGCAGTTCACGCCAGAACTCTTCTGCGCGGGCGGCCACGGCTGTGAACCGCTGCGCGTACTCGGCTTGCCGCACCAGGTCGCTGGCGATCGTGGGCCACTCGGCGCGGAAGATGTGCCAATCGAGGAAGCTGGCAGCGTCGAACTGGCGATCGAAGGCGTTGTTGTGGTCAATCACCACGGGTCGAGCCGTCGTGCTCTGCCACAGCAAGTTGGGGCGACCCGCGGTGTCTCCCAGTTGCCGATCCTCGTTGCGAACCCACCAGTCGAAGGCCAGCAGATCGCGGCGAAAGTCTGCGTGGCAGTGCCGTATCAGTGAAGGTTCGAATTCGTGAACAGAGGTGGCTACTCGGGAGCCGAATGCCAGTCCTGGCGCCAGATCGTGATCGCCATAGGCCTTCACCAGCCCCTCGTCGAGTTCCACTTGCGCAAACGGCGCGATCGGCAGGCCGAGTGCCTCGGCGAGCCGACCAGCGATCCACTCACACACGACGGAGCGCCAATGGGCACCGACGCTCTTGACGTAGTAGTGATGACCGTCGTCAGCCAGACACCGGAAGGGCCGCGTGATGCCCTGGTCGGTGCGGCCGAGGATTTCGATGATCAGAGGAGGGGCCATGACGGACCCCCTCGTCACGCATCGATATTCGCCGCCCTCAACGCATTTGTCTCGATGAACTCCCGCCGAGGCTCCACCTCATCCCCCATCAGCATCGTGAACACCTTGTCCGCCTCGATCGCATCCTCGATCTGCACGCGCAGCAGGCGGCGCACGTTCGGGTCCATCGTGGTTTCCCACAGCTGCTCGGGGTTCATTTCGCCCAGACCCTTGTAGCGCTGGCGGCCGACGGCGTTTTCGGCCTGCGTCATCAGCCAGGCCATCGCGGCGCGGAAGTCCGCCACCTTGACCTGCTTCTGCCGCTCGCCTTCCCCGCGCTTGGTCACCGCGTCTTCGCTCAGCAGCCCCTTGAAGGTCACGCCCGCCACGCTCAGCGCCTCGTAATCGGCGCCATGCACGAAGTCGGCGGTGATGACGCTGCTCTTGATGTTGCCGTGGTGGCGGCGGCTGATGCGCAGGAAGTGCTTGTCGGTGCGCGGGTCGATCTCGGCGCTGACCTCGGCGTCGTGCAGCGCAGCCTTCAGCGCGTCGGCGCTGGTGGTCGCCGCTTCCGGCGTGTCGAGGTCGAGCGTCAGGCCGTCGCTGATCGCGCGCAGGGCCTCCACGTCCATCCAGTTCGACAGCCGCGCGATCACGTTCGTCGCCAGCAGGTACTGCCGCGCCAACTCCTCCAGCGCCGCGCCGCTGATCGGCTCGCGGCCCGCGCCCGGCTCGACGATGGCGCTGTCCAGCGCGACCTTGAGCAGGTAGACGTCCAGCTCGCTGCCGTCCTTCAGGTACTGCTCGTGCTTGCCGTGCTTGACCTTGTAGAGCGGCGGCTGCGCGATGTAGATGTGGCCGCGCTCGACCAGATCGGGCATCTGCCGGTAGAAGAACGTCAGCAGCAGCGTGCGGATGTGCGCGCCGTCCACGTCCGCGTCGGTCATGATGATGATGCGGTGGTAGCGGAGCTTGTCTGGGTTGAAGTCGTCGCCGCCCATGCCCTGGCCGATGCCGGTGCCCAAGGCGGTGATGAGCGTCAGGATCTCGTTGCTCGACAGCAGCTTCTCGTAGCGGGCACGTTCCACGTTCAGGATCTTGCCGCGCAGCGGGAGGATGGCCTGGAACTTCCGGTCGCGCCCCTGCTTGGCGGAACCACCGGCGGAGTCACCCTCCACGATGTAGATCTCGCACAGCGCCGGATCCTTCTCCTGGCAGTCCGCCAGCTTGCCCGGCAGGCCCATGCCGTCCAGCACGCCCTTGCGCCGCGTCATCTCGCGCGCCTTGCGGGCGGCGTCGCGGGCGCGGGCGGCGTCGACGATCTTGCCGCAGATGGTCTTGGCGTCGGTCGGGTTCTCCAGCAGCCAGTCGGTCAGCAGGCGGCTGACGATGTCCTCCACCGGGCCGCGCACTTCGCTCGACACCAGCTTGTCCTTGGTCTGGCTGGAGAACTTCGGCTCCGGCACCTTGACGCTGACCACGCAGGCCAGGCCTTCGCGCATGTCCTCGCCGCTGATCTCGACCTTGGCCTTCTTGGCGATCTCGTGGTCGTCGATGTACTTGTTCATCACCCGCGTCATCGCCGCGCGCAGGCCGGTCAGGTGCGTGCCGCCGTCGCGCTGGGGGATGTTGTTGGTGAAGCAGAGCACGTTCTCGTTGTAGCTCTCGTTCCACTGCATCGCGACTTCGACACCGACGTTGGTCTGGTTGTCGCTCATCTTGTCGCCACGGGCGTGGAAGATGTTCGGGTGCAGGACCTTCTTGCCCTTGTTGACGAACTCGACGAAGCCCTTCACGCCGCCGGCATAGGCGAAGTTGTCTTCCTTGCCGTTGCGCTCATCGACCAGGCGGATCTTCACGCCGTTGTTCAGGAACGAGAGTTCGCGCAGCCGCTTGCTCAGGATCTCGTAGTGGAAATCGATGTTCGAGAAGATTTCCAGGTCGGGCAGGAAGTGGACCTCGGTGCCGCGCTTGTCGGTCTCGCCGATGACCTTCATCGGACTGATCTCGAAACCGTCGCGCCGCTCCAGCACGCGGTCCTGCGGCACGCCCTGGCGGAATTCCATGAAGTAGGCGTGGCCCTCGCGGCGCACCGTCAGGCGCAGCCACTTCGACAGGCCGTTCACACAGCTCACGCCCACGCCGTGCAGACCGCCCGAGACCTTGTAGCTGTTCTGGTTGAACTTGCCGCCCGCGTGCAGTTCGGTCAGCGCGATCTCGGCGGCCGAGCGCTTCGGCTCGTGCTTGTCGTCCATCTTGACGCCGGTCGGGATGCCGCGGCCGTTGTCGGTGACGCTGATCGAGTTGTCCGAATGGATCGTGACGACGATGTCGTCGCAGTGACCGGCCAGCGCCTCGTCGATCGAGTTGTCCACCACCTCGAAGACGAGGTGGTGCAGGCCGGTGCCGTCGGAGGTGTCGCCGATGTACATGCCCGGCCGCTTGCGCACGGCCTCCAGGCCTTCGAGGATCTGGATGCTGCCTTCGCCGTAGGCGGCGGAGATTTCTGCGGCGGTCTGCGCCGGGGGCTCGGGGACGATCGGTTCCGAGGGGATGGGCTGCTGGGACTGCTGGTTTTGGTCGGTCATGTCACTCACTCACCGGGGTTGGCGGCTGTCGCCGTCGCCCTTGCAAAAATGCCGAAGCGGGCCGGGGCCCGCTTGCGTGTCGCGCGTGTGTCGGGGTGTCGGTCAAAGGTCGATTGTCGCCGACCCGGCTGACACGCCGGGGCTGGCATCAGATCCGCATCGGCATCACGACGTACTTGAAGCCGTCCTGCTCGGGCACCGTGAAGAGTGCCGAGCTGTTGGCGTCCTGCAGCGACAGCGTCACCAGCTCCTGGTCCATGTTCGAGAGCACGTCCATCAGGTAGGTGACGTTGAAGCCGATCTCGATCGACGGGCCGCTGTAGTCGATCTCCAGCTCTTCCTTGGCCTCTTCCTGCTCGGCGTTGTTCGAGGCGATGCGCAGCGCGCCCGGCTCGAAGTTCATCCGCACGCCCTTGAACTTCTCGCTGGTCAGGATGGCCGCGCGCTGCAGGCTGGTCAGCAGCGCGCCGCGGCCCAGCGTGATGTGCTGCTTGTGGTTCTTGGGGATGACGCGGTTGAAGTCCGGGAACTTGCCTTCGACCAGCTTGGTGACGAACTCCATGCCGCTGAAGGTGAAGCGCGCCTGGTTCGCGGCGAAGCACATCGCGATCGGCGCGGCCTCGGCTTCGCTGCCGTCCTTGGCCGGCTTGGCATCCTTGGCGCCGTCCTTGAGCAGGCGCTGCAGCTCCAGCACGGTCTTGCGCGGCAGGATCACCTCCTGCTTCGGCATCTCCACGTCCAGCGTGGCCTGCGCGAGGGCGAGGCGGTGGCCGTCGGTGGCGACCAGCGTCAGCGTGTGGCCTTCGGCGACGAAGAGGATGCCGTTCAGGTAGTAGCGGATGTCGTGCACCGCCATCGCGAAGTGCACCTGGTCGATCAGGCCCTTGAGCGTCTTCTGCGGCACGCTGAAGGTGGGGCCGAAGTCGGCGGCTTCCTGCACCAGCGGGAAGTCGTCGGCTGGGAGCGTCTGCAGCGTGAAGCGGCTCTTGCCCCCTTGCAGCGTCAGCTTGTTCTGCGCGGCGCTGAGCGTGACGGTCTGGTCCGGCGGCAGCGTGCGCAGGATGTCGATGAGCTTGCGCGCGCCGACGGTGGTGCTGAAGTCGCCCTTGTCACCGTCCATCGCCGCGCTGGTGCGGACCTGGATCTCGAGATCGCTGGTCGTGAACTCGCACTGCCCGGCGTGGCGGCGGATCATCACGTTCGCCAGGATGGGCAGGGTGTGTCGGCGCTCGACGATGCCCGAGACGGACTGCAAGGCGGCCAGGAGCTTGTCCTGCGGTGCTTTCAACACGATCATGATGGAGGGGTCTTTCAGCCTTTGAGGGTCTGTTCCAGGACGTGGAGCTGCTGGTTGAGTTCGGTGTTCTTCTGGCGCTCGGCGGCGATCTTGCGGACCGCGTAGAGCACCGTCGTGTGGTCGCGCCCGCCGAACAGGTCACCGATCTCGGGCAGGCTTTTCTGGGTCATTTCCTTGGCCAGGTACATGGCGATCTGGCGCGGCCGGGCGATGCTGGCGGGGCGCTTCTTGCTGTACATGTCGCCGATCTTGATCTTGTAGAAATCGGCGACGGTCTTCTGGATATTCTCGACCGAAATCTGCCGGTTCTGGATCGACAGCAGGTCTTTCAGCGCCTCGCGGGCCAGCGCGATGTTGATGTCCTTGTGGCTGAAGCGCGAGTAGGCCAGCACCTTGCGCAGCGCCCCCTCCAGCTCCCGCACATTGGCGCGCACGTTCTTGGCGATGAAGAAGGCCACGTCCTCGGGCATCTGGCTGCCTTCTGCGACCGACTTCTTCATCAGGATCGCCACCCGCATCTCCAGCTCCGGCGGCTCGATCGCCACCGTCAGTCCGGCATCGAAGCGCGAGGTCAGACGCTCGTCGATGTCCACCAGCCCCTTGGGGTAGGTGTCGCTGGTCATGATGATGTGGGCGCGCTTGGTCAGCAGGGCCTCGAAGGCGTTGAAGAACTCCTCCTGCGTGCGGTCCTTGCCGGCGAAGAACTGCACGTCGTCGATCAGCAGCAGGTCGAGCGAGTGGTACTTGGCCTTGAGTTCGTCGAAGGTCTTGCGCTGGTAGTTGCGCACCACGTCGGAGATGAACTGCTCGGCGTGCAGGTAGAGCACGCGGGCGTCCTTGTGTTCCTTGAGCAGCGCGTTGCCGACGGCGTGGATCAGGTGTGTCTTGCCCAGGCCGACGCCGCCGTAGAGGAACAGCGGGTTGTACATGCCGCCGGGCGAGCTGACGACGTGCATCGCGGCGGTGCGGGCCATCTGGTTGGCGCGGCCGGGCACAAGCGTGTCGAAAGTGAGGGCGGGGTTGATGCGCCCGCGGGTGTTGGACGGCGCCATCGGGGGCGGCACCGTCGGGATGATGATGGTCGGCGCGCCGCCCAGGAAGGCGCTGGAGCCGGCGGCGGCCCCCGCGCCCGGATGGGCGCTGCTGGTGGCGGGGGCGGGCGGTGCGGCCACGGGCTGCGGTGCGGCGGCCGCTTCTGCCGCCTTGGTGCCGGCGACACGCTTGCGCCGCGAGGCCACGGCCGCCGAGGCCTTGGCCAGCGCGGACGCGGCGGAGATCGCGCTGCTCGACGCCGGGACCACCGTGGCCACCGGTGCGGCGGCGGGTTCGGGGGGAGGCTCGGCGGGCACTTCGGCGGGCACTGCGGGCGCGGCGGCGGCCGGGCTGCGGCGCGACGGTGCACGGGCCGCCGGCGTCGGGCCGGGCATGGTGGCAGGCGGAGCCGGGTGGCCGGCGACGGGCAAGGTCAGCAATTCATGCAGCCCCGGCATGCCGGAGGGCGTCCGGCCCGTCCGGAACGCCGGTGTCGTGTCGGGTGTGGGCGGCAGAAGACCGGCGGCGTTGCTGTTCAGACCCACCGCGCGCGAGCGGGGACGGGGCGTGCTCGCTCGCGCGGTGCCCGGTGCGGCCGAGGCCATGTCGGCCGGCAGGGGCAGGAAGTCGATCATCGACATCTGCACCGGTGTCGCGGGCGGCGGGGGAGGGGGCTCGGGGGTGTGCGGTGCAGGTGCAGGCACAGGGTCGCCGCCACTGCCCAGCGACAGCTCCAGCCGCACCGGCTTGCCGGCGATCTCGCTCAGCAGCCGCTCGATCCGCGCCGCGAACTGCGAGCGGATCCAGTCCATCTTGAACCGGTTGGGAACACGCAGACCCACGAGGTAGCCTTCGCCGGCCGCCGACACCTGGGCGGGCGGCAACGGGCGAAACCACGTGTTGAACTGCTGTGCCGGCAGCTCGGCGGCGAGGCGCTCACAGCCTCGTTGCCACAGGTCCAAATGCATGTTCTAAAAATTGTGGACAACCTCAGGAGAAGGGGCGCGATTGTATCGACATCAGGCAACCCCGGGTTGCGGTTATCCACAGTTTTGGGCGAGGGGTCAATCCCCGCGCGCGGCCAGTGCGTGTGTAGCAAGTCGTTGACTTTCAAGGGAGTTTTTGCTGTAATCGTGGGTTTCCCGAATTGGGGTGCCAGAGGGGTGCCCAATCGGAACAGGCTCAAGACCGAGCCCAAGCCAAGGCTAGAGGATTCAAGATGAAACGCACCTACCAACCGTCGAAGGTTCGCCGCGCCCGTACCCATGGCTTCCTCGTGCGCATGAAGTCGCGCGGCGGCCGCGCTGTGCTGAATGCACGCCGCGCCAAGGGCCGCAAGCGCCTGGCTGTCTGAGTTCCGGGGCGTCCAGCGCCCGTTGCGACGCGGTGAGCGCAACCGGATCCATGGTCCTGACGCCGCTGACCGGGGCTGCCCGGTTCGAGTCGGCCATGGCGGTTCGGCCCATCGCGCGCAGTGCCCATTTCATGGTGCACCATCTCGCGACAACAAAGTTGTCAACAGGCCACAAGCCGTCTCTGACCAGCTCGGGGGCTGTGGATGAATCTGTGGACAACTCTGTGGATGACTCTCCGGAAATGAACTTGCTGCGACTGGGTCTGGTGGTGCCGAAGCGACATGCCCGGCGCTCGGTGACCCGCACGCAGGTCAAGGTCCAGATCCGTGCCGGCATCCGGCGTCATCTCGATCAACTGGTGTCCGGTGACTGGGTGGTGCGCCTGCGTGCCCCCCTGGATCGCAAGCTGTTTCCGAGCGCCCGCTCGGAGGCGCTGGCGGCGCTGCTGCATGCGGAAATCGATGCGCTGCTGGGCGATGCCGCCCGGCGGGCGCGCCGCGCATTGGTGCCCGCGGTACCGGTCGGGTCAAGCTGACGCGATCCCTCAACCGTGCACAGTCGGCCCACCCCCAGCCATGTCCCACACTGACCCCCCGACGCTGCAGCACCGTGTCCGGGCCTGGCCTCGACAGGGGCTGATCGGCGTGGTCCATGCCTACCGCCTGGTGCTGAGTCCCTGGCTGGGATCTTCCTGTCGTTTCGAGCCGACGTGCTCCGCCTATGCGCTGGTCGCGCTGGAGCGCCATGGGGCGTTGCGTGGCGGCGCGCTGACGGTCGGCCGCATCGCGCGCTGCCACCCGTGGTGCGCGGGCGGGCATGATCCGGTCCCAGACCAGTCGCACCGACTGTTTTCCTCCTTTCGAAAGACACCTGTATGACCGGTATGACCGATACGCGGCGCGCCGTGCTGTGGGGCGTTTTCTCCGTCTCGCTCGTGATGCTCTGGGATGGCTGGAGCAAGCACAACGGGCAGCCGTCGATGTTTGCCCCGCCGCCGCCGGCCGTGACTGCGCCGGCTCAGGCGGGTGCGGCGGGTGTGCCGGCCGTGGCCGGAGCCGCTTCGGCGGCCGTGGCCGGCGTGGCCGCGCTGCCTGCGGCGACAGCGGGTGTGCCGGTCTCGCAGAAGATCGACATCACGACCGATCTGGTGCAGGCCACGTTCGATACCCGCGGTGGCTCCATCGTGCGCATGGCCCTGCCGCGTTACAAGGATGACCAGGACGCGAAGAACCCCGTCATGCTGTTCGACCAGTCGGCCGGGCGGGTCTACCAGGCCGACTCGGGCCTGATCCCCCGCATGGCGGGCGAGGCGGCACTGCCCAACCACCTGACGGTGATGAACCTGCTGCCCGGCCCGCGCACGCTGGCCGACGGGCAGAACGAGCTGACGCTGACCTTCGAGTCGCCGGACCAGGGCGGCGTGAAGCTGCGCAAGTCCTACACCTTCAAGCGGGGCGACTACGCGGTCAAGGTGCGCCACGAAGTGATCAACGGCACGGCCGCACCGATCGCGCCGCAGCTCTACCTGCAGCTTGCCCGCGACGGCACCGTGCCGTCCTCCTCGATGTTCATGGGCCCGACTGCCTTCACCGGCCCGTCGATCTACACCGACAAGGGCAAGTTCCAGAAAGTCGACTTCTCCGACATCGAGAAGGGCAAGGCCGACCACGAGAAGTCTGCCGACAACGGCTGGATCGCGATGGTGCAGCACCACTTCGTCGGTGCCTGGCTGGTCGGCGACAAGCGGGAACGCAGCTTCCAGACCAAGCGCGAAGGCACCAACCTCTATTCGACGTCGATGACGCTGCCGCTGGCACCCATCGCCGCCGGTGCGACGCAGGCCGTGGACGCCACGCTCTACGCCGGTCCGCAGGAAGAGAAGAAGCTCGAAGCACTGGCCCCTGGGCTGGAACTGGTCAAGGACTACGGCTGGGTGACGATCCTCGCCAAGCCCCTGTTCTGGCTGCTCGACAAGCTGCACGGCATGCTGGGCAACTGGGGCTGGTCGATCGTGGCGCTGGTGGTGCTGCTGAAGATCGCGTTCTACTGGCTCAACGCCAGCGCCTACCGCTCGATGGGCAAGATGAAGGCGGTCAACCCCAAGGTCCAGGAGATGCGCGAGCGTTTCAAGGACGACCCGCAGAAGATGCAGCAGGAAATGATGCGCATCTACCGCGAGGAGAAGGTCAACCCGCTGGGCGGCTGCCTGCCGATCTTCATCCAGATGCCGTTCTTCATCGCGCTGTACTCGGTGCTGCTGGCCTCGGTCGAGATGCGCGGGGCACCGTGGATCGGCTGGATCACCGACCTGAGCGTGCAGGATCCTTACTACATCCTGCCGGCGCTGATGACGATTTCCACGCTGTTCCAGACCTGGCTGAACCCGACGCCGCCGGATCCGATGCAGGCCAAGATGATGTGGATCATGCCGCTCGTGTTCAGCGTGATGTTCCTGTTCTTCCCGGCTGGTCTGGTGCTGTACTGGTTCGTCAACAACCTGCTGGCGATTGCGCAACAGTGGATGATCAACCGGCAGCTGGGCCTCAATCGCTGAGCTTGATGGGGGTTTTCCCGCCAGATCCGGTCGGGTTCCATGCACCGTGGAATCCGGCCGCGACAAGCCCCACACCTCGAAACGGTTGATGCAAACCGGGCCTTGAGACTGTCACATTCCCCGTGCATCATTCGTTTTGCGGGGTTTGACCCGGGAGTGTTGCAGCAGGCTTTGAGAGCCGCATTCGGGGCCGGGAGGCTCGCTGCAACAGTCTTGGCTCTGGGGGTTGAATGCTTTTGTAGCTGGCTCCCCTCCGCGCGAATCCGCAACGCCCTGTCCGGCTGGTCCGACAGGGCGTTTTTTCTGGGCGCTGCTCGGCGAGAATGCGCGCCATGCTCGCTCGACACCAGGACCCCATCATTGCCATCGCCACCGCACCCGGACGGGGGGCCGTGGGCATCGTGCGGGTGTCCGGCCGCGCGTTGCAGCCGCTGATCCAGGCGCTCACCGGGCGCACGCTGGTGCCGCGACACGCCACCTATGGCCCGTTTCTCGGTGTTGACGGCGTTCCGATCGACCAGGGGCTCGCACTCTATTTCCCGGCACCCCACAGCTACACCGGCGAGGACGTGCTGGAGTTGCAGGCCCACGGCGGTCCGGTGGTGCTCCAGCTGCTGCTCGCCCGCTGCCTGCAGGCCGCAGCGGCGGACGGCTCCTTGCCGGCTCTGCGCCTGGCCGAGCCGGGCGAGTTCACCGAGCGGGCCTTCCTGAACGACAAGCTCGATCTGGCCCAGGCCGAGGCCGTGGCCGACCTGATCGACGCCAGCACCGAGGCGGCGGCCCGCAGCGCGGCGCGCTCGCTCTCGGGCGCCTTCTCGGAGCGGATCACGGCCTTGCGCGACCGGCTGATCGAGTTGCGCATGCTGGTCGAGGCGACGCTGGATTTCCCCGAAGAAGAGATCGATTTCCTGGAAAAGGCCGACGCCCGCGGCCGGCTCGACCGGCTGGCCGGCCAACTGGCAGCCGTGCTCGACACCGCGCAGCAGGGCGCGCTGCTGCGCGAGGGGCTGAAGGTCGTGATCGCCGGCCAGCCCAACGCGGGCAAGAGTTCGCTGCTCAACGCGCTGGCCGGGGCCGAGCTGGCCATCGTCACGCCGATTCCCGGCACCACGCGCGACAAGGTCAGCGAGACGCTGCAGATCGAGGGCGTGCCAGTTCACATCATCGACACCGCTGGTCTGCGCTCGGACGAGGAAGCCAGTGACGAGGTCGAGCGCATCGGCATCGCGCGCAGCTGGGGCGCGATCGCCGAGGCAGACGCCGTGCTGCTGCTGCACGACCTGACCCGCTGCGACGACCCCGTCTACGCCGAGGCGGACCGCGCGATCGAGGCCCGCCTGCCGGACCGCCAGCGGCTGGTCCACGTCTACAACAAGGCCGACGCGGCGCCCGCGGACCGGGCTGCATCGGCCTTGGCGGCGCTGCCTGAAGGAAGCAGGGCGCTCGCGCTGTCGGCCCGGACCCACGACGGCCTGCAGACCCTGCGCGAGACGCTGCTGGCGCTGGCCGGCTGGCATGCCTCGCCGGAAGGGGTGTTCATCGCCCGTACCCGCCACCTGAAGGCGCTGCGGCAGGCGCAGGACCATCTCGGCCAGGCGCGTGGCTGGGCGGCGCAGGCCGATTCGGCGCTGGATCTGCTGGCCGAGGAGCTGCGTCTGGCCCACGACGCCCTGGGCGAGATCACGGGCGCCTACACGCCGGACGACCTGCTGGGTGACATATTCACGCGCTTCTGCATCGGCAAGTAGACGATGCCCTTCTGCTGGTGGACTTGTTACGATCTGAATCAGCGTCAATCCGGGCACTCTGGCATGTTCAGCGCTCGGATGGGAATGCCACCATCAGCAGGAGTGCGCCATGGGAATTGATGAACTGATCGAGGCTGTCCAGTCCTACCGGGCGGACGATGCCTTTCGCGCACGCCTGGACCTGGGACAGTGGCGCCAATTTGCCGCCTACCTGACGGCTTACCAGTTGCGCGCTGGCGACCTGCTCATCAAGCAGAACGACTGCGACCGGGCCGCCTACTTCGTCGGCCAGGGCACCTTGCAGGTCTACGTGAGCGGTGCCGCCCCCGGCACCAGCCGCATCGCCCTGATGCGCCCTGGCGCGCTGGTCGGCGAAACGGGCCTCTTCAGCGACCAGCCGCACTCCGCCAATGTCGAGGCGATGACCCCCTCCATCGTGTGGGCGCTGCACCTGCCGCGTTTCGAGGAACTCACCGCCCGTGCCCCGCTGATCGCCAACGAGGTGTTGCGGGCCGCCGGTGCGGTGATGGTGGCGCGGCTGCGCGCCAGTCTGACCCTGCGGATCGCTGTGGCGTGAGGCCGCGCGTCAGCGCTTGAGCAGGCGGCTTTCGGCCAGCGCCAGGGTTTCCGGCAGACCACTGAGCACCAGCACATCCCCGCCGGCCAGTACCAGATCCTCGTCGCCTGTGGCCACGACCTGGCCGGTCGCGCGGCGCACCGACACCACCGACACCCCCATCACGTGCAGCGTCAGGTCGCCCAGGCGCTGACCGACGCTCGGCGCGCCCGGCGGCAGGCTCACCGACTGCAGCCGCGCCTGCTGCAGCTCGCTGACGGTGTCGTCGTCGGCGCCGTGGAAGTAGCCACGCAGCAGGCCGTAGCGGGCGTCGCGCGCGTCCTGCGTGATGCGGATCACCCGCCGCATCGGCACGCCCACCAGCGCCAGCGCGTGGCTGGCCAGCATCAGCGAGCCTTCGAGCGCCTCCGGCACCACCTCGGTGGCGCCCGCCGCGCGCAGGCGCTCCAGATCGGTGTCGTCCGGCGTGCGCACGACCACCGGCACGTGGGCCGCGTGTTCGCGCACATGCTGCAGCACCTTCAGCGCCGAGGGGGTGTCGTGGTAGGTGATGACCACTGCCGTGGCGCGCGACAGGCCGGCGGCGATCAGGCTCGGCAGCTTGGCCGCGTCGCCGAAGACGACGCTCTGGCCAGCCGCAGCCGCCTGGCGCACGCGGTCGGGGTCGAGGTCGAGCGCCATGTAGGGAATGTGTTCCTGGTCGAGCAACCGGGCCAGGTTCTGGCCGCTGCGGCCGTAGCCGCAGATGATCAGGTGCGCCTCGGTGCGGATCGACTTCTTGGCGATCGTCGTGAGCTGCACCGACTGCATCAGCCAGTCGGTCGCCGACAGCCGCATCACGATGCGGTTGCTGCCCATGATGATGAAGGGCGTGGCCAGCATCGACAGCACCATCGAGGCCAGCACCGGGCTCATCCACTGTGCGCCGACCAGATGCACCTCGGCGCCTAGCGTGAGCAGCACGAAGCCGAATTCGCCCGCCTGCGCGAGGTACAGGCCGGTCCGGATGGCCACGCCCGGCGCCGAGCCGAACAGCCGGGCCAGCACGGCCACCATGCCGGCCTTGGCGAGCACGGGCACCACGCTCAGCGCGAGCACCAGCGGCCATTGCTCCAGCACCGGCCGCCAGTCGAGCTTCATGCCGATGGTGATGAAGAACAGACCCAGCAGCACGTCGTGGAAGGGCCGGATGTCGGTCTCCACCTGGTGCTTGAACTCGGTTTCGGCGATCAGCATGCCCGCCACGAAGGCGCCCAGCGCCATCGACAGCCCGGCATGCTCGGTCAGCCAGGACAGTCCGAGCGTGATGAGCAGGATGTTCAGGATGAACAGGTCCTCGCTCTTGCGCCGCACGACCAGCGTGAGCCACCAGCGCATCAGCCGCTGCCCGCCCCAGAGCAGCAGGGTCAGCAGTGCGGCGGCCTTGACCAGCGCGCTGCCCAGGGTGCGCCAGAGGTCATCGCCGCCCTCGGCCAGCGCGGGAATCAGCACCAGCAACGGCACGACGGCCAGATCCTGGAACAGCAGCACGCCCATGACGTTGCGGCCGTGTTCGCTTTCCAGTTCGAGGCGTTCGGCCATCATCTTGACGACGATGGCCGTGCTCGACATGGCCATGGCGGCACCGAGTGCCGCAGCGCCCTGCCAGCTCAGCTCCCAGGGCTGACCGAGCAGCTTGAACAGCACTGCCAGCAGCCCGTTGCCCAGCGCCGCGCCCAGCACGGTCAGCACCACCTGCCCGGCGCCCAGCCCGAACACCAGGCGCTGCATGCTGCGCAGCTTGGGCAGGTTGAACTCCAGGCCGATCACGAACATCAGAAAGACGACACCGAACTCCGCCAGGTAGCGGATGCCCGCCGAGTCCCGCGCCAGCGCCAGTGCGTTGGGGCCGATGAGCACGCCGACGATCAGGTAGCCCAGCATGGCGGGCAGTTTCAGCAGCCGGCAGCCAACGACGCCGATCACGGCAGCGAGCAGGTAGAGAAGCGCGAGATCGAGATTGCTGGCCATGCACCGTCCTAGAATCGCCCTATCCTAATGCAGCCCCCGGCCCGAGATTCAGTGACTCCTTCCCCTGCCGCCCCTCCCTTCGATGCCGAGCGGGCCATCCGCATGGCCTGTCAGACGCTGCGCATCGAGGCCGAGGCGCTGCTGCAACTGCAGGACCAGCAGGGCGCGGGCTTCGCGGCGGTGGTCGAGACCATCCTGCGCAGCAGCGGTCGCGTGGTCGTGATGGGCATGGGCAAGAGTGGCCATGTCGGACGCAAGATCGCCGCCACCCTGGCCTCCACCGGCACGCCGGCGCTGTTCGTCCACCCGGCCGAGGCCAGCCATGGCGACCTCGGCATGGTCACCCGCGGTGACGTGGTGCTGGCGATTTCCAACTCCGGCGAGAGCGACGAGCTGGCGGCCATCCTGCCGGCCCTGAAGCGCCTGGGCGTGACGCTGGTGGGCATGACCGGCCGGGCCGAGTCGACGCTGGCGGCGCACTCCGATCTGGTGCTCTCGAACCGCGTGACACAGGAAGCCTGCCCGCTGAACCTCGCCCCCACGGCCAGCACCACGGCGCAGCTCGCGCTGGGCGATGCGCTGGCGGTGGCGCTGCTCGATGCCCGCGGCTTCCGCGCCGAGGACTTCGCGCGCTCGCACCCGGGCGGGGCGCTCGGGCGCAAGCTGCTCACGCACGTCCACGACATCATGCGGCAGGGCGATGCGGTGCCGCGGGTCACGCCCGCGGCGGGCTGCGTCGAGATGATGCGCGAGATGAGCGCCAAGGGCCTGGGCGCCACGGCCATCGTCGACGGGGAGGGCCGGGCGATCGGCGTCTTCACCGACGGCGACCTGCGCCGCGCGGTCGAGCAGGGCACCGATCTGCGCACGCTGACCGCCGCCGATCTGCTGCGCCCGAGCCGGCCGCGCAGTGTCCGCGCCGACGCGCTGGCCGTCGAGGCGGCCACGCTGATGGAAGAGGCCTGCATCACCACGCTGCTGGTCCACGACGCCGAGGGCCGCCTGATCGGCGCCCTCAACACCAACGACCTGATGCGCGCGAAGGTGATCTGACCATGCCGATTCCGACCCCTGTCTGGCCCCGTCCGGTCACGCCGACGCTGCAGTTTCCGCCTGCTCTCCTGCTGCGCGCACAGCCCGTGCGGGCCGCGGTCTTCGATGTCGATGGCTGCCTGACGGACGGCCGCATCTACATCGGCGAGTCCGGCGAGACGGTCAAGGCCTTCAGCACGCTGGACGGCCACGGCATCAAGCTGCTGGCGCGCGCCGGCATCACGCCGGTGGTGATCACGGGGCGCGACACGCCGGCGGTGCGGCGGCGCTGCGCCGATCTGGGCATCGTCCATGCGCTCTACGGCATCCACGACAAGCTGGCCGCCGCCGAGCAGGTGCTGCAGACCCTGGGACTGGACTGGCACGCGCTGGCCGTCATCGGCGACGACTGGCCGGACCTGCCGCTGATGGTGCGCTGTGCGCTGGCCTGTGCGCCCGCCCAGGCGCACGCCGAGGTCCAGGCTGCGGCCCACCACGTCACGGCCATGCCCGGCGGGCAGGGCGCAGCCCGCGAGTTCTGCGATGTGCTGCTGATGGCCGCAGGGCGCTACGGCGAGTTGCTGGCCGGTCACCTGACCACGCTCGACGGCGCGGCGCGCTGAGCCCGGGACCGTGGCGCCCCTCGACGACGACGACGTCACCCCGCTGCCGCTGCCGCCGCTGCTGAGCCGGCTGCCGGAGGCTGCGGGCCATCCCGCGCTGCCGCGTGGTGTGCGCATGCGCCATGCGCTGCTGGGCAATCTGCCGCTGTTCCTGATGGCGCTGCTCGCCGCGGCGACCTGGTGGCTGGTCCAGAGCACGCCCGCACCGGAGCAGGAGCGCATGCCGGCCGAGGTCCGGCACGAGCCGGATTACGAGATGCGGGGGTTCTCGGTGCAGCACTACGTGTCCGCCGGACCGGCGCGGGGCGTGGTCGAAGGGGACGTCGTGCGCCATTACCCCGACACGGACACGCTGGAGATCGACGGTGTCCGCCTGCGCTGGCGCGACGACCAGGGGCATACGCTGCGTGCCACGGCGGCCCGTGCCACCGCCACCGGCGACGGCAACGAGGTGCGGCTCACCGGTGGCGCGACCGTGGTCCGCGATCTGCTGCCCGGAGAAGAGGCACCGATGACCTTCAGCAGCGAAGAGATGGTGTTCGACCGGCGCGCCGACCAGGTCCGCAGCGCCCGCCCGGTGACCTTGCGACAAGGCGCCAGCGTCATCGAGGCCCGCACGCTGGTCTATGACCACGCCGACGGCCGGCTCGATCTGCAGGGCGCCGTGCGGGGGCATCTGCCTGCCCGGCGATGAACCACGACCAGATCGCGCGCGAGCGTTCCCCGCTGGTCTTCATCACCGGCGCATCCAGCGGCATCGGGCAGGCGCTGGCGGCCGCCTATGCGCAGGAGGGCTGGCGGCTGGCGCTGGTGGCGCGGCGTGCGGACGTGGTGCAGCAGTGGCTGGCCGGGCAGGGCCTGGGGCCGGAGCGGGCCGCCGTCTACCAGGCCGATGTGCGGGACACCGACGCCATCGTGGCGGCGGCGATGCGCTGTCTGGTCGAGCAGGGCTTGCCGCTGGTCGTCATCGCCAATGCGGGCCTCAGCGTGGGCATCGACACGGCGGAGCGGGCGGATCTGGACGTGCTGCGCGAGCTGTACGAGACCAACGTGATCGGCATGGCGGCCACCTTCCATGCGTTCATTCGTCCGATGCGGCTGGCGCGCAGCGGGACGCTGGTCGGTGTCGCGAGCGTGGCGGCCATCCGCGGGCTGCCGGGGCATGGGGGCTACTGCGGCAGCAAGGCCGCGGTCGTGGCCTATTGCGAAAGTCTGCGCGTGGAGTTGCGCGCCGATGGCGTGCGGGTGGTCACGCTGGTGCCTGGGTTTGTGGACACGCCGCTCACCCGTGGCAACCGGTACCCCATGCCCTTCCTGATCGCACCTGGCGATTTCGCCGACAGGGCCTTGCCGCTCATCGCCCGTGGAGCGCGTTTCGCGGTCGTGCCGTGGCCGATGGCGTGGGTGGTGGTGGGGCTCCGGTTGTTGCCGAGGGCGCTCTACGACCGGCTGATCGCGGGTCGCGGACGCAAGCAGCGCCGCGAGGACACACCGAACTAGCGAACGGGAGGCGCCAATGCAACAAGGCGCCAGATCTTGCGATCTGGCGCCTTGTCTTGATTCAGGGGCTGTATTTCAGTCAGAGCATCAGCGAACCAATGCTCTGTCGAAATCAGTAGCCGCCGCCGCCGTAGCCGCCGCCGCCGCCACCGTAGCCGCCGCCACCGCTGCGGCCACCGCCGCCACCGGTGCCGCCGCCGCCTTCACGACGGCCACCGCCGCCGTAGGGGCTGCGGAAACCGCCGCCACCGCCGCCGCCAGGGCCGCCGGCACCACCGCCGCCGCCACCGTAGCCGCCGCCACCGCTGCGGCCACCGCCAGCACCGCCGCCACCGTAGGGGCTGCGGAAGCCACCCGGACGCTCTTCACGCGGGCGGGCTTCATTGACGACGATGGCACGACCACCGATTGCTTGGCCGTTCAGGCCATTGATTGCGGCTTGCGCTTCGGGATCTGAGCCCATTTCGACAAAACCGAAGCCCTTGGAGCGACCGGTTTCGCGGTCCATCATGACCTTGGCGGAGCTGACCGCACCGAACTGGGAGAACGCGTCGTTCAGATCTTCGTCGCGGACGCTGTAGGCGAGATTGCCCACATAGAGTTTGTTGCCCATGGAAGAGCGCCTTTCAAGAAACAGGGTACCTGAGGTACCAGAGGACCATGTGGCGGAGCTACAGCCAGCACTCATTCCAGGGAACAGAGAAAAGGCGCCGCGTCCAATCACGAGGGATCATTATGTATGACGGTCAAGCACTGTGAGCATCCCTACCGCAAGAAGTGTTGTAAGGCTGCGCAGATTTTTTGCACTGATTGGTCCGTTGAAGGGCGTTTCAGGGGTAAACCCCGAAACGGTGCGGGCGCAGAATCCCCCCCATGGATCTTTTCAAACCGCTGGTGGCGCTGCTGGCCATCGTCAATCCGATCGGTGTCGTGCCGTTCTTCATCCACTTCACCCAGCACCTGACGCCTGAACAGCGTCGGCGCACGATCCGGGTGTCGAGCTTCTCGGCCTTCCTCGTCATCGCCATCAGTGCGCTGGCCGGGCTGAAGGTGATCGAGTTCTTCGGCATCTCGCTGGCATCGTTCCAGGTCGGTGGCGGGACGCTGCTGCTGATCAGCGCGCTGCAGATGCTCAACGCGCAGCCGGCCGAGTCCCGCTCGGACGATGTCAGTGACGGCCAGCAGCGCGCGGATGCGGGCGACAGCATTGCCGTGGTGCCGCTGACCATTCCGTTGCTGACCGGACCTGCCACGATCTCGACCATGGTGATCTATGCCGATCAGGCCCGCCACTGGTGGCACCTGGCGGCGCTGGTGGGGTATGGCGTGGTCGTGGGGGCCGCCACCTTTCTCGCCTTCTCCGCCTCCGGCGCGATCGCACGGCTGCTGGGCAAGACCGGCATCAACGTGATGACGCGGCTGATGGGGCTGATCCTCGCGGCGCTGGCGGTGGAGATCATGGCCGAGGGGCTGGTCAAGCTGTTTCCGGTCCTGGCTTCGCATGTGAGCGGGTAGACCGCTGGCGGAACTGCTGCACTGGCGTTTCGACCGAGTGCCGCCGCCCGTGCCAGCGCTTAGAGTGCGGTGCCACGGAGATCCCAGAACATGCCCAGTTTCGACTACATCGTCATCGGCGCCGGCACGGCGGGCGCCCTGATGGCCAACCGCCTCAGCGACGCCAAGGGCCTCAGCCGCGTCCTGCTGCTCGAAGCGGGCGGCCACGACGACTACCACTGGATCCACATCCCGGTCGGTTACCTCTACTGCATCGGCAACCCGCGCACCGACTGGCTCTACCAGACCCAGGCCGATCCTGGGCTCAACGGCCGCACGCTGCGCTACCCGCGTGGCAAGGTGCTGGGCGGCTGCTCCAGCATCAACGGCATGATCTACATGCGTGGTCAGTCGCGTGACTACGACCAGTGGGCTGCGCTGACCGGCGATGACTCCTGGCGCTGGGACCAGTGCCTGCCGTACTTCCGCCAGCACGAGAACCACTGGCGGCTCGACCCCGACCAGGCGGCACAGACATCCGAAGCCTTCAAGGCGCTGCACGGCCATGGCGGCGAATGGCGCGTCGAGAAGCAGCGCCTGCGCTGGGACGTGCTGGATGCCTTTGCCCAGGCCGCGCAGCAGGCCGGCATCCCCGCCACCGACGACTTCAACCGCGGCACCAACGAGGGCGTGGGTTACTTCGAGGTCAACCAGAAATCGGGTTTCCGCTGGAACACCGCCAAGGCCTTCCTGCGCCCGACCTGCTTCGGCCGGCCCAACTTCGAGATGTGGACCGGCGCCCACGTCCGCCGCCTGCTGACCGAGCGCGGGGCCGACGGCCTGTTGCGCTGCACCGGCGCCGAGGTGGTCACGCCGCATGGTGTCGAGACCGTCACCGCCACCCGCGAGGTCATCCTGTGCGCCGGCAGCATCGGCAGCGCGCAGATCCTGCAGCTCTCGGGCATCGGGCCGGGTGCCTTGCTGCAGCAGCACGGCATCCCGGTGCAGCACGACCTGCCCGGCGTCGGCGAGAACCTGCAGGACCACCTGCAGATCCGCTCGGTCTACAAGGTGCAGGGGGTGAAGACGCTCAACACGCTGGCTGCCACGTCCTGGGGCAAGGCGAAGATCGGGCTGGAATACCTGCTGCGCCGCACCGGGCCGATGAGCATGGCGCCCTCGCAGCTGGGCGCCTTCACGCGGACCTCGGATGCGTTCGTGTGGCCCAACATCGAGTACCACGTGCAGCCCCTCTCGCTCGATGCCTTCGGCCAGCCGCTGCACGCGTTCAACGCCTTCACGGCGAGCGTCTGCAACCTCAACCCGACCTCGCGCGGCCACGTGCGCATCACCTCGCCGCGCCACGAGGACGCGCCGGCCATCTTCGCCAACTACCTCTCCACGCCCGAGGACCGGCAGGTGGCGGCCGACTCGCTGCGCGTGACGCGGCGCATCGTGGCGCAACCCGCGATGCAGCCCTACCGGCCCGAGGAGTTCAAGCCCGGCGTGCAGTACCAGAGCGACGAGGACCTGGCGCGCCTGGCCGGGGACATCGCGACGACCATCTTCCACCCCGTGGGCACCTGCAGGATGGGGCGTGCGGACGACCCGACCGCCGTGGTCGATTCGCGCCTGCGGGTGCGTGGCGTAGCCGGACTGCGGGTGGTGGACGCCAGCGTGATGCCCACGATCACCAGTGGCAACACCAACTCGCCGACGCTGATGCTGGCGGAGCGGGCGGCGCAATGGGTGCTGGCGGACCGTCTGGCTTGACCAATGCCCATTTCGGGGCATTCCTGGAGCGTTACATGGCGACAACACGCCATGTTGGTGCGGGAAACCCCGAATATGTGGGCCGTTCGCCAGCCCCTACATTTCCGCCACTCGCAAACGCAGACCCTCCGTGGCTGCGTGCAGGAGCGAGGGACTGAGGAGACTGGTTCACCAAGCGCCAACAACAGGCGCCAACAACAGGCGCCAACAACAACACCATCACCCTGCCACCAATAAAACATCCAGGCAGGTCTGACGCTCCGAGAATGCAGCGCAAGAGCGCAGTGAGAGACAATTCAGAGGCACCGGCAACCCCGGTGCCTTTTGTTTTTCAGGGGCGGGCGGGATGGAACTGGTGTGGGTGACGCTGGCGTCGGGGCTGGCAGGGTTTGTCGATGCGATCGTGGGCGGGGGCGGGCTGGTCCTGGTGCCTGCGCTGTTCGCGGTCTACCCGGCTGCAGCGCCGGCCACGCTGTTCGGCACCAACAAGGGTGCCGCCGTCTGGGGCACCGCCTGGGCAACGGCGCAGTACGCCCGCCGCGTGACGATGAACTGGGCCACGCTGGTGCCGGCTGCCGCGGCAGCGCTGACCTGCAGCTTTGCCGGGGCGTGGCTGGTGACCCAGGTGCCCGCCACGGGCCTGCGGCGGGCCTTGCCCTTCATCCTGCTGGCGGTGCTGGTCTACACGCTGGTGCGCAAGGATCTGGGCCGCACCCACACACCCGGTTCCTCCGCTCGCCGGGAGGCCGTGCAAGCCACAGGGATCGGCGCGCTGGTCGGTTTCTACGATGGCTTCTTCGGCCCCGGAACTGGCAGCTTCTTCGTCTTCCTGTTCGTGCGCGTGCTGGGCTACGACTTCCTGCACGCCTCGGCGGCGGCCAAGCTGCTCAACTCGGCCACCAACGTGGCCGCGCTGGCACTGTTCGCCTCGACCGGACATGTCTGGTGGCCGGTGGCCGCCACGATGGCGGTGGCCAATGTGCTCGGCAGCCTGCTGGGCGCGCGGCTGGCGTTGCGCCATGGTGCCGGCTTCGTGCGCGGCGTGTTCATCGCCGTGGTGGGCGCGCTGATCGTGCGCACCGGGTGGGACGCGCTGCGGCTCTGAGCCGCGATCAGAACCGGTAGCGTTCGCCCCGGGTCAGCGCGAAGACGGGCAGCGGCAGGTCGAGCGCAGCCAGTTGGCCGGTGACTGCGGCCATCTCGCCGGGCTTGACGTGGGTGATGGCGATCGAGGTGTCGCTGTCCACATCCAGGTGCAGCAGTTCGGCTGCGAGCATGGATGGCGAGAGGTGGCGGCTGATCTCGGCCAGCGCGCGTTCGTCGTCGTTGAACGCCGTCTCGATCACCAGCTGCGCGATCGGGCGCCCGCGCAGCCGTTCCCAGAGCGCCGGATTGGGTCCCGTGTCGCCAGTGAACACCCACAGACCCGACGGCGTGTCCACGGCAAAACCGCAGGCCGGCACCGTGTGCCAGGCGGGCAGCACCTCGATCTGCAATCCGGCGAGCGCCAGGTGATCACCGGTCCGGAAGGGCACCAGCTCCAGGATGGGGCGCCCCTCGTGTGGCAGCCGGGTGAAGTCCGGCCAGATCACGTTGTTGAAGACGTGCTGGCGCAATGCGTCGAGCGTCTCGGCCAGGCCGTGCACCTGGATCGGCCGGAACGGGGTCATCGCCAGGCGGCGCTGCATGACGCTGTCCGCGATCAGCGGGATGCCCAGCACGTGGTCCAGATGCGAGTGGGTCAGCACGATGTGGTCGATCGCGGCCAACTCGTCCAGGGTCAGGTCACCCACACCGGTTCCTGCATCGACGAGCACATGCTCGTCCAGCAGGAAGGACGTGGTCCGGTTGTCGAGGGCGATCGAGCCCGAGCAGCCAAGGACACGCAGATTCATCAGGATTCCAGGTGAGGACTTGCAACAAAGGCGGCCATGCTGCCCCCAGCCTCACCCCGGCGCAAGCGAGTGCCTGCGCACTTCCGCACTGCTTGCGCCCTGCCGTGGGCGCAAGAGTCTGTCGACGTGAACAAGCACACGGGCCGACTTGCCCGCTCAGGGCTGCATGAACTGCATCTGCGTGCCGGCGAGTTCGATCACGTCCCCATCCTTCAGATGCACCGGATCGGACTGCACCGGGGTGCCGTTGACGGTCGGACGGGCATTGCCTTCCACATGGGCGAAGACGTAGCCGCCCGGACGCTTGGTGATCGAGGCCACCTGCACGCCTGGCTTGCCGACGGTGGTCACGACCTTGGTGAGCACCACCTCGCGCCCGGCGGCCGCACCCGACAGCACCCGGATGGACGCCTGCGGCACGGTACCAGCCGCCAGTCCGCCGAAGCCGGAGGGCGGGAATGCGCTGGGCATGGTCGGTGCGGTCGGTCGACCATGCAGTCCGGGCTGGTGCTGGCCCGGCTTGAGGATCATGGTCTTCTCGTAATCGGAGCTGTCCTCGACCAGATACTTGATCTTGTACTTTCCGATTTCAATCGTGTCGTTGTGTTGCAGCAGCTGCTTCTTGATGGCCCGACCGTTGATGTACGTGCCGTTGGTGCTGTTCTGGTCCTCGATGTAGACATCCTGACCGACCATCTGCAGCACGGCGTGCTCCCCGCTCACGGCGAGGTTGTCGATCACGATGTCGTTGTAAGGACGCCGGCCCAAGGTGGTCTTGTCCTTGGTGAGCTGAACTTCCTTGATGACAACACCGTCCAGCGAAACAACAAGTTTGGGCATGAGCAACCTCTGAAGCTTGGCGTCTGGGACCTGGTCCCTTGATCTCAGCGCCGGAATGGCCACCACGCCTGGCCTGCACCGGGCAGGGCGTGAACGGCTACCAGTATCACAGCGATATTATCCCGCCCGCCCGCCTGATTGGCAGCATCGATCAGTGCCTGTGCCGCTTTGTCGATCTCGGCATGTTCCCGGAGGACGGCGGAGATCTGCGCATCGTCCAGCATGTCCGACAGGCCGTCCGAACACATCAGGAACCAGTCGTCGGGATGGACGGCGTGGACATGGGCTTCGAGCAGCACCACATCCTCCACGCCGACGGCCCGGGTCACCAGATTCTTCTGGTGGCTGTTGGCCGCCTGCTCGGGCGAGATCAGTCCGGCGTCGATCTGCTCCTGCAGCAGCGAGTGGTCGCGGGTGAGCTGCATCAGGCGGTCGTCGCGCCAGCGGTAGGCCCGCGAATCGCCGATGTGGCCCAGCAGCAGCCGGCTGCCCCGGAACACGCCCACCACCAGCGTGGTGCCCATGCCGGCGTACTGCGGCTCGGCGTGGGCGGCGTTGAAGATGGCGCGGTTGGCGTTGTCCACGCAGACGTCCATGGCCCGGCGCACCTCGCGGTCCGACGCTTCCGGCCCCGCTTCTGTGAGCCACTGGCCCAGTTCGCGCTGGATGAAGGCCGTGGCCATGCCGCTGGCGACCTCGCCGGCGTTGTAGCCGCCCATGCCGTCGGCCAGCACCATCAGGCCTGCCGGCTCGTCCAGGGCGACCGAGTCTTCGTTGTTGTTGCGGATGCGACCTCGGTCGGTCGCGGAAAAGAACTCGAAAGTCATGGGAAAGACACGCGGGCGGTCCATGGATCAGCGGCGTGATTGTGACGCGGTGGCTTTCGGCACGGGCATCTGCGCCGTGTGCGGGAATGGTCCCGCCGCGTATTCCTCCACCGATCCGAGCACGGGGAAGTCGTGGCGCTCCGATCTGCTGCGCTGCAGCATGGAGGAAATCAGGTGCAGGTCGGTGGCCAGTTCGAGTCCGTCCGGATAGCGCAGCTCGGCCCGCTTGTCGAGCAGGATGCCCAGCACGTCCGCCAGCGCTTCGGGCACCGAGGGCCGCAGGCTGCGCACGTCGGGTGCCGGCGTGTTGGCAATCGCGCCCATCAGCTCGGTCATCGTGTGGCCCGACAGCGGCAGCTCTCCGGTGAGCATGTGGAACATCAGCACGCCCAGCGAGTACAGGTCGCTGCGGCCGTCGGCCTGGCGCCCGGCGATCTGCTCGGGCGACATGTACGACGGCGAGCCCAGGATCAGCCCGGTGCGGGTGCGGCTGGCACCGGAAACGCGGGCGATGCCGAAATCCGTGACCTTCACCTGCCCGCGCGCCAGATCGATCATGACGTTGGCCGGCTTGATGTCGCGGTGGATCACCCCCAGCGCATGGGCGTGCGCCAGTGCGGTGGCGATCCGCGTGCCGATGGCCACGACGGTCGCCATCGGCAGCAGGCTGCCGGCACGCAGGTGCTGGGTCAGGTCGTGTCCGGTCAGGCGCTCCATGGCGATGTAGGCGATGCCGTGCGCTTCGCCGGCACTGAACACCCGCACGATGTCGGGGTGGTGCAGTCGACTTGCCGCTTCGGCTTCGCGGTGGAAGCGCTGGCGGGCTTCCTGGAGCGCATGGCCATCGAATTCGCGCGCCAGGGCCAGCGTCTTGACCGCGACCTCCTGTCCGGTGTCCGTGTCATGCGCCAGATAGACCCGCCCCATCGCGCCACGGCCCAGTTCCCGGTCGAGCTGGTAGGGGCCGAGACGTGGCAGTTCCCGCGGGGCCTCGACTGCGGTCAGCGCCGTGCTGGCGAGCACTTCGTCGCGCGAGAGCGGCTGGGTCTTTTCGAGTGCGCGCATCGAGGCCTCGTCCGCGAACTCGTCCGGGTTGCGCGGAATCGGACGGGTCTTCTCGTAGTCGGTCAGCTCCATGGAGGCCGTCTCGACTCCGGAGTCGGCAGGAAGCTCCGTGTCCGGGTCGTCCTCGATCTCGTGCCTTGCCATGGGCTGTGCCGGGGCCGGGGGCAGCGGCATCTGCATGGGGGCGCTGGCCTGCACAGGCAGTGGCATCACGTCGAAGGTGGTGATGATGGTGTCGGCCACCGGGGCTTCGATCAGTGCGGGGGGGGCGGCAGTGTGCTGTGGCGTCAGCCGCTGCCAGTGCGCGTGCAGACGCAGCCCTGCCCAGCCGGCCAGCAGGCCGGCCAGCGGCAGCGTCAGCGGCATCCAGATTCGTGCCAGCCCCAGCAGCAGGTGCGGCACGAGCAGCAGCACGACTGCGGTCACGCCCGACAGGGCCAGCGCCGTGCCGCGTGTCGCGCGTGGCACGACACGCACCACGCATCCCGCCACTGCCACCAGCAGCAGCCAGGGCATCCAGTGCGTCCAGCCTGGCTGCTGCACCCAGCGGCCGTTGACCAGTGACGATGTGATGCGCGCGAGGGCTTCGGCCGGGTGGATCGCGCGCCCGTCGGGCAGCCGCACGTGGCGGGCAGTCATGCCGGTGTTGTCGTGGCTGATGAGGACGATACGCCCTTGCAGGCGGGCGGCCGTGGCCGGGTTGTCGAGCACGTCCTGCGCGCTGACGACGAGCAGGCCGGCCTGTGCTGCCGAGCCTGTTGCCCACAGCGGAGTCAGCCAGCCCTGGGCGTCCACGGACAGCGTGCGTCCGCCCAGGCGCGGCGGGGACGATTGCAGCGCGGTGTCGATCTGGGCCGGCGTGAGACCGCGGTGCATGCCGGCAGCCAGCACGGCCAGCGAACTGACACGCCAGGCCCCGACCTGTCGCTGCAGTTCATGGCGGCGCAGCACGTCATCCGGGTCGGTCTGGATCTCGGCATGACCGACGCCGGCGGCCGCATCGCGCAACCGCGGCAGCGGCCAGGGCGCGGCCAGCGGAGCGCCTGCAGGCGTGCGGGCTCCGGCAGGCTGGCCCTTGGAGAGAAGGGGGGCTGCGGACAGTGCCGATTCCGGCAGGGCGGCCAGACTCAGCAGCGTGCGCTGGTGGCGCTCCAGGCTGGCGGCGAGCCGGGCGTCGCCGTCGAGGTTGAGTTCGCTGCGTTCGAGCATCGCCGGCAGCTCGGGATACCGGGCCAGCACCGGGTCGGCGGCGATGGTGGCGTGCAAGTGCTGCAGTTCGGCCAGTGCACGTTCGCTCTCGTGGCCGATGAACGGTTCCGTGTCGACGACGACGCTGGCCTGTGCGAGCCGGTCGATCAACCGCGCATGCAGGTCGCGTGGCCAGGGGGCGCGGCCGTGGCGTGCCTGGCTGGCCTCGTCGATCATCACCAGAGCGACTTCCGACGCTGGCACCGAGGCCGTGGTGCTGGTGATGGCCCGGTCGTGGAGCCATTGCTGCGGCAGCCGGGCCAGATCGGTGCTGGCGTGCAGCCAGCTGACCACACCGATGGCGAGCACGGCCCACGCCCAGTCCTGTTTCCAGAAGATCGGACGTGGGCTGGTCATGGTGGTCGGTCTGGAATGTGAGATCTCGGTCTCACAGTATCGCAGCGCCGATGGCCCGCGCGAAGGTCTGCCGGCTCAGGCGGCTGGTTTTCGGGTGGCCATCAGCTTGCCGGCGGCCAGCACCAGCAGCGCGCCGAAGACGCCGGCGCCGTAGCGGATCGTGGCGCTGACCTGCGGCTCGGCACCGGTGGCAGCACCGCCGCCGGTTGCATCGGACAGCCATCCTGCGACCGCGGGGTCGGTGACGGCCATCGTGCCGGCGATCCAGCCCAGCAGCATGCCGCCGATGGTGATGACGGCGGGGAAGCGGTCCATCAGCTTGATGACCATCTGGCTGCCCCAGACAATGATGGGGATGCTCACCAGCAGGCCGAAGATGACCAGCGGCATCTGGTGGCCTGCAGAGGCGGTCTCCGCGGCGCCTGCGATGGCGATCACGTTGTCCAGGCTCATCACGAAGTCGGCGACGATGACGGTCTTCACTGCCGCCCAGAGCTTGTCGCTGGCCTGGATCTCGTGGTCACCGTCGTCCTCGGGCACCAGCAGCTTGATGCCGATCCACAGCAGCAGCAGCGCACCGACGATCTTCAGGAAGGGCAGCTTCAGCAGCGTCAGCGCGAAGAAGATCAGCACGACACGCAACAGGATCGCCCCGGCCGTTCCCCAGAGAATGCCCGCACGGCGTTGAGCGGGCGGCAGCTTGCGGCAGGCCAGCGCGATGACGACCGCGTTGTCCCCGCCGAGCAGGATGTCGATCATGATGATCTGGCCGACAGCGAGCCAGAATTCGGGAGTCAGGAACTGTTCCATGGCGTTTTCTCGGACCTTGTCGGACCGGTATTGAAGAGAAGTTGTCCGACCCTGACACAAGGCTGTCTTCGGGTCACGCGGCAGTGTAGAGGGCACGCTGCGCGATTTTCATGCGTAGCTCCACGAACATCGGCGGAGATCGCCGGGGCTTTCCGACCGAACACGCCTTCTCAATGCCCGAGGCTCGCAGTACCATAGACGAGCAGTGCCAGTCCCACGGGCACATCACCATCCAAGACGGAGAAAACACACATGGCAACTGCCAAGAAGGCCGCCGCGAAGAAGGCCCCCGCACAAGTAGTCGAAGTCGCTGTTGCCGCACCCGTTGCCGCACCGGTGGTTGAAGCCCCGGCGGCCGCGGTCAAGAAGCCCAGTGCAGCCTTCATGAAGCCCATGACCCCCTCGAAGCTGCTCGCTGCAGTGGTCGGCAAGAATCCGCTGCCCCGCACCGAAGTGACCAAGAAGGTCTGGGAATACATCAAGCAGCACGACCTGCAGGATCCCGCCAACAAGCGCATGATCAACGCCGACAAGAAGCTCAAGGCGATCTTCGGCAAGGACCAGGTCTCGATGTTCGAGATGACCAAGCTGATCAGCAACCAGCTGTCCTGAGTCGCGCTTCCTGCCTGACCAAGCCCGGCACCGCCGGGCTTTTTTGCGTCAGAGACCGAGGTTTTCCTCGACCCCGAGGTGCACGTTCATCGACTGCACCGCCGCGCCGCTCGCCCCCTTGCCGAGGTTGTCCAGGCGCGCCATCAGCAGCACCTGCTCGCCATTGGCGAACACGAACAGATCGACCCGGTTGGTGTCGTTGCAGCCCTGCACGTCGAAGAAGCCGCCTTCCATCGTCGCCGGGTCATTGAGCGGCATCACGCGCACGAAGGGCTCGCCCGCGTAGTGCTCGGCGAAGGCCGCGTGCAGCCGCTCGGCCGTGGCGCCGGGGGCCAGTTGCGCGCGGTGCAGCGGGATCGTGACCGACAGCCCCTTGTAGAAGTTGCCGACCACCGGCACGAAGACCGGCTTGGTCGTCAGCCCCGTGTGGGTCATCATTTCCGGGATGTGCTTGTGCGCCAGCCCCAGCGCGTAGGGGCGCGGCGACTCCAGCTTCACGTCGCCACCGGCCTGGTACTGCTCGATCATCTTCTTGCCGCCGCCCGAGTAGCCGGTCAGCGAGGTGGCGCTCACCGGCAGCGCGGCCGGCACCAGCCCGGCGTCCACCAACGGACGCATCAGCAGGATGAAGGCGCTGGCGTGGCAGCCCGGATTGGCGATCCGCTTGGAGGCGCGCAGCTGTTCGCGCTGGCCCGCAGCGAGTTCCGGCAGGCCGAAGGCCCAGCCCGGCACGGTCCGGTGTGCGGTGCTGGCGTCGATCAGGCAGGTGTTCGGGTTCGTGATCAGCGCGGCGGCTTCGACCGCGGCGGCATCCGGCAGGCACAGGAAGGCCACGTCGGCCGCGTTGAGCAACCGTGCGCGCTCGGCGGCGTCCTTGCGCTTGTCGGGGTCGATGCGCAGGACCTCGATGTCGGCGCGGCTGGCCAGATACTCGTGGATGCGCAAGCCCGTCGTGCCCTCCTGGCCGTCGACAAACACTGCATGCTTCATGGGGGAACCTCGTGATCGGTGGAACGCGAAAGAATACGGCATGGACATGACGATGAACACCTCGATCGACACGGCTGCGGCCTGGCAGGCCTGCCGCGTGCTGCTGCTGCCCGGCTGGCTCGGCTCCGGCGAAGGCCACTGGCAGACCCGCTGGGCGGCGCTGCACGGCTTCACGCAGGTCGAGCAGGACGACTGGACCTGGCCGCGCCGTGGCGACTGGATGGCGCGGCTCGACGATGTGCTGCTGTCCGGGCCGGACCGGCGTCCGGCCGTGCTCGTCGCGCACAGTCTCGGCTGCCAGCTCGTCGCCGCGTGGGCCGAACACAGCCGCCACACGGGCCTCGTGCAGGGTGCGCTGCTGGTGGCACCGCCCGACACCGAGCGCGCCGACATGCCGCCGCAGCTGCACAACTGGCGGCCGATCCGCCGCGGCCGCCTGCCGTTTGCGGCGACGGCGGTGGTGTCGTCGGACGATCCCTACTGCGCGCCGGACCGGGCCGCCACCCTGTGCGCCGACTGGGGTGCACGGGTGGTGGACGCGGGTCCGCGCGGGCACCTCAATGCCGAGTCCGGTCTCGGGGACTGGCCGGCCGGCCTGGCGCTGGTGGCGGTACTGGTGAATGCCCCCGGCGTTCAGCCCTGAAACCACGCCAATATCGCGGACAATCGCCGGATGGTCACCAAGAAGCCCAAAGGTCTCGGTCGCGGTCTGGAAGCCCTGCTCGGGCCGCAGGTCAGCGACGCCACGCCACAGTCCGGCGGCAAGGAGCGCCATCCCGGTGCCGTCCAGCTCGACCAGCTCCTGCCCGGCAAGTACCAGCCGCGCACCCGCATGGACGAAGGCTCGCTGTTCGAGCTGGCCGAGAGCATCAAGACCCAGGGCGTGATGCAGCCGGTGCTGGTGCGCCCCGTGGCCTCGCGCGACGGGCTGCCGATGTACGAGATCATCGCCGGCGAGCGCCGCACCCGGGCCGCGCGGCTGGCGGGTTTGGGCGAAGTGCCGGTGCTGGTGCGCGACGTGCCGGACCAGGCCGCCGCCGTGATGGCGCTGATCGAGAACATCCAGCGTGAAGACCTCAACCCGCTCGAAGAGGCCCACGGCGTGCAACGCCTGATCCGCGACTTCGGGCTGACCCACGACAGCGCTGCGCAGGCTATCGGCCGCTCGCGCAGCGCCACGTCGAACCTGCTGCGCCTGCTGCAGCTGGCCGAGCCGGTGCAGCAGATGCTCACCGCGGGCGACATCGACATGGGCCACGCCCGTGCATTGCTGTCGCTGGACAAGGCGCACCAGATCACCTGCGCCAACGAGATCGTCGGCCGCAAGCTCTCGGTGCGTGAAGCCGAGAAGCTCGTCACCCGCCAGCACGATCTGGCCCAGCCTGGCGCGGCCGACCGTGCCCGCCCGGCCAAGTCGCGCGACGTGCAGCGTCTCGAAGCGCTGCTGTCGGATCTGCTGACCGCCCAGGTCGAGATCCGCGTGAAAAAGCGCACCCGCCGCGGCGAGCAGGGCGAGGTCGCCATCGCCTTCGGCTCGCTCGACGAGTTGAGCGGCCTGCTCGACCGCCTCGGCGCGACCGAGCGCTGAGCACGTCCGGCCGCGTCCCGCCACCCGCTTCCGGGTGGCTTTTGCTGTGCTGAGCATCCGCGGTCGCGGTGTTGTCCTGCTTCGTCCCTTCCGTCACGATCGGGTCAGGTTTCGCGCATGATGGGATATCGCAGGCACATCCCTTGCTGGTGTCAACGCAAGGCGCAGGCCTGACGTAGTGGAATGGTGCAGATCCGGTGGAGCAGTGAACGATGTCGCACCACGCCGCTGCAAATTGAAAATGGCCCATCCAACCGGGTTTCTTCACGGGACCGATGGGCTCAAGTTGAACGAAGCTGACACCGCCGAGTCACACAAACGCGGATCTACCGCGCTTGCAGACCAACGGAAAGTTCTGATGGCGCCTCGCACGCCACCTGCCCCGGCAGTACCGCGGCGGGACTCCATCAGATCTTCCCTGGTGGCGCGACACTGATCCTGTCGCCCATCGCCTGACTTCATACAGGAGGCCTGCAATGGACGTGATCAGCAATTTCGCCGCCCGCTACGAGCGCACCCGCGAGGAAGAAATCTCGCTGGAAGACTACCTCGCAGAGTGCAAGCGCAACCCCTTGGCGTATGCCTCGGCCGCTGAGCGGATGCTCAAGGCCATCGGCGAGCCCAAGTCGATCGACACCCGCAACGACCCCCGTCTGTCGCGGCTGTTCGCCAACAAGATCATCAAGATCTACCCCGCCTTCGCCGAGTTCTACGGCATGGAGGACGCGATCGAGCAGGTCGTTTCCTACTTCCGCCACGCCGCGCAGGGGCTGGAAGAGAAGAAGCAGATCCTGTACTTGCTCGGCCCCGTCGGCGGCGGCAAGAGCTCGATCGCCGAGCGCCTGAAGCAGCTGATGCAGGAGGTGCCCTTCTACGCGATCAAGGGCTCGCCGGTGAACGAGTCGCCGCTGGGCCTGTTCGACCCGGCCGAGGACGGCGCCGTGCTGGAGAAGGAATACGGCATCCCGGCCCGTTACCTGAACCGCGTGATGAGCCCGTGGGCGGTCAAGCGGCTCGAAGAGTACGGGGGCGACATCCGCCGCTTCAAGGTGGTCAAGCGCTTCCCGTCGATCCTGAAGCAGGTCGGCATCGCCAAGACCGAGCCGGGCGACGAGAACAACCAGGACATCAGCGCGCTGGTCGGCAAGGTCGACATCCGCAAGCTGGAGACCTTCGCCCAGGACGATCCGGACGCCTACAGCTACTCCGGCGGCCTGTGCCTGGCGAACCAGGGGATGCTGGAGTTCGTGGAAATGTTCAAGGCGCCGATCAAGGTGCTGCACCCGCTGCTGACCGCCACGCAGGAAGCCAACTTCAAGGGCACCGAAGGCTTTGGTGCGATTCCCTTTGACGGCATCGTGCTGGCCCACTCGAACGAGAGCGAGTGGAAGACCTTCCGCAACAACAAGAACAACGAGGCCTTCCTCGACCGGATCTACATCGTCAAGGTGCCGTACTGCCTGCGGGTGTCGGAAGAGGTGAAGATCTACGAGAAGCTGCTGCGCGGCTCCTCGCTGGCCGGGGCGACCTGCGCGCCGGGTACGCTGAAGATGATGAGCCAGTTCGCCATGCTCACCCGCCTGAAGGAGCCGGAGAACTCCAGCCTCTACAGCAAGATGATGATCTACGACGGCGAGAACCTGAAGGACACCGACCCGCGCGCCAAGAGTTATCAGGAGTACCGCGACTACGCCGGCGTGGACGAGGGCATGAGCGGCATCTCGACGCGCTTCGCCTACAAGATCCTGTCCAAGGTCTTCAACTTCGACAACACCGAGCTGGCGGCCAACCCGGTCCACCTGATGTATGTGCTGGAGAAGCAGATCGAGCGCGAGCAGTTCCCCGCCGAGACCGAATCGAAGTACATCGGCTTCATCAAGGAGCTGCTGGCCCCGCGCTACGCCGAGTTCATTGGCAAGGAGATCCAGACCGCCTACCTGGAGAGCTACTCCGAGTACGGCCAGAACATCTTCGACCGCTACGTGACCTACGCCGACTACTGGATCCAGGACCAGGAGTACCGCGACACCGACACGGGCGAGGTGTTCGACCGTGGCTCGCTGAACGGTGAACTGGAGAAGATCGAGAAGCCGGCCGGCATCGCCAACCCGAAGGATTTCCGCAACGAGATCGTCAACTTCGTGCTGCGGGCGCGTGCCAACAACGGTGGCAAGAACCCGGTCTGGACCAGCTACGAGAAGCTGCGCGCGGTGATCGAGAAGAAGATGTTCTCGAACACCGAGGAGCTGCTGCCGGTCATCAGCTTCAACGCCAAGGCGAGCAACGACGAGGCCAAGAAGCACGAGGACTTCGTCAACCGCATGGTGCTCAAGGGCTACACGCCCAAGCAGGTCCGCCTGCTGTGCGAGTGGTACCTGCGCGTGCGCAAGTCGAGCTGAGGCCCCGGCCGCCCCGGCTCCGGGAGGCCCCGGGGCAGCCAACCATTGCAAGGTGAACCATGTTCCAGCAGATCATCGACCGCAGGCTCTCCGGCAAGAACAAGTCGATCGGCAACCGCGAGCGCTTCCTGCGGCGTTACAAGGACCAGATCAAGGGCGCCGTGCGCCGCGCCATCGACGGGCGCGGCATCCGCGACCTGGAGCGTGGCGAGGACATCCGCATCCCGAAGAAGGACATCAGCGAGCCGGTCTTCCACCACGGGCAGGGCGGCCAGCGTGACATGGTCCACCCCGGCAACCAGGACTACGTGGCCGGCGACCGCATCAAGCGGCCCAAGGGCGGTGGTGCCGGCGGTGGTTCCGGCCAGGGCCAGGCGAGCGACTCCGGCGAAGGCGAGGACGACTTCGTCTTCTCGCTGAGCAAGGAGGAGTTCATGCAGGTCTTCTTCGAGGACCTCGCGCTGCCCCACCTGATCCGCACCCAGCTCGCCGAGACGCCCGAGTGGAAGAGCCACCGCGCGGGCTTCACCAACGACGGCACGCCCAGCAACCTGCACATCGTGCGCTCGATGCGCGGCGCGCTCGGCCGGCGCATCGCGCTGGGCAATGACAGCCGGCGCGAACTGCGCCGCCTCGAACAACAGCTGGCGGAGCTGCAGGCACAGCCGCAGCCGCGTCCGACCGACCTGCTCGCCGAGCAGGAACTGCTGGACCTGCAGACCCGCATCGCCGAGCTGCGGGCGCGCATCGGCCACATCCCCTTCCTCGACCCGATCGACCTGCGCTTCCGCAGCCGCGTGAAGGTGCCGGTGCCGACGTCCAAGGCGGTGATGTTCTGCGTGATGGACGTGTCGGGCTCGATGGACGAATCGCGCAAGGAGCTGTCCAAGCGCTTCTTCATCCTGCTCTACCTGTTCCTGACGCGGCACTACGAGAAGATCGACATCGTCTTCATCCGCCACCACACGCAGGCGCAGGAGGTGGACGAGCAGGGCTTCTTCCACTCGACCGAGACTGGCGGCACGGTGGTGTCCAGCGCGCTGGTGCTGATGGAGGAGATCATCCGCGCCCGCTACCCGTCGGACCAGTGGAACATCTACGGCGCGCAGGCCAGCGACGGCGACAACTGGCACCACGACTCGGGCCGCTGCCGCGAGATCCTGCAGAACAAGATCCTGCCGCTGTGCCGCTACTACGCCTATGTGCAGGTGGCGGAGCCGGAGCAGAACCTGTGGGACGAGTACACCCGCCTGGGTGAAGTGTCCGGACCGCATTTCGCGATGCGCAAGGTGACGAGCGCCGACCAGATCTACCCGGTGTTCCGCGACTTGTTCAAGAAGGAAGGAGCCACCGCATGAAACCCATGCCCGCTGTCGCCATGAAGGACCTGCACGGCGGCCCGCTGCCGGCGCCCGAACGGGCCGCCGAGCCGCTGCCCGGCCCGAGCGACTGGAACTTCGAGCTGGTCGAGCAGTACCACGACGTGATCCGTGGCACCGCGGCCCGCTTCGGCCTCGACACCTATCCCAACCAGCTGGAGATCATCACCGCCGAGCAGATGATGGACGCTTACGCCAGCGTCGGCATGCCGGTGAACTACCGCCACTGGAGCTACGGCAAGGAGTTCATCTCGACCGAGAAGAACTACAAGCGCGGCCACATGGGGCTGGCGTACGAGATCGTCATCAACTCCAACCCCTGCATCAGCTACCTGATGGAGGAGAACTCGATGGCCATGCAGGCGCTGGTCATCGCCCACGCCGCCTACGGCCACAACAGCTTCTTCAAGGGCAACTACCTGTTCCGCATGTGGACGGATGCAGCCTCGATCATCGACTACCTCGTCTACGCCAAGAACTACATCGCCGACTGCGAGGAACGCCACGGCATCGACACGGTGGAGGCCTTCCTCGACAGCTGCCACGCGCTGATGAACCACGGCGTCGACCGCTACCGCCGCCCGAGCAAGAAGACGCTCGCGCAGGAACTCAGCGAGCGCAAGGACCGCGAGGCCTACGCGCAGCAGCAGGTCAACGACCTCTGGCGCACGCTGCCGCGCCGCGCCGAGAAGGCCGAGGAAACCCACGGCAGCCGCCGCTTCCCCGAGGAGCCGCAGGAGAACCTGCTGTACTTCGTCGAGAAGAACGCGCCGCTGCTGGAGCCCTGGCAGCGCGAGGTGGTGCGCATCGTGCGCAAGGTGGCGCAGTACTTCTACCCGCAGCGCCAGTCGCAGGTGATGAACGAGGGCTGGGCCACCTTCTGGCACCACAAGCTGCTCAACACCATGTACGACGATGGCCACCTGACCGACGGCGTGATGATCGAGTGGCTCAAGTCGCACACCAACGTGGTCTACCAGCCGCGCGTGGGCGACCGCAGCTACAGCGGCATCAATCCCTACGCGCTCGGCTTCGCGATGTACACCGACATCAAGCGCATCTGCGAGGAGCCGACCGAGGAGGACCGCCAGTGGTTTCCCGAGCTGGCTGGCACGCCGTGGCTGCCGGCGTTCGACCAGGCGATGCGCAACTTCAAGGACGAGAGCTTCATCGGCCAGTACCTCAGCCCCAAGCTGATGCGCGACCTGCGCCTGTTCGCGCTGCACGACGACGACAAGAAGCCCGAGATCGAGGTCAGCGCCATCCACGACGACAGCGGCTACCGGCGGGTGCGCGATGCGCTGTCGAGGCAGTACGACCTGGGTTCGCGCGAGCCGAACATCCAGGTCTGGAACGTCAACCTGCGCGGCGACCGCTCGCTGACGCTGCGCCACTTCCAGCACCAGGACCGCCCGTTGGCCGACAGCGCCATCGAGGTGCTCAAGCACGTCGCGCGGCTGTGGGGCTTCGCGGTCCATCTGGAGAGCGTCAACGCCAAGGGCGACGTGACCAAGCGCTGGGGTGTGCCGGCGCCTGCTTCGTCCACCTGAACTCCATCCACCAATGCAAGAGGCCGACCCGGTGACGGGTCGGCCTCTTGCGTTCGGGCGCAGCCGGTCAGAGGAAGCGGGTCACCGCCAGCATCAGCCCGATCAGCGCCAGCCCGGACACGCCTGCGATGCCCAGCGTGAGCTTCTTCAGCCGGTCCTGCATCTGGGCCTGCTCGGCGGCGCGCTCCTGGGTCAGCGTGGTGACGCGGTTCTGCAGCGTGTCCTGGGCCATGCGGTGCTGGGAGAGCAGGTCGCTCAGGTCCTCGACCCGGTTGTGTTCCTGGTCGAGCTGGCGCTGCAGCAGGGCCAAGTCATCGGCCAGCAGCTTCTCGGAGTGGTCGCGGGCATCGGTGTCGGCGTGCACGGCATTGCGCAGCGTCTCCACCTTGACGTTCTGCGCGTCGGCAATGGTCTGCACCCACTCGCAGGCGGTGTCGACGCGGGCCGTGGCCTCCGTCAGTGCCTTCTTGATCTGGGCCTGCAGTTCCTCTCGGGTCTTGCGGCCGTCCTGGGTGGCTTCGGTCACGCGCTGGGTGGTGGCGACCAGGCCGTTGCGCACCTCCAGCAACTGGTTCATCACCTGCTGCATCTCGCCGCTGTGCACGCCCTGGGCCTGCTGGTGTTCGGCGAGCACGGTGTGTGCCTGCTTGACCTTCTGCTGCAGCGTCCGGGTGGCCGTCTGCTGCGAGGACAGGGCTTCTTGCTGGCGCTGGATCTGTTGCGATTGCACCACCGACAGCACGATCAGCTGTCCGAGCGTCTTGGACAGCGCCGACACCTCCAGATCCGAGGTGTCCGGCCGGTGGTCGCCCGCGGCGATCGCCTGCCACAGCGGCTGCAGCGAATCGTGCATCCCGACCGGCCCGTGGATGCGCTGGAAATCATCCAGACGCCGGAAGTGGCGCCGGAAGTCGTTGACGATGCCATCGAAATCCGCGTTCTGCAGGACATCCTGCGGCACGTTGATTTGCGCGATCTGACTGATGATTTCGGACATGGAAGAATTCTAGGAAGGCTGTCCGTGGATCTTGAGTCGATATCACGGGCAGTTCCGATGCCATATCCGCCTTTGCAGATTTCGTTTTTGCGGGTTTCAGTTCGCGAACACTTTTCCTGGATTCAGGATGTTCTTCGGATCCAGCGCCCGCTTGATCTCCCGCATCAGCCCGACCGCTGCCGGCCCGGCCTCGTCGAGCAGGAAGCCCATCTTGTGCAGCCCGACGCCGTGCTCGCCGCTGCAGGTGCCTTCCATGCGCAGCGTGCGTTCCACCAGCCGGTGGTTGAGCGCCTCGGCCAGTTCACGTTCAGCGGGCTGCGCGGGATCGATCAGGTAGCCGAAGTGGAAGTTGCCGTCGCCGACGTGGCCGACGAGGAAGTAGGGCAGGCCGGAGGCATCCACATCCGCCACCGACTCGGCGATCAGCTCCGCCAGCCGCGAGATCGGCACGCACGCGTCCGTGGACATCGCGCGGCAGCCCGGGCGGCTCTGGATCGCGGCGAAGTAGGCGTGGTGGCGGGCGGTCCACAGCCGGGTGCGCTCCTCCGGGGTCGAGGCCCATTCGAAGGACTCGCCGCCGTGGTCGGCCGCGATCTCCTGCACGGTCTGCGCCTGCTCGGCCACGCTGGCGGCCGTCCCGTGGAACTCCATCAGCAGCATCGGCTGCTCGCGCAGCGTGAGCTTGCTGTGGCGGTTGACCATGCCGACCGTGTTGCCGTCGATCAGCTCGCAGCGCGCGATCGGCACGCCCATCTGGATGACCGCGATCGTCGTCTGCACCGCCGCGTCGATGCTCGGGAAGTGGCAGATCGCCGCCGACACCGCCTCGGGCAGCGGGTAGAGCTTGAGCGTGATCTCGGTCATCACGCCGAGCGTGCCCTCGCTGCCGACGAAGAGCCGCGTCAGGTCGTAGCCGGCGCTGGACTTGCGCGCCCGCGTGCCGGTGCGCACCCACTCGCCCTGCGCGTTGACCACCCCAAGACCGAGCACGTTCTCGCGCATGGTGCCGTAGCGCACCGCGTTGGTGCCCGAGGCCCGCGTGGCCGCCATGCCGCCGAGCGAGGCGTCCGCGCCCGGGTCGATCGGGAAGAACAGGCCGGTGTGGCGGATCTCGTTGTTGAGCTGCATCCGGGTGACGCCGGCCTGCACGGTGACGGTGAGGTCTTCCGGGTTCAGCCGCAGGATGCGGTTCATGCGCGACAGGTCCAGGCTCAGCCCGCCCTGCACGGCCAGCAGGTGCCCCTCCAGCGAGGAGCCGACGCCGAACGGGATCACCGGCACCGCGTACTGGTCCGCCAGCTTCACCGCGGCCATCACGTCCTCGTTCGACTCGCAGTAGACGACCGCGTCCGGCGGCGGCGCGTCATAGGTGGACTCGTCGCGGCCGTGCTGTTCGCGCACCGCCTGCGCGGTCGAGCAGCGCGCGCCGAAGCGGGCCTGCAGCGCCTGCAGCATCTCGACCGGCATCGGGCGGGGGGTGATCACGGGGCGCCAGTCGGCGTGGAGCGGGGCGTTCATGGGCGATGTCTCCGGGCTTGTCTACACTGAGGCGATGATGATGCCTGCACCCGCGCTGGTTTCCCTCGTGTCCGGTCTCTATCCGGCGCTGGCCGACAGTCCGCCGCCCGGCTGGGAGCAGGATCTGGCCGCGCTCGGCAACGCGGTCGAGGTGCCTGCGGGCACGGTGCTGTTCGACGAGGGCGCACCGTGCCGCGGCTTCCCGCTGGTGCTGGCCGGCGAGGTGCGGGTCGCGCGGGGCACGCCGCACGGCCGGGCGATCGAGCTGTACCGCGTGCAGCCGGGCGAACTCTGCGTCGTCTCGGCCGCCTGCCTGTTCGGGCAGGCCGTGTTGTCCGCGCATGGCGTGGCGGTGCAGCCGAGCCGCCTGCTGCTGCTGCCCGCGCCGGTCTTCATGCGCTGGAGCGACCACGAACCCTTCCGCCGCCACGTCTTCGCGCTGTTCGCCGCGCGCATGGCCGACCTGATCGCGCTGACCGAGGCGGTGGCCTTCCAGCGTCTCGACCAGCGGCTGGCGGCGGCGCTGCTCGGCCGCGGCCCGGTGCTGCACCTCACCCACCAGCAGCTCGCCGACGAACTCGGCACCGTGCGCGAGATGGTGACCCGGCTGCTCAAGCGCTTCGAGCAGGCGGGCTGGGTGGCGCTGGGGCGGGAGCGGGTGCAGGTGCTGGATGCGGCTGCCCTGCGTCAGCTGGCCGCCGGTGGAGCCCAGTAGGGGAGGTCTGGTCTGTTGTGTGACTTGGGTCACAGATTGCAGGGGTCCGCAGGAACACACTCCGTTTCAACCGGCGACGGCGCCGGCGGTTTTGCTTCAGGAGAGTCGCATGAAAATCAATGTTGGCGGTGCAGACCGCATCCTGCGCATCGTGGTCGGGCTGGCCCTGATCCTGTTGGTGCTGACCGGTCAGATCGGAGCCTGGGGCTGGATCGGCGTGGTGCCGCTGGCCACCGGGCTGTTCCGGATGTGTCCGCTGTACACGGTGCTCGGCATGAACACGTGCCCGATGTCGCAGAAATAGAGGACGGCCGGACCCGGCGCGCGCGGGCGCTGCAGGCAGAATCCTGCGCCGGCAGCAGGGGCGATCCGGTGCGGTACCGAGGGCTCCCGCCGCCATGAACTGGTCGTCTGCCCATGCCTGCTTGTGTGTCTGCGTCTGCTTCCTGTCGTGTCCTGCGGCCGCTGCCTCTCCTGCTGTCGGCGGCCTGTCTGCTTGGCTGCAGCATCGCTTCAGCCCAGGCCACCTGGCGCATCGAGGGGGCGGTCGGGCTGCTGACGGACCGCGGGGCCGGCCGTTCGACGGGCTGGCGGGTGTCCGTCGGGGCTGAAATTCCGCTGGGGAACAGCGCCTGGGCGGTCGGACCGGTGCTCGGGTTCGCGGACTTCGGTGACACCGCCGACGGGCCGTTCGTGCAGCGCAACCACCGCCACACCCGCGGTCCTCTGGTCGCGCTGCAGGTCGCGCTGCCGGCGCTGGAGGGGTGGCGGGCGCGGGTACGCGTCGGCCTTGGTGCGTGGCAGACGGCGCTGCGCACGACGGTCAACGGCGCCGAGGCCTACCAGGCGAGCGAGCGCCATGTCGGGCCGCTGCTCGGCGCCGGACTGTCGTGGCAGTGGTCCCGGGTCTTTGCGCTGACGGCGTCCGTCGATGTGGGCCAGCACCGCTTCGACGGACTGCCCACGGTGCGGCCGGCGCTGTGGGCGCTGGGGCTGTCGGCCTCCTTCTGAGGGCGGTTCGGTTGGCGGTTCAGGTGGCGGGCTCGCGGTAGGCCTTGAACGCGTCGCGCACCGGGCGTACCGGGGGCAGCGGGTTCAGCGAGCGCTCGATCTCCTGCAGATGCCGCCGCATCTCGGTGGCCGCCGCCGCGCCCGGCCGCCCCAGCGCACTGATCAGCTCCACATGGCGGTGCAGCACGCAGGCCGGCGTGCCGTCGGGCTGGTAGAGCGCCATCAGCAGCGAGGTCGTCGGCAGCAGTCCTTCCAGCAGCCGCAGGAACACCGGGTTGCCGCACATCTGCGCCAGCGCCCGGTGGAACTCGCCCGACAGCCGGATCGCCGCCGAGCGGTCGCCGAGCGTGTCGGCGCGGGCTTCGGCGTCGACCAGCGCCTGCAGCTGGCCGAGCTGCGCCGCGGTCAGCTGCCCGGCCAGTCGCCGCGCGATCTCGCATTCCACCACCCGCCGTGCATCGAAGACGTGTGCCGCATCCGCCCGCGTCGGCGCCGGCACCTGCGCGCCGCGGTTGTGGTTCAGCGCGATCACCTGGTCCTGCGCCAGCCGGTGCAGCGCCTGCCGGATCACCGTGCGCGAGACGGCGAAGCGCGCCGCCAGTTCCTCCTCGCGCAGCCGCGTGCCGGGGGCCAGGCGGCGCTCCAGGATGTCGGTGTAGAGGCTGTCGTAGACCCGCTCGGTGGCGGTGCCTGGGGCGGTGTCAGGGTGTGCGGGATCGTCCGGTGTCATCGGCGGCGACTTTGCCAGAGTCCGACGGTGGCCAGGGTGAGTCCCATCACCAGGAACGACACCACCGTCGTCACCGTGCCCAGCGCGTAGATCACCGGGGTCGTCACCGTCGTCGTCAGGCCCTGCAGCTCCAGCGGCAGCGTGTTGAGGTCGCCCATCGCCTGCGAGCTGCGCGCGATCTCGTCCCAGCTCAGCGTGAAGCCGAACATGCCCACGCCCACCAGGCTCGGCCCGATCAGCGGCAGCACGACATGGCGGAAGCTCTGCCACGGGGTCGCGCCGAGGTCGCGCGCGGCTTCTTCAAAGGCCGGGTTGAAGCGGTTGAACACCGCGAACATGATCAGGAGGCCGAACGGCAGCGTCCAGGTGAGCTGCGCGCCCAGGCCCGAGGTGAACATGCCGAGCGTGCTCGTGAAGGTGTCGAGCGCTTCGGGCCACTGCGCCTCCAGCAGCGTCTTCACCCCGGTGTCGAGCAGCCGGAAGCTCAGCCCGATGCCCAGCGACACGATGATCGACGGCATGATCAGGCTGGCCACGACGACGTAGAACAGCGCCGTCCCACCCGGCAGCTTCTTGCGGTAGGCCAGCCCCGCCAGCAGCGACAGCCCGACCGTCAGCACCATCACCACCGTGCCCAGCACCAGCGAGCGCCGGAACGCCGCACCGATGTCGATCACGCCGATGCCTTCCCACAGCACGCGGAACCAGTGCAGCGACACGCCGCGCATCGGGAAGGTCAGCCCGCCCTCCGGCCCCTGGAAGCTGAGCACGAAGATGGCGAACATCGGCCCGTACAGGAACAGCACGAACGCGGCGAACACGGCGCCCAGCAGCCAGAAGCTCAGCGGGCGCTTCTTGCGGATGACCCTCATCTCACAGCTCCTTGCGCAGGTTCACCAGCCGCATCAGCGCGACGATCATCAGCAGCACCACCGCCAGCAGGATGACGGCGTTGGCCGCCGCGATCGGGAACTGCAGGTAGCTGGTCTGGACCTGGATGATCTTGCCGACCGAGGCGATCTGCTGGCCGCCCATGACGCCGACGGTCACGAAGTCGCCCATCACGAGGGCCACGACGAAGATCGAGCCGATGATCAGCCCGGTGCGGCTCAGCGGCAGCACGACGTGCCACACCGTCTGCCAGGGGCTGGCGCCGTTGTCGCGGGCGGCCTCCAGCAGGTTGCGGTCGATGCGCATCATCGAGTTGAAGATCGGCACGATCATGAACATCGTGTAGAGGTGGACAAACGCCAGCACCACCGAGAAGTCCGAGAACAGCAGCCACTCGATCGGCGTGTCGATCAGCCCCATGCCCTGCAGCGTCTGGTTCACCAGGCCATTGCGTCCCAGCAGCGGCACCCACGAGATCATCCGGATCACGTTGCTGGTCCAGAACGGCACCGTGCAGACGATGAACAGCACCGTCTGCGTCAGCGTGCCCTCGATGTGGAAGGCCAGGAAGTAGGCGATCGAGAAGCCCAGCAGCGCGGTGATGAGCCACGTCAGCACGCTGAACTTCAGGGTGGAGAGGTAGGTCTTGAACGTCACGCACAGGTCGCCGTCGGGCGTGACGGGGCAGCCGGTGAAGACGTCGAGGTAGTTCTGCCCGGTGAAGGCCGGGATCAGCTCGTACTCGCTGGCCTGCCAGAAGCTGACCATCAGCACCAGCCCGAGCGGGAGGACGAAGAACAGCGCGAACACCGCCGCGAGCGGCGAGGCTTGCAGCCAGGCGGTGAGGTGAGCGGTGCGCGCGCGGTTCATGGCTTCAGGTCCGGACTCAGGCGGCGACGAACTCGTTCCACTTCTGGACCATGTAGGCGTTTTCGTCCATCACGGCGTTCCAGCAGGCGATGCCGCCCATGCGTGCTTCGTAGCTGCCGCCGTCGCGCACGGAACCCGCCTTGGCCAGCACGTCGCCGTTGGGGCTCTTGATGTCCTGCGTGGCCGGCTTGCCTTCCATCCAGTAGGCCCACTCGTAGGGCTCCATCTTGGCCTTGGCGGTCTCCAGCACGGCGCTGTAGTAGCCCTGGCGGTTCAGGTAGGCGCCCGCCCAGCCGTCGAGGAACCAGTTGATGAACTCGTAGACGCCATCGGCCTTGCGACCCGTGACCGTCTTCGGCACGCCGAAACCAGCGGCCCACGCGCGATACCCTTCCTTCAGCGGCTGGAAGGTGCAGGCGATGCCCTTGGTGCGCACGGCGGTCACGGCCGGCGACCACATCGACTGGATCACCACCTCGCCCGAGGCCATCAGGTTCACCGACTCGTTGAAGTCCTTCCACAGCGAGCGGAACTGGCCGGCCTTCTTCGCCTCGATCAGCGTCTTGATCGTCAGGTCGATTTCCTTCTTGGTCATGTTCCCCTTGTCGGGGTACTTGTAGATCCCCATGGCCTCCACGACCATCGCCGCGTCCATGATGCCGATCGACGGGATGTTCAGGATCGCGGCCTTGCCCTTGAACTCGGGGTTGAGCAGTTCGGCCCAGGAGTTGATCGGGCGCTTGATGAGATCGGGGCGGATGCCCAGCGTGTCGGCGTTGTAGACGGTGGGGATCAGCGTCATGAAGCCGGTGGGCGTGGCGGAGAACTTGGTGCTCTTGCCGCCTTCGAGGTACATGACCTTCTTGGGCGCGGTGCCTTGGTCGCCGACCTTCTTGCCGGCGACTTCGCCCTTGGTGAACAGCGAGGTGATCTTGTCGGCGTTCTTGATGCGCTTCACATCAATGCCCAGCAGGTTGCCGGTCGGCACGATCTTCTTGAGCGAAAAGTATTCGGTGTCGATCAGGTCGAAGCTGTTCGGGGCGGTGACGGCGCGCTTGGTCACGTCGTCGGTGGTGACCGGGATGTACTGGATCTTGATGCCGGTGTCGGCCTCGAACTTCTCGGCGATGGCCTTGTCCTGGTTCACCGCGGTGCCGAGGTAGCGCAGGACGATCTTTTCCTGGGCGTGGACAAACGGGAAGCCGGTGATGCCGGTGGCGGCCACGCCGACGCCCGCAGCGGTGCGCAGGAAGCCGCGGCGCTGCAGTTCGGGGGTGTCGGCGCCGGGTGCAGCGGCCGGGGCGGTGTTCTGCGGTTCGAGATCAGCGGACATGGCGAGCACTCCTGGGGAGGTTGACGGACGGGGAGGGAAACAGGGTTCGGATTCAGGCAGCCAGCGCGTGGGCGTCTTCGGGGCGCCAGTGCAGGGCGACGCGCTGACCGGGTTCGAGCGGTGCGGCATGGAAGTCGGCGTCGGGCAGGGCGGCCATCCAGATCGGTTCGGCGCTGGCGTCCGCGCTGCTGGTGTCTGCGCTCAGGTGGATCTGTACCTGCGCGCCCTGGTATTCGATGGCGGCGACCTGCATCGCGTAGTCGCTGCCGGCGCCGCTGCCCGCGCCGACCGCGTCCAGCCGCAGCCGGTCGCAGCGCACGGCGACCTTGCCGGCGGGCGTCTCGATGACGTTGTGCGCGCCGATGAAGCGGGCGACGAACTCGGTGCGCGGGCGCTCGAACACGTCGCGGGCGCTGCCGGCCTGCTCGATGCGGCCCTGGTTCATCACGACGACGAGGTCGGCCAGCGCCATCGCCTCTTCCTGCGAGTGCGTGACGTGGATGAAGCTCATGCCGAGCGCGCGGTGCCAGCGCTTCAGCTCCGCCCGCATCTTCACGCGCAGGAACGGGTCCAGCGCCGACAGCGGCTCGTCCAGCAGCAGCACCTTCGGCCGCAGCATCAGCGCCCGTGCCAGCGCCACGCGTTGCTGCTGACCGCCGGACAGCGCGGCGGGCAGGCGCTCCGCAAAAGGCTCCATGTGGACCAGCTTGAGCAACTCCATCGCGCGGGCATGGCGTTCAGCCTTCGCGGCGCCCTTCATGCGGGCGCTGAAGGCCACGTTGTCGAGCACGCTCAGGTGCGGGAACAGCGCGTAGCTCTGGAACATCATCGCCGTGCCGCGTTCGGCGGGCGACAGGTGCGTGATCTCGCGACCGCCGAGCACGATGGAACCCTCGGTCGGCTCCTCGTGGCCGGCGATCATGCGCAGCGTCGAGGTCTTGCCGCAGCCCGACGGGCCGAGCAGGCAACAGTAGCTGCCGGCGGCGATCTTCAGGTCGATCCCGGCCACCGCCAGCGAGGCGCCGTAGTCCTTGACCAGGCGGATCAGCTCCAGATCGGTGCGGGGGGCGGTGTCGTCGTGCATGCCGGGTTTTGTATGCAATCGGTGTGCCAAGCCGTGTGCAGTCCTCACGGTGGCACGGCGCCCGGTTCATGCACCGCCGTGCGGCGTGGCTCTTGCTTTGTATGCAAAACCGCTGGCCTGCCCTGCACCAATCCCGCACCAACCACGCACCACGCCGCACCACCATGAACCTGCTGCTCATCAACCCGAACACGTCCGAGGTCATGACCGCGGGCATTGCCGCCGCCGCGCGCGCCGTCGCTTTTCCCGGAACGACCGTCCACGCCACGCAGCCCACCTTCGGCCCGCGCTCGATCGAAGGGCACTACGACGAGGCGATCGCCGCGGCCGGTGTGGCCGAACAGGTGCGGCTGCACGGCGCTGGGGCGGATGCGGTGGTCATCGCCTGTTTCGGCGACCCGGGGCTGGACGCGGCGCGTGAAGCCACCTCGGCGCCGGTGATCGGCATCGCCGAAGCGGCCTTCCATGCGGCGAGTTTCCTGGCCACCGGCTTCTCGGTGGTGACGACGATGACGCGCACCTGCGTGATCGCCGAGCACCTGGTGCATCGCTACGGCTTCGAGCGCCGGTGTCGCGGCATCCACGGGACCGACATCCCGGTGCTGGCGCTGGAGGACGGTGGCGCTGGCTGCGTGGACCAGATCGAAGCCGCCGCACGCGAGGCGCTGGCGCGCGACCGCAGCGGCGCGATCGTGCTCGGCTGCGCGGGCATGGCGGCGCTGTGCGCGACGCTGAGCGCGCGGCTGGGCGTGCCGGTGATCGACGGGGTGGCGGCGGCGGTCAAGTTCGCCGAGGGGCTGGTGGCGCTGGGCCTGCGCACCAGCGCGCATGGGGACTACGCCCGGCCGCTGCCCAAGGTCTATGACGGGTGGGCGGCGCCGCTGGGCTGGTGAACACGGCCTGACCCCGTCCAGACCGGCATCAGGTTCGACGATCAGGGCAAACACTGAGGGGCCACGGGTCACCTGCCGCGGCCGTGTGTGCCAAGCTTGCCGCCGGGTGGCACGCCGGTTGCTGACGGTTCCCGGGCACCGGCGGCCCCGGAGGAGAGTGACCATGTGGCGTCAATACACCCACGTCATCCACGACACCTGCGATGTCAACGAACACGCGGCGAGCCTGTCGATGTGGGACCAGCAATACGAGCAGCTGTCGGCCGGCCCGTTCCAGGGGCGTGTCGAGGAGCTGCGCATCGGCCCGGCCCAGCTCTTTCGCGAGCAGACGCAGCAGGCTGTCTGGCAGCACGGGCTGTCCCGCCCCGGTACGGTGGCGCTGGCGATGCCGCTCGTGGCGGCCTCGGACAGCTGGTACTGCGGGCGGCGGCTGGCCCCCGGCGAGAGTTTCGCGGTCCAGGCGGACACCGAGTTCGAGCTGGTCACGCATGGCCTGTTCGATGTGGTTGCGCTGGACGTCGAACAGCGTTTCCTGCTGGACTATGCCCGCCGGGTCGAAGGGGTGACCTTGCCCGCCGACTGGAAGCCCTCGGCCGAGAAGGAGGGCGTGGATACGCGGCAGGTGGCCTTGCGCGAGATGCTGCTGACCGCGTTGAAGACGGCGCGCGAGATGCCGTCCCTGCTGGCCCATGCGCCGATGCGGCGTGCGCTGGTGCATGCCGCGTGCGATGTACTGCTGGCCGGCGTGTCGGAGGCAGACGAGTCGGCGTCGGCGCAGTTTCGCCCGACCAGCTCGGCCCGGCGGCAGGTGGTTCAGGCGGCGCGCGACTACATGCACCAGCACATCGACGCCCCGATCGGCGTGCCCGAGCTGTGCGAGGCGCTGCAGGTGTCGCGGCGCACGTTGCAGTACAGCTTCCAGGACGTGCTGCACCTCAGTCCGGTGACCTGCCTGCGCGTGCTGCGGCTGAACGGGCTGCGGCGCGAACTGCTGCGGGGTGACCGGCACGCGAGCGTAGCCGACTGCGCGGCGCACTGGGGTTTCTGGCACCTGCCGCGTCTGGCGGCCGAGTACCGCGCGCTGTTCGGCGAGCTGCCGTCGCAGACGCTGCAGCGGGTGCGCGACAGGGTCGGCGCCGCCCACTGATATCCGTATTCGGCAAGCCACCCCGTTCCGCCTAGGGAATGCACGGGGTCGGGCCGCCAACGCGGTGCCTGCGTGGACCTGTGCGGGGCCTTTCCGGATGGGGGTGGAGCGGATCTTGAGGCCCACCTCGGCCAGTGTTGGCCGCGCGGTTGCCGAATCTGGCTCACGCCCGTGTCGCCACTGCCCCGACAGTGGGGTTCATCCCCCTGAACGGAGTGACCATGCACACCCTGAGTTCTCCCGGTTCACGCCCCGCGCGGCGTGTCTGGCGCGTTGCAGCGCTGGGCGCTGTCCTGCTGGCCTGCAGTTCGGCCACCTGGGCGGCCAACAAGGCTTCGGCCAAACCTGTTCCCGAGCCGCTGCCGCCCGACCCCCCGCTGACGACCACGCCGGTGATCGACGCCAAGCACGGCCGCCGCGTTTACGTTCCCGACCTCGCCATCAGCCACATCACCGACGGCCGCATCCGCGTGCTCGACGCGGCCAGCGGCAAGTTCCTTGGCATGATCAGCACGGCCTACGTCGGCAACATGGCCCTCAGCCCGAAGCGGGACGAGGTCTATGTCGCCACCACCCACCTCAGTCGCTCCACCCGCGGCGAGCGGGCGGATGTGCTGGAGGTCTACGGCGCCGACGATCTGGCGTTCAAGTACGAGGTGCTGCTGCCGCCGAAGCGGGCACAGGCCCTCAACTACCGGCACCTCGTGGCCACCACGGCCAACGGCCGCTACGTGCTGGTGCAGAACGCCACGCCCGCGACCTCGGTCACCGTCGTCGACCTGAAGGAGCGCAAGGTGGCGGCCGAGGTGCCGAACCCGGGTTGCTGGGGTGCGCTGCCGGCGGCGGGGCATCCGACGCGTTTCTCGTCGCTGTGCGGCGACGGCACGATGCTCACCGTCACGCTCGACGAGCAGGGCCAGCCGGCCGAGCGCCAGTCCAGCGGCAAGCTGTTCGACGCCGACCAGGACGCCTGGTTCCACAACGCCGAGCGGGTCGGCGACCGCTACTGGTACGTGTCCTTCCAGGGCAAGGTGACCGAGCTGAACCTGGGCGGCGCGGTGGCGCAGGTCACCAGCACGCACGACCTGATCGCCACCAAGGCCGAGCGGGCGCAGGGCTGGCGGCCGGGCGGCTACCAGAACGCCGCGGTCGACCCGTCCGGACGCTACCTGGTCGCGGCGATGCATCCGAAGGGCGGCGAGGGCTCGCACAAGCTGCCCGCTGACAAGCTGTGGGTGATGGACCTGCGCAGCGGCAAGCGCCTGCCGTCGCTGCCGGGGAACATGGCGATCGCGCTGACCTTCTCGGCCAGCGGCGAGCGGCTGCACGTGCTTGATGGCGCGACCAACACGCTGCACGTGATGTCCTGGAAGGACGGCCGCGCCCGCCCGATGGCCAAGCACGCCGCGGTGGGCGAGACCATCACGCAGCTTGAGTCGCACGACTGAGGGCGCCAGCGATGGACACCTCCTTCGTCTCTTTTGTCGCGGCCCTTGATCCGCTGGTGCTGATGCTGGCCACCGGCGCGCTGGTGATCCTGATGCTGCACGCCAGCGCAGCCAAGCTCGGCGACCGCGACCTGTTCATGCAGCACCTGGCGGCCTACGGCGTGCCGGACGCAGCGCTGGGCGCGATGACCTGGGCGCTGCCGCTGGCGGAACTGGTCGCAGCGCTCGGGCTGATGACGCCGTGGCGGGCGCTGGCGGCGGGGCTGTGCGCCGTGCTGCTGGCGACCTACGCGGCGGCGATGGCCTGGCAGCTCGCGCACGGTCGGCGCCCGGACTGCGGCTGTGGCGGCGGGCCGCTGCCGCTGTCGTGGGCTTTGGTGGCGCGCAACGTCGTGCTGCTGGGGCTGGCCGGGCTGGCGGCGCTGCCGTCCGGTGACCGCGCCATCACGGCCGGCGACATCGCCGCGGTCGTCGCGGGCTGGCTGCTGCTGACGCTGCTGTACGCCGCCTTCAACCAGGTGCTGCGCCAGGCCGCGCACCTGGACCACCTCCACCGCCAATCTCACCAATCTCACCAATCTCACCAAACCCTGTCTTCCCGGAGTTCCACATGAGCGCACTGACCTTTTCCGTGATCCTGCTGTGGCTGGCCGTGCTGGCGCTGGCCGTGATGCTGTGGGCGCTGTCCCGGCAAGTGGGCGTGCTGTTCGAGCGCGTGGCGCCGATGGGCGCGCTGGTGACCGATTCCGGCCCGGCCATCGGCAGCCTGTCGCCGATGTTCGAGCTGAGCGGCATCCAGTCCGAGCGGGTCGAGATCGGCACGCCGAACGCGCTGCCGACGCTGGTGTTTTTCCTGTCGCCGACCTGTCCGGTGTGCAAGAAGCTGCTGCCCATCCTCAAGGCGTTGCAGCGGGCCGAGTCGCGCACCGTGCGCATCGTGCTGGCCAGCGACGGCGAGGCGGCCACCCACCTGAAGTTCGTCCGCGAGCACCAGCTGGAGGACTTCCCCTACGTGCTGTCGCAGGAGCTGGGCATGACCTACCGCGTCTCGCGCCTGCCGTATGGCGTCATGCTCGACCGGCGCGGCACCGTCGTTGCCAAGGGCCTGGTGAACTCGCGCGAGCAGCTCGACAGCCTGCTCAACGCCCACGACATGGGCCAGCACTCGATCCAGCACTACCTCGGCGGTGACCGCGAACTCGCCGCCTCCTCGTCTTCTGCGGCCTGAACCGCCGGACTGAAAGGACTTTCCACATGGCTTCCTTCCACGACTGGATCGACCGCTTCGCGCAGCGCCGTCTGCGCCGCACCGCGCAGAGCCACGGCCGCCGCAGCCTGATCGGCAAGCTGGGCGCGGCGATGGTGGGCAGCGCCGTGCTGCCGATGCTGCCCTTCGACCGCAGCGGCCAGTTCGGCACTGCCCACGCTGCCGGTGCAGGTGGCGCCGCGCCGAAACCCGACCCCAACGACCCCGCCAAGTGCGAGTACTGGCGCTACTGCGCGTTCGACGGCTACCTCTGCACCTGCTGCGGCGGCTCGCTGACGCAGTGCCCGCCCGGCACCGAGGCGTCCAAGGTGTCGTGGGTCGGCACCTGCCTGAACCCGAACGACAACCGGCACTACCTCGTGTCCTACAACGACTGCTGCGGCAAGAGTTCGTGCGGCCAGTGCCTGTGCAACAACAACGAGCGCGAGCGCCCGGGCTACCGGCTGGGGGTCCACAACGACATCAACTGGTGCATGGCCAACACCAGCCCGATGTTCCACTGCACCACCTCGGTCATCGTCGGGCTGGCATGAAACGCACCATGGGTTGCATGACGACGCACCGGCTTGGGTGGTCGCTGCTGTTGATGGGCGCGCTGGGCAGCACCGGCGCGCTCGCCGAGCCGGCCCGCGACGGCGCGGCGCTGTTCGCGCAGCACTGCGCCGCCTGCCACCAGGCCGATGGCAGCGGCACCGTCGGCCTCGCCCCGGCGCTCAAGGGCGCGCACTGGGCGGCGCTGGGCGGGCAGCGCGACTACCTGCCCACCGTGCTGCTCAAGGGCCTGTCCGGGCGGATCCAGGTGGGTGGACAGGTCTTCGTGGGCAGCATGCCGGCGTTTGCCGCACCTCTGGACGACGAGGCGCTGGCGCTGGTGGCCACCCACCTGGCGACGCTCCAGGGTGTTCCCGACCGGGTGGCCTACACCGCGGCCGAGGTCGCCTCGTTGCGGCAGGGGCCGGGTGATCCGGCGCGCACCCGGCTGCGGCGCCAGCAGATCCTGGGCGAGTGAGCACGAAGGAGGGCCGCGTGATGCGCTGGAGGCTTGTCGGGAAACAGGGGTGGATGGGGCTGCTGTGGCTGACTGCATCGGTCGGTGTCATGGCCGAGCGCAGCGTGTCACCCCGTCCGCTGGCGATGGCCAGCGCGATCCGCTTCGACGGGCCGGCGACGGCCCCCGCCAGCAGCGTGCGCAGCCTGTACGTGGTGCATTGCGCAGGCTGTCATTTGATGGACGGCAGCGGGCATCCTGCGCAGGGCGTGCCGAGCATGCGCGGCGCGCTCGGGCACTTCCTGCGGCTGCCGGAGGGGCGCGCCTTCCTGGTGCAGGTGCCCGGGGTCAACAACGCCGGCCTGAGCGACGCGCAGATCGCCGACCTGACGAACTGGATGGTGCCGCAGTTCTCTGCCGACACCGCGCCGCCGGGCTGGGTGCCGTACCGGGCGGACGAGGTGGCACGCCACCGGGCACAGCGGCCGGCGGATGTCGGTGCCGTGCGGCGCGGTCTTGTCGACACGCTGGGGCAGCAGGGCCACGCGGTGCGTTGAGCCCGTGACCGATCCGGCTTGGCGCGGAACGAACGGTCGTCAGCCGCCCTGCACGTTCTGCTTGCGCCACGCCCGCTCGAACGGCAGCCGCCACGCATGCGGCGCGATGAGCTGGTGCACCGGCTTCGGTCCCCACGAACCCTGCTCGTACAGGCGCACCGGCGGCGGCGCCTCCAGCAGCGGCTGCGACACCTCCCACAGCCGCTCGATGCCCTCGGCGGTGGTGAACAGCGTGCGGTCGCCGCGCATCGCGTCCAGGATCAGCCGCTCGTAGGCCTCCAGCACCTCGCCCGCCAGCCCCGTGTCGGTCATCGCGAACTGCAGGCTCAGCTTGTCCAGCCGCATCCCCGGCCCGGGCCGCTTGCCGTAGAAGGACAGCGACATCTTCGACGCATCGGCGAGGTCGAAGGTCAGGTGGTCCGGCCCCTGCGAGCCCACGCCCGAGCCCGGCGGGAACATGCTCTTCGGCGGCTCGCGGAAGGCGATCGAGATGATGCGCTGCCCCTCCGCCAGCCGCTTGCCGGTGCGCAGGTAGAAGGGCACGCCCGCCCAGCGCCAGTTGTCGATGTGGCATTTCAGCGCGATGAAGGTCTCGGTGTCCGAGTCGGGGTCGACGCCTTCCTCGTTGCGGTAGCCGCTGTACTGCCCGCGCACCACGTCGGCCGGCTGGATCGGCAGCATGCTGCGGAAGACCTTAGGTTTCTCGGTGGTTGGTATGGAACTTCATTCGACTGAAATTTGGTCGATTTACTTGTTCCTGGCAGAAGGTGATTGACGATGACAACCGCGTATTCCTACATCCGCTTCAGCACTAAAAAACAGGCTGCTGGCGACAGTGAGCGACGACAAGAGAGGGCTTTTGAGCAGGCTTGTTTGCTCCACAACTGGACGGAAGGGGATGCCCTGCTTGATGCGGGTTTGAGTGCCTATACGGGCGCAAATGTGGCCGATGGTTCAGCACTGCGAAAGTGGATTGATGCGCTTCATGCTGGCGCTGTTCCTCGGGGATCTGTGCTGGTGGTCGAATACCTTGACCGACTGACGCGACTTCCAGTGGTTGAAGGTGTCTCGCTGTTTTTAGAAATCATCAATGCTGGTGGTTCCATCTATGTCGCGAACTTGTTGAAACTGTGGTCTGCGGAGACAATCAATAGTGGTCTATCGTCAATTGAGCAAATCTCACAAGAAATAAGAATTTCATTCACCGCATCGCAACGGACGCAAGAACGGATTTTGGCGGCCTATGCTGCGAAAAGAGCCGAAGCAAAGTTGAAGATTGCTGCTGGTGAAACTTTCCATGTTGGTAGTCGAACACCATTCTGGTTAGAAGTTGCCAAAGATGGTTCGTTCATTGAAGTTGCGGAACAGGTGATGATTGTTCGACGGGTCTTCGACTTATACCTTGATGGGTATGGTTCAACGCGGATTGCCAAAATCTTGAATAGTGAAGGTCTGTTGCGGTTCAATGGAAGACCTTGGACTGACTGGATGGTGTCGCATTTAATCAAATCACCGAATGTCTGCGGAATACTGGAGCACTATGACCGGATTGGTGGAGTTCTGGCGGACTACTATCCAGTTGTGATTGACTATGCGGTTTTCGAGCAAGTTCTCGTTATTCTCGATTCCAAGAGCGGGAAGGCGGGTTCTGGTGGTGGTCGCAAACCAAAGTCCGTGAAGTGCTTCAACTTGTTCTCTGGGCTGCTTCGCTGCGGTGATTGCGGTTCGCAGTTTAGAATCTTCACTGACTTGGACCCGAAATACAATCGGCTTGGTTGTAGGCTGACTAAAAGTTCGACTTGTAAATTGCCCAAAGTTCGGTATTCAGACTTTGAAGATGGAGTTCTGGACTTCCTGTTCAGCAAGTTTGACTTGAATAAAATTGTAGTTGGAACAGAAACCAAAGAACCAGCGGATGAAATCAAGTTGTTAAAGTTTCGGATTGGCAAACTTCAGGTCGAGGAAACCAGTTTGATGGCCTACTTTACAAGCGGAAAAGTTGTCCCCAAAGTTGTCGGTTCTAGGTTGTCGCAGATAGAACTTGAAGTTGCCCAGTTGGAAGCAGAACTTGTAAATGCCTCATCAATGATTGAAAAACCTAATCACTGGGTGAATGCTTCGTCAGGCTATTGGAAGTTCGTCGAAATGTTGAATAAAGGCAAAGATGAAGATTTGTTGTCCATCCGCATGAGATTGGCTCAATACCTGAAACTTGTGGTTAAAGAACTTGTTGTTCGTAATCAGGAAGAAGATTTGCGATGTGTTGAAGTTGTTGCGGATGGCTGGAGTGAGTTGATTAAGATTCCAAGTTCGCCTTGTCGGATTGTTGTTCATAAGTTGATGAAGTAATCGAGTTCTAAAAGTTTAGTGAGGGGGTGTCCCCAAATCTGGGCAGACCCCCCATTTTTTTGTTCAAAAATAAAATTTGGAAGTTTGTTTGTTGGACATCTATTCAAACTTGAAGTGCTGGTTTTGAAGACCCCCCGCCACCTACCGCCACCCGTCAGAATTAAAAATCTGTTGGCTGGAACGGTCCCGAACCGGGTATTTTGGCATACCCCTGAATGGGGGGTGTGCTGCTGGCGCTGGATGTGCTGCTGTTGGTCGATTGGTGGTGATAAATGACTTCAGTAGCGATAACTTTGACATATCGCTACTGAAGTTGTGCGTTATCACTACTGATTGGCGGAAATGAAATTATCAGCAGTGGGTGAGTTCGCCAGATCCGAAAGTGGTAAATCGTGTTCCCGGTAGTGCTGACCATGCTCCCGAAAAGTCGGGAGCATTCATGGCTCTTGAAACTTCTACTAAAAGTTTAGTAAAACCATTGTCCGAACTATTCACAACGATTGAAAAATGTATCAACGGAAAGTTCCCGGAAAGATGCGAGGCGAGTTGATTAGCCGGAATGAAGTTCTATTGCTGCGAAGTTTGAATTAGTTGGTGCGTAGCGCCGCGACTGATAGAGCGAAGTTGAAAGAAGTTCGCGTAAGTTGTTGATTCATAAGGATTTTTGCTTAAAGTAGCGGACTTGTATGGCCGCGCTGAATGAATGAGCGAAGTTGAAAATGGATACTTTTATAGCCCGTAGCGCCGCCACTGATGTAGCGAGTTGGTAATTCCTGAATTTGAATTCATCCGAGTATGGCGGTTTAATTGAAATCGGTTCATACCTTGATAGTTTTGATACAAAGTGCTTAAATACCAGTGAAGTTGTATTTTTATCGAAAGAGGTCTGGTATGAGTAGTGTTCAAAAGAATGTTGTTGTTGAAGATGCGTTCATCCTAAGTCTGCGCCTGAAAGTTCGCGAGATGAAGGAATTGGTTGATGATGTTGCCTATGAATTGCTGCTATCGAAGTCTGACAAGTTGTGGCTCAAAGGAATTAGCACTCGACTTGAAAAGAAAGCCAAAATCTTGGCAATGTCTAAGAAGTAAAAAGCAAAAAGCCTTTGCGAACGATTTGAATGTAATCGTTCGCAAAGGCTTCTATTAGTCTGTTCCAGGTTGTTCGCTGACCTGAAACTTTTAGGAGTTCGTGATGTATTTAAGTGAATGCGCTATTGTAAGTGAAATTGAAGAAGTTGTAAATGATGATTGTCGGATTGATGTTGGTTCAAAAGAAAGACCCAACAATACAGACATTTTTAGAAATGAAGGAATTCGTTCTGTTGCTTGGTTGAATTCGCACCAGTTGTCTGACCCGAGAATTGAGCATCGCATCAAGTGTGTTGTGGGATACCTGTTCGGGAAATTCAAAGGTGCAAGTTCGAAAGTTGTGCGTGAAATTAGTTCAAAGGAACTTCGCAGTGAGTTGGTATTCGGTGAGGGTAAATCAACCAGAGAACTTCAAGATTGTTTGCTGCTTCGTGTTGGCAAGTATGTCAAAGGTAAGAAGAACAATCGCTACAAGTTGGAGTTGTCCGAGTTCAATCCGTTCATTCGCAAGTTGAATTGGTCTGCGGAAGAATGCCTTGAATACTACTTGAAAGCACGCATCGAATACTTTGAAAGCAAGTATTCGTCGGAACTTCAATCAGGTGAATTTGCTTATTCGAAGCCGAAACAGAAGATGTCTTCAAGAGAGTTTCACGAGATTGTCTCTGAATCGAAGTTTGTTAGAAACAAGTTGCTCGCCAAGCACGGATACAAGTTTCAGTTTGACATCAAAAGTTGCTTTCCGACTTTGGCACTACAAGCGATGAAAGTTATCCGCCCGAATGTTCAACTGATGTATCTGGAATACTTGGTTAGTCAGCCCGACGAACTTCGTCTCGCTATTGCGGAAAAACTTGATGTCTCTGTCGGTCAGGTGAAAGTAATCTTGTCGTCGTTGTTGTTTGGTGCGAAGTTGAATGCAACCCGGAATGTTGATGTCTTGTCGAAATACACCATCTTCGAGGCTCTGGACTATGACCTCGCCAAATGGGAGGAACTGCGGTCGATGCCCTTCATTGTTGGTTTCATGAAAAACATCGTCTCATTGAAGTTGTATTTGCCACAATGCGCGGTTCCTTCAAACTTCAAACAGACATCGCCCTTCGCTGACGCTGCGGGCTTTACAAAGTTGTATTGGACTTGCGAATTGTTGGAAAAGGTAGTTCGTGAAATGCTCGTTGAATGCGTCCATCAAGCTGGTGGTCGTTGTTTGAAAATCCATGATTGTGTCGCTACAGATGTAGATGTCTCAGTGGAAGAACTGGTTCAATGGGTAGCAGCAAAGAGCAATGGAGAATTTTCCATCAAGTTGTCGAGAACTGAGTATTGAAAAAAGAACGCACACTCCCCCGAGCTAAGGCTCTGCCCCGCAGGGGCTGGAGAATTGCAGATGCTTGAGGAAAGTGGCTGGTGCCTAAAATAGGCTTAGGTGCCATTGTTGGGGCTTTCTTTTTGGATGCGTCGAAAATGGGCTGAAATCGGCTTCCAGGAAAATCTGTGTATTGTTGGGGCTTTCTTTTTGGAATGGCTTGTCCAGGTAGGAGATACAGCCAAAAACGGCGGCATCTCCTACTCTGCTGGCGCTGGTTTCCGATGGTGTCGGCTTTCCCGACATCAGGTCTGTTCTGCCTTCAAAAAGCCTCTACAAGCCTCTAAAACCCCTCGGCAGTGCGCTGGTGCGTCCGGGCAGGTTCGCGGGCCTTGTAGGCGGTTCTAGCCGACGACAGGGGGGGTTTGAGTGGTCAATCTGGTGTCATGAATGCTGACATCAGGTCAAAGGGCACTTCTAGAAACCGACCCTGACCGCCACCTGAGCCGCGCGCTGCGGCAAGATGCCGCCCCATGATCACACCCCGCACCAAGCCATCGAGCTTCTTTCCTGAGGAGGCCGCGGACGACCTGTTCGTGGTGCAGCAGCGCAAGGCCAAGCTGGAGGGCTACGTGCAGACGCTGGCGGCGATGGACGAACTGATCGACTTCGCAGCGATGGCCTCGGCGGTGGACAAAGCTTGCCCTCGCGCTGACCGCAGCAAGGGCGGACGCCCGCCGTACCCGACCGAGGCGCTGGTGCGCATGGTGTTCCTGCAAGGGCTGTACAACCTGTCGGACGAGCAGTGCGAGCACCAGGTGCTCGACAGGATGAGCTTCCAGCGGTTCTGCCGGCTGGACGGCGCGCTGAACATTCCGGACGCACGCACGCTGTGGAACTTCCGGCAGCGGCTGGCCGAAGGCGGGCTGGGAGGCCGGGCGATTTTCGAGGCGTTGAGCCAGCAGTTGCAGCGGCACGGCTTCATCCCGAGGGGCGGGCAGATCGTGGACGCCAGCATCGTGCAGGCGCCGATCACGCAGGCCAACGCCCGGGAGCGCGAGGCGCTGAACAAGGGGGAGGCGCCCGAGGGCTGGAGCAAGAAGCGCCTGGCGCACACCGACCGGGACGCGCGCTGGACGCAAAAGCACGGCAAGGCGTACTACGGCTACAAGCTGCACGGCAACGTGGACGCACGCTACAAGCTGATCCGCCAGATGAAGATCACGGCGGCCAACGCGGACGACGGACAGCAACTGCCCGACGTGCTGCAGGTGGCGAACACGCGCAAGCGGCTGCTGGCCGACCGGGGCTACGACAGCGCGGCCAACCGTCAGACGCTGCAGCAGCACGGACTGGCCGACGGCATCGCACGTCGCGCCAAGCCAGGGCAGACGGCCAAGGTTCGGCTCAAGCAGCGCAACAAGACGATCAACCGCACGCGGGCACGGGTCGAGCACGTCTTTGCGGCGCTGAGCCAGCAGGGCGGCAAGTGCGTGCGGGCGATGACGCTGGCGCGCAATGCGCTGGCGATCACGCTGCAGTGCGCGGCCTACAACGCGCGCAGGCTGGTGTGGCTGGTCAAGAGCGCAGGTGCGTCCGCACAGCCCGCGTGAGGGGAAAAACCCCGTCGCGGGGTACCGCGACGGCGGGGACAGCGGCTGGCAGCCGTCATCCACTGCTCGTCTGAGCTGGATTTGTGCAGGCTCAGACCAGGTTCAGGGCTGCAGGGCCGGTTTCTAGAAGTGCCCCAAAGGGTGTGCTCGCAGTGCTACGCCTTGATGGTTCGCAACCAGCGCCAGCACTCTCACGCACGCGAATACCACATTGCTGGTTCATCTTCCGTTCAGGTGGCTGATGTAGAAGTTTGCCCAGTTCCAGCCTGCCAACGGGTGTAAAACCATTGTTCTTATCCTCGCTGATCGGCACCGGCTCCAGCGAAGTCGGCGGCTCCATCGCCATGAAAGCCAGGATCTGGAACAGGTGCGTCACCACCATGTCGCGGTAGGCGCCGGTCTGCTCGTAGAAGCCGCTGCGCTTGCCCAGGCCGAGCGTCTCGGGCACGTCGATCTGGACGTGGTCGATGAAGTTGCGGTTCCAGATCGGCTCGAACAGGCCGTTGGCGAAGCGGAACGCCAGGATGTTCTGCGCCGGCTCCTTGCCGAGGAAGTGGTCGATGCGGTAGATCTGTTCCTCCGCGAAGACCTCGTGCAGCTTGGCGTTCAGGGTCACTGCGCTGGCCAGGTCGGTGCCGAAGGGCTTCTCCATCACGATGCGCGAGCGCTCGACCAGCCCCGCCGCCCCCAGCAGGCGCACCGCCGACAGCGCCGCGTTCGGCGGCACGCTCAGGTAGTGCAGGCGGCGGCATTCGCTGCCCAGGCTCTGCTCGGCGCGGTCCACCGCGGCTTTCAGCGCGTCCGCGCCGGCCGACAGCGGCACGTACTCCAGGCTGGCGGAGAACGCTTCCCAGTCCGCGTCGGGGATCTTGCGGCTGAAGAACTCGCCGAGTGCGCTGCGGGCGGTCTGGCGGAAACCGTCGGTGTCGAGGTCGTCGAGCGACACGCCGATGATCCGGCAGCCGGGGATGAAGCCCGCGCTGGAGAGATGGAACAGGCCCGGCAGCAGCTTGCGCTTCGCCAGGTCACCGGTCGCACCGAACAGGACGACGACCTGCGGAAACCGCGGACCGACACCGGGAGGAATCTTGGCCACTGTGCACCTCGGCTGGGGGTAGGAAGGAACAAGGAATGGAGGGCTTTGCAATTGCCGGACCAGCGCGATCGCTTGCCCGGCAGCCGGCTGGGCGGCCGGAGCCACCTTCACCTTAAGCTGTGGCTCATCCAGTGAGCCACCTCATGGCGCGGGCGGATGCAGAGGTTCGGCATACAAGTCATTGATTCACAAGAGATTTTCTCAGCTGTCGTCAGTTTGAATCGCAGAGACTGCACGGACTTGCACCGCTTGATCCCTCCCTACGATGGCGCCTCGGACCGTGAAACGTCCTGACCGATCCCATCCCGGAGCGGTCTCAACTGGAGCACGTCATGAAGAAGACCCTCATTGCCCTCGCCCTGACCTTCGGCAGCGCCACCGCCGCGCTGGCCGCCGACATCGTCGAGACCGCCGTGCAGGCCGGCAGCTTCAAGACCCTGGTCGCCGCCGTGCAGGCGGCCGGCCTGGTGGACACGCTCAAGGGCCCGGGCCCGTTCACCGTGTTCGCCCCCACCGACGCAGCCTTCGCCAAGGTGCCCAAGGAAGCGCTGGATGCCCTGCTCAAGGACAAGGCGGCGCTGACCAAGGTGCTGACCTACCACGTCGTGTCCGGCAAGGTGATGGCCGCGGACGTCAAGGCCGGCAAGGTCCGCACGGTGCAGGGCCAGGAGCTGACGCTCGGCACGACCAGCGGCGTGACCGTGGACAGTGCCCGGGTCACGGCCGCCGACGTGGTGGCGAGCAACGGCGTGATCCATGTCATCGACACGGTCGTGATGCCGCGCTGAGCGGTCAGTCGAAGACCGGAACCACCCCGTCCTTCAGCGTGCGCCGCCGGGCCTCGTAGTCGGGCATCACGGCCCGCACGATGGCCCAGAAGGCCGGGCTGTGGTTCATCTCGCGCAGATGGGCCAGTTCATGCACCACGACGTAGTCGAGCGTGGCCAGCGGAAAGTGGACCAGGCGCCAGTTCAGCCGCACGCTGCCGTCGCTGCTCGCGCTGCCCCAGCGGGTGCGCGCCGAACTGAGCCGCAGCCGGATGACCTGCACGCCCATCGCCGCCGCGAAGTGCGCGATGCGGGCCTCGAACAGCGCGCGGGCCTGCTGCTGCAGCCAGCGCTGCACGCTGTCGCGGATCTGTGCGGGCGTGGCGCCCGCCGGCAGGCGCAGGTGCAGCGTGCGCGGCTGGCCGAGGTGGGGCTGCGCTTCCTGCAGCACGGTGCGTGTCAGCGTGCCCGTGGTGCGCACGAGCAGGTCTTCGCCGAGGTAGGGGACCCGTGCACCGTCACGCCATGCGATCCGCGCTGCATCGATCTGTACCAGACGCTGCCCCTGTTCGGCGAGCTTGCGCAGGATCCAGTCCGCCTTGAGCTGCACCGCACCGTCGATCTGCGGCTGGCTGACCCAGCGCGGCGCGCTCACCGCCAGCCCGCGCGGGCCGACGACGAAGCCGATGGTGCGGCGCGTGGCGCGCTTGAGCAGGTAGCCCAGGTGCAGGCCGCCGAGCACCAGCTCGCGGTTGGCTTCGGCTGGGCGCAGCAGCGCTTCGGAGTGGGCGAGCCCGGTGTCGGCGGTGGAGCGTGGGGACACGGGCACGATGCGCGGCCGGTCAGCCTTGCGGTGTGGTGTAGGCCTCGGGGTCGAGGCGGCGCATCTCGGACTCGATCCACGCCTCGACCTCGCGCATCAGGTCGTCCGGGCGGCGGCCCTGCGGATGGATCGGGCGGCCGATGGAGATGTCGATCGTGCCCGGGCGCAGCAGGAAGCTCTTGCGCGGCCAGCAGCGCGCCGAGGTCACGGCGATCGGCACCAGCGGCGTCTTCGTCGTCACCGCCAGCCGCGAGGCGCCGGACTTGTACTCGCCCTGGCTGCCGCGCGGCGTGCGCGTGCCTTCGGGGAACATGATCATCCAGGTGCCCTGGGCCATGATCCGCGTGCCCTGCTCGACGACCTTGCGCCAGGCGTCCGAGCCGCGGCCGCGGTTGATGTGGACCATGTCCAGCCGGCCGATGGCCCAGCCGAAGAAGGGGATGTAGAGCAGCTCGCGCTTGAACACATAGGCCAGCGGGTGCGGCATCAGCGCGGGGAAGGCGAAGGTTTCCCAGGTCGACTGGTGCTTCGGGACCAGGATCACCGAGGCGGTGCCGTCGGCCGCGGTCGGCACGTGTTCCATGCCCTGCACGCGCCAGTGCACGCCGCAGATCCACTGCGCGCCCAGGATCGCCACCTTGAGCCAGCCTGCGCACAGCCAGTACAGCGGCGCACCGCGCGTGAACGCCGAGGCGAGCACGGCCACCAGGCTCCAGGGAATCACGGTGACGATGAGCCAGAGCAGGAAGACGGCAGAACGCAGGTAGATGAGCATGGACAGGGATCGGTTCAGGCAGGAGCGCCACCACCCGCGAGGCGCTTGCCTTCGGCGCGGGCGTCGCTGTGTTTCTTGCGTTCGGCGCCGAGCAGGGCTTCGGCGAAGGTGGCGAGGCTGGCGTGCACGGTCAGCCCGGGGATCTGGTCGCGCAGGGCCTGCACACCGGCCTCGTCGAGCGTGGCGGCCTTGCCGGTGCGCACCAGGTGCGGCGCGCAGCCGACGGCGGTGGCCGCCTGCAGGTCGCGCAGCGTGTCGCCGACGGCCGGGATTGCCGACATGTCGTCCAGCCCGAAGCGCAGCCGGATGTCCTCGAACAGCCCCGGCAGCGGCTTGCGGCAGCGGCAGTCGTCTTCCGGGGCGTGCGGGCAGAAGAACACCGCGTCCACCCGGCCGCCCAGCGGCGCGAGCAGGGCGTTCATCTTCAGGTGCATCTCGTTGAGCGTGTACATGTCGAACAGCCCGCGCCCGAGGCCCGACTGGTTGGTCGCGATGACGACGTGCCAGCCGGCCTGGTGCAGCCGGGCGATGGCCTCCAGCGCCCCCGGGATCGGCACCCATTCCTCCGGGGACTTGACGTAGTCGTCGCGGTCCTCGTTGATGGTGCCGTCGCGGTCGAGGACGACCAGCCGGATGGCGCTGCGCTCGCCCATGTCAGCTCGCCAGCCGGGACAGGTCGGCGACGCGGTTCATCGCACCGTGCAGCGTCTTCAGCAGGCCGAGGCGGTTGGCGCGCAGGGCGGGGTCTTCGGCGTTGACCATCACGTCGTCGAAGAAGGCGTCCACCGGGGCCTTCAGCGCGGCGAGGGCCTGCAGGCTGGCGGCGTATTCGCCCTGCTCGAACAGCGTGTCGGCCTGTGGCTGCACCGACTGCAGCGCGGCGGCCAGCGCCTGCTCGGCGGCGTCCTGCAGCAGCGCGGCGTCGATCCTTGCCTCGACCGTGCCCTCGGCCTTCTTCAGGATGTTGCCGATGCGCTTGTTGGCCGCGGCCAGCGAAGCGGCTTCCGGCAGCGCCGAGAAGGTGCGCACCGCGGCCAGGCGGCGCGGGATGTCGCCCAGGCGGCTCGGTGCCAGCGCGAGCACGGCGTCCACTTCCTGCGCGCTGTAGCCCTGTTCGCGCAGCGACACCGACAGGCGGTCGGCGAAGAAGGCGCGCAGCGGCGTGCTCGGGTCGGTGATGCGCTCGCCGAAGGCGGGCAGGGCGGCCTGGATCAGTTCGTTCAGGTCCAGCGGCAGGTGGTTCTCGACCAGGATGCGGATCACGCCCAGCGCGTGGCGGCGCAGCGCGAAGGGGTCCTTGTCGCCGGTCGGCAGCTGCCCGATGCCGAACAGGCCGACCAGCGTCTCCAGCTTGTCGGCCAGCGCCACGACCGTGCCGGTGTGGTTGCGTGGCAGCGCGTCGCCGGCGAAGCGCGGCTTGTAGTGGTCCTCGATGGCGATGGCCACGCCGTCGCGCAGGCCCTCGTGGCGCGCGTAGTAGCCGCCCATGATCCCCTGCAGCTCCGGGAACTCGCCGACCATGTCGGTCAGCAGGTCGGTCTTGGCCAGCAGCGCGGCCTGCTGCACCTTGCTGTCGAGCACCTTGAAGTGGTCCTCGGCGTCCACCGTGTACGGCAGCGTCGCCATGCTCAGCTGCTGCACGATGGCGTGGCCGATGGCGCGCACACGCTCGGCGCGCTCGCCCTGGGTGCCCAGCTTGCCGTGGTAGACGACCTTGGACAGGCCCTCGACCCGCGAGGCCAGCGTCTTCTTGCGGTCCTGGTCGAAGAAGAACTTGGCGTCGGCCAGGCGCGGGCGCACGACACGCTCGTTGCCCTGGATCACCGCGCTCGGGTCGGCCGGGCTGATGTTGCTGACGATCAGGAACTTGTGGGTCAGCTTGCCGTGGCTGTCCAGCAGCGGGAAGTACTTCTGGTTGGCCTTCATCGTCAGGATGAGGCACTCCTGCGGCACGGCGAGGAACTCGGCCTCGAACTGGCAGGTCAGCACGTTCGGCCGCTCGACCAGCGCGGTGACCTCGTCGAGCAGCGCGTCGTCGTCGATCGGCTTCAGGCCTTCCTTCGCGGCGGCGGCGGTGAGCTGGCGCACGATCTCGGCGCGGCGGGCGTCGAAGCCGGCGATCACGGCGCCTTCGGTGGCGAGCTGCTCGGCGTAGCTGTCGGCGTGGCGCAGCGTGACGGTCGGGTTCGCGGCCTCGAAGCGGTGGCCGGTGGTCGTGCGGCCGGCGGTCAGGCCGAGCGTCTGGATGTTCACCACGTCATCGCCGTGCAGCGCCACCAGCCCGTGGGCGGGGCGCACGAAGTGCACGCTCGACCAGCCATCGGCGAGCTGGTAGGTCATGACCTTGGGGATCGGCAGCTTGGCGAGTGCTTCGTCCAGCGCCTTCTGCAGCCCGTCGGCCAGCGTGGCGCCGGCGACGACCGAGTCGAGGAACAGCGCTTCGGCCTTGCCGTCCGGCTGGCGCTTGAGCTGCGGCACGACCGAGGCGTCGGCGCCGACCGCGGCGAGCTTCTTCAGCAGCGCGGGGGTGGGCTGACCATCGGCCGTCAGCGCCACGGCGACGGGCATCAGCTTCTGCTGCACCGACTTGTCGGCGGCCTTGGCCGCGACGCCCGTGACATGCACCGCGAGGCGGCGCGGCGACGCGAACGGCGTCACCACCGCATCGGCACCGGCCAGACCGCTGGCCTTCAGCGAGGCGGCCAGCGTGCCGGCGAACGATTCGCCCAGCTTCTTCAGCGCCTTGGGCGGGAGTTCTTCGACGAAGAGTTCAACGAGGAGGTTCTGCGTGCTCATGGTTCAGGCGGCCTTCTTCGAGTCGTTCTTGGCTTCGTGTTTCGCTTCGTTCTTGGCGGCTTCGGCATCGATCTTCGCGATCACCTCGTCGGCCCAGTCCTTCGGCGCCATCGGGAAGCCCAGGCGCTTGCGGCTGTCGAGGTAGGCGGCGGCCACGCTGCGCGCGAGGTTGCGGATGCGGCCGATGTAGGCGGCGCGCTCGGTCACGCTGATGGCACCGCGGGCGTCCAGCAGGTTGAAGGTGTGCGCGGCCTTGAGCACCTGCTCGTACGCGGGCAGTGCCAGCTTCTGCGTCATCAGGTGCTGGGCGTTGCCTTCATGCGCGCCGAAAGCGTGCAGCAGGAACTCGACGTTGCTGTGCTCGAAGTTGTAGGTGGACTGCTCGACCTCGTTCTGGTGGAACACGTCGCCGTACTTCAGGTCCGCCGCGCCGTTCGTGCCCTTGGCGTAGACGAGGTCGTAGACGTTCTCGACGCCCTGCAGGTACATCGCCAGCCGCTCCAGCCCGTAGGTGATCTCGCCGGTGATGGGCTTGCAGTCGATGCCGCCGACCTGCTGGAAGTAGGTGAACTGGGTCACTTCCATGCCGTTCAGCCAGACTTCCCAGCCCAGGCCCCAGGCGCCGAGCGTGGGGTTCTCCCAGTCGTCCTCGACGAAGCGGATGTCGTTCTTCTTCAGGTCGAAGCCGAGTGCCTCCAGCGAGCCGAGGTACAGCTCCAGGATGTTGGCCGGCGCGGGCTTGAGCACGACCTGGTACTGGTAGTAGTGCTGCAGGCGGTTCGGGTTCTCGCCGTAGCGGCCGTCCTTGGGGCGGCGGCTGGGCTGGACGTAGGCGGCCTTCCACGGCTCGGGGCCGAGGGCGCGCAGGAAGGTGGCGGTGTGGCTGGTGCCGGCGCCGACTTCCATGTCGTAGGGCTGCAGCAGCGCACAGCCCTGGGCGTCCCAGTATTCCTGAAGGCGAAGAATGATTTGCTGGAAGGTCAGCATGGTGGTGGGCAGCTTGGAGGACGAGGGAGGGCGTGGGGGGCTTGGACTTGTTTGGCGTGAATTCTAGGCGCCAGGGTGGGGCTGTCCTTGCAGCGCTGCGAGTTGCGCCGGCGTGCCGACGTTTTCCCAGCGCCCGACACCCGCTTCCAGCCCGATCCGGCCGGCCGCGACCCCACTGATCAGCAGCGGCCCGAGGGCGGCGCGGCGCCCGGCAGGCAGCCCCGCGCAGAGCGTCGGTCGCATCAGCGCGAAGTTGGCGTAGGTGACGCGTTCGCCGGCGAGGTCGAAGTCGCCGCGCGGGTGGTAGGGCGGGTTCGGCACGACCCAGAGCCGGGCGTCCTGGCCGCTGGCGAGGAAGTCGTCCACGCGCGCCTGGTCAAAGCGGAAATCCGGCGCCCAGATGTCGCCCGAGACGACCCAGAAGGCCTCGCGGCCGTCGGCGCAGAGCCAGTCCTGCACGGTGGCGATGCCGCCGGCCGTCTCCAGCGCGCCGCCGTAGTCGCGGCCTTCGTGCGAGTAGCGGATGGCGAGACCGAAGCGCGCTCCGTCGCCGAGCACGGCGGGGAAGCAGTCTTCCAGCCACGCGGTGTTGACGACCACCTCGCGCACGCCGCCGCGGGCGAGGGCGAGCAGGTGCCACTCGATCAGCGGGCGTCCGAAGACCGGCAGCAGCGGCTTCGGCGTGGTGTCGGTCAGCGGGCGCATGCGCTCGCCACGGCCCGCGGCGAGCACGATGGCGCGCGGCGGCAGGGAGGGTGGGGTGGTGGAGGTATTCACGGGCTCCGGAGTGTAGAGCCCGCTGTGGCGTCCGGGGCCTGCGCCTGCGGGTCGCCTGCGCGGCCTGTCAGGCTGCGCCCCCCAGGCCGATGGGGGCCGGCGCGGTGCGCACGATGCGGCTGAAGAGCTGCTCGTATTCGGCCGACGGCGGGTGGCCGGTCAGCGGGTCGCGGTTCTCGCTGAAGGCGTCGTCGAGCACGGCCCAGTCCGCAGGTTCCAGCACCTGCTGCGCCAGCGGCAGCACGACCTCCTCTTCGAGCTGCATGTGCTTCAGGTAGAACGACAGGTAACGCTCCACCGCCTGCTCGAATCCGTCGCGGCGGCTGTCGCCCAGCATCTCCCAGGACAGCAGCGTGTGCTCCAGATCGCGGATCGCCCGTTCGCCGACGCCGTGGTCGCGGTCGAGTTTTTCGAGGATCTCGCCAGCGCTGTCGCTGCGGGCGCGGATCAGCGGGAACAGCAGGTCGGTCTCCTTGCGGTGGTGCAGCCGCTCGGGGAATTCGTCGATGTAGAACAGCATCGCGCGCAGCACGTCGAAGCGCACGGGCGTGCCGTCCTGGCGGTGCTGGCGCAGCAGCAGGTGCAGCGAGCTGAGCATGGCGCTGAGGGCCTGGTGCTCCTCGCGGATGATGCGGATGGCGGTCGGTGTGGGCATCGCGGACATGGTGGGGGCGTCTCCTGGGCTCGGCTGTGGCGGCTGGTGCGTGCAGCGTCGCAGCTTCCCTCCCGGCCGGGTTGACGGCCGTCAAGGGATGTTTCAGCGGGCCCCATGGCGCTGCCGTTTAAAATCCTCGATTCGCCCTCCCGACCACACCTACTCTGCTTGTGTCCATGGCCGCCACACCTGTTTCCCTCTCTTCCTCGATGGCCAACGCCATCCGCGCACTGGCCATGGACGCCGTGCAACAAGCCAACTCCGGTCACCCCGGCGCCCCGATGGGCATGGCCGACATCGGTGTGGCGCTGTGGAAGCGCCACCTCAAGCACAACCCGGCCAATCCGCAGTGGGCCGACCGCGACCGCTTCGTGCTGTCGAACGGCCACGGCTCGATGCTGATCTACGCGCTGCTGCACCTGACGGGCTACGAGCTGTCGCTGGACGACCTGAAGGCCTTCCGCCAGATGCACAGCAAGACCCCGGGCCACCCGGAAGTCGGCGTGACCCCCGGCATCGAGACCACCACCGGCCCGCTCGGCCAGGGCATCACCAACGCGGTCGGCATGGCGCTGGCCGAGAAGCTGCTCGCCGCCGAGTTCAACATCGACGGCCACACCATCGTCGACCACCGCACCTACGCCTTCCTGGGCGACGGCTGTCTGATGGAGGGCATCAGCCACGAGGCCTGCGCGCTGGCCGGCGCCTGGAAGCTCAACAAGCTGATCGCGCTGTACGACGACAACGGCATCTCGATCGACGGCCAGGTCGCCCCCTGGTTCATCGACAACACGCCGCAGCGCTTCGCCGCCTACGGCTGGAACGTCATCGACGCGGTCGACGGCCATGACATCGACGCCGTCGACGCTGCCATCGCCCAGGCCAAGCTCAGCACCGACAAGCCGACGCTGATCGTCTGCAAGACCCACATCGGCAAGGGCTCGCCGAACCGCGCCAACACCTCCAAGGCCCACGGCGAGCCGCTGGGCGCCGCCGAGATCGCGCTGACCCGCGAAGCGCTGGGCTGGTCGGCCGAGCCGTTCACCATTCCCGCCGATGTCGCCGCCGCGTGGGATTGCCGCGCCGCCGGTGCCGCCGCGCAGGCGGAGTGGGACGAGCGCTTCGAGGCCTATGTGCGCGCCTGCCCGACACAGGCGGTCGAGTTCGAGCGCCGCATGATCGGTGACCTGCCGGATGCCTTCGCCGAGATCGCCGTCGATGCGGTCGGCGATGCCCATGACAAGGCCGAGACCGTCGCCAGCCGCAAGGCCAGCCAGCTCGCGCTGGAGCACTTCACCGCACAGCTGCCCGAGATGCTCGGCGGCTCGGCCGACCTGACCGGCTCGAACCTGACCAACACGAAGAGCACGCCCGCGCTGCGCTTCGACGCGGCGGGCGCCCCGGTGCGCAACGCCGAAGGCCAGCTCGGCCGCCACATCAACTACGGCGTGCGCGAGTTCGGCATGGCCGCGATCATGAACGGCATCGCGCTGCACGGCGGCTACATCCCCTACGGCGGTACCTTCCTGACCTTCAGCGACTACAGCCGCAACGCCATCCGCATGGCCGCGCTGATGAAGCTGCGCGTGGTCCACGTCTTCACCCACGACTCCATCGGCCTGGGCGAAGACGGCCCGACCCACCAGTCGATCGAACACGCCGCCAGCCTGCGCCTGATCCCGGGCCTGGATGTCTGGCGTCCGGCCGACACCTGCGAGACCACCGTGGCGTGGACCATGGCGCTGGCCAACCGCAACCGCCCGAGCGCGCTGCTGCTGTCGCGCCAGAACCTGCCCTACGCCCCGAAGTCCACGGCCGACGAGATCACCAAGGGCGCCTACGTGCTGTCCGAGCCGAGCGACGTCGGCTTCAAGAAGGGCAAGAAGCCGGACGCCGTGATCATCGCCACCGGCTCCGAGGTGCAGCTCGCGCTGGCCGCGCAGGCCGAACTGGCCAAGGACAAGATCGCGGTCCGCGTGGTCAGCATGCCGAGCACGACCGTGTTCGACCGCCAGAGCGTCGAGTACAAGTCCGACGTGCTGCCGCGCAAGGTGCCGCGCATCGCCGTCGAGATGGGCGTGACCGACTTCTGGTGGAAGTACGGCTGCGCGGCGGTCATCGGCATCGACACCTACGGTGAATCGGCCCCGGCCGGTGTCCTGTTCAAGCATTTCGGCTTCACGACGGAGAACGTCGTGGCCACCGTGCGCAAAGTCCTCGGCGAATAAGGCCGGACACGCGAAACTCGGGTGATTTGCCCGGGTTTTCGCGGGCTGTTTCGAGTCTCAGGTCCCAGGTTTCCAGGTTTCCCATTCCCACAGGAGTTTTCCCATGACCATCAAGATTGGCATCAACGGCTTCGGCCGCATCGGTCGCATGGTGTTCCGCGCTGCGGTGCAGAACTTTGCTGACGACATCGAAATCGTCGGCATCAACGACCTGCTGGAGCCGGACTACCTGGCGTACATGCTCAAGTACGACTCGGTCCACGGCCGTTTCAAGGGTGAAGTCTCGGTCGACGGCACCAGCCTGGTCGTCAACGGCAAGAAGATCCGCCTGACCGCGGTCAAGAACCCGGCCGAGCTGGCCTGGGGCGACGTCGGCGCCGACATCGTCATCGAGTCGACCGGCCTGTTCCTGACCAAGGAAACTGCCGAAGCCCACCTGAAGGCCGGTGCCAAGAAGGTCATCCTGTCGGCTCCGTCGAAGGACGATACCCCGATGTTCGTCTACGGCGTGAACGACAAGACCTACGCCGGTCAGGCCATCATCTCCAACGCGTCGTGCACGACGAACTGCCTGGCGCCGGTCGCCAAGGTGCTGAACGACACCTGGGGCATCAAGCGCGGCCTGATGACCACGGTGCACGCGGCCACCGCCACGCAGAAGACCGTGGACGGCCCGAGCAACAAGGACTGGCGCGGCGGCCGCGGCATCCTGGAAAACATCATCCCGTCGTCCACTGGCGCTGCCAAGGCCGTCGGCGTGGTGATCCCCGAGCTGAACAAGAAGCTGACCGGCATGGCCTTCCGCGTGCCGACGTCTGACGTCTCGGTCGTGGACCTGACGGTCGAGCTGGACAAGCCGGCGACCTACGCCGAGATCTGCGCCGCCATGAAGGCCGCCAGCGAAGGCGCCATGAAGGGCGTGCTGGGCTACACCGAAGACAAGGTCGTCGCGACCGACTTCCGTGGCGAGCCGTGCACCTCGGTGTTCGATGCCGAAGCCGGCCTGGCCCTGGACAGCACCTTCGTGAAGGTCGTGTCCTGGTACGACAACGAGTGGGGCTACTCGAACAAGTGCCTGGAAATGGCGCGCGTCATCGCCAAGTGATCAGACAGGGCCTGCGGGTCCGCTGACGCAGAAAGGCTCCGCGAGGAGCCTTTTTTCATGGGCACGTCGCCGCGAGCGTCAGCGTTTGCAGGTCTCGAACAGGTGTCCGCTCAGCCGCGGCTTGAGTGCCGCGACGCGTTCCTGGATGTCGGCGTCGGCCTTCTGGATGCGCACCGTGTGCAGCGTCGTCGGCTTGACCAGCGGCACCACGCGCACGTACTTGACCTTCTGCCCCGTCAGGCGGGTCTGCAGGGCACGGGCATCGGCCTCGACGCCGTAGCGTCCGAACAGGAAGCCCGGCAGGTATTCCTCGGGCAAGTCCTGCGCCTCCTCGAAGGCGATCTCCATCTTGCGCAGCTGCTCGGCGCGCTTGTCCATGATGACGCGGCTCTTGTAGGGGCCGACGTAGACCATCCAGTTGCCCGGCTTCTCGCGGGTGATGAGCTGCCAGGGACCTTCGCCCAGCGTGTTGCGCAGTGCGCGTTCGGCCGTCCGCCATTCGGCTGGCGTGAAGGGGCCTGCTTCGAGGCAGACCGGGGGAGGCGGTGCCGGCGTGGGGGTGGGGGTGGGGGTGGGCGCCGATGCGGCCGCTGGCAACGGGGGTGCGGTGGCCATGTCACCAGCGGCGCTGGCCGGGGCGGGCGGTTCGGAGGCCTCGGGTGCGGGGATCTGGCTCGCTGCGGAGGGCGCCACCACAGGAGGCACGGCCGATGCCGGTGCCGGTGTGCTTGCGGCCATGCCGCGCGGCGGAACGATCCGCAGCGCCGCTGCATCGATCTGGGCGCTCAGCCGCTGCGGCTCGCGGTCGCCATCGGGCGAGAGGCCGAGCACGCCGGTCAGCCAGCCCTGCGTCCAGCCGTAGAAGGCCAGATTGGCCAGCACCAGGATCACGACCAGCGCTCTCAGCATGGACGCACGCTCACTTCGCCGCTGTGGAGGGCATGGAGGGCGCCGAGGGCATCGCGCACCTGCAGCGAGCCGTCCGCGGACAGGCCGCAGGCCACGCCGGTGAGGGCGCCCGCCTGCACGCTGCGTCCGGCCAGCACGTCCCGCGCGGCATAGCGGGCGTGCAGGGTCGACAGGCCCTCGGACTCGAAGGCCAGCACCGCGCGCAGCAGCGGCCCGGCCACCCGGTGCAGCACCTGCGGGGCGGTCAGCGCCGGCTCGAATTCCTGCAGGCAGGCGTAGCCGGTGCGGAAGGTGTCGGGGTCCTGCGGTGTCTCGGGCAGCGGGGCCACGTTCAGGCCGGCGCCGATCACGACCCAGCGCTCGCCGGGGCGCAGGCCGGGCTCCGCCAGCGGCGTGACCTCGATCAGGATGCCGCCGAGCTTGCGGTCGTCGCCGCGCAGCCAGAGGTCGTTGGGCCACTTCAGGCCGATGCGATCGCCCAGGGCTTCGGCCAGCGCGAGACCGACCGCCAGCGACAGCCCGCTCCAGTCGGCGGGGGCCAGCTTCAGCCCGAGCGAGAAGGTCAGCGCCTGGCCCGGCTGCGACCACCACGGGCGACCCAGGCGGCCCCGGCCGGCGCGCTGGCGCTCGGCGACCAGCAGGCACGGGGCATCCAGACCCTGGCGACCGCGTTCGATGAGCCGCGTGTTGGTGGAGTCCGTCTCGGCCAGCACCTCGATGCTCAGGCCCGGCGCCTGTGGTTCCAGGTCTTGCCAGAGCGTTTCGGCGTCCCAGTGCAGCATGGTGGTGGTCGTGGTAGTCGGGGCTGAGCGGAGGGCGAAGGGCGCTGGATCAGCGCTTGGGGCCGAGCATCGTACCCCGGCAGTCTGGTGCGCCGCAGCGACACGCGTAAGCTTTCTTCAGTTTCGCGGTGTAGCGTTCATCGATCACCAGTCGGTAGTCAAAGAACAGCTCCTCCCCGGGGGCGATGTCGCGCAGGGCCTTGATGAAGATGCGGCCGCCATCGTCCTCGGTCTCGCAGTTGGGCGCGCAAGCGTGGTTGATCCAGCGGGCCGAATTGCCGCGCACGCCGCCGTCGATCACCTGCGTGTCATCGATGTGGAAGTAGAAGGTGTGGTTCGGGTCGGACGGATCGTGCGGGTGGCGGCGCAGGGCCTCGTCCCACGGGATGACTTCGCCCTTGTATTCGATGATGATCTCGCCCGCCTTCAGCGGGGCCTGCGCGTAGACGCCCTTGCCGTGGACGCCGGAGCGGCGCACCTGCAGGCGGCGCTGTCCCCGGGGCCGGGGAGGGCGCGGCGCGGTCGAATCTGGCGGCAGTGCAGACATGGCAGTGCGAGATTGGTTAGATTGGGGTGTGGGCGTGTGCGTGCCCGTGTGTGTGCGTGTACGCGTATAGCCGTGGATTGTAGGGAGCACCCTGACGCAGGGTCGGGTGCAGCAGCAGAGTTCGAACATCATGAGCAAATCTCTCGTCATCGCCGAGAAGCCTTCCGTCGCGCAGGACATCGTCCGCGCGCTGACGCCCATGTGCGGCAAGTTCGAGAAGCACGACGACCACTTCGAGAACGACCGCTACGTGGTCACCTCCGCCGTCGGCCACCTCGTCGAGATCAAGGCGCCGGAGGAGTTCGACGTCAAGCGGGGCAAGTGGAGCTTCGCCAACCTGCCGGTGGTGCCGCCGCACTTCGATCTGGCGCCGATCGACAAGGCCAAGAGCCGCCTGAGCGCGGTGGTCAAGCTGATCAAGCGCAAGGACATCACCGATCTGGTCAACGCCTGTGACGCGGGGCGCGAGGGTGAACTGATCTTCCGGCTGATCGAGCAGTACGCGCTCGGCAGCAAGGTCGGCACGAAGCCGGTGCAGCGCCTGTGGCTGCAGAGCATGACGCCGCAGGCCATCCGCGACGGCTTCGGCAAGCTGCGCAGCGAGGCCGACATGCGCGGCCTGGCCGACGCCGCCCGCAGCCGCAGCGAGGCCGACTGGCTGATCGGCATCAACGGCACCCGCGCCATGACCGCGTTCAACTCGCGCGACGGCGGCTTCTTCCTGACCACGGTCGGGCGGGTGCAGACGCCCACGCTGTCGATCATGGTCGAGCGCGAGGAAAAGATCCGCAAGCACGTTGCACGCGATTACTGGGAAGTTCGCGCCGATTTCGGGGCCGATGCCGGCGTGTACGAAGGCAAGTGGTTCGACCCGAAGTTCAAGAAGGACGACGACGCCGAGCGCCGCAGCGACCGCCTGTGGAACGCCGACGAGGCCAAGGCGATTGCCGACGCTGTGCGTGGCCAGTCCGGCACCGTGCGCGAGGAAGCCAAGCCGAGCACGCAGGCCAGCCCGCTGCTGTACGACCTGACCACGCTGCAGCGCGAGGCCAACTCGCGCTTCGGCTTCTCGGCCAAGACGACGCTGTCGATCGCGCAGGCGCTGTACGAGAAGCACAAGGTCCTGACCTACCCGCGGACCGACGCGCGTGCGCTGCCCGAGGACTATGTCGCCGTGGCGAAGCAGACGCTGGACATGATCGCCAGCGAGGACCTGCCCGGCCCGCTGCAGGATCTGGCCACGCACGCCCGCAAGGCGCTGAAGGAGGGCTACGTCAAGCCGACCAAGCGCATCTTCGACAACTCGAAGATCTCGGACCACTTCGCCATCATCCCGACGCTGCAGGCCCCCAAGAGTCTGACCGAGATCGAGGCCAAGCTGTACGACCTGGTGGTCAAGCGCTTCATCGCGGTGTTCTACCCGTCGGCCGAGTTCATGGTCACGACCCGCATCACGCAGGTGACCGCGGCCGGGAAGGAGCACCAGTTCCAGACCAACGGCAAGGTGCTGGTGAACCCGGGCTGGCTGGCGGTCTACGGCAAGGAAGCCGCCGGCGAGGACGCCAACCTCGTGGCCGTGAAGCCGGGCGAGATTGTCACCGCCGACGAGCTGAAGATCGCCGCGCTGCGCACCAAGCCGCCGGCCCGCTACAACGAATCGACGCTGCTGAGCGCGATGGAAGGCGCCGGCAAGCTCATCGACGACGAGGAGTTCAAGGCGGCGATGCAGGAAAAGGGCCTGGGCACGCCGGCCACGCGCGCGGCGATCATCGAAGGCCTGATCCTGGAGAAGTACATCCTGCGCGACGGCCGCGATCTGGTGCCCACCGCCAAGGCCTTCCAGCTCATGACGCTGCTGCGCGGTCTGGCGGTGGAAGACCTGACCAAGCCCGAGCTGACCGGCCAGTGGGAGCACCAGCTCAACCAGATGGAGAAGGGCCAGCTCAGCCGCGCCGACTTCATGCAGGGCATCGCCGACATGGCCCGGCGCGTGGTCACCAAGGCCAAGGAATACGACCGCGACACGATCCCCGGCGACTACGCGACGCTGGCCGCCCCCTGCCCGAACTGCGGCGGCGTGGTCAAGGAGAACTACCGCCGCTTCGCTTGCACCGGCGCGGACGGCCACAGCGCCGGCTGCGGCTTCTCGATCGGCAAGATCCCCGGCGGGCGCAGTTTCGAGCTGCACGAGGCCGAGGTGTTCCTGACCGACCACCGCATCGGGCCGCTGGAAGGCTTCCGCTCCAAGGCGGGCTGGCCGTTCACCGCCGAGCTGAAGCTGGTGCGCGACGAGGAAGCGGGCAACTGGAAGCTCGAATTCGACTTCGGTGACGACGCGAAGAAGGAGGCCGAGGAGTCCGAGGCGGTCGATTTCTCCGAGCAGACCTCGCTTGGCCGTTGCCCGAAGTGCGGCAGCGCCGTGCACGAACACGGCACCAACTACGTCTGCGAGCACGCGGTCGGCACGGCGGCGACCTGCGACTTCAAGACCGGCAAGGTCATCCTGCAGCAGCCGGTGACGCCGGAGCAGGTGACGCTGCTGCTGACGACCGGCAAGACCGCGCTGCTCGACGGCTTCGTCTCGAACAAGACCAAGCGCAAGTTCAAGGCCTTCCTCGTCTACGACAAGAAGGAAGGCAAGGTGGTGTTCGAGTTCGAGCCGCGCGCGGCCAAGGTGCCGGCGAAGAAGGCCGCCGCGAAGAAGGCGCCCGCCTGACCCTGCGGCAACCGCGTACGGCGACCGACCTGCCCCGCGCCTAAGCTCGGGGCATGTCGGTCGATCTCTTTCTGAAGCTGTTCACGCTGTTCGTGGTCGTGGGCATCGGCTATGGCGCGGCGCGTGCCGGCCTGACGGGCGGTGTGGTCGGGCTGCGCACGCTGTCGAACATCGGCTTCCTGGTGTTCGTGCCGGGGCTGCTGTTCCGGACCACCGCGACGGTGAATCTGGCGGCGCTGCCGTGGCGGCTGCTGGCCGCGTTCTTCGTGCCGCTGCTGCTGTGGGCGCTGGGCGTGTGGGCCTGGCAGCGCCGGCGCATGGTGCCCGGCACCGACGATCCGGCCGCACCCGCCACGCGCGCGGTGACGCTGAGCTTCGGCAATTCGGTGCAGGTCGGCCTGCCGTTCGCGGCGGCGCTGTTCGGCGAGGAGGGCCTGCGCCTGCACGTGGCGCTGGTCAGCCTGCACGCGCTGCTGCTGCTCAGCCCCTTCACCGTGCTGGCCGAGGCTGACCGCGCCCGCGCCGCCGCCCGCCACACCGGGGCGCTGGCGATCGGCGAGACGCTGCTGACCATCGCGCGCCAGACGCTGGTCCACCCGGTGGTGCTGCCGGTGCTGCTGGGCCTGGCGTGGAACCTGACCGGGCTGGCGCTGCCGCAGTGGCTCGACAGCGTGCTGAAGATGCTGGGGCAGGGCGCCGTGCCGCTGTGTCTGGTGCTGATCGGCGTGGCGCTGGACCAGTACGGGCTGGGGCCGCGCTGGTCGGTGCCGGCGGGCATGGCCGCGCTCAAGCTGCTGGTGCTGCCGGCGCTGGTGGCCGCGTCGGGCGTGCTGGTGTTCCACCTCGACGGCCTGCCGCTGTCGGTGCTGGTGATGGCGGCGGCGCTGCCGGTGGGCAGCAACGCGCTGCTGTTCGCGCAGCGCTACCGCGTGCTCGAAGGCGAGGCGAGTGCGGTGATCGTGCTGTCCACCGCCGGGTTCGCGCTGACGGCGCCGCTGTGGCTGATGGTACTGGCCTGGTGGCGCGTGGCGGGCGGGTGAGGCGGCTGGCCTGAGCGGTTCAGTGCGGCTCAGGGCGGGTGGCGGGTGGCGCGGCGCAGCGGCGCGGGATCGATGGCCGACGCCCGCAGCAGGTTCAGGAACGGCTCCTGCGCCATCACCTCGAACGGCAGGCGGGCCTGCATCGCCAGCAGCGCGGGGTCGCTGGTCACCAGCACGTGCGCCTTGCCGGCCATGCCCAGCTTCACGAAGGCCAGACCGCCCGGTTCGATCTGGCCCGGCGCCGCCGCGAGCGGCACGCGGACCTTGAGCACATAGGGCAGGTACTCGCCTAGCATCTGCTGCTGCTCCGCCACCGAGAAGGTCAGCGGCGCCTGGCCGAGCTGGCGGGTCAGGTCCAGCAGCGTGTCGCGGCAGACCATCGGCCGGCAGAATCCGTTGCGCCAGGCCCGCCGCAGCCGCGTGGCCATCGGCCCGCCAAACACGAGCGCCGAGAGCACGACCGTGTTGTCGAGCACGACGCGGGGCGGGTGTCCGTCCAGATCGAGCGCGGTCCTGCTACCTGCGGGCAGTGGCGTGGTGCTGGCGGAGCGGGGGTGGGGGACCATGGACATGCGGTGCACATGATCGCCCCGTGGCGACGGGGCCGGAACCCCTGGTGTCCCTTCAGCCAGGGGGCCTGTGCGAACATGCCCCGGTATTGCTGCACATCAGATCAGACCAGGGTCATACGCATGGATCGCACCGAATTCTCCCCTCGCCACCAGGCACTGCCGGACGGCGTCCGCCGCGTGCGCGAGGTACTGGCCGAGCGCGGCCATCCCCACGCGCCACGGATGCTCGACGTGCCCGCCCGCACCGCCCAGGAGGCCGCCGACGCCCTCGGCGTGCAGCTCGGGCAGATCGCCAAGAGCGTCATCTTCCGCCGGCGTGCCGACGAGGTGGCCGTGCTGGTCGTGACCTCCGGCGATCTGCGGGTGGACGAACGCCGGGTCGCGGCCCTGGTCGGGCCGGTCGGGCGGGCGGATGCCGACTTCGTCAAGGCACGGACCGGCTTTTCGATCGGGGGCGTCTCGCCGGTCGGCCATGCCACGCCGCCGGTCGTGCTGATCGACCGCGCGCTGTTCCGCTTCGGACAGATCTGGGCGGCTGCGGGCCATCCCAATGCGGTGTTTCCGCTCGCACCGGCGGAGTTGTCCGCGCTGACCGGCGGTGCGCCGGTCGCAGATGTCACGCAGCCTGCTCCCGTGTCCGCTCCCGCGGTCGCTCCGGTCCAGCGCCCGGCCAGCCCCTGCATCAACGTCTGCCGCATGGATGCGCGCACCGGCTGGTGCGAGGGCTGTCTGCGCACGATCGCCGAGATCGCGGTCTGGTCCCGGCTCTCGGCGGCGGAGCGCGAGCCGATCTGGGCGGCGCTGCCCGCCCGGCAAACGGCGTCCAAAATTGATATTCATCACGCTCAGGATTAACCCTAGCCCTGTGAACAATTCCGATTTTTTTCCGCATCGTGAAACAAGGGCTGCGGGTTGGTCTTGATAACGTAAGGTTTTGTTGGAAACGAGTCAGGAAACTGTCAGAGCCTGGTTCGACAGTGAAAGCCATGCGCCGTGGTCGCGGCGCTGCTTTCTGGTCGAGGAGACAAACACATGTCCAGCATTCCCGCGAACGCTCGGGCCACCGATTCGCCGATGACGGCAGAGGAGAGGAAGGTCATCTTCGCCTCGTCGCTCGGCACTGTTTTCGAGTGGTACGACTTCTACCTGTACGGATCGCTTGCCGCGATCATCGCCAAGCAGTTCTTCAGCGGTCTGGATCCGTCCGCCGCGTTCATCTTTGCCCTGCTGGCGTTTGCCGCAGGCTTCATCGTGCGTCCCTTCGGCGCGCTGGTGTTCGGGCGCCTCGGCGACATGATCGGCCGGAAGTACACCTTCCTGGTCACCATCCTGATCATGGGTCTGGCCACCTTCATCGTCGGCGTGCTGCCCAACTACGCGTCCATCGGTGTCGCTGCGCCGGTCATCCTGATCTCGCTGCGCATGCTGCAGGGCCTGGCGCTCGGTGGCGAGTACGGCGGTGCTGCAACGTACGTGGCCGAACACGCCCCGCACGGCCGCCGCGGTGCCTACACCGCGTGGATCCAGACCACCGCGACGCTGGGCCTGTTCCTGTCGCTGATGGTGATCCTGGGCACCCGCTCGCTCATCGGTGAAGAGGCCTTCGCCGACTGGGGCTGGCGCGTGCCGTTCATCGTGTCGATCCTGCTGCTGGCCATCAGCGTCTGGATCCGCCTGTCGATGAACGAATCGCCCGCCTTCAAGAAGATGAAGGAAGAGGGCAAGACCTCCAAGGCACCGCTGTCCGAGTCCTTCGGCCAGTGGAAGAACCTGAAGATCGTGCTGCTGGCGCTGTTCGGTCTGGTCGCTGGCCAGGCGGTGGTCTGGTACACGGGCCAGTTCTACGCGCTGTTCTTCCTGACCAGCGTGCTCAAGGTCGACGGCCCCACCGCCAACATCCTGGTCGCGGCCTCGCTGATCATCGGCACGCCGTTCTTCGTGGTCTTCGGCACGCTGTCGGACAAGATCGGCCGCAAGCCGATCATCATGGCCGGCCTGCTGCTCGCCATGCTGACGTTCTTCCCGCTGTTCAAGGCGCTGACCGCCGCAGCCAACCCCGATCTGGCCGCGGCGCAGGCCTCGGCCCAGATCTTCGTGAAGGCCGATCCGGCGACCTGCTCGTTCCAGGGCAGCCCGGTGGCGCGTGAAGTCGACTTCACCAACCCCTGCGACATTGCCAAGCGCGCACTGGCCCAGAACTCGGCCAGCTACGTGAACGAGGCCGTGCCGACGGGCACGGCGACGACCATCAAGATCGGCGAGAAGGAAATCGTGCCCCCGACCGGCGTGCTGCTAGCTGGTGGTCACAAGTTCGACGAGGTCAGCGGCAAGGCCATCGCCCAGTTCAAGAAGGACGTGGCGGCTGCGCTGAAGGAAGCGGGCTATCCGGCCAAGGCGGACCCGGCCAAGATCGACAAGGTCAAGATCATCATGATCCTGTCGGTCCTCGTGATCTACGTGACCATGGTCTACGGCCCGATCGCCGCGATGCTGGTGGAGATGTTCCCGACCCGCATCCGCTACACCTCGATGTCGCTGCCGTATCACATCGGCAACGGCTGGTTCGGTGGCCTGATGCCCACGATCGCCTTCGCGATGGTGGCCCAGAACGGCGACATGTACTACGGCCTGTGGTACCCCATCACGATCGCGGCCATCACCTTCGTGATCGGCATGCTGTTCGTGAAGGAAACCAAGGACACCGACATCTACGCCGGTGACTGAACGCCTGCCATCCGCTGACGTTCCGCTGATGTGACAAGGCGCCCCGCGAGGGGCGCCTTGTTCGTTCGCCGGGGCGACCTGACCCTGTTCTTACCCACCCACCCACCCACCCACCCCTCGCTTCAACCCCCAAGGAGTTTCAACCATGTGGAAGATTGTTCTGGCCTTCATCGCCTTCGCCGCCCTCGCCATGTTCATCCTGATGAAGAGCGGTGGTGACATCGACATGAGCGGCGAGAAGCACGGCGTCGATGCGCACGAGCCGGCTCCGGGTGCTGCCAGCGGGGCTGCACCTGCTGCCTCGCACTGAGCCTGCACGGGGGCGGTGACAGGCTCAGGCCTCGATCAGTCCCCAGCGCAGTGCCAGCAGCGTCAGCTCCGCCTGGTTGGCGGCTTCGAGCTTCTGCTTGACGTGGTAGAGGTGGGTGCCCACCGTGCTGGCCGAGAGGTTCAGATCGCCGGCGATGTCCTGTACCGAGCGGCCGCGGGCGAGTTGCACGAAGACCTCGAATTCGCGCGAGGACAGCCGGTCGGCCGGGTTCTCGCTGCCATCGATCGCGGCGAGCGCGAGCTGGCGGGCGATGTCCGCATCCAGCCAGCGCCGGCCCGCCGCCACCGCGCGGATGGCTTCCGGCAGGTTCTCCGGCGCGCTGCGCTTGGAGAGGAATCCCATCGCTCCGGCATCGAGCGCCCGCCGCGCGTGGGCGCTGTCGTCGTGGGCGGACAGCATCAGCAGCTTCAGCGTGCCGTCGCGGGCGCGCAGCCGACGCAGCGTCTCCAGCCCGCCCATGCCGGGCATCGAGATGTCGAGCACCACCACGTCCGGCGCCGCGGCCGCCACGTTCAGCAGTGCCTGCTCGCCACTGTCGGCTTCGCCGGCCACCACCAGCCCGGGGCACTCGCTCAGCAGCATCCGGAAGCCCATGCGCACCAGCGCGTGGTCATCGACCAGCATCACGCGGATCATGTCGTCTCTCCTTGGGGGCCGGTCATCGGCAACCAGGTCTGCACGCGGGTGCCGCCTTCGGGTCGCCGTTGCACGCTCAAGCGTCCGCCCAGCGTGGCGGCCCGTTCGCGCAGGCCGCGCAGGCCGTAGTGGCCGCGGCGTGCCCAGTCGTCGGGCAGGCCCTGGCCGTCGTCCTCGACCGTGAGCCGCAGCGAGGTCGGGTCGGCTTCTGCACAGATCCGCACCCGCGTGCCGCCGCTGTGGCGCAGTGCGTTGGTCAGCGCCTCCTGCGCGACGCGGTAGGCGGCGCGTGCCGGCTCGACGGGCAGCGACTGGCTCTGCTCCAGACCGTGCAGGTTCAGCTCCAGTGTCATGTCGCCGTAGCGGCTGCGCGAGGCATCGACCAGCTCGGTCAGCGCGTCCGCCAGTCCGAGATCGTCCAGCGCGGGCGGGGCCAGCCGCGGGATCAGGCCATGCATGGCTTCGTAGAGCCGTGCCGCCTCGTCGGCGATCATGCCGGTGGCCTGGGCGCTGGTGGCGTCGCGGTCGCCGAGCCGGGTCTGCACCGTGCGGGCCAGCGAGCGGATGGCCGTGACCGACTGGGCGAACTCGTCGTGCAGTTCGCGGGCGATGGCACGCCGCTCGGATTCGGTGTGCACCTCCAGCCGGCGCGCGAATTCGCGGCTTTCCAGCAGCGTGCGCTCGGCTTCGAAGGCGCGCATGCGGGCCTCGATCTCGCCCTCGATCGCCTCGGCGAGCTGGTTGACGGCCTGCCCGATCACCGCCGCCTCGCGCCCTGGCAGGGCGGGCAGGCGTGCGGCGTAATCGCCTTGCTGCAGCCGGGCCAGGCCTTCCACGATGGTCGGCAGTGGCTTGAGCGCCCGTCCGACGCCCCAGAACACCGCCAGGTTCAGCAGCACCAGCACCGCCGCGCCCGTGCCGCCCAGCACGACAAAGTCATCCCAGCCATCCAGGATGGCGCGCGAGGGCTCGGCCTCCACCGTCAGCCGGCCACCCGGCATCTGGATGACCTGGCGCTCCAGTGCCGGCGAGACCAGGGCGCTGTACCAGCCGGGGGCGTTCCGGCCCTGCTTGTAGGTGGCCTGCGGCGAGGTGAACAGCACGCGGCCATCGTCGGACTCGAAACGGATGTCGTTGGCGCGGACCCGGCCGAGCTGCTCCAGGAACTGCACCAGGGCCTGCGGACCCGCATTGGCGTAGATCCAGGTCACCCGCTGCAGCAACTGGCCGGCGACGCGGTTGCCGGCGGTGATCTCTTCGCGCACGCTGCGGCGGGTCGCGTCGATCTGCAGCGCGATGACGGCCACGACGAACAGGCCCATCAAGGCGGCCACCATCAGGTGGATCTGCAGGCGCAGGCTCGGACTGCGCAGAACGGGTACTGGAGAGGACATGGCCCGGATTGTCTGCGGCCTGACCGCGTGTGCAAGGCGGTGCGCTGTATCTTCGGTATCCGTCGGGACCAGGCCGGCTGCTTTCATGAAAATCATGAGGCGCGAATCATGGGTGTGGCGACGACGGCGTGCAGGCAGGTCACGACACTGGAGACTCCCAACCCCCCCACCCTGAAGGAGTTTCACGATGACCTGGCAAACCCCCACCGCCTGCGACTTCCGTTTCGGCTTCGAGATCACGATGTACGTCGCGGCCCGCTGAGCCCCGGGACGACACCATGAAACTGCGGGTGCTCGGCTCGGCCGCTGGCGGTGGATTTCCGCAGTGGAACTGCAACTGCGTGCAATGCACCGCCGTGCGGGCGGGATCCCCGAACCACCGCGCCCGCACCCAGTCGTCCGTCGCCGTCGGCGGCCCGGACGACTGGCTGCTGGTCAACGCTTCCCCTGACATGCTGACGCAGCTGCAGCGCAGCCCCGCGCTGCAGCCCGCCCGCGCCGTGCGCGACACGGGCATCGCGGGCGTGCTGCTGTGTGACGGCCAGATCGACCACAGCACCGGCCTGTACATGCTGCGCGAGCGCGGCACGCCGCTGCCGCTGTGGACCACGCGCCCGGCGCACGACGACCTGAGCCTCGGCAACCCGATCCTGCGCGTGCTGTCGCACTACTGCGGCGTGGCGTGGAACGAGCTGCCCCTCGACGGCACCGCGTTCACCATCCCCGGTGTCGCCGACCTGCGCCTCACCGCGCTGCCGCTCGACAGCAAGCCAGCGCCGTACTCGCCGCACCGCGAGTCGCCCGTGCCCGGCGACAACATCGGCCTCGTCTTCGAGAACGTCGCCACCGGCCGCCGCGTGTTCTACGCCCCCGGCCTCGGCGAGATCAGCCCGGCTGTCTGGGAGGCGATGTCCACCGCCGACGTGGTGATGGTGGACGGCACCTTCTGGACCGACGACGAGATGATCCGCCTCGGTTTCTCGCAGAAGACGGGCCGCAGCATCGGCCACCTGCCGCAGTCTGGCGCGGGCGGGATGCTGGAGTGGCTCGGCCGCCTGCCGGCGACGACCCGCAAGCTGCTCATCCACATCAACAACACCAACCCGATCCTCGACGAAGCCTCGCCCGAGCGGCAGGCGGTCGAGGCGGCGGGTGTCGAAGTCAGCTTCGACGGGCTGGAGATCTCGTTTTGACCCCGTTCAATGCCCCGGCCGTCTTCCGGCCGCGCGACCCGGACGCGCCCGCCTGGGACGCCGCCACCTTCGAGGCCCACCTGCGCGAGCAGGGCAAGAGCTACCACATCCACCACCCCTTCAACGTCATGCTGAACACCGGCCGGGCGACGCCGGAGCAGATCCGCGGCTGGGTGGCGAACCGGTTCTATTACCAGATCGCGATCCCGGTGAAGGACGCCGCGGTGCTGTCGAACTGCCCTGACCGGGAGGTGCGGCGCGAGTGGATCCAGCGCATCCTCGACCACGACGGCTTCGAGTTCCGCGCGCCCGACGGGGCGGTGGTGCGCGACGAGGGCGGCATCGAGGCGTGGATCCGGCTGGGCTTGGCGGTCGGCCTGACACGCGAGGAGATCACCGACCTGCGCCATGTCGTGCCGGCGGTGCGCTTCGCGGTTGATGCCTACGTCAACTTCGCGCGCCACGCGCCGTGGCAGGAGGCGGTGTGCTCCTCGCTGACCGAGCTGTTCGCGCCCGAGATCCACAAGCAGCGCCTGGCGACCTGGCCGGAGCACTACGCCTGGATCGACGCCGAGGGCCTGTCCTACTTCCGCAACCGCGTCAGCCAGGCGCGGCGCGACGTGGAGCAGGGGCTGGCGGTCACGCTCGGCCACTTCCGCACCCGTGAGCAGCAGGAGCGGGCGCTGGAGATCCTGCGCTTCAAGCTCGACATCCTCTGGGCGATGAACGACGCGATGGCGCAGCGCTACGGAGTCAATCCGTGAGCGGCGATGCCGGCACGATGCCGCGCGTGGCCCGCGGTTTCCGGCTCCAATGGGAAGCCGCGCAGGACTGCCACGTCCTGCTCTACCCCGAAGGCATGGTGAAACTCAACCGCAGCGCAGGCGAGATCCTGACCCGCTGCACCGGCACGGCCAGCGTCGCCGAGATCGTCGCCGACCTGGAAACCGCCTTCGGCGCGACCGGGCTGCGGCCGGATGTCGACGCCTTCCTCGACATGGCGCGCCAGCAGCGCTGGGTGGAGCTGGCGTGACCTCGCAGCCGACTGCGCCGGTCATCGGCCCGCCGCTGTGGCTGCTGGCGGAGGTGACCTACCGCTGCCCGCTGCACTGCGTGTTCTGCTACAACCCGGTCGACTTCGCGAAGACCGAACGCGCGGACGAACTCTCCACTGCCGACTGGCTGCGCGTGCTGCGCGAGGCGCGGCAACTGGGCGCCGTGCAGTGCGGCTTCTCCGGCGGCGAGCCGCTGGTGCGCGATGACCTCGAAGAGCTGATTGCCGAGGCGCACCGGCTGGGCTACTACACGAACCTGCTCACCTCCGGCGTCGGGCTGACGAAGGAGCGGGCGCATGCGCTGAAGGCGGCCGGCCTCGACCATGTGCAGCTCAGCTTCCAGGACTCGACCCGCGAGCTGAACGACTTCCTCAGCCACACCAAGACCTTCCAGCTCAAGCAGGAAGTCGGCGAGACCATCAAGGCGCTGGGCTGGCCGATGGTGATGAACGTGGTGATCCACCGCCTCAACATCGACCACATCGACCGCATCATCGCGATGGCGGACGCGCTCGGCGCCGAGTACCTGGAGCTGGCGAACTCGCAGTACTACTCCTGGGCGCACCTGAACCGCGACCACCTGCTGCCAACCAGCGAGCAGATCCGCCGCGCCGAGGCCGTGACCGACGCCTGGCGCGTCAAGGTGGCCGACCGGATGAAGCTGTTCTTCGTGGCGCCCGATTACCACGAGGGCAAGCCGAAGAAGTGCATGAACGGCTGGGGCAACATCTTCCTGACCATTGCGCCGGACGGCACCGCGCTGCCCTGCCACACCGCGAAGATGCTGCCGGGGCTGGCCTTTCCGAACGTGCGTGAACACGACGTGCGCCACATCTGGCACGACAGCGAAGGCTTCAACCGCTACCGCGGCACCGGCTGGATGAAGGGCGCTTGCGTCACCTGTCCGGACAAGGAGAAGGATCTGGGCGGCTGCCGCTGCCAGGCGTTTTTGCTGGCGGGGGATCCGGCGGCGACCGATCCGGTCTGCCCGAAGAGCGAGCGGCACGCCCTCGTGCAGGCGGCGGTGGCGGCGGCCGATGCGGGCGTGGTGCCGGAGCGGCCGCTGGTGTTCCGCGATCCGAAACAGTCGCGGGCATGGCTGACGAAGATCAAGTCTGGTGGCGTGGTGGACGCCTAGAGTGGGCACATCGCCCCTCCGGGCACCCCACCAGGATCCCGCCATGTTCAAGCACCTCTTCGTTCCCGTCGATGGCTCCGAGCTGTCTCTGCGCGCCATGGAGTCCAGCATCGCGCTGGCCAGTTCGCTGGGCGCGACGATCACCGGTTTTGTCGTCGAATCCGACATTCCGCTGTCGGCCGTCAGTGCCAGCCCGACCACCTTCGTCAAGCAGATCGAGGCCCACGAGGCCCGCACCGATGCCCACGCCCACAAGGTGCTGCAGGCCTTTGCGGACCGTGCCAAGGCGGCCGGTGTCACGTTCGAGAGCGAATACCGCCGCAGTGACCAGACCGACGCCGTCATCGCCGAGGTGGCCGACATCGTCAAGGCCGACCTGATCGTCATGGTCACGCACGGCCGCGGCGTGTTTGGCGAGTTGCTGTTCGGCTCGCACACCAAGAACGTGATGTCGCGCACCAAGGTGCCGCTGCTGGTGCTGCACTGAGCGCCCACTCCGGCCTGTGGGCCGGGATCGTGCGCTGACGAACAGACATGTGCGCCCGCGGGCCGCTACAAACGGCGGCACCTTGGGGAGATTGCACATGACCACTGACCCGACCGCCACGAACGACACCTCGCCGCTCGACCGGCGCTGCATCGACACCCTGCGCACGCTGGCGATCGATGCGGTCGAGCAGGCGCAGTCCGGCCACCCCGGCACGCCCATGGGGGCCGCGCCGATCGCCTACACGCTGTGGCAGCGCTTCCTGCGCTTCGATCCGCAAGACACCACCTGGCCGGACCGGGACCGCTTCGTGCTGTCTGGCGGCCACGCGTCGGCCTTGCTCTACGGGCTGCTGCACCTCTGCGGCGTGCGGGACGCGGCTGGCGCCGAGGCGGTGTCGATGGACGACCTGCAGCGGTTTCGTCAGCTCGGCAGCCACTGCACCGGCCACCCGGAGCATGGCGTGACCGCGGGCGTGGAGACCACCACCGGCCCGCTCGGCCAGGGCATCGCCACCAGCGTCGGCCAGGCCATCGCCCAGGCCTGGCTGGCCGCCACCTACAACCGCCCCGACCACCGCCTGTTCGACCACCGCGTCTACGCCCTGTGCGGCGACGGCGACCTGATGGAGGGCCTGAGCGCCGAGGCCGCCTCGCTGGCCGGCCACCTGCAGCTCGCCCACCTCTGCTGGCTCTACGACTGCAACCGCATCAGCATCGAAGGCTCGACCACGATCGCCTTCACCGAGGACGTCGGCGCGCGCTTCGCTGCGCAGGGCTGGCAGGTGCTGCGTGTCGCCGACGCCAATGACCTCGGCGCGCTGACCCGCGCGCTGCACACCTTCGTGGAGACCACCGACCGGCCCACGCTCATCATCGTGCAGAGCACCATCGGCTATGGCGCCCCGCACAAGGCGGACACGAAGGAAGCCCATGGCGAGCCGCTCGGCGCCGAAGAGGTGCGGCTGACCAAGCGCTTCTACGGCGTCGATCCGGACGCGAGCTTCGTGGTGCCCGAGGGCGTGCGGGCGCATTTCGCGGCGAAATTCGGCCAGCGTGGCGCACAGGCCTACGGAGCGTGGACCGAGCGCTTCGCCGCCTACCGGGCGCGTTACCCGACATTGGCCCTGCAGCTCGACCAGATGCAGCACCGCACCTTGCCACCTGGCTGGGACGCCCACTGGCCGACCTTCGCCGCCGATGCCCGCGGGCTGGCCACGCGCGAGGCGTCCGGCCAGGTGCTCAACGCGATCGCGGCCCGCGTGCCCTGGCTGATCGGCGGCGCCGCGGACCTCGGACCTTCCACGAAGACGCGCCTCGGCGACCACGCCGGTGACTTCGAGCCACCCGGTGGTGGCGGTGGCGCAGGCGACTACCAGGGTCGCAACCTGCACTTCGGCGTGCGCGAACACGCGATGTGCGCCATCTCCAACGGGCTGGCGCTGTCCGGCCTGCGCCCGTTCGCGGCCAGCTTCCTGGTCTTCTCCGACTACGGGCGCGGGGCGATCCGGCTCAGCGCGATGATGGGCCTGCCGGTGCTCTATCTGTGGACCCACGACTCGATCGCCATGGGCGAGGACGGCCCGACCCACCAGCCCGTCGAACAGCTCGCTGCACTGCGCGCGCTGCCGGGCATGGTGGTGCTGCGTCCGGCCGACGCCAACGAGGTGGCCGAGGCCTGGCGGGTGGCGATGCAGTGCACCGACCGGCCGGTGAGCCTCGTGCTGTCGCGCCAGGCGCTGCCGACGCTGGACCGCACCCGCTACGGCAGCGCGCGCGGCGTGGCCCGCGGCGCTTACGTGCTGGCCGATCCGTCCGATGGCCGCGCGCCCGAGGTGCTGCTGATCGGCACAGGCAGCGAGGTGGCGCTCTGCCTGGCCGCCTTCGAGCAGCTCGGTGCCGAGGGCATCGCGGCACGCGTCGTCAGCATGCCCTCGTGGGATCTCTTCGAGGCCCAGAGCGCCGACTACCGCGACCGGGTGCTGCCGCCCGAACTGCTGGCGCGGGTGGCAGTCGAGGCCGCCTCGCCGCTGGGCTGGGAGCGCCATGTCGGCGCGGACGGCGTGGTGATCGGCATGACCGGCTTCGGGCACTCGGCGCCAGGGGCGGTGGTGCAGGCGGCCTGCGGCTTCGATGTCGCGCACGTGGTCGCCGCGGCGCACGAGCAGCTGCTGTGGCACCCGGGACTGACCGCCCGCACGGCATAGGCCCTGTCCTGCAGGCGCTGTGGCGCTGCCTGCTGCCTGCTGCCGGACGCGGCGCGGGATTCCCATACTGGGTTGTTGTCACGTGAAACAAAGGTTCCCCATGAACAAGCTTCTCACCCTGGGCGCGGCCGTGCCGGTCGCCGCCGTGCTGCTGCCGGTGGCCCAAGCCGCCCCGATGACCCGCGCCGACTACGACGCCGCGATCCGGAAGTGCGACCCGCTGGTCGGTGATCCGCGGGCGCTGTGCACCGAAACGGCCAAGCAGAAGTTCGGCACGCCGTGAAGGCCGCCTTGGCCGCGAATGCCGGGATGTCCGAGTCCCTGTCGCCTGACTTGCTGCGCCGGATGCACGCCGCCTGGCGGGCCGCCAACTACCTGTCGGTCGGCCAGATCTACCTGCAGGAGAACCCGCTGCTCGACGTGCCGCTCACGCTGGCACATGTCAAGCCGCGGCTGCTCGGCCACTGGGGCACGACGCCGGGGCTGAACCTGCTCTACGTGCACCTGAACCGGCTCATCGCCGCCCACGACCTGAACCTGATGCTCGTCGTCGGCCCCGGGCACGGCGGGCCGGGCATCGTGGCGAGCACCTACCTCGAAGGCTCGTACACCGAGCACTACCCCGCGATCGAGCGCAACCGCAGCGGGCTGCGCCGGCTGTTCCGCCAGTTCTCGTGGCCGGGCGGCATCCCGAGCCACGTCGCGCCGGAAACGCCCGGCTCGATCCACGAAGGCGGCGAGCTGGGCTACTCGCTGGCGCACGCCTACGGGGCGGCGTTCGACAACCCGGACCTGGTCGTCGCCTGCGTCATCGGCGATGGCGAGGCCGAGACCGGCCCGCTCGCGGCGAGCTGGCAGTCGAACCAGTTCCTGAATCCGGCGCACGACGGTGCCGTGCTGCCGATCCTGCACCTCAACGGCTACAAGATCGCCAACCCGTCGCTGCTGGCGCGCATCGGACGTCCCGAGCTGTTCGAGCTGCTGCACGGCCACGGCTACGAACCGCATTTCGTCGAAGGCGATGACCCGGCGCTGGTCCACCAGTGCCTGGCCGGCACGCTCGACAAGGCGCTGGACCACATCCGCTGCATCCAGCGCGACGCCCGCACGCCGGACCAGCCCGCCCATCCGGCGCGGCCGCGCTGGCCGATGATCGTCCTGCGCACCCCCAAGGGCTGGACCGGGCCGAAGGTGGTCGATGGCCTGCCGGTCGAAGGCACCTGGCGCGCCCACCAGGTGCCGATCGCCAACGTCCGGGCGCCCGGCCACCTGCAGCTCCTCGACGACTGGCTGCAGAGCTACGACCCCCGCACGCTGTTCGACGCGGACGGTCGCCTGCACGAGGAACTGGCGGCCCTGGCGCCCACCGGCCCGCGCCGCATGGGCAGCAACCCGCACACCAACGGCGGCCAGCTGCTGCAGGCGCTGTCGCTGCCGCCGTTCCGCGACCACGCGGTGGCGGTGCCGACACCGGGCGGCGTGCAGGCCGAGGCCACGCGGGTGCTGGGCACCTGGCTGCGCGATGTGGTGGCGCGCAACCTCGACCAGCGCAACTTCCGCCTCTTCGGGCCGGACGAGACGGCCTCGAACCGGCTCGACGCCGTCTTCGAGGCCACCGGCAAGGCGTGGATGGCCGAGGTCCTGCCGACCGACACCCACCTCAGCGCCGACGGCCGCGTGATGGAGGTGCTGAGCGAGCACCTCTGCGAAGGCTGGCTGGAGGGCTACCTGCTCACCGGGCGCCACGGGCTGTTCTCGTGCTACGAAGCCTTCCTGCCGATCGTCGGCTCGATGGTCAGCCAGCACGCCAAGTGGCTCCAGGTCAGCCGCCAGATCCCGTGGCGCGCGCCGCTGGCCTCGCTCAACCTGCTGCTCACCTCGCACGTCTGGCGCCAGGACCACAACGGCCTGTCGCACCAGGACCCCGGCTTCATCGACCAGCTGGCCAACAAGCGGGCCGACGTGGTGCGCATCTACCTGCCGCCGGACGCGAACTGCCTGCTCTGCGTGGTCGACCACTGCCTGCGCAGCCGCCACACCATCAACGCCATCGTCGCTGGCAAGCAGCCCGAGTGGCAGTGGCTGGACATGGACGCCGCCGTGCGCCACTGCAGCGCCGGCGCGGGGGTCTGGGACTGGGCGGGGCAGGGCGACGACAGCGACACCGGCGACGAGGAACCCGATGTGGTGATGGCCTGCGCCGGCGACGTGCCGACGCTCGAAACGCTGGCCGCCGTGCTGCTGCTGCGCCAGGAGGTGCCGGACCTGCGCATCCGCGTCGTCAACGTCGTGGACCTGATGGTGCTGCAAGCCCCGTCGCAGCACCCGCACGGACTGCCCGACCGCGACTTCGACGACCTGTTCACCACCGACCGGCCCGTGGTCTTCGCCTTCCACGGCTACCCGGCGATGGTCCACAAGCTCACCTACCGGCGCCGCAACCACGGCAATTTCCACGTCCGGGGCTTCCAGGAGTCCGGCTCGACCACGACGCCCTTCGACATGGTGGTGCGCAACCACCTCGACCGCTACCAGCTCGCGCTGGATGTGGTCCGCCACGTGCCGCGCCTGGCCGGGCAGCTCGCGCAGGCCACGGCGCGCTACGGGGCCCGGGTGGAGCGCCACCAGCAGCACATCGCCGAGCACGGCGAGGATCTGCCGGAAATCCGGGACTGGCACTGGGAACGCCGGACATAGACTGTGCGCTCGAACAGGAGGGCGTGATGGGCTCGACGCGCAGCAGGACGGTGGCAAGGTGGATGGCGGCAATGCTGGCAGGCTGGACGCTGGCCGGTGCAGCACAGGCGGCCCGGGTGGTCACGGCGACGCCCAGCGGCGAGGTGTCCGAGGCGGTGCAGATCCGCCTGCGCTTCGACACGGCGGTCGTGCCGTTCGGTTCGCCCGCCTTGCCCGATCCGGCCACGCTGCGCTGCGAAGGCCTGGGTGCCACGGCGGCACCCGCCGGCAGCCGCCGCTGGACCAGCGACCGCGAGTGGGCCTACGACCTGAACGACGCGCTGCCCCCCGGCGTCGCGTGCCAGCTGACGATCGCGCCGACCTGGAAGCCGCTGAACGGCACGCTCCACGGGCCGCGCGAGTTCCGCTTCTCGTCGGGCGGGCCGGCGGTGCTGTCGGTCGAGCCGTACGAAGGCGCGCAGGTCGAGGAGGACCAGCACTGGCTGCTGCGCCTGAACGGCCAGGTCGTCGCCGACACGGTGCGCCGCAACGCCTGGTGCGAAGTGCAGGGCGTCGGCGAGCGGGTGCCCGTGGTCTGGGTCGACGGGGCACCGCGCGCCGCGCTGCTGAAGAGCCAGCAGATCAAGGACCGGGACGCCGAGCGCGTGGCCGTGCTGACCTGTCAGCGCCCGCTGCCGCCCGCTGCGGGGGTGAAGCTGGTGTGGGGGCCGGGCATCGCCGCGGCCAACAACCCGAAGGTCGTCACCCGCGCGCCGCGCCGCTTCGAGTGGGAGGTGCGCGAGCGCTTCACCGCCGAGTTCACCTGCGAGCGCGAGCGGGCCGAGGCGCCGTGCATCCCGCTGCGGCCGATGCAGGTGCGTTTCTCTGCGCCGGTCGCGCGCGAGGTGGCGGCGCAGATCCGCCTGGCGCGCGCGGACGGGCAGGGCAGCGGGATCGCGCCGAAGCTCGCCCGCGACGCGACCGAGGCGACGGTCGAGGCCATCGATTTCCCCTCGCCGCTGGACGAGCGCATGCGCTACCAGCTCACGCTGCCCAAGGACTTCCGCGACGCCTCCGGCCGCGCGCTGGCGAACGCGTCGGCCTTTCCGCTGCAGACGGCGACCGGCGGGATGCCGCCGCTGGCCAAGTTCGCCGCGGCGCCGTTCGGCGTGGTCGAACTGGGCACCGCCGCCGAGCCGGGGATGCTGCCGATCACGGTGCGCCATGTCCACGAAGGCAGCGGCCCGCCACCGAAGGCGCGGCTGAACATCAAGACGCTCGACGCGGGCGTGTCCGACAAGGACTTGCTGCAGTGGTTCGCCAAGGTGCAGCGCCACCACGAGAGCAGCTTCACCGCCCGGGAAGCCGGTCTGCCCCAGAAGGACTGGAAGGTCACCGAGACCGTGACCGGCGACGACGGCAAGCCGCGCAAGGTGACGCGGGACCGCATCGTCGGCACCCGCGAGCTGTCGCTGCTGGCCAAGGAAACCGAGGTGCAGCGCAGCGACCTGCCCGGCCCCGGTGCGGACACCGCCAAGACGCCCGGCGCGACCGAGGTGCTCGGCCTGCCGCTGACGCGCTCGGGCTACCACGTCGTCGAGATCTCTTCGCGCGTGCTCGGCCGGCAGTTGCTGGACCGGGAGGCGCCGATGTACGTCCGCGCCGGTGTGCTGGTGACGCCGATGGGGGTGCATTTCAAGCGCGGGCGCACGTCCAGCCTCGTCTGGGTGACGACGCTCGACCGCGCGCAGCCGGTGGCGAACGCGGACGTGGCGGTGAATGACTGCCGCGGCGACGTGCTCTGGTCCGGTCGCACCGATGCGCAGGGGGTGGCGCGGATTCCGCGTGGGTTCGAGGTGACCTACGACCAGTGCCTCACCGACAACGGCCTGTTCGTGACGGCCCGCAGCCCGGCGCGAGCGGACGGCGGGCGCGACCTGTCGTTCGTGTTCAGCGGCTGGAGCCAGGGCATCGAGTCCTGGCGCTTCAACCACCCGACCGCCAGCGGCCCGCTCGACGACCGCAACGCGGTGCGCGCCCACACGGTGTTCGACCGCACGCTGCTGCGCGTCGGCGAGACGGTGTCGATGAAACACTGGCTGCGCCACGAGACCGAGCGCGGCCTGGCGGCGTTCAAGGCCGATCAGCAGCCCGACGAGGTGGACATCACCCACGTGGCCACGGGCGAGGTGGTGACGCTTCCCTTTGCGCGGGCGATGCGCTGGGCGACTCCGAAAGCGGCCAAGCAGGGCTTCTACGACGTGACGCTCAAGCGCAAGGGCGGGGCGCAGTGGTCCTCCGGGCAGTTCCGTGTCGAGGCGTTCAAGGTGCCGCTGGTCGATGCGCGGCTGTCGGCACCGGCTGGCCCGCAGATCGCGCCGCGCGAGCTGAGCCTCGGCGTGCAGCTCACGCACCTGTCGGGCGGCGGGCTGTCGACGGCGGCGTCGCTGAACGCGCTGCTGCGGCCGGCGTACATCCACTTCCCCGACTACGGCGACTACAGCTTCTCGCCGCCGGACACCCGCAACGCCGAGACCGGCGAGTCGGTCAGCAGCGTGCGCGAACAGGTGCTCGCCGACCGCCAACCCGTGAAGACCGACGCGCAGGGCGCCGCCACCGCCAAGGTCGCGCTGCCCGCGAGCGTGCAAGCGCTCAAGGTGCCGGCCGAACTCGTCACCGAGGTAAGCTTCGACGACCCGAACGGCGAGCGCCAGACCGTGGGCCGCACGACGACGCTGTGGCCATCGAGCCTGGTGGTCGGCGTCCGCGCGCGCAGTTGGCTGGCGCAGAAGGGGCGCGTGCCGGTGCAGATGGTCGTGCTCGACACGCAGGGCAAGCCGCAGGCCGGGCAGGCGGTCGCGCTGCGCGGCGAGCAGCGCACGTCGCTGACGACGCGCCAGAAGGTGGTCGGTGGTTTCTACGCCTACGACTCTAAAGAGCAGGTGAAGGATCTTGGCAAGCTCTGCAGCGGCAAGACCGACGCGCGCGGGCTGCTGGTGTGCGACCTCGACGTGACGAGCGCGGGCGAGATCCACCTGATCGCGCAGGCGACCGACAGCGCCGGCAAGCGGACGGAGTCGACCGCCTCGGTCTGGGTCAGCCTGGGCGGTGAACTCTGGTTCGACCAGGACAACGACGACCGCATCGACCTGCTCCCCGAACAGCGCGACCTGAAGCCGGGCGAGACGGCGCGGCTGCAGGTGCGCATGCCGTTCCGCGAGGCGACGGTGCTGGTGACGGTCGAGCGCGAGGGCGTGCTGGAGGCGAAGGTGGTGACGCTGCGCGGCAGTGATCCGGTGATCGAGGTGCCGATCCCGAAGGCGTCCGCAGCCGGCGCGGGCTCCTGGGCGCCGAACGTGTACGTCAGCGCGCTGGTGCTGCGTGGGCGGATCCGGCATGTGCCGTGGTATTCGTTCTTCGACTGGGGCTGGCGCGCGCCGACGCTGTGGTGGAACGCCTGGCGCCACGAAGCGCCGGAGTACCAGGCGCCGACCGCGATGGTCGATCTGGCCAAGCCGGCGTTCAAGCTGGGCGTGGCGGCGCTGCGGGTCGGGCTGGACGAGCACCGGCTGGAGGTCAAGGTCACGCCCGCGCAGCCGCAGTACGGCGTGCGCCAGACGGCGAAGGCGACGGTGCAGGTGCTGCGCGGCGGGCAGCCGCTGGCGGGCGGCGAGGTGGCGTTCGCGGCGGTGGATGAGGGGCTGCTGGCGCTGATGCCGAACACCTCGTGGGAGCTGCTGGAGGCGATGTTCCAGCCGCGTGCGTGGGGGGTGGAGACGTCCACCGCGCAGAACGAGATCATCGGCCGCCGCCACTACGGCCGCAAAGCCATCGCCCCCGGCGGCAGCGGCGGTCGCAACCCGACGCGGGAGCTGTTCGACACGCTGCTGCTGTGGCAACCGGCGGTGAAGCTCGACGCGCAGGGCCGGGCGACGATCGACGTGCCGCTGAACGATTCGCTGACCAGCTTCCGTCTCGTGGCGATCGCGGACAGCGGCGTGGACCAGTTCGGCACCGGCAGCGCGTCGATCCGCGTCAGCCAGGACTTGCAGATGCTCGCCGGCCTGCCGACGCTGGTGCGCGGCGGCGACCAGTTCGAGGCGCTCTACACGCTGCGCAACACGACGGCGCGGGCAATGAAGGTCCAGGCGACGCTCACCGGGCAGCCGGAGCAGCAGGTGTCGATCGCGGCCGGCGCGGCGACGGAAGTGCGCTGGAAGGTCACGGTGCCGCAGGACGTGACGACGCTGACCTGGGAGGGCGGCGCCGAGGAGGTGGGCGTCGCCGCGGGAGACCAGCCGGCGCGCGACCGCATCAAGGTCGTGCAGCTGGTGCAGCCGGCCGTCCCGGTGCGCGCGCAGCAGGCGACGATCCGCCAGCTCGACGGTACGGTGAGCTGGCCGGTGGCGCTGCCCGCGGACGCGCTGCCGGGGCTGGGCGGTGTGCAGGTGACGCTCAAGCCGACGCTGGCGGGCGCGCTGCCCGGCATCCGGCGCTTCTTCGAGCTGTACCCGTACCGCTGCCTGGAACAGCAGACCTCGCGCGCCATCGGCCTGCACGACACGGCGGCGTGGACCCGGCTGGTGGGCGAACTGCCGACCTACCTCGACCGCGACGGCCTCGCGCACTACTTCCCGCCGTCATCCGACAGCGCGGGCGGGGGCAGCGACGCGCTGACGGCCTATGTGCTGGCGGCGTCGCAGGCGGCCGGCTGGAAGATCCCGGACGCGCCGCGCGAGGCGATGCTGGCCGGGCTGACCGCGTTTGTCGAAGGCCGGTTGGAGCGCCGCCTGCCGTCGCCGCGGGCGGATGCACTGGAGCGCGACGTGCGCAAGCTCGCCGCGATCGAGGCGCTGTCACGGCACGGCCGGGCGTCGGCGCGGCTGCTCGGCTCGCTGGAGATCACGCCGCAACAGTGGCCGACCGGCGCGCTGATCGACTGGCTGGCGATCCTGCGCCGCGTCGACGGCATCCCGCAGCAGGCGCAGCGCGTGGACGAGGCGCGCAACCTGCTGCGCGCCCGGCTGGTCGCGGGTGGCACGACGATGAAGTTCGCCGATGAGGCGGGCGATGCGTGGTGGTGGCTGATGACGGGCGCGGACGCCAACGCGGCGCGGCTGCTGCTGACGGCGGTGGACGATGGTGCGGGCTGGCGCGAAGACCTGCCGCGGCTCGTCACCGGCCTGATGGCGCGTCTGGACGCCCAGCGCAGCGGCGCGTTCTCGACGACGACGGCCAACGCCTGGACCACGCTGGCGCTGGACCGCTTCTCGGCGGTGCACGAGTCGATGCCCGTCACGGGCCGCAGCCGCGCCGCGCTCGGAACGACCACGCGCGAACTCGACTGGGCGAAGCAGGCCGACGGCGGGGCGATGCGCCTGCCGTGGGCGGCGCCGTCCAGCACGCCGGCCACGCTGACGGTCACGCAGCAGGGCACCGGCAAGCCGTGGGTGGCGCTGCAGAGCCTGGCCGCCGTGCCGCTGAAGGCGCCGTTCAGCGCCGGCTACCGCATCGAGCGCAGCGTCACCGGGGTCGAGCAGAAGACGGCCGGCCGGTGGACCCGCGGCGACGTGCTGCGCGTGCAGCTGAAGGTGACGGCGATGGCCGACCTCGGCTGGGTGGTGATCAGCGACCCGGTGCCGCCGGGTGGGGCGCTGCTGGGCAACGGGCTGGGGCGGGATGCACAGATCGCGACCCGCGGCGAGCAGTCGAGCGGAGCCGCCTGGCGCGTGTACGAGGAGCGCCTGCCGGAGGCCTGGCGCGCCTACTACGCCTGGCTGCCGCGCGGCACGCACACGGTCGAGTACACGATGCGGCTGAACACCGCCGGCCGCTACCTGTTGCCGCCGAGCCGCGTCGAGGCGATGTATGCGCCAGAGAACTTCGGCGAGGCACCAGTTGGCGTGATGGATGTCTCGTTTTGAACAAATCACCCTGGAATCGGGGGTGTAGTTCACAGGTACTTGGACGTATCTTTCATTCCAACGCGGCATGGCAAGTCAAGGCCTTGGCGTGGTATCTGTACCTTTTTATCGATTCATCGAGCGATTCATGAAATCAGGGGGGGTCTGCCAGAGCGGCAGACCCTTTTATTTTTGGGCGATCATCGCGGCATGTTGTCGCGTCGCCGCTCCCTCCTCCTTGGCGGACTCGCCTGGACCCTGCTGTCCACGCTGGCGGCGGTGGGCCTGGCGCAGTCCGAGCTGACCCGCCTGCGCGAGGCCTTCGACACCGACGCCCGCATCGCCCACCGCCTGCTCAGCCAGCGCGCTGCGCAGCACGACGCCATCCTCGCCACGCTCAACCTGCTGCAGCCGACCCGATCCGGTGCGGAAGACGACCAGCCGCAGCAGCACCTGCCGGCGGTCTATCCGCAGGTACTCTTGGTGCTGCAGCGCGACCGTGGCCACGACTGGCGGGACGCCGCGCTGCAAGCTGCGGACGCGCAGTCCCGGGTGCTCGACCGGGCCGTGTCGGTGCACATCGATCTGGCGCAAGGCCGCTACCTGCTGGTGCAGCACGGCGAGCCGGCCAGCCACGCGCTGCGCCTCGACCTGCGCGCGATGGTGCCGTGGAGCGAGTGGCCGATCCGCGTCGATGACCCGCAGCGTGTGTCGCTGCAGTTCGGCGGGCAGTCCTTGGTGCTGCAAGCGGGCCACGGCGCACCCGACGCCGCGCCGTGGCCCTACGCCTTCCGCAAGGTGCTGGCGTCGCCGAGCCAGCCGTTCGAGGTGGTCGTGGAGCGCGGCTTTGGCTGGGCGGACCTGCCGTGGGGGCAGATGGCGGGGGCTTCGGCGCTGATCGCGGCGCTGCTGGCGGCGGCGGCGGCGTGGTGGCGGCAGCGCGTGGCGCGTCGCCGGGCGGAAGAACTGCTGCGGCTGGGCCAGGTCGCCCGGCTCAACACGCTGGGCGAACTCGCCGCCGGCATCGCCCACGAGCTGAACCAGCCGCTCACCGCCGTGCTCGCCAGCACGCAGGCCGCGCGCCGCCTGCTCGCCGACGAGGAGCACGACCCGGCCGACACGCCGCTGCTGCGCCAGGCGCTGGAACAGGCCGCCGCGCAGGCCCGCCGCGCCAGCGATGTGTTGCTGCGGCTGCGGCGCAGCGTCGAGCGGCCGGACGCGGGGCGGGTGCTGCAACCGGTCGCGCTGGACGTGCTGGTCGCCGACACGCTGCACCTGCTGGAGCCCGAGTCGGCGCGGCGGGCGGTGGTGCCGCAGGTGGTGGCCGCGGCGGCGCCGGTGGTGGTGCAGGGCGACGCGGTGGCCGTGCAGCAGATCGTCCACAACCTCGTGATGAACGCGCTGCAGGCGCTGGAGCAGGTGGACGCCGCCGAGCGCCGCCTCGTGCTCACGCTCGACACCGACGGTGATGCCGGCCGGCTGCGCGTGGCCGACACTGGTCCCGGCATTCCGGACGACGCGCTGCCGCGGCTGTTCGAGCCCTTCTACACCACACGCCCCGGCGGGCTCGGCCTCGGCCTGAGCCTGTGCGAAAGCCTCGCGCAGGGCATGGGTGGCGCGCTGGCGGCCGAGGTGAACCCGCCGCGTGGCGCCTGTTTCACTCTGCGGCTGCCCCGGGTGGCCGAACGCCCATGACCACTGCACCCCTGATCCACCTCATCGACGACGACGCCGCCGTGCGCGACAGCCTCGCGCTGCTGATCGGCACCGTCGGCCTGCGCGTGACGACCTGGGCCGAGCCGCTGGCCTTCCTTGCCGGATTCGATCGGCAGGCGATCGGCGCCATCGTGCTGGATGTGCGGATGCCGGGGCTGAGCGGGCTGACGGTGCTGGAGCGGCTGCGCGCCGAGGGCGTCGACCAGCCGGTGGTGATGCTGACGGGGCATGGCACGGTGGAGCTGTGCCGGCGCGCGTTCAAGTCCGGCGCGGCCGAGTTCCTCGAAAAGCCGGTGGACGACGAGCTGTTGATCGAGACGCTGCAGACCGCCGTGCGCCAGCATGTGCGTTCACGCGAACGCCACCAGGCCGACCGCGAGGCCCGCGAGCGCCACGCGCAGCTTTCGGAGCGCGAGCGGGAGGTGCTCGGGCTGATCGTCGCGGGGCTGACGAACAAGGAGATTGCCCGGGCGCTGGGCGGGCTGTCGCCGCGCACGGTCGAGACGCACCGCGCCAACCTGTTCGCCAAGCTCGGCGCCGAGTCGCTGGCGCAGCTCATCCGGCGTTACGCGGCGCTGGTGGACGAGGCGCCGCCGGCCGGGCATCCGTAGCGCTACGGAGGGCGGCGCGTAGGCGTGCGCATGGCGGCGGCGGGGGCGAATTCCTACAGTGAAGTCCTGTTCCCACACCACCCGAACCCGACAGGACACCCCATGAACCGACTCGCCGCCGCCCTCGCCCTGACCGCTGTTGCCGCCTTCGGCACGCTGCCCGCGCAGGCACAAGCTGTCCGCACCGAGCGCACGATCTCGCTCGACCTCGCCACCCAGATCGCCGCGGGCGCCGTCGCCGCCTGCCAGGCCGGCGGCTACGCGGTCACCGCGACCGTCGTGGACCGCTCGGGGGGTGTGCGCGCCGTCCAGCGCGCCGACAACGCCGGGCCGCACACGCTGGCCGCCAGCCACGACAAGGCCTTCACCTCCGCCTCGGCCCGCAACACGACGCTGGCGATGATGGAAGGCGCGCAGAAGAACCCGGCTGCGGCGAACCTCGTCCACATCCCCGGCTTCCTGCTGCTTGGTGGCGGCGTGCCGATCAAGGCGGGCAACGACGTGATCGGCGCGGTGGGCGTCGGCGGTGCGCCCGGTGGTCACCTTGACGAGCAGTGCGCGATGGCCGCGATCGACAAGGTCAAGGAGCTGCTGAAGTGAATACCGCTCTGCTGCGCGCCGTGGTGATCGCGGGTGCGGCGTGGCTGGGGGCGGCGCTGACCGCGTCGGCCCAGGTCGCGCCTAGCGCTGCCGAGGTTGCTGCCTACACCGGGCTGCACGCGGCGGCGCACCGTGGCGATGTGGCGCGGCTGAAGGCGCAGCTCGCCGCGGGCGCGCCAGTCGATGCCCGCGACGCCGCTGGCCGCACGCCTCTGCACGTCGCCACCTTCGCCCGCCAGCGCGACGCGATCCGCGCGCTGGCCGCGGCGGGCGCCACGCTCGGCCTGCTGGAACACGACCGCTACGACGCCGTGACCATTGCCGCGGTCGCGGACGACGAGGACACGCTGCGCCTGCTGCTGTCGCTGGGCGCGAGCGCGAAGCTGGTGACCAGCCGCTATGACGGCACCGCGCTGATCGCCGCCGCGCATCTCGGCCATGACGGCGTGGTGCGGCAGCTCATCGCCGCGGGGGCGCCGCTGGACCATGTGAACAACCTGCACTGGACGGCGGCGATCGAGGCAGTCGTGCTCGGGGATGGCGGGGCGCGGCACCAGGCGACGCTGAAGGCGCTGCTGGACGCTGGGGCGAATGCGCGGCTGGCGGATCGGGAAGGGCGCACGCCGCTTGAACTGGCGCGGGCGCGGGGGTTCGGGGAGATGGTGAAGTTGCTGGAAGCGGTGAAACGCTGAACCGTCGGGGCGATACAGTCCGTGGACTGACCACCCCGCCACATGAGTCTCCTTCGCCACGTTCTCGCTCCCGTCATGTCCGCGCTGGTGTGCATGGGCACGAGTCCGGTGGCGCTGGCCTCAGCGCTGCCGGCGTATCCGGAAGTCCGCGCCGCCCACCGCCCCTCCGCCCTCACCCTCCTCGACCGCCAGGGCACCCCCCTCCAGTCGATCCGCACCGACCCCACCGCCCGCCGCCTGCCCTGGGTCGCGCTCACCGATTTCTCCCCCGCGCTGCGTACGTCGGTCGTGCTCGCCGAGGACCACCGCTTCCACGCCCACACCGGCGTGGACTGGTCCGGCCTCGCCCGCAGCACCTGGGCCAACCTCGCGGGCGACGGCGCGAAGCAGGGCGCGTCCACCATCACGATGCAGCTCGCCGGCCTGATCGACACCGACCACGCCCGCCCGGCGCAGGGCCGCAGCGTCGTCGGCAAGCTCGGCCAGATCGCGGCAGCCCGCGAGCTGGAAGCCCGCTGGAGCAAGGCGCAACTGCTGGAGGCTTATCTGAACCGCGTGCCGATGCGCGGCGAGCTGGTCGGGATTCCGGCGGCGTCGCGCGTGCTGCTCGGCAAGCACCCGAGCGGGCTGGACGCGGCCGAGTCGGCGCTGCTGGCCGCGCTGGTGCGGGGGCCGAACGCGGCGCGGGACGTGGTGGTGCGCCGCGCCTGTGCGCTGATGCAGCAGCAGCGGCTGGACTGCGCCGCGCTGGAGCCGGTCGCGTCGCGGGCGCTGGTGCCGGGTGCGTCGGCCCGCGCCGTGCAGCCCGCTCCGCCGAGCGACGCGCCGCACTACGCCCGCCACCTTCTTCGCTCGCTGAAACCGCCGTTCCCCGCCACGCTGACGACGACGCTCGACGCTGGCCTGCAGCGCCTCGCCGTCCAGGCGCTGCGCCAGCAGCTCGCCGAACTCAGCCTGCGCCACATCGAGGACGGCGCCGTGCTCGTGCTCGACAACGCGACCGGCGAGGTGCGCGCCTGGGTTGGCTCGTCGGGCGCGGCGCTGTCGGACGCAGCGGCCGTGGACATGGTGCTCACCCGCCGCCAGCCCGGCTCGACGCTCAAGCCGTTTGTCTACGCGATGGCGTTCGAGCGCCGGCTGATCACGCCCGCCAGCCTGCTCGAAGACGCGCCCGCGCAGCTCATGGCCGGCAGCGGCGTCTACGCCCCGCAGAACTACGACCACGCCTACCACGGCTGGGTCAGCGCCCGCAATGCGCTGGCCGCCAGCCTGAACATCCCCGCCGTGCGCCTGGGCGTGATGCTGACGCCGGACGCGCTGTTCGACCGCCTGAACGCCTACGGGCTGGCGATCCGCCAGAGCGGCGGTTTCCACGGCGCCGCGCTCGCGCTCGGCAGCGCCGAGGTGACGCTGTTCGCGCTGACCAACGCCTACCGCGCGCTCGCCAACGGGGGCCGCACCGCGAACGGCCGGCAGGTCGGCACGTCCGCCGCCGCCTGGCTGGTCGGCGACATCCTCTCGGACAACGCCGCCCGCGCGATCACCTTCGGCCTCGACAGCCCGCTCGTCACGCGCGGCTTCGCGGTGGTGAAGACCGGCACCAGCAAGGACTTGCGCGACAACTGGTGCGTCGGCTGGACGGACCGCTACACGGTCGGCGTCTGGGTCGGCAACGCCAGCGGCGCGCCGATGCAGGCGGTCAGCGGCACGGTCGGCGCCGCACCCGTCTGGCGCACGCTGGTGCAGGCGCTGCACGACGGCCAGCCGTCACGTCCGCTACCGATGCCTGCGGGTGTCGTGCGCCAGCTCGTCGCGGGCGATGCCCAGCCGGCGCGCATCGAGCATTTCCTCACTGGCACCGAGCAGGCCGAGATCCGCCGCGGCGGCCACACGCAAGCGGCCGCCCAGTACCACGGCATCGCCAGCCCGCAGCAGGGCGCGCTGTACGCGATCGACCCGGACATCCCGCCCAAGGTCCAGCGCCTCGTCTTCGAAGGCGAGCCGGGGCAGTGGTGGCTCGACGGCAAACGCATCGGGCAGGGCGCGCGCGTGAGCTGGGCGCCGTGGCCGGGGCGGCATGTGCTGGAGCTGCGGCTGGGTGGGGGGCGGGTGGAGACGGTGCGGTTCGAGGTGCGCGGGGCCTCGATCAACTCGGCACGCCCAGCAGCGTCAGCAAGTCGTCCAGCTCGCTGACCTGGGTGCGCATGGCGTCCAGCACGTGGCGCTCGAAGTGGATGGCGTGGATCGAGTCGCCATGCGCCTCGGCACCGAATTCGCGCAGAAAAAGTCGTTTGCATTCGGCGGTGACCGTCGGGCGTCGTTTGCCCGCGACCTCCAGCAGCCACGCTTCCAGACAGGGAGATGACTCGATGGCCTGGATGCCTTTGGCGCGGGCCTGCTTGCGCTGAGCATCACCCCAGTCCTTGTCCGTGTCGATCATCACCGCGATCTGGTCCCAGGCATGGCGATCACGCTGGGCAATCCGGATCGTGGTCTGCAGGACACCGTCACCCCCTTTGCCATGGTGATTCTTGATCGTTAACGCGATCCCGGTGCCTGGCTGGTCGCGCAGATACGACTGGCGCAGGTGCCGCAGCAGTGCTTCCTCGGCGTCGCCCTCACAGACGATGAGCAGGGTGCGCTTGACATGGCGGGCAGGTCGGTTTTTCCCCATGGCGTTCACACCTGCGGCACTGCACCGTAGGCGCCGGCCATGTACTTGGCATAGAAGTTGTCGTCGTTGCGCAGACCGACGACGCTGTCGAGGCGCCATGCCGTGCTTTCGCCAGTGGCGTCTTTCTCGACCAGCATCACTTGCGATTTGTGCAGCAGGTTCAACACCTCTGCTGCGTGGCAGGTGAAGAGGATCTGCGCGTGGTGCGGGTTGGTGCGTGGGCTGGCGAACAGGTTCAGGATTGGCTCCAGCATGTGCGGGTGCAGGTCGTTCTCGAATTCGTCGATCACGACTAGACCGCCGCTGGCCAATGCGGGCAGCAGCCGTGACAGCAGGATGAAGGCACTGCGGGTGCCGCTGGACTCTTCCCAGAAGGGCAAGGCGTGGGTCGCACCATTGCGCCAGCGGTGAATTCCGTGGGGAATCCATACCTTCACCACGCCTTCGCGGCCTGCAGGGAGAAATTCCTGCTCGCGCAGTTCGATGTCTTCCAAGCCTAGATCCCAGCCCCGCAGCAGTCGAGTCATCTGCTGTCGCAAGGCAGGATGCGCTGCAAAGAACTCCGAGGCATCCAGCAGATCATTGTCGTGGTAGGGCACCCGACCTTCGATGTTCACGTTCGTGCCAAGCACTCGGGTTGTCCAGCGTTCCACCTCTTTGACTCCGTACTGGGCCGCGGTGGACAGGAGTGATGCATTCGGGCGGACCTTGCGGGCTTCGCTAGGCCGCAGACCGAAGTTTTGCTGGCGGATCGCGTATGTCTGCTGTTCGGCGCTCCAGTCCCGCGTGAACACATAGCCGAATCGCTCACGTTTCTCGTGCAGCGATTCATGAAGCACCCGTTCGGCGGTGAGTGTCAGTTGGTAGCGCCAGATGCCTTGGTCATCTTCGCCTTCCAGTTCGAAAGCGATCGGTCGGTCGGGCGTCGCCAAGTGTGGCGTGACCGGGATGGGGGTGCCGGGTGCCAAGTGGAACGACCGCGTCATGAACCAGTTCAGGAACACCAGTGGCTTGAGCAAGGCGGTCTTGCCGGAACCATTGGGACCGACGACACCCATGACAGTGCTGACGCGCTGGCTGGAGGCAGGTGTGTGTTCCCAGGTCAGCGGCTGCACCTTCTGGTTGAGCAGCAGAGACACTTCGGTGGTGTCGGAGAAGCTCTGGAAGTTGGTGAACGAGTAGCGGCGCAGCATGGTCTGATGGTATGTCGGCAAAGAGCAGAATGGTTATTGAATCATGTATCGGGCAAATTTTTGTTGAAAGTGTCTTTTGATGGGCTGTTGTTGGTCAGTTGAACGCATGCGGCATGTCCCGCGTATCCTAGATGCCGACATGCATCCCAATGGAGACTGGACATGAGCGAGACACTGATTTCTGACGCTTCCCCCCGCATCGCGCTGGTCACTGGCGCCGGCAGCGGCATCGGCCGCGCCACCACCCTGACCCTGCTGCGCGCCGGCTGGACCGTCGTGCTCACCGGCCGCCGCGTCGAGCGTCTGCACGGCGTGATCGCCGAGGCCCAGGCCGCGCAGCCCGACGACGACCTGGCTGCCCGCACGCTGGCCGTCGCCGCTGACGTGACGGACGAGGCCTCGGTGCTCGCGCTGTTCGACGCCATCCGCGTCCGCTTCGGCCGGCTGGACATGCTGTTCAACAACGCCGGCCTGTTCACGCCCGCCGCGCCGGTCGAGGACGTGTCGCTGGAGAACTGGAAGCTGTCGGTGGACACCAACCTGACAGGCGTGTTCCTCTGCACCCGCGAAGCCTTCCGCCTGATGAAGGCGCAGTCGCCGCAGGGCGGGCGGATCATCAACAACGGCTCGATCTCGGCCCATGTCCCGCGCCCCTGGGCGATCGGCTACACGGCGACCAAGCACGCGATCACCGGGCTGACCAAGGCGGCGTCGCTCGACGGCCGCCGCTGGAACATCGCCGTCGGGCAGATCGACATCGGCAACGCCGCATCCGACATGACCGTGAAGATGCGCGCCGGCACGCTGCAGGCCGATGGCGAACTGCGCACCGAGCCGGTGATGGACGTGCAGCACGCGGCGGATGCCGTGCTGCACATGGCGAACCTGCCGCTGTCGGCCAATGTGCTCACCATGACGGTGATGGCGACGACGATGCCCTACGTCGGCCGCGGCTGAGGCGGCGGCACGGGCGCGCTCAGGTGGTCGGGCAGCCGCCCGACTGCTCGTGGCGCAGGTAGAGGTCGGTGTCGGGCAGTTGCTCGCGCAGCACGTCGAAGGCGAGTTCCGCCAGCACCTGCGCACTGCCGCAGTGCCCGCCGCCGAGGTGCATGGTCAGCACCGCCTCGTCCGGCGTGATCTCCAGCGAACGGACCCGGCCGCTGCTGACGATGTCCGGGCCGCCCTGGGCCTCGCGCACGCTGCGCAGCGCCTGCACCACCTTGTCCAGCAGCGCCGGTTCACCGACCCAGACGGGTTCGGCAGGAGCGGTCTTGGCGGGGCCGTTCGGGGCCACGTGCATCCAGATGGGGCGGTGAACTAAGGGCATACCCTGATGATGCACCGCCTTCGCGCATGTCGGGATTGATGCCTGTCAATCCTCGACCACCCAGCCGAGGCGTCGCCGCAGCGCAACGCTGGCCCGCCGCGGCGACCACTCGACGGCATGGTCGTGGGTCAGGTAGATGTCGGTGTCCGGCAAGGCGGCCTGGATGGCACGGAATGCGGCGTCGGCGGTCAGGTCGCTGAGCGGGCAACTCATGCCGAGGCTGACGAAGCGCAGCCAGGCTTCGCCTTCGGTCAGGCGCAGGGACTCGATCAGGCCGAGTTCGAGGATGCTGGCCGGCACGTCCGGGTCACGCACCTGGCGCAGGGCATCCAGGCTGCGCAGCAGGGCGTCGGCCGGGCCTTCCAGCGTCAGCTCCGGCACGGGGGTGTCAGAAAGCGGCGGTGCGGCGGGGGTCATGGTGCAGTCCTCCACGGCGGGTTCAAGCGGGTGCGATCTTTGCGACTATCGGCAGTGCACGGCCCCATGGACTTGCGCCGCATCAAGCGGAGGGCGCGGGCACCGCCGCCGTCAGTGCAAAGCGGCCGTAGTAGCCTGCTGCGCCAGCCGCGCCTGCTGCTGCAGGGCGTCGAAGGTCAGTGGCTCGGGCTGGTGGAAGTAATAGCCCTGGCCCCACTGCACGCCCAGCTCGCGCAGCAGCTGCGCCACCGATGCGGTCTCGACGAACTCCGCCACCACCGGCTTGTCCAGCAGCCGCGCCATGTCGACCATCGAGCGCACCATCGCCTGGTGGGTCGGCTCGGTCTGCATGTCGCGCACGAACAGGCCGTCGATCTTCAGCGTGTCGAAGGGCAGCTCGCGCAGGTAGGCGAACGACGCATAGCCCGAGCCGAAGTCGTCCAGCGAGAAGCGGCAGCCCGCGTCGTGCAGCGTCTGCATGAATTCGCGTGCCTGGGCGAGGTTGCCGATGGCCTGGGTCTCGGTGATCTCGAAGCACAGCAGGTCCGGGCGCACGCCGTGCTGCGCGATCGACGCCAGCACCTGCTGCGCCAGGCCGGGCTCCCGCAGCGACACGGCCGACAGGTTCAGCGTCACCTGGCCGAGCTGGAGCTGCAGTTCGGGGTGGCGGCCGATCAGCGACAGCACCTCGCCGAGCATCCAGCGGTCGATCTCGCCGATCAGGTGGAAACGCTCGGCCAGCGCGATGAACTGCCCCGGCGCGATCAGCTCGCCGCGCACCGGGTCCCACAGCCGCACCAGCACCTCGACCCGCAGCGGGCCGCCCGCGTCCAGCGACTGCATGCGCTGGAAGAAGATCCGGAAGCGGCCATGGCGCAGCGCGTCCATCAGCACCAGGGCCCAGTTGGTGGTCTCGCGCTGCGAGGCTTCGCCGACACGGGTCGGCGTGTAGGGGCGGATCTGGCCACGGCCGTCGCGCTTGGCCAGGAACACCGTCTCGTCGGCCATCTGCATCAGCTGGTCGAAGGAGACCAGGTCGCGGTCCAGCGGCACGATGGCGATGGTGGCGGTCAGCGTGAAACGCCGGTCCTGCCAGGCGAAGGACCAGTCCTGCAACGCCGCCAGCAGCTGCCGCGCCAGACCGGCACCCAGATCCGGCGCCTCGCTGACGACGGCGAACTGGTCACCGCCGAGGCGGGCCAGGAAGTCGCCCCGGCGCAGCAGCCCGCCCAGCAGGTCGGCGAACTGGCGCAGCAGCTCGTCGCCGGCGATGCAGCCGCAGCTCTCGTTGACGAGGCGGAACTGGTCGATGTCGATCAGCAGCATCACCGCCGGGCCGGCCGGCGTGGCCTGCCGCTGCAGCTTGGCCAGCAGCTGCGTGACGTGGGCGTCGAGCGCACCGCGGTTGTGCAGCCGGGTGACGAAGTCGTGGCTGGCGAGGTAGCCGAGGCGGTCCTGCATGTAGCGGCGCTCGTTGATCTCGTGGCGCAGCTGCTGGTTGACCAGCGTGAGGTCGGCCGTGCGCTCGCGCACCTTGTCTTCGAGCGCGCGGTTGAGTTCGCGCAGCTCGCGCAGCAGCCGGCGCCGCTCCAGCTGGTGCGACACCCGGGCGCGCACCTCGTCGGGCTGGATCGGCTTGGTGATGTAGTCGGTGCCGCCGACGGCGAAGCCGTGCGCCACGTCGTCGACCCGGGCGGTGCAGAAGATGACGGGGATGTCCGCCGTGCGCGGATCGGCCTTGAGCCGGGTGCAGACCTCGAAGCCGTCCAGCCCCGGCATCATCACGTCGAGCAGGACCAGGTCCGGTTGCAGCCGCTGCGCCAGATCGAGGGCACGGGCACCGTTGGTGGCGATGAGCAGGTCGGCGTCGATCTCGATCAGCGTGGCCTGCAGGACATCGATGTTCTGCGGCGTGTCGTCGACGATGAGGATGCGGGGAGTCGGCTGGCTCACGGTGGGGTGGTCTCGGGCTGGAAGGAGGGGAGCGCCTCTGGCCCGGCCAGCAAGGTCCGGGCGTGTTGCGAGAGACGGTCGAAGTCGTAGTCGCCCGCGGCGGCCTGCAGGGTGGCGAGGGCGTCGGCGGTCAGGGTGTCCGTGGTGCTGGCGCGCTCGGCCAGCTGGGTCAGCACCTGGCGCACCGGCTTGAGGGCGCCCTGGTCGGCGGCGTCCACCAGTGCCGCGAGCAGGTCGCGGCTGAGGGGGCCGATGCCGGCCGCGGATGGCGCGGGATCGGTCGCGGGCGGTGGTGCGGGGGTGTCCGGGCTGCCCTCGGCCTCCACCGGAACGAAGCGCGCCCCGGCATGCTGGGTCAGCATCTGGTGGATCTCCTCGAAGGCATACGGCTTGCCGACGAAGTCGCTGAAGCCGAGTCCGATGTAGTGCCGCCGCTCGTGCTCCAGGCTGGAGGCCGACACGGCCACGATCGGCGGCTGTGCCACGCCCGGCTGTTCGCGCAGGCGCTGCAGCATCTGCATCCCGTCGAGCACCGGCATGCGGATGTCGGTGAACACGATGTCGAAGCCGCCCTGGCTGGCGGTGCGCAGGCCGTCGAGGCCGTTCTCCGCGGTGGACACCGTGCAGCCCACCCGCCGCAGCAGCTCGACCAGGATGTCCCTGCTGTGGGCATCGTCCTCGACCACCAGCACCCGCACCGCGGTGCCGCTGGCCAGCCGCTGCGGACCGTGGTGGCGGGGCAGGGGCGTGGCGCCCTCCGTGTTGCGGGGCAGCGGCAGCGTGAGGCGGGCCTGCGTGCCGCGACCCGGCGTGCTGTCGAGCTGCAGCTCGCCGCCCATCGAGCGGGCCATGTGCCGCGCCAGCACCAGTCCGAGCCCGGTGCCGCCCTTGTCCAGTCCTGCCTGGCCCTGGTGGAAGGGTGCGAAGAGCTGGGCGAGTTCGGCGGCGGCCATGCCGGGTCCCGTGTCGGTGACCGCGATGTGCACGCTGTCGCCGTCGCGCCGCACCGCCAGGACCACCTGGCCGTGTTCGGTGAACTTGACCGCGTTGCTCAGCAGGTTGAGCACGATCTGGCCGACCTTGGTCCGGTCGGCGTGCACCGGCTCGGCGGCCTCCAGCGCCACATCGACGATGAAGTCCAGCCCCCGTGCGCCCGCCCGCGGGGCCATCAGCTGCACGATCTCGTCGAGTTCCTGGCGCAGATCGAAGTGCTGGCGGTGCAGCTGCAGCCCGCCGGCCTCGATCTTGGACAGGTCCAGCACGTCGTTGATCAGCCGCAGCAGCCGCTGGCCGGCCTGCAGCACGGTGCGCAGCCGGCCGCGGGTGGTGTCGTCGTGGCGCGGCTCTTCGAGCAGGATCTGGGCGTAGCCGATCACCGCGTTCAGCGGCGTGCGGATCTCGTGGCTCATGTTGGCCAGGAACATCGTCTTGGCCTGGTTGGCCTGGTGCGCCTGTTCGCTGGCATGGCGCAGATCCCCCTCCAGGCGGCGGCGCTCCTCGACCTCGGCGCTGAGCTGCGTGTTGCTCCGCGCGAGTTCCTGCGTGCGGTGCGTGACCTGGTCTTCCAGTCCGTCGAGGACGGTCTGCATGGCCCGGTCATGGCGCTGGCGCACCAGCACGATGCCGGTCAGCAGCGCGGTGAAGGCCAGCCCGCTGGCGAGGATGCCGCCCTGCAGCGCGCTGGGCCGTGGCGTCTCGTCCAGCCAGCCCGGGCGCATCAGCAGCGTCCAGCGCCGGTCGGCGAACTGCACGTCCGCCTGTCCGTGCAGGCCGGACTTGAACAGTTGCTGCACCTGGGGCGCCACGCGTGGCTGCCACGGCTCCACCGGCCGCACCTGCGCTGTCAGGTCGTGGTGCGAGTAGATGCCCGTGCTGTCGGTCGGCTCCGCCGTGTCCGCCTCGTGCAGCAGCAGGTCGAGCCGCCCGCCGGCCATCTGTGTCTGCGTGCGCTCGACCATCCGGCCCAGGTCGATCACGGCCGACACCAGCCCGTGCACCCGGCTGGCATCGTGGCGGCCGCCCATGTCCATGCTGCCGGTCAGGACCGGTGCATACAGCGTCACCGCGCTCACGTCGGTGGCGGCGCGGGCCAGCGAGACATAGGGCGAGGTTGCCCGCACGCCGCCGAAGGCCACCGCCTCGGAGATGGCCGCGTGCCGCCCTGCGTCGCCGTTCTCGTCGACACAGACCAGCGCCTCGTTGCCATCGGAGGGGGTGGCCCAGCGCAGCGGGTAGTACAGCGGGCGCGCGCCTGCCCGCACCAGCGCGCCCCGGTGGTCCATCTCGCGGATGTACTGGCCGTCCAGCCCCATCGGACTGTCCTCGAACACGGTGCGGTTCTCTGCGGCCACGCGCTGCAGCCAGCCGAAGTGCAGCACCCAGGGGCTGCGCGCCGCCATCTGTCCGGCCACGGTGTCGAACTCGTCCTGGGAGAGTTCCAGCCGGTAGTGGAAGTCGCGCAGCCGCTCCACGTGGCCCACGGCCATGTCGATCTGGTTCTGCAGGGCCATCGCCATCGCGCGGGCTTCGCCGTGGAAGGCCTCGGTGCGGCTCTGGACCGCGAGGTGGCCTGCCACCGACACCGCCAGCAGCGTCAGCCCCAGCCCCAGGCACTGCACCGGGAACGTCAGCGTCGCCAGCAGTGACCGCCCGGACATCCGCCCGCCGCGCTGTGGGGCGATCAGCATCAGTGGCGTCACCAGCAGCAGCCCGACCAGCTGTGCCAGTGCCATGTCCGCCCATAGCCGGACCAGCCCGGTGGTGTGTCCGGCTGGCGACTGGACCAGGCCGAGCCACCACCACAGCCCGACGAGAACGGCACTGCCCGCCGCGCTTGCCAGCGTTGCCACGGCCGTGAAGCGCAGCGGCTGCCAGCCGGGATGTTCCCGTACACGCCGGCGCAGGCCGCGCAACGATTGCGCACTCGCCATTGTCTGCACGGCCAGCACCGAGGCCAGTGCCAGCGTGCCCAGCAGCCCCGTGACGGGAGCGTCCCAGCGGTCGGCCTGCCACTGTGCCAGCCAGATCCCGTGACCCGCCAGCCACCCGAACGCCAGCGCCGGCCAGGCCTGCTGGCGCCACTGCAGCAGCAGGCCCAGCGACAGCCCGGCCGCCGGCCACACCCCGGGCGACGGCGCGCCAGGCGTCGGACTGCCGATGCCCAACCCGATCAGCCACGCCAGCAGCAGGGCGCATGCCACCTGCAGCGCCCATGGCGGCGCGCGCCTGTGTGCAGCAGGCATGGGTGGCTGGTCTGGCGGCGGTGGTGCCGTGGCGTCGATGGCCATCTTGATCTTGAAATCGAATTAAGCGAAGTAACAGAAAAACCAGTCCAGCAGGATACGGGAGGTCCGGCGTACCTTCCGTTGTCTCCTGCCTGGCAAGACACTTTCGACAAGGAAATCGTGTGGCTGCCGCTAAAGTGACACGCTTGATGCCCCGAGGAGTGCTGCATGTCCCGCGTTGTTTCGAGTCTTTCCCCCCAGCCCATCAGCCGTGAAGTGCTGCAGGAAAAATATGCCAAGGGCACCGAGACGACTGCGGACGAGGTCCGCCTGCGTGTCGCCCACGCCCTGGCCGCGGTCGAACCCGAAGCGCAGCGCGCCCACTGGACCGAGCGCTTCGCCTGGGCGCAGGCGCAGGGCTTCGTGCCCGCCGGCCGCATCGCCTCGGCGGCGGGCACCACGCTCGGCGCCACGCTCATCAACTGCTTCGTGCAGCCCGTGGGCGACTCGATCGCCGAGCCCGAGAACGGCTTCCCCGGCATCTACACCGCGCTGACCGAGGCGGCCGAGACCATGCGCCGCGGCGGCGGCGTCGGCTACGACTTCTCGCGCATCCGCCCGCAAGGCGCCTGGGTGGGCTCCACCGACAGCCACGCCAGCGGCCCGGTCAGCTACATGCGCGTGTTCGACCGCAGCTGCGAGACGGTCGAATCCGCCGGCAGCCGCCGCGGCGCGCAGATGGGCGTGCTGCGCTGCGACCACCCCGACATCGAAGCCTTCATCCACGCCAAGGACAGCGGCGACCTGCGCAACTTCAATGTCTCGGTGGGGGTCACCAACGAGTTCATGCGCGCGGTGGAAGCCGACGGCGAGATCGACCTGACCCACCGCGCCGAACCCGGCCGCAAGCTCAAGACGGCTGGCGCCTTCGAGCGCGCCGACGGCCTGTGGGTCTACCGCCGCGTGCGCGCCCGCCACCTGTGGGACCAGATCATGCGGTCCACCTACGACCACGCCGAGCCGGGGATCCTCTTCATCGATCGTATCAATGAGGACAATAATCTGGGGTATTGCGAGGCGATTACCGCTACAAATCCGTGCGGCGAACAACCACTTCCGTCGTATGGTTGTTGCTGCCTCGGCTCCGTCGACCTGACCCGCTTCGTCCGCAACCCCTTCGCGGCGGATGCCGCGTTTGACGAGGCGGGGTTTGCCGAGGTCTGCGCCGTGGCGACGCGGATGCTGGACAACGTGCTCGACGCGACCGTCTGGCCGCTGCCGGCGCAGCAGCGCGAGGCGATGAACAAGCGCCGCATCGGGCTGGGCTTCACCGGGCTGGGCGACGCGCTGATCATGCTGGGGCGCCGGTATGACACCGAGCCGGCGCGCGAGATGGCGCGGCGGATTTCCGCGGTGATGCGGGATGCGGCGTATGGCGCGTCGGTGGAACTGGCCAAGGAGCGCGGGGCCTTTCCGCTGTTCGATGCGGACCGGTATCTGGGCGGCGAGAGTTTTGCCTCCCGGCTGCCGGATGAATTGAAGGACCGCATCTACGCCTACGGCCTGCGCAATTCGCACCTGTTGTCGATCGCGCCGACCGGCACCATCAGCCTAGCCTTTGCCGACAACGCCAGCAACGGCATCGAGCCGCCGTTCAGCTGGACCTATACCCGCCGCAAGCGCGAGGCGGACGGCAGTTTCAAGGAATATGCCGTCGAGGACCACGCCTGGCGCCTCTACCGCCACCTGCACGGCCCCGACGCGCCGCTGACCGACGCCTTTGTCACCGCGCTGGACATGAGCGCCGAGGCGCACGAGGCGATGGTCGCGGCGGTGGCGCCGTATGTGGATACCTCGATCAGCAAGACGGTGAATGTGCCGGCGGACTATCCCTACGCCGAGTTTCAGGGGCTGTATTTCACGGCCTGGAAATCCGGGCTGAAGGGGTTGGCGACGTATCGGCCGAACAGCGTGCTCGGTGCGGTGCTGAGTGTCGAGCCGGCTGCCGCGCCCGCGCCTGCACAAGTGCCGCAACCCCAGCCGCTGACCGTGGCGCAACCGGGCATGACCATCGACCAGGACGGCGCCAACCGCCGCCTGCGTGTCGAGCGGCTGCCGCAGCCGGTGCTGGCGAGTCTGCGCTGGCCGGGGCGGCCGGAATTGCCGTCGGGGAATCCGGCCTGGAGTTACATGATCCAGCATCCGCACGGCAGTTTCTCGCTCTTCGTCGGAGAATTGCCGGCCGAGGCGGGGCCGGATGCGGGGCTGTTTGGGCAGACGCTGCCGTTCGAGGTCTGGGTGAATGGGGCGGAGCAGCCGCGGGGATTGGGCGCGCTGGCAAAAACGTTGTCGATGGACATGCGCGCGAATGACCCGAGCTGGCTGCGCCTGAAACTCGACGCGCTGGCGACGGTGGCGGAAGAGCGGGCGTTTGACATGGCCTTCCCGCCGACCGGGGAGAAACGCTTGTTCCCGGGCGTGGTGGCGGCGACGGCGGCGGTGATCCGCTGGCGCTGCGAGCAACTCGGCGCCTTGCAGGAGGGCGGGGCGACGCCGGTGCTGGACGCGATGTTCAGCCGCGAGGAGCCGCGCACCGGGGTGGATGGCACGCTGGCATGGGCGGTCGACATCGAGAATCCCGGCACGGGCGAGCAATTCACGCTGACGCTGAAGGAAGTCACCCTGCCGACGCCAGAGGGCGGCCACGTCACCCGGCCGTGCGCGATCGGGTTTGCCGGCAATTACCCGCGGGCGCTGGACGGGCTGGCGCGGCTGCTGTCGCTGGACATGCGGGTGATCGACCCGGCGTGGATCGGCATGAAACTGCGCAAGTTGTTGAATGTGGGCGAGCCGCTGGGGCATTTCATGGCGCCGGTGCCGGGCTTGCCGGCGGGGCAGCGGCGGCAGAAGGTCTGGCCGAGCACGGTGGCGTATGTGGCGCGGCTGGTGATTCACCGGTACGCGATGCTGGGCGTGCTGGACGAGGAGGGGTATCCCGTCAACGAGATGGGCGTGCTCGCCACGCCGGTGGCCGCGGCTTCCGCCGTGGCCGCCTCCACCGCCCGTGCCACGATGCCCGGCAAGCCGTGCCCCGAGTGCGGGAACGCGACGATGATCCACAAGGACGGGTGCGAGTTCTGCACGTCTTGTGGGTATGTGGGGGCTTGCGGGTAACTGGCGGAATTTGGTGAATATTCACCTGGGCGGCGTGGCGGAAGTCACGCCGCTTTTTCATTTGTGGCCGTGACGTGTGCGGTACTGGGCGGTGCTTCTGTGCTCTCGCTAGACTGGGTTGATGCAGAGTTTGGTGGTAATTTTAGGAATGAGTTATGCGTCAACTAGAGCAAAAAATCAACGCTGATAAGGATTTGGAGCTGAGTTAGGCAGCAGCGCCTTGAGGTCTAAACTACGTTAGTTTTTCATTTTCGCACTTCAATCGCAAGGAGACACAAATGGCAACAAAACCACCCGCGAAGCCTAAATCGCCTATGACGCTCGCTGCTGCATCCAGAATTCAAGGTGCAACAGCTCTTTCAAATAATGGCGTTGTTGAAAAGAGCACCTTCGCGGCCCGTGCTCAATCAGCTGCGGTAAAAACCACTTCAACTCCAGCAGCGAAAGCGGCTTCAAAAACCATTTCCAGCCCAAGCACTGGCAAAGCATCAAAAACTGCCGCCGGTAGCGCTCTCTCTCAGGTTGCACCAAAAAAGGTCACATCTCCAGTCGCAGCTTCGGCCGCATCCAAAACGCTTCGCGATGGCAGAACCGGTGCAGCCTCGAAATCAGCGGCGGGTTCTGCGCTGTCCCAAAAGCCGCCAGCAAAAAAACGTTGAAAAAATCTAACATTCCGATCTAGCCGATCGTAAAAAAGTTCGGCTTTTTGCCGTCGGCTGAGCTAGCACGTTAGGCGTCACAGACAACCCCATGCGTTGCAGCGCATCCATCCACAGGACTCTATGAAGCGCACAGACGAAGTCTTTGGCATGTCCAATGACATCCTTCCCGACTCCTACGTCGACCGAGGTGCCCTCGATGAGGAACTGGCAAAGCTTCTCCTGATTAGCAATGATTCTCAGCAAGGTGCCAACTGACGATCAGGCGTAGCGTAGAAGACAGACCAAGCGCAGGAGCGAGCACATGCCGATGAACCGAATCCAGTTCCAGCAGGGGATGTCGCTGCCAGAGTTCATGGCCAGCTTCGGCACGGAAGAGCAATGCGCCGAGGCGGTCAAGCAGGCGCGCTGGCCGCAGGGCTTCGAGTGCCCGCGCTGCGGCAGTGCGGCGCACTACGTGGTGGGCCACGGGGCGCGCAAGCTGTTCCAGTGCAACGGCTGCCGCCACCAGACATCGCTGACCGCGGGCAGCCTGTTCGCCAGCACCAAGCTGCCACTGAAGACGTGGTTCCTGGCGATCTACCTGCTCAGCCAGGCCAAGACGGGACTGTCGGCGCTGGCGCTCAAGCGGCAGGTGGGCGTGAGCTACCCGACGGCGTGGCTGATGCACCAGAAGATCATGCACGCGATGGCCGAGCGGGTGGACCAGTACCGACTCGACGGCACGGTGCAGCTCGACGATGCCTACCTTGGCGGAGAGCGCAGCGGCGGCAAGGCGGGCCGGGGTTCGGAGAACAAGGTGCCGTTCGTGGCGGCGGTCTCGGTCGATGACCAGGGGCATCCGCAGTACGTCAAGCTCGCGCCGGTGAGCGGCTTCACGCTGGAGGCGGTGGGCCAGTGGGCGCAGGCGGCGCTGATGCCGGGAACGCGGGTGGTCAGCGACGGGCTGGGGTGCTTCGCCGCGGTCACCAGCGCGGGCTGCCTGCACACGCCGATCGTGGTGGGCCAGCGCAAGCCGCGCGAGCTGCCCGAGTTCACCTGGGTCAACACGGTGCTGGGCAACCTGAAGACGACGTTGTCGGGTGCGTTCCATGCGTTCAAGTACCCCAAGTACGCCAGCAGCTATCTGGCAGCGTTCGCCTACCGCTTCAACCGCCGGTTCGACCTGCGCGGGCTGGTGGCTCGGCTCATCATCGATGTCGCGCGGTGCAAGCCTCGGGCTCAGCGGGTCGTTCGGGGGAATGCTGAGGATCGTTGCTAATCAGGAAGCTTCTTGGGCGAAAGGTTCACGTAGCGATACGCGGTCCATCCAAGTGCGGCAAGTCTTGGTTGCGCCAGCGTGTTGTACCCAACGCCCTCGTCGTTCAGTGTCGCCTTGGCACTACTAATATCGACATCTACACATCTGCACTTTCCCAGTTAGGGGTTCAACTTCAGGTCGAATCTACTTCCAAGTTCGGTATCAAGGGCACGGTCGAAGGGCAAGTAGCAGCGGGCTCGGAGCTCATAGGTAAGGTATCTGGGAAGCTCGGCCTCGAAGCAACAGGCGAACTGGGATCAAAAGGCGTCCCAGTCGGCCGGAACATCAATGACCTACAGTTCATCGCACAACTAGTTATCGAGTCCGGCAAGCGCCTGATCATCGAAGACGTCCATTACCTGTCGATAGATCAACGCGAAATACTGTCCTACGACCTTAAAGCGCTGTGGGACATTGGCTGTTTCGTCACCATGGTTGGCGTTTGGGGCCAAGCCAACATGTTCGTTAGACTGAACGGGGAACTCAGCGGTCGAGTGGAGGAACTCTCGATTGAGTGGGGTCCGGACGACCTCCGGACGATCCTAGCGCGTGGCTCAGTAGCGCTTGGCATCGATTTTTCCCGCGAGATCCAGAACAAGGCAATCATCGACGCATTCGGCAATGCGGGACTACTCCAAAGGCTAGCTCTGCGTACTCTCGACGAAGCGAAGATCACCACCGAGCAGCCGCCCACGTTCAAGGTCAACAACATGTCATGGTATGAAGGCGCCGCGATGGCTGTTGCAGATCAACTCAACGGTGTCTACCTCAAGTTCGGTGAACGTGTCGCTTCTGGGATTCGTACTCGTGCTGATGCGACGGGCATCTATGCTCACGCAATGGCTGCCATAGTCGCCGCTGACGACGGCATGCACATGAACGGCATTCCGGTTGAACACATCTTCACGGTTTCACATTCGCGTCAGTCTCGCATTCAGAAGTCGAACCTAAAGCTAGTCCTTTCCAAGATCGACTCGCTACAAGTAGACAAGGATGGTCGAGGACTCGTTGTTACGTACGACGCTGATAAAGAATGCGTTCTGAATGTGGATCGCCAGTTGCTCTTCTATCGTAAGTATCTAACTGTCTCTTGGCCTTGGGAAGAATTGATTTCCGAGGCGGATAAGTTAGTGCAGTGACGCTTAATAATTATTAAAACCGGAGCGGCCAAGGCTGCATGCCGCGTCGTCCCGGTTAATTCCCGCCACTTGCAAGAGTAGATTCTCCGCAGTGAAATAACTCCCTCATCTCACCCGCGGAGATCCCCATGCCCACCCCCTACGACCCCGACAAACTCGCCGACGCCACCCTGGCCCTGCTCGGCGCCTTCGAGTTTGACAACGGCCGCGCGTGGAAGCGCCACGATTTCGACGTGATGGACCGCCTCCACGCCGAAGGCATGATCAGCAACCCCCACAACCGGAACGCCTCGGTGCACCTGACCCCCGAAGGGCTGACGCGCGCCAAGGCGCTCGCCGACGCCTGGTTCGGGGCGTCATCACCCGCCCACTGACGCCGACACACGTCTGGCGACGCTGCCAGCGTTCGCCGTAGCCGGGCTGAATCCGGCCGCATATTCAGGATCTGAGTTTATTCAGACGACCTGAATGTAGTTTCAAAATACTATAAAAAAACAACCCCTTGAATGAGGGGTTGTTGTGCACCAAATCAGATGCTTCAGCGGCTGAATACCGGCCGCAAGGCCGCAGGCCGACGCCACACAGGTGCCGGCGATGGCGGCGGCGGGCGGAACCAGATGCTCTTGGGCCGGCCTGTGGCGGTGCGGCTGTACACGGCATCACCATGGGCTTCCTGCTTGTGCGCCAGCAGCAGGCTCGACAGGATCTTGCGCTGGCACAGGCTGCAGGTGATCGAGCGACTGCCCATCATGCCGGGGGCCATTGGCGGTACCTTGCCAAGTTTCCTGCGTGTGCTTGTCGGTGGCACGGAGGGAAAGGATCCCCCGCATTTGAGGGGGTCTGAGATGCGTGACATGATTTTATTGTTGTAGTAGGCATGAATTGTTTTGCATGCCCGGGGTGAATCAAAGCTGGGTATTGCCGTCTGTCAAGGCAATACTGCTGTCTGACCCGCATCGTATCTCCCCCGAATGAAGGGCGTGAATAGTACCAAAATGTGAATCTGATAAATCCGGCAACTGTTGGCAAACCAGCGGTACTGTGGCGGATTCAGCCGGTGCGAGATTCCAGCCACTGCACGATCTGTCCCGCGCTCATCGCACCACTCTGGCGCGCCACCTCCCGGCCTCCGTGCAACAGCACCATCGTCGGGATGCTGCGGATCCCGTACTGGCTGGAGGCGGCGGGGCTGTCATCGCTGTTGACCTTGGCGAAGAGCACGCGGCCCTTCAGCTGTGCCGCGGCGGCCTGGAATTGCGGCGCCATCTGGCGGCAGGGCCCGCACCACGGCGCCCAGAAATCGACCACCACCGGCAGTTCGGTCCTGGCCGCGACCGTGGCCAGCGTCTGGTCGTTCAGCTCGACCGGTTGCCCGTCCAGCACGGGCTTGCCGCAGCGGCCGCAGGTGGGGTCGTCGCGCAGGCGCTCGTCGGGCACGCGGTTGACGGCCAGGCAGTGGGGGCAGGCGATGTGCATGGTGTGGCCTTTTGCATACGGTGGATGGTATGAAGGGCAGGTGGAGATGCCTCGCCGGCTTTCAAGGGCGGGCCCGGGCCGCACCGGTGGTGTCGATGGTGTCGGCTAGAGACTGCGCTGGAACGCCGGCGCAGTCGGTGCACGCCGGACGCCGCCGCCGCCGACGCTGTGCGGCGTGTGGTTGGTGACCACCTGCAGCTGCGCCACCAGCGCCCGCAGGGTGGCCGGGCGGATGGCCTGGGCGGCAGGGTGCACGGCCGGTTCACCGTAGAAGACCAGGTTGCCGGCGGCGCTGTCGGTGATGCAGGCGCCGAAGTCCTGCAGCGCGTGTGCCAGCGCGGTTTCCGGGCCGGGCTGCAGGTCGAGCGTGCGCAGATCGACCGAGGGTGGCAGTGCCAGCAGGCTGCCCATGTGGAGATTGCCTTCGGTGCCGTAGCGCCGGCCATCGCCGCCGTCGGCGGCCGAGGCCGGCCAGACCCAGGCCCGTCCGTCCGGCCCGAGCCGGTTGAGCGCCTGCGGCCGCACCGCCACGGCGAGCACGTGCGGGAGTCGGCCCCGCTCCAGCTCGCCGGTGCGGATCAAGCCGGCCAGCGCCGAGCCGCCATAGGCCCGCGCGCCATGCCAGCCGGGGTAGACACCGGCATCGGTCAGGTTGTTGAGCACCACGGCGGCGGCCACGATGCGGTCGGGTCCGACCCGCTCGGCCTGCCACAACTCGACCACGTGGCGCCGCGCCGCATCGATCAGGTGCAGCGCGCCATCGGACATCGGGTCCGGTCGCGCATCGACAGGCACGCGCTGGACCCGCACTGGCGTGCGCTCGCCGCGGCGGTAGATCGACACGGTCGGGTCATCGGCACTGGCGATGTGGACCGGGTGGCTCCACTGCCGGGTGTTGATGCCGGCGCCCTGCGTCGGGTCCATGTGCGGACTGCGGATCGGAGCAAAGCGGGCACCATCGCCCAGCGCGGTGTTCCAGGGGCTGTCCGGCGAGAACGGCCACAGCGCGGGGTCGCGGGTCGGCATGGCGTCAGCGCCCGGACCGGCCAGGCCCGCACAGCCGGCCAGCAGCGCCGCACCCGAGGCGGCCAGCAGGGCGCGCCGCCGTGTCAAAGCGGCAGTTCGGTGTAGAAGCGCCCGCCGTGGAAGATCAGCGGCGAGGCGTCGGCCCGGTAGCGGCACTGCTCGACCTCGCCGACGAAGATGACGTGATCGCCTTCCTCGTAGCGGCTGCGGTTGTGGCATTCGAGCACCGCCGCGGCGCCGTCCAGCAGCGGCACGCCGCCGATACCGGGGCGCCAGTCCAGGCCCGCGAAACGGTCCGCGCCGCGGGTGGCGAAGCGTTCGGCCAGCTCCCGCTGCTCGGCGGCGAGGATGTGGATGGCGTAGTGCGATCCGGTGGCAAACGCCGCCATCGACCCGGCCTGCAGCGACAGGCTCCACAGCACCAGCGGCGGCGTCAGCGAGACGGAGTTGAAGGAATTGGCCGTGAGCCCCACCGGGGTGCCGTCGGCGGCCCGGGCGGTGACGATGGTGACACCGGTGGCGAACAGGCCGAGCGCTGCGCGGAAATCCTGCCGGGTGAAGGGGGAGGCTTGCATGGCGGGCATTGTCAGCGATTACCCCGAGTCCTGCGTCCGCAGGGAGGGATGCCCGCCTTCTAGAATCCGGCCCCATGTCCCGCCCCACTTCCACCGCCTTGCCGCCCGTCCGCCCGTCCGGCACGGCCTCTGCCACCCAGTGGCTGCTGCGCTGGTGGCGCCTGCTGGCGGTGCTGGTGCTGGGCTTTGCCTCGGGGCTGCCGCTGGCGCTCACGGGGCAGGCGATGCAGGCCTGGCTGAGTCTGGAGGGCGTGGATGTGGCGACGATCGGCTTCCTGAGCCTGGTCGGGCTGCCGTACACCTTCAAGTTCCTGTGGGCGCCGCTGATGGACCGCTTCGATCCGCCCTTCCTCGGGCGGCGGCGCGGCTGGCTGGTGCTGACGCAGCTCGCGCTGGCGGGCGTGCTGGTGCTGATGGCGGATACCTCGCCGAAGACCTCGATGCAGCTGTTCGCGCTGCTGGCGGTGGCCGTGGCCTTTCTGTCGGCCTCGCAGGATGTCGTGATCGACGCCTACCGCACCGACGTGCTGCCGGCCGCCGAGCGCGGGCTGGGTTCGTCGGTGGCGGTGCTGGGCTACCGGCTGGCGATGATCCTGTCGGGCGGCGTGGCGCTGATCTGGACCGATCCGGCCAACGTGGCGGCCGCTGCTGCGGCCGGAGACGGCACCGGCTGGACCTGGCCCGAGGTCTACCGGCTGATGGCCGCGCTGATGGTGGGGGCGGCGGTGGTGTCGGCGCTGGCGATGCCGCGGCTGAAGGGGATGGTGCGGCCCGAGAGCGTGGCGCGCAACGACCTGATCGGCTTCGTGGCGGTGCTGGTGGCGGTCGCGGCGGGCTATGTGCTGACGGACAAGGTGCTGGGTTCGGTGGCGAGCGCGCTGCTGCAGCCCCTGCTGGAGCACACCACGCTGCCAGCGCCGCTGCGCCAGCGCTGGGTGGATCTGCTGGGCCTCGTGCTGGGCATCGGCGTGACGCTGCCGCTGGCGGCGTGGGCGGCGCGCAAGGCGCGTTTCGACACGCTGCTGGGCGGGCTGCAGAGCTATTTCAGCCAGCCGGGGGCGTGGGCCTTCCTGGGCTTCATCGTGCTCTACAAGCTGGGCGATGCCTTCGCCGGCTCGCTGATGACGCCGTTCCTGCTGAAGGCGATGGCCTACGGCTCGGCCGAGGTCGGCGTGGTCAACAAGGTGCTCGGGTTGTGGCTGACGATCGGTGGCGCGCTGCTGGGCGGGGCGCTGATGGTCCGGCTCGGCCTGTGGCGCTCGCTGCTGCTGTTCGGCGTGCTGCAGATGGCGAGCAACCTGGGCTTCTGGTGGCTGTCGGTCCATGGCAAGGGCGTGCTGCCGGGCCTCACGGTGCCGGCCTTCGACTGGGGCTTCCTGCACCTGGCGCAGGCGACACCGGTCGACGGCGGCCTGCTGATGGTGATCGCCTTCGAGAACCTCTCCGGCGGCATGGGCACGGCGGCGTTCGTCGCCTTCCTGATGAGCCTGACCAGCCAGCGTTTCTCGGCCACGCAGTACGCGCTGCTCTCGGCGTTTGCCTCGGTCGGTCGGGTCTGGGTCGGGCCGCTGGCGGGGGTGCTGGCCGAGTCGATCGGCTGGCCGAGCTTCTTCATCGTGTCCACGTTCGCCGCGCTGCCGGCGTTATGGATGCTCTGGGGCCTGCGCGCGACGGTGCAGGCGCTGGAGGTCGATCCGGCCACGGTCGCTCTCGACGACTGACGCTGGCGACTGAACCCCGTCGAGTTCTTGTTCAACATGGATGCTCTGATGTCTACCACCCTGCACCAGGACCTTGTCGAAGACGCCACCATCACCACCCGCATCGACCTGCACCGGTCGGGCTGCAGCTGCGCGCTGCATGGCCGGCGCCTGTTCACGGGCTTGCTGGCCGGCGCGGCCGCGACCGCGGCGCTGCCGGCGCTGGCCCGCGATGGCGTGGAGGTGGGGGGCAACTCCAAGTTCACCAAGCTGGTGTCGGCCGAGCAGGTCGAGTCTGCTGCACAGGAGCAGTACCTGCAGATGCGCCAGGAGGCCAGCAGCAAGCGCGCGCTGGCCCCGGCGAACCATCCGCAACAGCAGCGCCTGCAGGCGATCGCGGACCGGCTGATCCCCTACACCTACGAATGGAACCCGCGTGCCCGCAACTGGACCTGGCAGGTCAGCCTGATCGGCAGCAAGGAGCTGAACGCCTTCTGCATGCCGGGCGGCAAGATCGCGTTCTACCTGGGCATCCTGCAGACGCTGCAGCTCAGCGACGAGGAGGTCGCGATGATCATGGGCCACGAGATGGCGCACGCGCTGCGTGAACACGCCCGCGAGCGCATGGGCAAGCAGACGGCGACCCGCGGTGCGATCGAGCTGGGCGCAGCGATCTTCGGCCTGGGCGGACTGGCCCGTTCGGCCGCAGACATCGGCGGGCAGTTGCTGACGCTCAAGTACGGCCGCGACGACGAGTCCGAGGCCGATCTGGTCGGCATGGAGCTGGCCGCGCGGTCGGGGTACAACCCGCGGGCCGGGGTGTCGCTGTGGCAGAAGATGGCCGAGGCGAGCAAGGGCGCGCCGCCGCAGTTCCTCTCGACCCACCCGTCCAGCAGCACCCGCATCCAGGACATCGAGGCGAACCTGCCGAAGGTCGAGCCGCTCTACGCCCGCGCTGCCCGGCCGCCGCGGGTGTTCGGCCCGCCGTCGCTGCGCGGCGCTGCGGGCTGAGGTTCACCAGCGGTTGGGCAGCGGCTTGAGGATGTGCAGGCCGCGGCCGATGGTGGCCGTGTAGCCGCCGCGCTCCAGGTCCTTGAGCAGCCGGCTGACCATCTCGCGCGAGCAGCCGATGCGGCTGGCGATCTCGGCATGGGTGATGCGGCTGACCAGGCGGCGCGTGCCGTCTTCCTGCTGCACGGCCAGTTCCTCGATCAGCGCGACGAGGCGGCCGTAGCTGTCCATCAGCGCCATGTTGCGGGCGTCGCGGGTGGCGGTGCGGGCACGGGCGATGACCTTGGCGAGCAGCTCGAACGCGAACTCCGGGTACTGCGTGATGTGTTCGAGCAGCGTCGGGCGGGTGATGACGACGCAGGTGGTCGGCTCGACCGTGATGACACTGGCTGCACGCGGTCCGCCATCCAGGCTCATCTCGCCGACGAACTCGCCGCTGCCGTAGAGGCCGAAGGTGATCTCGCGGTCGTTCGGACCGATCGAGAAGACCTTGATGCGGCCCGACAGCACGATGTAGAGCGTGTCGCCGAATTCGCCTTCCTGGATCAGGATGACGCCTTTGCGGTAACGGCGGGGCACTGCCCGCCGTGCCAGGGCAAGGAGTGCAGGAGAGAGTTGCAGATCATCCAAGGTGGTGTCTGCGGAGGGGGCCGTTCGGGGCGCTTTGGGCATCGCCTTTCACGATAGGACATGCAGTAAGCAACTGCAAGCACGAACAGGGTCCCTCTTTGCGCCAGCACATCGTCAGTGCGCCGCTTCGTGTCCCAGCACCGACACAATCGGGGGCAGCATCGCCACCTGGCGCACGAGATCGCGGATGCTGGCGGCCTGCGTCTTCTGGCGCACGCTGGCGATCTGTGTGCGCACGGTGGAGACGGCCACCCCGAAGCGGCGGGCGATGGCGCTCGGCTCGTCGCCGCTGCACAGCGCGGTCAGCACCATGCCTTCCGCATGGGTGAGGCTGTGCACGCGGGCGAAGTGCTCGACGCTCAGCGCTTCGCAGACCTGCAGCTTGCCGAAGACCAGCAGGATCGCCCCGTCGGCACGGCCTCCCTGCGGGCTGCCCAGCGGCACGACGGCCACCGTTTCCACGTGCGGTCCTTCACCCAGCTTGAGCAGGCTGCGGCGGCCCGCAGCCGCCTGCGTCAGCGCACGTTGCAGGACCGGATCGTCGCTGCCGGCCCGGGTGTGCAACCGACCATCCTGCAGGCGGCAGGAGCCGTGCAGTGCGGTGCAGTGCTGGTGGCCCATCTGGTTGGCCTGCATCAGATGCCCGGTGGTGTCCAGAATCAGCAGGCCGTAGTCCAGTTCGTCCAGGGCCCCGGTCAGCATGTGCAGCAGCCACTGCGCACTGTGGGCTGCAGGGGCTGTGCCCGGGTCGGCGCGAGGTCGGTCTGGGCGTTCGCGGTTCTGGATGGAAACGACGGGCAGCATGGCGGTACTCCTGATCGACCCTGCGAATCCCCCCGAACTCGCCAGCATCGACCCTGTGACGTTATCGCGCTGTCACGCGACTGAAGTTGAGCGCGTGCACTCTGACAGCGTGATCTATTGCCATTTTTGCGGTTACAGACGTTACCGCGCCATGCTGCCGGTGGCCGGCTCAGGTGCCGCCGACGTACTGGTTCGTGACCCGCTCCTCGCCGAAGCTGCTTTCCGGGCCGTGGCCGGGGATGAAGACGGTGTCGTCGCCCATGGGCCACAGGCGCTGGGTGATGGAGTCGATCAGCGTCTGGTGGTGGCCGCCGGGGAAGTCGGTGCGGCCGATGCTGCCGGCGAACAGCACATCGCCGACGAAGGCGCGCTGGATCTCCGGGCTGTGGAAGACGACGTGGCCGGGCGTGTGGCCGGGGCAGTGGCGCACGTTCAGCGTGTGCGCGCCGAGCGTCACCGTGTCGCCGTCCTGCAGCCAGCGTGTCGGCGTGAACGGTTCGGCGGGCGGGAAGCCGAACATCTTGCTCTGCTGCGCGAGGCCGTCGATCCAGAACTGGTCGCCGGGGTGCGGGCCGATGATGGGCAGGCCGCGCTCGCGGGCGAGCTGGCCGGTGCCGCCAGCGTGGTCGATGTGGGCGTGGGTGAGCCAGATCTGTTCGAGCTTCAGGCCGCGGCGGTCGATCTCGGCGAGCAGCTTGGGCAGGTCGCCGCCCGGGTCGATGACGGCGGCCTGTTTCGTTGCGTCGTCCCAGACGATGGAGCAGTTCTGGGCGAAGGCGGTGACGGGGTGGGTGTGGTAGCGCAGCATGGTCGAGATTGTCCACGGGGACCCCGTAGACTGCGTGACCGGGTTGGTCCCGTCGGGAGCATGTCGCTTGAAACTGAAAATGGCCGAAAAGTCGCTGTTCGCGATCCTGCTGCGATCCCCCTGGTGGATGAGCCTGGCGATCGGAGCGGTCATCGGGCTGGTGGCCGCCGTGGCGCTGCCGCCGGAGTTCCGTGTCGCGGGGGCCGTGTCGGGCTTTCCGTTCTTCGTCATCGGCGTCATGGCCGCGCGCCGTCAATGGGGGCAGCCCAGCGCGGCCCAGGTGGCGCAGACCCTGCAGACGGTGAGCGCCATGGCGTGGCCCGCCTTCGCCCGCGCGCTGGAAACCGCGTTCCAGCGCGACGGCTACGCGGTGCAGCGCGGCACGGCCCCGGGCGTCGACTTCGTGCTGGAGCGCCAGGGCCGCACCACGCTGGTGAGCGCACGCCGCTGGAAAGCCGCACGGATCGGGCTGGAGCCGCTGCGCGAACTGCAGGCGGCGCGCGCGGCGGCCGAGGCGCAGGACGCGCTGTGCATCGCCCTGGGCGAGTTCACCGACAACACCCGTCCCTTTGTCCGCGAGCACGGCATCACCTTGTGGCAGTCGGCCGAGCTGGCGAAGGCCCTGCGGGGGATCCCGTTGAACGCCTGAACTTCTGGAGCCCCACCATGCGCCTGAACCTGTTCCTCTCGGTGGCCCTGCTGGCCGCCAGCGTTGCCAGCACCCCCGGCTTCGCGCAAGCCCCCGCCGCGCCGGCGGGGACCGCCGTGGTGGTGCGCGGCCTGACGGACCCGTGGGCGATGGCCTTCCTGCCGGACGGGCGGATGCTCATCACCGAAAAGGCCGGTCAGCTCCGCATCGCCACCCCGGACGGCCGCCTGTCGGCACCGCTGGCCGGCCTGCCCGCGGTGGCGGCGACCGGGCAGTGCGGCCTGCTGGACGTCGTGCTCGACCCGCAGTTCAGCGAGAACCGCCGCCTGTTCTTCACCTTTGCCGAGCCAGGCGCGGGTGGCAACAGCACTGCGGTGGGCAGTGCGCGTCTGGTGGACGACCAGTTGCGCGAGGTGCGCACCCTGTTCAGCCAGAAGCCCAAGAGGGACAGCGGCAGCCACTGCGGCTCGCGCATCGTGGTCGACCGCCAGGGGCACCTGCTGGTCGGGCTGGGCGACCGCTTCAGCGGCAAGGACGAGGCGCAGAACCCGGGCAACCACATCGGCAAGGTGGTGCGCCTCACCGCCGAGGGCCGTGTGCCGGCGGACAACCCCTTTGTCGGCCGTGCCGGCGCGGCGCCCGAGGTGTTCAGCCTGGGCCACCGCAACATCCAGGGCGCGGCGCTGCACCCGGTGACGGGGGAGCTGTGGGCCAGCGAACACGGGCCGCAAGGGGGTGACGAGATCAATGTGGTCGAGGCCGGGCGCAACTACGGCTGGCCGCTGGTGACCTTCGGGCGCAACTACGTCGTGGGCACGCGCATCGGCGAGACCGGGCCGAAGGCGGGTTTCGAGCAGCCGCTGCACCACTGGGTGCCGACCTCGATTGCCCCGAGCGGCATGGCCTTCCTGAGCAGCGACCGCTACCAGGCCCGCTACCCCGACTGGAAAGGCAGCCTGTTCGTCGGCGCGCTGCGTGGCCAGGCGCTGGTGCGGCTGACGGTGGACGGTCGGCGCATCACGGCGGAGCAGCGGCTGCTGGAAGGCCAAGCCCGCATCCGCGACGTGCGGCAGGGGCCGGATGGCTGGCTGTATGTGTTGACCGATGGCGCCAACGGGCAGGTCTTGCGCCTGCTGCCATGACACCTCCTGCACGGCCTTGCGCCAAGGGATCCTCCCGATGACCACGCTCCGCACGCTCCTCTGCTTCGGCGACTCCAACACCCACGGCACCCAGCCCATGCGCTCCCGCGATGACGCCCGCCGGCTCGGCCGCCGCGAGCGCTGGCCCGGTGTGCTGCAGGCCGCGCTCGGCCCGGACTGGCACGTCATCGAGGACGGCCTGCCCGGCCGCACCATCGGCCGTGACGACCCGGTCGAGGGCGCCGACCGCAACGCGCTGCGCACCCTGCCGGCCAGCCTGCAGTCGCACCGGCCGCTCGACGTGGTGGTCTTCCTGCTCGGCACCAACGACCTCAAGGCCCGCTTCGGCGCCAGTGCCGAGCAGATCGCCGAAGGCGCCCACGCACTGATCGACACCGTGCTGGAAAACACCCGGCCGGGCGAGGCGCGGGTGCAGGTGCTGCTGGTCTGCCCGCCGCCGATCGAGGAACACGGCGTGCTGGCCGACATGTTCAGCGGCGGGGCGGCCAAGGCGCGCGGGCTGGCGGCGGCGATGCGGGCGGTGGCGGCGCAGCGCGGGGTGGCCTTCCTCGACGCGGGCGAGCACATCGCCGTCAGCACGGAGGAGGGCATCCACCTCGACGCGGCGGCCCACGCGCGGCTCGGTGGGGTCATCGCCGAGACAGTGCGCTCATTCGCCCTCGGCTGAACGCTGCCCCAGCCCCCACCACCGCGGCATCAGCCCCTGCACCTGCGCCCCCGCGAACCGGTCGTCGATCAGGTGGACGACGCCGCGGTCCTGCGGCGTGCGGATCACCCGGCCGGCCGCCTGCACCACCTTCTGCACACCAGGGAACAGGTACGCGCAGTCGAACCCGCTGCCCGTGTCGCGGCTGACCAGCGTATCGAGGCGGCGGCGGATCTGCTCGTTGACCGGGTTGACCTGCGGCAGGCCGAGGGTGGCGATGAACGCGCCGATCAGCCGGTCGCCGGGCAGGTCGATGCCTTCCGCGAACGCGCCGCCCAGCACCGCAAACCCCACGCCGCGCCCGCCCGCCGCGAATCGGGCGAGGAAGGCGGTCTGCTCCGGCTCGCTCATGCGCCGCGACTGCTTCCACACCGGCACGTCCGGGTGCGCCGCCTCGAACGCCACGGCCACCCGGTCGAGGTAGTCGAAGCTGCTGAAGAAGGCGAGGTAGTTGCCCGGCCGCTCGGCGTACTGCGCGGCGATCAGCGCGGTGATCGGTGCGACCGAGGCGTCGCGGTGCTGCCAGCGGGTCGAGATGTCGCGGGCGATGTGGATGTCCAGTTGCGCGCGCTCGAACGGCGAGTCCACGTCGATCCACGCCGTCTGCTCCGGCAGGCCGAGCAGCTCCCGGTGAAACGCTGGCGGCTGCAGCGTGGCCGAGAACAGCGTCGCCGTGTGCGCCACCGCCCAGCGCGGCCCGAGGAACGGCGCCGGCACGACGTTGCGCAGGCACAGCACCGAGGTCCGCCCGTCCCGCGACGGCGTCAGGTCGCACAGCGAATGCGGCCCGAACGATTCCGCCAGCTTCGTCAGGTGCAGCGCGTCGAACAGGAAGCCCTGCAGCGCCGCGTCCACGGTGGTCGGGTGATCGACGAGGTGGTCGATGACGGCGGTGGCGGCTTGCTGGATCGCGGTCATCAGTTCGTCGGGCAGCGCAGGCAGCACGCGGTAGGCGTTGTCCTCGCCGTCATTCGACTCGCTGGCGTTCAGCGCCTTCCAGACGCGGTTGAGCTTGTCGAGCGGCTTCTGCAGCGCCTTGGGCACCGTGTGGCGCAGGCCGCGCACGCTGAGCTGGTCGAGTTCGCCGGTGTGCATCAGCCGCGCGCGGTCCACGAGGTTGTGCGCCTCGTCCAGCAGCAGCGCCACGCGCCAGCCGTTGATCTGCGTGAGCGCGTGCAGCATGGCGGACAAATCGAAGAAATGGTTGTAGTCGCCGATGACCAGATCGGCCCAGCGCGCCAGCTCCTGCCCGAGGTAGTAGGGGCAGACGCCGTGCGCCGCCGCCACTGCGCGCACGCCCTCGCGGTGCCAGACCGGAACCGTCAGCGCCGCCTCGCGCGCCGCGGGCAGGCGGTCGTAGAAACCCTCCGCCAGCGGGCACGACTCGCCGTGGCAGGCCTTGTCCGGATGCTCGCAAGCCTTCTCGCGCGCCACCAGCTCCAGCGCCCGCAGCGGCAGGTCCGGCTCGGCGCGGCGCAGCGTCGCCACCGCGTCGAGCGCCAGCGCGCGGCCGGAGGTCTTGGCGGTGAGGAAGAACACGCGGTCGATCTGCTGGCCGGGCAGGGCGCGCAGCAGCGGGAACACCGTGCCGATGGTCTTGCCGATGCCGGTGGGCGCCTGGGCCATCAGCGGGCGGCCGGCGCGGGCGACCTTGAACACGGCTTCGGCGAGCGGGCGCTGGCCGGTGCGGAAATCGCTGTGCGGGAAACGCAGCACGGCCAGCGCGGCGTCGCGGGCGCGGCGGTGCGCGTGTTCGAGCTGCGCCCAGGCGATGTAGGCCTCGCAGCGCTGGACGAAGTGCTGGCGCAGCGCCTCGGCGTCCAGCGTCTGCGTGAACACGGTTTCCTGGCGGCTGCCGATGTCGTAGTAGACGAGCGCGAGTTCGAGCCGTTCGAGGCCGTCGCGTTCGCACAGCAGCCAGCCGTAGACCATCGCCTGCGCCCAGTGCAGCGCGCGGTGGTTGGCGGGCTGGCGGGCGAGGGCACCGGCGCCGCGGTGGGTTTTCACCTCCTCCAGCCGGCCCTTGTCCGCGTCGAACCCGTCCGCGCGGCCCCGCACCAGCAGCTCGCCGTGGCGGCCGGACAGCGGGATCTCCTTCTGGTAGCCCGCGCCGCGCCGAGATGCCACCACCGCGTGGCCTTCGATGCCCTCGATCGCGGTCGGCGCCGGGGTGAAGCGCACGTCGAGGTCGCCCGCCTTGGCGGTGAACTCGCACAGCGTGCGCACGGCGACGGTCAGGGGCGGCAGATCCTCGGTGGTGACATCCATCAACCGAGCATAGCCCGCGCCAGCTCGCCGATGCGCCGCAGCCCGGCCCGCTGCTCGGCATCCCAGCGCCCGCCGACCCCCAGCCGCAGGCAGCGCCGGTAGCGGTCGGTCGCGCTGAACATCGTCCCCGGCGCGAAGCAGATGTGCTCGGCCAGGCAGGCGTGGAACAGCGCCAGCGAGTCGCTCCCCGGCGGCAGCTCGACCCACAGGATGTAGCCGCCCGCCGGGTCGGTCACCCGCGTGCCACGCGGAAAGCTCTCGGCGATCAGGCCGCGTGCCTCGTCCACCCGGGCGGCGATCGTGGCGCGCAACTGGCGGTAGGCGGATTCGCTGCCCGCCTGGGTCAGCAGATCGGCCATCGCCAGCTCCAGCAGCTCCGTGTGCCCGCCCGAATGCACGGCTTTCAAGCGGCGGACCTGCGCCCCCCAGCGCCCCGCCTCGACCCAGCCCAGCCGGATGCCCGGCGCCACCGTCTTCGAGAACGAGCCGCAGACCATCACGTGGCCCGTGGTGTCGAAGGACTTGACGGCGCGGCGGCGGTCGTCCTGTTCGGCGAGGTCGTTGTAGAGCACGTCCTCGATCAGCGGGATGCCGCGCTCGGCCACCATCTGCGCCAGCCGCTTGCGCTCGGCCAGCGGCATCGACGCGCCGATCGGGTTGGAGAGCGTCGGCACCGCCAGCACCGCCTTGACCGGCTGCGTGTCGAAGGCGAGCTGCAGCGCGTCCAGCGACAGCCCGGTGCGCGGATGTGTGGGGATCTCCAGCGCGCGCAGGTGCATGCTTTCGAGGATTTCGAGGAAACCGAAGTACGACGGCGACTCCAGCGCCACCACGTCGCCCGGCTGCGTCACGGCGCGCAGGCACAGGCTGATCGCCTCCAGGCAGCCGTTGGTGACGAGCAGCTCGCGCGCATCGAGCTGGCAGCCCAGGCCCATCGCGTAGCGGGCGATGGCGCGGCGCAACTGCTCGTTGCCGGGGCCGATCGGGTACTGGCACAGCGTCGCGCGGTGGCGCTGTGCGGCGCGGCTGACGGCGCGGCGCACGCGGTCCTGCGCGAACAGCTCGCCGCTCGGGCAGGCGGCGCCGAAGGAGAGGAAGCGCGGGTCGGTGGCGAGCTGCATCACCTGGGCGCCGAGCGAGCTGACGTCGACCGGCTGCGAATCGGCCGGCGGGCGCGACGGTTCCGGCTCGGGCGGGCGGGGCGCACGGGCGGCGACGAAGTAGCCCGAGCGCGGGCGGGCCTCGATCAGCCGGGCGTCTTCGAGCGTGCGGTAGGCCTGCACGACGGTGGACAGCGACACGCCCTGCTGCCGCGCCAGTTCGCGCACCGAAGGGATGCGCTCGCCGCGGGCCAGCGTGCCCGAGCGGATCGGGTGGGCGATGCGTTCGGCGATCTGCAGGTACAGGGTGTCGTTGGCGTGGTCCATGGACCCATTCTGTATGGGTCGGTGGTCTGGTGACCAGTACAGATGAACTGCAATGCGACCGGCACAGGCGCGCTGCGGCGGGGGGTGTGGTGGCCGTGTTGGGGGTCCGGTGTGGCTGTCGCGATCGACACGGCCCACCTAAGGTGCAAGGCATGGACACCACCTTGCACTTCACCCCCTCGTCCCCGCTCAGCCTGCGCCCCGGCGCGGTGCTGACGCTGGCCCGGCCGCACGACGGCTATACCCGGGTGCAGGTCGATGCCGGCCGCATCTGGCTGACCCAGTCGGGCGACGCTGGCGACCATTTTCTCGCGGCGGGCGAGGACTGGCTGCTGTGCGGCGCGGGCGAGGTGGTGATCGAGTGCGACGGCGCGGAGACGGCGCGCGTGCAGGTCTGGCACGCCGGGGTGCGCCCGGCCGCCGCACACAGCCGCGTCAGCCCAGCGCGAGCCGCTCCACCAGCGCCATCTGCCTGGGCAGGCAGATGCGCTCCAGGTCATAGCGGCTGACGATGGTTTCGCGGGCGTTGCTGCGCAGCGCGTCGTGGGCGCCGGGCGGGGCCTCCAGCGCCTCGCACATGGCGCGGGCCAGGCCGTCGCGGTCGAAGAAATCGACCAGCCAGCCGTTGCGGCCGTGCTCGATCACTTCCTCGACCGGCGCGGTGCGCGAGCCGATCACCAGCGCCCCGGCCGACATCGCCTCCAGCATCGACCAGGACAGCACGAACGGGTAGGTCAGGTAGACGTGGGCCCGCGTGACCTGGTAGAGCCGGATCAGCTGGGCATGGGGCAGGCGGCCGACGAAGTGCAGCCGGGCGATCTGCGCGGGGGTGAGTTGCGGGCGGATCTCGTCGAGGAAGCGGTCGCGCCAGGAGCGGCCGTCCTCGGACTTCGCGCCGTAGGACACCCCGTCGGCACCGACCATCACCACCTGCGCCTGCGGGCAGCGCGCCAGCATCGCCGGCAGTGCGCGCAGGAAGGCGTGGTAGCCGCGGTTGGGCTCGAAGTTGCGGTTGATGAAGCTGATGACCTGGTCCTGGCGCGTCAGACGCAGCCGTGCGGACGAGCCGGGCAGGGCGCACTCGAACACCGCGTCCGCGTTCGGCTGGATGACCTGCGTGTCCACGCCGTCGTGGATGACCTCGACCTTCGGGCGGAAGAGCTCCGGCACGGTCGAGCGTTGCCACGTGGTCGGCGAGATGCCGGCATCCATGTCCATCAGGCCGTGCAGCAGGTGGGTGTTCTTGGTGCGGATGCGCAGGCGCGCGTCGATGCTGCGCGGCGGAAACTCGGGGTCGAAGGTGACGTCGTGGCCATCCCAGCCGTAGTACCACTCGACGAAGTGCAACTGTCGCGCCTCGGGCCAGATGTCGCGCAGGAACAGGGCTTCTCCCCAGCCGGGATGGGCACAGATGACGTCCGGCGTGAAGCCCTGCTGGCGCATCGCCAGGGCCGCCCGCGCGGCCCCTTCCCCACGCAGGACCTTGGTCTCGAACTCGCCGGCCCAGGGGTGGATGTTCGGCGTGCTGCCGCGCAGGACCTTGTAGCGCGTGCCGGCCACACCGGGCAGATCGCGTGCCGTGGGCTCCAGCATCAGCGCACGGACTTCATGGCCGGCTTGCACCAGGGCAGGTGCGAGGTGAACGTACTGGCCCGGAAAATTCTGGTGAACGAAGAGTAGACGCATGGTGATTGCGAGTATCAGGGGGTGCCCCAGATGCAAGAAAGGAACGATCACCGGAATTCCGGCGCGATCGGCGATGGCCATCGGGGCGATCCGCATGGTCAGCCGGCAGGTCGGACGCTCCAATCGGCGCCATGACCACTGTCCGACATTTCCGGCAGAGCCTGTTGTGGCCGCTGCAACTCATGCCCCGCGAGGGGGATCGCTCCGATCGCCGTCCCTGGGAACAACTGCTGGAGGCCGGTGGCGCCCAGCCCTGGCACGCGGTGGTGGACGAATACACCGGCGAGGCCAGCGGCTTCCACGAGCGCCACTACAACGAGTTCGTCACGTTCCTGCCCTATGTGCAGCGCTTCCTGTACGGCGACGGCTCGGCCCGCGGCCGCACGGGCGGCGCCTCGTCGATGCAGGTGCTGCGCCGGGACGACGTGCGGCAGGTGCGCGTGACGCTGCAGGCCGGAGAGGCGCCGGTCACGCTGCAGGTGGCGCACATCGACCTGTACTTCTTCTACGACGTCGACGTGGTGATGCTCAACGTCGAGGTCTGCGCCGACGACCTGCCGCTGGCGGTGGCGCAGGAGGTGCTCTACCGCTTCGGCCGCGGCTACCCGCCGGGCTGGGACGGCGAGGGCCGCGGTCTGCACTGCGCGGTCGCGGTCGAATGGCTGGGCGCCGACGCGCAGGTGCTGGCCGCCTCGGATGCGGGTGATCGGGAGGCCTTCCTCGCCTTCGTCGCCCGCCACCGCGCACCCCGGCTGGCGGCGCACTGGCGCTGGCTGCTGCAGCCGCTGGTGCCGGACCAGGAGGACGCCACCGGCCCGCTGCGCTTCCGCCAGATCGAGTACCACCGCATGCCGGTGATGGGCTACCTCGCGGTGGACGACCCGGCGCAGCTCAGCCGCGCCGATTTCGTGCGGCTCGGGCTGGTGTCCGGGCGCGGTGGCGGCGACGAGTTGCTGCCGTTCGCCGAACAGCATCTGGCGGATTTCGAGTCGCGCTACTGCTACGACCGCTTCTGGTGCGCAGGCGGTGCGGCGCCGCACACGCGCTACCTCTGCTGCGGCCATGCGCTGGTGGTGGTCGGGTGTGCTGGCGCGCCGTTCTTCACCGACCGGGAGCGTGGCGTGCTCGCCCAGTTCCGCCACCAGCATTTCCTGCTCTTCCTGATCGCGCACTTCCAGAAGGCCGCGCTGCTGATGTTCTCGGACCGGCTGGTGGTGGCGCTGGATGCGCTCAGCATCGCCGACGCCGGCTCGGTCAAGCGCTTCAAGCGGGCGGTGCGCAGCAACTTCGAGACCTTCCTGCGCTTCACGCACCGCTACTGGTTCCACGAGATCTCCGAGCAGGTGCAGACCCGCGCGCTGCACCACCTCTGCGTCGCGCACCTGGGGCTGAACACGCTCTATCCCGAGGTGCGCGAGCGGGTCGGCGAGATGAACACCTACCTCGACACCGACAGCCTGCGCCGCCAGGCCAACACCGTCGTGCGGCTCACGGTGGTGACCATCGCCGGGCTGATCGGCACGCTCTCCACCGGCTTCCTCGGCATGAACCTGCTCGCCGAGGCCGACGCGCCGCTGTGGCAGCGTGGACTGATCTTCGTCGGCACGCTGGTGGCCTCGCTGGTGGTGACGGGCTACACCATCGTCAAGTCCAAGCGGCTGTCGGATTTCCTGGACGTGCTCTCCGACGAGCGCCTGACGCTGCGGCAGAAGGCCGGTGCCTGGTGGAAGGATGCACGGGATCCGCATCGTTCGCGCAATTGACCGCAGATGGGGTCAGTTTTCGAACTTTAGCCCCTGAGATGAAGGACGACAGTGGCGGCTCGGGCTGCTCAGATGGGCCGCTCAGTCTTGCGGAGTCCATGCATGTCGTCGTCCTTGCCTTCTTTCGCGCGCCCGGTGCTGGCGCTGGCATTTCCCCTGCTGCTGAGCGCCTGTGGCGGGGGTGGCAGCAGCGGCGGCGAGCTGGCGCTGGCGCTGGTGACCAGTCCGACGACCGCGCAGGCGAGTGTCAGCGCCAGCGAGAGCTTCCCGACCGGCCTCGTCGTGGCCTCGCCGGCTGAGCTGGGCAGCGCATCGGCGGCGGCCTCGACCACGGCGCGCGCCCTCGCGGTGCCGCTGGGTGCCGGTGCCGGACGCGCCGAGCTGACCGACATGGGCGCCCGCATCGAGGCGGTGCTGGCCGGCGACACCAGCGTGTCGCTGGGCGGGCTGCTGAGTTTCGGCAACCTCTTCCTGCAAGGCAGCAACGCCGGATGCTACGGCCCGCAGCTGCTCTACGCGAACCACGAGGACGGCAGTGGCACCGAATCCGGCCTGCTGCCGGGCGGGGACCTCGGCCTGTGGCTGCCGACCGACGCGGCCAGCGGCCAGCCTTGCGTGGTGGCACAGCTCAACGCGCGCACGGCCGGCGTGAAACACGCCACCCGCCAGGGCCTGCTGCTGATGGCCGTGATGCGCGCGACGATCACCAGCTCCGGCGGTACGCTGTCCATGCCAGCGGCCGGCTTCCGTACCGACCTGACCACGCCGTTCTCCACCGTGCTGACCGCGCTGCCGGCGCTGACGGGCGTGACCGTGCACGCCGCCACGGTGTCGCTCGACCCCTTCGGCAAGACCTACACCTACCGCCTCGCCGTGAGCCGGAACGCCGGCACCTCGGCCGGGCGCAGCGGCGAGATCGTGCTGCAGCACCGGCCCGACGCGACGGCCGCGGCCTACAGCGGCGTGCTGCGCGTGGCAGGGTTCGACCTGGCCAGCGACGCCACCTTCGGCTGCAGCGACCGCATGACCAGCGGCCGCTACCAGCGCGCCCGCGTCACCACCGTGCGCTACAGCCGCCAGGGCGACCAGATCGACTTCGGCGCCCGCTCCGGCCAGTACTGCGGCGCGCCGGCCGACCTCGCCGACACCGACTACGCCCGCCAGGTGGCCAGCTTCACCACCAACGAACTCGATCCGGCTGAACAACTCCCGGCCGGTGCCCCCGGCAGCGCCGTGGTGGCGGGAACCTCCACCGGCTGGCGCGGCAACTTCGACCGCTTCGGCGGCCGCTACGACCGCACGACCGGCGCAGGCCAGTTCCTCTACGCCTGGCAGGCCGGCACCGGCGACCGCCACGCCCGCGCGCTGGCCGTCAGCAGCACCTACGACAGCGCCGCCGACAGCCGCACCGTGCAAGGCTACTTCGCCTTCACCGACGCGCTGGCCACCACCGACGGCAGCCTGCTCGGCATGGTCTGCAACTGGGCCGGGCCGGGCGCGGTGCACACACCCGCCGCCCGCTTCCAGTCGCAGACTGCCACGCTCGCCGGCCTGGCCTCCACCTTCGTCGCGACGGCCAGCCACCTGGGCTACGCGCCGACCAACGCCTGCGCGTCCACCACCACCGTGTTCGACGCCAACGCCGACGGCACGCTGGCCGGCGGCGAAGGGCAGGGCACGCTGCACACGTTGGACGCCCCAGCCTCGCCCGCGGTCTCGGTGCAGGGCGAACTCGTGTCGCGCGGCTACCACCAGCCCGGGTACTTCTGACGTCCGTTGACCGGTGCGCGGCTGCGCGGCGATCAGTCCTCGTCGCGCAGCTGCCAGCCCTTGACCATCTCGGCCTGCACGCCCGGCGGCACCGCGTCATGGTGGGACAGGGCCAGCGTGTAGCTCCCTTCCCCCCGGGTCAGCGCGTTCAACCGCAGCTGGTAGCCCGACAGCTCCGACAGCGGCACCCGGGCCTTCACGCTCGCCCGCCCGCCCAGCTGCGGCGTTGTCGAGCGCACCTCGCCGCGCCGCGCCGCCAGATCGCCGGTGATGTCGCCGATCATGGCCTCGGGCGCCGAGATCTCCACGTCGACCACCGGCTCCAGCACCACCGGCTGGGCCTCGCGCACCGCGAGGATGAAGGCCTTTCTCCCCGCGGTGACGAAGGCGATCTCCTTGCTGTCCACGCTGTGGTGCTTGCCGTCGAGCACGGTCACGCGCACATCCACCACCGGGTGCCCGGAGACCACGCCGGCATCCATCGCCAGCCGCACACCCTTTTCCACCGCGGGGATGAACTGCCCCGGGATCGCGCCGCCCTTGACCACGTCGACGAACTCGAAGCCCGCGCCCCGCGCCAGCGGTTCCACCTGCAGGTGTACCTCGCCGAACTGGCCCGCGCCGCCGCTCTGCTTCTTGTGGCGGTACTGGGCCTGCGCGGTGGTGGTGATGCTTTCCCGGTAGGCGATGCGCGGCGGTGCCGTCTCCACCTCGACCCGGTAGCCCTCGCGCAGCCGCTCCAGCAGCACCCGCAGGTGCAGCTCGCCCAGGCCGTAGACGACGGTCTCATGGGTGCTGGCGACGTGCTCCACGCGCAGGCAGGGATCCTCGGCCGCCAGCTTGGCCAGTACCTCCGACAGCCGCTGCTCGTCGCCGTGGCGCCTGGGCTTCAGCGCCAGGCCGTGCACCGGCACCGGGAAGGGCAGCGGCTTCAGGTGGATGTGGTCGTCCTCGGCGGCGTCGTGCAGCACTGCGTCGAAGGCGATCTCGTCCACCTTGGCGACCGCCACGATGTCGCCCGGTCCGGCGCTCGGGATCTCGGTGTGGGTCTTGCCCTGCAGCCGGAACAGGTGGCCGACCTTGAACGGCTTGCGCCCGTCGCCCACGTAGAGCAGGCTGTTGGGTGTCACCGTGCCCTGGTGGATGCGGAAGATGCCGAGCTTGCCGACATAGGGGTCGATCGTCACCTTGAAGACCTGCGCCAGCACATGCGCGTCCGGATCGACCCGGGCGTGCATCGGGCGGGCAGCCGAGCCCTCGCCCTTGAAGAAGTCCGGCAGATTGCCCTCGGACGGATCGGGCAGCAGCTGCGCGATCACGTCCAGCAGCGCCGACACGCCGGTGCCCACCTTGGCCGAGACAAACACGACGGGGATCAGGTGTCCCTCGCGCAGCGCCTGCTCCAGCGGCGCGTGCAGCTCGCGGGCGTCGACATCGCCTTCTTCCAGGTAACGCTCGACGAAGGCGCTGTCGACCTCGACCACCTGCTCGACCAGCGCCCGGTGCGCCGCGGCGACCGAGGACACGTCCGCCTCGTGCCCCGGCGTCGCCTCGGGCGCGAACCAGCAGTCCACCACCTCGCGGCCGCCGTTGGCCGGCAGGTTCAGCGGCAGGCATTCGCGGCCGAAGGTGGCCTGGATCTGGGCCAGCAGCGCGGCGGCGTTGAAGCCGGGGGCGTCGATGCGGTTGACGATGAGCATCCGGTCGAGCTGCCGCTCGGCGGCCCAGGCCATCATCCGGACGGCCATCGGCTCGATGCCCGACGTGGCGTTGATGACGATGGCGGCGGTCTCCACCGCTTCGAGCGCGGGCAGCGACTGGCCGAGGCAATCGGCGCTGCCTGGCGTGTCGAGCAGGTGGATGCGCAGGCCCTGGTGGTCGAGGTGCAGCACGCTGGTGTGCAGCGAGTGCTGCATCCGGCGCTCGATCGGGTCGAAGTCGCTGGTGGTGCTGCCGCGCTCGACGCTGCCGGCGGCGCCGACCATGCCGGCCTGCACCAGCAGCGCTTCGGCGAGGGTGGTCTTGCCGGCCGCGGCGGGGCCGACGAGGGCGAGCGTGCGGAGGTGCGAAACAGGGGAGGTGGCTGGGGCGCTTGCGGCGGAGGAAGCGGCGACACCGGACACGGAGCCGCCGAGGGCTGGGCTGGACATGGTCTGTCTCCTCAGCGCCGGGCCGCTGACAGCGGTCAAGCACTGTCTGGGTGGGTGGAGCCTGCCAGCGTACGCCGATTGACCGACCGGAACAAGCGCACGCAGGCGCATTGATCTGCATCAAGTGATCGGCTGGTTTGAATATCAGTGCCTACTGATAATCAAGCGTGCATTCGCCTGCTGGCGGGACCGCTCGCAGGCCCTGACAACCACTGGAGACTCCGATGACCCCATCCACCCGTCTGGTCCTCGCCTTGTGCGTCGCCGTTGTCACCCTGGCGCCAGCCCGGGCGGCCGAGCCCGAACTGCTGCGCATCCTCGGCGAGGACAAGTCCTTTGTCATCCAGACGGCCAAGGGGCCGATGACGATCACCCGCACGATGACCCCGTGCGCGAAGAACAAGGGCTGGCTGCAGCCGCTGGTGCCGGTGGCCGGGGTGCATCCGGTGGGCGAGATCGAGATCCTGCACGCGCTCAACGACAAGGGCGCGATCGTGGTCGACATGCGCGAGTCCGAGGACCGCGTGAAGGGCACGATCCCGAACACGCACCACATTCCGTACACCGAAGTGGCCGGCCGGATGGAGGAGCTGGGTTGCCAGAAGGTCGGCAAGGGCTGGGAATGCACGGCGGCGAAGAAGGTCTACGCCTTCTGCAACGGCCCGGTCTGCCCGCAAAGCCCGACCGCCATCCTGGCGATGACCCGCGACGGTTTCCCTGCCGACAAGATCTACTACTACCGCGGCGGCATGCTGGACTGGGCGGCGCTGGGCTTGCCCGTCGTCACGGGCGACTTCTGATGCGCGGGCCGGTGCACCTGGGCGAAGATGGCGTCCATGCACCTGCTCACTACCGCCCGTACCTGGGCTGTCCGCATCAAGCGCGACGGCCTCACCCTCTGGTTCGCCCTGCGTGATCCGCGCACGCCCTGGCTGGCCCGTGCACTGGCGTGGCTGGTGGTGGCCTATGCGCTGAGCCCGATCGACCTGATCCCGGATTTCATCCCGGTGCTCGGCTATCTGGACGACCTGCTGCTGCTGCCCGGCCTGATCTGGCTGACGGTGCGGCTGCTGCCGGAGGCGGTGCTGGCCGACTGCCGCCCGCAGGCGGTCGCCTGGCTCGATGCGCGCAAGGACCAGCCGCGCAGCCTGTTCGGCGCGGCGCTGGTGATTGCGCTGTGGACCGCGCTGGCGTGGTACGGCTGGTCGGCCTGGCAGCAGCGCGCATGAAGCGCGCCTGACTCAGTCCGCCGTGAAGCGCGTGGCGCGCTGCTCGGTGCAGATCTGCAGCGAGTACTCGGTGTAGAACTCGGCGCGGCCCTTCTGCTTCGCCGCGACGTGTTCCGGATGGGTGGCCCAGCCGCGCATCGCTTCTTCGGACTCGAACTCGACGATGGTGACCCGCTCGCCGTCGGCCGCCGTGAAGCCCTTGTGCGAGACGTAGCCCGGCATCGTGCGCGCCAGGGCGCTCATGCGGTCCGCCCAGCCGGTGTAGTCGGCCACGGCGTCGGGCTTCAGGCGGTTGCGGAAGATGATGATGTGCATCGGATTCAGGCTCCAGGTCGAACGGTCCAGTGGGCGTCGCCACGCTCCGACAGCCGGAAGTCGCCCAGCCGGATGCGGCGCTCGTGTTCGGCGATGACGGACTCGCTTTCGAAACGCCGGCCGATCTGCCGCGCCGGGTTGCCGGCGACGATGTCGTAGGGTGCCACATCCGCGGCCACCACCGCACCGGCGGCGACGATGGCGCCACGGCCGATCCGCACCCCCGTCAGCACGAGGCAGCCGAATCCCAGCCAGACGTCACTGCCGATGCGCACGACATTGGTGTCCGGATCGACGCTGGCCGGCATCGCCACCATCGTCGGCGAGATCTGCGGCGTGAAGCGCATCGGCACGCCGCAGACGCGGAAATCATGGTCCTGCCGCCCGACCAGCGCCACGCGGTCGGCGATCAGCGCGAAGTCCCCGATCTCGGCGTTGCACTCGATGTGCACGTCCTTGCCGACGTAGACCGCCTGCCCGAAGACCAGCCGCTGCGGTGCCCACAGCCGGCAGCGTGCACCGAGGTGCAGGTCCTGCCCGGCATGCACCTGCGGGCCGGCGCGCCACAGCGTCCAGTGCGTGCGCAGTCGACGCAGCATGGCCAGGGGATAGGACCACAGGTTCATCGGGGCATCTCGGGCTCGGTGCGGGTGGAAACGGCAGTCTAGGCCAGCCCGTGCGCCAGTTGTCGTGTCAGTTGTGCTGCCGGCATCTCGCGGCATCCATCTGCGTGCTGCCCCGCCCACAGAGGTGAAAAATCGTCCATGCCCAGCGCCTCGGCCCGGGCGCGCAGTGGGGCCACCGCCGAAGTCGCCAGTGGAAACCGGGGAACGGCGGCCTCGTTCATCGGACCGAAGCTGCGCATGAACCGGTTGACGATGCCGCGCGCCGGCCGGCCGGTGAACAGGTTGGTGAGCGCCGTGTGGCGCGCCGCGTCGCTCTGCAGCGCGGCACGGTGCACGGCGCTGGTGCTCGCCTCCGGGCACAGCAGATAGGCCGTGCCGACCTGCACCCCCGCCGCGCCGAGCGCCATCGCCGCGGCCACGCCCGCCGCGTCCGCGATGCCGCCCGCGGCGATCACCGGCACGCGCACGGCGGCCACGACCTGCGGCAGCAGCGCGAAGGTGCCCATCTGCCGGGTCAGGTCGTCCGATAGGAAGTGGCCGCGGTGCCCGCCCGCCTCCAGCCCCTGCGCGATGACGGCATCGACGCCGTGCGCTTCCAGCCAGCGCGCCTCCTCGACCGTGGTCGCCGACGACAGCACCTTGGCGCCCCAGCCCCGCACCCGCGCCAGCAGCTCCGGCGACGGCAGGCCGAAATGGAAGCTCACCACGGGGGGCGCGAACGCCGCGAGCAACTCGGCCGTTTCCGCATCGAACGGCCGCCGCCCCGGTCCGGCGGGGATGGCGGCCGGGTCGATGCCGAACTCGGCGTAGGCGGGGGCCAGCGTGGCGCGCCAGGCGGCCTCGCGGGCGGCGTCCGGCGCGGTCGGGGTGTGGCAGAAGAAGTTGACGTTGAACGGCCGGTCGGTCTGTGCCCGGATGGCCGCGAGTTCCTGCCGCAGCGCGTCCGGTTCGAGCATCGCGCAGGGCAGGGCGCCGAGCCCGCCCGCGTTCGACACGGCCACCGTGAGCGCGCTGCCTTGCACGCCGGCCATCGGGGCTTGCAGGATGGGGAGATCGGTGCCGAGGAGGGTGGTGAGGGACATGGTGGAGGCTGGAAAGTGGGCGTTGCGGCGTCAAGGCCTTCCAGAATACCCACCTTGCCTCACTCGTGCCGCAGCGCCTCGATCGGATCCAGCCGCGCCGCCCGCCGCGCCGGCACATAGCCGAACACCACCCCGATCGCCGCCGAGAACACGAACGACAGCACGTTGATGCCCCACTGGAAGGTGTAGGGCAGCTCCATCAGCGACGACAGCCCGACGGACGCCGCCGTGGCCAGCACGATGCCGACCAGTCCGCCGAAGCTGGAGAGCACCACGGCCTCGATCAGGAACTGCAGCAGCACCTCGTTTTCCAGCGCACCGATGGCCAGCCGGACGCCGATCTCGCGGGTGCGCTCGGTGACGCTGACCAGCATGATGTTCATGATGCCGATGCCGCCCACCAGCAGGCTCACCGCGGCGACCGCACCGAGCAGCGAGGTCATCAGCTGGGTCGTGCCGGACAGCGTGTCGGCCAGCTGCCGGGTGTCGAGGACGTTGAAGTTGTCGTCGTCGGCGGGGCCGAGCTTGCGGCGCTCGCGCAGCAGCTGGCGCAGGCCGGACTGCACGCTGGCGGTGTCGACGCCGTCCTGCACCGACACGAGCAGGGTGTTGATGTTCAGGCTGCCGGTGACGCGGCGCTGCAGCGTGTGCAGCGGGATGAGCACGGTGTCGTCCTGGTCGTTGCCCATCGCGGCCTGGCCCTTGGAGGCGAGCAGGCCGATGACGGTGCACGAGAACTGCTTGATGCGCAGGCTCTGGCCGAGCGGGTCGACCGTGGCGCCGAACAGCTCGCGCCGCACGGTCGTGCCGATGACGCAGACGGCGGCGCCCGAGCGCAGTTCGGTGTCCTCGAAGTTGCGGCCGGCGGCCAGGGTCCAGTTGCCAGTCTGGAAGTAGCCGTTGTTCGTGCCGACCACGCTGGTCGACCAGTTGCGCGCACCGGCGACGACCGTGGCCCCGGTGCGGGCCTCGGGGGCCACGGCGGCGATGCCGGCCACCTGGGTGGCGATGGCGTCCAGGTCGGCCTCGCGGAACGAGGGGGCACCGGCGCTGTCGCGGCCGGGGCCGAGGCGCTGGCCGGGTCGCACCTGCAGCAGGTTGGTGCCGAGGCTGGCGATCTGCGCCTGCACGGCGCTGGTGGCGCCGCGGCCGAGCGTGACCATGGTGATGACGGCGCTCACGCCGATCACGATGCCCAGGATGGTGAGGAAGGAGCGCAGCAGGTTGCGGCGGATCTCGCGCAGCGCGAGCAGCAGGGTGTTCCAGATCATGTCGGCATCCCGCTCTGGCGCACGTCGCTGTCGACCCGGCCGTCGACGAAGCGCACGGTGCGCCGTGCATAGACGGCCATGTCGGGCTCGTGGGTGACCATCAGCACGGTGATGCCGCGGTCGCGGTTCAGGCCGACGAGCAGGTCCATGATCTCGCGGCTGCGGGCGGTGTCGAGGTTGCCGGTCGGCTCGTCGGCGAGCAGCACGGTCGGCTTGCTGACGATGGCGCGGGCGATGGCCACGCGCTGCTGCTGGCCGCCGGACAGCTCGGCCGGCGTGTGCGTTTCCCAGCCGGCCAGCCCGACGGCGGCCAGCGCCTCCCGGGCGTTTCGGTGGCGGTCGGCGACCGACTCGCCGCGGTAGAGCAGCGGCAGCTCGACGTTTTCCTGCGCGCTCGTGCGCGCCAGCAGGTTGAAGCCCTGGAAGACGAAGCCGAGGTGGCGCCGGCGCAGGCGGGCGCGCTGGTCGCGATCGAGCCGTTCGACGTGCACCCCGTCGAACAGGTACTGGCCCGCCGAGGGCACGTCGAGGCAGCCGATCAGGTTCATCGCCGTCGACTTGCCCGAGCCGCTCGGACCCATGATGGCGACGAAGTCACCCGCATCGACATCGAGGTCGATGCCGCGCAGCGCCTGGAAGGCGGCCGTGCCTTCGCCGTAGACCTTGACGATGCCGCGCAGGCGGATCAGCGGCCTGCTCATGGTGCGGCGCTGGCCTGGCTGACGATGACGGCCTGGCCGGCGCTCAGGCCTGCGCCGCTCACCTCGGTCAGGCGGCCGTTGGACAGGCCGGTGGTGACGGTCAGCGGGGTCGGCTGCTGGCCCTGCAGGATCCAGATCTGGCGCTGGCCGCCTTCGCGGATGGCGGTGTTGCCAGCGCGTTTGGTCGTGGTGTTGCCGGGCGGGCGGGGCATGAGCTTCGAGACCAGACTGCCGCCGCTGGCCGCCGCGGCTGAGGCGGTGGCCGGCGTGAAGCGCAGCGCGGCGTTCGGCACCAGCAGCACGTTCTGGCGCTCGGTGGCCGCGATCGTGGCGGTGGCGGTCATGCCGGGGCGCAGGCTCAGGTCGTCGTTGGTCACCTGCAGGTCGGTCGGGTAGGTGACGACGTTGTCGGTGATGGTCGAGCCGAAGGCGACGCGGCGGATGGTGGCCGGCCAGTTACGCGCGGGCCAGGCACTGACGGTGAACTGGGCGGTCTGCCCGGCCTGGACCATGCCGACGTCTGCCTCGTCGACCTTGACCTGCAGCTTGAGCTGGCGCAGATCCTCCGCCAGCGTCAGCAGCGTGACGGCCTGCAGCGAGGCCGCGACCGCGTTGCCGGGCTCGGCCGTGCGGGTCAGCACGACGCCGTTGATCGGCGAGCGGATGGAGGCTTTTCCGAGATTCGTCTCGTCGACCCGGACGGCTGCGCGCGCGTCGGTCACGCTGGCGCGGGCCATCGCCAGCGCGGCATTGGCGCGGGCCACACCGGCGCGGCCCGTGTCGAGTTCCGCCTTGGACGGCACCTTGCCGCCCGACAGCCGCGCGACTTCTTCAAGGCGGGCCAGGTTGCTGCGCTGTTCCGCCGCGGTCGCCTCGGCCTGCTGCACGCCCGACTGCGCCGAGGCCAGCGCGGCGCGCGAGCGGGTGAGCTGGTCGTCGAGCTTGCTGGTGTCCAGCTCGATCAGCACCTGCCCGGCGCGCACGGTGTCGTTCACGTCGACGTGCACGCGCTTGATCGTGCCGGACAGTTCGCTGCCGAGGGAGACCTGGCGGGTCGGCTGGAGCGTGCCGTTGGCGGTGACGGTGATGGTCAGGTTGCCGCGGGTGACCGGCTCGGTGACGTAGCGCGGGGCTGACTGGGCGACCTGCCGGTCCTGCCACCAGACGAAGGCGGCGCCCGCGGCGGCGAGCAGCACGACGCCGATCCAGACGGCGCGCCGGCGCCACCACGGCGCGGCCACGGCGTCGGCGCCGAGCAGGGCGGTCAGCTCGGCCGGGGTGTTGCCGGAGGCCGGGACCAGCGGGGCAGGGGAAGCAGAGGTGGGTGTCGTCATGGGGCGGTGTGTCCGGCCGGGTCCTGGGCAGTCCAGTCGCCTCCGAGCGCCTTGTGCAGGCGGATCAGGTTCAGGCTGGTGTCGGCGGCGGCGGCTGCGCGGCTGCTGTCGATGCTCAGCAGGGTGCGCTGGGTGTCGAGCAGGGTGGTGAAGTCGACCAGGCCGGCCTCGTAGCGCTGGCGGGCCATGCGGTTGGCGTTGCGGGCGGCGTCGGTGGCGGCGTCGAGGGCGGTGGTCTGGCGGCGACTGCCCTCCAGGGCGCTCACCGCGTCGGCGACATCCTGGGCGGCGGCGAGTGCCGTGGCCTGGTAGGTGAGGCGGGCGCGGGCGAGCACGGCCTGCTGCGCCTGCACCTGCGCGGCACCACGGCCGCCGTCGAGGATCGGCCAGTCGACCGCGGCGGCCAGGCTCGCCGCCAGCGCACCGGGACTGCCGAGGGCTGCCAGCGTCAGCGCCTGCCAGCCGAGCGCGCCGCTCAGGCGGAAGGCGGGGCGGCGGGCGGCCTGTGTCTGGTCGAGCCGGGCGAGTTCGGCGGTGATGGCCGATTCGGCGGCCTGCACGTCCGGCCGCTGGCGCAGCAGGTCGGCGGGCAGGCCCTGGCGCATGAGGTCGTCGACGCCGGTGGCGGCAGCGGGCACCGGCACGCGGGTGCTGTCGCCCAGGCGGGTGCGCAGGGCCTCGGGCTCTTGGCCGAGCAGGATCGCCAGCGCGTGTTCGCCCTGCGCGATGGCGGTGTCGTAGGCGGGGATCTGGGCGCGCGTCTGCTCGGCGCTGGCGCGGGCTTGCTCGACCTCCAGCGAACTGGCCAGCCCCGCCTGGGTGCGCCAGCCGGTGAGCTGCAGCGTCTCGTCCTGGGCGGCGAGGCTGGACTGGGTCAGCGCCCGCCGGGCGCGGTTGGCGCGCAACTGCACATAGGCCAGCCCGACTTCGCCGGCTACGGCGAGGCGCGCCGCTGCGAGGTTGGCGCTGGCGGTGGCGAGGTCGGCGCGGGCGCCCCGTTCGGCCGAGGCGAGTTCGCCGAACAGGTCGGCTTCCCAGCTCGCGTCGAGTCCGAGGCTGTAGGACGAGGCGGTCCGGTCGCTGCTGCGGTTGCGTGACAGGCTGGCGCTGCTGCCGAGTTGCGGCGCGCGGCTGGCGGCGGTCTGGTCGCGCAGCGCGCGGGCCTGCAGCAGCCGCGTGCGGGCGATGCCGAGGTCCAGGTTGGCCTGCAGCGCGTCGGTGACCAGCGCCCCCAGCAGCGGGTCGTCGAAGCGGGTCCACCAGGGCGCCTGGGCCCGCAGGCGCAGGGTGTCGGCCGAAGGTGCGTCTGCGTCTGCTGCTGCTGCGGGTGCTGCGGTGGGTGGGCGGTCGCCTTGGGGCGTCAGCGTGGCACAGGCGGTCAGCATGGGCAACAGTGGCAGCCATGCCAGCCACCGCAGAGGGCGGGACGCGCCGCGAGGGCGCCCGTCAGGCAGATCGTCGGAGGTCATCGCGCACAGTCCATGTCATGGAGCAAGGGTGTACCAAGCCCGGGTGGCGTGTCTGTGCGCTGTACGTAAAGTTAGGTGGATGACCGCAGGGAGCGGGTCCGTGGCTTGATCTGGATCAGGCCGGGACGGCCGTGGCGCTGGCCTCGACCGTGCTCCGCGGGGCCAGCACGACCTGCCCGCGCCCGGCGCGCTTGGCTTCGTAGAGGGCGGCGTCGGCGCGGCGCAGCAGGTCGTCGAGCGACTGGTCGTTCGGGCCCTGCGCGGCCAGACCGGCGCTGTATTCGAGCAGGAACCCCAGCTCCTGCTCCGACTGCAGGCGCAGGCAGTGGCGCAGCCGCTGGTCGAACGAGAGTGCCTGGCCTTCGCGGGTGTGGGTCAGGATGACGCAGAACTCCTCGCCGCCGTAGCGCCCGGCCAGGTCGCCGCCCCGCAGTTCCTCGCGCAGCAGGCGTGCGAGCAGCTGCAGCGCGTGGTCGCCCTTGGCGTGGCCATGGGCATCGTTGACGTGCTTGAAATGGTCGATGTCGAGCATGACCACCACCAGCGGATGCCCATAGCGGCGGGCGTCGGCCAGTTGGGCCTCGGCCCGCTCGGTCCAGGCACGGCGGTTGAGCAGGCGGGTGAGGTCGTCGGTGATGGCCTGTGCGTGCAGTTCGCGCTCGGCTTCCTCGCGGTAGGCCATCAGGATGGCGGCGGTCGTCAGCACCAGCGAGAGGTTGCTCACCAGCGCGGCCACCTTGTTGACCGGGTGCGGCGCGGTCAGGAAGGGGTAGGAGGCGGTGAAGAAGGCGCCCAGGATGCCGCGCCAGAAGGTCACGGTCGCGGTGGCGCCCATGCACAGTCCGATCAGCGCGCGCCAGCGCCAGCCCGTCGCGGGGCTGTGCCGGCTGACAGCGAACACGATCGCCAGCATCTGTGTCCCCAGCACGCCGTTGGCCAGTCCGACACGCCATGGGTAGTTCTCGAATCCGATGCCATAGCCGAGGGTCATCAGTACTGTCAGGGTCCACATCGGCCAGGCCCGCTGCGGACGTCCGGTCCACAGGCCGATCGACCGCCAGAGCAGCACGAGGCTGGCGGACATTCCCGCCATCGCCAGCACCGAGCACACCTGGTCCTGCCACTGCTGGCGCCAGAAGGTCGACAGCACGAGGAAGAACCATCCGCCCGCCTGCAGCAGGGTCGACAGCACGGCTTGCCGCGCGGCCGGTCCCACGCGCCAGCCCATGATGGCGGGCAGCGCCAGTGACACGGCGAAGACGTTCACCGTGAACACGACCATCAGGGTGCGGACATCCAGCTCCATTTACTGGAACGCGACTTCGGCGAAGCTGCGCAGCTTGCGGCTGTGCAGGTGGTCCAGCCCCTGGTGGCGCAGGATCTCGATGGCACGGATGCCGATGCGCAGGTGCTGATCGACCCGCTCGCGGTAGAAATGGTTGGCCATGCCGGGGAGCTTGATTTCGCCGTGGAGTGGCTTGTCGGAGACACACAGCAGGGTACCGTAGGGAACCCGGAAGCGGAAGCCATTGGCGGCGATCGTGGCGCTTTCCATGTCGAGTGCCACGGCGCGGCTCTGGCTGAAGCGGCGTTCCGGACCCGGGTGCGGCAGCAGCTCCCAGTTGCGGTTGTCGGTGGAGGCCACCGTGCCGGTGCGCATGATCTTCTTCAGCTCGTAGCCGGAGAGCTGCGTCACTTCGGCCACCGCGGCTTCGAGCGCGACCTGGATCTCCGCCAGGGGCGGGATCGGCACCCACAGCGGCAGCTCCTCGTCGAGCACGTGGTCCTCGCGGACATAGCCGTGGGCGAGCACGTAGTCGCCGAGCTGCTGCGTGTTGCGCAGGCCGGCGCAGTGGCCGAGCATCAGCCAGGCGTGCGGGCGCAGCACGGCGATGTGGTCGGTGATGGTCTTGGCGTTGCTGGGACCGACGCCGATGTTGACCATCGTGATGCCGCTGTGGCCGTGGCGCTTGAGGTGGTAGGCCGGCATCTGCGGCAGGCGCGGCGGCGGGGCGCCCAGATCGTCGCCCGGCTCGGCGGGCAGGCCGGTGCGGCGCGTCAGCACGTTGCCGGGTTCGACGAAGGCGGTGTATTCGCCGGTCTCGTCGGCCATCAGTTCGTGGCCGAGGCGGACGAACTCGTCGATGTAGAACTGGTAGTTCGTGAAGAGCACGTAGTTCTGGAAGTGCTCGGGCGCGGTGCCGGTGTAGTGGCGCAGGCGGTGCAGCGAGTAGTCGATGCGCGGCGCGGTGAACAGCGCCAGCGGGTGGCGGGTGAGGCCGTCGGCGCTCGGGTGGGGTTCGTGGCTGCCATTGGCGATGCCGTCGTCCATCGCGGCGAGGTCGGGCAGGTCGAACAGGTCGCGCAGGCGCGAGCGGCGCTCGGGCGCCATCGTGCCTTCGATGTGGTCGTGCTCGGCGAAGCTGAAGTGCACGGGGATCGGCTGGTTCGACAGGCCGACCTCCAGCGCGATGCCGTGGTTCTTCAGCAGCAGCTTGAACTGCTCGCGCAGGTAGTGGCGGAACAGGTCCGGGCGCGTCAGCGTCGTCTCGTAGACGCCCGGGCCGGCGACGAAGCCGTAGGACAGCCGGGAGTCGGCCCGCTCGACGGTGTCGACCCGGACCCGCACGAACGGATAGCAGGCCCGCACATGGGCCATGCCTTCCTGTCCGCCGACAAAGTCCTTCAGCGACTGCCGAAGGTGGGCAATGCCCGAGTCATAGATGGCCTTGGCGTGCGCGAGCGCGGCGTCGGCGTCGGTGAAGCTTTGGGTGTTGATGACGGTGCGTGGCATGGGCCATTGTCCACGCAGCGGGCCGATTGTTCCAGTTCCCGCGCGGCGTCAGAGCCTGCCGAGCAGTTCCGATTTCTTGGCCGCGAATTCTTCCGCTGTCAGCAGGCCCTTGGACTGCAGATCGCCCAGGCGCTCGATGGCGGCGAAGATCGCGGTGGCATCTCCGGCCGGGGGGGCCGCGACCGGGGAGGACGGCGCGTTGAACGCCGGTGCACCGTAGGCGGGGGCCGGTGTCGGTGCCGATGCTGGTGCGGCGACGGGCGCAGCCTGCACTTCCTGCCCGTTGCGCAGCACCACCGGCAGGCTGCCGAGGTTCACCGTGCCGTACTGGCTGGAAAAGGTCATGCCGCCGCCCGAGCCCTGCTGCTGCGAGAAGCCGCCGATCTGGTGGTCGAGCGTGTCGTAGACCCAGACGTCGCCGCCGGTGTCCACCGCCAGCCGGCGGCTGTTGGCGAAGTAGGCATAGCGGGTGTTGTTCTGCGCGCCGGTGGCATTGGGGCTGCCCAGCCAGGCGGGCCACCACGTCACCGCCGCCGGTGCGGGCGGGACCAGGTCGCTGCGGCTGGCCAGCAACTGGCTCAGCTCGCTGCACAGGCTGTCGACGCGGCCCTTCAGCTGGTTGTTGAACATGTCGCCCAGCATGATCATGCCGCCGCGCATCCACTGGCCCGAGCCACCGAACTCCCAGTGGCTGAACTGCGCCATGCTGCCGTTGCCGTTCCAGACGGCCCACAGCATGTGCGTGACGGCCTCGGGGCTGAAGCCGTGGCGGGCGGCGATCTGCTGGACGGCTTGCTGGCCGGCGGCGGTGAGTGACTGCATGGTGGTTCTCTGGCTGGAAGGTGGTCTGGTCCGCAGACTAGCAGACGCCATGCCAGATTCCATGACAGCCTTCGCCGCCGGGCTCAGAGCGCGTTCAGCGGGATCTTCAGGTAGGAGATGCCGTTGTCCTCGGGCGGCGGCAGGTGGCCGGCGCGCATGTTGACCTGCACCGAGGGCAGGATCAGCACCGGCATGTCCAGCGTCGCGTCGCGCGCCTGGCGCATCGCGACGAAGTCCGCTTCGGCAATGCCGTCGTGCACATGGACGTTGGCGGCGCGCTGCTCGGCGACCGTGCTGACATGGGCCAGCGGGCGGCCGCCGGGGCGGTAGTCGTGGCACATGTAGAGCTGCGTGTCGCCGGGCAGCGCCAGCACGCGGCGCACCGAGCGGAACAGCGTGGCTGCGTCGCCGCCGGGGAAGTCGCAGCGCGCGGTGCCGTAGTCGGGCATGAACAGCGTGTCGCCGACGAAGGCGGCGCGGGTGTCGCCGTCCTCCACCAGGTAGGTCATGCAGGCGGGGGTGTGGCCGGGGGTGTGCAGGGCCGTGGCGCGCAGGCCGCCGATGGCGAAGGTGTCGCCGTCGCGGAACAGGTGGTCGAACTGGCTGCCGTCGCGGGCGAAGCCGGGCTCGGCGTTGAACAGCGTGCCGAAGGTCTTCTGCACCGTGGTGATCTGCGCACCGATGGCGATCTGGCCGCCGAGCTGCGCCTGCAGCCACGGGGCGGCCGAGAGGTGGTCGGCGTGGACGTGGGTCTCCAGCAGCCACTGCACCTGCGCGCCTAGTTCGCGCACACGGGCGACCAGCCGCTCGGCGCCGGTGGTGCGGGTGCGGCCGGATTTGGGGTCGTAGTCGAGCACGCTGTCGACCAGCGCGCACTGGCCGGTCTCCCGGTCGAGCACCAGGTGGCTGAAGGTGGACGAGGCCTCGTCGAAGAAGGACTCGACCTGCAGGCGGGAGAGGGAGGCGGTGGCGGTGTGCATGCCGCGATTCTATATACCTGTCAGGGTATGTTGTGGTGTTCCCGGTGCTTGGCTGCACGGGGAGACAGGGCATTGGGGAAATACAGCGCAGTCAGGCTCTTGCTGTGCACGGGCGAGTAGCCGCGGCCCTCGCTGCCCTGGGCGGTTTCGGCGTAGCGGCGCCAGTCGCGCACCCAATGCAGGTGGTCACAGACGTCGAGCAGGCCCATCGTTTCCCGGTCGCCGACCAGCACGCCCTGCACCCGCAGCCCGAAGCGCGCCCGGGCGTCGTCCAGCCGCGCCAGCGTCGCCGGCATGCAGCCGAACTCGCCGTCGCTGACGATGAGCAGATCGGCCTGCTGCCAGCGCGCCTGGTGGACGCGCTCGATGGCGTGCTCGATCGGCGTCTGCACGTCGGTGCCGCCGTCGAAGCTCTGGCCCATCAGGTCCATCAGCGCCTGCAGGCCGGCGGGGCGCAGGTCCAGCTCGCGCTCGATCACCTCGTCCGGCCCGCCGAAGGCGATCAGCACGCAGCCGCGCCGCTCGGCGTGCGCGGCACGCAGGGCGGCGATGACGACGGCCTTGGCGATGTTTTCCGGCGCGCCGCGCATCGAGCCGGAGGTGTCCAGACAGAGGATGAACGGCCCGCGGGCGCGCGGCTCGGGCTGCGGCGGCGTGGCGCTGGTGCGGGGTGGGGCGGCGGGGTCGTGGCGCCAGTCGGTCAGCACGGCCTGCGACTCCCAGCTCAGCAGCCGCGACTCGGCATGGCGCGCCCGCCACAGCCGCTGCAGCACCGGGTGGCGCAGCATCACCGCCTCGCTGGCCAGCATGCGCTCGATGCGGCCCGAGAGGTGGATGCCGGTCAGCTCGCCCGGCATGTCCGGCAGCCGGGTCTCGACGGCGCGCAGGCCGTGCACCGGGCGGCGGTCTGGTTCCGGCGCGATGGCCGGTGCGGGCGGGCTGGCGTCGTGGCGCTCGGCGCGGCCAAGCTGGCGGATCAGCTCGGCGAGCTGCGGCAGTTTCTCCAGCCAGGCGGCGGCGCGGCGGGCTTCGGCCCAGGGGCGCGAATGCAGGTGGCCGCGCAGGTCGTCCCAGCGCAGCGCGCTCAGGTCGCCCAGGCCCTGCAGCAGCACGAAGTGTTCCTCCCAGCCCTGCGTCTCGATCTGCCAGGCGCCGCGGAAATCGTCCACCACCTGCGCGATGGCGCCAGCGCGGTCGAGGCGGGGCTGGTGGTCGGCGATGCGGTCGAGGTGCCACAGCAGCGTGCGCAGCACCTGTTCGGCCAGCGCTGGCGCGCTGCGACTCAGGCCCGGCAGGCCGAGTTCGCCGACCACCGCCCGCAGCGGCTCGGCCGCCTGCGCGTCGCCAAAATCGGCGTCGGCGGGCGGCAGGTCGCCCGCCAGCAGCGCCTGTTCCCAGCGGCGCGTGTCGAGCAGCCGGGCCTCCGCGGAGCCGACGCTGGCGATCAGTGCCGGCAGCCACAGCGTGCGTGGCAGCGGGGCGAGGTGGTGGAACGGCGGGTCCGCCGATGGCTGCGGCGTCACGCTAGAGCGCCACGGGTTCCGGTGCCGGCGCGGGGGGTGCGTCGGTCGCGGGGGTTTCGACCGGCAGCGCAGCGAAGCCGGCGCGGGTGGCCTCCAGCCGGGCCAGCAGACCGTCGAGCGTGGCCAGCGTGTGGGTGTGGGCGCCGAGCAGGCGCTCCAGCACCGGGGCCGGCATCCACACGCGGTCGTGCAGCCGGTCGGCCAAGGCCGTGGCGTCCTGGTGGACCCGGGTCCAGTGCGCGGCGGCCGGGCCGGTGATCTCGTCGAGCTGCGCCAGCCGGGCGGCGATGTGGACCGGGCTGTAGCGGCGGCGCGTGTGCGCTTCGAGCGACTCGGTCATCAGCCGGGCCATGCCGCCGTCGTCCTGGCTGCCGCTGATGGCGCGGGCCAGCGCCAGCTTGCCCGCCGTGCCATCGTCGTCTTCGGCCTCGGCGCTGCGTTCGATTTCCCACTGGTGCTCGAAGGCTTCGACGGCGCGGGTCAGCCACGGCGCATCCTGCGGCACGGCACCGGCGACCTCGGTGTCAAACCACTGGGTCAGCCTGGGCACCATCTCCGGCGTCGGGCTGGCCATGAACGGCGCCAGCCACAGGTCGAGCGCATCGACCTGTGCCCGGCCCTCGGTGGCGGCCGCCGTGCGCATCAGGCCGACCCACAGCCGCCAGCGGCGATCCGACAGCGTGATCTGCTGCTCCCCGAGCCAGCGGCGCAGCGCCCGCAGCGCCTCGACCGCCTCGACGCTCAGCCGCACCCGGGCGCTGGCGCGGGTGATGTCGGCCCGTTCGGCGGCGGTCAGCGCGTCGGTGGGCGTGGTGTCGTCGTCGGTGGTGGTGAGCCGCAGCAGGGCCTCGAAGCTGGCGTCGCTGACGGGCGCGATCGGCAGGCGCACGAGGAAGCGGTCGTGGAAGGCCTGCAGCGCTTCATCGGCCGGCACCTCGTTGCTGGCGGCGATGACGCTGACGAGCGGCGTGCGGGTGCGGCCGACGCCGTTGTCGAACTCGCGTTCGTTGAGCAGCGTCAGCAGCGCGTTCAGGATCGCGGAGTTCGCCTTGAACACCTCGTCGAGGAAGGCGATGCCGGCGGTGGGCAGGAAGCCGGCGGTCAGGCGCTCGTAGCGGTCGTCCTCCAGCGCCTTGAGCGAGAGCGGGCCGAACAGCTCCTCGGGCGTGGAAAAGCGGGTCAGCAGGCGCTCGAAATACGGTGCACCCTCGAAGACGCGGTGCAGGCGGCGGGCGAGCTCGCTCTTGGCGGTGCCGGGCGGGCCGATCAGCAGGACGTGCTCGCCGGCCAGTGCGGCCAGCAAGGCCAGGCGGACCTCGGTGGCGCGTTCCAGCAGACCGGATTCCAGGGTGGCGAGCAGTCCGCGCAGGCGGTCGGGCGAGGGCAAGGGGAGCGGGGTGTTGTCGACCATGGCGAATTTTCAGTGGCCGGGGCGGATTGCGCCAGCCCTGCTAAACCCGACGGCCCGGCCCGGGGGCCCGTGGTCGCGGGTCAAGGTTTATCGGGTGATCCGTACATCGTCCAGGTAGACCGTGGTCGCTGTCGCGCTGTAGAGCTGGATCGTCACGCGCTTGGCCAGGTCGGGATTGCCCAGCTGGCTCCGGGTGACCACGACATCGGTCCAGACGCCGGCGGGCAGCGTGACGTAGCGCGGAGTGAAGCCCGTGCTGCTGTCGCTGGTCTGCACGTAGATCTGCAAGGGGGTCGTGACGGCGCTGTAGGCCCAGAAGCGCAGGGTCGAGGTGGCCGACAGCGGCACGCCGGTGGTGTGGCTCAGCGACAGGCCGCCCCAGCCGCTGTAGGCCACCTTCAGCGAACGGGTGCCGACCTTGACCGGCGTCGCGTTGGCGTAGTCGCGCACGGCCCCCCAGGACCAGTCGCCCCAGCCCGCACCGAGCGCGTCGCCATAGGCCAGTGTGCTGGCGGTCGGGCAGGCCGCGGTGGTGAAGGCCAGGGTGTTGCTGGCCGCCGAGGTGTTGCCGGCCGCGTCGCGGGCCCGCAGCGTCAGGGCGTAGCTGGTGGCGCAGGCGAGATTGCTCAAGGTGGTCGAGGTGCCGCGCAGGTTGCTGGCGAGCAGGGTGGTGCCGCCGCGGTACAGGTCGTAGCCGGTGACGCCCACGTTGTCGGTCGAGGGGCTCCAGCCCAGGATGGCGCTGGTGCCGAGGCTGCTGCTGACGACGGCCAGCTTGGTCGGGGCGGTCGGCGGGGTGGTGTCGGGCGCGGAGGCGACCATCAAGCGGGCCAGCAGCTGCACATAGGCCGCCTGGTAATAGATGCCCGGCTCGGAGATCTCCCAGGAATTTTCGGGCCAGCTGCTGTTCCAGTCCTTGTAGGCCTTCTGGCGGGGCTGGTTGCTGATGCCGGCGACGCTGCCCGAGTAGTTCGGGTTGGGGCCGCCGGGCAGGTAACCCGGCGCGGGGCCATTGACCGAGGTCCTGGCGCTGTCCCAGAGCGAACCATCTTTGAACCAGGCGTGGTAGATCTCGCTGACCGAGGACTCGGCGCCGTAGGCCCCCATGTTCGACAGCATCACCAGCCCCAGCGGGTTGGCGCCGTGCAGCCAGTGCAGGTGCTGTTCGGCGACGTGGCGGTATTGCGCGGCATTGGCCGTGTTGAGGTTGAAGGCGATGAAGTCGAGGTTGTTGTTGGCGGCATTGGCCCGGACCATGTTGTGGCCCCACTGGTACTCGTTGTCGCTGATGTGGGCGCGGTAGAGGTCGGTGCCGGCGTTGAAGTCGTTCAGGGACAGGGTGCTGTCCTGCGTGCTCTTCTTGCTGCGGAGGTCGGCGGCCACGGTGGCGCTCACGCCCGCCAGTCCGGCGTAGCGCAGCAGGGCCACCTGGTTGGTCGAGGAGTAGGGGCTCCACCACCAGGCCGACGTGCGGTACGGCTCGGCGCGGGTGTAGTTGCCTTCGACGAAGCTCCGGTACTCGGCCTTGCCGGTGGCCTCGTACAAGGAGATGGCGGCGATCAGCGCGCTGTCCAGCTGTCTGCCGGCGTCGACGTCCGCGTCGCCCGCGCGGATGTCCAGGTCATCGCACTGGGTCTGGAAGGTGGTGAAGTTCGCCGTGGTGGTCTTGGCGCGGTTCCAGGCGGCCTCGGCGCGGGCCAGCAGGTCGGCGCCGTAGGTGGCTTGCGAGGTGATCCCTTTGTAGACCACGCTGGCGGCGGCGAACACTGCGCTGCCGGCCAGCGTGGACGAGGTGCATTCGGGCAGGTAGTAGCGCGGGCTGGTATCCAGGCTGAGCGGCGTGATGTCCCGGGCGGTACCGTCCACGCCGACCTTCAGGAACAGGCCACCGGTGCCGGTGGCGTTCTGCATGCGCTTGAGGAACTCCAGCTCCCACTTCACCTCGTCCAGCACGTCGGGCAGGCCGTTGCCGGACTCCGGGATGCCGAAGTTGTCGCCGAAGACCCGCGGGTTCAGGCGGTAGGCGTCAAGCAGCTGCAGCACGGCCGACTGGGCGAAGGTGGTGTACTTGTTGGTGTCCCCGGCGTCCATCCAGCCACCCGAGAGGTCACGTGCCGTCGCCGCATCGCCCTTGGCCCAGCGGCTGGTGGCGTAGCGGTCCTGGTTCTTGCCCTCGAAGGCGGCGGTGTCGGTCCATTTCGCCTCGGCGTAGGGCAGGGCCTTCGGGGTGTTCAGCCGCTGGTAGTAGTAGGTCCGCACGGCCTGCTTCAGCACCGCGTCGTAGACGTTCGGGCCGATCTCGAAGCGGCCCGAGCCGACCTTGTTGACCGTGTCGTAGACGTAATACGCGCCGGCCGTGGTCAGCGCCGAGAAGTTGAAGTGCCAGCCGCGGTCGCCGGACTGGGCGTGGGTGGCGCCCGCCTTCCAGGGGGTCAGCGTGCCCGAGAGCACCGGCACGTCGTCGGCCCAGCGTCGGACTTGATACTGGTTGGCGCCTGTGCCCGGGGTGAAGGATTCGGCGGCGTTGTAACCCGCCTGCGGATCGACCACGATGGCCACCTTGCCCATGTTGCCCAGATAGCCGAACTGGTCAACCTTGAGGTAGGGCACGGTGGTGGTGGGGGCAGCGTGTGCTGTCGACCATCCCGCAGCGAGGGGCAGCACCGCCAGGGCGACAAGCCGTCTGCACCGCGCTGGGTGCTGTGTGCGGTACGAATGGACTCTGGTCATGGCATCCCCTCCTTGAATCGGACTGCAAGCTTGTACTTGCGAGGCTGACAGTGTCCCTTCAGACCGTGCATTTTTTCATTATTTTTCGTTTTAGGGTGTGTCGCGCCTTTGTCGCCCGGCGAGGTGTCCGGCGTCACCAGGTCGTGTCCACGAACCGGTGCGGATCCAGGATCGCCACATGCGAGCCTGCCAGATCCAGGGCCCGCGGCAGCAGTTCGATCTGCACGCGCAGGCTCGCGGCCAGCAGATCTCCATCGACACGCAGCGACAGCGACCGGTCGCTCTCGACCCGGAGCAGGCGCCCCTGGCAGTGGGGCATCGGTGCCGCGGCCGACGGCAGGCCGAGCGGTCGCAAGGGCCGCAGCCAGCGCAGCCAGCGGCCTGCGCCACCGACGACCACGGCGTCGAACTGTCCGTCGTTGAGCTGCACCGGCAGGCCTTCGGGGGTACTCCATTGCGGCAGCGCGTTGCAGAGCAGGACCCGCCGTGCCGTGCCTGTGGGCAACCGCTGGTCGTCTGCCCACACCGACCACCCGGCCGTTCCCCAGCGGCCGAGCCCGCCAGCCCGGTCGACCCGCACCTGGGAGATGAAGTGGGTGACCGTCTCCCCGGTGTCCAGCAGCCCGACATCCACCGGTCCGGTCGGCGAGCGCAGCGCGAACACCAGCGCCTGCGACCAGGTCAGCTCGTCCAGCCCGAGCGTGCGTGCCAGCAGGTTGTGCCGGCCAGCCGGCACGAGGCCGACCTTCAGCCCGCCCTTGAGCAGCGCCGGCAGCATGGCACTCACGGTGCCATCCCCGCCGATCAGCACCACCCGCGTGCGCGGCGCGAGGATGGTGAGCATGGCCCGGGCTTCGAGAATGGAGTCCGGCACCAGCAGCGACACGCCTGGTGCGTGGCGCGACAGCCAGGCCGCGACCGGGCGACGCAGTTCGGCCGCCCGGCCCGCGTCGGCGACCGGATTCAGCAGGGCAACGGCGGCAGACGACGTCACCAGGCCCGGATCAGTAGGCGTAGACACCACGCCCGCTCTTGCGGCCGAGGTAGCCGGCCGCCACGTATTCCTTCAGCAGCGGGCAGGGGCGGTACTTCGAGTCGCCGAACTGGTTCAGGTAGACCTCCATCACCGCCAGACAGACGTCCAGGCCGATCATGTCCGCCAGCGCCAGCGGGCCGATGGGCTGGTTGCAGCCGAGCTTCATGCCGGCGTCGATGTCTTCCGGCGTCGCCAGCCCTTCCGACAGCACGAAGAAGGCCTCGTTGATCATCGGCACCAGGATGCGGTTGACGACGAAGCCGGGCGCGTTCTTGACCGTGATCGGCGATTTGCCCAGGCGCACGGCCAGGTCCTTGACAGCGTCGTGGGTCGCATCCGAGGTCTGCAGGCCGCGGATGATCTCGACCAGCGCCATCATCGGCACCGGGTTGAAGAAGTGCATGCCGATGAAGCGGTCGGCGCGCTTCGTGGTCGCGGCGAGCTGGGTGATCGAGATGGAACTCGTGTTGGTGGCGACGATGACCTCGGGGGCGAGCTGCGCGTCGAGCTGGCCGAGGATCTTGATCTTCAGCGCCTCGTTCTCGGTGGCAGCCTCGATGACGAACTGGGCGGCGTTCAGCGCGGCGTAGTCGGTCGAGGTGGTGATGCGGGCGAGGGCGGCGGCCTTCTGCTCGGCGGTGAGCTTGTCCTTCTTGATCAGGCGATCAAAGCTGCCGGCGATGGCGGCCAGGCCCTTGCTGACCGCGGCGTCGCTGATGTCGACCATCACGACGTTGATGCCGGACTGTGCGCAGACCTGCGCGATGCCGTTGCCCATGGTGCCGGCGCCGATGATGCCGACGGTCTGGATGGTCTGGGTGGTCATGGAGTGTTCCTTTTCGGGGTGGTCGATCGGCCAGTGGCTGGCACGTCGGGATTGTTCATTCGGAGGCCGCCCGGATTTTGCATCGGGCCGGCGCAGCCACAGTTCATAGAATGACGCCCTTGTCCGCGAGACCACCACAACAGCCATGACCGACGCCCTGAACGCCCTCTCCAAGTCCTTTGAGCCCGCTCCGATCGAAGCCCGGTGGGCGCCGCAGTGGGAGGCCAGCGGGGTCTACGCCCCGACGCTGGACCCGACGAAGCCGAGTTTCTGCGTCCAGCTGCCGCCGCCGAACGTGACCGGCACGCTGCACATGGGCCACGCGTTCAACCAGACCATCATGGACTCGCTGACGCGCTACCACCGCATGTCGGGCGACAACACGCTGTGGGTGCCCGGCACCGACCACGCGGGTATCGCCACGCAGATCGTCGTGGAGCGCCAGCTGCAGGGGCAGGGCGTCAGCCGCCATGACCTGGGCCGCAAGAACTTCGTCGCCAAGGTCTGGGAGTGGAAGCAGCAGTCCGGCGCCACGATCACGCAGCAGATGCGCCGCATGGGTGACTCGGTGTCGTGGGGCCACGAGTACTTCACGATGGACGACAAACTGTCCAAGGTCGTGACCGAGACCTTCGTGCGCCTGTTCGACGAAGGGCTGATCTACCGCGGCAAGCGGCTGGTGAGCTGGGATCCGATCCTGAAATCGGCGGTGTCCGATCTGGAAGTCGAGAGCGAGGAGGAAGACGGCTCGCTGTGGCACATCCGCTATCCCGTCGATGGCTCGGACGAGTCGCTGGTGGTCGCGACGACGCGGCCGGAAACCATGCTCGGCGACACCGCCGTGATGGTCCACCCGGAAGACGAGCGCTACACCCACCTGATCGGCAAGCAGGTGCGCCTGCCGGTCACGGGCCGCCTCGTGCCGGTGATCGCCGATGACTACGTGGACAAGACCTTCGGCACCGGCGTCGTCAAGGTCACGCCCGCGCACGACCAGAACGACTACCAGGTCGGCCTGCGCCACAAGCTGCCGATGCTGACGATCTTCGACCTGGAAGCCAAGGTCAGCGCCCATGAAGCCACCGACATCCCCGCCGAGTACGTCGGCGTGGACCGCTTCGTCGCCCGCAAGCAACTCGTGGCCCGCTTCGAGGCCGAGGGGCTGCTGGTCGAGGTGAAGAAGCACAAGCTGATGGTGCCGCGCTGCGCCCGCACCGGGCAGGTGATCGAGCCGATGCTGACCGACCAGTGGTTCGTCGCGATGACCAAGGCCGGCGCCAACGGCAAGTCCATCGCCGAGGAAGCCATCGAGGCGGTGGACTCGGGCGACGTGAAGTTCGTGCCCGAGCAGTGGGTCAACACCTACAACCAGTGGATGAAGAACATCCAGGACTGGTGCATCTCGCGCCAGCTCTGGTGGGGCCACCAGATCCCGGCGTGGTACGGCACCGACGGCCAGCTCTTCGTCGCCCGCAGCGAGGACGAAGCCCGCGAGAAGGCGACGGCCGCCGGCTACACCGGCGCGCTGACCCGCGACGAGGACGTGCTCGACACCTGGTACTCGTCGGCGCTGGTGCCGTTCTCGACGCTCGGCTGGCCCGAGAAGACCATCGAGCAGGATCTCTTCCTGCCGAGTTCAGTGCTGGTGACCGGCTACGACATCATCTTCTTCTGGGTCGCCCGGATGATCATGATGACCAAGCACTTCACCGGCCAGGTGCCGTTCAAGCACGTCTACATCCACGGCCTCGTGCTCGATGCGCAAGGCAAGAAGATGTCCAAGTCCGAGGGCAACGTGCTCGACCCGGTGGACCTGATCGACGGCATCGAACTGGCGCCGCTGCTCGACAAGCGCACCCAAGGCCTGCGCAAGCCGGAAACCGCGCCCAAGGTGCGCAAGGCCACCGAGAAGGAATTCCCGGACGGCATTCCCGCGTATGGCGCCGATGCGCTGCGTTTCACCTTCGCGGCGATGGCGACGTTGGGCAGAAGCGTCAATTTCGACTCCAAGCGCTGCGAGGGTTATCGCAACTTCTGCAACAAGCTGTGGAACGCGACCCGCTTCGTGCTGATGAACACCGAGGGCCAGGACTGCGGTCTGAAGGACCACACGGCCGAAGAATGCGCCGTGGGCGGCTACCTGCGCTTCAGCCCGGCCGACCGCTGGATCACGGGGGAACTGCAGCGCGTCGAGGACACGGTGGCCCGCGGCTTCGCCGATTACCGCCTCGACAACGTCGCCAACGCCATCTACCAGTTCGTCTGGGACGAGTACTGCGACTGGTACCTGGAGATCGCCAAGGTCCAGCTCCAGGTCGCCAAGGATGCCGGTGACGAGGCCGCCGCCCGCGCCACGCGCCGCACGCTGATCCGCGTGCTGGAGACGACGCTGCGCCTGCTGCACCCGGTGGCGCCCTTCATCACGGCCGAGCTGTGGAACACGGTGGCGGTGGTGGCCGGACGCAAGACGGCGGACTCCACCGAGACGGTGGCGACGGTGGCCTACCCGGTGGCGCTGCTGGCCAAGGTCGATCCGGTGGCCGATGCCTGGGTGGCGCGGCTGAAGGATCTGGTCGGCGTCGTGCGCGCGCTGCGCAGCGAGATGGGCTTGTCGCCGGCCGAGCGGGTGCCGCTGCTGACCTTCGGCGATGCGGACTTCATCGGTTCGGCCGCGCCCGTGATCCGCGCACTCGCCAAGCTGGGCGAGGTGCAGGTGATCACCGACGAGGCGGTGTTCGCCGCCGCAACCGAGATGGCGCCGGTGGCGGTGCAGGGCGCGGCGCGGCTGGCGCTGAAGGTCGAGATCGACGTGGCTGCCGAGCGCGAGCGCCTGGGCAAGGAAGTCGCCCGCCTGACCGGCGAGATCGCCAAGGCGACGGCCAAGCTCTCCAACGAGAGCTTCGTGGCCCGCGCGCCGGCCGCGGTGGTCGAGCAGGAACGGGCGCGGATCGCCTCGTTCAGCGAGACGCTGGCGAAGCTGCAGACGCAGCTGGCGCGCCTGGGCTGATCCAGTCGCGCAGCACCGGCGGGGTGGTTGCGCCCGGCCGTGCACCCGGTCGCACCGTGGCCGGTGTGCGGCGCAGCACGTCGTGCAGCTGCCGTGCCACGCCCCAGGCACTGCGCAGGCGGGCCTCGCGGGTGTAGGCCGCCAGCCGGGGGGTGGTCTGCAGGCCCGCGGCCCCGTGCAGCGGCTGTCCGGGGGCGAGCGGTCCGGGGGCGACGCTGTCCAGCCAGGCCGCAGCCAGCCGGCCGCTGTTGAGCATGTCGGCCAGCACCGCCTCGTCGAACAGCTCGATCGGTGCCACGCTCACCAGCACCTGCCCCGGCTTGCACCACGGCAGGATGCGGTCCCCGAGCAGCCCGACATAGCGGCTGTAGAGCGGCAGCTGCACGCACACCGCGTCCGACTGCTCGAACAGCTCGCGCAGGCTGACCGGCTGCACGCCCCAGCGGCTCCAGTGCGCGCTGTTGGCGTGCAGGGCCGGGTCGTAGCCGCGCACCTGCGTGCCGAGCGCCTGCAGCACGGTGGCGAGGCGGCGGGCGCCGGCGTCCATGCCGACCAGACCGACGGTGCAGTGGGCCAGCTCCCGGCCGACCACCCGGTGTGGCGCCTGCGGATTCGGCCGCAGCAGGGTCAGCAGCGCGCCGAGCATGAACTCGGCTTCGGCCGGAGCGCTGGCTTCCGGACTGCGCAGCACGGTGACACCGGCGCCGTTGCAGGCGTCCAGATCGATGTTGTCCTGACCGCCCACGACCCGGCCGATGGCGCGCAGCAAGGGCGCACGCGCCAGCACCCGGGCGTTGACCGGAATCTGCGCTGGCAGGATCACCGCGCGAGCCTGTGCCAGCGCCTCGGCGAAGCGCTTGCGGTCCTCGGGCAGCCGCGGGGCGTAGTGCAGTGCATGGCGCGTCTGCAGCCATTGCAGCACCTCGGCTTCCAGGGGTTCGGCAACGAGCAGGTCCATGATTTCGTGAGAGATGAACAAGGGCTGATGTTAATCAGTGGAGCTCTGGCTTAGCCCCCCCTGATCACGCGCCGGAATGTCACGTTCTCATGCCAGAATTGAAGCAGTTGACGCAGTTTAGGTGTTCTTTAGAGAGGACTTGGCGCGTTACTTCAACTGCATTCCAGTTTCATTCCGGTTTCATTTCAACTCCATTCCAACTGCATTTCACAGGGTACTTCCGCACATGCAAATCAAGAAAGCCATCTTTCCCGTTGCCGGTCTGGGCACGCGTTTCCTGCCCGCCACCAAGGCGCAGCCCAAGGAAATGATGCCGGTGGTCGACAAGCCGCTGATCCAGTACGCGGTCGAGGAAGCCTATGCCGCCGGTGTGCGTGAAATGATCTTCGTGACCGGCCGCCACAAGCGCCCGATCGAGGACCACTTCGACATGACCTTCGAGCTGGAAGTGGCGCTGGAAAACGCCAACAAGACCGAGCTGCTGAACGTCGTGCGCAGCGTCAAGCCCAAGGACATGGAGTGCATCTATGTCCGCCAGGCGCAGGCGCTGGGCCTGGGCCACGCGGTGCTGTGCGGACAGCGGCTGATCGGCAACGAGCCGTTTGCCGTGCTGCTGGCCGATGACCTGATGATGGGCGAGCCGCCGGTGCTGGCCCAGATGGTCGAGCAGTACAAGGAGTGGCGTGCTTCGATCCTGGCCGTGCAGGAAGTGCCGGCAGAGCACACCAAGCGCTACGGCATCGTCGCCGGCACGCTGGTCAACGACCGCGTGATGGACGTCAGCAAGATCGTCGAGAAGCCGTCGCCGGAAGATGCCCCGTCGCGCTGGGGGGTGGCCGGCCGCTACATCCTGACGCCGGGCGTGTTCCACGAGATCGCCACCCAGCCGCGCGGTGTGGGCGGCGAGATCCAGCTCACCGACGGCATCGCTGCGCTGCTGCGCCGCGAGAAGGTGTTTGCCTACCGCTACGAGGGCCGCCGCTACGACTGTGGCAGCAAGGAAGGGTTCCTGCAGGCCAACGTCGAGCTGGCCCTGAAGCATCCCGAACTCCGTGACTCGTTCCGCCAGTACCTCAAGGAACTCGAGTTCTGATCTCAGCGCCGGCGCAGCAGGTGCACGAACTCGTTGCCGGGCAGGGTCTCCTGCCCGAGCAGGGCATGGCCGGTCTGGCGCGCGAAGGCCTGGAAATCGCGCAGTGACCCCGGGTCGGTCGCCAGCACCCTGAGCACCTGGCCGCTGGTCAGATCGGCCAGGGCTTTCTTGGCTTTCAGGATGGGCAGCGGGCAGTTGAGCCCGCGGGTGTCGATTTCCTTGTCGGCAGTGGTCTGGGTGTCCATCGGGGCTCCTTGGCGGCCCTGATTCTAGTCACCCTTGTCCACCCGCCCCCCGCGGGTTTTCAGCGCTGGTAGCGCTGCGCCAGCGCCTGCTGGGCGCTCACCCCGGTCTCGCCGACACGCTGGTAGCGGCCCGTGCTGTCCAGCGTCCACGCATCGCGTTCGTCGCGCAGGTAGGGGACCAGGCACTCGTCGATCACGCGCTGGCGCAGGCTGGCGTCGCGGATCGGCCAGGCGATCTCGATGCGGCGCAGCATGTTGCGCGTCATCCAGTCGGCGCTGCTGAAATACAGGGCTTCGTCCGTTTCCTGTGCGCCCCAGCGGAAGTACAGCACCCGCGTGTGCTCCAGGAAACGCCCGACCACCGAGCGCACCCGGATGTGGTCGGTCTGGCCGGGCAGGCCCGGCGGCAGCGCGCAGGCGCCGCGCACGATCAGGTCGATCTCCGCGCCGGCCTGACCGGCGGCGATCAGCGCGCGGATCAGCGTGGCATCGGTGAGCGCGTTGAACTTGCAGACGATGCGCGCCGGCTGCCCCGCCCGGGCCGCGGCCGCGACCCGCTCGATCAGCGTCACCATCGTGGACTGCAGCGTGAACGGCGCCACCAGGAGCTGCTTCGTCGGGCGCAGCGTGTTCAGGCTGGCCAGGTGCAGGAACACGGCGTCGGCGTCGGCGGTGATCTCGGGGTCGGTCGTGAGGAAGCCGACGTCGGTGTAGAGCCGCGCGGTCTTCGAGTTGTAGTTGCCGGTGGACAGGTGGCCGTAGCGCACCAGCCGGCGGCCTTCCTTGCGCGTGACCAGCAGCAGCTTGGCGTGGGTCTTCAGCCCGACGATGCCGTACACCACCTGCACGCCCACGGCTTCGAGCCGGTCCGCCCAGTTGATGTTGGCCTCTTCGTCGAAGCGGGCCTTCAGCTCCACCACGGCCAGCACTTCCTTGCCGCGCCGCGCCGCCTCGATCAGCAGGTCCATGAGCACCGACTCGCTGCCGGTGCGGTAGATGGTCTGCTTGATGGCGAGCACCTGCGGATCCTCGACCGCCTCGCGCAGGAACTGCACCACGGGGTCGAAGGACTCGAAGGGCTGGTGGGTCAGGATGTCGCGCTCGGCCATGCAGTCCATGACACGGCGGCCGAGCGGAAGCTGGTCGGTCGGCCACGAGGGCTCGTGGGGCGGGAACCGCAGGGCCGGCGCGTCGGCGCGGTCGATGAGCGTGTTCATGCGCACCAGGTTCACGGGGCCGTTGACGCGGTAGAGCGCAGCCGCCGGCAGGTCGAACTGCGTGAGCAGGAAGTCCGACAGGCGCGCCGGGCAGGTGTTGACCACCTCGATGCGCACGGCGCGGCCATAGTGGCGCGTCGTCAGCTCGCTGCGCAGGGCCTGGCGCAGGTTGGTGACGTCGTCCTCGTCGACGTCCATGTCCGAGTCGCGCGTCACGCGGAACTGCGAGAAGGCCTCGACCTCGCGTTCGGGGAACAGCTCGCCCAGGTGCGCCCGGATCACGCTGGTCAGCAGCACGAAGACCTGCTTGCCGTCGGACAGCCGGTCCGGCAGACGGATCACGCGCGGCAGCACCCGCGGCACCTTGACGATGGCGATGGTGTTCTCGCGCCCGAAGGCGTCGATGCCGCCGAGCTGCGCGATGAAGTTCAGCGACTTGTTGGCGACCTGCGGAAAGGGGTGCGCCGGGTCCAGCCCGACCGGCACCAGCAGCGGCTGCACTTCCCGGTGAAAGAACTGGGACACCCACTGCCGCTGGGCGGCGTTGCGGTCGGCGTGGTTGACGATGACGATCTGCTCGGCCGCCAGCGCGGGCATGACCTCGTCGTTGAAGATGCGGTACTGCTCGTCGATCAGCGCATGGGCGTCGGCGGCGACGACGGCCAGATCGCTGTGGCTCGTGCCGCTGTCGGGCAGGCGGGCGGCGTCCAGTGCGTCCGAGAAGCGCACCTCGAAGAACTCGTCCATGTTCGACGAGACGATGCAGATGTAGCGCAGCCGCTCCAGCAGCGGCACGTCCGCACGCCGGGCTTGGGCCAGCACGCGCCGGTTGAATTCCAGGATCGCGCGCTCGCGGCTGAGCAGGGTGACCGGATCGGACGGGGTCGAGGAGGCTTCGGGCATGGCCCGATCCTAGGCCCGCTGCGTGACCAGTTCGTGACAGCGGGCGGGTGGCCGCATCGGAAGTTTCAGCCGGTTTGCACGGTCTGCAGGCGCACGGCGCTGACCTTGGCCCACGCCTCCACCTCGCCCTGCAGCAGGTGCAGCGTGCGGGGGTGTTCCCGGGCCCAGTCCGCGGTGAAGCCCAGGCGGACCTGGCGACCATCGGTGGACAGGCTCGGCAGCGGTTGCTCGGGCGCGCTGCGGGCATGGCAGAGCAGCACCGCCAGCCGCAGCGCCAGCACCTGCTGTGCCAGCACGGGGTCGGCCAGCGCCACGTCGATCTTGCGCAGTCCGCCGCGGTGGCCGAGCACCAGATCGGCCAGCCGGCGCTGCTGGTTCTGCGAGAAGCCGGGCGCGTCCACATGGCCGATCAGGTAGGCGCTGTGGCGGTGGTGGTCGTGGTGCGAGACCATCATGCCGATCTCGTGCAGCGCGGCGGCCCAGCCGAGTTCGCGCTGGTGGTCGAGCGTGGCGCGGGGCTGCACCTGCCGGTGCAACTGGCCAGCGACCTCCTGCACCCGCCGCGCCTGGGCCACGTCGATGCGGAAACGCTGCTGCAGATCGACCACGGTGTCGTCGCGCAGGTCGTGGTGGGTCGGGTCGCGGTCGGCGGCCAGGCGCTCTTCGAGGTCGAAGATCACGCCCTGGCGCAGCGCACCGCGTGCCGGTTGCAGTGCCGAGATGCCGAACTGCGCCGCCAGCGTGCTCAGGATGGCCAGTCCGCCACCGAGCACCGCGCGGCGTTCCGGCTTGAGGCCCGGCAGCTTCAGCGCGTCCTGGTGCCCGGCGCGGATGCACTCCTGGATGCACCATTGCAGGCCCTCGGGGGTGATCGCGCCGTCGGTGATGCCGCTGGCGGCCAGCAACTGGGACACCGCACCGGCCGTGCCCGACGAGCCCAGTGCCTCGACCCAGTGCTGGTGGGAGAACTGCGCCAGTGCCTCTTCCAGTTCGGCGCCGGCGGCGATCTGGGCGGCCTGGAATCGTTCGGCGGTGAAGCAGCCATCGGCGAAATACTGCATCGACAGGCTGACGCTGCCGATGCGGAAGGACTCGGCCTGCAGCGGCGTGGCGCCGACGCCGATGATCATCTCGGTCGAACGTCCGCCGATGTCCACGACCAGGCGCTGCCGGTCCGAAGGCTGCAGCCGCGCCACGCCCTTGTAGATTAGCCGGGCCTCTTCCCGGCCGGAGATCACCTCGACAGGATGCCCTAGCGTTTCACTGGCCCGGGCCAGGAACGCGTTGCGGTTGGTGGCCTCGCGCAGGGTCTGGGTCGCCACGGCGCGCAACTGCTTCGCCGGGATGCCGGCCAGCCGGGTGCGAAAGCGTGCCAGACAGGCGAGTCCGCGCAGCGCGGCTTCCTCGCTCAGCAGGCCGTCGGCATCAAGGCCTGCACCCAGGCGCACGGTGTCCTTGAGGTAATCGATGCGGCGGTAGCGGCCGCGGGTGATCTGGCCGATCTCCAGGCGGAAGCTGTTCGAGCCGATGTCGATCGACGCGAGCACGCCGCGCCAGGACGGTCCGGCGGTGGAAGTGGAGGTCACGGTGGAGGCGTTCTGGAATGGCATGGCCCTATTGTCCATGTCCCGGCAGAGGGCTTGTCCGGGGCACCGCCCGCCACCGCCCGCATTCCTAGAATGCGCCTTCCCCCTGCAACGGAGTTTCCCCATGACCGACCCCGTGAACCGCGCCGAGTTCGACAGTCTCACCCCCACCCGGGACTTCACCCGGCGCAACTTCGTGCAGACCGCCATCGGCAGCGGGTTTGCCGCTGCGGTGCTGCCGGTCGTGGCGCAGAACGTCATCACCACGCCATCCGACGGACTGGTGGTCGGCGAGGTCACGATCGACGTGGCCGGCTTCAAGATGCCGGCCTACCGCGCGGCGCCGGCGGGGGGCAAGAACCTGCCCGTGGTGCTGGTGATCAGCGAGATCTTCGGTGTCCACGAGCACATCGCCGATGTCGCCAAGCGCTTCGCCCGGCAGGGCTGCCTGGCGATCGCGCCCGAGCTGTTCGTGCGCCAGGGCGATGCGGGCAGCTACGGCGAGATGGCCAAGCTCATGAGCGAGGTCATCGGCAAGGTGCCTGACGCGCAGGTCATGGGCGACCTTGATGCCGCCGTCGCCTGGGCAGCGGCCAACGGCGGGGACACCGCGCGGCTGGGCATCACCGGCTTCTGCTGGGGCGGCCGCATCACGTGGCTGTACGCGGCGCACAACCCGGCGATCAAGGCCGGTGTGGCGTGGTACGGGCGGCTGGTGGGCAACGCGACGGCGCTGACGCCGCGGCACCCGGTGGAGCTGGCGGGTGACCTCAAGGGGGCGGTGCTGGGTCTGTACGGCGAGAAGGATGGTGGCATCCCGCTGGACACGGTCGAGAAGATGAAGGTGGCGCTGGCCGCGGGCAGTGCCGCCGCGAAGCGTTCCGAGTTCGTGGTCTACCCGGACGCGCCCCACGCCTTCCACGCCGACTACCGTCCGAGCTACCGCCAAGCGGCGGCGCAGGACGGCTGGGCGCGCTGCCTGGCGTGGTTCAAGGCCAACGGCGTGGCCTGAACTGCGACCGATTTCCCCCTGATGTGATGGCGATCATGCAGGGGGGCGCGGGGGCACGCGGCGTGACGGGAGCCACCAGTACACTGCCGCACCGTGTTCTGGACCTCCCGCTGCATGATCTCGCGTCGCTCCTGTGTGTTCTCCTCCGCCGCCGCACTGCTGGTGGCCGCCTGCGATGCCCGTGTGCCCGGAGTCGCAGCGCCGTCCACGGCCGGATCCGCACCCGTGCCTGCGTCGTCGCCCGCGTCCAGTCTGGCCGCTTCGGCTGTTGACGCGGCTTCGGCACCTGCCGCCTCTGCTGAGTCCGCCGCTTCCTCGCCTGGCGCGCCGGGCCGCCCGCCGATCTTTGTCCTGAACTCGCTGGACGCCACCATCAGCGTGATCGATCCGGTCACGATGACCGAACTGCGCCGCCTGCCGACCGGCAAGGAGCCGCACCACCTCTACCTCTCGCCCGACGAGAAGTCGCTGCTGGTGGCCAACGCGGTCGGCAACACCATCACGCTGGTCGATCCCCGCACGGGCCAGATCCAGCGCACGATGACCGACATCATCGACCCCTACCAGCTGCGCTTCTCGCCGGACATGAAGTGGTTCGTCACGGCCGCCAACCGGCTCAACCACATCGACATCTACCGCGTCACGCGCCCGGCGGCGGGCGGTTTCGAGCTGGCCCTGGCCAAGCGCACCGCCACCGGCAAGACGCCCAGCCACGTCATCATCGACACCAAGTCCACGGTGGTCTACGGCAGCATCCAGGACGACGACCAGATCACGTCGATTGACCTGGCGACCCAGACCACCCGCTGGACGGTGCCCTCCGGCAAGATGCCCGCCGACGTGTTCCTGAGCGCCGACGACAAGACGCTGTTCGTCGGGCTGACCGGCGACTCGGTGGTCGAGGCGTATGACGTGAGCGTCAACCCGCCGAAGCTGGTCAAGCGCATCCCGACCGGCGCCGGTGCCCACGCCTTCCGCGCCTGGGGCGACAAGCGGCATGTGCTGGTCAGCAACCGCGTGGCCAACACCATCAGCCGCATCGACACCCAGACGCTCACCGTGGTCGACAACTACCCGGCGCCGAGCGGCCCGGACTGCATGGACCTCTCGCCCGACCGCAAGTTCATCTTTGTGGCCTCGCGCTGGGCCGGCAAGCTGACGGTGATCGACACCGAGCAGAAGAAGGTGGTGCGCCAGATCAACGTCGGCAAGTCGCCGCACGGCGTGTGGACGCTGGAGCACGCCGGGCGGCTGTGAGGACTCGATGAAGCGCTCGTTCACGCAAGGACTGGCGGCGGTCGCCTTGGTGCTGGTCGCCGGCAGCGCGCAGTCGGCGTCCTGCGAGAAGCCGCTGTTCCTGACCTTCGACACCGGCCACATGGGGGTCGCGCCACTGGTGGCCGAGGTGCTGGCGCGCCAGCAGGTCCAGGCCACCTTCTTCCTCGCCAGCGAGCGCACGAAGACCGAGGGCCGCAGCCTGGATGCGCAGTGGGCGCCTTGGTGGAAGGCGCGGGCGGCGGAGGGCCACCTGTTCGGCTCGCACACCTTCGACCACGTCTACTGGCGTGCCGACCGGGCCGATGGCGCCTTCGACGTGCGCCCGACCTTCGGCCCGCAGGCCGACCGCACGCTGCGCATGGACGCCGCGGCCTACTGCGCCGAGCTGCAGCGCTCGGCCACCCGCTTCACCGAGATGACCGGCCAGCGCATGGCGCCGCTGTTCCGCGCGCCGGGTGGCAAGACCTCGCCCGCGCTGCTGGCGGCGGCGGCGCGGTGCGGCTGGGCGCATGTGCCGTGGAGCCCGGCCGGGTTTCTTGGCGACGAGCTGTCGAGCGACAAGTTCCCCAACGCGACCTTGCTGCAGAAGGCGCTGCGCGACATCCGCCCCGGCGACATCCTGCTGGCGCACCTGGGCATCTGGTCGCGCCAGGACCCGTGGGCACCCGCCGTGCTGGAGCCGTTGCTCACCGGTCTCCAGCAGCGCGGCCACTGTTTCGCGACGCTCGCCGAGCACCCGACGTACCGGGACGCCCTGCGCACCACGCCGACACGGTCTGGACCATGAACGTGACCGTGATCGACACGCTTGTCGAGGCCTTCGGGCTGACCCAGCAGTGGCTGTTCGAAACCCTCGTGCAGCCGGTGGTGTTCGGGCTGGGTGGTGCCTCCATCCTGGTGGATGCCTACAACGCGACCGGCTGGCTGCTGGTCGGGCTGCTGCAGTTGATCGTCATCGTGGGGGTGTTCGGGTCGCTGCAGCGCTGGCGCCCGATCCAGGCCGTCACCGACCGCGCGGCGGTGCGCACCGACGTGGTCTACACACTGGTCCACCAGCTCGGGCTGTTCCGGCTGGTGCTGTTCTTCGCGGTCGATCCGCTGTGGGAGACGCTGTGGGGCTGGCTGGCGGTGCAGGGCGTGACGGGCTGGCAGCTCGACACGCTGATCGCACCACTGTGGCCGGGGATGACCGACACGGCGCTGGCGTCCTTTCTGGCCTACCTGGTGGTGTTCGATCTGGTCAACTACCTCATCCACCGCGGTCAGCACCAGTTCGGGTGGTGGTGGGCGCTGCACGCCGTGCACCACAGCCAGCGCCAGATGACGATGTGGACCGACAACCGCAACCACCTGCTCGATTCGCTGATCGTCGATGTGCTCATCGTGCAGATCGGCCACGCGATCGGTGTGGCACCGGGGCAGTTCGTCGCCGTGGTGGCGCTGTCGCAGCTCGTCGAGAACCTGTCGCACGCCAACGTGCGTCTGCGGTTCGGCTGGCTCGGCGAGCGGCTGCTGGTCAGCCCGCACTTCCACCGCATCCACCACAGCCTGGGGCTGGGCCACGAGTCCCGCGGCAAGGGCACGCTGGGCGGACACAACTTCTCGGTGCTGCTGCCCGTGTGGGACATGCTGTTCGGCACCGCGCGCTTCGAGGGCCGGCCGGGTGATACCGCCACCGGCATCCGCGACCAGCTGCCCGAAGAGGGCGGGCGCGACTACGGGCGCGGTTTCTGGGCGCAGCAGCGGCTGGGCGTGCTGCGGCTGCTCGGGCGCGCCTGAGCGGCAGCGGAAGCAGGCCTTCAGCAGGTCCGGCGCCGAGTCGGTATGCTGGTGGGCATGTCCAAAGTCCTTGATGCCTTCTGGCGCGCGCTGGGCTACTGCCTGCTGCCGCGCGTGATCTTCCTGTCGCTGCTGCCGGTGCTGCTGCTCGGCGGACTCGCGTTCGGGCTGGCGTGGTTCTTCTGGGATCCTGCGGTCGAGGGCGTGCGGCAGTTCATGCTCGACACGCCGCTGCTGGCGCCCGTCACCGCCTGGATCGACCAGTTCACCGGCGGTGTCTTCCGCAGCGTGATCGGGCCGCTGGTCGTGGTGGTGCTGGCGGTGCCGGTGATGATCGTGGCGTCGCTGCTGCTGGTGTCGGCGTTCATGGGCTCGACCGTGGTCACCCTGGTGGCCCGCCGCCGCTTCGAGACGCTGGAGCGCCGCCACGGCGGGCGCTGGTGGCAGGCGCTGTGGTGGTCGCTGGGCTCGACGCTGCTGGCGCTGGTGGTGATGGTCGTCAGCCTGCCGCTGTGGGTGATCCCGCCGCTGGCGCTGCTGGTGCCGCCGCTCATCTGGGGCTGGCTGACCTACCGCGTGATGGTCTACGACGCGCTGTCCGACCATGCCACCCACGAGGAGCGCCTGGCCATCATGCGCCGCCACCGCACGCCGCTGCTGGTGATCGGCGTCGTCTCGGGCTACCTGGGCGCGGCGCCGTCGCTGATCTGGGCGATGGGGGCGCTGGCGCTGCCGATGATGCCGCTGCTGATCCCGGTGTTCGTCTGGCTCTACACGCTGGTGTTCGTGCTGGCGGCGCTGTGGTTCACGCATTACAGCCTGGCCGCGCTGGACGCGCTGCGCCGTGAACAGGCCGTCGAGGTGCTGCCGCCGGTGGTGCAGCCTGCACCCGCCGCACCTGCCTTGCCGGGCAGCCCGACCACCGGCTCCGGCCCCGATTCCTTCCCACCCATCGCCCTCCCATGAACTTCGGCCTCATCATCATCGGCGACGAGATCCTCTCGGGCAAACGCCAGGACAAGCACCTCGCCAAGGTCATCGAACTGCTGTCGGCCCGCGGGCTGGCGCTGGCCTGGTGCACCTACGTCGGCGACGACCCGCGCCGCATCACCGACACGCTGCGCACGGCCTTTGCCAGTGGCGACGTGGTGTTCTCCTGCGGCGGCATCGGCGCGACCCCGGACGACCACACGCGCCAGTGCGCGGCCGCAGCACTCGGCGTGCCGCTGGCGCTCCACCCGGAAGCCTACGAACTCATCATGGAGCGCGTGCGCCAGATGGCCATCGAGAAGGGCTGGAGCGACGATCCGAACCACCCCGACACCATCCACCGCACGAACATGGGCGTCTTCCCGGTCGGCGCGCAGATCATCCCGAACCCGTACAACAAGATCCCCGGCTTCTCGGTCGGCGACGTGCATTTCGTGCCCGGCTTTCCCGTGATGGCACACCCGATGATCGAGGCGCTGCTCGACACCCGCTATGCCCACCTGCATGGCGCAGGGGCACAGGAAGAGCGCTCGGTCATCGTCTATGGCTCGATGGAGGCCAGCCTCACGCCGCTGATGATCGACATCGAGGCCCGGTTCGATGGCATCAAGGTGTTCAGCCTGCCCAGCGTCGACCATCCGGTGCATGGCCGGCACATCGAACTCGGGGTCAAGGGGCGACCCGGATCCGGGCTGCTGCAAGCCTATGCGGCCCTGTTGCAGGGCTTGCAGTCCCCGGACATTCCACTGGGCCCTGAAATGGTGCGTTGATGCACATCATTGGTGCATGTCGAGAAATATGCTGCACTGCGGTGCCACTGTGGCGCCGAATTTCATCAGGTGAATCCGATGCGGCAACAGCTTGCAAAGCTGCCGCACCGTCAAAGGGAGTGGGCATGGATTCTGCTACATTCCCGAGCGGTTCTCAGCCCGGCTGAGCACCTGAAAACACCCCCTCATTCAATTGCAATTCCCATCTCGCTAGGAGCCTCTGATGGCCAAGACCGTCGCCGACGTGATGAAGATGGTGAAGGAAAACGAAGTCAAGTTCGTCGACTTCCGTTTCACCGACACCCGTGGCAAGGAACAGCACGTCTCGGTGCCCGTTTCCCACTTCGATGAAGACAAGTTCACGTCGGGTCACGCATTCGACGGCTCGTCGATCGCGGGTTGGAAGGGCATCGAAGCCTCGGACATGCAGCTCATGCCCGACGCCAACACGGCCAACATCGACCCGTTCTTCGAAGAGACCACGCTGATCCTGACCTGCGACGTCATCGATCCGGCCGACGGCAAGGCCTACGAGCGCGACCCGCGCTCGCTGGCCAAGCGCGCCGAGGCCTACATGAAGTCGACCGGCCTGGGCGACACCGCCTTCTTCGGTCCGGAACCCGAGTTCTTCGTGTTCGACAGCGTGCGCTGGGGCGCCGACATGTCGGGTTCGTTCTGCTCGATCGAGTCGGAAGAAGCCGCCTGGAACACCGGCAAGGACTACGAGCACGGCAACAAGGGCTTCCGTCCGACCGTCAAGGGTGGCTACTTCCCCGTGCCGCCGGTCGACTCGGGCCAGGACATGCGCTCGGAGATGTGCCTGATCCTCGAATCGATGGGCATCCCGGTCGAAGTGCACCACCACGAAGTGGCCAACGCCGGCCAGATGGAAATCGGCACCCGTTTCAGCACGCTGATCCAGCGCGCCGACTGGGTCCAGCTCCAGAAGTACATCATCCACAACGTCGCGGGCGCCTACGGCAAGACCGCCACGTTCATGCCGAAGCCGATCGTTGGCGACAACGGTTCGGGCATGCACGTCCACCAGTCGGTGTGGAAGGATGGCGTCAACCTGTTCGCCGGTGACGGCTACGCCGGCCTGAGCGACTTCGCGCTGTACTACATCGGCGGCATCATCAAGCACGCCCGTGCGCTGAACGCGATCACCAACCCCGGCACCAACAGCTACAAGCGCCTGGTCCCGGGCTACGAAGCCCCGGTGAAGCTGGCCTACTCGGCCAAGAACCGCTCGGCCTCGATCCGCATTCCGTACGTCGCCAATCCGAAGGGCCGCCGCGTCGAAGCGCGTTTCCCGGATCCCCTGATGAACCCGTACCTGGGCTTCGCCGCGCTGCTGATGGCCGGCCTGGACGGCGTCGAGAACAAGATCCACCCGGGCGAAGCCGCCACGAAGGATCTGTACCACCTGCCGCCGGAAGAAGACGCGCTGATCCCGACCGTGTGCTCGTCGCTGGAACAGGCGCTGGAGTATCTGGACAAGGGCCGTGCGTTCCTGACCAAGGGTGGCGTGTTCACCGACTCGTACATCGATGCGTACATCGATCTGAAGATGCAGGAAGTCCAGCGCATGCGCATGACGACCCATCCGATCGAGTTCGACATGTACTACACCCTGTGATGTGCCCGGGGTCTGGTCACTGATCAGGCCGGAGTGCATGAAAGGCGGCCTGCGGGTCGCCTTTTTTATGGTCCATACTGCGGCGCGATGAGCACGACCTTCCTTCCGCGCGTCCTGCGCACGACGATGGCGATGGCCCTGGTGGCTGGTGCGACTGCGGCCAGCGCCCAGGAGCGCCCGGTCTACCGCTGCCCCGGCAACCTCTACACCGACCAGTACAGCCCCAAGGAGGCGGCCGAACTGGGCTGCAAGACGCTGGATGGTGCGCCGGTGACGGTGGTGCAGTCGCCCGTGCGGCGCCCCGCCAGCAGTGGTGGCGGCGGCGGTGGTGGCGGGGAGGGCGCAGCCGCTCGCCCGGCCAGCGGTGCGGCGCCAGCAGCGCGTGCCAGCGGCGAGATGCGGGTCGATCCGGCCCAGCAGCGCGCCCGCGACAGCGACGCCCGGCGCATCCTCGAAGCCGAGCTGCGCAAGGAGGAGGAGCGCCTCGCCGCGCTGCAGAAGGACTACAACCAGGGCGAGCCCGAGCGCCGCGGCGACGAGCGCAACTTCGCGCGTTACCAGGAGCGTGTGGCCGAGATGAAGGCCTCCATCGCCCGCAAGGAAGCCGACATCGCCGCCCTCAAGCGCGAACTTGCCAAGCTGCCCGCCCCATGAATCTGACGCGTACCCATGCCCACGCCTTCGATGCGTTCGACCACCTGGCCACGATGGTGGCCGTGCTGCGCCGCGACGGCCGCTGCGTCTATGTGAATGCGGCCTTCGAGAGCGTGCTCGGCCTGCCGCGGCGGGCACTGCAGCGTGGCCGGGTGTTCGACTGGTTCGTCGATCCCGCCACGCTGAAGGTGACGTTCGATGCGGTGGTCGCCAACGAATTTGCCACGGCCCGGCTGGAGGCGCTGCTGCGCCGCCCCCCCGGCGCGGCGTCCACCGAGCCACTGCCGGTGCACGCCATCGTCACCCAGATCGACCACGGCGAGCAGGTGCTGCTGGAACTGGTCGAGATCGAGCAGCAGACCCGCCAGGACCGCGAGACCCGCACGCTCGACCAGGCCCGCATCACCAAGGAGCTGATCCGCAACCTCGCCCACGAGATCAAGAATCCGCTGGGTGGCATCCGGGGTGCGGCACAGCTGCTGGAGATGGACCTGGAGAGCAAGGCGCTGCGCGAGTACACCCAGGTCATCATCCACGAGGCCGACCGCCTGCAGGCGCTGGTGGACCGGCTGCTGGCGCCGCACCGGCGGCCGCACATGGTCTCGGACGTCAACATCCACGAGGTGCTGGAGCGGGTGCGTGCGCTGATCCTGGCCGAATTCCCCAAGGGACTCGTGGTGCAGCGCGATTACGACACCTCGCTGCCCGAGTTCCGCGGCGACGGCGAGCAGCTGATCCAGGCGGTGCTCAACATCGTCCACAACGCGGCGCAGGCACTGGCCACCCGGCGACAGGACGATGGCGATGCCCGCATCGTGCTGCGCACCCGTGCGGCCCGCCAGGTGACGATCGAGCGCCAGCGCTACCGGCTGGCACTGGAATTGCATATTGAAGACAACGGACCCGGCGTGCCGCCCGAGATCCGTGATCGCATCTTCTTCCCGCTGGTGTCCGGCCGGGATGGCGGTTCAGGCCTCGGACTGACGCTGGCACAGGACTTCATCCAGCAGCACCATGGCCTGATCGAATGCGAGAGCGAACCCGGGTGCACGCTGTTCAAGATACAGATTCCGCTGCCTTGATCCTTGTGGCGCTTGCGCCAGCAGGGTCGAGGCACCGACCGACCTGCTGACAGGCTGACAGGCATCGCATGAAACCCATCTGGATCGTTGACGACGACCAATCCATCCGCTTCGTGCTGGAGAAGGCACTGGCCCGCGAGGACCTGCCGGTGCGCAGCTTCACCAATGCCCGTGACGTGCTGACGGCGCTGGAAGACGATGCCCCGCAGGTCCTGGTGAGCGACATCCGCATGCCCGGCGGGACCGGCATCGACCTGCTCGCCAAGGTCAAGGCCAGGTACCCGGGGCTGCCGGTCATCATCATGACGGCCTATTCGGACCTGGACAGTGCCGTCTCGGCCTTCCAGAGCGGCGCCTTCGAGTACCTGCCCAAGCCCTTCGCCCTGCCCAAGGCGGTGGCGCTGATCCGCCGCGCGGTGGATGAAAGCCTGCGCGAGGAAAGTGTCGACGAGGCCACCGCCGACGTGCCCGAGATGCTCGGCCAGGCGCCGGCGATGCAGGACGTCTTCCGCGCCATCGGCCGGCTCAGCCAGAGCAACGTCACGGTGCTGATCACGGGTGAATCCGGGTCGGGCAAGGAGCTGGTGGCCCGGGCGCTGCACAAGCACAGCCTGCGCGCCGGCGGGCCGTTCGTCGCGATCAACACCGCGGCGATCCCGAAGGACCTGCTGGAGAGCGAACTTTTCGGCCATGAACGCGGCGCCTTCACCGGCGCGCAGGCCACCCGCCGCGGCCGCTTCGAGCAGGCCGAGGGCGGCACGCTCTTCCTCGACGAGATCGGCGACATGCCCTTCGACTTGCAGACCCGGCTGCTGCGGGTGCTGTCGGACGGCCAGTTCTACCGCGTCGGTGGCCACCAGCCGCTGAAGTCGAACGTGCGGGTCATCGCCGCGACCCACCAGAACCTGGAGACGCGGGTGCGCGATGGCGCGTTCCGCGAGGACCTGTTCCACCGCCTCAACGTGATCCGCCTGCGTCTGCCGGCCTTGCGCGAGCGGCGCGAGGACATTCCGGCGCTGGCCCGGCACTTCATGCAGCGCAGTGCCAAGGAGCTGGGCGTCGAGTCCAAGCGCCTGTCCGACCTGGCGCTGCAGCAGATCGCGCTGTTCGACTTCCCCGGTAACGTGCGGCAGCTGGAGAACCTCTGCCACTGGCTGACCGTGATGGCCCCGGCGCAGACCATCGATCCCAAGGACCTGCCGCCGGAGATCCAGGAGCATGTCCTGGCCATGGCAGGGCAGCGCCCGGCGCCCTTGCCCGTCGCTGCCGTGTTGCCGTCGGCGTCCGCCGGGCAGCCGCTGTCGGCCGCGGTGCCTGCGGGTGTCGGTCTGCCCATGGGCGGGGCGCCTGTGCGCGAGGTGCCGGTGGTGCCAGTGGACACCTGGCTTGACGATCTGGAGCGAGAAGCCCGCGTGCTGCTGGAGCAGGGGCATCCGCAGGTCTGGGATGACCTGACCCGGCTCTTCGAGGGCCGCCTGATCCAGACCGCACTGGCCATCACCAAGGGGCGGCGCATCGAGGCCGCGCACAAGCTGGGCATCGGGCGCAACACGATCACCCGCAAGATCCAGGAACTCGGGCTCGATTGAGCCTGCCGGTGTTGACTTGCCTCAACAGTCGAATGGGCGACTTGGGTGACAGTGCAAGCAGGTTCTTTCCCCCCTGCTTATCTCGACTTGCACTGATTGCCGCCCATGGAGATGTACCCCCCTCTCGCGGGGCCCTGGCCCCGGCCCCGACGTCGCCTTGCCGGTGCGCCTCCGGCTGCAGCTGATCCGGCGCCTTGGCTGCGGGTGCTGTCCGCCTCGATTCTGGCGCCCGCCGATGTGGACCTGCTGATGCGTCTGGCGCACCGCCGCACGGTGGCCGCAGGCGACGCGGTGCTGGACCGCAGCGCGCCAGCACACGCGCTGGTGCTGCTGCTGTCCGGTGATGTGGTGCTGGGCTCCCGTGCTGCGGACGGCAGCCTGCGCACCGAGCGCAGCGTGACCGGTCCGGCGTGGCTGGACGTCAGTGCCGCCTGGCTGGGCCAGCCCCATGCCATGGAAGCGCAGGCCCTGTCGGACGTGGTGGTGGCCGATCTGCCACTCGACGCCGTGCGCAACCAGATGTCGATCCATCCGACGCTCGCCCAGCAGTTCTGCGAGACGCTGGCGCAGCAGGTCCAGCAGATGACGATGGCCTCGCGCAACCTGCTGCACAACGACGCGCCGGCCCGGCTGGCGCAGTGGCTGCTGCAGCGCCTGCCGCAGCGCAGCGGCCAGGCCGAACTGCGTCTGCAGGAACGCAAGCGCGACATCGCCCAGCAGCTGGCCATGTCACCCGAGACGCTGTCGCGGCTGATGCGCAGCTTCGAGCTGCGCGGCGTGCTGTCGGTGCGGGGCTACCAGGTGCAGGTGCGCGACGTGGACGAGTTGCGCGCGCTGGCCGGTACCGTGGCCTGAGCCGCGGCAGTCCGGTCAATCGATCTCGATGCCGGGGTGGTAATCAGCGGCCGGAATGATCTTCCAGCGCCCGGCCAGCGTGGCCCCCAGCAGCGCTGCGCCACCGCAGCCGGCCACCACCGCCCAGTGGGCCAGCCATTGGCCGTCATAGGCGCCGAACATGCTGGCACGGAAGGCCCGCACGACCCAGGTGAACGGCAGATAGGGGTGCAGCGCCTGGAAGAAGGGTGTGGCCAGCTCGATCGGCAGGGTCGCACCGGCGGACGACAGCTGCACGATCAGCAGGATGATGCCCAGCACCTTGCCCAGCTCGCCGAACCAGCGGACCAGCGCGAACAGGATGAGCAGGAAGGTCAGCGACGCCGCGGCCACCGTGATGACGAAGGGGCCGAGGTCATGCACCCGGATGTTCAGCACCCCCATCATCATCGCGGCCATCACCGCGGACTGGCCCAGCACCACCGCGGACGGCCAGACCAGCTTGCCTGCGACCTGGGCTGAACGGCGCAGCCCGGCCGCGGTATCGGGCAGGCGGCGCAGGTTGAACAGCAGTGCCGCCGTCACCGCTCCGACCCACAGCGACATCGGCACGAAGTTCGGTGCGACGCCCGCGCCGTCGTTGCCCACGGGGGCGACGATTTCCAGCACCGGTTCGACCGAGTCGGCCAGCCCGCGTGCGCTGCCTTCGGGCAGCGGCATGTCGCCGGGCAGGGCGCTGGCCAGCAGGGCCAGCCCGTCGCGCAACTGGGCACTGCCGGAGTCCAGGCGGGTGAGTCCGGCATGGAGCTGGGTGTGGCCGCCCTGCAGCTTGCGCAGTCCGTCGCCCAGTGCCAGCGCGCCGCTGCCGAGCTGCTGTGCGCCGTGGGGCAGGGCATCGACGCGGCTGTCGTCCGGCAGGGCGGCGGTGATCTGGTGCACGGCGCCACCGAACTGCAGGAAGCTGCCGGTCACGCTCTGGATACCGGTCTGCAGCTGCTGCGTCCCGCTGACCAGCCGCTGGTTGCTGTCGCGGGCCTGCACCAGACCCAGGCCGAGCAGTTCGATGCCGTCCTCGATCGCCTGTGCGCCCTCGGCCAGACCGTCGCCGATCAGCGGGATCGGCTGTGCGCTGCGCTGCAGCGCCTGGGTGCCGGTCTGGAGCTGCCGGGTGCCCTGGTGGAGCTGGTCCAGGCCTTTGCCCAGCTCGGTCTGGCCCTGTACCAGACGCTGCGCGCCGGTCTTCAGCGGGTCGAGGTCCGTGTCCGTCGGGCGGTGGCTGTCCAGTGCACGCAGTCCCGAGGAGAGCTGTCGCCAGCCGCCGGCGAACTGGGTGCCGGCATCGGCCAGCTGGGTGGCTCCACGCTGCACCTGCTGCGCGGCCTCGCCCGCCTTGCCCAGTCCCAGGGCCAGCTCGGCCGCACCCTGCCGTGCCTGGTGGGTGCCGTCGGTCAGCAGCCGGCTGCCGTCATGGAGGTGCGCGACCCGGTCACGCAAGGTCGCCAGGTTCAGCTTCGACCCCTGCGCCGTGGTCAGCACCAGGTCCCAGCGTTGTTCGTTGAGGGCCTCGTTGACGCGGTGCGCCAGTTCCGGCGCAAACCGCTTGGCGAAGCCGGCGCCGCTGTAACTGTTGCCCTCGGAGGTGTAGATCACCAGCTTGGCCGCGCCGGCTTCGCGGCCTGGCACCGCCTGCGCGCTGAAATCGGGCGGGATCAGCACCGCGAAACTCAGCTCGCCCCGCCGCACGGCGCGCCGGGCCGACTCGGCGTCATCGAAGCGTTGCCACTGGAACAGGCCCTGGCGCAGCAGGGTCTGGCTGACGTCCTCGCCCATGTGTGTCGCTTGGCCGCGGAAGACCACGCCCGTGTCCTCGTTGACGAGGCCTGCGCGCAGGGCGCCCGTGCGCGTGCTCGGGTCCCACATGCTGGACAGGTAGATCAGTGCGTACAGCGCCGGGATGAACAGCGCCCCGGCCACCGCCGCCGCGAACCGGCCGTCCTGCGCCAGCAGCGTCCAGTCTGCGCGTGCAAGCAGGCAGGCCGCCCGCCACCAGCCCATCGTCTTGTCCTGCTCGGTTCTCTCTGGATTGATCATGCTCACCAGTCTGGCCTTTGTGTGCTTTTCTTGCTTTGGCACTCGCTGAGTGCGAGTGCTAGACTCAACGGGAACTCCAGGACGCAAGCACAGTCTATGTCCACCATGCAACTGAAATCGTCATCCTCCACCGCACTTTCCCTGCGCGACCCGTGGGCTCTGGTGCCTTCGCTCGGCAATCTGGATGCCTACATCAGTGCCGTCAACCGGTTGCCGATGCTGACGGCCGAGGAAGAGTCGGGTCTGGCGCGCAAGCTGCGTGACAAGCAAGATCTGGACGCTGCCGGCCGGCTGGTGCTGTCGCATCTGCGGCTGGTGGTGTCGGTGGCCCGCCAGTACCTCGGCTATGGCCTGCCGCATGGCGATCTGATCCAGGAAGGCAATGTCGGCCTGATGAAGGCCGTCAAGCGCTTCGACCCGGAGCAGGGGGTGCGGCTGGTCAGCTATGCGCTGCACTGGATCAAGGCCGAGATCCACGAATACATCCTCAAGAACTGGCGCATGGTCAAGGTGGCCACCACCAAGGCCCAGCGCAAGCTCTTCTTCAACCTGCGCTCGATGAAGCGCCAGTTCAAGGGCGAGGCCGCCGAGGGCGACACGCACCGCGCCAGCCTGTCCGATGCCGAGATCGACAAGGTCGCCGCACAACTCAACGTCAAGCGCGAAGAGGTCATCGAGATGGAGACCCGCTTCGCCGGTGGCGATGTGGCCCTCGATCCCAGCGGCGATGACGATGAGGACAACGCCTACGCCCCGATCGCCTATCTGGCCGACGACCGCCACGAGCCGACGCAGGCGATCGAGGCCCGCCACCGCGATGAACTGGCGGGTCCCGGTCTGCTGCGTGCCCTGGATGCGCTCGACGCCCGCAGCCGCCGCATCGTGGAAGAGCGCTGGCTCAAGGTCAACGACGACGGGTCCGGTGGTCTCACGCTGCACGATCTGGCTGCCGAGTACGGCGTCAGCGCGGAGCGCATCCGCCAGATCGAGGTCGCGGCGATGAAGAAGATGAAGAAGGCGCTGGTCGAGACCGCCTGATTTCATGGCTGCAGCGCATCACGCGCTGCGCTGAATGCCCGCCAGAACCCCGCATCCTGCGCCGTCGCGAAGTTGATCCGCATCCGCGTGCTGGGCTGGCGGCGGGCATGGAAGAGGCTGCCGGGTGCCATCAGCCAGTCGGCGTCGAGCAGGCGCTGGGCGAGTTGCTCGGTGTCCACGCCGGTCTCGACCCAGCCGAACAGCCCCTGCGGCGGACAGACGAAACTGCAGCCAGCCCCGAGCGCCAGCTGCACGCTGCGGCTGCGCGCTGCATCCAGCCGGGCGCAGACCCGCTCGGCGTGGCGGCGCAGCTGCCCCTGTTCCAGACAGACCGCCACCGCCTGCTCCAGCAGCGCGGGCGTGGTCAGGCTCGACAGCAGCTTCACGTCGATCAGCCGCTCCACCTGCGATTCGGGCGCCGCGACATAGCCGACGCGCCAGCCCGGCGCCAGGATCTTCGAGAAGCCGCTGACATAGAAGGTGCGGCGCAGGCCGTCGAGTGCAGACAGGCGCGGGGCGTGGGCCGGGGCGAGGTGGGCGTAGGTGTCGTCCTCCAGGATCTGCAGGTCGTGGTCCTGCGCGAGCTGCAGCAGGCGGTGCGCCGTGGACAGGCTCAGCATCCCGCCGGTCGGGTTGTGCAGCACCGAGACGGTCACGTACAGCCGCGGGCGGTGTTCCCGCGCCAGCGTGTCCATCACCGCCAGATCCGGGCCGTCCGGGCCGCGGGGCACCGGCAGCAGGCGCATGCCGAGGTGGGTCAGCCGGGCGTATTCGACCGACCAGCCCGGTTCGTCCACCAGCACCGCGTCCCCGGGTGTGAGCAGCGTGCGTGACACCAGGTCCAGCGCCTGCGTCGCGCCGACGGCGGTGAGGATCTGCGACGGGGCGGCGCGCACGCCGAAGTCGGCGATGCGGTCGGACAGCGCGGCCCGCAGGCGCGGATCACCCGCCGGTTCACCGTATTGCAGCGAAGCGGCGGCGTCGTCGAGGCCACGGTCTTCGCTCAGCACCTTGCGCAGCGCGGCGTGCAGCATCGGCAGGTCGAGCCAGCTCGGCGGCAGCGTGCCCAGGCCCGGGCCCGGGCGCTGGCTGTTGCGGCCGAGCATGCCGCGGATCAGCGCGCTGGCGTCGAAGGGCACGGTGCGGGGTGTCGGCGGCGTGGTGTCCCGCGTGGCCGGCAGATCGCGCCGCAGTTCGCGCACGAAGAACCCCCGTTGCCGCCGGGCTTCCACCAGCCCCTGCGCGAGCAACTGGTCGTAGGCCGCGACGACGGTGTGCGGGCTGACCGCATGCCGCTGCGCGCAGTCGCGCACCGAGGGCAGCCGCGCGCCGGGCGAGAGCAGGCGGTGGCGGATCTGCTGGGCGAAATGGGCGGCGAGCTGTTCGGCCAGGGTCTGGTCGCTGTGGCGGCTGAGCTGGGGGGTGTGCATGGGGTTGCGGGTGTCCGTCCATGTGTCACTGCCCCCACCAGTACAGTGGTGAACAGTATCGGCCTGAAGTGTACTGGTGCTGTGCTGCTGTGGCGCCCTAGACTGGCGGCCATGTTTTCCCTGCCCACGATCAACGCCGCCGATTACCTCGCCTTGCTGGCGCTGGGCACGGCCATGTCGTTCACGCCCGGCCCCAACACGACGCTGTCGACCGCGCTGGCCGCCAACCTGGGGCTGCGGCGGGCGCTGCGCTTCTGTCTGGCGGTGCCGGTGGGCTGGGCGCTGATGCTGGGGCTGTGCAGCGTCGGGCTGGGGGCGGCGATCGCGGCGCAGCCGGTGCTGCGGCTGGGCATCAAGGCGGTCGGCCTCGGCTACCTGCTGTGGCTGGCGTGGAAACTGGCGCGCACGACGCAGCTGGGGCAGGTCGATGCCGCAGGCCTGCAGGTCGGTTTCTGGCAGGGCGTGGCGTTGCAGTTCGTCAACATCAAGGGCTGGATGTTCGCGCTGTCGGTGACGGCCGGCTGGGTGCTGCCGGGGCCGGTGGGCGAGCGGCTGCTGTGGGTGCTGCCGACGATGGCGGCCTTTGCCTTCACGAGCAACTTCACCTATGCGCTGGTCGGCGCGCTGCTGCGGGGCTGGCTGGCGCAAGGGGCGCGGCTGGCGTGGTTCAACCGGGGCATGGCGGCGGTGCTGGTGCTGACGGCCGTGTGGATGGGGCAAGCATGACGACGCACCAATCGACGCTGTCGACAGAGAACCGGGGCCTGTTGCTGGGGCTGATGGGTGTGGTGATCTTCGCCCTGACGCTGCCGATGACGCGGCTGGCGGTCGGCCCCGGCGAGGCGCCGCAGTTGCCGCCGCTGTTCGTCACCGCCGGGCGGGCGGCGGGGGCGGCGCTGCTGAGCGTGGTCTACCTCTGGCTGACCCGTGCCCCATTGCCGACACGCCGCGACGCCCTGCCACTGGCGGTGGCCGCGCTGGGCACGGTGCTCGGCTTTCCGCTGTTCATCGCGCTGGCGCTGCGCCAGGTGCCGTCGATGCACGCGGCGGTGATCACGGGCGTGCTGCCGCTGTTCACGGCGGCGGTGGCCGCGTGGCACCTGCGCCAGCGGCCGTCGAACGGGTTCTGGGCGTGTGCGGTGCTGGGCTGTGCGCTGGTGCTGGGCTTTGCGGCGGTGCAGGGCGGCGGGCATCTGGTCGCGGCGGATGGTCTGCTGCTGGGCGCGATGCTGAGTGCCGCGGTCGGCTATGTCGCCGGGGCGCAGCTCTCGGCGCGCTGGCGGGCCGAGCATGTCATCTCCTGGGTGCTGGTCATCAGCCTGCCGCTGACGCTGCCGGTGGCGTGGTGGGTGCGGCCCGCCATGCCCGCCGACATTTCTGCAGCGGCCTGGGGCGGCTTCGCCTACGTCACGGTGTTCTCGATGTGGCTGGGCTTCTTCGCCTGGTTCCGCGGGCTGGCGCTGGGCGGCATGGTGCGGGTCAGCCAGGTGCAGATGGTGCAACCCTTTCTTTCCCTGCTGCTGGCGGTGCCGGTGCTGGGGGAGCCTTTGCAGGTATCGACGCTGGTCTTCGCCGTCGCGGTGGTCGCGGTGGTGTTCATCGGTAAGAGAATGGCGGTCCACAAGGAACCACGCGCATGACTTTCGAACTCCCCCTCTGGAATCCCGCCCGCCGCGCGGCGCGGATGAACCCGTCCATCCTGCGCGAGATCCTCAAGGTCACTGACCGGCCGGGCATCCTGTCGATGGCCGGCGGCCTGCCGTCGCCGGACACCTTCCCGGTCGAGGCCATGCGTGCCGCCTGCGACAAGGTGCTGCGCGAGACGCCGCGCGAAGCGCTGCAGTACGCCGCCAGCGAAGGCTTCATGCCGCTGCGCGAGTGGGTGGCCAAGCACCTGCGCGGACAGGGCATGACCGTCGACGCCGACCAGGTGCTCATCACCACCGGCTCGCAGCAGGGGCTGGATCTCGTGGCCAAGGTGCTGGTCGACGCCGGCGCGCCGGTTGCGGTCGAGGCGCCGACCTACCTCGGCGCCCTGCAGGCCTTCGCGCCGATGGAGCCGATCTTCGCCAGCATCCCCAGCGACGCGGACGGCCCGTTGCCGGAGGCGGTGGCCGCGCTGCCCCACGACGCGCCCGGCACCCGCTTCATGTATGTGCTGCCCAACTTCCAGAACCCGAGCGGCCGCGTCATGCCCGAGGCGCGGCGCGAGGCGCTGATCGCCGCGGCGAAGCAGGCCCGCGTGCCGCTGGTCGAGGACAACCCCTATGGCGATCTCTGGTACGACACGCCGCCGCCGAAGACGCTGGCTTCGCGCTGGCCCGAGGGCGTGATCTACCTGGGTTCGTTCTCGAAGGTGCTGGCACCGGGCCTGCGCCTGGGCTATGTGGTGGCGCCGCGCGAACTCTTCCCCAAGCTGCTGCAGGCCAAGCAGGCAGCCGACCTGCACACGCCCGGCTTCAACCAGCGCGTCGTGTACGAGGTGATCCGCGACGGTTTCCTCGACCAGCACGTCCCCACCATCCGCGACCGCTACCGCGCCCAGCGCGACGCGATGCGCGAGGCGCTGACGCAGCATCTGCCGCCCGGCAGCGTGTGGCAGGCACCGAGCGGCGGCATGTTCTGCTGGGTACGGCTGCCCGAGGGCTGTGACGCCGTGGCGCTGCTGCCGAAGGCGGTCGACGAGGGCGTGGCCTTCGTCCCCGGCGCGGCGTTCTATGCCCACGCGCCCGATCCGCGCACGGTGCGCCTGTCCTTCGTGACGCTGACGCCGGACCAGATCCACACCGCCGTGGCCATCTTCGGCATGGTGCTGAAGCGCCACCTGACCGAGGACCAGCCGGAGCCGACGCCGTGAGCGTGCCACGGGACCGCCGCACGGTCGTGCTCGACGTCTTCACCGCGGAGCCGCTGAAGGGCAATCCGCTGGCGGTCGTCGTCGATGCCGACGGGTTGAGCGATGCGCAGATGGCGGCGTACGCGCGCTGGACCAACCTGTCCGAGACCACCTTCCTGCTGCCGCCGACCGATCCGGAGGCGGATTACCGGGTGCGCATCTTCACGCCGGGTGGCGAGTTGCCCTTCGCCGGCCATCCGACGCTGGGCAGTTGCCAGGCGTGGCGGGATGCGGGCGGCGTGCCGCGGCAGGCGGGTGTCGTGGTGCAGGAGTGCGGTGTCGGGCTGGTGCGCGTGCGGCAGGTCGACGGTGGATCGAATCGCCTGGCCTTCGCCGCGCCACCGCTGCGGCGCAGTGGTCCGGCCGAGCCCGAGGTGGTGGCGCAGGCGCTGCGTGCGCTGCGGTTGTCCGCCGACGCGGTGCTGCAGGTCGAGTGGGTCGACAACGGCCCCGGCTGGCTCGGTGTGCGTCTGCACGATGCGGCCGCCGTGCGCGCGCTGGTGCCGGACTACGCGGCGATGCGCGGGCTCAATGTCGGCGTGGTCGGCGCGTGGCCGGCGGGCGGTGCGGTCGATGTGGAGGTGCGGGCCTTCGTGCCGGACCTCGGCGTGCCGGAAGACCCGGTCACCGGCAGCCTGAATGCGGGCCTGGCGCAGTGGCTGATCGGCACCGGACAGTTGCCGGTGCGCTATGTTGCCGGGCAGGGCCAGGCGCTGGGGCGCGATGGCCGGGTGCATGTCGAGCACATCGCCGAGGGCGACTGGGCTGGCGTGTGGATCGCCGGCGACGTGACCCGCTGCATCGCCGGAACGCTGCGGCTGTGAACCGCGGGCGTTCCGCGTGGGGTCATTCCTTGCGGTAGTTGTCGTGGCAGGCCTTGCAGGTCTGCGCGGCGGCGCCGAAGGCGGTCTTCAGCTGCGCCAGATCGCCGGTCTTTGCTGCGGCGTTGAGCTTGTTCAGCTCTTCGCCCATCTTGTTCATGCCGCCCTTGAACTTGTCGGCTTCCGTCCAGATCTCGGGCTTGGCGCGGGTCTCGCCCTTGTCGGTACCGGCGATGAAGCCCGCCGCGGGCAGCACGGACAGGTGCGTCAGCAGTTCGGCGTTCTCGGCAGCCGCCTTGGCGTCGAAGGGCGCCTTGTTGTTCACCATCGCGCCGATGCGGCCGAAGTGGTTGGCCATCACCGTGAAGGCGGCCTTGCGGTACTTGATCGCATCCTCGGGCTTCTGGAACTGGGCGCTGGCGGGCAGGGCCGCGAACAGGCCGGCGGTGGCGCACAGGGCGATGCACAGACGTTTCATTGGCAGAACTCCGGGTGGACTGGCGCGGCCACATGGTCGCCGGACCAGTGTAGCCTCGCGACCATGACCGGTTTTGATGCGAGGTGAAGCGATGGGATCGACCAGGAACGAAGTCACCGGAGGGCTGCGTCCGGTGCGGGTCTGGGACTGGCCGACGCGGCTGTTCCACTGGGCGCTGGCGCTGTGTGTCGTCGGGGCGGTGCTCAGTGCCAAGGTAGGCGGCAATGCGATGGAGTGGCACTTCCGGCTCGGGCTGGCGGTGCTGGCGCTGCTGGTGTTTCGCCTGCTCTGGGGCGTGGTCGGCGGGCGCTGGTCGCGCTTTGCCAGCTTCGTCTACGCACCGGCGACCTTGCTGCGCTACGTGCGCGGGCGGGCGCTCCCGCAGGAGCATCTGGATGTGGGCCACAGCCCCACTGGGGCGCTGTCGGTGTTCGCGCTGCTGGGCTTGCTGGCGGTGCAGGTGGCGACCGGGCTGGTGGCCGACGACGAGATCGCCAGCACCGGGCCGCTGGTCCGCTTCGTCGAGTCGGCCACCTCGCTGGCGGCGACGTCCTGGCACAAATCCTGGGGGCAGTGGCTGTTGCTCGGCCTGGTGGCGCTGCACGTGGCGGCGATCGCCGTCTACCGGCTGGTGCACCGGCGCGATCTGGTCACGCCGATGCTGGTGGGCGACAAGCCGCTGCCGCCCGACGTGCCCGCATCGGCCGACCATGCCGGCCGCTGGGGGCTGGCGCTGATCGCCTTGTCACTGGGTGTTGCACTGGCGTTGTGGGTGCAGGCGCAAGGCGGCTAGACTGCGGCCATGCACGCCCCCGAGATTCGCCTGATCGTGCCGGACACCCCGGCGCTGATCGAGGCCACGCGCGCCATCTTCCGCGAATACGCCGCCAGCCTGGAGGTCGATCTGTCGTTCCAGGACTTTGACCAGGAATTGCAGGATCTGCCGGGGGAATATGCCGGGCCCAACGGGTGCCTGCTGCTGGCGCTGGTGGACGATGCCGTGGCCGGCTGCGGCGCCTACCGCCGCATCACCGATGTGGATTATCCGAATGCCTGCGAGATGAAGCGGCTCTACGTGCGCCGGGCATTTCGACGTTTCGGCCTGGGGCGGCAGGTGGCGCAGGCGCTCATCGACGATGCCCGCCGGGCCCGCTATTCGTCGATGCTGCTCGACACGCTCGACGACATGGAGGCTGCGCGCGAGCTGTACGGGTCACTGGGGTTCGTGGAGGTGCCGCCCTTCTACTTCAATCCGCTGCCCGGTGCGCACTATCTCTGCGTCGATCTCGACGGTGCGCACAGCCGCTATTGAGAAGAACGTGCGTGGACGCAGGCTGCGCGGTTACAGCGTGGTACGGCGTTAGCATCGCGGCCCGATTCCGACTTCCCCTTCCTCTCAAGCGAGCCGCCATGGATGCCGACCTGATCCGCGCTGTCAGTGAACCCTGTCTGCTGGGTGAATCGCCGATGTGGCATCCGCAGGAGCAGGCGCTCTACTGGTGCGACATCCCCGGGCGCCGCCTGCACCGGCTGGATCCGGCCTCGGGCGAGACCCGGCAGTGGGATTTCCCCGTTGAGCCGGCCAGTTGCGCGCCCATCCTGGGCGGAGGATTGCTGCTGGCGATGCGCGACGGGCTGTGGCGCTTCGATACGGCGTCCGGGGTCCGCAGCCTGCTGGCCCGGCCGCCCTATGACCCGACGACCGAGCGGTTCAACGACGGCAAGTGTGACCCGCAGGGACGGTTCTGGGTCGGTACCATCTACGAGCCGCGCGATCCGCCGCTGGCGGCGCTGTACTGCTGGGACCAGGGGGCGCTTGCCCGCCGCGCGGATGGCATCACGGTGTCCAACGGGCTCGCATGGAGCCTGGATGGCCGGACGATGTACTGGTCCGACACCAAGACGCACACCGTGTTTGCCTTCGACTTCGATCCTGCGGACGGGCGGCTGTCGGGGCGGCGCGTCTTCAGGACCTTTGCGCTGCGTGTGGCAGGGCAGCCGCTGGAGACCTATGGGGGTCGGCCGGATGGTGCGGCCGTGGATGCCGAGGGGTGCTACTGGGTGGCGATGTTCGAGGGGCAGCGGCTGGTGCGCCTGTCGCCGCAAGGCGAGGTGTTGCGCGAGGTGCGGCTGCCGGTGCGCTGTCCGACGATGCCCTGTTTTGGTGGCGCGGATCTGAAGACGCTCTATGTCACCACGGCCCGCGACAAGCGCCCGCCGGAGGAACTGGCGCAGCAGCCGCTGGCCGGCTGCGTGCTGGCGTTCCGGGTGGAGGTGCCGGGGCTGCCCCTGCACTTGTCAGGGTGCTGAGTGCCCTTTGCCGGTGCGCTGCCGACGCAAGCGCTGCGTCAATGAACTTGAGCATAATCACCGCCGAGCAGACATGAAGCCGCCTGCAGCGTGATGGTGTGCACGCACGGTCAAGTGTTGCTTTGGACGCACGTTTTGGGTGCGCTGACGCGCCGATGCATCGTTTGATCGGTGACCGGCAAAGTAGTGGGGGTTTCCACGTATAATTCGATGGTTTTGCCGCAACTGCTCGTCAACAAACGTGAATCAGCGCACACCCATGCATAACGGCCTGTGCACCGATCCGGATGACGGTGCATCTGAGGCTGACGAAACAGAATTCAAGAGCCTGACGCGAGAAGAGGCGCAAGCCCTTCGAGATCGACTCCCGCTGGTGTCTCCGTGGCGGGTAGTGGCTGCGCAAGCAGCGGCTGGACTGGTGATGGCGGCCGTCTGCGGCGGTTTCACCGGAACGGGGGCGGCGGTCTGGTCTGCGCTGTATGGTGCAGCCACCGTGGTGGTGCCGACGGCCTTGCTGGCGCGTGGCATGGCCCGGGTGAGCCGGCTGTCGGAGGTGAAGGCGAATGTTGCGGCATTCAACTTCATGTTCTGGGAGTTCCTGAAGATAGGTGTCTCGGTGGCCATGCTGGCTGCTGCGGCAAAAGTCGTGCCGGACCTGAACTGGCCAGCCATGCTGGTCACGCTGGTCGTGTGCATGAAGATGAATTGGCTGGCCCTGCTATGGCAGGGTCGGGTGACAACCACTCGGTCTTAAGACAAGACACACGTTCGAGAGAAGACGATGGCTGCCGAAGAACACGTTGCAGAGCATGCACCGACCGCGGGGGAGTACATCTCCCACCACCTCACCCACCTGACCAGTCGTACCCAGACCGGGATCGCCGATTTCTCGCTGAGTGATCCGGTCCTGAAGCTGGATTCGCTGTTCTTCTCGATCCTCCTGGGCGTGCTGGGCTGCTTCCTGCTGTGGAGCGTGGCGCGTCGCGTGACCTCCGGCGTGCCGGGTCGCATGCAGGCGGCCATCGAGTTTCTGGTCGAGATGGTGGACACGCAGGCCAAGGGCATCGTCCACAACGAGGAATCGCGCAAGGTGGTGGCGCCGCTCGCGCTGACCTCCTTCGTGTGGATCTTCCTGCTGAACGCGATGGACCTGCTGCCGCTGGACCTGCTGCCGACCCTGTGGGCAAAGATCTACGGCGCCATGGGCCATGACCCGGCCCACGCCTACCTGCGCATCGTGCCGACCGCCGATCTGTCGGTGACGCTGGGCATGTCGTTCACCGTGCTGCTGACCTGTCTGTACTACAGCATCAAGATCAAGGGCCTGGGCGGCTGGGTGGGCGAGCTGTTCTCGGCTCCGTTCCATGCACACGGTCCGGCCGCGCTGCTGCTGGCCCCGATCAACTTCACGCTGCAGCTCATCGAGTTCGCCGCCAAGACCATCTCGCACGGCATGCGACTGTTCGGCAACATGTTTGCCGGCGAGTTGGTGTTCATGCTGATCGCGCTGATGGGTGCCGTGGGCTTCGGCTCGTTCGGTGGCATCGCACTGTGGTTTGGTCAGATCATCGCGGGCACTGCCTGGGCGATCTTCCACATCCTGATCATCACGTTGCAGGCCTTCATCTTCATGATGCTGACCCTGGTCTACGTCGGTCAGGCGCACGACAAGCACTGATCCAGTCGAGAAATCTGGCACAGTCTCGCCGGCTCCGCGGAGCCGGTGCGGCTGGCGCCGGCCCCTCGGTTCACGTTCCCGTTCCCTTTTCCCTTTCCGTTCGTCAACAACCTCTCTTAGGAGCAATCATGGAAAACGTCCTCGGTCTCGTCGCTCTGGCTTGCGGCATCATCATCGGCCTGGGTGCTATCGGCGCCTGTATCGGTATCGCCCTGATGGGTGGCAAGTACCTCGAAGCTTCGGCCCGCCAGCCTGAGCTGATGAACGAACTGCAGACCAAGATGTTCCTGCTGGCCGGTCTGATCGACGCGGCCTTCCTGATCGGCGTCGGTATCGCGATGCTGTTCGCCTTCGCGAACCCGTTCGTCCTGAAGTAATCGGTCTTTCTCGTCGTACGTCATTCCCCTAAACGAGAAAGGTCGAAGCCGTGAATCTGAACGCAACACTGTTGGCGCAGATCGTGGTCTTCGTGATCCTGTGGTGGTTCACGATGAAATTCGTGTGGCCACCGATCACGAAAGCGCTGGACGATCGGGCCAAGCTGGTCGCGAGCGGTCTGGCTGCGGCCGACAAGGCCAAGCTGGAACTTGCAGGCGCTAACAAGCGCGTCGAGGAACAGCTGGCTCAATCGCGCAACGAGACCGCCAAGCTGCTGTCCGACGCCGAAAAGCGTGCACAGGCCATCGTCGACGAAGCCAAGCGTCGTGCCGAGGAGGAAGGCGCCAAGATCGTCGCCGCCGCCAAGGCTGAAGCAGACCAGCAGGCCATCCAGGCCCGCGAAGTCCTGCGCGACCAGGTCGCCGTCCTGGCTGTCAAGGGTGCAGAGCAGATCCTCAAGCGCGAAGTCAACGCCGGCGTCCACGCCGACCTGCTGACCCGCCTGAAGACGGAGCTGTAACCATGGCCGAACTCACTACCATCGCACGCCCCTACGCCGAAGCGCTCTTCCAGGTGGCCCGCAAGGGTGACGTGGCAGCTTGGGGCCGGCAGATCGAGGCACTGTCCCAGGTGGCTCAGAACCAGCAAGTGCGCCAGTTCGCCGACAGCCCCAAGGCGTCGGACGAGCAGGTGGTCGATCTGGTATCCACCGCTGCGCAGCTTCCGCTGGAACCCGGCGTGCAGAATTTCCTGCGCGCACTGGTCGCCAACGGACGCCTTGTGGCATTGCCGGCGATTGCCGAGCAGTTCCACGCACTGGTCAACGCCTCTTCTGGCGTCGCCGATGCCGTGATCTACAGCCCGTACCCGATCGAGCCGGCCCAGCTGGCGGACGTCGTGTCGAGTCTGGAGAAACGCTTCGGGCGCAAGCTCTCGGCCAGCGTCCAGCTGGAGCCGGAGCTGATCGGTGGCATCCGCGTGGTGGTGGGCGACGAGGTGCTCGACACTTCCGTCAAGGCCCGACTGGAACGCATGAAGGTGGCGCTGAGCGCTTGAGGCTTATGTACAGGCGCGTGACGACACGCATCGAATTCATCCCTGCGTCACGTCTGCCCTCTGCAAAGAGGCCGCTTGACCAGACTGGGAGCAAGCAATGCAACTGAATCCCGCAGAAATTTCCGAACTGATCAAGAGCCGTATCGAGGGCCTTGGCGTCGCCGCAGACATTCGCAACCAGGGTACCGTGGTTTCGGTGACGGACGGTATTGTCCGAGTCCACGGCCTGAGCGATGCCATGCAGGGCGAAATGCTCGAGTTCCCGGGCAACGTCTTCGGTCTGGCCCTGAACCTGGAGCGCGACTCCGTCGGCGCCGTGATCCTGGGCGAGTACGAAGGCATCTCCGAGGGCGACACGGTCAAGTGCACCGGTCGCATCCTGGAAGTGCCCGTCGGCCCGGAACTGCTTGGCCGCGTGGTCAACGCGCTCGGTCAGCCGATCGACGGCAAGGGCCCGATCAACGCCAAGATGACGGACGTCATCGAGAAGGTCGCTCCGGGCGTGATCGCCCGGAAGTCGGTCGACCAGCCGGTGCAGACCGGTCTGAAGTCGATCGACTCGATGGTGCCGGTCGGCCGTGGTCAGCGCGAGCTGATCATCGGTGACCGCCAGACCGGCAAGACCGCCGTGGCCATCGACGCGATCATCAACCAGAAGGGCCAGAACATGGCCTGCATCTATGTCGCGATCGGCCAGAAGGCTTCGTCGATCAAGAACGTGGTGCGCTCGCTGGAAGCCGCTGGTGCGATGGACTACACCATCGTCGTGGCGGCCTCGGCCTCTGAATCTGCTGCCATGCAGTACGTGTCGGCCTACACCGGCTGCACGATGGGCGAGTACTTCCGCGACCGTGGCGAAGACGCCCTGATCGTGTATGACGACCTGTCCAAGCAGGCCGTCGCCTACCGCCAGGTCTCGCTGCTGCTGCGCCGTCCTCCGGGCCGCGAAGCGTTCCCCGGCGACGTGTTCTATCTCCACAGCCGCCTGCTCGAGCGCGCAGCCCGCGTTAATGCCGACTACGTCGAAGCGTTCACCAAGGGTGCCGTCAAGGGCAAGACCGGTTCGCTGACGGCCCTGCCGATCATCGAGACGCAAGCTGGTGACGTGTCCGCGTTCGTTCCGACCAACGTGATCTCGATCACCGACGGTCAGATCTTCCTGGAAACCAACCTGTTCAACGCTGGTATCCGTCCCGCCATCAACGCGGGTATCTCGGTGTCCCGCGTGGGTGGTGCTGCACAGACGAAGCTGATCAAGGGCCTGTCCGGCGGTATCCGTACCGACCTGGCGCAGTACCGTGAACTGGCTGCGTTCGCGCAGTTCGCTTCCGATCTGGACGAATCGACCCGCAAGCAGCTCGACCGCGGTGCCCGCGTGACCGAACTGCTCAAGCAGGCCCAGTATTCGCCCCAGCCCATCAGCCTGATGGCGGCCACGCTCTACGCGGTCAACAAGGGCTTCATGGACAGCGTCGAAGTCAAGAAGATTCTGGCGTTCGAAAGCGGCATGCACCAGTACCTGAAGACCAGCCACGGTGCGCTGCTGAAGAAGCTCGAAGACAACAAGGCGATGGACAAGGACGCGGAAGCCGAGCTGCAAGGCGCGATCGCTGCGTTCAAGAAGTCCTTCGCCTAAGCCGGGAGCATCGTCATGGCGGCAGGCAAGGAAATACGCGGCAAGATCAAATCGGTGGAGAACACCAGGAAGATCACGAAGGCCATGGAAATGGTGGCCGCGTCCAAGATGCGCAAGGCGCAAGAACGCATGCGCGCGGCTCGTCCGTACGCTGACAAGATCCGCAACATCACGGCCAACCTGTCGCGGGCGACCCCTGAGTACCACCATCCGTTCGTGGTCAAGAACAGTGGCACGGGTTCGGTGGGTGTCATCGTCGTCACGACCGACAAGGGTCTGTGCGGCGGGATGAACACCAACGTGCTGCGGGCGGTGACGACCCGGTTGCGTGAATTCGAGGGGACCAGCACCAAGGTGCAGGCCGTCGCGATCGGCAACAAGGGCTTCACCTTCCTGAACCGCGTGGGCATCAAGGTGGTCTCGCACGTCACCCATCTGGGTGACACCCCGCACCTCGACAAGCTGATCGGCCCCGTCAAGGTGCTGCTCGACCAGTACGCCGAAGGCAAGCTGGACGCTGTCTACCTCTGCTACACCCGCTTCCTCAACACGATGAAGCAGGAACCGCAGATCGAGCAACTGCTGCCGCTGGCAGCAGACCGGCTCGAACAGTCGGCGAGCGAGCAGCAGGCCCATGGCTGGGACTACCTGTACGAGCCGGACGCGCAGTCGGTCATCGACGACCTGATGGTGCGCTACGCCGAAGCGCTGGTGTTCCAGGCGGTGGCCGAGAACATGGCGTCCGAGCAATCGGCGCGGATGGTGGCGATGAAGGCTGCGACCGACAACGCCGGCACGCTGATCAACGACCTGAAGCTGGTCTACAACAAGACCCGTCAGGCCGCGATCACCAAGGAACTCTCCGAGATTGTCAGCGGTGCGGCGGCGGTGGGTTGACCCGGCCACGCGACGACGAGACGCAACGTATCAAGATTGAAGGAACGAAAAATGGCGAACACTCAAGCAGTGGGCAAGATCGTTCAGTGCATCGGCGCCGTGGTGGACGTGGAATTCCCGCGCAACCAGATGCCGAAGATCTATGACGCACTGAAACTGGATGGCAGCGCGCTGACGCTGGAAGTGCAGCAGCAGCTCGGCGACGGCGTGGTCCGTACCATTGCGCTGGGCTCCTCCGACGGCCTGCGCCGCGGTCTGGAAGTGCGCAACACGCGTGGTCCGATCATGGTGCCGGTTGGTCCGGCTACCCTTGGCCGCATCATGGACGTGCTGGGCAGCCCGATCGACGAACGTGGTCCCGTCAGTGCGGAACACACGGCTTCGATCCACCGCAAGGCGCCGGCCTATGACGAGCTGAGCCCGTCGCAGGACCTGCTGGAAACCGGCATCAAGGTGATCGACCTGATCTGCCCGTTCGCCAAGGGCGGCAAGGTGGGTCTGTTCGGTGGCGCCGGCGTGGGCAAGACCGTGAACATGATGGAACTCATCAACAACATCGCCAAGGCCCACAGCGGTCTGTCGGTGTTCGCTGGTGTGGGCGAGCGGACCCGTGAAGGGAACGACTTCTATCACGAAATGGCCGATTCGGGCGTCGTGAACCTGGAAGATCTGGGCAAGTCCAAGGTCGCCATGGTCTACGGCCAGATGAACGAGCCGCCGGGCAACCGTCTGCGCGTGGCCCTGACCGGTCTGACCATCGCGGAATCCTTCCGTGACGAAGGCCGTGACGTGCTGTTCTTCGTGGACAACATCTACCGCTACACGCTGGCCGGTACCGAAGTGTCCGCACTGCTGGGCCGCATGCCCTCCGCCGTGGGTTACCAGCCGACGCTGGCCGAGGAAATGGGCCGTCTGCAAGAGCGGATCACGTCGACCAAGGTCGGCTCGATCACCTCGATCCAGGCCGTCTACGTCCCTGCCGATGACTTGACCGACCCGTCGCCTGCCACGACCTTCGCCCACCTGGATGCCACCGTGGTGCTGTCGCGTGACATCGCTTCGCTCGGTATCTACCCGGCTGTGGATCCGCTGGATTCGAACAGCCGCCAGGTGGACCCGAACGTGGTCGGTGAAGAGCACTACAACACGACCCGTGCGGTGCAGCAGGTGCTGCAGCGTTACAAGGAACTGCGCGACATCATCGCCATTCTGGGCATGGACGAACTCGCGCCGGAAGACAAGCTGGCCGTGTCCCGTGCACGGAAGATCCAGCGTTTCCTGTCGCAGCCGTTCCACGTGGCTGAAGTGTTCACCGGCTCGCCCGGCAAGTACGTGCCGCTGAAGGAAACCATCCGCGGCTTCAAGATGATCGTCGCCGGCGAGTGCGATCACCTGCCGGAGCAGGCGTTCTACATGGTCGGCACCATCGACGAAGCCTTCGAAAAGGCGAAGAAGCTGCAGTGAACCCCGGTGGGCGGCGCACCGCAAGGCGCTCCGCCCCTGGTTTGCTGACTCCTCTTCAACCCCCTCAGAAGGAAGAACATGGCAACGATCCACGTTGACGTCGTTTCGGCAGAACAATCGATCTTCTCGGGTGAAGCGAAGTTCGTCGCGCTGCCGGGTGAGAACGGCGAGCTGGGCATCCTGCCCCGCCACACGCCGCTGATCACCCGCATCCGCCCCGGTGCGGTGCGCATTGAGCGCGCCGACAACGGTGAAGAAGAGTTCGTGTTCGTGGCTGGCGGCATTCTCGAAGTGCAGCCGGACCGTGTGACCGTGCTGGCCGACACCGCGATCCGCGGTCACGATCTCGACGAAGCCAAGGCTGTCGAAGCCAAGCGCCTCGCCGAGGAAGCGATGAAGAACGCCAAGAGCGACATCGACCTGGCCCGTGCCCAGGGCGAGTTCGCTGCCATGGCCGCCCAGATCGCCGCGATCCAGAAGTTCCGCCGCAAGTAAGCAGCTCCGCTGCCTGACGCGCACCACCAAGCCCGCCCAGGTTCACGCCTGTGGCGGGCTTGGTCCGTCTGGTGTCCGACAGACACGTCCGTGCTGTTTCAGCGCAGATCGACCTGGTTGGGCAGCTCGTTGGGGTTGCGCTGGTCACCGCCGTGCACCGGAAACCAGTGGCGCAGCGCCTCGTCGAGTGCCGCGATGGTCTGCTGCAGCGCGGTTTCATGCTGGCCCTGGCGCAGCAGCGGCGCCATGGCGGCAATCAGCGCCTGCCACTGGTCTGGGTCGATGTGCCGGTGCAGCCCGCGGTCGGCGACGATCTCCACTGCGCGGTCGGCCAGCAGCAGATAGACGAGCACGCCGTTGTTGTGCTCTGTGTCCCACACGCGCAGCTTGCCGAACATCGACAGCGCCCGCTCCCGCGGACTCGCGCCTGCACGCAGATAGCGCCAGGGCAGCGCGGCCTCGACGCACAGCCGGATCTCGCCGCTGTGGTGCAGTTCGCTCGCGGTGATGCGTGCTTCGAGGCGGGCGAGGGCCTCGGTGTCGAGCACGTGGGTGATGTCCGAGCGGTCGGACCAGAGGTGCCGGAGCCACTGGCGCCAGGGGCGGTGCAATCGGACGGTGGACATGTCGTGTGCGGTCTGTCGTGTCTTGTTCATGGAGCGCTCACCAGCCACCGGACGCACCGCCGCCGCCAAAATCGCCCCCGCCACCGGACGAGAACCCGCCGCCGGAGCCACCACCGCGGCCCCAGCCACCGCCGCCACCACCGCCCCAACCGCCGGGCATCGGCAGAGACCGGCCGCGGCTGACGCTCGGCGAGATGAAGCTCATCACGCCCATCACCAGCGCGACGACCAGCCCGACGACCGCCGCCAGACCGGCCACCGCCAGGCTGGCCGTCATCAGCCAGGTGAGGCCGCCCGCGCCGGCGCTGGTCAGCAGCGGGCCGAGCTTGCGCCCGAAGATCCCGACCAGCGCGCGCGCGAACATCGGCAGCATGACCACGGTCAGCAGGATCCACATCATCGGGTCCGGGCTGTCCTGGGCACCGCCCCCCTGGTCGGAGGCCGATGGTGCGGGCAGCCCTTCGCCCTTGATCAGGCCCCCCAGCACGCGCACCGCCGACGACAGGCCGCTGGCGTAGTCGCCCTGGCGGAAGGCCGGCGTGATCTGCTCGTTGATGACCCGCTTGGCCATCAGGTCCGGAATGGCCCCTTCGAGTGTCTTGGCCACCTCGATGCGCACCTTGCGGTCCTGCGTGGCCACGACGATCAGCAGCCCGTCGCCCACCGTGCGGCGGCCAATCTTCCAGGTGTCGCCCACGCGCTGGGCATAGGCGGCGATGTCCTCGGGCTGTGTGCTGCGCACGAGCAGGACCACCACCTGCGAGCCGGCTTCCCGCTCCAGCGCGGCGAGCTGGGCGACCAGGGCCTGGTGCTGCGCCGGCTGGAGCGTGCCGGTCTGGTCGATCACCCGGTCGGTGAGCGCGGGCACGGGCTGGATGTCCTGGGCGTGGCTGCCGACGGCCATCAGCAGCCACAGTCCGAACGCGAACAGACCTCGCATCAGGGCAGTCATGGTGCGTGACAAGGCGTCGGCTTACTTGGCCGCGGGCTTGTCGAAGCTCACGGCGGGCGGCTGGCTGATCTGCGCCTCGTTGGCCACGGCCAGATTCGGCTTGACCTCGTAGTGGAAGACCATCGCCGTCAGGTTGGTCGGGAAGCTGCGGGCCAGCACGTTGTATTCCTGCACCGTCTTGATGTAGCGGTTGCGCGCCACGGTGATGCGGTTTTCGGTGCCTTCGAGCTGCACGCGCAGGTCCTGGAAGCCCTGGTTGGCCTTCAGGTTGGGGTAGTTCTCGGTGACGACCAGCAGGCGGCTCAGCGCGCCGCTCAGTTCACCCTGCGCGGCCTGGAACTTCTTGAACGCCTCGGGGTTGTTGATCAGCTCCGGCGTGGCCTGGATGCTGGTCGCCTTGGCGCGGGCCTCGACGACCTTGGTCAGCGTGTCCTGCTCGAAGCTGGCTTCGCCCTTGACGGTGGCGACGAGGTTGGGCACCAGATCGGCCCGGCGCTGGTACTGGTTCAGCACTTCGGACCAACTGCCCTTCACATCCTCGTCCAGCTTCTGGAAATCGTTGTAGCCGCAGCCGGTCAGCGACACCAGCGCCAGCGCGCTCATCACCATCCAGCACCACGAGCGCAGTCGTCCCAACATGTCGAATCCTCCATTGAATGATCAGGGTGTGTCGAAAGTCACGAATCGACACAGTGGAAGGTTACCTCAAACACCGTGCAGTTGCGCGTGGGGCGGGGTGGTGCGGCCTCCTACAATCACCCCCATGTTTGCCCCCCTCCAAAACGACACCTTCCTGCGCGCCCTGCGCCGCCAGCCCACCGACCACACCCCCGTCTGGCTGATGCGCCAGGCCGGTCGCTACCTGCCCGAGTACTGCGCCACACGCGCGAAGGCCGGCAGCTTCATGGGGCTGGCGACCAACGTGGACTACGCCACCGAGGTCACGCTGCAGCCGCTGGAGCGCTACCCGCTCGACGCCGCGATCCTGTTCTCGGACATCCTCACCGTGCCGGACGCGATGGGCCTGGGCCTGAGCTTCGCGGTGGGCGAGGGGCCGAAGTTCGCCAAGGTGGTGCGTGACGAAGCCGCGGTGGCGGAACTGGCCGTGCCGGACATGGACAAGCTGCGCTACGTCTTCGACGCGGTGACCTCGATCCGCAAGGCGCTGAACGGCCGCGTGCCGCTGATCGGCTTTTCGGGCAGCCCGTGGACGCTGGCCTGCTACATGGTCGAAGGTGGTGGCAGCGACGACTACCGGCGCGTCAAGTCGCTGATGTACAGCCGCCCGGACCTGATGCACCGCATCCTGGCCATCAACGCCGACTCGGTGGCGGCCTACCTGAACGCCCAGATCGAAGCCGGTGCCCAGGCCGTGATGATTTTCGACAGCTGGGGTGGCGTGCTGGCCGACGGCGCCTTCCAGGAATTCAGCCTCGCCTACACCCGCCGCGTGCTGGCGCAACTCCAGCGCGAACACGACGGCGTGCAGATCCCGCGCATCGTCTTCACCAAGGGCGGCGGCATCTGGCTCGACGAGATCGCCGAACTGGACACCGACGGCATCGGCCTCGACTGGACGATGGACCTTGGCAAGGCGCGCGCGCGTGTCGGCCACAAGGTGGCGCTGCAGGGCAATCTGGACCCGAACGTGCTGTTCGCCGGCCCGGCGCAGATCGAGGCCGAAGTGCGCCGCGTGCTCGACCGCTTTGGCGCGCACCCCGGCCACATCTTCAACCTCGGCCACGGCATCAGCCAGTACACGCCGCCGGAAGCGGTGACGGTGCTGGTCGAGACGGTGCATCGCCACTCGCGTGCGATGCGGGTTGCCTGATTTTGAGGCAATCCAGGAAAATGCCTTGTGTGACAGGCACTTGACAGTGCTCTGACCAGCTTGTCCCCAACGTTATCCACAGGTTCGGTGGACATCCCTGCGTTGCCTGTCATGTGCCGTCTGCGCGTGCTGGTCGATCTGCCGCGGCACAGCCGGCTGGATGCGGTGCTGGACTACCTGGCCCCCGAGCCGTGGCCAGCCGGCACGCTCGTGCGGGTGCCGCTGGGCAAGCGCGAGGTCTGCGGCATCGTCTGGGGCATGGCCGAGACGCCCGACCCGGCCGAGGCAGACGGCGAGGCCCCGGTCCTGCGCAGCGTGGTGCAGGTGCTGACCGATCTGCCACCCTTCACCCACGGCTGGCTGCGGCTGGTGGCGTTTGCGGCTTCCTATTACCAGCGCAGTCCCGGCGAGGTGGCCCTGAGCGCCTTGCCGCCCGATCTGCGGGATCTGGATGCGGTGCAGCTGGCCCGCCGGCTCAAGCGGCTGGACAAGGCGCTGGCCACGGCGGCCAAGGTCGCCAATGCAGCCGCTCAGGCGGGCACGCCCGAACGCCCCGCGCTCTCGCCCGAGCAGCAGCAGGTGCTCGACGTGCTGGCCGACGGCCCGCCGCAGCCCAGCCTGCTGTTCGGCGCCACCGGCAGCGGCAAGACCGAGGTCTATCTGCGCGAGGCCGAGCGGGTGCTCGCCGCCGGGCGGCAGGCGCTGGTGCTGGTGCCCGAGATCAACCTGACGCCGCAGCTCGAAGCCCGCTTCGCCGAGCGTTTCCCCGCGCGCTGCATCGTCTCGCTGCACAGCGGCCTGACCCCGGCGCAGCGCCTGCAGCACTGGCTGTCGGCGCACCTCGGTCGCGCCGATCTGGTGCTCGGCACGCGCATGGCGGTGTTCGCGTCCCTGCCGCGACTCGGGCTGATCGTGGTCGACGAGGAGCACGACCCGTCCTACAAGCAGCAGGAGGGCGCGCGTTACTCGGCCCGCGATCTGGCGGTCTGGCGGGGCCGCCATGAACAGGTGCCGGTGCTGCTGGGCTCGGCCACGCCGTCGCTGGAGAGCTGGTACAACGCCGGCCCGGCCGAGGCGGGGGGAGGGCGCTACCGCCGGCTGGTGATGCCGAGCCGCATCGGCGGCGGCGCCTTGCCGGCCGTGCGCGTGGTGGACCTGGCCCGCATCGCCGCGCAGTTCGGCAAGCAGGCCCTGCGTGCCCACCCGCTGGCACCACCGCTGCTGGACGCGCTGCGCGAGCGGCTCGACCGCGGCGAGCAAAGCCTCGTGCTGCTCAACCGCCGCGGCTACGCGCCGGTGCTGCACTGCACGAACTGCGGCTGGAAGAGCGCCTGCCCGCACTGCAGCGCCTGGCGCGTCTTCCACAAGCTCGACCGCACGTTGCGCTGCCACCACTGCGGCATCACCGAGCGGGTGCCGCGCGCCTGCCCGGACTGTGGTGACCCGGACATCCAGCCCATGGGCCGCGGCACCGAGCGGCTGGAGGAGCAGCTCGCCGACCTGCTGCCCGGCGCCCGCGTCGGCCGCATCGACGCCGACAGCACCCGCGCCAAGGGCAGCCTGGCCGAGCAGCTCGCCAGCGTGCATGCGGGCGAGGTCGATGTGCTGGTCGGCACGCAGATGGTCGCCAAGGGCCACGATTTCCGCCGCATGACGCTGGTGGCGGCGGTGCAGGCGGATGCGGCCTTGTTCTCCAGCGACTTCCGGGCGCCGGAGCGGCTGTTCTCGCTGCTGATGCAGGCGGGTGGGCGCGCGGGGCGCGATGCGGCGCTGGCCGGGCGCAGCGAGGTGTGGATCCAGACCTGGCATCCGGAGCACGCGCTCTATGCGGCGTTGCGCCGGCACGACTACGAGGCCTTTGCCGCGTCGCAGCTCGCCGAGCGTGAGTCCGCGGGGATGCCGCCGTTTTCCTTCCAGGCGCTGCTGCGGGCCGACGCGCGCACCCCCGAAGCCGCGCTGGCTTTTCTGGACGCGGCCGCGCTGCAGGCCCAGGCCTTGCCGGGCGCGCAGGAGGTGCTCATCTACCCGCCGGTGCCCGCGCCGATCCACCGGATCGCCGACGTGGAGCGGGCCCAGATGCTGGTCGAGGCCTCCGGGCGTGTCACGTTGCACCGCCTGCTGGCGCAGTGGCTGCCGGCGCTGCAGGGCTTGTCTTCAGAACCGGCCACGCGGGTGCTTCGGTGGGCATTGGACGTCGATCCGATCTCAATTTAGAACATTTGATAGCCATCCCCCGCATTCTGTTGTCACGTTTTGTTTCTGAGGGGGTGGTCGTTTGCCACGTTTTTAGTCAGGATTGCTGTAAAACCCGGCGTCGAGAATGAGGCGCCATGGGGGGGTCCCGGGTGCATGGTTGCAGACGCCGGGACGGATTCAAGGATCAACGGCGCAATGGGGAGGGAAGTACGTGGCAGTTCCACAGTGGGAAATCAGGTTGCGCCAGCCGGCGGAGCTGAGTGAAAAGGATCGGCAGGCATGGGCTGCGCTGGAGTCTCGTGCCGCAGAGCCGAATGCGTTCATGTCGCCGCACTTCGTGCTGCCGGCGTTGCAGCATCTGGACGCTGGCGCCTCGGTCGTCCTGATGTGGGTCGAGCGTGCGGCCGGTGGGCTGAAGGAGCTGGCCGCGGTCGGCGTGTTCCGGCGGTGTCTGGCGAGCCGGGTGTTTCCATGGCCGCACTTGTCGGCCTACCAGTCCGAGCACACCTATCTGGGGGGGCTGCTGGTCGATGGTGATGCGGTCGGCCCGGTGGTCGAGGCGATCCGGGGCTTCCTGGCCCGGCCGGGTTGTGTCTGGAAGGGGCTGGAGCTGCCCAAGGTGGACACCACGGGCAAGCTGGCCGAAGCGGTCCGGCAGGTTGCGCAGCAGCACCGCCTGCCGGCGCAACTGCTGGGGCCGCAGGAGCGGTCGATGCTGACGGTGGCCGGTTGCGGCGAAGACCTGCTGCGCGAGACCCTCGGCAAGAAGCTCAACGAGATCAACCGCTGCATGCGCCGGCTCGCCGAGCAGGGCGAGGTCCGCTGGCATTGCCTGCGCAAGGACATTCCCGAGGCATCGGTCGAGGATTTCCTGCGCCTGGAGCATCTGGGCTGGAAAGGCGAGTCCGGCACCTCGATGCGTTCGACCAAGGCCGGCGAGGACTTCTTCCGCGACATGGTGGCGCGCTTCGACCGGGACGGCCGGGCGCTGTTCACCGAACTGCGGGTCGATGGCCGTGCGGTGGCGTCCACCTGCAATTTTGTCTCCGGGTCGATGGGCTTCGCCTTCAAGGTGGGCTGGGATCCGGAGCTGCGCAAGCTCGGCCCCGGCATGCTCAACGAGGTCGAGTTCATCCGGCAGGTCCGCACCCATTGTCCGGATCTGGCGGCCTTCGACAGTGGCGCTTCGGCCGATTCGTTCATCAACCGGCTCTGGCCTGACCGGCGGTCGCTCGGGCTGCTGCTGATGCCGTCCAGCCGCATGGCGTCCTGTGCCTTGACGGCGACCCGGCGCCTGCGAGATTCCCGGCAGGCCAGGCGGCCGAAGCCGGAAATTGACGCAATAATCCAGCAAGTCGAAGCCTGATTCCTCTGCTGGAGTCGGTCCGGGATGCGGTTTCCGGTGGAGATCGGCCCGGTTCCCTGTCCCTCTATCTGCATGTACAACAACATATCCCCGGCGGTGGGTTGCCAGCCCGCCGTCGTTCTCGCGTGCGCCGGTGCCCCGGAAGGGGATCTGAACCTTGTGCGCTCGCTGGGCGAGCAGGGGGTGCCGGTGATCGTCCTGGGTGAATATGCCGACCCGCCGTCCCGCTACTCGCGTTACTGCATCGAGTTCGTGCAGGTGCCCGATTTCGGCGGACATCCGCAGGAACTGCTGGCGGCGCTCGCGGAGTTGTCGCGGCGCCATGGCGGGCCGTTGCCGGTGTTTCCGTCGGCCGACCCGGATCTGGAGGCGCTGAGCCGGCTCGGTGACGCCACCCGGCCGTACATGCGCTCCACGATGGCCGATCCTGCGCTGGTGCTGACGCTGATGGACAAGGGAGCCTTCAGCGAACTGGCCACGCGCGCCGGGCTGCCGGTGCCGCGCACCTTCACGCCACACTCGCTGGCAGAGGCCGAGCAGGGCGCCGGGATGCTGACCTACCCGGCCATCGTCAAGCCCTCGCTGCCGACGTCCTGGAGGCACCCGGCGCTGCCACGCGCGATCAGCCTGGCCAAGGCCATCGTGGTGGAGTCGCACGGCGAGCTGATGGATATCTGTCGCACGGTGGCGCCCTGGGGCCTGGCGTTGATCCTGCAGGAATACGTGCCGGGTGACGATGCCGAGCACTACGACGTGCACGCCTTCATCGACCAGCACGGCGAGGCCCGCGCCACGTTCTGTGGCCGCAAGTGGCGCATCCAGCCGCCCCATGTGGGCAGCGGCTGCTATGTCGAGAGCCTGCACGAGCCGGCGCTGGAGGCGATGGTGGCGGACCTGCTGCAGCGGATCGGCTACCGCGGCATCGCCAACCTCAATTTCAAGCGCCACAGCCGCACGGGCGAGTTCAAGCTGCTGGAGATCAACGCCCGGGTGAGCCAGTGGAGCATCCTGACCACCCGCTCCGGGGTGAACCTGCCGTGGATGGCCTACCGCGATGTCTGCGGACTGGCACAGGAGGCGCCGCCGCCGCGGCAGTCCGGGCTCTGGTACGTCAGCGGCAAGAGCGATTTCCGCGCAGTCCGCGGCTATGTGCGCGAGGGGCTCTGGACCTGGAGCGGCTACCTGCGCTCGCTGCTGAAGCGCCCGATGGTCTGTCAGGTGCTGAGCCTGCGGGATCCCGGCCCCGCCCGCCAGCTCACCCTGCGCTGGATTGCGGAGAAAATGCGCCTGCGGTCACCCTCCTGACCGCTCAGGAGCCGAGATGTCCGCTGTCCTTTCGAGGGCCCATGCCCATGCCCATGTCCATGTCCCGGTGCTGCAACTGGCCGTGGTCGGTGCCGGCCCGGTCGGTCTGGCGCTGGCGCTGTCGGCTGCACGCCGCCTGCCGTCCGCGCAGGTGTGTGTCTACGACCGTCTGTCCGTCGACCACGACGTCAGCGGCGATCCGCGCACGCTGGCGCTGTCGCAGGGCAGCGTGCTGGAGTTGCAGCGGCTGGGCGTCTGGGCGGACATGGCCGAGCGCGCCGAGCCGATCCTGGCGGTGCACGTGTCGCAGCAGCAGCCGGGACTGCTGGACCTGCTCGGCAAGGCGCCTGCGCCCGAGTTGCTGATGCGCGCGGAGGACGAAGGCGTGCCGCAACTGGGCGCGGTGATTCCCTATGGGGCACTGGCCGCGCCGATGCGGGCGGCGTGGCTGGCGGCCTGTGCCCGCGAGCCGGGTCGGTTGTCCGTGCGCTGGGGCAGCGCGGTGAGCGGCGTGCGCACGGTGCCCGGCGGAGTGGAGATCGATGTCGGCGCGGCCTCCGGGGCTGGCGGGGCCCTGGTCGAGTCGCACCATCTGGCGGTGATCGCGGAGGGCGGCGTGTTCGCCGAGCAGGCCCGCAAGGCCGTTGCCCGCGACTATGGCCAGACCGCCTGGGTCGGCACGATCGGGCTGGAGGGCGGCGAGGCGGGTGTCGCCCACGAGCGCTTCACGCCCGAGGGGCCGGTCGCGCTGCTGCCGCTGCCCGGCACGACGCTGGCCGACGACGGACGCACCGTGCGGCGCCGTGCGGCGCTGGTCTGGTGTGTCGACCGCGCGGATGACGCGGTGGCCGAACTGAGCGAGGTGCAGCGCCTGGCCGTGCTGACCCACCTGCTGCCGGAGCGGGTGGGGCGGCTGGTGTCGATCAGCCCGCTCAAGGGTTTCGCGCTGGGCCTCAACGCCGAGCGCACGCTGGTGCAGGGCCGCACGGTGCGCATCGGCAACGCGGCGCAGACCCTGCATCCAGTCGCCGGCCAGGGCCTGAACCTGGGCCTGCGCGATGCGCACGAACTCGTGACCCGGCTGGCCCGCGACGGCGATGTCGACCAGGCGCTGCGCCGGGTCGAATGGCAGCGGGCACCGGACCGCTGGGCAATGATCGCCGCCACCGATTTCCTGGCCCGCAGCTTCACCTGGCCGTGGCCGGGGCTGAGCACGCTGCGCGGGGCGGGGCTGGCGGTGCTGGGGCAGGTGGGTCCGCTCAAGTCGCTGCTGGCGCGCCGCATGATGTTTGGCGGACGCTGAGCGGCCTGCGCAAGATGACCGTGCGGATTGCGCGGGCCGGTGCGCAGCCCCCCTGTTGACGGGGAGTGCGTGGCCTCCGCCAGGCGGCCTGATCCGGTAAAAACGTGGCCGTGTTCCCAGCATTTCCGGTCAACGCTTCCAGAGCGGATCTTTCCCCACCATGACTTCTGATATCCAGACCCCGTCCCGAAGCCCAGCCGTCGTGCTCGCCTGCCTGGGGGCCCAGGGGGCCGACCTGAACATGGTGCGCTCGCTGGGCGAGCAGGGGGTGCCGGTGATCGTCATCGGCGAATACGAGTTTCCGCCGTCGGGCTACTCGCGCCACTGCATCGAATACATCTGCGCCCGCAACTTCACGCGCCGCCCGGAGCACCTGCTGCGCGTGCTGCGCGAACTGCGGGTGCGGCACGGACAGGCCCTGCCGGTGTTCCCGACCGCCGACACCGACCTGCGGGCCCTGGCCTCGCTGCACGCGGACCTGGTCGGCACGGCCTTGTGGGTCTCGGCCTCGCCCGACACGGTGAACCGCATGATGGACAAGCGCCGTTTCGCCGCACTGGCCCAGGCGCTGCGCCTGCCAGTGCCGGTGACGCATGCGCCGCGCACGCTCGAAGAGGTTGAAGCGCTCAGCCGGGTGATCGACTATCCGGTCGTGCTCAAGCCGGCGCAGCCGACAGCCTGGATGCGCCCGGGCATGGACCCGGAGATCGCGCGGGCCAAGGCACTGGTGATCGACGAGCCGGCAGAGCTGATGCGGGTGTGCTGCCGCATCGCGCCGCACGGGCTGGACGTGCTGCTCCAGGACTACGTGCCCGGCAGCGACGACCTGCACTACAGCGTGCACGCGTGGATCAGCCGCAGCGGCCCGATCGAACGTGTGGCGACAACCCGCAAGTGGCGCACCTTCCCGGTTCAGGTCGGCACGGGCTGCCTGGTCGAGACCGTCTCGATGCCGGACCTGGAGGCCGAGGCCAGCGACATCCTCGCGCTGCTGAAGCTGCGCGGCATGGTGGTGATGAACTTCAAGCGCGACGCCCGCACCGGGCAGTTCATGCTGCTGGAGGTCAATCCGCGGCTGAGTGCCAACAGCCTGCTGCTGACCCGGGCCGGCTTCAACCTGCCCTGGCTGGTCTACAGCGAAGTCTGTGGCCGGCCGGAGGCGGCGCCGACCGCGTGGCGGGTGGGCCTGCGCTACCTGAGCGCCAAGGCCGACTTCCGTGCGTTCCGGGTGCTGTCCCGCGAAGGCCGCCTGGGCTGGGGCGAGTACCTGCGCACGGTGCTGCGCCCGGGCATGGTCTACCGTGCGTTCGACCTGAGCGACATGGGGCCGCCGGTGCAGATGACGGTCGACTGGCTGGCGCTCAAGTGCCGGGGCAGCGGCCGCTGGGTGCGCAGCCGGCTCGGTCTGAACGCGGCCTGATGCGTGGCCTGCGCGGGCCGGTTCAGAGCCGGCGGTGCTGCAGCGCCGGCAACTGGGTCCGCACGCGCGCCAGCTGGGCCCTGTCCAGCTCCGCGCACACGACCCCGTCGCCTTCGTCCTGCACCGCCAGCACGGTGCCCCAGGGGTCGATCACCATCGAGTGGCCCCAGGTGCGCCGGCCGTTCTCGTGCCGGCCGCCCTGGGCGCTGGCAATGACGTAACACTGGTTTTCCACCGCCCGGGCGCGCAGCAGCAGCTCCCAGTGCGCCTGTCCGGTCGGCCATGTGAACGCAGCCGGCACCACCAGCACGCTGCAGGGCGGCTGCATCAGGCGCCGGTACAGCTCCGGAAACCGCAGGTCGTAGCAGACCGACAGTCCCACCCGGTGCACCGTGCCGTCCCGGGCGGTGGCGTCGAAGGCCACCGGCTGTTCGCCGGGGCGCAGCGTGGCCGCCTCGTCGTAGCGGCGCTCGCCGTCGTCGTAGCGGAACAGGTGGATCTTGTCGTAGCGGGCGGCGAGCGTGCCGTCCGGCCCGAAGACGAGCGAGGTGTTCGAGGCGTGCTCGGGGTCCCCCTCCAGCGCCATCGGCAGCGTGCCGCCGACCAGCCACAGCCGGTGCTGGCGCGCCAGACCGGACAGCAGCGCCTGGATCGGCCCGTGGCCCGCCGACTCCGCCACCGCGAGCTTGTCACGGTCCTGCCGGCCCATCAGGCAGAAGTATTCGGGCAGCACGACCAGCTCCGCCCCCTGCGCGGCCGCCTGGGCGACCAGTTCCGCGGCGCGGGCGAGGTTGTCCTCGACCCGGGGCGTCGATACCATCTGGAGAGCGGCGATCTTCATGGGGAGCGGTCCTTTCGGGTCAAGGGCAATGGCATGGACGTGGGCAGGGGGGAGCGGTCGACCGGCGTGATCTGTGGGGCCCCCCAGGGGCCGGTGACGCGGTACTCGCGCGTGGCCGCCTCGGTCAGCGGGCGCTGCAGCAGCCACTGCGTCACCAGCGTGCCGAGCCCCACGGCGGGGTTGATCACCGCGTAGGCCAGGGACGCGGCACCAGCGTTCAGGTCCGGCACGATCCAGACCCGCAGATCCTGGGTCGCACTCGTCAGGCTGGCGCTGCCTTCGGCCAGCACCATGGCCTGCACGCCGCGCACGCGCAGGTTGTGCGTGTCCGCCGCGCCGAGGCGGATCTGCACGTCGCCATCGATGCGGTCGAAGCTGAACCCCTTCTGGTACAGGTCCCGGAAATCGAGCGACAGGCGCCGTGGCAGCGACTGCAGATTCAGCGCGCCGAACAGCCGACCGGCGCCCGGCTCGGCCTGCAGGAACTGGCCGTTGTCGACGTCGAGGCGCACCGTGCCACCCAGCTGTGCCAGCGTCAGTGCCGTTGGCGGGCCGGGCCAGCGCAGCTGGCCGCCGAGGTAGCCGCGGCCGCCCTCCAGCAGGCCTGTCCAGCCGAGCTGGTCGAGCCAGCGGCCGCCGTCGTCCACGTCCAGCCGGAAGGTGAGGCGGCTGGTGCCCGTTCCGGTCGCCCCCTCCCGGTCCGCCGGATCCCACACGCCCACGGCGCTCAGGCGGGCCTCGGGCCGGGTCAGAGCGAGCTGGTTCAGGCGCCATTCGCCGTTGACCACGGTGGGCAGCCGGGTGTCCGGGTTCGGACCGCCCTGCAATTCGAGCCGGCCGAGGTGCCTGCCGCCGAACACCAGGTCCTCGACGACCACATCCAGCCCTGGCAGGGGTTCCGCGCCAGGTTCGGGACGGGCGATGGACTCGGCGAGCGGTGCCGTCGGCCACGGCAGGGCCAGCCGGCCGAGTCGCGCCTGCAGGGTGGCAGGGGTCTGCGGTGTCGCGGTGCGCAGCGTGATCCGGCCCGCCAGCTGGTCGGCCTCGATCGTGCCGGTCCAGGTGCGGACGGGCGTGCCGGACGGCTGCAGCGTGGCGTCGACGCCGGTCAGGCGGTGGCCGTGGGTGGCGAGGTCGGCCACCTGCAGCCGGATCTGGTGCAGCGGCAGTCCGTGGGCCTCGTCCGGCGCGCCCGGGTGGTCCACCGAGGGCAGATGGCCGGCCTGCCGTGCCCGTTGCAGCCAGGTCTGCCAGTCGTCCAGCGACAGCCGTGGCAGCGCGATGCCGATGTCGATGCCCTTGTCAGGCGAGGGCCCCTGCTCGGCGCTGCCGATCCGGATCTGCCCGCGCAGCCCGCCGTTCACAGGGTCGCCATCGTGCAGCAGTCGGGTGGACAGCAGCGGCGCGGCCGCCGTGCGGGCGTCGATCTCCAGCAGCGTCGCGGTGGCCGGACTGGCGGCTTGTGCCTGGGGCTGGAGACGGACCCGCAGCACGACGGGCTGTGCGGCGGGCTTGTTCAGCGGTGCCGGCAGACGGCTGGCCAGTCCGACCAGATCGCTGTCCACCTGGACGGTCGGGCCGCCTGGGGTCAGGGCCAGTTGCAGGCGGTAGTCCGCCTGGCCGTCGAACTGGTGTGCGAGCCGGACGACCGGGTCGATCGCACCCAGGTCGCGCAGACCCTGGGCTGTGGCGTGGCCCTGGCCGGCGAATCGCAGCACACCGGCCTCGTCGAGGTGGCCGTCGAAGGCGAACCGACCGCCCGCGACCTGCGCACTGCCCTGCGTCAGGTGGAACTGGCGCTCGGTGAATTCGAGGCGTGCCTGCACGGCCTCCAGCGCCGGCACGTCCGGACGCATCTGCAGTCGCGTCTCGCTCAGATCGACCCGGCCGGCCACCGTCGTGTCCCTGGCCTGTTGCAGGGGCACGGCGATCTGCAGCGCGAGCCGGGTCTGGCCGTCGCCGCGGGCGGGCAGGAACGCGTGGTCCAGCCAGCCGTCGAGCGGACTGTCGCGCAGGTACTGCAGCGCATCGGCCGTGGTGCCGTGGCCCAGGCCGGTCAGGCGCAGCACGGGGTCGTGGGCCAGCTGGTCGATGCCGCCTTCGATGTCCTCCAGCGCGAATTGGCCGCTGCCGGTCTGGCCGAGCCGGGCACGGGTCTGCAGCAGCCGCAGCTGGTGGCCCTGGACGACGAGGTGGCCGGCGCCGTCGGTGTAGCGGGGCCAGGTGCTGTCGGGCACCGCGTCGAAGGTGACCTGCTCGAAACGACCGGCGATGGCGAACTCGCCCTGTCCGGGCCGGGTGTAGGGAAAGTCGAGCACCGGGCCGCGCACGCGGGCATGCACCTCGCGTGCCGATCCGGCCACGAGTGCCGCGCGCAGGTAGTCGCGGACCGACCCGGCGATGCCCAGCGGCAGGTAGCGGTGGATGCGGTCGGCGTGGATCTGGTGGACCCGGGCCTCCAGATCGATGCGGCCGGGCAGCCAGCCCGCAGGACCGAAGACCGGGCCGGCGGTCGGGCCGGTGTGCCAGCGCCCGGAGAACTCGCCCGCGCCATCGGCGGTGTCGAAGACTGCGCGCCGGACGTGGACCTCGATGGCCGGGCGGGTGCCAGCGGGGGCGGCAGCCGGGCGCTGCAGCGTCCAGCGCACGTCGGCCTGCAGCCGATCGAGGGCCACGCGGGGCTGCTCGAACACCCCCGGAAACTCCAGATCCCCCTGGGCGATGCGCAGATCGGCCTGGCCGCCGAGGTCCGTGACGTCGAAACGCACGTGTCCGCCGTGCATGCCCGGGCGCCCGGGCGTGGCGGTCGACGTGAGGGCGGTGGTGGCCGGCTCGGCCGCGAGACTCAGGGCGTCAGCGGCGCCGCGGGCACGCCAGCGGGTGGGCCGCTCCGGATCGCCGGCCCATTCGTAGGCGAACTGTCGCAGCTGGCCGCGCGGGCGGGTGGCGTCCAGCAGGCGCCGCATCGGTCCGGCCAGCGGCACATGGGCGGCCGATTGCGCCAGCAGCCCCAGATCGACCAGCGAGGCCTTGAAGGCGCCGCCCGTCCAGGCGCCGGCGGGCCCGTCGAGCCGCAGCTCCAGATCGGTGGCGGGCCAGAGGCTCGGGTCGGGGGTGGCGGTGCTGGCGGTGGCATCGGCCGGTGGCTGCGACTGGAAGGACAGCTGGCGTGCCCGGACCACGCTGCCCTGGTCGCCGTGGCGCACTTCCAGCTGGCCGGCGATGCGCCGCAGCGCCACGGGCGGCAGTCCCCTGGCCAGGCGCAGCGTGACCGCTTGCAGCTGCAGGTCCGCGGTGGCCCCGGTCAGGCGGCCCTGCGCCACGTCGATGCGGGTGGCGAGCCGGCCGCGGCCCTCCATCAGGTCGAAGGGCAGGTCGACATGCCGGCGCAACTGGCTGACATCCACCAGCGGCCAGTCGGCCTGCACGACACCGGCCCATTGCCGCCAGTCCCCCGGGTGCTGCAACCCGGTCATCGACAGCAGCGAGCGCAGCGGTCGCGCCATTTCGGCACTGGCGAAGAAGCGGCTGCCCCATCCCTCGGGCGGCGTGGCACTCAGGCGCAGGACGTGCCGGCCGACCGGGTTGCGCAGGTCCAGATCGACGCCGGTGAGCACCAGCGGGTCGGCGCCCCGCTGTTCGTCGTGCCACGACAGGCTGGCGCCGCGCAGCCGGATCTCGGCCTGGCTGAACAGCCAGTCGGCCACGCGGCCATCCTCGTTGCGGGCGTCGGTGCGCTCCAGCGGCAGTCCGGCCAGGAAGATCTGCCCGCGCCGGTCCCGGCGCAGCGCCAGATGCAGGGCGTCCAGTTCCAGCCGCTGCACGTGCGGCCACCAGCGCGTGAGGGAGCGCGGCAGCAGGGAGCCTGGGGTGATGACCGCCTCGACCCGGGCCAGCCGCAGGGCTTCATGCCCGTGCGGATCCACCATGCGCAGGTCGCTCAGCGTCACCACCGGCGCCCACGCGTCCCCGGTGACCTGCAGCGCCCCCAGGCGGACGTCCATGCCCAGCGAGCGGCTGGCCCAGGTTTCCAGCCCGGGGCGCCAGGTGTCCAGTCGGGGCAAAATCCCCCACTGCAGGATCAGCCACGCGGTCAACGTCAGCGCGGCAACGGCAGCAATGCTCCAGAATGCGACGCGCAGCACCATGCCGCCGGCGCGCCGGCTCCAGTGCAGCAGATCGGATGACCAGGGAACCACAGGCATGAATGCAGCCGAACCAGGCGCCGGTGAATTGAACACAGCGAAGCTAGCACAGACCCGAAAGCATGCCATGCAGACCCCGTCCGAGACCGCAGTGACGACCGCCACCGCCGACCACAGCCGCTACGTGCAGCGGGTGCGCAGGGTCCGAGGGGCCGATCTGGCGCTGCTGGCCGATGGCCCGCCCGACCGGGCGTCCATGCAGGCCACGCTGGACGCCTGGCTGGCCCGTGGACGCAGCCTGGCCTCGGCGCTGCGCCTGACGCGGCAGCTGGTGATGGAGCGGCTGGTGGTGCTTGATGTCGAGCAGCAGGCCGATGTCGAGGTGGTCACCCGCGCGATGACCGAGCTGGCCGAGGTAACGCTCGAAGCCGCGCTGGCCGCCGCCCGCGCCGAGCAGGATGCGCTGCACGGTGCCCCGTACACCGCCGAGGGCCAGCCGATCGACTTCTGGATCATCGGCATGGGCAAGCTCGGCTCGCGCGAGCTGAACGTGTCCTCCGATATCGATCTCGTCTACGTCTACGAGGAAGACGGCCAGACCGCCGGCAACGCCAGCGGTGGCCGCACCATCTCCGCGCACGAGTACTTCTCGCTGGTGGCGCGCACGCTGCGCGCCCTGATCGGCGACGTGACCGAGGACGGCTTCGTCTTCCGCATGGACCTGGCGCTGCGGCCCAACGGCAATTCCGGCCCGCCGGTCGTGAGCCTGGCGATGCTGGAGGAGTATTTCCTGGTGCAGGGCCGCGAATGGGAGCGCTTCGCCTGGCTGAAGAGCCGGGTCGTGGCACCACGGGCCTCCGTCACGTCCGGGCGGGCCAAGGCGCTGCGCGATGTGGTGACGCCCTTCGTGTACCGGCGTTATCTCGACTACGGCGTGTTCGAGGGCCTGCGCCAGCTGCACCAGAAGGTGCGCGACGAGGCCAACCGCCGCGCCGCCGGCCGCCCGGAGCGTGCCAACGACGTGAAGCTCTCGCGCGGTGGCATCCGCGAGATCGAGTTCACCGTGCAGCTGCTGCAGGTGGTGCGTGGCGGGCAGTTCCCCGAGATCCGCACCCGCCCGACGCTCAAGGCGCTGCAGCGTCTGGCCGGTGTCGGCCTGATCCCGCAGGAGACGGCGGAGAAGCTGGCGGCGGCCTACACCTTCCTGCGCCGGGTCGAGCACCGCATCCAGTACCTCGATGACCAGCAGACCCACCTGCTGCCCACGGCGGACGCCGACCTGCGCTGGATCGCCGGCTCGATGCGCATGGCGTGCACGGTCGATGCCTGCGAACTGCTCGACGCGCTGTGCACCCACCGCGAGCTGGTGGCCACCGAGTTCGACGCCTTGCTGCACGACGGCCGCAGCGCGCCGGCGCGCAGCGGTCCGGGCACCTGCAGCCGCTGCAACGGCACGCCGCCCACGCTGGAGCAGTTGCCGCAGATCGAGGGCCTGTCCGCCCCGCTGGCCGAGCGGCTGCGGCTGCTGGTGGCCTCGCCGCGGGTGGCCTTGCTGCGCGACGAGGGACGGGCGCGGCTGGTGCGGCTGCTGATGCGCGCGCGCCGGCTGACCCAGGACGAACCCGAGATCGGCGAGACCGCGCTGCTGCGCTTCGTGGACTGGCTGGAGCCGCTGCTGCGCCGCGACAGCTACCTGGCCCTGCTGGCCGAACGCGGCGAGGTGCTCGGCCGGCTGCTGCATCTGCTCGGGCTGGCCCGCTGGCCGATGCGCTACCTGATGCAGCACCCGGGCGTGATCGACGAACTGGCGGACGCCCGGCTGATGCACGAGCGCTTCGACGCCGTCGCCTATGCCCGCGATCTGGAGGAGCGCCACCAGGCCTGGATCCGCTCCGGCGAGGCCGACGAGGGCGAGCTGCTCGACACGCTGCGCCGCGCCCACCAGTCCGAGACCTTCCGCACGCTGGTGCGCGACGTCGAGGCCGAGATCACCGTCGAGCAGGTCGCCGACGACCTCTCCGCGCTGGCGGACGCCACGCTGGAGCGCACGCTGCACTGGGCCTGGCGCCATCTGCGCACGCGCCACCGCGAGGCGCCCAGCTTTGCCGTGATCGCCTACGGCAAGCTCGGCGGCAAGGAACTGGGCTACGGCAGTGACCTGGACATCGTCTTCCTCTACGACGACGCCGACGAACGCGCTGGCGAGGTCTACGCCGCCTTCGCGCGCAAGCTCATCACCTGGCTGTCGCTGCGCACCGCGGCGGGGGCGCTCTACGAGATCGACACCGCGCTGCGCCCGAACGGCAACTCGGGGCTGCTGGTGACCTCGATCGCGGCCTTCGAGCGCTACCAGCAGGGCCGTGGCAGCAACACCGCGTGGACCTGGGAGCACCAGGCCATCACTCGGGCGCGCTGGTGCGCTGGCGCGCCCGCGCTGGCCGAGCGCTTCGAGGCGACGCGCCGCGCCGTGCTGACCGCGCCGCGCGACCTGGAGGCCCTCAAGCGCGAGATCGCCACCATGCGCGAGCGGGTGCGCGAAGCCCACCCGGTGCGGCCGACCCGCTTCGACGTCAAGCACAGCCGCGGCGGGATGATGGACGCGGAGTTTGCCGTGCAGTGGCTGGTGCTGGCGCACAGCGCCGCGCATCCGGCGTTGCAGGACAACGCCGGCAACATCGCGCTGCTGCAGCGTGCCGAGCAGGCCGGCCTGCTGCCCGCCGGGGTGGGGTTCGCCGCCGCCGATGCCTACCGCGAGCAGCGCCGCGTGCAGCACCGGGCCAGGCTGGACGAAGCGCCCACGCAGATCGACATGGCCGAACTCGGGCCGATGAAGGCCCACCGCGAGGCCGTGCTGGCGCTGTGGCGCGCCGTGTTCGGCTGATGCTGTGCCGCCACCACGCCTGGCTGGGCGTGGGGCTGTTGCTGGTGGTGCCGAGCCTGCTGATCGCGCTGCGGCCCGGGCTGGCCCGGATGGCGCTGGCCTGGGTGCCTGCGCTGGTGTGGAGCGAGCCGTGGCGCTGGTGGAGCGCCGCCTGGGTGCACCTGAGCACGCGGCACCTGCTGGCCAATCTGGCCGGTGCCGCGCTGCTGCTGCTGCTGGGCTGGGTGGCGCGGTTGCCGCGCGAGGCCGCCTGGGCCTGGGCGCTGGCCTGGCCACTGACGCACCTGGGCTTGCTGCTGGCGCCGGACCTGCTGCGTTACGGCGGTCTGTCCGGCGTGCTGCACGCGGGGGTGGCGGTGGCGGCGGTGGCGCTGGTGCGGGATGCTGCGCTGCGGCGCGACCGGGTGCTCGGCGCGCTGCTGCTGGCGGGGCTGTGCGCGAAGGTGCTGGGCGAGCGGGCCTGGGCGCACACGCTGGTCACGCCGCCCGGCTGGGACATCGCGGTGGCGCCCCTCGCACACGCCAGCGGCACCGTCTGTGGTGCGCTGGCGGCGCTCCTGCTGGTCAGATCTCGACCTTGGAGCCCAGCTCCACCACCCGGTTCGTCGGCAGGTTGAGGAAGTCCGCCGCGGCGGCTGCGTTGCGGTGCATGTTGGCGAAGAGCTTCTCGCGCCACAGCGACATGCCGTCGCCGATGGTGGGCATCACGATGTCGCGCGACAGGAAGTAGCTGGTGTCCATCTCGTCGAGCGGCACGCCGCGGCCGGCCAGCAGCTGCAGCGCCTGCGGCACGTCCGGCTCGTTCTTGAAGCCGAAGTTCAGCATCACCTGCCAGCAGTCATGGCCCAGCGATTCCATGCTGATGCGCTGGTCGAAGCTGACCCAGGGAATGTCGTGGTGGCGCACGGTGACGAACAGGTTGTGCTCGTGCAGCACCTTGTTGTGCTTGAGGTTGTGCATCAGCGCGTTCGGCGTCAGGCCCGGCTCGGCGGACAGGAACACCGCCGTCCCTGCCACGCGCACCGGCGGGTTCACGAAGATCGCGCCCAGGAACGAGGGCAGGTCGATCGCCTCGTCGCGCAGCCGGTGGCTCATCATCGCGCGGCCCTGCTTCCAGGTCAGCATCAGCGTGAACATCGCGATGCCGATCACCAGCGGGAACCAGCCGCCGCCGAACAGCTTGAGCATGTTCGACGCGAAGAAGGCGATGTCGATCACGAAGAAGAACCCCGTCGCCATCAGGCACAGCCACAGCGGGTACTTCCAGCCGTGGCGGATGACGTAGAAGGTCATGATCGTCGTGATCGTCATGTCCAGCGTCACCGCGATGCCGTAGGCGGAGGCGAGGTTGGTCGAGGTCTTGAACAGCGCCACCGCCAGCACGATGAACACGTACAGGCCCCAGTTGACGAAGGGGACGTAGATCTGGCCCAGGTCGCGCACGGAGGTGTGCACGATGCGCATGCGCGGCAGCAGGCCGAGCTGCACCGCCTGGCGCGTCACCGAGAACGCGGCGGTGATCAGTGCCTGCGAGGCGATCACGGTGGCGGCCGTCGCCAGGAACACCAGCGGCAGTGCGGCCCACTTCGGCGCCATCAGGAAGAAGGGGTTCTCGATCGCCTCCGGATTCTTCAGCAGCATCGCGCCCTGGCCGAAGTAGTTGACCACCAGCGCCGGCATCACGAAGGCGTACCAGGCGATGCGGATCGGCTGCTTGCCGAAGTGGCCCATGTCGGCGTAGAGCGCCTCGCCGCCGGTCACGCACAGCACCACGGCGCCCAGGCCGATGAACGCCACCATGGGCTGTGCGGCGAAGAAGTTGAAGGCGTACAGCGGGTTGAGTGCCACCAGCACGCCCGGGTTGTCGGCGATGTGGGGCAGGCCCAGCGCGACCAGCACGCCGAACCACACCAGGGTCACGGGCCCGAAGGCCTTGCCGATGCCGCCGGTGCCGAAGCGCTGCACGGCGAACAGCCCCGTCAGCACGATCAGCGTCAGCGGCAGCACGAAGTGGTGCAGGCTGGGGGCAGCGACCTCCAGCCCCTCGATGGCCGACAGCACCGAGATGGCTGGCGTGATGACACCGTCGCCATAGAAGATCGCGGTGCCGAACATGCCCACCCCCATCAGCGCCTGGTAGAGCTGCGGCCGGTCGCGCACGGCGTGGGTGGCCAGCGCGAGCATGGCGATCAGGCCACCTTCGCCGTTGTTGTCCGCGCGCAGGATCAGCAGCACGTACTTCAGCGAGACGATGACCGTCATCGTCCAGAAGATCAGGGAGAGGACGCCCAGGATGTTGTCGGGCGTGGTCGGGACGTGCCCGGCGTGGAAGACTTCCTTGAGGGCGTACAGCGGGCTGGTGCCGATGTCACCGTAGACGACGCCCAGGGCACCGAGGGTCAGTGCAGCAAGTTCGCGCGGAGTGGCGCGCTGCGGATGTGCGGTGGTCACCGGAGAGGGACAAATCGTGAGATTCGTCTTGAGCCAAAACCGCAGATTGTGCGCCCGGCCACCGAAAAATCTCCGCACCGCGTGCTGAAGGTCGCTGGCAGGTGTTGCCGGCGGCCCTCAGTGTGCGCATCCCGTGCAGGCCGGGTGGTGCTCAACCCTGCAGAAGTGGCAGCAGTCCACCGGCGCTGTCGAGCGCCATCAGGTCGTCGCAGCCGCCGACGTGGGTGTCGCCGATGAAGATCTGTGGCACCGAGCGGCGGCCGGTCACGTTCATCATGTGCGTGCGCTGGTCGGGGTGCAGATCGACGCGGATCTCGTCGATCTCGGCCACGCCGCGCTGCTTGAGCAGCATCTTGGCGCGCACGCAGTAGGGGCAGACCTGCGTGGTGTACATCGTCACGGACTTCATGGGGGTTCCTGTTTCTGGTCCTGGCCGTGTCAGGCCGACTTCTCGACCGGCAGACCGGCCGCACGCCACCCGGCCATGCCGCCCTGCAGGACGTGCACACGCTGGTGGCCCAGTCCGCGTACGGTAGCGGCAGCACGGCGCGCCCGTGCGCCTGACGCACAGACCAGCACCACCGGGAGGGTCTTGTTGGTGGGCAGTCCCTTGCTGCCTTCCAGTGTGGCGAGCGGGACGCTGCGGGCGCCGACCACGTGTCCGGCACTGAACTCGGCGCTTTCGCAGACGTCGATCACGACGGCCTTCTCGCGGTTGATCATCTGCACGGCTTCGGCGGGCGAGATGGCGTCTGCGCCACCCCCCTTGCCCAGCATGGGCAACAGCAGCGCGCCACCCGAGGCCGCGGCCGTCAGCAGCCAGATCCAGTTGTCGAGGAGGAAGTTCACAGGTGTGGGCGCCGGCGGGCCGCCGGCCAAGGTTGCTCAGGGCGCGGATTATAGAATTCACGGTAATTTTCAACCCGACTTCAACCCAACTGCTGACCGCCATGTACAAGCTCGTGCTGATTCGCCACGGTGAATCGACCTGGAATCTGGAAAACCGTTTCACCGGCTGGACCGACGTCGAACTCACGCCCACGGGCGTCGAGCAGGCCAGGCAGGCAGGCCGCCTGCTCAAGGACGCCGGCTATGACTTCGACGTGGCCTACACCTCGGTCCTGAAGCGCGCCGTGTGGACGCTCTGGCACGCGCTGGACCAGATGGACCGCACCTGGCTGCCGGTGGTGCACAACTGGCGCCTCAACGAGCGCCACTATGGTGCGCTGCAGGGCCTGAACAAGGCGGACATGGCCAAGGAGTACGGCGACGCGCAGGTGCTGGTCTGGCGCCGCAGCTATGACACGCCGCCGCCGGCGCTCGATGCCGACGATCCGCGCGGCCAGCGCCAGGACGTGCGCTACAGCAAGCTGCAGCCGGACCAGATCCCGCTGACCGAGTGCCTGAAGGACACGGTCGCCCGCGTGATGCCGTTCTGGAACGAGTCGGTCGCGCCGGCGATCAAGTCCGGCAAGCGCATCGTCATCGCTGCCCACGGCAACTCGATCCGCGCGCTGGTGAAGTACCTCGACAACATCGGTGATGACGACATCGTCGGTGTGAACATCCCCAACGGCATCCCGCTCGTGTACGAGCTGGACGCCGACCTCAAGCCCATCCGCAGCTACTACCTGGGCGACGCCGAAGCGGCGGCCAAGGCCGCTGCCGCCGTGGCCAATCAGGGCAAAGCCTGAGTCCTTTGCTCAGGGCCTTGCAAGGCTGGCCCATCGATTGCATGCAAAATGTCACAACCGGGGGGCGCTGGCGTCCCCCGGTTCGTGTGGCGTGATCAGGTGATCGACGTGGCCTGCACCCGGATCCGGATCCGGCTGGTCGCACAGCCTTTCTGGCGCAGGGCGGCCTCCAGCCGGGGCAGCAACTGCCTCAGCTTGGCGGCGACGGCCGGATTGGCCGCCAGGAGGGTCCAGCCTTCCGCATCGGTCGGACCCGACCGCACGTGCTTCGACAGCACGGGTGGCAGGAACGGGCGCACGGCATCCATGTGGGCATTGGCCGCGGCCAGCCGCTGCTGCAGACGCAGCAGGGGTTCGCAGCGGTCCAGTACCTGACCCAGGGGCACGGCATCCGGCACTGCCGTGGCAGCCGGTTTCAGCAGAGGAATGAAGCGACGATGGATATTCTGATCACCCATGGCGGCTTGGCGCGCACGCGCTCCATGCATGTGCGGCCGGCGCAATTGTGGCTGATCCTGTCGGCGCTCGTGGTGGCGATGCTGCTGCTGTCGGGCACTGTCTACCACTTCGTCTTCCTCAAGGCCGTGCGCGATGGCTGGCCGGTGGTCAGCCAGATCGTCGGGCCCGTGGTCGGCCGGGACGCTGTCCAGCGCGAGCGCTACACCCGCGAGAATCTGGATGCGATGGCCCAGAAAGTGGGCGAACTGCAGGCGAAGCTGCTCAAGCTGGAGGCGGTCGGCGAGCGTGTGTCCGGGCTGGCGGGGCTCAAGCCCGAAGAACTGCGGGCCCTGGACGATGCTGGCAAGGCCTCGACGTCCGGCCCGGCGTCGGAGCTGTCGGTGGCCAAGGGGGCGGGCGGTGGTCCGTTCGTGCCGGCGGCGGGTCCCTCCGGTGCGCAGCTCGACCAGCTGGTCGAACTGCTCGATACCCAGGCAGACCGCTCGGGGGACGTCTTCGTGCTGGTCGAGTCCCGGCTGCTGGAGCGTCGGCTGGAGATGCTGATGGTGCCCAGCATCGCGCCGGTGGATGTGCCGGTGGGCTCCGGGTTCGGCTTCCGCATCGACCCGTTCAACCGCCGTGCGGCGCTGCACACCGGGCTGGACTTCGCCGCCCCGACCGGCACCCCCATCCGCGCTGCCGCCGGTGGCCGCGTGCTGGAGGCGGATCGGGACGGCGCCTATGGCCTGTCGCTGCAGATCGACCACGGCAATGGCCTGATCACCCGCTACGGCCACACCTCGCAGATCCTGGTCCAGCCCGGCGACGTCGTGCGCCGCGGACAGGAAGTCGCGCTGGTCGGCAGCACCGGCCGCTCGACCGGACCGCATCTGCACTTCGAGGTGCTGCTGGGCGGCGTGCCCCAGGATCCTGCGAAGTTCCTGGCCCGAGGTGAAAGTCTCGATGCCGCCGCGCGCACCTCGGCCGAGGTCACCCCTGCAACCAGGCTCCGCAAGTCCCGGTGATAAACTCAAAAGTTGTCCGAGGGCACGCCTGAACCGCGTGCCGGCCTGGCCTGCCGACGCTGCTGCTGACCCGGCCGCACCTCACCTCCTTCCGATCCCCCACCCGCGACATGGGCTGAACCGCCGCGGGTTTGCTGCACCTGCGTCCACTTCATGTTGCCCAAGCTCCTCACCCAGATTTTCGGCAGCCGCAATGACCGCCTGCTCAAGCAGTACCGGCGCGTCGTCGAGCGCGTGACCGCGCTGGAGGTGCAGTTCGAGAAGCTCTCCGAAGACGAGCTGCGCGGCAAGACGGCCGAATTCCGCCAGCGCGTGGCGGCGGGCACCTCGCTCGATGACCTGCTGCCCGAAGCCTTCGCCGTGGTCCGCGAGGCCGGCAAGCGCTTCATGCGCATGCGCCACTTCGATGTGCAGCTCATCGGCGGCATGGCCCTGCACAACGGCAAGATCGCCGAGATGCGCACCGGCGAAGGCAAGACGCTGATGGCGACACTGCCCGTCTACCTCAATGCACTCGCCGGCAAGGGCGTGCACGTGGTGACGGTCAACGACTACCTCGCGGCCCGCGACGCCGAGACCATGGGCGGGCTCTACAACTACCTTGGCATGACGGTGGGCGTGAACCTGCCGAACATGTCGCGCGAGGACAAGCAGGCCGCCTACGCCGCCGACATCACCTACGGCACGAACAACGAGTTCGGCTTCGACTACCTGCGCGACAACATGGTCTACGAAGTCGCGGACCGCGTGCAGCGTGCGCTGAACTTCGCCATCGTCGACGAGGTGGACTCGATCCTGATCGACGAGGCCCGCACGCCGCTGATCATCTCGGGCCAGGCCGACGACCACACCGACATGTACGTGCGCATCAACGCCGTCGTGCCGCACCTCAAGAAACAGATCGGCGAAGCGGATCCGCGCACCGGCGAAGGGGTCATCGAGGCCGGAGACTTCACCGCCGACGAGAAGAGCCACCAGGTCTTCCTGACGGAAGACGGCCACGAGAAGGCCGAGGCACTGCTGGCCGAGGCCGGGCTGCTGACGCCGGGCGCTTCGCTCTACGACGCCGCCAACATCACGCTGGTCCACCACCTCTACGCCTCGCTGCGCGCGCACCACCTGTTCCACCGCGACCAGCACTACGTCTCGCAGAACGGCGAGATCACCATCGTCGACGAGTTCACCGGGCGCCTGATGACGGGCCGCCGCTGGTCGGACGGTCTGCACCAGGCGGTGGAAGCCAAGGAAGGCGTGAAGATCCAGGCCGAGAACCAGACGCTGGCCTCGATCACCTTCCAGAACTACTTCCGCATGTACGCCAAGCTCGGCGGCATGACCGGCACGGCCGACACCGAAGCCTACGAGTTCCAGGAAATCTACGGCCTGGAAACCGTCGTGATCCCGCCGAACCGGCCGATGGTGCGCAAGGACGAGCTGGACCTCGTCTACAAGACCGGCCGCGAGAAGTACGAGGCGGTGGTCAAGGACATCCAGGAGTGCTACGGCCGCGGCCAGCCGGTGCTGGTGGGCACGACCTCGATCGAGAACTCGGAGCTGGTGTCCGAGATGCTGAATAAGGCCGGGCTGCCGCACCAGGTGCTCAACGCGAAGCAGCACGCCCGCGAAGCGACCATCATCGCCCAGGCCGGCAGCCCGAAGATGGTGACGATCGCCACCAACATGGCGGGCCGCGGCACCGACATCGTGCTCGGCGGCAACGTCGAGAAGCAGGTGCAGCTGGTCGAGGCCGATCCGGACCTGTCGGATGCCGAGAAGGCCGTGCGCGTCGAGCAGCTCAAGCGCGAATGGCAGGGTCTGCACGACCAGGTCAAGTCGCTGGGCGGCCTGCGCATCATCGCCACCGAGCGCCACGAGAGCCGCCGCATCGACAACCAGCTGCGCGGTCGCGCCGGCCGGCAGGGCGATCCGGGCTCCTCGCGCTTCTACCTGTCGCTGGACGATCCGCTGATGCGCATCTTCGCGGGCGACCGCGTCAAGGCGATCATGGACCGCCTCAAGATGCCCGACGGCGAGGCGATTGAGGCCGGCATCGTCAGCCGCTCGATCGAGAGCGCGCAGCGCAAGGTCGAGGCGCGCAACTTCGACATGCGCAAGCAGCTGCTGGAGTACGACGACGTCTCCAACGACCAGCGCAAGGTCATCTACCAGCAGCGCAACGAGTTGCTGGAGCAGACCGACATCGACGCGCAGCTCACGCACCTGCGCCGCGGCGCGATGACCGATGTGGTGCGCGCCTTCGTGCCCGTCGAGAGCGTCGAGGAACAGTGGGACCTGGACGGACTGGAGAAGACGCTGCGCGAAGAATGGCAGCTCGACGTGCCGCTCAAGGCGCAGGTCGAGGCCAGCCAGGAAGCCACCGACGAGGACATCGTCGAAGCGGTGTGCGTGGCGGCGGATGCGTCCTACACCGCCAAGGTGGCGCAGGTCGGTGCCACGCAGTTCGGCAACTTCGGCCGCATGGTGCTGCTGCAGGCGATCGACACGCACTGGCGCGACCACCTCTCGGCGCTCGACTACCTGCGCCAGGGCATCCACCTGCGTGGCTATGCCCAGAAGAACCCGAAGCAGGAATACAAGCGCGAGGCCTTCGAGCTGTTCAGCCAGCTGCTGGACGTGGTGAAGATGGAAGTGACCCGTCTGCTGATGACCGTGCGCATCCAGAGCCCGGACGAAGTGGCGCAGGCGGCGGTGGCCATCGAGGAGCGTGCGGAGCACCTCGCCAACGTCACCTACACCCACCCGAACGAGGATGGCAGCGTGTCGCAGGACGCTGAGGCCAGCGCTGCAGAACTGTCGGAAACGCAGATGCAGCGCACCGGCCGCAACGATCCCTGCCCCTGCGGCAGCGGCAAGAAGTTCAAGCTCTGCCACGGCAAACTGACCTGATCCTCGGTCGTCCGCGCCGAGATGACCATGACACCTGATACCTTTCGCCGCAGCCCGGAAACGATTCCGGGCCGACGCCTTCGCCTGGAGAAGATCCATCCCCGCCATGCGCCCGCCTTCCACGCGAGCGTGCAGCGGTCGATGGTCGACCTGGACTTCATCGCCTGGGGGCACCACCACTGGAATGCCGTGGCGGCACTCGAACACTGCGAGCGCCAGCGCGACTGGGTGGACACCGAAGGCGAGGGCGTGATGTACCTGGCCTTCGAGCACGACACCGGCACCTACGTCGGCTGTGTCGACCTGCACAGCGTCGATTTCGGCGTGCCGCGCTGCCAGATCGGGTTTGTCGGCTGCAGCCGGCAACGCGGCCGTGGCCTGATGCGCGACGCGACGCTGACGCTGATGAACTGGGCCTACAGCCGCGGCATGGCGCGCATCGAGGTGTGGTGCGACGTGCGCAACACCCGTGCGCTGGCCTTTGCCGAGAGCCTGGGCCTGCAGCGCGAAGGCTTGATGCGCAAGGTCGAGCGCGACGCCCGCGGGCAGCTGTGCGATCAGTACCTGCTGGCCCGCCTGTCCACCGACAGCGTCCCTACAATCGCCGATTCGCGCGACAGCGTGGCCACCGTCTGAGGGCTGAAGCCCGGGAGGGCCGCGTCTGCGCTCCTTCCGCTTCGACCGCCAGACTGCCATGCCCGTCAATCTCACCGCTCCCAATCCCCAGGACCTGCACCCGGTCGCCGGCGTGCAGCTCGGCACCACGATGGCCGGCGTGCGCAAGGCCAACCGGCGTGACCTGACCGTCGTGCTGCTGGCACCCGGCTCCAGCGTGGCCGGCGTGTTCACGAAGAACCGCTTCTGTGCCGCACCGGTGCAGATCTGCCGCGACCACCTCGCCGCCGGCCCCGCCAAGCGCGCCATCGTCATCAACACCGGCAACGCCAACGCGGGCACGGGCGACGACGGTCTGGTGCGCGCCCGCTCGGTGTGCATCGGGCTGGCGCAGGCGCTGGACATCGCGCCGGAAGAGGTGCTGCCGTTCTCGACCGGCGTGATCATGGAGACGCTGCCGAGCGAGCGCATCCTGGCCGGCCTGCCCGCCGCGCTGGCGGATGCGCAGCCCGACCACTGGGCCGATGCCGCCGCCGGCATCATGACCACCGACACGCTGCCCAAGGCGGCGTCGAAGCAGGTCGTGATCGGCGGCAAGACCGTGACGGTCACCGGCATCAGCAAGGGCGCCGGCATGATCCGCCCGAACATGGCCACCATGCTCGGCTTCGTGGCCACCGACGCCGCGATCGACCCCGCGCTGCTGCAGCCGCTGGTGACGGAGGCCGCCAACCGCAGCTTCAACCGCATCACCATTGATGGCGACACCTCCACCAACGACAGCTTCCTGCTGATCGCCACCCACCAGGCCGGCAACCCGACCATCACCGCGCTCGACTCGGCCGACGGCCAGGCGCTGCGCGATGCGGTGATCGCCGTGTCGCAGCAGCTGGCGCAGGCCATCGTGCGCGACGGCGAAGGCGCGACCAAGTTCATCACCGTGCGCATCGAAGGCGGCCGGACCGAGGACGAGTGCCTGCAGGCCGCCTACGCCATCGCCCACTCGCCGCTGGTCAAGACCGCGTTCTTCGCCAGCGACCCGAACCTCGGCCGCATCCTCGCCGCGGTCGGCTATGCCGGCATCGCCGACCTCGACCAGACGCTGATCGACCTCTACCTGGACGATGTGCACGTCGTCCACCAGGGCGGGCGCCGGCCGGCGTACCGCGAGGAAGACGGCCAGCGCGTGATGAAGCAGGCCGAGATCACCGTACGCGTCGGCCTGAACCGTGGCGACGCCGTCGCCACGGTCTGGACCTGCGATTTCTCGCACGAGTACGTCACGATCAACGCCGACTACCGGAGCTGAGCGCGGGCGGCTGCGCTCAGCAGCCGTGCAGGGCGTCGATCGGCTGCTGGATCAGCGTCTGCGCGAGCTGTGCATCCACCGTGGAGCCGCCGCTCAGGCAGTCGCCGCCGCCCGCCGTCAACGTGCTGCCGCTGCTGGGTGACGGGCTGCAGGTCGGGCCGCTCCAGCTGGACAGCGTGTCGTGGCTGCCGCTGCCCAGCACGTCGCTGAGGTGCAGACCGCCGTCTCCGCTGCCTGATGTGGTGGTACTGGAACCGGTGGTGCAGGCGCTGGTGTCGGTGTGGTGGTCGGCCAGTGTCCACGACAGCACGCCCCCGCTGAGGCAGGTCGAGGGAGCCGGCTCGGTCGGCATCGGCGTCGGTGGCGCGCAATGGCTGTCGTAGTGGCTGCTGCCATCGGCGTTGATGCTCAGTGTCATCTGGCCGGACCGGGTGTCGCCGTCGCGGTCCGTGACGGTGAAGCTCAGCACCTCCTGGTAGTCCGCCCGGGCGCCCGCCGGGGCCTGGTAGGTGTAGTGGCCGGTTTCCATGTCGAAGGTGAACTCCCCTCCGGTGGCGGTCTTGAAGCTGACCGTGTCCGAGGCGCTGGTCGCCGGATCCCAGGGGTGGTGCACGCCGTTGACGACGATGTCGCTCAGGTGGCCGCCGTCGGCGCCGGTCACGCTGTGCAGGCCGCCGTCGACCACGTCGCCCGAGATCGCCGGTGCCACCGTGTGCGCGAGCACCGTGTCCAGCTGGGTGAAGCTGGTCACCAGCAGCGGTGACAGGTCGTCCGCGCCGGTCACGCAGTTCCAGGACACGGGCTCCAGCGCCGACACCGGCACGTCCTTGCCCAGCCCGACGGCATAGGACTGGATCTCGTGCTGGTTCAGGAAGTTCTGCCAGACCTGGGCCTCGCCCGCGTCGATGCCGACGTCGCCGGTCGGCAGGTTCGGTCGGCCGTCCGAGAAGAAGTAGGCCACGTTGTGACCGCCGTCCAGGTGGCCGCTGTCGGTGAAGGCGCCGCGGGCGGCGTCCAGCGCCGCGTCGTAGTTGGTGTTGCCACCCGCGCACAGCGAGGCGAGGGCGGATTTCGCCTCGGCCGTACTCATCCAGTGGTCGCCCCGCTCGGCGCCGGTGGTCGAGAACGTGACCAGCCGGACGGCCACTTCGCCCTGGTTGTCGTAGGAGTCGATCAGCTTCGTGATGGACTTGATCGCGCTCTGCAGGCGGGTTTCGCCGTTGACGCCGTCGCGGGTGCCCATCGAGCCGGAGACATCGAGCGTGATCAGCAGGTTGTTCTGCACCAGGCTCAGGTCGGCGCTGCGGGCGGTGCAGAAGGGGGTGGGCGAGTCGTCGCGCACGGTCACGTCGAGCGTGGCCGAGCTGGTGGACTGGCCGTCGCTCACCTGCACGCCCAGCGAGAGCGTGAGCGTGTCCTCGGCGTTGCGCACCGGGTGGTCGAGCGGGCCGTGCAGTTCGACCGTGTAGCGGCCCTGGGCGTCGATGGTGGCGCTCAGGACCACCTGCCCGCCGGCCGTTCCGACCAGTGGGTGATCCGCCGAGCCGTCACCGCTCCACACCAGCGCCTGGCCGCCGCTGGCGTACAGGCCGGTGGGCGCTTCGAGGGTGAAGTGCAGGGTGGGGCTGTCCACATCGCTGAACTGCAGCGTGCCGCTGGCCTGGGTGGCGTGCGGCCCGGTGCCGGCATCGGGCAGTCCGCCGGGCAGACCGGCCTCGCTCAGCGCGACGCGGGTGCCGAGCAGGGTCGGTGCATCGTTCACGCCCTCGATCGCCAGGGTCAGGTTCGATACCGTCGTGAGCGCACCGTCGCTGATGACGCAGGACACCTCGGGCACCGGGCCGGCGTAGTCCCTGGCGGGTGTGAAGGTGTAGCGGCCATCGGCCTCGACGACCAGCGTGCCGATGCCGGGCAGCGTCGCGGTGCTGCCGGCCGGGTGGTGGACATCGCCCCAGGTGTAGCCGGCCACGGACAGCGGATCGCCGTCCGGATCGCTGTCGTTGGCGAGCACATTGCCGCTGAGCGGCTGGTCCTCGCGGACGGTGCCGGCATCGTCCTGCGGGGTTGGCGCGTGGGCGGTGTCGGTGATCGTGGTCGTCACGGCGTAGGCCGACGGGTTGCCGCGGATGGCCTCGAAACCGCCGCCGGAGATGGCCCCGAGCGCGACGGTGAAGTTCTCCGCGCCCTCCGCCGCGGCGTCGGGCAGCGTGGCGATGTCGAACCGGGCGCTGGTCTGGCCGGCAGGGATCGTCACCGTGGTGACCCGGGTGTAGTCGGCGCCGTCGGTGGCGGTGCCGGCGTAGTTGAGCTTGATCACCACGTCGGTGGCCGCGGGCTGCGACAGCGTGACGGTGTAGCCGGTGGCGACCTCGCCCTCCAGCACCTGGCCAGGGCCGGTGAGCGAGACCTGTGCCGTGTCCTCGGCGCCGGGCGTGGCGCCGCCGGGGCCGACGTCGTCGACCAGGCAGGTGGTGACCGAGGTGGCCAGCGGATTGGCCAGCACGGCCTCGAAGCCGCCGCCGCTGATCCCGCCCAGCGCCACGACGATGCTTTCCGTGCCTTCGGCGAGGGCGTCGTCCAGCGTGGCCAGATCGAAGCTGGCCGAGGTCTGTCCGGCGGGCACCGTGACCGACAGCACCTGCGTGTAGTCGGCGCCCCCGCTGGCGGTGCCGGAATAGCTCAGCGTGACCTGCACGTCGGTCCGGGCCGCTTGCGACAGCGTGACGGTGTAGCCGCTGGCCGTCTCGCCTTCGAGCACGGTGTCCGGGCCGGTCAGCGACACCAGCACGGTGTCATGGGCATCGGGCGGCTGGCCACCGCCGGGTGCCTGCGGACCGCTGTCATCGACCAGTGCGGTGGTCACTGACGCCTGTGCCGGGTTGCCGGCGATGACCTCGAAGCCGCCGCCCGAGATCTGGCCCAGCGCCACGGTGATGGTTTCGGTGCCTTCGGCCAGCGCGTCGTCGACGGTGGCGAGGTGGAACGTGGTCGATGACTGGCCGGCCGGGATCGTCACGGAACTGGTCTGGACGTAGTCCGCGCCGTCGGTGGCCGTGCCGGTGTAGACGAGGCGCACGACGACATCGGTGACGGCGGGCTGGCTCAGCGAGACGACATAGCCGCTGGAGGTCTCGCCCTCGACCACTGTGTCCGGGCCGGTGATCGATACCAGCACGGTGTCGCTGGCATCGGGTGTGCCGGGCGGGGTGTCCGGGGCCAGCGGTCCGACGTCGTCGACGATGCAGGTCGTGACCGATGCGTGTGCGGGATCGAGGGCGATCGCCTCGAACGAACCGCCGCTGACCGTGCCCAGCTGGACCGAGAACTGCTCCGTCCCTTCGGCGAGCGCGTCGTCCTGTGTCGAGATGCCGAACGAGTAGGACGTCACTCCTGGCGGGATCGTGATCGACGCCACCTTGGTGTAGTCGGCGCCGGCTTCGGCCGTGCCGGAATAGCTCAGTTGCACGACGACGTCGCTGGTCGATGCATGCGACAGCGAGACGGTGTAGCCAGACGCAACTTCACCTTCGACGACAGAGCCGGGCCCCGAGATCGAGACGAGACAGGTGTCCTCGGGGCCGAACGGACCGGTGTCGTCGGTGATCGTCGTAGTGACGGTGGCTTGTGCCGGATTGCCCGCGATGGCCTCGAAGCCGCCGCCGGTGATCTCGCCCAGCGAGACGGTGAGCGTCTCGGTGCCTTCGGCCAACGCATCGTCGATGGTGGCGATGTCGAAGGTCGCCGAGGACTGGCCGGCAGGAATGGTGACGGACGTGACGGCGGTGTAGTCGGAGCCGTCGGTGGCGGTGCCGGTGTAGGTCAGCTTGACGACGACGTCGGTGACGGCCGGCTGGCTCAGCGAGACGGTGTAGCCGGAGGCGATTTCGCCCTCGACGACGGAGCCGGGGCCGGAGATCGAGACGAGACAGGTGTCCTCGGGGCCGCGCGGACCGGTGTCATCGGTGATCGTGGTGGTGATCGATGCTCCGGTCGGGTTGCCGGCAATCTGCTCGAAGCCGCCACCGGTGATCTCGCCGAGCGAGACGGTGATGGTCTCGGTGCCCTCAGCGAGGGCGTCGTCGATGGTGGCGATGTCGAAGGTCACCGAGGACTGGCCGGCGGGAATCGTGACCGAGGTGACCGCGGTGTAGTCGGAGTCGTCGGTGGCGGTGCCGGTGTAGGTCAGTTTGACCACGACGTCGGTCGCCGCGGGTTGGCTGAGCGAGACGGTGTAGCCGGAAGCGACTTCGCCCTCGATGACGGAGCCCGGGCCAGAGATTGAGACGAGGCAGGTGTCCTCAGGGCCGCGCGGGCCGGAGTCATCGACGAGCGAGGTCGTGATCGACGCACCGGCCTGGTTGCCGGCGATCTGCTCGAAGCCGCCGCCGGTGATTTCGCCGAGCGAGACGGTGATGGTCTCTGTGCCCTCGGCGAGGGCGTCGTCGATGGTGGCGATGTCGAAGGTCACCGAGGACTGCCCGGCGGGAATCGTGACCGAGGTGACGGCGGTGTAGTCGGAGCCGTCAGTGGCGGTGCCGGTGTAGGTCAGCTTGACGACGACGTCGGTGACGGCCGGCTGGCTCAGCGAGACGGTGTAGCCGGAGGCGACTTCGCCCTCGACGACGGAGCCGGGCCCCGAGATCGAGACGAGACAGGTGTCCTCGGGGCCGCGCGGGCCGGTGTCATCGGTGATCGTGGTGGTGATCGACGCTCCGGTCGGGTTGCCGGCAATCTGCTCGAAGCCGCCACCGGTGATCTCGCCGAGCGAGACGGTGAGCGTCTCGGTGCCTTCGGCCACCGCATCGTCGACGGTGGCGATGTCGAACGTGGCCGAGGACTGGCCGGCGGGAATGGTGACCGAGGTGACCGCGGTGTAGTCGGAGCCGTCGGTGGCGGTGCCGGTGTAGGTCAGCTTGACGACGACGTCGGTGACGGCAGGCTGGCTGAGCGAGACGGTGTAGCCGGAGGCGACTTCGCCCTCGACGACAGAGCCAGGTCCCGAGATCGACACAAGGCAGGTGTCCTCGGCGCCGGGCGTGCCGGGGCCGAACGGGCCGGTGTCATCGGTGATCGTCGTGGTGACGGTGGCTTGCGCCGGATTGCCCGCGATGGCCTCGAAGCTACCGCCAGTGATCTCTCCGAGCGAGACGGTGAGAGTCTCGGTGCCCTCGGCCAGCGCATCGTCGATGGTGGTGATGTCGAAGGTCGCCGAGGACTGTCCGGCAGGAATGGTGACGGACGTGACGGCGGTGTAGTCGGAGCCGTCGGTGGCAGTGCCGGTGTAGGTCAGTTTGACGACGACGTCCGTGACGGCCGGCTGGCTCAGCGAGACGGTGTAGCCGGAGGCGACTTCGCCTTCGACGACAGAGCCGGGGCCGGAGATCGAGACGAGACAGGTGTCCTCGGGGCCGCGCGGGCCGGTGTCGTCGGTGATCGTGGTGGTGATCGATGCTCCGGTCGGGTTGCCGGCAATCTGCTCGAAGCCGCCACCGGTGATCTCGCCCAGCGAGACGGTGAGGGTCTCGGGGCCCTCGGCGAGGGCATCATCCAGGATCGGGATGTCGAACGTGGCCGACGATTGCCCTGCAGTGATGGTGACTTCCTTGACAGCGGTGTAGTCGGAGCCGTCGGTGGCAGTGCCGGTGTAGGTCAGTTTGACGACGACGTCCGTGACGGCCGGCTGGCTCAGCGAGACGGTGTAGCCGGAGGCGACTTCGCCCTCGACGACGGAGCCGGGCCCCGAGATCGAGACGAGACAGGTGTCCTCGGGGCCGCGCGGGCCGGTGTCATCGGTAATCGTGGTGGTGATCGACGCTCCGGCCGGGTTGCCGGCAATCTGCTCGAAGCCGCCATCGGTGATCTCGCCCAGCGAGACGGTGAGGGTCTCGGGGCCCTCGGCGAGGGCATCATCCAGGATCGGGATGTCGAACGTGGCCGACGATTGCCCTGCAGTGATGGTGACTTCCTTGACAGCGGTGTAGTCGGAGCCGTCGGTGGCAGTGCCGGTGTAGGTCAGCTTGACGACGACGTCGGTGACAGCCGGCTGGCTCAGCGAGACGGTGTAGCCGGAGGCGACTTCGCCTTCGACGACAGAGCCGGGGCCGGAGATCGAGACGAGACAGGTGTCCTCGGGGCCGCGCGGGCCGGTGTCGTCGGTGATCGTGGTGGTGATCGATGCTCCGGTCGGGTTGCCGGCAATCTGCTCGAAGCCGCCACCGGTGATTTCGCCGAGCGAGACGGTGAGGGTCTCGGGGCCCTCGGCGAGGGCATCATCCAGGATCGGGATGTCGAACGTGGCCGACGATTGCCCAGCCGGGATCGTGACCGAGGTGACCGAGGTGTAGTCGGAGCCGTCGGTGGCGGTGCCGGTGTAGGTCAGCTTGACGACGACGTCGGTGACGGCCGGCTGGCTCAGCGAGACGGTGTAGCCGGAGGCGACTTCACCTTCGACGACGGAGCCAGGCCCCGAGATCGACACAAGGCAGGTGTCCTCGGCGCCGGGCGTGCCGGGGCCGAACGGACCGGCGTCATCGGTGATTGTCGTGGTGACGGTGGCTTGCGCCGGATTGCCCGCGATGACCTCGAAGCCGCCGCCGGTGATCTCGCCCAGCGAGACGGTGAGGGTCTCGGTGCCTTCGGCCAGCGCATCGTCGATGGTGGTGATGTCGAAGGTCGCCGAGGACTGGCCGGCGGGAATGGTGACCGAGGTTACCGCGGTGTAGTCGGAGCCGTCGGTGGCGGTGCCGGTGTAGGTCAGCTTGACGACGACGTCGGTGACGGCTGGCTGGCTCAGCGAGACGGTGTAGCCGGAGGCGACTTCGCCCTCGACGACAGAGCCGGGGCCGGAGATCGAGACGAGGCAGGTGTCCTCGGGGCCGCGCGGACCGGTGTCGTCGGTGATCGTGGTGGTGATCGATGCTCCGGTCGGGTTGCCGGCAATCTGCTCGAAGCCGCCACCGGTGATCTCGCCGAGCGAGACGGTGAGCGTCTCGGTGCCTTCGGCCAACGCATCGTCGATGGTGGCGATGTCGAAGGTCGCCGAGGACTGGCCGGCAGGAATGGTGACGGACGTGACGGCGGTGTAGTCGGAGCCGTCGGTGGCGGTGCCGGTGTAGGTCAGCTTGACGACGACGTCGGTGACGGCCGGCTGGCTCAGCGAGACGGTGTAGCCGGAGGCGATTTCGCCCTCGACGACGGAGCCGGGGCCGGAGATCGAGACGAGACAGGTGTCCTCGGGGCCGCGCGGACCGGTGTCATCGGTGATCGTGGTGGTGATCGATGCTCCGGTCGGGTTGCCGGCAATCTGCTCGAAGCCGCCACCGGTGATCTCGCCGAGCGAGACGGTGAGGGTCTCGGTGCCTTCGGCCAGCGCATCGTCGATGGTGGTGATGTCGAAGGTCGCCGAGGACTGGCCGGCGGGAATGGTGACCGAGGTTACCGCGGTGTAGTCGGAGCCGTCGGTGGCGGTGCCGGTGTAGGTCAGCTTGACGACGACGTCGGTGACGGCTGGCTGGCTCAGCGAGACGGTGTAGCCGGAGGCGACTTCGCCCTCGACGACAGAGCCGGGGCCGGAGATCGAGACGAGGCAGGTGTCCTCGGGGCCGCGCGGACCGGTGTCGTCGGTGATCGTGGTGGTGATCGATGCTCCGGTCGGGTTGCCGGCAATCTGCTCGAAGCCGCCACCGGTGATCTCGCCGAGCGAGACGGTGAGCGTCTCGGTGCCTTCGGCCAACGCATCGTCGATGGTGGCGATGTCGAAGGTCGCCGAGGACTGGCCGGCAGGAATGGTGACGGACGTGACGGCGGTGTAGTCGGAGCCGTCGGTGGCGGTGCCGGTGTAGGTCAGCTTGACGACGACGTCGGTGACGGCCGGCTGGCTCAGCGAGACGGTGTAGCCGGAGGCGATTTCGCCCTCGACGACGGAGCCGGGGCCGGAGATCGAGACGAGACAGGTGTCCTCGGGGCCGCGCGGACCGGTGTCATCGGTGATCGTGGTGGTGATCGATGCTCCGGTCGGGTTGCCGGCAATCTGCTCGAAGCCGCCACCGGTGATCTCGCCGAGCGAGACGGTGATGGTCTCGGTGCCCTCAGCGAGGGCGTCGTCGATGGTGGCGATGTCGAAGGTCACCGAGGACTGGCCGGCGGGAATCGTGACCGAGGTGACCGCGGTGTAGTCGGAGTCGTCGGTGGCGGTGCCGGTGTAGGTCAGTTTGACCACGACGTCGGTCGCCGCGGGTTGGCTGAGCGAGACGGTGTAGCCGGAAGCGACTTCGCCCTCGATGACGGAGCCCGGGCCAGAGATTGAGACGAGGCAGGTGTCCTCAGGGCCGCGCGGGCCGGAGTCATCGACGAGCGAGGTCGTGATCGACGCACCGGCCTGGTTGCCGGCGATCTGCTCGAAGCCGCCGCCGGTGATTTCGCCGAGCGAGACGGTGATGGTCTCTGTGCCCTCGGCGAGGGCGTCGTCGATGGTGGCGATGTCGAAGGTCACCGAGGACTGCCCGGCGGGAATCGTGACCGAGGTGACGGCGGTGTAGTCGGAGCCGTCGGTGGCGGTGCCGGTGTAGGTCAGCTTGACGACGACGTCGGTGACGGCCGGCTGGCTCAGCGAGACGGTGTAGCCGGAGGCGACTTCGCCCTCGACGACGGAGCCGGGGCCGGAGATCGAGACGAGACAGGTGTCCTCGGCGCCGGGCGTGCCGGGGCCGAACGGACCGGTGTCGTCGGTGATCGTGGTGGTGATCGACGCTCCGGTCGGGTTGCCGGTAATCTGCTCGAAGCCGCCACCGGTGATCTCGCCGAGCGAGACGGTGAGGGTCTCGGTGCCCTCGGCCAACGCATCGTCGATGGTGGCGATGTCGAAGGTCGCCGAGGACTGGCCGGCAGGAATGGTGACGGACGTGACGGCGGTGTAGTCGGAGCCGTCGGTGGCAGTGCCGGTGTAGGTCAGTTTGACGACGACGTCCGTGACGGCCGGTTGGCTCAGCGAGACGGTGTAGCCGGAGGCGACTTCACCTTCGACGACAGAGCCGGGGCCGGAGATCGACACAAGGCAGGTGTCCTTGGCACCGGGCGTGCCGGGGCCGAACGGGCCGGTGTCATCGGTGATCGTCGTGGTGACGGTGGCTTGCGCTGGATTGCCCGCGATGGCCTCGAAGCCGCCGCCGGTGATCTCGCCCAGCGAGACGGTGAGGGTCTCGGTGCCCTCGGCCAGCGCATCGTCGATGGTGGCGATGTCGAACGTGGCCGACGACTGGCCGGCAGGAATGGTGACGGACGTGACGGCGGTGTAGTCGGCGCCGTCGGTGGCGGTGCCGGTGTAGGTCAGCTTGACGACGACGTCCGTGACGGCCGGCTGGCTCAGCGAGACGGTGTAGCCGGAGGCGACTTCACCTTCGACGACGGAGCCAGGCCCCGAGATCGAGACAAGGCAGGTGTCCTCGGCACCGGGCGTGCCGGGGCCGAACGGACCGGCGTCATCGGTGATCGTCGTGGTGACGGTGGCATGGATCAGATCGATGCCGATGGTCATTGCTTCGCTGGCCGCCCCAGCCTCGCCCGCGGCGGCACGTGCGATCGTGACCGTGTAAGGCTCAGCCCCTTCGGCCAGCGCATCGTCGATGGTGGCAATGTCGAACCGAGCCGAAGTCTGCCCGGCCGGGATCGTGACCGACGGAATCGCGGTGAAATCCTCGCCGGCGGTGGCTGCCCCGGCGTAGGCCAGCGTCACGGTCACATCGACCGTGGCCGCGTGCGACAGCGTGACGGTGTAGTTGGCTGCGGTCTGCCCTTCGACGACGCCGGTGGGGCCGTCCAGCCGCACGACGATGTCCGTGTCCACGGCCATCGGGCCGTCGGGCAGGCCTGTGCTGCCACCGTTGAAGTGCTCGCCAGTCTGGTGGAGCTGCTCGTAGGCGTACTGGTATTCCTGCGGCGAAACGACTTCGATGACCCGTTCCGCGACGACGCCAGCCTGCAGCGAGCCTTCGCCGCCCTCGGCGCCCGCGCCAGTGACGAAATCGAGTTCCCCATCGTCTAGGCGCATGACCAGCCGGTCGAGGCCCGGATCGCCAGTGGTGATGAACTGCTTGCCCTCGGCGGTCAGCTGCACGATGCCGCGCTGCGTGGTGAGCAGCACATCCCCCTTGTGGATGACGTCCCCCATCTGAAGTGGCGTCCCGCTGCCATCGTCCATGCGCTTGACGGCGCTGCCCCAGAGTCCGGTCACCACGCCCGCCGGCATGCGGGCCGGCACGTAGTGCACATTCAGCGTCGAGTGTTCGTTGCGTTGCGCCGTGTCGTGGCGGCCGGAAGAGGCGCGGACAGACGCCGACGCAGGGGCGGACTTGGAGGCGGGCATGGAAAGCCTTTCGACGAGACGCGAATTCGATGAGCGGGCGTCGCCCGTGCCTGCTCGGCACGGGGGGCGCGGATGTCGTCGATATCGGCGTCAGGCTGGTCCGCCTTGAGCCCGGGCTTCAGGGGGCCGGATCCCCGCAGTCAGGGGCCTGGAACGAAGGTGTCGACCGCGTCCGTGATGAGCCCGTCCAGACCCAGATCGAGCAGCAGATCGGCCCGCCCAGCGTCGTTGACCGTGTAGGCGAGTACCCGCAGCCCGTCGTGGTGCAGCGTGCGCACAAGGTCTGCGTGGACCAGCGACTCCTCCAGGATCACCGCGACGCAGTCCAGCCGCTCGGCGATGTCGAAGCAGTCGGGGGCCAGTCGGTCCAGCAGCAGCGCGCGCGGCAACTCCGGCACCGCCTCGCGGGCGGCGGCCAGCGCGCGTGGCTCGAAGGAACTGAGCAGGGGCCAGGCACTCAGTCCGTCCCGCACCGCTTCACCCCAGCGTTGCCGGACCGCCTGGGCGACGACCTGACCGGTCCGCTCCTCGTCACCGGGGACCGGCTTGAGTTCCAGATTGAGCAGGTGCCCATTGCGCAGGCAGAACGCGGCGATGGCGTCCAGGCTGCACGGCGGCTCGCCCGCGTACAGGCGGCCGTGCCAGCCGCCGGCATCCAGCCGTGCGAGATCGGCCCAGTTCAGATTCCCGGCGCTGCCGGCCGCGTCGGTGGTGCGCTCCAGCGTGTCGTCGTGCAGCAGGAAGGGCACGCCGTCCGCGCTCAGCTTGACGTCGCATTCGAAGGCCCGCCAGCCCAGTGCCGCGCCGGCACGGAAGGCGGCCAGCGTGTTCTCGGGCGCGAGCCGGCCGGCGCCGCGGTGGGCGATCCAGGTCGGGTAGGGCCAGGGCGTGACCACGACCATGGCCGGGATCGGTGGCTCTGCATCGACGTCGTTCGGCAGTGTACGGTTCGGGCTCATCGTGGCACTCCAGCGCAGGCGAAGTCTGCAGTCTGCAGCATTCGGGCGGACTGTGGCGTTGCGCCGTGTCAGGGGAAGCGGTTTGGTACAAACAACACTTGTCAACGGGCCAAAGCACTTGTACGGGGGCTGAAATGGCCGCTGCGGTAGCATTGCGGGCTCTGCGCGCCCCCCGCGTGCTGCTGCTTCTGCGGCCACATGAACGCACCGCTTCCCCTGAATCCGATCCTTCAAATGCCCGGTACCCCCCTGGACCCGGCGCACGCCGAAGCTCGCCTGCGCGAGATTCCGTACAACTACACCTCGTTTTCGGACCGCGAGATCGTGATCCGTCTGCTGGGCGCACGGGCCTGGGAACTGCTCGACCGCCTGCGCGGCGAGCGCCGCACCGGCCGCTCCGCGCGCATGCTCTACGAGGTGCTGGGCGACATCTGGGTCGTGCAGCGCAATCCCTACCTCGAAGACGACCTGATCGACAACCCGAAGCGGCGCCAGCTGCTGATCGACGCGCTGCACCACCGCCTCGGCGAAGTCGAGAAGCGCCGCGATCCGGGCAACGATGCCGGTCGCGACGAACTCGTTGGCGAATTGCTGAAGTCGGCGCGCGGTGCGGTCGAGCGCTTCGGCGAGCGTTTCCGCATGGTCCACGACCTGCGCCAGCGCACGAAGAAGGTGCTGGGTCGCCACACCCGCAAGGACAACCTGAAGTTCGACGGTCTGAGCCGCGTCTCGCACGTCACGGACGCAACCGACTGGCGCGTCGAGTACCCGTTTGTCGTGCTGACCCCGGACACCGAGGCCGAGATGGCCGCGCTGGTGGCGGGCTGCGTCGAGCTGGGCCTGACGATCATCCCGCGTGGCGGTGGCACGGGCTACACCGGCGGCGCCGTGCCGCTGACGTGGAAGAGCGCGGTCATCAACACCGAGAAGCTGGAGCAGATGACCGAGGTCGAGATGGTCGACCTGCCGGGCGTGCCGCACAAGGTGGCGACGGTCTGGACCGGCGCGGGCGTGGTGACGCAGCGCGTGTCGGATGCGGCCGAGCGGGGCGGCTTCGTCTTCGCGGTCGATCCCACGTCGGCCGAGGCGAGCTGTATCGGCGGCAACATCGCGATGAACGCGGGTGGCAAGAAGGCCGTGCTCTGGGGCACCGCGCTGGACAACCTCGCCTCGTGGAAGATGGTGACACCCGAGGCCAAGTGGCTCGAAGTGATCCGCCTGAACCACAACCTGGGCAAGATCCACGACATCGAGACCGCCAGTTTCGAGCTGAATTACTACGACGCGACCGGCAAGACGCTGGAGCGCACCGAACGCCTCGACATTCCGGGCCGCACCTTCCGCAAGGAAGGGCTCGGCAAGGACGTCACCGACAAGTTCCTGGCCGGCCTGCCCGGCATCCAGAAGGAAGGCTGCGACGGCCTGATCACCTCGGCGCGCTGGGTCGTCCACCGCATGCCCGACCACGTGCGCACCGTCTGCCTGGAGTTCTTCGGCAACCCGATCCAGTGCGTGCCCTCGATCGTCGAGATCAAGAACTTCATGTTCGACGAGATGAAGAAGCCGGGCGGCGCGATCCTGGCCGGGCTGGAGCATCTGGACGACCGCTACCTGAAGGCGGTCGGCTACGCGACCAAGAGCAAGCGCGGCGGTCTGCCCAAGATGGTGCTGGTGGGCGACATCGTCGGCGATGACGCGGACGCCGTGGCGCGGGCCACCAGCGAGGTCATCCGTCTGGCCAACGCCCGCTCGGGCGAAGGCTTCGTGGCCATCAGCGCCGATGCGCGCAAGAAGTTCTGGCTCGACCGCAAGCGCACGGCGGCGATCTCCAAGCACACCAACGCGTTCAAGGTGAACGAGGACGTGGTGATTCCGCTGGAGCGCATGGGCGAGTACACGCTGGGCATCGAGCGCATCAACATCGAACTCTCCCTGCGCAACAAGCTCGCGCTGGTCGACCGCCTCGAAGCCCTGTTCACCACCGGCAACCTGCCGCTGGGCAAGACCGACGACGCCAACGACATCCCGAGCGCCGAGCTGCTGGGCGACCGGGTGGCGCAGGCGCTGGGCCTGCTGCGCGAGGTGCGCATGCTGTGGTCGGGCTGGAAAACCGGTCTGGATGTGGTGCAGCACGATGCGGCGAGCGCCGGCCGCAGCTTCTTCGACCAGTTGCAGGACCGCAGCCTGCGCGCCTCGTGGAAGACGCAGATCCTCAAGCCGCTGCAGCAGGTCTTCACCGGCGCGGCCTTCATCCCGGTCATCGACGAGATGCGGCGCATCCACCAGGAAGTGCTGCGCGGACGGGTCTGGGTCGCGCTGCACATGCACGCCGGGGACGGCAACGTCCACACCAACATCCCCGTCAACAGCGACAACTACGAGATGCTGCAGACGGCGCACGAGGCCGTGGCGCGGATCATGGTGCTGGCGCGCTCGCTCGACGGCGTGATCTCGGGCGAACACGGCATCGGCATCACCAAGCTCGAATTCCTGACCGACGACGAGCTGAAGAACTTCGCGACCTACAAGGCCAAGGTCGACCCGGAAGGCCGCTTCAACAAGGGCAAGCTGCTGCGCCAGAAGGACCGGCAGACCGACCTCGGCGCCGACACCCGCTCGGCCGACCTGAGCGAGGCCTACACGCCGAGCTTCGGCCTGATGACGCACGAGTCGCTGATCATGCAGCAGAGCGACATCGGCGACATCGCCGCGTCGATCAAGGACTGCCTGCGCTGCGGCAAGTGCAAGCCGGTGTGCGCCACGCACGTGCCGCGCGCGAACCTGCTCTACAGCCCGCGCAACAAGATCCTGGCGACTTCGCTGCTGATCGAGGCCTTCCTCTACGAAGAGCAGACGCGCCGCGGCATCAGCCTGAAGCACTGGGAAGAGTTCGAGGACGTGGCCGACCACTGCACGGTCTGCCACAAGTGCCTCAGCCCCTGCCCGGTGAAGATCGACTTCGGCGACGTGTCGATGAACATGCGCAACCTGCTGCGCAAGATGGGCCAGAAGAGCTTCCGCCCCGGCAACGCCGCAGCGATGCTGATGCTCAACGCCACCAACCCCGAGACGATCAAGCTCGCCCGTGGCGCGATGGTCGGCGTGGGCATGAAGGCGCAGCGCTTCGCCCACGACCTGTTCAAGTCAGTGGCGAAGAAGCAGACCGCTGCCCCGCCGTCCTCGGTCGGCACCGCGCCGATCAAGGAACAGGTGATCCACTTCATCAACAAGAAGCTGCCGGGTGGTCTGCCGAAGAAAACGGCGCGGGCGCTGCTGGACATCGAGGACAAGGACTACGTCCCGATCATCCGCAACCCGAAGGCGACGACCGCCGAGACGGAAGCGGTGTTCTATTTCCCGGGCTGCGGCTCGGAGCGGCTGTTCTCGCAGGTCGGGCTGGCCACGCAGGCGATGCTCTGGCACGCGGGCGTGCAGACGGTGCTGCCGCCGGGCTACCTGTGCTGCGGCTATCCCCAGCGCGGCTCGGGCCAGTTCGACAAGGCCGAGAAGATCATCACCGACAACCGGGTGCTGTTCCACCGGGTCGCCAACACGCTGAACTACCTCGACATCAAGACGGTGGTGGTGTCGTGCGGCACCTGCTATGACCAGCTCCAGGGCTACGAGTTCGACAAGATCTTCCCCGGCTGCCGGATCATCGACATCCACGAGTACCTGCTGGAAAAGGGCATCACGCTGCAGGGGCAGGGCGGGTTCCTCTACCACGACCCCTGCCACACGCCGATGAAGCTGCAGGATCCGATGAAGACGGTCAAGGCGCTGCTCGGAGACAACGTCATCGAGAGCAAGCGCTGCTGCGGCGAGTCCGGGACACTGGGCGTGAGCCGGCCGGACATCTCGACCCAGATCCGCTTCCGCAAGGAGGAGGAGATCCTCAAGGGCGAGGCGCAGCTGCGCGCGGCGGGGCAGCAGGGCGACCTGAAGATCCTGACCTCGTGCCCGAGCTGCCTGCAGGGCCTGACCCGCTATGGCGATGACCTCAAGAGCGGCCTGCTCGAAGCGGACTACATCGTCGTCGAGATGGCCCGCCAGATCCTCGGAGAGAACTGGATGCCCGACTACGTGCAGCGTGCCAACGCGGGCGGTATCGAGCGGGTGCTGGTCTGACCACTCGGTCTGGTCACCAGGTGCCGATTGAAGGATCTCTTCATCAAATAGAACGAGATCCAGCAGTCGGTACCGTCATAATTTCACATAAATTAACGGACAATTCACGATGCTGCAGCGCCGCAATGCGCTGCGGCACGCGATGAAAAGAGCCCGTTCAGCCAAGGATTCCAACCCATGTCGCGCCCGTCTACCCCTCAGCCGACTGCGCTGACCCTGCACCAGCAGTCTCGCGTGCTGGAAATCGGTTTCAGCGACGGTGCCGTGTTCCGTCTGCCCTACGAACTGCTGCGGGTGTACTCGCCATCGGCGGAGGTGCGTGGACATGGTCCCGGGCAGGAGGTGCTGCAGACCGGCAAGCGTCTGGTCGAGATTGTCGACATTGAGCCGGTGGGCCACTACGCGGTGCAGCCGTCGTTCAACGATGGCCACAACACCGGACTCTACACCTGGGAGATGCTCTACGACCTGGGTGTGAACCAGGATGCCTGCTGGCAGGACTATCTCGACCGGGTGAGCGCGGCGGGTGTGGACCGGGATGCTCCGATGGCGCCGGCGGCCGGCAGTGCCTGTGCCAGCCACTGACCGGGAGCCTCCATGAGCGATACCCATTTCGGTTTCAAGACCGTCGATGAAGGCCAGAAGGCCCGGATGGTGCGTGGTGTGTTCGATTCGGTCGCTTCGCGTTATGACGTGATGAACGACCTCATGTCCATGGGGCTGCACCGCGTCTGGAAGGCCTACACGCTGGCGGTCTCTGGGGCTCGTGAAGGGCATCAGGTGCTGGACATCGCCGGTGGCACCGGTGACCTCAGCCGTGCCTTTGCGCGCAAGGTGGGTGCGACCGGGGGAGTGGTGCACACCGACATCAACGAGGCGATGCTGCACACCGGACGCGACCGACTGGTGGATGAAGGACTGGTGCTGCCGACGGTGATCTGCGACGCGGAGAAGCTGCCGTTTCCTGCCGAGCGGTTCGACATCGTCAGCGTCGCCTTCGGTCTGCGCAACATGACCCACAAGGACGTGGCGCTGGCAGAGATGTGCCGCGTGCTCAAGCCAGGTGGCAAGTTGCTGGTGCTGGAGTTCTCGAAGGTCGCGGCTCCCCTTGGCAAGGTGTACGACTGGTACTCCTTCAATGTGTTGCCGCGTCTGGGTCAACTTGTGACCGGTGATGCCGATAGCTACCGCTATCTGGCGGAATCCATTCGCATGCACCCCCCGCAGGCTGAACTCAAGGCCATGATGAAGTCCGCCGGCTTCGGGCATGTGGATGTGCACAACCTGTCTGCCGGTGTTGTTGCGCTGCATGTGGGCTTGAAATGCTGAATGTGATAATTGCACGATAGATGCACCTGCGTTTATTCCATTTTTGATTCCGGTATTCTTATATTTATCAAATCTGGTCGACGCTGTCAGAATCGAGAGCACCTGCACAGGCGGTGCTTTATTAAAGAGTTGGTGTCAGTCTTCACTTGACCGTTATTACGTCACACAATCATGGTGAGATGGCACCTGATCGGGGGATCGACGGTTGCCTTGGTCTCGATCCTCTCGGTCTTGAGGCGAGAATTCAGGAAGTTGATCCAAGCGGTTCGTGATGTGAGATGCGCGTGAGGCGGTGTCTCACCTGTTTGCCTAGGGGGCCAGAGGATGTTCAGAGTTTTTCAGCACCGCACGTCGGGAACGCACTTCGTGGAATTGTTCGCTGACGGGGTGCTCTGCTTCATAGCGGCACTGCTGTCCGCTGCCACGCTAGCACACCCCGTACCGGGGGTCAGTCCCCTGATGCAGGTCATCAGTCCGGTCATTCTCTTCTCGGCGTTCTCCTTCGCCCTGGTGATGGCCTTGCTGTACTCGTTCGTCGGGCTCTATCGCCATCGCAATCTGGGCCTAGTGCCGATGTTCCTGCGCATCGGGTTTGCATTCGTGATCGGTGGCTATATTACATACTTGGCCATCAAGTATGTTCGTTACGATGGATATGCCAGCAGTCTGGTTGGATATTCTCTGGTTTATCTGATGGGCGGCCTTGCCATTTATCGCGGCGCTGCCTGGGGTATCCGGCAAATGGTTGGAACGCGCCGGGTACTGATTGTCGGTACCGGTCCGGATGCGCGGCAGGTCTGTACCGATCTGCGTGCGGGTGGTCATTGGGCTGGTTACGATGTGGTTGGTTTCTTCCCTACTGCGGAGCAGACTGATCGTGGTGCCTTGCGCGGTGCCGCCCATATATTCGATACCCGTTTGCGCATGGTGGATCTGGTTCGCGAGCACAAGATCAGCGAAATCATCGTGGCCGTGCGCGAGCAGCGTGGCGGTGGTGTGCCGATGGACCAGTTGCTGGAGTGCCGCATCGGTGGTGTGCCGATCATGGATCTGGCGTATTTCTACGAGCGCACGAAGGCTGAAGTGCCCGTTGACAGTCTGAAGGCCAGCTGGCTGGTGTATGGCGATGGTTTCGTCCAGGGGCGGGCCCGGGAGTTCACCAAGCGCGTCTTCGATATTGTCAGTTCCTCCATGCTGCTGCTGCTCGGTGCGCCGGTCATGCTGCTGACGGCGCTGGCCATCCGGATGGACAGTGTCGGTCCGATCCTCTATCGCCAGGAGCGTGTCGGCCTGGGTGGTCAGGGCTTCATGTGCATCAAGTTCCGAAGCATGCGTACCGATGCGGAGAAGGACGGTGTCGCGCGTTGGGCATCGAAGAACGATTCACGCATCACCCGTGTAGGCGCATTCATCCGCAAGACCCGGATCGATGAACTGCCGCAACTGTTCAGTGTGCTCAAGGGCGAGATGAGCATGGTGGGTCCGCGTCCGGAGCGACCCTCCTTCGTGGCGCAATTGCGCGAGCAGATCCCGTTCTATGACCTCCGCCACACGGTCAAGCCCGGACTGACCGGCTGGGCCCAGGTGCGTTATGCCTATGGCGCCTCGCTGGAAGACGCGCGCAAGAAGCACCAGTTTGACCTTTACTACGTCAAGAACAATTCGCTTTTGCTGGATTTGCAGGTACTGATCGAAACTGTCAGTGTCGTGCTGTTCAGAGAGGGCGCGCACTGAGCGGAATCCGGGTTGCGGGCGCTGCTGGCGCATGTGCATGGATGTCGCGTAAAAATTAACTTTGCAAGAAACTGTCGTTGTCGCGCGGTACCATCCGGGACTGCTGCAACGCGGTGCGCTTGCAGACCATTGAGAGGAATTCGCATGAGGATCGAAATGAGCCGTTTCTCGCGGGCAGCGGCCTTGGCCTTGGCATGCGTCACCGGTGCAGGTGCGCTGTCAGGGTGTGGTTTGCTGCGCGGCAACACGTATCCGCCCGCGCCGCGGTCGGCGGAAACGCTGGACCACCGCTACAAGATCGGTCCTCTCGATACCCTGAATGTCGTGGTGTGGCGCAACCCTGAACTGTCGTCCACCGTGACCGTGCGTCCGGACGGGCGCATCTCCACGCCGCTGGTCGAAGACGTGCTGGCAGCCGGCAAGAACCCGGCCGACCTGTCACGCGAGATCGAGACGCTGCTGGCTCGTGTGATCCGTGACCCGGTGGTGACCGTGGTGGTCGGAACCTTCCAGGGAGTGTTCAATGACCAGATCCGCATCGTTGGCGAGGCCACCAAGCCGCAGAGCGTGGCATTCCGCCAGAACATGACGATGCTGGACGTGATGATCCAGGCCGGTGGTCTGACCGACTTCGCTGATGGCAACGGCGCCGTGCTGGTGCGTGGTGCCGAAGCGGGCAAGCAGTACAGCGTGCGCCTGAAGGACCTGCTCAAGCGTGGCGACATCTCGGCGAACGTCGACGTCAAGCCGGGTGACATCATCATCGTGCCGCAAAGCTGGTTCTGATCTCCACCGCTCTCTGATACGCCGCTGATCGGTCACTCAGAGCCGGTCAGCCCTGAACCCAAGAATGACAGGTAGACAGCCGGTATGAATGAATTCACCCGACAGGCTGCGATATTGGCTGGCAGTGTCTGGCAACATCGCTGGATGGCTGTTGCAGTGGCCTGGATCGTCGCGCTCGCTGGCGCGCTGGTCGTGTGGGTCGTTCCCGAGCGACACGAGGCCCGCGCCCGGGTCTACGTGGATACGCAGACGGTGCTGCGTCCCATGATGGTCGGTCTGGCCTTCCAGCCGGACATCGACCAGCAGGTCCGCATGCTGGGCCGCACGCTGATTTCCCGCCCCAACGTCGAGCGTCTGGTCAATAACCCGGCCATCGGGCTCGAAAAGCTGGAGCCGGGTCAGCTGGATGCCCAGATCGAATCCCTGATGAAGTCCATCAAGGTCGAGCTGACAGGCGGCAACAACCTCTACGCCATCAGCTACCGCGACCAGGATCCTGTGCGCGCCCGCAAGCTGGTGGAGGTGCTGGTCGGCATGTTCATGGAGTCCGGTCTGGACACCAAGCGCAAGGACTCGGCCGAAGCCAGCCGCTTCATCGATGAGCAGATCCAGCAGTACGAGGGCAAGCTGACCGAGGCGGAAAATCGCCTCAAGGACTTCAAGCTCAAGAACATGAGCGTGGCCGCGACCACGAACCAGGACTATTTCGCACGGATCCAGACGCTGACGGACGACGTCAACCGCCTGCGCGTGCAACTGAGTGCCGCCGAGCAGTCGCGTGACGCGACCCGTCGTGAACTCGGCAATGAAGAGCCCAATCTGCCGGTGGCCGCGGCCTCCGCCGTTTCGCTCACGCCGGATCTCGACAGCCGCGTCGAGACCCAGAAGCGCCAACTGGACGAGATGCTCCGCCGCTACACGGAAGAGCATCCGGATGTACTGACGACCCGGCGCATCATTGCGCAGCTGGAAGACCAGCGCCGTCGAGAGATGGACGCCCTCAAGAGCACCAGCAGCGCGACCCGTCGGGCGGCCGCGGCCACCAATCCGGTGTTCCAGCGGCTGCGTCTGAATCTGGCCGATGCAGAAGCCAATGTGGCGTCACTGCGCTCCCAGCTGGGCAACCAGCAGGCTCGCCTTGAAGAGATCCGCGCCCAGGCGAACAAGGTGCCGCAGGCCGAGGCCGAGCTCGTCCAGCTCAACCGGGACTACGAGATCATGCGCCGCAACTACGACCAGCTGGTGCAGCGCCGCGAGGCTGCTTCGCTGGGCGTGAAGATCGACCAGACCTCGTCGATGGCGGATTTCCGTCTGATCGAGCCGCCACGGGTGCTGCCGTCGCCGGTGTTCCCGAGCCGGATCCAGATGGCCATCGGCGTGATGCTGCTGTCGGTGATCCTGGGGGTGGCTGCTGCCTACGCGCAGACGCTGCTGAACCCGGTCTTCTCCAGCGAACGGGAGCTGCGTGAATTCACCAAGCGACCGGTGCTGGGCAGTCTCCTGAAGGTGGATGACCCGCGGGACCGTGACCTGGATCGCCAGGACCGACTCAAGCTCGCGGGTGTGATGAGTCTGTTCGTCCTCGCGAATGTGGGATGGGTGGCCTGGATCTCCTTGCGTTCGGCCAGTTAAGGAATAGGTGCCCCCTGATGAACACCATCGAGCAAGCCGCCAAGCGGTTAGCAGAACTCAAACGTGCCGGATTCGATGTTCCGGTTCCGGAGATTCCGGGCGCCGCTGCTGCGTCGCCTGTGCCTGTCGAGGCCCCCGCGGCCGTGCCGGTCGAAGCACCGGTGCCCGTCGCGGCTGCCGCCGAAACGAAGATCGCGCCCGTCAAGCCCGCTGCCGGCCGTTCGTCGGCGGCGGTGGTGGCTGCGGCGCGCAATGGCGTGGTCGAGGCATTGACGTCGTCGGGCCGCCGGTCGCGCGAGGTGATGCTCGACCTGGCACGGCTGGAACGCGAAGGCTATCTGGTGCCCGCCCAGGCCCGTTCGCAACTGGCCGAGCAGATGCGCATCATCAAGCGCCCGCTGCTGGCCAATGCCCGTGGCGAATCGGCACAGACACTGAGCCGCCCGAACCTGATCCAGGTGGTCAGCGCGATGCCGGGCGAGGGCAAGACCTTCTTTGCCATCAATCTGGCGATGAGCATCGCGATGGAAGTCGATCTGTCCGTGCTGCTGGTGGATGCGGATGTGCTGCGTCCGTCCGTGCTGGCCCGCTGCGGGATCGAGCCCGCCCGTGGCCTGATGGATGTACTGCAGTCGCCGAGCATCGAACTGCACGACGTGATGCTGCGGACCAATGTCGCCAAGCTGAGCATCCTTCCTGCGGGCACGGCCAATGCGCAGTCCACCGAACTGCTGGCCAGTGGCGCGATGGAGGCGCTGCTGGATGAACTGGCCGCGAAGTTCTCGGACCGCATCGTCGTCTTTGATGCGCCGCCCCTGATCCCCACGACGGAATCCCGCGTCCTGGCTTCGCGCGTCGGACAGGTGGTCATGGTGGTGGAGGCCGGAAAGACCACGCATGCCCAGGTCTCGCAGGCCTATGCCGCGGTGGAGCAGTGCCCGGTGGTGTTGTCGGTGCTGAATCGGGCACGTGGCAAAGCGGGCGAGGCCTATGGCTACTACTACGCCTCTTGAGAGGGTCTGCACGGGCGTGTCGGCAGCCGTCCTGCTGCTGGCAGGCTGGACCGTGCACGGCAGCGCCCAGGCGCAAGCCTGGCGTGTTGTCCCTGCGGTCAAGGCCACGGCGACGATGTCCAGCAATGTCGGCATGCAGGCTGCAGACGCTGCCAGCATGGACACGGTGCTCACCGTCACGCCCCAGGTCCAGCTGCTCGGCACCGGCCCCGACTACCGGCTGACCGGCACACTGGCCGCCGACATGGTGCAGTACCTGGGCCGCAGCCGTGCCGACCGCATCCTGCCGCGTGGGCAGGTCGTGCTCAACAGCCGCCTCGTCGATCGCCTGCTGTTCGTGGATGCCGAACTGGGGGCCGATACCACGTCGTCCACCCCGTTCGATCTGCTCAGCGATGGCGCCACGTTCTACAACGTCGGGACCACCACTCGGGAGCGGATCAGTCCCTATCTGGACCGTGAACTGTCGCCTTCGTCGCGCATCACCGCACGCAGTGATCTGGTCTGGACGCAGGGGCGCGGCACTGCCGCGGCGGCTGCGCTGACCAACAGCGCCGATGCGCTGGTACAGACCCACACCGCGCGCTATGACCTGCGGCCTGAGCCAGCAGGACTGCGCGGCGAGGTGAATTATCAGAACACCAACTACAGCGACAGCGCCGCTGGTGGCCTGACGCTGCAGACGGCACGCCTGTCTGCGCTCTATGCACCGGATCCGACGCTGACCCTCGGCTTGACGGGCGGTCGTGACGCAGCGCGCTACACCACCAACAACGTCAGCGAAACGCTGCGTGGCGCTTCGCTGCGCTGGGCTCCGACCGAGCGCACGCTGTTCGAGGCCTTGCTCGAAAAACGCTTCTTCGGCAATGGCTGGACCGTCAACTTCACGCACCGCTCGCCGTTCATGGCCGTTTCTGCCGGACTGGTGCGCCAGGCGACCACCTATGCGGCCCGCCTGGGCGTGTTGCAGGCTGGTGGCGACGTGGCAACCCTGGTCGACTCCATCCTGCAGACCCGCATCCAGGATGCGGCGTTGCGCCAGATCGCGGTCCAGGACCTGATCGCCAAGCGGGGTCTGCCGAACACGCTGACCGGTCCGGTGGATCTGTTCTCCCGCACCGTCCAGTTGCAGCAGGGTGCCAACGTCACGCTGGCCATGATCGGCGTGCGCCACACGGTCACGCTGCGCGTGTTCCAGACCCGCACGGAAGACCTGCGCGGACCGACCGAGGACAGCGTCATCGGACTCGCCAGCGATGCCACGCAACGCGGCGCCACCTTCGGGGTGTCGCGCCGCCTGACGCCGGAAACCACGGCCGACCTGAGCTTCACCCGCACCAAGACCGACGGTCTGGGCCCGAACGTGGCGCTGCACTCGAGCAATTCGATTGTCCGTCTCGGGGCCACGCACAGCCTGTCGCCCCGAACCACGCTGAGCGGCGCCGTGCGCCACCAGACCGGTTCGTCCACGCTCATCGGTGTCAACGCGACGGAATCTGCCCTCTCGGTCGGCATGTTGCACCGGTTCTGACGGTCACACGATGTACGAATCAGCTTTCGGTTTCAGCGGTCCCCCGTTCCAGCTCAATCCTGATCCGGCCTTCTACTTCAACAGCCGCGGCCACGGTCGGGCGCTGGCCTACCTGCAGTACGGGGTGGCGCAGGGCGAGGGCTTCATCGTCATCACCGGCGAGATCGGCGCAGGCAAGACCACGCTGGTGCGGATGCTGCTCGACGGGCTGGACCGGCAGAAGGTGCTGCCGGCGCAGATCGTCAGCACGCAGCTGGAGTCGGGTGAGCTGCTGCAGTCGATCATCACGGCCTTCGGCATCCCCTCGCAGAACAACACCTCCAAGGCGCACCTGATCGCCACGCTGGAAGCCTTCCTGACGGCGCTGGCCGCGCAGGGGCGGCATGCATTGCTCGTGGTGGATGAAGCGCAGAACCTCGGGCCGCGTGCCGTGGAAGAGCTGCGCATGCTGTCGAACTTCCAGCTCGGCAACCATTCGCTGCTGCAGAGTTTCCTGGTCGGCCAGCCGGAGTTGCGCCGACTGCTCGAATCGCCGTCGATGGAGCAGTTGCGCCAGCGCGTGACCGCGTCGTGCCACCTCGGGCCGCTGAGCCTGGAGGAGACGCAGGCCTACATCGAGCACCGGCTGCGCCGCGTGGGCTGGACCCAGCGCCCGGCGTTCGGCGCGGGTGCCTTCGAGAGTCTGTACCAGTGGTCGGGCGGCGTGCCGCGCCGGCTCAATCGCCTGGCCAACCGCGTGCTGCTGGCGGCCTTCCTGGATGGTGCGGAGAACATTTCGGCCGAACTCATCGAACGCACGGCAGGTGAGCTGCGGGCGGAGATCGGGGAGGGTGGTCTGGAGGTGCCGGCGCCGGTCGTGGCGCCCGCGCCTGCCCCGGTTGTGGTCGCCCCACCGGTTGCTGCTCCCGCGGTTCCTGAACCGGTTGCAGTGCCGGAGCCGGTGCTGACCTTCATCGAATCCCCGCCCCAGACGGTGCCCGAGGCGGTTGCCACCGAGGCCCCTGTCGCGGACGAAGTCGACGACACGCTCGCGGAGGAGGCCGAGGTCTCCCTGCCCGCCGAGGTGACCATCGAACTGGACGCGCAGTCCCAGGCCGCCTTGATGGCGCCCCGCCTGCGCTCGGTGTCGGACGCCGCCGTGAAGGCCGCCCGCGTCCATGCGGCTGGTCGTCTGTCGCAGCGCGACAGCCGCGACAAGGTGTTCTGCCTGGCCGACAGCACCAGCGCCGCACTGAAGTTCGCCGCACTCGCCCAGGCGATGGCCGAACAGGGGCGCGCGCCACGCATGATGCTGGTCAGTCTGGGCCCCCTGCCGCGGGTGTGGCCCTGGTCCGGCATGGGGCGTGTGCTGCCCGCGATGGAAGTCGGGCTCGATCTGGAATGGTCGGATGCGGACCTGAACGCCTCGATCGCCAGGATCACGGAAGGCTTCGGGCACTTCGCGGAGGAATACAAGCCGCTGGCGGTCCTCAGCCTGGGATCGAGCGACGCGATGGTGGCGTGCTGCCTCGCGGCGCAGCAGCGGGGCTTGCCGCTGATTCGCCTGGAAGCCGGCGACCGCATGGCCTCTGCCAGCGAAGGGCTGAACGCCACGCTGATCGAGCAGATGTCCGGTCTGCTGTGCGTGGCCAGTGCGCCGTCGCCGCTGCAGTCGCTGGCGCGCCAGGGGATGCGGCCGGAGCGCATCGCCTGTGTGCCCGACCACCTGAACACGGATGCCGTGGCGGCCGTCTGGCCCGAAGTGATGACCCCGGACCGCGCCTTCCTGCGCAACGGCCTGCCGATGTACCTGGGACCGACGTGGTCGGTGAACGGCGTGACGGGCACCCCGTACGTGCTGGCCGCCTGCTCGCTGATGGGCTTGCCGGTGGACCGCGTCCAGGCGGTGGTCCGGGCGCTTTCGCAGATCCGTTGCGATGGCAAGGTCATCTGGCTGGTCGATGCGCCGACCCAGGCGATGCTGGTCGAGTTGCTGGATGCCGACGCTGCGCTGGCCGAGCGCATCGTTGTCGTGCGCAGCGACGGTCAGCGCCGTGGCGATGCCCGTGCACGCATGGATGCGGCCCAGGTGCTCTGCCGGGAGGTGTCCTCCCTGCCCGAACAGATCAGCCTGCTGCACGGTGCCAATGGTGCCGTGCTGGACGCCGGCCACGCGCTGGCAGATGTGGCGAGCGTGCTCGATGTGCCCTTCGTGAGCATGGACAGTGCACACGGCCAGGTGCTGCGCCGCAATGGACATGGCGCCGTGCTGGACCTGCGCCCGCTGGATGGCGACGCACTGAACGCCGTGCTGGCCGATGCCCGCACGGCCGCGGCCGATCGTCCGGTGCTGGCTCAGCCTGCGGTCGCTTCGGGGGCTGCAGCCGGCATTGCCGAACACCTGCTGGCCTGGATCGATGCCCGCCAGCAGGCGGCCATGGTCGCCTGACGCAGCCCTGCGGCTCAGCTCAGCAGGGCCTGCGCGAACTCGCGGGCATTGAAGGTCTGCAGGTCTTCGAGCTTCTCGCCCACCCCGATGAAGTAGACCGGCACGACCGGCTTGCCCTGGGCGACCCGCTCGCGGTTCCACAGCGCGATGGCGGCCAGCACGCCGCCCTTGGCCGTGCCATCCAGCTTGGTGACGACCAGCCCGGTGAGCTGGATGGCCTCGTCGAAGGCCTTCACCTGGGTCAGCGCGTTCTGGCCGGTGTTGCCATCGACGACCAGGATCACCTCGTGCGGCGCGCCTTCCATCGACCGGCCGAGCGAGCGGCGGATCTTGCGCAACTCCTCCATCAGGTGCAACTGCGTGGCCAGACGCCCGGCGGTGTCGGCGATCACGACGTCACAGCCACGCGCCTTGCCCGCGGTCACGGCGTCGAAACACACGGCCGCGGGATCGCCGCCTTCCTGGCTGACGATCTCGACGCGGTTGCGGTCCGCCCAGACGGACAGCTGCTCGCGCGCCGCGGCCCGGAAGGTGTCTGCCGCTGCCAGCAGCACCTTGCAGTCCATGCCGGCCAGATGGCGGGTCAGCTTGCCGATGCTGGTGGTCTTGCCCGCGCCATTGACGCCGGCGACCATCATCACGGTGGGCTGGGTCGCGCCGATCTGCAGTGGCGCCTCCAGCGGCTGCAGCAACTCGGTCAGCACCTCCATCAGCAGCGCCTTGACGGCAGCCGGGTCGGTGCAGCGTGTGTCCTTGACGCGGCGCCTGAGTTCATCCAGCAGATGCTGCGTGGCGCCGACGCCGGCATCCGCCATGAGCAGGGCGGCTTCCAGCTCTTCGTAGAGCGCGTCGTCGATGCGGGTGCCGGTGAAGACCTGGGCGATGCTGGAGCCGGTGCGGGCCAGGCCGGACTTGAGCTTGTTCAGCCAGGAGGTTCGGGCGGGTGTGGCGTCGGCCACCGGAGCCGCGACCACGGCCATCGGCGCACTGGCGGGCTGGGGGATCGCCGCGGGCGCTTCGGCGGCTGGCGTGGCCGTCGCTTCAGGCGGCGGAGGCGCGGAAAAGAGCTTGCGACGAAGAAAACTGAACATGCGTGTCGATGGTGACGAAAACGACCGGCTGGTCGGCTTCGGATTGTAGGCAGCGTGTCTGACGCAACCCGCCCCGGGCGGGTGGGTTGTCTGCATCGCACCACTGAATGGCAGAATCCCCCCGTGTCTACCGCCCCCGCCCGACGCGCCCCCGTGCGCAAACCCTCCGCCAACCATGTGGCTGCCGCCGCACCGGGTGAACTGCGCCTCATCGGAGGCCGCTGGAAGCGCAGCAAGCTGCCAGTGGCCGACCACCCCGGTCTGCGCCCGACCCCGGACCGCGTGCGCGAGACGCTCTTCAACTGGCTCGGTCAGGATCTGGCCGGCTGGCGGGTGCTGGATGCCTTCGCCGGCACCGGCGCGCTGGGCTTCGAGGCCGCGTCGCGTGGTGCCGCCGAGGTGCTGCTGCTGGAGCACGACCAGAAGCTGGCCATCCATCTCCAGTCGGCCTGCACCCGCCTCGGTGCCACGATGGTGCGCGTGGTCCGTGCCGATGCGCTGGGCTGGATGGCGCGCCGCGAGGTGGCCGATCTGGATCTGGTGCTGCTGGATCCGCCGTTCGGCGCCAATCTGTTCGATGCGGCGGTGCGCGCCGCGCTGCCCTTGCTCACCCCCGAGGGCTGGCTCTATCTGGAGGCGGACCGGGCCTTCGACGAGGCGGCGTGCGCGGCCTGGGGCTGCCGCCTGCACCGGCAGGGCCGCGCCGGGATGGTGCATTTCCACTTGCTGCAGCGCAGTGCGCCGCCTGCGCCCGACTACACTGGTGCATGACCCCTTGGCCAGTGCGTGCCCCGTGATACCCGAGACTTCGATCAGGAGCCCGTCTTGAACCCCGTGACCCAGGACCTCACCGCCATCTATCCCGGCACCTTCGACCCGATGACCCTGGGTCACCAGGACTTGATGCGCCGGGGCAGTCGCCTCTTCAGCCGCCTGATCCTGGCGGTGGCTGCCGGGCACCACAAGCGCACGATGTTCAGCGTCGAGGAGCGCCTGGAGATCGCCCAGGAGCTGGCCGCGCCCTATCCGAACGTCGAAGTGATCGCCTTCCGCGGCCTGCTGCGCAACTTCGTCATCGAGCACGATGGCAAGGTGGTCGTGCGGGGGCTGCGCGCGGTCAGCGACTTCGAATACGAGTTCCAGATGGCCGGCATGAACCGCCAGCTGATGCCGGAAGTCGAGACCCTGTTCCTGACGCCGAGCGACCAGTACCAGTTCATCAGCGGCACCTTCGTGCGCGAGATCGCCGTGCTGGGTGGGGATGTCTCGAAGTTTGTCGCGCCGATGGTGCTGCAGCGCCTGCAGCAGCGCGTCGCGCAAAGCTGAGGGCGGGAGAACACCATGGCCCTGCTCATCACCAGCGAATGCATCAACTGCGATGTCTGCGAGCCCGAGTGCCCGAACCAGGCGATCTCGATGGGCGAGGAGTTCTATGTCATCGACCCGGAGCGTTGCACCGAATGTGTCGGTCACTTCGGCGAGCCGCAGTGCGTGCAGGTCTGCCCGGTCGAGTGCATCCCGCTGAACCCGGACCACGTTGAGTCCCCGGAGCAGCTGATGGCCAAGTACGAGCGGCTGCAGAAGACGGCGCTGCCGCGGCTCGTGGTCGGCTGAGCCTGGTCAGTCCGCGGCCGGCTCGGCTGCGGGCGGCTTGGGCGGGCGGGGCGGCTTCGGGCGCTGCGGCCCGGCGTGCAGCACCATCGTGGCCTTGGTCATGTCGCCGGCCAGCAGGGTGTCCAGCGCTTCCATCGAACGGTCGATGCAGCCTTCGATCGCCTCTCGCTCGGTCGCTGGCGGCTTGCGCAGCACGAAATCCGCCACTTCGGCACGCACACCCGGATGCCCGATGCCCAGCCGCAGGCGCCAGAACGCCGGGGATCCGAGCTGGGCCTGGATGTCCTTCAGGCCGTTGTGACCTGCGGCGCTGCCCCCTTGCTTGAGCTTCATCTGGCCTGGCAGGAGATCCAGTTCATCGTGCACGACGAGGATCTCTTCCGGGGCGATCTTGAAGAACCGCGCCAGAGGAGCCACCGACTTGCCCGACAAGTTCATGTAGGTCATCGGCGTGATGAGCCAGATCGGCCCGTCCGGGCGGTTCACGCGCGCCACCAGTCCGTGGTAGGCCCGGTCGGCCTGCAGATGGGTGCCAAGGCGGCGCGCGACCGCGTCGATCCACCAGAAGCCGGCGTTGTGCCGGGTGGACTCGTATTCATGACCCGGATTGCCCAGGCCGACCAGCAGACGGATCATGGTTTCGACTCCCTGGGTGACACCCCAGTCCCAGAACGAGAAAAGCCCCGCCGGGGCGGGGCTTGCGGGCTGCACGCCGTGGCGTGCGTTCCGAGGCAGGAATTACTTCTTGCCCTTCTTGCCCTTGACCGGTGCCGGAGCGACCGCGGCCACGATGACTTCCTCGACGATGGCCACGGGCGTCGCGATGACCGGGTTCTTGAAACCGTGGGTCAGCACCTTGACGCCGTTCGGCAGGGCCAGGTCGTTGACATGCAGCGACTTGCCCAGGGTCATGCCACCCAGGTCCACAGTCAGGAATTCCGGCAGCTGTTCGGCCAGGCACTCGATGTGCAGTTCCGACACCACGTGGGTGATGGTGCACTTTTCAAGCTTGACGGCCGGCGATTCGCCTTCATTGATGAAGTGCAGCGGCACCTTCTTGCGCAGGCGGGTGGTGGCGTCGACGCGCTGGAAGTCCGCGTGCAGCACCAGCGGCTTGAACGGGTGCATCTGCAGCGCGCGCAGCACGACCTTGGTCGTTTCGCCGCCGAGTTCCATCTCCAGCACGGACGAATGGAACACTTCCTTCTTCAGCGCGTGGAACAGGGCGTTGTGATCGAGTTCGATCTGGGCGGGCGAGGCCGTGCCACCGTAGACGATGGCGGGAACCTTGCCGGCGATGCGCAGGCGGCGGCTCGCTCCGGTCCCCTGCAGCTCGCGCGTGAATGCGACGAATTTCATGTGGTTTCTCCAAAAGAGGAAGGTGCCCGCGACCAGGCACCTGGGGTAATGCAGCTCAGAAGTTGTTGTTCTGTTCTGCGAAGAGGGAGGTCACCGATTCGCCATCCGAGATGCGACGGATGGTCTCGGCGAACAGGAAGGCCACCGACAGCTGGCGGATCTTCTTGCAGTCCTTGGCGGGGCCCTGGAGCGGGATCGTGTTGGTGATCACCACTTCATCGAGCTTGGAGTTGCTGATGCGCTCCACGGCCGGGCCGGACAGGATGGGGTGCGTGCAGTACGCGAACACGCTCTTGGCGCCGCGCTCCTTGAGCACCTCGGCCGCCTTCACCAGCGTGCCGGCGGTGTCGATCATGTCGTCCATGATCACGCAGTTGCGCTTGTCGATCTCGCCGATGACGTGCATCACTTCCGACACGTTCGCCTTCGGGCGGCGCTTGTCGATGATGGCCAGGTCGCAGCCGAGCTGCTTGGCCAGCGCCCGGGCACGCACCACGCCACCGACGTCCGGCGACACCACGACCAGATCTTCGTAGCGCTTGCTCTTCAGATCGGTCAGCAGCACCGGCGAGGCGTAGATGTTGTCGACCGGGATGTCGAAGAAGCCCTGGATCTGGTCGGCGTGGAGATCCATGGTCAGCACGCGGTTGACACCGGCGGCTTCGAGCATGTTGGCCACGACCTTGGCGCTGATCGGCACACGCGTCGAGCGCGGGCGGCGGTCCTGGCGGGCGTAACCGTAGTAGGGGATGACGGCGGTGATGCGGCGGGCCGAGGCGCGCTTGAGTGCATCGACCATCAGCAGCAGCTCCATCAGGTGCTCGTTGGTCGGGGCGCAGGTCGGCTGCACCACGAACACGTCACGTGCACGCACGTTCTGCTGGATTTCGATCGTCACTTCGCCGTCGGAGAAGTGGCCCACGGCGGCCTTGCCCAGTTCGATGCCCAGATCGGAAGCGATCTCGCGTGCGAGAACAGGGTTGGCGTTGCCGGTGAAGATGACTGTATTGGAAAGCATGCTCGGTGCCCGCTGGGGACTTTGACGTGCCATCAAGAAACAAGCGCCTCACCGGAAGCCGGCGGGCGCTTGATGGATGGTTTGGCAGGGGAGGAAGGACTCGAACCCTCGCATGTCGGAATCAAAATCCGATGCCTTGACCAACTTGGCGACTCCCCTACACAGGACACTTCTTGCGAAGCACCCGAAATCTGGTCTTCAGTCTGTGCACCACCCTAACAGCGGGTGACTTTCAAGACTGCTGCAGTACCTCGCCAACCAACCTGAACCCGGATCAACCAAGCTTCGGACCAACTTGGTCGGTGACTGCGCACTGCATTCTTGCCTAAAAGCATCACAGGGTGCAAATACTGCACTTCCTGATCCACTCATTCTGCTGAGCCCGAAATTCTGCTTGAGAATTTCAAGTCCGTCAACAACTTGTTGGCTGTACGCTTCGGCGCTGGCCTGCAAATCGTTTTTTCCGAAGGACTTCGCCTGTGCAAGAAAGACCGCTATTGTGGTTCGCGGAGTGTCTCGTGTCAAGAGGGGGCTGGAAAATATCGCGGCTGTCGGCACCGCCACCGGAGGTTTGAGGACTGCGTAGGCTGCCGGCGGCAGATCGATCGGCGTGAGCTGCTCGCCTATGCCTTCGACCCAGGCGTTGTGTCCGCCGATGAAGAAGGGCACGTCCGCGCCCAGTGTCAGACCGAGCTGGAGCAGCCGGGAGCGCGGCCAGTGCAGCCCCCATAACCGGTTCAGCGCGATCAGCGTGGTGGCCGCATCCGAGCTTCCTCCACCGAGTCCGGCGCCCCACGGCACCTGCTTGTCGATGGCGATGTGTGCCCCCAGCGTGGTGCCGCTGGCCACCTGGAGGGCCCGGGCCGCCCGGGTGCAGAGGTCGTCTTCGGGCAGGGCCGGGCCGAGATCCTCCCGGCTGATCCGCCCGTCGGCACGCCGTTCCACATGCAGCGTGTCGCACCAGTCGATCAGCGTGAAGACCGACTGCAGCAGGTGGTAGCCGTCCGGCCTGCGGCCGACGACGTGCAGGAACAGGTTGAGCTTGGCCGGCGCGGGCAGGTCGTACAGGGCGGACAGGGACATGCGCGAACAGTCGAAGAGAAGCTGCGAAGGGGGGGTGGTTCAGGGGGGATCGAGCTTGATGCGCACGGTCAGCGTGGGGGCGGGCAGTCGCCGTTGCGCCACGATCACGCCATCGCTGATGCGGGCGGTCTGGACGTTCCAGCCAAGTTGCCGGAAACCGGTTCCGCCCTCGGTGTCCGACAGCGGCCGGCTTGGCATGGCCTGCCACGGCCGACCGGCCATCCAGTCGAACAGGGCGGCCAGCGGCACGGCCTCGCCCAGCATGTCTTCGGCGAGGGCGTCCAGGTTGTCGAATCGGCGTTCGCCATCCGCGCTCTGCCACAGCACCGAACCCGGTTGCCAGACCGCACGGCCCACCTGGGTCCCGATGGGACTGATCAGGGCGAGTTGCCCGCGGACATCGCTGCCCTGCAGATCGAAGCCGGCACTGAACGAGCGCGCGTCATCGCCTTCGACCTTCACGGCCAGCCGGCCGGCGTAGCTGCGTGCGAGCGGATCCGGCGCGGCGGCGGGCGGCGTGACCGTCGCACAGCCGGCCAGGGTCGCCAGCACCAGGACGGCGGCGAGCAACGGGCGTCGTGTCACAGCGCCACCTTCAGGCGCTTGAGGGTCTCGACCAGCACTTCATTGCCGGCATCCCGGGTGCGCGCTTCGCGCCAGACCTTGCGGGCATCGTCCTGGCGGCCCATCGTCCACAGCACCTCGCCCAGGTGGGCGCCGATCTCCACGTCCGGCCGTTGCCGATAGGCGTCGCCCAGCAGGCGGGCAGCTTCTTCCGCACGGCCCAGGCGGAACTCGACCCAGCCCAGACTGTCGGTGATGAACGGGTCGCCGGGGGTGAAGGAGAGGGCCTTCTCGATCAGCGTGCGGGCTTCGGGCAGGCGCACGTTCCGATCGGCCAGGCTGTAGCCGAGGGCGTTGTAGGCGTGCTGCTGGTCGGGCTTGAGCTGGATGACGCGGCGCAGCAGCGTTTCCATCTCGTCGAAACGCAGCAGCTTTTCGGCCAGCAGGGCCTGTTCGTAGAGCAGGTCGGTGTCGTCGGGGATCTGGGTGTTGGCCTGCGCCAGCAGCGTGTAGGCCGTGGTCCACTCCCTGGCGTCGCGCAGCAGCTGGGCTTCGGCCATGAAGCGGGTGCGTTTTTCTTCCACCGTGCCCGTCGGCATCTGCTGGAGCAGGGCGCGCGCCTGTGGCAGCTGGCCCTGGCGCATCAGCAGGGACGCACGGCGCTGCAGCACGCTGGGCACGTCGGCGGCGCTCGACCGGCTGGCCAGCTTCTCGAGCCAGACCAGGGCGCCGGGATAGTCCTGGAGCTGCTCGGCCGTCTGAGAAAGCATCAGGTAGGCCTGGGCCAGCTCCTGGTTCTCGCTGCGCTGCAGAACGGCCCGGGTCTCGCCGTCCGGCGGGTCCGCCATGTCGTCGCTGTCGCCCTCGCTGGCGATGGGCGGCGTCAGCACGGCTGCTGGTTCCGATTCCTTGAGCGACAGGAACTGCTTCAGCGACGTCTGGGCCGCCGCGGGCTGGCCGAGTTCGATCTGCAGCGCGCCCTGCATCAGCCAGCCGGTGGCCAGCTCCGGTTCGCCGGTCGTGAGCTTGCGGACTTCCGCCAGCGCTTCGCCATAGCGCTGCGAGGTCGTGAGCCGCCGGACATAGGCTGCGCGCACGCTGCCGGCCGGTTTCGGGGACGCCAGGTAGTCGGTGACGAGCACTTCGGCCGCGGGCGTGTCCTTCATCAGCTCCAGCGCGATGAGCGCGGTGGGCTGGTAGCCGCGGTCGAGGTCATGGGCCTCGCGCGCCAGCGCCAGGCTGCGGTCGCGCTTGCCCGCGGTCAGCCACGCACCGGACGACGCGCCAAGGGCGGCGAGCCGGGTCGCCGGCCTGGCGCGCCAGGGCTTGAGCGCCTCTTCGATGGCCTGTGCGGCGTCTTCCGGCTTTTCGCCGCTGAGCACCAGCCGCGGCAGGCTGGCGATGGCGCCGGACTGCTCGGCCGCTGGCGTCAGCTCGATGAAGGTGTGCAGTGGCTCCCGGGCGTCCTGGTAGCGGCCGAGCGCCATCAGCATCTGGGTCTCGATCTCGGCGGCATCGCGCGATTTCGGCAGGTTCTGGCGCCAGGCCTTGAGGGCGACGACCGCCTGCTCGCCAGCGCGGGCGCTGATGGCGATGTCGACCGCGCGCCGGAACAGCGCTTCTTCCCGGCTGCGCTTGGCCGCTTCGAGCATCACCTGGAACGCCAGACCGGCGTCCCCCTGGCGCAGCTCCAGTTCGCTGACCAGCAGCTGGTAGAACAACACGCCGTCCATCGCCGAGCGGGTCACGGCCCCGGTGGCCGGCGGCGTCGCAGGCTGCGCCGTCTGGGCGATGCCCAGTGCGGGATTCAATCCGAGTGCGACCAGCAACGCGAGCCATCGCCGGGCAGGGCGGCGGGCGGACCGGGTGCGGTCCGCGCGGATGGGGCATGCGGCGTGGTGCTGTGGCATCGAGATGGGCTCCGTGGTGCAGGCCATTCTAGGCGGGCGCCGGGCGGGCGTTCGGGCGCTCCGATAATGCGGCCATGCCCGAGTTGCCTGAAGTCGAAATCACCCGCCTGAGTCTGACGGACCGCATCCAGGGCGCGCGCGTGCGCTCCGCCCGACTGGGCAAGCCGCTGCGCTGGCCACTGGGCGTGGCGCCCGAGGTGCTCGTGGGCCGGACCGTCGGGCCGCTGACGCGGCGTGGCAAGTACCTGTGGATGCCCCTGGCTCCGGCGCCGGGCGCGGCACCGGAGCCAGGGGGTGTGCTGCTGCACCTCGGCATGTCGGGATCGCTCCGCTTCGAGGCGAGCCTGCCGCCGCCGGGGCCGCACGACCACTTCGAGCTGGACACCGACCGCGGCCTGCTGCGGCTGACCGACCCGCGCCGCTTCGGCGCCGTGGTCTGGTCCGAAGGGCTGGACCGCGCGCCAGCGGCGACGCTGCTGGCCCGGCTCGGCGTCGAGCCGCTGGAGCGGGCGTTTTCCGCCTCGGTGCTGCACGAGGCGCTGCGCGGGCGGCGCGTGGCGATCAAGCAGGCGCTGCTCGCGGGCGACGTGGTGGTCGGCGTGGGCAACATCTACTGCTCCGAAGCGCTGTTCGAGGCGGGCATCGATCCGCAGACCCCCGCGCAGCAGCTCGGCCCCGAACGCTGCGCGCGTCTGGTGACCGCCGTGCAGGACGTCTTGCGCCGCGCGCTGGCCGCGGGCGGCTCGACACTGCGCGATTTCCGCGACGCGCACGGCATGGGCGGCGCCTTCCAGTCGCAGGCCTGTGTCTACGACCGGGCCGGCTTGCCCTGCCTGCGCTGCGGCACGCCCATCCGCCGCATCGTGCAAGGACAACGGGCCACCTATTTCTGTCCGGTCTGCCAGCGTTCCTGAGACAGGCGCTGCGCTACCATGCCCGCTGACCTTTTGCGGACGCAGGCAACGGCACAGCGATGAGCGAGCACCCCCACGATCTGAACAGCACCCCGCCGACCCTGGTCGAATCCGTGCTCGCCGAAGCGAGCAGCGGTTCGGTCCAGGAGCCGTTTGTCCGCAGCCTCGACGCACTCGGGGTCTGGCGTGTCACGCTGGAAGAGCGGGTGCGCGATCTGGTGCGCTTCCTGCGCGAGCAGGGTCTGCTGGACGAGGGCGCGGGTGACCTGCTGGACTCGCTGCGCCAGCGGCTGGCGAGCGAGAAGCTCGTGGTGGCCTTCGTCGCCGAGTTCTCGCGCGGCAAGTCCGAGCTGATCAACGCCATCTTCTTCGCCGACGCCGGCCGGCGCATCATGCCGGCCTCGCCGGGGCGCACGACGATGTGCCCGGTCGAGCTGGGCTGGGATCCGGAAGACCCCCCGGGCCTGTCGCTGCTGCCGATCGAGACGCGGCTGGACGGCGCCTCGCTGGCCGAGCTGCGCGGACAGCCGCGGCTCTGGCACCGCCAGTCCATCGACGTGTCCGACCCGGCGTCCTTCGCCCATGCGCTCAATGCCGTCAAGGGCGTGCGGGCCGCCACGGTCGACGAGGCCCGCCAGCTCGGGTTCTGGGACGACGAGCAGCCGGCCGACAACCCGCCGATGCTGGACGACGGCCAGGTCGAGATCCCGCTGTGGCGCCACGCCGTCATCAACGTGCCGCACCCGCTGCTCAAGCGCGGGCTGGTCGTGCTCGACACGCCGGGCCTGAACGCGATCGGCGCCGAGCCGGAGCTGACGGTGGGGCTGTTGCCGAGCGCGCACGTCGTCGTGTTCGTGCTGGGGGCGGACACGGGCGTGACCAAGTCCGATCTGGAGATCTGGCGCGACCACCTCGCCTCGCAGTCCCTGACCCGCTACGTGGTGCTGAACAAGATCGACGCGCTGGTCGACCCCCTGTCGTCCACCGAAGAGAACGAGGCCCAGATCACCCAGCAGTGCGTGCAGGTGTCGCGCACGCTGGAGATGCCGATGGGGCGGGTGTTTCCGCTGTCGGCGCGCCAGGCGCTGGAGGCGCGGGTCGAGGGCAATGCCCAGCTGCTTGCCGACAGCCGCCTGCTGGCGCTGGAGCAGGCGCTGGCGCAGGAGCTGCTGCCGCAGCGCCGCGCGGTGTTCGAGCAGCTCACGCTGGAAGCGCTGGCGGTGGTGCAGCAGCAGACCTCGCGCAACCTCACCGACCTGCGCCGCCACCTGACGGAGCAGCTGCACGAGCTGCGCGGCCTGCGTGGTCGCAACAGCGGCAAGGTGGCGCTCATGCTGCAGCGGGTCGGCGCCGAGACGGTCGAGTTCGAACGTTGCACGACGCAGATCCAGGCCCTGCGCACGGTGCATTCGCGCACGCTGCGCAGCGTGCTGAACGGCGTGTCCGGCGAGCCGCTGCGCGCGCTGGTGGACGGCATGGTCCGCTCGATCCGCGAGTCCTTCCTCAAGCTGGGCGCGCGGCGTTCGTTCGTGCAGCTCTTCGCCGATCTGCGGCTGGCGCTCGACACCGCGCAGAAGGATGCGCAGGACCTGCGCGACCTGCTGGCCGGCTCGTTTGCCCGCCTCAACGCCGAATACGGCTTCAGTCTGGCCACGCCCTCGGCGCCGGAGCTGTCGCGCTTCCGCGATGACCTGGCGCTGATCGAGCGCAACTACGTGCAGTACCTCGGCCTGAGCCAGGCGATGCGGCTGGCCCAGCCCCGCTTCCTGGAGCAGTTCCGCCGCATGCTGATGTCGCGGCTGCGCGTGGTGTTCGAGAGTGCAGCCAGCGAGATCGAGCTGTGGAGCCGCACGACGTCGGCCCAGGTGGATGCGCAGTTGCGCGAGCGCCGCAAGGCCTTCAAGCGCCGGCGCGAGTCGCTGGAGCGCATCCGCATGGCGGCCAGCGATCTGGAGGCCCGCCTGCTGGAGATCGAGGCGCAGGACCAGCGGCTGGCCTCGATCGAGGTGCGGCTGCATGCGCTGTTCGAACGCAGCCGCCGTGCCGCCACCCGCCACGAGATGGGGCTGGCCAGCGACTTCGGGCTGTTCCAGTCGCCCCCGCCGGCCGCCTTGCCGGCGCCGACCGCCACGTCGGCATGAGCCCGCTCGCCGACGCGCTGGTGGCCTGGCAGCGCACCCACGGCCGCCACGCGCTGCCGTGGCAGAACACCCGCGATCCCTACCGCGTCTGGCTGTCGGAGATCATGCTGCAGCAGACGCAGGTGGCGGCGGTGCTGCGCTACTACGCGCGCTTCCTGGAGCGTTTCCCGGATGTCGCCACGCTGGCCGCCGCGCCGCTGGACGACGTGCTGGCGCTGTGGAGTGGCCTGGGCTACTACAGCCGTGCCCGCAACCTGCACCGCTGCGCGCAGACCGTGGTGAACGTGCACGGCGGTGTCTTTCCACCGAGTGCCGCGGTGCTGGCCGAGCTGCCCGGCATCGGGCGCTCGACCGCGGCCGCGATCGCGGCGTTCTGCCACGAGGAGCGGGTCTCCATCCTCGACGGCAACGTCAAGCGCGTGCTGACCCGCGTGCTGGCCTTCGACGGCGATCTGGCCCAGCAGGCGCAGGAGCGTGTCCTGTGGCAGCACGCCGCTGCGCTGCTGCCCGCCGACCGCACCGACATGCCGGCCTACACGCAGGGCCTGATGGACCTCGGGGCCACCGTCTGCGCGCTGCGCCAGCCGGACTGCCTGCTCTGCCCGCTGTCGGGGCTGTGTGCCGCGCGCGCATCGGGCCGGATGACCGACTACCCGGTGCGCACCCGCAAGCTCAAGCGTTCGCGCCGCGAGAACTGGTGTCTCTGGCTGCAGACCGCCGATGCGGTGTGGCTGCAGCAGCGCCCGGACAGCGGCATCTGGGCCGGGCTGTGGTCGCTGCCGCTGTTCGACGATGCCGAGGCGCTGCGGGCGGCAGCGGGGGCTGCAGCGGCGCGCGTGGTCGCGCTGCCCGGCTTCGTCCATGTGCTCACCCACCTCGACTGGACACTGCACCCGCACCGGCTCGACCTCGCCACGCCCGAGGCCGGCGTGGTGGCGGCCGGTCTGGGCGACGGGCGCTGGTGGCCGCTGGACCAGCTCGACCGCATCGGACTGCCGGCACCCTTCAGCCGGCTGCTGCTCAGTCGCTGATGATGCCGTGGCGGCGCAGGAAGCCGTCCACCAGTTGCAGCCGCGCGTGCGGGTCCGGCAGCATCATCAGCTTGTGGCGGGTTGGCAGCGGAATCGGCAGGATCTCGCACCAGCGGTTGGCCACCCAGCCGGCATCGTCCAGCGCATGCGGGGCCAGGAAGGGCGTCTGGTCGCGCACCTGCAAGGTGTCGATGGCCCGCTGCAAGGCGGTGATGCTGGCCTGAAACTCGGTTCGCGGCGGCTCGACCGGGTCGGCTGCCTGCAGCACGGCGTCCGCGCGCCACAGGCCGTCGGGGGCCTGGTGCACCTGCGAGACCGTGAAACGCTGCAGGCCGCGGCAGCGGATCTGCAGGATGCCGGCCTGGGGGCTGTCGCAGTCGATCACCTCGGCCAGGCAGCCTTCATGCTCGAAGCGCACCGGCGCCTCGGCCGCCCCCTGGATTTCGGTCCCCTGGCGCAGCGTCACGACGCCGAAGGGCGCGCCGCTGCGCAGGCAGTGCGTGATCAGGTCGAGGTAACGCGCCTCGAAGATCTTCAGCGCCAGCAGGCCTTGCGGAAACAGCACCGTGCCGAGCGGAAACAGCGGCAGGTGCGGCAGGAGGTCACCGAAGGCCCCGCGCACTGCGGCTGCCGAAGGCGGGCTGCGCACAGGGCGTTCGGGGGCGGGTGGCTGGGTCATTGGTGTGCCGCGGCTTCGCGGGCCTCGATCTCGCGGTGCCGGATCAGCGTCGGGATGCGCTCGCGGAAACGTGCGGCGAGCTGCTCGGCCGAGTACACCGAGCGGTGCTGCCCGCCGGTGCAGCCGATCGCCACCGTCAGGTAGCTGCGCTGGTCCTGCTCGTAGGCGGGCAGCCAGCGGGCGAGGAAACCTTCGATCTGCGCCAGCATCTCGGCCACCTCGGGCTGGGCGCGCAGGAAGTCGATCACGCCGGCGTCGCGGCCGTTCAGCGCGCGCAACTCGCGCACGTAATGCGGGTTCGGCAGCACGCGCAGGTCGAACACCAGATCGGCGTCCCGCGGCACGCCGTGCTTGAAGGCAAACGACTCGAACACCAGCGTCAGCGACGAATGCGCCGCGCCGACGAGCTGCCGCACCCACGAGCGCAGCTGCGTCGGGCGCAGGTCGCTGGTGTCGATCACGGTGCTGATCTCGCGCAGCAGGCTGAGCATCTCGCGCTCGCGTTCGATGGCCTCGCCGAGCGCCGTGCGGGACAGACCGTTGTCGTCGTCCTCGGCCGACAGCGGGTGGCGGCGGCGCGTCTCGGAGAAGCGCCGCACCAGCGTCTCGGTGCGCGAATCCAGGAAGATCGGCAGCACGGGCGTGCCTTCGCGGCGCAGTGCGTCGATCACCGGCAGCAGCTTGGGCAGCGACGAGGCGGTGCGCACGTCGGCGGCGATGGCCAGGCGGCGGCTCGGGAACTTGCGCTCCAGCCGGATGAAGTCGTGCAGCAGCTCCGGCGGCAGGTTGTCCACGCAGAAGTAGCCCGCGTCTTCGAGGGCATTGAGTGCCACGGATTTTCCGGAGCCCGAGATGCCCGAGATCAGGACCACCGGCGGAACCTTCTCCGTCGCCGGGGTGGCAGGGCTGCTGTCGTTGATGTGCATGGTCAGGGAACGCGGTTGGTCTTGGAATTCTGGGAGCGGGAGTCCACGGCGGCGAGCATCTCACGGGCATGGGCCAGCCCGGCGTCCGAGCGGGCTTGTCCCCCCAGCATGCGGGCAATTTCGCCGATGCGCTCGCTGGTGTCCAGCGTCCGGATGTCGCTGCGGGTGCGGCCGCCCTCGCTGGCCTTGCTCACGAGCAGGTGCGTGTCGGCGCAGGCGGCGACCTGCGGCAGGTGCGTGACCGCCAGCACCTGCCGCTCGCGGCCCAGGCGGCGCATCAGCTGGCCGACCGTGTCCGCCACCGCGCCACCCACGCCCGAATCCACCTCGTCGAAGATCAGCGTGGCCGCGCCCGCGCCGCGCGCCTGGCGCTGCTGGCTGGTGGTGACAGCAATCGCCAGCGCGATCCGCGACAGCTCGCCGCCCGAGGCGACCTTGCCCAGCGGCCGCGGCGTGCTGCCCGCGTGGCCGGCGACGAGGAACTCGGCCGACTCCAGCCCGTGCGACTGCGGCTCCGGCAGCGGCTCCAGCGCGATCTCGAAACGCCCGCCCGCCATGCCCAGCGCCTGCATCGCGGCGGTGACGGCGGCGGCCAGCGTCGGCGCGGCCCGGTGGCGTGCGGCCGAGACCCGGCTGGCGGCGGCCAGATAACGCTGCCACGCCGCTTCGGCCTGCTGCTGCAGGGCATCGAGGTCGGCGGTGGCATCGATTTTCTGCAGCTGCGCGCGCCACTGCGCCAGCACCGCCGGCAGCTCTTCTGGCATGCGCCGGTAGCGCCGCGCCAGCCCGATCCAGGACGACAGCCGGGCGTCGAGTTCATCGAGCCGGTCGGGGTCGAGTTCGGTGCGGCGCAGCAGGGCGCTCAGGCTGTGGGCGGCGTCGGCGAGCTGGGCCTGCGCGCTCTGCAGCACCTCGATGACCTCCTGCAGCTCGGGCGCGTAGCCGCTGACTTCGCTGAGCGTGTCCAGCGCGCGGCCGGTGAGCGTGTCGGCGCTGGCCTCGCCCTCGCTGGTGGCCTCGATGGCGGTGCGCAGCGCGTCGAGGATGGCCTGTGCGTGCGCGAGCCGCTGGTGCTCGGCGTTCAGCTCGGCCCATTCGTGTTCGCCCGGCGCGAGCTTGTCGACCTCGCCGATCTGCCAGGCCAGCCGTTCGCGCTCCAGCGCCCGCTCGGCGCCTTGCTGGCGGGCGGTGTCGAGCCGGGCCTGCTGGACACGCCACTGCTGCCAGGCGTCGGCCATGTGCCGGGTGTCGATGGCCGCGTAGTCGTCGAGCAGCGCACGCACCGAGGCCGGCCGGGTCAGGCTCTGCCAGGCGTGCTGGCCGTGGATGTCCACCAGGTGTTCGCCGACCTCCTTGAGCTGGCCGACCGTCGCCGCGCTGCCGTTGATCCAGGCGCGGCTCTTGCCCTGCGCGTCCACCGTGCGGCGCAGCAGCAGGGTGGTCGGCGCGTCGTCCTGGGCCTCGAAGCCAGCTTCGTCCAGCCACGCGGTCAGCACGGCGGGAATCGGCTCGAACTCGGCGCTGATCTCGGCCCGCGTCTCGCCTTCGCGGACCACGCCGGCATCGCCCCGGCCGCCGAGCGCCAGTTGCAGCGCATCGATCAGGATGGACTTGCCGGCGCCCGTCTCGCCGGTCAGCACGGCGAAGCCGGGTTGAAACTCCACTTCCAGCCGGCTGACGATCACGAAGTGGCGCAGGGACAGCCGTCGCAGCATCAGTGGCCTCCGTCGCCGGGCACGACGCCTTCGTTCCAGTGCAGCTTGTGGCGCAGCGTGGCGTAGTAGTTCCAGCCGCGCGGGTGCAGGAAGCGCACGCGGTGTTCCGAGCGTTTCACGAGGATCTTGTCGCCGTGCAGCAGGCTGGCCAGCGACTGCATGTCGAAGTTCACCGAGGGCTCGCGCGCCGAGACGATCTCGATGCTGATCTCGCCCGCGTCGGGCAGCACGATCGGCCGGTTGGAGAGCATGTGCGGCGCGATCGGCACCATCAGCCAGCCGGCCACGCCCGGGTGCAGGATCGGCCCGCCCGCCGACAGCGCATACGCGGTCGAGCCGGTCGGCGAGGACACGATCAGCCCGTCGGCGCGGAAGTTGGCGACGAACTGGCCGTCCACCTCGACGCGCAGCTCCAGCATCGAGGTCGTGCCGCTGCGCAGCACCACGTCGTTCATCGCCACCGCCGTGTAGATCGCCTCGCCGCCGCGCACCACGCGGCCGTCGAGCATGGCGCGGTGTTCCTCCTCGTAGTCACCGGCCAGCATCGCGCGCAGCGCCTGCGTCACGCGGGCCACGGGGATGTCGGTGATGAAGCCCAGCCGGCCCTGGTTGATGCCCACCATCGGCACACCGTAACGCGCCAGCGTCCGCGCGATGCCGAGCATGGTGCCGTCGCCGCCGACCACGATGGCCAGGTCACAGTGCTGGCCCAGCTCGTCGGGGGTGAGCATCGGATAGCCGGTCAGGCCGGTGTTCAATGCGGTGTCCACCTCGATCGACACCTCCAGCCCACGCCGGGTGAGCAGGTGGGCGATCTCTTCCAGCAGCGGGCGCATGCCCTGGGCCTGGTACTTGCCGATGAGCGCGGCGTGTCGGAATCGGCTGGTCATGCAGAAATTACACCACAGGCGTTTGACAGTTCCCCGCGGGCTGAACCCACCCGGGTACTCCGGCGAACTCTACAATCGGTTGCATGATGGATGACCGCGCGAAGATGCTGTTGAAGACGCTCGTCGAGCGCTATATCGCCGATGGGCAGCCCGTGGGGTCGCGCACGCTGTCGAAGACCTCGGGGCTGGAGCTGTCGCCTGCCACGATCCGCAACGTGATGGCCGATCTGGAGGAACTCGGACTCATCGCCAGCCCGCACACCTCGGCTGGCCGCATCCCCACCGCACGCGGCTACCGTGTCTTCGTCGACACGATGCTCACCTCGCGCCCGGCGCAGCGCTTCGAGGATTCCTCGATGGCGCCGCTGATCGAGCCGCTGCAGCCCGACCAGCCCAAGCGTGTCATCGCCAGCGCGGCGCACCTGCTGTCCAACCTGTCGAGCTTCGTCGGCGTCATCACCGCGCCGCGCAAGACCAGCGTGTTCCGCCACATGGAGTTCTTGCGGCTGGGCGAACGCCGCGTGCTGCTGATCCTGGTCTCGCCGGACGGCGACGTGCAGAACCGCGTGCTCTTCACGGTGCACGACTACACCCAGAGCCAGCTGGTCGAGGCCACCAACTACCTCAATACCCACTACGCCGGCCGCAGCATCGAGGACGTGCGCGAGGGGCTGAAGCACGAGGTCGACGCCCTGCGCGGCGAGATCGCCACGCTGATGCAGGCGGCGGTGCAGGCCGGCAGCGAGGCCGCCAGCGACGACTCGGCCCGCGTCGTCGTCTCGGGCGAGCGCAAGCTGCTGCAGGTCAGCGACTTCGGCAGCGACCTCGGCTCGCTGCGCAAGATGTTCGACCTGTTCGAGCAGAAGACCCAGCTCATGCGCCTGCTCGACGGATCGAGCCGTGCCGAGGGCGTGCGCATCTACATCGGCGGCGAGAGCGGGCTGGTGCCGATCGAGGACCTGTCGGTGGTGTCGGCGCCCTATGAAGTCGACGGGCAGGTGGTCGGCACGCTGGGCGTGATCGGCCCGACGCGCATGGCCTATGACCGCATGATCCAGATCGTCGACATCACCTCGCGGCTGGTCGGCAACGCGCTCAGCCAGAAGTAGGGTGGGCGTAGGGTGAAAATGAAAAGACCCTACAATTGCGGTCCTTCTTCCGGGGGCCGCTAGCTCATGTTGGTTAGAGCAGCAGACTCATAATCTGTTGGTGCCGTGTTCGACTCACGGGCGGCCTACCAATCAAATCAAGGACTTAGGCGCGGTTCGGCGTCTGTCGCAGTCGGTGCGGTGCTTCCATGTAAGCGTCCATGTACGCACTTCTCCACGGTGGCCCTTCGGCGTGGCGCTTTCACCGCGTCAGCATCGCAGCACAGAAGGCAGCGCCAGCAGCGTCGGCATCTGCTCCCCCGTTTTGGGGAGCTGCTCCCCTGAACGGTGGCGCATGTCGGGGCATGGGTTTCCTACCTGCTGGTAGCAAAGGGGCCGGCTCGATTCGGCGTGGCATTCCCCCGACAAGGGGAGAACTTGACCTACCAGCAGGTAGGGCAGCTAGGAACACGGTACCGGGCCATGTTTCCCGATGCAAATACACGGGGCGTGAACCTCAGCGCCAGCAGAAGCGACAAGGCCAGCGCATCGGCTGGCCTCTTGGCGGTTACGTTTTTACCGTCTGACGCAACACGGGTGTTGCATCTCTGCTCGCCTGTATCGGCCTGTTAACTCAGACGCTTCCCCTCTTGCGTCGTCCGATGCCAGCGGCGGCCCGTAGCTCCTTCCTCTGCTGCGGCGTGGACTCACCGAACACCAGCTCTAGCAGCGCGTCCATTCGTTCGGCCTCTTCCTCTCGGTCAAAGCGCCGACACGGGGCATTCACGACGGGCAGCGCCAGCGGTTCGCCGGCCAGCGCGTTGACCATCTCACTCCAACGGCGGCCGGCTTCGGTCATCGTGCGAGCGCCTGGGCAATGGCTTCGACAATCCACCACGCAAGCGCGCAGCCGGTCAGGAGGGCGGTGATGTCGCTCATTGCAGCGTGTGCGTGTTGTCGCCGGCCACGCGCACAACGCCACCGATACCCAGCGCCTCCAGTTCGCGGGCATGCTCTTCCAGGTCGTCCGGGTCCGCGTCCAGTGCAGCGGCGATGGCCTCCAGGCTGTACAGCGGTTCCCCGTCATCGGTGCAGCGGTCAGGCTTCGGCATCTGAATTCCGCACTCAGCCAGCATCCGGCTACAGCAGCCGGGTTCCTTCAGGTTCACGGCTTTGATGACTGCATCCAGCGTGCGCGGGTCATCCTCCCCCAGCGTGTCCATGAGGGTGCGGGCCTCCTTGAAAGCCTCTCGAATGGCCTTCTGGTGCGGTGTCTCGGCGTGCAGCACGGCCCATGCATCCAGCGCGGTCAGGATGGCGCCTATCAGCTCATCGTCAAGCAGCCCGGTAGCAGCACCACGCAGGGCACGCACTCGCGCAGCCTGCACACGCTCCGGGTCTGCCAGCTCATCCGGGTTCATCGCATCGGCCAGCGTGCGCAGGCTGGCGGCGTAGGTGCTGGCGCTGAATGGCGCCATGCCCAGCGCCACGGCCAGCCCCGCCTCATCGTCAGCGGCCACGGCTTCGCGCAGGTCTTCCAGCAGGAAAGCGCGTTCCTCGGCATAGGTGCCCGTGCGTGCTGCGGCGTGGTCGGTCAGCGTCTGGTCAATCAGCGCGGCGAAGTCGTCACCGATAGTGCAGCCGGGCCGGGCGCAGGCCTGTAGAGCCTTCTGGATGGCTTGCCGGGCCTCTGCTTCGGTATTGCCGTGCAGGTCGGCTAGGCGGTCGCTGAACTGGCGCAGGTCGCAGGGCAGGCGCGGAATCACTGCCTCGAACTGTTCAATCGTCGGGCCGGCTTGCAGCAGGTCGCGGAGTTCGGTTTCGGTCACGTAGGCGTTCATGGTGTTGGCGGTAGCGGTCATGGCGTTTGCTTTCGGTGTGGTGTTCATGCGTGGGTCAGCACCAGCCCGAAAGGGTCGGCGTCAGCACGGCAGGCGGGCGGCGGTGGCGCCAGTTGTCGGCGGTCTTCGGTGCGGTAATGGCGCGGCAGCGAGCGAACAGGCGCCCGATGTTTTCCAGCCTTGCGGCGGTGTCCTGCGTGTCGCCTTGGGTGCCCGTTTTGCCCGCTTGGAGGGGCTTCGGGCATGGCGTCATCGGTGTGGCTGGCGTGGCCTCGAAAACAGGCGTTTGTGGCCCGTTTTCCGTGACGGCTTGGGTGAGGGGAAGCACTGCGCAATAAGGGGGTTGCCCTTTTTGGTGTGCATGGGGGTTGCCCGTTGCGACCGACAGACCCCCATGCACATCGACGGCACCGACCCCCATGCACACATCAGCCCGCTTCCAGTCGGCACCAGCTTTTCGGCTTAGTTCTGCGTCTCGGCTTGCGGCTCCTGCGGCAGTCCGCGCGCCCTTGCCCGTGGACAGCGCCAGCCGTTTCAATGGGTCAGCGGCTCGCCTGTTCGGTCGCAGTCCGAGGGTTGCGAAGACGTGCGCCATGGGGCACTTCTAGAAACCGGCCCTGCAGCCCTGAACCTGGTCTGAGCCTGCACAAATCCAGCTCAGACGAGCAGTGGATGACGGCGGCGAGCCCCTGTCCCCACCGTCGCGGTACCCCGCGACGGGGTTTTGCCCCTCACGCGGGCTGTGCGGACGGACCTGCGCTCTTGACCAGCCACACCAGCCTGCGTGCGTTGTAGGCCGCGCACTGCAGCGTGATCGCCAGCGCATTGCGCGCCAGCGTCATCGCCCGCACGCACTTGCCGCCCTGCTGGCTCAGCGCCGCAAAGACGTGCTCGACCCGCGCCCGCGTGCGGTTGATCGTCTTGTTGCGCTGCTTGAGTCGAACCTTGGCCGTCTGCCCTGGCTTGGCGCGACGTGCGATGCCGTCGGCCAGTCCGTGCTGCTGCAGCGTCTGGCGGTTGGCCGCGCTGTCGTAGCCCCGGTCGGCCAGCAGCCGCTTGCGCGTATTCGCCACCTGCAGCACGTCGGGCAGTTGCTGTCCGTCGTCGGCGTTGGCCGCCGTGATCTTCATCTGGCGGATCAGCTTGTAGCGTGCGTCCACGTTGCCGTGCAGCTTGTAGCCGTAGTACGACTTGCCGTGCTTTTGCGTCCAGCGCGCGTCCCGGTCGGTGTGCGCCAGGCGCTTCTTGCTCCAGCCCTCGGGCGCCTCCCCCTTGTTCAGCGCCTCGCGCTCCCGGGCGTTGGCCTGCGTGATCGGCGCCTGCACGATGCTGGCGTCCACGATCTGCCCGCCCCTCGGGATGAAGCCGTGCCGCTGCAACTGCTGGCTCAACGCCTCGAAAATCGCCCGGCCGCCCAGCCCGCCTTCGGCCAGCCGCTGCCGGAAGTTCCACAGCGTGCGTGCGTCCGGAATGTTCAGCGCGCCGTCCAGCCGGCAGAAGCGCTGGAAGCTCAGCCTGTCCAGCACCTGGTGCTCGCACTGCTCGTCCGACAGGTTGTACAGCCCCTGCAGGAACACCATGCGCACCAGCGCCTCGGTCGGGTACGGCGGGCGTCCGCCCTTGCTGCGGTCAGCGCGAGGGCAGGCCTTGTCCACCGCCGAGGCCATCGCTGCGAAGTCGATCAGTTCGTCCATCGCCGCCAGCGTCTGCACGTAGCCCTCCAGCTTGGCCTTGCGCTGCTGCACCACGAACAGGTCGTCCGCGGCCTCCTCAGGAAAGAAGCTCGATGGCTTGGTGCGGGGTGTGATCATGGGGCGGCATCTTGCCGCAGCGCGCGGCTCAGGTGGCGGTCAGGGTCGGTTTCTAGAAGTGCCCCATGAACTCGCGTCGCTGGCGCTGCAGCAGGTTGACGCCTGACGTGAGCGTGTTCCCGGCCAGTCTTCCATCGGCCACGGCCAAAGCAATGATGTGCATGTGTGCCCGTTTCTGGTCGCGATGGACCACAGCACTGACGACGTGTTGATAACGGCCATCTACCCAGCGGAGGCACTCAGACCAGAACGCGGACGTGTCGTGTCCGTCAGGCGGTTGAAACATCAGCTCGATACCGGCGATGGCGTCCGCACGAGCCGGGACAATGCCCAGCTCATCGAAGGCATTGCGCACCAGTTCCACGGCTACGGGCAGGCTCGCAGGACCCCGCAAAACCTCGTTTAAGCCCCTGCGCGTCGGGTCAATGGGGCTACGGTGGCGGTGCGCCTCGTTGCCTTCCCGCAGGTTGTGCGACAGACAGACCGGCAGCACCTCGCCGAAGTCGGCGGCGCGTCGAACGGTCTTGACGTTCAGCGCCTTGCCTGCGAACCACAGGCCGGCTCTCCATTCGTCGGGGTTCATCGCCTTGTCGGCGCCGGCGGTCATTTCCGGCCACCTTTCAGCATCTTGCGCGCAATCGGAATGTCTTTCCTCGATAGCCCGTAGCTGGTGATTGTTCTACCTGGGCAGGCTATCGTCGGCGCCGGAATTTCTCGGTTATTGAAACCCCATCCGTGCAGGTGGTGCAACTGCCAAACATGAGCGGACAAGCGCCAAGAGCCTGTTTTTATTTCCCACTCAGGGCATGTGGAACGGTCACCCGCTGCGAAGTATTCCAACGCTTTGCGGGGCTGGGTTCCCGGATTCGGCAGACTGCGCGGCGCCTCTGCGGCACCCCCGAAAAGGTCCGTCTGAATCTCTTGCCGGGTATCCTTGCGGCTCGTCTGCGCGCTCGGCTTTCCATTCGTGGGGGTCGGGCGCTTCTTCATTGCGCCACCTCCAGACCCAGCACGCGGCTAATTTCAGCCACAGGCCAAAGCAGGCCACTGCATCCGGGGATGCGATGCGGGCGGATAACTCCCGTCTCGAAACATGCGTGAGCGCGCAGCGTCTGCGGGCGCAGATTCAGATGGTGCGCGGCCTCTTCGGTGGTGATATGGGTCCGGGTTTCCAGCGCCAGCGGCGTGAAGGTCCGGGGAATCGAGCGGTCGCGGGGGCGACGGCCTCGGGGTTTTGCGGTAGCGGTATCAGCTTGCATGAACATCTTCCAACGGGGAAAGATGCTCAATGTCTCGACGGGCTACCCTATCCCGTCAACGTCTCCCGTTCATCGGGATAGTCTCCCGTTGCGCCCTACCTCGCGCATAACCGCGCTCACAAGGTCTTGCCGCACCCCATCCTTGGTGCTCATCGGCCTGCCTGCGGCCTGTTCACGCGCTGTCAGCCTTGCGAGCGCGCCACGCCTCCCCCCCCGCACCTGTCCGTGCCGTTTCTCCCTGTCGGTCACTATGAATTCCGCCCCATCGGCGCGCAGTTCGCGCAAGCGCCGGTCTTGCCTCTCTTGCGTGGTTTCATCGGGGTCTGCAACCGGGGCCGCCACACGCTCAGGAACGGCCACGGCGGGCGCGCTGGCGCTTGGTGCAGGGGTAGATGCATCCACGGCAACGGATGGCGCTACTGGCTCAGGAATGCGGTGCAGATGCCCGATACGCTCAAGCCATGCGTTCAGCTCTTTCCTGCTTGTCGTTTCGCCATACAGACCGAAATGCCCCGCATACTCGCCCGGCTCGATTCTCAGTCCGCCATGGTCGTTGAAAACCAGCCTGCCCGCTTCCACTTCTCTGCACAGCCATTGAAGAGGGTCAATCCTGAATGGCCCGTGAGTTTTTCCGGTCGGCGGCGGTTGAATGCCGTAACGCTCAAGAAGGCCGACAGCCTCGAAAACAGTTAGCCTATCTGGCGGGCTAATGATGCGCCTGAATTTCTGTATGGCATTCTCGACCGTTATTACGTCATCGGATGATGATGAACGCAAAACCACTTCGCTACAGGGAGGGAGGCCTAGTAACTCCTTCGGTATATCCTGCGCGAATGCGGTAATTTCAAACCTCGGCAGCGAATGAATCCGCCCTATCTCTTCGGGCGTATAGGCGCCATCAATCAAACGAAAAAGGTTAAGCCTTAGACGGTCCGCTTCAGGTATTTCAAGATATGCGGAAGGGCGCGCCTCCTGCCAAACCTTTTCCCCTGTCTGTTCATCAACCCGCTCAACAACGAGAACCGGCTTTATATCCATCATTGCGTACCTCTACGCGCCTCGTTTAAGGTGCCACGGCAGGCGGGTGAGGTTGTCCCGCTTTTCGGTCCGGTTTCGACGCGGGCCTATCCGTGGCAGAAACTCAGGCGGGCGCGCGCTCGATGCGCACCACAGCCCGGCACCCAAGCGCCTGGGCGTACCGCTGCACCGTGCGCAGGGACGGCGGGCGCCTGCCGCTTTCCATGCGGGCAATCGTGCTTTGCGTCGTGCCCATGCGTTCGGCTACCTGCTGTTGCGTCAAGCCAGCGCGGGCACGGGCGGCCACCAGTTCGCGGGCCGTCTCGAACTCGGGCGCCAGTGCGTCATAGGCTGCACGGGTTGCAGGGTCGGCCAGCAGTTCGGCCTTGATGTCGTTCAGGGTCTTCATGGGGCGTTCTCCAGTCGTTTGCGGGCGGCGTCCAGTGCCTTGCGGGGTGTGGTCTGGGTCTTCTTGACGAACACATGCAACACCAGCAGGCGCCGGCCATGCATTGCCACGTACACGGCGCGGGCGATGCCGTCACGCCCCTGCATCCGCATCTCCCACAGCTTGCCTTCCAGCGGGCGAACGTGGGGCAACCCGACTTGATGCGGGCCGAACTCCTGCAGCATGTCGGCAATGCGCAGGAAGCGGGCGCGCATGTCGTCAGGCAGCGCCAGCAACTCGGGCTCCGCTTCGGGGTGAAGTGCAACAGTCCACATGGCTAAATTATGCTCTTTTTGCTATGTTACTGCACAGCGCGCAGGCGGGCGGGTTCCTCGCTGGCGCTGGGTTGCTCGATGCCGGCCTGTTCCAGCATCCACGCCTCGGCGCGGGTGTGCCACATGCGCAGCAGGTCCAGCGGGCGGCGGCGGTAGTGCTTCTCTGCCGTGGCGCTCGGCTTGTGCCCCTGAATCTGCGCTACGACACCGGCAGGCATCTCGACCCACTCGCACAGCGTGCCGAACGAACGGCGCAGGCCATGAATCGTCAGGTGTGGCAAACCCGCAGCAGATAGGGCGCGTTCGTGCGCCTCTCGGGGGTCTTGAATGCGGCCATCGGCAGCGGTCGGACTACTGAAAACCCATTGATTGCGACGGGGCAGGGCGGCCAGCAATTGCGAAACGAGGGGCGTTAGCGGGATTGTGCGGATGCCTTCCACCTTGTCGCGGATGCTCAGGGAACCCCAGCGGAAATCCACGTCATCCCAGCGCAACCCGGCCAGCTCTTCGCGGCGTGCGCCAGTCAGTAGGGCGGTTTGCAGGAACGCAGCCGGCACCGGGTTCGACAGCCTGCGCACGGCCTCGAACCACAGGGGGAGCTGTTCGCGCTGTAGGCAATCGTCCTTTGTGCCCACCTCCGGGACCAGCTCCCGCACGCGGCGCGGCTTGTGGGCTTCTGCCTGGGCGATGGCGCCGAACTCGGGATGCTCCCCGCACCAGCGCAGGAACGCGGCCAACTGCCTGAACGCCAGCGCGGCCACAGCAGGGCGTGCAGGGGCTTCGGCGGTCATCCATGCGGCGATGGTGTCGGCGTCAATCAGCGCCAGCGGACGGGCCAGCAGGGGGCGCAGGATGCCGGCTTGCAGGGTCTTGACCTTGGCACGGGTGCGCGGCTCTCCACCGGCTTGCACCATCACGGCATGGTTTCGGGCGTGGCGTTCGCTCCAGTGCGAAGCGCGGGCGGTGCAGTAGGTGCCCCACGCCTCAAGCCCCGTGACTTGCTGGCGCTGGCGTTCTACCTTGGCTTCCGCACGGTCGGCGGTGTCGGTGGCGATGGTGGCGGCCTTCGCGGCTCGCGGGTCGGCGCCCTTGTCCACCAGCGTCTGTAATCGGCGGGCCTCGGTGCGAGCTTCGGGGATGCTCCACGCTTCCGGCTTGCCTATGGTCATCCGCAGTACCGCGCCATTCAGCCGTGATTGGAAGATGAACGCCTTATCCCCGGCAGCAGTCACCCTCAGCGCCAGACCGGGCGCGGCGTCATCCCAGACGAATGCCTGAGCTTTCCCGTCCGGGCATGTAGCCGATGCAATGCGGCCGGCAGTGAGTCTGATTCGAGCCATCCTGAGTCCATGTAAGCGCCTATGTAAGCACCATTCTTGCACACGGATAAACGCCACTCAACGCGAGAACGTTTGCAAGTCATTGATTCACATGGTCTGCGGTATGGCTGGCGGGTATCTTCGGGGCTGGGTTTTGCTATGGCCTGCAGACTCATAATCTGTTGGTGCCGTGTTCGACTCACGGGCGGCCTACCAATCCAATCAAGGACTTGCAAGCGATTCGTCTGGCAGTTCCGGTGCCAGTCCGCACACCCGGTTGCGCCCCGCCGCCTTGGCGGCATAGAGCGCCTGGTCCGCCCGCTGCATCAGCGTGTTCAGGTCACCGCCGCAGTCGGCCATGGTCGCGATGCCGGCGCTGACCGTGCAGACCACCTCGCCCGCGGCCGTGCTGGCCGGGGACGCCGCCAGCTTGCGGCAGAAACGCTCGGCCACGGTGTGGGCGCCCTGGAGATCGGTCGACGGCAGCAGCACCGCAAATTCCTCGCCGCCGATGCGGGCGACCACGTCCACCTCGCGGAACGAGGCGCGCAGCGTGCTGGCGATGTGGCACAGCACCGCGTCACCGGCCGGGTGGCCCAGGGAGTCGTTGATGCGCTTGAAGTGGTCGGCGTCGAACAGCACCACCGACAGCGGCCGGGGGCGCTGCTTCACGCGCCGGGTCTCGCGCTCTGCGGCTTCGAAGAAGGCGCGGCGGTTGTGGATCCCGGTGAGGTAGTCGCAGACCGCTGCCTGCCGGACCTCGACGGCCGTGTCGCGGTGGTCGCTCAGGTCGCGCAGGATCAGGCAGTAGGCGGCATCGGCCGTGCGCCCGCCGCCGGCCGGTCGCAGCGGCGTGATCAGCATGCTGCCCCAGTAGCGGGTGCCGTCGGCGCGTGCGCGCCAGCCTTCATCCAGGCTGCAGCCGCTCTGGTCGGCTTCGCGAAGATGGTCCAGCACGCGCTCGGGCGTGATGCTGTCGGGCGGGTAGAACAGCGCCAGGGTCTGACCGTGCACGGCCTCGGGGCTGAAGCCGCTGATGCGCTGGATGCTGTCGTTCCACTCGACGACGCCCCCGCCGGGGTCCAGCGTGACCAGGGCGTAGTCCGTCACGCCGGAGAGGATGGCGCCGAGCCAGGCTTCCTGCTGCCGCAGCCGGTGTTCGCGGCGGACCTGCTCGGTCACGTCCTGCAGCAGGACCATGCAGTGTTCCGTGTCAATCCTGATCAGGCTGAACGACAGCAGACGCGCCTCGGATCTGGTGCCCTGGCCGATCTGCACCGGCAACTGCCGCCCGTCGCAGACCACGCCACTGGCGGGCGTGCCGGTGTCCAGCAGATCCTGCAGGTCGGGTGCGACCTCCCGCAAGGCCGTGAACAGGTTGTCCAGCGTGCCGTCGCGCGACAGGGGCATCAGCAGTTGCGCTGCCGTCGGGTTGACCATCACGATCTCGCCATCGCTGCGGACCTGCACCAGCCCGACCGGCGCCAGGTACACGAACTGCAGCAGCGCCTGGTGCTCCCGCTCCAGCTGCTGCAGGGCTTCCCGGGCGTCCATGGGCGTCAGACGCCGGTCTTGCGCTGGATCAGAACGAACCGGCGGGCTTCCCCCGGCCGCGCCAGCAGGCGCAACTGCACGCGCTGGGGACGCATGCGCAGGGTCAGCACGTAGTCGATGGTGGCGTCCAGTGGCAGGCCGTTCTCGGCGGCTTCCTCGAACCGATGGGCCACCATGAAGTTGTTCATGCAGATCGCGACCGCCGTGAACAGCGGCAGGCCGATCACCTTGTCGCGCGACAGCCCGGCCATGCGGGACTCGACGGCGTTGTAGTCCCGCACGATGGTGTCCACATCGAAGCCGATGACGCCGAACCCCAGGGCATCCAGGCCTTCACGGTCCAGCGGCAGCAGGGCATCCAGCAGGGCGTCCTGCGTGAAGTCGAGAGTGACCAGTGGCGGCATGGAGGGCTCCGTCGAGGTGCCGGAGCCATCTACCACGCGACTCCGACCAATTCCCGTTATCGGCCCTGGTCGGTCGCACTTGAAGCGATCCCCGCCCGCACAGCCCTCACATCACCGCCCCCAGCGACCACGGCACGAATTCGTTCTGGCCGTAGCCGTGGCGCTCGCTGGCGGTGCGCTCGCCCGACGCGGTGGCCAGCATCTGCCGGAAGATGCGCTCGCCCACCGCGTCGATGGTGGCCAGCCCTTCGACGATCGGGCCGCAGTCCAGGTCGATGTCCTCCTGCTGGCGCAGCCACAGCGCGGTGTTGGTCGAGAGTTTGAGCGAGGGCGCCGGTGCGCAGCCGTAGGCCGATCCGCGCCCGGTGGTGAAGCAGATCAGGTTCGCGCCGCCCGCGACCTGGCCGGTCGCGGACACCGGGTCGTAGCCGGGGGTGTCCATGTAGACCAGGCCCCGAGCGTGGACGGGCTCGGCGTACTCGAACACGTCCACGAGCGCCGAAGTCCCGCTCTTGGCGATGGCGCCGAGCGACTTTTCCAGGATGGTGGTCAGCCCGCCGGCCTTGTTGCCGGCCGAGGGGTTGTTGTCCATCTTCATGCCGTTGCGGGCGGTGTAGTCCTCCCACCAGCGGATGCGGGCGAGCAGCTTGTCGGCCACCTGGGTCGAGACGGCCCGGCGCAGCAGCAGGTGCTCGCCGCCGTAGATCTCGGGCGTCTCGGAGAGGATGGCGGTGCCGCCGTGTGCCACCAGCCGGTCCACGGCGGCACCGAGCGCCGGATTGGCGCTGATGCCGGAATAGCCGTCGGAGCCGCCGCACTGCAGCCCGACCGTCAGGTGGCGGGCCGGCACGGGTTCGCGCCGGACCGCGTTGGCCGGACCGAGCAGCGCCTGGATGGCGGCGACGCCGCGTGCCACGGTCCGTGCCGTGCCGCCCGAGTCCTGGATGCTGAAGGTCACCAGCCGGGTGCCTTCCTGCAGCGCCTCCTGGGCGACCAGGCCCTGGATCTGGTTCGTCTCGCAGCCCAGCCCGACGATCAGCACGGCGGCGAAGTTCGGGTGCCGCGCATACCCGCCCAGCGTGCGGCGCAGCACCTTCAGCGGTTCGCCGTCGCCATCGGTGGCGCAGCCGGTGCCGTGGGTCAGCGCCACCACGCCGTCGATGTTCGGGTAGTCGGCCAGCGCTTCGGGATGGATGTCGCGGCGGAAGTGGTCGGCAATGGCGCGGGCTGCCGTGGCCGAGCAGTTCACCGAGGTCAGCACGCCGATGTAGTTGCGCGTCGCCACCCGGCCATCGGCCCGGACGATGCCCTGGAAGGTGGCCGGCTCCTCGACGAACCGGGTCGGCCGGGCGTCGATGCCCACCTCGTGGTCACGGGTGAACTCGGCGTAGCGCAGGTTGTGGGTGTGGACATGCGCACCGGCCGCCACCGGCGCGCTGAGGTGGCCGATCACCTGGTTGTAGCGCCGCACTGGCGCGCCAGCCGGCAGGTCGCGCAGTGCCACCTTGTGGCCGGGCGGCACCATCCCGCGCACGACGACGCCGAGCGTGTCGAGCCGGGTGCCCGACAGCATCTGGCGCCGGGCAATGGCCACGTCATCGGCCGGGTGGATGCGCAGGGCCGCCTCGGTGGCGGGCACCGGCGCCGGGGTGGTGGCGGAGGGCTGGGGCATGTCTTGATTCATCCATTGGCAAATAATGTGTTCATGGATGAACATTAGTGTGGGCGCAGGCCGTTTACACTGGGACTTTCCCGCCCTCTGCGCCGCCATGTCCAGCCCCTTCGCCGATACCGAGGTCGATCGCTACCGCGCCCCTGCGCTGGACAAGGGCCTCGACATCCTGGAGCTGCTGTCGGAGCAGGCGCAGGGACTCACCCGCGCCGAGATCGTCAAGGCGATGGGGCGCAGTCCCAGCGAGATCTACCGGATGCTGGAGCGGCTGGTGGCCCGCGACTACGTCACCCGCTCGACCGAGGGAGACCGCTATGCGCTGAGCCTGAAGCTGTTCGTGCTGGCGCACCGCCACCCCCCGGTGAACCGGCTGGTGGCGCAGGCGCAGCCGGTGATCGAGGCCTTTGCCACGGCGGTCGAGCAGAGTGGCCACCTCGGTCTGTACGACCGCGGCAACATCACGGTGGTGGCGCAGGTGGACAGTCCCCACAAGCTCGGGTTCGCCTTGCGGCTGGGCGCCCGGGTCAGTCTGGTGGACACGGCCTCCGGCCATGTGCTGCTTGCCTTCCAGAGCGCAGAGCGCCGCGCCGAGATGCTGGCGGCGCACGAGGCGCTGGAGGGCGAGATTCCGCTGGCCGAGGCCGAGTTGCAGGCCCGGCTGGCCCGGGTGCGTGCCGATGGGGGCTGGGTGGGCGCCAGCCTGCAGACGGAGGGGGTGACCGATCTGTCGATGCCGGTGCTGGGGCCGGACGGCCATGCGGTGGCCGTGCTGACCTGCCCGTTCATCCGGCGCATCGACCGCCACCCGGGGCCGGACATCGGCGCCACCCGCGTCCTGCTGGCGGCTGCGGCGAGCGCCTTGTCGATCAGCTGACGGGGATGCTGGCGGGACCCGGACCGCGCAGGCCGTGGCGTTCGCCGGGTGCCAGGGCGGCGGGCGTGTCCAGCAGCCGTCGCAGGGCGGTGGCCACGGCCTCGACCTGTCCGAGCTGGCCGTCGCGCTGCCGTCGGGCGAAGGCGGCAGCGCCTGGATAGTCCGTGCTCGACGCGCTGCGCAGCACCGCCTGCATGTCGGTGTCGAGCGCGCCGGGGTCGAGGCTCAGTGCGAGGAAGGGATGTGCCTGGTGCGTCTGCTCGGCGGCGACGACGCGCATGAACTGGTCCATGCCCGCCTTGGCCGCGCTGTAGAGCGACAGCCCGGCGTGGGCGCGCACGGCCGCCCCCGAGGTGATCTGCGCGACGACCTTGCGGCCCGGGCAGGACTGGAAATGCGCCATCGCGGTGACGAGGAAGGCGATGCCCGAGACGAGGTTGACGTTCAGCGCGTCGATGACCTCGCCGACGGGCTTGTTGGCCGCGGGTCCGACTGGCTGCACGGTGCCCGCGTTGTGCAGCACGAGCAGTTCGCTGACCGAGATCGGATCGATCCCGGCCAGTGCCTCGGCGAGCACCTGCGCCACCGCGGCCGGCTGCGCCAGATCGACCCGTACCGAGTCCGCCATCGGCGCCGAGCGCGACAGCTCGACCACGCGCCAGCCCTCGGCCTGCAACTGCGTGACCAGCGCCCTACCGAGGCCGCGCGAGCCGCCCGTGACCAGCGCCAGCCGCGGGTTCAAAGCACCACCTTGCGGGCGTGCAGCGCTTCGGCCTGTCCGCTCGGGGCGCGGCACTCGATGCCGCGCAGCGCCATCAGCCCCTGGAAGGTCGCCTCGGTGAACCAGCCCTTCGAGCGCTGCGTGCCGAAGTGCTTCATCAGGTGGCGCACCTTGCGGCGAGCGATCTCCGCCGGCAGCGGCACGTAGACATTGGGCTGGCCGAGGTCGCCCTCGTACTTCGGGATCTCGTACTCCAGCACGAGGTGGTCGCGCCACGCCTGCCAGGTCAGCTCGGCGACGGTGCGGTGGTCCTGGTGGCGGTCTTCCAGGCGGTGGGTGAGCACGAGGTCGGGCGTGGTGCGCCGGCCCAGCTCGGCGAAGAAGGCCTTTATCCGCGCCGTCTCCGACGGGAAGTGCGCGTCGCTGAAATCGCCGATCACCACCTCGGCGGACGCTGCGCCCTTCAGCAGCGCCTTGGCGCTGCGCCGCGCCTCCAGGGCGCGCTCGCCGGGCGCGCTCAGCACGACCCAGGTCACATGCACTTCCGGCACCTCGGCCAGCCAGCGCAGCACGGCGCCGCTGCAGCCGATCTCGAGGTCGTCGCTGTGCGCCCCAAGGCAGAGCAGGTGCAGCCGGTCGCGGCCGGTCGCCGGGTTCAGGGACAGCATGGCGTGCGCGCTGGCTCGATGCGCTCGTGCTGCCAGACCATCCACGGGCAGTCGCCCTTGCCGGCCATGCGGTCGTAGCCGATCTTGTCCTTGAAGGTGTCCATCGGCTGCCAGAAGCCGCGGTGGCGGAAGGTGCCAAGCTGGCGCTGGGCGATGAGCCGCTGGAAGGGCGCTTCGACCAGTTCGTCGCCTTCGTTCAGCACGTCGAAGATCCCGCGGCGCAGGCAGAAGAAGCCGGCGTTGATCCAGTACGGCCGCTCGTTGAGCGGGCCGAAGCTGGTGACGATGCCGTTGTCGTCCTCGTGCAGCGCGTGGAAGCTCTGCGGCGACGGCACGGTGGCGAAGCTGGCCGTGACGCCGCTGGCGCGGAAGTCGGCGATCTGCGCATCCAGCGGCAGGTCGCTCAGGCCGTCGGCGTAGTTGGCCAGGAACTCCTCGTCATCACCCAGGTACTTGCGGGCGCGCAGCAGGCGCTGGCCGATGTTGGCGTGCAGGCCGGTGTCGACGAAGGTGATCTTCCAGTCCTGCAGATCGCTGTGGACCAGATCGATCTTGCGCCCGCCCTCGCTGAGCACGAAGTCGTTCGACAGCGCCTCGTTGTAGTTCAGGAAGTACTCGCGGATCAGGTCACCGCGGTAGCCCAGGCAGAGGATGAACTCCTTGTGGCCGTAGTGCGCGTAGTAGCGCATCAGGTGCCACAGGATCGGCCGCACGCCGATGTTGACCAGCGGCTTCGGGATGGTGTCGGAGTGCTCGCGCAGGCGCGTGCCGAGTCCGCCGCAGAAGAGGACGACTTTCATGGGGAAGGGCCTTTCGGTTCGGATTCGTGGGGACGGTCCAGCGTGCGCAGCAGGCCGGCGTGTTCGAGCGCGGCTGCGGCCTGCTCGACCTGCTCGAACGGCAGCCGGGCGCGCTCGGCGATGGCCAGCAGGTTGCGCGTCCCATCGGCCTGGTTGAGCACCCAGAGCAGCGCATGCTCGAACGCACCGGGCGCGCCGCCGCCGACGCTGCCGTACAGGCCGCGCTTGCCGAGCCGCGGCTCGCCCTTGGGGCTGAGGTTGAGCGGCGTGCGGTTGGCGTCGAGCACCGAGGCGAGGCGGGCCAGCGTCTGCAGTGCCTTGGCGAGCTGCGCCGGGCGGATCAGCGACAGGTCGTCGGCGCTGGTGTGATACTCGGGATACGTGCTGTTGGGAGAGCGGGTGAGGCGGCCCATCGGCAGGTCGAAGCCGGGGGAGCAGAACTGGCGCTCGTCGTAGCCGTAGGGCTCGAATTCCAGCAGCCTGGCGTCCGTGCCGCGCAGCACGTGGGCGGCGGCGCGGTCGGTCAGCGTGTCGCCGCGGCGGCTGTGCTTGTAGTGCAGCACGCCCGGATCGCCCAGCAGCCCGAGCACCAGCCCGGCGCGCACGCGGCCCAGGCGCTCCTCGTTGCGCGACAGCCAGGCCAGCGAGCCGATCGTGCCGGGGCCGAAGATGAAGCGCCACGTCAGCCGCGGTTTCGTCGGCGCTTGATGCAGCGCCCGCGCCAGCTCGACCGCCACGGCGATGCCACTCAGGTTGTCGTTGGCCAGCGCCGGGTGGCAGGTGTGCGTGTAGACCAGCACCTCGTCGGTGGACTGGCCCGGCACCACCGACTCGGCGTAGCTCAGGTGCCCCGGCGCCAGCGTGGCGTCGATCACCACCTCGTAGGGTCCGGGTCCGAGCCGCTCCCGGTCGCGGTGGCGCAGGCAGAAGCCCCACTGCTCGCGGTAGTAGCTGGTGCGGTATGGAATCCAGTCCGGCTGGTCGGGCAGCGAGTGCAGGTGCGGCTGCAGCTCTTCCAGCGTCATCGTGCGGCGCACCGGCACCGAGTAGCCCATGACGTGCAGGCTGTGCGCGCGGAAGTCGACCGCGCGGCGCCCCTCGGCATCCGCGATCCACGCATCCCGCAGGTTCCACTCGCGCGGGATCTCCCAGTCGAAGGCGGGCGTGCCGCTCGGGACTTCGGTGCGGATCAGCGGGATGCGCTCGCCGATCCGGTCCAGCGTCTGGCGCACGCCGTCGCCGGTCAGGCTGCGGCACAGCGGGTAGAGCGCCTCGATCAACGTCCAGGCGTCGGCGGCGCTGGCGCTGGCCGCGTCGTCGGGGAGCAGGGCGTCGAGCAGCATCAGCGCTCCAGCCCGGCGGCGTAGCGTTGGCGGTGCGCGGCCTCGTCGAAGAGCGGGCCGTCGCGGTCCCGGTCCGAGAGCGCGCTCACGGGCAGCGGCCAGGTCAACCCGAACGCCGGATCGTCCGCCCGCACACCGGCGCTGAGGTCGCCCCGGTACGCCTCGGTCATCATGTAGAAGACCTCGCTGTCATCGACCAGCGTCTGGAAGCCGTGCGCCACGCCGCGCGGAATCCACAGCGCGTTGCCCAGCGCCGAGTCCAGCGTGACCGACACCGTGGCGAGGTAGGTCGGCGACTCGGGGCGCAGATCGAGCAACTGGTCGAACACCCGCCCGCGTGTGCAGCGCACCAGCTTGCACTCGGTCGCCGGCGGCCACGCGAAGTGCATGCCGCGCAGCGTGCCGGCGCGAACGTTGAACGAGGTGCTGGTCTGCACCATCGCCGCGTCCAGCCCGTTCGCCGCAAACGTTTCCCGGCACCACGTCCGCGCGAACGAGCCGCGTTCGTCGGCCATCGGCGCGAGGCGGATGTGCCGCACGCCGTCGATCGCCGTCGGCTCGAAGACCAGACTCAACGCGCGCTCCAGAACAGGTCGTCGTCCACCTGCCCGGTGCGCTGCAGGTATTGCAACTGCTTCAGGCGGGTGTAGGGGCGCCAGCGGTGGTCGGCCTCGGTGAAGTCGATGCGCTGGAACAGGCTGGCCAGCTCCTCGGCGCCGCGCTTCGCAGTCCAGCGGGCGACAAAGCCGGGCAGGCGCTGCTCGATCTTCTCGAACGAGACGCGGTAGCTGCGGTTGTCCGCACTCGGCGGGCCGGCGGTGACTTCGCAGCCGGGGAAGGCGGCGGCCACCAGCGCGGCGATCTCGCGCACGCGGAAGTTCTCGTCCGTGCGCCCGACGTTGAACACCTCGCCGTTGATCGCGTCCGCCGGCGCTTCCACCGCGCAGCGCATCGCTTCGCAGATGTCCTCGACGTGGACGATCGGGCGCCACGGGCTGCCGTCGCTGACCATGGCGATGCGGCCGGTCGTGCGGGCCAGTGCGCAGAGGTCGTTCAGCACGATGTCGAAGCGCATGCGCGGCGACGGGCCGTAGGCGGTGGCGTTGCGCAGGAAGACGACGCTGAAATCGCTGCTGGCCATCGGCGTCACGTCGCGCTCGACCAGTGTCTTGCACACGGCGTAGGCGGTCTGCGGGTTGACGGGCGAGCGCTCGTCGAGGAAGTCGCCGGTGCCGACGCCGTAGACGCTGCACGACGAGGCGTAGACGAAGCGCTTCACGCCGGCTTCGCGCGCCGCCTGGGCGATGCGCACGGAGCCTTCGTGGTTGATCTTCATCGTGATCTCGGGGCGGTTCTGGCCCAGCGGATCGTTCGACAGCTCGGCCAGGTGGATCACCGCGTCGAAGCCGGCGAAATCGGCCGGCGTGACGGTGCGCAGATCCTTGTAGAGCGTGCGGGCGCTGAGGCGGGCGGCGAGCGGGTCGTGGTAGAGCCGGCCATCGCCGTAGAAGCCGATGTCGAGGCCGGTGACTTCATGGCCCGCGGCTTCGAGCCAGGGAGCGAGGCGGGCGCCGATGTAGCCCTCGGTGCCAGTGACGAGAATTTTCATGTGGACAGCTCGGTGAACGGGTCGGGAGGTCAGGCTCAGAACACGGTGACTTCGGGGATCGGCACGACGAACTGCCCGCCCCATTCGCGGATGTAGGCGGCGTCGCGGGCGATCTCGTCCTTCAGGTTCCACGGCAGGATCAGCACGTAGTCGGGCCTGGCTTCGCGGATGGCGGCCGGGGCCAGGATCGGGATGCGGGTGCCGGGGGTGAACTTGCCCTGCTTGTAGGGGTTGGCGTCCACCGTGAAGTCGAGGAAGTCGGTGCGGATGCCGCAGTAGTTCAGCAGCGTGTTGCCCTTGCCCGGCGCGCCGTAGCCGACGACGGTCTTGCCGTGCGCCTTGGCGTCGATCAGGAAGGCCAGCAGCTTGCGCTTGGTCTCGCGCACGCGTTCGCCAAAGCCCTGGTAGCGCTCGGTGCCGAGGTAGCCGTCGGCGATCTCGCGTTCGCGCAGCGCGTGGACCCGCTCGCCGACCGGGCGCGCGGTGTCCTCGGTGTGGCGCGCAAAAATGCGCAGCGAGCCGCCGTGCGTGGGCAGCTCCTCCACGTCGAACAGCGTCAGGCCGTGGTGCGCGAAGATGCGCTCGACCGTGACCAGCGACAGGTAGCTGAAGTGCTCGTGGTAGATGGTGTCGAACTGCACGCCCTCGATCAGGCGCAGCAGGTGCGGGAACTCCATCGTGATCGTGCCGCCCGGGGCGAGCAGGTCTTTCATGCCGCCGACGAAGTCGTTGATGTCGGGCACGTGCGCCAGCACGTTGTTGCCCAGCAGCAGGTCGGCCTTGCCGTGTTCGCGGGCGATGTCGGCGGCGGAGGCGCGGCCCATGAAGCGCACCGTCGTCGGGATGCCCTTGTCGATGGCCACCTGGGCGACGTTGGCGGCCGGCTCGATCCCCAGCACCGGGATGCCGGCGGCGACGAAGTGCTGGAGCAGGTAGCCGTCGTTGCTGGCGATTTCCATCACGCGGCTGTGCGCGCCCAGCTTGAAGCGATCCGCGGCCATCACGGCGTAACGGCGCGCATGTTCCACCCAGCTCGACGAGTAGGACGAGAAGTAGGCGTACTCGCTGAAGATCGAATCGGGGGCGACGAACTCCTGCAGCTGCACCAGGTGGCAGTCGTCGCAGACGTAGGCGTGCAGCGGGTAGAACGGCTCCATGTCGCCGAGCTGGTCGGGCGCGATGTGCGTCTGGCACAGCGGGCTCATCCCCAGGTCAACGAAGCTGGTGCGCAGCGGCGCCTTGCAGAAGCGGCATTCGAGGGCGGAGGAGCGTGTCGTCATGTCGGCAGGATCGGCGGTTCGGGTGGAAGGTTGAGGGCGGTGGCTCAGGCGCCCAGGCGCCTGGTCCAGCGGGTGACGGTTTCCCAGACCGGGTTGGCGCGGCTGGTGGACATCACCGCCGCCGCCATCGCATCCGGCAGGTAGAGCGCCCCGCTGGCCCAGGCCAACATCGCGGTGCGCTGCGTCGGGTTGTAGCCCGGGCAGACCTTGAGCGAGTCGCGCATCAGCTGCCAGAGGCTGCTGGCGGTGTCTTCCGGGAAGGGGTGTGCTTCCCGCGCCCAGCGCCAGGAGGTGATGCGGTGGCGCACATGGGTGGGCAGCATCAGGAAGGGGCCGTCCACCACGATGCCCGAGCGTTCGCGCAGCAGCGCCATCGTCCGGTCGCGGCTGCGCTCGACGAGGCTGACTTCGAGGCCGATGCTGCCGCTGTAGTTGCCGCGGTAGCCGGGAGCGGCCTGGGTGTCGGGCTTGCGGTGCAGGCGGTAGCCGCCGAGCGGGCGGTCGGCGCCGACCACCAGGCCGTGGAAGGGCGCGGTGATGAAGGGCACGGTGTCGGTGCAGATCGGCCAGTCTTCGGGCTTGACGGGGAAGTAGGGCGCGACGGCCGAGCGGCGGTAGAGGTTGCCGCTGCCGGGCGGGCCGGCGTAGTGGCCGAGCGCCTCGATGATCGGCACGACGTCGCCGTCATGGCGCAGGAACGGGATCACGCCGCCCAGCGGCGCCCCCTCCGCGTCGATCAGCCGCATCGGGTAGTGGACCTTGGCGGTGCCGGCATCGGCCAGCGACAGGCAGGTGGCCATCGCGTCGTCGTCGAGCACGTCGTCGGCGTCGAGCCAGACGATCCACTCGCCCCGCGCAGCCGCGATGCCGAGGTTGTAGCCCTGGCCCTGGCCGATGTTGACCTTCTGGCGCACGAGCCGCACCCGGTCGCCGTAGCGGCCGATCACCGCCAGCGAGTCGTCGGTCGAGCCGTTGTCGACCACGATCACCTCGCACTCGCCGGGCGGCAGCGTCTGGCGCAGGGCGGAGTCGATCGCCGCGCTGACAAAACGGGCGTAGTTGTAGTTCAGGACGACGATCGAGACTTGCATCAGGGCATACCAGGCAGAGGAGGCTGAATCGTAAATGAACGTAACGAGTGTTCTTTGATGCTGGAATATCGGCTGCGGCGCGGCATTTCGGAGGGTTCGGCGCGACATATACGATGGACGCATGCATCGCTTGCCGAACCGACCCCTCGCGCTGGATTGCCTGCGCACCTTCGAGGCCGCCGCACGGCGCCTGAGCTTCAGCGCCGCGGCGGAGGAACTGCACCTCACCCAGCCCGCCATCAGCCGCCAGATCAAGGGGCTGGAGGAGGCGCTCGGGGCCCAGCTGTTCCACCGCGGCACCCGCAGGATCGAGCTGACCCTGGCCGGCCAGACCCTGCAGCGCACCGTGCAGCCCGCTCTGGCGCGGCTGGACAGTTGTGTGCGGCAGATCCGCCTGTCGCACAGCCGGGCCATGGTCAGCGTGACCACCTTCCCCTCGTTTGCCTCGCTGTGGCTGATGCCGCGCCTGCCCGATTTCGAACGGGCGCACCCCGATGCCGACCTGCGCATCGCGGCATCGGACCGACTGGTCGAGACCGAGGATGTCGAACTGGACGTGGCGCTGCGCCATTGCAGCGCGGACAAGGTGCCGGCCGGTGCGGTGCGGCTCTTTGGCGAGGTGCTGACGCCGGTGGTCAGCGCGGGGCTGGCGGACGCGATTGACCGCGGACACGCCCCGCGGCTGGCGCAGCCGGCGGACCTGACCGAGCACACGCTGCTGGAGATGGACGATGGCCATTCGCCGTCGACGCTGCTGTCCTGGCCACGCTGGCTGGCCGGTTGCGGGCTGGCGCATCTGACGCCGCGGCGCTGGATCAGCGTCAACTACACCCACCAGCAGGTGCAGGCCGCGCTCGCCGGACAAGGGGTGGCGCTGGCGCGGCTGGCGATGGTGCACGACGCGCTGGCGCGTGGCGATCTGGTCGAGCCCTTTGGTGCCGGTGGGCGGCGCTGGGCGGAGCCGTGTTACTGGCTGGTGCCGCTGGTGCCGCCGGGTGGTCGCACCGGTGCAGCCGCACAGCGGCCGGAAGTCCGGGCGTTCTCGGACTGGGTGCTGGCACAGGCGGCGCTGACGCGGGCCGCGATCGGTGATGTGGCCGATCCGGAGACCGATGCCCACGCCGATTGAGGCTGTTCCAGGCCAACCGCACGCATGCGTGCAGTGCATGCATGCCATGCAGGATCGTCACCCGAGCGCACGGCTTCCCCCCGTAGCATCGACCCCATTCCAACGCAGAATCCCCACACGGAAGGCCCCTCATGCAGATCTACATCGGCAACAAGAACTATTCCTCCTGGTCCATGCGGCCGTGGGTGCTGCTGCGCCAGTTCGGCATCCCGTTCGACGAGGTGATGGTGCGCTTCGACAGTTTCGACGCCGGTTCGGTGTTCAAGACGACCCTGGCGCGGGTGACCCCGACGGGCACGGTGCCGGTGCTGGTGGACGACGGCGGACTGGCGGTGTGGGACACGCTGGCGATCGCCGAGTACCTGGCCGAGCGCCACCCGGAGCGGGCGCTGTGGCCGCGGGATGCGCGTCAGCGGGCCCGTGCCCGTTCGGTGTGCGCCGAGATGCATGCCGGTTTCCGGGCGCTGCGCAGCGCCTGCCCGATGAACATCGAGGCGTCGTTGCCGGAGGTGGGCGCGCAGGTGCTGGCCGAGCAGCCGGCGGTGCAGGCCGATCTGGACCGGCTGGTGGCGCTGTGGAGCGAGGCCCTGGCCGACAGCGGCGGGCCCTTCCTGTTCGGCACGTTCACCATCGCGGATGCGTACTTCGCGCCGGTCGTGTCCCGCCTGCGGACCTATGCGCTGCCGGTGCCGCCGGTGGTGGCAGACTGGATGGCGCAGGTCTGGGCCGCGCCGGGCGTGGCGGCCTGGGTGGCCGAGGCGCTCGCGGAGCGGGATTTCCTGGACTTCGAGGAGCCGTACCGGACCGCCCGCTGAGGGCGGATCAGTCCCCGCAGTGGACGCCTGCGAGCAGGGACTCGCGGGTGGCCGGCTCGTTCAGCAGCAGCTCCTGCAGCGGGCGGGAGCTGGCAGCCGGCAGCAGCTGGTCCTGCGCCGGCACGGTGTCGTCCGGCACCAGCACCTCGAAGCTCATCGTGCGTGCCTGCGTGCGTTCGGCAGGGGTCGTCGCCACCTTCTGCAGCACGACCACCATCGACGCCGCCTTCTCGCGGCGGCAGTTCTTGCGGTTCAGGTCGCGGTAGCCGGAGTTCTCGATCTGGAAACGGTGCGTGAACCAGCCGAGCTGCCAGAAGGTCTCGGTGTAGCAGGTCCAGGCGTTCTCGTTGAGCGCGCGCAGATGGGTCGGATCGCGCCAGGCGGTCGGCGAATGCTCGCAGGGCACCTCGACGACCAGGTGGCCCCCCTCGCGCAGCAGCGCCAGCGCCTGCGTCATCAGCAAGGCCAGATCCGGCGTGCGGACCAGCACGTTGCCGGCGCAGATCTCGGCGAACTGGCCTGCTTCCAGCCGCACCGGTCCGCAGAGCGTGCCACTGGTCAGCAGCGGCAGCGCCTGTGGCTGGCCGAGGTCGAGTACCAGGTCCGGCTGGGTCTCCGGGCTGGCGTCGATGTTGAGCCAGCCGACGCGGTAGTCGGCGCCTGCGGCCAGGTTCAGCCGCAGCGGGCGCCATGGTTCCGGGTCGCGGGTGCGCACATTGGTCTTGCCGTAGCCGCTGACGAAGGCCAGCATGTCGGCGAAGGCCTCGGCCGGATCCAGTTCCTCGAAATGCGCCAGTTGTGCGCGCGCCAGATCGAACCAGGCCGGCGTGCCGAAGTCCTGTTGGAAGAAGGCTTCCAGATGGTCGCTGTCGATCCAGCAGGCGGCCTCCTCGTAGAAGGCGGCCGTGGTGGCGTGGGGGGGCTGCTCGCCGATGACCGGTGTGCCCAGGCTCAGGCAATGTGCGAGCGTGAGGGGTTCGAGGCGGCTGGTGTCGTGCGGGCGCAGGTGCAGCACGGCCTTGGCCTGGCGGATGTACGCGTCACGCTCGCCGGCATAGACCGGGCGGTCGAACTGGCTCACCGTCACGCCGGTGTCCTCGATGCGCTTGACCAGGCGGCGGATGCGTTCGTTCTGCGTGCCGATGACGAGCAGGTCGATCGGGCGCTCTTCCAGCGGTACGGCAGGAGCCTGGGCATCCCCGGCGAGGTAGGGCGCATGGACGAAGGGCACCAGCGGCACATCGTCCGGGTGGTCGGTGTAGACCTCCAGATTGGCCGGGTCGTGGTCGACCACGGCCGAGCGGCGCAGCAGCTGCAGGTAGGCGGTGGAGACCTGCGAACCTTCGTGTCCGAGCGATTCCAGGTTCACGAACACGCAGGTGTGCTGCAGGCACTGGTTGCCATCGAAGCCCAGGTGGGCCCCAAAGACGAAGTTGATCGCGTCATGGCGCAGCCGGTTCTTGGACAGGCTGACCCGGGCACCCAGTCGCCGGAACTGATAGCGGAAGTAGCGTGCGGGATCGATCAGTGCCAGGGCATGGGGCTGATCGAGCGGCTGGACAACACACAGGTGGATATCCGGCAGGTTCATGGGCGTGGGTTCCGAGCAAAGGGGGCCAGGCCAGTCTAGGTGTCGCCGCCCCGGGGATCAGGCTGATCAGGGTGACCAAATCAGGCTACTTTCACTTCAGGCTGGCTGGGGCGCGCTGTCCAGATGGAACACGTCCACGGCTTGCAGCAGATGGCGCGCTTCCTCGCCGAGGCTGGTGGCGGCGGCGGCGCTCTGCTCGACCAGCGCGGCGTTCTGCTGCGTCATGGTGTCGAGTTCATGCACGGAGCTGTGGATGCTGCTGATGCCGACGCTCTGCTCGCTGGAGGCGGTGCTGATGTCCCGGATCGTCTCCTGCACGCGCTGCACGCTGGCGACGATCTCGGCCATGGTCGTGCCTGCTTCATTGACCAGGCGTGTGCCCGAGGCGACCTTGTCCACGCTGCTGCTGATCAGCTGGTGAATCTCGGTGGCCGCGGTGGCACTGCGCTGGGCCAGGTTGCGGACCTCTCCCGCGACCACGGCAAATCCGCGCCCCTGCTCGCCGGCACGGGCGGCTTCGACCGCGGCGTTGAGCGCCAGGATGTTGGTCTGGAAGGCGATGCCGTTGATGACGCCGATGATGTCGACGATCTTTTTCGAGCTGGCATCGATGTCGTGCATGGTGGTGATGACCTGGGTCACCACCTGGCCACCCCGCTGCGCCACCTCGCAGGCGGCGCTGGCGAGCGTGCTGGCTGCCTGAGCGCCGAGCGAGGTCTGCTGGACCGTGCTGGTCAGCTGCTCCATCGCGCTGGCCGTGGCCTGCAGGTGGCTGGCGGTCATCTCGGTGCGGCGCGACAGGTCGGTGTTGCCGCTGGCGATTTCCTGCGAGGCGGAGCCCACCTGGGTGGCGCTGGTCCGCACCAGCAGGATGGCGCGCTCGATGCCCCGGAGTGCTTCGAGCAGCGTGCCGGAGGCCGGGTCGCTCGATGTCTGCCGCGAGACCCGCAGGTCGATCCGGCCTTGCGTGTCGAGCAGCGCGTGCGTGATGTCGACCAGACGCTCCGCCGTGCGGAAGTCGGCGCGTGCCCGCTGCGCGAGCATGACCAGGATGCCGGCTTCCGCGACCACGTACAGGGCGTGCTCGATGACGCGGGTCAGGCTGGGCTCGGTGAAGCACACCGGGCCCCAGCCCCAGGCCTGGAAGTAGTTGAACGACAGGTGGTGCACGGCGATCGTGGCCGCGGCCGACAGCACCGGCAGCCAGTGCCGGTAGACCACCGTCACCGCCAGGAAGGCGAACACCGCGAAATGGGCCTCGGGGCGGCCCCGTGCCACGTGGATCAGCAGCGCCACCATGGCCATGCCCAGCATGGGCAGCCCGATGCGGCTGGCGATGCCCGAGCGTGAGGTCCAGGCCACCGCCCAGGACAGCGACAGGATGAGACCACCGGCCACCAGGGGCAGCATGGTGGTGCCGTTGCCGATGCCATAGGCCAGGGTGCCCGCCAGGATCAGCGTGATGGTGACCAGCAGGGAGCGGTCGTTGGCGTGCAGGGCAGGGAGGGATTGTGTGTCTGTGGACATGGTCATGTGTCAGTCTTGGCGGGAATCAAGGCGGTACTGCATGCGCGCAGCACCCCCAGGTTGTGCGTGGCGAGATGGCTGCCACGGCCGTGGACGGCGCCTTCCAGATCGGGCCGCTCTCCGATCTCCAGGCAGCGCTGCCAGGCGCCTTCGATCATGGGCAGCAGCTCGCCTGCACGGGCTGGTTCGCTGGCGGCCCAGTCGAGCATCAGGTCGCCCAGCGCGAAGAAGAAATCGGGGGAGCGCTCCCAGCGCGCCATGCCGTCCGAGGCGCGCTGCACGCCGTCGGCGTGGCGGCCGCAGCACTTGAGCGCGTGCAGGCTGCGCACGCTGAGGTCGTGCAGCCAGCTCGGCGTGCTGGCCTGTTCTGACAGCAGCCCCTCCGCCTGCGCGAAGCAGTGCAGCGCCTCGGCGTGGCGGCCGTAGACATCGTGGTCCTTGCCGAGCTGGTACCAGAGGTAGGGATCGCCCGGGTGCTCGTCGATCGAGCGTTGCAGCAGCACGGCGTTGCGGCCGGCCTTGCGGTCCAGCGCGACGGCGGCATAGCCATCGTGTCCGACCCGCAGCGGCAGACGCCGCACGGGCAGCGTGTGCTGCGGCTGCTCGTGGATGCGGCCGGCGTAGCGCACGTGGCCGGGCAGGAGGCGACTGATCCAGCTGGAGGCGACGCTGGTGTGCTCCTTCGGTCCGTGGTCGCTGTCCACCCGCACCGCGCCGACGAAGTCGGGCCGCAGCGTGCGCAGCGTGGCCAGGGTCTCGCCGCCGCGGGCCAGCCATTCGTCGCCGTCGAGCACGATGTGCCAGTCGGCGCCGGCCCGCTCCAGTGCGGCGTTGCGGGCGAGGCTGAAGTCGTCGCACCAGCGGACGTGCGACACCTCCGCGCCCCCCGCACGGGCGACGGCGATGGTGTCGTCCTGCGAGCCGGTGTCGACCACCACCAGACGGTCGGTCCAGGGGCGCAAGCTGTCGAGTGCGCGGCGCAGGCGCGGGGCCTCGTCGCGCACGATCAGGACGGCAGCGACGGTGTAGCGTTGCATTCAGTCTCTCCGGGGAGCCGGCTCGGCGGCCAGCGGGGTGGGGGGCAGTCCGGCGTCGTGGCGCGCGACCATGCGGGCCAGCAGGTGTTCCAGATCGCGTGCGCTGCGCGCGACGTCCAGGTGCGTCGCGTGGCTCCGCACGGCGGCGAGCCGGGTCTTGAGCTGTGCCATGGCGTCGGCGTCCCGCAGCAGGAGCACGGCAGTACGGACGTAGTGGTCGGCGTCCGCGCACACCAGTGCGGGCAGCCGGAACGCGGCCAGCAGGCTGGCGGTGCAGCGCGCCGCGAAGCCCTGGCCGAGGCGGGTCAGCACTGGCACGCCGGTCCCGAGCGCGTCCCGCGCCGCGGTCTCGGCGTTGCCGGGGAAGCAGTCGAGCACGAGGTCGGCCAGCGGCAGACGCGCCAGATGCGCCTGTGGCGCGACCCTGGGTGCAAAGACCAGCCGCACCGGATCGATGCCGGCGCGGGCCAGGCTGGCGCGCAGCCGCCGCCGGGCATCGGCCGCTGGCGCCAGCAGCCACAGCACCGCGCCGGGCACGGCCGACAGGATCTGGCACCACGCCCGGAACTGCTCGGCGGTGATGCGCTCCGGCGGGTTGAAGCTGGCGAGCACCGGGGCGGTGTCGGGCAGGCCACAGTCGGCGCGGCGAGGCGGGGCGGGCGGCTGCGACTCCGGCGGCGGCAGGTCGGCTGGCCGGTGGCATCCGGGCAGCTGGGCGATGCATTCGCTGAACTGCGCCTGTGCATCCAGCGGCGTGACGACCGGATCGCCGATCAGGTAGTCGACCCAGGGCGCGCCGGTGGTGCCGGCATGGCCCAGCCAGGCGACCTGGACTGGCGCCGGCCGCTGGGCGAGCACGCCCAGACGCGAGTCGTCGCCGGGGCCGGTGAGGTCCAGCAGCAGGTCGATCCGGTCGCCGCGGATGACGCTGACGAGGTCGTCGGTGCTGGCGTGGCGGCTGTCGTGCCAGTGCGCAGCGGCGAGCGCGGGTGGGGAGGCGGACCGGGCATCCGAGTAGACGTACAGCGCGACCTGTGCCCAGTCGAAGGCCTCGAACAGCGCCGCCACGGATGGCTCCAGCGCGGATCCGGATCGTTCGCGCCCGCCAGCGAGGATGCCGAGGCGCCATTTTCCTTGGCGGCGGTGGTCGCGGGCACCGGGTTTCGGCTTCTCGCGTGGGGCGCCGGGGCCATGGCGCTGCTGGCAGGCGAGTGCGGCGAGCCAGCGCTGCAGCAGCGGGTGGTCCAGCAAGGGGATGAGCTGGCTCGGGTCGAGCGGCACCGCCAGCGGCCACTGCGCCGCCGCGGGCGACTGGGCCATGCCGGCCAGCAGGCGGTCGAGGTGGGCCGGCAGGGCCTCCCAGTCCAGATCCGATGCACGGCCGAAGGCGGCGGCGAGCGCGGCATCGGCGGCCTGTGGCTGCGCGTCGAGGGCCATCTGGTGGCACCACGCGGCCTCGGTGTGTTCCTGCCGCCGCGTCAGGCCCTGGCCGAGTTGCAGCAGGGCGCGCTGGTGCAGGGCCGCATCCGGGCCTGCCTTGGCCACCGCTGCCTTGGCGTCGCACACCGCCTGCCGGTCGTCCCGCAGCGCGGACAGGGCGGTCGCCCGGGCCAGGTGCCAGGCGGCGCTGCGCTCGACGCTGGCATCGAGCAGGTCCAGGCAGTCGAGCACCTCGGTCGGGCGGTGCCGGGCCAGCAGCAGCTCGGCGGTGCGCACGCAGGCGGCGGCGTCGCGCCGGTTCAGGTCGAAGGCCTGGCGCGCCAGCAGCAGGGTCGGCAGCGCCAGCCGCAGCGCGGCGGTCGAACGGGGCGGGTGGTCGTGTGGTCGTGCCTGGGCGCTTGCATGGACAGGAACTTCGCCATGCCGTGCCGCCGGACGCTGGGTCCCGTGCGCATCGATGCCGGGCCCCGACGACGGACGGAGGCTGGCAGCAGCAGGGGCAGGGCGGAGGGCGTCCATGACGTGGCGGGTCGGGCCGCGGTCGGCGGCAATATGGACAGCCAGTCTAGGCAGCGGGTTCCCGGTGCATCGCGCGATAAGGCGCGCCACGGCGGCGGAGTTCGGAGTTCCGGCAGCGCCATGAAAAAAGCCCGTGCAGCGATTGCACGGGCTTTTCAGAATTTTGGTGGCGCTTCACGGACTCGAACCGCGGACCTGTGGATTATGATTCCATCGCTCTAACCGACTGAGCTAAAGCGCCAACAGCCCGCTATTATGCAGATGACCATCTGGTCGAGCAAGCATTTTCTGAAGAATTATTTGGTTCGCGTCTTGCTACCCTCGAAGACCGCGAACCACACACCGAGACCTGCCCCCATGAGCCCACTCCATTCGATCCCCGGACGCACCAAGAAACTGCCCCCGCTGCGCGTCGGCGTGGGCGGGCCGGTCGGCTCCGGCAAGACGACGCTGGTCGAGATGCTGTGCAAGACGATGCGCGATCGCTGGGACCTGGTGGTCGTCACCAACGACATCTACACCAAGGAAGACCAGCGCCTGCTGACGGTGGCCGGCGCGCTCGACCCGGAGCGCATCATGGGCGTGGAGACCGGCGGCTGCCCGCACACGGCGATCCGCGAGGACGCCTCGATCAACCTCGAGGCCGTCGACCGGATGCTGGAGAAGTTCCCGGACGCCGACATCGTCTTCATCGAGTCGGGCGGTGACAACCTGGCCGCCACCTTCAGCCCCGAGTTGTCCGACCTGACGATCTACGTCATCGACGTGGCTGCCGGCGAGAAGATCCCGCGCAAGGGCGGCCCCGGCATCACCAAGAGCGACCTGTTCGTGATCAACAAGACCGACCTGGCGCCCCATGTCGGGGCAAATCTGGATGTCATGCGCACCGATACGGTGCGCATGCGACCAAATCGGGCGTTTGTCATGACCAATCTCAAGACCCGCGACGGGCTGGCCGAGGTGGTGTCGTTCATCGAGCAGCGGGGTCTGCTGGTGGGCTGAGCGGGCCGTGCCTGGCTGCGCGCACCCTGTGCAGCGTGCCGCGCCCTCAATGCACCGCCGGCAGCGCGCGCAGCGCCCGCACGGCGCCTTCGCCCAGCGACGCGCCGAAGCGCTTGGCCAGCCGCTCGGCGACGTTTTCCTTGGTCGTGTAGTCGATGATGTCCTCGGCCTTGATCACCTCGCGGGCGACGTAGTCGAGGTTGCCGATGCCGTCGGCCAGCCCCATCTTGATGGCTTCCTCGCCGCTCCAGAACAGGCCGGAGAAGGTCTCCGGCGTTTCCTTCAGGCGCTTGCCTCGGCCTTCCTTCACCGTGTCGATGAACTGGCGGTGGATCTGGTCGAGCATGGTCTGGGCGTAGCCACGCTGCTTCTCGTCGAGCGGCGAGAACGGGTCGAGCATCCCCTTGTTGCTGCCGGCGGTCAGCAGGCGGCGTTCGACACCGACCTTCTTCATGACTTCCTCGAAGCCGAAGCCGTCCATCAGCACACCGATCGAGCCGACGATGGAGGCCTTGTCGACGTAGATCTCGTCGGCTGCGACGGCGATGTAGTACGCGCCCGAGGCCGCGCTTTCCTCGACCACCGCATAGACCTTCTTGTGGTGCTTTTCCTTCAGGCGGCGCAGTTCGTCGTAGACGATGCCCGCCTGCACCGGGCTGCCGCCAGGCGAGTTGATGCGCAGCACCACGGCCTGGGCACCGACGTCCTCGAAGGCGTCCTTCAGGCCCGACAGCAGCACTTCGGCACTGGCCTCGCCGCCCGAGGCGATCTCGCCGCGCAGATCGACCAGTGCGGTGTGCGGTCCGGTCGGGGCGCTGTTGTGCCGGTTCTCGCTGTAGACCGTCCAGGCCGCGAACAGGCCCAGACCCAGCCAGCCGAGCCGGAAGAACAGGCTCCAGCGCCGCGAACTGCGCCGGTCGCGCAGGTAGTCGCGCGCGAACTGCTCCATCACGTGGTCGAAGGCGCCGCGGGAGGCGGCCGGGGCCACCGGCGTGGCGGGCGTGGAGGCCGGTGCAGCGGAGGGGGCTGTGGAGGGAGTGTCGTCTGGCTGGGTCATGGAATCTTCAGTCGCCGAACGCCGGCGTCAAGGTGACAGAAGGATACCAAGACACCTGTCCGTCGTGCTCGTCCACCCGCAGCGCCTTGAGCCGCTTGCCCCGGCACGGCCCGCCCACGCAGTAGCCCGAGGCCGGCTCGTAGGCCGCCCCGTGGATGGAACAGAGGATCCACTGGCCGCTGTCGTCGAGGAACTGCCCCTCCTTCCAGTCCATCTCGGCCGGCACGTGGGCGCACTGGTTGAGATAGCCGACCACCTTTCCGCCGTGGCGCAGCACGAAGCCGCGCGCGGGCTGGCCGTATTCGAGCAGGTCGAAGACATGGGCCCGGCCGCCGTCGGCGAGGTCGGCGGAGGCGCACAGGGGGATGGCGCTGGCCTGGTCGCTCATGCGTGCGTCCCGAGCCACGCGCGCAGTTCCGCCACCGAATGCGCCACATGCCGCGGTCCCAGCTCCCGCAGCGGCGCGTGCTCGTGCGCGCCATAGGTGACGGCCACGCTGTGCGCGCCGGCGTTGGCGGCGAGCTGCAGGTCGTGCGTGGTGTCGCCGATCATCAGCGTGCGCTCGGGCTCGACGCCGAACTCGCGCATCAGCTCGTGCAGCATCTGCGGGTGCGGCTTGGAGCGGGTCTCGTCGGCGGTGCGGGTGGCGTCGAACAGCGGGGCCAGACCGGACAGGCGCAGCGCGTCGTTCAGGCCCTGCCGGTTCTTGCCGGTGGCCACGGCCAGCCAGTGCTGGCGCTGGCGCAGATCGGCCAGCAGATCGGGCACGCCACTGAAGAGCGTGACGTCCTCGTGGTCCTTGAAGTAGTGCTGGCGGTAGCGGCGGCCGAGTTCGGGGTAGCGGTCGGGGCTCAGGCCGGGGACGGCGTGCATCAGCGCATCCTGCAGCCCGAGGCCGATGACGTAGGACGCCGCTTCGTCGCTCGGCACGGCCACGCCCAGGTCCCGGCACGCGGCCTGGATGGCGCGCACGATCAGCGCGGTCGAGTCATAGAGCGTGCCGTCCCAGTCGAAGACGATGAGGTCGTACTGGCGCGGGCGGAAGGCGGTGGTGTCGGTCATGGCGCGGGGGCTGGAGCAGCGGCAGGTTTAGCGGCGGGACGCAGGTGGGACAGCAGGGCGGTGCATTCGGGCGGCAGCGGCGCTTCCAGCTCGATGCGCTCGCCCGTGGCGGGGTGGTCGAAGGCGAGACGGCGGGCGTGCAGGAACATGCGCTCGAAGCGGCAGCCCGGCGCGGCCGGCGCGTCGCCGCGGGCCAGCGCCTTGTTGAGCGCGAAGTCGCCGTACTTGTCGTCGCCGACGATGGCATGGCCTTCGTTCAGCAGGTGGACGCGGATCTGGTGCGTGCGGCCGGTCTTGATGGTCACGTCCAGCAGCGTGCAGTCCGCGTAGGTCTGCGCGATGCGCACGAGCGAGACCGAGCGGCGCCCGTCCGGGTGGTCCGCCTCGACCGCGCGCACGCGGCGCTCGCCCGCGGCATCCAGGTACTTGTGCAGCGCCACATCGACCACCTTGCGCGCGGCCGGCCAGGCGCCGATCACCAGCGCGGCGTAGGTCTTGCCGGTCTCGCGCTGGCGGAACTGGTCCTGCAGGGCGGTCAGGGCGCTGCGCTTCTTGGCGATCAGCAGCAGGCCCGAGGTCTCGCGGTCCAGCCGGTGCACCAGTTCGAGGAACTTCGCCTGCGGCCGCGCCCGGCGCAACTGCTCGATCACGCCGTGGCTCACGCCCGAGCCGCCGTGCACGGCCACGCCCGCCGGCTTGTCGATCACCAGCAGGTGCTCGTCCTCGAAGCGGACCGGGAACTCGCGCGGCGGCGCGGTCGACACCGTCGGCTCGCTCAGGCGCAGCGGCGGCACACGCACGTCATCGCCGGCCTCGACACGCGAATCGGCATGGGCGCGGCCCTTGTTGATGCGCACCTCGCCGCTGCGGATGATCCGGTAGACGAGGGTCTTGGGTGCGCCCTTGAGTTCGCGCAGCAGGAAGTTGTCGAGCCGCTGACCGGCGCTGTCGTCATCGACCAGCAGGTGGCGCACCTGCGGCGCGACCGGTGCGACCGCAGGTGCGGGCGCTGGCGGAACGGGTGGCCGAGGCACGGGTACTCCCGCGTTCACAGGCTTGCGCGTGGCTGGTTTCGGGCCGGCTTTTCCGGAGCCGGGCCGGCTGGGCTTTGCCCCTATAATGCGTTGGACCACGATTGCGCTGTAAGTGTTTGATTTGCCTGAGTTTAGCGGGCACTGAGAAGCAGCCCCCGGTGCAGGGTGGTCGGACTGGCACGCGACACCTGAGGTGGGTGCGGGCCGGGTCCAGACGCTGATGCAGCGTGTTGCCTGGCGCATGGTGTGCACTCCCAAGGTGAGTGTGCGGATGGACCGGCAGCATGCAAGAGACCACGCTGAAAGAGCCCCGACACAAGGTTTTCGGCGGCAGCTTCCGAAAGGGGCTGTCGCCCGCGTCCGACCACCGACGCCGTCGCATGAACGATTTCGAGTTTCCGCTTCCCGACCCGACCCCTGGTGACTGTCGTCCCCGGTCGGAGTCGCACGCCAGCGCGTGTGCGTCGGATGGCGGACCCGTGCCCTGCCGGCCCGGAGGCCGACACCACGGCGACACTGCGTTTCCTGCCCCGGCATCACGGTCGACGCACGCGCCAACGCTGCGCTGCTGAGGGCGCCGGCATCTGCCGGTGTCCGTTGCGCGCAGTCCAGGGCGATTCCTTCCCGGCTCCGCGGCGCGGTCTCGTGCATCTCATGAAGACATGAATCATGAGGAGAGACACGCATGAAACGCATGCTGATCAATGCCACGCAGCCCGAAGAGCGCCGCCTGGCCATCGTTGACGGTCAGAAACTGATCGACTTCGAAACCGAGATCGAAGGGCGCGAACAGCGCAAGGGCAACATCTACAAGGCCGTCGTCACCCGCGTCGAGCCTTCGCTGGAAGCCTGTTTCGTCGACTACGGCGAAGACCGCCACGGCTTCCTCCCCTTCAAGGAAATCGCCCGCAGCTACTTCCGCGAAGGCACCGACGTGCGCTCGGCGCGCATCCAGGACGCCATCCGCGAAGGCCAGGAACTGCTGGTCCAGGTCGAGAAGGAAGAGCGCGGCAACAAGGGCGCGGCCCTGACGACGTTTGTCTCGCTGGCCGGCCGCTACCTCGTGCTGATGCCCAACAACCCGCGGGGTGGTGGCGTGTCGCGCCGCATCGAGGGCGAGGACCGCGAGGAGCTGAAGGAGAACCTCGAACAGCTCGAATACCCGAAGGGCATGAGCCTGATCGCCCGCACCGCCGGCATCGGACGCACCGCCCCCGAGCTGCAGTGGGACCTGAACTACATGCTCAAGCTCTGGACCGCGATCGATGACGCGTCCCGGGGCGGCAAGGGCGCCTTCCTGATCTACCAGGAATCGTCGCTGGTGATCCGCGCCATCCGCGACTACTTCACCTCCGACATCGGCGAGATCCTGATCGACACGGACGACATCTACGAGCAGGCCAAGCAGTTCATGCTGCATGTCATGCCCGAGACGGCCAACCGCGTGAAGCGCTACCGCGACGACGCGCCGCTGTTCAGCCGCTTCCAGATCGAGCACCAGATCGAGACCGCGTTCAGCCGCACGGTGCACCTGCCGTCCGGCGGCGCGATCGTGATCGACCACACCGAAGCGCTGGTGTCGATCGACGTCAACTCGGCCCGCGCCACCCGTGGCGGTGACATCGAGGAGACTGCGACCCGCACCAACCTCGAAGCCGCCGACGAGATCGCCCGCCAGGCGCGTCTGCGCGACCTGGGTGGTCTGCTGGTGGTGGACTTCATCGACATGGAAGAGTCGAAGAACCGCCGCGAGGTCGAGACCCGCCTGCGCGACGCGCTGCGCTACGACCGCGCCCGCGTGCAGTTCTCGACCATCAGCAAGTTCGGCCTGCTGGAGATGAGCCGCCAGCGCCTGCGCCCGGCGCTGTCCGAGGGCAGCCACATCACCTGCCCGCGCTGCAACGGCACCGGCCACATCCGCGACACCGAGTCTTCCGCGCTGCAGACGCTGCGCATCATCCAGGAAGAGTCGATGAAGGAAGGCACGGCGGCGGTCCACGTCCAGGTGCCGGTCGAGGTGGCCAGCTTCCTGCTGAACGAGAAGCGCCCCGAGATCACCAAGATCGAGATGAAGCAGCGTGTGACGGTGATGCTGGTGCCGAACAAGCACCTCGACACGCCGAACTACAAGCTGGAGCGCCTGCGCCACGACGATCCGCGTCTGGAGAATCTGCAATCGAGCTACTCGATGGTGGAAGAGCCGGAAGAGGACGTCGGCATCACGCGCCGCGAGAAGAACATCAAGCCCAAGCAGGCGCCGATGATCCGCGGCGTGCTGCCTGACCAGCCGGCTCCGGTCGCTGTACCGAAGGCCGAAGCCGCACCGGCTCCGGTCGCTGCCGCACCGGCCCCCGTGGCCGCGCCTGCCCCGGTGGCCCCTGCGCCTGCTCCGGAAGCCGTGGCCGCCGGCACCGGCTTCTTCGGCTGGATGAAGCGTCTGTTCGGCGTTGCGCCGGCGCCGGCACCGGTCGCCCCGGTGGCCGCGCCGGTGGCTCCGGTGGTCGAAGCGCCGGTGGAAGCGAAGACCGACAAGCCCGCTGACAAGGCGGACGGCCGTGGCGAACGCCGCGGTGGCCGCGAAGGTGGACGTGAGGGTGGCCGCGACGGCAATCGCCGTGACGGGCGCCGTGGCGAGCGTGGTGGTGAGCGCGCCAAGCCCGAAGCGGCCGAGCGCAACGGTGAACGCCCGGCTGAACGTGCGCCGGCCGAGGCCCGCCCCGAAGGGGGCCGCGGTGGACGCGGTGACCGTTCGCAGGACCGCCGCCCGGCCGAGGCCGGCGCCGAACTGCCGAGCGGTGGTCGCCCGCCGCGCGAGCGCCGCCCCGCGCCCGAAGTGGCCGCGCTGGCCGTCGAGGACGTGCAACCCGGGTTCGAGGACACCGCGTCCCCGGCACCGGAAGGCGAGAGCGCTGCGGCCCAGGCCGAGCGCGAAGGCCGCCGCCGCCGCCGTGGTGGCCGTGGTCGCCGTGACCGCGATGAAGCCCGCGTGGGTGAAAACGGTGTCGAGGCCGAAGCCGAAGCGGGTGACGTTGCCGCTGCGGTGAGCACCGAGGCGGCTCCCGCCGCCGAGCCGGTGGCCGCCGAGGCTGCCGCTGGTGTCGAAGCGCGTGCGGACGAGTCGACCGAGGAGGGCCGTGAGGAAGGTCGCCGCCGTCGCCGTGGCCGTGGTGGTCGCAACCGCGAAGAGGCGCAGGCCGATGCGGCTGCCGAGGCCGACGTTGCACCCGTCGCCACCGAGGTCGCTGCCCCCGTCGTGGCCGCAGCAGCAGCCGTTGCGGCTGCGGTGGTGACCGATGCGGTCGAGGCGGATGCTGCGCCGGTGGCGGAGGCGCCCGCGGTGGCCCAGGTCGCCGAGCCGGTGGCTGCTCCCGTGGCCGAAGCGGTTCCGGAGGTCGTGGTCCAGGCGCCTGCAGTGGTGGCGCCCGCCGCCGCTGCTGCGGTCGTCGCGGCACCCGCCGCCTACGTCCTGCAGCTCGACGAGCTGGCCGCGGTCGCCCGCAGCGCCGGACTGGAGTGGATCAACAGCGACACCGACAAGGTCCGCGCCGTGCAGGACGCCATTGCCAGCACGCCGGCCCCGGTGCGCCAGCCGCGCGAGCCGCGTCCGGTGGTCGTGGTCGATGAAGGCCCGCTGATCCTGGTCGAGACGCGCCGCGATCTGGCCGGACTGCAACTGCCGTTCGAAACCACCAACTCGGAGTCCGCCGAGGCCTGATCGGCCAACGTGCTCCCCGTGCCAGCGGGGTGCTTCGGCACTCCGCCCTACAAAACGCCGCCCGGCCTTGTGCCCGGCGGCGTTTTTGCTTGCACCGCATCATCCGCACCCTGTGCCACTGTCCGTCTGCCTGTCCGACCATGCTTGATCCGCTCTCGACCGCTCCTTCGCCTGCTCCGGTCTTCGCCCTGCTGGACGATGCCAGCGCCCCTGCCGACCGGGCGGTGAGCCGGCTGTACACCGGCTGGCTCGGGGAACACCGCTGTGCGGACCCGGCCGAGCTGGACACGGTCTGGTCGGCCGCCGCGGCCGATCTGGCGCAGGGCGTGCACCTGGTGCTGCTGGCCGACTACGAATGGGGCGTGCGCCTGGCCGGGCTGGCCGCGCCGCCCGGCAGCCTGCGGCTGCTGCGTTTCGCGCACTGCGCGCGGCTCACACGCGATGCGGTGGATGCCTGGCTGGCGCAGCAGGACGGCACGCCGGTTCCCTCGGCTGCCGGCGTGTTCGGCCTGACGCCAGACGATGACGAGGCGACCTACACCGCCGCGATCGACGAGATCCACGCCCGCATCCGCGCGGGCGAGACCTACCAGGTCAACCACACGCAGCGCCTGCGCGGCCGCAGCGTCGGCTCACCCCTGGCGCTGTACCGGCGCTTGCGGGCGGCGCAGCCGGTGCCGTTCGGCGCGCTGATCGCCTTGCCGCAGGACCGCTGGGTGCTGTCGTGCTCGCCGGAGCTGTTCGTGCGCCACCAGGCGGGGCACCTCGTCACCCGCCCGATGAAGGGCACCGCGCCGCGCCACGCTGACCCGGCCGCCGACCAGGCCAGCGCCGACTGGCTGGCCCGCGACGTGAAGAACCGCGCCGAGAACCTGATGATCGTCGACCTGCTGCGCAACGACCTCGGCCGGCTGGCGACGGTGGGCAGCGTGCGCGTGCCGCAGTTGTTCCAGGTCGAGCCGTACCGGACGGTGTTCCAGATGACCTCGACCGTCGAGGCCGATCTGCCGCCCGCCACCGAGTTCCCCGCGGTGCTGCGGGCGCTGTTCCCCTGCGGCTCGATCACCGGCGCGCCCAAGCGCCAGACGATGTCGGTCATCGGCCGGCTGGAATCCTCGCCCCGCGGCCTCTACACCGGCGCGATCGGCTGGCTGGATGCGCCGGACGCCGCCGACCGCGCCGCGGGCCGGTCAATGGGCAATTTCTGCCTGTCGGTGGCGATCCGCACGCTGGAGATGGGCGCCGGCGATCCGCGGGACGGCACGCGGGCGGTGACGCTGGGCGTGGGCGGCGGCATCGTGCTGGACTCGGAGGCGGCGTCGGAGGCCGCGGAGTGCCGGCACAAGGTCCGCTTCCTGACCCGCACCGACCCCGGCTTCACGCTGTTCGAGACGCTGCGCGTCGAGGGCCGGCGGGTGTGCCGCTTCGAGGCCCATCTGGCGCGCTTGCTGGGCAGCGCGGCGGCACTCGGGTTCAGCGCTTCGGCGTCGGCGGTGCAGGCCGCGGTGGACGAGGTGTTGCAGACCTTCCCGGCGGACCCGGCGCAGGTGTTCCGCCTGCGGGTCGATCTGTCCCGTGACGGGCGGGTGTCCTGTCGCAGCGGGGCGCTGGTGCCCTTGCCCGAAGGGCCGGTGCGCCTGCTTGGTCCGACGGGCCGGGTTCCCCTGCAGGAGTCGGCGCTGCTGGGCCACAAGACGTCCCTGCGCACCGCCTACGACGCCGCCGTGCGCGACGCCGAAGCGGTCGGGGCCTTCGACCGGCTGTTCGTCAACGCCGACGGCGCGCTGACCGAAGGGGGGCGCAGCACGCTGCTGGTCCGGCTGGACGGGCGCTGGACCACGCCGCCGCTGTCGGCTGGCGTGCTGCCGGGGGTGATGCGGTCCGCGCTGATGGTGGATCCGGTCTGGCTGGTGTCCGAGCGCGTGCTCTGGCCGGCCGATCTGGGACGCGCGCAGGCGCTGGCGGTGTGCAACGCGCTGCGCGGCGTGCTGCCTGCGGTGCTGGGTTCTACATAGTACCCAAGCTTATCGGTTACCCCGATCCTCTCCGAAAGGATGTTAAAGAAGTCACAGGTACCGATACATTACTCGGCATTACGAACACAGGTGCCTGTGCAGTGACCCGGTCCGGGTGGGCCGTGATCGCTCGAACGGCGAGGAGGAGAAGCGATGTCGAGGCGATGGTTGAGCTGCCCGGTCTGCACCATGCTGGGCCTGGCCGGTCTGGCCCTGCTGGCCTGGATGCTGATCGGGCGTGGAGATGCCAAGGCGGACGCCGTGCGCCAGCGCACGGAAGCGGACGCAGCCCAGGTGCTCGGTGCTGCGGGGTTCCCGTGGGCGAGTCTGAAGATCGACAACGAGGTCGGCCGCATCGTCGGTGACGCGCCATCGCCCGCCCAGCGCGCGGCGGCCTACGCGGCGGCCAGCGTCACGCTGCTGCCGATGATGGGGGTGCCCGGCGTGTTCGCCCGGCTGGAAGACGGCCAGTCCTCGCCCGCGCTGACGCTGCCGCAGGTGTCCGCGCCGGCGCCGGCCGCTGCACCGGTGGTGGCCGCGGCCTCTCGTCCGCCGGTGGCGGCTTCCGGTCCGCTGACCGCCGCGGACTGCCAGGTGGCGATGGCCAAGGTGCTGGAAGCCCGGCAGATCCGCTTCAAGCTGGCGTCGGCCGAGCTGGACCCGTCCAGCGTGCCCCTGCTGGAGTCGCTGCACCAGTTGTCCATGCGCTGCCCGCAGGCCCGCATGCGCGTCGATGGCCACACCGATGCCCAGGGCGATGCCGCCGCGAACCTGCGCCTGTCGCAGCGCCGCGCGCAGGCCGTCGTCGATGCGCTGGTCAAGCGCGGTGTGCCGACCAGCCGGCTGCAGGCTCAGGGCTTTGGCGAGGACCGCCTGCTGGACCAGGGCACGACACCCGAGGCCCACGAGCGCAACCGCCGCATCGAGTTCCACCTGGCGTCCAAGGCGCCCTGAGTTCCGGCGGCACGCCGACGACCCACACCCGAACCTGCAAACACTGCGGAGAGATCACCATGTACCTGTTGAGCCAGTTGTGGCTGTACCTCCTGCTGGCCTGCCTGGCCGGCCTCGGACTCGGCCTTCTGCTGAACCGCATCTGCCAGCAACGCCGCCATGCCGCGGAGCTGGCTGCGCTGCAGACCCAGTACCGCGACGACCGTGCCCGTGCCGACGCTGCCCTCGCGGCGCAGCGCACCGCGCATGCGCAGGCGCTCGAAACCGCTGGCGCGGAGCAGGCGGCGCTGCAGGCCCGTCTGGATGCGCTGGACATCGAGCACGGCCAGACCAGCGCCCGCGCGCTGGCGCTGAGCAGCAGCGTCGATGAACACCACGCTGCGCGCCAGGGGCTGGGTGCCGAGGTCGAGTCGCTGCAAGGGCGCCTGGACGCGCTGCAGACGGCCTATGAATCGCGCATCATGCTGCTCAACACGGAGACCAGCCGCGCTGCGCACCTGTCCGACCAGCTCGCCGAGCTGCAGACCCGCCATGCGGCGCTGGAAGCGGCGCACGCCAAGGCGCTGGCCAACCAGGCCGACGTGGCCGGGGAGGCCTATGAAGCCCTGCTGACGGCCCGGTCCGAGCGCGATACGGCTCGCCAGGCGCTCGCTCGCACCGAGACCGAGCTGACCCATGAGCGCGCAGCCGCCCTGCTGGCTGCGGGTGCCGCGGCCACCGCGGCGCTGGCCGCTCGCCAGTCCCACCAGGACGAACTCGCGGCGCTGAAGGGCGAACTGACGGCGCTACAAGACACCCACAGCGCGACCGTGCGCGCCCAGGAAGCGCAAGCCGAGGCTGCACGCCAAGCGGCAGAACAGGCCGCGGCGGCACAGCAGCAGGCCGACGCCGCGGCCAAGGCCGCCGCGCAAGCAGCTGCCGACGAGGCCGAGCGCGCCGCCGCCGCGGCCCGCCAGCAAGCCGACGCCATCGCCGCACTGGAAGCCGAACTGGCCGCACTGCGCGACCAGCGTCAGGCGCTGCAGGGCGACCTGGGCCACCACCAGTCGCTGCTGTCGACCGAAACCGGCCGCGGCGTGGAACTGCTCGCCGCGCTGACGGCGCTGCAAGGCACCCACAGCGCGACCGTGAGCGCTCAAGAAGCACAAGCCGAGGCCGCACGTCAGGCCGCCGAGCAAGCCGCCGCGGCCCAGCAGCAGGCCGACGAAGCGCTGGCCCGCCTGCGCGCTGAACTGGAGGCGGCGCGTCAAGCCGCCGCTGCCACCGAGAGTGATCTGCAGGCCCGACTGGCTGCCGAGCACGCCGCAGCGCAGCAGGCCGACGCCGCGGCCAAGGCCGCCGCGCAAGCAGCTGCCGACGAGGCCGAGCGCGCCGCCGCCGCGGCCCGCCAGCAAGCCGACGCCATCGCCGCACTGGAAGCCGAACTGGCCGCACTGCGCGACCAGCGTCAGGCGCTGCAGGGCGACCTGGGCCACCACCAGTCGCTGCTGTCGACCGAAACCGGCCGCGGCGTGGAACTGCTCGCCGCGCTGACGGCGCTGCAAGGCACCCACAGCGCGACCGTGAGCGCTCAAGAAGCACAAGCCGAGGCCGCACGTCAGGCCGCCGCGGCCCAGCAGCAGGCCGACGAGGCGCTGGCCCGCCTGCGCGCTGAACTGGAGGCGGCGCGTCAAGCCGCCGCTGCCACCGAGAGTGATCTGCAGGCCCGACTGGCTGCCGAGCACGCCGCAGCGCAGCAGGCGAACGCCGCGGCCAAGGCCGCCGCGCAAGCAGCTGCCGACGAGGCCGAGCGCGCCGCCGCCGCGGCCCGCCAGCAAGCGGACGCCATCGCCTCGCTGGAAGCCGAACTGGCCGCACTGCGCGACCAGCGCCAGGCGCTGCAAGGCGACCTGAGCCACCACCAGTCGCTGCTGTCGACCCAAACCGGCCGTGGTGCGGAACTGCTCGGCGAACTGGACGCCGCGCGCCAGGCTGCTGCCGCCACCGAACGCGATCTGCAGGCACGACTCGCGGCTGAACACGCGGCCGTGCAGCAGGCGGAGGCGGCGGCCCAGGCCGCTGCGCAAGCTGCCGCCGACGACGCCGAACAGGCCGCCGCGGCCGCCCGACAGCAGGCTGACACGATCGCCGCGCTGGAAGCCCAGCTGGCGTCGGTCCGGCAGGAAGTGGTGTCCTCGGAAGCCGATGTGGCAGCGCGCGCCACCCGCGTGACCGAGCTGGAGTCCGAGCTGACCCAGGAGCGGGAACTCGCGGTGCTGGCGGCGGCGGCCGCTGCGGCGGCGGCGCTGCACAGCCGCCAGTCGCACCAGGATGCGCTGGCCGCGCTGGAACGGCAGCAGGCCGCGCTGGTCGATCAGGCGGCGCAGCGCGACCGCCAGCTCGCCGAGATGCAGGCCACGCTGGCCGATCAGGACGCCGCATGGCAGGCCGCCGAACGCCAGGCGCAGGAGCTGCGGGACGCCCAGGCCGCCGGCCAGTCGGCCACCCAGCTGCGCGAGCAAGCCCTGCAGCAGGAGCTGGCGCAGTCGCAGTCCCGTGCCCAGGAGCTGGAGGCTGAACTGCAGGCCCTGCGCCTGACGCTGGCCGAGAACGACGAGCAGCTCGCCACGCTGAGCGCCCGCCTGCAGGCCGAGCGTGAGCAGCAGCAGGCGGCCCAGGCCCGCATGGCCGAACTGGCGGCGCCGCCGGCACCGGAGGTGCCCATGGTCGTGCGACCGGCCGTGTCGGCCGCGGCGACGATCACCAGCGCCGAACTGGAGCGGCTGGTGCTGGAGGCCGGTGCCGGGCAGCAGCCCGCGCCGGTCGAGATCGACCACCAGCGCCCCGATGACCTGAAGATCATCGACGGCATCGGCCCGGTCAACGAGCGCTGGCTGCACGCGCAGGGTGTGCGCTACTTCTGGCAGATCGCGAGCTGGTCGCCGGCCGAGCTGGCGTGGGTGGCGCACCACCTGCCCAACTTCGGCTCCCGCGTCTACCGCGAGAACTGGATCGCGCAGGCGGCGAAACTGGCCGCCCAGCAGTCGATGGCCTGACGGCCGCGTGGGGGGCGGCCCGGCCGGGTCAGCTCCCCAGCCGCTCCAGCGCCCGCAGGTAGGGCGCGTGGTGCATCAGGTCATCCCACGGGATCGGCGGCGTCTGGGGCAGCAGCGCCAGGCGCCGTTCCTCGCTGTCGGGGCTGGTCTGCCACTCGCCGCGCTCCAGTGCCGCGGTCAAGCCGTCGAGCAGGTCGTCCACCGCCTTGCCGCCGTCCAGCGACTGGTTGCACAGCAGCACCATGTCGCAGCCCGCCGCCAGCGCCAGCACCGCCGCTTCGGCGTAGCTCAGCACCGCGCCGTTCTGCACCCCCGGCACGCGCCGCGCCCCTTCCATGCTCAGGTCGTCGCTGAACACCACCCCCGTGAAGCCAAGCCGCTCGCGCAGGATGTCGTTCAGCCAGCGCGTCGAGTAGCCGGCCGGGCGCTTGTCCACCTTCGGGTAGATGACGTGCGCCGGCATCACGCTGGTCAGGCTGGTCGAGAGCCATTCGTAGGGCCGCGCGTCGTCCGCGAGGATGGCGGTGAGCGTGCGTTCGTCCTTGGGCACCGCGACGTGGCTGTCGGCTTCCGCCCAGCCGTGGCCGGGGAAATGCTTGCCGCAGTTGGCCATGCCGGCTTGCAGCAGGCCGTGCATCAGGCTGCGGGCGAGTGTGCCGACCACCCGCGGATCGCGGTGGAAGGCGCGGCTGCCGATCACGCCGCTGCGGCCGTGGTCGAGGTCGAGCACCGGCGTGAAGCTCAGATCGACCCCGCACGCACGCAGCTCGGCCGCGAGGATGTAGCCCGCCGCGGTCGCCATGTCGCAGGCGGTCATCGCGCCGTGGCCCGGCCCGTGGCGGCCGTCGTTCAGCCAGCGCTCGCCCAGCGTGCGCATCGCTGGCAGGTGCGTGAAACCGTCGGTGCGGAAGCGCTGCACCCGGCCGCCTTCGTGGTCCACGCTGACCACCACGTCCGGGCGGACCGCCTTGATCTCGGCGACGAGCTGCGTGAGCTGCGCGCGGTCCTGCCAGTTGCGGCTGAACAGGATCAGGCCGCCGACCAGCGGGTGCTGCAGGCGGCGGCGGTCGTCGTCGTTGAGCGTGAGACCGGCGACATCGAGGACGACAGGAGCGTGGGCGTGGTGCATCGGCGGGGCAGGGTCCGTGGGGAGAGGTCAGGGGGTGCGGGTTTCGACCACGACGAAGCTGGTCGCGTAGTCGGTCTCGTCGGTCAGGCTCACATGGGCGCTCAGGTCACGCGCGGCGAACCAGTCGGCCAGCGCGCCGTGCAGGCGGATGAAGGGCTTGCCGCTTGGCTCGTTGAGCGTCTCGCAGTCGCGCCACTGCATCGGCGTGTGCAGCCCGAGGCCGATCGCCTTGGAAAACGATTCCTTGGCTGAAAAGCGCGTAGCCAGATACGCAACGCCGCGTGCCTCGACCTTGGCGCGCCGGTAGTGGAACACCTTCAGCTCGGTCGGCCCGAGCACCTTCTCGGCGAAGCGGTCGCCGCGCCGCGCGAGCACCGCGGCGATGCGCCGGATGTCGCAGATGTCCGTGCCGATGCCGTAGACCATCGCGGCGTCCGTCCCGGCTCAGCGCTGGGGGGCGAAGGCGCGCTGGATGCAGCGCTGGTAGTCGCGGATCGTCTCGGTGTAGCCGAGTTCGAGCGCATCGGCGACCAGCGCGTGGCCGATCGACACCTCCTGCACGCCCGGCACGGCGCGCAGGAAGTCGGTCAGGTTGTCGCGGTTCAGGTCATGGCCGGCGTTGATCCCGAGCCCCACCGACAGCGCGGCTTCCGCGGCGCGCACGTAGCGGTCGAGCACCTCGGCCTGCCGAGGTGTGCCCCAGGCGCTGGCGTAGGCCTCGGTGTACAGCTCGACCCGGTCGGCACCGATGTCGCGGGCGGCGCGCATCATCTCGGGGATCGGGTCCATGAACAGGCTCACGCGCACGCCGAGCGCCCGCGTTTCCTCGATCAACGGGCGCAGCCGCTCGGCGTCGTCGGGGAAGGTCCAGCCGTGGTCGGAGGTGAACTGGCCGACCGTGTCCGGCACGAACGTGGCCTGGTGCGGGCGCACGGCGCGGATCACGTCCATCAGGTTGTGGAACGGGTTGCCCTCAATGTTGTACTCGACGTGCGGCCAGGCCTTGAGCAGCTCGGCCAGATCGGTCACGTCGCCTGCGCGGATGTGGCGCTCGTCGGGGCGCGGGTGGACGGTGATGCCTTGGGCGCCGGCTTCCAGCACGAAGATGGCCGCACGGGTCACGCTCGGGATGCCGAGGTGGCGCGTGTTGCGCAGCAGCGCGACCTTGTTGAGGTTGACCGACAGCGCGGTGCGGCCACCGTGGGCGGACGATTCGGGGGCGACGAGGGGGTTCATGGGGACTCAGTCAGTTTCTGTACCTCGACCATCAGCGCGCGGGTGCGCAGCATCGAGGTGCCGAGATGGTAGTGCAGCAGGTGGCGCAGCTGCGTGCGTAGCTCGGGCAGCGCACCCTGGCAGGTCTGCTGCAGCGCGCCGAGGTCGAAGGCGTTCATGGCCGATTGCAGCGCCAGCAGCGTTGCGCCGCCCAGGCCGGCTGCGCCATCGGGCAGCGGGTGGACGCCCGTGTCGGGGTGCAGCCCGTGACGCGCGTCCGTGCGCACCGGCACCTGCGTCAGCGTGACCCGATCCAGCTCCGGCAGCACGCCCGATTCGCGCAGCAGCCACAGCTCGAAGGCGCGCAGCGCGGCGGCGGTCTGCGCCTCGTCGTGCGGGGCGAGGCGGGGCAGGGTGGCGGCGTAGACCTCGAACAGGCGCGGGTGGGCGTCATGCCGCGCCAGTCCGCGCAGCAGCAGCTCGTTCAGGTGGAAGCCCGCCAGCAGTGCGGCGCCGGACGGCATCGCGCCGCCGCCCGCCCATTCGGCGCTGCGCAGCAGGTGGAGATCAGGGGGCGCTTCGTGGCCACCGTGGTCGGGGCCGGGTTCGGTGTCGCGCCGGGCGGTCTTGCCGCCGAGCACGATGGTCAGCCGCTGGAAGGGCAGCAGCACGCAGCGCATCTGCGAATGTGGCCGTTTCGCGCCCTTGGCGACCGCGGCGATGCGGCCGTGCTCGCGGGTCCAGAGATCGAGGATCAGGCTGGACTCGCTCCAGTCGTGGTGGTGCAGCACGTAGGCCGCGATCGCAGCAGGCGCGGCACGGCGCGTGGCCATCAGCGCAGCGCCTCGGGCTTACTCGTAGCCGTAGCTCTTCAGGCGCTTCTCGTCGTCGGCCCAGCCCGAGCGGACCTTGACCCAGACTTCGAGGAAGACCTTCCGGCCGGTCAAGCGCTCCATCTCGGTGCGGGCTTCGGTGCTGATGCGCTTGAGGCGCTCGCCACCTTCGCCGATGACCATGCCCTTGTGCGCATCGCGCTCGACGATGATGGTCGCGGCGATGCGGTTCAGGCGCCCGCCTTCGACTTCCTCGTACTTGTCGATCTGCACCGTGGAGGTGTACGGCAGCTCGTCGCCGGTCAGCCGGAACAGCTTCTCGCGGATCAGCTCGGCCGCCAGGAACTTGTCGCTGCGGTCGGTCAGCGCGTCCTCGTCGTAGTACCAGGGCTGCTCGGGCAGGTAGGGGCGGATGATGTCCAGCAGGCGCTGGGTGTCGTCCTTCTTCGTCGCGGTCAGCGGCACGAACTCGGTGAAGGCGTGCCTGGCCTGCATCTGCTGCAGCCAGGGCAGCAGGTCCGAGCGGCGCGTGATCAGGTCGAGCTTGTTGGCGATCAGGAAGGTCGGCTTGCCCGGCGGGATCAGCGACAGCACCTTGGCATCGGCCGGGTTGAAGCGGCCGGCGTCCACCACGAACAGCACGACGTCCACGTCGCCCAGCACCGACTGCACCGTCTTGTTCAGGTTGCGGTTCAGCGCCGCGGTGCCGCGGGTGGTGTGGGTGGTCTGGAAGCCGGGCGTGTCGACGAAGACGTACTGCGTGTCGGCCTGGGTCGAGATGCCGGTGATGCGGTGGCGGGTGGTCTGCGCCTTGCGCGAGGTGATGCTGACCTTCTGGCCGATCAGCGTGTTCAGCAGCGTCGACTTGCCCACGTTCGGCCGGCCGACGATGGCGATCAGGCCGCAGCGGCGGTCGCCGTCGTTGGAGCCGACGGCGGCCTTGAGCATCGTGTCCAGGTCGGGTGCGTCGTAGGCGAGGGCGTCGATGTCTTCGCCGAGGTCGTCTTCGTCCTCGTCCTCGGCGTCCACGATGGGCTGTCCGTCGTCGTCGAGTTCGATCAGCGCGTCGTTCAGACCGTCTTCATCGGCGAATTCGTCCACCGGATCGAGCAGGTCGTCCGGCAGGGTGGCCGCATGCGGCTTGGAGGTGGTGGTCATTGTTCTGGAGCAGCGCTCAGTTGTTCGAGGACCAGGCGCGCGGCTTCCTGTTCGGCAGCGCGGCGTGAGCGGCCTTCGCCGCGGGCCTGCACACCGGAGCCGGCGATGGTGCACAGGACGACGAAGGTCTGGTCGTGTGCGCGGCCACGGGTGGCTTCGATGCGGTAGTCGGGGACGCTCTGGCGGCGTGCCTGCAGCCATTCCTGGAGCTGGGTCTTGGCGTCCTTGCCCCAGGCCTGGGTGGCGGTCTCGGAGATCAGCGGCTCGAACAGCCGGCGCACCAGCGCCTCGGCCGACTCGAAGCCGGAGTCGCGGTAGACGGCGCCGATGATCGCTTCGAGCGCGTCGGCCAGGATCGACGGACGCTGGGCGCCGCCGCCGCGGGCTTCGCCTTCGGACAGGCGCAGCACCGCCGGCAGGTCGAGCGAGAGCGCGATGCGGTGCAGCATGTCCTGGCGCACCAGGTGGGCGCGGATGCGGGTCAGGTCGCCTTCGGGGGACTCGTCGTACTGGTCGAACAGCAGGTCGGAGACGGCCATGTTCAGCACGGAGTCACCGAGGAATTCGAGCCGCTCGTTGTGGTCCGTGCCGAAGCTGCGGTGGGTCAGCGCGCAGGTGAGCAGCTCGCGCTGGCGGAAGGTGTAGCCCAGTCGCTGCGACAGGGATTCAAGAGGAGACGGATTCAAGGGAGGACCTTCGGGATCACGGGGCACAGGCGGTTCACTGGGACCGGCCGCGGTACTTGATCAGCAGCGACACGGGTCCGAACAGTTCGATTTCCTTGTCGTAGGCAAAGCTCACGACCACACGGTCATTGTCCTTCGTGATGTCGAGATCCTTGCCGGTGATCGACTGTATCGAATACTCGATGTCCTTGATCCGGTCGAAGGCAGCCCGGATCTCGGTCACGGTGCTGCCGCCTTCGGCGGCGACCTTGGTCACGGCGCGCTTGATGGTGGCAAATTCATTGACGGTCGGCAACACCCGCATCGCGACCAGGGCCGACATCGAGATCAGCACGGCCCAGAAGACGAGGCCGATCAGCGTGACGCCACGCTGGCCCGTCGGGCGGTTCGATACAGCGGGCGGTCGGAGACGAAAGGTCATCGAAGAACTCCTCGACGGCGGTCGCTGCAAGCCGACCGGCCGTGCGTCATGCCGGGATCAATGGAAGGGGCCGATGCGCTTGAGACTGCCGAAGTTCATCCACACGAAGAAGGCCCGGCCCACGATGTTCTCGTCCGGCACGAAGCCCCAGAAGCGCGAATCCTCGGAGTTGTCGCGGTTGTCGCCCATCATGAAGTAGTGTCCTGCAGGAACCTTGCAGGTGACGCCTTCGGCGGTGTAACGACAGTTTTCAGATCCGGGGAACGGCCGGGCACGCATGCCGTAGCTCGACGGCTGTTGCGGGTCCACCAGCAGACGGTGGGTCACGCCGCCGCCAACGTCCTCGCGGAACTGGCGCGAGTAGGTGCGGCGGTCTTCGTCGTAGTAGTCGTCGAGCTGCTGCAGCGGGGCGAGCTGGCCGTTCAGGTAGAGCTTCTGGTTGATGTAGGCCACCTCGTCCCCCGGTACGCCGACCACGCGCTTGATGAAGTCGATGCCCGGATCGACCGGGTAACGGAACACCATCACGTCGCCCCGCTTCGGATCGTTCAGCGGCACGACCTTCTTGTTGAGCACCGGAATGCGGATGCCGTAGTGGAACTTGTTCACCAGGATCAGGTCGCCGATCTCCAGCGTCGGGATCATCGAACCGGACGGGATCTTGAACGGCTCGAACAGGAACGAGCGCAGCAGGAACACCATCAGGATCACCGGGAACAGGCCGGCGGTCCAGTCCAGCCACCACGGCTGCGCCAGCAGGCGTTCGCGCGCGGACTCGACATCCATGTCCACCTTGTCGATGCCCAGGCGTGCCAGTTCGGCACGGCGCTCGCCGTCCTGGTGGGTCAGCGTCGCGGCGGCGGCCAGACGGCGTGGCAGGAACACGAAACGCTCGGCCAGCCAGTAGGCTGCGGTGACCACGGTCAGGGTGAACAGCAGCAGCGAGAAATTGCCGCTCCACTTGCCGAGGTACCAGCCAGTGCCAAAGAAGGCGAGGCAAGCGTAGAGGATGCCGGTGAGGAGGCCCATCGTTCGTCCGGTTGGGTGGGTTGCGAGCGCAGGGCTCAGTCTTCGACGCGCAGGATGGCGAGGAAGGCTTCCTGCGGCACTTCGACCGAGCCGATCTGCTTCATGCGCTTCTTGCCGGCCTTCTGCTTTTCGAGCAGCTTGCGCTTGCGGCTGATGTCGCCGCCGTAGCATTTTGCCAGCACGTTCTTGCGCAAGGCCTTGATGTTCTCGCGCGCGATGATGTTGGCGCCGATGGCGGCCTGGATCACCACGTCGTACATCTGGCGGGGAATCTGCTCGCGCATCTTCGAGGCCACGGCACGGCCGCGGTACAGGCTCTGCGCGCGGTGGACGATGATCGACAGCGCGTCGACCCGGTCGCCGTTGATCAGCAGATCGACCTTGACCACGTCCGAGGCACGGTATTCCTTGAACTCGTAGTCCATCGACGCGTAGCCGCGCGAGACGGATTTCAGCTTGTCGAAGAAGTCGAGCACGATCTCGGCCAGCGGCATCTCGTAGGTCAGCATGACCTGGCGGCCGTGGTAGGCCATGTTGAGCTGCACGCCGCGCTTCTGGTTGGCCAGCGTCATCACGGCGCCAACATAGTCCTGCGGCATGTACAGGTGCACGGTGACGATCGGCTCGCGGATCTCCTTGATGCGGCCCAGGTCCGGCATCTTGGACGGGTTCTCGACCTGGATGACCTCGCCGCCGTTCAGCTCGACCTCGTACACCACGCTCGGCGCGGTGGTGATCAGGTCCTGGTCGAATTCGCGCTCCAGGCGCTCCTGCACGATTTCCATGTGCAGCAGACCCAGGAAGCCGCAGCGGAAGCCGAAGCCCAGCGCCTGCGAGACTTCCGGTTCATAGCGCAGCGAGGAGTCGTTGAGCTTGAGCTTTTCCAGCGCGTCGCGGAGCTGGTCGTACTCGCTCGCCTCGGTGGGGTAGAGGCCGGCGAAGACCTGCGGCTGGATTTCCTTGAAGCCGGGCAGGGCTTCGGTGGCCGGGCCGGCGTTGTTCGGGAGCTTCTTTTCCAGCGTGATGGTATCGCCGACCTTGGCCGCCTGCAGCTCCTTGATGCCGCAGATGATGAAGCCGACCTCGCCGGCCTTCAGCAGTTCGCGGTTCTCGGACTTCGGGGTGAACACACCCAGGTGCTCGATCGGGTAGAGCGCGTTGCTCGCCATCATGCGGATGCGCTCGTTCTTGCGCAGCATGCCGTCCACCACGCGCACCAGCATCACGACGCCGACGTAGTTGTCGAACCACGAGTCGATGATCATCGCGCGTGGCGGGCCGTCCGGGTTGCCCTTGGGCGGGGGCATGCGGGTGATGACGGCTTCGAGGATCTCGTCGATGCCCATGCCGGTCTTGGCCGAGCAGGGGATGGCGTCGGTGGCATCGATGCCGATGACGTCCTCGATCTCCGACTTGGCGTTGTCCGGGTCGGCACTCGCCAGGTCCATCTTGTTCAGGACCGGCACCACCAGCACGCCCAGGTCGAGCGCGGTGTAGCAGTTCGCCACCGTCTGCGCTTCCACGCCCTGGCTGGCGTCCACCACCAGCAGCGCGCCTTCGCAGGCCGACAGCGAGCGGCTGACTTCGTAGGAGAAGTCCACGTGTCCGGGGGTGTCGATCAGGTTGAGGTTGTAGACCTGTCCGTTCTGCGCCTTGTAGTGCAGTGCCGCGGTCTGGGCCTTGATCGTGATGCCGCGCTCGCGCTCGATGTCCATCGAGTCGAGCACCTGCGCTTCCATCTCGCGGTCGCTCAGGCCTCCGCAGCGCTGAATGATCCGGTCGGCCAGCGTGCTCTTGCCGTGGTCGATGTGGGCGATGATGGAGAAGTTTCTGATGTGGTCCATGGGCCTGGGGGCATGCGCGCGGCGACAAAAAAAAGGCACGTCCTAGCGTTGACGCGCCTTCCAACACGCGTGTACGTCGGGCAACCGGGTCGCAGTGTTGGCGGGCGATTGTAGCGCGCAGCCGCACAGGGGGCCGTTTCCGTCCCTGCGCGGCTGCGCGGGGGTCAGCGGCCGGGGCGGATCACCACGTACTGCGCCCACTCGCCGCGGCGCAGCAGCAGGCTGACCGGGCGCGACTTGTCGAGCCTGGCCACCAGCGCCTCGAACTGGCGGGCATCGGTCACCTCGCTGTTGGCCACAGCGAGGACCAGATCGCCCTCCTGCACCCCGGCGCGGGCGGCCGGGCCGTCCACCGCGGAGATCAGCACGCCGCCCTTGAGCTTGAGTTCCTTGCGCTGCTCGGCGGTGAGGTCGACGACCGTCAGGCCGAGCGAGGCCACCTGCGTGCTGGCGGGCGGGGCCTTGGGGTCGGCCTTGCCGCGCTGGGCGACCGGGCGGGCTTCGGGTTCCAGCTCGGCCACGGTGATGCCGAGGTCGCGCGTGGATCCGCGGCGCAGCACCTGCAGCGTGCTCTTCGTTCCCGGCTTCGTGTTGCCGACCAGGCGGGGCAGATCGCTCCACTTCTCCACCGGCTTGCCGTCGAAGCGGGTCACGATGTCGCCGGCTTCCAGGCCCGCCTTCTCCGCCGGGCCGCCGGGCTCGACCGAGCGCACCAGTGCACCCGCCGCCTTGGGCAGGCCGAGCGACTCGGCCACGTCCTTGGTGACCTCGCCGATCTGCACGCCGATGCGTCCGCGCACGACCCGGCCGCTGCTCCTGAGCTGCTCGGCGACGCGGGTGGCCTCGTCGATGGGAATCGCGAACGAGATGCCCATGTAGCCGCCCGAGCGGCTGTAGATCTGCGAGTTGATGCCCACCACCTCGCCGCGCAGGTTGATCAGCGGACCGCCGGAGTTGCCGGGGTTGATCGCCACGTCGGTCTGGATGAAGGGCAGCAGATCGCCCGTGTCGCGTGCCTTGGCGCTGACGATGCCGGCGGTCACCGTGTTGTCGAGGTCGAAGGGCGAGCCGATGGCGATCACCCATTCCCCGACGCGCAGCTCGCCCACATCACCGAAGCGCACGGTGGGCAGGCCGCTGGCCTCGATCTTGAGCACGGCCACGTCGGTGCGCTTGTCGGCGCCGACCACCTTGGCCTTGAATTCGCGCTTGTCGGTCAGGCGCACGATGACCTCGTCCGCGCCCTCGACGACATGGGCGTTGGTCATCACGAGACCGTCCGCTGCGACGATGAACCCCGAGCCGACGCCACGGGGGGCACCACCACTGCCGTCGCCTTCCCCGTCATCCGGCTGGGGCTGGCCGCGCCGAGGGTCCTGCTGGCGCGGAATCGGGATGCCGAAGAAGCGGCGGAAGAATTCCTGCATCTCCGCATCGGGCATGCCGCCACCTTGCGGTCCCTGGGCCGTGCTGGTGGCCACCCTGGTCGATGTGCGGATGTTGACGACGGCCGGGCCGACCTGCTCGACGAGGTCGGCAAAGTCCGGCAATCCACGCACCAGCGGTGCGCTGGTGGCCGCCTGCGCAGCCGTGGAGGTCACGGCCAAGGAGGACTGCGCCGTGGCATCGTGGTGACTGACCAGGGCGGCGGTCAGACCGACGGAGGTGATCAATGCAGCGCCGGCGACCAGCCAGCGCCGCGAGGCGTGTCGGACATTGAACTCGGGCATCGAATGTTCCTGTGCAATCAGAGAAAGGACAGTATGAAACGGGAGCTTGTCGGGGTGTGGCGTCAGGGCTTGCGCCGCTCCAGCCCGCCGACGAACTGCTGCAGCGCCGCGACCGGCACGGCACCGACCGCCGTGATCCACCACTCCCCCTGCCGGTGGCTCAGCGCACTGGTGCTGCCGATCGTCGCCGGTGTTCCCCGTTTGTGCAGGGCTGCCACGAACGGTTCGATGAAGACCGAGACGTGCGTCAGTCCATCGCTGTAGACCGCTTGGAGGACCATGGCGTTGTCCGCGGCGGGCCCGGTGTCCGAAACGCCAGAGGCCGCCGTCCGTGCGATCCAGGGCGCCATCGGCCGCCGGACCACCTGCAGGGTCTCGAAGCCCGCCACCGGCGGGCGCATGGTCCAGCCCTCGCTGTCGAGGCTGGTAGGCAGATAGACCGGCCTGTTCACCCGGTAGCCGTCCAGGCGGTTCATTTCCTGGAGCAGGGTCTGCGCGGACAGCCGGACATTGATCTGCAACTCGGAGAACGAGGCCGATTCCAGCACGTCACCGCGCTCGTTGAGCAGGTCGGAGCGCAGCAGCAGCCCGGTGCGCCGCTCCAGCCACAGCCGTCTTGGATACCGCAAGGCGTCGCGGGGCTTGAAGAGCACGACCTGCGCATCGTGACCGGCGACCCGTTCGTCACCGCCCACCTGCAGTTCGTACTGGTGGATCTGTGTCCCGTCACCGGGCTGCAGCGGGGCAGGGAAGCGACCCACCAGTTCGCGCTGCTCGACCAGTGCGGTGCGACTGCCGGGCCAGAGCACGTGCACGGTGTCGTTGTGGCGATAGACCTGCCGCATCTGGCCGTCGAGGGCCTCGATGCGCTCGATCTGGTCGCGGCCGTCGCAGAAGTGGGTGATGCGCGAACTGGTCATGTGGCCGCCGTGGCTGACCACGTACGTGCCCACGAAACTGCGCCGCTGAGCGGCCTCCTGGATGCGCTTCACGACCGCGACGATGTCCTGCGGTGCCTGGGCGGCCCAGACCGCCGAGGCCGGTCCGACCAGGGCGCCCGCCAGCGCGACCGTGGCCTTCCAGCGGATGCGGTGCCGCGCGACCGAGGGTGCACTCATCGCGACGGCGTCGGCTCGTAGGTGGCGCTGCGCAGGAAGCCTGGGGCCGGGCCGAGGGCGGGTGTGCCGGGGAACTGCTGGTGCGCGTCGAGGTAGCGCACGAGTTCGGTGTCCGTCATGGGCGCTTTCGGATCGAGGGGAACCTGGATCGGCTCGACGCGTGTCACCGACGCCATCGTCAGGTCGGACAGTCCGTTGCCCGGGCGGGTCACCAGCACGGCTCCGGCGACCAGGGCCACGCCCGCCGCCATGCCGACCGGCGCCACCCAGCGGCGCAGGTGGAAGCGCGATCGGCGGCTGCCGCCCGCCTGTGCGATCCGCTCGGCGACAACCGTGTCGCCTGCCACACCGGCTGTTGCCTGCACGGGCGTCGGGGCCAGCACGATCGGTTCCTGGGCCAGGCGTTCACGCACGCCACGCAGGAAGTCGGCATCGCCGACACTGCGCTGCGACAGGTCTTCCGAGCGCAGCACGTCACCGATCAGGTGGTAGGTGTGCCACTGGGCACGGGTATCCGCGTCCTGGCGCCACTGGCGACAGGCGCGCGCGACGCTCTCTGCGGCAGCATCGCCATCCATTAGCGACGACAGTTGTTCCCGGGCACGGGTCCGGTCCTCGGGCAGATCTGGTTCGATCATCAGGCACTCCAGGCAAGGCTGCGCATCACCAGCGCTGACCCTGTTTCGTATCCAGCAAGGGACGCAGCTTCACGGCAATCGCTTCGCGGGCGCGGAAGATCCGCGAGCGAACCGTGCCGATCGGACACGCCATGGCCAAGGCAATTTCTTCATACGAGAGACCTTCGACTTCGCGCAGGAGAATGGCTTGACGCAGATCTTCCGGCAAGGCCTCGATGGCGTTGTTGACCGTGCTCGCGATCTCGCGGCTGGCCATCAGCGCCTCGGGTGTCTCGTCATGGCTTAGTTCGTGTCGGGGACGGTTAGTTTCATCGTCTTCGTCCGAAGACGATGCCAAGGCACTTTCCGTCAGCACCGGATCACGCTTCATGTCCGACAGCGCCTTCTTGGCGGTGTTGACGGCGATGCGGTAGAGCCAGGTGTAGAAGGCGCTTTCACCCCGGAACTGCGGAATGGCCCGGTAGGCGCGGATGAAGGTTTCCTGCGCGAGGTCCGGCACCAGGTCAACGTCGCGCACGAAGCGCCCGATCAGGCGTTCGATGCGGCGCTGGTACTTGACCACCAGCATCTCGAAGGCCTGCATGTCGCCGCGCTTGATGCGTTCGACCAGCAGCTGGTCGGCGTCGTCACTCATCGGAAGCCGCTGCCGGTTCGGGGCGTGCACCGGGGCTGAACACGGCGCAGCGCAGGGTGTGCCAATGGGCGGGATGGTCGCGGTGCGACACGCACAGCCAGACCGAGGCAATACCGCGACCGGTGTGGCGCAGCAGCATCCAGCGCATCCCGTCGGCGACACAATCGAGCCGGCCCGACCGGAGTGGGCTGGCCTGGCCGTTCGAATCCAGCGTTTGCAGACACCATTGGGCCTTTTCCGGATGCCACGACAGGTTGCAGCCGACCGCAGCCGTCGGCGTGTCCCTGCAGAGCAGCCAGAGCGCGGGCAGGCTGCACAAGGCGGCCAGCAGCAGCATCACCGGAGTGGGCGTGCCGGTCCGGACGGCGTGCCAGCCCAGCCAGACCAATGCCACGAGCAGGGCGGAGACACCGAGTATCCGGACGCTGCCCAGCCACAGGCGGTCGGGCGGCAGGGTGAGTGCAAGGGCGGGCGCCTGGTGCATCGCCGACGCCCGTCGCCGTGGGGGTGGGTGTACTCAGACGCGCCGGAACACCAGGGTGCCGTTGGTGCCGCCAAAACCGAAGTTGTTCTTGACGGCCACGTCGATGCGCATCTCGCGCGCCGTGTTGGCGCAGTAGTCGAGATCGCACGCCGGATCCTGGTTGAAGAGGTTGATCGTCGGCGGCGAGATCTGGTGGTAGAGCGCCAGCGTCGTGAACACCGACTCGATGCCCCCGGCGCCACCCAGCAGGTGACCGGTCATCGACTTGGTGGAGTTCACCACGAGGCTCTTCGCGTGATCGCCGAACGCCAGCTTGATCGCGTTGGTCTCGTTGGCATCGCCCAGCGGGGTCGAGGTGCCGTGGGCGTTGACGTACTGCACTGCGTCGGCGTTGATGCCGGCGTTGCGCAGGGCCAGCTGCATCGAGCGCTTCGGACCGTCCACGTTCGGGGCGGTCATGTGGTACGCGTCGCCGGTCATGCCGAAACCGGAGATTTCAGCGTAGATCCTGGCGCCACGCTTCTTCGCGTGTTCGTATTCCTCGACGACCATCACGCCAGCGCCTTCGCCGAGCACGAAGCCGTCGCGGTCCTTGTCCCAGGGGCGCGAGGCGGTCTTGGGATCGTCGTTGCGGGTGGACAGGGCCTTGGCCGAGGCAAAGCCGCCCATGCCCAACGGGGAAACCGTCGCTTCCGCGCCACCGGCGACCATCACGTCCGCATCGCCGCATTCGATCATGCGGGCGGCCATGCCGATGCTGTGCAGGCCCGTGGTGCAGGCCGTGACGATGGCCAGATTCGGTCCCTTGAAACCGCTCAGGATCGAGACGTGGCCAGAAATCATGTTGATGATCGAGGCCGGCACGAAGAAGGGCGAGATGCGGCGCGCACCGCGGGCGCGGTACTCGTCGTTCGTCGCTTCGATCAGCGGCAGGCCACCGATGCCCGAGCCCACCATCACGCCGATGCGTTCGGCGAGTTCGTCGCTCAGCGCATCGCCCGTGGGCAGCCCGGAATCCTTGATCGCCTGCAGCGACGCGGCAATGCCGTAATGGATGAAGGTATCCATGTGGCGGGCTTCCTTGGCGGGGATGTAATCCTCGATGCGGAAACCCTTGACCTCGCCCGCGAAGCGCACCGACATGTTCGATGCATCGAAACGGGTGACGTGGTCGATACCGGATTGTCCGGCCACGAGGTTGGCCCAGGACTCGTCCACGGTGTTGCCCACCGGGGTGACGAGGCCCAGACCGGTCACGACGATACGGCGACGGGTCATGCGTTTGCGTGCTGCGAAAGTGGCGAAAAGGAGGTCCGGCTGATCAGGAGATCAGCGGATCAGGGCTTGGCGTGGGCCGTGGCGTACTCGATCGCCGCCTTGACGGTGGTGATCTTTTCGGCCTCTTCATCGGGGATCTCGATGCCGAATTCGTCTTCCAGCGCCATCACGAGTTCGACCGTGTCCAGCGAGTCGGCACCCAGATCGGCCACGAAGGACTTTTCCGACGTGACTTCTTCTTCGGCCACACCGAGTTGTTCGGCGATGATCTTCTTGACGCGTGCTTCGATGTCGCTCATTTCTCTCCTCCGAGAGGGTTGGTACAAAACAGCCTGCGATTCTAAGGGTTCCGTGCGACAAGTCACTCGGAAGCTGCCTGAGGGGTCCGCGCAGGGCAGAAGTCGGACCCGCCAGGCGGGGTCATCAGTTCATGAACATGCCGCCATTGACGTGCAGTTCGGTCCCCGTGATGTAGCCGGCCGCCGGCGATGCCAGGAAGGCCACCGCTTCGGCGATGTCCTCGGGCGAGCCCAGGCGGCCGAGCGGGATCTGTGCGGTGAGCGCGGCCTTCTGGGCCTCGGGCAGCCCCTCGGTCATGTCGGTGGCGATGAAGCCCGGGGCGACGCAGTTGACCGTGATGTTGCGGCTGCCGAGTTCGCGGGCCAGCGAACGTGTCATCCCCGCCACACCGGCCTTGGAGGCGCAGTAGTTGGCCTGGCCCGGATTGCCGGAGGCGCCGACCACCGAGGTGATGTTGACGATGCGGCCGAAGCGCTGCTTCATCATTGGCTTGATCGCGGCGCGGCAGGCGCGGAAGACGGACTTGAGGTTGGTGTCGATCACCGCGTCCCAGTCGTCGTCCTTCAGGCGCATGGCCAGCGTGTCGCGGGTGATGCCGGCGTTGTTGACCAGCACGTGCAGGCCGCCATGCTGCTTGACGATGCCGTCGATGGCGGCGTCCAGCGCCGCGGCGTCGGTCACGTTCAGCGTCAGGCCCAGGCCGCCGAACGGGGCCAGCGCCTCGCCGATGGCGGCCGAGCCGCTGTCGCTGGTGGCGGTGCCGATGACCTTGAAGCCGCGCTGCGCGAGCGTCAGCGCGATGGCGCGTCCGATGCCGCGGCTGGCGCCGGTGACGAGGGCGATCTGTTGGGAGGCTTGGGCAGGAGCGTTCATGCGAGCAGCGCCTTGGCAGCGGCCAGCGTGGCCGGGTCGTAGAAGGGGGCAGTGACGAGGTCGGCGTCGATGCGCTTGACCATGCCGGACAGGACTTTGCCCGGGCCGCATTCGAGCACATGGGTCATGCCGCGGGCCTTGAGTTCGGTCACGAGTTCGACCCAGCGCACGGCGCCGAAGGCCTGGCGGTAGAGCGCGTCGCGGATCGCGTCCGGCTCGGTCTGCACCGCCACGTCGACGTTGTTCAGCACGGGGATCTGCGGCGTCTTCAGGTCGATCGACACCAGCCGCTCGCGCAGGCGCTCGGCCGCGGGCTTCATCAGGCTGGAGTGGAACGGCGCCGATACCGGCAGCGACAGCGCGCGCTTGGCGCCCATCGCCTTGAGGACCACGCAGCCGTGCTCGACACCGGCCTTGCTGCCGGCGATGACGGTCTGCTTCGGATCGTTGAAGTTGACGGCCTCGACCACCTCACCAGACTCTGCCGCCGCCTTGGCACAGCCTTCGCGCACGGCAGCCGGGTCAAGCCCGAGGATCGCGGCCATGCCACCAGTGCCGACCGGCACGGCGTCCTGCATCGCCTGGGCGCGCAGGCGCACCAGCGGCAATGCATCGGCCAGCGTCAGGCTGCCCGCGGCGACCAGCGCGGTGTATTCGCCCAGCGAGTGGCCGGCGACGATGGCTGGCGTAGCGCCACCTTCGGCCAGCCAGGCGCGGTAGCTGGCGATGCCGGCGGTCAGCATCACGGGCTGGGTGTTGGTGGTCAGGTCCAGCGCGTCCTTGGGGCCTTCGGCGATCAGGCGGGCGATGTCTTCGCCGAGGGCGGCACTGGCTTCTTCGAGGGTGGCGCGCACGGCGGGGTGGTCACCCCAGTCCGAAAGCATGCCCACCGACTGAGACCCCTGGCCGGGAAACACGAAGGCGAACGCGGTCATGGTGCGAGATCCGTGAAGAGAGGAATGAACGAGATGGGGTGAGGAGGCGGGGACGGTGGGCGCGCAGTGCGCTCAGTAGTCCACCAGCACCGAGCCCCAGGTGAATCCGCCGCCGACCCCTTCGAGCAGCAGCGTCTGGCCGCGCTGGATGCGGCCACTGCGCACGCCGGTGTCGAGCGCCAGCGGGATCGAGGCGGCGGAGGTGTTGCCGTGCTGGTCGACGGTGACGATCACCTTCTCCAGCGGCAGCTTCAGCTTCTTCGCCGTGCTCTGCATGATGCGGATGTTGGCCTGGTGCGGGATCAGCCAGTCGATGTCGCTGTCCTGGCGGTCGGCCTTGGCGAGGCTGGCGCGGGCGGTCTTCTCCAGCACGCCGACCGCCAGCTTGAACACGGCCTGCCCGTCCATCTTGAGCAGCGGATCGCCCAGGATCTGCCCGCCCGAGACGGTGCCCGGCACGCACAGGATGTCCAGATGGCGTCCGTCGGCGTTCAGATCGGTGGCCAGGATGCCCGGCGTGTCGCTGCCCGACAGCACCACGGCGCCGGCGCCGTCACCGAACAGCACGCAGGTCGTGCGGTCCTTGAAATCGAGGATGCGCGAGAACACCTCGGCGCCGATCACCAGCGCGTGGCGGGCGGTGCCGGTGCGGATCATCGCGTCGGCCACGGTCAGCGCGTAGACAAAGCCCGAGCAGACGGCCTGCACGTCGAATGCGGGGCAGCCGTGCACGATGCCGAGCTTGCGCTGCACGATGGTCGCGGTGGACGGGAACACCATGTCCGGCGTCGAGGTCGCGACGATGATCAGGCCGATGTCGGCACCGCTCAGCCCCGCGGCCTCGATGGCGTGGCGGCCTGCCTCGACGGCCAGGTCACTGGCGTTCTGGTCTGCGCCGACGAAATGCCGGGCGCGGATGCCGGTGCGCTCGACGATCCAGTCGTCCGAGGACTCGATGCCCTGCGCAGCCAGTTCGGCGACGAGGTCGGCATTGGTCAGGCGGCGCGGGGGCAGGGCACTGCCGGTGCCTGCGATGCGCGAGAAACGGGGTGTGGTGGTGGTCATGCGGCGTGGCGTGCCGCTGGCGCCTCGGGTTGAGCGGCGGACTGGCCCGCACCTGGGAGGGCCTGCAGCGTCTCGAGGATCCGGTCGTGCACGCGGTCCAGCAGTCGATTTCGGGCGGCATCATACGCCCGGTTCAGCGCGTTCTCGAAGGCCAGCGCATCGGCTGAGCCGTGGCTCTTGAACACGAGACCGCGCAGCCCGAGCAGGGCCGCACCGTTGAATCGGCGGTGGTCGAGGCGGCGCGAGAAGCGCTTGAGCGTCGGCATGGCCAGCATCGCGACCAGCTTCGTCAGCGGCGTGCGGGTGAACTCCTGCTTGAGGAAGCTGGTGATCATTCCGGCCAGACCTTCGGCGGTCTTCAGTGCCACATTGCCGACAAATCCGTCGCACACCACGAGGTCGGTGGTGCCCTTGAAGATGTCGTTGCCTTCGACGTTGCCGTGGAAGTTCAGGTGACCGGCGAGCGAAGCCGCGCGCAGCAGCTCGCCTGCGCGCTTGATCGTCTCGCTGCCCTTGATGACTTCCTCGCCGATGTTCAGGAGACCGACCGTGGGCTGCTCCTTGCCATCGACCGCCGACACCAGGGCGCTGCCCATCACCGCAAACTGCAGCAGGTGCTCCGCACTGCAATCGACATTGGCGCCCAGATCGAGCATGGTCGTGTAGTGGCCATGCTGGTTGGGCATCACGCTCGCGATGGCGGGCCGGTCGATGCCTTCGAGTGTCTTCAGCAGATAGCGGGCGACCGCCATCAGCGCGCCGGTGTTGCCGGCAGACACGCAGGCATCTGCCTCCGAGACACCTTCGGCATTGCGCTTGACCTGCTGGATGGCCACCCGCATCGAGGAGTCACGCTTCTTGCGAAGTGCAATCTCGACAGGATCGTCCATCTCGACCACCTCGCTCGCCTCGACCAGGCGGCAGCGCGCCCAGCCAGCAGCGGGCGCAAGTGCCTCGGCCTTGCCGACGAGAATCAGCTCAGCCTGCGGATGCTGATCAAGGAAGGAGCGGCAGGCGGGCAACGTCACGGAGGGACCGTGGTCTCCGCCCATGCAATCCACCGACAACCGGACCGTGCGCGAAAGAGGGGTAGTGGCGTTCAAGACTGGTCAGACTCGGTGTCAATACCCGCAGGCGATCGCGGGGCCCTGAGGCTGGGATGACTCAGGCGTCGGCCTTGGTCTTGAACACCTTGCGACCGCGGTAGAAGCCGGTCGGGCTGATGTGGTGGCGCAGATGCACTTCACCGGTGGTGGACTCGATCGCGGTGCCCGGGGTGTTCAGGGCGTTGTGCGAGCGGTGCATACCGCGCTTGGAAGGCGACTTCTTGTTTTGCTGGACAGCCATGGCTTACTCCTGGGATCCTGGGTTTTCCGATTGGAAAAGCTTTCGATTGTAGCACTACCCGGGACATCGGTCCAAAGACGCACTGGACGCATCGGCGGGACGCTGTTGCATTCACGCCGACAGGTCAGTCTTTCGCCGGGGTCTTGCGCAGGGAGGCCAGCACCGCGAACGGGTTCGGCTTGTCTGTGGTGGAGGGCTCCGCGGATGCCTCGGACGTCTCGTCTGCAGGCGCGTCGGACCAGTCGCCGACCGACAGCACCACGGGCGTCGGGCAGACCTCGTGCCGTGGCACGATCGGTGCGACGAGCAGCAGTTCGTCCTCGACCAGTTCCAGCAGGTCGAACTGGCGGCTGATGACCAGCACGTCGTCCTCGGACTCCGCATCGAGTTCGGCGGCCTGGCGTTCGTTGTCGACAAACTGGAACCAGCGCTCGAACGCCAGGGGGACCTCGACCGTTTCCAGGCAGCGCTGGCACTGCTGCGACAAGGCGGTCGATCCTGTCAGGTACAGCCACACCTCGGGCGGTCCGCTGCGCTGGGAGCGCAATTCGCCCTGTGCCGACCAGCGCACCGGCGCGGCGGTGTCGACGGCGGCGTCCGTGTGGCGCAGATGGAGCAGGCGCTCGAAGTCCCCGAGCGGGGTGCTGCCGTCGATCGGCTCGCCTGTCTCGGCGAAGGGCCGCACGTCGAGGCGGCGGGGATGGATTTCACGCGCTTTCATGGCGCGCAGTGTACGGGTGCCGCCGGGGTGGTGGAACAATGCCGGCATGGCCCCTTCCTCCTCCCCTGCTTTCGTGCCGCTGCAGCCCCTGGCGCTGGTGCTGGCGTCTACCTCCGCCTACCGGCGCGAGTTGCTGGCGCGGCTGCGCCTGCCGTTCGACGTGGTGTCCCCCGATGTCGACGAATCTCCCTGGCCCGGCGAGTCGCCTGCCGCGCTGAGCGAGCGGCTCGCGCTGGCCAAGGCGCGTGCCGTGTCGGCGCAGCGGCCGCACGCGGTCGTGATCGGCTCCGACCAGGTGGCCGAACTCGATGGTGTTCCCATGGGCAAACCCGGCGACCATGCCAACGCGGTGGCGCAGCTGCGGGCGATGCGCGGCCGCGCGGTGGTCTTCCACACGGCGGTGGCCGTGTTGCGGCACGACACGGCGTTCGAGGCGGTGCGGCGCGTGCCGGTGACCGTGCGCTTCCGGGCGCTGAGCGATGTGGAGATCGAGACCTACCTGCGCCTGGAGCAGCCCTACGACTGCGCCGGCAGCGCCAAGTGCGAGACGCTGGGCATCACGCTGCTCGACGCGATCGAGTCCGACGATCCGACCGCGCTGATCGGCCTGCCGCTGATCGTCACGTCGGCGCTGCTGCGGCAGGCGGGGCTGGACACGCTGGCGGTCCACGCCGGACACGGGGGTGCGGCATGAAGGGGCGTCTCTGGCTGATGCCCAACACGCTGGATCTGGGGACCGTGGCGGATGGCAAGCCGCTGCCCGACTTGCAGGAGGTGCTCCCGCTGGGCGCCATTCGCGTCGCGGCCGGCCTGACGCACTGGGTCGCCGAGAACGCCCGCAGCGCACGCGCACTCCTCAAGCGGGTCGATGCGGTGGTGCCGCTGGCGCAGCCGCTGCAGGCGCTGTCGATCCGCGAACTGCCGCGCCCGCCCAAGGGCAAACCGGATGCGCGCGCTCCGGCGCCGGATTGGGCTGGGCTGCTCGCGCCCGCGATGGAGGGGCACGATGTGGGGCTGGTGTCCGAAGCGGGGTTGCCGGCCGTGGCCGATCCCGGTGCTGAACTGGTGCGGGTCGCCCACGCGCAGGGTGTGACGGTGATGCCGCTGTCGGGGCCGAGTTCGCTGATCCTGGCGGTGGCGGCCAGCGGGCTCAATGGGCAGAGCTTCGCCTTTGTCGGCTACCTGCCGACCGATGCCACAGCCCGCACCCAGCGCCTGCGCGAGCTGGAGGCCCACTCGCGCCGCTGGCAGCAGACCCAGTTGCTGATCGAGACGCCCTACCGCAACGCCGCCATGGCGCAGGCCTTGCTGGCGAGCCTGCACCCGGACACGTGGCTGAGCATCAGTTGCGGCCTGACCCTGGAGGGCGGCAGTACCCGCACCCAGCGCGTGGCGAAATGGCGCGCCGCACCGCCAGCCTTGCCGTCCGACGTGCCGGCGGTGTTCGCGTTCCTGGCCTGACGCGATCCCGGCTTCCGGCCCGGATTCAGGTGGGCATCTTGCCGCCCAGCAGGGTGGCAATGCGGCGCTTGGGCTTGTGAACGGGATTCGACACCGGATTGACACCGGCGGACGGGCTCACCGGAGCGGGGGAGTCTTCCCAGACCGGCGCAGCTTTCGGATCCGGCTCGTACGGTCGATCGAAGAACGGATCCTGCGACGACCGGCTGCGCACCGGGCGTGGCGCGGGTGCAGCCGCCGGGGCCGCCATCGGGCGCGGTTCGTTGAGGGCTGCGGGGGCCTCTTCGGTCTCGCGGCGGCGGCGCGGCCGATCGTTCTCCAGCTCGGCCGTCTCCAGCGTGATCGTCTTCTTGATCAGCTTCTCGATGTCGCCCACCAGGCGCGCGTCGTCGCGGGTGGCCAGCGTGATGGCGATGCCCGAGGCGCCGGCACGGCCCGTGCGGCCGATGCGGTGGACGTAGTCCTCGGCGTTGAAGGGCACGTCGTAGTTGAAGACGGCAGGCAGGTCGGCGATGTCCAGGCCACGGGCGGCCACGTCGGTGGCCACCAGCAGATCGACTTCACCCGCCTTGAACGCCGCCAGCGACTTCAGGCGCTCGTCCTGCGACTTGTCGCCGTGCAGCGCGGCGGTGCGCAGGCCGTCGCGCTCGAACGTGCGCGCCAGTCGGGCCGCGCCGAGCTTGGAATTGACGAAGATGATGGCCTGGCGGATGTCGCGCTGGCGCAGGATCTGGGCGATCAGGCGGCGCTTGTCCTCGTCGGCGACGCTGTAGAAGCGCTGCTCGACGTTGGTGGCGGTCGCGTTCGGGCGGGCGACCTCCACCAGTACGGGGTCCTGCAGGTAGCTCTGCGCCAGCTTCTTGATCTCGGGCGAGAAGGTGGCCGAGAACAGCAGCGTCTGGCGCGTCTTGGGCAGGAAGCTCAGGATGCGCTGCAGGTCGGGCAGGAAGCCGATGTCGAGCATGCGGTCGGCTTCGTCAAGCACGACGTACTCGACCTGGTTGAGCTGGCAGTTCTTGAGCTGGATGTGGTCGAGCAGGCGGCCGGGGGTGGCGATCAGGACCTCGACGCCGCGCTTGAGTTCGGCGGTCTGTGGCGCGATGTCGATGCCGCCGAAGACGCAGGCCACGCGCAGGTTGCTGTGCTTCGCATAGGTCTTGACGTTCACGGCGACCTGGTCGGCCAGTTCGCGGGTCGGCGCCAGCACCAGTGCGCGCACCGGGTGGCGGGCGGGCGAAGCGCTCGCGTTTTCGTGCTTGAGCATCTTCTGCAGCAGCGGCAGCGAAAAGGCCGCCGTCTTGCCGGTACCCGTCTGGGCCGCACCCATCACGTCTCGGCCTTCCAGCACGATCGGGATGGCCTTGGCCTGGATGGGGGTCATCGTCTCGTAACCGGCGTCACCGATGGCGCGCTGGAGCTTGGCGTCCAGGGGCAGGGTGTCGAAGCGGGCGGGTGCGGCCAGATCGGGCGCAGCGTCAAGTTGGGGCGTCATCACGGCGGCGATTATCCCGCGGATGCTGCGCGTGGGTGTCGTTCTGGCGTGAAATGACCACAAGCGGGGTTTGGCTTGTCAAGTCCGGTGTCCGTTTCTCGCGTCACGCACTGGCGAGAACGTGCCGCGTGGTCTTCCTTGGCCTCGGCTGAATATGGAACAAACTTTGCACGGCAGGCGGTCCCTTGGACAGCTCCGGACCAGGAATTGACCCGGACGGTCTGCACAATTCAGGGCATCTACTCACCATCAGGGACACGGGCATCTCATGAGCCAACCTATTTCCGCATCTTCGCCGGTCGCCGTTCAACCCGTCATCATGGCCGGAGGCAGTGGCACGCGGCTGTGGCCGCTGTCGCGCGCGGGCTATCCCAAGCAGTTCCTGGTGCTGGGCGACAGCAACCAGAGCCTGTTCCAGGAAGCCGCAGAGCGCCTGTCCGCGCTGGCAGCGGACGATCTGGCCATTGCTGCCCCGCTGATCGTCGGCAACGAGGAGCACCGCTTCCTCGTGCTCGACCAGTTGCGCGAGATCCGCCAGACGCCGCTGGCGGTGGTGCTGGAGCCGATGGGCCGCAACACGGCGCCCGCGCTGACGCTGGCCGCGCTGCAGGCGCTCGAAGGCGGTGCCGATCCGGTGCTGGTGGTGACGCCGGCCGACCAGACCGTCACCGACCCGGCCGCCTACACCGCCGCGCTGCAGCAGGCGGTGCGGCTGGCCGCGCAAGGGGTGATCGCCATCCTCGGCATCACGCCGGACGCGCCCGAAACCGGCTACGGCTACATCCGCACGACCCCGGAACTCGGCGCCGCCCGCGTGGCCCAGTTCGTCGAGAAGCCGAACCTGGAGACCGCCCAGCGCTACCTGAGCGAAGGCGGCTATTTCTGGAACAGCGGCATGTTCGTGCTGAAGGCCTCGGTGTGGATGCAGGCGCTGGAGAACTTCCGCCCCGACATCGCCGAGGCGACCCGTGCGGCCTGGACGCCGCGCAAGTGCGATGCCAGCTTCGTGCGCCCCGGCAAGACCGAATTTGCCGCGGTGCCCAGCGAGTCGGTGGACTATGCGGTGATGGAGCGTTGCCCCGGCAGCGACTTCGACATCCGCATGGTGCCGCTGAGCGCCGGTTGGAACGACCTGGGCGCATGGGACGCCGTGTGGCAAGTAGCCCGCAAGGATGCGAACGGCAATGCCAGCGTCGGTGACGTGATCACGCAGGACAGCAACAACACGCTGGTCCACGCCTCGGGCCGGCTGGTCAGCGTGGTCGGGCTGGACGACGTGGTGGTGATCGAGACGGCCGACGCCGTGATGGTCGCCGACCGCAGCCGCAGCCAGGACGTGAAGAAGATCGTCGCGCAACTCGACAAGGCCGGCCGCACCGAGCACAGCCTGCACCGCAAGGTCCACCGCCCCTGGGGCTGGTATGACAGCATCGACAGCGGCCCGCGCTTCCAGGTCAAGCGCATCATGGTCAAGCCGGGCGCGTCCCTGAGCCTGCAGATGCACTACCACCGTGCCGAGCACTGGATCGTGGTCACCGGCACCGCCGAGATCACCAACGGCGACAAGGTGCTGGTGCTGAGCGAGAACCAGTCGACCTACATCCCGCTGGGGCAGGTGCACCGGCTGGCCAACCCGGGCCGGGTGCCGCTGGAGATCATCGAGGTGCAGTCGGGGTCCTACCTCGGCGAGGATGACATCGTGCGCTACGAGGACACCTACGGGCGCAACTGAGCCTCCTGCACAATCGCGAAAATCCGAGTCACCCACCCGTATGTACAGCACATGATCCTCATCACAGGCGCAGCCGGCTTCATCGGCGGAAATTTTGTCCACCACTGGTTCGAGCGCAGCGAAGAACCGATCGTCGTGCTGGACAAGCTGACGTACGCGGGCAACCCGCAGACGATCGCGGCGCACGTGGGGGCAGGGCGCTGCACGCTGGTGCAGGGTGATATCGGCGACCGGGCGCTGGTCAGCCAGTTGCTGCAGACGCACCAGCCGCGCGCCGTGCTGCACTTCGCGGCCGAGAGCCACGTCGACCGCAGCATCCACGGCCCCGGCGAGTTCATCCAGACCAACATGGTCGGCACGTTCGAGCTGCTCGAAGCCGTGCGGTCGTACTGGGGCGCGATGGCGGCGGAGGCCAAGGCGGCGTTCCGCTTCCTGCACGTCTCGACCGACGAGGTCTACGGCTCGCTGTCCGAGACCGACCCGGCGTTCAGCGAAACCACGCCCTACGCGCCCAACAGCCCGTATTCGGCGAGCAAGGCCGGCTCGGACCACCTGGTGCGCGCTTACCACCACACCTACGGCCTGCCGACGCTGACCACCAACTGCTCGAACAACTACGGCCCGTACCATTTCCCCGAGAAGCTCATCCCGCTGATGATCCTCAACGCGCTGGACGGCAAGCCGCTGCCGGTCTACGGCGATGGGCAGAACATCCGCGACTGGCTGTACGTGCGCGACCACTGCGAGGCGATCCGGCAGGTGCTGGCCAAGGGCCGGCTGGGCGAGGTCTACAACGTCGGCGGCAAGAACGAGATCAAGAACCTCGACGTGGTGCAGGTCATCTGCCGCAAGCTCGACGCGCTGCGGCCGAAGGCGGACGGCACGCAGTACGAAGCGCAGATCACCTTCGTCACTGACCGCCCCGGTCATGACCGCCGCTACGCGATCGACCCGACCAAGATCGAGCGCGAGATCGGCTGGACGCCAGCGGAGACGTTTGAATCGGGCATCGACAAGACGGTGCGCTGGTACCTGGAGAACACGCAGTGGATCGACGCGGTGCGCACTGGCGCCTACCGCGACTGGGTGAACCAGAACTACGGGGCGCGGGCATGAGCGGCCTGAAGATCCTGCTGCTCGGCAAGGGCGGGCAGGTTGGCTGGGAGCTGCAGCGCGCGCTGGCCCCGCTGGGCGACGTCGTCGGCCTGGACCACGACAGCACCGAACTGCATGGCGACTTCAGCCGGCCCGAGCGGCTGTCCGAGACCGTGGCGGCGGTGCGCCCGGACATCATCGTCAATGCTGCGGCGCACACCGCCGTGGACAAGGCCGAAAGCGAACCCGACCTCGCCCGCGCGATCAACGCCACCGCGCCGGCTGTGCTCGCCCGCTGTGCGGCCGAGACCGGTGCGTGGCTGGTCCACTACAGCACCGACTACGTCTTCGACGGCTCGGGCGACCAGCCCCGCAGCGAAGACGCGCCGACCGGCCCGCTGAGCGTCTACGGGCAGACCAAGCTCGAAGGCGAGGACGCCATCCGCGCCAGTGGCTGCCGGCACCTGATCCTGCGCACGAGCTGGGTCTACGCGGCGCGCGGTGGCAACTTTGCCAAGACCATGTTGCGGCTGGCGGCCGAGCGCGAGCGACTCACCGTCATCGACGACCAGATCGGAGCCCCCACCGGCGCCGACCTGCTGGCCGACCTGACCGCGCAGATGCTGCGCACCGCGGTGGCGCAACCGGATCTGGACCTCTCGGGCACCTACCACGCCGTGGCTGGTGGCCAGACGAGCTGGCACGGCTACGCCAGCTTCGTGGTCGAGCAGGCGCGCCGACTCGGGCGCGAGCTGAAGGTGCAGGCGATCGACCCGGTGCCGACCACCGCCTTCCCGACGCCAGCCAAGCGCCCGCTGAACTCGCGCCTCGCCACCACGAAGCTGCAGGCCACGTTCGGGCTGCGCCTGCCGCCGTGGCAGCAGGGCGTCGAGCGCATGCTCACCGAAATCCTCGGCTGATCCACTGGAGTTCCCATGCAACGCAAAGGCATCATCCTGGCCGGCGGCTCCGGCACCCGGCTGCACCCGGCGACACTGGCCATCAGCAAGCAGCTGCTGCCGGTGTATGACAAGCCGATGATCTACTACCCGCTGAGCACGCTGATGCTCGCCGGGATCCGCGACATCCTCATCATCAGCACGCCGCAGGACACGCCGCGTTTCGAGGCGCTGTTCGGTGACGGCAGCCGCTGGGGCCTTTCCTTGAGCTACTGCGTGCAGCCGAGCCCGGACGGGCTGGCGCAGGCGTTCATCCTCGGCCGCGCGTTCGTCGGCGGTGCGCCGAGCGCGCTGGTGCTGGGCGACAACATTTTCCACGGCCACGACCTGCAGCAACTGCTCAACAGCGCGACGGCCCGCACCAAAGGCGCCAGCGTCTTCGCCTACCACGTGCACGATCCGGAGCGCTACGGCGTGGTCGACTTCGACAGCCACCGCCGCGCGCTGAGCATCGAGGAAAAGCCCAAGGCACCGAAGAGCAACTACGCCGTCACGGGCCTGTACTTCTACGACGAGCAGGTCTGCGACATCGCGGCGGGCATCACTCCCAGCCAGCGCGGCGAGTTGGAGATCACCGACGTGAACGCGGCCTACCTGCAGCAGGGGCAGCTCACTGTCGAGATCATGGGCCGCGGCTACGCCTGGCTCGACACCGGCACGCACGACAGCCTGCTGGAAGCCGGGCAGTTCATCGCGACGCTGGAGAAGCGCCAAGGCCTGAAGGTGGCGTGTCCGGAGGAGATCGCGTACCGGCGTGGCTGGATCGACGCGGCGCAACTGGAGCGGCTTGCGCAGCCGCTGCTCAAGAACGGCTACGGGCAGTACCTGCAGAAGGTGCTGCACGAGAAGATCTACTGAAGAACCTGCTGAACATGAATGTCATCCGCACCGCCATTCCCGATGTGCTCATCCTAGAGCCCAAGGTCTTCGGGGACACCCGCGGCTTCTTCATGGAGAGTTACAACCAGAAGGTTTTCAACGAGGCCGTCGGCCACGACGTGCACTTCGTGCAGGACAACCACTCGCGCTCTGCCAAGGGCGTGCTGCGCGGGCTGCACTACCAGTTGCCGCCGCACGCGCAGGGCAAGCTCGTGCGCTGCACGCAAGGCGCCGTGTTTGACGTCGCGGTCGATCTGCGCCATAGCAGCCCGACCTTCGGGCGGTGGGTTGGAGTCGAACTGTCCGCCGAGAGTCACCGGCAGTGCTGGATCCCGCCGGGTTTCGCGCACGGGTTTGTCGTGACCAGCGACAGCGCGGACTTTCTCTACAAGACCACGGACCTCTACGCACCCGAGTGCGAAGGTGTTGTGCGCTGGGACGATCTTGCCATCGGCATCACCTGGCCCGACCTGGGGATCGCGCCTCTGTTGTCCGCGAAGGATGTGGCTGCGCCCGTGCTGGCAGCCGCACGCCACTTCGACTGAATCCTTACCACCCGCAGGACGACAGGCGGGCGTCCGGAATCCACCCTCTACAATCGCCGTCGGCCCCGGAACCCCGCGGGTCGGCCCCGTTTTGCTCCGACGCTCCATGTTCGCTTCTCGCCTGAAATATCCTCTTTGCCGCCTGAGCACCGTGGTCCTGGTTGCTGCAGGTTCGTCCTCCTTGGTGCTGGCGCAGACCGCCACGACGCAGACGACCGATGGTTCGACGGCAACGACGACTAGCACCAGTTCAGGGTCTGTCGCGGGCGGTCCGGTCCGGTTGCAGCAAGCGCCTGCACGGTCTTCCGGTGCCCGCAGCAGCCTGCAGGAGCTTCCCGATGAGCGCATGCCAGATCGCGACGAGGGCGCAGGCTCGCCTCTGACCCGCGTCTCCGGCGCGGGTGTCGACGAGTTCGAGGCCTATGTGCGCAAGCTGGGCTATGCCGGCGTGCAGCGCTTCGGACAGGAACTCATCACCGGCAAGGCCAGTTACGACACGGCCGAGTCGAGCGGGCTGGTGCCTGCCGACTATGTGGTCGGCACCGACGACGAGCTGCAGATCGCGCTCTGGGGCTCGGTGGATGCCGACCTGCGCGTCATGGTCGATCGCAGCGGCCGCATCTCGATTCCCCGCGTCGGCACGATCATGGTGGCCGGTGTGCGCTATGGTGACCTGACCGAGGTCATCTCCCGGCGCGTCGGACAGGTGTTCCGCAACTACCAGATCAGCGTGTCGCTGGGCCAGATCCGCAGCGTGCGGGTCTATCTCACCGGGTACGTCAAGCGCCCGGGGGTGTACACCGTGGGCGGGCTGTCGAGCGTGGTCAATGCGCTGATGCGCAGCGGCGGACCTGCCTCTGCGGGCAGCCTGCGCAGCATCGAGTTGCGGCGAGGCAAGGACACCATCACGCGCTACGACCTCTACGACCTGCTGCTCAAGGGCGACCGCAGCGCAGACCGTGTCGTGCAGAACGGCGATGTGATCCATGTCGGCCCGATCGGCCCGCAGGTCGCACTGGTGGGCAGTGTCAACCGTCCGGCCATCTTCGAGATGAAGCCCGGAGAGAAGGTCGCCGACATCGTCGCGATGGCTGGTGGCTTCACGGCCGTGGCCGACCGCCATCGTCTGGCCATCGAGCGCCTGGACGACCGCTCCAAGACGCGCATCACCCAGCTCAGCCTGCCCGAAGACAGTGCCCAGGCGCCAGGCAGCGGCGATGTGCTGCGGGCCTTCAGTGCCGTGGAGGCGACCCAGCCTGTGGCGCGCCAGAACAAGCGTGTGCGGATTGAAGGCGAGGTGCTCAAGCCTGGCGAATATGTGCTGCCGCCTGGCGTCACGACCCGCATGGCGGTTGGTCTGGCTGGTGGACTCACGCCGAATGCCTATGTGTACGGCACGGAGTTGACCCGTGAAAGCGTGCGCGTGGCGCAACAGCAGAGTTACGACCGGGCCTTGCGCGACATGGAAACCGAGTTCGCCCGCGCTTCGGCCACCCAGCGTGCCATCAGCGCCGATGAAGCGGCGACCTTCGAGCAGCGCAGCACGGCGACCTCTCGCCTGATCGAAAAACTGCGCCAGGTGCGCCCGACCGGCCGGATCGTCCTGCAGCTGGAGCCGGATGCCAGCACGATTCCGGACCTGCCCATCGAGGACGGTGACCGCGTCTACGTGCCGGCGCGCCCGACCACGGTCAGCGTGTTCGGCTCGGTCTTCAACAGCGGTGCGTTCCTGCTGGAGTCTGGCCGGACGGTGGGCGATGTCCTGAATCTGGCGGGTGGCCCGACGCGTGGATCCGATCCGGGCAGCACCTTTGTCTTGCGTCCGAACGGCAGTGTGCTGAGCCAGCTCCAGCGCTCATCCTTTTTCGGGTTGGTGGGCGGTGTGACCAAGCTCAAGGCTGAGCCTGGTGATACCGTGTTCGTGCCGGAAATGATGAACAAGACGACCTGGACGCAGGATCTGAAGGAATGGACGCAGATCATGTACCAGTTTGGTATCGGGGCGGCGGCGTTGAAGACGTTGCAGAATTGAAAGACGTCATGCCCGAATCGACAAAACAATCTGATGTGAGACTTTCGGGTCAAACACTGACCCACGGCTGGGAAGATGAAGACGATGGTGTGGACCTGATGGAGTTGGCTGCTGCCATCGGTGCCCGCTGGAAGGTGATCCTTGCGGGATCTGTCGTGGCCGGCATGCTTGGCTTCGGTGCCTCATCGCTGATGAAGCCTGTCTACACCGCGCGCACGGTGGTGATGCCGCCGCAGCAGCAGGGTTCGGCCGCCGCAGCCCTGGGCTCACTGGGTGCGCTCGCTGGACTGGCCGGAGGGGGCATCAAGAGTCCGGTTGACCAGTACATCGCGCTAATGCAAAGCGTCACGGTGTCCGACCGGTTGATCAGCCGTTTCCGGCTGATGGATGTGTACGAAGCTGAGCTCCACTCAGTGGCTCGTCAGACGCTGCTGGCAAATGCAATCATTTCCGCTGGAAAGAAAGATGGCCTGATCTCCATTGAGGTCGATGACCACGATCCGAAGCGCGCTGCCGAGATGGCCAATGCGTATGTCGATGAGTTGCGTCTGATGACCAACACACTGGCCGTCAGCGAGGCCCAGCAACGGCGCCGGTTTTTCGAGCAGCAGCTCGAGATCACCAAGAAGCGACTGACCGAGGCGCAGGTCACTCTGCAGGAGAGTGGCTTCAGTGCAGGGGTGCTGCGCGCCGAGCCGAAGGCTGCTGCGGATGGCTATGCCAGGATGCGTGCCGAGGTCACGGCAGCCGAAGTGCGACTGCAGACGATGCGCCGTGCGCTGGCAGATGGTGCGCCCGAAATGCAGCAGCAGCAGGCCCAGCTTGCTGCATTGCGTTCCGAATTGGCGAAACTGGAGCAGCGCGAGGCGAGCCCCGCCCAACGCGATATTGGCTACATCGGGCGTTACCGCGACTACAAGTACCAGGAGACGCTGTTCGATCTGTATGCCAAGCAGTTCGAGCTGGCTCGTCTCGACGAGAGCCGCGAGGGCGGCCTGATCCAGGTGGTGGATGTCGCGACTGCACCTGATCGCAAAAGCAAGCCCAAGCGCGCGATGTACGCGCTGGGTGCCGCCGTGCTCGCGGGCATGCTGCTGTCGGTCTGGGCTGTGGTGACCGGGTTGCGTGCTCGGCGTCCGGTCTGACACCCTGTCTCGAACCATTTCCCTATGCAGACATCTTCCGTTCTTCCTCTCGGCGCTCCGATCTTCGTCAGCGGCCACCGCGGCATGGTCGGCAGTGCGCTGCTGCGCAGACTGCAGGCGAGCGGTTACACGAACGTGATCACCCGCAGCCGCAGCGAGCTCGACTTGCTCGACCAGCACGCGGTGCAGGCTTTCCTGGCCGAGCAGAAGCCTGACTACATCTTCATTGCCGCAGCCCGTGTCGGTGGTATTCAGGCCAACAATACCTACCGCGCCGACTTCATCTACCAGAACCTGATGATCGAGGCGAACCTGATCCACGGTGCGCACCTGGCGGGCGTGCAGCGGCTGATGTTCCTCGGCTCCAGCTGCATCTACCCTCGCGACTGTCCGCAGCCGATTCGCGAGGACTACCTGCTGACTGGTCCGCTGGAGCCGACCAACGAGCCCTACGCGATCGCCAAGATCGCCGGCATCAAGCTGGCCGAGAGCTACAACCGCCAGCACGGCCGCCAGTACGTCAGCGTGATGCCGACCAACCTGTACGGCCCGAACGACAACTACGATCTGGCCAACAGCCATGTGCTGCCGGCGCTGCTGAGGAAGGCCCACGAGGCGAAGCTGCGCGGTGACGCGGAGTACGTGGTGTGGGGCACCGGCCGGCCGATGCGCGAGTTCCTGTACGTGGACGATCTGGCCGATGCGTGTGTGCACCTGATGGAGCGGGGCTACGATGGCCCGCTGGTGAACATGGGCACTGGCACCGATGTGACGATCCGGGAGCTCGCCGAGACAGTGATGCAGGTCGTCGGTTTCGGTGGTCGGATCGTGTTCGACGACAGCAAGCCCGATGGCACGCCGCGCAAGCTGCTGGATGTCAGCCGGCTGGCCGGACTCGGCTGGACAGCGAAGACCACGCTGCGCGACGGCATCCGCATGGCCTACAAGGCTGCCCCGTTTTTCCGTGGACAGGCCAGTTGATGCGTCAGCAATCTGCTGTCTTTCCGCAAACGACAGAATCGACATGAGCGAACAGAAAACCCTGAACAATTCCGCCGGCAAGGTGGCCCTGATCACTGGCGTCACCGGCCAGGATGGTGCGTATTTGGCCGAACTGCTCCTCAAAAAGGGCTACGAGGTCCACGGTATCAAGCGCCGCTCCAGCCTCTTCAACACCGACCGGATCGACCATCTCTATCAGGACCCACACGTCGATGGCCGAAAGTTCACGCTCCACTACGGGGACCTGACCGACTCCACCAGCCTGGTGCGCATCATCCAGCAGGTCCAGCCCGACGAGATCTACAACCTGGCGGCGATGAGCCATGTGGCGGTGTCATTCGAGGCGCCGGAGTACACGGCGAACGCAGACGGCATCGGCACGCTGCGCATCCTGGAAGCCATCCGCATTCTGGGTCTGACGAAGAAAACGCGTTTCTACCAGGCCTCGACCTCGGAGTTGTACGGGCTGGTGCAAGAGATTCCGCAGAAGGAGACGACGCCCTTCTACCCGCGCAGCCCGTACGCGGTGGCGAAGATGTATGCCTACTGGATCACGGTCAACTACCGTGAGGCCTACGGCATGTACGCCTGCAACGGCGTGCTGTTCAATCACGAGAGCCCGCTGCGTGGCGAGACTTTCGTGACGCGCAAGATCACCCGCGCGGTGGCTCGCATTGCGCTGGGTCTGCAGGACTGCCTGTACCTGGGCAACATGAGCGCGCTGCGCGACTGGGGCCATGCCCGCGACTATGTCGAGATGCAGTGGCTGATGCTCCAGCAGAACCAGCCGGAGGACTTCGTCATCGCCACTGGCGTGCAGTACAGCGTGCGGCAGTTCGTGGAGCGATCGGCAGCTGAGCTGGGCATCACGCTCAAGTTCGAAGGTGAAGGCGAAAAAGAAGTGGGTGTGGTCGTGCATGTCACGGGAGACAAGGCCAAGTGCAACGTGGGTGATGTGATCGTCAAGGTTGATCCACGTTATTACCGTCCTACCGAGGTCGAGACGTTGCTTGGCGACCCGACCAAGGCGAAAGAAAAGCTGGGCTGGGTGCCGACGACATCGTTCGATGAACTGGTCCGGGAGATGATCGAAGCCGACTACACTACGGCGCGCAAGGACAGCCTTGTCAGGATGGCTGGATTCCAGGCTTTTGATCACAATGAGTGAATCACCCCACTCCTATCAGGATATCGGATATGGCCAATAACACCTTCGTTACCCAGCCTTCACTGCCGCCCTTGGATGACTTCATTCCCTATCTGCGCGAGATCTGGGAGAGCAAGAACCTCACCAACGGCGGGCCATTCCACCAACGGCTGGAAGCTGCGCTTTGCGAGTACCTGGGTGTCGAGCACATTGCCCTGTTCTCAAACGGGACTTTGGGTCTGGTGACCGCCTTGCAGGCCTTGCGCGTAACGGGTGAGGTCATCACCACGCCTTACTCGTTCGTGGCCACGGCGCATTCGCTGCTCTGGAACGGTATCAAGCCGGTTTTCGTCGACGTTCAGGCCGATACCCTGAACTTGGATCCGGAAAAAATTGAGGCCGCTATCACGCCACAGACTACTGCCATCATGCCAGTGCACTGTTACGGCCATCCGTGCGATGTCGATGCCATTGCCAAGATCGCCGATACCTATGGCTTGAAGGTGATCTACGATGCGGCCCATTCCTTCGGTGTCCAGACTGAGACAGGAAGCGTGTTGCGCTACGGTGATCTATCTGTGCTGAGTTTTCACGCCACCAAGGTGTTCAATACTTTCGAGGGCGGTGCCATCGTCTGCCCCGACGCAAAGACCAAGCAGCGCATTGACCATCTCAAGAACTTCGGTTTTGTCGATGAAGTGACCGTGGTTGCGCCAGGTATCAACGGCAAGATGAATGAAGTATGTGCCTCGTTCGGCCTACTACAACTGCAGGGCGTAGATGAGGCTATCCGCCTGCGGGGCGAGGTTGACATACGCTACCGCCAAGGCCTCGAAAGTGTCCGCGGCATTCGTTGCTTGGGCGATGCTGGGGAGAGGGTCAAGAATTATTCCTATTTCCCCATCATGGTGGGTGTGGAGTACGGAATGAGTCGTGACGAGTTGTACGCTAAGCTGCGCAGCGAGGGCATCTATGGTCGACGATATTTCTATCCGCTGATCACTGATTTTCCAATGTACCGTGGTTTGCCATCGGCTGCTAGATCGAACCTGCCCAACGCGGCGAAAGCCGCTGCGGAAGTGATCTGTCTGCCTATTTATCCCTCTCTCGAGAAGGATATCCAAGACAAGATCATCTCGATCATCGCGGCCTGAGCGCCATGGCTTGGCTCACGTCCGAAAAGATTGCTTCAATGGGGTTTGCCGAGGTTGGTAAAGAAGTCTACCTGTCTGACAAAGCATCTTTCCATAACTGTGCGGCCATTCGTCTAGGCACCCGTGTACGCATCGACGACTTTTGTATTTTATCCGCAGGTGCTGGAGGCATCTATATTGGCAGTCATGTGCATGTGGCTGTGTTTTCGAGTCTGATTGGCGCTGGAGAAATTCGTCTGGATGATTTCTCTAACATCTCCTCGCGGGTTGCGATTTATAGCAGCACTGATGACTTCACTGGTGAGGCGATGACCAATCCCATGGTGCCAGCGCGCTTCACGAACGTTACCAGCGCACCGGTACACATCGGTCGCCACGTTGTCATTGGCACAGGATCGGTCGTGCTGCCCGGTTGCGTTCTCGCGGAAGGTGTCGCGGTGGGGGCGCTCAGCATGGTCAATCGTTCCTGTGAGGCATTTGGGATCTATGCGGGCGTACCTGCCCGTCTCAAGCGCCCACGCAGCAATCACCTGCTTGAGTTAGAGCAGCGTTTCGCAAGCGACATCGGCGCCCGCTGAGCTGCCTTCGACGTGGTCATTTCTGTACCCTGGATCAGGCCGAAGGCATGAGTTTTCGCAAGAATATCGCTGCGTCCTACGCCAGCCAGATCTACGTGACCCTCATTAGCATCGCGATGATGCCGATCTACCGGGGCTTGCTCGGTTCGGAGCCCTACGGGCTGGTCGGATTCTTCGCGATGATTCAAGCTTGGTTCATGTTGCTTGATCTCGGCTTGACACCCACGCTGGCTCGCGAAGCGGCCCGCTATCGGGGGGGGGCACTGTCAGCGCATGACTTCAGCTGTCTGCTCCGGGCGCTGGAGTGGTTCTTTGTTGGTGTGGCGGTGATTGGGGCGGCGCTCTTGTGGGTGGCTGCAGGGCCGATCGCTGGTTCGTGGCTCCGTTTGACGCAGATCCCCGTGGACGAGGTCCGCAGAGCTCTGCAGATCATGGCACTGATCGTAGCGCTTCGCTGGGTTAGCGGACTGTATCGCAGCCTTGTTAACGGCACCGAGGCGCTGGTCTGGTTGGCGTCCTTCACGAGTGGCTTCGCGACCTTGCGCTTCGTCGGGGTTCTTCTGGCGCTCAAGATGATCGATGCCTCCATCCAAGTGTTTTTCACTTATCAGTTGGTGGTGGCGGTCTTGGAGTTGATTTTCTTGCGGCGGCATGCCATTTCGCTGGCTCCGCCTCGTCCATCGGTGCGGGATCCCTGGCCTGAGGTCTGGCGGGTAGCTCGTCCCTTGCTGAAGCTATCCTTGTCGATCGCTTTGACGGCGTCCATCTGGATCGTGGTCACCCAGATCGACAAGTTGGTGCTATCGAAGATGCTGAACCTAGCGGACTACGGTGACTTTACGCTCGCAGTGCTGGTGGCTGGGGCCGTGTCCGTGCTGAGCGGGCCTGTGAGTTCCGTTGTTATGCCCCGCATGGCTCGCTTGGAAGCAGAATGTGACTTGGCTGGGCTGGAGTTGGTGTACCGGCGGTCTACGCAAGGCGTAGTTGCTGTTGCCTGCGCAGCCGGCGCGACCTTGGCAGTGTCCGCTCAGGCCCTTCTGCGCTCTTGGTCCGGCGATGCGGTGCTGGCTGAGCGTGCTGCACCGATCTTGGCCTTGTATGCGATTGGCAATAGCTTGCTGGCAGTGTCCGCTTTCCCCTACTACCTGCAGTACGCCAAGGGAACGATGCGCATGCATCTGTTGGGCAATCTCTTTTTTCTGGTGCTCCTTTTGCCTGCGATGGTGTTTGCGTCCATGAATTTCGGCGGCGTGGGCGCTGGGTGGGTCTGGCTCGGGATCAACCTCTTATACCTGCTGTTTTGGATTCCGCTGACGCACCGTAAGATTTGGCAGGGGATACATGCCCGTTGGATGCTGCGGGATGTGCTGGCTGTGGCAGTACCGGTTGCAGCCACCGCCTACGGTTTGAGCCAAGTCGGGATTCATTACCCGGTGCGCTGGCTGGAGTTTGTCGCCGTCGGTTTGCAGTTCGTGTTGACGGCCTCGGTGGGGCTGGCATGCACCTCGGCAGGGCGCCAGTGGTTGATGATGCGCGCCAGACGGTTGTTCGGGCGGCGGCGTGCAGGAGAGTCGCTTGTGGGAGATGGACCGTGATGGATGGCTTGAGAACAGAGGTGGAAATCACCGCTACATGGCGTGACATGGAGGTGCCGTTGCTCAGCATCGTGTGCACCACCTACAACCATGCTCGCTACGTCGAGGAAGCTCTGCACGGTTTCCTGATGCAGGAAACTGACTTCCCCTTCGAGATCATCCTTCACGACGATGTCTCAACCGACGGGACCCAGGCGATCATCTCGGCCTACGCCGAGCGTTATCCGCGGATCATCCGGACTGTTCTGCAGACGGTCAACCAGTACTCGCAGGGACGCACGTCCGCTGTGGTTGCCTTCGGCTACTGCCGCGGGCGCTACATCGCCTTCTGCGAGGGCGACGATTACTGGACTGATCCGCGCAAGCTCCAATTGCAAGTCGATGTGATGATGGTGAATCCTGCAGTCACGCTGACATTTCACGATTGCCTGTTGCGACATGAGGTGCGAGGAGACAGTACCAATGAGCGGGCCTGCCTGCTCGAAAAAATCGTATTCACGCTGGAGGACATCGTCCAGCGCGACTGGTTCATCCCGTCGCAGAGCATGGTGTTTCGCGCGGATGCTCTGCCCCTGCCTGAATGGTTGCATCGCGTCTTTGGCCTGGATTGGGCCATGCACTTGCTCCTCGCCGAACAGGGCGAGGTCCACTTTCTCGATCGTCTCATGGGGGTCTACCGCATCAATGGCGCGTCCATCTCCGCAAGTCGGCCCCCTGGCTTTTTTCAAGTCAAGCACATCCAGACTCTTAGCTACTTCAACGTCTATACCGAGTTTAAGCATGATCGCATCATTGCTCGACGACTAGATCGCGAGCGTGAACTCCTCTACCTCGCCTACCTGAATGGCCGGCCTGCCTATATCCGCTTGTGCTCTGTCGATTACTACCGCTTCAAGTTCCGTAACCTCCTGCACCGCTGGCGTCGCCGGACGAAACCACAAGTCGAACCATGACGACCAAGGCACTTGTCAGGCTGCGCTGGCAGTTTGGCTCAGCTGCAGCTGCCGGCGCGTGCAACGAGTCGGCACCGCGCTGGGGGTGGGCGGGTTTGGCTATTTTCGTGGGGATCAGTGCGGCCAATGCGATAGGCGGCGTTTTGCAGTTGCTTTTCTTCGGACTGTGCTTGGGCGTGTTGTTTCTGCGGCGGCATCGTGTGCCGCTTGGCCTGCTGGGCGGTGTGATGCTATGCGGCATGATCGCCACGTTGACCAGTCTGCGCGGAGAGCCGGGTATTGCGCCGCTGCTGCGCTTTGTCCGGCCGTTCGTTGAAGGCTATCTGCTGGCAATTCTGCTGTATCACGGCTGCCGCATCCGGACGCTGCAGTCGCTACTGGCTGCACTGGCTGGTTATGTCCTGATCGAGATGTTCTGCGCTCTGGCGATGGCCGCCTTGCCCGAGTTGCGCTCCAGTCTGCTTGAGCGCTGGTATGGCGACGATTCCTATGATGGACAGGCCTTCCAGGCGGCCCTGTTGTTTCGTGGTTTCGGGGTGTCCCGCCATCACCTGTTTGGTATGCCACTGGCGCTGGGCATCATCGGTGCGCTGCTGCTGGTCGGAGCGAGTCTTGAGCATCGACTGCTGCGGCGCATGCTGCTCACCGGTAGCGCATTTGCTTGCGCACTGCTGATTCTGCCGAATGCCCGTATCGGGCTGGTGCCGCTGATGCTCTGCTATGCGCTTGGCATCAGCCTACTTTTTCGCTTCTGCTACCTGCGTCAGCTCCTGGTTTTGTTTGGTGTTGGGCTGCCGCTGCTGTTGCTGCTGGTGCGCATGTACTTAGGCGATGCCGGAGAGGTTCTGATCGACTGGATGCTAGAGGGCGTAATCCAGTTCATTGATCCATCCCAGGCCTCCGACGTGACGACGGTCAGTGATCTGGGCGGTATGGTGATACTCCCAGTAGAACCGCTGGCTTGGCTGATCGGAGATGGGCGCATCTGTCAGCCTGGCGAGATCTGCTATTCGGACATCGGCTGGATCCGATTGCTGCAGGAAGGTGGGTTGCTGCTGGCGGTCCCGGTGTCCCTGCTCTATCTGGGTCTGATGCTGCAGATTCATGCCGGCCTGCGCCGCCTCGGTATGAACCGGCCGCTGCGCCGTGTACGCTCCTCGCGCGATTTGTTGCTGTGGGTGCTGCTGCTGACCTTCGTGCTGGCGACGGTCAAGGGCGAGGCATACGCTCCGAATGACTATTCTCGGCTGCTGATGGCCTTGGCGGTGCTGGTGCACCAGCTGCCGCGTCGGCGTGCGCGCATCTCTTCTGCTAGCTAATCCAATCTACGACGTGATCAGGCATTTCCTCAACTTTTTCCTGTGCTGGTTGCCACCCTCCCGCTTGTTTGCGCTGCGGCGCTGGCTGCTGCGCCGTGCCGGGGTCGATCTGGCCGACGATGTCTGCTTCTGCGGTGGCGGCTGGATCTACGGTCCCGGGCAGCTTCGCATTGGCGAGGGTAGCTGGCTCAGCCCTGCATGTATCTTTTACACCCATCACCAAGCTGCCATTCACATCGGTCAGCGATGTGATGTCGGCCCTGGCGTTGAGTTCATTCCAGGTGGACACTGCATTGGTACCGCTTGGCGCCGTGCCGGCCAAGGTACGGCGCTGCCGATCGACATCGGTGATGGCTGCTGGATTGGTGCGCGCTCCGTCATCTTGGGGGGCGTGCGTATCGGCGCCGGCAGCGTGATTGCGGCTGGCAGCGTGGTCACCCGCGATGTGCCGGACAACATGCTAGTCGCTGGTGTGCCAGCTTGCATCAAGCGGGAGCTTGGCGAATGAGCGGTCGTCCGTTCTGTCATGACCGCCCAGTGGTGCTCGTGGTGTGTAACGCGCTGGATGATGTCACCCGGATGGAGCGGCGCATCAGCACCGACAGCCCTGCGGCTTCGCGTAAGGTATTCCTGATGGCTCAAGCCCTGAGGCTGGCCGGTGTACGTCCGGTCGTGCTGAGCCTGGGCCGCGGCCGTGCGGACGGTTCGGGTGACTCCTTCTCAGCGAAGGTCTGCCGCGTTGGCGGCGTGCTGACGATCTATGCCCCCTTTTCTCATCGGCGTGGTGTCTCGGAGTTGCTGTCCCTGTTCGGGTTACTGAAACCATTGCGGCGCTTGGCGCGTCATCCACAGCGGGCTGTGATCTTCTACAACCGCATTCCTGCCTATCTGCCGCTGCTGCGCGCTGCCTCGCGCCTAGGCTACCGCAGCTTTCTCGATCTGGAGGACGGTGAAGTCATCACTGGCCAGTCGCTGAAGGACCGTTTGGCCCGAATCGTGCCTACTCAGTTCGATCGCCACTGCCGTAACGGGGCACTGCTGGCGTGTAGCGCGCTGGAGGCGATGACCACGGTGCGACCTATTCACTGCTATTACGGCACCGCGGTGGGGGATGTCGATGTGCCGCGCTGGCAGTCTTCCAGCATCACCTGCCTGATGTCGGGTACGCTGGCGCCGGATACCGGCGCTCCGCTACTGCTCGAGGCGATCCGGCGCTTGCGCGCGCGTCAACCGGGCTGGGCTGCTGGGCTGAGCTTCGAGGTCACCGGCAAGGGCGAGAGCCTAGCCGAGTTCGAGCGGCTGGCGGTCGAGTCTAGTCGGCCACTGGTGCGCGTTCATGGCCGCACGTCCGATGCTCGTTACCTTGAAATCTTGCGTAGCTGCGAGATAGGGCTAGCGCTCAAGCCGGTCGGAGGTACCCTTGCTGACACTACTTTTCCGTCGAAGGTCATCGAGTTTGCTGGTTCCGGACTGCTGGTGCTGTCGACTGACATCAGCGACGTGCGTCGGTTGCTCGGTGATGGTGTTCGCTATCTCCAGCGCAACGATCCGGAACTGCTGATCGAGCGGCTTGCAGAGATCGCTAGCGATCGCGAGGCCGCCGAACGCTGTGCTCGCCAAGGCCGCCTGACAGCTGAGCGCTACTGTGCGCCGCAGCGCGCGGGCGAGGACTTGCGCCAGTTTCTCTTCGGGAGGTCGGTATGAGGCCGCAGGTCAAAAGAATTGTTGCCTGGCATCCTGTTCTGACAGATCACCAAGCTTATACATACCAGGAGTTGTCGCGCCAGAGCGGCTTGCCGGTGGTAGTCCAAGTGGCAAAGCTTCAGGACGAGACCCGTCGAGCTCAAGGCTGGACTGATACTCGTGTGACTGGTGTCGGGCGTCAACTGATACCGTGCGATGGCTTTTTGAATTATGGGTTGAGGTATTTGTTTTCGAATAGACGGCAAATTCATATATTTGGTAGTGCGTTTGAGAATTGGAGAATGATGATAATTCTCTGGGTCGCATCGTTGCTGCGGGTTGAATTCTATATTGTTTCTGAGCCATACTCCAAGGTTGAGTTTGGCTATCTTGGGGATGGGTCGTCATTTTCCGGGAGGGCGAAGGCATTTCTGAGGCCTGTTCTTTATAAAATATATTCTAGGGTTCTTTGTAAAGGCATTTCTGGTTTGTTTGCTATATCAAGGGTGGCAATAGATCAGTATAAATTATCTGGTATTCCGGCTAAAAAAATATTCCCTTTTGGATATTTTGTACCCAGTGAGCCGGCTGGTGAGGAGAATTATTCTGTGTCCCTCGTTGAAGAGCGGGGCTCTCTGAATATTGTATTTATTGGAAGTTTGATAAAAATCAAAGGTATTCCGACGCTCTTGGCTGGGGTCCGTAGAGCTGCTGGCTCCGGTGCCTCTGTGAGGCTTGATGTCTATGGCCCGGGTGATGCTTCACAATTTGATTTTGATGGCGATCATGTGCGTTATCGCGGAAAAATACCTTTCGGTAAGGCTCAGAGCTATTTGACTGGGTATGACATTTTGGTGCTGCCCAGTTACTACGACGGCTGGGGTGTCGTAGTCAACGAGGCGCTGTGTGCCGGCGTGCCGGTGCTCTGCAGCGATCAGGTCGGCGCCCGCGTGCTGGTCGAGACCTTTGGGGCTGGACAGGTCTTTCCGCGTGGTAATGAGCAGGCGCTGGCCGAGCAGCTCATTGCGTTGGCGGCCAATCCGGCCAAATTGCAGGCCATGAAGTCGGCCTGTCCCGCCGCTGCCGATGCCATCCAGCCGGCGCGGGCCGCGGCCTACATGCTGCAGGTGCTGTCGGCCGAGCCGGCCGCGCGCGCCGCCATTCCTTCTCCTTGGTACCGGACTGCCTGATTGATGACTGTCGCCGTTTTTTCCCGCATCCCGGTACGGATCCATCTGACTAATGTGGCAGGTGCCGGTGCCTCGCAGCTGCTGCAGTCGCTGCTGCCGGCGCTGGAGCGCGATCCTAGTGTCGTCGTCGAGCGCATCGAGCTGCCCGATCGCGGCAAGCTGGCGGCCTACCGCAGCAGCAACGCCAGCACGGTGACCGAGGTCTACCGCCGTCGCCTGCCCAATGCGCTGTCGCGCATGCTGGAGTGCACCTGGCTGGCCAGTCGTTTTGATGGCAACTCGCCGTTGCTGGTGCTGGGGGATTTGCCGTTGCGTTGCCGCGGGCCGCAGACGGTGTTTCTGCAGCAATCCAATTTGCTGAAGCCTGTGCGGACTGACTGGCGGCCGGGGCGCCTGAAATATGCGCTTGGTCGAGCCATCTTCCGTTGGAACCTTGGCTTGGTGCACTCCTTCATCGTCCAGACCGACGTGATGCGCGACGCGCTCGAGCGCAGTTACCCCGGTGTCGCCGGTCGGGTCCATGTGATCGCCCAGCCGGTACCGTCCTGGTTGCTGCACAGCGGACTGAAGCGCCGAGCCCGGGTACATCCGACTGGGCAAGGATTGAACCTGATCTATCCGGCTGCCGGCTATCCGCACAAGAACCATGCGCTGCTGTCTCGGCTCGATCCTCAGGCTGGCTGGCCAGTCGAGCGGCTGACACTCACGCTCGATGCACCAGCCCATCCCGCACCGCAACTGTCCTGGGTGCACTGCAGCGGCTTCCTGTCGCCTCAGGCGATGATCGAGGCCTACTCGCAGGTTGACGCACTGCTGTTCCTGTCGAGGGACGAGAGCTATGGATTTCCGCTGGTCGAGGCGATGTTCGTCGGCCTGCCCATTGTCTGTCCGGACCTGCCGTACGCGCGCACGCTGTGCGGTGACCGGGCGATCTACTTCGACCCCGAACAGCCCGAATCGCTGCGTCAGGCGCTGCGCACGCTGCAGTCGCGTCTCGACGAAGGCTGGTGGCCGGACTGGCGGGACCGCCTGGCCGGCGTGCCGCCCGACTGGGAGACCGTGGCCCGCCGAATGCTGGCAGTGGCATGCGACAACAGGGGCAATGCGCCGATGACGCCATGAAGATCACCCTCATCACGGTCTCCTATAACAGCGCCGCGACGATCGGGGACACGCTGCGCTCGGTGGAGGAGCAGACCCATCCGGACATCGAGCACATCGTGATCGATGGAGGATCTAAGGATGGCACGCTGGAAATCGTGCAGCGACTTGGGCAGCGGGTCAGCCGCTGCGTATCCGAGCCAGACCGCGGCATCTACGATGGCATGAACAAGGGCCTGCGCCAGGCGACCGGCGAGTTCGTCGGTTTCCTGAACGCCGACGATGTCCTTGCTGATCCCGACGCGATCGCCCGGATGGCCAGGCTGCTGCAGCAGCAGCCTGGCGCGGACGCTGTCTACTCCGATCTGGTCTACGTGAAAGCCGATGACCTTCAGTCGGTCATCCGGCACTGGTACAGCGGACACTTCGTGCCGGCTTCGCTGAGGCGGGGCTGGATGCCGCCTCATCCGACCTTCTATCTCCGTCGTTCTCGCCTGGTCGATATCGGCGAGTTCGACACTGGCCTGCGCATCGCTGCCGACTATGATTTCATGCTGCGTTGCCTGTCGCGCAGCGACTTCTCTGTGGTCTACCTGCCGGGAATCTTGGTCAGGATGCGTACCGGTGGTGCCAGTAATCGCTCGCTGAAAGCCATGCTGCGCAAGAGTCGCGAGGACCTCTGGGCCATGAAACGCAGCCGTGTCGGTGGCATTGGGACGCTGCTCTGCAAGAATCTGCGCAAAATTCCTCAGTTCTTGCTGAGAGCCGCTCGCAAAGCGGGTTGAGTCCACCAGTGTGGGTTCGGCTGGATTGTTTCATCCGGACAACAGGCTGGACGTAATATTTGTCGTGGTCGCAATCGGCATAAACATGTCTTTACATGTCGCGCTTGCATCGGTACGAGTCTGCCGGCATCTTCGCAGCGTGACCTATTGCGCATGAGTGCAACCCTATCTCTGTAAGAGACAAACAGAGCAGGGCTTCGCTGGCACACCCCAGCAAAAGGATTGACTGCATGCTGTTTCTGATTGTTTCTTTCCTGGCGGCTTTCGTCACTACCTTGGCGGTGGTCCGCTCGTCGGTGCACCACGCCCACTTGACAGGCGATACCGACAAGGACCAGCCCCAGAAGTTCCATGCACGGGTCGTGCCACGCATCGGCGGCATCGGGATCCTGGTCGGTGTGGTGTGCGGTGGATTGATCGCCGTCGAGAAAGGCTCGGACGACTGGCAACTGCTGGTGGCGCTGATCGGCTGCAGCCTTGTCGCCTTCGGCGCCGGCCTGATCGAAGACTTCACCAAGCGCGTCACGCCCAAACAGCGCTTGCTCGCGACCATCGCCGCTGCCGCACTCGCGGTCTGGCTGGCGGATGCCATCATTTCCCGCACAGGCATTCCCGGCGTGGACAGCCTGCTGCTGGTCGCTGGATTCCCGCTCGCGCTGACACTGCTGGCGGTGGCCGGTGTCGCCAATTCGGTCAACATCATCGACGGCTTCAACGGCCTGGCCTCGATGTGCGTGGCCATCATGCTGGCGGCGCTGGCCTATGTGGCGTTCCAGGTGGGGGACTACGCGATCATGAACTGCGCGCTGATCGGCCTGGGTGCGGTGCTGGGCTTCTTCGTCCTCAACTACCCGCTCGGCCTGATCTTCCTCGGTGACGGCGGCGCCTACTTCCTCGGTTTCTGGGTCGCAGAACTCGGCATCCTGCTGGTGCATCGCAACCCGGAGGTTTCCCCGGTGTTTCCGCTGCTGCTGTGCGCCTATCCGATCTTCGAAACGCTGTTCACGATGTACCGCCGCCGCGTGATCCGCGGGCGCCCCGTCGGACTGCCCGACGCGACCCATCTGCACAGCCTCATCTACCGCCGCCTGATGCGCTGGGCCATCGGCAAGCGCGACGCTGCCAACCTGCTTCGCCGCAATTCGATGACTTCGCCCTACCTCTGGGCGCTGTGCTCGATGTCGGTGGTGCCTGCCGTGCTCTGGTGGGATGACGGGCAGTCGCTCTCGATCTGGCTGCTGCTGTTCTGCGTGTCCTATCTGGCCATCTACCGCGCCATTGTCCAGTTCCGTACACCCCGCTTCCTGCTGCGCAAGGCCGACCACTGGGCCGTCCCGGTCGAGGAACTCTGACCGAGGGGCACGGCGCGCGGTTACGATCCGCGCTGTCGCTGCCTACTCCACAGGTTCCTTCCTTGAACGTTTCGCTGTCTCTTCTCCAGGCCGCCCGGGTCCTCGTCGTCGGCGATGCCATGCTCGACCGCTACTGGTTCGGCTCCGTCGATCGCATCTCTCCGGAGGCGCCGGTTCCCATCGTGCGCGTCACCCGCGAGGAGGAGCGCCTCGGCGGTGCGGCCAACGTCGCGCTCAACGTCAAGACGCTCGGCGCACAGTGCACGCTGCTGACCGTCGTCGGCGAGGACGAACCCGCGCGCATCCTGCGCCGCCTGCTGGAAGAGCAGGGCGTCACCACCGTGCTCGGCAGCGATCCAAGGCTCTACACCATCGTCAAGCTGCGCGTCATCGGCCGCTCGCAGCAGCTCATCCGCGTCGATTTCGAGAACCAGCCCGAACACGAGGTGCTGCAGCAGATGCTCACCGACTACGAGCGTGTGTTGCCTGCGCACGAGGCGGTGCTGTTCTCCGACTACGGCAAGGGGGGCCTGACCCACATCCCGCGCATGATCGAGCTGGCGCGTGCCGCGGGCAAGCCGGTGCTGATCGATCCCAAGGGCAGCGACTACCGCCGCTACGCCGGCGCCACCGTGATCACGCCGAACCGGGCCGAGCTGGCCCAGGTGATCGGCGCCTGGTCGGGCGAGGCGCAACTGCATGAACGCGCGCAGAACCTGCGGGCCGAGCTGGGCCTGACCGGTCTGCTGCTGACCCGATCGGAAGAGGGCATGACGCTGTTCGACGACGCCGGCCACCTGGATGTGCCGGCGCAGGCGCGCGAGGTGTTCGATGTCACCGGGGCGGGCGACACCGTCATCGCCACGATGGCCACCCTGCTGGCTGCGGGCCTGTCGCTGCGCGAGGCCGTGCCCATCGCCAACCGCGCCGGCAGCATCGTGGTCGGCAAGTTCGGCACGGCCAGCGTGTCCTATGAGGAGTTGTTCGCATGAGAGTCGTCGTCACCGGCGCCGCCGGCATGATCGGCAGCAATCTGGTCCACGGGCTGAACCGCCTGGGGGCCAAGGAGGTCATCGCCGTCGATGACCTGACCGATGGACCGAAGTACCGCAACCTGCTCGGCTCGACGTTGGCCGACTACTTCGACAAGGACGAGTTCTACCGCCGTTTCGCGGCCGGTGAACTCGGCCACATCGACGCCATCCTGCATGAAGGCGCCTGCTCCGACACCATGGAGCACGACGGCAAGTACATGCTGGAAACCAACTACCGCTGCTCGAAGACGCTGCTCGACGCCTGCCTGGCGCAAGGCACGCGGCTGCTCTACGCCAGCTCGGCCGCGACCTACGGCGGCAGCGAGACCTTCCGCGAGGAGCCCGCCTTCGAGGCGCCGCTGAACGTCTACGGCTACTCCAAGCTGCTGTTTGACCAGGTGGTGCGGCGTTACCTGCCGACGCTGCGCTCGCAGGGCGGCACGCAGGACGGACAGGTGGTCGGTTTCCGCTACTTCAACGTCTACGGCCCGCGCGAGCAGCACAAGGCCCGCATGGCCAGCGTCGCCTTCCACCACTTCCACCAGTTCCGCCAGCACGGCCACGTCAAGCTCTTCGGCGAGTACAACGGCTACGCCCCGGGGATGCAGTCACGCGATTTCGTCTATGTCGATGACGTGGTCGCGGTGAACCTGTGGTTCCTGCAGCATCCGGACCAGAGCGGCATCTTCAACCTGGGCTCCGGTCGGGCACAGCCGTTCAATGACGTGGCACACGCGACGGTCAACGCCTGCCGGGCTCTGGATGGACTGCCCGCCTTGACGCTGGCGGAACAGGTCGCGCACGGGCTGGTGAGCTACATCGACTTCCCGGATGCGCTGCGGGGCAAGTACCAGTGCCACACCGAGGCCGATCTGACGCGCTTGCGCGCCACAGGTTGTGACCATGTGTTCAGCAGTGTGGCCAGTGGTGTGTCGGGCTACGTGGCCTGGCTGGCCGGCCAACCCAGCAACTGAGCCACCACCGCGACGGCCAGCACCGCCGGTTCCTTGCCGGCGATGCCTGGCAGCCCGATCGGACACGTCATCCGCGCCAGCACCGCGCCAGACAGGCCCCGCGCCTCGAACCGGTGCAGAAACCGCGCCCGCTTCGTCCCGCTCCCGATCAGCCCGCAGTACCCGAAATCCCCCCGCAGCAGCACCGCTTCCGTGATCCGCTCATCCAGGTCATGCCGATGTGTCATCACCAGATAGAACGCCCCCGGCGGCGCCAGCGCGACCTCGGCCTCCGGCGTGTCGACACACACCCGTTCGATGTGCGGCGGCTCTGCGCCCGTCAGCCGGGGGAATTCCTCCTCGCGCTCGTCGATCCACTGGACGCGGCAGTCGATGTCGGCGAGCAGCCGCACGATCGCGCGGCCGACATGCCCGGCGCCGTGCAACTGCAGGAAGAAGCGCGGCTGCGGCGCCGGCCAGTCGGCCAGAGAGGCTTCGGACAGCGCCTGCAGCCGCAGCACGACCCGGCCGCCGCAGCACTGCCCCAGCGCCGGCCCCAGTGGCAGGTCCAGATCCTGCGGAGCGAAGAGCGCTTGGCGCAGACCTTCCCGTGCCGCCGTGATCGCCAGCAACTCCAGATGCCCGCCGCCGATGGTGCCGAGCACGGCGTCCTCGGCGACGACCATGCGCGTGCCGGTCTCGCGCGGGGTCGAGCCGCGGTGCGACAGGATCTGTACCTCGACCGCGCGCCGCCCCTGCGCGAGCCAGCGCCGCGCTTCAGCCTTCAGTACGCCGGGCGTCATCCGGCCTGCGCCGCCTGCACCGCTTGGACCGCGCCGATGGCGTCGAGCGCGTCGAGGATCGCCTCGCTGGTCGCCGGTGCCCGCAGCGGCGGATCGATCTGGTGCTCGCCCACCGCCGACACCGCATCGCGGATCGCCAGGAACACGCTGAACGGCAGCAGCAGCGGCGGCTCGCCCACGGCCTTGCTGCGGTGGATGCTGTCGGCCGGGTTGCGGTGGTCGTAGAGCCGGACGTTGAACGCGCCCGGCGTGACCGGTACGTCGTTGGCGGTTGGAATCTTGTAGGTGCTCGGAGCGTGCGTCAGCAGCAGGCCGGCGTTGCGCGAGCCGTCCATCGGCTGCCAGCGCAGTTCCTCCGTGGTCAGCCAGCCCATGCCCTGCACGAAGGCGCCCTCGATCTGGCCGATGTCCACGGCCGGGTTCAGCGACGCGCCGACATCGTGCAGCGCATCCGCCCGCAGCAGCCGCCACTCGCCGGTCAGCGTGTCCACGACGACTTCGCTCAGCGCCGCGCCGTAGGCGAAGTAGTAGAACGGCTTGCCTTGCAGCTTCTCGCGGTCCCAGTGCAGGCCGGGGGTGGCGTAGAAGCCGTCGCTCCAGAGCTGGACCCGCGCGGCGTAGGCCTGTGCGACGAGGTCGTCGAAGGCCATCGCGTGGGCGCCCGCAGTGACTCGGCCGTCGGCGAACTGCACCGCGCCGACCGGGACCAGCCAGCGCGCCGCGATGTGCTGCGCCAGTCGGAACACGATCTGGCGGGCAGCGTCCTGCGCGGCCTTGCCGTTGAGGTCGGTGCCGGTGGAGGCGGCGGTGGCGGAGGTGTTGGCGACCTTGTGCGTGTCGGTGGCGCTGACCCGCACGCGCTCGAAGGGAATGCCAAGTTCGTGCGCGACGACCTGCGCGACCTTGGTGTTCAGCCCTTGCCCCATTTCGGTGCCGCCGTGGTTCACCAGCACCGAGCCGTCGGTGTAGACGTGGACCAGTGCGCCGGCCTGGTTGAAGTGCGCGACGTTGAAGCTGATGCCGAACTTGACCGGCGTGAGCGCCAGGCCGCGTTTCAGCACCGGGCTGGTGGCGTTGAAGCTGGCGATCTCGGCGCGGCGCTGGCGGTAGTGGGCGGTGTCGGCGAGTTCGGTGACCAGCGGGGCGATGATGTTGTCCTCGACCGTCTGGCCGTAGGGCGTGACGTTGTGCTCGGTCGTGCCGTAGAAGTTGGCGCGGCGCACCTCCAGCGGGTCCAGCCCGAGCCTGCGCGCCACCGAGTCCAGCACCATCTCCACCGCGAGCGCCCCTTGCGGCCCGCCGAAGCCGCGGAAGGCGGTGTTGCTCTGCGTGTTGGTTCGCGCACAGTAACCGCGCAGGTCGACGTTCGGCAGCCAGTAGGTATTGTCGAAATGGCACAGCGCCCGCGTCATCACCGGCGCCGACAGGTCCGCCGACGCCCCCGCGTTCGACACCATTTCCACGTCCGCGCCGAGGATCCGCCCGAGGTCGTCGTGGCCGATGCGGTAGCGGAACTCGAAGCCGTGGCGCCGGCCGGTGATCAGGAAATCGTCGTCGCGGTCGGGGCGCAGCTTGACCGGGCATTGCAGCCGGTGCGCGGCGATGGCGGCGACGGCGGCGAACACGGCCGACTGCGATTCCTTGCCACCAAAACCGCCGCCCATGCGCCGGCACTGCACCTGCACCTGGTGCGCCGACAGCCCGAGCGCGTGCGCGACGACGTGCTGCATCTCGGTCGGGTGCTGGGTGGAGCTGTGGACGAGCAGGCCGTCGTTTTCCTGCGGGATGGCGTAGGCGATCTGGCCTTCCAGGTAGAACTGCTCCTGGCCGCCGAGGCTGAAGCGGCCGTCGAGCTGGTGCGGCGCGCTGGCGATGGCGGCTTTTGCGTCGCCGCGGACGAGGTGCATCGGCGGCACGACGTACTGCTGCAGCGCGTGGGCTTCGAGCGGGTCGAGCACGGCGGGCAGCGGCTCGATCGTCGCCACCTGCACGGCGAGGGCGGCGGCGCGGCGGGCTTCACCGCGGCTGCGGGCGATGACGGCGAACATCGGCTGGCCGCGCCACGTCACGGTGTCCTGGGCGAGGATCGGGTCGTCGTGGACGATCGGGCCGCAGTCGTTGGTGCCTGGGATGTCAGCGGCGCTCAGCACGGCGACGACGCCGGGCATGGCGCGCACCCGGTCGAGGTCCAGCGCCAGCAGCCGGCCGTGTGCGATGGGCGACAGACCGAGCGCGGCGTGCAGCGTGCCGGCGACTTCGGCGATGTCGTCGATGTAGGGCGCGGCGCCGGCGACGTGCAGGTGGGCCGACTCGTGCGGGCGGGCGGTGCCGACGGTGCTCATGCGCGGGTCTCCGGGTGGATCGGGACGGTCAGGCGCGGCGTCCAGACCGTGGTGTCTTCGGGCGGCAGCGGATCATCCGGCCGGGTTTCGAGCCACAGCCGGCGCAGCAGGTTGGCGCTGACCTTCAGCCGGTAGGCGGCGCTGGCGCGCAGGTCGCTCAAGGGGTGGAAGTCCTGCGCGAGCGCGGCCTGTGCGGCGACGAGGGTGGCCTCGGTCCACGGCTGGCCGAGCAGCGCGGCCTCGGTTTGAGCGGCGCGCTGGACGATCGCCGCCATGCCGCCGAACGCCAGCCGCACCTCGGCCACGCGGTCCCCGTCGAGCCGCAGCGCAAACGCGGCGCAGACGGCGGAGATGTCGCTGTCGTAGCGCTTGCTGATCTTCCAGGCGCGGACCTGCGTGCCGTCGGTCGGTTTCGGCACGACGAGCCGCGCGACGAACTCACCAGGCTGCAGCGCGTTTCTCATGTAGTCGAGGTAGAACGCCTGCAGCGGCATCGTGCGCTCCACCGCGCCGCGCCGCAGCACGATGTCCGCCCCGAGCGCGATCAGCACCGGCGCGCTGTCCCCGATCGGCGAGCCGTTGGCGATGTTGCCGCCCATCGTGCCGGCGTGGCGGATCGGCGGCGAGGCGAAGCGCTGCCACACCTCGCGCAGCGTCGGCACCACGTCGGCCAGCGTGCGCCAGGCGTCTTCGAGCGACGCGGCGGCGCCGATGTGCAGCGCGTCGGCGGTGACCTCGATGCGCCGGAGTTCGGCCACACGCCCGATCCACAGCGGCTCGCCGATGTCGCGGAACTGCTTGTTCACCCACAGCGCGACATCGGTGGCGCCGGCCACGATGCGGGTGTCCGGGCGGGCCAGTCGCTGCGCGGCGAAGTCGTCGAGCGTCAGCGGCGTGGCGTCGGCGGCCAGCGTGTCGAGTTGCTGGCGCAGGGCGGCGCGGTCGATCGGCGCGGCCGGCGCGTCGAACATCTGCTCGCCTGCGTCCACGATCGGCCGGTAGCCGGTGCAGCGGCAGAGGTTGCCGGCGAGGTCGTCGGCGAGTTGCTGGCGCGTCGGGCGGGTGCCGGCGGCGCAGTGTTCTTCATAGATGCCGGTCATCGTCATCGCGAAGCCGGGTGTGCAGAACCCGCACTGCGAGCCGTGGCAGGCGACCAGCGCTTGCTGCACCGGGTGCGCGGGCTGGCCATGCGCGACAGCGATCGGCTTCAGGTCTTCGACGGTGAGCACCGCGCAACCGTCCAGCGTCGGCAGGAAGCGCAGGCAGGCGTTGACGTTGCGGATCGCCACGCCGCCCGGCGCCGCGTCGTCGCGCTCGGCCACCAAGACGGTGCAGGCGCCGCAGTCCCCTTCGTTGCAGCCTTCCTTGGTGCCGGTGCAGCGCGGGCGGGCATCCTCGCGCAGCCAGTCGAGCAGGGTGCGTGTGGGCGCGGCACTGTCGATCTGCTGCAGGGCGCCGCGGTGGAAGAACCGGATGGGCCGGGTCGGTCGGGGTGGATGAGACGCTGACATGGCGCCGAACATACTCCTTTGCATGGTTCTCGCTATGGGTCTAGGGTGATGACCAGTATCAGAATGCACGTATGACGAGCCGCCCCGTTTTCGACACCATCGAGCTTCATCTCGTCAGGGTCTTCCACACCGTGATCTCCGAACGCAGTGTCTCGCGGGCCGCGATGCACCTGTCCTCCACCCAGCCGGTTGTCAGCGCACAGCTCAAGCGGCTGCGCGCGCTGATCGGCGACCCGCTGCTGGTGCGGGCGGGCAGCGGCATGGTGCCGACCGAGGTCGCGCTGCAGCTGATGGAGCCGGCCGAGACCCTGCTGCGCAGCGCCGAGCAGCTCTTCGGCGGCAAGTCCGGCAGCCGCGCCTTCACGCCCGGGGCGGCCGAGATCGAGTTCCGCATCGCCGCCAGCGACTACATCGACCCGCTCTTCCTGCCCGCCCTCGTCACCCGGCTGCGCCAGGAAGCGCCCCGCGCCCGGGTCACCATCCACGCGCTGTCGGCCGAGTTCGACTACCGCGCCAGGCTCGCCCGCGGCGAGGTGGATCTGGTGATCGGCAACTGGCTGGAGCCACCCGCCGAGCTGCACATCGGCCGGCTCTTCTCCGACGAGATCGTCTGCCTCGTCGGTGCCGACCACCTCGCCGCGCGCCGTCCCGACGAGTGGACACCCGCGCACTATCTGGAGTCCGACCACGTCGCCCCGACCGCCTTGCACACCGGCGGCCACGGCGTCATCGACGAACACCTCGACCGCCTCGGCCTGCGTCGGCGCATCGTCGTGCGCAGCCCGCATTTCGCGCTGGTGCCGACGATGCTGGCGCAGTCTTCTCTCGTGCTGACCACCGGGCGGCTGTTCTGCCTGCGCCACCTGGAGCGGCTGCCGCTGCGCATCGTGCCCAGCCCGATCGCCTTTCCTTCGATGACGTACTACCAGCTCTGGCACGACGTGACGCACAGCGCCGCGTCGCTGCGCTGGCTGCGCGAGACGGTGCGCGATGTCGCCCGCCGCCTCACCGCTCAACCTCTGGCCCTCTCATGACCCGATCCCGCCTGGCGCTGCGCGCCGACCTGCTTGATTTCACCGCCGACCCGGGCTGGAGCGCGCCCGACGCCGCGCCCGGCGTGCGCTGGCGCCCGGACCACTGGCTGCTGGTCGAGGACGGCAAGATCCTCGGTGCCGAGCCGGCCGGCGTCTTCACCCCCGGCGCGGACTGGCAGACCGAAGACCACCGCGGCCGCCTGCTGCTCCCCGGCTTCATCGACACCCACGTCCACAGCCCGCAGCTTGACGTCATCGCCAGCTTCGGCACCGAGCTGCTCGACTGGCTGAACACCTACACCTTCCCGGCCGAGCTGCGCCACGCCGATCCAGTCGTCGCGGGGCAGGGCGCCGAGACCTTCCTCGACGCGCTGCTGTCGCACGGCACGACCACGGCCGTCGTCTTCCCCACCGTGCACCGCACCTCCGCCGACGCGCTGCTGTCCGGCGCGCACCGCCGCGGGATGCGCCTGATCGCCGGCAAGGTGCTGATGGACCGCCACGCGCCGGATGGTCTGCGCGACGACGTGGTTGGCGCCGAACGTGACAGCCGCGAACTGATCCACCAGTGGCATGGCACCGGGCGGCTGTCCTACGCGATGACCGTGCGCTTCGCCCCGACCAGCACGCCCGAGCAGCTCGCGATGGCGGGCCGGCTGATGCGCGAGGTTCCCGGCCTCTACATGCAGACCCACGTCGCCGAGAACCGCGCCGAGGTCGCCTGGGTCGCCGAGCTGTTCCCCGAGGCGCGCAGCTACCTTGATGTCTACCACCGCGCCGGCCTGCTGAACGAGCGCGCCGTGCTCGCCCACGGCATCTGGCTTGACGACGCCGACCGCCAGCTGCTCGCCGACACCGGCGCCCAGATCGCGCACAGCCCGAGTTCCAACCTCTTCCTCGGCAGCGGCCTGTGCGCGTGGCCCGAGCTGGAGGCCGCGGGCGCGCGCGTCACGCTGGCCAGCGACGTGGGCGGCGGCACCAGCCTGTCGATGCTGCGCACGCTGGCGGATGCCTACAAGGTGCAGGCGATGCGCGGCGTGAAGCTCACTGCATGGAAGGCGCTGCACGGCGCGACGCTGGGCGCCGCGCAGGCGCTTGGGCTCGACCACGAGATCGGCTCGCTCGACGCCGGCCGCACCGCCGATCTGGCGCTGTGGGACTGGGCGCACGGGCCGGTCGCGCAGCACCGCGACGGGCGGGCCCGGAAGGTGCATGAGCGGGTGTTTGCCTGGATGACGCTGGGCGACGAGCGCAACCTCGCGGCCACCTGGGTCGCGGGTCACGCGATTTTCCGGCGTCCCGGGTCGGAACCGTGACAGTTTCCATGACAATGCGCACCGCTTCAGTGCGCCCGACCGCGTAACGACCTGCGCGATGACCTTCACCCGGAGTCCGTTCATGACTGCTCCCCCCCGCCTGGAACTCCTGGGCATCACCAAGCAGTACCCCGCGGTGCGCGCCAACGATGGCGTGGCGCTGACGGTGGCGCCTGGGCAGATCCACGCCGTGCTGGGCGAGAACGGCGCGGGCAAGTCCACGATGATGAAGATCATCTACGGCGCGGTGAAACCCGACGCGGGCGAGATCCGCTGGAACGGCCAGTCGGTGCAGATCGCGAGCCCCGCCCACGCCCGTGCGCTGGGCATCAGCATGGTCTACCAGCACTTCTCGCTGTTCGACACGCTGACCGCCGCCGAGAACGTCTGGCTCGGCCTCGACAAGGCGATGTCGCTGGCGCAGGTGATCGAGCGCATCCGGGCGGTGGCGGGCGAGTACGGGCTGGACGTGGATCCGCTGCGCCCCGTGCACAGCTTGAGCGTCGGCGAACGCCAGCGCGTCGAGATCGTGCGCGCGCTGCTGACCAACCCGAAGCTGCTGATCCTCGACGAGCCGACCTCGGTGCTGACCCCGCAGGCGGTGGAAAAGCTCTTCGTCACGCTGCGCAAGCTCTCCGCCAACGGCTGCTCGATCCTCTACATCAGCCACAAGCTCGACGAGATCCGCGCGCTGTGCCACCACTGCACCGTGCTGCGCGGTGGCAAGGTGACGGGCGAAGTCGATCCGACGAAGGAAACCAACGCCTCGTTGTCCCGCCTGATGATCGGCGCCGAACCACCGCAGTTGCAGCACCGGCCGGCGAAGCTCGGCGAGGTCGCGCTGGCGGTGCGCGGGCTGGCGCTGCCGAAGGAAGACCCGTTCGGCACGACGCTGGAGCGCATCGGCTTCGAGGTCCGCGCGGGCGAGATCGTCGGCATCGCGGGCGTGTCCGGCAACGGGCAGCAGGAACTCATGGCCGCGCTCTCCGGCGAGGACCGGCGCGCCCCGGCCGGCTCGGTCACGCTCTTCGGCCAGGACATCGCGCAGGCCTCGCCCATGGCACGGCGTCGGCAGGGCCTGCATTTCGTGCCGGAAGAGCGCCTCGGCCGTGGCGCGGTGCCGACGTTGTCGCTCGCGCACAACGTGCTGCTGACCCGCACCGAAGGGGTGAACCGCCGCACCGGCTGGCTCGACATGGCCGCGATCCGCGCGCAGTCGGCCGAGCTGATCCGGCGCTTCAACGTCAAGGCGGGCGGGCCGGAGTCGGCGGCGAAGTCGCTGTCGGGCGGCAACCTGCAGAAGTACCTCGTCGGCCGCGAGATCGCCGCCAACCCGAAGCTGCTGATCGTCAGCCAGCCGACCTGGGGCGTGGACGTGGGCGCAGCGGCGCAGATCCGCGGCGAGCTGCTGGCGCTGCGCGACGCGGGCTGCGCGCTGCTGGTGGTGAGCGAGGAACTGGACGAGCTGTTCGAGATCTGCGACCGGCTGGTGGTCATCGCGCAGGGCCGCGTGTCGCCGTCGATCGCGACCAAGGACGCCACCATCGAGCGCATCGGCGCGTGGATGTCGGGATTGTGGGAGCGTGACCATGTTGAAGCTTGAAGCGCGGCCGCAGCCGTCGCAGGTGATGTCGCTGGCGTCGCCGCTGATCGCGCTGGTGCTGACGGTGCTGATCGGCATCGCGCTGTTCGCCCTGCTCGGCAAGGATCCGGTGAAGGGCCTGCAGGTCTTCTTCGTCGAGCCGGTGAAGAACGCGCGGGCGCTGTCGGAGCTGGCGGTGAAGGCGGTGCCGCTGGTGCTGATCGCGCTGGGGCTGGCGGTGTGTTTCCGCTCCAACCTGTGGAACATCGGCGCCGAGGGGCAGTTCATCCTGGGCGCGATCGCCGCGGGCTGGGTGGCGCTGCAGGCGGATGCGTCGTCGTCGAAGTGGATCGTCGTGGCCATTCTCGCGGCGGGTGTGCTCGGTGGCATGGCCTGGGCGGCGATCACGGCGCTGCTGCGCGACCGTTTCAACGCCAGCGAGATCCTGGTCAGCCTGATGCTGGTCTACGTGGCGGAGATGGTGCTGAGCTACCTCGTGTACGGCCCGTGGAAGGATCCGCAGGGCTTCAATTTCCCGCAGACCATCACCTTCGCCGCACCGACCAAGGTGCCGCGGCTGATCGACGGGATGCGCGCCAACATCGGCGTGCTGATCGCGCTGGGGCTGGTGGTGGCGTTCACGGCCTTCCTGTTCCGCACCTACCGTGGCTTTGCGCTGCAGGTGGGTGGGCTGGCGCCAGCGGCGGCGCGTTACGCCGGGTTCTCGTCGCGTGGGGCGCTGTGGACGGCGCTGCTGGTGTCGGGCGGCATGGCCGGGTTGGCCGGGGCGCTCGAAGCCGTGGGTCCGCTCGGACAGCTCACGCCGTACGTGCCGGTCGGCTACGGCTTCGCGGCCATCATCGTCGCCTTCGTCGGGCGGCTGCACCCGGTCGGCATCGTGTTCTCGGCGGTGCTGATGAGCATGTTCTACATCGGCGGGGAACTGGCGCAGTCGCGCCTGGGCCTGCCCAAGGCGCTGACCGGCGTGTTCCAGGGCCTGCTGCTGTTCACGCTGCTGGCCTGCGACACGCTGATCGCCTACCGCATCCGCTGGAGTGCCAAGCCATGAGTGGAATGAACGAATACGCGCTGCTGCTGGCGGCGTCGCTGAACGCGGGCACCGTGCTGGCCATCGCCGGCCTCGGGCTGCTGATCAACGAGCGGGCCGGCGTGCTCAACCTCGGCGCCGAGGGGATGATGCTGGTGGCGGCGGTCGCGGGGTTCGCCACCTCGGTGCACACCGGCAACGACTGGCTGGCCTTCGCGGCCGGGGCGGGCGCGGGCGCGCTGATGGCGGCGGCGTTCGGCGTGCTGGTGATCTGGCTGAACACCAACCAGTACGCCACGGGACTCGCGCTCAGCCTGTTCGGCGGCGGCTTCTCTGCCTTTGTCGGCATCCGCTACACGCAGGAGAAGCTGGCCGAGCGACCGCATTTCGACATCCCCGTGCTGTCCGACATTCCCTTCATCGGCCCCGCCTTCTTCAAGCAGCACCCGATGGTCTACCTGACGATCGCGCTGATGGTCGCGCTGGTGTGGTTCCTCTACCGCTCGCGGGCGGGCCTCGTGCTGCGCGCGGTGGGCGAGTCACCGGAGTCGGCGCATGCGCTGGGCTATCCGGTGCGGCGCATCCGGCTGCTGGCGGTGATGGCGGGCGGGGCGCTGTGCGGGGTCGCGGGCGCTTATCTGTCGGTGATCTACACGCCGCTGTGGGTCGAGGGCATGACGGCCGGCAAGGGCTGGATCGCGCTGGCGCTGACGACCTTCGCGACCTGGCGGCCGGTGCGCGTGCTGCTGGGGGCCTACCTCTTCGGCGGCGTGACGATGCTGCAGTTCCACCTGCAGGGCGAAGGGGTCGAACTGCCGAGCCAGCTGCTCACCGCGCTGCCCTATGTCGCCACCATCGTGGTGCTGGTGCTGATCTCGCGGAACCCCGCGTGGATCCGCGCCAACATGCCGGCGTCGATCGGCAAGCCGTTCTTCCCGGGTTCCTGAGCGGAGTCGATAATCCGCTGTTCCATTGCGTTGTTCACCAATAGTCTGACCGACTGACTGACGAAGGAGAAACCATGTCCAAGCTCTCGAAGCGCACCCTGATCCGGGCGTCCGGCTGGGCCGCACTGGCCGCCACCGCCGCCCTGGTCGGCTGTGGCAAGAAGGAAGAAGCGGCGCCTGCTGCTGCGCCCGCCTCTGCACCTGCCGCAGAAGCCCCCAAGAAGCCCGAGCCGCTCAAGGTCGCCTTCGCCTACGTCGGCCCGGTGGGCGATGCTGGCTGGACCTTCGCCCATGACAGCGCCCGCAAGGCGATCGAGGCCGAGTTCGGCGACAAGATCGTCACCTCCTTCGTCGAGAACGTGCCCGAGTCCGCGGACGCCGAGCGTGTCATGCGCGACCTGGTCGGCCAGGGCAACAAGCTGGTCTTCGGCACCACCTTCGGCTACATGGAGCCGATGCTCAAGGTCGCCGCCGACACGCCCGATGTCAAGTTCGAGCACGCCACCGGCTACAAGTCGGCGCCGAACATGCGCACGTACGACAGCCGCACCTACGAGGGCGCGTACATGGCCGGTGTCATCGCCGGCTCGATGACCAAGTCGAACACGCTGGGCGTGGTCGGCTCGATCCCCATCCCCGAGGTGATCCGCAACATCAACTCCTTCACCCTCGGTGCGCAGAGCGTGAACCCGAAGATCAAGACCAAGGTGGTCTGGGTCAACAAGTGGTTCGATCCGCCGAAGGAAGGCGAGGGCGCCGGCAGCCTGATCTCGGGCGGCGCCGACGTGCTGTTCCAGAACACCGACTCCAGCGCCGTGCTGCAGAAGGCCGAGGAAAAGGGCAAGTTCGCCTTCGGCTGGGACTCGGACATGAGCAAGTTCGGCCCCAACTCGCACCTGGCCTCGGCCGTCATCAACTGGACGCCGTACTACAAGAAGGCCGTCAAGGATGCGCTGGACGGTACCTGGGCGACGGGTGGCGTGTGGTGGGGCGTCAAGGAGGGCGCGATCGATGTCGTGTCGATCTCCGACAAGGTGCCTGCCGAGGTCAAGGACAAGGTTGCCAAGGTCAAGGCCGGCCTGACCGACGGCAGCTTCGTGATCTGGAAGGGCCCGATCGTCGGCCAGGATGGCAAGACCGTGCTGGCCAAGGACGCGGTGGCCGACGACAAGTTCATGTCGGGCATCAACTTCTACGTCAAGGGCGTCGAAGGCAAGGTGCCGAGCGGCAACTGATCCCCGGATCGTCCGGTTCTGTTGTGCTACAGTCGTGGGCTTTTCCGCCCACGGCTGCGCGGAAAAAGGGATGGTCAACATCCACGAAGACCCGAGAGGCTGCAATCACAAGCAGCGCCGAAGGCTTCGTTTCAGCAGCCAGCAAACCGAACTGCAAAGAGATTTGCCATGAAGACTTTCAGCGCCAAGCCGGCCGAAGTCGTGCATGACTGGTTTGTGATTGACGCGACAGACAAGATTCTCGGACGGGTGGCCAGCGAAGTCGCCCTCCGCCTGCGCGGCAAGCACAAGGCAATCTACACGCCTCACGTGGATACCGGTGACTTCATCGTCATCGTGAACGCGGACAAGATCCGTGTGACCGGCAACAAGGCCGAACAGAAGGTGTACTACCGTCACTCGGGTCACCCGGGCGGTATCTACGGCACCAAGTTCAAGGACATGCAGGCCAAGCACCCTGGTCGCGCCATCGAGAAGGCCGTCAAGGGCATGCTCCCGAAGGGTCCGCTGGGCTACGCGATGATCAAGAAGCTGAAGGTCTATGCCGGTGGTGAACACCCGCACGCCGCTCAGCAGCCCAAGTCGCTGGACATCTAAGGAGCCGTCATGATTGGTGATTGGAACTATGGCACGGGCCGTCGCAAGTCGTCGGTCGCACGTGTCTTCATCAAGAAGGGCTCCGGCCTGATCACGGTCAACGGCAAGTCGGTCGAAGAGTACTTCGGCCGCCAGACCTCGATCATGATCGTCAAGCAGCCGCTGTTCCTGACCAACAATGTCGAAACCTTCGACATCAAGGTCAACGTGCATGGCGGCGGCGAGTCCGGTCAGGCTGGTGCGGTGCGTCACGGTGTGACCCGCGCGCTGATCGACTATGACGCGACGCTCAAGCCCGAACTGAGCCACGCCGGCTTCGTGACGCGCGATGCGCGTGAAGTCGAGCGGAAGAAGGTCGGTCTGCACGGCGCACGTCGCAGGAAGCAGTTCAGCAAGCGCTGATCGAATTTCCGATCTCGGCGATTCAAAGGACGCGACGGCGTCCCGCGAACAAGGGTCACCTCAGGGTGGCCCTTTTTGTTGGTGTATCGTGCGGAAAGTGTGTCACTTTCCACAAAGGATGCGTCAGCTCGTATCGAGGCTGCTCAAGCTATGCGATGGAAACTTCTGCGCCGACGCTGGTCGGTGAGTGCGCCGCGGGTCACGGTTCGCAGCCGGATGCCGTGGCCGCTGCGCTGGCTGCTGCTGGCCTTGATGATGGGGTGCTCGGCGGCGCTGGCGCTGTGGGCGTTCGAGTTCGGCAAGGAGATCACCGGGCTGGACCACGATGCCCGGACCGAACTGGTGAGCCTGCGTGAAGAGATCTCGCGTCTGCGCGAGGAGCACGATCGGGCCGTGTCGGTGGCCAACACGGCCGACAGCCTGCTCAAGGCAGCGCAGGCTACCCAGGAAAGTCTCGCTGCCAGGGTGAAGTCGCTGGAGGCCGAAAACCTCGCGATGACACGCGATCTGGGATTCTTCGAAAAGCTCATGCCGTCGCGTGATGATGGCAAGCCACTGGCCGTGCGCGGCCTGCAGGCCAGGATCGACGGTTCGGGTCGGTTGCGTTATCTGGCGCTGCTGATGCAGGCGGTCGGTCGGTCGGGCGAGATCAAGGGCCGTTACGACCTGACGGTCACCGGTACCCAGGAGGGGCGCCCCTGGGTGCAGACCGTGACCAAGGCCAGTCAGTCATTTGAAATGAAACAGTACCAGCGCCTGGAGGGCGTGGTCGATCTGCCGCCAGGGGTCGTGGTAAAACAGCTGGAAATCAAGGTTCTGGATGCGGCAGGAAAGCTGCAGGCGTCCGAAGTCGCCCGGATGTGAACCTTGTCGTCGTCGGTCACGACCCTCTTCGCCATTGCGGCAAACCACTTTTCATTCAGGACAACATTCCATGTTCGGCTCCAAGAAACAGCCCGCCATCCGCAGCCTGATCGGTGAAGGTACCGTGATCCAGGGAACCTTGCGGTTCAGTGACGGGCTGCGGATCGATGGCGAGATCCAGGGTGACGTGGTCGCCAGCGCCAATGACACCAGCATCCTCGTGATCAGCGAGAAAGCCAAGGTCACCGGCACGGTCAAGGCGGGGCATGTCATCATCAACGGGACAGTCATCGGCCCGGTCGAATCCAACCACCTGCTGGAGTTGCAGCCCAAGGCACACATCCAGGGTGATGTCGTCTACGAGGCACTCGAAATGCACCAGGGTGCTACCATCGAAGGCGCTTTGCACCGCATCTCCTCCGGGGGGGCCGGCAAGAGCGCCGGATCGGCTGCGCTGGAGGACAAGCCTTCTCTGAAGCTGCTGGCCACGGGCAATGACAAGTAATTGATCCACTGCAAGAACGCTAACCGGAGTCGCCCATGAGCGCCGTCGCCGACATCATCGACACCCCTGAATTCGACATGCCCGCCCCGATCATCTTCACCGACAGCGCTGCTGCCAAGGTGGCCGATCTGGTCGCGGAAGAGGGCAATCCTGATCTCAAGCTGCGCGTGTTCGTGCAGGGTGGGGGCTGTTCAGGCTTCCAGTACGGATTCACGTTCGACGAGATCGTGAACGACGACGACACCGAGATGCACAAGAATGGTGTGACGCTGCTGATCGACGCGATGAGTCTGCAGTACCTGACGGGTGCCAAGATCGACTACAAGGAAGATCTGCAGGGTTCCCAGTTCGTCATCCAGAACCCCAACGCCACCACGACGTGTGGTTGCGGATCGAGTTTCTCGACCTGATCGGGCACGGCTTGCCGTACACAGGGCCGCCCTCGGGCGGCTTTGTCATTTTTGTGCAGTCGGTGCGGATCAACGCTTCTTCAAACCGATCTCCGTGCTTTCCCCTATCATCGACGGCAGTGCCGCGGGTTCCCGCGGATTGAACCTGCCGCTCGCGCCTCGCCCGTGCCACCTGTCTCGAACCCCGCACCCTCTGTCGCCGCTTCTGTCTCGCCGCTTGTCGAGTTGCGTGGCGTGACCTGTGGTTATGGTGACCGCATCATCCTGAAGGATGTGAACCTGACGGTGCCGAGAGGGTCGGTCGTGGCGTTCATGGGCACGTCGGGTGGCGGCAAGACGACCGTGCTGCGCCTGATCGGCCGCCAGCTGGGCGTGATGTCGGGTCAGGTGCTGTTCGACGGCACCGATGTCGCCGGCCTCGACCGCGCCGGTCTGATGGCGATGCGCCGGCGCATGGGCATGCTGTTCCAGTTCGGGGCCCTGTTCACCGACCTGTCGGTGTTCGACAACGTGGCGTTTCCGCTGCGCGAGCACACCGACCTGACCGAGACCATGGTGCGCGATCTGGTGCTGATGAAGCTCAACGCCGTCGGCCTGCGTGGTGCGCGCGACCTGCTGCCCAGCCAGATCTCCGGCGGCATGAGCCGGCGTGTGGCGCTGGCCCGGGCGATTGCCCTCGACCCGGACCTGATCATGTACGACGAACCCTTCGCCGGGCTCGATCCGATCTCGATGGGTGTGGCGGCCCGCCTGATCCGCGAACTGAACGATGCGCTGGGCGTGACCAGCATCGTCGTGTCGCACGACGTGGACGAGACCTTCTCGATCGCCGACCACGTGGTGTTCATTGCCAATGGCGGCATCGCAGCCCAGGGCACGCCAGACGAATTGCGCAAGACCGACGATCCGCTGGTGCGGCAGTTCGTCGATGCCGCGCCGGACGGTCCGGTGCGCTTCCACTATCCCGCCACCTCGGTCGGCGAAGACTTCGGCTTGCGTGGAGGTGAACGATGAGCGGCATCGCGGACATGCTGTCGGCGATCGGGCAGTCGGTGCGCGGCAGCCTGACCGACATCGGCGAGGCCACCCGCCTGATGGGGCGCCTGGTGGCCCTGATGCCCGCGGCGCTGGCCCGGTTCCGGCTGGTGGCGGACCAGATCTTCTTTCTGGGCAATTACTCGCTGGCCATCATCTCGGTGTCCGGGCTGTTCGTCGGCTTCGTGCTCGGGCTGCAGGGCTATTACACGCTGCAGCGCTATGGTTCGTCCGAGGCGCTCGGGCTGCTGGTGGCGCTGTCGCTGGTGCGGGAACTGGGCCCGGTGGTGACCGCGCTGCTCTTTGCCGGTCGGGCCGGCACGGCACTCACGGCCGAGATCGGCCTGATGAAGTCGGGCGAGCAACTCGCCGCGATGGAAATGATGGCCGTCGATCCCGTGCTGCGGGTGCTCGCACCGCGCTTCATCGGGGGCCTGATCGCCATGCCGCTGCTGGCGGCGGTGTTCAGCGCCGTGGGCATCACCGGTGGCTGGCTGGTGGGCGTGATGCTGATCGGGGTCGATTCCGGGGCATTCTGGTCGCAGATGCAGAGTGGGGTCGATGTCTTCAAGGACGTCGGCAACGGCGTCATCAAGAGCATGGTCTTCGGGCTGACGGTGACCTTCGTGGCGCTGTTGCAGGGCTATTTCTGCCAGCCGACCCCCGAAGGCGTGGCGCGTGCGACGACCCGCACGGTGGTGATGTCCTCGCTGGCCGTGCTGGGTCTGGACTTCGTGCTCACCGCGCTGATGTTCTCGATCTGAAGTTCCAGGACTGAATCCGAATTCGTAGCAGAGGAAAACAACATGCAGAAATCCCGTCATGACCTCTGGGTGGGCCTGTTCGTGGTGATTGGCGCAGCAGCTCTGCTGTTCCTGGCGCTCAAGGCTGGCAACCTGCTGAGCCTGTCGTTCGAACCGGTGTACCGGGTGTCCGCACGCTTCGACAACATCGGGGGCCTGAAGGCCCGCGCGGCGGTCAAGAGTGCCGGTGTCGTGGTCGGCCGGGTCACGCGCATCAGCTTCGATGACAAGTCCTTCCAGGCGACCGTCGAGATGGAGATGGAGCAGCGCTTCGCCTTCCCCAAGGACAGCTCCGTCAAGATCCTCACCGCCGGTCTGCTCGGCGAGCAGTACCTGGGCATCGAGCCCGGGGCTTCCGACAAGACGCTGCTGGCGGGCGATGTGATCACGCAGACGCAGTCGGCGGTGGTGCTGGAGACGCTGATCAGCCAGTTCCTGTTCAACAAGGCGGCCGATGCGAGCAACGCACCGGCCGGCAAGCCATGAGGCGGTCATTGTCGGCGCTGCTGTGCAGCGTGGTGTTGCTGGCGGGGTGCGCCACGGCGCAGCGTCCTGACCCGCTGGAGCCGATGAACCGCAAGGTGTTCGCCTTCAACGAGGCGGTCGACAAGGCGGTGCTCAAGCCGGCCGCGCAGGTCTACGAGGCGGTGCTGCCGTCGCCGGTGCAACTGGTGGTGTCGAATTTCTTCGGCAATGTCCGGGACGCCTGGTCGGCCGTGAACCTGTTCCTGCAAGGGCGGATCGCGGATGGCTTCAGCGACGTGATGCGCTTCGGCACGAACACCGTGTTCGGCTTCGGCGGCGTGATGGATGTCGCCACGGAACTCGGCTTCGAGCGCCACGGCGAGGACTTCGGTCAGACGCTCGGGCGCTGGGGTGTGCCCACTGGTGCCTACATCGTCTGGCCGATCCTCGGCCCGTCCACGGTACGCGACTCGATCGGGTTGCCGGTGGACATGAAAGCGTCCCCTGAAGCCCTGGTGTCGGTCTCGCTGACCCGCAACACGATGACCGGTCTCCGCCTGGTCAGCACCCGGGCGGGGCTGTTGTCGGCCACCAAGCTGATCGACGAGATCGCCCTGGACAAGTACGCCTTCGTGCGCAATGCGTATCTGCAGCGCCGCCGCAGCCTTGTCTACGATGGCAATCCACCGGATGAAGAAGAAGTCGATCCGATGACCGCCCCCGCTGCGGATCCGGCCGCCTCCGCGCCGGCCCCGACCAGCCGGTGACAACCGGACAGATCCCCGAAACGTTGAAGACCGACCGTCCGGCTCCGGATGGTTGCTGAAAGGACATTCATGTTGAACAAACGCTGGACCTCGCTGATCGCCACCGCCGCACTGGTGCTGGCCACGGCCGTCGCCCACGCCCAGACCGCACCGGACGCCTGGATCAAGCAGATCTCGGGCGAGGTGATCGAAACCGTCAAGTCCGACAAGGCCATCCAGGCGGGGGACACCAAGAAGATCATGACGCTGGTGGATGCCAAGATCCTGCCCAACGTCAACTTCCTGCGCATGACCTCGTCCGCGGTCGGTCGCTACTGGCGCCAGGCCACGCCCGAGCAGCAGGCCCGTCTGCAGGAAGAGTTCAAGACGCTGCTGGTGCGCACCTATGCAGGGGCCCTGACGCAGGTGAAGGACCAGTCGGTCGAACTCAAGCCGCTGCGCGCCCGCCCGGAAGACACCGAGGTGCTGGTGCGCTCCGAGGTCAAGGGCAAGGGCGAGCCGATCCAGCTCGACTACCGCGTGGAGAAGACCGGCGACAGCTGGAAGATCTACGACGTGAACGTGCTGGGGGTCTGGCTGGTCGAGACCTACCGGGCCAGCTTCGCGCAGGAGATCTCGGCCTCGGGCATCGATGGCCTGATCACCAAGCTCGCCGAGAAGAACAAGGCCGCGGCTGCGGCCAAGAGCTGAGTCCGGACGCAGTCATGCCGGCGATGCAACTGCCTGCCCGCATCACCGTCCGGGAGGCCAGCGCCGCGGTCCGGACGCTGGCCTCGGAACTTGCGCGCCAGCCGGCGGGTGCCGTGGTCGATGTCGATGCGAGCGGACTGCAGCAGTTCGATTCGAGCGCGCTGGCGGTGCTGGTCGACCTGCACCGCCAGGCGGCGGCCGGCGGGCGTTCGCTGCACATCGACGGACTGCCGCGGCGGCTGGGTGAACTGGCCCGCGTCTACGGTGTGGCCGACCTCGTCTCGTCGGGTCGGCAACCCGGCGGGGGTCAGGGCGCTGCGTAGCGCTTGGCGCGCAGGTTCTTCTTGATCTCCTGCAGCATCGGCCGCAGTTCCGGGCCGAGCCGCAGCGCTACACCCGTCGTCAGGATGTCGATCACCGTCAGGTGCAGCAGGCGGCTGACCATCGGGCTGTAGCGGTCGTAGTCCTCGGGGTGGTCCACGCTCAGCAGGATCTGCGCCTGGTGCGCCAGCGGCGAGCCGCTGGCGGTGATGACGATGGTGGTCGCCCCCTTGCGGCGCGCGATCTCCAGCGCGTCGAGCAGGTCGCGGCTGCGGCCTGAATTCGAGATCACCACCACGCAGTCGCCTGGCCCGACCATGGTCGCCGCCATCACCTGCACGTGCGCGTCGTTGTAGGCGACCGCATGCACGCCCAGGCGAAAGAACTTGTGCTCCGCATCGTGCGCCACGATGCCGGAGTTGCCGACGCCGTAGAACTCGATGCGCTGCTTCTTGCGCGCGGCCTCTGTCAGTGCCTCGATGGCCCGGTCGAAGGCGTGTGCGGTGGCGTCGTTGCGGTACTTCAGCAGGGCGCTGACCGCGTTGTCGATCACCTTGACGACCAGATCGGCGGGCTTGTCGTCCTCGTCGACGGAACGGTGGACAAAGGGCACGCCCTCGTTGACCGTGCCGGCCAGCTTGAGCTTGAAGTCGGCCAGCCCGTCATAGCCGATGCTGCGGCAGAAGCGCACCACCGTCGGCTTGCTGACGTGCGAGCGCTCGGCCAGCTCGGCCACCGGCAGGCTGGCGAAGCTGCGCGCATCCGCCAGCACGAGTTTGCCCACACGCTGTTCGGCAGGCGAGAGGGCCGGCAGCGAAGCGCGGATGCGGTCCAGCATCGGGGGCAGCAAGGACGATGACGGGGTGTTCACTTCACTGTTCCTCGCTCCAGGTGTTGCCGTCGCGGGCGACCAGGGCGCTGGCTGCCGCCGGTCCCCAGCTGCCAGCCGCGTAGCCGCGCGGGCCTTCGCCGCCGCCGCTGCTTTCGCGCGACCAGGCGTCCAGCACCGGCTCCACCCAGCGCCAGGCCTGCTCCTGCTCATCGCTGCGCACGAACAGGTTCAGCCGGCCGGCGATCGCGTCCAGGAGCAGGCGCTCGTAGGCACCGACCCGCTCGGCGGCAAAGGCCTTGTCGAAGTCCAGGTCCAGCGACACCGGGGCGAGCGAGTCGCTCGTGCCGCTGCCCTTGGCCGCCAGCAGGTGCAGCTCCAGCCCGTCTTCCGGCTGCAGCTTGATCACCAGCTTGTTGGCCCGCTGCGAGCCCGGGAAGATCGGGTGCGGCACCGGCCGGAAGTTCACGACGATCTGCGCGTCGCGCGCCGCCAGGCGCTTGCCGGTGCGCAGGTAGAACGGCACCCCCGCCCAGCGCCAGTTCTGCACCTCGGTGCGCAGCGCGACGAAGGTCTCGCAGTGGCTGCCCTCGGGCACCTTGACTTCCTGCTGGTAGCCCGGCACCGCCTGGCCACCGACATTGCCGGCGCGGTACTGGCCGCGGATCACGTCACGCGCCACCGACTCCGGCGTGAAGGGCTTGAGCGACTTCAGGACTTTCAGCTTCTCGTCGCGGATCGCGTCGGCGTCGCTGGTCGAAGGTGGCTCCATCGCGATCATCGTCAGCAGCTGCAGCGCGTGGTTCTGGACCATGTCGCGCAGCGCGCCGGTGCGGTCGTAGAAATCGCCGCGGGTGCCCACGCCCAGCGACTCCGCCAGCGTGATCTGGATGTTGGCGATGCTCTCGCGGCGCCACAGCGGCTCGAACAGCGCATTGCCGAAGCGCAGCGCCATCAGGTTCTGCACGCTCGGCTTGCCCAGGTAGTGGTCGATGCGGAAGGCCTGCTGCTCGGCGAAGACCGAGCGCACGACGCGGTTGATCTCCTGCGCGCTCTTCAGGTCGTGGCCCAGCGGCTTCTCCAGCACGACGCGGATGTGCGGTGCGTTCAGGCCTGCGGCGCCGAGCTGTTCGCAGATCACCGGGAACAGGTGCGGGCTGGTCGCCAGGTAGAGCACGGCGGTGTCGGCGCCGCGGGCGTCGATCCACTGCTTGAGCCCGTTGTAGTCCTCGGGGTGCGACAGGTCCATGCGCCGGTAGTGCAGCAGCTCGGCGAAGCGGGCGAACTCGTCGTCGGTCGGGCGCTTGGAGCTTTCGACCTCGCTGAAACGCTCCTTGATGAAGGCGCGGTAGTCGTCGTCGCTGCGTTCATCGCGGGCCACGGCGAGGATGCGCCCCCCGGCCGGCAGCTTGCCATGGCGGAATGCCTGGAACAGCGCGGGCATCAGTTTGCGCCACGTCAGGTCGCCGGTGCCACCGAAGAAGACAAGATCGAAGGACATGCAGGGCCTCGGAAAGAGAAGGAGGTTGGTTCAGGGTGTGTAACCCAGTTTCACAAAAGATGATGCACCAGTTTCTTTGGAAGGTCAATCGTGCGGCGCCGCACGGCCGCGTAACCGGCTTGTCCGCGACAGGCCGCGGTCTCGGGTTCTAATTGCGGATCGCCGCGAACCGGCTCGCCACCCCCTCGATTCACCTCGAAACGACCCAACGCCATGCACCAGCTCGACCAACTCAAGCAATTCACCACCGTTGTCGCCGACACGGGCAACTTCAAGCAGCTCGCGCAGTTCGCGCCGCAGGACGCGACGACCAATCCCTCGCTCATCCTCAAGGCCGTGCAGCAGCCCGACTACGCGCCGCTGCTGGCCGAGACGGTCGCCGCGCACCGTGGCCTGCCGCTGGACGAAGTGGTCGACCAGGTGCTGGTGCGCTTCGGGCTGGAGATCCTGAAGGTGGTGCCGGGCCGCGTGTCGACCGAAGTCGATGCCCGCCTGAGCTTCGACACCGCCGCCACGGTTGCCCGCGCGCACCGCCTGATCGCGCTGTATGAAGCCGCCGGCATCCCGCGCGAGCGCGTGCTGATCAAGATCGCCTCGACCTGGGAAGGCATCCAGGCCGCGCGCATCCTGGAGCGCGAAGGCATCCACTGCAACCTGACGCTGCTGTTCGCGTTCTGCCAGGCGGTGGCCTGCGGTGAGGCCGGCGTGCAACTGATCTCGCCGTTCGTCGGCCGGATCTACGACTGGTACAAGAAGTCGGCCGGCGCGAAGTGGGACGAGGCCGCGATGGCGGGTGCCAATGACCCGGGCGTGCAGTCGGTGGCCCAGATCTACACCTACTACAAGAAGTTCGGTATCCCGACCGAGGTGATGGGCGCCAGCTTCCGCAACGTCGGCCAGATCGTGGCGCTGGCTGGCTGCGACCTGCTGACGATCAGCCCGGACCTGCTGGCGCAGCTGCAGGCCAGCGAGGCGCCGATCGTGCGTGCGCAGGATCCGGCCGCGGCCAAGGATGCGCCGGTCCACGCCGTGTCGTACAACGAAGCCTCGTTCCGCTACGCCCTCAACGAGGACGCGATGGCCACCGAGAAGCTCGCCGAAGGCATCCGCGGCTTCGCCGTCGATGCTGGCAAGCTCGACCAGATGATCCTGTCGCTGTAAACCACCCGCCCGCTGCTCGACCGAGGAAACCACCATGCAAGCTCCGCGTTGTGACCAGACCGCCGCCTGGACCGCGCTGACCGCGCAGTTCGCCCAGAGCGGCCGCCGCTTCGATCTGCGCCCCGCCTTCGCCGACGACGCCACGCGCGCCGAAGCGTTCTCGCTGAGCGCCCCGGAAGTGTTCGCTGACCTGTCGAAGAACCACTGGGACGCCGAGACCCGCGGCCTGCTGCTGGCGCTGGCCCGCGAATGCCAGATCGAGCAGCGGCGCGACGCGATGCTGGCCGGCGAGCCGATCAACCACACCGAAGGTCGCGCCGTGCTGCACACCGCGCTGCGCGCCCCGCGCGGTGCGGCGCCGTTCAGCGACGAGGTGCATGAAGTCCTCGACCGGCTGCTGGCCTACGTCGAGCAGGTGCGCGACACGGCCACCAGCGGCATCCGCCACGTCGTCAACATCGGCATCGGCGGTTCGGACCTCGGCCCGCAGATGGTCGTGCCGGCGCTGGATGCGTTTGCACACCGCGGGCTGCAGCTGCACTTCGTCTCCAACGTCGACGGCCACGACATCGTGCCGGTGCTGCGTGGGCTGGACCCGCGCGAGACGCTGGTCATCGTCGCCTCCAAGACCTTCACGACGCAGGAGACGATGGCCAACGCCGAAGTCGCCCGCGCGTGGTTCCTGGCCGGCTACGGCGAGGGCGGCGAGGCGGCGATCGCGAAGCACTTCGCGGCGACCACGACGAACGTGGCCGCGGCGGCGAAGTTCGGCATCACGACGACCTTCGGCTTCTGGGACTGGGTGGGCGGGCGCTACTCGCTGTGGAGCGCGATCGGGCTGCCGATTGCGCTGGCAATCGGCGCGGAGAACTTCCGCGCGCTGCTGGCCGGCGCGCACGCGATGGATTGTCATTTCGCCGAAGCACCGCTGGAAGCCAACCTGCCGATCCAGCTCGGCCTGCTCGACGTCTGGTACCGCAACTTCCACGGCTACACCAGCCGCTCGGTCGCGCCCTACCACCAAGGCCTGCGCCGGCTGCCGGCCTACCTGCAGCAGCTGGAGATGGAGTCCAACGGCAAGTGCGTGGACCTCGACGGCCAGCCGCTGCCCTTCGGCACCTCGCCGGTCGTCTGGGGCGAAGCCGGCACCAACGGCCAGCACGCCTACTTCCAGATGCTGCACCAGGGCACGGACGTGATCCCGGTCGAGTTCATCGCCGTGAAGACGCCGTGCTACGACGCGGCGGGCGGCACGGGCCTGCCCGACAGCGTGCGCGCCGGTCTGGCCGACCAGCACCACAAGCTGCTCGCCAACTGCCTCGCGCAGAGCCAGGCGCTGATGCTCGGCAAGTCCACCGAAGACGCGATGGGCGAGACGGCGCCGACCGCGTCGAAGTCGCTGGACGCGCTGACCATCGCCCGCCACCGCACCTTCCCCGGCAACCGCCCGAGCACGACGCTGGTGCTCGATCGGCTGACCCCGGCGGCGATGGGCGCGCTGATCGCGCTGTACGAACACCGCGTGTTCACCAGCGGCGCGCTGTGGCGCATCAACAGCTTCGACCAGTGGGGCGTGGAGCTGGGCAAGGCGCTGTGCAGCCAGTTGCTGCCGCGATTTGCCACGGGCGACACGGACGGGCTGGACGGCTCGACGGCGGCGCTGCTGCAGCGGTTGCTGGGCTGAACTCAGCGCGACGGGCGCTTGCCGAGCGCCTGTCGCATCTGCCGCGGGGTCGAGAACCCGGCCAGGGCCAGCGCTTCCCGTTCGGTTTTTCCCTGCGCCAGCGCCTGCCCGGCCAGCGCCGCGCGCACCTGCTCGACATAGCCCCGCGGTGACACCCCGGTGTGCAGCCGGAACAGCCGCGCCAGATGCCGCTCGGTGACATGCGCCGCCGCCGCCATGCGCGCGCTGTCCCACGGTTCGGCGGGCGCGGCGCAGACGGCGTCCTGCACGCGGTGGACCGCCGGGTGCAGGTGGTCGCGGTGGGCCAGCAGCGCCGAGACCTGCGGCGCCTGCACACCGCGCCGCGCGAACACCACCATCACCTGCGCTACCGCGGCGGCGATCACCTCGCCGCACACCTGCGCCACGCCGTGCAGCGCCAGATCGATGCCGGCCGTGACGCCCGCGCTGGTCAGCACGGCGCCGTCCTCGACGAAGACGCGGTTGGCCTGCACGCGGGCTGTCGGGGCGAGGGCCTGCAGGTCGTCGAGCAGCTCGTGGTGGGTCGTCACCTGCCGTCCGGCGAGCAGGCCGGCGTCTGCGGCCAGCAGGGCGCCGCTGCACACCGTCAGCAGTCGCACCCCGTCCGGTGCCTCGCCGGGCGCAGCGAGCCGTGGCGCCACGGTCTGCGCCAGCCAGTGCCGTGCGTCCATCCATTCCGCGCCGTGTCCGACCACCTCGCAGGCGTCTCCCGGCCGGCCGAGCAGCACGACCCAGGTCGGTCGCACGAACGCCGCTGGCAGCGGCTCCAGCCTCGCCAGCAGCAATCCGACGGACGAGTCGGCCTGCGTCTGCGGCCCCGCGTAGCGCAGGCGAAATGCCTCGGGCAGACCGCGTCGACGCAGCGCCTGGTTGGCGAGCCGGAACGCTTCCGCCGGACCGGCGATGTCCAGCAGCAGCGTGTCGGGCAGGACGAGGAAGAGGATGTCGATCATGTCGGTGGTGGGCCGACAGTGTGCGTCAGGCCAGCACCTCGTCCACGGTGCGGATCGTGGCGAAGCGCCCGGCCAGCACGGTCTCGGTCCGCTCGCGGATCTGGGCGGCGGTCAACGTGGCGCCGGCTGGCGTCGTCATCTCGAAGGTCAGCGTCGCCTCGGTCACGTAGTCGACCGCCCAGCCCTCGTCGCTGGCGTGGCGCGTGGTCGTCTCGCAGCACTGCTCCGTGCGGATGCCCGCGACGATCAGCCGCTGCACGCCGTGTGCATGCAGCCACACGCCCAGCCCGGTACCGACGAGGGCGCTGTGGCGGTGCTTGTCGATGCGCAGCGCGGCGTCGAACGGGGCGAGGCCGTCGATCGGGCGGATCAGGCCGCTGGTGGGCGCGAAGGGGTTGTCGGGCGTGTCCGGGCCGTCGGTGTGGAAGACCTGCACGACCGGGATGCCGCGTGCTGCGCAGCCGGCGACGAGGCGGTTCGTCGCGGCGAGCCAGGCGGGGACGTCGGCCTCGCTCCAGTAGGGGCGGGCGCGGAAGGACTGCTGGACATCGATCAGGAGGAGGGCGGTCGGGTGGTGCGGGGTGTCGATTCGGGACATGGCAGGCTCCTTGGCGAGGGCGGTGGGATGGCTGCCATCGTCGCCTGTACCCGCGGTCCTGTCTGGTCTGAACCAGACCGGATGCGACGCAAAACGGACATCAGTCCTGTGCCAGCCACCGCCGCGCCAGCGCCACCCACAGCGCCGCTCCCTGCGGAATCAGCCCGTCGTTGAAGTCGTAGTTCGGGTTGTGCAGATTGCAGGGGCCGAGTCCGTGCCCGTGCGCGCGGTGGTCGCCGTCGCCATTGCCGATGACGAAATAGGCCCCCGCCTTGGCCTGCAGGAAGAAGCTGAAATCCTCCGCGCCCATCGTCGGCTCGAATTCATGGGTGCGTGCGTCGCCCGCCACGGCGCGCATCGCCTCGCGGACGAACTCGGCCTCGGCGCGGTGGTTGATCGTCGGCGGGTAGTTGCGGTGGAACTCGAACTGCACCGTCGCGCCAAACGCCGCCGCCGTGTGCGTGGCGATCTCGCGCATCCGGCGTTCGATCAGGTCCAGCACGTCGAGCGTGAACGTGCGCACCGTGCCCTGGATCTCGCAGTGGTCGGGCACGACGTTGGTGGCCTCGCCGGCGTGGATCATCGTCACCGAGATGACGGCAGCGTCGGTCGGCTTCTTGTTGCGCGTCACGATGGTCTGGAAGGCCTGCACCATCTGGCAGGCCACCGGCACCGGATCGATCCCGTTGTGCGGCAGCGCGGCGTGCGAGCCCTTGCCGGTGAGGGTGATCCTGAACTCGTTGCTCGACGCCATCGTCGGGCCGCTGCAGACGGCGAAGTCCCCGGCGCGCATGCCCGGCCAGTTGTGCATGCCGAAGATCGCGTCCATCGGGAACTGCGTGAACAGGCCGTCGGCGATCATCTCGCGGGCGCCACCGCCGCCTTCTTCTGCTGGCTGGAAGACGAGGTAGACGGTGCCGGCGAAGGTGTCACGCTGCTGGACCAGCTGCTGCGCGGCGGCCAGCAGCATCGCGACGTGGCCGTCGTGGCCGCACGCGTGCATCTTGCCGGCGTGGCGGCTGGCGTGGGCGAAGGTGTTGTGCTCGGTCATCGGCAGCGCGTCCATGTCGGCGCGCAGGCCGAGGGCGCGGGACGACTCGCCGGCCGTGCCCTGGACGATGCCGACCACGCCCGTCGTCCCCAGGCCGCGGTGGACCGGGATGTCCCAGCCGGCGAGGGTCCGGGCGATCAGGTCGGCGGTGCGGACTTCCTCGAAGCAGAGTTCGGGGTGGGCGTGGATGTCGCGGCGGATCGCGACGAGGGGGGAGAGGTCGGGGGCGTTCATGGCGTCGGACTCGCGGGTGCGTGTCAGGCCATCTTAGCCCCCGAAGGGGCCTCAGAACGGAATGTCGTCGTCCATGTCGTCGAACCCTGTCGATGACTTGGGCGCTGGCGCCGGTGCCGGCCGCGGCGCGGGTGCCCGTGGCGGTGCGGCCGGACGGGGCGCTGCTGCGCGCGGAGCCGGGGCCGGCGAATAACCGCCACCGCCGCCCATGTCGTCGCCGTAGTCGCTGCCGCCACCGCCACCGCCGCTGCGACCACCGCCGTCCTCACGCCCGCCCAGCAACTGCATGGTTTCGCCGACGATCTCGGTGGTGTAGCGGTCGTTGCCGTCCTTGTCCTGCCACTTGCGGGTCTTCAGGCGGCCTTCGATGTAGACCGGGCGGCCCTTCTTCAGGTATTCGCCTGCGATCTCGGCCTGGCGGTCGTACATGACCACCGAGTGCCATTCGGTTTCTTCGACGCGTTCGCCGCTGTCCTTGCTCTTCCAGTTGCGCGTGGTGGCGACGCGCAGGCTGCAGATGGCCGAGCCGCTGGGGGTGTAGCGCATTTCCGGGTCGCGCCCGAGGTTGCCGAGGATGATGACTTTGTTGACGGAGGCCATGGCCGCTCGCTCCTGTGGGTGCTGTGCTGTCCGGCGGCGGGACGCAGAGGTCCGGGCCGGAATGTGTGACAAGTTGGGGGACAATTGTGCCGCACAGGGCGCCGACGGCGCTCTCCCTCTGACTGGTGATGCCACCCCCCGACCGAACCCCTCCCTGGCAGGCGCTGCGCGAGGCCGTGCTGCACAGCCGCCCCTGGATCGACCGCGCCGTCGTGCTGACCTATGCCGTGCTGACCGGGCTGGTCGTGGTCGGCTTCACGCTGCTGACGGAACTGGCGACCGACACCCACCTGCAACTGCGCGGCAGCGGCTGGTTCGGCGCCGGGCTGGCGCTGGTCTGGACGCCGCTGCTGACGGTGGCGGTGCTGATGTGGACCCGTCGCTACGCCCCCGAGGCAGCCGGCTCGGGCATCCCGCAGGTGATCGCCGCGCTGCACGACGACATTGCGCCCGGACGCGCCTCGGCTCTGGTGTCACTGCGGCTGGCGCTGCACAAGGTGGTGCTGACGAGCGCGGGCCTGCTGGCCGGGTTGTCGATCGGCCGCGAGGGGCCGACGGTGCAGGTCGGCGCGGGCGTGATGCAGCATGCGCGGCGCTGGCTGTCGCCTGCCAGCGGCATCGACGCGCACGACCTGATGGTGGCCGGTGCCGCCGCGGGCGTGGCCGCCGCGTTCAACACGCCGCTGGGCGGCATCGTCTTCGCCATCGAGCAGCTCACCCGCCGCCGCGACCTGCAGCACAGCAACCTCACGATCGCCGCCATCGTGCTGGCTGGCCTGGTGTCGATCTCGGTATTCGGCAACCAGAGCTATTTTGGCGCGCTGGTCGTGCCGCGGCTGGACTGGTCGCTGCTCGGTCCTGGCGTCGCGGTGGCGCTGGCGTCGGGGCTGGCGGGCGGGTTGTTCGCGCGGCTGCTGGTGGTCTGCGCGCAGGGCGGTGACCGGATCAGCCAATGGCGCGGACGGTTTCCGCTGCGCTTCGCCGCGGCGTGCGGGCTGGCGGTGGCGGTGATCGGGCTGGTGACCGGCGGCGCCACGGCCGGCGCGGGCTACCACCCGACCCGCGCCTTGCTCGAACACGGCGAGGACGGCCTGCCGCCGCTCTACACGCTGCTGAAGTTCGTGGCGACCTGGCTGTCGGCGTGGAGCGGCGTGCCGGCGGGCGTGTTCGCGCCCTCGCTGGCGATCGGCGCCGGGGTGGGGCACGACGTGGCGCGGCTGGTCGGACTGGCCGGACGTCCCGAGGCGGTGGCGCTGGTGGCGCTCGGCATGGTGGGCTTCCTGTCGGCCTCGACCCAGGGGCCGATCACCGCCTTCATCATCGTGATGGAGATGGTCTCCGGGCAGGCGATGGTGCTGAGCCTGATGGCCTGCGCGCTGCTGTCGAGCGGGGTGGCGCGGCTGGTGAGTCCGTCGATGTACGTCGAGCTGGCGGTGCGCTGGGGCATGCCGGTGGCGGGGCCGGGCCGGGCGTCTCCCCAATCAGGGTGAGAGCGCGCCGGGGTGGTGCTCGCGTACCATCGCTTCACCCATGAACACCCCCGTCACCCTCCCCGCCGCCACCGCCGTCGCCCGCCAGGTCCTCGCCGAAGTCTTCGGCTACGCTGCCTTCCGCGGCCAGCAGCAGGCCATCGTCGAGCAGCTCATCGGCGGCGGCGACGCGCTGGTGCTGATGCCGACCGGCGGCGGAAAAAGCCTGTGCTACCAGATCCCCGCCATCGTCCGCCACCGCGCGGGGCAGGGCGTCGCGGTGGTCGTCAGCCCGCTGATCGCGCTGATGCAGGACCAGGTCGGCGCGCTCGACGAGGTCGGCGTCGAGGCCGCGTTCCTCAACTCCACGCTCACGCCGCAGCAGGCCGCCTCGGTCGAGCAGGGTCTGCTGTCGGGTCGGCTGACCATGCTCTACGCCGCGCCGGAGCGGCTGCTGACCCCGCGCTTCCTCGCGATGCTGGAGTCGCTGCACGAGCGCGGCCAGCTCTCGCTGTTCGCCATCGACGAGGCGCACTGCGTCAGCCAGTGGGGCCACGATTTCCGCGAGGAATACCTGGGGCTGTCGGCGCTGCACGAGCGTTTCCCCGACGTGCCACGCATCGCCTTGACCGCGACCGCCGACGACCACACCCGCGCCGACATCGTCGAGCGGCTGCAGCTGCAGGACGCCAAGCTCTTCATCAGCAGCTTCGACCGCCCGAACATCCGCTACACCATCGTCGAGCGCGACAACGCCCGCACGCAGCTGCTGCGTTTCCTGCGCGACGAGCACGAGGGCGACGCGGGTGTCGTCTACTGCGGCAGCCGCAAGAAGGTGGAAGAGACGGCGGCGTGGCTGCAGGACGAGGGCATTCCCGCGCTGCCGTACCACGCCGGTCTGGACGCCGGGGTGCGCAAGCGCCACCAGGACCGCTTCCTGCGCGAGGAAGGGCTGGTGATGGTGGCGACCATCGCGTTCGGCATGGGCATCGACAAGCCGGACGTGCGCTTCGTGGCCCACCTCGACCTGCCCAAGAACATCGAAGGCTATTACCAGGAGACCGGCCGCGGCGGGCGGGATGGCGCGCCGGCCGATGCCTGGATGACCTACGGGCTGGCCGACGTGGTGAACCAGCGCCGCATGATCGACGAGAGCCCTGCTGGCGACGACTTCAAGCGGGTGCAGCGCGGCAAGCTCGACGCGCTGCTGGCGCTGGCCGAGGCGCACGACTGCCGGCGCGTGCGGCTGCTGGCCTACTTCGGCGAAGACAGCCAGCCCTGCGGCAACTGCGACAACTGCCTGCACCCGCCCGTCACCTGGGACAGCACCGACGCGGCGCGCAAGGCGCTGTCGTGCATCTACCGCTTCGCCCAGCATGGCCGCGAGCACCACGGCGCGCGCAGCTTCGGTGTCGCCTACCTGATCGACGTGCTGCGCGGCAAGCGCACCGAGAAGGTCGAGCAGTACGGACACGCCTCCCTGAGCACCTTCGGCATCGGCGCCGACCTGAGCGAGCAGCAGTGGCGCGCGGTGCTGCGGCAGCTGGTGGCGCTCGGGCATGTCGTGACGGAGGGCGAGTACGGCACGCTGGCGCTGACCGACACGGCGCGCACGGTGCTGCGCGGCGACGTGCAGCTGCGCATGCGCACGCCGGCCGAAGCGCCACGCCGCAGCCGCTCGCGCACCCGCGGCGGCGCTGCGGCAGGCACCGACGCCGCACCGCGCGGACCCAAGGTGGCGCCAGCGGATCTGGACGAACGGCAGATTGCCTGCTTCGAGGCATTGCGCCAGTGGCGCGCCGACGTGGCGCGCGAGCACAACCTGCCCGCCTACGTCGTCTTCCACGACGCGACACTGGCCGAGATGGCGCGCCGCCAGCCCGCGTCGCTGGCGGAGTTGGGCGGCATCAGCGGGGTCGGGGCGAAGAAGCTGGAGGCCTACGGGACGGCCTTGCTGCAGGTGCTGGAGGAGGGGAAAGCGTGAATTTCCGGCAAGTCTGCACCCCCTTGAATCGGGGTCATCGTTGGTATCAATTGGTTCAATTGCAGTAGAAAGACGGCTGTTTTCCACGTGATTGCAAAGTCGATTCGTGCCCATGTCCAGCCGCTCCAGACCGTCGCTTCCGCCTGCTGTGGTGCTGTCCTGTCAAGGCGCGCCTGAAGCCGACCTGAACCTTGTCCGTGCGCTCGGCGAGCAGGGTGTGCCGGTGATCGTGGTCGCCGAAGAGGCGCAGCCGCCGTCCCGCTACTCCCGCCACGTCGTCGCCTTCCACCATGCGCCCGGCTTCACCCGCGAGCCCGCCCGGCTGCAGGCGGTGCTGGTGGCACTGCAGGCCGAACACGGGGCGCTGCTGCCCGTGTTCCCCTCGGCCGATCCGGACCTGACGGCGCTGCTGGCGCTGGAGGACCCACTGGCCTCGGTGTGCCGCAGCATCACGACGCCGACCGGGGTGGCGCGCCTGCTGATGGACAAGAGCGCCTTCGGAGTGGAGGCGGAGCGGCTCGGCCTGCCCGTGCCGCGCACCTTCAGTCCGCGCACGCTGGTGGCCGCCGAAGCGCTGAGCCGGGTGGTCGACTACCCCGTCATCCTCAAGCCTGCGCATCCGGTCGCCTGGAAGTACCCCGATGTGGAACCCGCTGTGGCGCGAGCCAAGGCCCTGCTGGTGGACGAGCCGCGGGAGCTGATGCGGCTGTGCTGCATGCTCGCGCCACACGGGCTGGAGGTGCTGCTGCAGGAGTACATCCCCGGCCGCGACGAGGCGCACTACAGCGTGCACGTCTACATCGATCCCGATGGCTGCGCCCGGGCCAGCTACACCGCGCGCAAGTGGCGCACCTTCCCGATCCACGCCGGCAGTGGTTGCCATGTCGAGAGCGTGCACCGGCCGGCGCTGGAGGCCGAGGCGATCGGGATCCTGCAGACGCTGGGCTTCCGCGGCATCGCGAACATGAACTTCAAGCGCCACGCCCGCACCGGCCGCTACCTGCTCATCGAGATCAACCCGCGCATCAGCCAGACCAGCATCCTCGCCGCGCGGGCGGGCGTGAACCTCCCGTGGCTGGCTTACCGCACGGCCTGCGACCTGCCACCGCTGCCAGCGCCGCAGCGGCGCTTCGGCCTGCGCTACCTGAACGCCGGGCTGGACTTCCACGCCTTCCGCGCCTACCGCCGCGCGAAGGAGTGGCGCTGGGGCGAGTACCTGAAGACCGTGCTGCGGCCGGGACTGGTCTACCAGTACGCCAGTGCGCGCGACCCGGGGCCGGTCCTGCATCTGGTGCGGAGCTGGTGGTCGCGCTGCTGGTCGAAGTCGGTGCCACCGCTGCGCCGCGCCGCGCCCGAGGGCCACGCGCGCCCAGGGCCGGTCGGCGATCTGCCGGGCATGGCGGACCGGCCGAGCTGACCGGGCCGACCGGACCAACCAGGCAGCGCGCTACTTGCGGAGTTCGCTCACGGCACCGCTGGCCGCGGCGCCGACGGCCTGCGCGCCCTGGCGCGTGGCGGCCCAGGCACCGACCGCGGCGTCCTTCACCGTGCGGCCGATCTCGCGTCCGGTCTGACCGGCGGCTGCGCCGACTTCGCGGGCGCCGTGGGCCACGGACGCGCCCGCCTCCTTCGCATCCCGGGCCACCACCTGGCCCGTGGCGCGGGCCTGTTCGGTCATGCCCGGACCGGACGGATCCTGGGCGCAGCCGGCGCAGATCGACAGCAACAGCAGCGCGGCCGCCACGAAGGGCGTCTGCAGGGAACGAGCGTGCCGGGAGGGGTTCGGATTCAAGGGGAATGCCTTTCGATTCGGGTCAGCGTTGCAGCACCACGCTCACCCACGCACTGTCGGTGACCTGTCCGGCGTCATCGACCGACCGCGCCAGGTAACGCACCGCGCCGATGGGACTGTCCGGCAGGACGGTGTCCCAGGCGTAGGGCAGGAAGGTGTCCGTGCCCAGGCGCACGACGGCACCGTTCGGCTCGACCCGGTAGAACTCGACCCGCGCCACGGCGTAGTCGTCGCTCGCCGCTGCCGACAGCCGCACCGGATCGCCGACCCGCGCCGCGGTCACGCTGGTCACCAGGCTGACGCTCGGGGGCAGGTCGTCGTAGCCGCCGCCTTCCCAGCCCAGGTAGATGCCGCCGCCACAACCAGCCAGCACGGCGGTGCTCAGGACCAGCGCCAGCGCGGCGCCACGCAGGGGAGAAGGCAGGTGGAACATGCGGCCGCATGCTACGCCGTGGTCTGCCGGCGGGCAATCCGGCTGGCTGAACGCCCTGCCGTCAGTCGGCGTACCGGGTCTGCACGTAGTCGCCCGGTGCGGCGGCGAGGGCCGTGGCCGGGTCGATCACCCGGGCCGGCACCGTGCCGCGGCTGTGTGCGACCAGCCAGTCGTTCCACGCCGTCCACCACGAGCCGTCGCGGCGCTCGGCGGTGGCCTGCCAGTCCTCGGGGCTCTGCCACGGGTCGGTGGCGGCGGTGACGTGCAGGGCGTAGTGGCGGTGCGGGTGGCCGGGTTCGCTGACGATGCCCGCGTTGTGGCCGCCGCTGGTCAGCACGAAGGTGACCTCGGTCTCGGACAGGCGCAGCAGCTTGTAGACCGATTTCCACGGCGAGACGTGGTCCGTTTCCGTGCCGACGGCAAAGACCGGCACCCGGACATCGGACAGCGACACCGGGGTTCCCTCGACGAGGTAACGTCCCTCGGCCAGTTCGTTGCGCAGGTAGCAGCGGCGCAGGTACTCGCTGTGCATGCGCGCCGGCATGCGGGTCACGTCGGCATTCCAGGCCATCAGGTCGTTGGGCCGGGTGCGCTCGCCGAACAGGTATTCATGCATCTTGGTCGACCAGACCAGATCGCGGGCGTGCAGGAACTGGAACGATCCCGCCATCTGCTGCCCGGTCAGGAAGCCCCGGTCGGCCATCACCGCTTCGAGCAGCTGCACCTGGGATTCGTCGATCAGCGCGCCCATCTCGCCCGGCTCGGTGAAGTCGGTTTCCGAGGCCAGCAGCGTGACGCTGGCCAGCGGCGCCTGCTGCGGCGCGCTGGCGACCTGCTGCGGGCGGGCCAGCGCGGCGGCGGCCATCGACAGCAGCGTGCCGCCCAGGCAGTAGCCGCAGGCGTGCACGGGGTGGTCGGGGACCAGCTCGCGGATGCGGGCCAGGCTGTCGAACACGCCCCACTGCAGGTAGTCGTTCAGGCCGATGCCGGCATCGCTCCGGTCCGGATTCTTCCAGCTCAGGATGAAGACGGTGTGGCCCTGGCCGACCAGCCAGCGCACCAGCGAGTGTTCCGGGCGCAGGTCGAGGATGTAGTACTTCATGATCCACGACGGCACGATGAAGACCGGCGCGGCCTGCACCACGTCGGTGGCGGGCGCGTACTGGATCAGCTCGACCAGCCGGTTGCGCATCACCACCGCACCGGGCGTGATCGCCACCTCGGTGCCGGGGCGGTAGCTGTGTTCGGGCAGCGCCAGGGGCTGCAGGCCGTGCTGCAGGCGCCAGTCGTCCGCGGCGTTCTGCGCGCCCTCGATCAGATTGGCACCGAGGCGCTCCCGGGTCACCTGGAGCACTTCGGGATTGAACGGCAGGTTGCTCGGGCTGAGCGTGTCGAGCCACTGGCGCGCCATCGTGCGCACGACCTCGCTGTGGTGGCGCGTCAGGCCGGGCAGCTGGGTGGCGTCGTCCCACCATTGCACGCTCTGCTGGTAGGCCTGCACGACACCCGGCCACGGCCACTGCTGCCACGCCGGACTGGCGAAGCGGGCGTCCGGCGCTGCGGCGCTGCCGTCGGGCGTGCAGCCGCCACTTGCGCAGTGCCCCAGCCACTCGATCACGCCGGCCTGCGCCTGTGCGGCGAGCCGCAGCCGCTGACCCGGCTGGCTCATCAGGTGCTGCGCCCAGTCCTGCCAGGCCAGGGACAGCGAGATCGGCGACAGGCCGCTGGTCAGCGCTGCGGCGCGGGCGTGGACCAGCTGGTCGAAGGCTGCGGCGGCTTCGGCCGGCGTCGGGCCGGCTGGTGCAGCGGGGCGGGTGCTGGTGGAGGCGGGTTCAGGCAACGATCGGGTGGCTTGCAGCACGGGGTGTCCTGTCGCGGCAGTGGGTACAGCGCCGATTGAACCGCGTTGCCGTGTCCGCAGCATGGTGCTCGCGCACCTTGCTTGAGCGACGTCAACACCGGGTGTTCTGGCCGGATCCGCGTCACGCACCGGTCACGGACGCTGCCCAGACTGGTCCGCGCAAGACCGGCTGGCGTCCAGCTCCGCCGCACAACGCCTTTCAGGGGAACCACGTCCATGGACAAGCAAGCTGCTGTCGCATCACTCGGCCAGACCTCCCTCCTGCGGCCCGCCTGGGTGCAGGCGGCGCTGGCCGCCAACGACCGGCTCAAGGTGGCGCTGACCCTGCTGCAGGCGGCCGCAGCCCATGCGTGCAAGCCGGCTGCACCGTTGCAGGACCTGCGCGCCGAGTGCGCCGCGGCCGACCTGAAGGGCCGCTGGCTCGACGAACTCCAGGCCGGCGCGACGCTGCAGGGCGAGGACCTCCTGCTGCCCGAGGCGGGGCGGCTGGCGGCGCTGCTCCACGAGGCCCTGACCACCATGGCCCGCCCGGTCACGGGCCTGCCCGGTGAAGTGGACGACACCACCGATGCCGAGGTCACCGCCCTGCGCCAGCGCCGCGACCACTGGTTGCAGAACCTGGCCCGATGGAAGGCGGACTGCGAACACGGCCGCGCCGCGCTCGGCTCCGACCACCTGCGCGCGCTGACCCACGGCCACCGCGGCAAGCGCGGCCAGCCCGCCGACGACAGCCTGCACCTGCTGGTGATGGACCTGCACAAGGCGCTGAACCGCCTCTCGGCCACGCTGGCCAGCGAGGTGATCGACGGCGCCCACGCCTGGCAGATCGGCCCGCAGGACCGCCCACGCATCGCCGCCTTCATGCGCGGTCTCGGCCGCACCCGCGCCCTCAAGCTCGACCACCCCGGCCTCGACACCGCCGCGACCCGTGACGGCCCGCACCTGCTGATCCAGAACGACATCGGCACCAACGACGCGCATGTGCTGGTGGTCCAGGTGGTCGACGGCGAGACCGTCGACGGTGTCGCCGCGACCCCCGGCATCCGCCTGACCTACTCCGACCTGCACAAGCCGCGCTTCGCCTTCTTCCAGGCGCGGCTGGCGGAGCTGGGCGCACAGTGGTCGGCGCCGCAATCGCAGGTCCGCGCCGATCTCAACGAGGGCGCGGCCTACCAGCTCGGCACGGCCACCTTCACCTGCGCCGACGAGGCCGCGCTCGCGCTGGCGCTGGAGGGCATCGGCGCCCGCATCGTCTTCCTGATCGACTGGAACCGCGCCCGCAAGCGCCTGCAGGCCTTCGTGGCCAAGCCGCTGGCGGTCGAGGTGCTGCGCGAGGCGGCGCAGCGCGAGGTCGGCCACCGCGCCTGGCTGGAGGCGGGCGGCGAGCAGCTCGTCTTCGACGCCATGCAGGATCTTGGCCCCGGTGCCTTCCGCATCGGCGACCGGCTGGACGCCGTGCTCGGCGAGGCGGCGGCGCAGGCCTTCCTGGTGGACGTGCTGGCGCTGGCCTGGCGGGCCCGCACCGCCCACCAGCCCGCCGCGCTGGTGGCCGACGAGACCCGGCTGCTGCTGACCCGGCACATGCAGCAGCACCGCACCGAGTTCGATCTGCTGACCGAGCACGCCGCCTGGGTGCAGACCCTGGCCGAGGCGGTCCACGAGGCGCTGGCCGATGGCACGGTCGATGGTGGCGACGAACGCACCGAGGCCGCCGCCCGGCTGGGGGCACGGGCCAAGACCTGGGAACGCCAGGCCGACCACCTCGTCATGCGGGCACGCACCCAGGCCGAGCGGCTGCCGCGCTGGCGTTCGGTCGTCGCGCTGATGGAGCTGGCCGACGATGTGGCCGATGCGCTGGAGGAGGCCGCCTTCCTCATCTCGCTGCTGGCCGAGCAGCGCAGCGGACACAGCCGCAAGCTCCTGCATGGCGAGGTCCGCGCTGCGCTGCAGGCGCTGGCCGAGACGGTGCTCGGTGCCACGCAGGACCATGTGCGGGCGCTCGCCATCCTCTGCGGGCTGGGGCAGGGCAGCGACGCGACCGACCAGGACGCCTTCGTCGCCGCGACCTGGCGTGTGCTGCAGGCCGAGCGGCGCTGCGACGAACTGCTGCGCGAGGCCCGCCGCGCGCTGTGCCGCCATGTGCCGGAGCCGGCGGTGCTGATGCTGGCCAGCGACCTGGCCGCCAGCCTGGAGCTGGCCTCCGACCGGCTGCTCACGCTGGAGTACCGCCTGCGCGATCTGGCCTTCCGCCGGGTCGAGTCCCCCAGCGTGCTGGGCTGAACCGGAGTTCGCCATGCCCGCCACACCTGTCATCCCTCCTGTCCCTGTCCCTGCATCCCCGCTGCCGCCGGAGGTCTACACCTTCGGCACCGCCGATGCCAGCCGCGCCGACACGCTCGGCCCCGCACAACTCGGTTTCAAGGCCTGGAACCTGCTGCGCATGGCCGAACTCGGCCTGCCGGTGCCGCCGGGGCTGGTGCTCGGCACCGCGTGGTGCCAGGCCGCGGCCGCTGCACGCACGCCCGCGGTGTGGCGCGAGGCGCTGGCCCGGCTCGAACAGGCCAGCGGGCTGCGCTTCGGCGACGCCCGCCAGCCGTTGCTCGTGTCGGTGCGCTCGGGCGCGCCGGTCTCGATGCCGGGGATGATGCAGACCCTGCTCGACATCGGCCTGTGCGAGACGACCCTGCCCGGTTTCCTGCGCCAGACCGGCCACCCACGCCTGGTCTGGGACGCCTACCGCCGCCTGGTCGCCACCTACGGGGAAACCGTGGCCAGGCTGGATGGTGAGCTGTTCGAGGCCGAGCTGCGCACGCTCGCCGGCCACCGCGACGAGCGCGACCTCGATTTCTCGGAGCTGCGCACCCTGACCCGGCGCTACCTCGCGCTCTACCGCGAACACGCCGGCCAGCCCTTTCCGCAAGATCCGCAGGTCCAGCTCGCCGGGGCGATCGAGGCCGTGTTCGCCTCGTGGCAGTCGCCGCAGGCGCAGGCCTACCGGGCGATGCACGGCATTGATGCCACGGTCGGCACGGCGGTCACCGTCCAGCAGATGGTGTTCGGCAATGCCGGGGGCGTCTCCGGCGCGGGCGTCGGCTTCACGCGCGACCCGACCAGCGGCGAGCCGGTGCCCTGGGTCGATTTCCTGCTCCACGCCCAGGGCGAGGACGTCGTCTCCGGCCGCCGCCGCGCACACGGCCACCAGGGTCTGGCGGAGCGTGCGCCCGCGGTGTGGCAGCAGTTGCTCGCGGCGACCCGGCGGGTCGAGGCGGCGCTGGGCGACATGCAGGACTTCGAGTTCACGGTCCAGGACGGCCGGCTCTACCTGCTGCAGACCCGCACCGGCAAGCGCAGCGCCCGCGCCGCCGTGCGCATCGCGCTGGATCTGGTGGAGGAGGGCGTGCTCAGCGCCGCCCAGGCCGCCGCGCGGCTCGGGCCGGTCGATGCGGCCGCCTGCGGCTGGACCCGGATCGTGGCGGCCATGCCCGGGGCGACCAATGCTGCCGCGGAGCCACTGGCCCGCGCCGCCAGCGCCCAGGCGGGTGTCGCCAGCGGCGAGATCGCGCTGGACGAGGCCCGCGTGCGCGAGCGCCGGGCTGCGGGCGTGCCGGTGCTGCTGCTGCGCCGCGATGCTGAAACGCGCGACCTCGCCGCGCTGGAGCTGGCCGGCGGGTTGCTGACCAGCCGCGGCGCCCGCACCGCGCATGCGGCGGTGGTCGCCCGCCAGCTGGGCAAGGTCTGTCTGGTCGGCTGCGAGGCGCTGCAGATCGACGAGGCCACCCGCACGGTGTGCCTCGGTGAACGCAGCTTCCGCGAAGGCGAGGTGCTCACGCTCGACGGCAACGACGGCGCGGTCTACGCCGGCGATGTCCGCACCGAGACCGTCACCGACGCCGATCTGCTGGCGCGCTGGCGGCGGCTCGGTGCGGCCCGGACCGCTGCCGGCATCGGCCCGTCGGCCTGAGTCGGGTCACTCCGCGGCGTGTCCGCCGGCCTGCAGGGCTGCGTGCACTTGCGCCAGGGCCTGCGCCAGGATCTGCTGGGCCAGATCGAAGTCGAACGTGTCGATGGCCTGCGCCAGCGCGCGTGCCAGCGTGCCGAGCGCGGGCGCCAGCACCGGTGCGGCCTGCTCGTGCAGATCGATGACGGCGGTGTCGTGCTCGGCCAGCAGCGGCTGCAGCGCGGCGAGCAGCGCCTGCACGTGCGGCCAGTCGATCCCGTCCCGGAGGGTGTCCTGGGCGGCCTGGTGACCACCCGTGCCGGCCGCCGGATCGGCGGGCACACGCTCGGTGCCGAGTGCCGCGTCGATCTGTCCCAGCAGCCCGTCGAGGGCTTCGGCCAGCCGGTTGGCGCGGTCCTGCAGCCCGGTGTTCACGACCCGGTCACCGCAGGCCGCCGCGGCCCGCTCGATCTCGCGTGCCTGGCGCTGCAGGCCCCGCGCACCGAGCGTGCCGGTGACGCCAGCGATCGCATGGGTCCTGCTGCGCAGCGTGGTGCCGGTGGTGGTCTCCCGCAGCGCGGCAGCATCGCCACGGTGGTGTTCTGCAAAGAGCCGCAGTGAACGCCGGTACAGCAGGGTGTCTCCACCCAGGCGGGCAAGTGCGTCGGGGATGTCCAGACCCGCTGCGCCCAGGGCGGACTGCAGCGCGGCCTCGTCCTCCGGCAGGGGCGGCACCGGCGCTGCGGTGGAGGCCAGGGAGCCTGCCGGGCCGAGCCAGGTCATCAGGCAGCGGTGCAACTGCCCGGGCTCGACCGGTTTGCCGAGGAAATCGTCCATGCCGGCGGCCAGGCACTGGGCACGGTCGTCGTGGAAGGCGCTGGCGGTCAGTGCGACGATCGGCACGCGTTCGCCGCCGGGCAGTCGGCGGATCGCGGCGGTGGCGAGCAGACCGTCCATCACCGGCATCTGCATGTCCATCAGGATCAGGTCGTGCCGACCGGCCGAGAAACGCGCGACCGCCTGTGCACCGTCATCGGCCAGATCGACCTGCAGTCCGAGCGAGAGCAGCAGTTCGGCCGCGACCTCCTGGTTGACCGGGTTGTCCTCGACCAGCAGCACGCGTGCGCTGCGCAGGCCGGCGGGGGCCGCCAGCAGCGTGGCCGGTCGCGCGGGCCGCTCGGCGAGCGGGTGGCCTGGCAGCAGCGGCAGCTCGAACCAGAAGAGGCTGCCCCGGCCCGGCTCGCTGCGCAGGCCGATGCGGCCGTGCATCAGTTCGACCAGCCGCTTGCTGATCGCCAGGCCGAGGCCGGTGCCACCGAAGTGGCGTGTGGTCGAGGCATCGGCCTGCTCGAAGGCGGCGAACAGGTGTGCGATCTGCTCCGGCGCGATGCCGACGCCGGTGTCCTCGACCTCGAAGCGCAGCCACGCGGCGCCGCTGTCGCCACCCAGCGCAGTCGCGCGCACATCAATGCGGCCCTGCGGCGTGAACTTGACGGCATTGCCGATCAGGTTCAGCAGCACCTGCTCCAGCCGCAGCCGGTCGGCGCGCAGCGCGGGCGGGCAATGCGCGGTCTGCACGTCCAGCACGAGCTGCTTGGCCCGCGCCCGATCGAGCAGCATCGCGACGACCCGCTCAATGCTGTCGCGTGGATCGAAGTCGGTCGTTTCGAGGTGGATCTTGCGGGCCTCGATCTTCGAGAAGTCGAGGATGTCGTTGATGACCTCCAGCAGGTGCTGGCTGGCGTCGGTGATGCGGCCGAGGTGGTCCCGCTGGCGCGGTGTCAGCGGATCGCGCCGCAGCAGGTGCGCGAAGCCGATGACCGCGTTCATCGGCGTGCGGATCTCGTGGCTCATGTTGGCCAGGAAGGCGCTCTTGGCCAGGCTGGCAGCGTCCGCGACGACCTTGGCCTGTTCGAGCGCGAGTTCGATGCGGCGGCGGCGGATGATGCGCCAGAGGTCCATGCCGATCAGTTCGAGTTCGCGCACATCGGCTTCGCCATAGGGCTCGGTCTTGCCGGCGGCACACAGCATCAAGCGCAGTGTCTCGTCCTCGATGATCGGCACGGCCACCATCTGGTCTGCACCGGGCGGCAGCGCCACGCCCGGAGTGGCCTCGCCGAGCACCAGCGGGCGACCCTGTCTGCGGGCCAGCTCCCAGGGGGGCAGCAGCGGTTCGCCGGACGGCACATCCGGCACCACGATCGATTCGGGTGTGCAGCCGGTGCACGCCAGCAACTGCAGCCTGCTGGCGTCGTCGCTGTCGTGCAGGCAGCCCGCCGTGCTGCCACTGAGCCGCATGGCCTCGCCGAGGCCGAGCTGCAGCAGGTCTTCCTCGCCCAGCGTGCTGGCCTTCTGGCTCAGTGACAGCATCGCGCGCAGGCGCTGGTCTTCGCGGTTCAGACGTGCGTTGACGTGTTCGAGTTCGGCGGTGCGGGTGGCGACCAGCTCCTCCAGGTGCTGGCGGTAGCCGGCCAGTTCGCGCTCGGAGTGCACGCGGTCCGAGATGTCGATGCCGGTGCCGACGATCAGCGGCTGGTCGAGGTCGATGCGCCGCGACACGAACAGGTAGGGTGTGCGCCGGCCGTCTCGACCGACCAGCGACGCCTCGGCCTGTGCCTCGCCGTGCGCGAACACGTCGTGGATGCGCGCAGCAATCAGCGCACGCTCGTGCGGATCGAAGTAGTCGGTGGCGACGCGGGCGCGGATCTCGTCGGGCCTGTAGCCGGTGACCTCTTCGAAGCGGCGGTTCCACATCACGACGTGGCCTTGCTGGTCGAGCACGAAGAACAGTCCCGCGACCGACTCCATCAGCTGCTCGCGCAGGAGCTGCTCCTGGCGGGTCGCGGCCTCGGCACTGCGCAGCTCCAGCGCGAAGGCGACGTCTTGCGTCAGCCGACTGTAGAGCGCGACCTGTTCGGTGTCGAAGTGACCGACCGTGCCGGCATAGACCGACAGACAGCAGCGCACCTGGCCGTTGACCGTGACCGGGAAGGCCGCCGAGGCCCGGTAGCCGCGCTGCAGCGCCGCCTCGCGCCAGGGGGCCATCCGCGGGTCCGCGGCGATGTCGTTGACGACGGCCGGCGCGCCCGACAGCAGGGTGCGCACGGTCGGTCCGGGCTGGCCACCATCGCGTGGCAGGCGCAGCTGTTCGACATAGCCGTCGGAGTGGCCGGCGTGGACCAGCGGCAGCACCCGCTCGCCTTCGGCCTGACCGATCCAGGCCAACCGGAACCCGCCGATCTCGACGACGATGCGGCAGACCTCGGCATAGAGCCGGTCCGGATCGCGCAGCCGCACGATCGCCTCGTTGACGCTGCTGAGCACCGCATAGGCCTGGTTCAGCCGGTGGATGCGGGCCTCGTGCCGCCGGCTCTCGGTGATGTCGCGCCAGACTGCCGAGACCAGCGGCCGTCCGGAGTAGCTCAGCATGCGCAGTGTCAGCATGGCGTACTGGATGCCGCCATCGGCGCGGCGGTGGCGTGTCTCCAGGCTCTGCGGGGCTCCGGCGCGCACCTGGGCGACCGCCTGGCGGATCTCTCCCTCGTCGAGATCGAGCTGCAGATCCATCGGCTGGAGTGCCGTGAATGTCTCGCGGGTGTAGCCCAGACCGCGCCAGGCGGCGTCGTTGAACGTGACGAACCCGAGCGTGTCCGGATCGATCAGCACGATCGAGTCGGTGGTCTGGCCGAACATCGTGTCGATCAGCCGCTCCTGCTCGGCCAGCGCGCGTGCGCCCTGGCGGATCAGCGTGATGTCGCGTGCGACGCCGAGCACACCGACCAGCGCGCCGCGGTCATCGTGCAGCGGCGTCTTGATCGTCTCGTACAGTCCGCGCTGGCCGCCTGCGGCGCCGAGCCAGAGCTCGCAGCCGTGCGTCGCGCCACCGGCAAAGATCGCCGTGTCGCCCTGGTCCAGCGCGACGACGGTGTCGGCATCGAGCAGATCGGCGGCGAGGTGGCCGACGATCTGCTCCTCGGGACGTCCGACGAGCTGCGCGAACGCGGCATTGCAGCTGCGGATCACGCCATCGGCGTCCTTCAGCCAGACCAGGTCGGGGATCGCGTGCAGGATGTCGCGCAGCTGGCGCTCGCTGCGGTGCAGTTGCTGCGTCGTCGTCCACTGGGTGATGGCGGTCGCGGCCAGCTGCACCGAAAACGACTGGTGTTCGAGTTCTTCGGCGTCGGGCTCGCCCGGTTCGCGCCGGTAGACCGCGAAGGTGCCGAGCACGCGCCCGTGCGCGCCGATGATGGGTTCGGACCAGCACGCCGCCAGGCCGTGCGCGGCGACGATCTCGCGGAACGGGGCCCAGTTCGGGTGGCTCTGCAGGTCGGCGGCGATGACACGCTGGCCGAGGCTGGCCGCTGCGCCGCACGAGCCGGTCTGCGGCCCGATCGCCAGACCGTGCACCGCCTGGTTGTAGGCGTCCGGCAGGCTCGGGGCCGCTCCGTGGAGGAGCTGCGTGCCAGCGTTGTCGAGCAGCAGGATCGAGCACAGGCTGCGCGGGAACAGGGCCTCGTGGTCGCGCGCGAGCTGCTCCAGCAGCGCCGGCAGCGTGTCGCCACGCGCCAGGCTCTCCAGCAGGCGCAGCCGGCTGCGGTCGCGCTGCCTGGCACTGTGCAGCCGTGTGACATCGGTCATCACCGCGACGCGGCAGTCGCGGTCCTCGTGGCCGATGTCGTGCGAGCGCGAGACGACGACGAGGCGGCTGCCATCCCGGCGCTGCTGGTGCCACTCGCCGGTGTTGACCAGCCCGCGGACGTGGTGTGCCAGCGCGATCAGCCGCTCGCGCTCCTCGGGCACGTACAGATCGGGCAGGCGCAGCGCCTCGATCTCGTCGGCGCGGTAGCCGTAGAGCTGCAGGAAGGCCTCGTTGACCTCGACCAGCCGCAGCGTGCCGCGCTCGTAGACCAGCATCGGCGCCGGGTTGTGCGCGAAGAGCGCGCGGTACTCCTGCTCGACGCGGCGCAGATCACCGATGTCGCGGCCGATGCCCAGCACACCCAGCACCGAGCCATCGGGACGGCGAACGGCGGTCTTGATGGTCTGCAGCAGTTCGCTGTGGCCGTCGCTGGCGAAGGTGACGACTTCCTCGTTGATGCGTGGCGTGCTGCTGCGCATCGCCGCCAGATCGTGGTGGCGGAAGAAGTCGGCCAGCTCGGCCGGGACGAAGTCGTGGTCGGTGCGGCCGATGATGCTGGCTTCCGGTGCGCCGAAGAGCTGCTCGAAGCGCGGGTTGCAGGCCAGGTAGACGCCGTCCGGATCCTTCAGCCAGACCAGGTCGGGGATGGCCTTCAGGACTGCACGCTGCAGATCCAGCCGGTCGAGGGAGTGCGCGTCGCTGCCCATGGCGGGACATTCCGTTTCGTTCAGTTCAGTCGTCCGCCAGACGCACCGCGATCGCGGCGAACTGGTCCTGCACCCGCGCGAACGCCGTGACGATGGCCGGATCGAAGTGGCGACCCGATTCGCCGAGGATGTGGCTGGTGGCTTCGGCGGTGCTCCACGCGCGCTTGTAGACCCGCCGCATCGTCAGCGCGTCGAACACGTCGGCCAGTGCCATCAGCCGTGCCGGCAGCGGAATCGCGGTGCCGGCCAGCCCGTCCGGGTACCCGCTGCCGTCCCAGCGCTCGTGGTGGTGGGTCGCGATGACGCGGCCGATCTCTAGGAAGCGCAGCACCTCCGGCGTGTCGGCCCCGTCGCCGCTGACGCTGCGGTACTGCGGCAGCACCTGCAGGATCGCGTGCGTGATCGCTTCGCCGCCGAGGCGCGCGTGGGTCTTCATGGTCTCGAACTCGTCCGGGGTGAGCCGGCCGGGCTTGAGCAGGATGTGGTCCGGGATGCCGATCTTGCCGATGTCGTGCAGGGGCGCGGCCTTGACGATGCAGCGCAGCGCCCCCTCGTCCAGCTCCGGGGCAAAGGCCGGATCGTCCTGCAGCTGCCGCGCCAGTGCCTCGACGTAAAGCCGCGTGCGCAGGATGTGGTTGCCGGTGTCGTTGTCGCGCGTCTCGGCCAGGCCGGCGACCATGCTGAGCGTCAGGTCCTGCGTCAGCAGCGTCTCGCGCATGCGCTGCGCCAGCTCGCGTTCGAGGTCGGCGTTGTGGTCGCGCAGCCGGTCGCGTGCCGACTTCAGCTCCAGATGGGTGCGCACCCGCGCCAGCACCACCGCCGGCTTGACCGGCTTGGTGATGTAATCGACCGCACCCAGCGCCAGACCATGCTCCTCGTCGTCCTCGGAGCCCAGCGCGGTGACGAAGATGACCGGGATCGTGCGGGCATGCACATCGGCCTGCAGCCGCCGCAGCACTGCGTGGCCATCCATGCCGGGCATCATCACGTCGAGCAGGATCAGGTCCGGCCGCGTGTGCTGCACCAGCTCCAGCGCACTGGCCCCTGAACGCGCGCCCAGGACCCGGTAGTGCGGGTTGAGCAGACGCGCCAGCACTGCCAGATTCAGGGGCTCGTCATCGACGATCAACAGGGTGGACTTGGACATCTTGGGCGGTGGATACTGCTTGATCACCAAGCCGGATCCTGCCAGATCCGGACGTCCCGCACCACTGTACCGGGGTGGAGCAACCTCGATTTCCCTGCAAAGTTGGTATGGTTCCGGACCGGTTCGTTCAGCGGGTGTCGAGCAGCGCCCAGGCCGCCTGTGCCGCCACCCGACCTTCGTCGGTCGGCACGACCCAGACCTCGACTGCGCTGCCCGCCGAATGGAGGGCTGCGATGCCGTCCCCGCGGGCGGCCGTGTTGGCGGTACCGTCCAGCTCCACGCCGAGGTAGTGCAGCGCCCGGGCCAGTGCGGCGCGCGTGGCCGCGTCGTGCTCGCCGATGCCGCCGGTGCAGACCAGCACGTCCACGCCGCCCAGCACCGCCGCCAGCGCACCCGCCTCGCGGGTCAGCCGGTAGGTGAACAGGTCGATCGCGGTGCGGGCCTGCGGGTTGCCGTCGTCCGCGGCGCGGCGCAGCAGGCGCATGTCGGCACTCAGGCCGGAGACGCCAAGCAGGCCGCTTTCCTTGTAGAGCAGCTGCTCGACCTGCGCCTCGGTCCAGCCCTCGCGCCACAGGTGGAGCACGACGCCCGGGTCGAGCTGGCCGCAGCGGCTGCCCATCATCAGCCCGTCCAGCGCCGAGAAGCCCATCGAGGTGGCGACGCTGCGCCCCTCGCGGGCACCGCACAGGCTGGCGCCGCTGCCCAGGTGCGCCATCAGCACCCGGCCGCCAGCGCGCGTGCTGCAGCCGCGCAGCACCTGCATCACGTAGTCGTAGGACAGCCCGTGGAAGCCGTAGCGGCGCACGCCCTCGTCGTGCAGCGCCTGCGGCAGCGCGAAGCGGGTTTCCAGCTCGGGCAGGTCGGCGTGGAAGGCGGTGTCGAAGCAGCCGATCTGCGGCAGCGCCGGGAAGGCCTTGCGCAGCGCCCGCACGCCGGCGAGGTTGTGCGGCTGGTGCAGCGGCGCGAGCGGGGTCAGGCTCGTCAGCAGCATCATGGCCGTGTCGTCGAGCCGGGTCGGGGCGCGGTAGTAGCGCCCGCCATGCACGATCCGGTGCGCCACGGCGACGATGTGCGCGTCCGGTGCCACGGCGGCGACATGCGCCTGCACCGCCTGCAGCGCCACGTCGAAGCGCTGCGCCTCGTCCGCCGGCTCGGCCAGATCGACCGGGTCCGCCCCCGACGGACACAGCCGCAGCCGCCCGCCGGGCTGCAGGCCATCGATCTGGCCCGCGGCGAAGGACGGGTGCGCGGCGATCTCGCCGGGCGTGTCGCCGCAGCGCGGGTAGAGCGCGAATTTCAGGGTCGCGGAGCCGGCGTTGATGACGAGGATGGAGTCCATGGTCGGTGTGGTTCCTTCGATGTTCAGGGACGCTGCGTGCGCCACGCCAGTGCCAGCCGCGCCGCCAGCGCGGCCGAGGCCAGCCGCGAGGCTTCTCCATCCGCCCGGCTCGTCAGCGCGATCGGCACCCGCACGCCGAGCACGATGCCGCAGCCGGCCGCACCCGCCAGGTAGTCGAGCTGCTTGGCCAGCATGTTGCCGGCCTCCAGGTCCGGCACCAGCAGGATGTCGGCGTCACCGGCCACCTCGGAGCGGATGCCCTTGATGCGCGCCGCCTCGGCCGAGATCGCGTTGTCGAAGGCGAGCGGGCCGTCGAGCAGGCCGCCGGTGATCTGGCCGCGGTCGGCCATCTTGCACAGCGCGGCGGCGTCCAGCGTCGAGGCCATCTTCGTGCTCACCGTCTCGACCGCCGCCAGGATCGCCACCTTCGGCCGCGCCACGCCCAGCACCCGCGCCAGGTCGATGGCGTTGCTGACGATGTCGGCCTTTTCTTCGAGTGTCGGGGCGATGTTGATGGCCGCGTCGGTGATGAGCAGGGGCTTGGGGTAGGCCGGCACGTCGAAGCGGAAGACATGCGAGATGCGCCGCTTGGTGCGCAGCGCGGGGGTGGCGATGACGGCGTGCATCAGCTCGTCGGTGTGCAGGCTGCCCTTGATGAGCATCTCGACCGTGCCGGCCGCGGCCAGCTCCGCCGCACGCGCCGCAGCGGCGTGGCTGTGCTCGACCGCCTCGATGCGGACGCCGGTCAGGTCCAGCCCGAGTCCGGCCGCGACCGCCCGGATGCGCGCTTCCGGCCCGATCAGCCACGGCACGATCAGCCCGCGCCGCGCTGCCGCCATCGCCCCCGCGAGCGAGGCCTCGTCGCACGGGTGGACCACGCCGCACGGCACCGGCGGCTGCCCGGCCAGGTCCGCGGCCCAGCCATCGACCCACTCGGTCAGCCGCGCGGCGGGGTCGAACAGGTGCATGGTCGGCATCGCGGCGCGCGGGCGGCTGATTTTCTGCAGCGGTGCGCGCACCATGGCCTCGCCGCTGACGACCACCGCGCCCGCCTGGTTCGTGACCACGCAGTCGAGCGTCAGGCGGTGGCGCTCGTCGTCGCGGGCGGTGACGGTGGCCTGGATGGTCAGCGTGTCGCCGGCGCGCACCGGCAGGTGGAAGCGCAGCATCTGCGCCTCGTAGATCGTGCCGGGGCCGGGGAAGTGGGTGCCCAGCAGCGTCGAGATCAGCGCGCCGGCCCACATGCCGTGGGCGATGGTGCCGTGGAAGCGGGTGGCGTTGGCGTACTCGGCGTCGACGTGGGCCGGGTTGACATCGCCCGAGACGAGCGCGAAGGCGAGGATGTCGTCCTGCGTCAGCGTGCGCACGATGCTGGCGCTGGCGCCGAGAGGCATCTCGTCGTAGGTGCGGTTGGTGATCATGGTGTCGTTCATGCTGGTTCAGCGCACGGCATGGAAGCCGGCGTCCACGTAGATGGTCTGGCCCGTCATGCCGCTGGCACCCGGGCCGACGAGGAAGGCGGTCAGCGCGCCGATCTCGTCGAGCGTGACCAGCCGGCGCAGCGGCGATTCGGCGGCCGCGGTTGCCATCAGGTCGTCGAAATCCTCGATGCCCGAGGCGGCGCGGGTCGGCACCGGCCCCGGCGAGACGGCGTGCACCCGCACCCCCTTGGCGCCGAGTTCGACCGCCAGGTAACGCACGGTCGACTCCAGCGCGGCCTTCACCGGGCCCATCAGCCCGTAGTGCGGAATGGCTTCCTCGGCGCCATGGTAGGTCATCGTCACCAGCGCGGAGCCGGCGCCCAGGTGCGGCTCGCACAGCCGGGCGAGGGCCGCCAGCGAGTGGCAGGACACCGTCATCGCCCGGGCGAAGCCGGCGGCGCTGCTGTCGATGACCCGGCCGTGCAGCTCGGCCAGCGGCGCCCAGGCGATGGAGTGGATGACGAAGTCGAGGCCGCCCAGCGTCTCGACCGCCTGGGCGACCAGGTGCTCCAGTTCGCCTTCGACCTCGACGTTGCAGTCGATCAGCGGTGCGCCGAGCGTGTCGGCCAGCGGCTGGACCCAGGGGCGGGCCTTCTCGTTGAGGCAGGACAGCACCAGCGCAGCGCCCTGCGCGTGGAGGGCCTCGGCGCAGCCCCAGGCGATGCTGTGGGCATTGGCCACCCCGAGCACCAGACCGCGGCGGCCTGACAGGGGGAGCATGGAATCGGCGAGTGCAGGTCGGGACATGGCGGGATTCTCCTGTGCCAGAGCATGCACGCAGCGTTCCCGATCGCCGTGACCACGCCATGACGCAGTGCAGCATTCTTGACCCAGCGCAATCTTCAGGCCAGCGCCCCGCGCGCTGGATTTTCAATGTGACAGGTCCGTGACCCGCTGGCTCACGGGGTGAGCTGTCACGAGATTGATACATGGCCGTACCACAGTGGCGCCGGCGCCGGGCATGGCCATGTGCAGGCGCTTCCTTCACCGTTTTTCTCTCTCCGGGCGCTTTCCCCACATGCACCACATCTTCATCGGGCTCGGTGGTACCGGCGTGCGCGTCTGGCAGGCGATGGAACGTCGCCGCCAGATCGACACGGCTGGCGTGGCGAGCCCGGGTCTGGCCCGCGCCCGCACGGCCACTGCGACCCCGGCCGCGCCCGTGCTGCTGATCGACACCGACGCCAGCCTGCACGACGACGAGGCCCCCGGCTGGTGTCTGGCCGGGCGCAGTCTGGCGCCTCCGCGGGCGCAGCGCCTGCTGCTGGCCTCGACGCAGTTCGAGGTCGGCCGTGCCGAGATCCTGGCGGCGCTGTCCAGCGTCACGCGCCTGGCCCGGGACGCTGATGGCGCTGATGGCGCCGGGGGCCCGCCGGCCATCCACCTGATCGCGCATCCCGGCGAGCCGGTCGGGCTCGGCCTGCTGCTGGGCGTGCTGGACGCCTTGCGGGCGCTGGTGCCGCCCGCCCGTCTCCAACTGCACCTGACGCTGTCGGAGCAGACGCCCCTGCTGGCCGCGCTGCAGCAGCGCGCCGAGGCCGTGCCGCCGGGCTTCGACCGTTGCTGGCTGTCCACGCCGGTCGACGAACGCGGCACGCGTGAAACCGATGCCGCCCTGCGCCAGGAGCGGCAGGCGCAGTGGCTGCTGCAGGCCTGGACCGACGCCGCGCCGGCCACAGCGGCCGGACAGGTGTCCGCGCCGCGCGGCGAGTTCGCGCTCTGGGGCCTGGCGGAGTGGCGCAGCGACCTGGTCGCGGTGCAGCGCCACCTCGGGCATGCGCTGATGCTGCGGCTGCTGGCGCAACTGCGCTTCGACCACTGGCGGCCGGGCCTGGGCTATGTGAACCAGCCTGCTGCGCTCCGGGCCGCGGCGGACGCGGGACTGCCGGAGGATCCGCAGGCCTGGCCTGGCGCGTCGCCGGAGGCCACGGCCAGCCCGCCGCCACCGACCCTCGCCGCCGCGCAACAGGAGTGGCAGCGCCTCGCGGCCCACTACCTGCAACTCGTTCAACACTGCGCGCCAGCACAGCGCCGGGAGGAACTGCGCCGGCTGTTCGCGCTCGGGCTCGCGGAGCGGTTCGGCGGGGCCGGGCTGGCGGCGGCCTTCGCGGTGCCTGCCTCGGCCTTGCGCCAGCGTGCTGCGGCGGTGCGGGCCGGGATCGAGACCGCGCTGTGGCAGGACTGGCGGCTCGGCCACCTCGCGCTGCGCGATGGGGTGGCCCGGGTGGCCGCCCAGGTTGCGCAGGCCGACGCCCGGCTGCACGATCTGGACGCCCGACAGGCCCGCGACGACCGCCAGGTGGCGGGGCTGCAGGCGCAGATCGATGCCGAGGTGGCGGCGCCCGCACCGGGGCGCTGGTTCGGCCCGCGTGAAGGCGATCTGCATGCCTTCGCGCTGCGCCTGCAGGCCTGGGCCCAGGCCAGCACCGCGCAGGCGCACACCGCGCTGCTGCGCCGGCAGTGGGCGGCGCTGCGCGCCGAGCTGGCCGATCTGCAGGACATGGTCGACGCCACCGAGCTGTCGCTGGCGGCGCTGGCCGGCGAGGCGGACGAAGCGGCCACCGCCGCGCTCGCCCCGCCTGCGTCCGGTGACGGGTTCTCGCTGCGCCTCGACACCCGCGAGCAGGTGCGCGCGCTGGGCCAGACCTGGGTGCTGGCGGAAGCGGCGCAGCGCGAATCGGTGGCCTATCTGCGCGCTGATCTGTTCACGCGGCTGGGCGATGGCGCCGGTTTCCGCCAGCTGGCCCAGCACCTGGGCGAGCGGGCGGGCTGTGCGCGCCTGCTGGCCACCAGCACGCAGCGGCTGGCGCCGTCGGTGGTGGCCTCGGCCGCGCAAGGGGCCCTGCTGGCGCTGGCGCGGGCCTGGCAGGACGATCCAGCCGCCCGGCCTGTGGCGCTGCAGCGTCTGGGAATGCAGGCGGGCGCCGGTGCGTGGTCGACGGACACGACGCACACCGCGGACACGCCACCGGACATCACCGACACCCTGCGGCTGCCACTGGCGCTGTTGCCTGCGCTGCCGGTGCCGCCCGCCGCGGCAGGCGCGGAAGCCGCAGAGCCGGTGGATCCGGCGGAATTGCAGCGGGCCGCGGTGGAGGCGCTGCGGGTGTCGCTGCAGGCCCTGCCGATGCCGTGGCCGGGCGGCACCCTGGACGTGCGGCTGGCGGCACCGCACAGCCCGGCCGCCAGCAGCGTGGTGTGGCGCCGCCAGATCGCGCCGGTGCCGCTGGCCGCCCTGCGTGGCCTGCAGGCGCCCGAACCCGCTGCCGCGGACCACGCGCCCGACCACCGCCCCGGCCTGCTGCTGCTGGGCGAGGCGCTGGGCCTCGTACGCGAGGACCTGGGCGCGGGCGTGGTGCTGGTGCGGCTGGACGGCGAGGGCTTCGAGGCCGACCGTGTCGTGCTCGGCGCGCACTGGGACGCCGCCGCGATCGGCATGCCCGAGCCCGTGCGCTGCTGGCTGCAGGAGGACGTGGACGCCGCGCTGCGCGCCTCCCCGGTCCGCCCGGACCGGCTGCGCGACGTGATGCAGCGCCGCGTGGCGCAGCTGCTCGCCGCCCCATCGCCCGAGGACCCCGACGGACTGCGCCAGCGCTGGTCTGCGGCCGTCCAGACCGCCATGCATCTTCTTCCCGCTTGATTCCGCTTGATTGCGACTGTGACAGGACCCACCCCATGACCCAGATCCAGACACACGGTGTCTGCACCAACCTCCCCGAGTCCTGCCGGCTCGCCGCCAGTGGCCAGCCGCAGGCGCTCGACGCCAGCGGCGGCCGCTGCAGCGAGTGCGGTGCCACGCTGATGGCGCCTGCGGGCGCGCTGCGGTCCGCGTCGCCGCTGAAGTGGCTGCTGCCGCTGCTGGCGCTGCTGCTGGTCGGCGCGGCGCTGTGGTGGTGGCTGCACCGCGCCCCGGCGACCTCGGCTGCGCCTGCGGTGGCGGTGTCCGCGGCAGCGGTGGTCGCGGCCTCCGGCCCGCCTTCCGGCAAGGGCGACGGCGGCAGCACCATCCGCCTGCACGGCTCCAACACGGTCGGTGCGGCGCTGGCCCCGGCCCTGGTCAAGGCCTTCCTGGCCCGCGAGGGCTACACCAGCGTCGAGCGCCAGCCCGGCGCCAGCGCCGAGGACAGTGTCCTGACCGGCCGCCGCCCCGATGGCGCCAGCCTGCGTGTCGAGCTGCAGGCCCACGGCACGGCGACCGCCTTCCAGTCGCTGGCGGCGGGCACGGCCGACATCGGCATGGCCTCGCGCGCCATCAAGGCCGACGAGCTGAAGACCACCAGCCAGCTCGGCGATCTGGCCGCCGAAGGCAGCGAGTACGTCATCGCGCTTGACGGCGTGGCGGTCATCGTCCACCCGAGCAACCCGCTGCAGCGCCTGTCGATCGCGCAGATCCGCGACCTGTTCAGCGGCCGCGTCAGCGACTGGGCGGCCGTGGGCGGCCCGGCCGGTCCGGTCACCGTCCACGCCCGCGACGACAAGTCCGGCACCTGGGACACTTTCCGCTCACTGGTGCTCGACAAGCAGCCGCTGGTCGCCGCCGCCCACCGGCACGAGGACAGCCGCGCGCTCGCCGACGCGGTCGCCGCGGACCCGCAGGCGATCGGCTTCGTCGGACTGCCCTATGCCCGCCAGGCCAAGACGCTGGCAGTGGCCGACGGCACGGCCAACGCCCTGCGCCCGAGCCGCTTCACGGTCGCGACCGAGGACTACGCGCTCTCGCGCCGGCTGTACTTCTACGTGGCGCGCAACGCGCCGCCGCTGGTGCGCAAGCTGGCCGACTTCGCCGTCTCCGACGAGGCCCAGAAGCTCGCGCAGGCCGAGGGCTACATCGGCCAGATTCCCGAGGCGGACGAAGGCGTCGGTGCCGCCGCGGTCGAGGCATTGCCGGCCGAGTACGTCCGGCTGACGCGCGGCGCGCGCCGGCTGGCGGTCAACCTGCGCTTCAAGCCGGGCGTGGACCAGCTCGACAACAAGGCCCTGCGCGACATGTCCCGCATCACGCGCCTGCTGGAAAGCCGCATCGGCCCCTCGCAGCACCTGATGCTGCTGGGCTTCTCGGACGGGCAGGGCGATCCCTGTGCCAACCTGACGATCTCGGTGCAGCGCGCGCAGTCGGTGGCCCGCGATCTGGGCACCTACGGGCTCAAGGCGTCCGCGGTGCAGGGCTACGGTTCGGCCGCACCCGTGGCGAGCAACGACACGCCGTCCGGCCGCGAGCGCAACCGCCGCGTCGAGGTGTGGATGAGCGAACGGGCGGTCGAGCCGGTTGCTGCTGCGCGTTGTCATTGAGTCAACCCCCTCGAATGAGGGGGTCATGGGGCAACTGACCTGCGGCCGCCAGGCTCCGTCAGTGGTTCAATCCGGTTCCGCGAATTGATTCAGGTCGGGGGAGCGGGGGCTCCCAGGCTTGACTCCGTTCTGCAGGGATTGGGAGATTCCACTACATGACTATCCATGGTCAGGGACCGGGCTGTTCGAGCCCGCACATTCCACCGGACCAACCGGTCTGGGCCGCTGCGTTCGGGCAGGACGTCTGGGGGTACTGGGCCGAACTGGCGCTGGGGCCGGTGTCGCAGCGGCTGCGCCACATCGCGGCCGGCGAGTTCGGCATGGGCTCGCCCGCGAGCGAGCCTGGGCGCAAGCAGGACGAGTGGCGCCGCACGGTGGGCATCGACCAGCCGTTCTGGCTGGCGGACACCGCCTGCAGCCAGGCCCTCTGGCAGGCGGTGACCGGCCAGCAGCCCAGCCGGTTCCGTGGTGACGATCTGCCGGTGGAGCAGGTGAGCTGGGATGCGGTGCACGTGCGCTTCCTGTCCGAACTCAACCGCCGCGTGCCGGGCCTGAACGCCATGCTGCCGACCGAGGCGCAGTGGGAATACGCCTGCCGGGCTGGCACCGCCACCGTGTACCACTGGGGCGACGGGCCGGTGTCTCCCGACCTCGCCCACCACGAACACCGCCAGCCGCGCCAGACGGTGCCAGTGCGCTCGTTCGAGCCGAATGCCTGGGGGCTCTACCAGATGCATGGCAATGTCATGGAGTGGTGCGCCCAGAACGGGCGCAGCGAGGACCGCGTGGTGCGCGGCGGGGCGTGGAACAGCCATGCGCACACGCTGCGCTCGGCCAGTCGACTGGAGCGCAGCCGCTCCTCGGCGCGCAACGACCTGGGGTTCCGTCTGGCCGTGCCGGTTGGCTGAACACCAATCCTCACCGATTTGGCCGGGGATCCTCCGTAACATCCGGCATCACCACAGCACCCTCGGGAGACTTCCCCCTATGCCCAGCCCGATCCGCCTCGTCGCGCCGACGATCGCCCTGCTGGTGGCCGGCTGGATCGGCCATGGCATTGGCGCCGCCCGGCTGGAGGACACCCGCGCGAAGCTGCATGCGCTGGAGGCGTCCGGTCAGGCGGCCCTCGCCGCGCAGACCGTTGCCCGCCAGCAACTCGCCGATGCGCTGCTGGCGCAGCAGGCGGAACACGAAGCGCGCCTGGCCGCCCAGCGCAAGGCCTTCGACGAGCAGAAGATGGAGATGGCCGAAGCCTTCGACGAGGTGCAGGAGCGGCTGGTGACGCTCAGCAGCCAGCGCCCGTCCAACGACGCCGAACTCCAGCGGGTGCGTCTGGCGCTCGCCTCCGCCAGCATCGGTCTGGCCCGCGAGGAACTGAACCGCCGCGAGGCCCGGCTCGTCACGCTGCAGGGCCAGCTCCAGCGGCTGCAGGCGGGGCTGAACTGCATGCAGGCGCCCGTGCCGGACGACGCCGTGACCCGGCTCAACCGGGTCAGCACCAGCCGCCCGGCGGCCCGCTGAGCAGGAGGATGGCGATGCACCACATTCCCCGTTTCGTCGTTGTCGGCATGTTCCCGCTGGTGGCCGTGGCCCTGACAGGCTGTGCGACGCACCCGGCCGCGCAGGTTCCTGCCTCGCTCAAGTGCGAACCTTCGGCGGCGCTGCTGGCTCCGTGCGCTGCGCCCGTCGCGCTCAAGGCCGGTCTGACCTACCGCGAGATGCTGGACGCGCACCTCGCGGACCGCCAGCAGCTCCAGCGCTGCGCCACCCAGCAGGACGAGTTGCGCCGGGCCGTGAACGCCTGCAATGCCCGGATCGATGCGCACAACGCCGAGCTGACGAAGGCGGCGGCCAGGAAACCCTGAGGCGCTTCCCGACCGCTGTGGGACAATCCCCCCCGTGGAGCCAGCCAGACCGCCGCTGGTGCAATCGCCGAAAGGCCGCACTGGAGGAAGGTCCGGACTGCATGGAGCAGCGTAGGAGGTAACGCCTCTCCGCCGTGAGGCGAGGATCAGAGCAACAGAGACGAGCCGGTTCAGTCCGGGTGAAACGGGCAATCTCTACGCGCAGCAACACCAAATAGGCCAGCATTGAGGCGGCTCGCTGAGCTGGCGGGTAGGTGGCACCGAGCCGGGTGGGTGACCCCCGGCCCAGATGAATGGCGGTCACGGTGGGGCAACCCACCGCACAGAATCCGGCCTATCGGCTGACTCCACACTTTTATTCTTCGACGATGACCACGACGGCTCCCGTGCGCCACGCACACCTCGACTCCACCGCCGTGCTCAGCTTGCTGCTGTGCTGTTTCCTGTGGGGCCTGAACCAGGTCTCGATCAAGGCCGCGATGCCGGAGGTGCCGGTGCTGGTGCAACTGGCGATCCGCAGCGTCGTGGCGTTCATGCTCCTGCTGGGCTGGATGCGCTGGCGCGGCATCCGCTGGTCGTTCACCGACGGGACCGGGTGGCCGGGGCTGCTGTGCGGGCTGCTGTTCGCGGTGGAGTTCGGCCTTGCCTTCGTCGGGCTGCAGTACACGACGGCCGCGCGCGGAGTCGTCTTCATCAACACCTCCCCCTTCATCGTCGCCCTCGTGCTCGCTGCCGCGCACCAGGGCGAGCGGCTGGCGCCAATGCAGTTCGGCGGGCTGCTGGTCGCGTTCGGCTCGATCGCGATGGCCTTCGGCGAGGGGGCCGTCGGTGGCTCGTGGAAGGGCGATCTGATGATCCTCGGCGCGGCGCTGCTGTGGGGACTGACCACGGTGACGATCCGGCTGTCGGCGCTGCGCAGCGCCTCCTCGGAGGTGACGCTGGCCTACCAGCTCGGGGTGGCGGCCGTGCTCTCGCCGATCGCGGCGGTCGTCAGCGGCTCGGCCTGGCCGGCGCACTGGAGCGGGCTGGCGCTGGGCGCGCTTTTCTACCAGGGTGTCGTGGTGACCTTCGCCAGCTACCTGCTCTGGTTCTGGCTCCTCACGCGCTACCCGGCGACCAAGGTGCAGGCCTTCGTGTTCCTCACCCCGGTGTTCGGCACGCTGTGTGCGGGCTGGCTGCTCGGCGAGGCGATCACGCCGGCGCTGGTGCTGGCGCTGGTGGGCGTGGGCATCGGTCTGGCCCTGCTGAACCGGCGCCGCGTGTGAAATTGACTCGGTCAGGAACAAAGCTGGTATCGGCAAGTACCTGAAGTGCGGAAAATGCGCGCCACGGTTTCTTCTGCAGTTCCACCCCCCTGATCGCTCCCCCGCGCCCTCTTGCATGCTGTCTCCAGAGACCCTCGTTTCCCCGGCGTCCGAACGCATCCACACCATTCTCGACAAGCTGCACTCGGGCTTGCTGGTGCAGGACCGCCACTGCGCGGTCGAGTTCGTCAACCAGGCGTTCTGCGATCTGTTCCGCTTGTCCCGGTCGCCGGAGTCGCTGCGCGGCCTGTCGGCGCAGCAGATGCTGCCGCTGCTGTGCGGGGCCTACGCCGACCCGCAAGCCGCCGCCGCGCGGCTGGTCGCCATCGTGCACGCCGACCAGCCGGTGCATGGCGAGGAGGTGGCGATGCAGGGGGGGGCGGTCATGGTGCGCGACTTCATCCCGATCCACGTGGCCGGAGAGGCGATGGGCCACATCTGGGTCCACCGCGACATCACGCAGCACCGCCAGGCCGAGGTGCAGATGCGGCTGGCGGCCCGGCTGTTCGACCGCACGGGCGAGAGCGTGGTGATCACCGACGCCGACCATGTCATCCAGGTCGTGAACGCCGCCTTCGAGCGGGACACGGGCTACACGAGCCGCGAGGTGGTCGGCCAGCGCACCCGGCTGCTGGCGTCCGGGCAGCATGGGGTGGCGTTCTACGAGGACATGCACCGCGCGCTGGACAGCCGGGGCTGGTGGCAGGGCGAGATCTGGAACCGCCACCGCGACGGCCAGATGCGCCTGGCCTTCCTGTCGATCAATGCCGTGCCGGACGAACAGGGGGCCGTGCAGCACTACATCGGTGTCTACAGCGATCCGGGCCGCTACGAGGCCTCGCAGCGCCGCATCGAATACCTCGCGACCCACGACGACCTGACCGGCCTGCCCAACCGTTTCCTGTTCAATGACCGGGTTCGCCAGGCCATCGGGCGCGCCAGCGAGCGCGGCGAGCAGCTGGCCGTGATGTTCATCGACCTCGACGAGTTCAAGCTCATCAACGACACGCTCGGCCACGCCGTGGGCGACGAGTTGCTGCAGCTGATCGCGCAGCGCCTGCGCGACTGCCTGCGCGGCTGCGACACGGTGGCGCGGCTGGGGGGCGACGAGTTCGCCGTGCTGATCGAGCACAGCAGCCTGGCCGAGGCCGAGGCGATGGCCCGCCGGGTGGTCGAGCTGCTCGGTGCGCCGATGGCCATGTCGGACCGGGTGCTCTACGTGGGGGCCAGTCTGGGGGTCGGCATGTTCCCGGCCAACGGGCGCGACAGCGCCACGCTGCTGCAGGTGGCCGACGTGGCGATGTACGCCGCCAAGGCCAAGGGCAAGCGCACCTACCACTTCTACACGAGCGAGCTGCAGCTGAAGATGGACCAGCAGCTGCAGCTGGAGATGGGCCTGCGCTGGGCCATCGAGCGCGACGAGCTGCGCCTGCTCTACCAGCCGCAGGTCCATCTGGTGACAGGCGAAGTGGTCGGTGTCGAGCCGCTGGTGCGCTGGCAGCGTCCGGGTGGCGCGTGGCTGATGCCGGCGGCCTTCATCCCGGTGGCCGAGCGCAATGGCCTGATCGACGGCATCGGCCTGTGGGTGGCGCGCGAGGCCTGCCGCCAGGTGGTGGCGTGGCAGGCGGCGGGCTACCAGGTGCCGCGCATGTCGATCAATGTCTCGGCCGCGCAGTTCCGGCATCCGGGACTGGCCGGCCTGATGGCACGGCTGCTGGCCGAACACGGGCTGGATCCGTCCCGCTTCGTCATCGAGCTGACCGAGAGCGCGCTGATGGCCGATCCGGAGAGTGCGCACCAGCAGCTGCGCCAGATCCGGCAGGCCGGCCTGCGGGTGTCGATCGACGATTTCGGCACCGGGCACTCGTCGCTGTCCTGCCTGCGGCGCTACCCGCTGGACGAGCTGAAGGTCGACCGCAGCTTCATCGCCGATCTCGAACATTCGACGCGGGATCTGGAAGTGCTTCGCTCGATCCTGACCCTGTCGCGGGCGCTGGAGCTCGACATCGTGGTCGAGGGGGTGGAAACGCGCGGGCAGCTGGCGCTGCTGCGCGAACTGGATTGCCAGGTGGCGCAGGGCTTCCTGTTCAGCCGGCCGGTGAGCGCGGAGGCCGCTGTCCGCTGGCTGCCGCGCGTGCCTGCCGGACTGGAACGCTCAGACGCTGCCTGAGAGCTTGGCGACCAGGTGCTCCGGCTCCTCCCGGACCAGCTCTGCGGCATCGACGCTGCGGGCTTCGTGGGTCTGGGGGATCTCTTCGAACCCGTCCTCGCTGCCTGCACACTCGTCACGCCGTGCTCGCATGCCGCTGCGCAGGAAACGGTTGACGTGGCCGCTGGGTCTCGGTGGCAGGAAGCGCGCGAGTTCCGTGAGCGCCATCTGGTAGACGTCGCGCTTGAACTCGATCACCACGTCCAGCGGCACCCAGTAATCGTGCCAGCGCCAGGCGTCGAACTCCGGGTGCGTGGAGGCGCGCAGGTTCATGTCGCTGTCGCGGCCGGTGAGCTGCAGCAGGAACCAGATCTGCTTCTGCCCGCGGTAATGCCCCCGCGCGTCGCGGCGGATGAAATGCTCCGGTACCTCGTACCGCAGCCAGTCACGTGTGCGCGCGAGAATGCGCACATGTTCAGGAAACAACCCCACCTCTTCGTGGAGCTCTCGGAACATCGCCTGCTCTGGCGATTCACCATACTTGATGCCACCTTGCGGGAACTGCCAGGAGTGGGTGCGGATGCGTTTGCCCCAGAACACCTGGTTCCGCTGGTTGAGCAGGACGATGCCGACGTTGGGCCGGAAGCCTTCACGGTCAAGCATAATCAGACCCCAATTTTCACGTTGGATTCATTATTGCACTGGGCTTGGTGATCGCAACCCCGCGTATCACCCGACAAGAACAGTGATATCTCCCCAGTCTGTCCAGAGCCTGCTGCCCGCCCCATGAAAGCCTCCCAGTTCTTCATCGCCACCCAGAAAGAAGCCCCCGCCGACGCCGAGGTGGTCAGCCACCAGCTCATGATGCGCGCCGGCATGATCAAGCGCCTCGGTGCGGGCATCTACAACTACATGCCCATGGGCTTGCGCGTGATCCGCAAGGTCGAGGCCATCATCCGCGAGGAGATGGGCCGCGCGGGCGCCGTGGAGATGCTGATGCCGGTGGTGCAGCCGGCCGAGCTGTGGCAGGAGACGGGCCGCTTCGACAAGATGGGCCCGGAGCTGATGCGCGTGAAGGACCGGCACGGCCGCGACTTCATCATCCAGCCGACCAGCGAGGAAGTCGTCACCGACGTGGCGCGCCAGGAGCTGCGCAGCTACAAGCAGCTGCCGAAAAACTTCTACCACATCCAGACCAAGTTCCGCGACGAGCGCCGGCCGCGCTTCGGCATCATGCGCGGGCGCGAGTTCACGATGAAGGACGCGTACTCCTTCGACCGCAACCCGGCCGCGGCGGCGAAGAGCTACGAGACGATGTTCGCCGCCTACAAGCGCATCTTCGACCGCTTCGGCCTGCAGTACCGCGCCGTGGCCGCCGACACCGGCGCGATCGGCGGTGACCTGTCGCACGAGTTCCAGGTCATCGCCGACACCGGTGAAGACGCGATCGTCTACTGCCCGACCAGCGACTACGCGGCCAACATCGAGCTGGCCGAAGCCGTGGCGCTGTCGAGCGAACGTGGTGCGGCGACACAGGCCCTGACCAAGACTGCGACGCCGGGCAAGAGCACTTGCGCCGACGTGGCCGTGCTGCTGGACCTGCCGCTGGCGCAGACCGTCAAGTCGCTGGTCATGGCCACGGACGAGGTCAACGACAAGGGTGACATCGTCGGCTCCACCGTGTGGCTGCTGCTGCTGCGCGGCGACCACGACATGAACGAGGTCAAGGTCGGCAAGGTCGAGGGGCTCAAGGGCGGCTTCCGCTTCGCCACGCTCGGCGAGATCGAGGACCACTTTGGTTGCAAGCCCGGCTACCTCGGCCCGATCGGCCTGAAGAAGCCGGTCAAGGTCATCGCCGACCGCACGGTGGCGAACATGGCGGACTTCGTCTGCGGCGCCAACGAGCCCGACTTCCACCTGACCGGCGTGAACTGGGGCCGCGACCTGCCCGAGCCGGACCTCGTTGCCGACATCCGCAACGTCGTCGCGGGCGATCCGTCGCCGGACGGGCAGGGCGTGCTGGCGATCCAGCGCGGCATCGAGGTCGGCCATGTGTTCTACCTCGGCACCAAGTACTCCAAGGCCATGAACGCGACCTTCCTCGACGAGACCGGCAAGCCAGCGCACTTCGAGATGGGCTGCTACGGCATCGGCGTGACGCGCATCCTGGGCGCGGCGATCGAGCAGGCGCACGACGCCCGCGGCATCGTCTGGCCGGACGCGATCGCGCCGTTCACGGTGGCGATCTGCCCGATCGGCTACGACCGCTCGGCCGACGTGAAGGCCGCCGCCGACGCGCTGCACGACGAACTGCAGGCTGCCGGCATCGACGTGATGCTCGACGACCGCGGCGAGCGCCCGGGCGCGATGTTCGCGGACTGGGAGCTGATCGGCGTGCCGCACCGCGTGGTGCTGTCCGACCGCGGGCTCAAGGAAGGCCAGCTCGAATACCAGGGCCGCCGCGACGCCGCCGCGACCAAGGTGCCGACGGGTGAGGTCGCGGCCTTCGTCAAGGCCCGCCTGCAGGCATGACACCGACCCGCCGGACGCTGCTGGCCTGGGCGGGCAGCGTCGGCCTGGCGGGCTGGACACCGCCGGCGCAGGCCGGCGGTCAGGCCGAGGAGCCCCTGGCTGATTCGGTGCGCACGGCGCTGGCATCGGCCGTGGCGGGGGAGGGTGCGCCGCCGCGGCTCGAATTTGCGTCGATGGACGCCCGGCTGGTCCACCTGCGCTGGCTGGGCGCGATGAGCCAGCGGCTGGCCAGGCGCAAGCCGGAGTTCAGCGTCCGGCGCGAATTCCTCGAAACCGTCTGGTACGAAAGCCGCCGTGCCGGGCTCGACACTGCGCTGGTGCTCGGGCTGATCGAGGTGGAAAGCGGGTTCCGCAAGTACGCCATCTCCAGCGTCGGCGCGCGCAGCTACATGCAGGTGATGCCCTTCTGGGCGCGTCTGATCGGTGACGGCGACGCCAGCCGGCTGTTCCACATGCAGACCAATCTGCGCTTCGGCTGCGTGATCCTGCGCCACTACCTCGACCGCGAGAAGGGCGACCTGTTCATGGCGCTCGGGCGCTACAACGGCAGCCGTGGCCAGTCGCCGTATCCGACCATGGTGATGGCGGCGCGGCGGCGCTGGGAGCACACCGACCCCCCGCTGGCCACCGCCTCTGCACGGTGAGGGGCACTCCGCTACACTCGGCCACCATGTCCCGCCGACTGCTGTTCACCCTGTTCGCTGCGCTGCTGCTGCTCTGTGCCGGCTTGTCCGGCGCGGCGCGGGCGGCGGTGATGGCGGTGCATCTGGTGGAGCGTGTCGCCGTCGCCGACAGTCCCTGCTGTGCGCCTTTGCCCTCTCTGCCCTCCGGCGAGCGGGTGCCGAACGATCCTCTGCCCATGGCGGAACCCGGTGGCGCGGTCGAACTGGCCGATGTGCCGCTGCTGCCCGGCAGCGTGCCCGCTCTCCCGCTGTACCTTGGCGAGCACCTGCCGCCACGCCCGGTGCTGCATGCTGGCCATCCTGCGCCCTGTCTCGACGGGTTGCTGCGTCCGCCATCCCGGCGCGTCTGACACCTCCTGCGTGCCCGCTGCCGGGCCGGTGTCCTCGCCTTCTGCCGGTTCTCTTTGTCGCATGCCCCGTTCCCGGGCGCGACCCTGTCGTTTTTCAAGGAATCTCTGCCATGTCTGATCTGTTCCATACCCACGGCTTCGGTGCTGTGGCCATGCCCAGTGTTGCCGAGCGCAACCGTGTCCTGCGCAACACCTACTGGCTGCTCGCGCTGTCGATGATCCCCACCGTGCTGGGCGCCTGGATCGGCGTCAGCACCGGCCTGACCCGCCTGATGTCGCCGATGGTCGGCCTCGTCGTGTTCATGGCCGGCGCGTTCGGCTTCATGTTCGCGATCGAGAAGACCAAGAACTCGGCCGCCGGCGTGCCGGTGCTGCTGGCCTTCACTTTCTTCATGGGGCTGATGCTGTCGCGCCTGGTCGGCAGCGTGCTGGGTCTGGCCAACGGTGCCAGCCTGATCATGATGGCCTTCGCCGGCACGGGCACGATCTTCCTCGGCATGGCCACGCTGTCCTCGGTCATCAAGCGCGACCTCGGCTCGATGGGCAAGTTCCTGTTCATCGGGATGATCATGCTGCTGGTGGCCGGCATCGCCAACGTCTTCCTGCAGTCCAGCGCGCTGATGATCACGCTGTCGGTGCTGGCGATCGGCATCTTCTCGGCCTTCATCCTGTACGACCTGAAGCGCGTGCAGGACGGCGAAGAGACCAACTACATCACCGCCACGCTGAGCGTCTACCTGAGCATCTACAACGTGTTCCAGTCGCTGCTGTCGCTGCTGGGCATCTTCGGCGGCCGCGACGACTGAGCCCTGCCACCGGCCGCTCCGGGTTCAGGCCTGGAGCGGCGTCTGCGTCAAAGCCCGTTCCAGGTCTTGGGACGGGCTTTTTCCATTCCGCTGAGCTGCAGCACCCGCTCGACCGTCTCGTCGACCAGCTCGGCGATGGTCTGGGGCCGGTGGTAGAAGGCCGGCAGCGGGGGGAAGACGATGCCGCCCATTTCGGTCACGGCCGTCATGTTGCGCAGGTGGGCGAGGTTGAATGGCGTCTCCCGCACCAGCAGGATCAGGCGGCGCCGCTCCTTGAGCGTCACGTCGGCGGCGCGGGTGAGGAGGTTGTCGCCGAAGCCATGCGCGATGGCGGCCAGCGTCTTCATCGTGCAGGGCGCCACCACCATCGCGGCGGTGTCGAAGCTGCCGCTGGCGATGCAGGCGCCGATCTCGCCGGGGGCGTGGGCGCGGGTGGCCAGCGCTTCGAGCTGGCGGCGGTCGAGGCCGCATTCATGGTGGACATTGAGCACGCCGGACGGCGTCACCACCAGATGGGTCTCGACGCCGAGATCGCGCGCACGCTCCAGCAGCCGCACGCCATACGCCGCGCCCGAGGCGCCGGTGATGCCGACGACGAGGCGTTGAGGCGCCTCAGGCACAGGGGCGGTCAAGGGCAAGCGCTCAGGCCGCTGGCTTGACCGACTGCACCAGTTCCTGCAGCTCGCCCGCTTCGTACATCTCCATCATGATGTCCGAGCCACCGACGAACTGGCCGCCGATGTAGAGCTGCGGGATGGTGGGCCAGTTGGCGTATTCCTTGATGCCCTGGCGGATTTCCGGGTCTTCCAGCACGTTGACCGTGGTGAGGGGGCCGACGCCGCAGGCCTTGAGGATCTGGATCGCCCGGCCGGAGAAGCCGCACTGCGGGAACTGGGCCGTGCCCTTCATGAACAGGACGACGGGGTTGCCCTTGACGAGTTGGTCGATGCGTTGCTGTGTGGACATGGTGCAGAAGGGGGAGAAGGGGGATCGGTTGGTGGAATGCAGGAACAACCCCGATTTATACGGCAAAGCGCGTGCCCGGGCCGCGGTCAGGGCACTTGCCGCTGCCCGACGCCCCTGAAATCGCCCGCAGGTGGCCTCAGAACGCGTACGACACGCCCAGCTGCAGCACCGGCGTCAGGCGCAGCTCGCGGATCAGCTCGCCGACGCCGGCCGGGCTTTCCAGCGCACGCCCCAGCGTCAGATCGCTGCCACGGGCCTGCACGCCGATGTCGGCCGACAGCCCCCAGCCTCCCCAGCGGTTGGCGCTGACGCCGCCGGTGCTGTAACCGAGGCCGACGTAGGGCGTGGCCCGCTGTCGGGTGGTTCCGAGCCGGACATCGCTGCTGCCGGTCACGCCGGCCTGCAGGCCCCCGGTGGCCCGCAGGCCCAGGCTGGGTGCGAAGTAGTAGTCGCCGACCAGTTGCCAGCGCAGGGGGCTGGCGAAACTCCGGACCGCGCCGGCGGGCAGGCGCAGGCCGGGTTGTTGCACCAGGAGGTCCTCGACGCTGGCCGGTGCCGCGGCCGAGGCGGTGCCTGCAGCGGCCAGGCTGCAGAGCGTCAGCAGGGCAAGAGACAGGATGCGTGCGGTTCGGTCCATGGAGTCCTCCAGTCGGCGCGTGGCGTGGGCAATCGCCGCCGAAATCCATGCTACGCCCGCCACCCTGTGCGTGCTTGCGACCTTGGGACAGGTCCTCCGGCCGAGTGCCCGCGAGCGCGGGATGGCGGGAGGATTTGTGCTTTTCAGTGGCTCACGGGGTGGGCCGCATGGCGCCGGTACAACGCCAGTGGCCGGCGAGGTCGTCGCGCCGGTCCGTGGCGCGCCAGCCGGCCTGGGTGAGCAGCGCGGCCACGGCCGGACCCTGGTCGTGGCCATGCTCCAGCAGCAGCCAGCCGTCGGGCTGCAGGTGGGCGGGCGCCTCGGCGATGAGCTGCCGGATCGCGTCCAGCCCGTCGGCGCCCGAGGTCAGCGCCAGCGTCGGTTCGTGGCGCAGCGCGGGCAGGTGCGTGTCGCCCTCGGCGATGTAGGGCGGGTTGCTGACGACGAGGTCGAAGCGTTCACCGGCGACCGGCGCGAACCACGCGCCCAGCCGCCAGCGCACCGGCAGCCCGAGCCGCTCGCCATTCGCCTGCGCGACCGCCAGTGCGGCAGGACTGAGATCGACCGCGCTGACCACGGCGTCCGGCTGCCGGTGCCGGATCGCCAGCGCGATGGCGCCGCTGCCCGTGCCCAGATCGACCACCGCCGCACCGGGCGGGCGTGTCGCGAGCAGCGCCAGCGCCCAGTCCACCAGCGTCTCGGTGTCCGGCCGCGGGTCGAGCACGTCAGGCGTGACGTGCAGCAGCAGACCGTGGAACTCGTGCTGCCCGGTCAGGTACGCCACGGGCACGCCGTCGGCGCGGCGGGCGAGCCAGTCCTGCCAGCGGGCCTGCTGCGTGGCGTCGAGTGGCGCGTCGTCGTGGGTGAGCAGCCAGGTGCGCGAGCGGCCGAGCAGTGCACCGAGCAGCACGTTCGCATCGCTGCGCGGCAGGCCGTGCGTGCGGGCGAGTGCCAGCGCCTCGGCGACGGTCATCCTTGCGCTTCCATCTCGGCCAGCAGCTCCGCGGCGCGGGCGGCCTTGAGCGCGGCGATCACATCGTCCAGCTCGCCCTCCATCACCGCGCCGAGCTTGTAGAGCGTCAGGTTGATGCGGTGGTCGGTCAGGCGGCCCTGCGGGAAGTTGTAGGTGCGGATGCGGTCGCTGCGGTCGCCGGAGCCGATCAGGCCCTTGCGGGTCGCGGCATCCCGGGCCTGGCGTTCCAGCCGGTCCTTGTCGCGCAGGCGGGCGCCGAGCACGGCCAGCGCCTTCGCCTTGTTGCGGTGCTGGCTGCGGTCGTCCTGGCACTCGGCGACGAGGCCGGTCGGGATGTGCGTTACGCGCACCGCCGAGTCGGTCTTGTTGATGTGCTGCCCGCCGGCGCCGCTGGCGCGGTAGGTGTCGATGCGCAGATCGGCCGGGTTGAGCGTGACCTCCTCGGCCTCGTCCGGCTCGGGCAGCACCGCCACCGTGCAGGCGCTGGTGTGGATGCGTCCCTGCGTCTCGGTGGCGGGCACGCGCTGCACGCGGTGGCCACCGGACTCGAACTTCAGGGCCTCGTAGACTGCCTCGCCCTCGATGCGCACGACGACTTCCTTGTAGCCGCCGAGGTCCGAGTCGCTGGCCGACATGATCTCGGTCTTCCAGCCCTGTCGCTCGGCGTGGCGCAGGTACATGCGCAGCAGGTCGCCCGCGAACAGCGCGGATTCGTCGCCGCCGGTGCCCGCGCGGATTTCCAGGAAGGCGTTGCGGTCGTCGTCGGCATCGCGGGGCAGCAGGGCGGTCTGCAGTGCGGCGTCGATGGTGGCGATGTCGCTCTCGGCGGCGGCGATCTCGTCGCTCGCCATGTCAGCCATCTCCGGGTCGTCGAGCATCTGCCGTGCTTCAGCCAGATCCCGCTCGCGCTGCTGCAGCCGTGTCCAGCGCTCGGTCAGCCCGGAGACGCGGGCGTGTTCGCGGTTCAGTGCGCGCAGGCGGCTGATGTCGGAGACGACCTGCGGATCGGCCAGCGCGGCGTCGATTTCGGAGAGGCGGACGAGCTGGCGGTCGAGTTGCAGGCGCAGGAACGGGGTCATCGGGGGGCGTTGTCGCCGCGCAGGAAGAGCCGCGTCACCGCCTCGATCATCCGCGCGCGCTGCTGGGGGTCGGCGTTGTGCAGCTCGGCCAGGGCGCCGTGCAGCATCTTCTGGGTCAGGCTGCGCGCCAGGGCTTCGAGCGCGTCGTCGGTGGAGGCGCCCTTGGCGATGAGCTTGCGGGCGCGCGCCACTTCGATCTGGCGCCAGTGTTCGGCCTGGGCGTTGACGGCCTGGATCAGCGGCACGGTGGCGCGCTGGTCGAGCCAGTGGACGAAGTTCTGCACGCCGGATTCGATGATCGCCTCGGCCTGCGCGACGGCCGCCTGGCGCTTTTCACCGGCGGTCTGCACCACGGCGGACAGGTCGTCGACGGTGTAGAGGTAGACGTCGTCGAGCTGCGCCACTTCGGGCTCGATGTCGCGCGGCACGGCCAGATCGACCATGAACATCGGGCGGCGGCGGCGGGCCTTCAGCGCACGCTCGACGGCACCCAGCCCGATCAGCGGCAGCGAACTGGCGGTGCAGGAGATGACGGCGTCGAACTCGTGCAGCCGCGCCGGCAGGTCGGAGAGGCGCATCACCTCGGCGCCGAACTGGCTGGCCAGCTTCTCGCCGCGCTCCAGCGTGCGGTTGGCGATGGTGATGTGCTTCGGGGCCTTGGCGGCGAAGTGGGTCGCGGCGAGTTCGATCATCTCGCCCGCGCCGACGAAGAGGATGCGGATCTTGCTCAGGTCCTCGAACAGCTGCCCGGCGAGCCGGACGGCGGCGGCGGCCATGCTGATCGAGTGCGCGCCGATCTCGGTCGAAGTGCGCACTTCCTTGGCGACCGAGAAGGAGCGCTGGAAGAGCTGGTGCAGTGTGGTGCCCAGGGTGCCGGCGGTGTCGGCCTCGCGCACCGCCTGCTTCATCTGGCCGAGGATCTGCGCCTCGCCGAGCACCATCGAGTCCAGCCCGGAGGCGACCCGGAAGGCATGGCGCGCGGCCTCCTGGCGCTCCAGCACATGGGTGTGGCGCACCAGCTCGTCGGCGCTGACGTTGCCGTGGGCGGCCAGCCATTCGAGCGTGGGGCGCACCAGCGCGCGGCTGTCGCCGGGGCCGGCGGCGATGTAGAGTTCGGTGCGGTTGCACGTGGACAGCAGCGCCGCTTCGGGCGCGGCCTTGTGCAGTCCTTGTCGCAGACCATGCAAGGCGGCCGGAATCTGCTCCAGCGTGAACGCAAAACGACCGCGCAGGTCGACCGGCGCGGTGTGGTGGTTCAAGCTAAGGGCAAAAACGCTCATGGTGCGATTGTAAGATTCCGCGCTGGCCAGTGCTTGTCTTGGCGCTCCCGCATTCGCCCCGGAATGGGCGTGGATTGAAACCATGGGTCCGCTCGACGCGATCTGGCATCTGTTCAACTTCCTGCTCACGCCGATCGGCCTGGGGCTGATCGCGGCGTCGCTGTGCAAGCTGGCATGGTGGCGCCCGTTGCGGGCCGTGCGCTGGCGCCGACTGGCGTTGTCGGCGGCCGGTGCCGCAGTCTTGATCCAGATCATCTTCCTCGTGTGGCTCGGACGCGACGGACGCATGCTCACCTATGGCGCCCAGGTCGTGGGCACCGCGCTGGCGCTGTGGTGGACGGCGTTCGGGCCGCGTCGCCGAGGTGCTTCAGCCGGGTGAGGGGGCCCCGCTGCAGCGCGGGTGGACCTGCCAGGGGTCGCGGTCCTTGCCGCCGAAGGTGCGCAGCAGGAAGTCCCAGAACACCTGCGTGCGCACCGGCACGTGCTTGCGCGTGGGCATCGTCAGCCACAGCCCGAAGCTCATCGCGTGCCAGCCGGGCAGCACGCGCTCCAGCGCGCCCTCCTGCAAGGCGTCCTCCACCACCAGCGACATCAGCCCGGTGATGCCCAGTCCGGCCAGCGCCGAGGCGTAGAGCGTGTCCGTGTGGGCCGTCGTCAGCAGCGGCTGGTGCGGCGGGCTCACGCGGACGGCCGCACGGCCATCCTCGTGCACGAAGGTGACGTCGCGTTGCACCATGGACGTCGGCGGCAGCAGCAGATGGTGCTGCTCCAGCGCCTGGGGGGTGTCGGGGCGGCCGGTGCGGTCGAGGTAGCCTGGGGCGGCACACAGGATGACCTCGCTGCGCGCGAGCCGGCGCGCGATGAAGTCGCCGTCTGGCGCATCGCGCAGCGCCATCACGGTGATGTCGTGGCGGTCGTCCGGGCCGCTGAACTCGATGGTGGACGTCAGCGACAGCGTGACACGGGGGTACTCGGCGTGGAAGGCGGGGAGGTGCTTGGCGAGCTGGTGCACCGCGAAGGCCGAGGGCACCATCACCCGCAGGTGGCCCTGCGGCGACTCCGAGACCGATTGCACCTGCGACTCGGACTCGTCGATGTCGGCCAGGATGTGGCGCACCCGCTCCAGGTAGCGCTCGCCGACGCTGCTCAGCGCCAGGCTGCGGGTGGTGCGCTGGATGAGGCGCGCACCGAGGTGTTCTTCGAGTTCGGCAATCAGCCGGGTGACGACCGCGGGGGCCAGGTCGAGGGCACGGGCGGCGCCCGCGAAACTGCCCTCGTCGATGACGCGGGCGAAGACCCGCATCGCGCGCAATTGATCCATGCAAACTCCCTAGACATCGTGGACCACCTGCTCCTGGATCCGCAGCGCGCCGACGGCGACCAGTTCGGCCAGCAAGGTCTGGCAACTGGCGCGCGGCGGTTCACGGAATCCGGCCCTTCCCAGGGTGCCGACCACCAGTGGTGTGCCTTCGGCCCAGGTCAGCAGGTCTTCGAGAGCTTGTTGGCGCTCTTCCATCACGTGGTATTTCAACAGAACCTTGGCCGCGTGTCGGGCATGCAGGGGCGGATTGGCAACAAATTTCGACAGGCGTTGACGGGCCCGCCGCAGGGCCGGGCCGACATCGGTGAAGGCCGGGCCGTGTCCGGGGATGACGGTGCGCGCGTCGAGTCGCTCGATCAGGTCAAGCACTTCGGCCACCTGGTCGAAGGCGTCGATGCCGTCCAGCTCCGGAAACACCACGCCGAAGCCGTTGTTCCAGAGCGCATCGGCCGAGACCAGCACACCCGCCTGCGCGTCGAACAGCATCAGCGAATCCGGGTCGTGGCCCGGCGCCGCCAGCACGTCCCACGCCCGTTGACCGGCGCGCAGCACGTCGCCCGGATGCAGCACGCCGTCATGCCGAAAGCGGTCGCAGCGCTGTCCGGTGGTGCGGTAGGTCAAGGCGTCCAGGTCCCAGCGGGTGACGGCGTCCGCCTGTCCGGGGGCGATCCAGACCGCGGCCCCATGGGCGGCCTGCAGCGCCGCATTGCCGCCGCAGTGGTCCGAATGCAGATGGGTGTTGACGATGCGCGCCAGCGGCTCGTCGCCCAGCGCCTGCGCCACCAGCGCCACGGTCTGCGCGGCGTGGACGCTATGCCCGGTGTCGACGACGGTGGCGCCTTCGCCCGGCGCACCGTGCAGGAGCAGGTTGTTGGCGGAGAGCCAGCCGCGCTCCAGCAGGGTGAGGCCGTCGAGGTGCTGATCGAGGGGCATGCTTGCGTTTCGTCAAGGGATCCGGAGGGCCGATTCTCACAATGAACGCAAGAACAAGGGGGAACGACAAGATGAAGACCTTGCTGCTGGTCGATGACCAGGTGCTGTTTCGCGAGAGTCTGGCGCTGCTGCTGCGCCAGCGCCTGCCGCAGGTGCGGGTGCTCGAAGCCGGCTCGCTGCACGTGGCGCTGCGGCGCTGCGTGGAGGAGGCGGCGATCGACCTCGTCGTGCTGGATCTGGAACTGCGCGACAGCCGTGGCCTGATGACGCTGGAGCGCCTGCGCGCGGCGCGGCCGGGGTTGGCGGTGGTGGTGGTGTCGGGCACGCTCGACGAGTCGATGGCCGGCGAGGTCCGCCAGCGCGGGGCGCTGGGCTTCCTGCCCAAGTCGAGCCGGGCCGATGCGCTGGTGGACACGCTGCAGCGCACCTTGCTCGGACGCGAGCCCGCCACGCGCCACGAGGAGCGGATCGACCCCTTGTCCGAGCGCCAGCAGGAAGTGCTCGGTCTGCTGGTGGCGGGCAAGTCCAACAAGCTGATCTGCCGCGAGCTGGACGTCTCCGAGGCGACGGTCAAGACGCACCTGCAGGCGATCTTCCGCAAGCTCGACGTCAACAGCCGCACCCAGGCGGTGGTGGCGGCGGTGCGGCTGGGGCTGCACACGCCGGCGCCGGGTCGCTGAGGCCGGGCTGGCGCGGCACGACCAGGCTGAAACGGCTGCCGCGCCCCGGCACCGAACGCAGCGTCAGCGTCGCGCCGAGCAGGTCCGCGCCGCGCCGCGCAATGGCCAGGCCCAGTCCTGCGCCGTGTTCCCGCGCGGGGCCGGTCGGGCGGCCGAGCCGGACGAAGGGGTCGAACAGGCGCTGCTGTCCGGGGCGGTCGATGCCCGGTCCGGTGTCGTGCACGACGATGCGCACCGCGGCCGCGCCACAGGGCCGCACGCCGACCAGCACCCCGCCGCGGTCGGTGTAGCGCACCGCGTTGCCGACCAGGTTGCGCAGGATCTGCGCCAGCAGCACCGGGTCGCTGTCCACCACGGCCGCCGTGGGGTGCAGGATCAGCCGCAGGCCCTTGTCGCGTGCCAGCGCGTCGCTCAGGCCGACGACGTCCTGCAGCAGCGGCTGCAGCGCCACCGCCTGCCGGCGCACCACCAACCCGCCGTCGTCCAGCCGCGACAGGTCGAGCAGACCGGCGAGCAGGCGGTTCATGGCCGCGCAGGCGCTGTCCAGCCGCTGCGACAGCGCCTGCAGGGTGGGGTGGTCGGGGCGGTCGGCGCTGTGCACGCGGTCGTGCAGCAGCTGCAGCAGCAGCGTGAGCGTGGCCATCGGCTGGCGCAGGTCGTGGCTGGCGGCGGCGAGGAAACGCGAGCGCGCCTGCAATGCCTGGTCGAGGGCCCGGGTGCGTTCGGCCACGCGGGTCTCCAGCGCGGTGTTGAGCTGGTCCACCTCGTCCATGCCGCGCATCAGGCGCCGTAACTGCGCCACCGAGAACGCCAGCACCAGCACGGGCACCGCCAGCGGCAGCGCGTAGTGGTGCGTGATCGCCAGCTGGCCGGTCTGGTAGGCGTAGTCGTGCACGGCCGCCGCCAGCACCAGCCCCCAGCCGGCGAGCTGGGCCTGGAGCGTGCGCCGCGACGGATGGCGCAGGGCGTGCCGCAGCAGCAGCCACAGCGCCGGCAGGCAGGCCAGCAGCAGCAGCGGATAGGCCCAGCGCCGCACCAGCGGCATCGTGCCGGTCAGCACGGCGACGGGGCCGCAGACCAGCAGCACGCCGAGCACCAGCGCCAGCATGCCGGCATAGCCGCGGGGCCGGTGCTGCGTGCGGGCCATCGCGAACAGGCCGAGCAGGCCGGCGCTGGCGACCTGCGCCAGATAGAAGAGCAGGTCGGTCCAGGCCCCGGGGAGCGGGCTGTCCGGGCTGTAGTAGCTCAGGTTGCGCAGGCAGGCCAGCAGCGCCACCGCGCCGAAACTGCCCAGCAGCGTCTCGTGCCGCCGGTACACCCACAGCACCAGCATGAACAGCGCGATGCCCGCGCCCGCCGCGTTGAGCATCCGCGGCAGGTCGACGTACCAGCGCAGGAACTGGTGGTGGCGCGGCAGCAGCGCCTCCATCGGGCCGACTTCGAGCGGCGACAGGCCTGCCCGCTCGCCGGTCTGCACGGTGATGTCGAGCGTGTTCTCGCCCGGGTGCAGGGTGTCGCCCGGCAGCGCCAGCAGCATCGGCACGGGGCGGCGCACGCTGTCGGGCAGCAGGCCGAGCGTGTCCGCGACCAGGCGGCCGTTCAAGCGCACGGTGTGGCGGTTCGAGAGCCGCTCGGCGCGCAGGGCCCAGACCGTGTCGCTTCCCGGTGCCGCTGCGAGGGTGAAGCGCAGGGTGTAGCGGCCGGGTTGTCCCACGGCTTGGCCGCGCTGTGCCCAGGTGTCCGGCAGGGGCAGGTCCGGGTGGCGCTGTCCGGTGCTGTCGGTGAAGGCGGCCCGCCGGAGTTCGAGCACCGCCGCCGTGGCGCTCGGCTGCGCAGGCGAGGGCATGGGCAGCAGGCCGAACACCACCGGCAGTGCCAGCAGCAGCACCGCGAACGCCACCGCCAGCCGGACGAGCCGCGCCCGGTGCAGCGCGGGTCGGGCGTCAGCAGTCGTTGCGCCGGGGGTGCTCATGCAGACCATCCTAGGCCCGGGGCGGGTGGCCTGGTGACCCCCCGGCGGGTGAACGTGCAGCCGGGCTGATCTGGCGCAGAGGCCGGTTGCGGCCGCGTGCGGGATCAGCCATTTGGTGGACGCCGCCGCCGAGGGGGCTGCGTAACGTTCGCTGGCGATGCCTTGAAAGACGCTGCTGTTCGGCGGCGTTCGAGGCCCGATTGCCCGAATTGTTCCCAAGGGGGTTTCCCATGCACACGACGAACACGACCGTCCGGACCACCAAGCACCACCCGGCCCGCCGGACCTGGCTGCCCTTGACCCTGCTGGCCGCGGCCACGCTGGCCGCGTGCGGCGGCGGGGGCGGCGACGAAGGTGGCACGGGCGGCACCCCGACCACCACCAAGGCCCTCATCTCGCTCCACGGCGTCGCCTCGAAGGGGCGGATGGCCGGCGCCCGCGTGACGGCGCACCCGGTGCGCAGCGACGGCAGTGTCGACCTGTCGACCGTGCTGGCCAGCACCGAGTCCGACGCGAGCGGCGCCTACCAGCTGCGCTTCGAGGGCACGCCGGACCAGCCGCACGTGATCCGCGTCGCGGCCAAGGACGACGGTTCGACCACCCACCTCGACGAGGTTGCGGGCACGGCTCGGCCGCTGCCCGCCGGGTTCGTGATGCGGGCGCTCTACACGCCCCGCCAGTCGGGCGAGGTGGCGGCCACCGCCAGCCTGACGCCCTTCAGCGAGATGGCCGTCTCGGCGGCCGAGCGTTCCAGCGGCGGGGTGACGGCGGCCAATGCGGCCCAGGCCACCGCGGCCGTCACGCAACTGCTCGGCTTCGATCCGGCCCAGACCACGCCGCGCACCGTGGCCACCGCCACCAGCGCCGACGAGCAGACGCTGGCGATCCTGCTGACCGCCGTGTCCGGGCTCGCCCACGACGGCGCGCTGGGCTGCACGACCGGCAGCGATGGCGAACGCACGCAATGTGTCGTCGACACGCTGGCCCGCGCGGCGTCGCCGTCGACGATCCACCTCGGCGTGACCGCGGGCGGTACCACGACCGATGTTTCCGCGGCGTTGAAGGCCGGGGTGGCGAAGGTGCTGGCCGACGCCGCCCTGCGCGGCCCGGTCAGCAGCGTGACGCTGACCCCGGTGGTGACCAACCTGGGCTGCAGCGAGGCGGCCTGCACCGTCGCGCCGGCCGCGGGTACGCCGGGCGACGCGGTGGCCAGCGCGATCGCCTCGGCCAAGACGCTCTTCGGCCAGATCAAGAGCGACTGGCTGGCGCTGTTCAGCCGGGGCGGTGCCAGCTCGCTGGCCGCGGGTGCGGTCAATGTCGAGGCCTACAAGATCCGCACGGCGATGCAGGGCATCGAGGTGCCGGTGGAGACCATGGGCAAGGATCTTGGCGCACTGCTGATGGGCATCGACCTCTACAGCGACTACAAGGCCGGGCGCACGCCCACGGCCACGCGGTCGCACGGGCCGGTGCCGTCCAACGACGGTCTGGCCGACTACAGCGCTTCTGAATCGGCTGGGTGCACCGTCTACCAGGGCGCCACCGGCTCCACCACGGCCACCAGCGCCGCCGAGGCGGGCTCGGTGGGCTGCTCGGCGCGTTACTACCTGACCCGCACGACCACTCGGCTGGCCGACGGCTCCAACCAGACCGTCGATCTCCAGTGGCGGCATGGCTTCACGCTCGTGCCGCAGGCCGACGGCCGCTACACCTATGCCGCGCGGCCCCGCAAGCGCACGACCACCACCACCTGTCCCGCCACCGGCGTCTGCACCACGACCACCACCGACGACATGCTCCAGACCGAGCCGTCCGAGGGCACGCTGGTGCCGACCTTCGACGCGGCCGGCCGGATCTCGGCCTTCACCGTCGAGGGCCGCCTGCCGGGCGCCTTCCGCGCCGACGGCAACACGCTGGCCAACCACCACCTCACCTGGTCGATGTCGGGCACGACCGCCTCGGCGCCGGACGGTCTGACCGCCACCAGCACCAGCCGCACCACCCGCATCACCGGGTCGATGCTGGCGTATTCCGACGCGACGACGCAGGCCGGCACCCTGACGCTGCGCAGCGGCCAGATCGGCGAGTCGGATGCGATGCTGACCGGCTCGACCGAGACGGCGCTGACGCTGGCCGATCTCGACCTGGCCTGGACCACGCCGGGCGCGGAATTCGAAGGCGCCTTCAAGGCCGACGGCATGAGTTTCGACAAGTCGCGCACCGACTACATCCCGACCCGGGTGCAGCTGAGCGGCTCGCTGCGCAGCCGTTCGGGTGGCGTGGCGACGGACGTGATGGCCGTCTCGGCCACGGTGACGGCGACCGGCTATGCCGCCTACGACAGCACGCAGCACAGCAGCGCGGCCAACCACTACACCGACCAGCTCACGGCCGTGGGCACGGTGTCGGCGCCGGGTCGCCCGGTGCTGGAGTTCAGCCTGGGCGCCAGCAAGCCGACCTACCTGAGCGAGACCGACACGATGACCTTCCAGTACCGCTCGCTGGTGGCGGGTACGCCCCGCACCGTACTGTCCGGCAGCGCCACCCGCGGCACCGACGGCGTGACCCGCTTCAGCCTCAACGAAGCCGCGAGCAAGGTGTCGATGCAATGGCGCAGCGGCCTGAGCGCGGCGACGGTGCAGTTCGACGGCAGCACCGCCATCGGCACCCTCGACTCGAACAACCGGATGCTGACGTTCAGCGACGGCACGTTCCTGTCGCTGGACCTCGGCCTGTGAAGCGGCGCCGGGTCTGCGCGCTCCGGCGGCTCGCTGGCCTGGTGTCCGGCATGGCGACTGGCCTGGTGGTGACCGGCGCGTCGGCTGCGGACTGGACGCTCACCGTGCAGACCGACCGCCACCTCGACGCGCTGGCGCTCGGCCACCTCGGCGACGACGCGGCCTGGTCCCGGCTGCGCCCGCGGCCGGGGCGCAACCTTGGCTACTTCTTCGACGAGGTGCGCCTGACGCGCCAGACCGAGGGCGGGCACTGGAGCCTGCTGGCCCGCCAGCGCGCGGTGGCGGTGGTCAGCGAAGGGGCGCTCGATCTGGCACGCAGCGTGGACGCTGGCGGCGATCCGGCGGGCGACCGGCGCTGGTCGGTGGCGCTGGACTACCTCGGGTTCTCCGGGGTGGGCGTCGAGTTCGGGCGCGGGCTGGACCTGGGTGGCGGCTGGCGGGGGGATGCCGCCTGCCAGGGACTGCAACTGCAGCGGCTGAGCGCGCGCCAGGCCCACGGCGAGGCGGCCTACCAGGCGGCGACGGCGTCCTACAGCGCCGCATTGACCTCCCGCGAGGCCGACAGCCGCCTGACCTTCCCCTACCAGGCGGCGGTGGCCGGGCACGGGCTGGGTCTGCTCTGCCGGGCCGGGGTGCAGTGGCAGGGCGGGCCGTGGACGGTGGCGGTCGAGGGGCGCGATGCCGGGGTGCTGATGTGGGACGGGCTGCCGCAGCAGGACGCGGTGCTGTCGACCGACCAGCAGCGGGTCGGCGCCGACGGGTTCGTGACCTACCAGCCGCTGGTGCAGGGCCGCAACACGCAGTCGCCGGGCCGCCGCACGCTGGCACCGATCTCGACCTGGTCGGTGGGCTGGAGCGGCTCCTCGCTGGGGCGGTTTCGTGCCGATGTGGTGTGGCTGCCGGGCTGGGGCGCGCTGCCGGGGGCGAGTTGGGAGCGTGGGTTCGGCGACTGGCAGCTCGGCCTGGGCTGGCGCGTGCACGAGCGCCGCGCCGAGGCCAGCGTGGCCCGCGGTGGCTGGCGGCTGGCGCTGTCCAGCGACGGGCGCGGGCAGACGCGCTCCACCGGATGGCGGCTCGACTGGCGCGTGGCCTCGCCTTGAGCCCTGACCCCGAACGTTCATTCCCTGTTGTTGAATTGAAGGATCTGACCATGAACAAAACATTGCTGGCGATCGCGGCGGCGCTGCTGTGCGCGGCCACGGGCGCCCGGGCTGCCCCTGAGATGCCGGTGCCGACGACCGCGCTGACCGTTGCGCCGACGACCACCGAGGCGCTCGGCGACAAGGGCTTCTCGTATTTCATCGGCCTGTCGCAGCTGCACAGCCACTACCGCGAGGACGTGCACCTGATGCCGATCCGCAGCAAGGTCACGGCCTCCAGCCCGCTGCTGGTGACCGGCGCGCTCTACGCGGTCACGCCCGACTGGCTGCTGTCGCTGGACAACGAGACCACCTTCGCGCCCCGCGCCGCCACCGAGACCTGGACCGCGACCGGCCCGGTGGTGGCCGGCGTGACGGTGACCAGCCCGACGCTGCAGACCGACCAGTTCCGTCTGTCGGAGTCCCGCACGCGGCTGCTGGTCCACCGCCGCTGGCAGGACCAGGTGTTCCTGCTCGGCGGCACCGAGTTCCATTCGCAGTCGTTCCGGCGCTACGCCTACCAGAGCGGCCCGGACGGACTGGTCAGCATCGCCAGCGGCCAGACCTCGGAGGAAACCGCGGCCGAGGTGGTGCTGGCGCTGGGCGCGGCGATCGAGTCCGAGTCGGTGCGCCGCCAGCCGCAGCACTACAGCCTGCGGGCGATGGTGGGCGTGCCGGTGTGGCGCCGGGTGGAGAGCACCAGCGCGCCGCAGACCCGCTTCACCGGCCTCGGCGGATACGACCTGACGCTGGAAGCCCGCTACAGCCGCGCCGTGCTGGACGACGTCCACCTGGGCGGCTGGGTCAAGCTCAGCCGGTCCGAACGGGCGCGCGACACCGCAGGCGCCAGCCTGGAGCTGCCACGCAGCCGGCTCGATGGGCTGGCGGTCGGGCTCGAACTGCTCTGGAAGCTTTGAGTCCTGAGCTTTGACTTTGCGTCACCCAAAGGATCTCACCATGAAGACGATGCAGACGAACCGAGCGGGCCTGCCCGCGACGATGAAGACGCTGGCGACCGCCGCCGCCCTGGTTGTACTGGCCGGTTGCGGCGGGGGAGGCAGTGACAGCACACCCGGAGGCACGGCGGTGGTTGGTCCGCTGACGCTGTCGGGCGTGGTGGCCGCGCGGGCCGCGGCGACGGGTCAGTCCGTGGACATCCAGTGCGCCAGCGGCACCGGCACGGCCACCAGCAACGCCGACGGCAGCTACACCGTGACCGTCACCGACGGCCAACTGCCCTGCGTGCTGCGCGCCAAGGGCACGGCCGACGGGGATCTGTACTCGGTCGCCACCGGCAGCGGTCGCACCGCGACGGCCAACCTGACGCCGCTGACACATCTGGTGGTGGCCAGCATGGCGGGGGGCACGCCGGCGACGTTCTACAACAACTTCGGCGCGGACATGGGGGCGCTGGTCACCCCCGCCCGCGTCGAGGCGGCACTGGCCACGGTGCAGGCGGACCTGACCGCCCGCGGCATCCAGACCGCCGCTGTCGGCAACCCGATCACGGCGGCCCTGGTGCCCGCCGGCACGGCGCAGACCGCCAATCCCTATGGCGAGGTGCTGGCCGGACTGGAAGCGAGCCTGACGACGACCGGCACGACGCTGGCGCAGCTCGTCACCGCGGTCGCGAAGGCCAGTCCGACGGTGCGGCTGCCGGCCGAGTTGCTGCGCCAGCCGCAGGCGAGCAACTGTGCGGCGCTGCGCAGCGGGACTTTGCGGTTTGTCTGGATCACGCCAGCTGAACTGAAAGCCGATGGCGACCTCGGCACCGTGTCGCGTGTCACGCTGGATGCCCCGATGCTGACGTTCGGCAACGCGAACGGCACATCGACTTCGGTGACCGCCGACGGCACCTGCCGCTACAAGGGCAGCACCGGCATGAACGGTGACCCGGCAGAGGTTGTCGTCTCGCAAGGCGGCGTGATGCTCGCGTCCTCGACGATCGGTGGGGTCAAGCGGCTCGGCATCGGTTTCCCCGAGCAGTCGCTGACGCTGGCGGATCTGGCGGGCGAGTACAACATGATGCAGGTGGAGTCGAACCAGGGCGTCGTGGTCGGAAGTGGCTTGACCTTCCGGCTGAATGCGAGCGGTGCCGTCGAATCGGCAGCGTGCCAGCCCGGTGAAGTGCTGGCCCGGACCTGTACACCGCTTTCCGGCCTGTTCCCGAAGCTGTCGGTCAATGCGGCTGGCGGGTTCACGATGACCTCGACCGATCCCGCCGAGCCCTGGACGAGCCGCTGGTTCGCCTACCGCACCGGCAGTGGTGACGTGGTGCTCATGCAGATCGATCAGGGCGGCACGTTTGGTTTCGCGTCGCCCAAGGTCGCCCGCACGCTGCCCAGTCTGGGCACCAGCCGTTCATGGGGCGCCTCCATGGACATGGAGCGTGTGGCCAGCGCGACCACGTTCGGCGAGACGACCTACCTGACCAAGCGCGTCGATGCCGCCACGGACAGCTACGTGCGCACCATTCGCAACCCGCTGCTGGCCACCGACGACAGCCACGACCAGACCATCCAGCACAACTGGCCCCGCGCCGGTTGGACCCACCTGGCGGCCGGCTCTTCGCCCACGCCGAGCGGGTCGCTGGTCAGCTTCCGCGAATGGGTCAACCTGCGGCTGCTGGGCACGGGGCTGTCGGTGACCTACTCGGTGCCGACGGCGACGCAGGCGCCGGTGTTTTCGTTCACGGTGACGCAGTGAGGCCGAGAGTGGTGCACAGCACGGTCTTGATGCACCCGATCTGGAAATTCACCTGAATATTGCCTCGATTTTTGTTGAATCAACCCATTCCTGAGGGGAGTACGTGCCCCACTGTTGTGCGTAGCATCTGGCTCGCGAACCAAGACAGGGCTGCAGTGCACGGACGCCACGTGCACATGCCGCAGACCAGGCGAGACAGGAACGGGACATGAGGCAATTCAAGGTGTACAGACACCCTTCGGGCGCACTCGACTGCGTCAAGCCAGGATGGTCGTGGCCGGCTTTCTTCTTCGGGGGCTTCTGGGGGTTCAGCAAGAAGATGTGGTGGCCGGGTGCCGCGGAGCTGAGCGGCCTGCTGGTGCTGCTGGTCCTGCCCGTCCACGCGGTATTTCCGGTTGTCGCCGTGCTGGTCTGTCACCTGGTGTTCGGTTGGTGCGGCCATGCCTGGCTGGCCCTCCACCTCCTGCGCCAGGGCTACCGCCACGCCGACACGGTGACCGCCAACGACCGTGGTGGTGCGCTGGCGCTGTCGATCCGCCAGCGTGGCTGGCGGGTGTCGACCGGTTTGCTCAACGGGTGATGCACACCTCGCCGCGCAGCGAGTGCGGCATGGCGCTGACGATGGTCACGTCCAGCATCTGACCCACCAGCCGCGCCGGGTTCGGCCCGCCTGGGAAGTTGACGATGCGGTTGCACTCGGTGCGGCCCATCAGCTCGGTCGGATCCTTGCGGCTCGGGCCTTCGACCAGGATGCGCTGCACGGTGCCGACGCGGCTGGCGCTGATGCGGCGCACGTTGTCCTCGATCGTCGCCTGCAGGTGCTGCAGGCGCTTGAGCTTCACGTCGGCTGGCGTGTCGTCGTGCAGTGCGGCGGCGGGCGTGCCGGGGCGCGGACTGAAGATGAAGCTGAAGCTGGAGTCGAAGCCGATGTCCTCGATCAGCTTCATCGTGCGGGCGTGGTCGTCGTCGGTCTCGCCGGGGAAGCCGACGATGAAGTCGGTCGACAGGCTGATGTCCGGCCGCACCGCGCGGATCTTGCGGATCGTGCTCTTGTATTCGAGCACCGTGTAGCCGCGCTTCATGCCGGCGAGGATGCGGTCGCTGCCGTGCTGCACGGGCAGGTGCAGGTGGTTCACGAGCTGCGGCACCTTGGCGTAGACGTCGACCAGGCGCTGCGTGAACTCGTTCGGGTGGCTGGTGGTGTAGCGGATGCGCTGGATGCCGGTGATCTCGGCGACGTACTCGATGAGCATCGCGAAGTCGGCGATCTCGCTGGTGCCACCCATCTTGCCGCGGTAGGCGTTGACGTTCTGGCCGAGCAGCGTCACCTCCTTGACCCCTTGGTCGGCCAGTCCGGCGACTTCGGTCAGCACCTCCTCGAACGGCCGGCTGAACTCCTCGCCGCGCGTGTAGGGCACGACGCAGTACGAGCAGTATTTCGAGCAGCCTTCCATGATCGAGACGAACGCCGAGGCACCCTCGACCCGCGCCGGCGGCAGGTGGTCGAACTTCTCGATCTCGGGGAAGCTGATGTCGACCTGCTGGCGGCCGATCGCCTTGCGCTGCGCCAGCAGTTGCGGCAGGCGGTGCAGCGTCTGCGGACCGAACACCACGTCCACATACGGCGCGCGCTCGATGATGGCCGCCCCTTCCTGGCTCGCGACACACCCACCCACGCCGATCATCACGCCCTTGGCCTTCAGGTGGCGCACGCGGCCGAGGTCGCTGAACACCTTCTCTTGCGCCTTCTCGCGCACCGAGCAGGTGTTGAACAGGATCAGGTCGGCTTCTTCCGGGTCGTTGGTCGGGGTGTAGCCCTCGGCGGCGCGCATCACGTCGGACATCTTGTCCGAGTCGTACTCGTTCATCTGGCAGCCGAAGGTGCGGATGTAGACCTTCTTGCCGGCAGGCACGGGCGCGGTATCGGGGGCGGCGGTGGTCGGGAGATCGGTGTCGGTGGACATGGCAGTCGTCGCAGTCAGGGCAGGGGTTCGGGGAAATCCGCCGGAATCTGCCTGTGCACGAACGCCTGTGTGCCTGCCTCGGCTGGAGCGGGCAGGACCGTCTCGCCATCGGGCGAGGAGGAGGCGCAGCGCTGCGTGGTGTAGATCCAGGGGCCGCGCGCGGATTTTAGCGGCCGGACCCTGCACGCGCCGACCGGCGGCAGGTGCGGAGAAGGAACTATTCGGGTACTTGCATGGATCCTGCGGGTACCAAATCGTGACCAAGAGTAGTAAAAGTGACGGCGAGGCTCAATTTGTGAGCCACTGGTGAGCGGATTGCATGGTCGGCCATGTTCAAATCGGGGCTGCGTGTGGGATTTGATGCATTTTTAAAAATATCGATTTTTTGATTTTCGGACGGAAATCTGTCGGTTGTGCTAGGGATAAAAGAACGAATTTTCGTGGGCCGGTTTCCCCGGTTCGCGGGGCACCAGCAAGTACCGGTGCCGGACGCCGATGGACGTGGTTACCATCGAACGACCCAAGGTGCATCTGCCTCTTCACGCAGCCTGTTGATCCGAACCTCTGCAGTCCTGGATGAAGTTGCCGATATGAACTGGTTGAACTGGTCAAACAACGCTCAGCAGCAGCCACGATGGGGGCATACCGCCATGCGATTCGGCCGTACGAAACAGCGGGGCGACCCCGTGCAGGAGCGCATCGACTGTCTGGTGGGCTCCGGCACCACCGTGACGGGCGACCTGACGTTCGCTGGCGGGTTGCGGATCGACGGGCACGTCGAAGGCGATGTCATCGTGTCGCCCGCCATTCCGGGGACACTGGTGATCGGCGATGGGGGCAGTGTCGCCGGGGATGTCCGGGTGTCGCACCTGATCGTGTTCGGCCGGGTGCTGGGCACGGTGTACGCCAGCGGACTGGTGGACCTGCGCATCAGTGCCCAGGTGGACGGTGACGTGCACTATGGTGCGATCGAGATCGAGAAGGGCGCGGTGGTCGAGGGCCATCTCGTCAAACACAAGACGGCGGGTGCAATTCAATGAGCGGTGTTCAGTCGGTGACCGGGGGGTCGGACCCCATGTTCGTGTTCGCCCGTGCAGGGCGTCTGGACTGCCCGTCAAGCACGGATGTACAGGATGCCTGGCGCCATTTCTCGATGCAGATCGCACGGGATCCGCTCGACATCGAGGCCCATGCGCGCCGGGTGCTGCTGGCCAGTCGGCCGCCGCTGACCGACCGCGCCTTCGGTGCCCTGGTCGACCTGTTCCTGGCGCTGGGCGACCGCGGGCGGGCACTGCGCCGACAGTTGCTGGAGCAGGCCATGCCCTGGCTCGATCCGGACGACGCACATTTCCTGCGCACCCACCTCGATACCGAACTGCCACGCGGCGCACAACTGCCGACACAGCGCTGGTCGGTGCTGGACACGGCTGTTCTGGGGTCGCTGAACATGGTGGGATTGCAACGCCGGGAGGTTGCGCAGGAGACGCCTTTCCAGCAGGCCATGTCGTTACTTGAATATGGAGATCTGGCTGGCGCGCGTGGCATGCTTGAGGCTGCGCTGCTGGACGAACCCGACCACGAGGAGGTCAACCGCGAGTTGCTGGCCATCTACCAGCACAGTCGGGACGACGCAGGCAAGGCCGAGATGGCCGACAAGCTCGTGGCCCGCCACGGCGCGCTGCCTTCGGGGTGGTCCTGAGACGTCTTGCGGCGTTTCGAGCAGACAACCCAGCCGATCGATCTATGACCTTGAGCCTGTAGTCAGTGGAAGCCACCAAGCTGCAAACCCGATTGAAGGTAGTCCTTCTGTCTCTGCCCCCACGCACCCAGGCGGTGCTGGATTTCTTCTTTTCGAGCACTGGTCGCAGCAGCTTCGCGCCCTCGGGCGAGGAAGCGGCCGAAGTGGCCATCTTCGACTTCGACACGCTCGAATCGCGCCAGCACTGGGACGCGTGGCATGCCCGCCGCGGCGGCCCGGGCATCGCCCTGTCGACCCAGTCCCAGGACGTTGCCTCCGCGATCTGGGTCCAGAAACCCGTGACACCAGCGGCCTTGCTGGCCGCGGCGGCGGAGTTGCGCACGCGGCGCTGGAACAGTGCGCCAGCCGCTGTCGAGCCGGCGCCCGCACCTGCGCCTGTGGCGGCGGCTCCGGTCGCTGCCACGGCCACTCCGCCTGTGCCGGCCTCGGTCGTCGCGGAACCGTCGATGTGGACCGAGAGCCCGGCACCCGCTCCTGCACTGGACTCCCGTCCGGTCGCGCCCTCGGTGGCCCGGCCAGTGGCGGCGCGTCCGGTGTCCGCGCCGCCACCGGTACCGCCCGCCAGTGGCGGACTGGGGGGGCTGATTCGCCGCTTCTTCGGCAAGACGGCGCCTGCGCCGGCCCCTGCGCCGGCCCCTGCGCCAGTGGCCCCCCCGATGCCGGTTTCAGCGCCCGCACCGGTGGCGGTGGTCGCCGCACCTGTGCCGGCTCCGGTGCCCGCGCCAGCACCCGCCCCTGTGCCATCTGTGGCGGCGCCAGCGGTGAAACCGGTGGTCAAGACGGCCCCGGTGGCCGTGCCCAAGCCGGCGCCGGCGCCCAAGGTGGCGGTGGCACCAGCGCCGGTCCCTGCGCCAGCCGCCCCCGTGCCAGCACCCGTCCCGGAGGCCCCGCCGGCCGTCGCCGCACCGGTCCATGACGCCCACGGCCACCGCCGTCCCCGGCCCGAAGAGCTGATCGACGAGGCCCGCTACTGCGGTACGCGGGCCGATGTGGCCGAGTCCGCGCAACTGGCCGATGCCAGCCTGCGCTACGACCCGGCCCAGCACCTGGTGGGTGTCCTCAAGGATGCCTACCTCGTCAGCTGCAAGTGGCAGGTGCCGACCCACCTGGACAGCCCGGCCGGTCGCATCACGGTCGACGGCACGACCAACCTGATCTACTGCGAGTTCACGGCCGAGCAACTGGCCGGCCTGGTGAACCAGCCCCTCGACAAGCGACCGAAGACCCGCGCGTTCAGCCGCCAGGAGTTCGCCGACCTGCAGGGCACGCTGGAACAGAAGGCCCTCGTGCAGCGACTGGACCACGTGCTGTGGCAGACCGCGCTGGAAACGTCGGCGGGTCGCTTGCCTGTCGGGGTGGATCCGGTCGCCCCGGTCTACCTGAAGCAGTGGCCCAACCTGACCCGGCTGCACCGCACGCCGCACGCGCTGCGCATCGCGGCACTCTGGACCACCAAGGGCGCCGGGCTGCTGGAGACGGCCCAGACGCTCAAGATCGCCCAGCGGCATGTGATCGCGTTCTACAACGCGGCGCTGGCGCTGGATCTGATCACCGAGGATGGCGCGCAGGTCCGCAGGGCACAGCGCAAGACCAAGAACAACCGCGGTCTGCTGACCCGCTTGTTCGGCTGGCTGAACAAATAAGCAACATGGCCCAAACCGATCACAAAATCATCTTCACCGGACCCGTCGGTGCAGGCAAGACCACCGCCATCGCCTCGATCAGCGACATCGAGCCGATCCGTACCGACGAACACGCGTCGGACATGACCCAGAAGCGCAAGTCCGCCACCACCGTGGCGATGGACTACGGAATGATCCGCCTGGGACCGAAGGAGAAGGTCCACCTGTACGGCACGCCCGGCCAGGAGCGCTTCGACTTCATGTGGGACATCCTGACCAAGGGCGGCATCGGCCTGGTGCTGCTGCTGGACAACACGCGCCCGACCCCGTTCGAGGACATGCGCTTCTACATCAAGGCGTTCAAGGAATTCATCGACGGCACCCGGCTCGTGATCGGCGTGACGCAGATGGACGCCCGCCGGACGCCCACCATCGACGAGTACGTGCGCCAGCTGGCCGAACTGGACGTGTCCGCGCCCATCTTCGAGGTGGATGCCCGTCAGCGCACCGATGTCTCGACGCTGATCGAGGCGCTGCTGCTCCAGATCGATCCGACCCTCTGACCCGGGAACCACCGCGCCCTCCATGGACCACTACACGCTCACTGGCGAGTTCTACCTCCACCCGACGCCGGCGGGTGCCTACTACGCCGCCAGCCGGCCCACCCGTGATCCGGCGCGGCTGTTCCTGCAGCGTCTGCTGCGCGAATCCGAGACGCCGCGGCTGACCGCCGATCTGGTGCAGGACTGGATGTCGATGAGCCAGCAGGACGCGCTGGAGTTCATCTACCGGCTGCAGTCTTCCGGTTTCGTGCAGGGACTGCCGATGCACGTGGAGGTGCCGCCGGACTCGATCGAGGCGATGCTGCCGCCGCTGCTGGCCCAGCTCTCCGACGAGGGCAAGGCGATCCTGGCCGACAAGCGCGGTCTCTACCTGGGCACTGCTGGCTTCGCGCACGAGACGGCCGAAGAGCTCGCCGCGCTGGGCGGTGACCTGGCCAGCGTCCATGAGCGCCATTCCCGGCTGCTGCACGGCAACATGCGCCTGCGCAGCGACGGCTGGGGCATGGTGAATGCCGCCGGCTACTGTGAAGTCGGCTTCTGGCCGCTGTACTTCGGCGACGACTACTTCATCCTGATCGTCAACGGCATGCCGCGTTTCAACCAGGAAGCCTTCACCACGCTGGTGTGGACCCTGGGTGTGCGCTACGGCAACACGGCCTTCTGAGGCCCGGTGCTGCGGCACCAGACTCCCGACCCTCCTCCCTCACTCCCCGATCTCCATTTTTCTCTCGAAGGAACTGCCCCATGCGTGAAGACCTGCTGAACTCGATCCTGAGCGAACTCAACGGATCCACCGCCGACATCGAAGCCTCGGCCGTGCTGTCCACCGACGGCCTGATGATGGCCTCCATGCTGCCCGCCGGCATGGACGAGGACCGCGTCGGTGCGATGAGCGCCGCCATGCTGTCGCTGGGTGACCGCACGTCGCGCGAACTGGCCCGGGGCGAGCTGGAGCAGGTGCTGGTCAAGGGGGCCAAGGGTTATGTGCTGATGACCTACGCCGGCCGCGACTCGGTGCTGACGGCACTGTGCAAGCCGAATTCGCGTCTGGGCCTGATCTTTCTTGACGTCAAGCGCGCTGCCGATGCCATCAGCAAGGTCATCTGATCGGTCTGTCGAGATCGAGGGAAATCGATGATGACCGATATGAGAGAGGCTGACCTGGTGCCGACGGCGACGCCGCGCGAACTGATGCTCGGCTACTTCGACGGACGGACCCGGCGCGTGCTGGTGGTCGACGAGGAAGTGCCGTATCCGGACGGCAAGCTGATCGTCTCGCGCACCGATCCCACCGGCATCATCACGCACGCCAACCAGGCCTTCGTGGACATGTCGGGTTACGAGCGGGACGAGCTGATCGGCGAGAACCACTGCATCCTGCGCCATCCGGACATGCCGGCAGCGGCGTTCCGGGACCTGTGGGACACGGTCGGGCGCGGCAGCAAGTGGCAGGGCTACGTGAAGAACCTGCGCAAGGATGGCGCCCACTACTGGGTCTTCGCCACCGCGATTCCCAATGTGCGTGACGGCCGCGTCGTGGGCTACACCTCGGTGCGCCGCAAGCCGTCGCGCGCCAAGGTCAACGAATACACCGCGCTGTATGCACGGATGCGTGCCGAGGAGCTGAAGTGACCCTGGAACTGACCGTCAGCCCCGACTTCTCGCCCGAGCACATCGCCGGCTGGTATGTGTTCAACACCTGGCTGCAGCGCAAGCTCGGCGTGCGCATCCACCTGGAGCTGTACGAGGACTTCTCGGCCCAGCGCCAGGCGATTGCCGCCGACAAGGTCGACCTGATCTACGCCAACCCCTACGACGCGGCCATGCTGGTGCGCGAGAAGGGGTTCGTGGCCATTGCCGCGCCGCAGGGCAAGGCCGACGAGGTGGTGATCGCTGTGCCGGTGGACTCGCCCGCACAGTCGGTCGAGGACCTGCAGCCGGGCCTGCGCCTGGCCGTGACCCGCGACCCGGACGTCAACCTGATCGGCATGATCCTGCTGGAGTCGGCCGATCTGACCCGCGACAACACGCAGACGCAGCAGGTCTCCACCTACGTCGTGCTCGCCCGAACCTTGCTTCAGGGCAAGGCCGATCCTGATTAGCAACGATCCTCAGCATTCCCCCGAACGACCCGCTGAGCCCGAGGCTTGCACCGCGAGACATCGATGATGAGCCGAGCCACCAACTCGCGCAGGTCGAACCGACGGTTGAAGCGGTAGGCGAACGCTGCCAGGTAGCTGCTGGCGTACTTGGGGTACTTGAACGCATGGAACGCACCCGACAACGTCGTCTTCAGGTTGCCCAGCACCGTGTTGACCCAGGTGAACTCGGGCAGCTCGCGCGGCTTGCGCTGCCCCACCACGATCGGCGTGTGCAGACAGCCCGCGCTGGTGACCGCGGCGAAGCACCCCAGCCCGTCGCTGACCACCCGCGCTCCCGGCATCAGCGCCGCCTGCGCCCACTGGCCCACCGCCTCCAGCGTGAAGCCGCTCACCGGCGCGAGCTTGACGTACTGCGGATGCCCCTGGTCATTGACCGAGACCGCCGCCACGAACGGCACCTTGTTCTCCGAACCCCGACCCGCCTTGCCGCCGCTGCGCTCCCCGCCGAGGTAGGCATCGTCGAGCTGCACCGTGCCGTCGAGCCGGTGCTGGCTCTCCCGCTCGGCCATCGCGTGCATGATCTTCTGGTGCATCAGCCACGCCGTCGGGTAGCTCACGCCCACCTGCCGCTTGAGCGCCAGCGCCGACAGCCCCGTCTTGGCCTGGCTGAGCAGGTAGATCGCCAGGAACCACGTTCTCAGCGGCAGCTTGGTGCTCGCGAACAGGCTGCCCGCGGTCAGCGAAGTCTGGTGGCGGCAGCCGTTGCATTGATACAGCTTGCGTGCGCCCTGGCCCACCACGTAGTGCGCCGCAGTGCCGCAGCGCGGGCACTCGAAGCCCTGGGGCCAGCGTGCCTGCTTGACCGCCTCGGCGCATTGCTCTTCCGTGCCGAAGCTGCTCATGAACTCCGGCAGCGACATCCCTTGCTGGAACTGGATTCGGTTCATCGGCATGTGCTCGCTCCTGCGCTTTGTCTGCCTTCTACGCTACGCCTGATCGTCGGCTAGGGCCTTGCTGAAGATCATTGCTAATCAGGAGGCCGATTGCGGTTTCTTCCTCAAGGAGGCGTTCGATGATCTGAGCGCCCCGATCCGCCGGCAACTGCGCCCGGTGATGACCAGCCAGATCAGTCTGGTGCACCACGTGCTGCTGGTGGGGCCGCGCTGCGCCGACCTGCGCGAGTCGCTGCAGACGCTGGTGCTGGGCATGGCCGAGCCGGGCTCGGATGGCCGGGCCACGCTGCAGGCGCTGGGTCTGAGTGGCTGGGACAGGCAGGATCAGGAAGACACCGAATTCATGATCGACCTGATGGACACCTTGATGGTGTGAAAACGGACATGTTGCCACCCCCCCTGAAGCGTCATCTTCTCTCCCTTGCGCTGGCCCTGACGGTCGGACCGGTCCTGGCCCAGACAGCGGCCGCGCCTGCGGGCGCCGGCACGCCTGCCGCGTCCAGCTCGCGCACGACGGTGGAGCAGGACAATCTCTGGGACATCGCCGGGCAGCTGGCACCGGTTCTGGGAGCGACCCGGCAGCAGGTCATGGTGGCCGTGCTGCGCCGCAATCCGGAGGCCTTCGTCAAGGGCAACATCCACCGCCTGCGCCGGGGCGTGCCGCTGGTGCTGCCCGGTCGTGACGAGGTGCTGGCCGAAGACCGGGCCGGCGCGACCACGCTGGTGGCGGAGCATCTGAAGGCGATGCGCGGTGGCCAGGTGCTGGCGTCGCTGCCTGCGCTGGCGCGGGTCCCGTCCACGACGCCGGTGGCCCCGCCGGCGTCCGCTCCCGTGCCGGCACCGCCCCCCAAGGTCGACGCGCCGGCTTCTGTGGCAGCGCCGCCGGTCGTTGCCAAGCCGCCGGAGCCCGCACCCGCACCTCCGCCGGCGCCCGAGCCTGCCCCGGCGTCCGCGCCCGTCCCTGCCGTCGAGCCGGTGGCCTCGGCCCCCGCCGACAGTGCCTCGGAGGCGGCCAGTGCCGTGGCGACCGGCGGCAGTTCCTCCGTGCCGCGGATCCTGCCCTGGTTGCTGGTGCTGGGTGGTCTGGCGGGGGGCGTGATCCTGTGGCGTCGCCGGCGTGCAGGCTTCCAGCCTGACGCGGCACCGCCGGAGTTTGCCAATTCGCTGAGTGCCACCCGCACCGGTGGTCCGCGCGTGTTCGACATCTCGAACGCCGCGGCCGAGATGGCCCGTTCGGTGGAAACCTCGCAGGTGGCCACCCAGCTGGTGCGCAGCGACACGGCCATGGGTGACGAGGTGGATGTGTCCCGGCTCACCGAGCAGGCGGCACTGAAGCTGGAGATCGCCCGCGCCAGCCTCGAAGTGGGCCGCCCGGACGATGCCCGCGCGCTGCTGCAGGCGGTGGTGCGCGAGGGTTCGGGTCGTCACGCGGCGGAGGCCGCCGAGATCCTCGCACGCATGGGCTGACGCCCACCGACCGTCAGATCAGTTTTCTGGGCGAGAACTGGCGGGCCTGCGGCATCTGGTCTGCGGCCCGGACGGCGCGGGTCAGCACCTGGTCCGCGTCCACCGGCCCCAGCGCTTCGCACATGGCCACGTAGAACTGGTGCACCACCTGCGACAACTCCTGCGGCGTTCCTTCGATCACCCAGGTGGCCTGCAGCGGCTGCGCCCAGGCATCGCGCACCTGCTTGCGCACGGGCTGCGACAGCCGGCCCTGGTCGATCTGTTCGAGTGCGCCGCTGCGCAGATCCGACAGCGCGCCTGCGTGGAAGCGCTGTACCTCGGCCAGCGCGGTGCGCAGCAGTTCGGCGCAGACTGCCCGGTCCGGTGAGGCCGGTGCGCTGGCGACCGGTGCTGGTGCCGCGGCCTGCATGGCCGCCGCCACCGGCTCCAGTGCCGCCGCCGAGACCGCCGGTGGCGCGACAGGGACCGGCGCCGGAGCCGCCGTGGTGCCGATCTGCATCAGCGGCCATGGGTCCATCGGCAGCTCGCTCTCGGGCTGTTTCAGGGCCTTGTAGTAGGCCTCGTAGAGCTTCTTGCGGCTGGCCGCGTCGATGTGGTGGCGCGCGGCCACCTGGTCGATGTAGCCGATGATGTCCGACACCGCGTCGCCGCGCATCGACTGGTGCTGCAGGCGCAGCGCGTCGAGCAGGGCGTCTTCCTCCAGCAGCGGCGACAGCACGGCGTAGGCGGCACGGCGCCGCTGGGACAGGGCTTGGGTGGCCATGCGGTCAGGCTTCCTTGTGCATCTGGCCCGGCGAGTTCTGGAACTCGGGGTAGCCGATCTCGTGGTGCTCGGTGTAGTCGAGTCCACGCTGCTCGTTCAGGGTGGGCGCACGCAGGCCGATCAGCTTGTCGACCAGCTTGAAGCAGACATAGGCCATCGGGAAGGCCCAGGCGAAGGCCGCCACGGCGCCGAGCACCTGCACCATCACGCGGCTGCCGCTGAACAGGTCCCCCTCGAAGAACAGGCCGGCGGCGAGCAGGCCCCAGGTGCCACCCAGGCCGTGCACCGCGATGGCGTCCACGGTGTCATCGATGCGGCGTTGGCGCAGGGCTTCTGCACCCCAGGTGGTCAGTGCGCCGGCGATCAGGCCGGTGACGATGGCCGTGACCGGGTTCAACGTGGCCGCACCCGCCGTCAGCGAGACCAGTCCGGCCAGGCTGCCGTTGACCGAGGCGCTCATCAGCACCGGACGGCCGGTGAGCCGCATGAAGGCCAGTGCGCCGATGCCACCGGCGCAGCCACCGAGGTAGGTGTTGAGCAGCACGGTGCCCAGCTGGCCGCTCTCGATGCCGGAGATCGAGCCGCCGTTGAAGCCGAACCAGCCCAGCCACAGGATGAAGCCACCCAGCGCCACCATCGGCAGGTTGTGGCCGGGGATGTCGCGCACTTCACCGTTCTTGCCGAAACGACCCAGGCGCGGGCCGAGGGCCAGCAGGCCGGCCAGTGCGCACCAGGCGCCCACCGAGTGCACGGCGCCGTCGCCCGCGAGGTCGATGAAGCCCATCTGCTTGAGCCAGCCGCCCGGATTCCAGGCCCAGTGGGCATAGACCGGGTAGATCACCAGGGCCATCAGTGCGGCGAAGGCCAGGTAGGCGCTGTAGCGCATGCGCTCGGCCACGGCGCCGGAGACGATGGTCACCGCAGTCGTCGCGAACATCATCTGGTAGAGGAGGCCGACCGCGTCGGTTGCGCCGAGTTTCTGCGGCGCGAAGCTGCCGCCGCCGATCAGTCCCTCGACGGAGGGACCGAAGGCCAGACCGTAGCCGACCGCCCAGAAGCTCACCCCGATGAAGCAGGTGCCCAGGTAGATCTTCATGATCACGTTGATCGAGTTCTTGGCGCGCGAGAGGCCGCCCTCGACCAGCGCGAAGCCAGCCTGCATGAAAAACACGAGGGCGGTGCAGATGCCCACCCAGACGAGGTTGATCAGTTCGTTCATTGGCACGCGCCCCGCGATTTTTGAGTCTCGTCAAGACGCAAGGGCAGTGCCAGACAAATCAGTGACTTGTCGCAACCTGAAGTGAAAAAATCACGATGCAGGTGGTGCGAATTGTCACGCTGGATCACGTCCTGCAACAGGTCGTTGCGGATCGACTGGCGTGCATGCACCACATCGGTGTGCACCTATGTGGTGGGTGCACCAATGGCGATCACGCGGGGAAGACGCCGGTTGACAGGTAGCGGTCGCCCCGGTCGCAGACGATGAAGACAATGGTCGCGTCGCGTACCTGCAGCGAGAGTTGCAGCGCTGCCCAGCAGGCGCCCGCGGCGGAGATGCCGGCGAACAGGCCTTCTTCGCGGGCCATGCGGCGTGCCATGTCCTCGGCATCGGCCTGGCTGACGAGCACCAGTTCGTCCACGTGGCGCGGCTCGTAGATCTTCGGCAGATAGGCCTCGGGCCACTTGCGGATGCCGGGAATGCGCGAGCCCTCGGACGGCTGTGCACCGATGATGCGCACCGCCGGGTTCATCTCCTTGAGGTAGCGCGAGGTGCCGGTGATGGTGCCGGTGGTGCCCATGGCGCTGACGAAGTGGGTGATCTGCCCGCCGGTGTCGGTCCAGAGTTCGGGGCCGGTGGTCTCGTAGTGGACGCGTGGGTTGTCCAGGTTGGAGAACTGGTCGAGCACGCGGCCCTTGCCGTCGCGCTGCATCTGTTCGGCCAGGTCGCGGGCGTACTCCATGCCGCCGGCCTTGGGCGTGAGCACGAGTTCGGCGCCGAAGGCCTTCATGGTCTGGGCGCGTTCGATGGACAGGTCCTCCGGCATGATCAGCACCATGCGGTAGCCGCGCACCGCAGCGGCCATGGCCAGCGCGATGCCGGTGTTGCCCGAGGTGGCTTCGATCAGCGTGTCGCCGGGCCGGATCTCGCCGCGCTCCTCGGCGCGGCGGATCATGCTGATGGCGGGGCGGTCTTTCACCGAGCCGGCCGGGTTGTTGCCTTCGAGCTTGGCCAGGAGGACGTTGCCGCGTTCGGCGGCGTCTGCGCCGGGCAGGCGCTGCAGGCGCACGAGCGGGGTGCGGCCGATCACGTCTTCGATGGTCTGGTAGGCGGGCATGGAATCTGTCTCCGGAGGTGGCGCAGCACCGATGCGGCACATTTTGGCAGCAAGACGAGCCGCGCGCTGTGCAGGGCAAGGGGGCCGGTTCGGCATGCCATAATCGCGGCTTCGCGCACCACGCAGCGCGACACCCACCTGCCGGAGTGGCGAAATCGGTAGACGCAGCGGATTCAAAATCCGCCGCCCTCAACAGGCGTGCCGGTTCGAGTCCGGCCTCCGGCACCAGTGATCAGGCTCAACGCTCTCCCTCTTCAGAGAGTCTTTCCATGCCCCAGCTCCCCCCTGTCACCAAAGCCCTGATGCTGATCTGCACGGTGGTGTACTGCCTGCAGATGCTTGCGGGGTACTGGGTCGAAGTGCTGTTTGCGCTGTGGCCGCTGGGCAGCGAGCCGTTCATGCCCTGGCAGCTGATCACCTATGCCTTCCTGCACGGCAGCATGGGGCACCTGTTCTTCAACATGCTCGGCCTGTGGATGTTCGGCGCCGAACTGGAGTCGGTCTGGGGTCGCCACCGTTACCTGCAGTTCCTGGGCGCCAGTGCGCTGGCGGGCGGGGTGATCCAGCTGGTGGTGGTGAGCCTGGGTGCCACGGGCGGTGGTCCGACGCTCGGTGCGTCCGGGGCGCTCTACGGGCTGCTGATGGCCTTCGGGATGATGTTCCCTGACCGCACGATCATGCCGCTGTTCCCGCCCATCCCGATGAAGGCCAAGGTCTTCGTGCTGGTGTTCGGCGGGATGGAGTTGCTGTTCGGCCTGGCGGGCGGCGGTGGCGTGGCCCACTTCGCGCACCTTGGCGGCATGCTGGGTGGCTGGTTGATGCTGCGCTTCTGGCGCGGCCTGCCGCCGTTTCCACCCAAGCGCCGCCGCCGCTGATCGGCTGCGGCCTCAGGCCAGCAGGCCGGTGGTGACGTCCGGGTAGCGCAAGGCGACCCGCAATTCCCGCTTCATGCGTCGGTTGTCCAGCCGGCGCGACTCGCTCATGAAGCTCAGCAGCATCGGGCTGAGTTGTGCCCGTGCTTCCTCGCGCGAGATCCGCCGTGGCGGGGGCAGTCCGCACAGCCGGGCCGCCAGATCGAAATAGTCCCCCATCTTCAGTTCGGTGTCGTCGCAGGCGTGCCAGATGCGCTGCGGCCGTCCCCGCAGCAGCGCCGCGATGCACAGGCGGGCCAGATCATCGGCGTGGATGTGGTTGGTGTAGACGTCGTCTTCGGCGCACAGCACCGGCGTGCCGCGTGCCAGCCGCTCGCGCGGGTGGCCGCCCGGCCGGTCCCCGGCGTAGATGCCGGGGATGCGCAGGATCGAGGCCTGCACGCCTTGGTCGACCGCCCAGCGGCGGATGGACGATTCGGCGGCGACCCGGCGCCGGGCGCGGGCGTTGACCGGGGCGACGGTGCGGGTCTCGTCGAAGCGGGCGCCGCCGGTGTCGCCATAGACGCCGGTGGTGCTGCCGTAGACGAGGCGCCGGCAGACGCCGTGCTGGCCGAGCGCCTGCAGGAGATGCCGGGTGCGGGGGTCGGCCTCGCCGCTGCCGGGTGGAGGCGCCAGATGCAGCACGCGCGGGGCGAGGGCGCCCAGGCGGTGCAGCGAGGCGGGCGTGTCCAGGTTGCCGATCAGCGGCGTGATGCCCTGCGCGCGCAGGATGGCGGCGCGCTCTGGCTGCGAGGTGAGTGCGCGCACGCTCCAGCCTCGGCCGAGGGCCTTGGCGACGCGCTGGCCGACGTCGCCGCAGCCGACGATCAGCAGGCGCGGCTGTCGCATGCGGCGCAAGGGTCTCGGGGCTGCGGAGCGGGCGGCGCACAGGCGGGTGGGGTGGGGCATGGTTCGGGTTCTTTCGGATCGGTACGGCACAATCTCGCCCGCGGCGACATGGCCGCGGACATCGCCGGGACGGCCCAGAGGATACGAGCAATGACTTTCACGGTGACAGTGCAGCCTGCAGGCCGCAGCTTCGAGGTGGCGCGCGACGAGGCGATGCTGCCGGCGGCGATCCGCCAGGGGATCGGTCTGCCCTACGGTTGCAAGGATGGCGCCTGCGGATCCTGCAAGAGCCGGCTGCTCGAAGGGCGCGTCATCCACGGCGCGCACCAGCTCAAGGCGCTCAGCGCGGCCGAGGAGGCGTCCGGCCTGGTCCTCACCTGCTGCGCCACGCCGCAGACGGACTGCGTGATCGAGTCCCGGCAGGTGACGTCGGTGGGGCAGTTCCCGGTGCTGAAGATGCCGGTGCGGGTCACCACGATCGAGCGCCGCGCACCGGACGTGGCCGTGCTGACGCTGCAGTTGCCGGGCAACCAGGTGTTCCAGTACCACGCAGGCCAGTACATCGAGTTCATCCTGCGGGATGGCGCCCGGCGCAGCTACTCGATGGCGAGCGCACCGGAGACCGCGCAGGGGCAGATGGAGCTCCACATCCGCCACATGCCCGGCGGGCGCTTCACCGACCATGTGTTCGGGGCGATGAAGGAGCGCGAGATCCTGCGTGTGGAGGGGCCGTTCGGCAGCTTCTTCCTGCGCGAGGACAGTGCGAAGCCGGTCGTGCTGCTGGCCTCCGGCACCGGTTTTGCGCCGATCAAGGCGCTGATCGAGCACATGCAGGCGCATGGCATGGACCGCGAGGCGGTGCTGTACTGGGGTTGCCGCAGCGAGGCCGATCTCTATCTGCACGACTGGGCGCTGGAGATGGCGCGCATGCTGCCCTGGCTGCGCTATGTGCCGGTGCTCTCGGAGCCTGGCGTGGCATGGCAGGGGCGCACGGGCTTCGTGCACCGCGCGGTGATGGCGGATCTGCCGGATCTGTCCGGACACCAGGTCTACGCCTGCGGTGCGCCGGTCATGGTGGCGGCTGCGCAGCGTGATCTGGTGGCGCAGTGCGCCCTGCCGGCGGAAGAGTTCTACGCCGACGCGTTCACCAGCGAGGCGGACAAGCACGGCGCCTGAGCGGGCCGGCCGGTTCCGAGGCAGGCAATGCAAAAGGCCCGCAGAGCGGGCCTTTGCAGTGGATCCACCCGGATCAGTCTTTAGGCAGCGGCAACCGCCAGGGCCTTGACCTTGGCAGACAGGCGGCTCTTGATGCGGGCGGCCTTGTTCTTGTGGAAGATGCCCTTGTCGGCGATCGAATCGATCACGGCCTGGGCGGACTTGAACGTGTCACCGGCCTTGGCCTTGTCGCCCGTGGCGACGGCCTTCAGCACGCCCTTGACAGCGGTGCGGAACTTCGAACGCAGCGAGGTGTTGGCGGCATTCAGCTTGACGTCCTGGCGGACGCGCTTGCGGCCGGAGGCGATGCGGACGGTCTTCTTCTTGGCTTTGGAAGCGGTGGCCATAAATGTGTCTCGTGTTCCGGGTGGAGGAAAGCCTAGCACTATAGCATGGATAATCGCAGGCTTTGCGACCGAGAACCCCCACCCATGAGTCTGCTTCGTTCTGCCTCTGTCGTGTCCGCGCTCACGCTGGCGTCCCGGGTCACCGGACTCGTGCGCGAGCAGCTCATCGCGGCGGCCTTCGGGGCGAGCAGTGCCACCGATGCGTTCCAGGTCGCCTTCCGCATCCCGAACCTGCTGCGCCGCCTGTTTGCCGAAGGGGCCTTCTCGCAGGCCTTCGTGCCGATCCTGGCGGCCTCCCGCACGACCCACGGGGATGCGGCCACGCAGACGCTGATCGATGCCGTGGCCACCGTGCTGATGTGGGCGCTGGTGGTCGTGTGCGCGGTCGGGGTGCTCGGCTCGCCGGTGCTGGTGTGGGTGATGGCCTCCGGTCTGCCGGCCGAGGCGCAGGACTCGGCCGTCGTGATGACGCGGCTGATGTTCCCCTACATCGGCTGCATGTCGCTGGTGGCGCTGTCGGCCGGCATCCTGAATTCGTGGAAGCGCTTCGCGGTGCCGGCCATCACGCCGGTGCTGCTCAACCTGAGCGTGATCGGCGCGGCGTGGCTGCTGGCGCCGCAGTTCCCGCGCTGGGGCATTGCGCCGGTGTACGCGCTGGCGGTGGGGGTGATGATCGGCGGGCTGCTGCAGCTCGGCGTGCAGCTGCCGGCGCTGCGCGCGGTCGGCGTGATGCCGCACCTCGGATTCACCGTCGCGGCCTTTCGCCAGGCCTGGGCGCACGAGGGCGTGCACCGCATCCTGAAGCAGATGGCGCCGGCGCTGCTCGGCGTGTCGGTGGCGCAGCTGTCGCTGCTGGTGAACACGCAGATCGCCTCGCACCTCGCCGCCGGCTCGGTGTCCTGGCTGACCTATGCCGACCGGCTGATGGAGTTCCCGACCGCCTTGCTGGGCGTCGCGATGGGCGTGGTGCTGCTGCCGCAGCTGTCGGCTGCGCAGGCACAGGGCGACATGGAGCGCTACTCGGCGCTGCTGGACTGGGGGCTGCGCCTGGTGGTGCTGCTGGCGCTGCCATGCGCGGTGGCGCTGCTGGTGTTTCCGCAGCCGCTGGTGGCGGTGCTCTACCACTATGGCCGCTTCACCGCAGCCGATGTGCAGCAGACGGTGCTGGCGCTGATGGGCTACGGGGCCGGGCTGATGGGCCTGGTGGCGATCAAGGTGCTGGCGCCGGGCTTCTACGCCCGGCAGGACATCCGCACTCCCGTGCGCATCGCCATCACCGTGCTCGCGCTGACGCAGGTGATGAACGCCATCTTCGTGCCGCTGCTGGGGCACGCCGGGCTGGCGCTGTCGATCGGGCTGGCGGCGCTGGTCAACGCGACCTGGCTGCTGATCGGCCTGCGCAAGCGGGGCAGCTACCAGCCGTCGCCTGGCTGGCTGGCGTTCGGGCTGCGCGTGGGGGCGGGCTGTGCGGTGATGGGGGGCGGGCTGGCGTGGGCAGCCCGGTCGATCGACTGGATCGGTCTGCAGGCGCACTCGGGGCTGCGTGTGGGCGTGCTGGCCGGGGTGCTGGCACTGGCGGGGCTGGTGTATTTCGGCGTGCTGCTGCTGGCCGGGGTCAACTTGCGGCAATTTGCACGCCGTTGAGCGCTGGCCGATACACTTTCGGCCATGGAGTGCTCCTCGCCGTCCCCGCTGGACTATTTCGCCGCCCTCGTGCGCGATGACGACAGCCTGTCGCTGACCGAAGCGGCCGGCGCCATCGCGCTGGTCGACCACCCGGCGCTCGACCTCGCCGCGCTGCAGACCGAGCTGGACGAGCTTGCGCAGCGCCTGCGGCAGCGTCTGCCGGCCGATGCCGGCGCGCTGCAGCGGGTGCGGGGCCTGCACCAGTTTTTTTACCGGGATCTCGGTTTCGGCGGCAACGTCAATGACCTGCGCGACGCTGACAACAGCCACCTCCACGCGGTGCTGCAGCGCCGGCGCGGCCTGCCGATCGCGCTGGCAGTGCTCTACCTCGAACTCGCCGGGCAGCTTGGCCTGCAGGCGGACGGCATCTCCTTTCCTGGCCATTTCCTCATCAAGCTGCATCTGCCGCTGGGCGACGCGGTGATCGACCCCGTCGATGGCCGCTCGCTGACCCGTGCGGAGCTGGAGGAGCGGCTGGAGCCCTACCTTGGCCACGAGATGCGGCTGGAGCTGGAGACCGGCATGGGGCTGGGCGAGATGCTCAGCGACTACCTCCAGCCGGCGTCGGGGCGCGAGATCCTGTCGCGCATGCTGCGCAACCTCGCCCGGCTGCACCGCGAGGACGGCGACCTGCCGCGCCTGCTGCAGGTGCAGCACCGCCAGGTCGTGCTGGAGCCGCTCGACTGGGCCCTGCGCCGCGAGCGCGGCCAGACGCTCGCGGCACTCGGCCAGACCGCGCTGGCCATCGAGGACCTGGCGCTCTACCTGCAGCACGCAGGGGCCACGCCGGACCGGGCACGGGTGTCGGCGCAGCTGGCCGCCTTGCGGGATGCCGGTCCGCCACGGTGGCACTGAGCCCCACTGCGCCATGCTGAGACAATGTCCCGCATGAAGCTGCCCCTGACCCAACGCCTGATGCTCGCCTGGCTGGCGCTTGCCGGGACTTCGGTCGTGCTGGTGTGGCTGCTGGCGCCGGTGCTCATGCCCTTCCTGACCGCCGCCGTGCTGGCCTATGTGCTGCAGCCGGCGGTCGACCGGCTGTCCCGGCGCCTGCCGCGGGCGCTGGCCGTGGTGCTGGTGGAGCTGGGGGCGATGGCGGCGGCGCTGGGGGTGCTGCTGCTGATCGTGCCGATCATCTCGCGCGAACTGCCGGTGCTGCGGGACCAGATTCCCGTGCTGGCGGTGCGGCTCAACGACCATCTGGCGCCCCGGCTGGCGCAGTTCGGCATCGCGATCAGCCTCGACATCGAGAGCATCAAGGCCTTCGTGCTCAAGTACTTCGATGCCAAGGGCGACGGCTGGCTGGCGGCGCTGCTGAGTTCAGCGCGCATCGGCGGCAGCTTCCTGCTGGCCATCATCGGCAATGCGGTGCTGGTGCCGGTGGTGACCTTCTACCTGCTGCTCGACTGGCACGACCTGCAGCGCCGTCTGCGCCGCATGGTGCCGCCGCGCTACCTCGATGCCGTGCTCGGATTCACCCGGGAGTGCGACGCCGTGCTGGGCCAGTACCTGCGCGGCCAGCTGCTGGTGATGCTGATCCTTGCGGCCTACTACACGGTGGCGCTGGCGCTGGCGCGTTTCGATCTCGCGCTGCCGGTGGGCATCTTCACGGGACTCGCGATCTTCGTGCCCTACGTGGGGTTCGGCATCGGCGCTGCGCTGGCCTTGCTGGCGGGTGTGTTGCAATACGCCAGTCTGTACGGCGTGGGGGTGGTGGCGGTGGTCTATGGCGCGGGCCAGGTGATCGAAAGTTTCTTCCTCACGCCCCGGCTCGTCGGCGAGCGCATCGGACTGCACCCGCTGGCGGTGATCTTCGTGCTGCTGGCCTTCGGGCACCTGTTCGGCTTTGTCGGCGTGCTGCTGGCGCTGCCGGCCGGTGCGCTGGTGCTGGTGGCCTTGCGCCGGATGCGTGCAGGCTATGTGGCCAGTCGGCTTTACCAGGGATGAACCTCGCGAATGCCTCGTGGATTGCCTCGTGACCGGACATCTCCGCTGATGCGGCAGGTGCCGCTCGCCTTCGGACCGGAGCCGGTGCTCCGGTTCGACACCTTCCTGCCCGGCGGCAACGCCCAGTGGGAGCAGGTGCTCATGGCCCTGCTGTCGCCGAGTCCGTCGATGCCGCTGTACCTGTGGGGCCCGCCCGGCAGCGGCAAGACGCACCTGCTGCAGGCGGCCGTCAGCCAGGCGCAGTCCTTCGGGCTGCGCACGATGAAGTTCGACCTCACGACGTCCACCCCCTGGGAGTACGACGAGGACGCGCGCCTGCTGCTGCTCGACGACTGTGACCGCTACGATGCCGACCGCCAGCACGAGGCCTTCCGCATGTTCATCGAGGCGACGATCGCCGGCGTGCCCATCATCGCGGGCGGTCGGCTGCCGCCGGTGGACCTGCCGGTGCGCGACGACCTGCGCACGCGGCTGGCCTGGGGCCTCGTCTACCGGCTGGTGCCCCCGACCGACGAGCAGGTCTGCGCGCTGCTGCGGCGCGATGCGACCCGCCGGGGCATCCCCCTGAGCGACGAGGTGCTGGCCTGTCTGCTCGGCCACGGCGAGCGCGACCTGACCCACCTGATGGACCTGCTGGGCCGCCTCGACCGCTACGCGCTGGCGACCAAGCGGCCGGTGACGCTGCCGCTGCTGCGCCAGATGCTGGCCGAACCCGACCTGCACACGATCTGAATCCGAAACCGATGCCCCAGAACGACCGCCACCTCTGCCTGTTCGACCTCGACGGCACCCTGATCCCCATCGACTCCGACCACGCCTTCGGCGAGTTCATGGTGGCGATCGGCTGGGCCAACGGCGACACCTTCCGCGCCCGCAACGACGCCTTCTACGCCGACTACCAGGCCGGCACGCTCGACCTGCCGGCCTACATCGCCTTCACCACCGCCGCCTGGCGCGACCGTCCGCTGGCCGAATCGGCGGCCGCGCATGCCCGCTTCATGGCCGAGGTGCTGCGTCCGAACGTGCACCCGCAGGCCCGTGAGCTGGTGCGTTTTCACCAGCAGCGTGGCGATCTCGTGGCCATCGTCACCGCGACCAACGAATTCGTCACCGCGCCGATCGCCGCCGAGTTCGACATCGACCACCTCCTGGCTGTCCAGCTCGACCGCGAACCCGACGGTCGCTGGGCGGGTACCATCCGCGGCACGCCCACCTTCCGCGAAGGCAAGGTCGGCCGGGTCCACGACTGGCTTGCCGGCCTGGGCCACCGCCTGAGCGACTTCTCCGGCATCAGCGTCTACAGCGACTCGCCCAACGACCTGCCGCTGCTGGAATTGGCCACCGAACCGGTGGCGACCAACCCGAGTCCCGCGCTCGAAGCCACTGCCTGCGAACGCGGCTGGCGCATCCTGCGGCTCTTCCCATGATCAAGAAATTCATCGACAAGCTGCTTGGCAAATCTGCCGGCAAGACGCCCTCCGGTCCGCAGACGCTCGCCGCCGAACCCGAGGCGGCGGTGCCGGTCGGGCCGGTGATCGGCGTGCGGGTGGAGGTGCCCGTGTCCGAACACGGCATCAACCCGGCCCTGCTCGACGACCGCGCCGTGAAGGTGGTCACCACGCTGCAGGACGCGGGCTACGAGGCCTATGTGGTCGGCGGCGCCGTGCGCGACCTGCTGCTCGGCCACCGCCCCAAGGACTTCGACGTGGCGACCAGCGCGACGCCCGAGCAGGTGAAGGCGCTGTTCCGCCGCGCCTTCATCATCGGCCGGCGCTTCCGCATCGTCCACGTCGTGCACGGCCGCGGCCGCGAGCACGAGGTGATCGAGGTCTCCACCTTCCGCGCCTACCTCGACGCGAGTGCCGCCGAGCAGGTCGCCGGCAACGAGAAGACCTCGAAATCCGAACTGGCCGGCAAGAGCCACGTCGTGGACGCCAGCGGCCGCGTGCTGCGCGACAACGTCTGGGGCCCGCAGGACGAGGACGCCGCGCGCCGCGACTTCACCGTCAACGCGCTCTACTACGACCCGCGCCGCCAGATCGTCGTCGACTACCACCACGGCCTGGCCGACGCCAGGAAGCGCCTGCTGCGCATGATCGGCGACCCGGTGACGCGTTACCGCGAAGACCCGGTGCGCATCATCCGCGTCGTGCGTTTCGCGGCCAAGCTCGGCTTCGAGATCGAGGCCGGCACGCGCAAGCCGATCCGCGCCTGCGCCGACCTGCTGGCCAACGTGCCGGCGAGCCGGTTGTTCGACGAGATGATCAAGCTGCTGCAGACGGGCCACTCGCTCGCCAGCCTGGAAGAGCTGCGCAAGCAGGGCCTGCACAAGGGCATCTTCCCGATCCTGGACGCCGTGCTCGACGACGCGCACCAGCACGATGGCCGCGAGCAGTTCATCCAGCGCGCGCTGGCCGACACCGACCGCCGCGTCGGCGAGGGCAAGCCGGTGGCGCCGAGCTTCATGCTGGCCTGCATGCTGTGGCACGACGTGCTGCGCCGGGCCGCGCAGCTGCGCGCCAAGGGCGAACATCCCACCGCCGCGCTGCAGGCCGCCACGGACGCCGTGTTCGACGCCCGCATCGGCGACATCTCCGGCCGCGGCAAGCTGGCCGCCGACATGCGCGAGATCTGGCTGATGCAGCCGCGTTTCGAACGCCGCACCCCTTCGTCGGCGCTGTCGCTGGTGGAGCAGGTGCGCTTCCGGGCGGGCTTCGATTTCCTGCGCCTGCGCGCCGATTCCGGGGAGGTCGACGCCGATCTGGCCCGCTGGTGGGAGGAGTTCTCCACCGCGAACGAGGCCGTGCGCGAGGACCTGCTGACCGAGGCCCGCGTGCAGGACCAGGCCCGCCGCGCCGCTGGTGGTGCGTCCGCGCCCGCCCGTGTGCAGGCGGCCGAGGGCGCTGAGGGCGCCGAGGGCGATGCGGCGCTGGCCGGCGCACCGGCTCCCGCCGCGCGCAAGCGCCGTCGCCGCCGCAAGCCGGCCGGGGACCGTTCCGCCGCCACCTCTGCACCCGCACCGGATGACACGGCCACGTCCTGACGCCCCGGCGCTGCTGGCCTGCATCGGCCTGGGTGCCAACCTGGGCGATGCTGCGGCGACGCTGGATGCCGCCTGCGCCGCGCTGGCCGTGTTGCCGGAGACCGCCTGGGTGGCGGTCTCCGGCCGCTGGCGCAGCCGTCCGGTCGAGGCCAGCGGGCCGGACTATCTCAACGCCGTCGCCTGTGTGCGTACCCGCCTGACGCCCGAGGCACTGCTGGACGCCCTGCAGGCCATCGAGCTGGCCCATGGCCGCGAGCGCCCCTATCCGAACGCACCGCGCACGCTCGACCTGGACCTGCTGCTCCACGGCGACCTGCAGCGCCATACCGTGCGGCTCACCCTGCCGCATCCCCGCCTGACCGAGCGGGCCTTCGTGCTGCTGCCGCTGCTGCAGCTGTGCGCGGTGCTGCCCGGGCAGCTCGTGCTGCCCGCCGGCATGGACGCGTCCGACTGGCCGGCACGCGCGCAGCGCCTCGCGGCCGAGCAGGGCATCGCGCCGGCCTGAACCCGTCCGGGTTCCATCGGGTTTCTTTGCTGCGTGAATTCCTGGCGCCTGCGGCTAAACTCGCCCCGTCCCGATTCATGACAACTGCGTGACAGCCGCCGAGACGGCCGTGCACCGCGCAGGACTGTCCATCTGTTCCGAAGTCCCCCTGGAGTCCCACACCATGCTGTTCGGCAAGCTGCTGCCGCGCGAAGGCAATTTCTTCGAGCTTTTCAACACGCACGGCGAAGCCATCGTCACTGGTTCCCGCGCGTTTCTGGCCATGGTCCAGAACTATGGTGACGTGGCGCTGCGCGAGCGATACGCCACCGAGGTCGATGACGCCGAGCACGCCGCCGACAAGGTTACTGCCGAGGTCAACCGCCTGCTGCACAAGACCTTCATCACGCCGATCGACCGCGAGCAGATCCACGGCCTGATCAACGCGATGGACGACATCCTCGACCTGCTGCAGGACACCTCCGAGACGATGTCGCTCTACGATGTGCGCCACATGACCGAGGACGTGCTGCGCCTGAGCGAGCTGTCGGTCAAGTGCTGCGAGCGGGTGGCGCATGCGGTGACGCTGCTGTCCAAGCTCAGCCAGAGCAGCGTGGCCGAAGCCACCGTCAAGACCTGCGCCGAGATCGACCGCCTCGAATCCGATGCCGACCGCGTCATGCGCTCGGCGATGTCGAAGCTGTTCCGCGAGGAGCAGGACATCCGCGAGCTGATCAAGCTCAAGGCGATCTACGAGCTGCTGGAGTCGATCTCCGACAAGTGCGAGGACGTCGCGAACCTGATCGAGGGCATCGTCCTCGAAAACTCCTGATCCCGCGGAGTCCGTGCACATGGACGGCCTGCAGGTGAGTTTCTGGGTGATCGCCATGCTGGTGGTGCTGGCGATCGCGTTCGATTTCATGAACGGTTTCCACGACGCGGCGAACTCGATCGCCACCGTCGTCTCCACCGGCGTGCTCAAGCCGCAGCATGCGGTGCTGTTCGCGGCGTTCTTCAATGTCGTGGCCATCGCCATCTTCCAGCTCAAGGTGGCGGCCACCGTCGGCAAGGGCATCGTGGAGCCGGGCATCGTGGACCACCATGTGGTGTTCGGCGCGCTGGTCGGGGCGATCGCGTGGAACGTGGTGACGTGGCTGTACGGCATCCCGTCGAGCTCGTCGCATGCGCTGATCGGCGGCATCGTCGGCTCGGTGATCGCCAAGGCGGGCATCACGGCGCTGATCGGTGCGGGCATCTGGAAGACGGTGGCGTTCATCTTCGTGTCGCCGCTGCTGGGTTTCCTGCTGGGCTCGCTGATGATGGTGCTCGTGGCGTGGATCTTTCGCCGCACGACACCGCTGCGGGTCGACAAGTGGTTCCGTCGGCTGCAGCTGGTCTCTGCCGGCCTGTACAGCCTCGGTCACGGCGGCAACGACGCGCAGAAGACCATCGGCATCATCTGGATGCTGCTGATCGCCACCGGCTATTCGCAGGTCGGCGACAAGATGCCGCCAAGCTGGGTGATCTGGTGCTGCTACGTCGCGATCGGCATGGGCACGATGTTCGGCGGCTGGCGCATCGTCAAGACCATGGGCCAGAAGATCACCAAGCTCAAGCCGGTGGGAGGCTTCTGCGCCGAGACGGGCGGGGCGATCACGCTGTTCCTGGCGACGGCGCTGGGCGTGCCGGTCTCGACCACGCACACCATCACGGGCGCGATCGTCGGTGTCGGTTCGGTGCAGCGTGCCTCGGCCGTGCGCTGGGGCGTCGCGGGCAACATCGTGTGGGCGTGGATCTTCACGATCCCCGCCTCGGCCTCGGTGGCCGCGCTCGCTTACTACGCGGGGACCCGGCTGTTCTGAGCCGGGCCGGGACGAGGGCGTTCAGCGGCTGATCTGGTGGGCCGCTTCGGCCTCGGCCTCGAAGTAGCGCTGCAGCGTGAAGGTGATCGACGACAGCAGCACCGTCGCACCGATCAGCAGCGCCGCGATCACGCCGAGGACCGCGCCCCAGCCCCCCGCCGGGGAGCCCTGGCCGGCCGGCGCGCCGGGGTTGTGGCGGGCGTCCCAGCGCTCGTCGGGGCTCAGGCCGCACAGGATGGCCGCGAGCATGCCCGCGACGATCGACACCCCGCCCAGCGGCAGCAGCCACGGGGCGGCGGTGTCGTCCACGCCGAAGGCCAGCATGCGCTGCACGCCGGCCATGCCCAGCAGCGTCAGCGGCACGTGTGCCCAGCCCCACAGGTCGCGCAGGCCGTGCAGGTAGAACCGGTGCAGCCCGAAACCCCCGCCCACCACGGCAAGCCAGGTGGCCAGCGTCTTCGATTTCACGGCGCTCATGCCGAGGCTCCCGGCCAGGGGGTCGTCGGGGTGATCTGGTCGCCGGCTCCCAGTGCGCGTTGCATCATCACCACATCGAGCCAGCGATCGAATTTCCATCCGACCGAGCGCATCACGCCGAGTGTCTCGAATCCGCAGGCGCGGTGCACGCCGATGGAGCCGAGGTTGTCCGAGTCGCCGATCACCGCGAGCAGTTGCCGCGCACCCAGCGCCGTGCACTGCGCGATCAGCTCGGCCAGCAGCAGCCGGCCCAGCCCCAGGCGGTGGGCGCGTGGGGACAGATAGATCGAATCCTCCAGTGCGTAGCGCCAGGCGGGACGGGCGCGGAAGTGGTTGGCGTAGGCATAGCCGAGCACCTCGCTGCCCTGGCCGAGATCGTGTTCGACGACGATCCAGGGTAGCCCCTTGCCGAGTACATCGGCGCGGCGCCGGGTCATCTCGGCAAGGTCCGGCGCATCGATCTCGAAGGTGCCGGTGCCGTGTTCGACGTTCGCGGCATAGATCTCGGTGATGGCCTGCAAGTCGGCCTCGTGACTGGGTCGGATCGTGGGAGCGTTCATGTGGGTCTGGGAAAGTTTATAATCCGCGGTTTTCCGATGACGGCTGACCGGCAGCATGCCACGCAGCGCGATCTAACGGGGTCGGGAAGAAAGTGGTTGTCGCTTGCAAGTCGCCGGACTTGCGCACGGCATTGTCTGATCTGCTGGCCTGAGTGTCTCCTGGTCGCGTGGGTCTCTGGTTTTGCCTTCTATACCTTTGATCAAGGAAACATCATGGTCGTGATTCGTCTTTCCCGTGGCGGCGCCAAGAAGCGCCCGTTCTACAACCTGGTCGTGGCCCACAGCCAGAACCGCCGTGACGGCCGCTTCATCGAGCGCGTCGGCTTCTACAACCCGGTCGCGTCTGGCCAGGCCGAAGCCCTGCGCGTCGCGTTCGACCGCGTCGACTACTGGACGAGCGTCGGTGCACAACTGTCGCCCACCGTCGAACGCCTGATCAAGCAAGCCAAGTCCACGGTCGCTGCGCCCGTCGTCGCCGCTGCCTGATTGCCCTTGCCCTGACCGCCCCGAGCACCCCCACCATGACCGTGACCACCACCGATGACGCCGTGGCCTGGCCCGATGACGCCATCGAGGTCGCGCGGGTGGCCGATGCCTGGGGCATCAAGGGCTGGCTGCGGATCCAGCCGTACGCGGCGGATCCGCAGGTCGTGCTCAAGGCACGGCACTGGTTCCTGCAGCCGCCTGCCGGCAAGCCGCGCGCCAAGGAGGCGCCTGCGCTGCCCAAGGTGCTGAACGTCACGCTGGTCAAGGAGCACAGCGACGGCGTGATCGCCTCCGTGCGCGAAGTGGCCGACCGCAATGGCGCCGAAGCGCTGCGCGGCGCCCGCATCTTCGTGTCGCGTTCGATCTTCCCGAAGACGGACGACGGCGAGTACTACTGGATCGACCTGATCGGCCTGAACGTCGTCAACCGTGACGGCGCTGCGCTGGGCACGGTCGCCGAGATGATGGACACCGGCGCCCACAGCGTGATGCGCCTGACCGCCGAGAGCGTCGACGAGGCCGGCACGCCCCGCACCGTCGAGCGCCTGATTCCCTTCGTCGCCGCCTACATCGACGATGTCAGCCTGACCGAGCGGCGCATCGTCGCCGACTGGGGTCTGGACTACTGACCCCGCTGCGCCTGCCGTGCGCTTCGACATCGTCACCCTGTTTCCCGAACTGTTCGACCCCTTCCTGAAGGTCGGCGTGACGCGCCGCGCCTACACGACCGGGCAGGTCGACGTGCGCCTGTGGCCGCTGCGCGACCACGCCGACAACACCTACCGCCGCGTCGACGATCGCGCCTATGGCGGCGGCCCGGGCATGGTGATGCTGGTCGAGCCGCTGGAGCGTGCGCTCGCGGCCATCCGCGCCGACCGGGTCGAGGCCGCGCCGGTCATCCTCTTCAGTCCCGCCGGGGCCACGCTGACGCAGTCGCGGGTGCAGGCGCTGGCCGCCAGTCCGGGGGCGATCCTGGTCTGCGGCCGCTACGAAGGGCTGGACCAGCGCTTCATCGACCGCCATGTGGACGAGGAACTCAGCCTGGGCGACTTCGTGCTGTCCGGTGGCGAACTGCCCGCACTGACGCTGCTGGACGCCGTGACGCGCCTGCAGCCGGGTGTCCTGAATGCGGCAGCCTCGCACGAGCAGGACAGCTTTTCCGACGGTCTGCTCGACTGCCCGCACTACAGCCGTCCCGAGACGCTGGGCGACGACGCCGTGCCACCCGTGCTACTGTCGGGCCACCACGCGCACATCGCCACCTGGCGCCGCGAGCGGCAGCTGGAGCTGACGGCACGCCGCCGCCCCGACCTGATCGCCGCGGCCCGCCAGGCTGGCCGGCTCAGCCGGGCCGACGAGCTGTACCTGTCGAAAATCCGGCTATAATCTTGGGTTTTGATCCTCTGCCTGAAGGCAGTCGGGTGCTCGGCATGAGCCCCCGCCCTTGCAAGCACGATCGCCTGGAGCTCCCATGAACCTGATCCAAGAACTCGAGCAAGAAGAAATCGCTCGACTGAACAAGACCATCCCCGTCTTCGCCCCTGGCGACACGGTGATCGTCAGCGTCAACGTCGTCGAAGGCACCCGCAAGCGCGTGCAGGCCTACGAAGGTGTCGTGATCGCCCGCCGCAACCGTGGCCTGAACAGCAACTTCATCGTGCGCAAGATCTCCAGCGGCGAAGGCGTGGAACGCACGTTCCAGCTGTACAGCCCGCTGATCGCCAACATCGAAGTCAAGCGCCGCGGTGACGTCCGCCGCGCCAAGCTGTACTACCTGCGCCAGCGCAGCGGCAAGTCGGCACGCATCAAGGAAAAGCTGGCCTGATCGCTGGCTCACCCGCCGACCCAGGCATCCTGCACGCAGGACGCCTCGGCAACAAGGCCGCCTTCGGGCGGCTTTGTCGTTTTCGGCCTATGCTGAACGGCATGTCCCGACCGCCCACCCTGATCCGCGATCCACGTGCCGTGCCGGTGGCCAGCGCGGACTCCCACCTGCCGGCGCTGTCCGGTGAGCGTCTGCAACCGGCCCGACTCAAGGCGCGGTTCGCCTCGCCGCCCGACTGGCGGCCGGAATTCCGCGGAGACGGTGGTGGCCCGCTGTCGGAGCGTGCGCCGGCAGCCGCGGCCGTGCTGGTGGCGCTGGTGGTGCGCGAGGAGGGGCTGCGCGTGCTGCTGACCCGCCGCACCGACCACCTGCGCCACCACGCCGGGCAGATCAGTTTCCCCGGGGGACGGGTGGATCCCGGCGAGGTGGATCCGGTCGTGACCGCGCTGCGCGAGGCGCGCGAGGAAATCGGTCTGGAGGGCCGGTCCATCGAAGTGATCGGCGCGCTGCCCACCTACACCACGGTCACGTCCTACGTCGTGACCCCGGTGGTGGCATTGGTGCACCCGCCATTCGCGCTGCAGATCGACGGCGGCGAGGTCGCCGAGGCGTTCGAGGTGCCGCTGGAGTTCCTGATGACACCCGCCCACCACCAGATCCACCTCTTCGACACGCCCACCGAGCGCCGGAAGTTCCTGTCGATGCCCTGGCGCGGCCCGTCGGCGGAAGGCGACGAGCGCGAGTACTTCATCTGGGGTGCCACGGCGGCGATGCTGCGCAACCTCTACCGCTTTCTGGCTGCCTGATTGTTGATGCGCGTGAAGGCCCGTGCCGTGCCGTTGTTCACACCGTTATCATTGACGGCATGAGTTTCCTTGCCGTCCTGCTGGCCCTGATCGTTGAGCAACTGCGGCCTCTGCCGCAGGGCAACCCCGTTCACGAAGCACTGATCGACTGGGCGCGCTGGACTGCGCGCAACTTTGACGCGGGCAAGGAGCACCACGCCTGGGTGGTCTGGATGGTGACCGTGTTCACGCCGGCGCTGGTGGTCTGGGGCGCGTTTGCGCTGCTGCACCACCAGAGCCTGATCCTGGCGCTCGGCTTCAACCTGCTGATCCTGTACCTGACGCTCGGCTTCCGCCAGTTCAGCCACTACTTCACCGACATCCGCGACGCGCTGGAGCAGGGCGACGAAGACCGCGCCCGCAGCGTGCTGCAGGAGTGGCGCCACCTGGACGCCAGCGAACTGCCCCGCACCGAACTGCTGCGCCACGTCATCGAACACGCGCTGCTGGCCGCGCACCGGCATGTGTTCGGCGTGTTTTTCTGGTTCGTGCTGGGCTCGGCGCTCGGGCTGGGGCCGGTGGGGGCGGTGGTCTACCGCATGTCGGAGTTCTGCGCCCGCTACTGGGCCTTCAAGATCCGCGCCGAAACCGCGCCGGTCAATGGCGCGCTGATGCTGCGTTCGCAGGCCGCGTTCTCGGTGCTCGACCATGTTCCGGCGCGGCTGACGGCCGCCGGTTTTGCGGTGGTCGGCAACTTCGAGGAGGCCGTGGACTGCTGGCGGCAGTGCGCAGGGCTGTGGAAGCAGTCGAACGACGGCATCCTGCTGTCCGCGGCGGCGGGGGCCTGTGGCGTGTCGCTGGGCGGTGCCGAGGCGCCCTCCCTGGCTGCGCGGGTGGCCGGCAACTTTGCCGTGGCGCTGCCGGGCGAAGAGGTGACCGACGGGCAGGGCAGCACACCGGGCGCACCACCGACGCTGGCGCATCTGCGCTCGGTGGTCGGGCTGGTGTGGCGTTCGATGGTGCTGTGGATGATGCTGCTGGCACTGCTGTCGCTGGCGAACCGGCTGGGCTGATCCGCTCGCCCCGGGTTCTCAACCCTTCAGGGTCTGCATCGTCAGGCCGCCGGCCAGCGCGATCATCATCATGGCCACGCCGGCGTCGAACACGCGCCACGTGTGCGGCCGGCGGAACAGCGGCGCCAGGCGTCCGGCGGCCCACGCCAGCACGGTGAACCACAGCAGGCTCGACGTCATCGCGCCGGCGGCAAAGGCCCAGCGTCCCGCATCCCCCTGTGCATTGGCCAGCGAGCCCAGCAGCACGGTCGTGTCGAGCCAGGCATGCGGGTTGAGCCAACTGAAGGCCGCCGCCTGCAGCAGGGCCGAGCGCAAGGTCAGCGCCGCACCGCCATGCCCGTGCAGACCATCGCCCGTGGGCCGCCACGCGCGCCGCGCCGCCTGCAGGCCGTAGACCGACAGGAACAGGATGCCGGCGACCGTCATGAGCGGGATCGCCAGGGGAAAGACCGCGGACGCGGCGCCGATGCCCGCCGTGCCGAGCGCGATCAGCGCCGCGTCCGACACCGCGCACACGGCGACCACCGCCGCCACATGCTCGCGCCGCACGCCCTGGCGCAGGATGAAGGCGTTCTGGGCGCCGATGGCCATGATCAGACCGGCGCTGGCGGCCATGCCGAGGAAGTAGGTGCTGGTGTTCATGGGGGTCAGCGTAGGGCGGCGCGCTGGCGTAGTACAGCTAAACTTCCTAACCATGATTAAGCTGAGCTTCACTTCATGATCGACCTTGTCGCACTGCGTGCCCTGTCCACCGTGCTGCGCCTGGGCAGCTTCGAGCGCGCGGCGCGGGAGCTGCACGTGACGCCGTCCGCCGTGTCGCAGCGGGTCAAGGCGCTGGAGGAGCGGCTGGGCTGCGTGCTGCTGGTGCGCGCGGCGCCGGTCACCCCGACCCCCGAAGGTGCGCGGCTGTACCGGCACTACCTGCAGATCGAGATGCTCGAAACCGACCTGCAGAACGACCTGCAGCCACTGGTCGAGGCGGGTGCGCCCGGCGCCCGGCCGCGCAGCATCCCCGTGGCCGTCAACGCCGACAGTCTGGCGACTTGGTTCATACCCGCGATGGCCGATTTTCACAGCCGCACCGGCGACACGCTGGCGCTGCAGGTCGATGACCAGGACCACACCCGCGAGTGGCTGAAGAACGGCACCGTGTTCGGTGCCGTGACGGCTGCGGCCGAGCCGGTGGGCGGCTGCCGGGTCGATGCGCTCGGGTCGATGCGCTACATCGCGGCGGTGAGTCCGGCCTATGCGCAGCGGCACTTTGCCGGCGTGTCGCTGGCCGAGGGCTTCCGGCGCGCGCCCATGCTGGTCTACAACCAGAAGGACCAGATGCAGCACCGTTTCCTCGCCCAGGTGATCGGCGAGGACTGCACGCCGCCGCAGTGGTGGGTGCCCTCGGCGCAGGGCTTTCTGGATGCGGCCATCGCCGGACTCGGCTGGGGCCTGCACCCGGTCGCGCTGGCGGCGGCGGCGCTGGCGGAGGGGACGCTGGTCGATCTCTGCCCCGGCCACAGCGTCTCGGTGGCGCTGTACTGGCAGAGCTGGCGGCTCGATTCGGCCAGCGTGCGCACGCTGCGGGACTGTGTCTGGCGGGCGGCGTCCGTGGTGCTCGACCCGCAGGAGCCAACGGGTCAGTAGTGCGTGCGGCCCAGCTCGTCGCGCACTTCCAGATAGATCCGATGCCGCGATGGCGCAATGTCGCCCTTTGCCAGCGCCGCCAGCACCGCACACCCCGGCTCGTGGTCATGGCTGCAGTTGGCAAACCGGCACTGGCCCAGGTACGGCGACAGGTCCGGCATCCACGCGGCGAGGTCTTCCACCGGGATGTGGCGCAGGCCGAATTCCTGGAAGCCTGGTGAATCGATCAGCGCGCCCTGGTGCGCGTCGTCGAGCCAGTACCAGCGCGTGTGCGTCGTCGTGTGGCGGCCGGAGTTCAGCGCGACCGAGATCTCGCGCACGGGTGCGGCGGCGTCCAGCCCCAGCAGGTTCACCAGCGTGCTCTTGCCCGTGCCGGACGGGCCGAGCACCAGCGTCGAGCCGGTGGCGAGCAGGTCGGTCAGGCGCGCCCGCGTCTCGTCCGGACGGGCCTTGATGGCGACCTCGATCACGTCATAGCCCATCTTCACGTAGGGCGCCAGCCGCTCGCGGGCGAGCTGGGCCGACTCGACCAGATCGATCTTGTTCAGCAGGATGCTGACCTTGATGCGCGCCTGCTCGGCGGCGATCAGCGCCCGGGCGAGCTGGCTCTCGCTGAACACCGGCTCCGCGGCGACGAGGATCAGCAGCCGGTCCAGGTTCGCCGCGAAGGACTTGGTCTTCCACTCGTCCTGACGGTAGAGCAGGTTGGTGCGCGGCTCCATCGCCTCGATCACGCCCTCGTTGCCCAGCGTGTCGGTGGGCTGCCAGCGCACGCGGTCGCCGACGACGAGCTGGCTTTTCTTGCCGCGGGGACTGCACTTGATCTCGCGGCCCTCCGGTGTCTCGACGATGTAGTGGCGGCCGTGGCCGGCGATGACGAGGCCGATGTCGAGTTCAGGAGTGGGCATGGAGGGCGGCGAGGCGTTCGGACGCGGGTGGGTGGGAATAGTGGAAACGCACGTACAGCGGGTCGGGGGTCAGCGTGGTCGCGTTGTCCTCGAAGAGCTTGAGCAGCGCGGATTTCAGGTCGGCGGCGCGGGCCTGCTGGCTGGCGTAGGCGTCGGCCTCGAACTCGTGGCGGCGCGACACGGCGGCGGTGATCGGCGTGATGAAGAAGCCGAACACCGGCCCCGCCAGCGTCAGCAGCAGCAGCGCCAGGCCGTGGTTCGGCGCCACCATGTTCGGCTGCACGCCTAGGCCCGTGTAGAACGACGGCTGGTTCATCAGCCAGCCCAGCAGCGCCAGGCTCGCCAGCCACACGCCCATCACCGTGACCAGTCGCTTGGGCACGTGGCGGTGGTGGAAGTGGCCGAGTTCGTGGGCGAGCACGGCTTCGATCTCTTCCGCGGACAGCCGCGACAGCAGCGTGTCGAAGAAGACCACGCGCTTGCTGGCACCGAAGCCGGTGAAGTAGGCGTTGGCGTGGGCGGAGCGCTTGGAGCCGTCCATCACGTACAGGCCCTGCGCCTGGAAGCCGCAGCGCTGCATCAAGGCCTGCACGCGGCCTTTCAGCGGGCCATGCGTCTCGTCGTCCAGCGGCTGGAACTTGTTGAACAGCGGCGCGATGACCGTCGGGTAGAGCACCTGCATCAGCAGCGTGAACCCGGCCAGCACCGCGAACGCCCACAGCCACCACAGCGCGCCCGCCGCCGACATCAGCCACAGCACCAGCGCCATCAGCGGGATGCCGATCGCAGCACCCATGACGGTGCCGACCAGCGCGTCCTTGAGCCACAGCCCCCAGGTCATGCGGTTGAAACCGAACTGCTGCTCGATGCGGAAGGTGCGCCACAGGTCGAAGGGCAGGTCGATCACGCTGCCGATGGCGCTCACCGCCACGAGCAGCGCGACCTGGTAGCCCAGGGCGCCCCAGCGCGGCAGCGTCCAGTCCAGCACGACGCCGTTGACCGCGTCCAGCCCGCCCAGCAAGGTCCAGCCCAGCAGCATCGCGCCGCCCCAGGCGGTGGTCAGCAGCTCGAAGCGCTGGCGGGCGATGGTGTAGTCGGCGGCTTTCTGGTGGGCTTCGAGCGAGACCACGTCGGCAAACGCGGCGGGCACGCTGCTGCGGTGCTGCGCCACGTGGCGGATCTGGCGGCTGATCAGCCACAGGCGGGTGCCGAGCATCGCCACGAGGGCGGCGGCAAAGGCGAACGTCACGGCGAGCGAATGCATGCGCGGATTCTCGCCGATGGCGCGTGGGAAAATCGCCGCTTCTCCTGGAGCCCCTGATGACCGAGCCGATTGCCGCTGAAGCCACCGCCCCGACCCTGACCCGCAACGACCAGAACCTCGTCTGGATCGACATGGAAATGACCGGGCTCGACCCCGCGACCGACCGCATCATCGAGATCGCCGTCGTCGTCACCGATGCGCAGCTCACCGTGCGTGTCGAAGGCCCCGTGATCGCCATCCACCAGTCGGACGCCGTGCTCAACGGCATGGACGCCTGGAACAAGGGCACCCACGGCAAGAGCGGCCTGGTCGACCGCGTGAAGGCGTCGACCATCACCGAGGACGAGGCCGCGCAGCAGGTGATCGCCTTCCTGAAGCAGTACGTCAGCGCCAAGGCCTCGCCGATGTGCGGCAACAGCATCTGCCAGGACCGCCGCTTCATGGCCAACTACATGAAGAAGCTCGAAGCCTTCTTCCATTACCGCAACGTCGACGTCTCCACGCTGAAGGAGCTGGCGCGCCGCTGGCAGCCGGGCCTCGTCGAAGGCTTCAAGAAGCACCAGAAGCACACGGCGCTGGCGGACATCCACGAGTCGATCGACGAGCTGCTGTACTACCGGGCGCACATCCTCAAGGTTTGATCAGCGTCTGCGAGTGGATCTGCCATTGCGCCCGCGTGGCGTGCTGCGCGATGTGCGGGTCGTGGGTGACCAGCAGCAGCGCGCAGCCACTCTCGGCCATGGCGTCGCACAGCGCGGCCAGGGTGTCGCGCTGCGTCAGGGCATCCAGCCGCGAGGTCGGCTCGTCGGCAAAGACGAACACCGGGTTCAGCAGCATGGCCCGCAGCAGCGCCAGACGCTGCAGTTCGCCCCCTGACACTTCGCCGGGTTGGCGGTCCAGCAGTTCGTCGGACAGCCGCAGCCGTTGCAGCCATGTCTCGACGGGGCCGGGATCCAGCCGGTGCAGGCGGATCAGGTCCGTCAGCCCCTGGCGCAGGGTCTGCTGTGCGGCGAACGACGCCACAGGATCCTGGTACAGCTTCTGGAAGCGCCAGCGGGCAACGTCCGCCCGGTGGGATACCCGACCACGGCTGGGTGGCAGGATGCCCACCAGCACATTGCCCAGCGTGGTCTTGCCACAGCCACTCGGTCCGACGACGGAAACCGAGGCGCCCTGGCCGATGTGCAGATCGGCTTCACGGAAGATCAGCCGCTCCCCCCGGGTGACGCTGATTCTTTCGGCGGTGATGAGTGTCTCGCCGGTCGTGCGAGGCGGCATCAGGTCGGGCCAGTGCCGTGGCTGCGCTGCCATCAGTGCCTGGGTGTAGGGGTGGCACGGGTGGTTCAGCACGTCCCCGACCGGTCCTTGCTCGACGATCTGGCCGGCCCGCAGCACAGCGATCTGCCCCCCGAGGCGTTCGGCCAGGTCCAGGTCGTGGGTGATGGTCAGCAGCGCCTGCCCGTTCTGCTGGGCGTTGGTCAGCAGCTGGGCGACCTGTTCGCACGCGCCCGTGTCCAGTCCCTTGGTCGGCTCGTCCGCGATCAGGATGCGCGTGTCCCCCTGGCTGGCGCAGGCGATGCCCACCCGCTGCGCCATGCCACCCGAGACCTGGTGCAGCCACTGTCGACCGGCCGTGGCCAGGCCCAGCGCCGCCAGGTGCTGGTCAGCACGCGCCTGGGCCTGTGACCATGGGAGGCGGCTGGCATGGCGGCCGGCCTCTGCCACCTGGGTGTGCAGTCGCATCAGGGGGCTGAGCGCTGTCCACGGCTCCTGGGGCAGCATGCCGATCTGCCGGCCCCACAGGGGCTGGGTGCGGTCACGCTGGCCGTGGGTGTCGTGGCCGGCGATGCGGACCCGCCCCCGTGCCCGCATCGCCGCTGGCAGCGTCCCCATGATGGCCTGCGCCAGCAGCGACTTGCCCGCGCCCGACTCTCCGACCAGCGTCAGCCGCTGCCCGGCGTGAAGCTGGAAGCTGCAGCCTTGCAGCAGGACCCGCCCCGCAGGCAGCCCGGTCGTCGGCAGCAGGTCGACCCCCAGGTCTTCGACGCTGAGCACGGTGTCCGTGACGCGGGTGTTCATGGGGTGACTCCCGAGGCGGGCGCTTCGACCAGCTCTTCGACCAGGGCCTGCAGCGACCCGATCACCAGCACCAGGGTCACCACCGGTGTCGCCAGCAGCCAGGGGGCGTCGTACCAGTAAGGCAAGGCTTCGGTCATCATCAGGCCCAGTTCGGCCACGGGTGGCTGCAGGCCCACGCTCACGAAACCCAGCGCGGAGACCGCCAGCACGGCACTGGCCACCGCATAGGCCCACAGGCGTCCCAGCACGCCGACCATCGGGTGCAGCACATGCCACCGCAGCACGTACAGCCCGCCAAATCCCAGCAACCGCGCGGCTTCCACTGGCGTGCCGCGCATGGCCAGGCGGGTGTGCGAGCGCATCAGCCGAAAGAACTCGACCCAGGCGGTGAGCACCAGACCGCTGTAGAGCGCCCATTTCTGACCAGGCGCGATGGCCGCGATCAGCAGCACCCACAGCAGGCCGGGTATCGAGGCCACCGCATCCGCGCAGACCGACAGCAGCCGGTCGACCGCCCCCCCACGGGCGCCGGCCAGCACCCCCAGCGCCGTGCCCAGGATGACGGCGAGCAGCGCCGACGCGATCGCCAGCCCCAGCGAGGTGCGCAGGCCTTCGCCCAGGCGGGCCAGTTGGTCGCGCCCGAGGTGGTCCCGGCCGAGCCAGTGCTGCTGGTCCGGGGGGTGCAGGGCGGTCAGGAGGTCCTGGGCGTGCGGGTCGGCTGCAAGCCAGGGCGTCAGCAAGGCCACGGCCGCCACCAGGGCCAGGCGTGTGGCGGGCCAGCGCCACCGGGTGTGTCGTGCGCTCATCGTGTGTCCGACAGCCGTGGGTCAAGGCGGTGCAGCAGCCCGTCGATCAGGCCGTGCAGCAGCACGAACAGCAGCGCCATCGTCAGCGCCGTGCCCTGGATCATCGGCACGTCCCGGGCCATGACGGCATGGACCAGCGCATGGCCGATGCCGGGCCAGGCGAACAGGGTCTCCACCACCACCATGCCCTCGATCAGCAGCACCAGCTGCACGGCGGCGTATGCGAGGGTGGCGAGCAGGACATGGGGCAGTGCATGGCGCCACAGGGCGGTGCGCAGCGGCAGTCCCTTGAGCTGCGCGAACTCGAACGCATCCGAGCCGAGCACCTTGCGGCCGGCATCGCGCACGACCTGCGTGAAGCCCGGACACAGCGCCAGTGCGAGCGTCAGCGCAGGCAGAAAGACGTGTGCCGCCTCTTCATGCCCGGCCACCGGGAACCAGCCCAGCTCGACCGCGAACAGCGTGGACAGCACGACCCCGAGCAGGAAGGACGGGCTGGCGCGCAGCACGGTGTTCACGCGCTCGATGAGTCGGCTCCACACGCCCCCAGGCCACAACGCCGTCCAGAAGCCCAGCCCCAGCCCCAGTGCCACCGCCAGGCTCCAGGCCACCAGCGACAGGTGGAGCGTGTGTCCGAGCTGGTAGGCGACGAGGTCGAGCACCGGATCGCCCAGCACCATCGATCGGCCGAACTGGCCTTGCGCCAGCTGTTCCAGCCACTCCGCCCACCGCACGAGGGCGGGCCGGTCCAGGCCCAGTTCCGCTCGCACCGCCTGGGCGATCTCGGTGTTGACCACGTCGTAGCCGAAGCGGCCCGCCGCCACGCGGTAGGCCACATCGCCCGGCAGCGACTCGGCCATCACGAAGCACAGCGTGCCGACGGCCAGCAGCACGAACACCCCCTGCGCCAGCAGGCGCCAGCCCCCACCCAGCCGACGCATCAGCCGGCCCAGCCCATGCGGCTGATCCGGTAGCTGCGCTCCAGCGGGTCGATGCTCACGTTGCGCAGGCGGTGGCTGCTGGTGGCGGAGTGCTGGTACCAGGCCACAGGGATCAGCGGCAGCTCGGCTTGCAGGACTGTGGCGATCGAGCCCCGCAGTGCGGATCGGCGCAGCGGATCGACGGTCTGGCCCATGGCGGCCAAGGTCTGGCTCACCTGGGCACTGTGCCAGCCCATCGCGCCCCAGTCGCCGCCGTTCGGCCCGAAGTCCTGCAGCAGCGTGCCCAGCGGATCGGGCACCAGGGCGTAGTTGCGCGCCACCAGGGCCAGTTCCAGCGAGCCATCCTGGTGGCCGCTCGGGATCTCGCCCGCGTTGGTGACCGAGACGGCCATGTCGACGCCGATGGCCTTGAACTGGGCCTGGATGGCCGTGGCCAGCGGGGGCAGCTCCGGCCGGTCGGAGAAGGTGCGCAGCGTGACCTGGAAGCGCTGACCGTCGCTGCGGCGTGCCCAGCCGTCGCTGGCGGGTTGCCACCCGGCGTCACGCAACAGTGCGCGGGCCTGGTCGAGGTTCCGGGTCAGCGGGGCCAGACCCGGCACATGCCATTCCGACAGGACGGGCGGGAACAACTGCGTCGCGGCCGCCTGTGGCGAGCGCAGGATCGCGGTGGCCATGCCGGTGCGGTCGAGGGCCAGACTCAGGGCACGCCGCACCCGCAGGTCCGACAGGAAGCGGTGGCCGGCGTTGACCTTGAGGTAGACGGTGCGCGGCAGCGGCAGGGTGTGCAGCACGAGCTGGCGGTGCTGGCGCAGGCGGGCGAAGCTGACAGGGTCGTGCGTGAAGACCAGGTCGGCCTGCCCGCTCGTGGCGAGCATGCCCCGTGTCTCGCCCCGGCTGACGCCCAGGTAGTCGACCTGCTCGATCACCGGACGGGGGCCATCGTGGCCGTCGAAGCGGCGGGTGCGCATCGATTGTGGTGCGTTGACCTCGACCACCTGGTACGGGCCGGAGCCGATGAGCTGGCGCACGGTGCCGTCCGGCGCGAACGATGCGGGGGCCAGGACCAGCGTGCTGCTGTGTGCCAGCAGGGCTGGCAGCGGGCTGAACGGCCGCGTCAGCCGCAGCACCACCTGACCCTCGCGTGCCAGCACTTCCTGAATGCCTGCGCTGCGCAACACGCCGGGCTGGGCCAGTGCGCGTTGCAGGCTGCTGGCGATCGCCTCGGCGGTGACCGGGCTGCCGTCATGGAAGCGTGCGCGGGGGCGCGGCACGAAGCGCCATTGTTTCCCGTCGGGCGAGGTACTCCAGCTCTGCGCCAGGCCGGGCTTGAGCTGGCCCTGGTCGTCCACCTCGACCAGGGTTTCGGCGATTTCGAGGCGGGCGAAGACAGGGCCCGAGCGTCCAGGGTCGAGGTTCATCACCTCCCATGGCGCCACCACCTTGAGCGTGCGTTCGGCGGAGGGGCGGGTCTGTGCCTGCACCAGCCCGCCCGCGGGCAGCACGGCGAGGGCCGAAGCCAGGTCGAGAAAGCGGCGGCGGGTCGTTCGGGTCATGGCGGTCCGGGGGATCGGTGGGTTCAGAGCTTCACGTTCAGCGACAGGTAGGCCGACCGCCCGGGCGCCGGGGAGTACATCGGCTGGTCGGCACCGCCCCAGAAGAAGTTGTCGTACCAGACATACGCATAGGCCCGGTTGGTCAGGTTGCGGACCTGGAAGTCGATGCTGACCGTCTTCGTGAGCTGGTGCCGCACGCTCGCGTCCAGCACGGCGAAGCCTCCATGCTTGCCCTTGGCATTCAGGTCATCGATGAAATAGCTGCCCTGCGAGCGGGCTTGCACGCCCAGCCGCCAGTCTGGCGTGGCCTGGAAGTCGACGCCGAGGTTGGTGATGTGGCGCGGGGTCGAGAAGACCTCCTTGCCGGCCAGAGACGCCCCACTGGCGGTGTAGGCACTGACGACCTTGGCCTGCTGCAGCGCGTGCGAGAACGTGACGCTCCACTGGCGGTCGAGCTGGCTGTTGACCTGGACATCGAGGCCCTTGCGGCGGGTCTGGCCGAGGCCCACGGTCGTGCCGGTGCTGGGCATGTTGGCCACCTCGTCGGTGGCGTCCTGCTGCCAGGCGGCGATGCGTGCTTCGGTGTCCGGGGCGGGCCTGAACTTGACCCCGATTTCCTGCCCGGTGTTGAGGGAGGCGCCGTAGTTCGCCTGACCACTGGTCAGGTACGCCGGTTCGCGCGAGCCGGTCAGCACCTGGATGGTCTTGCCCCAGTTGGCGTAGAGCTGGGTGTCCGGCGTCACGCTGTACACGGCGCTCAGCTTGGGCTGGTGGATCCAGCCGTAGCGCTGCAGAGGGGCGGACACCCCGGTGGTGTTGAGCCGTGTGTCCCCGGAGAACTTGTCCATGCGGAAGGCCGGGATGACCTTCAGCGCATCGTTGACCTGGACGATCGCCTGGACGTAGGCGCCGATGTTGTTGAAGGTGTAGGCGTCGTCGTTCTGGACCCGGGCCGGGGTGACGGAAAAGTCTGTCGGATCGCTGTAGTTGAAGCGGTGGCGGATGTACGCGTTGTGCTGGCGCTCGATGTTCAGTCCGCCATCGACCGTCAGGTCTGCGCTGGCGCGCCAGGTCAGCGTGCTCGTCAGGCCGGTCTGCGTCTCGTCCCATAGGCGGCGCTGGCGGGGGGCATTGCCCGTGGCGTAGCTGGTGAACGTGATGCGGCGGTCGTCGGTGTAGCGGTTGTGGTACAGCCGACTGCTGAGCGTCAGGTCGTCCTGGACCTTCCAGTCCAGGTGGGCCGCGAACTGCTGCATGTCGCGCTCGTCACCGTCATGGGCGTTCTTCGAGGGCGACTGCGTGCGGCTGGCGGCCACCTCGGCCGCGGTCAGGTAGCCGGCCTCCTCGGCCTCGTGCTGGTAGACCCGGGCGGTCAGGCCTGCACGCAGCCGGCTGTCCTCGCTGGTGTGGAACCACTTGCCACCCAGCGAGAACTTCTTCGACGCGGCGTGGTCCCGGTGACCGTCCGACGCTTGCCAGGCGGCGAAGTAGTTCTGGGCGAAGCCATCCGCTTCTCGTCCGATCGCCACCTGGACCTCCCGCGTGTCGAAGCTGCCGTAGGTGACGCGGCCGTCGCTGTAGTTGCCGCCGCGGCGGGTGACGAAGTTCAGGTTGCCGCCGATGTTGTGCAGGCCATGGCGGGGATCGTTCGTGCCACGGACCACCTCGATGCGCTCGACCTCCAGCGGGAACACCATGTCGATGAACCGCTGGTTGCCACTGTTGACGTTGCTGGGGATGCCGTCGATCAAGGTCTTGATGCCGTTGATGTAGCCCTCGCCGTTGAAGGCCCGGAAGGTGGCCTTGCCGGACTCCGCGCCCATGCGGGTTTCGGTCAACTGGATACCGGGCATCTGTCCGAGCAGTTCCCAGCTGGTCATGACGTGTTTGTCCTCGACCTTCTCGCCCCCCAGGATGTCGACCGAGGTCAGGATCCGCGTGGTCGGGACCGGCCCGGGGCTGACGCGGATCAGGACTTCGCCGAGGTGGGTGGTGGCGTCGCTGGCGGAGGCGGTCTGGCCGAGCGTGGCGAGCGCAGCGGAGATGGCGAGCGGGAGGGTCTTGGCCTTGATCTTGAACGGCATCGGGTGTTCCTGGTGGCCAGGGGCCGACGTTGACAGGGCGTGCAGACCTGACGGCGCCGGCCCTCGCTGGGTGCTGGGAGTGGGTGCTCGTCAAGTTTACATTAACGCAAATGCGTTTGCATTTGCGTTTAAGAACGAGGCCGAGGCCAGGGTTGCCTCATGGGCTCGTGGCGCGGGGGCCGTCGGTCATCGGCGCGCCAGCCACACCCCGGCCACCGCCACGACCATCCCGACGACGCCTGTCGGGCTGAGCGCCTCGCCGAACAGCGCCCACGCCACCACCGCGGTGCAGGGCGGCACCATGTAGAACAGGCTGGCGACGTTCACCGCGCTGCCGGAGCGGATCAGGACGTTCAGCAGCCCGACCGCGCCCAGCGAGAGCACCAGCACCAGCCACCCCAGCGCGAAGACGAAGGCGCCGGACGACCAGTTGATGCCCCGGTCTTCCGTCGCCCACGCCAGCGCGCCGGTGACCAGCAGGCAGGGCAGGAACTGCGCCACCGCACCAGTGCGGAAATCAAAGCTGGGGCAGTAGCGCTTCTGGTACAGCGTGCCCGCCGTGATGCCCAGCAGCGCGACCAGCGCCGCCGGCAGGCCGGGCAGGTGGACGATGTGCCTGAGGGTCTGCAGATCAAGCCCTGCGCCCGCCAGCCGCGACGACAGCACCAGCACCACGCCGACCAGCCCGAGCACGAGGCCCAGCCACTGCTTCGGCCGCACCGCCTCGCCCAGCACCCAGCCGGCGCCGACCGCGGTCAGCAGCGGCTGCAGGCCGACGACGAGGCTCGACACGCCGGCCGGCAGTCCCTGCGAGATGCCGGTGAACACGCCGCCCAGGTAGACCGCGTGCACCAGCAGCCCGGCCACCGCGAGGTGTCCCCAGGCGCGTGCACCCTGCGGCCACGGCGCCCGCACCCACAGCGCTGCCACCGCCATCAGCGCGACGACGAAGGCATAGCGTGTGGCCAGGAAACCCAGCGGCGGCGCGTGCGGCAGGCCGAGCTTGGCGCCGATGAAGCCGGTGCTCCACAGCAGCACGAACAGCAGCGGGGCATGGCGCACCCAGCCCCTGGCGGGTGCAGCGGCGGCCGTCATGCGGGGCGGTGCCTGGCGATCTTGTCGAGCAGTTCGATCAGCAGCGCGCGTTCGGCGCGGCTGAGGCAGCTGTCGAGTTCGGCTTCCATCGCCGGCGTCTTCGTGGCGATCTCGTCGGTGAGCGCTCGGCCTGCGTCGGTCAGCATCACGTGCTGCGAGCGGCGGTCGACCTCGCTGCGCACGCGCTGGAGCATGCCCCGGTCCTGCATCCGGTCGAGCAGGATGGTGAGGTTCGGCGCGGACAGGGCCAGCGACTGCGCGAGCTGCTTGGGCGTGAGCTGCGCATTGGCGGCCAGCAGCATCAGCAGCGAATACTCGACCGGGCGCAGGTCATAAGGCTGACCGAAATGCTTGAGAAAGGTGACATGCGTGGTCACGCGCGCGCAGGCGAGGTGGTGGCCGACGACACCATCCAGCACGCCCTGTGCCGGGCCTTGTGGTTTCTTGGAACTGCTGCTCATGGCCGGATGATGCCCCTTCCGGGACGACGGTCCTGTCACCCCGGGATCCAGCCCAGCGCCAGTGTCGCGTCCGCCACACGCTGCCAGCGCCAGCGCGCCGCGGGCAGCAGCCAGGTGCGGCCGTGCTGCGTGACGGTGAGCAGCCAGTCGCGCCGCGCGGTGTCGTGGTCGGTCAGCGCGGCGCGGGCCAGCCGCGCCCAGCTCCACGCCAGCAGGCTGTGGCCGAGCGCGTGCAGGTAGTCGTCGGCGACGAGGAAGGGCCGGTCCGGCGCCGCCGCCCGGCCGGCCTGCAGCTCGGCGGTGGCGGCGACGATGGTCTCGACCTCGTCGGTGAGCGTGGCGGCCCAGGTGCGCAGCGTGCCGGCGGCGTCGTCTTGGGCGGCCAGCAGCGTGTCGATCTCGACGCGGAACACGTCCAGCAGCAGGTCCAGCCGCTGCGGCCGGTCCAGCACCTTGCGCATCAGCAGGTCGATGGCCTGGATCTCGTTGGTGCCTTCGTAGATCAGCGCGATGCGGCTGTCGCGCACATGCTGCTCGATGCCCCAGTCGTGCACATAGCCATGACCACCGAGCACGCCGAGGGCCTCGTTGGCGCCGTGGTGGCCGAGGTGGGTGAGGAAGGCCTTGAGGATGGGCGTCAGCAGCGCCACCAGGTCGTTGCGCTCCTGGCGCACGGTGGCGTCCGGGTGGTGCTCCGACTCGTCGAGCAGGATCGCCGTCCAGTACGCCATGACACGCGCGCCCTCGCACTGCGCGTGCAGGTCGAGCAGCGTGCGGCGCATCGCGGGGTGCCAGACGATCGGGTCCGGTCCCTTGTGCGCGGGATCGGCGTCGGCCGGACGATTCGGGGCGCGCAGTTGCAGCCGCTCGCGGGCGTAGGCGGTGGCGATCTGGCAGGCGGCTTCCAGGTGGCCGAGGCCTTGCATCCCGACGTGCAGCCGCGCCGAGTTCATCATCAGGAACATCGCGGCCAGCCCCGCGTTCGGCTCGCCGAGGATCCAGCCTTCGGCGTTCTCGAAGCGCATCTGGGCGGTGGCGCTGCCCTTGATGCCCATCTTCTTCTCGATGCCGTCGCACCACGCGCCGTTGCGCCGGCCGTCGGGCATGAACTTGGGCACCAGCACCAGCGTCAGGCCCTTGGTCCCCGCGGGCGCGCCGGGCAGGCGGGCGAGCACGAGGTGGACGATGTTGTCCGTCATGTCCTGGTCGCCGCCGGAGATGAAGATCTTCTGGCCGGTGACGGTGACCGCCGCGCCGTTGACCACCGGCGCGTCCGGATCGACCGGCTCGCAGCGGGTGCGGGTCAGGCCGAGGTCGCTGCCGGCCTGCGGCTCGGTCAGGTTCATCGTCGAGAGCCACTCGCCGCTGACGACCTTCGGCAGGTAACGCGCACGCAACGCCGGCACGGCGTTGTGGCGGATCGCTTCATACGCGCCGTGCAGCAGCCCCGGGTACATGGTCCAGGCGTGGTTGGCCGAGACGAGCATCTCGAACAGCGCCGCGTTCAGCAGGCTGGGCAGGCCCTGGCCACCGTCTTCCGGGGCGCAGGGCAGCGAAGGCCAGCCGCCGTCGACGAACGCCTTCCACGCCGCAGGGTAGCCGGCGGGTGTCTTCACCGCGTTGGCGTCCCAGCGGCAGCCTTCGGTGTCGCCGGTGCCGTTGATCGGCGCGATGACCTCAACGGCAAAGCGGCCGGCCTGCTCCAGCACCTCGCGGGCGGTGTCGGCGTCGAGGTCGGCGAAGTCGGGCTGGGCGCGCCAAGAAGCCGGCGCGTCCAGCACCTGCTCGATGACAAACTGCATGCGCTGCAGGGGCGGGGTCCAGGTGCTCATGGCGTGTTTCGCGGGGCTTATTTCTTCTGCGCGCCGAGGTAGGTCTCGATCACGCGGGCATCGCCGGCCAACTCGCGCGCCGGGCCTTCCAGCGCGATCGCGCCGGTCTCCAGCACATAGCCGTAATCGGCGACTTCGAGCGCGGCGCGGGCGTTCTGCTCGATCAGCAGGATGCTCACGCCAGTCTCACGCAGCCGGGTGATGATGCGGAAGATCTCGCGCACGATCAGCGGCGCCAGGCCCAGGCTCGGCTCGTCGAGCATCAGCACCTTGGGCTGGCTCATCAGCGCGCGGCCGACGGCCAGCATCTGCCGCTCGCCGCCGGACATCGTGCCGGCGTGCTGGTCACGGCGCTCCTTGAGGCGCGGGAACAGCGTGTAGACGTGGTCGAGCTGGTCGCGCCACTGGCCGTTGCCGCTGCGCATCTGGCGCCAGCCGCCGAGCACGAGGTTGTCCTCGACCGTCATGGTCGAGAACAGCTCGCGCTTCTCGGGCACCAGCGCCAGACCCGCCATCACGCGGTCTTCCAGCGTGACGTTGGCGAGGTCCTGGCCGTCGAACAGCACCTTGCCGGTGGACGGCAGCACGCCCATCAGCGCGTTCAGCGTGGTGGACTTGCCGGCGCCGTTCGGGCCGATCACGGTGACGACGCTGCCGGCGGGCAGCGTCAGGTTCAGGCCCGAGAGCACCTCGGCCTTGCCGTAGCCGGCGTGCAGCCCGGTGACGGAGAGCAGGGCCGGGGCGGTGGCGGTCTTGGTCGTGGAAGTCATCGTCATGGTGTCAGTGCTCCGTGCCGAGGTAGGCGGCGCGCACGACCGGGCTGGCCTGCACTTCGGCCGGGGTGCCCTCGATCAGCTTGGTGCCGAACTCCATCACCACGATGCGGTCGGTCAGGTTCATCACGAAGTCCATGTCGTGTTCGACCAGCAGCAGGCTCATGCCCTCGCCCTTGAGCTGGCGCAGCACGGTGGCCAGCGCCTGCTTTTCCTTGTGGCGCAGACCGGCGGCGGGCTCGTCCAGCAGCAGCAGCGCCGGGTCGGTGCACAGCGCACGGGCGATTTCCATCATCCGCGCCGGGCCGAGCGCCAGGTTGCCGGCGAGTTCGTGCATCTGGTCCTGCATGCCGATGCGCACGAGCTGGCGTTCGGCCTCGCGGAAGAGCTGGCGTTCCTCCGCACGGTCCAGACGCAGCATCGCCTTGGCGGTGCCGGAGGTGCTGCGCAGGTAGCCGCCGAGGGCGACGTTTTCCAGCACCGTCATGTCCGGCAGCATCTTCACGTGCTGGAAGGTGCGCGACATGCCGCGGCGGGCGATCTCGCGCGAGGACAGCGCCGAAACGTCCTCCCCGCGGAAGCGCACCTGGCCGGAGGTCTTGGAGAGCACGCCCGACACGAGGTTGAAGGTGGTCGACTTGCCGGCACCGTTCGGGCCGATCAGGCCGACGATGTCGCCAGTGCGGATCTGGAAGCTGACGTCGTTCACCGCAACCAGCCCGCCGAACTGCTTGCGCACCTTGTCCACGTCCAGCAGCAGCTCGCCCGCGGCCGGCTTGCTGCGCTCGGGCAGCGGTGCGGCGTCGGCCCAGTCGCACACCCGCTGGCGCGAGGGCAGGAAGCGGTCGAACAGCTTCTCCAGGTGCGGCCAGAGACCTTCCGGCGCGTACTTCAGCACGATGACCAGCACCACGCCGAACACGATGGTCTCGTAGTTGCCGCTGGAACCGAGCAGGCGCGGCAGCCAGTCCTGCAGCTGCTCCTCGACGATCTTGACCAGCGCGGCCCCCGTGAAGGCGCCCCAGACATTGCCCACGCCGCCGAGCACCGCCATGAACAGGTACTCGATGCCCTTGCCGAGCGCAAACGGCGAGGGGTTCACCGTGCGCTGGAAGTGCGCGAACAGCCAGCCCGAGATGGACGCGAGCATGGCGGCCAGCACGAACACCAGCACCTTGTAGCGGTAGGTCGAGATGCCCATGGCCTCGGCCATCGTCACGCCGCCCTTGAGCGCGCGGATGGCGCGGCCGGTGCGCGAGTCCAGCAGGTGGACCACGCCGACCGCCGCCAGCAGCGCGACGACCCAGATCACGTAGAAGTAGCTGCGCCCCGACGCCAGGCTCATGCCGAACAGCGTCATCGCCGGCACGCCCAGGATGCCGTCGTACTTGCCCAGCCAGTCCATGTTGGACATGGTGTAGTAGAGCGACAGCGCCCAGGCGATGGTCGCCAGCGGCAGGTAGTGGCCCGACATGCGCAGCGTCACGGCGGCCAGGATCAGCGCCACGACGACCGTGATCGCCAGGCCGATGAACACCGTCAGCCAGGGCGAGATGGCGTAGTTCACCGACAGGAAGGCCGCCGTGTAGGCGCCGACGCCGACAAACGCCGCCTGCCCGAAGGAGGTCAGGCCGGCGACCCCGGTGAGCAGCACCAGGCCGAGCGAGACGGTGGCGTAGAGGCCGATGTAGTTGAGCTGGGTGATCCAGAACTCCGGCACCGGCAGCACTGGCAGCAGGGCCAGCAGCGCGGCGAAGAACAGGAACCAGCGAGTGCGTGCCGCCACGGGTCAATCCTCCTCAGTATGCGGGTCACGCAGCGAACGCCACAGGAGCACCGGCAGGATGGAGGTGAACACGATCACCTCCTTGAACGAGCTGGCCCAGAACGAGCCGAACGATTCGAGCAGACCGACCCCGAGCGCGCCGACCAGCGCCATCGGGTAGCTCGCCAGCCCGCCGAACACGGCGGCGACGAAGCCCTTCAGGCCGATCAGGAAGCCGGAGTCGTAGAACACGGTGGTGGTCGGCCCGATCAGCAGGCCCGACAGCGCGCCGATGAAGGCGGCCATCGTGAAGCTGAGGCGGCCGGCCTGCACCGTCGAGATGCCCATCAGGCGGGCGCCGAGGCGGTTCACGGCGGTGGCGCGCAGGGCCTTGCCGTACAGCGAGCGCTCGAAGAACAGCCACAGCAGCACGATCAGCGCGGCCGAGGCCAGGAAGATGATGACCGTCTGGCCCGTCAGCATCAGCGGGCCGGCGTTGAAGCGCGCGTCCCAGAAGCTCGGGTTGCGGTAACCCTCGGCGCCGAAGAACAGCAGCCCCACCCCGGTGAGCGCGAAGTGCACCCCCACCGACACGATCAGCAGCACCAGCACGGTGGCGTCCGCCAGCGACTCGTAGGCGAGCCGGTAGGTCAGCCCGCCCAGCGGCGTGACGATGGCCAGCGTCAGCAGCGCCTGCACGACCAGCGGCAGGTTCAGCGGTGCGGCGACCATGGCGACCGTGGCGATGACCAGCGGCAGGGCCAGGGTCAGCACGGCGCTCTTGGCCACCAGCCCGGCCGGGCGGCGCTGGCGCAGCCCGTGGACCGCTTCGACCACGGCGGCCACTGCCGCCATGATCAGCAGCAGCCAGACGGTGCCCGGCACCTGGCCGGTCTGCAGCACGGCCAGCGTCAGCGCTCCATAGGCGACAAATTCGCCCTGCGGGATGAAGATCACCCGCGTGACGGCGAACAGCAGCACGGTCGCCGTGGCCAGCAGCGCGTAGACCGCGCCATTGGTCATGCCGTCGAGCGCCAGGATGCTTGCAATCGAGAAGTCCATCGGAGGGGGTTCCGGTTCAGGTGGGGGCGGCGCGACCGGAGCCGCGCCGCAGCAGGCTTATTCGACCTTCCAGTCGCCGTTGACCACCTTCAGGATCACGCCGGTTTCGGTCGTGAAGCCCCAGTGGTTGTCCTTCGCGTAGGTCAGCACGCCGTGGGAGACGACGGTGCGGCCCATCGTTTCGGTGGCGTCCTTCAGGGCGGCGCGGAACTCGGGGGTGCCCGGCTTGGCCTTCTTCAGCGCCATCGGGATGATCTTTTCCAGCACCAGCGCGGCGTCATAGGCATGGCCGGCGAACTGGTTGCGCGAGCCGGCGCCGTTGGCCTTCTCGAACTTCTGCACGAAGTCGGTGGCGACCTTCTTGGACGGGTGGTCGTCGGGCAGCTGCTCGGCGATCACGCAGGGGCCGGAGACGACGTAGGCGCCCTCGACGTCCTTGCCGCCGATGCGCATCAGGTCGCGGGTGGCGGCGGCGTGGGTCTGGTAGACCTTGCCCTTGTAGCCACGCTCGATGATGGCCTTGTGCGGCATGGCCGCCCCCGATCCCGAGGCGACGATCAGCATCGCGTCCGGGTTCGCGGCGGTCAGCTTCAGCGCCTGGGCGGTCACGGCGGTGTCGGTGCGGGCGAAGCGCTCGGTCGCGATGACCTTGATCGGCAGGCCCATGGCGGCGGCTTCGGCCTGGAAGTCCTTCAGCCAGCTCTCGCCGTAGGCGTCGGTATAGCCAAGGAAGCCGACGGTCTTCACGCCGAGCTTCTTCATGTGGTTGAGCATCGCGTGCGACATCACCGCGTTCGACTGCGGCAGGCGGAAGGCCCAGCTGTCCTTGCCGGCCTGGAGCACGGCGGGGGAGAACATGAACTGCGGCGTGCCGGCCTCGGCCACGGTGTCGGACATGGCGATGGCCACCGGCGTCGCGGCCGAGCCCATCACGATGTCCATCTTGTCGGTGACGAAGCGCTTGGCGTTCTGCACGCCCTTGGTCGGGTCGGAACCATCGTCGAGCACGACCACGTTGAGCTTTTCCCCGCCGATCGACGCCGGCCACAGGCTGATGCCTTTCTGCATCGGGATGCCCAGGCCGTTGGCCGGGCCGGTCAGCGGCAGGCTGATGCCGATGTTGATGTCGGCCCATGCCGCGCCCGAGGCCGCCCACAGCGCGGCTGCGGCGACCAGGGTCTTGAGAAGCGTCGGGGCGTTCTTCGTGGGGGTCATGTCTTCCTCCGGGGGTCGGTGGGTGGTGGCAATGTGCCGTTGAGAAGGATCAAAATCCATGCGTATATTCCCGACCGACTGGTCGGTTGATCGGGAGATCACCGTGGCGCCATCCGCAGTGCGCCATCCAGCCGGATCACTTCGCCGTTGAGGTGGCCGTTCTGGACGATGTGCGCGGCCAGCGCGGCGAACTCGTCGGGCTGGCCCAGGCGCTTCGGGAAGGGGATCGATGCCGCCAGCGACTGCTGCACCGCTTCGGGCAGCTCGTTCATCAGCGGCGTGGCGAACAGGCCCGGCGCGATCGTGCAGACGCGGATGCCCCACTGCGCCAGATCGCGTGCCAGCGGCAGGGTCATGCCGACCACGCCGCCCTTGGACGCCGAGTACGCCTCCTGCCCGACCTGTCCGTCGAAGGCGGCCACCGAGGCGGTGTTGACGATGACGCCGCGTTCGCCCGAGGTGCCTTCCAGCGGCTCGGCCTTCGCCAGCCGGGCGGCGGCGAGGCGCACGACGTTGTAGGTGCCGATCAGGTTCACGCGCACGACGCGCTCGAAATCCTCCAGCGGCGCGGGCGAGCCGTCGCGCTGGATCACGCGCTTGGCGCTGCCGATGCCGGCGATGTTCATGACGATGCGGGCCGTGCCATGGACGGCTTCGGCGGCGTCGAGCGCGGCGGTGACGCTGGCGCTGTCGGTGATGTCGCAGCGCAGCGCGAGCCCGCCGATGTCCTGGGCGACGCGCTCGGCGCCGGCCTGGTTCACGTCGAGCACGGTGACCCTGGCGCCCAGCCGGGCGAGTTCGCGGGCGACGGCCTCGCCGAGGCCCGAGCCGCCGCCGGTGACGATCGCTGCGTGTCCTGAGATCTGCATGGGGTGGTGTCCTGCGTGGGTCCCCGCTGGCGCGGGGATGACGGGGTGGGTTGGAGGAGGGCGGGGCGGGTCAGCGGATGGGCAGGATGACGAACGGGTCGCTGTCCCGGCCTTCGTAGAGCGCTTCGACCAGCGCAGCGCGGTGCAGCAGCACGGCGCGCTGGTTGATCGAGCCCTTGTCGGTGACCTCGCCCTTGTCGATCGACGGCGGCTCGGCCATGACGTGCATCCGGGCCGGGCGGTTGGCGCTGCCGGTGCCGGCGCGCCAGAGCTGGTCGGCGACGCGCTGGAAGAAGTCGCGCACGGCGGGCGTGTGCATCAGCTCCGGCACGGGCAGCGACTCGGCCTCCAGCCCGTCGGCGGCGGCGAGCTTGCGGCACTCGTCGACGCGCGGGAACACCAGCAGCCCGATCTCGTCGCGGTTCAGTCCGGCGACGACCACATCCTGGATGCAGGGCGCACCGGCCAGCGTGACCTTGGCGCGCAGCGGGCCGACGCTGACGAAGGTGCCGGTGGAGAGCTTGAAGTCCTCGGCAGTGCGGCCATCGAACAGCAGGCCGCGGGTCGGTTCGGCCGGGTCGATGAACTTCACGGCGTCGCCGGTGCGGTAGTAGCCCTCCCCGTCGAAGGCCTCGGCGGTCTGTTGCGGGGCGCGCCAGTAGCCGGGCATGACGTTCGGGCCGCGAAAGCGCACCTCGGTCTTGGCCGTGTCACCCGCGCCGTCCGGCACCAGCTTGACCTCGACACCCGGCACCGGCAGCCCGATCCAGCCCGAGCGCACATCGGTGCCGACCGCGAAGGTGCAGGACGGCGCCGTCTCGGTCATGCCCAGGCCGGTGATGATGCGGATGCGCTCGCCGACTTCGGCCTCGCCATGGGTGTCCAGCTTGTCCCAGACCGCCTGCGACAGACCGGCTCCCGCGAACATGAAGGCCTGCACGCGGGCGAACAGCGAGCGGCGCAGCACCGGGTCGGCGTCCATCGCGAAGGCGATTTCCTCGAAACCCTTGGGCACGTTGAAGTAGATCGTCGGCGAGACCTCGCGCAGGTTGCGCAGCGTCTCGGCCATGCCCTTCGGGGTCGGCTTGCCTTCGTCGATGTAGAGCGTGCCGCCGTTGTAGAGCACGAGGCCGACGTTGTGGTTGCCGCCGAAGGTGTGGTTCCACGGCAGCCAGTCGACCAGCACGGGCGGCTCGTCGGCGAGGAAGGCGAGGCACTGGCGCAGCATCTGCTGATTGGCGCACAGCATCCGCTGCGTGTTGATGACCGCCTTGGGCAGCTTGGTCGAGCCGGAGGTGAACAGGAACTTGACGATGGTGTCGGGGCCGACCAGCGCGTGGGCGGCGTCGCCCGATGCGGCGGGGACGGTGGCCAGCAGCGCGTCGAACGGGGTGACGGTGCGGTCGTCCAGCGTGCCTTCGGTCAACACCACTTCCACATCTGCGCCGAACACGGCCGAGATCGCCTTGCCGAAGGCCGGCGAGGCGGCGAAGACCAGCCCCGGCGTCACCGTCTCCGCGATGTGGCGCAGCTTGCCGTAGTCCTGCGAGATCAGCGAGTAGGCCGAGGACACCGGCGTCACGGGGATGCCCGCCCACATCGCGCCCAGCACCAGTGTCAGGTGTTCGAGGTCGTTGTCCGAGAGGATGGCGATCGGGCGCTCGGCGGACAGGCCGCGCGCCGTCAGCGCCTGGCCGACGGCGCGGGCGCGCTGCAGCATCTCGGCGTAGGCGATGCGCCGCCAGTCGCCGCCCTGCACACGCTTGGCGACGAAGGTGCGGTCAGGCGCTTCGGCGGCCCACTGTTCGAGCGCGTCGGTCAGCCGCGGCGGGAACCAGCCCAGCGCCTCGGTGGACCGCAGGCGCTGCAGGCCGTCAGTCCCCGTGTCCAGCACGGCTTGCGTGCAGCCGCCGACGCGGGCGTCGCGGTAGCGGGCGGTGGAGTTCGCGGCCGTGCTCATGACTGCTTGACCACCTTGCCCGCCCGCCCTTCGAGGAAGGCGCGCAGCCGGTCCTGGGCTTCGGGCGTGTTGCTGGCGGCCGCGGCCATCAGCGATTCGGTGAACAGGCCTTCCGCCGGGCCCATCTCGACGATGCGCGGCAGCGCGTGCATCACGGCGAAGGCGGTCATCGGGGCATTGCCCGCGATCTTGCGGGCCAGCGCGATGCCCTTGGCCAGCCCCTCGCCATCGGCGGTGCGGTAGTTGACGACGCCGTAGCGCTCGCCTTGGTCAGCGTCGAAGACGCGGCCGGTGAGCATCATGTCGGTCATGCGCGCGGTGCCCATCAGGCGCGGGATGCGCACCGAGCCGCCGCCGCCGACGAAGATGCCGCGCTGGCCTTCGGGCAGGCCGAAGTAGGCCGAATCCTCGGCGACACGGATCTGGCACGACGCGGCCAGCTCCAGCCCGCCGCCGACCACCGCGCCGTGCAGCACCGCGATCACCGGTACCTTGCCAAACTGCACCGCGTCAAACGCTGCGTGCCAGCCGCGCGAGTGCAGGATGGCGCCGTGGATGTCGCGCTCCACCAGCTCCGACAGGTCCAGCCCGGCGCAGAAATGGTCGCCCGCACCGCTGACCACGACGGCGCGGGTGTCGGCCGGCAGGTTGACGAAGGCGGTGTGGAGTTGCGCCACCAGCGTGTCGTTGATGGCGTTGCGCTTGGCCGGGCGGTTCAGGCGGACCTGCGTGACCGGGCCGGATTGCGAGATCTGCAGCAGGTCGAGCCCGGCCAGCAGGCCCGTGGCCGGGACGAACGAGGAGTCGGGGGCGGGTGAAGTCATGGCGTGAGGAGCGGCAGAAGCGGGGAAATTTGATTAACAAATATAAGTAGTTGTGCGTCCCGAGTGCTCCGTGATTACCCTTTGCTGCACTGCATCACGGTTTAAATCATTCCTGTTTTGCGGGTATACCCTGATCTTGTGTTCCTCGATTGATTACAAAATTTAAGCAAATCACCCCGGTACGCTCCATGAACACCAACGACCTGATCGCCATCGACATCCACACCCACGCCGAGGTGTCGTGCCGCAATCCCTTCGACAACTACGGCGAGGAGTACGACCGCGCGGCCGACAAGTACTTCGGCTCCAGCTTGCGCCCGACGATTGCCGAGACGGTGGCCTACTACCGCGAGAAGAAGATCGGCCTGGTGATGTTCACGGTGGACAGCGAGGCGCAGCTCGGCCGCCGCCGCATCCCGAACGAGGAGATCTGCGACGCCGCGCGCGAGAACAGCGACATGATGGTCGCCTTCGCCTCGATCGACCCCCACAAGGGCAAGATGGGCGCCCGCGAAGCGCGCCGGCTGATCGAGGAGCACGGCGTCAAGGGCTTCAAGTTCCACCCGACGGTGCAGGGCTTCCTGCCGTATGACCGCATGGCGTGGCCGCTGTACGAGGTCATCGCCGAATACAAGCTGCCGGCGATCTTCCACAGCGGGCACTCGGGCATCGGCTCGGGCATGCGCTGCGGCGGCGGACTGCGCCTGCAGAACTCGAACCCGATGCTGCTGGAGGATGTGGCGATCGATTTCCCCGACATCCAGATCGTCATCGCCCACCCGAGCTGGCCGTGGCAGGACGAGGCGCTGTCGCTGGCGCTGCACAAGCCCAATGTCTGGATCGACCTGTCCGGCTGGAGCCCGAAGTACTTCCCGGCGCAGCTGGTCCAGTACGCCAACACGCTGCTGAAGGACCGGATGCTGTTCGGCTCGGACTACCCGCTGATCACGCCGGAGCGCTGGATGAAGGACTTCGACGAGGCCGGTTTCAAGGACAAGGTCAAGCCGCTGATCCTCAAGGAAAACGCCAAGCGCCTGCTCGGCTTTGTCTGAGCAGCGCCGTTCCATCGGTCAGCGGGAGTGTCCCGGCGTTGCGCAACCGCATGCACCGGGTGTGCCGCCTGTGCCATTGCGGCAGGCATTGCCCCGGGTAAACACCGGTCCGCCTGGCGTGCAGGACGCACGTTGAGGGCAGGGCACGCAGTTTGCACAGGAGCACCGCCGCGGCGGTGCGCGTGTGTACCGGCCCGTGCCCCCATTCCTGTTCAACGCCCCGAGGAGACTCCATGAAAGCCTTGCTGCCCGTTCTGGCCGCTGCCACCCTGACCCTGTCCACCGGCCTGTCCCAGGCTGCAGAAGGCAAGGACGTCTACAACCAGGCCTGCGCCATGTGCCATGTGCCAGGCCTCGCCAACGCGCCCAAGTTTGGCGACAAGGATGCCTGGGGTCCGCGTGTGAAGACCGGCCGCGAGGCACTGCTGACGTCCGTCCTGAAGGGCAAGGGCGCCATGCCGGCCAAGGGTGGCAACCCCAAGCTGAGCGACGAGGACGTCGGCGCGGCACTCGATTTCATGCTGGCTGCCGTCAAATGATGGCGGCGGGGCTGTCACATTGCTGAAATATGAGGCAATCTAGGAAAAGTCCTTGTGAATCAAGGACTTGAGCGCTGAATTCTCAGCTCATCCCCAGGGTTATCCACAGCGCCTGTGGAATGGGCTGGCGAGAGTCAGGCACAAAAAAAGCGCGACCTCGGTCGCGCTTTTTCATGCGTGCAGGGTCACTGCTCGGCGAAGGCCCGCTCGATGACGAAGTCGCCCGGCGTGGTCGTGTTGCCTTCGGCGAAACCGCGCTCTTCGAGCATCTTCTTCAGGTCGCGCAGCATCGCGGGGCTGCCGCAGATCATGGCGCGGTCCTCGGCGGGGTTGAACGCGGGCAGACCGAAGTCGTTCCACATCCGGCCGTCCTCGATCAGGTCGGTGATGCGGCCCTGGCGCTCGAAGGGCTCGCGGGTCACGGTCGGGCAGTAGACCAGCTTGTCGCCGATCAGTTCGCCCAGGAACTCGTGGTTCGGCAGGCTCTTGAACAGGTCCTGGTAGGCCAGCTCGTTCACCTGGCGGCAGCCGTGGACGACGATGACCTTCTCGAAGCGCTCGTAGGTCTCCGGGTCCTGAATGATCGACAGCCACGGGGCCAGGCCGGTGCCGGTGCCCAGCAGGTACAGGCGCTTGCCGGGGTTGAGGTAGTCGAGCAGCAGCGTGCCGGTGGGCTTGCGGCCGACGATGATCTTGTCGCCGACCTGCAGGTGCTGCAGGCGCGAGGTCAACGGGCCGTCCGGCACCTTGATCGAGAAGAAATGCAGGCTCTCTTCCCAGTTCGGGCTGGCGATGGAATAGGCACGCAGCAGCGGCTTGCCGTTGACGGGCAGGCCGATCATCACGAAGTGGCCGCTCGAAAACCGGAAGGCCGGGTCGCGCGTGGTGGTGAAGCTGAACAACCGGTCGGTCCAGTGGTGGACCGAGGTGACGGTTTCTTCGTTGAAGGCTTTCATGGCAGTCGCAGGCAGAGGCACAGGGCCAGCGCGGAGGGGTCGCGCGAAAGGGGCGAGGATACCCGATGGCGGTAGAAGGTCACAAACGGCTGTGGCCGTCAATCAGGCGTTCCCCCGCGAACAGGCTCTCGACGGTTTCACGGGCGCGGATCAGCGTGACCTGCGCACCATCGACCATCACCTCGGCGGCGCGCGGGCGGCTGTTGTAGTTGCTCGCCATCGTCATGCCGTAGGCGCCGGCCGAGAGCATCGCCAGCGTGTCGCCGGGCTGCACGGCCAGCGCGCGGTCGCGGCCGAGCCAGTCGCCCGACTCGCACACCGGGCCGACCACGTCCCAGGTCTGCGCCGCCTCGCCGCGCTGCCGGCAGGGCACGATGCCCATCCACGCCTCGTACATCGCCGGGCGCGCCATGTCGTTCATCGCGGCGTCGACGATGCAGAAGTTCTTGTGCTCGCCGGGCTTGAGGTAGAGCACCTCGGTCAGCAGCACGCCGGCGTTGCCGACCAGCGAGCGGCCCGGCTCCATCAGGATCTCGCGGTGGCCGTGGCCGCGTGCGTCGATCTTGGCCAGCAATGCACCGATCAGCGCGTCGGCGGTGGGCGGCTGCTCGTCGGTGTAGGTGATGCCCAGGCCGCCGCCGAGGTCGAGGTGGTGCACGGGGATGCCGGCCGCCTCGATCGCCTCGACCAGGTCGAGCACGCGGTCGAGTGCGTCGAGGTAGGGGCTGATCTCGGTGATCTGCGAGCCGATGTGGCAGTCGATGCCGTGCACCGCGATGCCGGGCAGGCGCGCGGCGTGCTGGTAGACGGCCAGCGCGTGTTCGTGCGAGATGCCGAACTTGTTGCCTTTCAGCCCGGTGGAAATGTAAGGATGTGTCTTGGCGTCGACGTCCGGATTCACGCGCAGGCTGATCGGTGCGGTCTTGCCCATCGCGGTGGCGACCTCGGACAGTACGTCGAGTTCAGCTTCGCTCTCGACGTTGAAGCAGCGCACGCCGGCCTCCAGCGCCAGACGCATCTCGGCGCGGGTCTTGCCGACCCCGGAGAACACCACCTGGTCGGCCGAGCCACCCGCGGCCAGCACCCGCTGCAGTTCGCCCGCGGAGACGATGTCGAAGCCGCAGCCGGCCTCGGCGAAGGTCTGCAGCACGGCGAGGCTGGAGTTGGCCTTCATCGCGTAGCAGACCAGGTGGGGGCGACCCGCCAGCGCCTGCTGGTAGGCGGTGACGGCCGCGCGCATGGCCTGGCGCGAGTAGACGTACAGCGGCGTGGCGAACTCGTGCGCCAGACCGGCCAGCGCGTGGCCTTCGAGCGTGAGGGTGCCAGCGGCGTCGCGGGCGAGGAAGGGGGAGCCGGGCAGGTTCATCGTGCGGGTGTGGAAGCGGAGGCGGCTGCAGCCGCAGGGACGGGGAGGATGGACGGCGTGGTGCCCTGGGGTGGCAGCGTCAGCGGGCCCTTCTGGCCGCAGGCCGACAGCGACAGCAGCAGGGCGCAGACTGCGGAGGCCCGCAGCGCTAAACTCGTTTTCAGCAAGCCTTTGAACATCGACGAATTCTAGCGACCATGGACCACACCACTGCTTCGACCGGCCTCTCCGATGCCGAGTACACCCGCCGCGCGCATGCCGCACTGGCCGCCATCGAGACCACCATCGACCGCTGGCTGGAAGACGACGTGATCGACATCGACACGCACCGCACCGGTGGCCTGCTGGAGCTGAGCTTCCCGGGCGGCAGCAAGATCATCCTCAACACGCAGCCGCCGCTGCAGGAGCTGTGGATGGCGGCCCGCGCCGGTGGCTTCCATTACCGCTGGACCGACGGCGCCTGGCGCGACAGCCGTGGCGGCGACGAGTTCTTCGCCGCGCTGTCTGCCCAGGCCAGTGCACAGGGTGGCTGCACGCTGGCCTTCACGCCGCCGGTCACCACGGCCTGAGGCGGGCGCGCGCCACCAGTTCAGCGCGGAACGTCCGCGGGGGCCGGCCCGGGCGAGGGTGACGGTGTCGGCACACCCGGTGCCGGGGACGGGCTGGGGGTGCCGTCCGTGTCGCGGAACAGGTCGAGGATGCCCTTGCGTTCTTCCGTCTGCGCCGGCCGGGGGGCGGTGTCTTCCAGGCCCAGCGAGCGCACGCCGCCACCCTGGGTGTTCTCGGTGTAATACCAGTCGTTGCCCAGGAACACGACACCCTCCGGCGCCGTGTATTCGCTCACCGGCACGTTGCGCAGCGCCTGTGCCATGTAGTCGATCCAGATCGGCAGGGCCAGCCCGCCGCCGGTCTCCTTGTCGCCCAGCGAGCGCGGCGTGTCATAGCCGATCCAGACCACCGCCACGAGGCCCTTGTTGTAGCCGGTGAACCAGGCGTCCTGCGAATCGTTGGTGGTGCCCGTCTTGCCGTAGATGTCCGGGCGCTTGAGCACGGTCTGTGCCCGGGCGGCGGTACCGGTGCGCGTGACCTCCTGCAGCAGGCTGCTGGTGATGAATGCGTTGCGGGCCGGGATGGCGCGCATGCGCTCGTCCTGGCCGCTTTGCGGGGGCGCCTGGGTGATGACCTGGCCGCGGGCATCGGTGATGCGGGTGATCAGCACCGGATGGACCCGGATGCCGCCGTTGGCCAGCACCGCATACCCGTCGGCCATCGACATCGGCGTGACCGCACCGGCGCCCAGTGCCATCGTCAGGTAGGGCGGGTTCTTCTCGGCCTCGAAGCCGAAATGGGTGATCCATTGCTGCGCATAGGCCGGCCCGATGGCCTTGAGCAGGCGGATCGAGACCATGTTCTTGGACTTGGCCAGCCCGCGGCGGATCGACATCGGGCCGTCGAACTGGCCGTCGTAGTTCTTCGGCTCCCAGGGCTGGCTGCCCGTGACGCCCGCGTCGAAGAACAGCGGTGCGTCGTTCACCACGGTGGCGGGCGAGAAGCCCTTCTCCATCGCCGCCGAGTAGATGAAGGGCTTGAAGCTCGACCCCGGCTGGCGCCAGGCCTGCGTGACGTGGTTGAACTTGCTCTTGGCGTAGTCGAAGCCGCCGACCATGGCACGGATCTCGCCGGTCTGCGGGTCCAGCGAGACGAGCGCACCTTCGACCTCGGGCAGGTTGACGATGCTCCAGTCCCCCTTGGCGCCCTTCATCACCCGGACCACGGCACCACGGCGGATCTGCATCTTGGGTGCCACATCCGCCACGAGCGATGCACGCGCCTGGCGCAGGCCGTCACCGGTCACGGTGATCGCTTCCCCGTTCTGCAGCATCGCGCCGACCTTCTTCGGACTGGCCTCGGTGACGACGGCCGCGCGCAGGTCGTCGAAGTCCGGGTGTTCCTCCAGCGCCTCGGCGATGCGGGCGTCGAGCTTGCTCTCGTCGCGCGGCAGATCGACGAAGGCGGTCGGTCCCCGGTAGGACTTGCGGGCCTCGAAGTTGAGCAGGCCGCGCCGCAGCATGCGGTAGGCGTGCATCTGCTCGCTGGCGCGCAGCGAGAGCTCGACGTTCAGGCCGCGGCTGTAGGCCGCCTCGCCGTACTGGGCGAAGATCATCTGGCGGGCGGTCTCCGCCGCGTATTCGGCGTGGATGCCCGAACTGCGCGGCGTGTGGTACGACAGGGTCTCGGCCAGCGCCGCGTCGTGCTCGGCTTCGGTGATGAACCCGTTTTCCAGCATGCGGCCGATGATGTGGCGCTGGCGCAGCTCGGCCCGCTTGCGGTTGACGATCGGGTTGTAGGCCGACGGTGCCTTGGGCAGGCCGGCGAGCATGGCGGCCTCGGCGACCGTGATGTCCTTGAGCGGCTTGCCGAAATAGATTTCGCTGGCGGCCGCGAAGCCGTAGGAGCGCTGTCCCAGATAGATCTGGTTCATGTAGACCTCGAGGATCTTCTCCTTGCCGAGCTGGCTCTCGATCTTCAGCGCGAGCAGGATCTCGTAGACCTTGCGTGTCAGCGTCTTTTCGGTGGAGAGGTAGAAGTTGCGCGCCACCTGCATGGTGATGGTCGAGGCGCCCTGGCTGCGCGCGTCGTGCAGGTTCTCGAGACCGGCGCGCAGGATGCCTTTGTAGTCGATGCCGCCGTGCTGGTAGAAGCGGGCGTCCTCGATGGCGAGCACGGCGTCCTGCATGACCTTCGGGATGGCCTTGATCGGGAGATAATTCCGGCGCTCTTCGCCGTACTCGCCCAGAACGACTCCGTCGGCCGAGACCACGCGCATCGGCAGCTTGGGCCGGTAGTCCACCAGGCCGTTGATCTCGGGGAGATTGGGGTAGGCCACGGCCAGTGCCAGACCCAGCAGCAGCATGAACGTCAGCAGCAGCGCCAGCGGCAGCCCGACCAGCCAGGCCATGGTGCGCAGCGCAGGGTGCAGGCGAGATGGCGACGGGATCTGGCGGTCGGTCGGAGGAGTTCGATGGGTGTCGCTCATGTACGGATGGGCCTGAATCGTCCGGGGGATTATAGGAACCGGTCATAAACGCCGAGATACGTTTGTAACGCCCCTGGACCGCGCCTTGTCCGGGCGGTCGTATTGTGCTTGGATGGAGGCCGGTGTTCGTCTTGCCGGGTACAACACGGCAACAATGCAAAATCCGGGAAAATCTTTGTGCCTCAATGCCTTTGTTGCTAGCATTGAAGTGGTTTGTTAACAGTCCGGCATGTCCCCGGACGTGACTTTTGGGGATCTGCGTGAGCTTTCTTGACATCCTTCTGGGCCGCAAGCATGCGTCTCTGATCGGACTGGACATCAGCTCCTCCGGCGTCAAGCTCGTCGAACTGAGTCAGAGCGCATCGGGTGAGTACATCGTCGAACGCTTTGCCAGCGAGGTGTTCGAGAAGGGCTGGATTTCCGAAGGCCAGATCGAGAAATTCGACGAGGTGGCCGACGCGGTCAAGCGTGTCGTCGTCAAGAGCGGCTCGCGCACGAAGAGCGTGGCCATGGCCATGCCGCAGTCCGCGGTGATCACCAAGAAGATCGTGCTGCCCGGTGGCCTGCGCGAGGAAGAACTCGAGATGCAGGTCGAGGCCGAGGCCCACCAGTACATCCCGTTCTCGCTCGACGAGGTGAGCCTCGATTTCTGCGTCGTCGGACCCAGCTCGGACCAGGTGGGCGATGTCGAGGTGCTGATCGCCGCGTCGCGCAAGGACCGGGTGCAGGACCGGCAGGGGCTGGCCGAAGCCGCCGGACTCAAGCCGGTCATTCTCGACATCGAATCGAACGCTTCTCGCCTGGCGATGAGCCGTGTCATCGACAACCTGCCCAACCAGGGGCGCGATGCGCTGGTCGCGCTGTTCGAGATCGGTGCGGACGCGACGAGCCTGAAGGTGCTGCGCGACGAGGACATCCTGTATGACCGGGACCAGGCCTTCGGTGGCGCGCAGCTCACCCAGCTCATCGCGCGCCAGTACGGCCTGTCCTTCGAGGAGGCCGAGAATCGCAAGACCGCCGGCGATCTGCCGGAGGACTACGAATCGACGCTGCTGGTGCCGTTTGTCGACAGCCTGTCCCAGGAGATCGGCCGTGCGCTCCAGTATTTCTTCACGAGCACGCCGCATCACAAGGTCCACTACGTGATGCTGTCGGGTGGCTCGGCCACACTGCCGGGTCTCAAGGAGCGGGTGACCGAGTTCACCGGCTTCGCGTCCCAGGTGGTCAACCCCTTCGAAGGCATGAAAATCGGCTCTGCAGTCCGGGAAAGCAAGTTGCGCCGCGAGGCGCCGTCCTACCTCACGGCTTGCGGGCTGGCGATGCGGAGATTCCTGCAATGATCCTGATCAACCTCCTCCCGCACCGGGAAGAGAAGCGCAGGCGCCGCAAGCAAGCCTTTTTCCTGGGCATTGGCCTGGCGATCCTGGCCGGCGCACTCATCGCGGGCGCCTGGTATCTGGTGCTGGGCGAAATGCGGCGCGAACAGCGCTCGCGCAACGAGTTCCTGCAGACGGAGATCCGCCGGCTGGAGAGCCAGATCAAGGACATCGCCTCGTTGAAGTCCGAGATCGAGGCGCTGAAGGCACGCCAGAAGGTGGTCGAGGACTTCCAGATCGACCGCAACATGCCCGTGCACCTGCTCAACGAGCTGACGGCGCAAGTGCCCGAAGGCATCTACCTGACGGCGATCCGCCAGGACGGCCAGAGCGTGGCGGTGACCGGCGTGGCGCAGACCAACGAGCGGGTGTCCGAATTCCTGCGCAACACCGCCTACCACTCGCCCTGGCTGGAGCGGCCCGAGCTGGTCGAGATCAAGGCGGCGGCGGTCACGACCGCGCGGGACCAGAAGCGCCTGTTCGAGTTCGCCGTGCGCCTGACGCTCAAGCGACCGCAGGACAAGGAGCAGGCGGCTTCCCCGCTGGCGCCTGGGGCTTCGGGTGTTCCGGCAGCGGCCGCGCCGGCGGCATCCGGTCCGGCTTCATGAAGGAGGCGTGATGGCCAACACGACACGTCCCCCGATGAACATCGAATTCGACACGCTGATCGACAACGTCCAGTCGCAGTTCCGCAACCTCAATCCGAACGAGCCCGGCCAGTGGCCGCTGCTGCCCAAGCTGGCGACCTGGCTGGTGACGACCACTGTCGTTGTGGTGCTGGCCTGGTTCGGTGTGGTTGCCGACGAGGTCCAGGCACTCGATGACGAGGCTGCCCAGGAACTGGCCCTCAAGGCCGAGTACCGCACCAAGCTCGCTCAGGCGATCAATCTCGACGAGTTGCGCAAGCAGAAGCTGCAGGTGCAGGAGTACGTGACGCAACTGGAGCGGCAGCTCCCCGGCAAGGCCGAGATGGATGCGCTGCTGTCCGACATCAACCAGGCCGGTGTCGGGCGCGGCCTGCAGTTCGAGCTGTTCCGCCCCGGCCAGGTGCTGATCCGGGACTACTACGCCGAACTGCCGATCGCGCTGCGTGTCAGCGGCAAGTACCACGACATCGGCTCGTTCGCGTCCGATGTGGCGAACCTGTCGCGCATCGTGACGCTGCACAACCTGGTCATCACGATGCCGGGCCTGTCGCAGGGCCAGTCGGTGCCCAGCGGCACGGGGCTGCTGGCCATGGAGGCCACGGCGCGGACCTACCGCTACCTGGATCCGGCCGAAGTCGAGGAACGCCGCCAGGCCAAGGCCAAGGCGGCCAAGGAGGCCAAGGCCGCTGGAGGTGGCAAATGAGCCCGAGCGTTCGCGCCCTGAGAATGGTGGCCGCCGCCGCGCTGGCCTGGACCGCCGCGGTGACATTGACCGCCTGTTCCGATCCGCACGAGGAATTGCAGGCCTGGATGGACGAGCAGCGCCGCGACGCCAGGCCGCGCGTGTCGCCGCTGGTGCCGCCGCGCAAGTTCGATCCGCAGCCCTATCTGGCGAGCCAGGCGGTCGAGCCGTTCAGCATCCAGAAACTGCAGGTGGCGATCAAGCAGGAGAGCCGCCAGCCGAACTCGCTGCTGTCGCCCGAGATGAACCGGCGGCGCGAACCGCTGGAGGCCTATCCGCTTGATTCGCTGAGCATGGTCGGCAGTCTGGTGCGCAGCGGCCGGACCTATGCATTGCTGCGGGCGGATAACCTGCTGTACCAAGTCAAGGTGGGTGACTACATGGGCCAGAACTACGGCCGCGTCACCCGCATCACGGAAACCGAAATTGCCTTGCGCGAAATCGTGCAGGACGCGATTGGAGAGTGGATCGAGCGCACCAGCACGCTTGCCCTCCAGGAGCGGGCCCAGGAGAAGCGATGAAGACCACCGACAAGATTGCATCCACGGACCGCTGGAGCGTTCGCCTGGCCACGCTGGCCGTGCTGGCGATGGCGCCGGTGCTCAGCTTTGCGCAGAACACCATCCAGGCCATCACCAATGGTTTGCAGGGGGGCAGCGAGGTCATTCGCCTGGAGTTCAGCGAACCGCTGGCTGCGGTGCCCAAGGGCTTCGCGCTGCAGTCGCCGGCCCGTGTCGCGCTGGATCTGCCGGGCGTGCGCAATGCGACGGGCCAGAACACCCAGGAAGTCAACCAGGGCAATCTGCGCTCGCTGGCGCTGGCCCAGGGCAGTGACCGGACCCGGCTGGTGCTCAACCTGAAGCAGGCCACCCGCTACCGCGCCGAGATCGATGGCAAGACCCTGGTCATCACGCTGGATCCGGTGCCGGCCGGCAGTGCGCCATCGACCTCAAGTGCGGTGGCCGGTGCGTCGGCGCCGGTGCATTTCGCCGAGCCGCAGAACACCCAGCCCGAGCGCCTGCGCGACATCGACTTCCGCCGCGGCAAGGACGGTGCCGGCCGCGTGGTCGTCGATCTGCCCAGCAACCAGGTCGGGGTGGACATCCGCCAGCAGGGACAGAACCTCATCGTCGAGTTCCTGCGGTCCTCTGCGTCCGAGGGCTTGCGGCGCCGGCTGGACGTGACCGATTTCGGCACCCCTGTGCAGGCCGTCACCACCACCCAGGTCGGCGACCGTGTGCGCATGGTGGTCGAGCCGCGCGGCCACTGGGAGCACAGCGCCTACCAGACCGACAACCAGTTCGTGCTGGAAGTGCGTCCCGTCAAGGTCGATCCGCAGAAGCTGACGCAGGGCCCGGGCTACGGGGGTGAAAAACTCTCGCTGAATTTCCAGAGCATCGAGGTGCGGGCGCTGCTGCAGGTCATCGCCGACTTCACCAACTTCAACATCGTCACCAGCGACACCGTCACCGGCAACGTGACGCTGCGGCTGAAGGACGTGCCCTGGGACCAGGCGCTCGACATCATCATGCAGGCCAAGGGGCTGGGCGTGAAGAAGTCGGGCAACGTGCTGTGGGTGGCGCCCAAGGAAGAACTGGCGGCCAAGGACAAGTCCGAACTGGAATCCCGGGCCCAGGTGGCTGCGCTGGAGCCGTTGCGCACGCAGTCCTTCCAGCTCAACTACACCAAGGCCGAGGAAGTGGCCAAGGGCCTCGTCGGTCAGCAGAACAGCGGTGGCAGTGGATCGACCAATGCCACGCGGCTGCTGTCCACCCGTGGCAGCGTGATCTCCGAGATGCGCACCAACCAGCTCTTCGTGACCGACATCCCGGGCAAGCTCGAAGAGATCGGCCAGATGATCACCAAGATCGACATCCCGGTGCGCCAGGTGATGATCGAGGCGCGCATCGTCGAGGCCGAGGACACCTTCGGCCGTTCGCTGGGCGTGAAGCTCGGGGCGAATGACCTGCGTGGCGTGCGTGGCGGGGTGCCGGGCGTGAACCTGGGTCTCGGCAACGTGACGGTGGGGGGGACCTACGGCGGCATCGGCTACCAGACGGGGCAGTCGTCGACGGGTGACTACGCCAACACCCAGTTCGTCAATCTGCCGGCCAACACCAGCACCATGGGTGGCGCGAGCGCGGCGACGTTCGCGCTGTCGCTGTTCGGTGCGGCGTCCAACCGCTTCCTGAACCTCGAACTCTCGGCGCTCGAAGCCGAAGGCCGCGGCAAGCTGGTGTCGAGCCCGCGCGTGATCACGGCCGACCAGGTGAAGGCGCTGATCGAGCAGGGCACCGAACTGCCTTACCAGACCGCCACGTCCAGCGGCGCGACCGCGATCCAGTTCCGCAAGGCCAACCTCAAGCTCGAAGTGATCCCGCAGATCACGCCCGAGGGCAGCATCATCCTGGACGTCGATGTCAACAAGGACAGCGTCGGCCAGCAGACTGCGGCAGGCTATGCCATCAACACCAAGCACGTGAAGACGCAGGTGCTGGTCGAGAACGGCGGCACGGTGGTGATCGGCGGCATCTTCGAGATCAGCGAGACCGAATCGGTCAACAAGGTGCCCTTCCTGGGCGACATTCCCTACGTGGGCGCGCTGTTCCGGAACAAGACGCGCGCGTCGAACAAGACCGAGCTGCTCGTGTTCCTGACCCCGAAGGTCATCACCGACCGCAATGCGGCGGCCCGTTGAACCTGGATCCAACCGAAGTGATGACGATGAACAAGATGATCTGGCGTGTCGGGGGACTGGCACTGGCGGCGGTGCTGAGCGCGTGTGGTGGGGGAGGGAGTGACGCGGGGTGTGTCAGCTTCTCCGGAAGCTGCACGACGGGAGCCTCTACGACCACGACCACGACCTCGAACACCGGAGCGGTGTCGACCAGTGCGACTGGCTCCGTGGTGTTGTCGCTGTCGAGCGTGACGATCAGTGCTTCCACACCTGGCACGGTGACGGCGCAGGTCCGGGATGCCAGTGGGAATCCACTGGAGAACAAGCTCGTCAAGTTCTCCGTCTCGGAGAGCAATATCGCGACGGTGTCGCTCAGCGCAGTGACCGATAAATTCGGCAATGCCTCAGCCACGCTGCAGCCTGTGGCAGGCGCATTGGGAGCTGCCTATGTATCGGCGGCTGCAGATGTCTCCAACGGTGTGACGCTGGAGACCAAGACTGTTTTCAGTGTCTCTGCCGTGGATGTCGCGTTGGCCAGTGTGTCTGCCAGCCCGACCGCTGTCAGTGCCTATGGTTCGTCCGTCGTCACGGTGAACGTCAAGGGTGCCTCTTCTTCCTCGCCGGTCACGGTCAACTTCTCATCCACTTGCGCCAGTGCCGGCAAGGCCCTTCTTTCGCCTGCTTCAATCACTGTTACTGGTCCCACGGCCTCGACCACCTACCAAGACAATGCATGCGCTGGTACGGACCGCATCAGTGTTTCCATCACGGGCACCAGTGAGCGTCAGCAGGTCGATCTGGCTGTGACCGCTCCCGTCATCCAGGCACTGGAATTCGTCACCGCCAATCCAGCCAAGATCTGCCTGGCAGGCAGCGGTTGTGCAGGTACTTCGGAAATCCAGTTCAGCCTCAAGGATCAGTCCGGCAAGCCGATCGCGAACCGCGATGTGTACTTCCATCTGGACAACGCCAACATCGCGACCCTCTCCGCTGTCTCTAACAAGACGCTGGCCACTGGCGTCGTCAGTGTGTCAGTGTCGGCCAAGTCCATCCCCTCGCCGATCCGGGTGCGCGCCTCGGTGACGCTGGACGATGGCACCACGCTTAGCACCTATTCGAACGTGCTGGCCGTGAGTGCGGGGCTGCCCACGGGCAACGCCATCAGCTTCTCCGCGTCTGCCTACAACCCGGATGGCTGGCGGCGCGACGGCACCGAGAGCGACATCCGTGTCCAGCTCAACGATCGCTTCGGCAATCCGGTACCCGATGGGACGGTTGTCAGCTTCGTTGCCGAGGGGGCCAGCGTGATCCCTGCGAGCTGCACCACGGCCTCGGCGGTGTGCAATGTCAAATTCGTCACCAGCGAGTCCCGGCCTGCCGATGGCCGCGTGACGGTCGTGGCCTTTGCCAAGGGTGAGGAGTCGTTCAATGATGCCAACGGCGACAACCTCTACACAGCGGGTGAAAAGTTTGCTGACCTTGGCCCTGTGTACCTGGACAAGGATGAGGATCGACAGATGGCGCCACAAGGTGAGTACCTGACCGGCGACGAACTCAATGGAAAGTGGGATGCGCTCACCCATGTCTGGTTCAAGCGCGTCTTCACGCTGTCGGACAGCTCTCGCAAGCCACGTTTGTTCTCACTCAACGCGGATGGCGTCACCTGCAGCACGACACCATTCCCGTCTCAGGTGCTGTCTCTGACGACAACAGGAGCCTGTCGGCTGTCTACCCAGTTCTGCATGCGCGACGCCAACACGGACGCCGACGCACTTGGTGGCAACCCGGTTCCCGCCAACGCCACGCTGACGCTGGCGACCAAGGCCAAGGGCGGTACCGTGGCCGTCGATGCCTCGCCCGTCACTGGCATTTGGACCGGCCCCACCACGCACACGGTCACGGCCGACCTGGACGACTGCACCAAGCCGCTCGAAGCCAGCGGCCCCATCGACCTGACGGTGAAGATGCCCAACGGGCAGTCGTACAAGTTCGACATCGGGCGCCTGGAGTAAGCGCCCCTCGGCACCCGCAGGGTAGACTGATCGACCGTCCCGCGCCGGCCTTCCGGCGCGGGCGATTGATCACAGACTTCTCCCCAAGAGCGTGGCCCTTTCCCTTTCGATTTCCCCGGACGACGGGGCCGGTGCCCAGCGACCCGCGACACCCACCATCAGCCTCGTCGCCATGCCCGGCGCCGGCAAGTCCACGGCCGGCCGGCACCTCGCGAGTGCGCTCGGCCTGCCGTTCGTCGACGCAGACGTCGAGATCGAGCGCCGCATCGGCATGTCGATCCGCGCTTTCTTCGAGCGCGAGGGCGAGGCGGCATTCCGCGACATCGAGCAGGCGGTGCTGGCCGAGCTGGCGCACCGCGGCGGGCTCGTGCTGGCCACCGGCGGCGGCGCCGTGCTGCGCGAGGCCAACCGGCAGGTGCTGCGCGACCACACGACCGTCGTCTACCTGCGCGCTTCCCCCGAAGAGCTGTTCCGCCGCCTGCGCCACGACACCCAGCGCCCGCTGCTGCAGGTGGCCGACCCGCTGCGCAAGCTGCGCGAGCTGTACCAGACCCGCGACCCGCTCTACCGCGAGACCGCGCAGTTCACCATCGAGACTGGCCGCCCGTCCGTGCCGACGCTGGTCAACATGATCCTGATGCAGCTCGAACTGGCCGGCGTGGTGTCCGCGTTCCGTCCGCCCAAGATCTCTGCCACGGCGCCGGTCTCGCCCGCGGCGACCCAACGAACCCCTCCACGATGATGACGACCACGACTTCCGCTGTGACCCAGACCGTGCCGGTGTCCCTCGGCGACCGCAGCTACGACATCCGCATCGGATCCGGCCTGCTCGACGCCGACGAGAGCTGGACCGGCCTGCCCAAGGCCTCCACCGCCGTCATCGTCACCAACACCACCGTCGGCCCGCTCTACGCCGCCCGCCTGCGCGCCGCGCTGGACAAGCATTACCCGCGCGTCCTGACCATCGAGCTGCCCGATGGCGAGGCGTTCAAGGATTCGGCGACGCTCAACCTGGTCTACGACGGCCTGCTCGGTGCCGCCTGTGACCGCAAGACGGTGCTGTTCGCGCTCGGCGGCGGCGTCATCGGCGACATGACCGGCTTCGCCGCATCGTGCTACATGCGCGGCGTGCCCTTCGTGCAAGTGCCCACCACGCTGCTGTCGCAGGTCGATTCGTCGGTGGGCGGCAAGACTGCCATCAACCACCCGCTCGGCAAGAACATGATCGGCGCGTTCTACCAGCCGGTGCGCGTCATCTGCGACCTCGACACGCTCGACACGCTGCCGCCGCGCGAGCTGTCCGCCGGGCTGGCCGAGGTCATCAAGTACGGTCCGATCGCCGACGCCGAGTTTCTCGACTGGATCGAGGCGAACCTGCCCGCGCTGATGGCCCGCGATAAGGCCGCGCTGGCCCATGCCGTGAAGCGCTCGTGCGAGATCAAGGCGGCGGTTGTCGGCAGCGACGAGCGCGAGAGCGGCCTGCGCGCCATCCTGAACTTCGGCCACACCTTCGGCCACGCGATCGAGTCCGGGCTGGGCTACGGCGAGTGGCTGCACGGCGAGGCGGTCGGCTGCGGCATGGTGATGGCGGCGGACCTGTCGATGCGGCTCGGCCTGATGCCCGCCGAGTTCGTGGCCCGCGTGAAGGTGGTGTGCGAACGCGCCGGCCTGCCGGTGGTCGGCCCGGCGCTCGGCGCGGACCGCTACCTGGCGCTGATGCAGGTCGACAAGAAGACCGAGGGCGGCGAGATCCGCTTCGTCGTCATCGACCGGCTCGGCAGCGCCCGGATGCAGGGCGCGCCAGAAGCCTTGGTGCGCGACGTGCTCGCCGCCCACTGCCAGCCGGCCTGACCGCGCACGGCACCGGATGCGCCTCGACCTCGCGCCCTTCGCCAGTGACCCGGCGCAGGGCCGCGGTCGCCGACACGCCGAAGCCCCGGCGCCGACCCGCAACGACTACCAGCGCGACCGCGACCGCATCGTCCACAGCACCGCGTTCCGCCGCCTCGTCTACAAGACGCAGGTCTTCCTCAACCACGAAGGCGACCTGTTCCGCACCCGGCTGACGCACACGCTGGAGGTCGCGCAGCTCGGTCGCTCCATCGCCCGCTCGCTGCGGCTGCACGAGGACCTGGTCGAGGCGATCGCGCTGGCCCACGACCTCGGCCACACCCCTTTCGGCCACGCCGGGCAGGACGCGCTGCATGCCTGCATGCGCCAGCACGGCGGCTTCGAGCACAACCTGCAGAGCCTGCGCGTGATCGACGTGCTGGAAGAGCGCTACCCCGCCTTCGACGGGCTGAACCTGACCTTCGAGACCCGCGAAGGGGTGCTCAAGCATTGCGCCAAACGGGTGGCGCGCTGGATCGACGCGCACGAGCCGGGCGGGGTAGGGCGGCGCTTCCTGGATGGCACGCAGCCCTCGCTGGAGGCGCAGCTCGCCAACCTCGCCGACGAGATCGCCTACAACGCGCACGACGTGGACGATGGCGTGCGCTCCGGGCTGATCGACTTCGAGCAGGTGTGTGCGCTGCCGCTGGTGGCGCGGTTCCGTGATGAGGCGCTGGCCGAATACCCGGAGCTGGTGCGGATGAAGCCACGCCGGCTGCTGTCCGAGACGCTGCGGCGCATGTTGTCGGCGCAGGTCTACGACGTGATCGACACGACGCGGGCTGCCTTGGCACGCCACCAGCCCGACAGCGCCGATGCGGTGCGCCAGTTGCCGCCGCTGGTGGCTTTCAGTCCCGAGATGCGCGCGGCGAGCAGCGCGCTCAAGCGCTTCCTGCTGCAGCAGCTCTACCGCCACCCGCAGGTGATGGACACCACCGAGCGGGCGCAGCGCATCGTGCGCGAGCTGTTCGCCATCTACATCGACCGGCCGCAGGACATGCCGGCCGATTTCGCCGCGTCGCCGCTGCCGCACCGGGCGGTGGCCGACTACATCGCCGGCATGACCGACCGCTACGCCATCCGCGAGCACGAGCGGCTCACGGGGCAGCGGCTGTTCGACCACGGTCCCGGCTGAGGCCGCTCAGCCTTCGGTCGGCAGGAAGCCTTCGATCGACAGGTAACGCTCGCCGGTGTCGTAGTTGAAGCCCAGCACGCGGGCGCCTGCCGGCAGTTCCGGCAGCTTCTGCGCGATGGCGGCGAGCGTCGCCCCGCTGGAGATGCCGACCAGCAGGCCTTCCTCGCGGGCGCTGCGGCGCGCCATCTCGCGTGCGGCTTCGGCGTCGACCTGGATCACGCCGTCGAGCAAGTCGGTGTGCAGGTTCTTCGGGATGAAACCGGCGCCGATGCCCTGGATCGGGTGCGGGGCCGGCGCGCCGCCGCTGATGACGGGGGACGCGGCCGGCTCGACGGCGAACACCTTCAGGTTCGGCCAGCGGCTCTTCAGCACCTGTGCGCAGCCGGTCAGGTGGCCGCCGGTGCCCACGCCGGTGATCAGCGCGTCCAGGCCTTCGGGGAAGTCGGCGAAGATTTCCTCGGCGGTGGTGCGCACATGGACCGCGACATTGGCCGGGTTCTCGAACTGCTGCGGCATCCACGCGCCGGGGGTGGCCGCGACCAGCTCTTCCGCCTTGGCGATCGCGCCTTTCATGCCCTTCTCGCGGGGCGTCAGCACGAACTTCGCACCATAGGCCAGCATCAGGCGGCGGCGCTCGATGCTCATGCTCTCGGGCATCACCAGCACCAGCGCGTAGCCCTTGACGGCCGCGACCATCGCCAGCCCGACACCCGTGTTGCCGGAGGTCGGCTCGACGATGGTGCCGCCGGGCTGCAGCGCACCGCTGACCTCGGCATCCTCGACCATGGCCAGCGCGATGCGGTCCTTGATCGAGCCGCCGGGGTTGCCGCGCTCGGACTTGATCCAGACCTCGGCGCCCGGGCCGAACAGGCGGTTGATGCGGATGTGCGGCGTGTTGCCGATCGTGGCGAGAACGCTGGCAGCTTTCATGGGGGGACTCCGGGTGGTACCAAAACGAACAAGTCGAAGGAGAATGTGGATTCTGAACCATCGACAGCCCGCCTGTCCGGTGCGCACAATCCGGGTCGATCCGGACCTTGCCCTGCACTCTGCTTCCGCACTTTCGCCCATGGCCCGACTGCCCCGCCTTGCCATTGCCGGTCTGACCCACCACGTGATCCAGCGTGGACACAACCGCCAGTCGGTCTTCCTCGACGACACGGACCGCCTCGCCTACCTCACCGCCCTGCGCGAGGCTGCGGCGCTGCAGCACGTGGCGGTCCACGCCTATGTGCTGATGGACGACCACGTCCACCTGCTCGTCACGCCGCCGACGGCGGAAGCGCTCAGCAAGATGCTGCAGGCGATCGGGCGGCGCTATGTCTCGGCCTTCAACCGCCGGCACGGCCGGGTCGGCACGCTCTGGGATGGCCGCTTCCGTGCCACGGTGCTGGAGAGCGGCCCGCACGTGCTGGCCTGCATGCGCTACATCGAGCAGAACCCGCAGCGCCTGATCCCGCCCACGGCCGCGACCGACTATCCGTGGTCGAGTGCCTCGCACCACCTCGGACGGCGCCGCGACAGCCTGCTGACCGACCACGCGCTGTACTGGGCGACCGGCAACACGCCGTTCGAGCGCGAACTGGCATGGCGGCGTCTGCTCGACGATCCGCTGTCCGGCGACGAGGTCCAGGCCCACACCGACAGCGCGCTCAAGGGCTGGGCGCTGGGGTCTGGTGCGTTTCTTGCAGGCTTGGGCGCCACCACCGAGCGGCCCATGGCCCCACGCCCGCGCGGCCGTCCGGCCCGCGCACCACGACAGCGCATGGTGGCCGAAACCTGACCACATCGGTGCAGACGGCAATCAATCTGTCCCCATTTGATTGTCGTGAATTTGCTGATCTGATTTTAAATGAGTCTGACCCCTTTTAGTTTTGCTTGAGGGGTTCGCTGCAGTGCAGTAAATTTGCACGGTTTTCCATCGCCATACGCAGGAGTGCGCCATGAACCAGGCTGCCTCGGGACATCCGTCCCCCCAAGAGATCCAAGCCCTCGCCGCCGGCGGGTTGTACGACCCGGCCAACGAGCATGACGCATGCGGCGTCGGCTTCGTCGCGCACATCAAGGGCCAGAAGGCGCACTCCATCGTCGAGCAGGGTCTGAAGATCCTCGAGAATCTCGACCACCGTGGTGCGGTCGGCGCCGATGCGCTGATGGGCGACGGCGCGGGCATCCTGATCCAGATCCCCGACGAGTTCTTCCGCGCCGAGATGGCCGCACAGGGCATCAAGCTGCCCCCGCCGGGCGAGTACGGTGTCGGCATGATCTTCCTGCCGAAGGAGCACGCCTCGCGGCTGGCCTGCGAGCAGGAAGTCGAGCGCGCGATCAAGGCCGAAGGGCAGGTGCTGCTGGGCTGGCGCGATGTGCCGGTGGACAAGGACATGCCCATGTCGCCCACCGTGCGCAAGACCGAGCCGGTCATCCGCCAGGTCTTCATCGGCCGTGGCGCCGACGTGATCGTGCCGGACGCGCTGGAGCGCAAGCTGTACGTGATCCGCAAGACCGCCTCGGCGGCGATCATGAAGCTCAAGCTCACGCACAGCCGCGAGTACTACGTGCCCAGCATGTCGTGCCGCACCATCATCTACAAGGGCCTGCTGCTGGCGGATCAGGTCGGCACCTACTACCTGGACCTGCAGGACGTTCGCTGCACCTCGGCGCTGGCGCTGGTCCACCAGCGCTTCTCGACCAACACCTTCCCCGAGTGGCCGCTCGCGCACCCGTACCGGATGGTCGCGCACAACGGCGAGATCAACACCGTCAAGGGCAACTTCAACTGGATGCGTGCGCGCCAGGGCGTCATGAAGTCGCCGGTGCTGGGCGATGACCTGCAGAAGCTCTACCCGATCAGCTTCTTCGGCCAGTCCGACACGGCCACCTTCGACAACACGCTCGAACTGCTGACGATGTCGGGCTACTCGCTCGCCCACGCCGCGATGATGATGATCCCGGAAGCCTGGGAACAGCACGCGACGATGGACGAGCGCCGCCGCGCGTTCTACGAGTACCACGCCGCGATGATCGAGCCGTGGGACGGCCCGGCCGCGATGGTCTTCACCGACGGCAAGCAGATCGGCGCCACGCTGGACCGCAACGGCCTGCGCCCCGCCCGCTACATCGTCACCGACGACGACCTGGTCGTGATGGCCTCGGAAGCCGGCGTGCTGCCGATGATCCCCGAGAACAAGGTCATCAAGAAGTGGCGCCTGCAGCCGGGCAAGATGTTCCTGATCGACTTCGAGCAGGGCCGCATCGTCGACGACGAAGAGCTGAAGAACCAGTTCGCGTCGGCCAAGCCCTATCGCCAGTGGATCGAGAACGTGCGCATCAAGCTCGACTCGATCCCGGCTGATGCCGCGCCGGTCGCCGCCGCCACCGAGTCGCTGCTGGACCGTCAGCAAGCCTTCGGCTACACCCAGGAAGACATCAAGTTCCTGATGGCCCCGATGGCCGCCAACGGCGAAGAAGGCATCGGCTCGATGGGCAACGACAGCCCGCTGGCCGTGCTGAGCGACAAGAACAAGCCGCTCTACAACTACTTCAAGCAGCTGTTCGCCCAGGTCACGAACCCGCCGATCGACCCGATCCGCGAAGCGATCGTGATGTCGCTGAACTCGTTCATCGGCCCGAAGCCCAACCTGCTCGACATCAACGCGGTCAACCCGCCGATGCGCCTGGAAGTGGCCCAGCCGATCCTCGACTTCGCCGACATGGCGCGCCTGCGCGGCATCGAGCGCCACACCGGTGGCAAGTTCAAGTCCTACGAGCTGGACATCACCTACCCGCTGGTCTGGGGCCATGAGGGTGTCGAAGCCAAGCTGGCCTCGCTGTGCGCGGAAGCCGTGGACGCGATCAAGGGTGGCTCGAACATCCTGGTCATCACCGACCGTGCGATGAACGCCACGCACGTCGCGATCCCGGCGCTGCTGGCCCTGTCCGCGATCCACCACCACCTGGTGCGCGAAGGCCTGCGCACGACCGCCGGTCTGGTGGTCGAGACCGCCTCGGCCCGCGAAGTCCACCACTTCGCCGTGCTGGCGGGCTACGGCGCCGAAGCCGTGCACCCCTACCTGGCGATGGAAACGCTGGTCGATCTGCACAAGACGCTGCCGGGCAACCTGTCGGCCGACAAGGCGATCTACAACTACGTCAAGGCCATCGGCAAGGGTCTGTCGAAGATCATGTCGAAGATGGGCGTGTCGACCTACATGTCCTACTGCGGCGCGCAGCTGTTCGAGGCCATCGGCCTGAACAAGGAGCTGGTCAAGCAGTACTTCCGGGGCACCCCGACGCAGGTCGAGGGCATCGGCGTGTTCCAGGTCGCCGAGGAAGCGATCCGCAACCACCTCGCCGCCTTCGGGGACGACCCGGTGCTGGCGACGATGCTGGACGCTGGCGGCGAATACGCCTGGCGCGCCCGTGGCGAAGAGCACATGTGGACGCCGGACGCCATCGCCAAGCTGCAGCACAGCACGCGCTCGGGCAAGTTCGACACCTACAAGGAATACGCCCAGATCATCAACGACCAGAACAAGCGCCACCTCACGCTGCGCGGCCTGTTCGAGTTCAAGTGTGATCCGGCCAAGGCGATCCCGGTCGAGGAGGTCGAACCGGCCGCCGAGATCGTCAAGCGCTTTGCCACGGGCGCCATGTCGCTGGGCTCGATCTCCACTGAAGCCCACTCGACGCTGGCCCTGGCGATGAACCGCATCGGCGGCAAGTCGAACACCGGCGAAGGCGGCGAAGACCCGGCCCGTTACCGCAACGAGCTGAAGGGCATCCAGATCGTCGACGGCACCAAGGTGTCGGACGTGATCGGCGCCAAGGTCATCGAGTCCGACTACGCGATGAAGGCCGGCGACAGCCTGCGCTCGAAGATCAAGCAGGTCGCCTCGGGCCGTTTCGGCGTCACGACCGAGTACCTCGTGTCGGCCGACCAGATCCAGATCAAGATGGCGCAGGGCGCCAAGCCGGGCGAGGGTGGTCAGCTCCCGGGCGGCAAGGTGTCCGAGTACATCGGCAAGCTGCGGCATTCGGTCCCCGGCGTGGGCCTGATCTCGCCGCCGCCGCACCACGACATTTACTCGATCGAGGACCTGGCGCAGCTCATCCACGACCTGAAGAACGTCAATCCGGCGTCCTCCATCAGCGTGAAGCTGGTGTCGGAAGTCGGTGTCGGCACCATCGCCGCGGGCGTGACCAAGTGCAAGGCCGACCACATCGTGATCGCCGGCCATGACGGCGGCACGGGGGCCTCGCCCTGGTCGTCCATCAAGCACTGCGGCACGCCGTGGGAGCTGGGCCTGGCCGAGACGCAGCAGACGCTGGTGCTGAACCGCCTGCGCGGCCGTGTCCGCGTGCAGGCCGACGGCCAGATGAAGACCGGCCGCGACGTCGTCATCGGCGCGCTGCTGGGCGCCGACGAGTTCGGTTTCGCGACCGCGCCGCTGGTGGTCGAGGGCTGCATCATGATGCGCAAGTGCCACCTGAACACCTGCCCGGTCGGGGTGGCGACGCAGGACCCGGTGCTGCGCAAGAAGTTCACCGGCAAGCCCGAGCATGTCGTCAACTTCTTCTTCTTCATTGCCGAGGAAGCGCGTCAGCTGATGGCGCAGCTCGGCATCCGCAAGTTCGACGACCTGATCGGTCGCTCGGACCTGCTCGACACGAAGAAGGCGATCAGCCACTGGAAGGCCAAGGGCCTGGACTTCACCAAGGTGTTCTTCCAGCCCGCCGTGCCCGCTGATGTGCCGCGCCTGCATGTCGCGACGCAGGACCACGGTCTGGAAAAGGCCCTCGACCACAAGCTCATCGCCAAGGCCAAGGCCGCGATCGAGAAGGGCGAGAAGACGCAGTTCATGGAAGACGTGCGCAACGTCAACCGCTCCGTCGGCGCGATGCTGTCGGGCGAGCTGATCAAGCACCACCCGGACGGTCTGCCCGACGAGACGATCTTCGTGCAGATGGAAGGCACGGGCGGCCAGAGCTTTGGCGCCTTCCTGGCCAGCGGCATCACGTTCTATTTGATCGGTGAAGCCAACGACTACACCGGCAAGGGGATGTCGGGCGGCCGCATCGTGGTGCGTCCGTCGATCGAGTTCCGCGGCGATGCGTCGAAGAACATCATCATCGGCAACACGGCGCTGTTCGGCGCCACCAGCGGCGAGGCCTTCTTCCGCGGCGTGGCGGGCGAGCGTTTCGCGGTGCGTCTGTCGGGTGCGACGACCGTCGTCGAAGGCACGGGCGACCACGGCTGCGAATACATGACCGGCGGTACCGCCGTCGTGCTGGGTCAGACGGGGCGCAACTTCGCGGCCGGCATGTCGGGCGGCGTGGCCTATGTGTATGACGCGGACGGCACCTTCGCCTCGCGCTGCAACACCGCGCAGGTCGCCCTCGACAAGGTGCTGCCGGCGGCCGAGCAGGAAAAGAGCATGGACCTGGCGATCTGGCACAAGGGCCAGACCGACGAGGCCCTGCTCAAGAAGCTGATCGACGACCACCACCGCTGGACCGGCTCGCTGCGTGCGCGCGACATCCTCGACAACTGGAGCGAAGCCCGCGGCCGGTTCGTCAAGGTGTTCCCGAACGAGTACAAGCGCGCACTGGGCGAGATCAACGCTTCCAAGGCTGCCGACGAGACCATCGCCAGGGCCAAGGGCGACGTCAAGGGTGATGGCAAGACCGCGCAAGCGGTCCCGGCCAAGTAAGCGCCCCGCCATCCGACGAACCGAACATTTGCGAGAGTCAACGCACCATGGGTAAGGTCACTGGTTTCATGGAGTTCGAGCGCCTCGAAGAGGGCTACGAACCGGTCGAGAAGCGCCTGAAGAACTACAAGGAATTCGTCATCGGTCTGAAGGCCGACGAGTCCAAGGTCCAGGCCGCACGCTGCATGGACTGCGGCACGCCGTTCTGCAACAACGGCTGCCCGGTCAACAACATCATCCCGGACTTCAATGATCTGGTCTTCCACGGCGACTGGAAGAACGCGATCACGGTCCTGCACTCGACCAACAACTTCCCCGAGTTCACCGGCCGCATCTGCCCCGCCCCGTGCGAGGCGGCCTGCACGCTGAACGTGAACGACGACGCCGTGGGCATCAAGTCCATCGAGCACGCGATCATCGACCGCGCCTGGGAAGAGGGCTGGGTCGTGCCGCAGCCGCCGAAGGCGAAGACGGGCAAGAAGGTCGCGGTCGTCGGCTCCGGCCCGGCCGGCATGGCCGCGGCGCAGCAGCTGGCCCGCGCCGGCCACGACGTGACGCTGTTCGAGAAGAACGACCGTCCGGGCGGCCTGCTGCGCTACGGCATCCCCGACTTCAAGATGGAGAAGACCCACATCGACCGCCGCGTGAAGCAGATGGAGGCCGAGGGCGTGGTCTTCCGCAACAACGTGATGGTCGGCGAGCTGCCCAAGGGCTCCAAGGTCACCAGCTGGGCCAAGGAAACCATCAGCCCCGCGCAGTTGAAGGCCGACTTCGACGCCGTGCTGCTGACCGGTGGCTCCGAGCAGTCGCGCGACCTGCCGGTGCCGGGCCGCGAGCTGTCGGGCATCCATTTCGCGATGGAACTCCTGCCGCAGCAGAACAAGGTCAACCATGGCGGCAAGGTGAAGGACCCGATCCGCGCCGACGGCAAGCACGTCATCGTCATCGGTGGCGGCGACACCGGCAGCGACTGCGTGGGCACCAGCAACCGCCACGGCGCCGCCAGCGTCACGCAGTTCGAGGTGATGCCGCAGCCGCCGGTCGAGGAAAACCGCCCGCTGACCTGGCCCTACTGGCCGATGAAGCTGCGCACCTCGTCGAGCCACGAGGAAGGCTGCACCCGCGAGTTTGCTGTCTCGACCAAGGAGTTCACGGGCAAGGACGGCAAGGTCACCGGCCTGAAGACCGTGCACGTCGAGTTCAAGGACGGCAAGCTGGTCGAGATCCCCGGCACCGAGAAGGAATACAAGGCCGACCTCGTGCTGCTGGCGATGGGCTTCGTGAACCCGGTGGCCACGGTGCTGGACGGCTTCGGCGTGGCCAAGGACGCCCGCGGCAACGCCAAGGCGACGACCGACGCCGACGGTGGCTACAAGACCAATGTGGACAAGGTGTTCGCGGCCGGTGACATGCGCCGTGGCCAGTCGCTGGTCGTGTGGGCGATCCGCGAAGGCCGGCAGGCGGCGCGTGAGGTGGACCAGTTCCTGATGGGGGCGACGACGCTGCCGCGTTGAAGTGCGCTGCCTTCGAGTTTGAAAACCGCCTTCGGGCGGTTTTTGTTTTGGTGTGTCGATGACCAGGATGCGGCCGTTCGGGTTCGGCCGCAGGAACCCTGGACGTCGATCATGGGTGGGCCTTCCCTTCCGGTGCTGTCATGTGCCGGGGCCGCAGTCCAGACAGCGCTCCACCGGCACCGGCCCCATGTGCAGGGCGCGCTGCAGCTGGCGCAGCGCGGTCCGCAGGCCCTCCTCGACCACCGGGTGGTAGAACGGACTGTCGAGCATCTGCTGCACGGTGTCGCCGCGTTGCACCGACCAGGCCAGCAGGTGGCCGATGTGCTCGGCCGCCGGGCCCAGCATCTCGGCGCCCAGGAAGCGGCCGGTGCCCACCTCACCGTAGACGTGCAAGGCGCCCTGGTTGCGGCCCATCACGCGGCTGCGGCCCTGGTCCTCGAAGGACACGCGGCCGGTCTCGAAGGCGATGCCGCTGGCGCTCAGCTCGGCGTGGCTGGCGCCGGCCAGCGCGATCTGTGGCTCGCTGAACACCACCGCCAGCGGCGCACGGCGCGGCCGCATGCGCACGTCGGGGAAGCGACCGGCGTTGTCGCCCGCGATGCGCCCTTCGTCGGCTGCTTCGTGCAGCAGCGGGCGGTCCTCGTTCACGTCCCCTGCGATGAACACCGGATGGTCCGCCACCTGGGCACTGCGGCGGTCGTGCAACGGAATGCCGTCCGCGTCCAGCGGCAGCGTGGTGTGTTCCAGGCCGAGCTGGTCGATGTTGGGCCGGCGCCCGGTGGCGGCCAGCAGCCAGTCGAAGCGTTCCTCGTGCACGCTGCCGTCGTGGCCGGTGGCCCGCACGACGACGCTGTCACCGTCACGGCGCGGTTCGATCTGCGCGAGGCCGGTGCTCAGCGGCAGTTCGGCGGCGAACACCTGGCGCGTCAGCGCCTGCAGCGCCGGGTCGGTGAGCGGGCCGACGCGGTCCGTGCGGCCGTACAGGCGCACCCGGACACCCAGCCGGTGCAGCGCCTGCGCCAGTTCCAGGCCGATGACACCGGCTCCCACCACCGCCACCGAGCGCGGCAGGTCGGTCCACTCGAAGACATCGTCGTTGACGATCAACCGATCCCCCAGTGCCGCGCGCCAGGTCTCCGGCACATCGGGCCGCGAACCGGTGGCGATGACGATGCGCTGCGCGCGCACTTGCGTGGCACCCACCAGCAGGGTGTGGTCATCGACGAAGCGGGCACGGCCCATCAGCCGGTGCTCGGCAGGCCAGCGCTGCACGGCGTCAACGACGAAGCCGACAAAACGGTCCCGTTCACTGCGCACACGCGCCATCACGGCGCGGCCGTCGATGGCCACCGGCCCGGCCACCACGCCGAAGCGTGCCGCACCGGCCACCGCATGCGCCGCTTCGGCCGCCGCGATCAGCAGCTTGCTGGGCATGCAGCCGACACGCGCACAGGTGGTGCCGTAGACACCGCGCTCGATCACCAGCACCCGCGGCGTGTGTTCCAGCGCCGCTCGGTACGCCGACATGCCGGCCGTGCCTGCACCGATGATGGCGACGTCGGTCTCGATGACATGGTTTGCGTTCATGGTCGCTTTCCCTTCCTTCACAGGCCCAGCTCGCTCAAGCCCGGATGGTCGTCGGGCCGGCGGCCCTGGGGCCAATGGAACTTGCGCTCCTGCTCGGTGATCGGCTTGTCGTTGATGCTGGCGAAGCGCCGGTGCATGTAGCCGAGGTCGTCGAACTCCCAGTTCTCGTTGCCGTATGAGCGGAACCAGTTGCCGGCGTCATCGCGCCACTCGTAGGCAAAACGCACCGCGATGCGGTGGCCATCGTGGGCCCACGCCTCCTTGATGAGGCGGTAGTCCAGTTCGCGTGCCCACTTCCGCTCAAGGAAGGCCTGCACCTGCGCGCGGCCCACCGGAAACTCGGCGCGGTTGCGCCAGACCGTGTCCACCGTGTACGCCAGCGCCACGCGCTGAGGATCACGCGTGTTCCAGGCGTCCTCGGCCAGGCGCACCTTCTGGGCCGCGGTCTCGCGGGTGAACGGGGGCAGCGGCGGACGGGGTGGGGCCGTGGTGGTCATGGCGGGTTCCTATGGGGTCATCGAAAGACAGGTGGGGTGGCAGACGAACTCTGCGTGATGCTGGCTGCGCAGAGAATCCGTGGGCCACCCAAGACAGACTTTCTGAAACGGAAACAGTATGGACCGCCTGCAAGCCATGACCACCTTCGTCGCCGTCGTCGACAGCGGCGGCTTTGCCCGTGCGGCCCGCAAGCTCAACCTGTCGCCGCCGGTGGTGACGCGGGCGGTTGCGGAACTGGAAGAACGGTTAGGCCTGCGCCTGCTGACGCGCACCACCCGCATCGTGCGCGTCACCGACGCGGGCGCGCGCTTTGCGGAAGACTGCCGCCGCATCCTGGCCGACATCGACGAGGCAGAGACGCTGGCCACGGGCACCCACGCCGCGCCGCCGGGCACGCTCTCGCTGACGGCGCCGGTGCTGTTCGGCCAGCTGTACGTGACGCCGATCCTGGTGCGTTACCTGCAGCAATACCCCGAGGTCGATGCGCAGTGCCTGTTCCTGGACCGCGTGGTCAACGTCGTCGAGGAGGGGGTCGACGTGGCGGTGCGCATCGGCGAACTGCCCGACTCGTCGCTGCAGGCTGCGCGCGTCGGGCGCGTTCGTCGTGTGCTGGTGGCTGCCCCCGCCTATCTGGAGGCGCAGGGTATGCCACGGCGCCCGGAAGAGCTGGCCCGGCACGCCATCGTGTCGGCCTCGGGCGTGACCCCGGTGTCGGAATGGCGCTTCAACGATGGCGGCAAGCCCTTGCTGCAGCGCCTGCAGCCGCGGCTGCGCACGACGACAAACGACTCGGCCATCGCCGCGGCGGTGGCGGGCCTGGGCATCACGCGGCTGTTGAGCTACCAGGTGGCGGCGCATGTGCGCAGCGGCGCGCTGCAGATCCTGCTGGAGAAATTCGAAGGGGCGCCGCTGCCGGTGCACGTGTTGCACCACGAGGGGCGGCGTGCGACGCAGAAGGTGCGCGCCTTCATCGATCTGGCGGTGGACATGCTGCGTGCCGATCCAGCCCTGAACTGACGGCCAGGTGGGCGTGTCCATCGTGTGCGTTGCGGGGCTTCGTCAAAGGTCCAGTTCGATGTGCGCCCCGTCGCCCGCCGCCGGCACCGCGCAGCACAGCAGCACCTCGCCGTCGGCGGGGCGCCACGCCGTGGGCTCGGCATAGGTCACCCGGCCGGCTGTCAGACGCGTGGCACACGACCCGCAATGCCCGGCACGGCATGAGAAGGGCGGATTCAAGCCCTGGCCTTCCGCGAACGCCAGCAGCGTGCCGCGTTCGGGTGTCCACGCGGCCGCATCGCCGCTGCGCGTGAAGCGCACGGTGGCGTGCTGGGCCGGCGGCAACGGTGGGGGCGACGCCGCGGCTTGGCCGTCCGAGCGTCGCTTCAGCGACGACGGCCCGAAGGCCTCGGCCTGGATGCGGGTGTCGCGAACACCCAGGTCGCGCAGGCCGTCGTACAGCGCCTGCATGAAACTGAGTGGGCCGCAGAGAAAGAACTCGTGGTCGTCGAAGGGCAGCAGCGACTTCAACCGGTCGATCGTCAGCGGGCCGGGGTGCGCGCCCTCGGGGGCACCCTCCCCGCTGTCCAGCACCACGTGCAGCTGCATCGCACCCTTGGCGCGCTGCACGAGGTCGTTCAGCTCGTCCCCGAATGCGCGCAGCGACGCGTCGCGCGCCACCTGAACCAGGTGCAGCGGCCGCGTGCGCCGGCGGCGGAACCCTTCGGCGACCAGGTGGCGCGCAAACGCCACCATCGGCGTGATGCCCACGCCGGCACCGATCAGCACGGCCGGGCGACGCAGCTGCGCGTCGATCGTGAACTGGCCGCGCGGGCCCAGCGCCTCGATCACGTCGCCCGCGCGCACGTGGTCGTGCAGATGGCGAGAGGCCGTGCCCTCGCGCTTGACGCTCAGGCGCAGGCCTTCGTCGCTGGGCGCCTGCGAGAGGGTGTAGGTCCGGTGCAGCACCTCACCCGCCGTGGTGTTCAGGCGGATCGGCAGGTGCTGCCCGGCCTGGAAGGGCGGGACCGCATGGCCGTCGGCCGGTGTGAGGTGGAAGGATCGGATGACGTGGCTCTCGTCGACGACGCGCGTGACCTGGTAGGGCCGCCAGGTCTGCGCCAGGCCCTGGGCCTCGCGGCGTGCCTCGGCCTCGGCCCAGGTGCCGGTGAGGGTCGAGTGGGGCGAGAAGTCGCGGAACGCCCAGCGCAGCGGCAGCGCCTCACGCAGCCGCCAGCCGCCGTCGAGGCGGAAGCGCCACGCGCGTTCGGCGCCGTCGAAGGCCTTCAGCGCCTCCCCCTCCCACACCACTTCGGCCGTGCCGGTCAGCGTGAGCAGGTCGCCGGTCTCGAAGTCGATGAACAGCACGCCGGCGCGCGGGTTCAGCTGCAGGTTGCCCAAGGTCATGAAGAAGAAGTTGCCGGTGAAGTCGGGCACGAGGAAGGTGTGCGCGTCCTCGATCTTCACGAAACCAGGCCGCCCGCCGCGGTGCGAGACATCGGCACCGCGGCCGGTTGCCACGTCGGCACCGTCCGCGGTGGCGGGCGCCTGGGTGGCGATGAACAGGGTGTCCGAGCGTGCGATGAGCGCGCGTGCATCGGCGTCCAGCGCGCTGAGGGCCTCGGTGCCGCGCGGCCGCAGGTCAGCGGCATCGCGCACCCAGGTGCACGCGCGCCCCTGGATGTACTGCGGGCAGTTGCCCACCGACTGGTCGACCTCGACGCTGAAGCCTCCCGCATCGGTGGCCACGACATGGCCGTTGACGCGGTTGCGCCGTCGCGTGTGCAGCTCGATGCCCAGGAAGCCCAGCTGCGCGCCCGGGACCAGGCCTTCGGCCAGTGGGTCGCCGGGAATCGGCCGCGCGTGGAAGTCCAGCCGCCTGGCGTCCGGCGCCTGCACGAATCCGGGCCGACCCACCAGCACCGAAGCCCAGGGCCGGCCTGCACCGTCCACCGAGCCTGCCAGCAGGAACGGCAGCTGCTCGAAGAAGCGCTGGTGCTGCTCGGGCATCGCGGTGCGGATGACACGCTGCCCCAGGCTGACCATGCGTTCGCGGATGCCCAGCCGTTCGTGCACCGCCTGCTCGCCGGCGTGGAAGGGGTTGTCCTGGCGTGTGATGGCGGTGTCCATGGTCGGCTCCCGGGGTGGCGCAGTCTGTGACGATCAGGCTGTCAGGCGGCCAGACCGACCGGCGTCTTCTGGAACGGCACGAAGCCGGGCAGCGCTTCCACGCGGGCCAGCCAGGCGCGCACGTTCGGGTAGGCCGCGAGGTCCACGTTGCCTTCCGGTGCGGCCGAGACATAGCTGTAGCCGGCGATGTCGGCCAGCGTGGCGCTGTTGCCGACGAGGAAGTGGCGCGCGGCCAGTTGTGCGTCCATCACCTTGAGCAGGCCATGCGCGCGGCCGATCACGTCTTCCGGGTTGATCCTGGCGCCGAACACCGTGATCAGGCGCGCCGCCGCCGGGCCGAAGGCAATCTGTCCGGCCGCCACCGACAACCAGGCCTGCACGTCGGCCTGACCCTTGGGGTCGCGCGGCAGCCAGCGGTGGTCGGCGTCGTACTTCGTGGCCAGGTAGACCAGGATGGCGTTGGAGTCGAACAGCGTGGTGCCGCCGTCGTCGAGCACTGGCACCTGGCCGAACGGGTTGAGCTGGAGGAACTCGGGCGACTTGTGCGCGCCGTTCTTCAGGTCGACCTGCACCACCTGATGCGGCAGTCCCATCAGGGACAGCGCGAGTTGAACGCGGTGCGAGTGGCCGGAGAGCGGGAAGCCGTGGAGGGTGATGGACATGGCGGTCATCTCGGTGATGTGGAGGGCTCCCGGGCAACAAGGTGCCGGGGAGCAGCTCGGCCACATGGCCAATGCATGACGTGACTGTGGCCTCGCCTGCCAGGCAGCGGAATGCCTGTGGGCGCCAAGTCAGTGTTTCGCGTCCTGCAACAGTGGGGGCCTTCAGCGGCAGTCCGGACCGCTGGGGTAACACGCCCCCAGCACCCGCAACCCCGTCGCCCCCGTCACCGCCGGCTCGTTCGCAGCGCGCCGATGCACATGCATGTGGGCCAGCCAGGCAAAGGCCGCCGCCTCGACTTCCAGCGCGGGCAGGCCCTCCGCCTCGGTGGAAAGGATCGCCAGACCGGGCAGAAGGGCCTTCAGGCGCGTGATCAGCGTGTCGTTGAAGGCGCCCCCGCCACACACCAGCAGATCGGCTGCATCGGGCGCGTGGCGGCGCACGTCGTCGGCGATGGCCGCGGCGGTGAACTCGCACAGCGTCGCCTGGACGTCGGCGCGGGACGGCACGGGTGCGCCGGTCCGGGCGAGCGCGTCCAGCCGCTCCTGCAGCCATGCGGGATGGAACAGGTCGCGCCCGGTGCTCTTGGGCGGCTGCTGGGCGAAATAGGGTTGCGCCAGCAGGTCGGCCAGCAGGGCGGGCGAGGCCGTGCCGCTGGCCGCCCAGGTGCCGCGGTCGTCGTAGGCGCGGCCGTGGTGGCGGTGGATCCAGTGGTCCATCAGCGCATTGCCGGGTCCGCAGTCGAAGCCGCGGGCCGGCTCTCCGGGCCGCAGGATGGTCAGGTTGCTGATGCCGCCGATGTTGACGACGGCGCGCGTGGCGTCGGGTCGGCCGAAGACGTGCTGGTGGAAGACCGGCACCAGCGGCGCACCCTGGCCACCTGCGGCGACGTCGCGGCTGCGCAGGTCGGCGATGACGTCGATGCCGGTGCGCTCGGCGAGCAGGGCGGCGTTGCCGAGTTGCAGCGTGTAGCCGATGCCGTCGTGCAGGCCGGGCTGGTGGCGCACCGTCTGGCCGTGGGCGCCGATGGCCCGCACGGCGGTGGCCGGCATCTGGCTGGTGTCGAGCAGCGCCTGCACGACCTCGGCATAGGCCAGGGCCAGTGCGTTGCCGGCGAGGGCGGCGCGGTGCAGTTCGTCCGGGCCGCTGGATTGCAGCGCCATCAGGGCGCCACGCAGCGGTTCAGAAAACGGCCGGTGGGCATGCGCGAGGACGCCGTGCCAGCAGCCATCGGCGCCGATGCGGCAGAGCACGCCATCGACGCCGTCCAGCGACGTGCCCGACATCAGGCCGATGAAGAGCGCGTCGGGACGGACGTCGGTCATTCCACGCGGGCCAGCTTTCCGACCGGGCGGGAGATCGACTCCACCAGCTGGGCGTGCATCTGCTTGGCATGCACGTCGAAGCGCACGCGAACAGCGGGCGACAGCTCCGACGTTTCGGACGCGCGGGCAATTTGCGACGGGTTGACTTGGGCGCCCTTGACCTTGAATTCAAAGTGCAGGTGCGGACCCGTGGCCCAGCCGGTGGCGCCGACCGCGCCGATCACGGCGCCTTGGGACACCTTCGCCCCCTTGCTCACGTCGATGCGGCTGAGGTGGGCGTAGACGGTTTCGCGCCCGGCGCTGTGTCCGATGACGACCACATTGCCATAGCCGTTCTGCACGCCGGCGAAGTTCACCACACCGTTGCCGACCGTGCGCACGGGCGTGCCGCTGGGCGCACCCATGTCCACGCCGAGGTGGGCGCGCCATGTCTGCAGGATCGGGTGGAAGCGCATGGCGAAACCCGAGGTCACGCGGGAGAAGGCGAGCGGCGACGCCATGAAGGCCTTCTGCTTGCCCTGGCCCTTGAGGCTGTAGTACTCGCCCTTCTTGCCGGGCTCCTGGAACCAGACGGCTTCGTAGGTCTGACTGCCGTGGATGAACCGGCCCGCCAGCACGCGCCCTGCGGTGCCCGCCCAGGTGACCGGCTCGCCGTCGGCGGTCATGGTCTCGTAGACGACCGCGAAGCTGTCGCCGCGCTGGATTTCCTTGCGGAAGTCCACGTCGTTGTCGAACATCTCGGCCATCTGGCTCGTGATGTTGTCGGGCATGCGGGCCTCGTCGGTCGCGGCGAACAGCGTGGACGTGACGGTGGCGGCGCCACTGCGGGTCTCGATCTTCATCGGTACCTGCTCGCTGACCGCGCTCAGGCCCTGCTCGGCGCGGCGCACGGTGATGCGCGTGAAGTGGGTGCCGGTGCGGGCTGCATCGCTGGCGGGGCCGCGTGCGACCAGCTCCTGCAGTTCGCCGCCGCCGGGGGTCGACTCGGTGACCGCCCGCAGCATCTTGCCCGGCCTGCCCGAAAGGATGGTGCGGGCCACGGGATCCTTGCGCAAGAATGCGGATGCTTCCGGATCGGAAATACCCAGGCGGCGCAGCAGGGTGTCGGCGGTGTCGGTGGAGCGGGTCAGGTCGCTGCGGTGCAGCAGCATCTCGTAGTCCGCCAGGGCCTCGGCCTGCTCGGCCAGACCTTCGGGCGAAACCGACTCGGTGACCATCTGGATGTTCTTCGGCGTCGAGTCGACCATGCTCAGTGGTGCGACACCAAACGCCGTGACACCGCTGAGGGTCAGCACGGCGGTGACGATGGCACTGAACGTCTTCGGATGCCGACGAACGGTGAGGTCTGCGTGCGCCAGATGCAGGCGCGCTTTTTCGCCCAGATTGTTCACGAGTCTGTTCTTTGTTCGTGACGGGCGCGGGACACGCCAGTCCGGATTGATCTATCGGCACCGTCCTCCCCCTTGGAGATGTCTGGCCTGTTCTGCTCTGGAACAGGCACGGGACACTCTAGAATCCGGGCCAACTCGAAGTCGGCGCAGTATACCGAGACGTGCCAAAGTTACGAACTAATAACCCCCCGTTTCGTCATGTCCCATGATTTAAGTGAAATAGAAGAATCCGTGCAATCCGCACTGGATGTCACGTTGCGGGGTTGCGAAGAGCTGCTGCCGCGTGCGGAATGGGTGGCCAAGCTGCAGCGTTCGCACCGCACCGGCCAGCCGCTGCGCATCAAGCTGGGGCTGGATCCGACCGCGCCGGACATCCACCTGGGTCACACGGTGGTCCTCAACAAGCTGCGCCAGCTGCAGGACCTGGGTCACACCGTGATCTTCCTGATCGGCGACTTCACCTCGATGATCGGTGACCCTTCTGGCAGAAACACGACCCGCCCGCCCTTGACGGCCGAGCAGATCAAGGCTAATGCGGAGACCTACTACCGCCAGGCCAGCCTGGTGCTGGATCCGGCGCGTACCGAGATTCGTTACAACTCTGAATGGTCCGATCCGCTGGGTGCGCGGGGCCTGATCGCGTTGGCATCGCGCTACACCGTGGCCCGGATGATGGAACGCGACGATTTCACCAACCGTTTCAAGGCCGGCACGCCGATCTCGGTCCACGAGTTTCTCTACCCCCTCATGCAGGGGTATGACTCGGTGGCGCTGCAGTCGGATCTGGAACTGGGCGGCACGGACCAGAAGTTCAATCTGCTGATGGGACGCCACCTGCAGCAGGAATATGGCCAGGAACCGCAGTGCATCCTGACCATGCCGCTGCTGGTCGGGCTGGATGGCGTCGAGAAGATGTCCAAGTCCAAGGGCAACTACATCGGCATCAGCGAGCCGGCGAACGCGATGTACGCCAAGCTGCTGTCGATCAGCGACACGCTGATGTGGACCTACTACACGCTGCTGAGCTTCCGCAGCGAGGCCGACATCGCGGCGCTGAAGGCCGAGGTCGAGGCGGGGCGCAACCCCAAGGACGCCAAGGTGCTGCTCGCCAAGGAGATCACGGCACGCTTCCACGGTGCCGCGGCGGCCGACGCGGCCGAGCAGGACTTCCAGAACCGCGCCCGCGGCGGCGTGCCGGATGTCCTGCCGGAGGTGTCCCTGTCCGGAGCGCCGCTCGGCATCTCGGCGCTGCTGCGCCAGGCGGGTCTCGTGGCCTCGGGCGGCGAAGGCCAGCGCCTGATCGAGCAGAACGGCGTGCGCATCGACGGCACCACCATCAGCGACAAGGCGCTGCGCGTGGAGGCCGGCACCTACGTCGTGCAGGTCGGCAAGCGCAAGTTCGCCCGCGTCACGCTGGTGGCTTGAACCACAGGCAGGCGCGCCAGCCGCGCCCGTCCGACACGGGCGAGGTCAGCAGCAGTTCCGCCCCCGACTGCCGCGCGATGGTCTGGACCAGCGACAGCCCCAGGCCGCTGCCGCGCGCCAGCGTGCTGCCGCGCTCGAAGGGGCGGGTCAGCGCGGCCAGGTCCACGCCCGGCGCACCGGGACCGTCGTCGGTGACCGAGATCTCGTCGGGCAGCACCCGCACCACCACGCTGGCCTCGCCGCCAGCGTGCTTCAGCGCGTTGTCGATCAGATTGCGCACGGCGATGCCGAGCGCGTCGATGTCGCCCATGACCCGCGCGGGCGAGGTGTCGGTGATCAGGCGCAGCTGGTGGGTGTTGTCGCGCGACTGCGGGAATTCGTCGACCACCATCTGCGCGAGCTGACGCAGGTCGATCGACTGGCGCTGCAGCGCGACGCCGGAATCCACCCGCGCGATCTGCAGCAGCCGCGTGGCCAGATGGGTCAGGCGGTCGAGCTGGCGCACCAGGGTCTGGGAGCGCTCGCGGGCCCGTTCGTCCTCGGTTTCCTGGGCCAGGCGCTGGGCCTGCGCACGGGCGGCGGCCAGCGGGGTGCGCAGCTCATGGGCCATCTTGGCAGAGAAGCTCCGCTCGGCGGCCAGCAGCGCCTGCACGCGTGCCATCAGACCGTTGACGGTCTCCATCAGCGGGTGCAGCTCGATGGGGGTCTCCTGCAGCGAGACGGGCTGCAGGTCGTGGGCGGAGCGCCGGGCGAGCTCTTCCTGCACGGGCTGCAGTTGCCGGAAGGTCTTGCGCACCACCTGGTGCAGCACCATCGCCGCCAGCGGCAGCAGCAGCAGCAGTGGGATGAGCAGCGTCACGGAGGCCTGCTCCAGTGTGGACTTGCGGTGCCAGACGGCCTCGGCGAACTGCGCGCGGCGGCCCTGGTGGGTGACGGTGGCCACGCGCCAGTCACCGTGCAGGCTCATGCCCTCGCGGGCGCCGGGGGCCAGCGCCGTGGTCGGTGCGTGGGACGAACGCAGCAGCACCCGGTTGTCCAGGGCGAGCACCTGGTAGACGACGATCGGTGCCGAGCTGTCCCGCCGCAGGCCGATGCTGTCGATCCGGGCACGGTCGGCGTCCAGGGGATCTTCGGGCAGGTGCAGCGGCAGCAGCGTGAGCAGGCGCTCGGCGTTTTCCGCCAGTGCCAGATCGAGCACCTCGTTGGTTTCCTTGCGCACCTCGAAGATGGCCACGGCCGCCGCCACCAGCCACAGCATGCCCAGCACCAGCAGCAGCCGCACATGCAGCCGGGATTCCAGGCTGTGCCGGGCGGCAGGAGCGGTGCCGGCCTGCGTGGCTGGCGGGGGGGCGTCAGGCGTCAAGGCGGTATCCCAGTCCGCGGTGGGTGGTGATCAGCGTGGCGCCGAGTTTCTTGCGCAGGCGGCTGATGATGACCTCCAGCGTGTTGCTCTCGCCCGCGAGCAGCCCCTCGGACACCAGCGTCGATTCGATGTCGTTGCGGCTGTAGATGCGGCCGATGTGGCCGCAGAGCACCCGCAGCACCGTCCACTCCATCGCGGTCAGGTCCACCCCCGAGCCGCGCCGCCAGGCCCGCAGATTGGCCAGGTCGAACTCGCAGTCCTGGACCTTGAGGTGGGGGCTCGGCGTCGAGCGCCGCTGGATGGCCGACATGCGCGCCAGCATCTCGTCGAGATCGAAGGGCTTGACGAGGTAGTCGTCCGCACCGGCTTCGAGACCGCGGATGCGGTCGCTGACCTGGTCACGTGCCGTCATCACCAGCACCGGCAGGCGCAGTCCCGCGGCGCGCCACTGGCGCAGCAGGCCGAGTGCATCGCCGTCGGGCAGCTGGAGGTCCAGCATCGCGAAATCCGCCGGGCGGGGCTCCCGCGCCTGGGCGATCAGCTTGCACCAGTGCACCTGGTGACCGGCGGCCTCCAGGTGGTCGGTGACGGCCTGTCCCAGGTCGATGTCGTCTTCAAGCAGCAGCACATGCATGGTCGGGATCATGGCGGGTATCGGGCTGCTGATTGGAGTCTTGCGGACTGAATCGATGCTGAATCGCCGGGCCGCCAAGCAAAAGGCCGCCCGGGCGGGGCGGCCTTCGGCCTGCGGCAGACGCGCGGTGGCTCCGCCTCAGTCGGCGTACTGGCCAGCGGCCTTGATGACCGGGCCCCACTTGGCGATCTCGGCCTCGACGAACTTCTTGTGCTCGGCCGGATTGACGCGGGCGTCATCGACGATGTCGGCGCCCAGGGCTTCTTCACGCTTGATGAAGTCGGCATCCTTCAGCGCCACCTTCATGGCCGCGTTGACCTTGTCCAGCACCGCTTTCGGGGTGCCCTTGGGCGCGTACAGGCCGTGCCAGATCGTGACGTTGAAGCCCTTCAGACCCGACTCGTTGAGCGTCGGCAGGTTCTTGAGGCTGTCGGTGCCCAGGCGCTTGTTCGTGGTGACGGCATAGGCCTTGACCTTGCCGGACGTGATCTGGCCAGTCGTGTTGGTGGTCTGGTCACACATCAGGTCGACCTGGCCGCCGATCAGGTCGGTCATGGCCGGGCCGGTGCCCTTGTACGGCACGGTGGTCATGTCGATCTTGATGCTCTGCTGGAACAGCAGACCGCACAGGTGCGAGGCCGATCCCAGACCGGCGTTGGCCAGATTGATCTTGCCCTTGTTGGCGTCGAGCCACTTGGTGAGGTCGGCGTAGTTGGTCGCCGGCAGGCTCGGACGGCCGATCAGCGTCATCGGCACTTCATTGATCAGGCCGAGGTATTCGAAATCGGTCAGCGCGTCGTACTGCATCTTGCGGTACAGCGCCGGCGCCGTGGCCATCGCGACGTGGGCCAGCAGCAGGGTGTAGCCGTCCGGGCTGGCCTTGGCGACCTTGGTGTGGCCGAGCGTGCCGCCAGCGCCGGCGACGTTCTCGATGATCACCTGCCCGCCCAGGGGCTTGCGCATGGCTTCGGCCAGATCGCGCGCCACCTTGTCCGTCGGGCCACCGGCCGCGAACGGCACGATGATCGTGACCGGCTTGTCACCGGGGTAGGTCTGGGCCGAGGCGCCCAGGGACAGGGCGGCCAGTGCGACGGCGGTGATCAGGTGCTTCATGGTGTCTCCAGTGACGCGGGAAGTCGAGGTTCCGGGTGAGTGCGCCGCATCCTAGCGGCAGTCCGAAGAGGATGCACTTCGGGAACTACGTAACGCACGGTGGTTCGTGCAGGCTGACCGCCCGTTCACCAGAAAGCGCGAGAAGCCCCGTCCTTCAGGGCGGGGAGGTAGAGCGCAGGCTCGCGCAGCGAGCCGTTGGCTTGGTGGATGAGTTTCCTGTGGCATGGTTGACTGGCTTTGTATACAGTATCGATCATGTCCATTCGAGCCTTCCGCTTCCAGTTGCGCCCCAAGCCCGGCACTGCGCACGCCTTGCGCCGGTTCGCTGGCGCGTGCCGCTGGGTGTGGAACCGGGCCATCGGCGAACAGCAGCGGCTGAGGGCGGCGGGCGAGAAGTTCTCGGGTTACGCGGTGATGTGCCGCTGGCTGACAGTGTGGCGCAACGACCCGGACACGGCGTGGCTGGCTGAAACGCCGGTGCAGACGCAGCAGCAAACGCTGAAGCGACTGGAGGCGAGCTACCGGCGCTTCTTCGAGGGCCAGGGCGGCTATCCCCGGTTTCGCGGGCGAGGCCAAGATGCCGGACTGCGGTTCCCGAAAGCCTCGGACTGCAAGCTCGACCTGGACAACCAGCGCCTGAAGCCACCGAAACTCGGCTGGGTGCGGATGCGCCAGTCGCAGCCTGTGCAGGGAGAGGTTCGGAACTGGACGCTGACACAGGAGCGGGGCCGCTGGTTCGTGTCGATCCAAGTTGAACAAGCTGACGTGATCCCGGCGGCGGGGCTGGTGCCGACGCTGGGGATCGATTTCGGGGTGACGCTGTTCGCCGCGACGACAGACGGGGAGTGCGTGGCGCCGCTGAATGCGTTGAAGCGGCAGCAGAAGTACCTGAAGCGCGTGCAGCGATCGGTGTCGCGCAAGGTGAAGGGGTCGAAGAACCGGCGCAAGGCGATCGACCGACTGGGCAGGGTGCATGCGCGGATCGTGGCGCAGCGCAGCGACTGGCTGCACAAGCTGACGACGCGGTGGGCGAACGAGCATCCGGTGATCGCGATCGAGGATCTGAAGGTGGCGGCGATGAGCGCCAGCGCCAAGGGCACGGCCACCGCACCAGGAAAGAAGCTGCGGCAGAAGGCGGGACTGAATCGCTCGATCCTGGATCAGGCGTGGGGCGAGGCACGGCGACAACTGGAATACAAGACCGCGGCCCGAGGTGGTGCAGTGGTGCCAGGGGACCCGGCGTACACGAGCCAGCGGTGCAGCGCCTGCGGGCACACCGCCAGAGAGAACCGGCCGACGCAAGCCCGCTTCGCGTGCGAAGCGTGCGGGCACAGCGAGAACGCGGACCTGAACGCCGCGAAGAACATATTGGCCGCGGGACACGCGGTCTGGGTCGCAAGGCCCGAAGCCTGTGGAGCGGAGGTCAGACGCGCCAGACCCGTGAGGGGACGACGCGCAGCCGCGAGGAAGCAGGAACCCGCCGAAGGCTCGGCCGCGCAAGCGGTCGCGCCCGCCGGAATCCCCGTCCTTTAGGGCGGGGAGGATGTCAATGGTAGCTGCGCCGGTCCTCGATCACCTTGCCGTCGTTGGGCAGGCTGCCTGCAGCAACGGGGACGATGTCCGCCCGCAGCTTGGTCACGTCGCGCACCGATTCCGCCACGCGTGCCGCCAGTCCTTCGGGGGGCGTGTCGCACTCGATGTGCAGCGTCATGCGGTCGTTGGCCATCTCGCCCTCGACCACCAGTCGGGCGCGGGTGATCTCGGGGTGGCGCCGCACCACGTCGGCCACCTGCGAGGGATGCACGAACATGCCGCGCACCTTCGTGGTCTGGTCGGCGCGGCCCATCCAGCCCTTGATGCGCGGTGCGGTGCGGCCGGTGGGGCAGCTTCCGGCCAGCACGGCCGAGAGGTCGCCCGTGCCGAAACGGATCAGCGGATAGTCGGGGTTGAGCGTCGTCACCACCAGTTCGCCGACTTCCCCGTCCGGCACCGGGTCACCCGTGCCGGGGCGCACGATCTCGACGATCACGCCTTCGTCGATCACCAGGCCTTCGCGGGCGGCGGTCTCGTAGGCGATCAGGCCCAGGTCGGCGGTGGCATAGCACTGGTAGCCTGCGATGCCGTGCTCGGCCAGCCAGTGGCGCAAGGACGGCGGGAATGCCTCGCCACTGACCAGCGCCTTGGTGATCGAGGACAGGTCGGCACCGGTTTCAGCGGTCTTCTCGACCATGATCTTCAGGAAGCTGGGCGTCCCGATGTAGCCCTGTGGACGCAGCTCCGACACCGCCTGCAGTTGCAGCTCGGTGTTGCCGACACCGCCGGGAAAGACGGTACAGCCCAGCGCATGCGCACCGGTTTCCATCATCGAACCCGCTGGCGTCAGGTGGTAGCTGAAGCTGTTGTGGATCAGGTCGCCCGCGCGGAAGCCTGCGGCGAAGATCGCGCGGGCCATGCGCCAGTAGTCGCTGCCGGCACCTTCCGGTTCGTAGATCGGTCCTGGTGACTGGAACACGCGGCGGGCGCCGGTGGCGGCGGGCTGGCCGGTCCAGCCAATCGCGGAGAAGCCGCCGAAGGCATCACGGCCGCGCAGGGTCTTCTGGCGTTCGAGCAGTTCGCTCTTGCGGGTGACGGGCAGCCGGGCCAGGGCCGCACGGCTGGTGATGCTGGCGCCATCGACGCCAGCCAGGATGGCGGCAAATGCCGGCGTGCGGCCAGCCGCGCGGGCGACCTGCTCCGGCAGGGCCGCAAATTGTGCAGCCTCGCGCAGGGCAGGGGCGCGGGTTTCCAGGGCGTCGTAGAACTCGCTCACGGCGCGAACCTTTCTTGGAGGGGGATGGGCGGGGAGGTACCGACAGCTCAGGCCAGCCAGCGCTTGCGGCGCTTGTAGCTCTTGTTGTCCTTGAAGCTCTTGCGGTCGCCGCCGCCCATGCCGAGGTAGAACTCCTTGACGTCCTCGTTCTCGCGCAGGGCCTTGGCTTCACCGTCCATCACGATGCGGCCGTTTTCCAGGATGTACCCGTAGTCCGAATAGCGCAGCGCGATGTTGGTGTTCTGTTCGGCGAGCAGGAAGGTGACCCCTTCCTTGGTGTTCAGATCCTTCACGATCTCGAACACCTCTTCCACGATCTGCGGCGCCAGGCCCATCGACGGCTCGTCCAGCAGCACCATCTTCGGGTTGGCCATCAGCGCGCGGCCGATGGCGCACATCTGCTGCTCGCCGCCCGAGGTGTAGGCGGCCTGGCTGGTGCGGCGGGTCTTCAGCCGGGGAAAGTAGTTGTAGACCTTCTCCAGCGTCTGCTCGATCGCCGCCTTGCCGTCCTTGCGGGTGTAGGCGCCGGTCATCAGGTTGTCCTCGATGCTCAGGTGCGCGAAGCAGTGCCGGCCTTCCATGACCTGCACCACCCCGCGGTTGACCATGTCGGAGGTGGAGAGCTTGTCGATGCGCTCTCCGCGCAGCTCGATCGAGCCCTTGGTGACATCGCCCCGCTCGCCCGCCAGCAGGTTGCTGATGGCGCGCAGCGTGGTCGTCTTGCCCGCGCCGTTGCCGCCCAGCAAGGCCACGACCTTGCCTTCGGGCACCTGCAGGGACACGCCCTTGAGCACGAGGATCACGTGGTTGTAGATCACCTCGATGCCGTTGACGTTCAGGAGAATGTTCGGAGTGCTCATGGGGCGTGTGTCACCTAGGGTTGCGGCGCAGGACGTTCAGCCAATCAGCCGATCAGGACTGGCAGTCTTCCGGCTTGCGGCGCTCGATCTTCTTCTCGGCGGCGTACTTGTCGGCGGCCGCACGGACCATCGGCTTGAGGATCATGTCGTCGGCCTGCAGCCAGTCGGAGGTGAAGTTCCACTTCTTGCCGTCCCAGGTGTGCACGCGCACCCAGCCGGCACCGACGTGGTCCTGGCAGCTGGTCGAGACCGGGCGCATCACGCCGGCGAAGCCCATGCCATCCAGCTTCTTCTGGTCGAGCGCGAGGTTCTCCAGACCCCAGCGGACCTGCTCGCCGGTCATGACCTTGCCCTTGCCGAAGCGTTCCTGGGCGCGCCTGACGCCTTCGACGCCCAGCATGGACGACAGCATGCCGCGCATGTAGAGCACCGAGCCGACCTCGTCCTTCGGCCCCGTGCCCTGGCTCTTGCCGTGGACCTTGGCGAGGATGTCCTGCACCACCTTGGCTTCAGGCTGTGCACCGTGCTGCATGGCGGCGGCGTTGTAGCCCTTGGCAGCGTCGCCGACGTCCTTCACGTCCGGCTCGGCGCCGGCCCACCACACGCCGTACATCTTCTCGCGCGGGTAGCCGGTGGCGACTGCTTCCTTCAGCGCGGTCGAGTTCATCACGCCCCAGCCCCACAGCATCACGTAGTCGGGACGGCTCTGGCGGATCTGCAGCCAGGTGGACTTCTGCTCCACGCCCGGTGCGGTCACCGGCAGCAGCTGCAGCTCGAAACCGTGGGTCCTGGCGCGTTCCTGGATCAGCGGGATCGGTTCCTTGCCGAACGGCGAGTCGTGGTAGACGAGGGTGATCTTCTTGCCCTTGAGCTTGTCGAGGCCGCCTTCCTTCTTGCCGATCTGCTGGATCAGCGCATCGGCGGCGATCCAGTAGGTGCCCAGCAGCGGGAAGTTCCACTTGAACACGCCGCCGTCGGCCGATTCGCTGCGGCCGTAGCCGGCGGTGATCAGCGGGATCTTGTCGTTGGGGGCTTTCTCGGTCAGCGCGAAGGTGATGCCGGTGGACAGCGGCTGGAACACGGTCGCGCCCTTGCCCTTCATGCGTTCGTAGCACTCGACGCCGCGGTCGGTGGCGTAGCCGGTCTCGCACTCCTCGAACGAGATCTTCACGCCGTTGATGCCGCCATTGGCGTTGACGAGCTTCAGGTAGTCCACATAGCCGTTGGCGAAGGGCACGCCGTTGGGGGCGTAGGGGCCCGTGCGGTACACCAGCACCGGGAAGAACTGCTCCTTGCCAGCCTGGGCGAAGGCGGCGGGTGCGGCGACAGCGCCTGCAACGGCTGCAACGATGGATGCAGCGAGGGCGAGTGACTTGAACTGGAGTTTCATGGCTGCCTCTGGGTGGTGGTGACGGTCAACGTCAGGTGGGACTGAGGTGGGACGGGACAGGTCAGTGCGGGAACGGCCACAGGCGGAGCTTTTCCTTGCCGATGGACCAGAGTCGGGCCAGCCCGTGCGGCTCGACGATCAGGAAGAACACGATCAGCGCGCCGAAGATCATCGACGTCAGGTGGGCGGCCAGCGCGGTGTCGATCGGGATGCCGAACAGCTGCGGCACGTTGTCCAGGAAGATCGGCAGCAGCACGATGAAGGCCGCGCCGAAGAAGCTGCCCATGATCGAGCCCAGCCCGCCGATGATCACCATGAACAGCAGCTGGAAGGAGCGGTCGATCGAGAAGGCCGCCGGCTCCCAGGAACCCAGGTGCACGAAGCCCCACAGGCCGCCAGCCACGCCGACGATGAAGCTCGACACCGCGAAGGCGGTCAGCTTGGCGTAGACCGGGCGGATGCCGATCACGGCGGCGGCCACGTCCATGTCGCGCATGGCCATCCACTCGCGGCCGATGTTGCTGCGCACCAGGTTCTTGGCCATCAGGCCGAACACGCACAGGAAGGCCAGGCAGAACAGGTACTTCTGCACCGGGGTCTCGATCGGCATGCCCAGCACCTGCAGGCCTGACACGCTGACCGAACCCGACGACGAATCGAGCGTGAACCACTTGATGCGCAGGAAGCTCCAGTCGATGAAGAACTGCGCCGCCAGCGTGGCCACTGCCAGGTACAGCCCCTTGATGCGCAGCGACGGGATGCCGAACAGCACGCCCAGCACCGTCGAGCAGGCCCCCCCCAGCAGCAGGGCCGGGATCAGCGGCATGCCGTCGATGCGGGCGAAGAAGTTGTAGGCCGCGTAGGCGCCGACCGCCATGAAGCCGCCGGTACCCAGCGAGATCTGGCCGCAGTAGCCCACCAGGATGTTGAGCCCGAGTGCCGCGAGCGACAGGATCAGGAAGGGGATCAGCACGGCCCGGAAGGTGTATTCCGAGGCCATGAAGGGCACGGCGATCGCAGCGAAGGCGATCAGTGCCAGCACGCCGAGGCGGTCCTGCGTGATCGGGAAGATCTGCTGGTCCGACGCGTAGCTGGTCTTGAACTGGCCGTTCTCACGGTAAAGCATGGATTTTTCTCCTCAGACGCGGTCGATGATCTTTTCGCCGAACAGCCCTTGCGGCCGCACCAGCAGGAAGATCAGCGCCAGGGCATAGGCAAACCAGATCTCGATGCCGCCGCCGACCATCGGGCCGATGTAGACCTCGGAGAGCTTCTCGCCGACGCCGATGATCAGCCCGCCGATGATCGCGCCGGGCACCGAGGTCAGCCCGCCCAGAATCACCACCGGCAGCGCCTTCAGCGCCACCAGCGACAGCGAGAACTGCACGCCGAGCTTGGAGCCCCAGATGATCCCGGCCACCAGCGCCACGAAGCCCGCCACCGACCAGACGATGACCCAGATGCGGTTCAGCGGGATGCCGATGGACTGTGCGGCCTGGTGGTCGTCGGCCACCGCGCGCAGGGCGCGGCCGGTCGAGGTGTACTGGAAGAACGCGGCCAGCACGGCCACCATCGTCGCGGCGATCAGCGCGGCGTAGAGGTCTTCCGACCCCACCAGCACGCCGCCCTGGAACACGGTCTCGAACAGGAAGATCGGGTCCTTGGGCAGGCCGACGTCGATCTTGTAGATGTCCGATCCGAACAGGGTCTGGCCGGCGCCGTCCAGGAAGTAGGTGATGCCGAGGGTGGCCATCAGCAGCGTGATGCCCTCCTGGTTCACCAGCTTGCCCAGCACGTAGCGCTCGATCACCCAGGCCACGATGACCATCACGCCCATGGCGCCGATGAACGCGAGGATGTTGCCGATGGTCTTGTTGTCGATGTGCAGCAGGGCCGGAATCCATTCGGCGAACCGCGCCATGGCGAGGGCCGCGAACAGCACCATGGCCCCTTGCGCGAAGTTGAAGACGCCGGACGCCTTGAAGATCAGCACGAAGCCGAGCGCGATCAGCGAATACAGCATGCCCGTCATCAGGCCGCCGATGAGTGCTTCGAGGAAAAATCCCACCTGATTAGCAACGATCCTCAGCATTCCCCCGAACGACCCGCTGAGCCCGAGGCTTGCACCGCGAGACATCGATGATGAGCCGAGCCACCAACTCGCGCAGGTCGAACCGACGGTTGAAGCGGTAGGCGAACGCTGCCAGGTAGCTGCTGGCGTACTTGGGGTACTTGAACGCATGGAACGCACCCGACAACGTCGTCTTCAGGTTGCCCAGCACCGTGTTGACCCAGGTGAACTCGGGCAGCTCGCGCGGCTTGCGCTGCCCCACCACGATCGGCGTGTGCAGACAGCCCGCGCTGGTGACCGCGGCGAAGCACCCCAGCCCGTCGCTGACCACCCGCGCTCCCGGCATCAGCGCCGCCTGCGCCCACTGGCCCACCGCCTCCAGCGTGAAGCCGCTCACCGGCGCGAGCTTGACGTACTGCGGATGCCCCTGGTCATTGACCGAGACCGCCGCCACGAACGGCACCTTGTTCTCCGAACCCCGACCCGCCTTGCCGCCGCTGCGCTCCCCGCCGAGGTAGGCATCGTCGAGCTGCACCGTGCCGTCGAGCCGGTGCTGGCTCTCCCGCTCGGCCATCGCGTGCATGATCTTCTGGTGCATCAGCCACGCCGTCGGGTAGCTCACGCCCACCTGCCGCTTGAGCGCCAGCGCCGACAGCCCCGTCTTGGCCTGGCTGAGCAGGTAGATCGCCAGGAACCACGTTCTCAGCGGCAGCTTGGTGCTCGCGAACAGGCTGCCCGCGGTCAGCGAAGTCTGGTGGCGGCAGCCGTTGCATTGATACAGCTTGCGTGCGCCCTGGCCCACCACGTAGTGCGCCGCAGTGCCGCAGCGCGGGCACTCGAAGCCCTGGGGCCAGCGTGCCTGCTTGACCGCCTCGGCGCATTGCTCTTCCGTGCCGAAGCTGCTCATGAACTCCGGCAGCGACATCCCTTGCTGGAACTGGATTCGGTTCATCGGCATGTGCTCGCTCCTGCGCTTTGTCTGCCTTCTACGCTACGCCTGATCGTCGGCTAGGGCCTTGCTGAAGATCATTGCTAATCAGGAAATCCCATGTCAGTGCTCCCGTGATCGTGGCGTTCAGTGGCTGGTGCCCAGATAGGCACTGATCACGTCTTCGTTGGCGCGGACTTCGTCCGGCGTGCCGTCCCCGATCTTCTTGCCGTAGTCCAGCACGACGACGCGGTCCGAGATGTCCATCACCACGCCCATGTCGTGCTCGATCAGCACGATGGTGGTGCCGAACTCCTCGTTGATGTCGAGCACGAAGCGGCACATGTCCTGCTTCTCCTCGACGTTCATGCCGGCCATCGGCTCGTCCAGCAGCAGCACCTGCGGCTCCATCGCCAGCGCGCGGCCCAGGTCGACGCGCTTCTGCAGGCCGTAGGGCAGCCGGCCGACGGGGGTCTTGCGGAAGGCCTGGATCTCGAGGAAGTCGATGATGTGCTCGACGAATTCCCGGTGCGCCGCTTCTTCGCGGGCGGCGGCACCCCAGCGGATCGCCTGCTGGAACAGGTTCGTGCGCATCTTCAGGTTGCGGCCGGTCATGATGTTGTCGATCACGCTCATGCCCTTGAACAGCGCCAGGTTCTGGAACGTGCGCGCCACGCCCATCTCGGCGACCTGCCGGCTGTTCATGTGGCTGAAGGTCTGGCCGCGGAAGCTGATCTTGCCTTCCTGCGGGGTGTAGACGCCGTTGATGCAGTTCAGCATCGAGCTCTTGCCCGCGCCGTTCGGCCCGATGATGGCGCGCACCTCGTGCTCGCGCACGTTGAAGCTGATGTCGGTCAGCGCCTTGACGCCGCCGAAGCGCAGGCTGATGTTGGCGACGTCGAGGATGACGTCACCGATGTTCTTGTCGCTGGTGTTGGCGGACATTCAGGCAGCCCTCCGGACGGCGGGAAAGGTCTTCGTGTCGATGATCTTCAGCGTCGCCGAGACGCTGCCGCTGCGGCCGTCCTCGAACTTGACGGCGGTCTCGATGAACTGCTCGGACTTGCCGCCGTACATCGCGTCGATCAGCACCTTGTACTTGTCGGCGATGGCGCCGCGCTTGACCTTGCGGGTGCGGGTCATTTCGCCGTCGTCGGCGTCGAGTTCCTTGTGCAGCACGAGCACGCGGTGGATCTGGCTGCCGGCGAGCATCTCGTCCTGCGCCAGGTCGGCGTTGGTCTGCTCGACGCACGCGCGCATCATCTCCAGCACCTCGGGCTTGCCCGCGAGGTCCGCGTAGCCGGCGTAGGGCAGGTTGCGCCGCTCGGCCCAGTTGCCGACCGCTTCCATGTCGATGTTGATGAAGGCGCAGACCCGGTCGCGCTTGTCGCCGAAGGCCACCGCCTCCTTGATGAAGGGGAAGAACTTCAGCTTGTTCTCGACGTACTTCGGAGCAAACATCGCGCCGTCGTGCGCACCGCCCTGGAGCCGGCCGACGTCCTTGGCGCGGTCGATGATCTTCAGGTGGCCGTGGGCGTCGATGAAACCGGCGTCGCCGCTGTGGTACCAGCCGTCCTTGGTCAGCACCTCTTCGGTCGCCTTGGGGTTCTTGTAGTACTCCTTCAGCAGCCCCGGCGACTTGATCATGATCTCGCCGGAGTCGGCCAGCTTGATCTCCACGCCGTCGCAGGGCACGCCTACCGTGTCGGCGCGCGCTTCATGGTCGGGCTGCAGGCAGACGAACACGGCGGTCTCGGTCGAGCCGTAGAGCTGCTTCAGGTTGACGCCGATCGAGCGGTAGAAAGTGAACAGGTCCGGGCCGATCGCCTCGCCGGCGGTGTAGGCCACGCGCACCCGGCTGAAGCCCAGCGAGTTGCGCAGCGGGCCGTAGATGCACAGGTCGCCGACCGCGTACTTCAGCTTGTCGAACAGGCCGACCGGCTTGCCGTCCATCAGCGCCGGGCCGACCTGCTTGGCATGCGCCATGAAGGACTTGAACAGGCTCTTCTTGAGGCCGCCGGCGTCTTCCATGCGGATCGTGACGCTGGTCAGCAGGCCTTCGAACACCCGGGGTGGCGCGAAGTAGTAGGTCGGGCCGATCTCCTTCAGGTCGATCGTCGTGGTCGCCGCCGATTCGGGGCAGTTCACCACATAGCCGCAGACCAGCCACTGCGCGTAGCTGAAGATGTTCTGGCCGATCCAGGCCGGCGGCAGGTAGGCGAGCACCTCTTCGCTGCTGGTCAGCTTGTCGAAGGTGGCGCCCGCCTGTGCGCGGTCGGTCAGCGAGCCGTGGGTGTGGACGACGCCCTTGGGATTGCCGGTCGTGCCCGAGGTGAAGAACATCGAGGCCACGTCCTCCGGACGCACGGTCTCGATCGACTTCTCGAAGAAGTTGGCGTTCTGGCGCTCGTAGGCGTCACCGGCGGCGAGCAGCTCGTCGACCGAGGCCAGGCCCGGCTCGCTGTACTTGCGCAGGCCGCGCGGATCGTCGAACCAGATGCGCGTCAGCAGCGGGCACTGGTCCCGGATTTCCAGCAGCTTGTCGACCTGCTCCTGGTCCTCGACCACGGCGAAGACCACTTCGGCGTTGTTCAGCGGGAAGACACACTCGGGGCCGGTGGCATCCTGGTACAGCGGAATCGGGATCGCCCCCAGGCTCTGCGCCGCCAGCATCGTCATCGTCAGGCGCGGGCGGTTGTCGCCGATCACCACGAGGTGCTGGCCACGCTGCAGGCCGGCTGCCGCCAGACCGCCGGCCATGCGGCGGACCTGCGCGGTCAGTGCTTTCCAGCTCAGGGTCTGCCAGATGCCGTATTCTTTTTCTCGCAGGGCCGGCGCATCGGGTCGGCGCTGGGCATGGTCCAGCAGCAGGCGCGGAAATGTCGTGGTCACCACGCGTCTCCTCGGGTTGTGGGGGAAGGGTGAAAAGTGGAGCAGTGCAAGAGAAAAGGCGTCTGAGCCGGTTCGTTGTGGTGCATCGTATGCCCGGGTTTGACGTCAGGATGTCAACCTGACGACAATCCTAGGGACATTCCCAAGCGGAGTTTCCCGTTCTGGAGGAGATCTGGATGAGCCTGACCGCCCTGCGCGAGCGCTCGCGCCTGCCCACCGGGCGCGAGATTGCCGAAATCCCGTGGCTGGCGCAGCTCGCACCGGCGCACCGGCAGCTGGCGCTGGCGTCCCTGCGTTCGGTGCAGGCCGATCCCGGGGAGTACATCTGCCGGGTCGGCCGGCCGGCGACCTACTGGTTCGGCGTCATCGATGGATTGCTCAAGATGAGCAGCGACAACATCATGGGCACGCCGATCACCTTCACCGGCGTGCCCCCTGGCGCCTGGTTCGGCGAGGGCACGCTGCTCAAGGGCGAGCCTTACCGCTACAACATCGAGGCCCTGCGCCGCACGGTGGTGGCGGGTGTGCCGGTCGAGGTGTTCCACGAGTTGCTGGAACACAGCCTGCCGTTCAACCGTTTCGTGCTCAACCAGCTCAACGAGCGGCTCGGCCAGTTCATCGCCGCGCGCGAGATCGACCGCATCAATGACCCGGACTCGCGGGTCGCGCGCAATCTGTCGGCGCTGTTCCACCCGGTGCTGTACCCGGGCGTGGGCGAGGTGCTGCGCATCACGCAGCAGGAGCTGGGCTACCTGGTCGGGCTGTCGCGCCAGCGGGTCAACGAGGCGCTGCGCGTGCTGCAGGCGCGGCAGCTGATCCGCATCGAGTATGGCGGTCTGCGGGTGCTGGACCTGGTCGGGCTGCGCGCCTACGGACCGCTCAGCGCGTCACCGCTGCCGCCTGACCCGGACTGAGCCCGGGCTGCGTCCTGCGTCAAGTTCAGCCGGCAGGCGTCGACAACGAACCTGAACCCGTGCCATGCGGGTTCGCCGTGGGCGCGGGGGGGCGGAGGTTCCCGCGCAGGTCGAGACTGCATGTCACGTTGTCGTTCGTTGTTCCGGAGGTGTGCCGTGGTGGTGGGTCGCTGGCTGGCGGTCCTGCTGGCCGGGTGCCTGCTGGTGGCGGCTGCCCGTGCCGAACGGCCGGTCCGTGCGCCGGGCATTGCGGTGCTGGAGACACGGCAGACCGAGGTCGATGTCTGGCCGCTGCTGTCCGTGCTGACCGAGGAGCGCGCGGTCTGGACGCTGCCCGACGTGCTCGCCCGCCTGTCCGAGCGCCGTCCGCCGCAGGTGCCGACCTCGAATTTCGGCGAATTCGGCGGCGTGGCCTGGCTGGTCTGGGACGTGGAGGTGACGCAGTCCGCCGCGGGTGAGTGGTTGCTGGATGTCGGCTATCCCGCGCTCGACCACGCCGACCTGTACGTCCTGCGCGAGGACCGGCTGACGGCACAACTCCGCAACGGCGACTGGCTGCGCCTGTCGGAGCGGCCGCTGCCGACCCGCACCCATGTGATGCCGCTGAACCTGTCGGCCGGCCGGTACCTGATGGTGCTGCGGGTGCAGACCTCCGGCAGCATGATCGTGCCCGTGCGGCTGACGACACCCCAGCAGCGCCAGATGCGCGAGGAACGGGTGCAGATGCTGCAAGGTCTGGCGACGGGCGTGATGCTGTCGCTGCTGATCTACAGCCTGGCGCAGTGGTACAGCCTGCGCGACCGGATGTTCGCCTACTACGCGCTCGGGGTCGGCGGGGTGGGTATCTTCCAGTTCTCCTTCCAGGGCATGGGCATGCAGCACGTCTGGGGCAACGCGCTGTGGGTGTCGGAGCTGCTGCCGCCGGCCTGCATCCTGGTGGGGGTCATCGGTGCCTTCCTGTTCATCGACCGGGCGCTGGAGATCCGGAGCACCTCGCCCTGGCTGTCCCGGCTGATGCGCGGCGGGGCGCTGGTCTGCACGGTGGCGCTGGTGCTGCTGCTCGCAGGCGTGATCAGCTACCGCGACGCGCAGCGGATCTCGAAGCTGATGGGCCAGGTGCCCACCATCCTGGCATTGCCGATCGCCTGGCGGCGCTGGCGCCGCGGGGACCGGGCGACCGGCTACATCCTGATCGGCTGGGGGGTCTACACGGCGGGCGTGGTCGTGCTGGCGCTGCTGATCAGCGGCCGGATTCCTGCCACCCCCGTGACGATGCACGTGTTCCAGGTGGCTTCGCTGGCCGAGATGGTGATGTGGCAGGTGGTGATGGGCATCCGGATGGATACCCTGCGCCGCGCCGCCGAGCAGGACCGGCACGACGGCGAACGCCTGCGCCGCCTGGCGGACACCGATGCGCTGACCGGCGTGCTGAACCGGCGGGGGCTGCAGGGCGCAGTGGTGCCGATGCTGCAGCGGGCCCGTCCTGATGCGCTGGTGGGGGTTTACCTGATCGATCTGGACGGCTTCAAGCCGGTCAACGACCGCCACGGCCACCACGCGGGTGACTCGGTGCTGATCGAGATCGCGGCCCGGCTGGGCATGCAGATCCGGCAGGCGGATCTGGTGGCGCGCATCGGTGGCGACGAGTTCGTGGTGGTGGTGGGCGAGTTGCGCGACGAGGACGCGGCGGTACGCATCGGCGACAAGCTGCTGCAGTCGGTGCAGGCCCCGGTCTCGCTGGAGGGGGGCGCCTGCAGCGTGGGGGCGACCATCGGCTTTGCGCTGTCCCCGACCGACGGCACCGACGTCGGCCATCTGCTGGCGCAGGCCGACCAGGCCCTGTATGCCGGCAAGCTGGCCGGCAAGCGGCAACTGCGGCGCGCTGGCTAGTGCACGAAACCGATCGGCGTGCGCTTGCCCGCACCGCTGTCGGGCAGGTCCGCCTGCACGATCGTGGTGCGCCGTGCCAGCTTGGCATTGCCGAAGGCGGTCATCCAGGCGCGGCGCATCTCGCGCGGCGCCATCTCGGCGAAACGCTCCAGCACCGCCTCCGACGGCGTGTCGTCGAAGCGTCTGCCCCACTCGTGCGCGGCGCGGATGCCGGCGTACAGCCGCAGCGCGATGCGACGGGCGGCGTCCGCGTCCGGCATCGGCACCTCGTAGACGTTCATCCGGTTGAGGATGGGCTCGGGGATGGCGCGCTCGTCGTTGGCGGTGGCGACCCAGATCACCTGGCTGGCGTCGATCGGGACTTCGGCGAACTCGTCGGTGAAGCTGTGCGCGGTGTCGTGCTCCAGCAGGCTGTAGAGCGAGCCGAGCGGGTCATAGGCGTGTTCGCCGCCGGCCTTGTCGATCTCGTCCACGACGATCAGCGGGTTGGCGTAGGCGCCGTCCACCAGCGTCTCGAACACCTTGCCCGGCCGCGCGCCCTTCCACTGGCTCGACGCGCCCGAGAGCACCCAGCCGGCGGTGAGCGAGCTCATTGAGACGAAGCCCATGCCGGTGCCCAGCAGTTGCGACAGTTCGCGGGCGAAGTGGGTCTTGCCCACGCCCGGCGGGCCGAGCAGCAGCATGGGCGTGATCTCCAGCGCATCGCCGCTGTCCTCGCACAGGGCGAGCTGGCGGCGCACGTCGTCGAGCACGGGGTGGAAGTTGGGCAGCTCGTCGTAGAGGTGGTCCATCACCGGCAGGCCGGAGGGCTTGACCTGGAAGCGTTCCGGGCCTTTTTCCAGCATGCGTTCATAGGTGGAGCGCAGCTGTTCGTGGTCCTTGGACACCAGCCGGGTCAGGCGGCGTTCGACCTCGTCGAGGCGGTAGAGGTGTCGCATCCGCGCGATGGGGATGGCGCTCGAACGGCCGAGGTCGGCGCAGACGAGATCGGTGCAGCGTTGGCTCATGCAAACCTCCGGAAGACACGTCAGGGGTGGGGGGCACCCGTGGTGACTAGCATGCCGCAAGCCAGGTACAGCGCACAGCGGGGAAGCACCCGCAACCGCGGGTAGTTCTGCCGACCGGACCGGGGGAAGCCCCCCCGCGCTTCAGCTTTGGGCCCATCTGCCGAAACCGGAAGACGTTCCCTGATGGACGTTTCCTGATTCTGGAAGGCTCTGAATGACGGTCTGGTGCCGAATCTGGTGTGCGCGGCCGATCCGGGCGCTGCGGCACTGGCGGCGGATGTGGCTGCTGGCGTGCAGCCTCGTCTGCCTGTCGGCGCTGGCGGCCGAGCGCTTGGCGCAAGCGCCGATCGTGCTGAGCGACCGGCACCAGCCGATCAATGTCTGGCCAGCGGTGTCGGTGCTGTACGACGAGCGCAGGCAGTGGACACTCGACGAGGTGCGCACGCGCCTGCCGCAGCGGGAGCGGCCCATGGTGCCCGCCGCCAATTTCGGGGAACGACGGGGTGCCGTCTGGCTGGTCTGGGAGATCGAGCTTCGGTCGTCCGCGCTCGGCACCTGGCTGCTCGACGTGGGCAATCCCCAGCTGGATCTGGTGGATCTGCAGGTGCTGCACGATGGCCGGCCGCTGCCGGAAGCCGCCCAGCGCGCGGGCGACGCGCGCCCCTTGTCCTGGCGCGCCCTGCCGACCCGCACGCATGTCCTGCCGCTGGATCTGGCCCCCGGCCGCTACACGCTGGTGCTGCGCGTGGCCAGCGAGGGCACCGTCATCGCGCCCATCCGCTTCGTCACCCCGGATGTCTACCACCAGGGCGAAGACCGCGTGCAGCTGGTGCAGGGCATCTCCACCGGCGTGATGCTGTGCCTGCTGCTGTACAGCCTCACCCAGTGGTTCAGCCTGCGGGACGCGCTGTTTCTCTATTACGGCCTCAGCGTGTTCGGCATCGGGCTCTACCTGTTCTCCTACAACGGGCTCGGGTTGCAGCACCTCTGGGGCGAGCATGTCTGGGTCTCGGCGGTGCTGTCGCCCGCCTGCGTGCTGCTGAGCGCGCTGGGTGCGTTCCTGTTCATCGACCGGGTGCTGGACATCCGCGGCCTGTCACCGCTGATGTCCCGGGTGATGCATGCCGGGGCTTGGGCTGCGGCGGTCTCGGTCGCGCTGCTGCTGACGGACGTCATCGGCTACCGCAGCGCACAGCAGATGGCCAAGCTCATGGGCCAGCTGCCGATGTTCCTGGCCTTGCCGTTTGCCTGGATGCGCTGGCGCCAGGGAGACCGCGCCGCCGCCTATGTCTTTGTGGGCTGGGCACTCTATGCCGTGGGCGGCGTGACGATGGCCCGGCTGGTGAACGGGCAGGTGCCGGCCACGGTCTACACCATGCATGCCTTGCAGGTCGGATCGCTCGTGGAGATGGTGCTGTGGCTGCTGGTGATGGGGATGCGGGTCGAGCAGCTGCGTGGTGCCGCCGAACGTGCCACCCGCGACAGCGATCGCCTGCGCCAGCTGGCCGACACCGATGCGCTCACCGGCCTGCTCAACCGGCGCGGTCTGCACGGGGCGGTGTTGCCGCTGCTGGCACGGGCCCATCCGGACCGGCAGGTCGCGCTCTACCTGATCGACCTGGACGGGTTCAAGCAGATCAACGACCGCCTGGGCCATGACGCGGGCGACGCGGTGCTGGTCGAAGCGGGTGTCCGGCTGCGCCGGCAGGTGCGCGAAACCGACCTGGCCGCGCGCACCGGCGGTGACGAGTTCGTCGTGCTGGTCAGCGACCTGCCGGACGACGCCGCCGCCCGGCGCATCGGCACGGCGCTGCAGCAGGCGCTGGTGGCGCCGATGCTGCTGCGCGCAGGGCCCTGCGTGGTCGGGGCGACCATCGGCTACGCGCTGTCGCCGGTGGATGGCTGGGACGTGGTCGAGCTGATGCGGCGGGCCGACCAGGCGATGTACCTGGGCAAGCAGGCTGGCAAGGGACAGGTGCGCCGTCTGGCGCCAGCCTGAGCCCGGGCGGGTGCGGGTCCCTGCGGGTGGACGCTGCACCTGCCGCGCGACATACTCGGCGCCGCCTGGTTCGAAGGAGTTCCCATGGCCGATCTGCCGCGCACGGTGTCTTCCCGCTCCCGACGTGTCGGGGCCTTTGTCCTGCTGGTGGCCACGCGCAAAGGCGCGTGGATCCTGCACGGTGACGCGAAACGCCAGACCTGGCGCGTCGACGGCCCGCACTTCCTCGGCCACACGATCAGCCACCTGGTGCTCGATCCGCGCGACGGGCAGACCCTGCTCGCCGCGGCCCGCACCGGCCACCTCGGCCCGACCGTGTTCCGCTCCACCGACTTCGGCCACACCTGGACCGAGGCCGCCCGCCCGCCGGCGTTCGCCAAGGCCCCGGCCGGCCAGACGGGGCGCGTCGTCGACCACACGTTCTGGCTCACGCCCGGCATCGCCAGCGAGCCCGGCGTCTGGTATGCCGGCACCTCGCCGCAGGGGCTCTTCCGCTCGGAGGACGGCGGCGTCACCTGGGCGCCGTTTTCCACGCTGAACGACGACCCGCAGTTCCGCGAGTGGATGGGCACCGTGCAGGACGGCACCCCGGACGGCCCCAAGCTGCACTCGATCCTCGTGGACCCGCGCGACGGCCGGCACCTCTGGATCGCCATGTCCGGCGGCGGTGTCCACGAGAGCACCGATGGCGGCCAGAGCTGGACCCCATGCGTCGGTGGCATGGCCGTGGTCGAGGGCTTCGATCCGGCCGTCGTCACCTTCCACGATCCGCACTGCGTGCGGCTGTGCCCGAGCCGGCCGGACCGGCTCTACCAGCAGAACCACTGCGGCATCTACCGGCTCGACCAGCCCGCCAGGGACTGGGTCTCGATCGGCGCCGGCATGCCGGCCAAGGTCGGCAGCATCGGCTTCCCGATGGTGGTGCACCCGCGCGACGCCGACACCGCCTGGGTCTTTCCGATGGATGGCAGCACGGTCTGGCCCCGCACCAGCCCGCAGGGCAAGCCGGCCGCCTACGTCACGCGCAACGCTGGCCGGACCTGGCAGCGCCAGGATGCCGGTTTTCCGCGCCAGCAGGCCTGGTGGACGGTGAAGCGCCAGGCGATGTGCGCCGATGCGGGCGATCCGGTGGGGCTGTACCTGGGCACGACCAGCGGCGAACTCTGGCTCAGCCGTGACGAGGGTGCCGCGTGGGCGCCACTGATGGCGCACCTGCCGGAGATCTACGCGCTCGACGTGGTGGCTCTACGGTGACGGCGATGAAGGTGCTGATCCCGTCGGCGCTGCAGTCCTACACCGGGGCGGCGCTCGTTGATGGCGCGGGCGGCACGCTGGGCGCCGTGCTGGACGGCCTGGAGGCGCGGTATCCGGGCCTGCGCTTCCGCATCGTCGATGAACAGGAGCGCATCCGCCCGCATCTGCGGGTCTTCGTCAACGGGCGGCCGCTGTTCGACCTGAACGCGCCATTGCCGCCGACCGAGCAGATCAACTTCGTGCTGGCGCTGAGCGGCGGGTGATGCCCCGCCCGCGTCTGCGCCCTGGGCTCACTTGACGAAGGTATTGAGCTGGATGATCGGCAGCAGCACCGCCAGCACGATCACCATCACCATCGCGCCCATCACCACGATCAGCATCGGCTCCAGGATGGTGGCCATCTGCATCGCACGCCGCTGGACCTCGGCGCCGAGCTGGGTGGCGGCGCGCTGCAGCATCACCGGCAGCTCGCCGGTCTGCTCGCCCAGGCGGGCGAACATCGACAGCAGGCCGGGGAAGCGCTTCTTCGACGACAGCGCCGAGGCCAGCGGCGCGCCTTCGCGGACCTGCACCAGCGCGGCCAGCGCGTCGGCGCGCATGGCGCGGTTGGACAGGGTCTCGGCCGCCGCCTGCAGGGCCTTCAGGATCGGCACGCCCGAGCCCGCCAGCATCGCCAGCGTGCCGGCGAAGCGGGCCGCGTTGTAGCTGCGCGCCAGCCGGCCGACGATGGGCAGCGTCAGCACCATCGCGTCGAGTCGTTCGCGCGTGGCTTCATTGCGCCGCGCCATGACGAGCAGCGCGCCCGCACCGATCAGCGCCAGCAGCAGCGCCCAGCCCCAGTGGCGCAGGAACGCGCTCAGCGCCAGCATCGCGCTGGTCAGGAAGGGCAGGGCCTTCTTGCTGCCGGCGAAGACCTGTGCCACCTGCGGCACCACATAGGTGACCAGGAAGACCACGATCACGATCGCCACCACCGACACGATGGCCGGATACAGCGTCGCGCCCACCAGCCGCGATTTCAGCGCCTGGCGTTCCTCCAGGTCGTCGGCCAGCTTTTCCAGCACGCGGCCGAGCTGCCCGCTCTGCTCGCCGGCGGCGACCACGGCGCGGTAGACATCGTCGAATTCGCGCGGTGCGTTGCCGAGCGCGCTGGCAAACGGCGAGCCGCCATTCACCTCGGCGCGCAGGTGGGCGAGCAGTTCGCGCTGGCGCGGGTCCTCGGCCTCGTCGGCGAGGGCGGTCAGCGCACGCTCCAGCGGCAGGCCGGCGCCGACCAGTCCGGCGAGCTGCCGGGTCCAGATCGCCAGCGTCGTGGCCGAGAACACCCGCCGCCGCATCATCGAGCCGCCGGCCGCCGCGGTGGCCGTCGCTTCCGATTCGACCAGCTGCACGTCCAGCGGCACCAGCGCCCGCGCCCGCAGCTGCGAGCGCACCGCCTTGGCGTTGTCGCCGTCCAGCAGCCCGGTCTGGGTCTTGCCGGCGGCGTCGAGGGCTTCGAATCGGTAGGCGGGCATGGGTTCGGGTGTGGCCTGTCGGGATCAGTCGCGCGTGACGCGCAGCAGTTCTTCCAGCGAGGTGACGCCGGTGGCGACCAGCCGCTCGCCGTCCTCGCGCATCGAGCGCAGGCCGCCGGCGCGGGCCGCGGCGATCAGCTCCGACTCGCTGGCGCGGCTGTGGATGAGCGCGCGCACGGCGTCGTCGACCACCATCAGCTCGTACACCCCCGTGCGGCCCTTGTAGCCGCTGTGGCCGCAGGCCTCGCAGCCGACCGGGTGCCAGCGGCCGTCGTCGCCCTCGCGCTTGCACGCCGGACACAGCTTGCGCACCAGCCGCTGCGCGAGCACGCCCAGCAGCGACGAACTCAGCAGGAAGGGCTCGATCCCCATGTCCGTCAGCCGCGTGACGGCGCTCGGCGCGTCGTTGGTGTGCAGCGTGGCGAGCACGAGGTGGCCGGTCAGCGAGGCCTGGACCGCAATCTGCGCCGTCTCGTGGTCGCGGATCTCGCCGATCATGATGACGTCCGGGTCCTGTCGCAGGATGGCGCGCAGGGCCTTGGCGAAGGTCAGGTCGATCTTGGCGTTGACCTGCGTCTGCCCGATGCCCGCGAGTTCGTACTCCACCGGGTCCTCGACGGTCAGCACATTGGTGGTGCTGGTGTCCAGCTGGCCGAGCGCGGCGTAGAGCGTGGTGGTCTTGCCCGAGCCGGTCGGGCCGGTGACCAGCACGATGCCGTGCGGCTGCTGGATGCGGCTGGAGAAGCGCGTGTAGGTGTCGCCCTGCATGCCCAGACCCTGCAGCGAGAACTTGGCCTCGCCCTTGTCGAGCAGGCGCAGCACCGCGCGCTCGCCATGCACGCCCGGCAGCGTCGAGACGCGCACGTCGATGGCACGGCCGCCGATGCGCAGCGAGATGCGGCCGTCCTGCGGCAGGCGCTTCTCGGCGATGTCCAGCTCGGCCATGATCTTCAGCCGGCTGATCAGCGCGGCGTGCAGGGCCTTGTTCGGCTGCACCACCTCGCGCAGCGTGCCGTCCACGCGGAAGCGCACCGCCGACGAGCGCTCGTACGGCTCGATGTGGATGTCGCTCGCGCCGTCCTTGGCCGCCTGCGTCAGCAGCGCGTTGAGCATGCGGATGATCGGCGCGTCGTTGGCGGCTTCGAGCAGGTCTTCCACTGCGGGCAGGTCCTGCATCATCCGGCTCAGGTCGACCGCGCTTTCCACCTCGCCGACCACCGCCGCGGCGCTGGACTCGCCACCCGCGTAGGCCTGCGCGATGCGCTGGGCGAGGCGCTCGGGGGCTTCGCGCTCGATGGCGTCGATGGCGTGCAGGCGCAGCACCTCGGCCAGCGCGGCGCGGGGTGCCTCGGCGTCTGCCCAGAGAACCAGGCGGTCGCCATCGTCTTCGAGCAGCAGGCGCTGGGCCTTGGCCCAGGCGTAGGGCAGGGGATGGCGCACGGTCAGCGGCTCGGCGAGGAAGCGGACAGGGACGGCGACGACGGTGTCGCGCGCTCGCCGCGGCGCTGCTCGGGCAGCACGGGCGACTCGTTGATGCCCAGCACCGACGAGGGTTTGGGCTGGCCGTCCTGCTGGCGGGCGCGGATCATGTCGTAGCGGTCCAGGGTCAGCGCGTTGGCGTCGTCCTGCGTGCGCATCACGACCGGGCGCAGGAAGACCAGCAGGTTGGTCTTGATGCGCTTGCGGTTCTGCGCCTTGAACAGGTTGCCCACCAGCGGGATGCTGGCCAGTCCGGGCACGCGGTCTTCGCCGTCGGCGTACTCGTCCTTGAGCAGCCCGCCCAGCACCATGATCTGGCCGTCGTCCACCACCACCGAGGTCTCGATCGAGCTTTTCTCGGTCGAGGGGCCGGCGCTGGAGGAGGTCGTGCCGGCGATGACGCTGGAGTTCTCCTGGTAGATCTGCATGCGCACCGTGCCGCTTTCGCCGATCTGCGGCTTGATGCGCAGCGTCAGGCCGACGTCCTTGCGCTCGATGGTCTGGAACGGGTTGGTCGAGCCGGTGCCGGTGCCGGTGTTGGTGAAGCTGCCGGTGATGAAGGGCACGTTCTGGCCGATCACGATCTTGGCCTCCTCGTTGTCGAGGGCGACCAGATTCGGGGTCGACAGGATGTTGGCGCCGGTGCTGCTTTCGAGGAAGCGTGCCAGCGCGCCCAGCGTGTAGACGCCGTTGATGGCCTGGATCAGTCCGACGTTCAGGCCGGCCCCGAGGTTGACTCCCGTGCTGGTGGTCGACTGCGACAGGGTGACGAGGTTGGAGCCGGCGCCGCTGGTCGAGCTGTAGTTGGTGCCGGCCACCACGCCGTACTTGTCGCCGTTCTTGCCCAGCAGGCCCTGCCACTGGAAGCCGAACTCAGCCGCCTGGCTGGCGTCCATCTTGACGATCATCGACTCGACGTAGACCTGCGCGCGGCGGGCATCGAGCTGGTCGATGACGGCGCGCAACTGGCGGTAGACCGGCTCGGGCGCGGTGATGATCAGCGAGTTGGTCGAGGGATCGGCCTGCACGAAGCCCCCCGTGGAAGGGCTGGCCGAGGCGCTGACCGGGCTGGTCGACTGCGTCGATGCGCCGGTGCCCGTCTGGCCGCCGATGGCCGTGGACATGCCGCCTGCGTTGGCGCCGGTGGCGCCGAGCCCCGTGCTGCCGCTGGTGCCCGTGCCGCTGCCTGACGCAGCGCTGCCGCCACCACCGCCATAGGCGGCACGCAGCACGGTGGCCAGCCGGGTCGCGTCGGCGTTCTTCAGGTAGACGACGTAGATGTTGCCGGCCGCCGTGCCGGGCGGGCCGGGCCGGTCGAGCTTGTCGATCACGCCGCGGATGACGGCCAGCCGTGCCGCGTTGGGCGCCCGCACCAGCAGCGAGTTGGTGCGCGGGTCGGCCATGATCGACACGCCGCCGGACATCGCCGCCGGCGCGCCGGGCGTGCCGCCGGCCGAGGAGTCGGCGAAGCGCTGCACCATCGGCGCGAGGTCCGAGGCCGAGCCGTTCTTGATGGGAATCACCTCGACATCCGTGGCCGCGGGCGTGTCCAGCGCCGCGATGATGCGGGCCAGGCGCTGCAGGTTGTCGGCGTAGTCGGTGATGACCAGCGTGTTGTTGCCGGGGTTGGCGTTGATGGTGTTGTTGGGCGTGATCAGCGGGCGCAGCACGGTCACGAGGTTGTTGACGTTCTCGTGCTTGAGCGGAAAGACCTGCGTGAGGATCTGGTCGCCGGTGCGCATGACGTTGCCGACCGAGACGGTGCCGGTCTGCAGCTTGGCCTCGGCCTCGGGCACGACCTTGAGCAGCCCGGCGACATCCACCACCGTGAAGCCCAGCCCGCGCAGCACCGAGAGGTAGTTCAGGAAGGCCTCGCGTTCGGTCAGCGGCTGTTCGCTGTAGAGCGTCATCTGGCCGCGCACCCGGGGGTCGACCAGGATCTGGCGCTTGACGATGGCGGCCATCGCGCGGGACACCGCCTCGATGTCGGCGTTGACGAAGTTCACCGTCACTTTGGCCGTGGCGGGGGTTGCCGCGCGGCGGGATTGCTGCGCCTGCAGCGGCGTGAGGTGGCCGAGGGCCAGGGTGCCGGCCAGCGCCGCGGCGAGCACGCGGCGCGGGGCGGAGGGGCGGGGGCACAGCGTCATGGTCATCCGATCGTGAGCAGGGAGCGCGCGCCTTGGCGCCGTCCGATGATGTTGAGCAGGTTGTTCAGGGCCGGGCGGTCGGCATCCGTCGCGGTGGCTTCGCCGCGCAGGCGCAAGCCGCCCTTGCTCCAGCTGCCCGAGCCGTTGAGCCGCAGGGCGCCGTCGAGGGTGTCCAGCGTCACCATGGCGGTGCCGGCCTGGGCCGGATCGCCACTGAGCGTGACCCGGTAGCTGCCGAGGCGGGGCAGCGTCGACAGGCGGGAGGAGAAGTCGCGCAGTTCCAGCCCCGCGCTGCCGGTCATCGCGAAGCGGCCCTGGGCCCAGCTCAGCGACAGGGCCTGCGTGGTCAGCCGCAGCGCGCCACCGGGGCGCAGCGTGTTCCAGGGTGTGCCCAGCCCGACCAGCCAGGCCGCGGGCCACTGGCCGACCCAGTCGCCCTGTTCCGCCCGGCCGGGCTGCAGCGCCACCTGCACCTGGCCGAAGCCGGGGCGCACCAGCAGCAGCTGTTCGCCGTTGAGGCAGCAGTCGTGCTGCAGACCCAGGCGCAAGGCCATGCCGGACGGGCGCAGGGTCCAGCGGATGCGGCCGGGCAGGGCGCGGGCGTCCCGGCTGCCGGCGCCGGCGCCGAGGATCAGCACCGCATCGCCGGACCAGACCGTGCCCTGCGCGTTGGCCAGCAGCACCCGCTGCTGCGTGGCCGAGGCGACCGCCTGCGCCAGCCAGTGCGCCGGCGCGAACGCGACCAGCGCGACGGTCGCGCCGACGACGGCACCGACCACGGCCCAGCGCCGGCTGGCCCGCGCCTGGGCAACCCAGCCGTGGCCGGGGGGCTTGCGTGCGGCCGTGCCGAAGATCGACGGGTGGGCCGAGGGCTGGTAGGTGGGGCGCCAGGGGCTGCCGTGGAGGGCCATGTGCGGGCTCGAATCCTGTCAGCGCGGGGTCGCGGCGGAGGTGGGCAAGGTCAGCACGACACTGCCGCTGTAGCCATTGCCGGTGCGGCCGAGCTGGGCTTCGATCACACGGACACGGGCGGCAGCGCGGACCTCGGCCAGCCAGCCCATCATCGCGGCCGGCTCGACGCTGGTGAAGGTGACGCTCAGGCGCTCGCCGCTGCGCTGCAGGCGGGCCGTGGCGCCCAGGCGCTCGGTGGCCGATTGCAGGGCCGCGTCGGCCTGCGCCGGATCGACCGGCGGCAGGGCACGCAACTCGCCCGCCTCGGCCGCCAGCCGCTGCATCTGGGCCAGCTGGGCGTCGAGCGCGGCCTGCTGGGCCGGGGCCGTGCGCAAGGTCTTGAGCGCGGGCTGCACGCCGAGGGTCCAGAGCAGGAACACCAGCAGCAGCCCGCCGCCCAGCGTGGCGCCGAGCCGCTCGCGGGGGGCCAGGGCCCGCCAGCGCTGCTGCAGCGGGGCCAGTTGCTGGCGCAGGGCGTCGGACTGCAACAGGGCAGATTTCATCGGGCGGCTCCCGGCGTGGTCGGGCGGCTCAGGGTGACCTGGTTGTCGGTCTGGTCGATCCGCCAGCCGGCAGGCTCCAGCGTGGCTTTCATGCGGCTGATCTCGTCCGCCCCGATGCCGGGTGCGCCCAGTGACAGGCGGCCGTTCTCGTAGCGCAGGACCTGCGGCGGGCGGCCTTCCGGCCAGACGCTGGCGGCGGCCTGCAGCAGCGGCTCCAGATCGGTGTCGCCCGGCCGGCCGGCGCTGGCGCGCAGCAGGTCGTTCTCGCGGGCCATCTGCAGCGGGGCGTCCAGCACGGCGCGCACCTGCGGGTGGGTCGTGCGCAGCAGGTTGGCGACCGCCGTGCGGCGCACCTGCAGTTCGTTGCGCTGCATCCAGGCCCAGGCGTTCAGGCCGGCCAGATTCGCCAGCAGCAGCCCGATCAGCCCGAGCCGCACCGGCCGCCAGCCCGGCGTGAGGAACTGCTTGCCCGCGTCGCGCAGCAGGGCCAGACCGCGGTGGCGCGCAGCCAGCTCGAACTGGCGCAGGTTCCAGCCGCTCTGCGCCGACGCCAGCAGGCGGGCGCCCATGCCGAGCACCTGCACCGGCTGTCCGAGCCAGCGCTCGGCCGGGGCGGCGGCGGCCGGGTCGGCCGTCCACAGTGTGTTGTCGGCCAGCGGCTCGGGCAGCAGGCCGCGCGACAGGCTGCCCTGCAGCGGCCAGGTGCTCACGCCCTGCGCATCGGCCCAGGTCAGCAGCGTCTTCGGCTTGTCGTCGTCATAGGGCACGTGGAAATGGCCGTGGGCCTGCACGTCGGGCCACAGTCCGGGCACGACCCGGTCCACGACCACGCCGACGGTCTCCAGCGCGGCCAGCTCCGCCGTCAGCCACTCGCGGTCGATGGCCGCGACCCAGGTCTCGTCGCCGGGGCGGGCATCCGGGGCCAGACTCAGGTGCAACTGCTCCACGTCGTCGAGCACCTGTTCTTCGAGGATGCCGGCCAGCGCGGCACGCAGCCGGGCGGCCGGCGCCTTCGGGCAGGTCAGGCGGTGAAAGGCGACATCGGCCGGGGCCAGCACGGCAACCACCGCGGTGGCCTTGGGCAGCAGCGATGCGGCGCACTGGCCTTCGGACTGGATCGACTGCCCGTCCGGACTGAGCACGAAGCCCAGCTCGGCCCGGACGCCCGCGCCCGGCGCAGACCCGCGGCTCTGCGGATGCAGCCGGGTGCGGGTGGGCAATTGGATGACGAGCAGGCTCATGGGTGGGGTGGACGTGTTCGGCGGATTGTAGGTGCGGGTCTGCCCATCGCCCGCGCAGCACGGCCGAACCGGGTGACAGTGTTCATTGCTGCAGCGAACTTTCCAGTTCGGCCGGGTCGCGCAGGCGCTGCGTGGACAGCGTGCGCACGTCGCGCCCGTTGCGCTCCAGCAGCGAGCGCTGGGCGACAGTCACCTGGTCCAGCCGCAGCGCGCCGTAGACGATGAAGTAGTTCGAGTTGACGCTGACCCGCCGTGCGTCGGTCAGCGCGCGCTCGCCCAGCACGGTCTTGGCGTCGGCCGGGCTCTTCAGCGGATCCCGCAGCCGCGACTGGACGAGCCGCTCGGCGGTGGCCAGGTCGATGCCCGGCAGCACTGCGGCGATGACCTCCTTGGGCGCCGTGTTGAGGTTGACCGGCGTCTCGCGCGGCAGCAGCACGACATAGGGCTTGAGGCGCCGGACCGTGGCGGCGTCCAGCCCGAGCCAGCCGAGGTCCTCGACCGAGGCGGGCATCAGCGGCAGGGTGGTCGTCGTGGTGCCGGCGTCGGAGGGCGCTTCGGTGGCGCTGCCCGGCGTGGCCCGGCGCAGGGCTTCGGCCAGGCGCGGCGCGACATCGCCGTTCAGCCCCAGGAAGCCGCACAGGCGCTCCAGCGTCTGCAGCTCGCTGCGGCTGACCTTGCCCTGCTGGACGAGGTTGCGCAGGTTGTAGCGCGACTGGGCGTCCACGATGCGGCCCGACAGGAAGGCGTCGGGCGCGTCCTCGGCCATCGAGCGGTCGGCCGCCAGGAAGGTGGACAGCCGGGCCTCGGCCAGCGGCGCGGCCCAGGGCTCGCCGAGGTGGTCGGCGCCGCCTTCGCGGGCGTCTTCGCGCAGGATCATGCGGGTCCAGTCGAGGGCGCCCTGCAGCACCCATTCCGACTGGGTCTGTGCGCGCTCGGCCGCCTCGACCTGCAGCGCGCGCCACTGCTGCCAGACCATGCCCGAGGCGAGCGTCGCCACGACCGTGACGATGATCATCGCCGTCAGCAGCGCGGCGCCACGCTGGCGGGCCGGTGGGGCGCAGGGACGCGTCATGGGGGTCGGTGTCATGGGTGGATGAGCCGCACTTCGCGGGTCAGCGTGCCGTCGGCTGCACCGCCCGGCGCAAACTGCACCACCATCCGCAGTCCGTCCGGCAGCGCGTCGTGGTTGACGGCCACCGGCGGGGCCGCGCTGACCACTCCGTTGCCGATCACGGTGCCGGCGCCCGAGGCCCCCGCGTCCGGCACCGGGGGCGGCGGATCGACCGGGGCTGGCGGCGCAGTCTGGACGACGTCCCCGCTCGACTGCGCGTTGCTCCAGCCATTGCTGCTGGTCAGGAAGACGAAGAGCTGCCACTGCGCGATGTGGTCGAGCATCTGCAGCGTGCCGGGCTCGTTGCCGAGCAGCTGGTAGCTGCGCATCCAGCCGTCCTGCAGGGTGTCCAGCGCGTTCGAGGTCGGTGCGCTCCAGCGGTACAGCTGGCCGCCGCGCAGCGTCCAGGCGACCACCTGCACGCCTTCGGGCTGGCGGCGCGTCAGGCGCAGCGTGGCGCCGTCGAAGTTGAGCCCCGGCACGACCTGGGTGTCGATCACCTCGTGCACGTCGGCCTCCCACTGCGCGAGCACCGTCTGCAGGCGCAGCAGCCGGTCCATGCGGGCCTGGGTCGATTCGCGGCTGCGGGCGATGGCGTCCACGCCCTGCCAGGCCATCGCCGACATCAGCGCCAGGATGAACAGCGCCACCAGCACCTCGATGAGCGTGAAGCCGGCGGAGCGGGACGGGCGGAGGGAACGGGTCGGGCGCATCGGTCCTGGGCGGCTCAGAGACGGGACATCACGGTGGTGTAGAGCAGCAGGTGCTGCCCTTCGGGGTCGAGCATGTGCACGTCGATGCGGCGGAACAGCGGATTGGGCGTCGGGCGCACCGAGACGCGCCCCAGGTAGGTCTGTCCGACCTGCTCGCAGCTGAACTCGCTGTCGCCGACCGGCGGCAGCTGCCGCTCCAGGCGCAGCCGGGTGAGGTAGTTGTCGGCACACCACTGGCCGGCCAGCGTGTCGGCCAGCCGCTGGGTGTTGCCGGTGAGGGCGCCCGCGGCCTTGATGCCGGCGGCCAGCGTGATCGCGACGATCGCCAGTGCCACCAGCACCTCGATCAGCGTCAGCCCCCGCTGGCCCGGCTCACTGCGGCGCGGGTGCATCGGCGATCACGGCAAAGGCGCTCAGGCCATCGGTGGACAGGCTCAGACGCTGGTCGTCGAGCTGCAGGGTCAGCGTCTGCGGCGGGATCACGGGCTCGGGGCCGAGCAGCAGGCCGGACTGGCCCGGCGCCAGCACCACGCCGATCCTGCCCGCCAGGTCGGCGTCGGACCAGCGCTCGGGCAGGCCGCTGTTCTCCGGCAGGCCGGTGAAGTGGAAGTCGGGGCCAGGCTGGTCCGGGCTGTCGTTGGCGGTCTGGCGCGGGCGGCCGGGCACCCAGCGCACCGGGGCACCCAGCGAGCGGGCCTGCACCCGCGCGGTTTCGAGGATGGCCACCAGCCGGGTCGCCTCGCGCTCCAGCCGGGTGCTGGCCGGGTCCGGCAATGCCAGGGTGACGATCGAGCTGGCCAGCGCGATGATCGCCACCACCACCATCAGCTCCAGCAGGGTGAATCCGCGTGCACGGGTCACGGCGTCACTGCCAGGAGCCGATGTCCTCGTCCTTGCCCTCGCCGCCGGCCTGTCCGTCCGCGCCGTAGCTGAACACGTCGATCGGTCCCTTCACGCCGGGGTTGGCGAACTGGTACGGGCGGCCCCAGGGGTCGTTGGGCAGCTTGTCCAGCGTCGGCTTCCAGTTCGGCGGGATCGGGCCGGTGGTCGGCTTGGCGACGAGTGCCTGCAGGCCCTGCTCGCTGGTCGGATAGCGCTGGTTGTCGAGCCGGTAGCGCTTCATGGCTTCCATCAGGCTGTTGACGTCGGTGCGGGCGGCGGTGACCTTGGCCTCGTCGACGCGGTCGAGCACGCTGGGCACGACCAGGGACGCCAGCACGCCGATGATCACCAGCACCACCATCAGCTCGATCAGGGTGAAGCCGCGCTGGGCGGCGTGTCGCAAGGATTTCATGAATGGAGGATCCGAAGTGCACTGAGAGCAGCGGGGCCGTCGATCATAATCCGCCCCCATGGCAGCACGTTGGACAGCATGGTTGGTGTGGGCCGCTCTCGCGGGAAGTCTCGTGTTCTGGGGCTTGCGCCTGTTCGCGCGTCCCGGGGCAGTGCCGCCCCAGGTGCAGACGGTGGCGATCGACCAGGCGGTGCGTGGCGATGTGCTCCGCCTGCTCGGGGCGGTGGCGCCGGTGGGGGATGCCGTGGCACCGCCTCCCGCGGCTGCAGCGCGTTTCAAGCTGGTCGGTGCGGTGGCATCGACGGGCGCCGGGGCGAGTTGGGCGGTGCTGTCGGTCGATGACCTGCCGGCCCGTGTGGTGCGGCTGGGCGCGTCGGTCGATGGGCAGTGGGTGCTGCAGGGCGTCACCGCCAAGGGGGTGAGTCTCGGCCCGCCCGGTGCGCCTGCGCAGCTCACGCTGGATCTGCCGCAGCTGCCGCCGCCCGCCACTGGCACGCTGCCGGCCGCTGTTCCCGTCGGAGCGAGCCCGCCGCCAGCAGCGGCCGTGGGGTTGCCGGGCGTGGTGGCGCCCCAGTTCGCCCCGGGCGTGCCGCCGGTGATGCAGCCTCCGCCACAGCAGGAGCCGGTCCCGGACCAGGCCGGCAGTGTCACGGGCGGTGTGGTCGATCCGAACCAGGCCCGCTGATCGTCAGGGCGTCCGGATGCAGTCCTGGTCGATGTCGGCGGAGGGTGTGGTCTGTTCCGGCTCATCGGATGGCGGCAGCGGCTCGACCGTGTCGACCACCTCGGTCAGCAGGGCGGCAGCGGCCCGCACCAGCGGCCAGCTCAGCGTGATGCCGGTGCCATCCAGGCTTTCCAGCCCCAGCGCGAGCAGGGCGGTGCTCTCGAAGCCGGCCAGCGCCGTGTCGAGGCCGTGGTGGTCGGTGCTGCGGCAGAACAGGCAGTAGTCGATCACCGGACCGGCGATGTGGGTGGCGATGAGCAGTGCGGCGCAGGCCGGCAGCCCGTCGACGAGGATCAGGTGCCGCTGCTCGGCCGCCTTGAGCATCGCGCCGACCATCATCGCCATCTCGAATCCGCCAAAGGTTGCCAGTGCCTGCACGGGGTCCTCGATCGGGCCGTGCCGGTTCAGTGCGGTCTGCAGCACGGCGAGGGTGTGCTCCAGCTCCTCGCGGCGCATCTTCGGCCCAGCGTAGACCAGATCGTGCAGGGGGCGCCCGGTGACCCGCGCGATGACCAGTGCCGCGGATTCGCGCGCGCCCACCCCGATTGCCGCGCAGCCCAGCACATTGCCCGGCAGCGCCTGCGCGATTTCCATGCCGGCGCGGATGGCCGAATTCACCTGGTCCAGCGACATGGCCGCCGTCAGCCGGCTGTTGCGCGTGCCGTGGGCAATCTTGCGGGAGATCACCCCCGGTCCGATCGGCAGCGGGGTGGCCAGACCGGCATCGACCACGCTCACGCTCAGGCCCTGCTGGTGCGCGAACAGGGGCAGCGGCACCCGGTTCTCCAGCACGTCATGCACCATCGAGGTGGTGCTGAGGTGCTGGGGCGGGTTGAGATCGACGGCGATGCCATGGTCGCCGACGAAGAGCAGCAGCTGCGGCTGGCGCAGCCGCGGACGCAGCGCGTGCTGCAGCAGGCCGATGCGCATGGCCAGCGGCAGCAGCTCGCCCAGGTGTCCCGCCGTGCTGACCCGGCGCCGCAGCTTGAACTGCAGGGCCTCTTCCAGAGCGGGGTGGGCAGTCGGCGGAATCAGGGGCGTGGAGTCAGGGCGCATGGCCCCGGATTGTGCGCGTGCACGTCTGGCCGACCGGTCCGGTCCGGGGCATTTCAGTGCATTTCCGCGCGGTCAATCTGCACACCCCACGCAGGCAGGGGGGGGCTGCACAGCAGGCTGGTTCAGCGCAGGAACAAGCGGTAGACGGGGTTGTCCGTCTCGTCGACGCAGGGGTAGGCCAGCGTGTCGAGGAACTGCTGGAAGGCCGAGCCGTCCGCGTCGGGCACCTGGATGCCGACGAGGATGCGGCCGTAGTCGGCACCCTGGTTCCGGTAGTGGAACAGGCTGATGTTCCAGTCCGGGTGCATCGACGAGAGGAAGCGCATCAGCGCCCCCGGCCGCTCCGGGAACACGAAGCGGAACAGCCGCTCGTTGACCGCCAGATCCGAGCGTCCGCCGACGAGGTGGCGCAGGTGCGCCTTGGCGAGTTCGTCGTGGGTCAGGTCCAGGGCGGCGAAGCCTTGCGTGGCGAACAGGTCGCCGATCTGCGCCGACTCGCCGCGCCGGCTGGTGCTCAGGCCGACGAAAATGTGGGCGCGGCGCTCGTCGCTGATGCGGTAGTTGAACTCGGTGACGCTGCGCGGGCCGATCAGCTCGCAGAAGCGCTTGAACGAGCCGCGCTCCTCGGGGATCGTCACCGCGAACAGCGCCTCGCGTTCTTCGCCCACATCCGCCCGCTCGGCGACGAAGCGCAGGCGGTCGAAGTTCATGTTGGCGCCGCAGGTGATCGCCACGAAGGTCTTGCCGGTGCAGCCTTCGCGGGCCACGTACTGCTTCACCGCCGCGACCGACAGCGCGCCCGACGGCTCCAGGATCGCGCGGGTGTCCTGGAACACGTCCTTCATCGCCGCGCAGACCGCGTCGGTGTCCACCACGATGAACTCGTCCACCAGCTCGCGGGCGACGCGGAAGGTCTCCTCGCCGACGAACTTCACCGCGGTGCCGTCGGCGAACAGGCCGACGTCGTTCAGGCGGACCCGGTGGCCGGCGCGCACCGACTGCAGCATCGCGTCGGAATCGACGGTCTGCACGCCGATCACCCGGATCTCCGGCCGCACGGCCTTGAGATAGGCCGCAACCCCCGAGATCAGCCCGCCACCGCCGATGGCGACGAACACGGCGTCGATCGGCCCCTGGTGCTGGCGCAGGATCTCCATGCCGATCGTGCCCTGACCGGCGATGACCAGCGGATCGTCGAAGGGGTGGACGAAGGTGAGGCCCTCGACCTCGGCGAGCTGCATCGCGTGGTCGTAGGCGTCGTTGTAGCTTTCGCCGACCAGCACGACCTCGCCGCCGAGCGCCCGCACGGCATCGACCTTCACCCGGGGTGTCGTCTCCGGCATCACGATCACGGCGCGGCAGCCCAGGCGCTTGCTGCCGAGTGCGACACCCTGCGCGTGGTTGCCAGCGGACGCGCAGATGACGCCACGGGCGAGCTGCTCCGCGGTCAAATGCGCCATCTTGTTGTAGGCACCGCGCAGCTTGAAGCTGAACACGGGCTGGTTGTCCTCGCGTTTCAGCAGGACCTGGTTGCCCAGGCGCGCCGAGAGGCTGCGGGCGGGGTCCAGCTCGGTCTCGCGCGCCACGTCGTAGACCTTGGCCGTGAGGATGCGTTGGAGGTAGCTGGTCAGCAGGGTCTGGCGCTCGGAGGGCATCATGGAACTCGCAGTGACGGAACTCGGTGACGAAAAAAAGCCCGAGGTTTTCACCTCGGGCTCAATCCACCTTTGGAGGAGGGTGGAGGAGACAACCGTTGCTTGGGAGTGCCTGATGTTGGAAAAGTTCTAGGTGGCAATCCCGATTGCTTGTTCGAAAGTGTACCAAAGCGAATGCTGCGATGCAACGAAGGGGGCTGGGTCATTTCTGCGTCAGCAAGTCACAATCCAGGCTTGTTCTTCTGGATTCCTCGCGTCATGGACTGCACGATCAATTGGATGCCGGCTTCCGGCATGGCGTTTTCGGCCGAAACCGGCAGTGGCCACCTGCTGATGATGGACGGCGCGCCAGAGGGTGGTGGCCGCAATCTGGCCCCCCGGCCGATGGAAACCCTGCTCGCCGGTGCAGGCGCCTGCACGGCCTACGACGTGGTGCTGATCCTCAAGCGCGGCCGGCAGCAGGTGCAGGGCTGTCAGGTCAAGGTCCATGCAGACCGGGCCGAGACCGAGCCCAAGGTGTTCACCCGCATCGTGATGCAGTTCATCGTCAGTGGCGTGAAGCTGTCGGAGCCGGCGGTGCGCCGTGCGGTGCAGATGTCCTATGACAAGTACTGCTCCGCAACGGCAATGCTGGCGAAGACCGCCGAGATCGAGTTGCAGGTCGAGGTGGTCGACACGTCGGCTCCGGCCGCAGCCTGAGCCGGGACTCGGCAGCCGGAGCCGGTCAGATGCGGTGTGCGGTGGTCGTCATGACCTTCGCCGCCGCACGCATCAGCCAGCGGACCGGCAGGGGCGGGCGCACGCCACCCGCCTGCTGCGCGGCCTCGGCATGCCGGATCTCGTCATCGCGCATCTGCGTGACGATGGCCCTGGACGCGAGGTCGGCCGCGGGCAGGCGCGCCAGATGGCTGTCGAGATGGGCCTCCACCTGCCGCTCGGTCTCGATGACGAAGCCGAGACTGCTGCGATCGCCGAGTCGCGCGGCGACCGTGCCGATGGCGAACGCACCCGCGTACCACAGCGGATTGAGCAGCGAGGGCCGGTCTCCGAGTTCGCGCAGGCGCTGTTCGGTCCAGGCGAGGTGGTCGGACTCTTCCTGGGAGGCGGCCTCCAGATGCGCGCGCAGACCTGCGTCGCGCGTGGCGAGTGCCTGGGCGGTGTAGAGCGCCTGGGCACACACCTCGCCGACATGGTCGACCCGGATCAGGGCCCCTGACAGGCGGCGCTCCGCCTCGTCGAGTTCGGGTGGCGGGACGCTGGGTGCGGCTTCCGGGCGCGGGGCCGGACGCTGGGCGTGGTGATGCCCCCAGATGGTGCGCAAACTCTGGTCCGCCACGGACAAGAGGCGGTCAATGGGCGTGATCGTTCTCATGGTGAACGAGTTTAGACGGCCTCCAGACGCCGCTCTGCCAGACCGGATCAATCTCGATTCCACTGAAATGGTGTGTCCGGCGACATCGTTGTGTCATATTGGATCGAGGATCTGATGGCTTGTTGCACCCTGACAACGGCGATGTGCCTATTCACGAAGTCCCGCTTGGCAATGGATGAACCGGTCTGGTGCAATAGTGGCAGCTTCCGCTGAGGAGGTCGGCCTGTCCGGGCAGTGTCGTGAGACGACACCTCGCGCTGCAGGACCCTCTAGTTCAACCTAGGAGATATTTGCATGAAGAAGTCTCTGCTCGCTCTCGCCGTTCTGGGCGCATTCGCTGGTGCCGCTTCGGCTCAATCGTCGGTCACGCTGTACGGCAAGGTTGACCTGGGTGTCGGCAAGGCCGCAGGCACCAAAGACAAGACTGTCATGGACGGTTCGGGTAGCCGCGTTGGCCTGAAGGGCTCGGAAGATCTGGGCGGTGGCATGAAGGCTCTGTTCGGCTTCGAACACCGCTTCAACCCGGACACTGGTACCCAAAACGGTGCAGCATTCTGGCAAGGCTACTCGACCGTTGGTATTGGCGGCGCTTTTGGCACGGTGAACCTGGGTCGCCAGTACACCTCGGCGTTCTCGCTGGCACAAAACGTGTTCGACCCGTTCGGTGGTGACTCGGAAGGCCGTCTGCGTGCTCTCAGCCTGACGCCTTCGACCCGTCTGACCACGGATGCGGCAACGGCAGCAGCCACCGGCGCAGCCAAGATCCGTACGCAAGACTCGATCCGTTACGATGGAACTTTCGCTGGTCTGAAGATCGCTGCAGACATTGCTGAAGGTACCGCGACGACCAAGCGTCCGTACTCGCTGGCTGCTCAGTACGCTGTCGGCCCTGTGATGGTTGCTGCCAGCTACGAGAACCCGGGTGCCGCCAAGGACAACCTGACCACCGCAGGCGTTGCGTACACCTTTGGCCCGGCCAAGTTGGCCGCTGCCATGAGCACTGGCAAGGACGCCGACGGTGAGAAGATCCGCGGCTATCTGCTGGGTGCAACGGTCAATGTCGGTCCTGCTGGGCAAGTGCTGGCTGGCTACGCGCAACTCAAGGAAGGCACCGCGACGCCGGCTAAGAAGGCATCGGTTGGCTATCGCCACAACCTGTCGAAGCGTACGCAACTGTATGCTGACTTCAGCCGTGTCAACGAGCCCGCTCTGTCGCTCAACGCCAGTACTGGGCGTAACACTTCGGAAAAGAACGCCTACGACTTCGGCGTCCTGCACGCGTTCTGATCTTGGCGCCTGCGCAAGCAGGTGTTTCGATCTCACGTCAAAAAGCCACCTTCGGGTGGCTTTTTTCATGGAAGTCTGCATGAATCGGATTTTTCACATCTCTGCTGCGGCCGTGGCGGCACTGCTGTGCGGCTGTGTCACTGTCTCGACGCCCGACCCCGTGACAGCCCCGGGTGGAATCTGGTCCGCGCAGCACCTGCCCGGCAAACGCACCACCGACTACACGCCTGCGCTGCGTGCCGGGCACCGCTGCACCCAGGCCCGTGCCAACCGCTCGGCCAGCCTGTGGCGCCGCAGCCTGAGACTGGAGCCGGCGGCGTGGCGCAAGCTGCAGTTTTCCTGGTGGGTCGACACGCTCAGTCCTGGGGCCACGGTGGCGGAGGTCGACCGTGACGATGCCGCAGCCCGGCTGGTGCTGGCGTTCGATGGCGACACGGCGCGCCTGTCGGCGCGCAACCAGATGCTGTTCGAACTGGCCCACACGCTCACCGGCGAGCCGCCACCCTATGCCACCCTGATGTATGTCTGGGACGCCGCGGCGCCGATCGGCACCATCATCACCAGCGGTCGATCCGACCGGATCCGCAAGATCGTTGTCGAGTCCGGCCCCACGCGCCTGCGCCACTGGCAGCACTACGAGCGCGATGCGCAAGCCGATTTCCTGGCCGCCTTCGGTGAAGCGCCGGGTGCGCTGATCGGCATGGCCTTCATGACCGACGCCGACAACACCCAGAGCCGGGCTGAAGCCTGCTACGGTCCGGCCAGCCTGCGTTGAGTGCTGGTTTTCGCGAGCTTTCATTGCTTGCAATTCAGCGACGGCGCTGGCACTGTGGCGGGGTGCCCGCCTGCTGCTTCCTCTCCCGTACCGTTCCGCGTCGATGACCGTTTTCCTTCTTCGCCGTCTGGCCCAGGGTGCACTGGTGATGCTCTCCGTGGCACTCATCGCATTCATGCTGTTCCGGTATGTGGGTGATCCCGTCGTTTCCATGGTGGGTCAGGACGCCACGCCCGAGCAGCGCGCCCAGTTGCGGGCCGACCTCGGGCTGGACCAGGCCTTTCCCGTGCAGTTCGCCCGCTTTGTCGGGCAGGCGGTGCAGGGCGAGTTCGGGCTGAGCCTGCGCCAGGGCCGCAAGGTCTCGGCCCTCATCCTGGAGCGCCTGCCGGCCACGCTGGAACTGGCCCTGGTCGCCGCGGTCCTGGCCCTGGTGATCGGGATTCCGATGGGGGTCTACGCTGCGCTGCGCCGTGGTCGCTGGTCTGCCCAGGCGCTGATGCTGTTTTCGCTGCTGGGCGTGTCGCTGCCGACGTTCCTCATCGGCATTCTGCTGATCCTGGTGTTCGCTGTCTGGCTGAACTGGCTGCCGAGCTTCGGGCGGGGGGAACTGGTCGCGCTGGGCCACTGGCAGACCGGCCTGCTCACGCTCGATGGCTGGCGCCATCTGCTGCTGCCGGCCACCACGCTGTCGATCTTCCAGCTCACGCTGATCATGCGACTGGTGCGGGCGGAGATGCTGGAGGTGTTGCGCACCGACTACATCCGCTTCGCCCGCGCCCGGGGCCTGAGCGACCGGGTGGTGCATTTTCGCCACGCTCTGAAGAACACCCTGGTTCCTGTCATCACCATCACCGGGCTGCAACTGGGCTCGCTGATTGCTTTTGCCATCATCACCGAGACGGTGTTCCAGTGGCCCGGCATGGGCCTGCTGTTCATCCAGGCGGTGCAGTTCGCGGACATCCCGGTGATGGCCGCCTACCTGTGCCTGATCGCGCTGATCTTCGTGCTGATCAACATGGTGGTGGATCTCTTGTATGTGACGGTCGATCCGCGGCTGCGGGTGGCGACGACGCCGACAGCGCGTTGAGTCGATGCCGCGGCGACCGGTCTGTTGTTCCTGGCGTTCCCTGCTTGCACGACAAAGGAGTCTTCCATGATGAAGCCCAGACTTGCCTCCCTGACCTGTGCCCTGCTGCTCGCCCTGGCGCCACTGGCGCATGCGGTGACGCTCAAGGTGGCCAACCAGGGCGATGCGGTGTCGATGGACCCGCATTCGCTCAACGAATCGCTGCAGCTCAGCTTCACCGGCAATGTCTACGAGCCGCTGGTGGCGCGCGACAAGAAGCTGGGGCTGGTGCCGGGTCTGGCGACCGCCTGGAAGCAGATCTCGCCCACGGTGTGGCGCTTCGAGCTGCGGCCGGGCGTCAAATTCCACGACGGCGCCCCCTTCACCGCCGACGACGTGGTGTTCAGCTTCAGGCGCGTGGCGGGCGACGGCTCCGACATGAAGAGCTACACCTCCAGCATCAAGGAGGTGCGCAAGGTCAGCGACCTGGTGGTCGAGATCGAGACGCTGACGCCGTTCCCGATCCTGCCCGACGTGCTGACGCTGGTCTACATGATGAACCGCGCCTGGTGCGAGACGAACAAGGCCGTGACGCCGGTCGACCGCCGCAAGGGCATCGAGAACCTGGCCTCCTTCAAGGCCAATGGCACGGGGCCTTTCCGCGTCAAGGAGCGCCAGCCGGGTGCCCGCACGGTGCTGGTGCGCAATTTCCAGTACTGGGACAAGGTCGACGGCAATGTCGACGAGGTCGTGTTCACGCCGATCGGCAATGACGCGACCCGCGTGGCCGCGCTGATGTCCGGCGAAGTCGACGTGATGGAGCCAGTGCCGCTGCAGGACGTCGCACGGCTGAACACCAGCCCGGCGCTGACGGTGCTGCAAGGCCCCGAGCTGCGCACCATCTTCCTCGGCATGGACCAGAAGCGCGACGAGCTGCTGTTTTCCAGCGTCAAGGGCAAGAATCCGTTCAAGGACGTGCGCGTGCGCCGGGCCTTCTACCAGGCGATCGATATCGAGGCGATCCGCAGCCGCGTGATGCGCGGCGCGGCGACCCCGACCGCGCTGATGGTGGCTCCGGGCATCCGGGGCTTTGTACCGGAGATGAACAAGCGGCTGCCGTTCGACCCGGAGGCATCGAAGAAGCTGCTGGCCGACGCCGGCTATCCGTCGGGCTTCGAGGTGACGATGAACTGCCCGAATGACCGCTACGTCAACGACGGCGAGATCTGCCAGGCGGTGGCGTCGGGTCTGGCCAAGGTGGGGGTGAAGATCAACCTGCAGGCCGAGAGCAAGGCCACCTATTTCCAGAAGATCCTCAGCCGCAACACCAGCTTCTACCTGCTGGGCTGGACGCCGGGCACCTACGACGCGCACAACGTGCTGAGTTCGCTGATGGCCACGCCGACCGACAAGGGCCAGGGCCAGTTCAACCTCGGCAGCTACAGCAACCCGAAGGTGGACGAGCTGACCCTGAAGATCCAGAGCGAGACTGACCAGCCCAAACGCAACGCGATGATCGCCGAAGCCTTCAAGTTGCACGCCGATGACGTCGGCCACCTGCCGCTGCACCAGCAGGCGCTGGCCTGGGGCATGAAGAAGTCGGTGACGCTGACGCAGCTGGCCGACAACATGATGTTCTTCAAGTGGGTGACCGTGAAGCCATGACGGTGGCGACGACGGCGGTGCGCGGCGGGTGGCGCGACAGCGAGGTCTGGCACAGCTTCACGGGGTCACCCGCCGCGATGGGGGCGGCGTTCGTGTTCGTGGCGTGCCTGATCGCGGCGTTCGGCGCGCCCTGGATCGCGCCGCACAACCCCTTCGACCTCGCCAGCCTCGACCTGATGTCGTCCCGGCTGCCGCCTGCATGGTCGCCGGAGGGCCAGCGGCAATACCCACTTGGCACCGACGACCAGGGCCGCGACATCCTCTCCGCGGTGATGTACGGCGCCCGCATCTCGCTGCTGGTGGGGCTGGCGTCGGTGCTGCTGTCGCTGGTGGTCGGGGTCGGGCTGGGGCTGCTGGCGGGGTTCGTCGGCGGGCGCACGGACGCGCTGATCATGCGCATCTGCGACGTGATGCTGTCGTTCCCGTCGATCCTGGTGGCGCTGCTGATCGACGGCGTCGGCAAGGCGCTCTGGCCGAACGCGCACGACCTGCTGGCGTTCTCGGTGCTGGTGCTGGCGATCTCGTTGACCGGCTGGGTGCAGTACGCCCGCACGGTGCGCGGCTCGACGATGGTGGAGCGGCAGAAGGACTACGTGCAGGCGGCGCGGGTGATCGGGGTCACGCCGCTGCGGATCATGCGCCGGCATGTGCTGCCGAACGTGCTCGGGCCGGTGCTGGTGCTGGCGACCGTGCAGGTGGCCACCGCCATCATCACCGAGGCGACGCTGTCCTTCCTCGGTGTGGGCGTGCCGCCGACCTCGCCGAGCCTCGGCACGCTGATCCGCACCGGCAACGATTTCCTGTTTTCGGGCGAGTGGTGGATCACGGTGTTTCCAGGTGCGATGCTGGTGCTGATCGCGCTGAGCGTGAACCTGCTGGGCGACTGGCTGCGCGATGTTCTCAATCCCCGGCTGCGGTGACTGTTTTGGTGAAACCTCTGCTTGAAGTCGATCACCTGCGGGTGGAATTTGCGCACCGCCACGGCGCGCTGCGGGCGCTGGACGATGTGTCCTTCAGCCTCGCCGCAGGCGAGATCCTCGGCGTGGTCGGTGAGTCTGGCGCTGGCAAGTCGCTGACCGGCGCGGCCATCATCGGCCTGCTCGACCCGCCCGGCCGCATCGCCGCGGGCGAGGTCCGGCTCGACGGCCGCCGCATCGACAACCTGCCGCCCGACGAGATGCGCAAGGTGCGCGGTCGGCAGATCGGCATGGTGTTCCAGGATCCACTGACCTCGCTGAACCCGCTGTTCACGGTCGGGCAGCAGCTCGTGGAAACCATTCAGGCGCACCTCGGTTTCGATCGGCAGGCGGCGCGGGCGAGGGCGGTGCAGTTGCTGGCCGACACCGGCATTCCCGCCCCCGAACAGCGGCTCGACCACTACCCGCACCAGTTCTCCGGCGGCATGCGCCAGCGGGTCGTGATCGCGCTGGCGCTGGCCGCCGAGCCGCGGCTGGTCATCGCGGACGAGCCGACGACGGCGCTCGACGTGTCGATCCAGGCGCAGATCATTGCCTTGCTGAAGCGCGTCTGCCGGGAGCGCGGCGCGGCGGTGATGCTGATCACGCACGACATGGGCGTGATCGCCGAGACCTGCGACCGCGTGGCGGTGATGTACGCCGGGCGCATCGCCGAGATCGGGCCGGTCGGCGCGCTGATCCACCGGCCGGCGCACCCGTACAGCGTCGGCCTGATGGGCGCGATCCCGTCGATGGACGAGGACCGCGAGCGCTTGCTGCAGATCGACGGCGCGATGCCGCGGCTGAACGCGATGCCGACGGGCTGTGCCTTCCATCCGCGCTGCGAACGGGTGGTCGAACGCTGCCGTCGCGAGCGGCCCGAGCTGATGGCGACTGGCGGTGAAACCCGCGCCGCCTGCTGGCGTGTCTCGCCCGGGGCGGCGACCGAGGGGATCGCATGACGGCGCCGCTGGTGGAGGTCCGCGACCTGACGAAGACCTTCGATGTCTCGGCGCCGTGGCTGAACCGGGTGATCGAGCGCCGGCCGCGGCAGTGGGTGCATGCGGTCGATGGCGTCGGCTTCGAGATTCCGAAGGGGCAGACGCTGGCGCTGGTGGGCGAGTCTGGTTGCGGCAAGAGCACGGTGGCGCGCTTGCTGGTCGGCCTGCACGCGCCGACCCGCGGCGAGGTGCGCATCGACGGCCAGCCGCTGCACGCCACGCTGGTCACGCCGCAAGGGCAGGCGCTCAGGCGGCGTTTGCAGATGATCTTTCAGGATCCGTATGCGAGCCTGAACCCGCGCTGGACGGTGGCGGACATCGTCGGCGAGCCGCTGCTGGAACACGGGCTGCTGACCGGCCGCGCGGCGCTGCGCGAGCGGGCGGCTGAGCTGCTGACGCAGGTGGGGCTGGCTGGCGCTGACCTCGACCGCTTCCCGCACCAGTTCTCAGGCGGCCAGCGCCAGCGGGTATCGATTGCCCGCGCCTTGGCGACGAGTCCCGAGTTCCTGGTGTGCGACGAGCCGACCTCGGCGCTGGATGTCTCGGTGCAGGCGCAGGTGCTGAACCTGATGAAGGATCTGCAGCGCGAGCGCGGGCTGACGTATCTCTTCATCTCGCACAACCTCGCGGTGGTGCGGCATGTGAGCGACCGGGTGGGCGTGATGTACCTCGGGCGGCTGGTCGAGGTGGCGGACAAGCGGACGCTGTTTGCCCAGCCGCGCCATCCGTACACGCGGATGCTGCTGGACGCGATTCCCGACATCCGCATGAGCGGCCGGGCGCGCACGCCGGTGCAAGGGGAGGTGCCCGATGCGCTGAACCCGCCCGCGGGCTGTGCGTTCAACCCGCGCTGTCCGCATGCCAACGCGCGGTGCCGCGCGGAGCGGCCGGTGCTGACCGAGGTGGACGGGGTGCGCGTGGCGTGCCACGCGGTGGAAGAGCGGCGGATCTGAGGCGTCCCGCCGCTCGCTTTCTCGTCATTCCCGCGAAAGCGGGAACCTACGGGCTGCGCAACGGGTGGGTCCTCGCATTCGCGAGGATGACGGGGTGGGTCAGCGGCGCAGGGCTCGCGCGCACTCGCTGGCCAGCGCCGGGCCACGGTAGATGAGGCCGGTGTAGACCTGCACCAGATCCGCCCCGGCTTGCCGCTTGGCCTTCGCATCCGCGCCGCTGAGCACGCCGCCCACGCCGATGATCGGGTACGCGCTGCCCAGCTCGGCGCGCAACTGGCGGATCACCTTGTTGCTCGCCTCGAACACGGGCGCGCCGGACAGGCCGCCCGCTTCCTCTGCGTGCTTCAGGCCCTTCACCGCGTCGCGCCCGATGGTGGTGTTGGTGGCGATCACGCCGTCGATGCCGTTGTTCTTCAGCGTCGCGGCGATCACCTTGACCTGCGCCTCGTCGAGGTCGGGCGCGATCTTCACGAACATCGGCACCGTGCGGCCGTGCTCCTTCGCGAGTTGCAGCTTGCGCGCCTGCAAGGCCGACAGCAGTGCGTCCAGCGCCTCGTCGCTCTGCAGCGCGCGCAGGTTCTTGGTGTTCGGGCTGGAGATGTTGACGGTCACGTAGTCGGCGTGCGGATAGACGCCGGCCAGTCCGATCAGGTAGTCATCGACCGCGTTCTCGATCGGCGTGACCGCGTTCTTGCCGATGTTCAGCCCGAGGATGCCGCCCGCGCGGCGGAAGCTGGTCGCGCGCTTCACGTTGGCGAGGAAGCTGTCGAGCCCCTCGTTGTTGAAGCCCAGCCGGTTGATCAGCGCGTTGGCTTCCGGCAGGCGGAACATGCGCGGCTTCGGGTTGCCGGGCTGGCCTTTCGGCGTCACGGTGCCGACCTCGATGAAGCCGAAGCCCATCGCGCCGAGGCCGTCGATGCAGCGGCCGTTCTTGTCCAGCCCCGCGGCCAGCCCGATGCGGTTCGGGAACTTCAGCCCCGCCACCGTCACTGGGTCACTGACACGGCTGTGCGCCCAGAGGCATTGCAGCGGCGAGTTCTGGAAGCGCGCGATCGAGTCGAGCGTCAGTTCGTGGGCGGCTTCCGGGTCGAGTCCGAACAGGAAGGGGCGGGTGAGGGCGTAGGGAACGAGGGCCATAATCGTGCGATTGTCCCCGATTCAATCGCCTTCAATGCCTGCCCCTGCGCACTCCACCATGACCCAAGACGAACTCAAGGCCCTCGTCGGCCAGGCCGCCCTCCAGTACGTGCAACCCGGCTCCGTCGTCGGCGTCGGCACCGGCTCCACCGTCAACAAGTTCATCGACGCCCTTGCGACGGTGAAGGACACGATCCGCGGCGCCGTCTCGTCGTCCGTTGCCAGCACGGCGCGGCTGCAGGCGCACGGCATCCCCGTGTTCGACGCGGCCGAGGTCACCTCGATCCCCGTCTACATCGACGGCGCCGACGAGATCGACGCGGCCGGGAACATGGTCAAGGGCGGTGGTGCGGCGCTGACCCGCGAGAAGATCGTCGCCGACCTGGCCGAGCGCTTCATCTGCATCGCCGACGAGAGCAAGCTGGTGGACGTGATGGGCCGCTTCCCGCTGCCGGTCGAGGTGATCCCGATGGCGGCGGCGCAGGTCGCCCGCCGCTTCCAGGCGGCTTACGGTGGTGACGCGACGTTGCGTCAAGGCGTCGTGACCGACAACGGCAACCACATCCTCGACGTGCGCGGCCTGCAGATCACCGACCCGCTGGCGATGGAGACCGAGGTCAACCAGTGGCCGGGCGTCGTCACCGTCGGCATCTTCGCGCGGCACAAGGCGCGTGTCTGCCTGCTGGGCACGGCCAGCGGCGTGCGCACCATCACGTACTGAGTTCTGCACGGTTCTGCCCTGTTGCGGTGCGGGAACCTCGGGTAAGCACTGGCACGCAACTCGCTATGAAGGGATGAAAGTTGACCGACTGGTCAAGTTTCAGAGTTCCGAAGTCCCCGGAGTCCCTTCATGGCTGAGCACATCGTCCTGACGTCCCATCCCCAGCGGCGCGACCTGTCGAGCACCGAGGTGCATTGGGGCACTTCTAGAAACCGGCCCTGCAGCCCTGAACCTGGTCTGAGCCTGCACAAATCCAGCTCAGACGAGCAGTGGATGACGGCGGCGAGCCCCTGTCCCCGCCGCCGCGGTGCCCCGCGACGGGGTTTTTCCCCTCACGCGGGCTGTGCGGACGGACCTGCGCTCTTGACCAGCCACACCAGCCTGCGCGCGTTGTAGGCCGCGCACTGCAGCGTGATCGCCAGCGCATTGCGCGCCAGCGTCATCGCCCGCACGCACTTGCCGCCCTGCTGGCTCAGCGCCGCGAACACGTGCTCGACCCGCGCCCGCGTGCGGTTGATCGTCTTGTTGCGCTGCTTGAGTCGAACCTTGGCCGTCTGCCCTGGCTTGGCGCGACGCGCGATGCCGTCGGCCAGTCCGTGCTGCTGCAGCGTCTGACGGTTGGCCGCGCTGTCGTAGCCCCGGTCGGCCAGCAGCCGCTTGCGCGTGTTCGCCACCTGCAGCACGTCGGGCAGTTGCTGTCCGTCGTCGGCGTTGGCCGCCGTGATCTTCATCTGGCGGATCAGCTTGTAGCGTGCGTCCACGTTGCCGTGCAGCTTGTAGCCGTAGTACGACTTGCCGTGCTTTTGCGTCCAGCGCGCGTCCCGGTCGGTGTGCGCCAGGCGCTTCTTGCTCCAGCCCTCGGGCGCCTCCCCCTTGTTCAGCGCATCGCGCTCCCGGGCGTTGGCCTGCGTGATCGGCGCCTGCACGATGCTGGCGTCCACGATCTGCCCGCCCCTCGGGATGAAGCCGTGCCGCTGCAACTGCTGGCTCAACGCCTCGAAAATCGCCCGGCCTCCCAGCCCGCCTTCGGCCAGCCGCTGCCGGAAGTTCCACAGCGTGCGTGCGTCCGGAATGTTCAGCGCGCCGTCCAGCCGGCAGAACCGCTGGAAGCTCATCCTGTCCAGCACCTGGTGCTCGCACTGCTCGTCCGACAGGTTGTACAGCCCTTGCAGGAACACCATGCGCACCAGCGCCTCGGTCGGGTACGGCGGGCGTCCGCCCTTGCTGCGGTCAGCGCGAGGGCAGGCCTTGTCCACCGCCGCGGCCATCGCTGCGAAGTCGATCAGTTCGTCCATCGCCGCCAGCGTCTGTACGTAGCCCTCCAGCTTGGCCTTGCGCTGCTGCACCACGAACAGGTCGTCCGCGGCCTCCTCAGGAAAGAAGCTCGATGGCTTGGTGCGGGGTGTGATCATGGGGCGGTATCTTGCCGCAGCGCGCGGCTCAGGCGGCGGTCAGGGTCGGTTTCTAGAAGTGCCCATTGGGGCGCCGCCACCCCCGAGGCCCGCGGCCCGATCATCGCGAGCCTCACCAACCCGGCGCACCGCAACGCCATCGGCTCGCACTCGGGCGCCTACGCCGTCTACCGCGCGCTGGCCATCGCGTCCGGCAAGCTGCAGCGGCTGCACAAGCCCGACCTGACCGACACGGCGCCCGCCGAGCCGATCGGCCCGCATCCGCAGTGGGCCGACCCCGAGAAGATCGTCTCCTTCGACCCCTGGGGTCACCGGGCCGGGCAGGTCTTCAGCGCCCAGATCGCGCAGGGCATCGACGTCCGCCCGACCATCGCGGTCACCAAGGCGCACATCAACATGCCCGAGCTGCTGGCCGCGATCCAGTCCGGCCGGCTGGTGCCCGATGGCGAGATCCTCAACGCCAACGGCGACGTGCGCGTCACCAAGGCGGCGATCGACCCGGTCTGGTACCTGCCGGGCATCGCCAAGCGCTTTGGCATCAAGGAAAGCACGCTGCGCCGCAACCTGTTCGAGCAGACCGCCGGCATGTTCCCGGAACTGGTCACGCGGCCGGACCTGAAGGTGTTCCTGCCGCCGATCGGTGGGATGACGCTGTACTTCTTCGGCGACGTGTCCAAGCTGGGCCAGCCGGAAACCAAGGTGGCCTGCCGCGTCCACGACGAATGCAACGGCTCGGACGTGTTCGGCTCGGACATCTGCACCTGCCGCCCCTACCTCGCGCACGGCATCGAGGTCTGCATCGAGATGGCGCAGCAGGGCGGCGTCGGCGTGGTGATCTACAACCGCAAGGAAGGCCGCGCGCTCGGCGAGGTCACCAAGTTCCTCGTCTACAACGCCCGCAAGCGCCAGGTCGGCGGCGACCGCGCCGAGACGTATTTCGAGCGCACCGAGTGCGTGGCCGGCGTGCAGGACATGCGCTTCCAGGAGCTGATGCCCGACGTCTTCCACTGGCTCGGCATCACGCGCATCGACCGCTGGGCCTCGATGAGCAACATGAAACACGACGCGCTGACGGCGCAGGGCATCGAGGTGGTCGAGCGCGTGCCGATCCCTGATGAGCTGATCCCCGCCGACGCGCAGGTGGAGATGGACGCGAAGAAGGCCGCCGGTTACTTCTCGACCTACACGCCCGACGCCGAAGAGCTGACCGTGGCGAAGGGCCGCGGGCTGGAGGCGTGAGCATGGCGGCATCAACACCCACGCCAGATCCCTGGGGCGGCCCCGGCTGGCACACCCCTGTCCCGGCGGACCACCCGGCGACGCCGCTGCTGAGCGCGCGGGCGGTGCGTGCGCGCAGCCATGCGGTGCTGGACCACGTCGCGGCGGGGCGCTCGCCGCACTGGCGCTGGGAGCCGTCGCGGCTGGCGGCGACCGTCGCGGCGGTGGTCGAGACGACGCGGGCGAGTTACCCGGACCTGCGCGTGCCGGTTCACAGCCGGTGGCGCCATTTCGAGGCGGGTGGCGCGGATCGCTGGGCTGCCCTCGCCGACGCGGCCGGGCTGGCGGGCGAGGCGCAGCGCCTGGAGCGCGCCCGGGTACGCATCGACCTCGTGATCCCGAGCGTGCTGCTTGATGCCGGTGCTGGCGCAGCTTGGCATTACGACGATGCGGCGCATGGCCAGCGCCTGTCGCGCTCGGAAGGGCTGGGCGTGGCGAGCTTCGACTGGTTCGCGCGTGGGGGTTGGTCGGCGGATGCCAAGGCGCCGCTGCGCACCGACGCCGCCGCGCTCGCCGCGGTGACGCCCGACGCGCTGGCCGGTGCGTTCCAGGTGGGCGCCGACAACCCGCTGGTCGGGCTGGACGGTCGGGCTGCGCTGCTGCGGCGGCTCGGCGAAGTGATGGCTGCGACACCCGCGGTGTTCGGTGTGCCGGCGCGGCTGGGCAACATGCTCGATTTCCTGCTGATGCAGGCCGAAGGCGACCGGATCGACGCCGATGTGGTGCTCGGCACCTTGCTGCGCGCGCTGGGCCCGGTGTGGCCTGGGCGGCTGGCGCTGGAGGGCGTCAACCTCGGCGACTGCTGGCACCACCCGGCGACCGCCGATGGCTGGATGCCGTTCCACAAGCTGACGCAGTGGCTGACGTATTCGCTGCTGGAGCCGCTGGCCGACGCGGGCCTGAGCGTCACTGGGCTGGACGCGCTGACCGGCCTGCCCGAGTACCGCAACGGCGGGCTGTTGCTGGACACTGGCCTGCTGATGCCGGCGTCGGGGGCGTTGCCGACCGTGCTGCTGTCGGTGGATGATCCGGCCATCGTCGAGTGGCGGGCGGTGACGGTGGCGGCGCTGGACCTGATTGCGGAAGGGGTCCGGGCCACGCTGGGGCTGTCGGCCGAGGCGTTTCCGCTGGCGTGTGTGCTGGAAGGCGGCACCTGGGCGACCGGACGCCGACTCGCCGCCGCCCGCCGACCGGGGGGCGCGCCGCCGCTCAACATCGCCAGCGATGGCACCGTTTTTTGACGATCCAACGTTTTTGACAAGGAGAGCCGCCATGTCTTCAGTCCATGTCGTGGACCACCCGCTGATGCAGCACAAGCTGACCTATGTGCGCAGCCAGGACACCACCACCGACAACTTCCGCCGCCTCGTGCGCGAGATTGCCGCGATGCTGGCCTACGAAGTCACGCGCGATCTGCCGACCGAGCTGATCGACATCCAGACGCCGGTGGCCGCGATGCGCTCGCCGGTGATCAGCGGCAAGAAGCTGTGCCTGGTGTCGATCCTGCGCGCGGGCAACGGGATGCTCGACGGCATGATCGACCTGCTGCCCGGCGCCCGCGTCGGCCACATCGGGCTGTTCCGCGACCCGACCACGCTGGAGCCGATCGAGTACTACCTGAAGCTGCCCGAGGACATCCAGGAGCGCACCGTCATCGTCGTCGACCCGATGCTGGCGACCGGCAACTCGGCGGTGGCGGCGCTGCACCGGCTGAAGGAGGCGGGGGTGACGAGCCTGAAGATGGTCTGCATGATCGGCTCGCCCGAGGGTGTGAAGGCGCTGACCGAGGCGCACCCGGACGTGTCGCTGACGCTGGCCGCGATCGACGATCACCTCAACGACCACGGCTACATCGTGCCCGGCCTGGGCGACGCGGGCGACCGGATCTTCGGCACGAAGTGACCATGCCGACCGCGCGCGGCGGGCGCATCCGGCAGGCGCGCGAGGCCGACATCCTGCGCGCGGCGGCCGGTGTCTTCGCCGCGGAAGGGTTTGCCGGCGCGACGATGCAGGACATCGCGGCGGCGGCCGGTCTGCCCAAGGCGAGCCTGCACTACTACTTCCGCCACAAGCAGGCGCTGTACCGCGCGGTGCTGGCCGACCTGCTGCACGACTGGCTCGCCCCGGCCGACGCGCTCACCGCCGACCGCCACCCGCACGACGCGCTCGGCCACTACATCACCGAGAAGATGCGCCTCACCGCCGAGCGGCCCGAGGCGTCGCGGCTGTTCGCCAGCGAGGTGCTGCGCGGCGCGCCCGAGATCGGCGACCTGCTGCGCACCGAGCTGCGCGCGCTGGTCGAGGACAAGGTGCGCGTCATCGACGGCTGGAAGGCGCGCGGCTGGATCGCGTCGGACGTGGACGCGACGCACCTGTTCTTCACGGTCTGGGCCGCGACGCAGACGTATGCTGACTTCGACGCGCAGGTCTGCGCCGTGCTGGGCGTGGCGCGGCTCGGCCCCGACGACCTGCAGCGCGCCACCGACCATGTGCTGCGGACCGTGCTGCGCGGCTGCGGTGTCACCACGCCTCGTCATCCTCGCGAATGCGAGGATCCACCCCAGGAGATCCGCTCCGATGCTTGACCTGATCCTGCGCCACTGCACCCTGCCGGACGGCCGGCGCGACCACGACATCGGCGTCCGCGACGGCCGCATCGTCGCCGTCGAACCCGCGCTCGCTGCCACCGCCGCCGAGGAAGTCGATGCCGCCGGCCAGCTCGTCACGCCGCCGTTCGTGGACGCGCATTTCCACATGGACTCGACGCTCAGCTACGGCCTGCCGCGCGTCAACCAGAGTGGCACGCTGCTGGAGGGCATCGCGCTGTGGGGCGAGCTGAAGCCGACGCTGACGCAGGACGCGATCGTCGAGCGGGCGCTGGCGTATTGCGACTGGGCGGTGGGCAAGGGGCTGCTGGCGATCCGCAGCCATGTGGACGTGTGCGATCCGCGCTTGCTGGCGGTCGAGGCGTTGCTGCAGGTGCGCGAGCGGGTGAAGCCGTACCTGGACCTGCAGCTCGTCGCCTTCCCGCAGGACGGCGTGCTGAGGTCGCCTGGTGCGCTGGCGCTGCTGAAGCGGGCGCTGGACCTGGGCGTGGACGTGGTCGGCGGCATCCCGCATTTCGAGCGGACGATGGGCGAGGGCGCGGAGTCGGTGCGCCTCCTGTGCGAACTGGCGGCCGAGCGCGGGCTGCGGGTGGACATGCACTGCGACGAGACGGACGACCCGCTGAGCCGGCACATCGAGACGCTGAGTTTCCACACGCAGCGGCTGGGTTTGCAGGGCCGGGTGGCGGGGTCGCACCTCACGTCCATGCACTCGATGGACAACTACTACGTCTCCAAGCTGCTGCCGCTGATCGCCGAGGCGGGGGTCGCGGCGATCGCCAATCCGCTGATCAACATCACGCTGCAGGGTCGCCACGACACGTACCCGAAGCGCCGCGGCATGACGCGGGTGCCAGAGCTGCTGGCCGCGGGCGTGCCGGTCGCGTTCGGGCACGACTGCGTGATGGACCCGTGGTACAGCCTGGGCAGCGGCGACATGCTGGAGGTTGCGCACATGGGCCTGCACGTCGCGCAGATGACCTCGCAGGCGGCGATGCGGCAGTGCTTCGACGCGGTGACGACGACGCCGGCGCGGATCCTCGGGCTGGAGGGCTACGGGCTGGACGTGGGGTGCCGGGCGGACCTGGTGCTGCTGCAGGCGCGGGATGTGGTCGAGGCGCTGCGGCTCAGGGCGCACCGGCTGCTGGTGCTGCGGGCGGGGCGGGTGGTGGCGCGCAGCGAGCCGGTGGTGACGCGGCTCGACCTGCCCGGCCGCGCCGCCACGCTGCGCGGCTGATCCAGCCGCTACCGCTTGCAGAACACCGCGACCACGCCACCACGCCCCGCGTCATCGTCCTCGCCATCGGTGAGCTTCAGGCTGCGCGTGAACGTGACCATGTAGGCGCACTGCGGCCAGCCGCTGGTGTTCAGGTGCACCTGGCCGTGGCCGCCGCGCACCGAGCTGAACTGGTCCGGTGGCACCGGTGGCACGCCCAGACCCGGCAGCGTCGGCGTGCCGCCCGGGATCGGGGCGGACGTCGAGATGCCCAGCGCCCACGTGCTCACCAGCGCGTGGTCCATCGTGTAGCGCAGGTCGACCATGTTGGTGATGCCCTCGCACGGCGTCGCGCCCGGTGCGGTGAACTGGTCGAGGCTGAACTCGGCGACCTCGATCCAGTTGTTGACGTGCAGCCGGTCGAGCTGGTTGCCGAGCGTCGCGCCGGGGCCGGAGACCGGGGCGGCCTCGAAGAAGATCGAGACATCGACGCCGTTCTTCAGGGCTGCGGCGGGGATCGCGTTGCCGGCCCCTGCGCCGATGGCCGTGCCGCCCGGCACCAGCGCGTTGGTGTTGACGCGCAGCAGCGGCCCGGAGAAGCCCTGGTTGGTGGCGTCCGGCGGCATCGTGACCCAGCCGTCGGCGTCCGGCTGCTGCAGCAGCGGCGGCATCGGGCCCCACGATCCGGGCGGCGGTCCGGGCGGCGCGGCGGGGAAGGGCGCCGGCATCGGCCCGGTGTAGCCGCCGGACGGCACGACCCAGATGTCCTGTGGGCGGGTGGCCGGATCGCCCGGCAGGCCGTAGTTCCACGTCACCGGCCGGGTGCCGACCTTCTGCGCGACGACCATCGCCGGCCCGGTGATCGGCGCAGGCGCGGCCAGGCTGCCGGTCGGGCGCCACAGGAAGCGGTAGCGCAGCGGCTGGCTGGTGGCGGGGTGGCGGGTCGGGCAGTCGCCGACGAGGCGGGGGCTTTGCCAGAAACCGTAGCCGGGGCCGCCGTGCTGGTTGGGGAAGCCGGCGGGCTGGGCGGTGGTGGTCAGGCCGGTGCTGCTGTCGATGTCGCTGTAGAGGTTGAAGTCGCCGACGCGGGTGAACCAGGCGTGTTCGACGGGCGGCGCTTCCTTCACGCACAGCGCGACGCAGCAGCAGGGGCCGACGTTCTCGCGCCCGGGGGCGCGGCCCTGGCTGGAGGGCTCGGTCAGCAGCGGGGTGCCGGAGGGGCCGTCGATGCGGAAGTAGACATCCGGGCCGCCGATCAGCTCGATGTTGATCCAGGTGCCGCGCCGGAAGTCGGCGCCGAGGTAGTCGATGCGGAACTTGCCCGAGGCGTCGGTCAGGCCCGAGCCGATGGGGTCGTCGGCCAGCCAGTCGCGGTCCAAGGCGTAGACGGTGAGGCCTTCGGCGGCCTGGCCGGTGCTGCAGACGGTGACGCGGCCGCAGAGGACCCAGGCGTCGAACAGCGCGCGGATGTAGCACCAGAAGCGCCGGGCCAGGCAGTGGTCCCAGGCGGCGATCTGGTCGTTCTCGCGCTGGCGCCACTGGGGCTGGACGGTGGTGATGGTGAACTGGACGGGGCCCTTGGGCGGGGGTTCGGGGCGGCGGTGCGGCACGGTGCCGCAGTGGACATCGACCTCGAAGGCTTCGCCGGCGTACTGCTGGTCGTCGCCCAGCCGGGCGGTGAAGTGGCCGGCCTCGTCGGTCGTGCACTCGGCGAGCAGGGCGCCGGACTTGGCGCGGACCTGCTCGTCGGTGAGCACGGCGAAGGTGTCCTTGGTCTCGGCGACGGCGAGCCGGGTGGCGTCCTGGTCGCTGCGCAGGCGGTAGAGCCGGACCTGGACATTCGCCAGCGGCTCGAAGCAGTCGTCACACAAGGCGCCACACAGGCGACCGCGAAAGAGGTAGGCCATGGTCTGCTCCTGGGGGTCTGATCGATGGATCGAGACTGCTTGTAGTCCTCCGGGGTCGGAGCGTCATCCTCAATGCTGTGGATGGGGAGCGATCAGGCTTGAATAGTGCAAAATTACAATTTTCATTATTTGCATTTCAGGAATGAGCGCCATCCCACCGTCGAAATCCTGTTCCCCGCGCCTGCAAAACGCCCTTCAACAAACCCGCTGGTTGGCTCGCCGATTGGCGGCCGCGGTCGGCCTTGCCTTGCCGATGGTCGCGTCGGTGGCCGCGCAGACGGCCACGACCGGCGTAGGGGTGATCAGCTACTGGGGAAGCACCGATACCGCGCTCTACGACCAGTTGCCGGCCAGCAGCCTGGCGGTTGTCAACCCGGATAGTGGCGTCTTCGTCGCGGCAGGCCAGACGACCACACTGGTGCCGGACCTGCTGACGTGGCGCACCCTGTCCGACCGCGCGGCCTCGCGTGGTGTGCAGCTGCTCGGCTACGTGCCGACGGGTTATTTCAACCACACCTGCAATGTCCCGGGCAAGTGCCAGACCTGGGAACGGATCGAAGCCCAGATCGCGGCCTACTTTGCCCAGATGCCGTCGCTCGGCGGCATCTTCTTCGACGAGGCCGCTCCCTCGACCTGGAATTGCAGCGTCTTCGTCACCGAATACCAGCAACTGCGTGCCCTGGTGGCCAAGTACCGCCCGGGCGCAAAAATCGCGTTCAACGCGGGTGTGCCGGACAACTGTGTCGTCGGCGGTGCCCTGGCTGGCGAGACGGTGGTGCTGTTCGAGAGCAGTGCCACCGACTACACCGCGCAAGCCACCCAGATCAGTAACGCCACTGCGGTGGCCCGCACCAAGGGTGTGCAGACCTGGCACCTTGTCCACAGCGTCTCGACGCGGGCCGACATGATCAAGTTGGTCAGCAGCGCGCGCCAGATGCAGACCAATCTGGTGTACATCACCAGCATCGGTGGCAACTGGCAGGCTGGGGAGAATACCTGGGGTTCGCTGCCGGTCTACTGGGCCAGCGAGGTCCAGCAAATCCAGGGCGTAGCCCCAGGTCTGAACTGGGGCAGCATGACCAAGAAGCTGGCCAACTACAGCAGCTACCTGTGCCTGCGTGGTACCGGCACCCGACTCGACCAACAGTCCTGTGCCAGCACCACGGCCTGGACCTTGACCGTGCAGACCGTTTCCGGGCTGCCGTATTACCAAGTGCGCTATGGCAACAAGTGTGCAGCACAGCCCTCTGTTGGCAGCACAGCGCTGACCTGGGCTACCTGCTCGGCTACCGCGGCCAGCCAGATGTGGGCCCTGAGGCAGTCTGGCAGCCTGCTCTACTTCGAGAACCGTCAGAGTGCCCAGGTGCTGTCGATGCCTGGCACCACCGCCGGTTCGACCGCCATCGCCGAGAACTACAGTGGCGCGGCACGCCAGTTGTTCTACTTCCAGTAAAGAAAATGCCCTGGAGCGTTGATTCTCCAGGGCATTTTTGCGGCTCGGCGAACTCTTGCGAGCTTTGCCGAACGCTTGACTGGGCCGGGGCCAACATGATCAGCCACCTAAGTAACTGATCCTGAACGTATTTTCAGTTTCTTGCTTCAGGTTCTTCATGGCCGGTTCTTCCTTCCGGGATTGCGGGTCTGGCTGGTCGGTGGCCCCTGTCGGGGTCGTGTCTTGCACCAGGGCGAAGGGGTCGGGCGCATCTGCTGCAGGACTTGAACCCGGATCGGTCCACATACCCCCCTGACGTATTTAGGGGTGCATCGCTACCTTGACTTCAAAACAGACGGGGACAACGGGGACACGGGGACGGGTCGCCCGCTTGTGCCCGATTGGGTGCGCATGGGTTCACGCCGACGTTTTCCAGCCGGGGACACTGCCGGGGACAGGTCGCAAAGTGCCGGGGACAGAACCCGGGGACGGGCAGGGAACACGGGGTCCGGCCCGGGTTCAGTGGTCACTTCGGGGTGCCCGACTGGTCCCGGCTGGCCGTTTTTGCCTGAAATACCCTGTAGGGGTATGGTTCGGCGTGCGTGTTCTTGTGCATCAGTGCCGACACCCCGCAGCACCGGCAACGGGTGCCGATCGTGTCGGCGTGGTCTGCCAGGACAACACGAACCGGGGCGGCCCCGGCTGGTCGATCGGCTTCGCATGAAACTTTGTTTCAGCTTTCCGAGTGGGTTGGTTTCATGATGCGCCGTGGTTTTACCCCGATAAACGCGATCACTAGCGATAACCTTCACTTATCGCTAGTGATAAACCGCGTGTTTCCGGGTCGCGTTTTGGGGTGTGAACAGGCACCCGCTGTAACTCGGAAGGGGTGCTGGGAACAGGAAAGCCGGCACGCGGCCGGCTTCTGGTGTCGGGTCGATCTGTGGTCAGTGCAGGATCTCGGGCTTGATCGCGTAGACCTTCACCTTCCCACCCTCCCCGGGCAGGCGCTGGGTGATGGTGCAGCGGTCTGCCTCGTGGCGCAGGTGCCCAGCGTCTCGCAGTGCAAGTGCCACCTTGCGGGCGTCCAGTCCGTTGCAGATGACTTCCGCGAACGTGTACGGGCTGATGACGTATTCGGCCGGCTGGGTGCGTCGGAAGTCGGACACCCGCGGCCGTGCGCCATCCGGACGGGTCAGGACCAGCGCCCGGACCTCGCTCAGCTCGGGCAGCGCCGCGCCGTGCTGCTGCAGCCAGTCGCGCACGATGGCCACCAACTCGCCCGGGTCGGGCTGGTCGGGTGTCTGCTTGGGGGCCGGTTCGGGCACCAGGTGCAGCAGGTCGGGCGCGATCTCTTGGACCACGGCCCGCACGGCAGCGTCACGGGCCGGACCTCGAAGGCCCCGCGCTTTCACCGCCGTGCCCGCCACGTCGAACACGTCCCGCACTCGCCGGGCATGGTCGCCCATGCTGTAACCGCCAGTCTTGCGGATCGACGGCAGCACCTCGCCCGTGACCCAGCGCCGGAACTGTCGGGCTTCAGGCTTGCGGCTTTTCAGGATCGCCGCGTACAGGCCGGATTCGCTGATGATGGTCATCTCTTGCGGCCCGCCAAGGGTCTGCACAGTTGACAGCCCCTTTTCGTCGTCATCGAGGTGGCGAGTCATCGCGGCCGTTTCGCTGTAGTCCAGCACGGCCGCCAGATCGGCGGCCACGAACCACGGTTCACCGTCGCGCAGCACGGCACGCACGGGCAGGGTGTCGAAGATGAAGGGGATGATGTTCACGGGGGTTCCTTTCGGTCAGGGTGTTTGAAGTGGGCGCCGACAGTGCTGGCGCTCGTCGGGGCGCGGTCGTGCGGGCTTCAGCTCCACGCTTTCAGCAGCTCCGCTATGGCCCGCGCTTGCAGTTCTCGTTTCTCGCTCCGCTTGCGCGGTGGGTCGCCCTCCTTGCGCAGCCGATACAGCACGGGGGGGCGAGTCTGGCCGGGAATCCCGCGGGCTACGCCCACGTTCACCAGCTCGCCGCGCCTGTATGCCTCCCCCACTGCGCGGTGAAGCAGTCGCAGATCCCCCGGCGCCAGTGCCGCACCGATCACCCCCCGGCGTGCCAGCTCTTCAGCCACAGTGCGCCAGGTCATCGGCTCAGACTGGCCCCCGAATACCTCCAGCATCGCAATCGTGACCTCACTGCGTGGCCGGGCCATGCTCTCTCCTGTTCGTGTGTGAGTCGCGCATGCGCATGCAGCCCGCTTCCATGAGGGGCACCCGTTGCCGCAGGTCGCGCCCGGGCCGAGCGTGCGCTGACACCAGCGCCAGCCGGCCCCGCATCTCCACATCGAAGCTCAGCCAGGCGCGACCCCGCGCCACGTCGTTCAACAGCCGGGGCGCGGTCGTGCTGGCGCTGGTTGCCGTCTTCACCAGCGTGACCAGTGGGAACAGCACCGGCAGCAGCGCCAGCACCCACCTGTCACGGCCTGGCAGCGCCACGGGTTCGGGCCGGCCGTCGCCGTGGCGCTCGATCGTGCAGGACAGGTGCCAATCCAGCCCGCACAGGCTCACGACGAACCGCAGCGCCGCCGTGCCGCTGTCCACCTCGGCCAGCACCTGCGCAGCGCGGCCGGGCTGCTCTTGTTCCAGGAACTGACGGGCCAGGGCTTCCAGGCCGATCAGGGCGCGATCCGCTGCACCCGCTCCGGATGCCAGCGTTTTCGGGGTGGCCATCATGATTCCAGCGCCTCCACGTCAACGGAGAAGATCGACGGCAGGATGTGGAAGATCTTGGTCTTCCCGATGCCCGGCAGGCGGGCACTGTTCGTCAGCCGGTCGCGTTCGTGCTTGAGGCACCCGGCATCCTTCAGCACCTGCGCCACGAAGTCAGGGCGCAGGCCCTTGCACATCTCGGTGCGGAACTGCTCGGGGAGTACCAGGTACTCCAGGGACAGGCCCTCATCGTCCACGGTGCGTGAACCGTCAGATGCCCGGGCGTCGCAGTAGTCATCGGCGGTGGTGCGCTTGATCGGCTCGCCCTTGTCGTCCACCCAGCGTTTGAACCCGGCCCGAAGCGCCGTGTTCGGTCGGTGGTCGTCGGTGGCCCGGTGCATCCAGGTGAACAGCGCGTCCCCGTTCTTTTCCAGCCAGCCCCGCACCTGCAGCACGGCCGCGACCTTCTCCCCGCTGCCCGAGTGCCCGCGCCCCGCCAGCCAGTCGGAGAAGCAGCGCCGCGCCCCTTCGATCGCCTCGCCCGCTTCCCAGCCTGTCAGGCCCGCCCGCGTGGCCAGCTCGCCCGCTGCAGCGGCCAGGGCGAAGCGCCGGGCCACCCGCCACACCTGCGGGTGCGCGTACTGCGGAACCGCCAGCGTCTCGAACTGGTTGACCAGTTCGCCCGCTGCGCCCTCGATGTCGCCCATGTGGTCGGCCAGGTGCTGCAGCCACTTGCGGCCCGCGTGCCCGTAGTGGGCGGCCGTGACCTTCTGCAGCGTGTCGGAGAAGTCGCGGCCGTTGTCCAGGTCGTGCAGCTCTTCCAGCATGCCCAGCCCGGCCCCGGCATCGGCCGTGATCGACGGCATGCGCACCTCTTGCCCCTCGTTGATCTTGCGGCCAGCCTCGCGCATGTAGTCGCTCAGGCTCTTCTCTCCGCTGCTCAGGAACAGCAGGCGCCAGGTGCGAACCTTCCGGGTCAGCCCGCCGCGGGTCGCCCGTCCCTTCTCCATCTCGTTGCCCAGCAGGTAGACGCATTCACCGACGATGCGGCCGTCTGCCTGCCCGATCTCGTCCAGGATCAGCGGCAGGTCGCAATGCTGCGCCGCCACGCTCTCCAAGGCGTTGTCCGTCTGGCGCCACTGCTTCTTGAACTTGTGCGGCCCCCACACGCTCGCGGCCGTGAGTAGGGCAGTGGTCTTGCCGAGGCTGGAATCCCCCTGCAAGTGGAACCCGCCCGTCGCCACGCCCAGCGCGTTCGACAACGGGGCCGCGAAGGCGCACGACAGCACGAACGACAGGCGGCTGTTCCCTGCGCAGCGCCGGGCCACGCCGTCGCGCCAGGCGTCGAAGTCGCCCCCGGTAGCCAGCGTGTCCTCCACGCTGCTTTCGGACTGGAACACGTACAGCCGGCCCGCGCCCTCGGGGCCGACGGTGGTGCTCGGGGTCACGAACACGCCGCCGTCGTGCCAGCCGGTGCGGTCGGTGCTGGTGATGCGCTCCCTTACCTCGCGGCTGTCGATGTACTGCGCCAGGAGCGCACGGGCGCCCTTGGTGGTGCTGGTGCGCAAGCCCATGTCCCGCAGGCGGGCGAACCACTCCGCACCGTCGCCGCCCAGCGCTGCGGCCGGGATCGCCCAGACCTTCAGGCGGCCGTCGCGGTCGGTGAACTCGCTCAGGAACCCCCAGCCGTTGCCGTCCGTGGCGCGGCTGATGGCCGTGATGTGCAGCGGGGCGGCCAGCCAAATCGGCTTCTTCCGGTTGCCCTCGGAGTCGCGGGGCACGTACCACACGCCGTCATCGTCCAGGCGGAACCAGTCTTTGCCTGCGCTGGTGTCGTCATCAGCGCCAGCATCCCCAGCGCTGGCGCTGCGGCCCGTGCTGGCCTTGCCGCGTGGCTTGCGGGGCTTGGCGCCCGCGCTGGCGCTGGCGGCCGGGCCGGGGTCGCCCGGGATCGGGTCCGGGCAGTCGTCACCAGTCGGGCCGGGATCTTCCGAGCACCAGGGCAGGGGGTCGCCTTCGGGGTGGCTGGCGCTGGTGTCGCCCGCGTCGGCGGCAGGCTGGGCAGCGTCGGCGTGTGCAGGCGCCTGCACAGCCGTGCCGATCAGCGCCGCCACGGCCTCAAGCCCGGCGTGCGCAGCCAGGTCGTTGAAGTCGCTGGCACCTTCCGGCAGTGGCTCGGGGAAGCACACCCGCACCGGCCCGGCGTTGGCGGCCCGTGCGGCAGCGGCTGCAGCCTTGCGGCCGGGGTTGCCCTTGCCGCGTGCCTCGGTCGGCTTGTCGTCGTCGCCGCAGACCAGCAGCAGCGCGGTCGGATGCTGCGCCCGCAGCGCCTGGGCGATGTGGCGCAGGTTGCCGCCGTCGAAGCACACGGCCACGGGGTGCCCGGTCGCCTCGTGCAGCGTCGCGGCCGTGGCGTAGCCCTCGCCCAGCAGGATCACCAGCGCCGCGCCGGGCGCCGGCTCGCCGATGGTGCCGACCAGGTGGAACAGGCCCGTCTTGCGGGATCGCACCTTGTCCTTTCCGCCCTTGCGCGGTGGTGGCCCGTACAGCTTGTTCCCGATCACCTCGCCGGATTCGCGGTCTACCAGGTCGGCGGGTAGCAGGCGCTGCAGGCTCCACAGCTCGCCCGCCGTGTCGCGCATGGGCACCAGGGCCGTGCCGTCGCGCAGGTAGCGCAACCCGTGGCCCTGCACGCCCTTGCGGGTGAGGTACGGGCAGCCGGTGGCCGGTGGTGGTGTCTCGCTGGCGCTGTCCCACAGCTTCCGGCAGCGCTGCGCCGCCTCGTGGTGTTCGGCCTGCAGCGCCTCGGCTTCCTCGGCGTCACGCCGCTCGCGGGCGGCCCGTTCGGCGGCCAGCTCGTCAGCGGTGCGGGCAGGGCGCCCGGCCCGGGGTGTCGTGCCATCGGCGGCCAGCTTGGGCAGCTTGAACCCGTACTGCTTGGCGATGTGGAAGAGCGTCCCGACCTTCACCGGCCCGCCCTTGCAGACGCTGCGCCAGGTCGCGGCGTCCTCGGTGGCGCTGGCGCCTTGCCGGCGTCCTGCCCATGCCTTCCAGGCGTCGGCGCCTGACGTGCCCAGCCCGTCGAAGACCGCGAAGGCGACACGCACCCGCTCATCGTGCGGGATGTCGGGCGGGATGAAGCTCAGGGCGTCATCGATCAGGGCCGGCGTGATCTCGCGTTCGGGGCGGGTCATCGGGTCACCTCGTCGAACAGGTTGCCCTGTGTGCGGCCTTCAGGGCGCGACACCAGCACGTACAGCATGGTCCGGCGTCGCGTGCCTGCCTTGGTCAGTTCGGCGCCGCGTCGTTTGGCGATGACGTACCCAAGCCCGCGCCGCATCTCGGACAGCAGTTTCGTGACGCTGCCCGGGTCGCAGGCGTGCTCGATCTCGCTGCGGGTGGCCCCGTCCGGGCGGGTATCCAGGTAGTCGGCTACCCGGGTCGCCTGTGCTCTCCGGCTGTCGTTCAGTGGCCCCATGTGCAGGGGCTGGGTGTCGCTGGGTTCGGTCATACCTTGCCCCTTTGGGTCGCAAGCTGGCGCGGTTTGCCGGGCTTGGATCGGGCCAGCAGGCTGCCATTCGTAGCCAGGTAGACCGACAGCACGCCCGGATAAACGCAGGTCACCCGCAGCGGGATTCCGTCGGTCCATTGGCCCGTGACGCCATCCGTTCGGCGAACCCCGAGGTTCACCCGCTCATCGAAAGCGAAGAGGGGCGCCCTTGCCCGGATCAGGTCGTCCGCCAGCGCCAGCAGTTCAGCCGGTGCGTGGAACTCCCATTCAGGCATGAACCGTGGGTTTGCCACGATCGGACAGCCAGGAAGAGATTCAGCCGCCTGCAAACCCGTGATCTCACAGTAAACCCGCATGACACCGGGGTATGCGAACACGGCCCGGTATTTCATGCTGATGGTGGCGCTCAATCTCGCCTCGCTGGTCAGCGCACGCGGTCGGGAATCCATGTAGTCGGCCGCCAGGCGCAGCAGGTCGGCCGGTGAGGTGAATTCATTCATCGCGGTTTCCTCCTGCCTTGTCGCCGTCGCAGGCGCCTGCGCGGATAAGGAATCTGTCCACCTCGGCCAGGCCGGGCAGCATGCGGGACATACACCCGCGGCTGACTAGGAAGGCCGGGGTGCCCTCTATTTCGGTCGGGGTGATGGAATACCCCAGCGATCGGGCGCGGTCGCTGGTGCGCTGGTATTCGGTCGGCTCGCCGTGGTCTGAATCGCCCACACCGGCGGCTGACCGGGATTCGGTCGTGTGTTTCATGGTCTGCTATCTCAGGGGTGCGGCCAGCGATTGACGGGGCAGGGAGGCACCAAGGGAAAGCCTCTTCGGGCTGGGTGCGGTGTCGGTGCTGGCGCTGGTTGCGTGATGGTCAGGGGTCAGGCGTCGGCCTGTGCTTGGTCCACCAGATCAGCCGGCTTGGTGAGCTTGTCGGCTTGGCGCTCCATCCAGGCATCTACCTGCGATTCGTCCCAGACCGCGCAGCGGGCAGACAGCTTGATCGCTGGCGGGAATGGGTCGATCTTGTCGCGCATGCGGGCATACAGCCACGTCTTGCCGGTCTGGGTCTTGTCCAGCACTTGCCGCAGTCTCAGCCATTGCTGCTTGGCGATTGCCGCTTTCTTGGCTTCCAGGGTGCCCGGCAGGCGTTGGACATTGCTTGAGGGGGTGGTTATGTTCATGTTGGCGCTGGTTCGTTCGTGGTTGATCTGACGGGTCGGATCATGGGTTCCTAAGTCTTGCGACGTAAACCCGTGTGTTTCTTGGTTTTCGTGGGTTTGGCGTCGTGACGACTCATGCCGCGACTTCGCAACTGTTCAAGTGTCAACCCCCTCCCTAGCTTTCTTGCCTCTCTGTACAACTCTTCCGCTCTGGTCGCTCCTTCTCCTACCTCTCTTCCAATCTCTTCCCAAAGCGCTTTATTTACTGATCGCAATGGATTTTCTTGTATTTTCTTTGAAAATAGATTGATTACTTTGGTTGTGTTTATCCGTGCCCTTCTGAATAAGGCTAAATTTGTTCCCTTAGGTAAAGGTGGCCCGAATGCTTCATCCCATGTTCTAACACGGCCATGCGCTGCGCTCCGATATTCTCTCAAGAATGCATACGCTAACCATAAAGGGGCCACGAGATCATTTTGAATGCACAGCGCCACACCTTTTAAGGGGTGCTCTTTATAATAATCTTTGCGCTTCTCTAATTCTTGTGCAGTAATAAACTGCACTAATGCTGGTATTGTATTTAAGTCTGTTTCGTGTAGGTTATTTAATTTTTCCGCTTCTGCAAGTGTTGATGTAAATGGGTCAAATGGTTTTTTTGTCCAATAGTTTTCTGTAGAGAATTCTAAATATATATCACACCATGTGCTTTCTTCTTGGGTGGTTGATTCCATATGCTCACTGTCCAGTAAAAATACTGACCTCTTATGATTTGAGGTCAGTTGTTTCAGGCGCTTTCGTGGGGTTGCCGTGCTCAGCCTCGCGCCCGTCGTGCCATTGCCTCAGCACTGCCTGACACGCTGACCAGTCCCGCAACGTGGCGGAACACATCGCTGAAGTGCCACAGCAGGCCCGGCAGTTGATCCGCCGACTGGAATGCACCGTTTGCGCGGTCGCCCTTGTCTGTGAACACCAGGCACCCGAGTCTTTCGGCCACACCGGCGGCCCTGTCTGAGATGTCATAAGCCAGCTCGCCGGCTTGGTTCGCAACGTGCTGCAGCTCGTCGGCGCTCATGGTCAGCGCAGCCCGCTGGAAGAGCGTTTCCAGCAGGTCACAGGGGTTCAGCGGTTCAGGTGGTGTGCGGGTGGCGGCTTGCGTTGCTTGGTCGATCACAGGTGTTTCCATGGTTGTCGCTGAAGGGTGTGGTGCGTGGGTGACGGTCATCGTGTCCCCCGATCGATGGCGATGACCCGGAAGGCACGTTCACGCAGCACCAGGCGCCGAACGGCCGCAGAGAAGAACAGGCGGGTTGTCCTGGTCAAGTTATTTCGCACAGCCCGATAGGTTGTGTGATTGCCGATTGATGCTCGAAGGCATTGGGTGGCAAGTTGCCCAGTGTGGAGTGCAGACGCACGCTGTTGTAGAAGCTGACGATGTAGTCGGCGATGTCGCTCGTGGCCTCGGCATGGTTGGCGTAATCGCGCTGCCAGACGCGCTCCATCTTGAGGTTCAGGAAGAAGCGCTCCATCACCGCGTTGTCCCAGCAGTTGCCCTTGCGGCTCATGCTGCCGACCAGGCCGTGTCTGGCCAGCAGCGCCTGATGCGCCGCGCTGGCGTACTGGCTGCCGCGATCCGTGTGGACGATCAAGCCCGGCGCAGGTTGGCGCTGCACGATGGCCAGTTGCAACGCCCGGCACACCAGCCCGGCCTGCATGTCCGGGGCCATCGCCCAGCCCACCACCTTGCGCGCAAACAAGTCCAGCACCACCGCCAGATACAGCCAGCCGCTGCGCGTGCGGATGTAGGTGATGTCGGCGACCCAGGCCTGATCGGGCCGCGTCGGGTTGAACTGTCGGGCCAGCACATTGGGCGAGATCGGCAGCGCGTGTTTGCTGTCGGTCGTGTGCACGAACTTGCGCTTCCACGTCGAGCGCAGACCATGCTGGCACATCAAACGGCGCACGCGGTAGATCCCCATGACGATGCCACGCGAGGCCACCGCCGTGCGCAGCCGTCGGCTGCCGTACGCCCCGCCGCTGGCCGCAAATGCCGCCTTCAGTTGCACGCTGGCCTCGCACACCGCCGGCTGCATTCGGCTGCGCCTGCGGGCCGCGTAGTAGCCCGAGCGGCTGATGCCCAGCACCCGGCAAACCTGCTCCACCACCGCGGCCTTCTCTTGCAGTTGCCCGACGAGCTTGAAGCTCATCGCAGTTCCCGGGCAAAGAAGGCCGATGCTTTTTTTAAAACTTCTACGTCGCCCCGGAGTTGCTTGTTCTCGGCTTCGAGCTGGCGGATGCGCTGGTGCTCCGCCGTCAACGGCTTGCCGATGCCAGGCTGCCCCAGCTGTTCCGCATCGGCCTGTGCCAGCCAGCGCCGCACCGCCGTCTCGCCCAGCTTCATGTCCCGGCAGACCTCGCCAATGCCCAGGCCCTGCGACCGGATCATCTGCACGATCTGCAGCTTGAAGCTCGCGTCAAAGACTCTTCGTTTCGTGTTCGTCACGTTCGTTGTCCAGGTGATTTCCACCTATCGGTGTGTGCGAAATCATTAGACCAGGACAGAGTTCTCTCCTCTCTCTCATCTGTCCCCGGCTGTCCCCGGTCTGTCCCCGTTGCCTCTCCCTCTGGTGTCCCCGGTCTGTCCCCGGCAGATCCTGACGGCCTGAGGCTGTCCTAAGTGCTTGATTCCATTGGTGTTTCTGGTGTCTGCGCAGGGCTGAAACCCGGTTTGTCCCCGGTGATGTGTGCATGTTCCAGCCTGAGAGATTCGCCGTAGTTCGCGCAAGTCGTTGATTTCGCTGGTCTTTCTGCTTTGGTGCCAGCGCTTCCGCATGTGTCGCGCGTAGGGAAACCCGCGCCGCCGCCTCTCCCCGGCGGCCACGGGATGCACCGGCAGGCCGGCCAATCCAGTCACCTGCAGCAGCCAACACGGACAGGCTGACGCCTGCCAGGAATACCTAGCCAGACAGACGAAGCCCGGCCACAGGGGCCGGGCTGGTGGTGTGCGTGAGGTCGTGCCGGGTCAGGGGCGTGGCGGTCTGCCAGCAGTCAGCACCAGGCAGGAAGGCCCGCGGATTCAGGCGGCCCGGATCGGGATCACCTGCGCCCCGGTGCGCAGCGTGTCCAGGTAGTCGGCCCATGTCTGCATCATCTGCCTGCGCTGGTCGGCGAACTCGGTCCGGTTGTACGCCCGCCCCAGCGCGTCGGGCACGGCATGGGCCAGTTGCGCCTCTATGACGGGTTCGGCCACGCCCAGCCGTTCAGCCAGCATCGTGCGGGCCATCGCCCGGAACCCGTGCGCCGTCATCTCGTCATTGCCGAACCCGAGCCGGGCCAGCGCCGCGCCCAGGGTCACGTCGCTGATGGGCCGCTTCGGTGAGCGCAGGCCCGGGAACACCAGCACCCGGCCACCCGTCAGCGGCTGCAGCTCGCGCAGCACGGCCACGGCCTGCCGAGACAAGGGGACCAGGTGCGCCGGCCCCGTAGCCTTGCCCTGCACGCTGCGCTTCATCCGGTGCCCCGGGATCAGCCAGGTTCCCGCGTCCAGGTCGAACTCTGCCCACTCGGCGCCCCGCACCTCGCCCGGTCGCTGGAAGGTGAGGGCGCACAGCAGCAGGGCGGCCCGGGTCGTCGGCTGTCCGGGGTAGCTGTCCACGGCCCGCAGCAGCTCGCCCACCCGTCGCGGCTCGGTCAGCGCCGCATGGTGCGCCACGACAACAGGGCGCAGGGCGTCGCGCAGGTCGCCCGACGGGTCACGCTCACAGTGCCCCGTGGCGATGCCGTACCGGAACACCTGCCCGCACGCCTGTTTCACCCGGTGCGCAGTCTCGACCGTCCCCCGCTTCTCCACCCGCCGCAGGCATTCCAGCAGCTTCGGCGCCGTCACGCTGACCAGCGCCAGCCGCCCCAGCCACGGGAACACGTTCTGTTCCAGGCGGATGCGGGTCCGCTCGGCATGGCCCGGGCTGACCTTGTGGGCGTGAACCTCTTCCAGCCACTCACGGGCCACGGCCTCGAAGCTCCCCACAGGGGGCAGGCCCGCCGCTTCCCGCTGGCGTTCCTCGTGCTGGCGGTCGTGTTCGGCCTTCTCCGCCTTGCGCTTCTCGCTCGGGTCGGTCCCTGCGGCCACCAGCGCCCGCGCCTCGTCTGCCTTGCGCCGGGCCAGCGCCAGCCCCGTATCGGGGTAGGTGCCCAGACTGAGGATGTTCTTTCGACCGTTCAGCACGTACTGGAAGCGCCACCCGTGGGCGCCGCCCTTCACCCACAGCATGAGGAACAGCCCGTCCCCGTCGTTCAGCCGCTTGACGGGCGCCCCGTCGTCGTCGGTCGCGCCGGGCTTCAGTGCCTTGATGGTCTTGTCTGAGGGGATCAGGTGCCGTGCCATGAGGAAGAACTTTTCAGAAGGAAGAACCCGATTCTGCGGTTCTTCCTCTGGTTCTTCCACGGGGAGCGCGGAAGGGTGCGAACCGGCCCGATCTCATGCGGGCAAAGAAAAAGCCCTAGAGCGTTGATTCTCTAGGGCTTTTTGGTGGTTCGGCGAACTCTTGCGAGCTTTGCCGAACGCTTGACTGGTGGAGCCGGGGGGAATTGAACCCCCGTCCGCAAGCCATCCTCAGGCAGTTCTACGTGTGTAGTTCTCTGATTTGAGTCTCATGTCGCTGACGGGCAGGAACACCCTTCAGACGACACCAGTCACTTTGTCTTGTCCCCGGCTGTGTGACACCACCAGAGACCAGCCCATGTGTATTACCTCTCAGCCCTTGCGGGCCCGGCCCATCGGCCAACCGTTGAGAGGCTCACCGGTGTTAAGCGGCGAGAGCGTACGTAGAGTCGTTCGCAGTTACTTTGTTTCCAGTGGTTTTACGAGCGAACTGGTGCTCGACACGCCCTGCTCCGATTCCGAACCCACGTCGAAACCAGGTCGGCCCCTGAACCGCATATTTTAGGTCATTCCGGGCAAGTTCAAGAGCTCGGCCGGAAAATTGATCAGGTGATCGGCACCCCAGGCCTCGATGGGCTCGCCTTGGCCGAGGTAGCCCCAGGCCGCCGCGACCGTGCCCATGCCCGCGGCCCGGCCGGCCTGCACGTCGCGCAGGTCATCGCCGACGTAGAGGCAGCGTGCCGGGTCGACCCCCAGGCGCCGTGCAGCCTCGAACAGTGGCTCGGGATGCGGTTTGGCGTGCGGTGTGGTGTCACCACAGACCAGCACGCGGCTGCGGTGTTGCAGCCCCGCCGCGTCCACCACGGGCACAGCGAAGCGGCTGTGCTTGTTGGTGACGATGCCCCAGGGCAGCTGGGCGGCATCCAGTGCATCGAGCACGGGGGCCATGTCCTCGAAGACCCGCGTCAGGCGGGTCATGCGGGCTTCGTAGATCGCCAGGTATTCGTCCTTGAGGGCCTCGAATTCGGCATGCTCTGGCGTGATCTGCAGTGCCACGCCCAGCATGCCGCGTGCACCGGCGCCGGTCATCGGCCGAAAATCGGCCAGCGGCAGCGCGGGCAGTCCGCGGCGTTCACGCAGGTCATTGCCTGCGCCGCCCAAGTCCATTGCACTGTCGATCAGTGTCCCGTCAAGATCGAACAAAACCGCATGGACAGCGGAGAGAACTTTCATGTTGTCCCCTTGCGGCACGCCAGCAGGTAGTTGACGCTGGTGTCGCCGCTGAGCCAGTAGCGCTTGGTCAGCGGGTTGTATTCCATGCCGCGGGTCTGCAGCAGGTCCAGTCCGGCCGAGCGGCACCACGTGGCCAGTTCGCTCGGGCGGATGAACTTGGCGTATTCGTGGGTACCCGCCGGCAGCATGCGCAGCAGGTATTCCGCGCCGACGATGGCGAACAGGAAGGACTTGGGGTTGCGGTTCAGCGTGGACAGGAAGACCCAGCCCCCCGGCTTCACCAGCTTTGCGCAGGCGGCGATGATGGAGGACGGATCGGGTACGTGCTCGACCATCTCCATGCAGGTGACGATGTCGAACTGGCCGGGCTGCTCGTCGGCCAGCACTTCGGCAGCGACCTCGCGGTACTGGACGTTGTCGATGCCCGCTTCCATCGCGTGCAACTGGGCCACCTTCAGCGAACGTTCAGCCAGATCGACCCCGAGCACCTGGGCGCCCTTGCGCGCCATGGCTTCGCTGAGGATGCCGCCGCCGCAGCCCACGTCGACAATGCGGCGCCCGTCGAGCGGGCCGGCACATTGTTCGATCCAGCCCAGGCGCAGCGGGTTGATCTGGTGGAGGGGGCGGAACTCGCTCTCCGGATCCCACCACTTGTGGGCGAGTTCGCTGAACTTGGCGAGTTCCTTGGGGTCGGCGTTGGTCATCGTCGTCATCCGGGGATCCTAGTCGAAGTGGATTGCCCATGAAAAAACCCCGCCAGGGCGGGGTTTCGCAGTGAGCGAGCCGAAGCTGCTTACTTCTTGGTACGCGTACCGACCACTTCGATCTCGACGCGGCGGTTCTTGGCCTTGCCTTCCTTCGTCTTGTTGTCGGCGACAGGCTGCTTCTCGCCCTTGCCTTCGGTGTAGACGCGGTTCGGCTCAATGCCCTTGCTGACCAGGTACTTCTTGACCGCTTCGGCACGACGCACCGACAGCTTCTGGTTGTACTTGTCAGAAGCATCGCTGTCGGTGTGGCCGACGGCGATGATGACTTCGAGGTTGATGCCCTTGACCTTGCTGACCAGATCGTCGAGCTTGGCGCCAGCTTCCTTCTTCAGCACCGACTTGTCGGTGTCGAAGAAAGCGTCGGCGGCGAAGGTGACCTTCTCGCTGACCGGGGCGGCCGGGACGACCACCGGGGCGGGCTTCGGAGCGGCTACCGGTGCGGGTGCCGGTGCCGGCGCCGGGGCAGGTGCCGGAGCAGGTGCCGGAGCAGCAGGCTTGACCGGAACCGGAACGCCGTCGCACGGCAGCACGCCGGTTGCGGGGGTCCAGTTGGCATCGCGCCAGCACAGCTCGTTGGAGCCGTTCTTGATCACGGTGCCGTCAGCAGCACGCCAGTTGTCCATGGCGCCGGAGGTCGAGCCACCGGTCGCACAGGCGGCCAGTGCGGCCGACGCGAACAGCAGTGCAACCTTGTTGAGTTTGTTCATGGTTCTCCTCTCGAGAAAAGCCGCAAATCGGGCTGCAGAATGCAGAAAAAGCGGCGGCCCATGCTTGCCGATGAGAGCGCGGCGCTAGGGACCGACAAATTGATTGTGCCATACGAGGTCAAGCGGATCGTCAGGGCTCAAGACGGCTTCCGGAGCGGATGTTGCGTGGTGGCGACATTGCGTGGCTCGTAGAATGCAGGGCTCGATCGTCCGCGCTGGGACCCTGACCGCATGACTCAATTCGCCAAAGAAACACTGCCCATCAGCCTCGAAGAGGAGATGCGCCGCTCTTATCTGGATTACGCCATGAGCGTGATCGTCGGTCGGGCGCTTCCGGATGCGCGCGACGGACTCAAGCCGGTGCATCGGCGCGTGCTCTTCGCGATGCACGAACTGAACAACGACTGGAACCGTCCCTACAAGAAGTCCGCCCGCATCGTCGGCGACGTGATCGGCAAGTACCACCCGCACGGCGACACGGCGGTCTACGACACGATCGTGCGCATGGCGCAGGACTTCTCGCTGCGCCACATGCTGGTCGATGGCCAGGGCAACTTCGGCTCGGTCGATGGCGACAACGCCGCCGCCATGCGGTACACCGAAATCCGCCTCTCCAAGATCGCCCACGAGATGCTGGCTGATCTGGACAAGGAAACGGTCGACTTCGGCCCCAACTACGACGGCAGCGAAAAGGAGCCGCTGGTGATGCCGGCCCGGTTGCCCAACCTGCTGGTGAATGGCTCCTCGGGCATCGCGGTCGGCATGGCCACCAACATCCCGCCGCACAACCTCAACGAGGTGGTCGACGCTTGTCTGCACCTGCTGAACAACCCGCAGGCGACCATCGATGAACTGATGGAGATCATCCCGGCGCCGGATTTCCCGACCGCGGGCATCATTTATGGCGTCAGTGGTGTACGCGAGGGCTACCGCACCGGCCGCGGCCGCGTGGTGATGCGTGCCAAGGTCCACTTCGAGGACATCGACCGCGGGCAGCGCCAGTCGATCATCGTCGACGAGATCCCGTACCAGGTGAACAAGAAGACGCTGCTGGAACGCATCGCCGAGCTGGTCCACGAGAAGAAGATCGACGGCATCAGCCACATCCAGGACGAGTCGGACAAGTCCGGCATGCGGGTGGTGATCGAGCTGAAGCGCGGTGAAGTGCCCGAGGTGGTGCTGAACAACCTGTACAAGCAGACGCAGCTGCAGGACAGCTTCGGCATGAACATGGTCGCGCTGATCGACGGTCAGCCACGCCTGTGCAACCTCAAGCTGCTGCTGGAGATCTTCCTGGAGCACCGCCGCGAGGTGGTGACGCGCCGCACGGTGTTCGAGCTGCGCAAGGCGCGCGAGCGGGGGCATGTGCTGGAAGGGCTGGCGGTCGCGCTGGCCAACATCGACGACTTCATCCAGATCATCAAGGCCTCGCCCACGCCGCCGGTCGCCAAGGCCGCGCTGATGAACAAGAGCTGGGATTCGCAGCTGGTGCGCGACATGCTGGCCCGCGCCGAAGAGGCGGGCACGCTCGGCGGGCGCGAAGCCTACCGTCCGGAAGGGCTGCCCGCGCACTTCGGCATGCAGCCGGACGGCCTGTACCGCCTGTCGGACGACCAGGCCGGCGAGATCCTGCAGATGCGCCTGCAACGCCTGACCGGGCTGGAGCAGGACAAGATCATCGGCGAGTACAAGGACGTGATGGCCGTCATCGCCGACCTGCTCGACATCCTGGCCAAGCCCGAGCGCGTGACCTTCATCATCAGCGAGGAGCTGACGGCGCTGAAGCTGGAGTTCGGCCAGACCAAGGTCGGCGCGCGCCGCTCGGTGGTCGAGCACAACGTGCAGGAACTCGGCACCGAGGACCTGATCACGCCGACCGACATGGTCGTGACGCTGAGCCACACTGGCTACATCAAGAGCCAGCCGCTGGCCGAGTACCGCTCGCAGAAGCGCGGCGGCCGCGGCAAGCAGGCCACGGCGACCAAGGACGACGACTGGGTCGACCAGCTCTTCATCGCCAACACGCACGACTGGATCCTGTGCTTCAGCGACCGCGGGCGCGTGTACTGGCTCAAGGTCTGGGAAGTGCCGCAGGGCGGGCGCGCCAGCCGCGGCAAGCCGATCGTCAACATGTTCCCGCTGCAGCCGGGCGAGAAGATCACGGTCGTGCTGCCGCTGACGGGCGACAACCGCCGCTTCCCCGCCGACCACTACATCTTCATGTGCACGGCCCGCGGCACGGTGAAGAAGACGGCGCTGGACGACTTCAGCAACCCGCGCAAGGCCGGCATCATCGCCGTCGATCTGGACGAGGGCGACTACCTGATCGGCGCCGCGCTGACCGACGGCGCGCACGACGTGATGCTGTTCAGCGACGGCGGCAAGGCGGTGCGCTTCGACGAGAACGACGTGCGTCCGCTGGGCCGGCAGGCACGTGGCGTGCGCGGCATGGCCCTGGAAGAAGGGCAGCGCGTCATCGCGATGCTGGTGGCCGAGGACGAGACCCAGAGCGTGCTCACCGCCACCGAGAACGGCTATGGCAAGCGCACTTCGATCGTCGAGTACACCCGCCACGGCCGCGGCACCAAGGGCATGATCGCCATCCAGCAGACCGAGCGCAACGGCCGCGTGGTCGCCGCGACGCTGGTCCGCTCCGCCGACGAGATCATGCTGATCACCGACCGCGGCGTGCTGGTGCGCACCCGTGTCTCTGAGATCCGCGAACTCGGCCGCGCCACCCAGGGCGTGACGCTGATCGCGCTGGACGAAGGCTCCAAGCTGTCGGGCCTGCAGCGCATCGTCGAGAACGATGCCGCGGCCGAAGCGGTGGCCGACACGGCGCCGGACACCGATCCCGCCAATCCTGAAACCGATGCCGGCGACACCGCCGGGGAAAGCGTCTGATGACTTCCAACCTGTGGCGCTCGGCGCTGAAGACCGGCGCCCTGTGTGTGCTGATGGCTGCCCCGATGCTGGTGTCGGCCGAGACCAGCGCCGCCAAGAAGGAGCTGATCGCCAAGGTGGTGCAGTTGCAGCAGGGCGGGGTCGAAGGCATTGCCCGCAGTCTGGTCGAGCAGCCGGCCCTGGCCTTGATGCAGCAGGCCGGTCAGGTGCTGCAGACCCGCATCGCGCCCGAAAAGCGCGAGGAAATGGCGAAGGCGATCCAGGCGGACATCCGCAAGTACGTCGAGGACACCAATCCGCTGCTGCGCGACAAGGCGCTGAAGATGGCGCCGGGCGTGATGGGTCCGCTGCTGGAAGAGAAGTTCACCGAGGACGAACTCAAGCAGCTCGTGGGCTGGCTGGAGTCGCCCGTGATCCGCCGCTACCAGCAGCTCACGCCCGAGATCCAGAAGGGCTTGTCCGAGAAGCTGGTTGCCGAGACGCGTGCGCTGGTCGAACCGAAGCTGCAGGCACTGGACCGCAGTGTCAGCGGTCGCCTGGGCATGCCGCCGCCGGCCAAGGCTGCATCCGCGCCTGCCAAGAAGTAAACGTCACGCCTGTTCCCCCTAGCCTTGCCTGTGAGTTGACGATGTCCCAGCGTCCCTACAACTTCTCCGCCGGTCCGGCGGCGTTGCCCGAGGAAGTCCTGCACCAAGCCGCGGCCGAGATGCTCGACTGGCATGGCTCGGGCATGGGCGTGATGGAGATGAGCCACCGCGGCCGCGAGTTCATGTCCATCGCCGAAGCCGCCGAGGCCGACCTGCGCGAACTGCTGGCGGTGCCGGCCAACTTCCGCATCCTGTTCATGCAGGGCGGCGGGCTGGCCGAGAACGCGATCGTGCCGATGAACCTGTCGCGCGGCGAACAGGCGGACTTCGTCATCACCGGTTCCTGGTCGCAGAAGTCGGCCAAGGAAGCGCTGCGCTACTGCGACGCCAAGGTCATCGCCAGCAATGCCGAAGGCGGCCACCTGACGATGCCGGACCCGGCGGGTTGGGCGCTGCGGCCGGGGGCGCGGTATGTCCACGTCTGCACCAACGAGACGATCCACGGTGTCGAGTTCCAGGCGCTGCCGGACCTGAAGGCATTGGGCAGCGACGCGGCGCTGGTGATCGACTGCTCCTCGCACATCCTGTCGCGCACGATCGACTGGTCCAAGGTCGGTCTGGCATTCGCGGGCGCGCAGAAGAACATCGGCCCGGCGGGGGTCACGATCGTGATCGTCCGCGAAGACCTGCTCGGCCACGCGCTGGCGATCTGCCCGAGTGCGTTCGACTACAAGACGGTCGCCGACAACGCCTCGATGTACAACACGCCGCCGACCTACGGCATCTACATCGCCGGGCTGGTGTTCCAGTGGGTGAAGCGCCAGGGCGGTGTGGCCGAGATGGAGCGCCGCGCGGTCGAGAAGGCCGAGCTGCTCTATGGCTACCTCGACGGCGAGGGCGCTGGCTGCTACGTCAACCGGATCGACCCGGCCTGCCGCTCGCGCATGAACGTGCCTTTCCAGCTGCGCGACGAGTCGCGCAACGAGGCCTTCCTCGCGGGCGCGAAGGCGCGTGGCCTGCTGCAGCTCAAGGGCCACAAGAGCGTCGGCGGCATGCGCGCGTCGATCTACAACGCGATGCCGCTGGCCGGCGTGCAGGCGCTGGTGGCCTACCTGCGCGAATTCGCGAACGCACCCCTGTGACCGGCTGGACAACGGCTGAACAAGAACTCCACGAGACACCCGCCATGACGACGCCCACCCTGCCGGAGCTGCGCGACAAGATCGACGCCCTCGACCGCGAGCTGCTCGCGCTGCTCAACCGCCGCGCCGGGCTGGCGCTGGAGGTCGGCGAGATCAAAAAGAAGGAAGGCTCGGTCGTCTTCCGCCCCGAGCGCGAGGCGCAGGTCATCGACGGCCTGAAGTCCGGCAACCCCGGCCCGCTGAAGAACGAGAGCGTCGCCCCGATCTGGCGCGAGATCATGAGCGCCTGCCGCTCGCTGGAAACACCGACCCGCGTCGCCTACCTCGGCCCGGCCGGCACCTTCAGCGAAGAGGCCGCGCTCGGCTATTTCGGCTCGTCCATCGTGCGCGTGCCGTGCGCGAGCATCGACGAGGTGTTCCGCAGCACGTCGGCGGGCGTGGCCGACTTCGGGGTCGTGCCGGTCGAGAACTCCACCGAAGGCATGGTGGCGCGCTCGCTGGACATCTTCCTGACCATGCCGCTGTTCATCATCGGCGAGACCAGCCTGTTCGTGCGCCACAACCTGCTGCGCAAGGAGAACGCGCTCGACGGCATCACCGCGGTCTGCGCCCACCCGCAGGCGCTGGCGCAGTGCCACGAATGGCTGTCGCTGCACCTGCCGCACGCCGAGCGCCGCCCGGTGTCGAGCAACGCCGAAGGCGCTCGGCTGGCGGCGCAGGATCCGTCGATCGCCGGCATCGCCAGCACGCGCGCGGCCAGCGAATACGGCGTCCACGTCGTCGCCCCGGCGATCCAGAACGACACCCACAACCGCACCCGCTTCGCCATCGTCACCGACCCGCTGCGCCACCCCGCTCCACAGGCGTCCGGCCACGATTGCACCAGCCTGGTCGTCTCGGTGGAAAACCGCCCTGGCGCCATGTACGACATCCTCGCGCCGCTGAAGAAACACGGCGTGTCGATGAGCCGGCTGGAGTCGCGCCCGGCGCGTTCGGGTCAATGGGAGTACTACTTCTTCATCGACGTGCAGGGCCACCCGAACCAGCCCGCGGTGCAGACCGCGCTGCACGAGCTGCGCGAGTCCTGCGCCTTCTTCAAGGTGCTCGGCACCTACCCGATCGACGTTCACTGAGTACGGCACGGACACCATGTTCAATCAACTGGGGGTGATCGGCTGCGGCCTGATGGGCGGCAGCTTCGCGCTGGCGCTCAAGCGGGCCGGGCTGGTGCAGCGCGTGGTGGGCTACAGCAAGTCGCCGTCCACGGTGGAGCGGGCACGCCGCATGGGCGTGATCGACATCGCGGCCGAGTCGGCGCTGCTGGCCGTGTCGGGCTCGGACATCGTGCTGATCGCGGTGCCGGTGGCCGCGAGCGAGGCGACGTTCAAGGCGATCCGCCACATGGTCGAGCCGGGCACGCTGTTCATGGACGTGGGCAGCACCAAGCGCGACGTGGTCGATGTGGCGCGGCGCGTGTTGAAGGAGCGCATCGGCAGCTTTGTCCCCGCGCACCCGATCGCGGGCAAGGAAGTCGCCGGGGTCGAACACGCCGACGTGCAGCTCTACCAGGGCAAGCAGGTCATCCTGACGCCGCTGGCGCAGACCGACCCGGTGATGGTGCAGAAGGCCACCGACGTGTGGGCGGCGATCGGCTGCCAGGTGCTGCGCATGACGCCGGAGAACCACGACACCGCGTTCGCCGCCGTCAGCCACCTGCCGCACCTGCTGGCCTTCGCCTACTTCAACGCGATGCTGGCGCAGCCGGCGGGGCGCGAGTTCCTGTCGCTGGCCGGGCCCGGTTTCCGCGATTTCACGCGCATCGCGGCGGGGGATCCGAACGTCTGGCGCGACATCCTGCTGAGCAACCGCGAGGAGATCCTCAAGCAGTCGCAGCGCCTGCGCCATGCGCTGGATGCCTTCGAGGTGGTCATGCGCTCGGGCAACACCGAAGCGCTCGAAGACCTCATCCGCACCGCCTCCGACGGCCGCGCCGGCTGGCAGATGAATGCCCGTCCGGCCACGGCCCGCTGACCCTGCCTGCTGATCCCGCTCGCTGACCCCGCCCGCTGTTCCTGCTCCGCGCCATGTACTCGATTCCCTTCCTCGACCTCCCGCCGCTCGGCCACGCTGCCGGCACGGTGCACCTGCCCGGCTCCAAGAGCATCTCCAACCGCCTGCTGCTGCTGGCCGGCCTGAGCGCGGGCACGACGACGCTGGTCGACCTGCTCGACTCCGACGACACCCGCGTGATGCTGGACGCGCTGCGCACGCTCGGCTGCACCATCGAGGAAGACGGCCGCCGCACCCGCATCACCGGCTTTGCCGGCCGGCCCGCCGTGCGCGAGGCTGAACTGTTCCTCGGCAATGCCGGCACCGCGATGCGCCCGCTGACCGCGGCGCTGTCGGTGATCTCGACGCTGGTGGCGGACACGGCGTTCACGCTCGGCGGCGTCAAGCGCATGCATGAGCGGCCGATCGGTGACCTGGTGGACGCGCTGCGCGGGCTGGGCGGCGTGGTCGAGTGCCTGGGCGTCGAAGGCTATCCGCCGCTGCGCGTCGCGGGCGGCGCGCTGAAGCTGGACACGCCGGTGCGCGTGCGCGGCGACGTGTCGAGCCAGTTCCTGACCGCGCTGCTGCTGGCGCTGCCGCTGGCCGCGACCGAGCGGGCGGTGACGATCGAGGTGGCTGGCGAGCTGATCTCCAAGCCCTACATCGAGATCACGCTGAACCTGCTGCAGCGCTTCGGCATCGCCGTCGAGCGCCACGGCTGGGAGCGCTTCGTCATCCCCGCTGGCAGCCGCTACGTCACACCGGGCGAAGTCCACGTCGAGGGCGATGCGTCGTCGGCGTCCTATTTCATTGCGCTTGGGGCGATCGCTGGCGTGGACGCGCCGGTGCGCATCGAAGGCGTCGGCGCGGCGTCGATCCAGGGCGACATCCGCTTCGTCGAAGCGGCCGAAGCGATGGGCGCGGTGGTCCGTGCCGAGCCGAACGCGCTGGAGATCCGCCGCGGCGCGTGGCCCTTGAAGGCGATCGACCTCGACTGCAACCACATCCCCGACGCGGCGATGACGCTGGCCGTGATGGCGCTCTACGCCGACGGTCCGAGCACGCTGCGCAACATCGCGAGCTGGCGCGTCAAGGAAACCGACCGCATCGCCGCGATGGCCTGCGAGCTGCGCAAGCTCGGCGCCACGGTGGAGGAGGGCGCCGACTACATCCGCATTGCGCCGCTGGCGACCTTCCAGCCGGCCGCCATCCACACCTACGACGACCACCGCATGGCGATGTGCCTGTCGCTGGCGGCGTTCAACCGGCTGAATCCGGCGGGCGACGGCGAACACGCGGTGCCGGTGCGCATCCTGGATCCGAAGTGCGTGGCCAAGACCTTCCCGGACTACTTCGAGACGCTGTTCTCGGTGGTCGCGGCCCGGCCGGCGGACATCCCGGTGCTGACGATCGACGGCCCGACCGCATCCGGCAAGGGCACGTTGTCCGCTTGCGTCGCCGATCGGCTGGGCTACCACACGCTCGATTCCGGCTCGCTGTACCGCGTCACGGCACTGGCGGCCCGGCGCGCTGGCGTGGCGGCCACGGACGAGGCCGGGCTGGCGGCGATCGCCCGCTCGATGGCGCTGCGCTTCGAGGGCGTGCGCGTGCTGCTGGCCGGCGAGGACGTGAGCGACGACCTGCGCGACGAGGCGGTGGGCACGATGGCCTCGCAGATCTCGGCGTGGCCGGCGGTGCGGGCGGCGCTGTTCGATCTGCAGTGCGGCTTCCGGCAACTGCCGGGGCTGGTGGCCGACGGGCGCGACATGGGCACGGTGATCTTCCCCGACGCGCGGCTCAAGATCTTCCTCACGGCGACCGCGGCCGCGCGCGCCGAGCGGCGGCTCAACCAATTGATTTCCAAGGGAATTCCTGCTAGTCTCGAAGACCTTCGGGCCGACTTGGAGGCGCGCGACGAGCGGGACAGAACCCGCGCCACCGCCCCCTTGAAGCCGGCCGAAGACGCGCTCCTGCTGGACAACTCGCAACTGGGCATCGAGGCTTCGATGCAGCAGGTGGTGGTCTGGTGGAACGCGAGACAACCGTTCGAGGTCACGTCGGCGCCCGCCCACTGACGCCCCGCGCGGATCAGCAACCTAACCCCGCCACGGAAGTGGCACCCGCCGCCGGGGTGTCCCGGTGCAGAAAGTCCCCAATGTCCCAAGCAGCTATGGCCGATTTCGGCATGGATTCCTTCGCGTCGATGTTCGAGGAGTCGCTCCAGCGCTCCAACATGCGCGCTGGTGAAGTGATCTCGGCGGAAGTCGTCCGCATCGAACACAACTTCGTCGTCGTCAACGCCGGCCTGAAGTCCGAAGCCTACGTTCCCCTGGAAGAGTTCAAGAACGACAAGGGCGAGCTCGAAGTCCAGGTCGGCGACTTCGTGTCGGTGGCCATCGACGCCATCGAAAACGGCTACGGCGACACCATCCTGTCGCGCGACAAGGCCAAGCGTCTGGCCTCGTGGCTGTCGCTGGAAACCGCGCTGGAGTCCGGCGACTTCGTGACCGGCACCGTCTCGGGCAAGGTCAAGGGCGGCCTGACGGTCCTCGTCAACGGCATCCGCGCCTTCCTGCCGGGCTCGCTGCTCGACACGCGTCCGGTCAAGGACATGAGCCCGTACGAGGGCAAGACGATGGAGTTCAAGGTCATCAAGCTCGACCGCAAGCGCAACAACGTCGTGCTGTCGCGCCGTGCTGTGGTGGAAGCTTCGATGGGCGAAGAGCGCGCCAAGCTGCTGGAAACGCTGCGCGAAGGTGCCTTCGTCAACGGCGTGGTCAAGAACATCACCGAATACGGTGCGTTCGTGGACCTGGGTGGCATCGACGGCCTGCTGCACATCACCGACATGGCATGGCGCCGTGTCCGTCACCCGAGCGAAGTGGTGACGGTTGGTCAGGAACTGACCGCCAAGGTCCTGAAGTTCGACGCCGAGAAGAACCGCGTCTCGCTGGGCCTGAAGCAGATGGGCGACGATCCGTGGTACGGCGTGTCGCGTCGCTACCCGTCGAGCACCCGCCTGTTCGGCAAGGTCACCAACATCGCCGACTATGGCGCGTTCGTCGAGATCGAACCGGGCATCGAAGGCCTGGTGCACGTCTCCGAAATGGACTGGACCAACAAGAACGTCGCGCCTTCGAAGATCGTTGCTCTGGGCGACGAGGTCGAAGTCATGGTGCTGGAGATCGACGAAGACAAGCGTCGCATCTCGCTGGGCATGAAGCAGTGCCGCGCCAACCCGTGGGACGAGTTCGCGCAGAACTTCAAGCGCGGCGACAAGGTCAAGGGCCCCGTCAAGTCGATCACCGACTTCGGCGTGTTCGTTGGTCTGGCCGCTGGCATCGACGGTCTGGTGCACCTGTCCGACCTGAGCTGGAACGAGACTGGCGAAGCGGCCGTGCGCAACTTCAAGAAGGGCCAGGAAGTCGAAGCCGTCGTTCTGGGCATCGATGTCGAGCGCGAGCGCATCTCGCTGGGCATCAAGCAGCTCGACGCCGACCCGTTCACCAACTACACCTCCATCAATGACCGTGGCATGACGGTCACCGGCAAGGTGAAGACGGTCGACGCCCGTGGCGCCGAGATCCAGCTGAGCGACGAAGTCACCGGCTACCTGCGTGCTTCCGAGCTGGCCCGCGAGCGTGTCGAAGACGCCCGCAACCTGCTGAAGGAAGGCGACGACGTGTCCGCCATGATCATCAACATCGACCGCAAGACGCGTTCGATCCAGTTGTCGATCAAGGCCAAGGACAGCATCGAGCAGCAGGAAGCCCTGCAGCGCCTGTCGGTGGACAACCGCGAGACGGTTGGCAACGCTGGTACCACCAGCCTGGGCGCTCTGCTCAAGGCCAAGCTGGACCAAGGCAACTGATTTGCGTGACTGGCTGCTGAACACCACGACCCTCGCTGCATGACCCGCTCCGACCTCGTCACCCTGCTGGCCAATCGCTTTGGCCAGCTCACGCACCGCGATGCCGAGTTCGCCGTCAAGACGATGCTCGACGCGATGTCGGACGCGCTCGGAAAAGGTCACCGCATCGAGATCCGTGGTTTCGGCAGCTTCGCGATCAGCCACCGGCCGCCGCGGGTGGGGCGCAATCCCCGCTCCGGCGAGCCGGTCACCATTCCCGAGAAGCTCGTTCCGCATTTCAAGCCGGGCAAGGCCTTGCGCGAGGCTGTCGACCAGCCCTCCGCTGACCGTGCCGAAGGCTGAGCCGACCTTGCGCTGCGCTGTCGGTCCGGCGGCGCACTAGAATCGCATCGCCATGCGATTCCTCTCCTGGCTCTTTCGAGCCGCTGTCTTTTTCATCCTCTTTGCCTTTGCGCTGAACAATCAGCACGAAGCGCAGCTCAAATGGTTCTTCGGCTTCGAGTTCCGCGCACCGATGGTGCTGCTGGTGCTCGTGGTCTTTGCCGCTGGTGCCGTCTTTGGCGTGCTGGCGATGACGCCCAACTGGTGGCGGCAACGCCGTCGCCATGCGGCCCGGCCGGTGCCCGAGAAGTCGGCGGCTGACCCGGTGGTCGCGGCTGCGAACCTGCCCGTGGTGCCTGATGTGCCCCTGAGTACCTCCCCGCGCGATGGAATTTGACCTGCAGTGGCTGCTGCTGGGCTTGCCGCTGGCCTTCGGTTTCGGCTGGCTGGCGTCCCGCTTCGACCTGCGGCAATGGCGGCGCGACGCCGAGTCCTCGCCCCGGGCCTACTTCAAGGGCCTCAACCTGCTGCTCAACGAACAGCAGGACAAGGCCATCGACGCCTTCATCGAGGCCGTCCAGCACGACCCTGGCAGCTCGGACCTGCACTTCGCGCTGGGCAACCTGTTCCGCCGCCGCGGCGAGTACGAGCGGGCGGTGCGCGTGCACCAGCACCTGCTCGCCCGGGCCGATCTGCCCGCAGCCGAGCGCGACCGCGCGCAGCACGCCCTGGCGCAGGACTATCTCAAGGCCGGTCTGTTCGACCGCGCCGAATCCGCCTACAAGGCGCTGGAAGGCACGGCCTTCGCGACCGACGCCCGTCTCGCGCTGCTGACGCTGCACGAGCGCTCGCGCGACTGGAAGTCCGCGATCGAAGTGGCCCGCGGGCTGGAGACCGTGGCGGCCGGCTCGTTCAGCCAGCGCATCGCCCATTACGACTGCGAGCTGGCGCTCGAAGCCGACGCCCGCGGGCAGAGCGACGACGCACTGGCTGCATTGGAAAAGGCCCGCCAGGCCGCTCCCCAGGCTGCCCGTCCTCTGGTGCTGGCGGGTCAGCGCTGCGCCCGACTCGGACAGCATGACCAGGCGCTGGGCTGGTGGCTGCCGCTGGCCAGCGTGCACCCCGGTGCGCTGTCGGTGATCGCCACCGAACTGGCAGCCAGTGCGCTGGCCTGCGGCCGTGGCGACGAGGCGCGGGCCGTGCTGCGCGAACTGCATGCGCGGGCACCGACCTCGGACCTGCTGGCAGCGCTGCTCAAGCTGGATGGGGACGCGCAGTCGCGCCGCCAGCTGCTGCTGACGCACCTGCAGGTGCAGCCGGGGCTCGGTCCGGCGCTGAGCCTGCTGCGCGAGCACGGCCGCGAGCCGCTGGACGTGCAAGAGTTGCAGGCGGTGCAGGTCAGCGTCGCCCAGGCGCTGAAACCCCTGCAGCGCTACCGCTGCGCAGCCTGCGGCTTCGAGGCGCAGCAGTATTTCTGGCAGTGCCCCGGCTGCCACGGCTGGGACACCTTCCCGCCACGCCGTCTCGAAGACCACTGAATCCGCCCGGGGCCATCCCCCATCGGTGTGACCCTTGCGGGGGATGTGGGCGGCACCCGCCATCCGTATCGTGACCCTGCATGTCGCGCACATGAGTCCATGTGCCCATGACCACCAAGGGGAACCACCATGCTGATCCGGAAAATCCTGAGTGTCGTGCTGAGCCTGGCTGCGGCCACCTGTCTGGCTGCGGCCGACATCAACAAGGCCAGCCAGGCCGAGCTGGAGGCGGTGAAGGGCATCGGCCCGGCCATGTCCGGCAAGATCCTCGACGAGCGCAAGAAGGCACCGTTCAAGGACTGGGCCGACGTGATGGAGCGCGTCAAGGGGGTCAAGCAGGCCACGGCGGCCAAGTTTTCCACGGGCGGGCTGACGGTCAACGGCAGCACCTTCGAGCGGGCGGTGGGGGCCCAGGTGGCAGCGGCCACCGTGCCGGCGGCAGAACTCAAGTCCGAGAAGAAGAAGTAAGCCGGGCGGTTTCGGGCGGCGGCTCCACGGCCTGGCGTGGTGTCGCCGCGAGGGCACCGGCCCTGCGGTCCCAGCCGAAAAAGGCCCGCACCTCGTTGCGCTTCGCCTGGGCATCGGCTTCACCGAGGGCAATCAGCTCGCGGGTGTAGCCGGACTCGAACAGCAGGTAGCTGGCAAGCGCCGCACCCCGCGCCGTATCGCCCTGACCAGAGACCCCCACGCCCCGCAGCAGCGCCCGGACGGTGCGTGGCAGGCTGTCCAGGTGCTTGCCGGCCAGGTCGTCCAGACGCTGGCTCGGCGCGATCACCAGTGCTTCGATCGGGCGGAGCGGGGTGCGTGCGAGGGCCTCTGGCGACAGCAGCGCCAGGGTGCTGTTGATGCGCTGCAGGCGTTCGATGTCCACTGCGAGTGCGTCGAGGAAGATGTTGGACAGTGCATGGCCGGCGATCTGCGCCACGCTCGGGTAGCCGCTGATCTCCAGGTGCCCGCCGGGTGGCTCGTGCATGCGACCGGCGCCGACGATCAGCACCCGTTCGGCCCCCAGGTGCACCGCGGGCGAGATGGGGGCCGCCTGTCGCATGGAACCGTCCCCGAACCAGCCAACGCGCTCGTGCACCGGCAGCGAGGTGGCCGGAAACACGAAGGGAATGGCGGCAGACGCCAGCAGGTGCCGCACACCCAGCCGGGTGCGGACCGCCAGGCGCTGCGAGCGGGTCCAGGGCGCGATGTCCTCGTGGCACTCGTAGAAGGTGACGTGCTCGCCGCTGGAATAGCTGGACGCTGTCACGGCCAGCGCATGCAGGTGACCGTCGGCCATCAGCCGCGGCAGCCGGTCGAAGCGCACCATGCGCAGCAGCAGCGCTTCCAGCGGGCTGTTGTCGAGCAGCGAGTGCGGCCGTGCGCGTCGCCACCGGTGCAGCGCCCATCCGAAGGACATCATCGTCAGCCACGGCGCGCCGGTGCGGATGATGCCCAGCGAGTCGGTCCGGTAGACCTGTTCGGAACGGAACTGCGACCAGATGTCGACCACCTCGCTCACGGCGGCGTCGAACCGGTCCGCCTGGCAGGCCAGCGCCGCTGCATTGATGGCGCCGGCGGACGTGCCTGCGATCACCTGGTACGGACTGCTCCGTGGTGCCCCGGCTTCCCGGCCGATGCGGGCAATCGCCTTGAGCACGCCCATCTGGTAGGCCGCCCTGGCGCCACCGCCCGTGAGCAGGAGTCCGATGCGACCGGGTGCGGGTGGCGGTGGGGCGTGCGGGGTGTCCATGCCTGCAGTCTATCGAGCAGGCCCGCACGCCGCGGCGCGGAGATCACCGGTTTCGGCCGTGCAATCAGATTCGGGTCAGCCGTGGGCGCCCGTTGGGTTCAGGTGCGCCAGATGCGCGGGGCATGGGGTTCGAGTTGCCACGCCACGGCCCGCCAGGCATTGCGCACGGCGACCAGGAGTTGCATCGCCGGTTCCACCCGGTCAGCCAGCACGCGCAGCACGACCGTGCGCGCGTGCGGTGCCGTGGCACTGGCCAGACCTGCCAGCGCGGAGGTGCCGATGGCGGCTCGGGCCCGGTCGAGCAGTTCGGTGCGCTGTGCATTCGGCAGTGCCGTGCCTGCGGTGAACCACAGCGTCCCCAGCACCCGGTGACCCGCCCAGCCCACGGGGCTGTCCAGCAGGCGCCGGTCCTCGGCGTCGATCACGGCCTGTTCGAGCCAGACGTCCGGCAATTCCAGTCGCTGGGCATAGCGCCCGCGGTCCCAGTGTTCGTTCGCAGCAGGCAGGCCGAGGGCGAGCAGGTCCCATCCGATCATCTCGGCGCCGGGAGCCAGGTCGAAGCGCAGGTGGTTTTCCGCGATGCACTGCCGATAGGCGATGGTTTCCATCGGCAGCCACTCCAGCCGGGCACCCGGCTCCAGCCGCGCCTGCACCCGCTGCGCGGCGGTCTGTCCGGCGCTGCGGTAGTAACGCGTAGCGCCCGGCGTGGTGATGAGGGCGTGCGTGCCGGACGCGAGTTCGGCATTGATTTCCAGCACGTCGCCACCGACGATGCCCCCCGGCGGATGCACCAGCACATGGTGGCAGACCGCTTCGCCCTCCGGGTAGAGGCGCTGCAGCACCCGCAGCGGGCCGTGGTGCCGGTCCAGCGCGATGGTGCGGCGACCGTCGAGCGAGTATTGAAGGTTCAGGTGTCCGAGCCAGCTCATGGTGCAAGGTGGAGGTGGTGACAAACACGAAAAAAAACCGCCACGAAGGCGGCGGTTTTTCTGCTGGCCCGAGGGCCTGCGGCTGATTACAGCGCGCGGATGTTCGAAGCTTGCAGACCCTTGGGGCCTTGCTTGACTTCGAATTCAACCTTCTGGTTTTCAGCCAGCGAGCGGAAGCCGCCGTTGTTCTTGATTTCGCTGTGGTGGGCGAACAGGTCCTTGCTACCGTCGGCCGGCGTGATGAAGCCGAAGCCCTTGCCGTCGTCGAACCATTTCACGGTGCCAGTTTGGGTCGTACTCATGGATGATGTTCCTTGTTGAGTGGTAAAAAAAATGGAGACACCCTGCGAATACCATGAAGCACACGGCAATCGCTGGGACAGAAACACTCAAGAAACGTCAAACCGGGGATTTGATGACCTGGGCCGGCTCCGCCGATACTGCATCGAGGGCGAAGCGGAAGAGGAGCAAGACCTTCAAGAAACGGTCTTGTGCATGTCTGTGGGCGCAGTGTAGTCGCAGTCCCCGGTTCTTGCTTGAAATTTTTTCAAGCCACCGGCAGCGGGCTGGTCAACGTGTCCGCCAGAAGCGTTCATGGACCTCGGCCAGTTCATCCTCGATGTCCGCCACGGGACCCCAGACGCGGATGGGCTTCTGGCCCCGCGAGAAAACTTCCCGGCAGGGGATGTCGAGCGTCGGGTTCTCCGGATGGCGCCCGGTCATCGAGCGCAGCCGGGTCTCGCTCATGCCATACACCAGCCGGCCTATGCCCGCCCAGTACTGCGTGCCCGCGCACATGCAGCAGGGCTCGACCGTGGTGTAGAGCGTGCAGTCCCACAGCAGGTCGGCGTCGAACTTGGCCGCCGCCTGGCGGGCGATCACCGCCTCGGCGTGGTTGACGCTGTCCACGTTGCCCTGGATCAGCAGCACGGTCTCGTGGTCAGGCGCCACCAGCAGCGCGCCGAAGGGGTGGTGGCCCTGTTCCATCGCGGCGCGGGCGATGTCGGCAGCCTGACGCAGATGCACCAGCATCTGCGCCGTGGTGGGGTCGGGATGGGTGAAGGTGTTCATGCCCTCCATGATGCGCCGGCCAAGGCCTCAATGGGCGTTGGATCCTCGATGGGCCCAGCCCGTGGTGCGCTTTTCCACCACCGAGAAGAACTCGTACATCACCATCGCCATCGCACCCACCACGACCAGCCCTGCGAAGGCCAGCCCCATCTGCATCGAGCTGCCGGCCGAGATCAGCAGGTAGCCGATGCCCTCGTTGGCGGCGGTCATCTCCGACACCGTCGTGCCGACGAAGGCCAGCGTGATCGCCACCTTCAGCGAACCATAGAAATAGGGCAGCGAGCGCGGCAGCCCCACCTTGGTCAGCACGTCCCAGCGCCTGGCCCCGAGCACGCGCAGCACGTCCTCCAGTTCCGGCTCCAGCGTCGCCAGTCCCGTGGCGATGTTCACCATGATCGGGAAAAAGCTGATCAGGAAAGCGGTCAGGATCGCCGGGCCGGCGCCAATGCCGAACCACACCACCAGGATCGGCACGAACGCCGCCTTGGGCAGCGCGTTGAACGCGGTCATCAGCGGGTACACCGCGGTGTAGGCCACCCGCGAGCTGCCGATCAGGAAGCCCAGCAGCACGCCCACCACGATCGACAGCCCGAAGCCGGCCATCGTTACCCAGAACGTGCGCCAGGCGTGGCCGGCGATCGTCGCGCTGTGCTCCTGCAGCGCCGCGCCGATCGCGGCCGGGCTAGGAAAGATGAATTCGGAGACCTTGAACACCGTGCACAGCACCTGCCACAGCAGCAGCACCGCCACCAGCAGGATCCACGGCGACCAGCGCTCCATCGTCTTGGCGTTCATTGCGCGATCTCCACGGGACTGGCTGCGGCTGCGGGCTGGCGCATCGCGCCGATGTGGCCGCGCAGCTCATGCACGATGCTGGTGAATTCCGGGGTGTAGGTGATCTCCAGGTCGCGTGGCCGCGGCAGGTCGATCTCGCGCTTGACGACGAAGCGCCCCGGGCTCTTGCTCATGACATAGACCGTGTCCGCCAGGAAGACACTCTCGCGCAGGTCGTGCGTGACGAGGATGACGTTGAACTTCTGCACCGCCTGCAGGTCGCGCAGCGCGCACCACAACTCCTCGCGCGTGAACGCGTCCAGCGCACCGAAGGGCTCGTCCAGCAGCAGCAGCTTCGGCTCGTGCACCAGCGCGCGGCAGATCGACGCCCGCTGCTGCATCCCGCCCGAGAGCTGCCACGGAAACTTGTCCTCGTAGCCGCCCAGGCCCACGCTCTGCAGCAGCTTGCGCGCCTTCTCGGTGTACTCGGCCTTCTTCTGCTTGAAGGACGACCGGTAGGGCTCGACGATCTCCAGCGGCAGCAGCACGTTCTCCACCGTCGTGCGCCACGGCAGCAGGCTCGGCGCCTGGAACGCCATGCCGGTGATCTTCAGCGGGCCGGTCACCGGCTGGCCGTCGATCACCACGCGGCCCTTGCTCGGGCGCTTCAGGCCGGTGGCCAGCTTCATGAAGGTGGACTTGCCGCAGCCGGACGGCCCGACGATGGCGATGAACTCGCCTTCGCCCACCTGCAGGTTGATGTTCTCCACCGCGAACTGCTCCTTGGCGAGCAGCTCGTCGTTGTAGGCGAGCCAGACATCCTGGAAATCGACGAAGGCGGTCATGCGCGACGACCTCGGCTTACTTCTTCGCCGCGGCGAAGAGGTTGCGGTCGGCAGCGGACGGCAGGAAGCTGCCGTTCCACACCGCGTCGGCCTTGACACGCTCCTTGGTGCCGAAGGCGTCCGAGACCTGGCTGGCCATCAGCGACAGGCGCGGGCCCTTGACCTCACCGAAGCCCTCGGCCTTGGCGTCCGGTGTCAGCACGGTCGCGTCGAGGGCCAGCTTCAGGCGGCGCAGCTCCAGCTCGCTGTTGATGATGCCGTCGCGGGCCTTGACGGTCTCGATGCCGCCCTTGGGGTCGGCGATCACGTCCTTCACGCCCTTGGTGAACGCGCGCAGGAAGGCCTTGATCGCTTCCGGGTTCTTCTTGACGAACTCCTCGCTGGCGATGATCGCGTTGCCGTAGAGCTTCACGCCGTACTGCGGGTAGGGCAGGACGACCACGTCCTCGACCTTGACGCCACGCGCTTCGAGGTTGAGCAGCGAGGTGAAGGAAAAGCCGGTGATGGCGTCGATGTCGCCACGCACCAGCATGGTCTCGCGCAGCGGCGGGTCCATCGCGGTCCAGGCGACATTGCTGACACCGTTGGCCTTGGCGAAGATCGGCCAGGCCTTGCGACCGGCGTCGAACACCGGGGCGCCGAGCTTCTTGCCATTCAGGTCGGCGGGGGTCTTGATGCCGCTCTTCTTGAGCGCGAGCACCGCCGCCGGCGTGTTGTTGTAGACCATCATCACCGCGACCGGCTTGTTCGGTGCGGTCGGGTTGTTGGCGTGGAACTCCATCAGCGCCGCCAGATCCGCGAAGCCCATGTCATAGGTGCCGGAGGCGACGCGGGTCACCGTGCCGCCCGAGCCGTTGCCGGCGTCGATGGTGACGTTGAGCTTCTCGTCCTTGAAGAAGCCCTTGGTGGCGGGCACCTGGAACAGCGCCGCCGGTCCCTCGAAGCGCCAGTCGAGCTGGAACTTGATCGGCGTTTCCTGTGCCTGAACGGCCAGCGGCAGCGTGCCCAGCATGGAGGCGCAGGCGAGCACCAGCATGGTGCGGCGGATCGGCGAGTGGTGGTGCATCGTGTACTCCAGATCGTATACAGTTTGGTGGACAGCACGGGAAAGCAGGTTGCATGCCAGATTCAGCCCGAGGACGGTGCCAGGGCGCTGGCCAGATCGTGGATGCGCGGGTTCAGGCTGAGATTGCGCTCGACGCTGCCGATGTGGTCCTCCATCAGCGCGACGGCGGCGTCCGCATCGTGGCGGGCGAGGGCCTCGACGATGGCGACATGCTCGTCCTGCGAGTGCTCGGCCGAGTGCGAGGACTGGTACATCAGCGAGATCAGCGACGAGCGCGAGAGCAGGTCGGCGAGCAGCTGCGCCAGCACCTCGTTGCCGAGCTGGCGGGCGAGCACCACGTGGAAATCGGCCAGCAGCCGCGTGCGGCCCGGCACGTCGGTGCGCAGCACGGCTTCGCGTTCGGCGACGAGGTGGGCGCGCAGCTCGTCGATCTGGGCCGGCGTGATGTCGGCGGCGAGCTGGCGCACGAGCGCGGTCTCCAGCATCTGCCGCACCGCGAAGACCTGCCGCGCCTCCTCGACGCTCGGTTGGGCGACGAAGGCGCCGCGTGCGGGCTCCAGCGTGATGAGGCGGTCGCGGCTGAGCTGCATCAGCGCCTGCCGCACGAGGGTGCGCGAGACCTTGAAGATGTCGGCGATCGGCTGCTCGGCGAGCTTGGTGCCGGGCATCAGGCGGCGCTCGACGATGGCGGCGGTGATGGCGTCGACGATGCGCTGCGTCGTGCTGGTGACGTGCTCGTCGGCCGGTGCGGAGGGGTGGTCGGCGGCGGGCGATCCGCGGCCGGGTTGCAGGGCATTCGGCGTCAGGGGAGGGCTGTGGTGCATGGTCGATCGCCGGTGTACGTTGTATCCTGAGGTGTTCATCCCAGTGTATACACGCGCCGCAAGCGTGTGCAATCGGGTCCTCCATGCTCCATCTGCTCAACCTGTTCGCTGCGATCGCCCTGCTGGTCTGGGCGACGCAGATCGTCCGCACCGGGGTGCTGCGCCTGTTCGGCGAGAGTCTGCGCCGCGTGCTGGCGGTCAGCATGGCGGCGTGGCCCGGGGCCATGCTGGCCGGGGCGGCGGTGACCTGCGTGGTGCAGTCGAGCACGGCGACCGCGCTGATCGTGTCGTCCTTTGTCGGGCAGGGGCTGGTGGCGACGGCGCCCGCGCTGGTGGTGATGCTGGGTGCGGATGTCGGCACCAGCCTGATGGCGCTGGTGTACTCGTTCGACCTGTCGTGGCTGTCGCCGGCGCTGATCTTCTGCGGCGTCGTGCTGCACCTGTCGCGCGAGAAGACCACCGCCGGCCGCCTCGGGCAGATCGCCATCGGCCTCGGGCTGATCACGCTGGCGCTGCAGCTCATCGTCGAGAGCACGCAGCCGCTGGTCGAGGCGCCGCTGGTGCGGGCGCTGCTGGTGTCGCTGCCCAATGACCTGACGCTGGAGCTGATCGTCGGTGCCGTGCTGGCGATCGTGTCGTATTCGAGCCTGGCGGTCGTGCTGCTGGTGGGCACGCTGGCGCAGGAGGGGCTGGTGCCGGTGGCGACTGCGCTCGGGCTGGTGCTGGGCGCCAACCTGGGGCGGGCGCTGGTGGCGGTGCTGTCGGTGTCGCGTTCGGACATCGTGACGCGGCGGCTGCCGATGGGCTCGCTGCTGCTGCGCAGTCTGGCGTGTGCGACGGTGGCGCCGTTCATGGGGCTGTTCCATGTCTGGCTGCAGCAGTGGGTGCCGGAGGTGCTGCTGCAGGTGGTGGTCTTCAACCTCGCGTTCAATGCCGCGCAGGCGCTGCTGTTCGTGCCGCTGACCGGGCCGCTCGCCCGCCTGCTGGAGCGCTGGATGGCCCCCGCCCCGCTCACCGACGACCGCACGCCGCGCCACCTGGACCCGCTGGTGCTGACCTCGCCGTCCCTGGCGTTGAGCTGCGCGGCGCGCGAGGCCTTGCGCCAGGCGGACGCGGTCGAGACCATGCTGCGCGGCATCCAGCCGGTGCTGCGCGACAACGACCTCGACCAGGCCGAGCGCCTGCGCCAGATGGACGACGTGGTGGACGGGCTCTACACGGCGATCAAGCTCTACCTGACGCGCATTTCCCGCCAGCCGCTGTCCGAGCGTGAAAGCCAGCGCTGGACCGAGATCGTTTCCTTCACCATCAACATGGAGCAGATCGGCGACATCATCGAGCGCGTGCTGCAGGACATCGAGGACAAGAAGATCCGCAAGCAGCGCCGCTTCTCGGACGCCGGCATGGCCGAGATTATCCACCTGCACGAGCGGCTGATGGCCAACCTGCGGCTCGGCATGAGCGTCTTCCTCGACGGCCATCCGCGCGACGCGCAGAAGCTGCTGGAAGAGAAGGCCCTCTTCCGGGAGCTGGAACACGCCTACGCGGCCAACCACCTCGGCCGGCTCAAGGACAACACCGCCGAGAGCATCGAGACCAGCTCGCTCCACCTCGACCTGATCAGCGATCTGAAGCGCATCAACTCGCACATCTGCTCGATCGCGTACCCGATCCTGGAGCCGACCGGGGCGCTGGCGCAGACGCGGCTGCGGCCGTCGCGGGTGGGTGGGCTGGACGATGTGCGGGGGTGAGGCGCCCATGAGAATCACGGTGACTCTGGACGATGCGCTGTACGAACAGGCCCTCGAAATGGCGGACCCGGACATGGACAAGGCCGATCTCATCCGGGAGGCCCTCAAGACTTTCGTGCGGGTGCAGGCGGTCAAGCGGCTGACCGCACTGGGTGGTGTGTCGCCTGACATGCCGGAGGTGCCACGCCGCGGCGAAGAGTCGGTCCAGTGACCAGACTCAGCTCACCACGCTACCGGAGGTGATGGCGCTGATCGAGCGGGAGAAGCTGTACGGGCTGGGGTGCGGCTTGGTGTGCAGTACCAGGCTGTTTCGCATTGAGACTGATCTGAGACCATCGACAAGTTCCTGCGAAACAAGTGTTCCTGGTTCAGCTCGCCAGCGGAAAGAGTAGCGAATCTCATGATCTACGACGCCCATTCCAGCGCCCTGTATGCCGATGACGGTACCTTCCTGCACACCGTCTACTGCCCGATGGCGCTGACGCCTGACCAACTCGACGCGCTCTATCCCGATTCCGGTGACCGCCACTGTCACCAGTGCAAGCGCCGCATCCACCGCCTGGACGGGCTGAGCGACGAGCAGGCCAAGGCGCTGTTCCGCGCCGATCCGCGGGCCTGCATCTTCTCCACCGAGAAGGCGCGCAACATCGTCTTCCTGCACCGCCGCGAGCAGCGCGAGGGCAATCGGGAAGGGCTGCCGGTCATTCGGACGGCACGGAATCTGCCGGCGATGAAAGCCGCGCACCAGCAAGGATTCCGGCTGCTGCTGCGCGAGGTCGGTACTGCGCCGGAAGAGGGGGAGATCAAGTACATCGTCTACCAGCACCGGCACACGGGCGAGATCTGGTGGAGCAGTGATCTGCGCGACGCCTATCCGATCGAACGCTGGTCGGATCAGGATCCGGAAGCGTGGGAGCTGGTCAAGAACTGGTTCTACGCCCGGTCAGACCAGCCTTTCCCGCTGGCGGCTTATCTCATTCCGAAGGATCTGCCTCCGCACACGTCGGTGTTCATCGAGGACGTGATCGAGGATGAGCGCCTGATGTCCTGGAACCAGGGTAACTCGGAGCGCATCCATGCGACGGAGGGGTTCTGGACGGGGTCGGCACTGCGGTTGGGATCGTTCGCCGTCGAGATACTGCCACCGGCGAGAACGGGCTGAACGTGGGTGCTGCCGGGTGGCGGTGTCCAGCAACTCGGTGGCCATCATCAAGACGTTTGTGAGGCCGAACGCCGCGTATCAGGGCAGAGCGGTCTGATGCACGGGTTGCGCCACCAGACGCACGCCCAACGCTGCGCAGACTCGATTGATCGTGTCGAAACGCGGAAATGCGTCGGCGCGCAGGGCTTTGTAGAGGGCTTCGCGCGTGATGCCGGAGGCTTTGGCGATCTCGCTCATGCCTCTGGCGCGGGCAATGTCGCCCAGCGCAGCCGCCAGCAAGGCGGAATCGTTCGCTTCCAGAATGTCGGTCAGATAGGCGGCGATGGCAGCTTCGCTGTCCAGATAGGGCGCGGCGTCGAATTCGGGCAGCTCGTCCACGTTGATGCGTGCGGTCATGGTCATTTCCTTGGTCAGTCCAACTGTTGAGCCAGTGCCTTGGCGCGTCGGATGTCGGCCGGCTGGCTGCGCTTGGATCCGCCCGCCAGCAACACGATCACTTGCTGGCCGCGTTGCACAAAGTACACCCGCCAACCCGCTCCGGCATGGATGCGCAGCTCCGAGACGCCGTCTCCAACCGGAGCGACATCCCCCATCAGCCCCAGCGAAAGTCGCCGGATGCGCGCTGCGACGATGCCACGAACCGCTGCATCTGGCAGAGATTCCATCCAGCGTGTGAACTCCGGGAGCGGCTTGATCGAGAGCATGGTGAACTGTAATCATTCGATTACAAGTGGTCAACCTGCAACGACATCACGAACCTCGATTCGTCGCCTTGTCGCCCATGCGAGATCAGCTCGGGCTGACGGTCGGCGGCGGCACGGGTTGCCGCTCCACCTGCTCCAGCGTCGGATCGAGACAGGCCCACGTCGGCGCGCTGCTGGTCCAGATGTTCATCGTCGGCTGGACGGACGAGGGATCGTCCAGCGCGCCCACGCGCACGACGGTGAATTGCGGGCGTGCTGACGAGTTGGCGAACAGCAACGAGCCGCAGGTCGGGCAGAACCGGCGCCGCATGGTGTTGCCGCTGTCGGCGGTGCTGGTGTATTCGCTGGTCGGGCCGTCGATGTCGAGGGCGGCGGTCGGCACCATGATGTTGACCGTGCCGTTTGCCGCCAGATGCTGGCAGTCGCGGCACCAGCAGATTCTGGTCGCGACCGGTTCAGCCGAGAGGCGGAAGCGGACGGCGCCGCAGAGGCATTTTCCGAGGCGGGTGGGCATATGTTTTCTAGGAAGTTGCAAGTAACGTTTGGGCTAGGCGTCACCGCCAGTCCGCAGGATCGCATTTCTGTCCTTCGGACTCGAACCGACGAAGTTCGTGAAAGCTAGACGACTTCTCCTTGATCTCTGCCCACGCTCGTGCAAATGCCGGTAGTGCAAGGTTATTTCCGATTCCAGTGCGCCAACTCTTCCAAACCTCTAGGCTGATGCGCCCGCGCTGCCTCAGACTTACCTGTTCGTTTGATAGGTCAATATAGTGAAAAAGTTCGTCAAACGCTTCCTGATACTCCTGCTCCGACAATTCTTCGCCTAGCATTGCCTTCGGCTTTAGTCGGGTGGCTAGTTCTCGATACTCCTTGCCTAGAGCGTCTTCGAACTGGAGTTGTGCAATTTCTCGACTGGTCTTCAGTTGACCCCGTGCGTACCAAACGCCGACTGCCGCAACGATTGCTGCAATTGCGGAAACGGACGACGCTGTAGCACTAACGATGTCAGTGGTTTCGGACATGGGGAGTGCGGCCTCTTATGACGACTACCGTAAAGTTAGGGGTCAGTTTGGCGCGCGATCGCATTGATTTTCTCCGCGAGGAGCCGAGGGGTTAGTTCCCGAGCATCGATGTACATCTTTGATTGAAGAAGCATCGGGACGATCGTGGGTCTAAACAGGACAGGCACGACGCGGGCAGCGTCGCTTCTCGATCTGCTGATGGCAACTCCGATCTCGACGTTTGCCCAACTTGAAGCGACGTAGTCAGGAGTGAGGCAAAGGACCAAGAGCGGCGACTCGTGGAGTGCCCGCTCAATCTCCTCCATCCAGTGAGCGCCGGCTTGAATCTCCTGGTCCATCCATACAGATAAGCCCAGCTTCCTCAGTTCCGCCGCCACTGGCGCAACTCGGGCCGCATCTCGATGTGAGTAAGACAGATAGATGTCAGACATGAGGCGTTCCCCACGCTTGAACTCTTTGTGCAAGCTCCGAGAAGTATGATTCAATGTTGTTCAACTCAACAGAATCAATTCGCTTGAGCGCGACTGGGGTGTATTGATCTGTGGAGATATCTTCCTTCCTTACTCCGTAGAGTGCCCCAACGATCCGCTTCCTAGCACCGAGGAACATGCCAATCTCCAGCCAGACGTACTTTCTGTCGCTTGCGGTTGGGGTGAAGAGAACCAGCATCTCGGTGCAATCGGCAGCAGCTGTGATGATTCGGTCCTCGAAGTCGTCACCATGGTGAATGTGTTCGCAGTCAAGAAAAGTGTCCGCGCCGACTGCTCGAACCTGAGCCTCGATCTGTCGTGCGACCCAAGCATCCGTTGATGCGTGAGAGATGAAGACGCGTGGTCTGTTGCGCATCGTCTGTTGGGAAGTGATTTCTGACGCCTAATATATTATCGACGCATCGCTTTGATGGCGAAACAGCCGTGAGGCTGAGTATCAACTCGCCAGCAAAAAATCGCAAATCCCTTTCGCCGTTGAGTTTTTTCTGGCTCCTGCATGGTTCTCCATCCGTATAAATAGCCTAAAACCAACTGTTACCTGCTGAACGCGATACGCCGCCGCAAGGCCACTTAGCATACCCAATCTGCTATTTTCAGTCCACGCCCACCAACCCCACCGCCAACCGATCATGCCGCTCCACCAGCGGCCCCAGATCCACCGTCGTCAACGCCCCCTCGCGCACCAGCACCCGCCCCCCGACGATGTTCCACGCCACCGACGGACTCGCGCACAGCAGCAGCGCCGCCAGCGGGTCATGCACCGCGCCGCCGGCCATCGCCAGCCCGCCCGTGGGCCAGAGCACCAGATCGGCCGCCATCCCCACCGACAGGTGCCCGATGTCATCCCGGCCCAGCACCTTCGCGCCGCCCCGCGTGGCGATTTCCAGCGCATCCCGCGCCGTCATCTCCGCCGGCCCGAGGTCGCAGCCGTAGCGCAGCACGCCGCCCGCGTCCCTCTCCGGCGGCTGCATCGCCCGCCCGACCCGCGCCAGCAGCAGCGCCTGACGCGCCTCGTTCAACAGGTGCGCCGCATCGTTGCTCGCGCTGCCGTCCACGCCGAGGCCGACCGGCACGCCCGCGTTCAGCATCCGCCGGATCGGCGCGATGCCCGAGGCCAGCCGCATGTTGCTGCACGGGCAGTGCGCGACCCCCGTGCCGGTCGCGGCGAAGCGGGCCAGGCCGTGCGCGTCGAGCTTGACGCAGTGCGCGTGCCACACGTCCTCGCCCAGCCAGCCGACGCTCTCGGCGTACTCCGTGGGCGTCATGCCGAACTTGAACTGGCTGTAGGCGAGGTCGTGGTCGTTCTCGGCCAGGTGGGTGTGCATCCGCGCGCCGAGGCTGCGGGCCAGCGCCGCCGAGTCGCGCATCAGCTCCCGGCTGACCGAGAACGGCGAACACGGCGCCGCCACCACGCGCAGCCGGCTGTAGCGGCCGTTGTCGTTGTAGGTCTCGATCAGCCGCTGCGTGTCGGCCAGGATCGCCTCCTCACGCTCGACGAGGTGGTCCGGCGGCAACCCGCCCGCCGACTCGCCCACGCTCATGCTGCCCCGCGCGGCGTGGAAGCGCATGCCGACCTGCTGCGCCGCCTCGATCTGGTGGTCGAGCGTGACGCCGTTCGGGTAGATATACAGGTGGTCCGAACTCGTCGTGCAGCCCGACAGCAGCAGCTCGGCCATGGCGACCTGCGTCGAGACCTGCACCATCTCCGGCGTCAGCCCGGCCCAGATCGGGTAGAGCGTCTTCAACCAGCCGAACAGCTCGGCGTTCTGCGCGGCGGGCACGGCGCGGGTGAGCGACTGGTACATGTGGTGGTGCGTGTTCACCCGCCCCGGCGTGACGACATGGCCCCGCGCGTCGATCACCTCCCCAAAGGCGCGCACCTCGTCGAGCACCTGCGCCGGCACTTCGCCCGCCGCGTAGACCGCCGCGATCTGCTCGCCACGGATCAGCAGGCTCGCGCCGCGCAGCTCGCGGCGGGTGTCGTCGAAGGTGGCGATCAGGTCGGCCTGATGCACCAGCAGGAGGGGGGCGTGCGGGGTGTTCATGGATTCATTGTTGTCCACAATGCGCCCATGAACACCACCCTGACCGCCCTCGAAACCCCCGCGCTCCTGCTCGACGCGCCGCGCCTGCACGCCAACATCGCCCGCATGAAAACGCGCATGGCCGCGCTCGGTGTCACGCTGCGCCCGCACGTGAAGACCGCCAAGTGCATCGAGGTCGCCCGGGCCACGGACGGCGAGGGCGCGCCACCCGGCCCGATCACGGTGTCGACGCTGCGCGAGGCCGACCAGTTCGCCGACCACGGCTGGACCGACATCACCTACGCGGTCGGCCTGACGCCGAACAAGTGTGCCCATGTGCGCCGGCTGCTCGACCGGGGCGTGGCGCTGACGGTGATCCTCGACAGCGTGGACGCGGCGCGGGCGCTGTCGGCGGCGTCCGCAGACTGGCCGACGCCGGTGGCGGTGCTGATCGAGATCGACACCGACGGCCAGCGCGCCGGCTTGCCGCCCGAGGCCCCCGAGCTGCTCGACATCGCTGCGGCGCTGGTCGGGCCGGGTGTGCGGCTGCGCGGCGTGCTGACCCATTGCGGCGGGTCGTACCACTGCCACGGCGCCGAGGCGCTGCGCGCGATGGCCGAGCAGGAACGCGCCGGGGCCGTGCGCGCGGCCGAGCGGCTGCGGGCGGCCGGCTTCGACGCGCCGGTGGTCAGCGTCGGCGCCACGCCGACGGCGCTGTTCGCCGAGCGGCTCGACGGCGTGACCGAGGCGCGGCCCGGCGTGTTCGTCTTCCATGACCTGATGATGGAAGCGCTGGGCGTGTGCAGCGTCGACGAGATCGCCGTCTCGGTGCTCACCAGCGTGATCGGCCACCGCCGCGACCGGGGCTGGACGCTGGTGGATGCGGGCTGGATGGCGCTGTCGCGCGACCGCGGGCTGGCGGGGGAGTTCACCGACCACGGACTCGGTCTCGTCTGCGATGCCGATGGCCAGCCGATCGGCGGCGGCGACTGGATCGTGGCCGCGGCGAACCAGGAGCATGGCCTGATCGCCCACCGCAGCGGCGACACGGCCCGCCTGCTCGACGTGCCGGTGGGCACGCTGCTGCGCATCCTGCCGCAGCATGTCTGCGCGACGGCGGCCCAGCACCCGGCTTATGCGGTGGTCGATGCGGACGGGCAGGTGCGGGCGCGCTGGCCGCGGTTCATGGGCTGGTAACGGACCGGGCAGCGGACCGAACAGGGGCCTGAACGCAGGCCTGTTTGTTCGGACAGCCGCAGGGGGTATCCCTACGCTCGGGGGACGCCGAGTGTCGTCACCCCATGCCAGAACTTGAATCCTTTTCGCTGGACCCCGCCAGCCCGTCCGACTGGTCCGCCGTGCGGGCGCAGGGCCACCGCATGCTCGACGACCTGTTCGACCATCTGGCGCAGATCCGCGAGCGGCCGGTCTGGCAGCCGATCCCGGCCGAGGTGCGGGCCGCGTTCGACGCACCGCTGCCGGCCGCGCCTGTCGCGCTGGCCGAGGCGCACGGGCGCTTCATGACCCAGGTGCTGCCCTACGCGGTCGGCAACACGCACCCGCGCTTCATGGGCTGGGTGCATGGCGGGGGCACGGTCGAAGGCATGCTGGCCGAGATGCTGGCCGCCGGTCTGAACGCCAACCTCGGCGGACGCGACCAGATGCCGCTCGAAGTCGAGCGCCAGATCGTGCGCTGGATGCGCGACCTGTTCGCATTCCCCGCCACCGCGGGCGGGCTGCTGGTCACCGGCTCGTCGATGGCCAACCTGATCGGCGTGCTCGTGGCGCGCACGCGGGCGCTCGGCGTCGGCTCGCGCGAGACCGGCGTGGCCGACCCGTCGCTGGGCCGCCCCCTCGTCGCCTACACCGCCGCCAGCGCGCACGGCTGTGTCGCGCAGGCCTTTGCCATCAGCGGGCTGGGCACGCAGGCGCTGCGCCACGTGCCGGTCGATGCCGACCACCGCATGGACCTGGTGGCGCTGGAGTCGCTGATCGCCGCGGACCGGGCCGCCGGCCTGCGCCCCTTCCTCGTCGTCGGCACGGCCGGCACGGTGGACACGGGCGCCGTGGACGATCTGGACGCGCTCGCCACCGTGGCCGAGCGGCAGCAGATGTGGTTCCACGTCGATGGCGCGTTCGGCGCGCTGGGCATGCTCGCGCCGGAGATCGCGCCGCGGCTGCGCGGCATCGAACGCGCCGACTCGATCGCGCTCGACTTCCACAAGTGGGGCCAGGTGCCCTACGACGCCGGCTTCATCCTCGTGCGCGACCAGGCCGACCAGCTCGCCGCCTTCGCCTCGCCCGCGGCCTACCTCGCGCGCCATCCGCGCGGGCTGGCCGCCGGCTCGCCGTGGCCCTGCGACCTCGGCCCGGACCTGTCGCGCGGCTTCCGCGCCCTCAAGGTCTGGTTCACGCTCGTCACCCACGGCACCGAGCGGCTCGGCGCCGCCATCGGCCATTCCTGCCGGCTGGCGCAGCGGTTGAAGGACCGCATCGACGCCCACCCCCTGCTGGAACGGCTGGCGCCGGTGGCGCTGAACATCGTCTGCTTCCGCTACGCCGATCCCGCCAGCGGGCTGAGCGCCGCACAGGTCGACCGCCTCAACACCGAACTGGTCGCCGATCTGCAGGAGTCCGGCATCGCCGTGCCGTCCACGACCACGGTCGGCGGCCGCACCGCCATCCGCGTCGCGCTGGTCAACCACCGCACCGTGGCGTCCGACCTCGATGTCCTGCTCGATGCCGTGCTGCGCCTGGGTGCGCGCCGCGTTCGACTGGCCGCCACCACCCGTCTGCCTGATCCCTCGTTCCCTCTCGAGACCACACCATGAACATGCCCTGCATCGAGTTCCAGCCCCGTGCCACCACCGCTGTCGCGCTTCCCCCGCTGATGGGTCTGGCCCGCCTGATGGCGATGGCCTTCCAGGGCACCGACCTCATCCCGCTGGCCCAGACCCTCATCGCGCGCGCCACCGACGACGAACACGACGCCAACGCGCTGATGGACCTGTCGACCATCCTGCTGTTGCAGGGCCTGCGCGAGGTGGGGCTCGCCACCCAGGACCAGGCGATCGACTGCCACCGGGTCTACCATCTGCCCGCCGACCACGCACCCGCGCTGCGCCTGCTGGCGGTGATGACCCCCGGTGACCTGATGACCAACGCGCCGCTGGCGTTTCTCGCCGAACGCTCGGACGTGGCGCTGACCATGCTCTACGTGCGGCCCGGCGAAGCGCTGCCGACCTGGTTGCCACCGCACGACGCGCTGTGGATCGCGGTGTCCGAGTCCGATCCGGTGCGGGGCCTGCTCGAAGACCTGTCGCAGGCGTGCACGGGCTGGGGGCCGTCCGTGATCAACCATCCCGACCGCACGCTGCGCACGGCGCGTACCGAGGCCTGTGCCGTGCTGCAGGGCGTGCCGGGCCTGTACATCCCCGACACCATCCGTGCCAACCGGTCGATGCTGCAGCAACTGGTGCGTTGCGAGGCCGCACCATCCCGCTGGCTATCGGATGGGGACTGGCCGCTCATCGTCCGGCCGGTCGACTCCCACGCCGGTCACGGTCTGGAGAAGGTGTCCTCGCCCTGCGCACTGGCGCAGTACCTCGCCACGATGCCGGATGCCGAGTTTTTCCTGTCCCCCTTCATCGACTACGCCAGCGCCGACGGGCAGTTCCGCAAATTCCGCGTCGTGCTGGTGGACGGGGTTCCCTACGCCGTGCACCTCGGCGTGTCCTCGCACTGGATGGTGCATTACCTCAACGCCGGCATGACCGAGTGCGCCGCCAAGCGTGCCGAGGAGGAGCGCTTCATGGCCGACTTCGACACCGGCTTCGCCCGCCGCCACGCTGCGGCGCTGCAGGGCATCAGCGAACGCATCGGCCTGGACTACCTCGTCATCGACTGCGCCGAGATGCCGACGGGCGAGCTGCTCGTGTTCGAGGTGGACCCCGGCGCGGCGGTGCACTCCATGGATCCGCCCGATCTGTTCCCCTACAAGCGGCCGGCGATGGAGAAGGTGCGTGCGGCCTTCCGCGCCCTGCTGGGCCGCGCGGTCGCGGCGCGTTCGGCATCACCCGCCTGAGGGACTGGTCGCATGCACATGACCGCTGCACAGGCCCTCACCGAGGGGGGCGATGCCCGCATCACGCTGGGCGGCGCGGGGGCCAATGCCTATGGCTGCCCGCCGCATCCGGATCCCGGACTGGTGGCGCTCGGCTCCTCGACGGCATCGGTGATCTCCGGGGCCGCCTTCGAGGCGGTCACTGCGCTGTGCATCCGGCTGCACCAGCGGCCCGCAGGCCATGCCGCCGAGGCGGCCCGCCTGCGGCGCGCGCTGCTGCAGATCAGCGGCGCCGACACCGTGCCCGGCACCGAGGTGGTGCTGGCCGCCTCCGGCACCGATCTGCACCTCTTCGCCACCCAGCTGGCTGCGCGCGAGCCCGGCGTGGCCGTGCAGGCCGTGATGGCCGAGGCCACCGAGACGGGCAGTGGGGTGCCCGCCGCGCTGGCGGGGCGCCACTTCGCGGCCGGCACCTGCCAGGGGCAGGCGGTGTCCCGGGGGGCGCCGATCTCGGCGCAGACGCCGTGCGAGCCGCTGGAGATCGCGCTGCGCCATCCGGACGGCACGCTGCGCAGCGCGGACACGGTCGATGCCGATGTCGCGGACGCGGTGGAGCAAGTGCTCCGCGCCGGGCGCCGCTGCCTGCTGGTGCTGACGGATCTGTCCAAGACGGGCCTGCTCGCGCCGTCGGTGGCCTGTGCTGCCCGGCTGCAGCAGCGCCACGGGGACCGGCTGGAGGTGCTGGTCGATGCCTGCCAGTACCGGCTGGCTCCCGCGTCGCTGGCCGACTATCTGGCGCAGGATTTCATGGTGGCGATCACGGGGTCCAAGTTTGTCACCGGACCGGCCTTCTGCGGTGCGCTGCTGCTGCCGCCCGCGCTGGCCCGCCGCACGCGCAAGCGCCCGCTGCAGGCCCTGCGCCTCTATACCGCCCGCAGCTTCTGGCCGGACCACTGGCCGGCCGCCGAGGTGCTGGACGACGAACCCAACCCCGGCCTGCTGCTGCGCTGGCAGGCCGCGCTGGTGGAGCTGCAGCGCTTTCGCGCGGTGCCGGAGCCGCTCGTCGACCGCTTCCTGCAGGGCTGGGGACAGGCCGTGGGCGAGCGGCTGCGCTCGGACGCGACCTTCGGGGTGGTGCCGGTCGCGCCGCTCGACGGCGCGCGGGGTGGCCGCTGGTCCGGTGGCCGCTGGGACCGGCACCAGACCATCTTCCCCTTCCTCGTCTACCGCCGTGGCGCGGACGGTCGCCGCACGCCGCTGCGCCTGAGCGAGATGGTGGATCTGCACCGCGCGCTGGCGCAGGGCGATGCGGGCGTCGGTGATCCACCGCTGGCCGCGATGCGCTTCCAGCTCGGTCAGCCGGTCGCCTGTGGCCAGCGTGACGGGCAGCCCGTCAGTGCATTGCGCCTGTGTGCCAGCGCCCGCACGGTGGTGGATGCCGCCCGGTCGCCACAGGGGCGCGCCGAGGCGGTGGCGCAGGCGATGGCGGCGCTGGACAAGGTGCGCTGGCTGGTGCAGCGTATGCGGTAAGTCGCCGCTGCCCGTGGTACTGCAAGACCAGAATTTGTCAGATTCTGAACACGCGCATGGGGCGGAATCTTGCTGCAGCGCGCGGCTCAGGTGGAGGTCAGCCCGCAAATACCTCGACCGACACCCCGAACCGCCGCGCCAGCGCCTTGACCTGCCGCAGATTCAGCGCCCGCTTGCCGGCCAGCACGGCTGACACCACGCTCTGTGCCCCCACCTCCGGCAACTGCGACTGCGTCAACCCGTGCTCGACCATCAACTCGTGCAGCAACTCGTGCGGCGCCAGCGGCTGCGCCGGCCAGGGGTGGACACGGTCTTCGTACTCGCGGATGCGATCCGCCAGCACATCGACCAGCGCCCCCATCGGGCCGGACTCCAGCCCCGGCACGTCGTCCATGAGCTGATCGACCACCTCCAGCAACTGTGCGTAGTGCGCCTCGTCGCGGATTGGTCCGCCGAGGCCTAGTGTTTCGTGCAGGGCAACCCAGTGGGAAGCAATGTCGGACAGGTTCATTTCCAGGCTCCTTGATCGTACTCGGCGTGGGTGAGAACTGCCTTGATCCAGACCGTCTTCACCTTGTAGGCAATCGACGCGATCAGCCGGTACTTGTTGCCACCGATGTTGAACACGTACAGATCGCCCACCTTGTCCACGCCGGGGAAGGCGGTGCGCAAGTCCGCGAAGCGCGCAAAGCTGCCCTTTTCGATCTTCAGCCGAAAGGCGCGCAACGGGTTGTCAGCGTCCGGGTGATGAACCACAAACTCGCGCAAGGTCTTGTTGGAGATCAGCTTCATCGGCATGGATCAAATTTATAGCAATTTGCTATTTTTTGCCAGTGCCTTGGCGATAGAGCGGTTCGACATCGGGGACGAATCGCCCCCGCATTCATCACCTATTCCCGCCTTCCCCCCAGCGGCTGCTTCCCTAGCATCCATCCGTCCCGGTGCGCTCGGCGCGCCGACACGACGGCTTGTCTGCCCGCCTCCAGGAACCGCCCATGTCCGATCTGTCCCAGTCGCATCTGAAGTCCGCCACACCGGCCGAGGCGCCGCTGCCGCTGTCGGCGCGTCCGCGCAAGGGCGGTGACGCGCCGTTCGCCTGGCCGACGCCGCCGTTCGCCGCCTACGCGCTGCCCGAGCCGCAGCGCGAGCCGCTGGCCTGCGAGATCGAGGGGCGCACTGGCAACCTGATGACCGGCGAGCTGCTGGCGATGGAGGTGTCGGCGGGCATCGCGCGGGTGCAGGTGCCGCCGGAGCGCATCTCGCTGCCGATGCGCTTCGACCAGATCCGGCGCATCACGCTGCGCACGCCCACCGTGCCGCTGGCCCGCCAGCCGGCGGCTCCGGCTCCCGCCGAGGCGACGCCCGCCGCGGCGCCGGCCGAGCCCGCCTCCGAAGAACACACCCAGGTGCTCGAACACCACGCCGCCCAGCCCTACACCGTCCACCTCAACGGCGGTGGTTCGGTGGGCGGCGTCACGGTCGGCCATGTCGAGAACGAGGTCGGCCTGTTCCTGTTCGCGCCGCTGGACGACCGTGGCACGGTCCAGACCTCCTTCATGCCGCGCTCGGCCTATGACCGCGTGCTGGTTGGCGAGCGGCTGGGCAAGCTGCTGGTGGAAGAGGCGGCGATCACGCCGGAGCAGGTCGAGCAGGCGGTGCAGATCCAGAAGAAGAACCGTGGCCAGAAGCTCGGCGAGCTGCTGGTCGCGCGCCAGATCGTCACGCCCGAACAGCTGCTCTCGGCGCTGGACAAGCAGGCACGCATGCCGATGGTGCGGCTGGGCGAGGCGCTGGTGGCGCTGGGCTATGTCACCGACGAGCAGCTCGGCGAAGTGCTCGGCCAGCAGGTCACCGAGCGCATGCAGCCGCTGGGCGAGGTGCTGCTGAGCCGCGAATGGGTCACGCAGCAGCAGCTGCGCGTGGCGCTGGCGCGCAAGCTGGGCTATCCGGTCGTCAACCTGAGCACCTTCAAGCCGCAGATCGAGGCGCTGGCCCGGCTGCCGGCCGATCTGGCGCGCACGCTGGAGGTGCTGCCGCTGGTGCACCGCGCCGGCCGGCTGGTGGTGGCGATGCAGGACGTGACCCGCCAGGCCGTGCTGGAGCAACTGCAGACGCTGACCCACTGCGCGATCGCACCCGCGCTGGCGGGCACGGGCGATCTGAAGGCGGCGATCGAGCGCGGCTACGAGCGCCTGCCGATGCCGGACCTGGAGGGCGGATCCGCGGCGCCCGGTGCGGTCGCCGAGGCGGGCGACACCGCCGACTCGGCCTCCGGCCGGCGCGCGGGCAAGGCCGCGAAGACCGACAAGGCCGAGCGCGCCAGCGGCCCGGTCGTGCAGCTGCTGATCACGCTGGTGGCCGACGCCATGGGCCGCGGCGCCAGCAGCATCCACCTCGAAAACCATCCCAGCGAGGACAAGCTCTGGGTGCGCCTGCGCCGCGACGGCCGCATGGAGCCGCACAGCGAGCTGCCCGGCAGTTACCGCAACAGCCTGATTCCGCGCATCAAGACGCTGGCCGAGCTGGACGTCAACGACACGCGCCACCCGCAGGAGGGCCGGCTGGCGTTCTCGCGGCTGATGCAGGCGCACAAGATCGAGTTGCGCGTGACGACGCTGCCGACGCATGGCGGTTTCGAGGACGTGGTGCTCGGGCTGCCGACGCGGCTGAAGACCTTGAAGTTCGATGGCCTGGGTCTCACGACGCAGGACCAGGAGCGCATCGGCGCCATGCTCAAGCGTCCGTCGGGGATGCTGCTCACGGTCGGTCCGGCCCGCTCCGGGCGCACCACGACCCTGTTCGCCGAGCTGGCGCTGGTGAACCAGCCGGACCGCAAGATCGTCTCCATTGAGGAGCGCATCGAGATGGGCCTGCCCGGTGTGCGCCAGATCGAGGTCAACCCGCGCAACGGCCACACGCACGAGCAGGCGCTGCGGGCGGTGATGTCCGCGGACGCCGACATCATCCTGATCGACACGATCCGCGACGCCGCCACCGCGCGGCTGGCCACCGAAGCGGCGGTGTCGGGCCGGCTGGTGCTGGCGTCGATGCCGGGGCGCACGGCGTCCGAGGCGATCCAGCGCCTGCTGGACATGGGCGTGGAGCCATGGAACCTGGGCGACGCGCTGCTCGGCGTGCATGCCCAGCGCCTGCTGCGCCGCCTGTGCAGCGCCTGCCGCATGAGCCGTTCGGCCAAGGAGCCGGAAATCGACGAGTGGATCGAGGGCTACTTCCACGGCGCCGCAGTGGAAGCCGCCGACGTCGAACGCGAGCAGCTGCGCGCGAGCTGGCTGGAGCGCTACGGCCGCGACGGCCGCCTGCGCCGCTACCAGAGCGCCGGCTGCGAGCGCTGCCGCGACTCGGGGTACCGCGGCCGGGTGGCGGTGCACGAACTGCTGGTGATCAACCGGGAACTGCGCCGGCTGATCCGCGCGGGCGCGCCGGCCTGGAACATCCAGCGCCAGGGGCTGGTGGACGGCATGCGCACGCTGCGGCAGGACGCCGTGGAGAAGATGCTGGCGGGGCTGACCAGCCTGGACGAAGTCCGCTCCGTCGCCGATCTCTGAACCTGGGCGACGCGGCTCCGTTCAGCGGCCGCGGAGGAACAGCGTGTCGAGTTCCCGGATCGTGACCTGGCGCCAGGTCGGGCGGCCGTGGTTGCACAGGTCGGCGCGCTCGGTGCGTTCCATGTCGCGCAGCAGGGCGTTCATCTCCTCCAGCGTGAGCCGCCGGTTGGCGCGCACGGCGCCGTGGCAGGCCATGGTGGACAGGATCTCGTCGTGGGCCCGCTGCACCAGCGCACTGGCCTCGTGCTCCGACAACTCGGCCAGCACCGATCGCGCCAGCGCGACTGCATCCGCATCCCGCAGCGCCGCGGGCACGGCGCGCACGGCCAGCACCCCCGGCGACAGGGGGGCCACATCCAGCCCGAGCCGCGCCAGCGTGGCGGCATGCGATTCGGCCGCGGCGACTTCGTTCGGCGTGGCGGAGAAGGTGGCCGGGATCAGCAGCGGCTGGCTGTCGATCGTGCGCTCGCCCGGGCCATCGCCGAGCCGCGCCTTGAGCTGTTCGTAGACGATGCGCTCGTGCGCGGCGTGCATGTCCACGATCACCAGGCCGTGGCGGTTCTCGGCCAGCACGTAGAGGCCGCCGAGTTGCGCCAGCGCGCGGCCGAGCGGCCATTCCTCGGTTGGCGCAGATGCCGGCGACGGCGCCGGTGCGGCGTGTACCACCGGCGCAGCGCTCGGGCTGCGCGGCCAGTCGGGCGGCATCTCGCGGGCGTGCAGGGCGGCGGCGTGCTGCAGCACCAGCGTGCCCTGGATCTGCGGCGGCGGGCGCCAGGCCGGCATCGGGGAGGGCGGCGCGTCCACGGTCTGCGGCGAGGAGCGCATGGGGTCGGCGAGCGGATCGCCGGTCTCGTCGCCGGGCGCATCCGCCGTGCGCGATGGCGCCAGCGCCTGCTCCACCGCCCGCCGCACCGCCTGGTGCACCTCGCGCGAATCGCGGAAGCGCACCTCGATCTTGGTCGGGTGCACGTTCACGTCGACCCGGTCCGGTGCGATGTCGATGCGCAGCACATAGCTCGGCTGCCGCGAACCATGCAGCACGTCCTCGTAGGCCGCGCGCACGCCATGCCCGATCAGCCGGTCGCGCACATGGCGGCCGTTGACGTAGGCGTACTGCAGATCTGCCCGCGCCCGCGCCGCCTCGGGCAACCCGACCCGGCCGCTGATCAGCAGCGGCCCCACCTGCACCTCGACCGGCCGGCTCGCAGCGATGAAATCCGCCCCCAGCACGTCGCGCACACGCTGTTCGGCTGTGGCGGCACGCAGCTGCTCGACCAGCTTGCCCTCGTGCCAGACCGCGAATCCGACGTCCGGATGCACCAGCGCGTGGCGCCGCACGGCTTCGAGGCAGTGGCCCAGCTCGGTCGCGTCGGTCTTGAGGAACTTGCGCCGCGCCGGGGTGGAGAAGAACAGCTCGCGCACCTCGACCGTGGTGCCGGTGGCGCGGGCCGCCGGGGCCATCTCGCCGGTGCGGGCGTCGATGCGCCGGGCGTGTGCGCACTCGGCGGTGCGGCTGGTGATCGACAGCTCGGCCACCGAGCCGATGGCGGCCAGCGCCTCGCCGCGAAAGCCCATGGTGGCGACCTGCTCCAGGTCGCCGAGCGAGCCGATCTTGCTGGTGGCGTGGCGGCGCAGGGCCAGCGGCAGTTCGTCCTCGGGGATGCCCGCGCCGTCGTCCTCGACCACGATGGCGCGCACGCCGCCCGCGCTCAGGCGCACGGTGATCTGCGCGGCGCCGGCGTCCAGCGCGTTGTCCAGCAGTTCGCGCACGACCGAGGCGGGACGCTCGACCACCTCGCCGGCCGCGATCTGGCTGATCAGCTCGTCGGGCAGTTCACGGATGGGGCGGCGCGGGGGAGGAAGGATCGACATGGGGCGGATTGTAGGAACCCGGCCCGGGCATGGGGCAGTGCGGTGAAAGGGCGGCTCAGTGCAGGTAGCGGCCGGTCTCGGTCAATTGCACCAGCTCGACGAAGCGCGAGCCGCTCAGCTCCTGGCGGCTGAAGTTCACGGTCATGCCCGCGACGTACCACTGCAGCACCTTCAGCGTGGCGTGCAGCCGGCTGCGAGTGAAGTCGCCACGGCAGCGCTGCAGTGCCTCGATGAGCACCTGTGCATTGAGCCAGCCTTCCAGGCTCGCATAGCCGACGGGCACCTTGGCGGCGGTGGCCAGGGCGCGGTAGTCGGCGATCTGCCGGTCGCTCTCGCTCCAGGGGTAGGGCACCACTTGGGAAATCGCCAGCCCGCGCGCCTGCGCGCCGATGCGGCGGATGGCGTCCTCGTCCGAGACGATCGACAGCCCGTAGAACGCCGGGTGGCGGCGCAGGTTGGCGGCGGTGGCCATCACGGTGGCGGCCTGCGAGCCGTTGATGAACATCACGATGGCCTGCGGGGCCAGCGCGAGCAGCTTGCGGGCGGCTTCCTGCGCGGTGGCGCCATCGGGGGTGACGGCGGCGGTGCCGGCCAGCGCCAGGCCTTGGGTGGCGAGGGCGTCGGCGATCAGCTTCAGGCCTTCCTCGCCAAACGGGGTGGCCAGGTGCACCACGCCGATGCGCTGCAGGCCGACGGTGGCCAGGTGCAGCGCGAGTGCAGCAGCTTCCTGGGCATGGCTGGCGCGCACGAAATAGGCGGCCCCCTGGCACTGCGCCCGCACCGAATCGGCCACCCAGAGTCCGCCCAGCGCGGGGATGCCGTGCTGGCGCAGCAGCGGCTCGATGGCGGCCAGGCTCATGCTGCCGGCGCAGCCGAAGAGGGCGGTGGCGTTCTGCTCGGTGATCAGCTTGTCGCAGATGGCCTGGGCCAGCGCGGGGTCGCCCCGGTCATCGGCGGTGATCCAGCGCAGGCGCCGGCCGGCGACGCCGCCGCGGGCGTTGAGCGTGTCGAAGGCCAGCTGTGCCCCGGCGTTGAAGGCCAGGACCGGCGGCGACAGCGGACCCGTGAGTGGCGCGGACTGCCCGAGCACCAGATCAGACGCGGCACGGACCGAGCCGGCAGACCACGCCAGCGCGGCGCCGGCGCTCGTCAGGACGAAGCTTCTCCGTAGCATGGATAGAGGAAAGGGGAGGGGAGGAGGTGGAGCGGGGATCGCGTGTCAATCCCCGGAATGGACGGCACCGAGTGTGCCTACCGGAATTTCACTTGTCATGACACCGGACCGGGTGCAGCGGGATGGCGTGTGGAATTGCGCAATCTGCTGCCATGGGGCGGTGTTAATCTCGCGCGCCATGGATCTTCTGCCTTTCCTCCTCGATTTCATCCTCCATGTGGACAAGCACCTGGCCGAGTTCATCGCGCGCTACGGGCTGTGGGTCTATGCCCTCCTGTTCGCCATCATCTTTGTCGAGACCGGTCTGGTGGTGATGCCCTTCCTTCCGGGGGATTCGCTGCTGTTCGTGGTTGGTGCGATGTGCGGTGCCGGGCTGATGAACCTGCCACTGGCGATGGGGCTGCTGCTGCTGGCCGCCGTGCTGGGGGACCAGACGAACTACACCATCGGGCGCTATTTCGGCCCCAGGGTCTTCCAGTGGGAAAACTCCCGCTGGTTCAACAAGCAGGCCTTCAACCAGGCGCACGAGTTCTACGAACGCCACGGGGGCGTGACGATCATCATCGCGCGCTTCATGCCCTTCATCCGCACGTTCGCGCCCTTCGTGGCGGGTGTGGCCGAGATGACGCGGCCGAAGTTCCTGATGTTCAACGCCGTCGGGGCCGTGCTCTGGGTGGTCGGGCTGACGCTGGCCGGCTACCTGTTCGGCAACGTGCCCTGGGTACAGGCCAATCTGAGCAAGATCATCTGGGCGATGATCCTCATCCCCGGCCTGATCGCGGTCTTCGGTGCCTGGAAGGCCCGGCGCAGCGACGTCAGGGTCGCCTGACGCCCGGGGTGGCGGTCTCGGCCCGGCGCCGGGTCGGCACTCGGCTGCCGAGCGGGGCCGGCTGGTAATCGGCGCGGATGCGGCAGCCGCCAGCCGGCTGCCACACAGCCGCAAGCGCCTTGCAGCGCTGTTCCAGCGACGCGGCTTCGGGCTTGTCCCCCTTGTCCACCCAGTCCAGCAGCGCGCCGACCGCGCTCACGTAGTGCGCATCGCTGCTGTAGCTGTGTGCGTGGTCGGCGGTGTAGACCTGCACCAGCCGGTCCGCCGCGCCGGACTCGGTGACGTTGTCGCGGAAGTGGGACTCCAGCTCGACGAAGGCGGTCATGTCGTCGATGCCGTGCAGCGTCAGCGTGGGCAGCAGCAGGCGGCCGGTCGGGTCGGTGTCGCGGGCGAGTTCGGCCAGTGCGGCGGGATCGGCGCGGTAGCGCAGCACGTCGCGGTTCAGCGCCGCGTCGTCTGGCGAACCGGCGTACTGCACGCCCTCGTTGCCGAACGGGTTGCGGCCCTTGAGCTTGCGCAGCGTGATGTCCTGGAAGTGCCAGGTGGCCCATTGCAGGTGCGGGAGGACCTCCTGTTCGGGGAGCTTCACCACCCGGGTGAGGGTGGTCAGGCGCTGCTGCTGGGCGGCGCTGCGCTCGGTGGGCTTGCGCTGCACGCCGAGGCAGGCATCGACCCGCTCGGCCAGTTCGACCCGGGTCAGCTTCGTCTCCGGCGGCAGGCCCATCCACAGCGGATAGGCACTCTCGTCGGGCTTCGGGTGGTTGTTGCACAGCGCCTGGTAGACCACGCGCAGGTCGAGCCGCACGTCGTAGGACCGGGTGCCTCCGGCCAGCACGCCGCTGGTCAGCAGCACGCCGTCATAGGGTTGCGGTCCGGGTGTGGTGCGGCGCGGGTCGATGTCGGGGGTGACGTAGCGCTCTGCCATGCGCGCCGCGACGCTGGCGCCCCAGCTTTGCCCGTGCAGCAGGGTGCGGCGTGGCTGGCCGAGCGCCGCCACGGCGATCTGGCGCAGCCGCTCGGTGTCCTCGCCCGCAGCCAGCACTTCGACGCCCCCTTGCCGGAAGCTTGATCCCGCCCAGGCATGCCCGGCGCGCACCATCACGCTCCAGCGCTGCAGATCGGCGGTGGCGCGGGCCAGCGTCGGCTCGCCGAGCGCGGGGCCGCCGTGGGCGTGCACCACCAGCACGCCCGTCTCCGGTGTCCAGTCCTTCGGCACCGCGATCCAGTACCAGGCGCCGAGGTAGTCGCGGCCGTTCAGGCAGCGTGCGCCCTCGGGCAAGCCGGTCGGACACGTGGCAGCGGCGGGCAGCGCAGTGCCCGATGGCACGGACTGTGCCGCGGCAGAGAGCGCCGCGGTGCTCAGCAGCAGCGCCGCCAGGACAGGATTCAGTTTCACAGCAGACGCTCGCGGGCCAGGGGCGGGTTGCGGGAGAAGTAGCGCACGATGCCGGTGTAGACGGCCTTGACGAGCTGCGCCTGGTAGTTCTCGTCGCGCAGCTTGGCCTCTTCCTCGGGGTTGGAGATGAACGCGGTCTCGACCAGGATCGAGGGAATGTCGGGTGCCTTGAGCACCGCGAAGCCGGCCTGTTCGACCTGCCCCTTGTGCAGCTTGCCGACCTGTCCGATGTTGCCGAGCACCTCGCGGCCGACGCGCAGGCTGTCCTTGATCTGCGCGGTGGTGCTCATGTCGAGCAGGGCGCGCAGCACGTGGGTGTCCTTGCTGGCGACGTTGATGCCGCCGATGGCATCCGAAGCGTTCTCGCGCTTGGCCATCCAGCGGGCCGCCGTGCTGGTCGCGCCCGAGTCCGACAGCGCGAACACCGAGGCACCGCGCGCCTGCGGCGTGATGAAGGCGTCGGCGTGGATCGACAGGAACAGGTCGGCCTGCACACGGCGGGCCTTGTTGACGCGCTCCTGCAGCGGCACGAAGAAATCGGCATCGCGGGTCAGCATGGCGCGCATGCCGGGGCGGGCGTTGATGCGCTCCTGCAGCTGCCTGGCGATCTGCAGCACGACATCCTTCTCGCGCAGGCCGGTCGGGCCGATCGCCCCGGGATCCTCGCCACCGTGGCCCGGATCGATGGCGACGATGACCAGCCGGTTGATGCCGCCGCGGCCCGGCGGGACGGCGGGCGCACCTTCGGCCGCAGCCGGTGCAGTGGCGACCCGCGGTGGGGGCGGGGTGGTCGGTGCAGCGGGCACGCTGGTGGCCGTGCTGCTGCCGGCCTCCGGTTTCAGCGCCACGGCGGGCGGCGCCGGGGGCTGGGGCAGCGCGGGCGTGACCGGGCGATCGACGCGGCCGATGAATTCGCCGAGCGCGTCATCGACCTCCGATGCGGCGCGCGCCGAGGCGTCGGCCGTGGTGGTCGCGGGTGCGGGGGGGGCGGGCAGCGGTGCGGGCGCCGCTTCGCGCTCCTTCACCAGCGCCAGCAGCGGATCGGGTGCCTGCGCGGGGTAGAGGTCGAACACCAGCCGGTAGCGGTAGGGGGCGATCGGCGAGAGCGTGAAGACCTGCGGCGTGCTGGAGCGCTTGAGGTCGAACACCATGCGGACCTGCCGGGGCTGGCTTTGACCCAGACGCACGCCGGCGATGTGCGGGTCGTTGGTGCCGATCTTGGCGACCAGTTCGCGCAGCTGCGGGCTGAGTTCGAGGCCGTCGATGTCGATCACCAGCCGCGCCGGGCCCTCGGTGACGAAGTGGCGGGCTTCGAGCGCGGTGTCGGATTCGAGCGTCACCCGCGTGTAGTCGGCCGCTGGCCAGACCCGCACCGCCACCAGCGTGGCGCCGTGCACCAGGTCGCCCGCACCGAGCACGAGCACGAGCGCACCGGCCTGGCGGAACCAGCCGCGGCGGCTCACCGCGTGCGGAACATCTGTGGCGTGGGCAGGGTCTGGATGGGCATGGTTCATGGCAGGGTCTCGTTCAGCAGCGCCGCGCCCAGCGGCGTGCAGGCTTGCCACTGTGCCGTCCGGCTGTCGTCGCCTTCTGGCCGCAGCGACAGCGAGAGGTCCGGCACGGGCAGCAGGCCGCTGGCCTTTTCGGGCCACTCGACCAGTTTCAGGCCGGGACTGGCGAACAGGTCGCGAAAGCCGGCATCCTCCCACTCCCGGGGATCGCCGAATCGGTAGAAATCGAAGTGCCAGATGTCCAGTTTGTCGGTTTCGGCGGTCGCGGGCACCTCGTGCGGCTCGACGATGGCGTAGCTCGGGCTCTTGATGCGCCCGGTCACGCCGAGCGCACGCAGCAGGTGGCGGGCAAAGGTGGTCTTGCCGGCGCCGAGGGGGCCGTGCAGTTCGATGCAGGCGCGGCGCAGCGCCGGATGGCGGGCCAGGGCAAGGGCGGTGGCCTCGCAGGCGGCTTCGTCGGACCAGTGCTGCTGGCGGGTTTCTAGAATCACCGGATGAACGACCTCAGTAATGCGTCGGGTTCGCCCTCTCCCGTGCCGGTGGCGCCCGATCCTGAACGGCTCGCCGGGCTGGTACGGACCTGGGCTGTCGAGCTGGGATTCTCACAGATCGGCGTGGCCGATGTACATCTTGCAACCGCCGAGCCGGGTCTTGTGGCCTGGCTGTCGGCTGGTTTCCACGGCAGCATGGGCTACATGGCCGTGCATGGCCTGAAGCGGGCGCGGCCGGCCGAGCTGGTCCCGGGCACCGTGCGCGTCATCACTGCGCGCATGGATTACCTGCCGCGCGACACCCCGGCCGACTGGCGGGCGCAGGAAGCCGCCCGCGCCGCGCAGCCCGGCGAGGCGGTGGTGTCGGTCTATGCCCGGGGCCGCGATTACCACAAGGTGCTGCGCGCCCGCCTGCAGCGGCTGGCGGAGCGCATCGCCGCCGAGATCGGCCCCTTCGGCCACCGGGTCTTCTGCGACTCGGCGCCGGTGCTGGAGGTTGAACTCGCCGGCCGCAGCGGCCTTGGCTGGCGCGGCAAGCACACGCTGCTGCTGGACCGCTCGGCGGGGTCGATGTTCTTCTTGGGCGAGCTGTTCATCGACGTGCCGCTGCCCGTGACACCGCCGGCCGAGGCGCACTGCGGCCAGTGCAGCGCCTGCCTCGACGCCTGCCCGACCGCGGCGATCGTCGCGCCCTACCGGGTGGACGCGCGGCGTTGCATCAGCTACCTGACGATCGAGCACGACGGGCCGATCCCGGTCGAGTTCCGCACTGCCATCGGCAACCGGGTCTATGGCTGCGACGACTGCCAGCGGGTGTGCCCGTGGAACAAGTTCGCCCAGCGCAGCACGCTGCCCGACTTCGACGCCCGCGAACCGCTGCGTGCACCGATGCTGCTGGCGCTGTGGGCCTGGGACGAGGCGACCTTCCTGGCGCGCACCGAGGGCAGCCCGATCCGCCGCATCGGCCACGCCCGCTGGCAGCGCAATGTGGCGGTGGCGCTGGGCAATGCGTGGCGCGAGACGGGGGATCCGGCCATCGCCGACGCGCTGGCGGCGCAGCGACCCGGCGCCAGCGCCTTGCTGGCCGAGCACATCGACTGGGCGCTGGCTCAGCCGCCGTGCAGCCGCGAGAACAGCGTCAGCGCCACCGGCACGCTGACCATGCCCAGCAGCGTGGACGCCGTCACCAGCCCGGCCACGTAGACGCCGTCCCCGCCCATGCGCGCGGCCAGCACGTAGCAGCTGGACGCGGTGGGCATCGCGGCGAAGGCGACGAGGATCTGCGCCTGCCCGAGCGGCAAGGCCAGCGCCACCCCCAGCAGCAGCCCGACCACCGGCAGCACCGCATGCCGGATCGCCAGCAACGCCACCGCCAGCCCCTTGGCTTCCCGCAGCCCGCCGAACTGCAGTCCCGCGCCGACGGCCATCAGCCCGAGCGGCAGCGCGGCACCGCCGATGCGCCCGAAGGTGATGTCGACCACCTGCGGCAGCTTCAGTCCCGCCAGATTGCCGAGCAGCCCGGCCACGGTCGCCAGGATCAGCGGGTTGCGCAGCAGCTCGCGCCCGGTGCTGTGGCCGCCGTGGCGGGCCAGGCTCCACACCGCACCGATGTTGCACAGCGGCACGCACAGCGCGATCAGCAGCGCCACCCAGGCGACCGAGGCACTGCCGCCCAGCCGCTCCGCCAGCGCGAGCGCGACGTACGAGTTGAAGCGGAACGCCACCTGCGCGCCCGAGGCCTGCCGGTGCGCATCGACCCCCGGCACCGAGCGCAGCAGCGTCGCCAGCACGATGCCGGTGCCGACCGTGAGCACGCCCCCGGCCGCCAGCCCGAGGGTGGCCGCCGGCTGCAGCGGGCTGCGCACGATCGAGGTGAACAGCAGCACCGGGAACAGCAGCCAGTACACCAGCCGCTCGACACCGGCCCAGACCGGCCGGTCGAGCGCCGTCCAGCGGCACAGGCTGAAGCCCGCGACGATCAGCAGGAAATCGGGGAGCAGCAGCAGGGCGATGGAGAGCATCGCGCCAGCCTAGCGCAGCTGTCTGGTTTTCCCCTACGCACCATCCACAACAGACCGGGGGACTCTGGCGTCAGAATCGCCGGGATCGTGCGCACTCGAATGTCCAAAGATCCACAGGAGCCCCCCGGATGATGAACAGACGCCAGATACTTGCCACCGCTGCGGCGGCGGTGCTGATCGCCCCGCTTGCTGTGCAGGCACAGGGGTTTCCGAACAAGCCGGTCAAGGTGATCGTGCCGTTTGCCCCCGGCGGAACCACCGACATCATCGCCCGCATCATGGGCGAGAGGATCACCCCGGCGCTGGGCCAGACGATGCTCGTCGAGAACAAGGCGGGCGGCGGCGGCATCATCGGCGCCAACGAACTCGCCAAGTCCGTCCCCGACGGCTACACGCTGGGCATGGCCACGGTGTCCACGGTGGCGGCGAATCCGGCCATCAATCCGAAGACGCCGTACAACCCGCTGACCGACTTCGTGCCGGTCATCAACATCGCCGCCACGCCCAACGTGATCGCCGTGCACCCGAGCTTTCCGGCGCGCGACTACAAGACCTTCCTGGAGGTCCTGAAGAAGAGCCCGGGCCGCTACAGCTACGCGACCTCCGGCACCGGTGGCATCGGCCACCTGCAGATGGAGCTGTACAAGAGCCTGTCGGGCGTGTTCATCACCCACATACCCTACCGTGGGGCCGGCCCGGCGCTCAACGACACGGTGGCCGGACAGGTGCCGGTGATCTTCGACAATCTGCCGTCGGCGCTGCCATTCATCAAGGATGGGCGCCTGATCCCCATCGTGGTGGCGGCGCCCCAGCGACTGGCCGTGCTGCCGAATGTGCCGACCTTCAAGGAAATCGGGCTGGAGCCGGTCAACCGCATGGCGTTCTACGGTTTCGTTGCCCCCAAGGGCACGCCACGCGACGTCGTGGACAAGCTGGGTGCGGCCGTGCGCAAGACGCTGGAGGAGCCGGCCGTGAAGAAGCGCATCGAGGAGACCGGCTCGGTGATCGTGGCCAACACGCCCGAGCAGTTCGCTGCGCAGATCAAGGCCGAGTTCGAGGTCTACAAGAAGGTGGTCGAGGTCCAGAAGCTCGCCCTGGACTGACTCTGGCAGGTGGCGCTGGACGAAAAAAAGCCGGTCGTCGACCGGCTTTTTCATGCGCCCCCGCGTGGGGGCTGTCGGCGCAGGCCGATCAGAAGTTGTGGCGAACGCCGACGGCCAGCGAGCTGAAGTCGCCGCCGTAGACTGCAGCGGCACCGTCGTTGAAGCGCGTGTAGTAGGTGTAAGCCTTGGTGCGCTTGCTCAGGTTGTAGTTGTATCCAACCGTGGCTTGGGTGGCCTTGGTACCGTCCACGCCGCCGATCTTGCCAGCGACGCCGACGTTGGCGTGGAACTCCGACGCGCCCATCGTGTACATGCCGGCCAGACGCAGGTTGTTGCGGCTGCCTGCGGCGATGCCATTGGTGTCGCGCTGCACATAGGTGCCCACCGTGAAGGCGCCGATGTCGTACGTGGCGCGCAGGGCGACCTGCTTCTTGGTGTCTTGCTTGTTGTAGCCAGCACCCAGCTTCAGAGCACCCAGCTCGTAGTTGGCAGCCAGGTCGTACGTGCGCTTGGTCGTGGCCGAACCTTCGGCGGTCGAAGCTTCCAGGACCAGGTTCTTGACGAATGCCGGGGCGCGGTAGGCGACCTTGTTCACGTCGCTGCCGAAGTAGGCGTACAGACGGTCGGCGGAGGTGCCGGTGTCATGGTTGTGCATGCTGACCCAGTCGCCGGTGGCGAGTTGGGCTTCGCTGCCGAAGTTGCCGATGCGGACCATGCCGAACTTGCTCGACAGGTAGGCTTCGGACTGGCGGCCCCAGAAGCTGGCAGCAGCCGTGCCAGTCGTCGGGTCGAAGCCGTGTTCCAGGATGAAGCCGGCCTTCAGGCCGCCACCCAGGTCTTCCTCGCCCTTCAGGCCGAGACGCGAGCTGTTGTTCTCGAGAGCGTAGACGGCCTTGGCGGATCCGACCTTTTCGCGCTCGGCGGTCACGTTCAGACGGCCATACAGCGTCACGGAGCTTTGGGCAAAGGCAGCGCCAGAGGCCAGGGTAGCCAGCACGGCGAGTGCGATGGTGCGCTTGATCATGTGTATCGTCCTAGAGAAGATTGAATTTCGGGGTCCACGGCTTGTCACGAATGGCGCCGGTTCCATTTCATTCTAGGAGCTAAGTTCGGCGAAAACCCTGATTCAACCCTGCTGCCAGTCGTGCTCTGTCATCAAGATGTTGGCTGCACGCAACAAGGCACAAGGTCTGTGCAGCCTGTGCCTCGGGCCTGTGCGTGATGCACCACAGGGGTCAGCGGCCCCGCTGGTAGGCCGGCGTTTCCAGGCGCTTGGCGAGTGTCGACAGCACCAGCGTCAGCACCAGATAGATGGCCGAGATGGCCAGATAGGGTTCCCCGTAGCGGGAATACGCCCCGGCCACCGTGCGGGCCGCCAGCGCGAGTTCGGCCAGACCGATGGCCGAGACCAGCGAGGAATCCTTGATGAGCGTGATGCCCTCGTTGACCAGCGCCGGCACCATGCGCCGGAAGGCCTGGGGCAGGATGACGTAGCGCATGCTCTGCGCGTGGGTCAGGCCCAGCGAGTAGCCGGCCTGCGTCTGGCCGAGGTGGATGCTCTGGATGCCGGCGCGGAAGATCTCCGAAATGTAGGCCCCGGCGTTCAGGCTCAGTGCCAGGCAGCCAGAGAAGAAGGCGCCATGCTCCTGGCGGAGTGTGCGTGCGGCGTCTCCGCTGAGCAGCCAGCCGCTGTCGGGGTGGATCAGCGCGGGCATCAGCGCGAAGTGCACCAGCAGGATCTGCACGAACAGCGGGGTGCCGCGGAAGAAGGTCACGTAAGCCGTGGTGATGCCCCGCAGCACCTTCAGGGCCCAGGCCCAGGCCAGCGAGCGCGGCGGTGGCGCATTGACCGAACTGCTGATCAGCCCGAAGGCGATGCCCAGCGCCAAGCCTGCAATGATGGCCACCAGCGTCAGCTCGATGGTGGTGATCACGCCTTCGGCGAAGAGGGGCCCGTAGCCGGCCAGAATGTCCCAGCGCAAATCCATCATGGTGTAGGTCGATCTTGTTGACTGTGTCGAATCCAGGGATTCCTGCATCGTGCCGTGCGAGTTTACGCGGGGCATCGGGGCAGGCCCTCACATCGACCGTTGAAAACGCCCTCGGCCACTGCAGAATGGATTGATCGACACCAGGAGAATCAGCGCCGATGCCAGCAGGTACTTTCACCCGTTCCACCGGCGCGCAGGACCGCGCGGCCGACCGGGATGCCCTGGCTGCTGCGCTGGAAGAACGCTCCCGCCAGCTGGACGCACGGCTGCGCGAGACCCGCTGCCTGTTCGAGGTGAGTGCCTCGCTGGGGGACTTCTCGCTGAGCTGGGCCCAGGCGGCGCAGGTCGTGGTGGTCTGTCTGCCGATGGCCTACGCGCATCCGGACACCGTGCTGGTCGGCGTGACACTGGGTGGCTGCCGTGCGGGAGACGAGGCGCCCTCCACCGGCTGGCGCCTGTCGCAGCGGATCATGCTGGACGGCACGGACCTCGGCTGCATCGATCTGGCCTGCATCGATCCCGGGTCCGGGCTGGCCTGCGATGCGCTCCCCGATCCAGGGCTGCTGCTGGCACTGGCGCGGGAGCTGGCGCGCTGGTTCGAGCGCCGCACGGCGGCCGAGCTGCTGAGCCGCAGCGAGGCGCGCCTGCGCAGCGCGCAGCGGGCGGCCGGCCTGGGCAGCTGGTGGGCGGACGCGGCGATGGACTGCATGCTGCCCTGCGAGAAGGCCTGCGAGATGTTCGGCATCGCGCCGGGCTCGGCGCTGGATTTCGAGAGCGCGGTGGCCCTGTTCGCCCCGCGCGACCAGGCCCGTCTGCGCCGCCACTGGCGGTCTGCGCTGGCCAGCGGTGCACTGGACATCGAGGTCCGGCTGAACGTCGGTCCACCCGAGCGCTGGCTGCAGCTCAACGCCGAGATGGTCCGCAACGACCACGGGCGCACGGTCGAGATCAACGGCATCGTGCGCGACATCAGCGAGCGCAAGCGGGAGGAAGAGCACATGCGCCTGTCCGCCCGCATCTTCGACTCGGCGAGCGAGTCCATCGTCGTCACCGATGCCCAGAACCGCATCGTCGCCATCAACGCCGCCTACACGCGCACCAGCGGCTACGAGGCCCACGAGGTGATGGGCCGCAACCCGGGCATGCTGGACGCCGGCCGCCTGACCCCCGCGTTCTATGTCCGCATGTGGAGGGCCCTGCGCGAGGAGGACAGCTTCCAGGGCGAGTTCTGGAACCGCGCCAAGGATGGCCGCGTCTATCCGCTGCTGCAGACCGTCACGGCACTGCGCGATGCCGATGGCGACATCACCCACTACGTCGGCATCGGCGCGGATCTGTCGCGGTTGCGCCAGGCCGAGGAGCGCACCGACTACCTCAGCAGCCACGACGCGCTGACCGACCTGCCCAACCGGCAGGCCATCGGCGCACGGCTGCAGCAGGCCATCTCGGCCCGGCCGTCCCCCCTGGCGCCCAACATCCTGGTGGCTGTACTGGTGCTCGGGCTGGACGGATTCAAGTCCATCAACGACTCGATGGGCCATGCGGCCGGCGACGCCGTGCTGATCGAGACGGCGGCCCGTCTGCGGCCGCTGATCCACCAGGGCCTGTTCGTCGGGCGCCTGGGGGGGGACGAGTTCGTCGTGCTGCTGGAGCGCACCGGGCGGGACCACTGCGTGGCGCGGGTGCGTGACCTGCTGGCCGCGCTGTCGGCACCGCTGTCGATCCAGGGCCATGAACTGACGGTGACCGTGTCGGCCGGCATCAGCCTGTTTCCGGGGGACGGCCAGGCCAGCGACGTGTTGCTGCGCAACGCCGAGAGTGCTCTCAACGGCGCCAAGGACGACGGCCGCAACACCTGGCGCTTCTACGATCCACAGATGAACCAGGCTTCGCTGGAGCGGCTGATCCTGGTGTCGGCCCTGCGGCGTGGCGTGGCCGCCGGCGAGCTTCGGGCCTGGTACCAGCCCAAGCTCGACCTGCAGACCCGCGCGCTGATCGGCGCCGAGGCGCTGGTGCGCTGGAAACACCCGGACCAGGGCTGGATCCAGCCGGTCCGCTTCATCCCGGCGGCCGAGCAGAGCGACCTGATCGTGGTGATCGGCGAGTGGATGCTGCACGCGGTGGCCGCACAGATCGCCCGCTGGCACGCGCAGGGACTGGGCTGGTTGCCGGTGGCGGTCAACCTGGGCGCGCGGCATTTCAGCCATCCGGGTCTGCCGCCGCTGCTGCGCCGCCTGCGCGCGGAGCATGGCCTGCCTCCCAACGTGCTGGAGCTGGAGATCACCGAGTCGACCCTGATGGAGGCCGGTGGCGAGCCGGGTGCGCTGCTCGGCGAACTGCGCCGGGCTGGCGTGACGCTGGCGATCGATGACTTCGGCACCGGCTATTCGAGCCTGTCCTACCTCCGGCACCTGCCGGTGGACGTGCTCAAGATCGACCGCAGCTTCGTCAACAGCATCGAGCGTGACGGCCGGGACCTGAGCATCGCCGGGACCATCATCGCGCTGGCCCACGGCCTGGGGCTGAAGGTGGTCGCCGAGGGGGTGGAGACCGAAGACCAGCGCGGCTTGCTGGAGGCCCTCGGCTGTGACCAGGGGCAGGGCTTCCTGTTCGCCCGCCCGATGCCTGCCGCCGAGTTCGAGGTCTGGCGGCAGGTCTGGGGCGTGCCGCTGCTTACTTGACCGCGGCAGCCGGTGCAGCGCCGAAGTACTGGGTGTAGATCTTGTCGTAGGTGCCGTCGGCCTTGATGTCGGCCAGGCCCTTGTTGATCTTCTCCAGCAGCTCGGCATTGCCCTTCTTGACGGCCAGGCCGTACTGCTCGGGCGTGAACGAGGCGTCGGCCACGGTCTTGAACTGCGCGCCGGTGTTGTTGGCCACGTAGTGGATCACGACCCCGTTGTCGGCGACGACCGCGTCCACACCACCGGATTCGAGTTCCTTCAGCGCCAGCGGCGTCGATTCGAAGCGCTTGACCGCGGTGCTGGTCTTGCCGATCAGCTTGCTGACGACCTCGTCGCCGGTGGTGCCGGTCTGCACGCCGACCTTGAGCTTCTTCAGGTCATCGAACTTGGCGATCTTCGAATCGGCCTTGACCGCGATGAGCTGCTGCGCGTCGAAGTAGGGCGCCGAGAAGTCCATCGTCTGCTTGCGCTCGTCGGTGATCGTGATCGCCGAGACCAGCAGGTCGCGGTCGCCCTGGGCGAGGTTGTTGAAGATGCCTTCCCACGGGGTGTTGACGAACTTGACCTCGATGCCGGCCTTCTTCGCCACGGCCGAGACGACGTCGATGTCGAAGCCGACGATCTCGCCCTTCTCGTTCTGCGATTCGAAGGGCGCGTAGGCCGCGTCGGTGCCGACGACGTAGACCTTGGCGGCAGCGGCCGGCGGGGGAGCGGAAGGCGCGGCGGCCGAGGCGGCCGGCGCGGCCGCTTCCTGCTTGCCGCAGGCGGCCAGCACCAGACCGGCGATCAGCAGGCTGGAGGTTTTCAGGAAGCGTCGGGTGGTCAGGGAATGCGTCATGGGAATCCTCGTGAACGGGGAGGTCGGAGAAGTCGGAGAATCAGGGAATGCCTTCAGCAGGCGCAGACTGACCAGTTTAAGGGGCCTTTGTACCCGGATTCCGGCGGTTTGCCCGGGTTGCTGCGCGACTTGATCCGTCGCAGTACCGCTGTCTGTTCCACCCTGTCGCCGAGGTGACGATGTTGCTCGATCCCCAAGCCCGTGCCCTGATGGACCTCGTCGCCGCGCGCGGCGTGCCACCCACCCACCTGCTGACGCCCGAGGAGGCGCGCCGCTTCTTCCGCGAGCGCCGCTTCTTCACCCAGCCCGATCCACCCGCGGTGTCGCTGGTGCAGGAACTGGTGGCCAGCGGGCCGCAGGGCGACATTCCGCTGTGCCTGATTCGCCCGGCCGGCGTGGCGCCCGAGGCGGTGCTGCCGGTGCTGGTGTACTACCACGGCGGGGGCTGGACCATCGGCGACCGCGACACGCACGACACGCTGTGCCGCCAGCTGGCCAACGGGGCGGGCTGCGCGGTGGTGTCGGTCGATTACCGCCTGGGTCCGGAGCACCGGTTTCCGGCCGCGGTCGACGACACGCTGGCCGCCACCCGCTGGGTGCATGCGCACGCGGGTGAACTCGCGCTCGACGTGACCCGGCTGGCCATCGGCGGCGACAGCGCGGGCGGCAATCTGGCGGCGGTGGTGGCGCTGGCGGCGCGCGATGCGGGTGACCTGCCGATCGCCTTCCAGCTGCTGGTCTACCCGGCGACCGACATGCGCGCCGTGGCGCCCTCGCACACCAGCTGCGCCCAGGGCTACATGCTGACCGCCGATTCGATCGCCTACTACCGCGGCCACTACATGCCGGATCCGGGGCAGTGGAGCGACTGGCGCGCCTCGCCGCTGCTGCGCGAGGACCTGCAGGACCTGCCGCCGGCGCTGGTCCTCACCGCCGGGTTCGACCCGCTGCGCGACGAGGGCCGCCAGTACGCCGACCGCCTGAGCGCGGCCGGCAACCGGGTGCAGTACCTCTGCTTCGAGCGCCAGATCCACGGCTTCATCACCATGGGCCGGGTGCTCGACGAGGCGAACACGGCGGTGGACCTCTGTGCCGGGGTCCTGCGCCGTGCCCTGAACGCCTGACTTACTTGGTCAGCTTGCCGGCCACCTGCTCCGACAGCCAGCCGAACAGCGCGCCGACGACGATGGACAGGATGGTCGGCACGATCGCCTCGGCGGCGGGCGTGCCCTTGAGCAGGATCAGGCCGGCGATCGACGCGAAACCGTAGACGCTGGCCGGAATCGCCGACAGCAGCGGCACATGCGCCGCCAGCACGATCACCGCCGCGCCGATGCCCACGGCCACCGGCGCCGCCAGCGCACCCAGGCCGCCGAGCTGCCCGATCAGCAGCACCGAGGCCATGCCGACCGCTGCGCCGAAGCTCATGCAGATGACGGTGGTTTTCAGGCCCGCCGACTTGCCGCCGTTGTTGAAGAAGCAGGCCCAGGCGATGAACGCCTGCCAGATCTGCATGTTCATGGCGGCCAGCGGCCCCAGGAACAGCCAGGTGGCGGCGACGGCCAGCAGGCCGATCGAGATCGTCAGTGCGATCAACAGTGTCATTGCATGTCTCCTCAGTCTCATGTGGGTGGTGCATGAGAAGCCCCCGGCTTCCCTGCAAGGAGATGCAAGGCAAAGCCCGTACCCGCGGCGGTACCCTTGGGTGTCACTGGTATGGAGATGCGGGAAAAGTCTGCTGCAGCGCATCAGGCTGCAAGCGAATACTGGTCAGGCCACTCTGCCAGATTCCAGTGATGGGTAGTCCCTTGCTCCACGGCGAGACGTTGCCGTTGGCAGCAAGGGCGAACCCCATCCAGGCGGCACAGACTGTCTTGTTCAGGGTCCGCCGATGGAGTGTGGTGTGACAAAAGTCACTGTTTACTGCACTGTCGAAGACCCTGGCGCGTGCGCGGCGGCCGACAGGAACAGCTCTGCCGCATCGACCGGATCGAAGGTCTGGCGCTGGCCGCAGAACTCGCAGGTCACCTCCACCTGCCCCTGCTCGGCCAGCACGCTCTCGACTTCCTCGCGGCCCAGGCTGACCAGCATCCGCCCGACCCGCTCGCGCGAGCAGGTGCAGGCGAAGCGCGGGGTCATCGGCTCGAACAGGCGCAGCTCCTCTTCCCAGAACAGGCGGTGCAGGATGGTGGGCGTGTCCAGCGTCAGCAGCTCTTCCTGGGTCAGCGTGGCGGCGAAGTGGGCGATGCGGTTGAAGGCTTCGTTCAGTCCGATCTCGTCCTCGTTGCTGCGGCCGCCGAGGTTGCCTTCGCCCTCGATCGGCAGGCGCTGGATCAGCAGACCGGCGGCGACGTGGTCGTCGGCGGCCAGCACCAGCCGGGTGTCGAGCTGCTCGGACTGCAGCATGTAGTGCTCCAGCACCTCGGAGAGGTTCTGCAGCGGCTCGCCGCGGTCGCCGTGCAGCGGTACGACGCCCTGGTAGGCCTGCTGGCCGGGCTGGCGGTCCTTCGGGTCGAGCGTGATGGCGCAGCGGCCGCGGCCGTCCAGGTTCAGCAGCGCTTCGAGCCGGGCGTTTTCCGGGATCTCGCCTGTGATCTGGGCGGTGGCGCGCAGCGAGAGGTCGGGCTGCGCCTCGGCCACGGCCAGCGCCACCGGCCCGTCGCCCTGCATCTGCAGGATCAGCGAGCCGTTGAACTTGATGCCGGCCTGCATCAGCGCAGCGGCGGCGGTCATCTCGCCCAGCAGTTGCCGCACCGGCGCCGGATAGCCACCGGATTGCGCCCGCCGCGCCAGGATGTCGGTCCACGCGCCGGTCAGCCGCACCAGCACGCCGCGCACCGGCAGGCCCTCGAAGATGAACTTGTGGAGTTCGCCGTTCTGGAGATCGCTGCTGCTCATCGGGTCACCTGCTGCAGGTCGCGCTGGTAGCGCCGGGCGTTGGCCACGTAGTGGGCGGCGCCCTGGGCGAACTGCGCCGCCTGTTCGGGCGTGAGGGTCTTCACCACCTTGGCGGGGCTGCCGAGGATCATCGAGTAGTCCGGGAACTCCTTGCCTTCGGTGACGAGGGCCCCTGCGCCGACGATGCTGTGGCGGCCGATCTTCGCGCCGTTGAGCACGATGGCGCCGATGCCGATCAGCGTGTGGTCGCCGATGGTGCAGCCGTGCAGCATGCACTGGTGGCCGATGGTGACGTGCTCGCCGATGACCAGCTCGATGCCGTCGTCCGTGTGCAGCACGGTGTTGTCCTGCACGTTGCTGCCGCGGCCGATGCGGATGTCGTCGGTGTCGCCGCGCACGACCACGCCGAACCAGACGCTCGTGTCCTCGGCCATGTGGACGCGGCCGATGACCTGTGCGTTGTCGGCGACGAATGCCGTCGGGTGGATCTGCGGCGCATGTTCGCCGAGCTGATAGATGGCCATCGCCACTCCTTGCTGAAACCGGGGGAAAATTGTAGGGATGGACTTACGACAACTGGCCCTTGGGGCCTTGTGCATCGCCGATCCGGTGCGCAAAGCATACGCCGTGCAGGCACTCCGGGCGCAGGCGGAGACCCTGCCGCTCGACCCCGACGCCGTGCTGGCCGAGCCCGCCGATCTGCCCGGCCGTCCCGTGCGGCCGGTGCTGGTGCGGGCGGACGGGGTGCCGCCGCGCTCGCCGTTCACGCTGGAGGGGCGGGCTGCGCTGATGCACGCGATCGCGCACATCGAATTCAACGCGATCAACCTGGCGCTCGACGCCGTCTGGCGCTTTCCGGGCCTGCCGGCGGCCTACTACCTCGACTGGCTGCGGGTCGCCGCCGAGGAATCCACCCACCACCTGCTGGTGGCCGAACACCTGGCCACGCTCGGCCACGTCTACGGCGACTTCGAGGCCCACGACGGCCTGTGGACCATGACGCGCAAGACCAGCGGGGACTTCGTGGCCCGCATGGCGCTGGTGCCGCGCACGCTGGAGGCGCGCGGGCTGGACGCCACGCCGCTGATCCAGGCCAAGCTGCGCCGGGCGGGCGACCTGCGCGCGGTGGAGATCCTCGACGTCATCCTGCGCGACGAGGTCGGGCATGTGGCGATCGGCAACCACTGGTACCGCTGGGCCTGCGAACGGGCGGGGCTCGATCCGGTGGCGCACTACCGCGTGCTGGTGGCGCAGTACGAGGCGCCGCGGCTGCGTCCGCCCTTCAACCGCGCGGCGCGGCTGCAGGCCGGTTTCAGCGAGGAGGAGCTCGCCTACCTAGAAGGGCAGCCCGCACCGCTGCCTTCGGCTCCCTGAAGTCGCGGCGCTGCGCGGCCGTCACCGTGCCGCGGAGGCCGTGGTGGGTCGGCCGGGCCGGGGGGGCCGACAGCCGGTCTTTCATGGCCAGGAAATGGCGCTCGAACAGGTGCCAGGACAGCCAGGCCACGCCGAAGGTGACCGTGGTGGCGCCCGCGAAATAGCCCAGCGCAACACCGAGATCCGCCGTGTGCGCGTGGCCGGTCCAGCGCACCAGCAGCGGCTCGCCGACGAGGTCCTGCAGCGGCTTGTGGAAGACGTAGATCGCGTAGCTGTACTGCCCGAAGCGCCGCAGCACCGGCCAGCGCAGCACGGCGCTCCAGCGGCTGACGCTGGCGCCGCGGCTGCGCGCCTGGTCGGTCAGCACGGCCCAGCCGGTGAGCGCGGCGAAGCTCAGTGCCAGCAGGCTGTAGCCCAGCACCTGCGGCAGGGCGCCGACACGCCGGAAGCCGTGCGAGGCCACCGCCGCCGCCACGAGCAGCAGCAGGCCGAGCAACTGCAGGTGCCCGGCCCGCCAGCGGGTGGCGCCCTGCAGCGCGCGGCCGTGGTCCCACGCGGCCAGCGCGGCGCCGGCGGTCAGCGCGTCCATGCGGCTGAAGGTGAACTCGTAGAGCGCCTCGTCCGGAAACCCTTGCCAGACGAGCAGCAGGCGCAGCAGCGGGCTCAGCGCCGTCAGTCCCAGGCACAGCCACCAGACGTGGCGCAGCCGCAGCTTCCACAGCAGCAGCGGCCAGACGAGGTAGAACTGCTCCTCCACCGCCAGCGACCAGAAGTGCGGCAGCGGGCCGCCCGTGGGCTCGAACGGCGTGGTCCAGTTCGACAGGTAGGCCCACAGCCACAGGGGGCTGTACTGCATCGACCGCTGTTCCACCCAGCCCGTGGCCGGCAGCAGCACCAGGAACACCAGCAGCGCCAGGTAGTACAGCGGAAAGATCCGCAGCACCCGCTTGAGGAAAAAACGCTCGAAGTAGTCGGGCTGGCCCTGGGTCTGCAGCAGGCCACGCGTGATCAGGTAGCCGCTGAGCACGAAGAACAGCTGCACGCCGATCCAGCCGATGTAGAAGAACTCCTTGACCAGCACCGGGCCGAGCGCACGGGCGCCCCCCAGATCGAGCACGTCGAAGTTGTGCAGCAGCACCAGCAGGACGGCGATGCCGCGCAACCCGTCGAGCGAGGGGAGGTGGGCGAGGGGGCCCGGCGAGATCGCGGGTGGAGGAGGGCGTGCAGTCACGGCGGCGATGCTGCCATGGGCCCTTGCGGGCTGTTTCAGGCGACCCTGAACGCCTGCCGGGTCAGCGTGAAAAAAGATGCTGTTCGCAGAACGGGTCGCCGCAGCGACCGCAGTGGTGCCGCCAGCCGCCGGGCGCGCCGGACCGTGCAGACGCCTGCCGCTGCGCAGCGGCCCACGCCGCGCGGGCGCTGGTCAGGCGCTGCGGACCCCGGCCGCTGACCACCGAGAAGCCGATGCCCGCCCCCAGCAGTGCCCCGCGCAGCAGCGTGTCGACTGGTTGCTGCACCTGCGGCCCGTCGCGCTGCAGGCCGTCGGCGATCCAGGGCAGGTCGAGCGCCATCAGCAGCGTGAGGTCGGCCTGGCGGTGGTCGGCCAGCGCCTGCGGGTAGAGCGTGGGGTCGCCGAACACGAGTTCGCTGTAGACCGCGGTCATGATCGCCGTCGTGTCGGCCACCACCACATCGACCGGCAGCAGCCGGGCGTCGCGGGCGGCGGCGATGCGGCGGGTCTGCTCGGCGGCGATGGCGGCCTGCTCGTCCTGTCGGGGCGTGCGGCCACGCGCGTCGCAGAAGGTGCGCAGGGTCTCGTCGATCTCCGCCACGACCAGCCCGTCGACGCGCAGCGCATCGGCCAGTTGCCGGGCCAGGGTGGACTTGCCCGTGCTTTCGGCGCCGACCAGCGCGATGATCCGCGCCGCCATCAGGGGTGGCTCACCTGCGTCCGCCAGGCCTTCCAGCCCACCACCGACAGCACGATGAAGATCGCGTACAGCAGCACGGTCAGGTAGTAGCCCTTGTAGGCGAACAGCGCGACGCTGACGACGTTGACCACGATCCACATCGGCCAGTTCTCGACGTACTTGCGGCCCAGCAGCCACTGGCCGACGAGGCTGAAGGCGGTTGGGAAGGCGTCCCAGTAGGGCACGTCGGTGTCGGTGTTGGTGTCCAGGAACCAGCCGATCGCCGGCCACAGCACGAAGCCCGCGGCCACCACGGGCAGCCGCTGCGCCGCGCTCAGGTGGCGCACCACCAGCGGGGCGCCGTCGTCGCGGCCACGCAGCCATTGCCACCAGCCCCACCCGCCGACGACGGCGAAGAAGATCTGCAGCGAGGCATCGCCGTAGAGCTTGCCGCTCCAGAACAGCCCGAAATAGAGCACCGAGGCCACGATCGCCAGCGGCCAGGCGACGGGCATCACGCGCATGTTGGCGAAGACCATCGCGATGGAGAGCACGAAGGCGATCAGCTCCAGCCAGGTGAAGGGGGCCTCCCACAGCGTGAACGCTGGGATGAGGATCGGTTGCAGGGCGGTGGTGATGGCGTCCATCGGCGGGTTCTTTCGCGGCAGTCCGGGCAGGCCGGGGGTGTCAGCGTGTGACAAATCGACGATCATGGCACGCCATGCATCCCGATGCCATCCGCCGGATCCCGCCGATCCACTGTCTCGCCGCCTTCGAGTCGCTGGCCCGGCTGCGCAGCGTCACGCGTGCGGCCGATGAACTCAGCGTCACGCCCAGCGCCGTCAGCCACCGCCTGCGCCAGCTGGAGACCCAGCTCGGCGTGAAACTCTTCGCCCGCAGTGACTTCAGCCTGACGCCGGAAGGCGCGGCCTATCTGGCCCGGGTGCGCGAAGGCCTGCTGGCGCTGCAGCAGGTGCCCGGCGCGGCGGCCGAGCGGCGCAGCACGCCCTTGCGCGTGGCCGTGACGCCGACCTTCTCGCGCGAGATCCTGCTGCCGCGGCTGGCCTTGTTCCGCCAGGCGTGGCCGGAGATCGAACTGGTGCTGCAGGTGGTGATTCCCTTCACCAACGTCACGTCCGAAGAGGCTGACCTGGAGATCCGCTACGGCCCCGGCCCCTACGCGGATGTCGAGCAGGTGCGCCTGCTGAGCGACGAGGTCTTCCCGGCCTGCAGTCCCCAGTATCTGCACGAGGTCGGCCCGCTCGGCGGCTTCGACACGGCCGGCGACATCACCCGGGTGCGCCTGATCCGCAGCCCGCTGGAGCCGTGGAGCACCTGGTTCCGCGCCTGCGGGCTGAACCTGCCGGAGCCACGCGAGGGGGCGCAGTTCAACGACGTCGGGCTGATGCTGGACGCGGCGGCCTGCGGCTTCGGCGTGACGCTGCTGCGGCGGCGGCTGGGCGCGGCGTGGCTGGACAGCGGGCGGCTGGTGCGCCTGTCGCCGCGGGCGGTGGCGTCGCCGCAGCACCACCACCTGTGCTGGCGGCCGGGGGCGATGGAGCGCTGGGAGTGCGCGGCGTTCGCGGACTGGCTGCGGCAGGCGCTCGGCCCGATCGCCTGAAAATCCTTCACGCCGGCGGGCAACAACTCTCACGTCGGTGGGTCCGCGGCCCGGCAGGATCCACGGCACTGCACCCGCCCTGGGTGAGGAGACAAACCGTGTCGATCACGACCCCCGAACCCCGCCTGGACGAGGCCGCCCGCGACGCCCGCCAGGCCGCCGTGCTGGCGCGCCTGCGTGCGGTGCTGCCGGCGCATGCGCTGCTGTCGCGCCGCGCCGACGTCACGCCCTACGAGTGCGACGGCCTGACCGCCTACCGCGAGCGCCCGCTGCTGGTGGCGCTGCCCGAGACCGACGCGCAGGTCGCCGACATCCTGCGCATCTGCCACGCGATGGGCGTGCCGGTCGTCGCCCGAGGCGCTGGCACCGGCCTGTCCGGCGGCGCGATGCCGCACCGCGAGGGCGTCACGCTGTCGCTGGCCAAGTTCAACAAGATCCTGCGCCTGGATGCCGAAGCGGGCCTCGCGGTCGTGCAATGCGGCGTGCGCAACCTGGCGATCAGCGAGGCGGCGGCGAAGTTTGGCCTCTACTACGCGCCGGACCCGTCGAGCCAGATCGCCTGCACCATCGGCGGTAACGTGGCGGAGAACTCGGGCGGCGTGCATTGCCTGAAATACGGCCTGACGCTGCACAACGTGCTCGCCGTGAAGGGCTACACCGCCGAGGGGGACGCGGTGACCTTCGGCGGCGAGGCCTTCGACGCGCCGGGGCTGGACCTGCTGAGCGTGGTCGTCGGCAGCGAGGGGATGCTGGCGGTGACGACCGAGGTCACGGTCAAGCTGGTGCCCAAGCCCAAGCTCGCCCGCTGCATCATGGCCAGCTTCGACACGGTGGAAGCCGCGGGCGACGCGGTGGCCGCGGTGATCGCCGCCGGCATCATCCCCGCCGGGCTGGAGATGATGGACAAGCGCATGACGGCGGCGGTGGAGGACTATGTCCACGCGGGCTATGACCTGGACGCCGCAGCGATCCTGCTCTGCGAGAGCGACGGCACGCCGGAAGAGGTCGAGGAGGAAATCGGCCGAATGACCGAGGTGCTGCGCCGCTGCGGCGCGAGCCGGCTCGAAGTCAGCCGGGACGAGGCGCAGCGGCTGAAGTTCTGGTCCGGCCGCAAGAACGCCTTCCCGGCCTCCGGCCGCATCAGCCCCGACTACATGTGCATGGACTCGACCATCCCGCGCAAGCGCCTGGCCGAGATCCTGCGCGCCATCGAGGCGATGGAGCAGAAATACGGCCTCGGCTGCAGCAACGTCTTCCACGCCGGCGACGGCAACCTGCACCCGCTCATCCTGTTCGATGCCAACGATCCCGACCAGCTCCGCCGCTGCGAGCTGTTCGGTGCCGACATCCTTGAGACCAGCGTGCGCCTGGGCGGCACGGTCACCGGCGAGCACGGCGTCGGTGTGGAGAAGCTGAACTCGATGTGTGTGCAGTTCTCTCCCGAGGAGCGGGCGCAGATGCTGGCGCTGAAGGCCGCCTTCGACCCCGCCGGCCTGCTCAACCCCGGCAAGGTGATCCCGACGCTGCACCGCTGCGCCGAGTACGGAAAGATGCACGTCAGCCGCGGCCTGCTGCCGTTCCCCGAACTGGAGCGCTTCTGATGGACATGGACGACGACGCCCTGCAATCCCTGCGCGCGCAGATCCTTGACGCTGCCGCCACCCGCACGCCACTCGACCTCCGCGGCCACGGCAGCAAGGCTGCGTGGCGCCCCGCGCCAGCCCGCGCCGACGCCCAGGTGCTGGACGTGACGCCGCTGGCCGGCATCAGCGCCTACGAGCCGACCGAGCTGGTCGTGACCGTGCGCGCCGGCACACCGCTGGCCGAACTGGAGGCGGTGCTGGCAGAACAGGGCCAGTTCCTCGCCTTCGAGCCGCCGCGGCTGGGCGGACGCGGCACGGTCGGCGGCATGGTCGCCTCCGGCCTGGCCGGTCCGTCGCGGGCCTCGGTGGGCAGCGTGCGCGACTTCGTGCTGGGCGCGACGATGCTCAACGGACGCGGCGAGCTGCTCAGCTTCGGCGGGCAGGTGATGAAGAACGTCGCCGGCTACGACGTGTCGCGGCTGCTGGCGGGCTCGTGGGGGACGCTGGGCGTGCTGTGCGACGTGTCGCTGAAGGTGCTGCCGCGGCCGATCGCGACGGCGACGCTGCGTTTTGCGCTGAGTGCGCCCGAGGCACTCGCGAAGCTCACCACATGGTCACGCCAGCCGTTGCCGCTGAACGCGAGCATGTGGCATGAAGGGGTGCTGCTGCTGCGCCTGAGCGGCGCGCAGGCGGCGGTGGACGCCGCGCGCCACAGCCTGGGCGGCGAGTGGCTGGACGACGCCGTGGCCGGCCCGCTGTGGGACCGCCTGCGCGACCGCACGCATGCGCTGTGGGCGTTCGCCGCGCAGGGCCTGCCGGCGGGGCACCGGCTGTGGCGCCTGTCCGTGGCGCCGCATGCGCCGATGCTGCGGCTGCGTGGCGAGGGGCTGATCGAGTGGCATGGCGGCCAGCGCTGGCTGCTGAGCGACGAGCCGGTGGACGCCGTGCGCGCCGCGGCGGTGCAGGCGGGTGGCCACGCCGAGTGCCACGTTGGTGCCGCACCCGGCGAGCCGCGCACCGCGCCGCTGTCGCCGGTGCTGGCGCGGTTGAACCAGCAGGTCTGCGCGTCCTTCGATCCCCACGGGCTGTTCCACCATGCACACTGAACTCTCCCCCGAATTCGCCGGCACTGCCGATGGCGAGGCCGCGCAGGCGATCCTGCGCAAGTGCGTGCACTGCGGCTTCTGCACCGCGACCTGCCCGACCTACCAGCTGCTCGGCGACGAGCTGGACGGGCCGCGCGGCCGGATCTACCTGATGAAGGCCTTCCTCGAAGGCGAGCCCGCGACGCGCGAGACGCAGTTGCACCTGGACCGCTGCCTGACCTGCCGCAACTGTGAATCGACCTGTCCGTCGGGCGTGCCGTATGGCGAGCTGGTGGACATCGGGCGGCGGCTGGTGGACGAGCGGGTCGAGCGCCCGCCGCTGGAGCGCGCCACCCGCTGGCTGCTCAAGGAGGGGCTGACCTCCCCGCTGTTCGCGCCCGCGATGGCGATGGGACAGGTGGTGCGCCCGCTGTTGCCGGCGGTGCTGAAGGCGAAGGTGCCCGAGCGGGTGGCGGCGGACCCGCGCGGCACGCCGACGCGGTCCCACGCCCGGCGGATGCTGATGCTGGCGGGTTGTGTGCAGCCAGCGATGAGCCCGAACATCAACGCGGCGACCGCGCGCGTGCTCGACGCGGCGGGCATCGAGGTGGTGACGCCGTCCGGTGCGGGCTGCTGCGGCGCGATCCGGGCGCACCTGGGCGACCAGGACGGCGGGCTGGCGGACATGCGGCGCAACATCGACGCATGGTGGCCGCTGGTCGAGGGCGGGGCGGTAGAAGCGATCGTGATGAACGCCTCCGGCTGCGGCGTCACGGTGAAGGAATACGGCCACCACCTCGCGGGCGATCCCGCCTACGCCGACAAGGCTGCCCGCATCAGCGCGCTGACCCGCGACCTGAGCGAGCTGCTGCCGATGCTGGTGCCGGTCCTGAAACCGAAGCTGGCCGCCGCGGCGCAGGCCGGCCAGCTGGCACTGCACCCGCCGTGCACGCTGCAGCACGGTCAGCAGCTCAAGGGCGGGCTGGAAGCGGGCCTGCGCGACCTGGGGTTCACGGTGTCCTTGCCGGAGGACAGCCACCTGTGCTGCGGCTCGGCGGGCACGTACTCGGTGCTGCAGCCGGCGCTGTCGCAGCAACTGCGCGAACGCAAGCTGGCGCACCTGAGCGCACTGAAGCCGGACACGATCGTCTCGGCCAACATCGGCTGCATCACGCACCTGCAGGCAGGTTGCGCGACGCCGGTGCGGCACTGGGTGGAGGTGGTGGACGCGGCGCTCGGGGAAGGGTGAGCGCCGCGCGGGCTGCGGCCGGGCGGCCTGCCAGTCAGTTGGCCCGCGTGGCTTGCGGGTACTGCACGAGGATCTCGTCCGGCTTGACCATGCCCAGCTCGAAGCGGGCACTTTCCTCGATGATTTCCAGACCTTCCTTGAGGTCCTTCAGCTCGGCCTGCAACTGGTCATTGTGCACGCGCGCCGCGGCATTGCGGGCCTGCTGATCGGCGACCTGCGCCGACAGCTCCCGCACGCGCGGCGTGCCGCTGTTGCCGAACCAGAGTTCGGCGTGCACCAGCCCGAGCAGGGCCAGCAGCAGCACGGTGATGACGCGGCCGTGGCTCATCATCGACTGGTCGCCTGCGGATCAGCGCAGGTTGTAGAACGCGGCGCGGCCCGGGTAGACGGCGATCTCGCCCAGGTCCTCTTCGATGCGCAGCAGCTGGTTGTACTTGGCGATGCGGTCCGAGCGGCTCATCGAACCGGTCTTGATCTGGCCGGCGTTCAGGCCGACGGCGATGTCCGCGATCGTCGAGTCTTCGGTCTCGCCCGAGCGGTGCGAGATGACCGCCGTGTAGCCTGCGCGCTTGGCCATCTCGATGGCAGCGAAGGTTTCCGACAGGGTGCCGATCTGGTTGATCTTGATCAGGATCGAGTTGGCGATGCCCTTGTCGATGCCTTCCTTCAGGATCTTGGTGTTGGTCACGAACAGGTCGTCACCGACGATCTGCACGTTCTTGCCCAGGCGGTCGGTCAGCACCTTCCAGCCCGCCCAGTCGCCTTCGGCCATGCCGTCCTCGATCGAGATGATCGGGTACTTGTCGCACCAGGTGGCCAGGATGTCGGTCCAGGCTTCGGCCGTCAGCACCAGGCCTTCGCCTTCGAGGTGGTACTGGCCGTCCTTGTAGAACTCGCTGGCGGCGCAGTCCAGACCGAGCGCGATCTGGTCGCCCGCGCGGTAGCCGGCCTTCTCGATGGCGTCCAGGATCATCTGGATCGCGGCTTCGTGGTTCGGCACGCTCGGGGCGAAACCGCCTTCGTCGCCCACGGCGGTGCTCATGCCCTTGTCGTGGATGATCTTCTTCAGCGCGTGGAACACCTCGGCGCCCCAGCGGACGGCTTCACGGAAGGTGGGGGCACCGACCGGGATGATCATCAGCTCTTGCAGGTCGAGGTTGTTGTTGGCGTGGGCGCCGCCGTTGATGACGTTCATCATCGGCACCGGCAGCTGCACGCCGCCCATGCCGCCGAAATAGCGGTACAGGGGCAGGCCGGACTCTTCCGCCGCGGCGCGCGCGACGGCCATCGACACGGCCAGCATCGCGTTCGCACCCAGGCGCGACTTGTTGTCGGTGCCGTCGAGGTCGATCAGGGTCTTGTCGAGGAAGGCTTGTTCCGCGGCATCCAGGCCCAGCACGGCTTCCGAGATCTCGGTGTTGATGTTCTGGACGGCGTTCAGCACGCCCTTGCCCAGGTAGCGGCTCTTGTCGCCGTCGCGCAGCTCGATGGCTTCGCGCGAACCGGTGGACGCGCCGCTCGGCACGGCCGCACGGCCCATGACGCCGCTTTCCAGCAGCACGTCGCATTCGACGGTGGGGTTGCCGCGGCTGTCGAGAATCTCTCGGCCGACGATGTCTACGATGGCGCTCATGTCTTCACTCCTGTTTCAAAGTCCTGGGTCGGTGGTGTGCGGATGGTGCCTTCCGGCCGTTACCCGCGCTGAACAATCCGACGCAACCCGTGATCCTAAATCCCCAGCCTGAAGCAGGGCTCAGCAAGAAAAATCGTTTTCGAGCAAAGGTTGCGACTTGACCACCCGGTCAAGGGCCACCAGCTGCTCCAGCAGCGCGCGCATGTGGCGCAGCGGCACCGCATTCGGGCCGTCGCTCCAGGCCTTGGCCGGGTTCGGGTGCGTTTCCATGAACAGCCCCGCCACGCCCGCGCCCACGCCCGCCCGTGCCAGCACCGGCACCATCTCGCGGGCGCCACCGCTGACGCTGCCCAGCCCGCCCGGCTTCTGCACCGAGTGGGTCACGTCGAACACCACCGGCGCGCCGGTGTTGCGCATCTCGGCCAGGCTGGTCATGTCGGCCACGAGGTTGTTGTAGCCGAAGCTCACCCCGCGCTCGCAGGCCAGGAACAGGTCTTCCGACAAGCCCGCTTCCTTCGCGGCGGCGCGGGCCTTGTCGATGACGTTCTTCATGTCCCAGGGCGCGAGGAACTGGCCCTTCTTGATGTTCACCGGCTTGCCCGACTGGGCGACGGCGCGGATGAAATCGGTCTGGCGGCACAGGAAGGCCGGCGTCTGCAGCACGTCCACCACGCTGGCGACTTCGGCGATCTGCGCGGCGTCATGCACGTCGGTCAGCACGGGCAGACCCGTCTGGCGGCGCACTTCGTCGAGGATCTTCAGGCCCGCGTCCATGCCCACGCCGCGCTGGCTGGAGCCGGACGAGCGGTTGGCCTTGTCGAAGGAGCCCTTGTAGATCAGCGGGATGCCCAGCGCGGTGCAGGCTTCCTTGAGCTGCCCCGCCACGTCCAGCGACATCTCCAGCCCCTCGATCGAGCAGGTACCGGCGATCAGGAAAAACGGCCGATTCAGGCCGACGTCGAAGCCGCAGAGCTGCATTTACTGACCTGCCTTGTTGGCAGCCTTGTGTTGGAGGGCTGCGTCGATGTAGCCAATGAACAGCGGGTGGCCGTCCCAGGGCGTCGACTTGAACTCGGGGTGGAACTGCACGCCCACGTACCACGGGTGCACCGCCTGCGGCAGCTCGACCATCTCGGTCAGCTTCTCGCGCTGGGTGATCGCGGAGATCACGAGGCCGGCGTCCTGCAGGCGCTGCAGGTACTTCTCGTTGGCCTCGTAGCGGTGGCGGTGGCGCTCGGTGACGACGTCGCCGTAGATGCCGTGCGCGATGGTGCCGGGCTTGACGTCCGAGCTTTGCGCGCCCAGGCGCATCGTGCCGCCGAGGTCGGAATTGGCGTCGCGCCGCTGGATCGAGCCGTCGGCGTCCTGCCACTCGTCGATCAGGGCGATGACCGGGTGCTTGGTGTCCGGCTCGAACTCGGTGGAGTTGGCATCGGTCAGGCCGGCCATGTGGCGGGCGTACTCGATGGTGGCGACCTGCATGCCCAGGCAGATGCCCAGGTAAGGGATGCCGTGCTCGCGGGCGTACTGTGCGGCGACGATCTTGCCCTCGATGCCGCGCTTGCCGAAGCCGCCGGGCACGAGGATCGCGTCGTACTTCGCCAGCTGGTCGGCGGCTGCGGGCGTCAGCGTCTCGGAGTCGACATACTCGATGTTGACCTTGACGTGGTGGTGCATGCCGGCGTGGCGCAGCGCCTCGTTGAGCGACTTGTACGAGTCCGACAGCTCGGTGTACTTGCCGGCCATCGCGATCGTGACCTCGCCCTTCGGGTTGGCGACTTCCTTGACCAGCCGGTCCCAGCGGCCGAGGTTGGCCGGCTTGGTCAGCAGCTGGAACTTCATGCAGATCATCTCGTCCAGGCCCTGCTCGTGGAGCATGCGTGGCACCTTGTAGATCGTGTCCGCGTCCCACACCGAGATCACGCCATGCAACGCGACGTTGGTGAACAGCGAAATCTTCTCGCGCTCCTCGTCCGGGATCGGGCGGTCGGCGCGGCAGAGCAGCGCGTCGGGCTGGATGCCGATCTCGCGCATCTTCTGCACCGTGTGCTGGGTCGGCTTGGTCTTCAGCTCGCCCGCGGCGGCGATCCACGGCACGTAGGTCAGGTGGACAAACGCGGAGTTCGTCGGGCCGAGCTTCAGGGCCATCTGGCGCACGGCTTCGAGGAACGGCAGCGACTCGATGTCACCCACCGTGCCGCCGATTTCCACGATCGCCACGTCCACCGCGTCGGGCGTGCCGACACCGGCGCCGCGGCGCACATAGTCCTGGATCTCGTTGGTGACGTGCGGGATGACCTGCACGGTCTTGCCGAGGTAGTCGCCGCGGCGTTCCTTCTCCAGCACCGAGGTGTAGATCTGGCCGCTGGTGAAGTTGTTGGACTTGCGCATGCGCGTCGTGATGAAGCGCTCGTAGTGGCCCAGGTCCAGGTCGGTCTCGGCGCCGTCGTCGGTGACGAACACCTCGCCGTGCTGGAACGGCGACATCGTCCCCGGATCGACGTTCAGATAGGGATCCAGCTTGATCAGCGTGACCTTGAGGCCACGGGATTCAAGAATGGCAGCCAGGGAAGCCGCGGCGATGCCTTTGCCCAGAGAGGACACGACACCGCCGGTGACGAAGACGAACTTGGTCATGTGGAGCGGCCCTCCCTTGCCGATGCTGCGGGCGGATGGGCGCCGGGCGAGCAACTTTCAGGAGGGCCGTGGTGGTAAAAAGAGATTATAGGCGGACACCGCCAGACCGCCTCACGCCAGTTCGAGCCGCCCCAGCCACGCCTCGACCGTCTCCCCGCTCCCCATGTCCGCCACGACCAGCCCGTCGACCATGAAGGTCGGCGTGACATGGGCACCGTTCCCGCGTGGTACCGCCGCCATGGTCGAGTTCGACTCGCGGCGCCTCGCGCCACAACAGGTCCGGCGCCAGCACGTTGAAGCTGGCCAGCGCGTACTGCTCGGCCATGCCGCTGGTGGCGCTGGCGAAGGCGGAGGTGTCGGCGCGCATGGAGAGATCAGACCTCCAGGTTGTCGATCAACCGCGTCGCCCCCAGCTTCGCCGCCGCCAGCGCCACCAGCGGCGTACCGGCCACCAGATCCGCCTCGGTCGGCGCCAGCAGGTCAGCGCGGCGGCGCAGCGTCATGTAGTCCGGCTTCCAGTCGCGCGCGGCCATCGTCGCCATCGCCCGCGCTTCGATCGCGGTCACGTCCCGCTCGCCGGCGCGGATCGCCGCCTGCATCGCCTGCAGCGCCAGCGAGAGCTGCACCGCCTCGGCACGCTCGGCCGCGCTCAGGTAGCCGTTGCGCGAGGACAGCGCCAGGCCGTCGTCCGCCCGCGCCGTGTCGCCCGCGACGATGCGCACCGGCATCGCGAACTGCGCGACCATGCGCCGGATCACCATCAGCTGCTGGTAGTCCTTGCGGCCGAACACGGCAACCGAAGGCTGCACGCACTGCAGCAGCTTCATCACCACGGTGCACACGCCCGTGAAGAAGCCGGGCCGGAAATGGCCTTCGAGCAGGTCTGCCAGCGCGGCATCCGGCACCACCTTGAACGTCTGCGGCGCGGGGTACAGCTCGTGTTCGTCGGGCGCGAACACGAGGTCGCAGCCAGCGCCTTCAAGCAGTTCGCAGTCGCGCGCCAGCGTGCGCGGGTAGCGGTCGAAGTCCTCGTTCGGGCCGAACTGCAGCCGGTTGACGAAGATGCTGGCGACGACCGGCACGCCGGGCCCGACCAGCGTGCGCGCCTGCCGTATCAGGCTCAGGTGGCCGTCGTGGAGGTTGCCCATCGTCGGCACGAAGGCCGGACGGGGGGTGTCGGCCAGCGCAGCGCGCAGCTCGGCGAGGGTGTGGAGAACACGCATGGGCAAGGATTCCGTGGTTCAGCTGGCGGCGTAGGCGTGGGCGACCGGGTCGGGGAAGCTGCCGTCCTTCACGGCGGCGACGTAGCGGCGCAGCGCGTCCTCGATGCTGCCGCCTTCGGCCATGAAGTTGCGGACAAACCGGGGCAGCTTGCCGCGGGTGACGCCGAGCATGTCGTGCAGCACCAGCACCTGCCCCGCGGTGTCCGGGCCGGCGCCGATGCCGATGGTGACCAGGCCGGGGTTGTCGGCCTGCACGTCCGCCGCGACCGACGAGGGCATCAGCTCCAGCACCATCATCGCCGCACCGGCGTCCGCCAGCTCCCTGGCGTGGCGGCGCAGCACGGCCGCGCTGTCGGCATCGCGGCCCTGCACCCGGTAGCCGCCCAGCGCGTGCACGCTCTGCGGCGTCAGACCCAGGTGGGCGCACACCGGCACACCGCGGTCGACCAGGAAGCGCACCATCTCGGCCGTCCAGCCACCGCCTTCGAGCTTGACCATCTGCGCGCCGGCCTGCATCAGCGCCGCCGCCGAGGCCATGGCCTGCGCCGGACTCTGCTGGTAGCTGCCGAAGGGCAGGTCGGACACCAGCCAGGCGGAGCCGCCCTGCAGACCCCGCGCCACACAGCGGGTGTGGTAGACCATTTCATCTAGTGAAACGGGAATGGTACTATTGTAGCCCTGCAGCAACATGCCCAGCGAGTCGCCGACCAGCAGCGTATCGAGGCCTGCTTCGTCCGCCAGACGCGCGAATGTGGCGTCGTAAGCGGTCAGCATGGTGACTTTTTCCCCTCGTGCGTGCATGGCGCGCAGGGAGTGCAGCGTGGCGGGTTTGCGGCTGTTCGGGTTCGAGGTGGGCTGTGCGTGAGAACTCATCATGGTCTCCAGGCGAATTTTTTTCAGGTACGGACCCCCGTTTTGCAGAGGTCTGAGGCATTCTAGTCAGCGTTGCTGCACTGCAGCAGTGATACTTTCAGACCGTGCCGAACGGCATCCACTGTCCATCTACTGCCCGATGTTCTCACCATGACCGTCGACAAGCCCTTTGCACCTGCCTGCGACCGCAACCGCGAACCCATCCTTGCGGTGCTGCGCGCCTTGCTGGCCGATCGACGCACGGTGCTAGAGGTGGGCAGCGGTACCGGGCAGCATGCGGTGCATTTTGCTGCAACGCTCAAGCACCTGCGCTGGCAGACCTCCGACGTGCGCGCCAACCTGCCCGGCATCTGCCTGTGGCTGGCCGACGCGGCACTGCCGAACACCCCCGCCCCGATCTGTCTGGATGTCGCTGGTGACTGGCCGACGTCCTCCTACGACGCCGTCTACACCGCCAACACGCTGCACATCATGGGCTGGACGGAGGTGCAGACCTTCTTCGAGCGCGTGGTCTCGGTACTGACTCCGGGCGGGCTGGTGATCGCCTACGGTCCGTTCAAGTACATGGGCCTGCACACCAGCGCCAGCAACGCCGCGTTCGACACCTCGCTGCGCGCGGCGGACCCGCAGCGTGGGGTGCGCGAATTCGAACTGGTCGATGCGCTGGCCCGTGCGGCGGGGCTGGCGCTGGTCGAGGACCGCGCGATGCCCTCGAACAACCGCTGCGTGACCTGGCGGCGCGTGGTCTGAGCCGCACCTCCGGCGCCACCGGCGTCACAATGGACGGGAGGAACTGCCGAGGGCGTCGTCCATGTCCATTGCCAGGGTGTTACCGGCCGACCTGCGCCTGAGCGTCGATCCCGCGGCGCTGGGGTTTGCCGAGACGGCCGAGCTGCTGCAGGAAACGCTGCCCTGGATCGGGCAGGCGCGGGCCGAGCAGGCTGCGCGGTTCGGACTGCAGATGGCGCAGCCGGACTACCACCTGTTCGTGCTCGGCGAAGTCGGCAGCGGGCGCGCCTCGCTGCTGGGCGAGATGATGGCCCGGGAAGCCGCCAGCCGGCCGGTGCCCCCGGACCTCTGCTACCTCCACCACTTCGAGGCGCCGGAGCATCCCGTCGCGCTGCACCTGCCGGCCGGCGGGGGCCGCCTGCTGCGCCAGGGGATGGCAGATCTGGCCCGGACGCTGCAGGCCGAGATCCCGAAACGGCTGCTGGCCCCGGACGTCAAGGCCGACTGCGAGCGCATCGAGGCGGACCACCAGTCCGAGGAAGAGCAGGCCTTCGCCACCCTGAGCGCCTTGGCCGAGGCCCGCAACTTCGGACTGATCCGGGAGCAGGGCCGCATGGTGTTCACCCAGCGCGACGACCACGGCGAGCCGCTGACGGCCAGCAAGGCCATGGCGCTGAGCCGCGCGCAGCGGGCGGGCATGGATGCCGCGGAAAGCGAGCTGCGGACCGCGATCAGCCATTTCCTGGAGGACTCGCGGGCCCGCGAACTGGCGATGAACGAGGCGCTGCTGGCCCTGCGGCGTCAGCGCATCCGGCCCATGCTGGAACAGGGCCTGCAGGCGGTCCGCGACCGGATGGGCGGGCAGGTCCAGGACGCGCTCAAGCTCGGCGGCCATCTGGAGCAGGTGCAGCACGACGTGCTGGAGAACCTCGCGCTGTTCCTGCCCGGCGACGAGCAGGACGAGGTGCGTGCGGCGGCGCTGCTGGACGTGCTGGCGCGCCTGCGGGTCAACGTGGTGGTGGACCACCATGGCCAGACCGGCGCGCCGGTGGTGATCGGCGACGACCCTTCGTTCCGCGCCCTGTTCGGCGGCATCGAGTACGGGTCGGAAGAGGGCGTGCTGGTGAGCGACTTCTCGCGCATCCGCGCGGGCAGCGTGCTCAAGGCCCATGGCGGTTTCCTGCTGCTGCACCTGCGCGATCTGCTGGCCGACGAGGTGGTGCGCGAGAAGCTGCGGCGTTTCCTGCGCAGCGGCCGGCTGCAGATGGAGGAGCCGGGCATGCTCTACGCGCCCGTCAGCGCGGCATCGCTGCAGCCCGAGCCGGTCGACGTGGTGCTCAAGATCGTGCTGATCGCCTCGGTCGAGGAGTACTACCTCGTGCAGGAGGGCGACCCCGAACTGGCCCGGCGCTTTCGCTGCAAGGTCGACTTCGCCGAGAGCTTCACGGCCACGGCCGAGACCCACCGGGCCACCGCCGTCTTCGTGGCCCACGCCTGCCGCCGGCTGGGCCTGCCGCATTGCACGGCCCCGGCCGTGGCCCGCCTGATCGAGGAAACCCACCGCGAGGCCGAGGACCAGACCCGCCAGAGCGCCCGCTTCGCCCGCTGCGAGGCCCTGGTGATGGAGAGCGCCGGCGCGGCCCGTGCCCGGGGTGCCACGCTGGTCGAGGCGCAGGATGTGCAAGCGGCGATCGCCGCGCGCCTCTACCGGCACGACTACCCCGAGCAGCGCCTGCAGGAATCGATCACCGACGGCGAACGCCTGCTGGACGTGTGCGGCGAGCGGGTCGGGCAGGTCAACGGCCTGACGGTGGTGGACCTTGGCGACTACCAGTTCGGTTTCCCGGTCCGGGTGACGGCGTCGACCCATGCGGGCGAGGAAGGGCTGCTCGACATCGAGCGCGAGGTCGAGATGTCCGGCCCCATCCACGACAAGGGCGTGCTGATCCTGCAGAGCTACCTGTCGGCGCTGTTCTCGCACCTCGCGCCGCTGGCACTCGATGCCGCGGTGGTGTTCGAGCAGGAGTACAGCGGTGTCGAAGGCGACTCGGCCTCGTGCGCCGAGTTCTACGCCCTGCTGTCCGCGCTGTCCGGCCTGCCGCTGCGCCAGGGCATCGCGGTGACCGGCGCGCTCAACCAGCATGGCGAGGTGCTGCCGGTCGGCGGCATCAACGAGAAGATCGAGGGCTACTTCCGCAGCTGCGAGCGGCTGGGGCTGGATGGCGGGCAGGGCGTGCTGATCCCGCGCCGCAACCGCCGCAACCTGATGCTGAGTCCCCGCGTGGTGGAGGCGGTGGTGGCCGGCCGCTTCCAGATCTTCACCGCCGACCACGCCAGCGACGGCATGGCCCTGCTGGCCGGGCGCGACTTCGGCACGCTCGGGCCGCAGGGCTATCTGCCGGAAACGGTGCTGGGCCGCGCGCAGCGCACGCTGCAGGACTACCGCCGCGCCTGCGAGCGCGTGGGGGTGGGTGGGCCGCGGCCGGCGCGCCGGGGGCGTCCGCTCTGGCCGGCACGCCGGAGCGGCTGGCCGGACCGGTGATTGAGCAGACGCAACGCCCGGCCAGCGCCGGACGCTAGCCTGCGGGCAGGGAGTCTCGCCATGGACCGACCTGCCATCCTCCACAAGACCGCTGCCGATCTGCGTCTGCCGCCCCATCTGGCGGACTACGCGGCGCAATGCCGGGCCTTCCGCTGGGAGGACGCGCGGGCCGCATTGCAGGGCCTGCCCGGGGGCGGGCTCAACATCGCCTTCGAGGCGGTCGACCGGCATGCCGCGGGGCCGCTGCGCGAGCGCATCGCCCTGCGGTTCGTGGCACGCGATGCCCCGCCGGTCGAGCTGAGCTATGGCGAACTGGCACGCCAGACCCACCGTTTCGCGCAGGTGCTGCGCAGTCTCGGGGTCGGTCCGGGGGCGCACCTGTTCGTGCTGGCCGGGCGCACTCCCGCGCTCCATGTGGCGGTGCTCGGCGCGCTGAAGCTGGGTGTCGTGGTCACGCCGCTGTTTTCCGCCTTCGGGCCGGAGCCGATCGCTACCCGCATCCGGCTCGGTCGTGGCGACGTGCTGGTGACTACCGACACCCTGTATGCCCGCAAGGTCCGCCCCCTGCGCGCGCAGATGCCGACCCTGCGCCATGTGCTGCTCGTGGCCGAGGATGGCGCGCTCGCGTCCACCATCCCCACGGACGAACCGGGCACGCTGGACCTCGCTGCACGGATGGCGGCCGCCAGCGACGAGCCGGTGGCCATCACGACGCGGCCCGACGATCCCGCGCTGCTGCACTTCACCAGCGGCACCACCGGCACCCCCAAGGGCGCCCTGCACGTGCACGACGCCGTCGTCACCCACCACGCGACCGGGCGCTACGCACTCGACCTGCACCCCGAGGACCGCTACTGGTGCACGGCCGATCCGGGCTGGGTGACCGGCATGTCCTACGGTCTGATCGCGCCCTTGCTGCACGGCGTCACCTCGCTGGTTGACCGCGAGGAGTTCGATGCCGAGCGCTGGTACACGCTGCTCGAATCGGAGCGCATCAGCGTCTGGTACACGGCGCCGACGGCGATCCGCATGCTGATGAAGGCGGGGGTGGCGCTGGCCCGTCGCCACGCATTCCCGGCGCTGCGCTTCGTGGCCAGCGTGGGCGAGCCGCTGAACCCCGAGGCGGTCTGGTGGGGCCGGGAGGCGCTGGGGCTGCCGATCCACGACAACTGGTGGCAGACCGAGACCGGCGGCATCATGATCGCCAACACCCCGGCCTTCGACATCAAGCCCGGCTCGATGGGCCGGCCGCTGCCGGGCGTCGAGGCCTGCATCGTCGAGCACCTCGAAGCCGAGGGCGCACCGCCGCAGGTGCGTGTCATCGAGCCGCCCGGTGTCGAGGGCGAGCTGGCGCTGCGCCGCGGCTGGCCGTCGATGTTCCGCGGCTACCTCGACAACGAGGTGCGCTACCGGAAGTGCTTTGCCGGTGATCTGTACCTCACCGGCGATCTGGCTCGGCGCGATGCCGATGGCTATTACTGGTTCGTCGGCCGGGCCGATGACGTGATCAAGTCCGCCGGCCACCTGATCGGGCCGTTCGAGGTTGAGAGCGCGCTGATGGAACACCCCGCCGTGGCCGAAGCGGGCGTGATCGGCAAGCCCGATCCGGTGCTGGGCGAACTGGTGAAGGCCTTCGTGTCGCTGCGGGCGGGCCACGAAGCGAACGAGGCGCTGCGCCTGTCGCTGCTGGCGCATGCCCGCCTCCGCCTGGGCGCGGCCGTCGCGCCGAAGGAGATCGCCTTCCTGCCCGCGCTGCCGCGCACCCGCAGCGGCAAGATCATGCGGCGCCTGCTGAAGGCGCGTGAACTCGGCCTGCCCGAGGGCGATACCTCGACCCTGGAAGGGGGCAGCCCGTGACCGGGCCGGGGTCCGGCGTGCCGCTGCCGCCGTCCGGCCCGGTGCCGTGGGCGCCAGCGCTCTCGCTGGCGGTGCTGCACGATCTGCTGCGCATCCGCCGCATGGAGGAGCAGTGCGCGGCGCTGTATGGCCAGCAGAAGATCCGCGGCTTCCTGCACCTGTACATCGGCGAGGAAGCGGTGGCCGCAGGGGCGCTGCGGGTCTTCGGGCCGGACGACAACGTGGTCGCCACCTACCGCGAGCATGCCCACGCCTTGCTGCGCGGCGTGGGCATGAATGCGGTGATGGCCGAGATGTACGGCAAGCAGGAGGGCTGCTCGCGTGGACGCGGCGGCTCGATGCACCTGTTCGACCGCGCAACGCGCTTCTTCGGCGGACAGGCGATCGTCGGCGGTGGCCTGCCGCTGGCGGTGGGGCTGGCGCTGGCCGACCGGCTCGCGGGGCGGTCCGCGGTGACGGCCTGCTTCTTCGGCGAGGGTGCGGTGGCCGAAGGCGCTTTCCACGAGGCGATGAACCTGGCCGCGCTGTGGCGGCTGCCGGTGCTGTTCTGCTGCGAGAACAACCTGTACGCGATGGGCACCGCGCTGGCGCGCTCCGAATCGCAGACCGACCTGTGTCTCAAGGCCGCGTCCTACGGCATGCCGGCGCTGGCCGTGGACGGCATGGACGTGGTGGCCGTGCACGAGACGGTCCGCGGCGCGCGGCCGCCGGTGCTGGACGGCGGGCCGCGGTTCATCGAGTTCCGCACCTACCGCTTCCGTGCCCATTCGATGTTCGATGCCGAGCTGTACCGCGACCGCAGCGAAGTCGAGCAATGGAAGGCCCGCGGGCCGATCCACACCTTCACGGCCCGCCTGAAGGCGCAGGGTGACCTGACCGAAGACACCTTCCTGGCCCTCGATGCCCGCGCGCAGGCCGAGGTGGACGCCGCTGTCGCCTTCGCCGAAGCCGGCACCTGGGAGCCGGTGGAAGACCTGCTGCGCGACGTGCTCACCCCGGCCGCAGAGGGGCCCGCGCCATGAACCAGTCCGGCAGCCCGACCAGTCTGCGGACCATCAGCTACCGCCAGGCGTTGCAGGAAGCCCTGCGCGAGGCGCTGCAGCAGGACCCGCGGGTGTTCCTGATGGGCGAGGACGTGGGCCGCTACGGCGGCACCTACGCGGTGTCGAAGGGCTTGCTCGACGAGTTCGGCCCCGAGCGCATCCGCGACACGCCCTTGTCGGAACTCGGCTTCGTCGGTGCCGGGGTCGGCGCTGCGCTCGGCGGCATGCGTCCGATCGTCGAGGTGATGACGGTCAACTTCAGCCTGCTGGCGCTGGACCCCATCGTCAACACCGCGGCGCTGCTGCGCCACATGTCGGGCGGGCAGTTCTCGGTGCCGCTGGTGATCCGCATGGCCACCGGCGCAGGGCGGCAGGTGGCGGCGCAGCATTCGCACAGCTTCGAGGGCTGGTATGGCCACATTCCCGGCCTGCGCATCCTGACCCCCGCCACCGTCGAGGACGCCCGCGGCATGCTGGCGCCCGCGCTGGCCGATCCGGACCCGGTGCTGCTGTTCGAGCACGCGCAGCTCTACAACCTGCAGGGCGAGGTGCCCGCGGTGTGCCGGGTCGACATCCGGCAGGCCCGGGTGCGGCGCAGTGGCAGCGACGTCAGCCTCGTGACCTATGGCGGCTCGCTGCCGAAGGTGCTGGAGGCGGCCGAGGCGCTGGCGGCGGACGGCATCGCGGCCGAGGTGGTCGATCTGCGCGTGCTGCGGCCGCTCGACGAGGCCACCGTGCTGGCCTCGGTGCGCAAGTGCCGCCGCGTGGTGGTGGTCGATGAAGGGTGGCGCTCGGGCAGCCTGGCGGCCGAGGTGGTGGCACGCGTGTCCGAGCAGGCCTTTTTCGACCTGGACGCACCGCCGGCGCGGGTCTGCAGCGAGGAGGTGCCGATCCCGTATGCGCGCCATCTGGAGGAGGCCGCCTTGCCGCAGCCTGGCAAGATCGTCGCGGCGGTGCGCCGCCTGATGGGGCGCGCGCCATGATCGACTTCGTGCTGCCTTCGCTGGGTGCCGACATGGACGAGGGCACGCTGGTGGCCTGGCACGTCCAGCCGGGCGACCATGTGCAGCGCGGGCAGGTCGTCGCCGTGGTGGACACCTCCAAGGCGGCGGTCGATGTCGAGATCTGGCAGGAGGGGGTCGTCTCCGAACTGCTGGTGCAGCCGGGGCAGAAGGTGCCGGTCGGCACGGTGCTGGCCACGCTGCGGGCCCCCGGTGAATCGCCGGCTGCCGCGGAGGCACCGGCCGGGCGCCGGGCGGTGTCGCCATCCGCCCGCCGGCGGGCGCGGGAACTGGGCATCGATCCGGAGCGCCTGCAGGGCAGCGGCGTGCAGGGGTCGGTCACGCTGGCGGATGTCGAGGCCGCGGCACGCCCCGCGCCTGCAACGGACGCCGGCACCAGCGCCACAGCCGCCGACCGCCTGCAGGAGATGCGCAAGGCCATCGCGGCGGCGATGGGCCGTTCCAAGCGCGAGATTCCGCACTATTACCTTTCGGAAACCATCCCGATGGCCCGTGCGCTGGCGTGGCTGCAACAGCGCAATGCGGAGCTGCCGGTCGCCGAGCGCCTGCTGCCGGCGGTGTTGCTGCTCAAGGCGGTGGCGCTGGCGCTGCGGCGCACGCCGGAGCTGAACGGTTTCTACCGCGAGGGACGCTTCGAGCCGGCTGCTGCCGTGCATGCCGGCGTGGCGATCTCGCTGCGCGGTGGCGGGCTGGTGGCGCCGGCCCTGCACGATGTCGGCGACCAGACCCCGGCAGAGCTGATGCGCGCCCTGTCAGACCTCGTGCGGCGGGCCCGCGCCGGGTCGCTGCGCAGCTCGGAGATGAGCGACCCGACGGTCACCGTCACCAACCTGGGAGACCAGGGGGTCGATGCCGTCTTCGGCGTGATCTACCCGCCGCAGGTGGCGCTGGTGGGCTTCGGCCGGCTGACCGAGCGCCCCTGGGTGCAGGACGGCGCCGTGCAGGCCGTGCCGGTCGTCTGCGCCACGCTCGCGGCCGACCACCGCGCCTCGGACGGCCACCGCGGCGCGCTGTTCCTGGCCGAGCTGCGCGAATGGCTGCAGCAGCCGCAAGCCCTGGAGACGCCCCATGTCGGACCCCTTGCCTGACGACCGCCGTGCCCGCGCCGACGCCGTGCTGGCGCTGCTGCGCGGCATCGCCCCGGAAATCGATCCCGCCGCGATCGATCCCGCGCGGCCGCTGCGCCGCCAGGTCGATCTGGACTCGATGAACTGGCTGGACCTGATGGTCGCGCTGCAGCAGCGCTTCGGGGTCCGGATTCCGGAGTCGGCGTACCCGCGGCTGGTGACGCTGAACGATGTGCTGGATGCCTTGCAGGAGCGGTAGCGATGTGGAAGCAACTCGGAGCAGGCCTGTCGTGCGTGGTGGCGCTGCTGGTGGTGGCTGCTGAACCCCCTGGCGATGGCGATCCGCCGCTGGTCGTGGAGCAGGACGTGTTCATCGGCGGCGGCACGGTCACGGTCCGCCAGCCGGTCAACGGCGACCTGATCGTCTCGGGTGGCAGCGTTGATCTGGATGCGCCGGTCGCTGGTGACATGCTGGCGGTCGGCGGCAAGCTGCGCCTGGGTGCGGACACCGCGCGTTCGGTCCATGCGGCCGGCGGACAGCTGAGCCTCGACGCCAGGGTCGGGCGCCATGCCCGGGTGGCGGGTGGCCAGGTGGAGCTGGGTCCGAAGGCCGAGATCGGCGGCAACCTCTCGGTGGCGGGCGGGCGGGTGCGCCTGTACGGTCAGGTGCGGGGCCAGGTGCACAGTGCCGGCGGGCAGTTGCTGATCGACGGCCCGGTCGGTGGGGATGTCGTGGCACTCCATGCCCGGATCGAGCTGGGACCCAACGCCCGGATCGCTGGCCAGCTGCGCTACCGCAGCGAAGAACCGCTGGTGCAGGATCCCGCGGCCCAGGTGGCGGGTGGCATCGAGAAACTGCCGGTGCGGGTCAGGCCCGGCGATCGCCGGGCAGCCGAACCGCGGCCCGACTGGTCTGGCGGGATGGGGGTGTTCGGCGCCCTGTGGACGCTCGGCCACCTCCTGCTGGCCAGCGTGCTGCTGGCGGTGCTGCCGTCCTTCTCCGCGACACTGGCCCGCACCCTGCGCGAGCGCCCCGGCGCCAGCCTGCTGCTGGGCTTCGCCTGGCTGGTCGGCCTGCCGATGGCGGTGGTGCTGCTGTGCCTCACCTTGGTGGGCATTCCGCTCGGCCTGGTCGCGCTGGCCGCCTACGCCGCGCTGATGCCGCTGGCCTGGGCCATCACCGCCACCGCGGTGGGCGACTGGGCCTTGCGTCGCTGGTGGCCGGACCAGTCGGAGTGCCTGCCGGTGCGCATCGGTGCCAGCGCCGTGGTGCTGGTGCTGATGTACCTCGTGGGCTGGGTGCCCGGTCTGGGCGCCGCGATCGGCGTACTGGGCTTGATCGCCGGTCTGGGCTGCCTGCTGCTGCAGGCCTGGCCTCGGTCCGCATCGCCGCCGGCCGAACTGGCCTCGAACCCGTCCTGAAGACGGGACCGCACACGCAACGGGAGAGATGTCCATGAATACCTTGACCAAGCTGGCCCTGGGCCTGATGGGGCAGATCCGCCCACGACCGGCCCGCGGTGCATCGGCCCCGCACCGGGTGCTGCTGCCGCCGACCCAGGACGGGGGCATGTCCCTGATGGAGGCCTTGCGCAAACGCCAGTCGCAGCGCGAGTTCGCCACGGACGCCTTGACCGAGCAGCTATGGGCCGCTGGCGGCATCAACCGCCCCGCGCCTGGCGGCCGCACGGTGCCCAGCGCGATGAATGCGCAGGAGCTGTGCCTGTACGTGGCGCTGCCCCAGGGCCTGTTCCGGTATGAGCCCGGGACGCATGCCCTGGAACGCCTCTCGGCCAGCGACGTGCGTGCCGTCACCGGCTACCAGGATTTCGTCGATCTCGCGGCCCTGGACCTGATCTACGTCGCCGACCACGCCCGCATGGCGCTGGTGCCGGCGGCCAGGCGCGAGGCCTATGCCTTCGCCGCCGCGGGGGCGGCGGCACAGAATGTCTACCTGGTTTGCGCGTCGGCTGGACTGGCGACCGTGGTGCGGGCCTGGTTCGACCGGGACGCGCTGTCCGGCGCCATGGGTCTGGGCAACGACGAACAGCTGCTGCTGGCGCAGACCGTGGGCGTGCCCAGGGCGGGCAGCACCGCGGCCTAATTGCCAGAGGGCAGGCGTGGCCGCTGGTCCTCGATCTCGCGCACGAGCTGCACGGTGCGCAGCACCCGGTCGGGGGTGAGGCTGAGGCTGTCGATGCCCAGCTCCACCAGATAGCGGGCGATCTCCGGATGGTCCGACGGCGCCTGGCCGCAGATGCCGCTGTGGCGGTGGTTGCGCCGGGCGCCTTCCACCGCGAGCCGGAGCATCTTCAGCATCCCGGGGTCGCGCTCGTCGAACGCACTCGCCACGATCGCGCTGTCACGGTCCACGCCCAGCGTGAGCTGCGTCAGGTCGTTGCTGCCGATCGAGAAGCCGTCGAACAGCTCCGAAAACTCGTCGATCAGCAGCACGTTGTTCGGGATCTCGCACATCACGTAGACCTCCAGGCCGTCCTGGCCCCGCACCAGACCGTGCCGGGCCATCGCGGCCAGCACGCCGTGCGCCTCGTCGAGCCGCCGGCAGAACGGCACCATCACCTTGAGGTTGCGCAGCCCCATGGTGTCGCGCACCCGCTTCAGCGCGGCGCACTCCATGGCGAAGCCTTCCGCGTAGGCCGGATGGATGTAGCGCGCCGCCCCCCGGAACCCGAGCATCGGGTTCTCCTCGACCGGCTCGAAGTCGCGGCCGCCCAGCAGCGCGGCGTACTCGTTGCTCTTGAAGTCGGACAGCCGGACGACGACGGGCCGCGGATAGAACGCCGCGGCGATGGTGCCCACGCCCTCGGCGAGCGTCTCGATGAAGAAGGCCGCACCGCTCGGGTAGCCGGCCGCGCGCGCCAGCACCTGGCTCCGCACCGCCGGGTCGGCGATGCGCTCGGGGTGCAGCACGGCCATCGGGTGCACCTGGATGTACTCGTTGATGATGAATTCCATGCGCGCCAGCCCCACGCCGTCGCAGGGCAGCAGGGCCGTCTTGAAGGCCAGTTCGGGGTTGCCGAGGTTCACCATCACCTGGGTGGCCGGGCGCCGCAGGCCGGTCAGATCCTGCTGATCGACACGGAAACGCAGGCGGCCCGTGTAGACGCGGCCGATGTCGCCGTCGGCGCAGGACACCGTGACCGGCTCGCCGTCCTGCAACTGCGCGCTGGCGCCCTCGGCCCCGACGACCGCCGGGATGCCGAGTTCCCGTGCCACGATCGCCGCGTGGCAGGTGCGCCCGCCACGGCTGGTGACGATGGCGGCGGCGGTCTTCATCACCGGCTCCCAGTCGGGCGTGGTGGTGTCGGCGACCAGCACCTCGCCCGGCTGGAACTGCGGCAGCTGGCTGGCCTGGGCGATGCGCCGCACGGCCCCGGCCGCGATGCGTTCACCGACCGCGCGGCCCTGCACCCGCACGGCGGCGCGCTCCTCCAGCACGTAGGTCTCGATCACGTTCACCGCGCGCCGCGAGACCGAGGTCTCCGGCCGCGCCTGCACGATGTAGAGCGGGCCGTCCGGGCCGTCCTTGGCCCACTCGATGTCCATCGGCCGCCAGCTGCCGGCACGGCGGGAGTAGTGGGCCTCGATCTTGAGCGCGGCGTCCGTGAGTGCCAGCACGTCGGTGTCGCTCAGGCAGAACCGGGCGCGGTCCGCGGCCGGGGTGGGCTGGTTGACCACCGGCGCGCGGGTGTCGCCGCCGCTGTACACCATGCGGATCTGCTTGCGCCCGAGGCGCCGGCGCAGCACGCAGCGGTAGCCGGCCCGGAAGGTGGGCTTGTGGACATGGAACTCGTCCGGGTCCACGGCGCCCTGCACCACGTTCTCGCCCAGGCCCCAGGCGCCGGTGATGAAGACCACGTCCGGGTGGCCGGACTCGGTGTCGAGCGTGAACACCACGCCGCTGCTGGCCAGGTCGCTGCGCACCATCTGCATCACCACCACGGACAGCGCGACCTTGAAATGGTCGAAGCCCTGGTCGATGCGGTAGGAGATGGCGCGGTCGGTGAACAGCGAGGCCTGGCAGCGCTTGATGGCGTCGACCAGCATCTGCTCGCCACGCACGTTGAGGTAGGTGTCGTGCTGGCCGGCGAAGCTGGCGTTCGGCAGGTCCTCTGCGGTGGCCGAGCTGCGCACGGCCACGCTCAGCGTCGGGCCGAACCGGGCCTGCAGCGCACGCCAGGCGAGGCGGATGCCGGCTTCCACGGGGGCGGGCATGGGGGCGGCATAGACGATCTCGCGGGCCTGCGCGCCGGCATGGGCCAGGGCGTCGAGGTCACGCTTGTCGAGCCTGTCCAGCAGGGCGTGCAACGGGCCCCAGGCGCCAGCCGCATCCAGCGCTTCGCGGTAGGCCGCGGCCGTGACGGCAAAGCCGTCCGGGATCCGCACGCCGAGGGGCCGCAGTTCCCGGAACATCTCGCCCAGCGATGCAGTCTTGCCGCCCACCAGCGGCAGATCGGCCATGGACAGTCCGCTGAGCCAGCGGATGCAGTCGTTCGCGTCGTTCATTCCGCTACCCCGTCTTGCGGTCCACCTGCCGCCGACGCGATGCTGGTGCCCGGTCGGGCCTGCGGAATTGAGCCGGCTCAACGCTTCTGCAAGGGCATCTCGCCGATCAGCGCCAGCACGCGTGCGGCCGTCTCGGCCGGGTGTTCCAGCGCGAAGAGGTGCGTGCCTTCGATCCACTGGAAGCGCTCGCGCACCAGCGCCCGCGTGGCGGCCAGGCCCACCTGCCGCACCTCGCGCGACTGCGTGCCGCCCAGGAACGCCACCGGGAACCGCGGCGGATGGCGGCGCAGCACATCGCCCAGGTTGTGCGCCAGCGTGTTGTAGATGCGTGCCTCGACCTGGCGGTCGAAGGCGAGCTGCACGCCGCCCTGCGCTGCCGGTTCCAGGCCGGCGTGCAGGTAGTCTTCCAGGCACAGCGGGTCCCAGCGGGCGAAGATGTGCTTGGCCGCGAAATGCGCCCGCGCCTCGTCCACCGAGGCCCAGTGGTGGCGCCGGCGCGCTGCGACCTTGCCGGGCGAGATGCGCTGGATCAGCCGCGTCGCCTTGGCCACCTGCACGCTGTGCGCCTTCCAGCCAGTCAGGACGGGCGAGTCCAGCAGCACCACCGCCTGCGCCAGGTCCGGCCGCTTCAGCGCCGCCTTCAGACTCAGGAAGCCGCCCAGCGAATGCCCGACGAACACCACCGGCGCGCCGAGCGCGAGTCCGTCGACGAAGTCGATCAGCTGGTCGCGCAGCCGCGGCCAGTTGCTGGTGACCGGGTAGTGCGGGTCATGGCCGTACTTCTCCACCGCCTCGACCCGCCAGCCCGCCGCACGCCAGTGCGCGAAGAGCTGCGCGTAGGTGCCCGCGGGGAAGCTGTTGCCGTGGCTGAAGACGATGACGCCGGGTTGCGTGGGCATGGGCGGGGTGTCCGGCGGGTCAGACGATGCGCTCGCCCGGGTGGGTGATCTTGCGCATGGATTCGTAGCGCTCGGACTCCTGCATCAGCGGGAACTCGGCGGCGGCACCGTTCCACGCCGGGTCGTCGATGCCCTCGAACACCTCGCGCAGGCGCTGGCCCCAGGTGTCGTGGATCATCTTGAAATACGGGTTCTTGTCGTCGATGCAGACGATGCGGTCGGCCTTCAGGTCGCCGGCGCGGTAGACCAGCAGGTCCAGCGGCAGCCCCACCGAGAGGTTGGACTTCAGCGTCGAGTCCATCGACACCAGCGCGCACTTGGCGGCCTCGTCGAGCGGGGTGTCGGGTGTCAGGACGCGGTCGAGGATGGGCTTGCCGTACTTGGACTCGCCGACCTGGAAGAAGCAGGTCTCGCGCGTGGCCTCGATGAAGTTGCCGGCCGAGTAGACCAGGAACAGCCGCATCGCCTCGTCGCCGATCTGGCCGCCGAAGATCATCGAGCAGTTGAAGTCGATGCCGGCGTTCTGGAGCGCCTTGCCGTCGGTCTCGTAGACGCGCCGCACCGCCGAGCCGAGCACGCGGGTCGCGTCGAACATGCTCTTGGCGTTCCAGATGGTGATGGGTTCGCCGTCGCCGTTGGGGATCTTCTCGGTCTGCAGGATCTCGCGTACGCACTGCGAGATGCTCAGGTTGCCGGCCGACAGCAGCACCATGCAGCGGTCGCCGGCCTTCTCGTAGACCATCATCTTGCGGAAGGTGCTGATCGCGTCGAGCCCCGCGTTGGTGCGTGAATCGGAGAGGAACACGAGACCGGCGTTGAGCCGGATGCCGACACAGTAAGTCATGGGGAGGGTCAGGAGCTGAGGGGGGAATGCAGGGGATTCGGGGCGGTCGCGAGCGTCTTCAACCGGTAAAGCGCATCCAGCGCGGCGCGAGGGGTGAGCGTATCAGGGTCAAGTGCGCGCAAGGCTTGCAGCACCTCGTCGGCGAGCGGGTCCGTCGGCGCGGGCGCAACAACCGCGGGCGGTGGTGCCAGCGGGGCCGGTTCCGGTTCGGGCGCCGGGGCGAACAGGTCGATCTGCGACGCGCCCGCGTGCTGCTGGGCTTCGAGCGTGTCGAGCGTCTGCCGCGCCTGCCGCAGCACCGCCGACGGCATCCCCGCCAGCCGCGCCACCTGCACGCCATAGCTGCGGCTGGCCGGCCCGGGCTCGATCGCGTGCAGGAAGACGATGTCGTCGCCCGACTCGGCGGCCGAGACGTGCATGTTCACCGCGTGGCGGTGGCGCGCCGGGAACTCGGTCAGCTCGAAGTAGTGGGTGGCGAACAGCGTGAAGGCGCGGTTGCGGTCGTGCAGGTGCGTGGCGATCGAGCCGGCCAGCGCCAGACCGTCGAAGGTCGAGGTGCCGCGGCCGATCTCGTCCATCAGCACCAGCGAGTGCTCGGTCGCGCTGTGGAGGATGGCGGCGCCTTCGGTCATCTCCAGCATGAAGGTGGACTGCGCGTTCGCCAGATCGTCCGCCGCGCCGATGCGGGTGTGGATCGCGTCGATCGGCCCGAGGCGGCAGCGCGCGGCCGGCACGTACGAGCCGATCGCCGCCAGCAGCACGGTGAGCGCTACTTGCCGCATGAACGTGCTCTTGCCGCCCATGTTCGGACCGGTGAGGATGACCATGCGCCGCGCCGAATCCAGCCGGCAGTCGTTGGCGATGAAGTTGCCGCCGCCGGTTTCGGCCAGTCGCGCCTCGACGACCGGGTGGCGGCCCTGTTCGATGTCGAGGCACGGGTGCGCGACGAACTCGGGCGCGCACCAGTGCAGCGTCTCGGCGCGCTCAGCCAACGCGGCCAGCGCGTCAAGGCTGGCGAGCGCGCGGCCGAGTTCGGACAGCGGGTTCAGGTGCGGCTGCAGCGCGTCGAGCACCTGCTCGTACAGCCACTTCTCGCGCGACAGCGAACGCTCCTGGGCCGACAGCGCCTTGTCCTCGAAGGCCTTCAGCTCGGGCGTGATGTAGCGCTCGGCGTTCTTCAGCGTCTGGCGGCGCTGGTAGTCCATCGGCACCTTGTCGACCTGGCCGGTGGTGACCTCGATGTAGAAACCGTGGACCTTGTTGTACTGCACGCGCAGGTTGTGGATGCCGGTGCGCGCCCGCTCGCGGGTTTCCAGGTCGAGCAGGAAGGTGTCGCAGTTGGTGGCGATGGAGCGCAGTTCGTCCAGCAGCGGATCGAACCCGCTCGCAATCACGCCACCGTCGCGCAGCAGCACCGCCGGTTCCTCGGCGATCGCGCTTTTCAGCAGCGCGGCGATGGCTTCATCCGGCGTCAGCGCGGCGTGCATGGCCTTCAGCAGCGGCGCGTCGTCCGGCACGCGGCGGCGTAGGTCGGGCAGCGTCGCCAGCGTCTCGCGCAGGCCGGCGAGTTCACGCGGGCGCACTTGCCGCAGCGCCGTGCGGGCGGTGATGCGCTGCACGTCGCTGACGTGGCGCAGCGCGTCGCGCAACGGCTCGGCGGCGCGCGTGGCGATCAGCGAGGCGATGGCACCATGCCGGCTGCGGGCGACGGCGCGGTCGCGCATCGGGTGCGTCAGCCACTGCCGCAGCGCGCGGCTGCCCATGCCGGTGCGGCAGGTGTCGATGAGCGACAGCAGCGTCGGCGCCGCTTCGCCCCGCAGCGTCTGCGTCAATTCGAGGTTGCGGTGCGTGGCGGGCGGCAGCTCCAGCAGCTCGCTGGCGCGCTCCACCGTCAGCGCGTTGACATGCGACAGCGCGCGGCCCTGCGTGTGTTCCGCGTAACCCAGCAGCGCGGCGGCGGCGGCGTGGGCGGCGTGCAAGTCCTGCGCATTGAAGCCGGCGAGGTGCGCGACCTTCAACTGCTCGCGCAGCTTGCGTTCACCGAGCGCCGGGTCGAATTGCCAGTGCGGTCGGCCGATCACCGGCACGGTGAGCTGGCGCAGCGCGGCAGGGCGCTTCTCGGCGTTCAGCTCGCCGCTGACCAGCACTTCCGCGGGGGCGAGCCGCGCCAGCCATGCGCCAAGTTCGCGCTCGCTGCACTCGGTCAGCCCGAGCTGTCCGCTGGCCAGTGCGAGCCAGGCCAGCCCGAACACCTGCGCCGCGCCGCTGCCGCGCACGGCCAGCGCCAGCAGCCGGGTGTCCTCACGCTCGTTCAGCAGCTCGGTGTCGGTGATCGTGCCCGGCGTGACCACGCGCACCACCTTGCGCTCGACCGGCCCCTTGGTCGCGCCGACCTCGCCGACCTGCTCCGCGATCGCCACCGCCTCGCCCAGCCGGATCAGCTTGGCGAGGTAGCTCTCCAGCGCATGCACCGGCACGCCCGCCATCACCACCGGCTCGCCCGCGCTCTGGCCGCGGGTGGTGATCGTGATGTCGAGCAGGCGGTGCGCCTTGCGGGCGTCGTCGAAGAAGACTTCGTAGAAATCCCCCATCCGGTAGAACAGGAGGGTGTCAGGAAAGTCGGCTTTGAGGCCCAGGTACTGGGCCATCATCGGGGTGTGCTGGTCGAGGCTCGCCACGTCAGAACCCTTCGCCGATCAGAACGGCGCGTCGTCGCGGCGGCTGCGCTTGCGCTCCGGGGCCGGCTCTTCCTTCGGCGGCATGTCTTCCTTCTTGATGCGCGTCGGCTTGCGGATCGTCACGACCGGGGCGGGGGCGGCCTCGGCATCGGGCATCGGCTCGAAGGCGGCGGCCAGCGCGGCGGCGGGCGACAGCGGGATGTCGAACACGGGCTTCTCGGCGGCCAGTTCTGCCGCTTGCTCCGCGGCTTCCTCGGCCGCGAGTTCCGCGACCAGTTCCGGCTGCGTCTCGGCGATGAACACGTCCAGAGGCGTCAGCGTGGTGGAGCTGCTGCGGGCCGGGGCGATGGTGTCGGTACCGGTCGTGGAGGTCTTGGCGCGGACCTTGGTGGAGCGGGCCTTGGGCGCGACCGGCGCCGGGGTGGCGGTGCCCGCGGGCGCTGCCTCGTCTTCGGTGATCACGCGGGTGTAGGGCGCCAGGATCGGCACCAGCTGCGCGTACACCTTGGGCGAGCCGGCCAGCACTTCGCGCTGGTACAGGAAGTCGGCTTCGCCGGTGAAGTTGCCGACCAGACCGCCCGCTTCGGTGACGATCAGCGAGCCGGCCGCGACGTCCCAGGGGTGCAGGCCGGTTTCGAAGAACGCGTCATACCAGCCAGCGGCGACGTAGCACAGGTCGAGGGCGGCTGCACCCGGGCGGCGCAGGCCGGCGCACAGGGGCATCAGCTCCTCGAAGATCTTCATGTAGCGCTTGAAGTTGTCGCCCTTGCGGAAAGGGAAGCCGGTGCCGATGAGGGCGTCGGCCAGCCGGATGCGCTTGGACACGCGCAGGCGCTTGTCGTTCATGAACGCGCCGCGGCCCTTGGTGGCGTAGAACAGGTCGTTGCGGGCCGGGTCGTAGACGACGGCCTGCTCGACCTTGCCCTTGAACGCCAGCGCGATCGACACCGCGTACTGCGGCAAGCCGTGGATGAAGTTGGTGGTGCCGTCCAGCGGATCGATGATCCAGACGTAGTCGCTGGTGTGCGAACCCATGGAGCGACCCGATTCCTCGGCGAGGATGGCGTGGTCCGGGTAGGCGCTCAGCAGGGTCTCGATGATGATGCGCTCGGCCGCCTGGTCGACTTCGGTGACGAAGTCGTTGGGCCCCTTGCTGGTGACCGTCAGGCGGTCGACGTCGAGACTGGCCCGGTTGATGATCGCCCCGGCCGCGCGTGCGGCCTTGATGGCGATGTTGAGCATGGGATGCAAATTGGTCTGCGACATGGCGATGGGACTCCGGGGGCTCGAACGGCGGATGGTCGCGGCGCGGTGCGCGCGGCGACAGGGCAAGGGGCTGACGGTGGGAAAGAGCGGAGGCGGGCAGTGCAAGCCTGCGGGCCTAAGATAACCGTCCATTTTACGGTGCTTTGACCATTCCCTGACCCTCCCATGCCAGATTCCACACCCTCCACCCCGGTTTCGACGCCCGATTCCACCCGATTCGTGCTGGTGAACACCAGCCACCCGGGCAACGTCGGGGCCACTGCGCGGGCCATGAAGGTGATGGGCTTCACCGACCTGGTGCTGGTGGCGCCGCGCTTCGGCAACGTGCTCAGCCAGGAGGAAACGGTGGCGATGGCCAGCGGCGCGGCCGACATCCTCGTGCGGGCCCGCATCGTCGCCACGCTGGACGAGGCACTCGACGGCGTGCAGGTCGCCTGCGCCACCGCGATGACCCCGCGCGACTTCGGCCCGCCGACTGTGGCGCCGCGCCCGTACTTCGAGGAACTCGCCGCCAGCGCGGCCAGTGTGGCCTTCGTCTTCGGCAGCGAGCGCTACGGCATGTCCAACGAGGACGTCTACCGCTGCCATGTCTGCCTGTCGATCCCGACCAATCCGGACTATGGCTCGCTCAACCTGGCGCAGGCGGTGCAACTGCTGTCCTACGACTGGCGGCAGGCGCTGGGCGGTTTCGGGGTGACGCCGCGCACCCGCGATGCGCGGCTGGCGTCGGTGGACATGGTGCAGGGCGCACTGGCGCACTGGGAGCAGGCGCTGGTCCGCACCGGCTTCCTGAATCCGGACATTCCGCGCAAGTTGTTGCCAAGATTGAACCAGCTGTGCAATCGGACGCAATTGACCGCGGAAGAAATTCACGTTCTGCGCGGAATTGCAAAATCTGTCATCGATTCCAGCGAAAAGGGGCCGACATGATCGGCACATGACCGCAGTTCCACGCTTCCACCAGATCGACTTCCTCCGGGGCCTCGCTTGCCTGAGCGTGGTCGCCTTCCATTTCCTGCACCGTGGCCAGCAGGGCGGCTGGCTGGTCGATCCGGCAGCACCCTGGCTGCAGTCGATGGCGGAACTGGGCCACCTCGGGGTGCACCTGTTCTTCATGATCAGCGGCTTCGTGATCCTCATGACGGCCGAAGGCGCGACGGTGCGTGGCTTCATCGCCTCGCGGGTGTCGCGGCTGTACCCGGCGTTCTGGGTGGGGGTGCTGCTGACGGCCGCAGTGGCGTGGTGGTCGGGCAGCGAGGCCTTCGCGGTGACGCCGGTGCAGGTGCTGGCCAATCTGACGATGGTGCCGCACTGGGCCCATGTCGAGTTCGTGGACGGTGCGTACTGGTCCCTGGCGGTGGAGCTGCAGTTCTACCTGCTGGTGATCGCGCTGCTGCACTTTGGCCAGATGCAGCGGATCGAGTGGTGGATCGCGGCCTGGCTGCTCGTGTCCAGCGTCAATGCCGTGCGCCCCATGTATCCGCTGGAATTCTGGCTCGATGCACGCTGGGCACCGCTGTTTGCCGCCGGCATGCTGTTCTACCGCATCAGCCGCCGGGGCTGGGATGGCCAGCGCTCCCTGCTGCTGCTGTGGGCCTTCAGCCTGACGCTCTGGTACGGCTGGACCGGGGCGGAGGCCTCGAAGCTGGGCCGGGAGGCGGTGCTGCTGGGGCTGCCGATGCAGGTGGTGCTGTGCCTGACGCTGTTCCACGGGGTGTTCCTGCTGGTCGTCAGTGGCCGGTGGACGATGCGGCCCTCGCCACTGGTGTACTGGTTCGGTGCGCTGACCTACCCGGTCTACCTGCTGCACCAGAACATCGGCTACATCGCGCTGATGGCGCCGGGCTGGCGGCATCTCGATTTTCATCTGCGGGTGGGACTGGTGGTCGGCGCGGTGGTGCTGCTGGCGTGGCTGGTGAACCGCTGGGTCGAGCGGCCGCTGTCCCGGCGGCTGCGTGCGGTGATCGATCCCGCAGCGATCGTTCCGAGGACGGTGGTCCGCCCCGCACCGAAACTGCGCACGGAATCCATGCCCCGCTGACACGGCCGGCGCGGTTTCCATGCCGCGCCTACACTCGGGGCTCCTTGCCGTTCCTCCGAGTCCGCCATGTTCCGTCGCCTGAAAGAAGACATCGCCTGCATCCTCGAACGCGATCCGGCCGCCCGGTCGACCTTCGAGGTGGTGACCTGCTATCCCGGTCTGCACGCGCTGTGGATCCAGCGGGTGGCCCACTGGTGCTGGCTGCGCGGGCTGCGCTGGGCCGGGCGCTTCCTGTCGCACCTGGGGCGCTTCTTCACCGGCATCGAGATCCATCCCGGTGCCACCTTCGGCCGCCGCGTCTTCATCGACCACGGCATGGGCGTGGTGATCGGCGAGATGGCCGAGATCGGTGACGACTGCACCATCTACCAGGGCGTCACGCTGGGGGGAACCTCGCTGGTCAAGGGGGCCAAGCGGCATCCGACGCTGGGCAAGGGCGTGATCGTCGGTGCCCACGCCAGCGTGCTGGGCGGCTTCACGGTCGGGGACGGCGCGCGGGTCGGCTCGGGTGCCGTCGTGACCAAGCCGGTGCCGGACGGTGCCACCGCGGTCGGCAACCCGGCGCGCATCATCGCCGCGCAGCTCGATGCCCAGCGTGAAGCCGTGGCTGCCCGGATGGGCTTCTCTGCCTACGGCGTGACCCAGGGCGAGGACCCGGTCGCGCAGGCGATGAAGGGCCTGATCGACAACGCCTCGGGCCACGAGCACCAGATCGCGCTGCTCTGGCAGGCGATCGAGAAGCTCTCGGCGCGTTCGCGCGAGCTGCCGGCCGACGCCTGCGTGCCGCAGGATGCCCACACCACCGAGCAGTTCGACGCCGAACGCCTCAACCGGCTGGTGAAGTAGCGCAATTTTCCATTGGTACGCTAAAGCACCTGCCAAGGTGATCGGGCATGTTCTGCGGTAGCTTACGTCCCGATACATCACGGTACCGGGACAGTTCATGCAATCAGGTCGATCCAGGCTCGGCAGGCGACTCGCGCTGGGGGGCTGTCTGTTCGGTCTTGCCGCGGGGCAGATCGGCTGCGGTGGCGGTGCGTCGGTAGGCAGCGCCGAGGCCGGGACAGGCGACGCGGGTGCGGCAGTTTCACGGGCGTCGATGGTCGAGCCGATGACCGCGGCCTTCGTCCAGCCGGACGAGCGCCCGCTGGTGGCGTGGCCCGCGTGTGTGCCCTCCGGACAGGGCACCGACTACGCGGTCGGCCCCGGACAGGCACTGGCTTCGCTCGACCAGGTGCCCTGGGAGCGCCTCGCACCGGGCGACACCGTGCGCGTCTTCTACAGCGCCACGCCCTACCACGGCAAGTTCCTGCTGGCGGCCCACGGCACGGCGGCGAAGCCGGTGCGCGTCTGCGGCGTGCGCGGTCCGAACGGTGAGCGGCCGGTGATCGACGGCCAGGGCGCCACGACGCGTGCGGCGCTGGCCACGGCGTTCGCGGGCGCTGGCAGCGACATCTTCCAGAGCCGGGCCATCGCCATGGTCAAGTCCCTGTCCTCGGATGCCTGGACCGATCGCCCGTCCTACCTCCAGATCGACGGCCTGAAATTTGTCCGTGCCCACCCGGCCTACCAGTTCCGCGACGCTGCGGGTGCGGTGAAGACCTATGCCGATTTCGGGGCCTGCATCTGGATCGACCGGGGCGACCACATCACGATCGCCGACAACGAGCTGACCGACTGCGTCATGGGCCTCTTCAGTCGCACGACCGACGACGGCAGCGGCGCGATCACCGAGAACCTGCGCATCGTCGGCAACGTGATCCGCGGCAACGGGCTGGCCGGTAGCGAGTCGGAGCACAACACCTACACCCAGGGTCTGGGCGTCGTGATCGAGCACAACGTCTATGGCCCGCTGCGCGCTGGCGCCCGCGGCAATGCGATCAAGGACCGCTCGGCGGGCCTCGTCGTGCGCTACAACCGCATCGAGGAGGGCGCCCATGCCATCGACATGGTCGAGGCCGAGGATTTCCCGCTGCTGGCGCAGGCGCGGGCCGACTACCGCACGACGCTGGTCTACGGCAACCAGATCCGCAAGGACGGCGACACCGGCACCGTCTTCCACTACGGTGGCGACCACTACGGCAGCACGCCCGGTGCGCAGTGGGGCGAGCCGATCTTCCGCAAGGGCGTGCTGCAGGTCTTCCACAACACGGTGATCGTCACCGGCGGCAGCGCGGCGGTCTTCCAGCTCTCCACCACCGAGGAGCGCGCGGAGGTGTGGAACAACGCCATCGTGTTCGCGAGCACGGTGTCCGAGAAGAGCCTGCGTGCCGGTCAATCGGTGCAGCCGCCCTGGGTCACCGGAGGCATCGTCAACCTCGGGACGAACTGGCTGTCGGCCGGCTGGCAGGACATCGACCAGTGGCACACCCTGACCGGGCAACTGCTGCTGACCACGGCGCCGCTGGTAGGACAGCGCTCGCCGCTGGTGGCGGGTGGCTGGGTGCCGCAGGCGGGCAGTGCGCTGGTGGATGCCGCCGTCCCGGCCCCCGCGGGTGTGGCGGCCGTGCCGATCCTCTGGCAGCTCGACGCCGCCGGGCGAACCCAGGCGCGGGTGACGAAGGGAACAGCGCCGGACCTCGGTGCTGTCGAGCAGTGACCCGGCGCCGGGCGACTCAGCCGCGCGCGGGTCGCTGGGCGGTCTTCGGGCGGAAGGCCTTGCAGACTGCCTCGCGGGTCTCGATGTACGGCCCGCCGATCAGGTCGATGCAGTAGGGCACGGCCGCGAAGATGCCCGGGCACGGCGGCACCGCGTTCGGCAGACCTTCCAGGGTCTCGGCGATCGACTTGGGCTGGCCCGGCAGGTTCAGGATCAGCACCTTGCCCCGGATCACCGCCACCTGGCGCGACAGGATCGCCGTCGGCACGAAGCGCAGGCTGATCTGGCGCATCTGCTCGCCGAAGCCGGGCATCACCTTGTCGGCCACGGCCAGCGTGGCCTCGGGCGTCACGTCGCGCAGCGCGGGGCCGGTGCCGCCGGTGGTCAGCACGAGGTCGCACTGGTGCACGTCGACCAGCTCGCGCAGCGTGGCGCTGATGCCGTCCTGCTCGTCCGGAATGAGCCGCGTGACCCAGGTGACCGGGTTGTGCAGTGCGCGGGCCATCCAGTCCTGCAGGGCCGGGATGCCCTTGTCTTCATAGACGCCACTGCTGGCGCGGTCGCTGATCGACACCAGGCCGATGCGCACCGGCTCGGGCGGTGGCAGTGCGGCTGCTGCTGCGGTGGGGTCACTCATCGTCGTCTTCCTCGTCCAGGTCCCGGGCGGCCAGCTCGTCCGCCTTGGCGGCGGCTTCGAGCGCGGACTTGATGCGCTGGAACAGATCGCGGTAGGCGCGGCCCTTGCGTTCGGCCGTGCCCGTGGCGGGCTGCGCGGCGGCGGCAAGCTGGTCCTTGCGGGCATTGCGGATCAGCGTGCGCAGGGCCTGTGCATCGGTGTCCGGGTGCTCGCTCATCCACTGGGTGAGGGCGTCGTCCTCGGCGAGCAGGCGGTCGCGCCAGCGCTCGGCGGTGTGCAGCGCGAGGGTCTCCTTGGCGCCAGGCACCTTGAACGAGGCGACCGCCTCGCGCAGCGGCTCCGCATCGACCCGGCGCATGAGCTTGCCGACGTACTGCCACTGGCGGCGGCGGCCCTCGTGCGAGCGGGTGCGCTTGAGCTGCAGCAGGGCGTCGAGCAGGAACTCGGGCATGTCCAGCGCGGTCAGGCGCGCGTCGGGCATCTCGATGAGCTCCTTGCCCAGCGCCTGCAGGTCGTGCATGTCCTGCTTCAGCCGCGTCTTGCTCGGGCGGTCGGCGAAGTCGTCGTCGCGGGCCGGTGCGGCCTCGTCGTGGTCAAAGTGGTCGTTCGGGTGCATGGGCGGTCGGGGTGAAGACGACAGCTATGATACGAGCGACCACCACCGGCCCGACCCGTACATGACTGCAAAGACTGCCAAGACCCGTCCCGCTGCTGTTGCCGAGGGGGCGGATGCCGCCGCCGCCGAGCGTCCAGATGCCGGTTTCTCCTATTCGCGGGACCAGTTCCGCACGCTGGTGGAAGACGCGCTGGCGCTGGCCAAGTCGCTCGGCGCGAGCGACGCGGGGGTGGAAGTGTCCGAAGGCGCCGGCCTGTCGGTCTCGGTGCGCAAGGGCAAGATCGAGAACGTCGAGCGCAACCGCGACAAGGCCATCGGCGTGTCGGTCTACATCGGCCAGCGCCGCGGCAACGCCAGCACCTCCGACTTCTCTCCGGCCGCGCTGCGCCAGACGGTGCGTGCCGCCTTCGACATCGCGCGCTTCACGGCGGAGGACTCGGCCGCCGGACTGCCCGAGGCGTCCGATCTGGCGCTGGGCTGGGCGGCCGACTGCGACCTGGATCTCTTCCACCCGTGGTCGGTGAACGCCGAACAGGCGGCCGAACTGGCGCTGCGCTGCGAGGCGGCGGCTCTGGGCACCGACCCGATGATCACGAACTCCGACGGCGCGGGCGTGTCGGCCCAGCAGTCGCACTTTTACGCCGGCAACAGCCGCGGCTTCTGCGGCGGCTACGCCAGCTCGCGCCACTCGCTCTCGGTCTCGCCCATCGCCGGCCGTGGCCGCGACATGCAGCGCGACTCCTGGTACACCTCGATGCGCGACGCCGCCGATCTGGCCTCGCCCGAATCCGTCGGCCATTACGCCGCGCAGCGCGCCCTCTCGCGCCTGAAGGGCCGCAAGATCCCGACCGGCGAGATGCCGGTGCTGTTCGAATCGACCGTGGCCGCCGGGCTGCTGGGCGCCTACGTGCAGGCCACCAGCGGCGGGGCGCTCTACCGCAAGGCGACCTTCCTGCTCGACAGCCTCGGCCAGCCGGTCTTCCCGGACCACATCGACATCGACGAAGACCCGCACATCCGCAAGGCCAAGGGCAGCGCGCCCTTCGACGACGAAGGCGTGCGCACCCGGGCGCGCAAGGTGGTCGAGGCCGGCGTGACGCAGGGCTACTTCCTGTCGAGCTACTCGGCCCGCAAGCTGGGCATGAAGACCACCGGCCACGCCGGCGGCTCGCAGAACCTGCACATGCGCAGCCGCCTGACCGCTGCGGGCGACAACCTCGACGAGATGCTGCGCAAGCTGCACCGCGGCCTGTTCGTCGTCGAGCTGATGGGGCAGGGCGTCAACTACGTGACGGGAGACTACTCGCGCGGCGCGGCGGGCTTCTGGGTCGAGAACGGCCGCATCGTCCACCCGGTCGAGGAAGTCACCATCGCCGGCCACCTCGGCGAGATGTTCAAGGGCATCGTGGCCGTCGGCGCCGACGAGTACACGATGGGCAGCAAGACCATCGGCTCGGTGCTGGTCGACAAGATGATGGTCGCCGGGAGCTGAACCCGGCGCCGGAGCCGCCGCGGTTGGCGGCGCCGGCTCAGTACGTCGCCCGACCGCCCGTGATGTCGAACACCCCGCCCGTCGTGAACGAGCAGTCCTCGCTGCACAGCCAGGCCACCATCGCCGCGATCTCGGCCGGCTCGACGAAGCGGCCCATCGGGATCTTGGCGAGCATGTAGTCGATCTGTTCCTGGGTCATCTGGTCGAACATCGCGGTCCTGGCCACCGCGGGCGTGATCGCGTTGACCAGCACCCCTGTGCGCGCCAGCTCCTTGGACAGCGACTTGGTCAGCGCGATCAGGCCGGCCTTGGACGCGCTGTAGTGGCTGGCGTTCGGGTTGCCTTCCTTGCCCGCCACCGAGGCGATGTTGACGATGCGGCCCCAGCCACGCGCCACCATCCCCGGCACGACGGCGCGGCAGGTCAGGTAGGGCGCGACCAGATTGACCTCCAGCACGCGGCGCCACACCTCGGGCGCCAGTTGCCAGGTCGGGCCGTTGCCGCCGGTGATGCCCGCGTTGTTGACGAGCAGGTCGAGCCTGCCGTGCGCGGCGACCGTCTGCGCCTCTGCGCTGGACACAGCGGCTTCATCGGTCAGCTCGACGGCGAGTCCGTGGCAAGGTCCGAGGGCCGACAGCGCGGCGCAGCTGGCGGGCAGCCGCGCCGCGTCCGCATCCCACAGCACCACGGTGGCGCCCGAGCGCAGCAGCCGCTCGGCCGTGGCATAGCCGATGCCTTGTGCCCCGCCGGTGACGACGGCGACACGGCCCTGGAGATCGATCTGGTTCATGCGCGGTCCAGGCCCTGCAGGGCGGTGGGGTGGTCGGTGTGGTCGGCGATGTACTGCCGGATGATGTCGTCGAACGAGGTTTCGGGGTGCAGGCCGAGCCGCGCCGCCCGCTCCGCCGTGGCGCCCGCTGGCCAGCGCGCCACGATGCCGGCGATGCGCTCGTCCCGCTCGAAGCGCACCCGCGCCCGCACGGTCGGCCCCGCCACCGCTTCGAGCGCGTCCAGCATCTGCGCCACCGTGAGGTTGAGCGCCGGCAGGTTCAGCGCGGTGCGGCCGCCGAACTCGGCGCGGCTGCATTCGAAGACACGGATCAGCCCCTCGACCGTCGTGCGTGGCGAGGTCAGCGGGTGCGACACGTCCGGGTCCACCGGGCAGACCGCCTCCTGCCCCGCCAGCGGCTCGCGCACGATGCCGCTGAAGAACGAGGATGCCGCGCCGTTCGGTCGACCCGGACGCACCGTGACCGTCATCAGCCGCGCGGCCCGGCCGTCGAGGAAACCCTTGCGGGTGTAGTCGGCGATCAGGTGCTCGCAGATGTGCTTCTGGATGCCGTAGCTGGTCTGCGGCGTGGGCAGCGTGGCGTCGGTGACCAGGGCGGGCAGCGGGTGGTCCTCGTCCGGGCCGAAGACCGCGACCGAGCTGGCGAACACCAGCCGGGTGGGCGCATCCCCATGCTGCGTGACGCGGTGGCGCAGCGCATCGAGCAGCGCGCGGGTCGAGTCGAGGTTGGAGGCCATGCCGAGGTCGAAGTCCAGCTCGCATTCGCCGGAGACGGCCGAGGCGAGGTGGAACACGCCATCGAAGGACTCCTCGCGCAGCGCAGCCACCTGGGCCAGCAGCGGGCCGGTGCGCGCCTCGACCCGCGGGTCGGCGCGCAGATCGGCGGGCGGCTCGAACAGGTCGGTGAGCACGAGTTGCCGGATCGGCTGGCCGGCCAGCGTGCCGCGGGCCAGCAGCGTGCGCGCCAGGCGGGCACCGAGGAAACCGGCCGCGCCGGTGATGAGCAGTTTCATGGACGAGACGTGGCAGGGGGTGGTTGAGGCGCCTTGAGCGGCGCGGCCTGGGCGATGAGCGAGGGCAGGGCCTGCCGGGAAGCCAGCACTTCCTGCATGTCCGTGTAGGCGCCGTCGATCAGCACCAGCGCCGGGCCGTGCGGCTTGGCCGTGGACAGCTCGAAGCTCGTGCGCAGCAGCGCGCCGAGCGCCTTGCTCATCTGCACCAGCATGCGGTTGTGGCAGGCGCGCAGCAGGCCCTGGTGGAAGCGCAGGTCGTGCGTCACGTAGTCGCCGCCATGTTCGATGGCGTGTTTCATCCCTGCAAAGGCGGCCTCGATGTCGGCCAGGTCCTCGGCGGTCGCGCGCTCGGCGGCCAGCCGCACGGCCGCCGGCTCGACCACGCGGCGCAGCTCCTGGAGGTCCCGTAGGAACTCGTGCGACAGCCCGACCCGGGTGTGCCAGCGCACCACCGACTGGTCGAACCAGTTCCACTGCTCGGCGGGCAGCACGCGCGTGCCCACCTTGGGCCCGGTGACCACCAGGCCCTTGGCCACCAGCGACTTGATGGCCTCGCGGACCACCGTCCGGCTGACGCCGAAGGCCTCGCCGAGCACCGGCTCGGGCGGGATGGCGCTGCCGGGAGCGTAGCGGCCGGAGACGATGGCTTCGCCCAGCTGGTCGAGGGTGTGTCCGAGGATGTTCTGGTGGGTGCTCATGGGCCGCGAGCCTAGCGCAGCGCCTGGAGCGCGAGCCTGACAAGGCGCTCGGGTGGCAGGGCAATGTCGAGCGTGGTGGCACCTTCGTCCGGGTCCGGTGGCTCCAGGGTCCGGAGCTGGCTGGGCAGCAGGGTCGGGGGCATGTAGTGGCCCGTGCGCTGGCCGATGCGCTCGGCGAGCAGGGCCGGGTCACCGTGCAGATGGACCAGGCGCAGGCCGGGCGAGGCGCTGCGCAGCCGGTCGCGGTAGAGGCGCCGCAGCGCCGAGCAGGTCACCACGGCGCCGGTGTCGTGCGCCTGCGCCAGCCGCTCGCCGATGCGGTCGAGCCAGCCGGCGCGGTCGGCATCGGTCAGTGGCGTGCCGGCGGCCATCAGGGCCACGTTGTGCGGCGGGTGCAGGTCGTCGCCCTCGATGTAGGGCACGCCGAGTGCCTCGGCCAGCGCCTGCCCCAGGGTGGACTTGCCGCAGCCGCTCACCCCCATCACGACGACGACCGGAGGAGGTGGCGAGTCGCTCATGGGCACGGGCACCCGCTCACAGGCGCTGTTGCGTCCGGCTGTCGAAGACGTGGGCCTTGGCGGCATCGACGGCGAGGTGGATGGTGTCCCCCGGCTGCACGTCGGTGCGGTCGTGGATGACCACGACCAGCCGGGTGTCGCCGATCTGCACCAGCAACTCGGTCTCCGCGCCAGTCGGCTCGACCACCACCACGCGGGCAGCGATGCCCTGCGGTGCCAGCGAGAGATCCGTCGGCCGGATGCCGTAATGCACCGCGGTGCCATCGGCCGCCCGGGCGGCGTCCGGCGGCAGCGGCCAGCGGGCGCCGAGCGCCTCGACCGTGTCGCCGCGCGCCGTGCCGCTGAAGACGTTCATCGCGGGCGAGCCGATGAACTGCGCGACGAACAGGTTGGCCGGCCGGTCGAAGAGTTCCAGCGGCGTGCCGATCTGCTCGACGATGCCGTCGTGCATGACGACGATGCGGTCGGCCATCGTCATCGCCTCGATCTGGTCGTGGGTGACGTAGACGGTGGTGGTCTTCAGCCGCTGGTGCAGGGCCTTGATCTCGGCGCGCATCGCCACGCGCAGCTTGGCGTCGAGGTTGGACAGCGGCTCGTCGAACAGGAAGACCTTCGGGTCGCGCACGATCGCCCGGCCCATCGCGACCCGCTGGCGCTGGCCGCCCGAGAGTTCGCGGGGGTGGCGGTCGAGCAGGGCGTCGAGGTTGAGGATCTTGGCGGCGTCGGCGACGCGGCGGTCGATCTCGGAGGGCGGCGCATTGCGCAGTCGCAGGCTGAAGCCCATGTTCTCGCCGACGGTCATGTGCGGGTAGAGCGCGTAGCTCTGGAAGACCATCGCGATGTCACGGTCCTTGGACTCCAGCTCGTTGACGACCGTGCTGTCGATCAGCACCTCGCCGCCGGAGATCTCTTCCAGCCCGGCGAGCATCCGCAGCAGCGTGGACTTGCCGCAGCCGGACGGCCCGACCAGCACGACGAACTCGCCGTCGGTGATGTCGAAGCTCAGGCCGTGGATGACCTTGACCTTGTTGCCGTAGGTTTTCTGGACGTTGCGAAAGGAGACGGAGGCCATCGGTGTGTTCTCAACTTTTCACGGCACCAGCCGTCAGGCCGGACACCATGTAGCGCTTGAATGCGTAATAGATCGCCGCGGGCGGCAGGGCGTAGACCAGGCCGGTGGCCATCAGCAGCTCCCAGGGCGAGTCGTCTGCCGAGAGGAAGTTGCCGAGCGCCACCGACAGCGTCAGGTCGGCCTCGTTGGACAGCAGCAGGAAGCCGTAGAGGTACTCGTTCCAGGCCAGCAGCAGCGCATACGTCCCGACCGCGACCAGCGACGGCACCATCAGCGGCAGGTAGACCAGCCGGAAGAGCTGCATTGGTGATGCGCCGTCGATGCGCGCCGCCTCGTCCAGCTCCCACGGCAGCTTGTCGGACGCCTGCTTGAGCACCCAGATGCAGTAGGGCGACGCGATCGTCACCATCGCCAGGATCAGCGACCAGCGGTTGTTCAGCAGGCCGTAGGTGGACATGGTCTTGTACATCGGCACGGCCAGGAAGGCGGCCGGGATGAAGTAGGTCATCAGCGCCAGGTTCATCACCGTGCGCCCGCCGCGGACCTTGAGCCGGCTGATCGAGAACGCCGCGCAGGTCGCCACGAACAGCGTGATCGCGCCGACCGAGATGGCGATGAAGAGCGAGTTGCCCAGTTGCTGCCAGAAGTGGTGCAGGTAGAAATGCTTCTGGTGGAAGACCACGTCGAAGTTGGACAGCGTCGGGTCCTGCGGCCACAGGCGCCCGGAGGTGGCCTTGTCGCGCGGCGAGATCGCGAACAGCACCAGGTGGTAGATCGGCAGCAGCGTCCACAGCAGCACCGGGATGCCGATCAGCAGCAGCTGGGCCTCCCTGCCGATGGATTTCAGCGTGAAGCGTGCGCGGGTCATTTGGAGAGCCTCTTCATCATCACCCACACCAGCGGCAGCACGAGCGGCAGTGCCACGACCAGGGACGCCATCGCCAGATCGATCTGGTCCAGCCGCAGGTAGCGGATGCCCAGCGTCGCCAGCACGTGCGTCAGGTCGGCCGGCCCGCCGCCGGTCAGCAGGTAGACGCTGTTGAAGTCGCCCAGCGTCCAGATCATCGACAGGATGGTGCAGGTCAGGTACAGGTCCTTCATCGCCGGCCAGGTGATGAAGCGGAACTTCTGGCCGCGGGTGGCGCCGTCCACGCTCGCCGCCTCGTACTGCTCGCCCGGAATCGCCAGCCGGCCTGCTACCAGGATCAGCGTCCAGAACGGCAGTGACTTCCAGATGTGCATCAGCATCGCGAAGCCCAGGCCCAGCGTCGGATCGTTCAGCCAGTTCGGCCCGTCCAGCCCGGTCAGGCGGAAGATGGTGCTGTTGATGACGCCCCATTCCGGGTTGAGCATGAAGCGCACCGACAGGATGGTCGGGATCGACGGCACCGCCCACGGCAGGATGAAGACCATCGAGACGATCTTGATCCACCAGCGCGTCTGCACGAAGAAACCCGACAGGCCCAGCGCCACCACCATCTTCACGTTGACCGCGACCACCACGAAGATGAGCGTGTTGACAGCGGTGCGGTAGAAGATCGGGTCGTCCAGCAGGCGCACGTAGCTGTCCGGGTGGCGGGCGAGCCAGAGCCCGTAGCCGACCGGATAGAGCACGAACACCAGGAACACCAGCACATAGGGCACCAGCAGGGCGCGGCCCCACAGGGTCCAGGTGCTGAGACCCGGTCGCACCCGGGCGGACCCGGATGCAGCGGAGGAGGCGAGGGCGGTCGTCACGTCAGGCTGCTCAGTTGCCCGCCACGGTCTTGATGCGGGCGATCATCTCGTCCACGGCCTTGTCCACGGGCACCTTCTCGTTGAGCACGCGGTTCATGGCCTTGGCCCACACGTTCTCATTGTTGAGCACCGTGAACTTGTAGTTCTTGGTGAACTCGAACGGCACCGTGCCGGACTTGAACTGGTTGTAGACCGTCACGCGGTGCGGGTCGGTCTTCCAGAACGCGCTTTCCTGCGCGGCCTTGGTGACCGGGAACCAGCGGCCCAGCGAGCCTTCCACGTACGGCGTCAGGTTCGATTCGTCCAGCAGGAAGGCCACGAACTTCTTGGCCATCGCCTTGTTCTTGGCCGCCTTGAAGATCACGCCCGTCTTGACGGCGGCACGGTACTGCATCTTGGTGCCGTCCGGCTTGGTCGGGAAGGCCGCGGTGGCGATCAGCTCGGTGTAGTTCTTCTTGGCCTGGGCGCGCTGCACGTCGGTCAGGGTGGCGTTGGCCGAGTCGTCGAGCCACTTGGCCGCGATGGAAATCGTCGCGTTGTGCGTCAGCACGATGGTCTTGTTGTGGAAGGCGACGTTGTTGTCCGGGTCCTTCCAGTTGGTGGACGACGGCGGCGTGCAGCCCTTGGTGTAGACCGTGGTGTAGTCGGTGACGGCGTTGATCAGGCCCTGGCGCACGGTCGGGTCATCGACCAGCAGCTTGCCGGAGTCGTTGACCAGCTTGACGTTGTGCGCGTCCATGAAGGTCAGGAACGAGAAGAACGAGTCGCTGGCATCCACGCCCATCGGGAAGCCGGTGCCGAAGCCGCGGTTGCCGGTCTTCTGGCGGTAGCCGGTCTGGACCTTCTCGCACCAGAAGCTCCAGTAATCCTTCCAGCCGGTCGGGATGTCGCTTTCCTTGTAACCCGCGTCGCCCAGCATGTCCTTCCAGTACTGGATGTGCATGGTCTGCTGCTTGATCGGGAAGGCGTAGTACGCGCGCTTGCCGCCCTCGGCGTTGTTCAGCAGGAAGGTGGTGGACAGCGCCTGCGGCTCGAACTTGGCGCGCATCGGGTCGATGATCGACGAGATGTCTTCGAGCTTGCCGTCGTAGGCCCACTTGGCGGTGACCTGGAAGTCGTAGACGTCGCCGTAGGCCACGTCGGGCGGGTTGCCGGCGTCGAGCGAGGCGACCGATTTGGGGATGATTTCCTGCGGCGCATACAGCGAGAGTTCGATCTTGACGCCCTTGTTCTTGGCCTCGAACTTCTTGATCGCGTTGTACAGCGCGTCGTCCTCGGACTTGTAGTAGCCCTTGCCCCACCAGACGGTGAGGGTCTCATCGGCCTGGGCCGGCGCCATCGCCAGCAGTGCCGCAGCGGCCAGGGCGCTGCTCATCCATGTCTTCGCCTGCATCGCGTGTCTCCTCGTGTCGTTCGTCACGGTTGATGTCCCGGTGGGGGTGGCGCGATCGTATGATGAATGATGACTGGTGGTTAACGGGGAATCCCGTAAGGGTCAGCCGCAAGTCAGCTTCGCCCGGCCCCCGTCATCCTCGCCCAGCCTTCGTCATCCTCGCGAAAGCGAGGACCCACGCCAGCGGCCGCCGTGGTCTGTCGGCGTGGGTGCCCGCGTTCGCGCACTGCTGTCCGGTAAAACGCGAAGCCCAAAGTCTCCAGAGCTTGATCGGCGGAGTTGCGGCCCTCGACATGAAGGGCTATCGAACCCACTGAGGACCAACTCAGTTGTCGAGGAGCCGCAACATGCAAAGCATGACACGACTGCAGGCGTTGTTGAAGCCACTGGCCAAGTCGGACGTGGACCGGCTGGCGCGTGAACACGGCGCACAACGCTACGGCAAGGGCGCGCTGACGGTGTGGGATCAGTTGCTGGTGATGCTGCACGGGCAGTTCGTGCAGGCACCCAGCCTGCGTGGAGCACTGCAGAGCTTCAATGCGCACAAGGCCCGTCTGGCTGCACTGCAGACGCACGAACTGCGCCGCTCGACGCTGTCGGACGGCAACCGGCGCGCCGGGTCGGCGACGGTGCTGTCGCAGGTGCTGCAAGGGCTGATCCGTCAGCTCGATGGCTGCCGCGACAAGCGTGTGCTGGGGGCGACCTCGCTGATCGACTCGACGCCGCTGACGCTCAAGGGGCGGGGCTTCGACGTCTGGACGCTGGGCACGAAGACCCGGCGCACGCAGGGCGTGAAGGTGCATGTGCAGTGCGACGCGGCCACGCACGCCATCTCGCGCTGCGAGATCAGCGCCCCCAACGTCAACGATGTGGTGCAGGCGCGCCAGTGGGAGATCCAGCCGGGGACGACCTGCGTGTTCGACCGCGCCTACTGCGACTACGCATGGTGGGCGCGCATGACCCGGCAGGGGGTGAAGTTCGTCACCCGGCTCAAGCGCAACGCGGGCATGGTCGTCCTCGAAGCACTGCCCGTGCCCGAGGCCGCCCGCGGGCGCATCCTTGACGACGAGCGCATCGCCCGCCGCTGGCGCCATCCCCGCAGCGGCAAGACATGGCGCGAGCCGCTCGTGCTGCGCCGCATACGGCTACGCACCGACGATGCGCGCCTGCTCGTGCTGGTGACCAACGACTTCGAGCGCACCGCCATCGAGATCAGCGATCTCTACCGCTCGCGCTGGCAGATCGAGCTGCTGTTCAAGTGGATCAAGCAGCACCTGGCCATCCGCCGTACCTGGGGCACCAACGAGCACGCCGCTCACCTCCAGATCTACGCAGCCTTCATCGCCCATGTCCTGTTGATGCTTCACCAGCAGGCCAGCCGCAGCACCACCGACTTGTGGGTGCTGCTGCAGCGCTGGCGATACGGCCTGTTCGAGCCCTGCGAGCAGGCCCTCATGCCTGTATGCGTGCCCCCTTGAGGGGGGCGTGGACGTTACCCGGACAGCAGTGCGCGTTCGCGGGCATGACGCTTCAGATGGACAGCGTTCGACAGGAGCCTCCGGCCACTGCTCCGCCCGCAACGACCTCACCGACACTCCGGCACCGCCGTCACCACCGCTTCCCCCGCCGCCTTCGCCCGCAGATTTTCCGCGGCCAACCCCGCCATCGCCCCCCGCGTCGAGTTCGTCGCACTGCCAATGTGCGGCGTCAACACCACCTGCGGCAGCGCCCGCAACCGCTCCGGCACATTCGGCTCCTCCGCAAACACATCCAGCGCCGCCCCGCCCAGCGCCCCGGATTCCAGCGCCTCGATCAGCGCCGTTTCATCGACCACCGACCCCCGCGCCACATTCACCAGCAACCCCTGCGGACCGAGCGCGGCGAGCACTTCGGCGTTGATGAGGTGCCGCGTGGCCGCGCCGCCCGGGGTGATGACCACCAGCACATCGCTGCGTGCGGCCAGATCGACCAGCGACGCGATGTGGGGATAGGGCAGGCCGGGCTTCGGCTGGCGCGTGTGGTACGCCACCGGCATGTCGAACGCCTGCGCACGCCGCGCGATCGCCTGCCCGATCCGGCCCATGCCGACGACCCCCAGCCGCGACCCGGACAGCTTGCGCGCCAGCGGCATCGGCCCGCCGGACCACTTCCCGTCGCGGATGTAGCGGTCTGCCGCAACGATCTGCCGCGACCCCGCCAGCATCAGCGCCAGCGCCAGATCCGCCACGTCGTCGTTCAGCACGTCCGGCGTGTGCGTCACGATGACGCCCCGCGCCTTCGCCGCCGCCACGTCGATGCCGTCATAGCCGACGCCCATCACCGAGATGATCTCCAGCGCCGGCAGCCGGTCCATCAGCTCGGCGCCGACCTTGCTCTCGCCGCTCGCCGCGATGCCGCGGATGCGCGGCGCGACGGCCTCGAATGCGGCGGGGTCCGCCTCGTGCAGCCGGTCATGCACCGTGCACTGCGCGCGCAGCAGCGGCTCCAGCAGCGGGCTCATCCGCATCACGGCCAGGACTTCGAAAGTGGGGTGCAAAGGGGTGTCGTGTGTGCTCAACTCAGGCTCCAAGGGATTCCACGGGGACGGTCGTCATTCGTCATACCATAGTATCGACGCGCACTTTCCAAGCCCGACACGGGACTAACGAGCACGCCGATGAGCACTCCCAAGAAGAAACGCCCCGAGGAACTCCGCAGCCAGCAATGGTTCGGCCGCCAGGACCGCGATGGCTTCGCGTACCGGAGCTGGGTCAAGGGCAAGGGCGTGCCGCACGACCAGTTCGACGGCCGCCCGGTCATCGGCATCTGCAACACCTTCAGCGAGCTGACCCCCTGCAACTCGCATTTCCGCACGCTGGCCGAGCAGGTCAAGATCGGCGTGTACGAGGCCGGCGGCTTCCCGCTGGAGTTCCCGGTGATGTCGCTCGGCGAGACGCTGATGCGGCCGACCGCGATGCTCTACCGCAACCTCGCCAGCATGGACGTGGAGGAATCGATCCGCGCCAACCCGATCGACGGCGTGGTGCTGCTGATGGGCTGCGACAAGACGACGCCGAGCCTGCTGATGGGCGCCAGCAGCGTCGACCTGCCGACCATCGGCGTCTCCGGCGGCCCGATGCTCAACGGCAAGTGGCGCGGCCAGGAACTCGGCTCGGGCACCGGCGTGTGGAGCATGAGCGAGCAGGTCCGCGCCGGCACGCTGAAGCTGCAGGACTTCTTCGAGGCCGAGAGCTGCATGCACCGCAGCCACGGCCACTGCATGACGATGGGCACGGCCAGCACGATGGCGTCGATGGTCGAGGCGCTGGGCGTCGGGCTGCCGGGCAACGCGGCGTATCCGGCGGTGGACGGGCGGCGCAACGTGCTGGCGCGGCAGGCCGGGCGGCGCATCGTGCAGATGGTCCACGACGACCAGAAGCTCTCGCAGATCCTCACCCGCGAAGCCTTCGAGAACGCGATCCGCACGCTCGCGGCCATCGGCGGCAGCACCAACGCGGTGATCCACCTGATCGCCATCGCCGGGCGCATCGGCGTGCCGCTGTCGGTCGACGACTTCGACCGGCTGGCGAGCGAGCTGCCGTGCCTGCTGAACCTGCAGCCCTCGGGCCAGCACCTGATGGAGGACTTCTGCTACGCGGGCGGCCTGCCGGTGGTGATGAAGGAGATCCAGCACCTGCTGCACACCGAGATCGTCACCGCCAGCGGCCACACGGTCGCCGAGAACATCGCCGATGCGGAGAACTTCGACCCGCGCGTGATCAAGACCTTCGACGCGCCGTTCAAGGCCAACGCCGGCATCGCCGTGCTGCGCGGCAACCTGGCGCCGCGGGGCGCGGTGATCAAGCCGAGTGCCGCGACCCCGGCGCTGATGCAGCACACCGGCCGCGCCGTCGTGTTCGAGGACTCGAACGACTTCCACGCCCGCATCGACGACGAAAACCTCGACGTGGACGAGACCTGCATCCTGGTGCTGAAGAACTGCGGGCCGAAGGGCTACCCCGGCATGGCCGAGGTGGGCAACATGCCGCTGCCGCCGAAGGTGCTGCGCAAGGGCATCACCGACATGGTCCGCATCAGCGACGCCCGCATGAGCGGCACCGCCTACGGCACCGTCGTGCTGCACACCGCCCCGGAAGCGGCGGCGGGCGGCACGCTGGCGCTGGTGCAGAACGGCGACCTGATCACGCTCGACGTGCCGGCGCGCAGCCTGCACCTGCATGTGGACGACGACGAACTCGCCCGCCGCCGTGCCAATTGGGCGCCGCCGGTGCCGCCGATGGACAGCGGGTACTGGAAGCTCTACATCGACCACGTGCTCCAGGCCGACGAAGGCGCCGACCTCGACTTCCTGCGTGGCAAGCGCGGCAGCGCGGTGCCCAAGGACAACCACTGAATCTGACCTCCCGTCCGATCTTTCCGGAGAAGAACCCCATGTCCAACCGACTCCGCGGCAAGACCGCCTTCATCACCGCTGCCGGCCAGGGCATCGGCCGTGCCACCGCGCTCGCCTTCGTCCGCGAGGGGGCCCGCGTCATCGCCACCGACGTGAATGCCGCCGCGCTCGACGCGCTGGCAGCCGAGTGCGGCTGCGCGACGCAGGTGCTCGACGTGACCGACCCGGCCGCGATCGACGCGGCCGCGGCGCAGCACGGCCCGGTCGATGTGCTGTTCAACGGCGCCGGCTTCGTCCACGCCGGCACCGTGCTCGACTGCACCGAGGCCGAGTGGGACTTCGCGATGAACCTCAACGTGCGCTCGATGTTCCGCACGATCCGCGCCTTCGCCCCCGGCATGCTGGCCAAGGGTGGCGGCTCGATCATCAACGTGGCGTCGGTCGCCGGCAGCCTGAAGGGCGCGCCGAACCGCTTCGTCTACGGCACGACCAAGGCGGCGGTGATCGGGCTGACCAAGGCGGTGGCGGCGGATTTCATCACCAAGGGACTGCGCTGCAACGCGATCTGCCCGGGCACGGTCGAGTCGCCCTCGCTGCGCGACCGCATCGATGCGCAGGCCGCGACGTCCGGGCTGACGCAGGCGCAGGTCGAGGCTGCCTTCATCGCCCGCCAGCCGATGGGCCGGCTGGGCCGCGTGGACGAGATCGCGGCCCTGGCCGTGTATCTTGCGAGCGACGAGTCGTCGTTCACCACCGGGACCACGCAGGTCATCGACGGCGGCTGGTCGAACTGACGCCGCACGTCCACCATACGCCCACCGAACCCGAAAGGACTCCGCATGAAACTGCTGCGCCACGGCCCCCGTGCCAACCCGAAACCCGGCCTGCTCGACGCCGACGGCCAGGTCCGCGACCTCTCCGCGCTGATCGGCGACATCACGCCGGCCACGCTGTCGCCCGCCTCGCTTGCCGCGCTGGCCAGTGTCGATGCGTCCACGCTGCCCGTCGTCGCGCAGGGCGAGTTGCAGGTGCCGTGGACCGGGATGACCAAGTTCATCGCCATCGGCCTGAACTACGCCGACCACGCCGCCGAGTCGAACATGCCGATCCCGAAGGAGCCGATCGTCTTCACGAAGACGCTGGAATGCGCGGTCGGCTGCAACCACGACGTCGTGCTGCCGCAAGGCTCGGTGAAGTCCGACTGGGAAGTCGAACTCGGCGTGGTCATCGGCACCCGGGCGCGCTACGTGGCCGAGGACGACGCCCTGGCGCATGTCGCCGGGTATTGCGTCATCAACGACGTTTCCGAGCGCGAGTACCAGCTGGAGCGTGGCGGTACCTGGGACAAGGGCAAGGGCTGCGACACCTTCGGCCCGATCGGCCCGTGGCTGGTGACGGCCGACGAGGTGGGTGACGTGCAGAACCTGGGCATGTGGCTCGACGTGAACGGCCAGCGCATGCAGACCGGCAACACCGCGACCATGATCTTCAACGTCGCGCAGATCGTCAGCTACCTGAGCCGCTTCATGACGCTCAACCCCGGCGACGTGATCACCACCGGCACGCCGCCCGGCGTCGGCATGGGCCGCAAGCCGGCTCCGGTGTTCCTGAAGGCCGGTGACGTGATGCGCCTGGGCATCGACCAACTGGGCGAGCAGCAGCAGACGGTGCATGCCTGGAATCCGGCACGGATCGATTCCTGACCATGGTGCAGCCGATCGCCGAGGGCAGCGTGTGTCTGCCCGCAGAGGACATCGCCGCGTGGGCGGTGCAGTGCCTGCAGGCACTCGACCTGCGTCCGCCGGATGCCCGGCAGCTCGCCGACAGCCTGGTGCAGACCAGCCTGTGGGGCGTCGATACCCACGGCATTGCCCGCCTGCCGCATTACTTCGAGCGGATCTCGCGCGGCTCGATCCGGGCGCGCCCGGTGCTGCGCATCGAGCGCACGGGGGCGTCCACCGCCCAGGTCGATGGTGACCAGGGACAGGGCATCCTGGTGGGGCACTTCGCCAACCGGCTCGCGATGGACATCGCCCGCGAGACCGGGCTCGCCGCGGTGGGGGTGCGCGACTCGTCGCACTGCGGCGCGGTCGGCCTCTACGCCCGCGAGGCGGCACGCGCCGGCCTCATCGGGCTGGCCTTCACCCACGCCGACAGCATCGCCGCGCCGCACGGCGGCCAGCGCCCGTTCTTCGGCACCAACCCGATCGCGATCGCCTTCCCGCGGGCCAGCGGCGAGCCGGTGTGCCTGGACATGGCGACGACCTCGATCCCGTGGAACCGCGTCATGAACGCGCGCCGCGAGGGCCACACGCTGCCGCCCGACATCGCCATCGATGCCCACGGCCAGCCGACCACCGACCCGCAGGCCGCCATCGCCGTCACCCCGCTTGGCGGCCAGGACTACGGCCACAAGGGCTATGCGCTGGCGCTGATGGTCGATCTGCTCAGCGGACCGCTGCATGGCAACCCCTTCGGGCCCCACATCCCGTCGATGTTCGGCGACCTGGATGCGCCGCGCCGCATCGGTGCCTTCTTCCTCGTCATCGACCCGATGCGTTTCGCGGGCGGGCCGATGCTGGCGGCTGTCGTCGAGCAGATGGCGCACGCGCTGGCGGCCGAGCCGGGCGCGCCGCGCATGCCGGGCGATCCGGAGCACGACTGTGCCGCCGAGCGCCGCCGCACCGGCATCCCGGTCGAGCCGCAGCTTGCCCGGCAGATGCACGACTGGAGCGTGCGGCTGGGCGTGCCGTCGCCCCTACGTACTATTGCGCAGGGGTAACCCTTGTGGCTTTGCTGCAAGGGCATTCCTAGAATCGCCGGCAGTCTGCAGTCCTCTGCATTTCGCTTCACACCACCCAAGACACTCAGGAGCCTTCGCATGGAACGTCGCAATTTCATCCGCCACACCGGTCTGGCCGGCGTGCTCGCCGCGGGCGCCGCGCCTGCCATCGTCCACGCCCAGGCCAACATCCGCTGGCGTCTGGCGTCGAGCTTCCCGAAGTCGCTCGACACGATCTTCGGTGCGGCAGACGAGTTCTCGAAGAAGGTCGCCGCCATGACGGGCGGCAAGTTCCAGATCTCCGTTCACCCGGGTGGCGAACTGATGCCGGCCTTCGGCGTGGTCGACGGCGTGCAGAACGGCACCGTTGAAATGGCCCACACCGCGCCGTACTACTTCTTCGGCAAGGACGAGACCTTCGCGCTGGGCTGCGCCATTCCCTTCGGCCTGAACAGCCGCCAGATGACGGCGTGGATGTACGAGGGCAACGGCCTGAAGCTGATGCGCGAGTTCTACAAGACGTACAACATCGTCAACTTCCCCGGCGGCAACACCGGCGCACAGATGGGCGGCTGGTACCGCAAGCCGGTCACCTCGGTGGCGGACGTCAAGGGCATGAAGATGCGCGTTGGCGGCTTTGCTGGCAAGGTCCTGGAGCGCATGGGTGGCGTGCCGCAGAACATCCCCGGCGGCGAGATCTACCAGGCGCTGGAGAAAGGCACCATCGATGCCGCCGAGTGGGTCGGTCCCTACGATGACCAGAAGCTCGGCTTCAACAAGGTTGCCCCGAACTACGCCTACCCGGGCTGGTGGGAAGGTGGTCCGCAGCTGGACTTCTTCATCAACCAGAAGGCGTTCGATGCGCTGACCCCCGAGTACAAGGCCATCGTCGAGGCTGCAGCGGCCTACGCCCACGTCGACATGCAGGCCAAGTACGACGGTCGCAATCCGGCTGCGCTCAAGACACTGGTATCAGGTGGAACCAAGCTGTTCCGATTCCCGAAGGACGTGATGGATCTGGCGTTCAAGGAATCGATGGCGCTCTACGCCGAAATCGGCGACAAGAACCCGAACTGGAAGAAAGTCTACGCCGACTACGCCAAGTTCCGCGCCGACCAGAACCTGTGGTTCCGCTTCGCCGAAGCCGGTTTCGACGACTTCATGCAAACGCAGAAGCTCTGATCTCCACGGCGGCTCCTGTCCGCCCGAAGCTCTGGCCCGGTCTGGCGTTCGCGCTGACCGGGTCGATTGCATTTTCGGGCAAGGCGATCATCGTCAAGCTGGCCTATCGGCACGGGGTCGATGCGGTCACGCTGCTGATGCTGCGCATGCTGTTCGCGCTGCCGCTGTTCGTGGCGCTGGCGTGGTGGGCCAGCCGCGGCAAGCCGGCGCTGACACGGCGCGATGTCGTGGCGGTGATCGGCCTGGGGTTCTCCGGCTATTACCTGGCGAGCTTCCTCGATTTCGCCGGGCTGGCCTACATCAGCGCCAGCCTGGAGCGGCTGATCCTCTACCTCAACCCGACGCTGGTGCTGTTCCTCGGCGTGGTGCTGCACGGCAGGCGGGTCACGCGCCGGCAGCTCATGGCGCTGGGGGTGAGCTACTCGGGGGTGCTGGTGGTCTTCGGCCGCGAGATGACCGACCTCGGCCCCCATGTCGGGCTCGGTGCCGCGCTGGTGTTCGGCAGTGCGCTGAGCTATGCCATCTACCTCGTGCAGAGCGGGCAGGAGGTCAACCGCCTTGGCGCGCTGCGGCTGACCGGGCTGGCGACCACCGTGGCCTGCGTGCTGTGCATCGGACAGTTCGTGGTGCTGCGGCCGGTGGCTTCCGTGTTCGAGGTGCCGACGCCGGTGTTGTGGCTGTCGCTGCTCAACGCCACGGCCTGCACCTTCGCACCGGTCATTCTGGTGATGCTGGGCATCGAGCGGCTCGGTGCCGGGCTGGCCGCGCAGACCGGGCTGGTCGGGCCGATGAGCACGATCGTGATGGGCGTGCTGATCCTGGGCGAGCCGATGACGCCCTGGATCGTGGCGGGTACCTTGCTGGTGCTGGCCGGCGTGGCGTTGCTGGCGCGCTGGCGCTGACGCGCCAGGCGGGGCACCGGTCAGCGCCTGGAGGACACCAGGATGCCCGCCACGATCAGCGCGAACGCCACCGCGTGGTAGCCGTGCGGCGCCTCGCCGAGTAGCGCGGTGGACAGCAGCGCGGCGAACAGGGGCGTGAGGTTGGCGAAGATGCCGGCGGTGGTCGGCCCCACGGCCGCCACCGCCCGTCCCCACAGCGCATAGGCGATGAGCGACGGTCCGATGACGATGTAGAGCACGGCCGCCCCGACGGCTGGTGACCACTCGGGCTGGCGGGACGAGACCACCGCCTCCAGGCCCGCTGCGCCACCAGCCCACACCACACCGAACAGCGCCTGCACCAGCAGCGCCTCGTCCCAGCGCCAGACGCGGCGCTGGCCGTCGGCATCCGTGATCGTCGGACGGGCCTCGCCGCGCATCGACGCCGGCGGGCGGGCGAGCATCCAGCTGTAGCCGGCCCAGCTGGCCGCCGCCGCCAGCATGTACACATCCCCTCGCACGAACTGCACGTCCGCCAGTGCCGACAGCTGCCCGCGGCCCAGCACCGTGGCCACGCCGACCAGCGACAGCGCGGCACCGATCACCTGGGGGCTGCGCGGGCGTTCGGCGTAGAACACGGCGCCGACCAGCAGCATCCACAGCGGCATGCTGGCGGCGATCAGCGTCACGTTGATGGGCGTCGAGGTGGTCAGGGCCAGGTACTGCAGCGCGTTGTAGGCGCCGACCCCGAGCAGGCCCATCAGTCCAAGCGGCCGCCAGCGGGCCAGGATCTCGCCACGCCGCGCGGCCGTGGCAATGGCCTGCCGGCCCAGCACCAGCAGCACCAGCAGCACGACGCCCCAGCGGATCGCATTGAGCATCAGCGGCGGCACATGCGGCACGGTCATGCGGCCGACCACCGCATTGCCCGCCCACATCAGCGGGGGAAGGGTGAGCATCGCGATCAGGCGGGGCGTGAGGGTCATGGTTCTGTGCGGCTTCGGGGTCGAGGACGTTGCGGAGGACGGCGGGCACACAGTGTCGCGCATGGCGTGCGATGTCTGCACCCTGCACCGGATCCTGCGATCCCGTAAGCTGCGCATTCCCCCTTGCGGACCGACAGGAGAATCCCCATGCCCCGTGCCATCCAGATCGCCGCCTTCGGCGGCCCCGACGTGATGCAGCTCGTCGACCTGCCCGTCGGTGAGCCCGGCCCGGGCGAGGTGCGCATCCGCCACCACGCCGTCGGACTGAACTTCATCGACGTCTACCAGCGCACCGGCCTCTACCCCAACGCGCTGCCGCTGACGCTCGGCATGGAGGCTGCCGGTGTGGTCGAGTCGGTGGGCGCAGGCGTCACGCACCTGCAGGTCGGTGACCGCGTCGCCTACGCCAGCCAGCCGCCGGGCAGCTACTGCGAGGTGCGGGTGATGCCGGCGAAGTGCGTGGTGCAGTTGCCGGACGGCATCGACGTCGAGACCGGTGCCGCGATGATGCTCAAGGGCATGACCGCCGCCTACCTGCTGCGCCGCACCCAGCCGCAGGGCGGGCTGCAACCGGGCGACTTCGTGCTGTTCCACGCCGCCGCCGGGGGCGTCGGCCTGATCGCCTGCCAGTGGGCGCGCGCGATGGGGCTGAACCTGATCGCCACCGCGGGCAGCCCGGACAAGTGCCTGCTCGCGCTGCAGCACGGCGCCACCCACGCCATCAACTACCGCAGCGAGAACTTCGCTGCCCGCGTGCGCGAGATCACCGAAGGCCGCGGCGTGAAGGTGGTCTACGACTCGATCGGCAAGGACACCTTCGAGGGCTCGCTGGATTGCCTGGCGCCGTTCGGCCTGCTGGCGACCTACGGCAATGCGTCCGGTCCGATCCCGCCGGTGAACCTCGGCGTGCTCGGCGCCAAGGGCTCGCTCTACGTCACGCGCCCGACGCTGTTCACCCACATCGCCACCCGCGAAGGCACGCAGGCCCTGGCCGAGGAACTGTTCGCGATGGTCAGCTCCGGCGCGGTGACGATCCCGATCGCGCAGCGCTACCCGCTCGAACAGGTCGCCCAGGCCCACCGCGATCTGGAATCCCGCGCCACCACCGGCTGCACGATCCTGACGCTGTGATCCGCTGACGGGGGTCAGGCCGAGGTGTCGGCCTCGTCGCTGCCTTCGTCGATGACGGTGGCCCGGTAGGCATGCCAGCTCGCGTGCCCCACGACCGGCCCGATGAACAGCAGTCCCAGGAACCACGGCAGCATCGCCAGCACCATCAGCACGGCGATCAGCACCGCCCACCACACCATCACGACCGGCTGGTTCAGCACCAGGCGCAGGCTGGTCAGCCCGGCGGTGATGGCGTCCACCTGGCGGTCGAGCATCATCGGGATGCTCACCACGCTGATCGAGAAGATCAGGCCGCCGAAGAGGGTGCTCACGCCGAGGTAGGTGACGATGAAGCCGAGGTTCTCCGGGTCGAGCAGGGCCAGCAGCGAGCCCTTGAGATCGGGCATGCCGTCGAAGCTGACGGCGAAGATCACCATCGTCGCCCGGCCCCACAGCATCTCCAGCACCAGCAGCACGAAGCCGAAGATGGCCATCTGGCCGGTGCGGGTGTCCCAGGCCGTCAGCGAGTCGCCGAAGTCGGGCACCAGGCCGCGCTCCAGCCGCATCGACATCTGGTAGAGCCCCATGCAGAAGAATGGCCCCATCAGCAGGAAGCCGGCCGACAGCGCCATCGTGTACGCGGGCGCGTTCTCGTACACCTTCATCAGTGTCCAGCCCATGGCCATGAAACACACGCCATAGAACAGGCTGATGGCGGGGTGGGCGAGGTAGTCGTGCAGACCCCGCAGCAGCCAGCGCAGCGGATCGGCGAAGCCGATGTGGCGCAGGCGGATGGGTGGCGCATCGCGGGTGGCGGGGGCGGTGTCGTCGGGGCGCGTGTCGGGCGTGTCGTCCGAGGTGGGGTGGGTCGGGCTCATGGTCGGGTCGCGCTCCTGATTCGATGTCGGACGATAGGAGCCGACCGGCGTCACCGCCATCGGGACATCACCCGAAGGAGCCGCCCCGGCCGCTCAACTGCGGCGCACCCGCAACAGCTCGTCCAGGATCAGCCCGATCGCCCCGGCCGTGATGGCGCAGTCGGCGACATTGAACGACGGGAAGTAGCCGCCCGGAAAGAGCGGTGCGAGCCAGTCCCAGTGGAATTGCAGGAAGTCCACCACGTAGCCGTGCCATGCACGGTCGATGACGTTGCCGATGGCTCCGCCCAGCAGCATTGCCACGCTGAAGCTGAACAGACGCTGCTCGGCGTGCTTCTTCAGCATCCAGATGAACATCACCGAGGCGGCGGCCCCCAGACCGATGAAGAACCAGCGCTGCCAGCCGGCAGCCTGCGCGAGGAACGAGAACGCCGCACCGGTGTTGTGGACCCGCACGAGGTTGAAGAAGCTGGTGATGACCTGGCCGTCGCCGAGCTGGAAGCGGGGAATGATCAGCCACTTGGTGGCCTGGTCAGCGGCGATGACCAGCAGTGCCAGCACCAGCCAGGGCGTCAGCGAGGCCGAGGAGGAGCGGGACAGGGATGAACGGGACTTGGAGCGCATCGGCGGCCACCTGAGAGGGCTGAGGGAGTTCTGGGACAGATCAGGGCGGCACTGTAAACGTGAAATCGGATGGACGTGACCACGCAGCCGGACGCAGGGATGCAGGGGACCATGACCCCAATAGCGAAATTTGAAAAAACTTGCAAAAAAAGTTCGTGAAATTTTGCTCGATTGGACTATTGGTGTCCAATTGTTGGTCTGCACAGCCTTGCCCATGAGCAGGAAGGGTCGGCAAAGTGCAGACGGAAGTCCGGAAAGATGATGACCGGACCGGGGCGGTGGGGATGGGTCCTGTCTGCGGGTGGGCATTGCGGACACGGGACCTGTCAGAAACTCAACTATCAACAATCAACAACAGCAGATTGCACTCGATGTCGGCTCTGGCGAAAAAACTGTTCTATTCCAAGCGCTTCAACCGGATGGCCGTACGGATGTATTCCGTGCTGAAGCCTCCGCCGTACCAGCGACCGAACATGGAATTCGATTATGACGTCTGGAACGGCATCTGCACTTTCCATTCCCATGATGGTCGGCAGATCGGAGAAAACAACACCGGCCCCGACGTCTACAAGGAAGTGATCGAGACCGAGCACAAGATCTGCAAGTTCGAAGGCTCTCGCAACGGTCTGCCGATCAACGTGACGGCGCTGCGCCAGGTGATGGCCGTGTGGGGCGACGCGCTGCAGTTCACCACGCTGCTGCGCAACGACTACATCCGCCGCCGCGGCCTGTCCGGCCCGCGGCTGACGCTGCGCCAGGGCTATGTCTTCTCGAAGCTGGGTGCCGCCTGGCCCGCCTATCTGGCGCGCAAGCGCAGCAACCCGATCACGTCGCTGCCGGCGCTCGAGACCGCGTTCTTCACGCTGGGCGTCGGGCCGTTCATGATCGTGCGCACGTTCATGGAGCGGGGCGATCTGGCCGTGCTGCACGACGACCCGCTGACGGCCGCCGAACTCTACGAGATGGCCGACGGCTCCGGCACGCTGATCTCCGCGGGCGGCAAGGGCTGTGCGGGGAGCAAGAAGCTGATCCTCGACTTCCTCGATGTGACGATGAACGGCACCTTCGACAAGCCGCTGGACTCGGTGGAGGCCTTGCGCGCGCTGAACAGCATCGGCGACTGGGACGAGTTCTATGCCTATGTCTACGCCACGTCCCGTCTGGAGTTGCTGGTCCGCCTGACGCAGTATCTGTGCGCGCAGTCCCTGTGGAGCCTCCAGTCCCGCGACGGCGTCCTGAACGAGGCCGAGCAGGCGCTGGTGAAGAACTGTCTGGACAAGTCCTACCATGTGCCCGGCGAGGGGTATGACGACCGCACGGTGATGGGTAATTTCATCCAGGTCGTGCTGGCACTGCTGGACGAGCTGGAGATGCCCGAGGTGCGCACGGCGCTGGTGAATGCCAGTCTGGTGAATTCGGGCAACGGCGGCTATCTGATCGACCAAGTCGGCGGTGATGTGCGGGTGTCGGCCGCGCGCCGCCTGCGGCTGGCGACGGAGCTGGTGTTCCCGTTCTGCCGTCAGGAGCTGGACGCCACCCACCGCACCCTGCAGCGCTACCAGTCGACGACGATCACGCTGGATGATCTGCGCACCCGCGCCTGCGGCCCCTCCCTGCAGCCCTTGCTGGCCCTGCTGGAAACCCGAACGAACCTGCAGGGTGCACCGACTGGTGTGCCGGCATGAGCGCGCCGTCCACGCCGCTCGAGGTTCCGTTCGGCCCCAGCGGCACCGTCGTGCTGCGCAAGATGGTGCTCGACGAGGATGCGCCGCTGCTGCACGACTGGTTCAGCCGCGACTACGCCCGCTTCTGGGGCCTGCAGGGCAAGACGGTGGCGGAGATCCGCGAGAAGTTCGCCGGAATCGAGGCCAGCGGCACCTGCGATGTCATCTTCGGCATCCTGGCGTCCACGGGCGAGCGCTTGTTCATGTTCCAGTCGTACGACGTGAACGCCGATGATCTGCGTCGGTTCTACCCGGTGTTGCAGGGTGACCGGGGTTTTCACCTGATGCTCGGCCCGGTCGAGAAACCGCTGCCGGCTGCCGCGTACTACACCTTCCAGGCCATCGCGGCCTGGATCTTCCGTGACCCTTCGGTCCAGCGGCTGGTCGGCGAGCCGGACATCCGCAACCGCAAGGTGCTGCTGCGGCTGGTGCAGGCGGGGTTCGACTTTGGCCGCGTGATCCACCTGCCGTACAAGACCGCGGTGATGATCTACCTGTCGCGGGCGAGCTTCGAAGCGGCGCGTGGATTGCCACCGCCGCCTGCGCCCACCCAGTCGCCGATGGACGGCTGGCGCTTGAAGTACCACCTGCTGGTCAGCCGGATCGGGCGCCGGATCGGGCTGATCGAGCGACACTGGTGAACCCCATGCCGGCGCGCACTGCGCCGGCATGGTCTTGGTCGGTCAGGCGACCGACCGGACCTCACCCGCGCCATGCAGGTTGCTGTCGCAGCGCCCACAGAGCGTCGGATGCGCCGGATTCACCCCCACGTCGTCGCAGTAGTGCCAGCACCGCTCGCACTTCACCGCCGCACTCGGCGTCACCGTGATCTGCAGCGCCTCACCCACCGACAGGCTTGCCGACGAGGTGATCAGCACGAACTTCAGGTCGTCGCCGAGCGATGCCAACACGTCGAACTCCGCCTGCGGCGCCGTGATTGCCACCGTCGCCTGCAGCGAGGAGCCGACCGTGCCGCCGCTGCGCACGTGCTCGATCTCCTTGTTCACCGCTTCGCGCACCGTGCGCACCTGCGCCCACTTCGCCAGCAGCGCCTCGTCCGGCGTGCCCAGGTCGGCGTAGGTCTCGAAGAAGATCGAGCCTTGTGACGCGCCGCCCGCGAACTGGCCCCACGCTTCTTCCGCCGTGAAGCTCAGGAACGGTGCCATCCAGCGCAGCATCGCGTTCGTGATCTTCCACAGCGCGGTCTGCGCCGAGCGGCGGGCCAGCGACTTCGGCGCGGTCGTGTAGAGCCGGTCCTTCAGCACGTCGAGGTAGAACGCGCCCAGGTCTTCCGAGCAGTAGACCTGCAGCTTCGACACCACCGGGTGGAACTCGTACACCTGATAGTGCGCGAGGATCTCCGCCTGCAACTGCGCCGCGCGGGCCAGCGCGTAGCGGTCGACTTCGAGCAGGTCGGCATCCGCCACCAGGTCCGTCGCCGGGTCGAAATCGCTCGTGTTCGCCAGCAGGAAGCGCACCGTGTTGCGGATGCGGCGATAGGCGTCCACCACGCGGGCGAGGATCTTGTCGTCGATGTTCAGGTCGCCCGAGTAGTCGGTCGAGGCCACCCACAGCCGCACGATCTCGGCACCGAGCTTGTTGCTGATCGTCTGCGGCTCGACCGTGTTGCCCAGGCTCTTGCTCATCTTGCGGCCCTGGCCGTCGGTGGCGAAGCCGTGGGTCAGCAGGCCGCGGTAGGGCGCGCGGTCGTACAGCGCGCAGCCCAGCAGCAGCGACGAGTGGAACCAGCCGCGGTGCTGGTCATGGCCTTCGAGGTACAGGTCTGCTTCCGGGCCTTCCGCGTGGAAACACGGGCCGGGGTAGGCGTGCGCGTGGCTGCCGCGCAGCACGTGCTGGAAGGTCGAGCCGGAGTCGAACCAGACCTCCAGGATGTCGGTGCTCTTGGTGTAGTGCGGCGCGTCGTCCGACCCCAGGATCTCCTCGGTCGTCACGCGGCTCCACGCCTCGATGCCGCCCTGTTCGACGATGTCCGCCGCCTGGTCGAGGATCTCCATCGTGCGCGGGTGCAGCTCGCCCGAATCCTTGTGCAGGAAAAACGGTACCGGCACGCCCCACGACCGCTGGCGCGAGATGCACCAGTCCGGCCGGTTGGCGATCATGTCGCGCAGGCGGGTCTTGCCGTTCTCGGGGTAGAACTGGGTCTGGTCGATGGCGTCGAGCGCGAGCTGGCGCAGGGTCTTCGGCGCCTTGTCCTTCGTGAACACGCCTTCGCCCTCGTCCATGCGCACGAACCACTGCGCCGCGGCGCGGTAGATCACGGGGGTCTTGTGGCGCCAGCAGTGCGGGTAGCTGTGCGTGATGGCTTGCGTGGCCATCAGGCGCTCGTGCTGGCGCAGCGTGTCGATGATGACGGGGCAGGCCTTCCAGATGTTCAGGCTGCCGAACAGCGGCAGGTCTTCTGCGTACTGGCCGTTGCCCTGCACCGGGTTCAGGATCTCGTCGTACTTCAGCCCGTGCGCGACGCAGGAGTTGAAGTCGTCCACGCCGTAGGCCGGGGCCGAGTGGACGATGCCGGTGCCGTCGCCAGCCGTCACGTAGTCGGCCAGATACAGCGGCGACAGGCGCTGGTAGCCGGCGTCCACGTCGTACAGGGGATGGCGGAAGTTCAGCCCGCGCAGGTGTTCACCGGTCGTCGTGGCGAGCACCGTGCCTTCGAGCTTGTAGCGCTCCAGGCACTTCTCGACCAGCGACTCGGCCAGCATCAGCACGCCGCGCGGCGTGTCCACCAGCGCGTAGACGAGTTCGGGGTGGGCGTTCAGCGCCTGGTTGGCGGGGATGGTCCACGCGGTGGTGGTCCAGATCACCGCGAACGCCTGCTTCGCCTCGGGCAGCGCGGCGAGGCCGAACGCGGCGGCGAGTGCGGCAGCGTCGTTGGTCTCGAAGGCCACGTCCAGCGTGTCGCTCTTCTTGTCCGCGTACTCGATCTCGAACTCGGCCAGCGACGAGCCGCAGTCGAAGCACCAGTACACCGGCTTCAGGCCGCGGTAGACGAAGCCGCGCTCGATCACGCGCTTGAACGCGCGCAGCTCGCCCGCTTCATTCGCGAAATCCATCGTCCGGTACGGCCGCTCCCAGTCGCCGAGCACGCCCAGGCGCTTGAAGTCCTCGCGCTGCTGGTTGATCTGCTCGGTGGCGAAGGCGCGCGACTTGGCCTGCATGTCGTCGCGCGAGAGCTTGCGGCCGTGCAGCTTCTCGATCGCGTTCTCGATCGGCAGGCCGTGGCAGTCCCAGCCGGGGATGTACTGCGCGTCGAAGCCGCCGAGCTGGCGCGACTTGACGATCATGTCCTTGAGCACCTTGTTCAGCGCGTGGCCGATGTGGAGCTTGCCGTTGGCGTAGGGCGGGCCGTCGTGCAGCACGAACAGCGGCTGGCCCTGGCGGGCGACGCGCAGGCGCTGGTAGAGGCCGCCTTCGTTCCAGTCCTTCACCCAGCCCGCTTCGCGCTTGGGCAGGTCGCCGCGCATCGGGAAGGGGGTGTCGGCGAGGTTGAGCGTCGCTCGGTAGTCGGTGGCGGGCGTGGGTGTCGAGGTGTCGGGTGTCTGAGTCATGGCGCTTCGTTCAATCCGCCCGCCCGGCCGTCATTCCCGTGCAGGCGGGAATCCACGAAGGGAAAAGCGGTGGGGGCAGGGGCACTGCGGGGGTGGGTTCCCGCGTGCGCGGGAATGACGAAAAGGGGCGGTGGCGGCGTGGGGGCGCCGCGTTCAAATTCGGTCGCGCGTGGTCTGGCGACGGTCGGCGGCGTGGGTGTCGAACCACGCACGCGCGTTCACCACGTCCTGACGGATCGCGGCGGTGAGGGCGTCCAGGCCGTCGTAGCGGGCCTCGTCGCGCAGTTTGTGCAGTAGTTCCACGCGCACGAGTTTACCGTACCCCCCTTCGCGGCCCAGTCCGGCCGGCCAGTCGAGGCAGTGTGTCTCCAGCAGGATGCGCCCGGCATCTTCCACCGTGGGCCGCACGCCCAGGCTTGCCACGCCGTTGATCGCCTGTCCGGACAGTCCGTGGACCCGCACGACGTAGATGCCCGCGGCCGCCGAGCGGTGGAAGGGAAAGCGCAGGTTGAGCGTGCGGAAACCGTCGTCGCCGCCCTCGCTGGACGCGCCCAGACCGCGGCCAAGCTTGCGCCCGTGGGTCACGTGGCCGCTGACGCTGTAGGGGCGCCCGAGCAGTTCGGCGGCGCGCTCCATGTCACCGCGGGCCAGCGCCTCGCGGGTGGCCGAACTCGACACGCGCAACCCGTGCACCTCGTAGCTCAGCATCCGTGCCACGTCGAAGCCGGCCGCGCTGCCCGCGGCGTCCAGCATCGCGTAATCGCCGGTCCGCTTCGCACCGAAACGGAAATCGTCGCCGACCAGCACGTAGCGCGCACCCAGCCCGCGTACCAGCACGTCGTCGATGAAGGCCTGCGGCGACTGGCTGGCCAGCCGCTCGTCGAAGCGCATCAGCACGACCTGGTCGACGCCGCAGCGCTCCAGCTCCTGCAGCTTGTCGCGCAGCGTGGCGATCCGGGCGGGCGCCTTCTCGGGTGTACCGGCCTTCATCGCGAAGAAGTCGCGCGGGTGCGGCTCGAAGGTCATCACGCAGCTCGGCAGGCCGCGGTGGCGCGCCTCGTTGATCAGCAGCGCGAGCATGGCCTGGTGGCCACGGTGGACGCCGTCGAAATTGCCGATCGTCAGGGCGCAGGCGGGCGCCAGATCGGGGTGGTGGATGCCACGGAAGACTCGCATAGACGGCAATTATCCGGGCAAGCCTGCAGACCCCGTCCGTCTCACCGTGACACACCGCGCACGCGGCGGTCACTGGAAGCGCACGGCTCCGTCAAAGGTGTACCAGCTCGTCAGGCAGAACTTGTCCTGCGTCAGGCAGGGCGGGGTTCCCGTGGCGGTTTCCTCGTCCAGGCTGAGGGCGATGCAGTAGTCCCCGGCGGCAGGATTGGTGCCTGTGGCCGGCAGTTTCGCGAACGCGACTGACGAGTGGATCATCCGATCTTCGCCAGGGTCAGTGCCGCCGGTCAGACGAGCCGGGGTGCGGGCGATCAGGTGGCCGACCACGCCGTGCTTGCTGATCTGGCCGTTGGCGGGGATGGCCCACAGGCTCAGGCGCAGGCGGCCCGTCATCTGCCGACCCGAGGTGCTGTAGTACTGGTTGTTGGCGCGGATCTGGGCTTGCACCTCGACATCGACGCTGGCCTGCGCGGCGGTGTCGGAAATCCAGTAGCGGACTGGCGTCCGCAGGTCGGTGTAGATCTGTGCATACACCCAGCCGGAGGCGCAGGACATCGTGGGCGCAGGAGCAGGAGCAGGAGCAGGAGCAGGAGCAGGAGTGCCGTCACCACCGCCACCGCAGGCAGTCGTTCCCAGCAGGCAGACGGCCACCAGGGCCATCAGGCGGCGCGCACGGGCATGTTCGAGGGTGTTCATCGCAGCAGGCTTTCGTGCGTCAGCGGAAGGTGACGGCAGGGGTCAGCGTGTAGACGATTTCCGGGCAATACCCGTCCGCCGACCGGCACTCGTTCTGGGTGCTGTACATCTCGACCATGAACGCCAGGCAGTAACGACCGGCCGGTGGATTGACCGTGGCCACGCGCTCCCGAAAGGTGACTTCGGTCAGGTTGTACATGTAGTTGTTCACCTGGCCATTGCCGTCGCGCAACTGCGGCACGAACCCGCCCATGCGGTGGCCGTTGATCTTCGGCCAACCCGCCACATGGTTCTGCGGCACGGCCCACAGTGACCAGCGCAAGCTGCCGGTGTGGGCCAATGCGGACCCCAGCACGGAGTTGTGCGTGAGGTAGGAAATGATGTCGGCATAGGAGACAGCGCCGGCCATGTCACTGCCGGGCGTGGCGCTTTGGGTGGTATTCACCCCGAGCTTGACCATCGCGAACCCGATCTGCCAGCCTGCGTGGATGTGGTGGCCATCGCAGAAGTTGCTGGTGTCCTGGGGCGCGACGGCCTGTGCCCGCTGGGTGGGGCGGCTGGTGGCGGGCTTGTCGCTGCTGCCACTGACCGGTGCCGCCTGGGCACTCGGCGCGAGCACCGCCGCCACGGCCCACCCCATGGCGACCCGCATCGCTCGTCCCTTACCTCGCCTGCACTGCATTGCCATCACTTTCTTCGCCGCCCGTTGGATTGCGGCGCGTAGCAAGTCTAGCCGGCGGTACCGGTGTGGTGCAAATTTTCGTGAACGATGCCGCGAGATCTCGGCGTAACGGCCGGAGCAGGCCGCTCAGATGTCCTGCGGATCGATCCAGCACCACTGCCCCGGCGCCAGCCCCTCCGGGATCGTGATGCGCCCGAACGAGCGGCGGTGCAGCGATTCGACGTGGTTGCCGACCGCGGCGACCATGCGCTTGACCTGGTGGTACTTGCCCTCGGTCAGCATCATGCGCAGCGTGCACTCGCCCGTCGCCTCGCACTCCTCGGAGCGCACCGGCACCGGGTCGTCGTTGAGCACCACCCCGGCGCGCAATTGCTGCACCTGCTCGTCCGTCACCGGGCGCGCGCAGGTGATCTCGTAGACCTTGTCCACATGCTTCTTCGGGTGCGTCAACCGGTGGATCAGCGCGCCGTCGTCGGTCAGCAGCAGCACGCCGGTGGTGTCCTGGTCCAGCCGCCCGACCGGCTGCACGTCACCACCGCTGCGCCACCGGAGCGGCGGGGGCAGCAAGGTCATCACGCTCGGCCAGTGCTTGGGCTTCTGCGAACACTCGTAGCCGGTCGGCTTGTTCAGCAGCACCACGGCGAACTCGCGCCACGGCCAGTCGCGGCCCTCGACGGTGAGCACCAGTCCCTCGGGCGAGACCAGTTCGTCGGGATCATCGGCGACACGGCCGGCGATCGACACCAGCCCGTTCAGCACCAGCCCGTCGCAGTCACGGCGCGTGCCGAAGCCTTGGGTGAACAGCGCATGCGACAGCGTGATGTCGCGGGTGGCGGCGGATTTCTTGGAGGATTTCTTCGACATGAGGCCGCCAGTGTAGGGCGGGTGGCCACCCACCCGCTCCGGCTCAGGCGAAGACGCCCGCCGTGTCCTGCATCCGCACGCTGACTTCGCCGAGGTGGTGCAGCGTGTCGCCCCACTGCATCTCCATGCAGGTCAGCCGCTTGAAGTAGTGGCTGCCGACGTACTCGTCCGTCACGCCGATGCCGCCGTGCAGCTGCACGCACTGCTGCCCGACGAAGCGCATCGACTGGCCGAGCTGCACCTTGGCCTGCGACACGGCGCGCCGGCGCACGTCCGGCGTGTCGCCCAGCCGCAGCGTGGCCAGGTAGCTCATCGAGCGGCCGAGTTCGAGCTGCATCTTGCAGTCCGCGAGCCGGTGGCGCAGCGCCTGGAAGCTGGCGATGGCCACGCCGAACTGCTTGCGCGTGTTCATGTAGTCCGCGGTGAGCTTGACGAGGAAGTCCATCGCGCCGACCGCTTCCGCACACAGCGCTGCGGTGCCGACATCGGCCGCGTGTTCGAGCACGGCGAGTGCGTCGGTGTCGGTGAGCAGCGTTGCCGCGGCGGCGTCGAACTGCACCTCGGCCGCGCGCCCGCCGTCCTGCGTCAGGTAGCCGCGGGTGGTGACGCCGGCTGCGGCGCGCTCGACCAGCCACAGCCCGAGCGTGTCCCCGGCGCGGGCGCTGACGATGAAGGCGTCGGCCACATCGCCGACCGGCACGAGGCTCTTCGTGCCGCTGAGCTGCCAGCCCTCCGCGGTGCGGGTCGCGGTGGTGTCGACCTTGTCCAGCCGGTAACGCGCCGCCCGCTCTTGGTGGGCGAGCACGACCCGCGCCTCGCCGGACGCGATCCTTGGCAGCCACTCGGCTTGCACCGCCTCGGGCGCCGCCGACAGCAGCGTCGGCGCCACCAGCGCGCCTGCGGCGTAGGGCGCGAGCATCAGTCCGCGGCCGAGTTCCTCCATCACCACCATCGCCTCGGTGGCGCCCCAGCCCATGCCGCCATGCGCTTCCGGCACGGCCAGTCCGGTGAGGCCCAGATCGGCCAGCGCCTGCCACACGGCGCGGCTGTCACCACCGGCCTGGACGATCGCGCGGTGCTGCTCGAAGCCGTGGCCCTTGTCCACCCACCGCCGCACCGCGTCCCGCAGTTGTTCCTGGTCGTCGCTGAAATCGAAATCCATGTCTGTCTCCTGGTTCCTGGTCGGCGAGGGCCGGGTCAACCGAACAGCGTCTGCGCGACGATGTTGCGCTGCACTTCGTTGCTGCCGCCGTAGATGGTCGTCTTGCGGTAGTTGAAATAGGTCGAGGTCAGCGGGGCGCAGTGCGCGGCGCCGCCCGGCCACAGCCCGCCGAGCGCCTGGTCGCCCTGCCAGCCGGCATCCATCGCTTCATGGATGAAGGGCAGGCTGTAGGGGCCGCCGGCCAGCATCATCAGCTCGGTGTAGCGCTGCTGGATTTCGCTGCCGCGGATCTTCAGCAGACCGGCGATGTCGAGCGATTTCTTGCCGCCACGCTCGGCCGACAGCACGCGCAGCACCATCATCTCCAGCGCCACGATGTCCACCTCCAGCAGCGCGATCTGGTCGCGGAAACGCTGGTCGCCGTCCCACAGGCCTTCCGCCTTGGCGATGCGCTTGAGCCGCTCCAACTCGCGCTTGGCGCGGTTCACGTCGGCGATGTTGGTGCGCTCGTGGGCGAGCAGGTACTTGGCGTAGGTCCAGCCCTGGTTCTCCTCGCCGATGAGCTGGTCGGCCGGGACTTCCACGTTGTCGAACCAGACCTCGTTGACCTCGTGCTCGCCGTCGAGCGTGATGATGGGCCGCACGGTGACGCCGGGCGACTTCATGTCGATCAGCAGGAAGCTGATGCCGGTCTGCGGCTTGCCGGTGGTGCTGGTGCGGACGAGGCAGAAGATCCAGTCGCCGTACTGGCCGAGCGTGGTCCAGGTCTTCTGGCCGTTGACGACGTAGTGGTCGCCGACGCGCTCGGCGCGGGTCTTGACGCTGGCGAGGTCGGAGCCGGAGCCGGGTTCCGAGTAGCCCTGGCTCCACCACACCTCGCCACTGGCAATGCCGGGCAGGAAGCGGGCCTGCTGCGCCGCATTGCCGAAGGCCATGATGACAGGGGCTACCATCACCGGCCCGAAGGGAATGACACGGGGCGCACCGGCCAGCGCACATTCCTCTTCGAACAGGTGGCGCTGGATGGCATTCCAGCCCGGTCCGCCGAAGGCGGTCGGCCAGCCCCAGCCGAGCCAACCCTTGGCACCGAGGATCTTCGCCCAGCGCTGCAGGTCATCGCGCGTCAGGCGCAGCGCCGCATGGACCTTGGCCGAGATGTCGGCCGGCAGGTGCTCCGCGACCCATTGGCGCACCTCGGCGCGAAACGCCTGTTCGTCATCGGTGAAGTTCAGGTCCATGGTGCGTGTCTCCGTGCGATTCGTGGCTGATTTTGTAGCACGTGGACAGACACGCCCCTTGTCCCTGCTGCGACAGGCCACCTGGGCCGGGCGAGGGCTCAAGTCCGGCGAGCAATGGCCGAAACTGTCCCGTAGGACGCCCCTTTCATTGCGGAATGGCCGTCCCGTGCACCGTGCAGCCGAGGCCTCCGTCCATGAAAAAGTTCATCACCTTCGTCAATCCCCGCCTGTACCGGCGTGTCGATGTGCGGGTCGGCCCCGATCCGCTGCTGTTCCTGGCGGGGGCGTCGGCGGCGATGGTGCAGGTCTGGGCCCTGCTCAGCGGCGAGAGCGTGCCGTGGGCATGGTGGGCCGCGGCCAGCGTGCTGGGCCATGCCCGCCTGTGGCGCCACACGCTGACCCTGCCGGTGGTGGCGTCCGTCGTGCTGGCGCTGATGTCCGCAGGCATGTCGATGCTCATCAGCGCGCTGGCGGTGAACAAGATGGTGGCGCAGCGCTACCGCCACGCCGGCTGGAAGATCCGCAACACCGACGGCGAACTGGGCGAGTATTCCTCGCGCTTCCTGGCCGTCGACGAACTGGGCTTCAGCGAGAGCGACCTGATGGCCAACGTCGTGCGCGACCACCTGACCGACGGCCTGATCGACGTCAGCGACGAGGTCACGCCGATCGCGCCGCTGCCGGCCCGCGCGCGGCGCCACACCGACACGGTGGCGCCGATGCGCACGCCGGACCAGCCCTACATTCAGCTCTGAGCGGCGGCGGCGGCCCGTCGCCCGTCAGTCGCGGAAGTTGTTGAAGCTCAGCGGCGCCTCGGTGATCTCCTTGCGCAGCAGCGCCATCGCGGCCTGCAGGTCGTCGCGCTTGGCGCCGGTGACGCGCACCGTGTCGCCCTGGATGCTGCCCTGGACCTTGAGCTTGCTCTCCTTGAGCGCCTTCTGGATCTTCTTGGCCAGATCACTCTCGATGCCGGCCTTGACGATGACCTTGTGCTTGAGCTTGTCGTGGCTCATCTTCTCGGGCTTGGCCGAGAGGTCGAGGAAGCGTACGTCCACGCCGCGCTTGGCCATCTTCGCCAGCAGCACGTCGGTGACCTGCTGCAGCTGGAAGTCGCTGTCGGCGTAGAGCGTCAGCTCCTTGTCCTTCTGCTCGACGCGCGCATCGCTGCCCTTGAAGTCGAAGCGGGTGCCGATTTCCTTGTTGGCCTGGTCGATGGCGTTGCGGACCTCGACGATTTCGGATTCGAGCACGGTGTCAAAGCTGGGCATGGCGGCATCTCTTTCTTGTGGAACAACGGGAAACGCCCGCGTTGGCAGGGCGATGGGGGAAAATTCTGCCATGCGCATCGACACTTCCGTCAATCTGCGGGCCTGGAACACCTTCGGCCTGCCCGCCACCGCCCAGACCCTGGTCCACATCGAGGAGGAGGCCGACGTGCGCCGCGTCGTCGACCACCCCGAGTTCGGCCGCGCGCCCAAGTTCATCCTGGGGGGTGGCAGCAACATCGTGCTGGCCCGGGACGTGACCGCGTGTGTGCTCAAGATCGAGATTCCGGGGCTGCGGGTGGTCGAGGAGCGCGACGACGCGGTGATCGTCGAGGCGGGTGCCGGCGAGTCCTGGCACCGGCTGGTGGCCTGGACCATCGAGCAGGGTTTCGGCGGTCTGGAGAACCTGGCGCTGATCCCCGGCACGGTGGGCGCCGCGCCGGTGCAGAACATCGGCGCCTACGGGCTGGAACTGGCCGACCGGTTCGACTCGCTCGACGGTGTCGATCTGGTCACCGGCCGTGGCTTCACGCTGGACCGGCGCCTGTGCCGCTTCGGCTACCGCGACAGCGTCTTCAAGCACGAACTGGCCGGAAAGGGGGTCATCACCCGGGTCCGCCTGCGCTTGCCGCGGCCGTGGCAGCCGGTGCTCGGCTACCTGGATCTGCAGCGCAAGATGGAAGAAACCGGCATCGCACAGCCCGATGCGCGCCAGATCTTCGACTGGGTCTGCGCGGTCCGCCGTGCCAAGCTGCCCGATCCCGCGGTGATCGGCAATGCCGGCAGCTTCTTCAAGAACCCGGTGGTCACGCCCGAGCAGTGCCGCGACATCATCGCCCGCGATCCCCACGTCGTGCACTACCCGATGGACGACGGCAGCTTCAAGCTCGCGGCCGGCTGGCTGATCGATGCCTGTGGCTGGAAGGGCAAGTCGGTGGGCGGTGCCGGGGTCTACGAGAAGCAGGCGCTGGTGCTCGTCAACCGTGGCGAGGCGCGGGGCGCCGAGGTCCTCACGCTGGCCCGGGCGATCCAGGAAAGTGTCTACGGCCGCTTCGGCATCCGGCTCGAATCCGAGCCGATCCTGTTGGGATGACGGGCTAACGGCGCCAGTTGCCGCTGCGGATCTCGTCGTGGGTCAGTCGCTCCACCTCGACGGGCGACACGGCGTGCGACACCCCCAGCCGCACGGCAGCGGCCAGTGACAGGTCGATGATGCGGCCCGGGGAGAACGGCCCCCGGTCGTTGACCCGCACGATCACCTCGCGGCCATTGGCCGGATTGCGCACCCGTGCGTAACTCGGGATGGGCATGGTCGGGTGCGCAGCGGTCATCGCGTACATGTCGTAGCGCTCGCCACTGGCGGTCGGCATCCCGTGGAACTTGCCGCCGTACCAGGACGCCAGTCCGGACTCACGCACCTCCGCATCGGTCGTGAGTGGCGTGTAGGTGCGGCCGAGCACGGCATACGGCTTGTTCGGTCCACCGGAGCGCAGCGTCTCGATGCGGGGCCGGGCGTCCGGCACCTGCATCAGCTCGGCGGGTGTCACACGGTCGCGGCGCTTGTCGGGTGTTCCTGCACAGCCGGCGAGCACCAGCAGCGCCACGACGGAGGCCGGCAGCGACCGGCGAATGACCTGCGGCAGAAAAGCATGGTTCATCGGACTTGATCCCTTGTTCGAGGGGGCTGTGAAGTCGGTAGTGAAAAAAATGGCGAGATGCACGCTAACCTTTCGGTACCGGGGTGCCCGAATGAGGGGGGCTGCCGGCCAATCACTTCATACCATTGGGGAAAACATGCAAGTCTCAAAGATTTCTCTCGCCATCGCGCTGGCCCTGACCATCGGCGGCACCGCCCAGGCGGCCGTCGTCGGTCTCGACGACGTGTCGTTCGAGTCGTACACCAGTGGCGCCCTGATCGGCTCGGCGGGTGCCTGGTCGTCCGAAGGCACCCTGACCACTGCGCAAGGCCCGGCCGGCGCTTATGACGGTCAGCGTTTTGCCTCCCTGGGTCTGGGCGATCGCCTGGTCCAGAGCTTCTCGGTCGACACCGCCGGCACCTACACCGTGAGCTTCTGGGCCAGCGGTGAAGGCCGTTCGCGCCTGTTCGACTCGGATGATGTGGCTGCAAGCCTGTTCAGCACGCCGGTGGCCGTGTCCAACACCGATCCGGTCAACTATGGCGCCGGCTGGCACCAGGTGCAGTACACCTTCGACACCGGTGCGCTCAACGGCAGTTCTTCCTACCACCTGTACTTCTCGGGCTTTGGTTCGGGTCTGTCGGTGGATGCGGTGTCCGTGTCGGCCGTGCCGGAACCCGAGAGCCTCGCCATGATGCTGGCTGGTCTGGGTGCCCTGGGCCTGATGAGCCGCCGCCGCCGCGCAGCCTGATCTGCCTCGCCCCGCGCGCAGCGGGGTGGTTCCCATTGGAACCGTCAGGAGACTGATGATGAAAGCACCGGATTCCGGTGCTTTTTTCGTTTTCATGGTCAATTGATGCCTTGGCGGTCTCGATCCCCTCGTTCAAGGGATTGATATTTTTTCCTTGTCGATATTGATTAATTTATATCAAGAATCGGGGGCGCCTATTCGTGGAATACGTCGGTTATCCGGACCCTGTTCTGAAAAAATCACCCGTATTCAGGGGGTTTTGGGATTTTGACCATACACCAGATGCAGGGGCAGGAGTAATCTGACTAGGTGGAAGTGCTGGACGCGAAAAGACAGGTTACTTGTCTGACGGGCGAATTCGGCATGGCCTCTTCTTTCATCTCATACCGGGAGCATTCAATGCGCAAGACCATCTCTGCTATCGCCGCCGGCCTGCTGCTGGCCGCCACGGGCGCCCAGGCCAACAATCTGGTGACCAACGGCACGTTCGACAGTCCTGATATCTCGACGGACTCGTTCTCGACCGTGACATCGCTGTCCTTCTCGGACCTGAACTGGGGTTTCTACAGCGGCGGCACGGGTCTGACCAAGCTGGTTGACAGCGGTGGCAACCAGTTCGCCCAGATCGCGTCGGGCGACATCCTCTACACGTCGTTCAGCGTGACCACCTCGGGCCAGTACAACATCGGCTTCGATTTCCAGGGCGGCGGCCTGTGGGGCCTGACTGGCAGCAACTGGACGCCTTCCGTGGTCGCCCCGACCGCGCTGGCTTCGTCGGCTGGCTGGATGGCCTCCTCCACTGGCCCGGTTTCGCTGGTGGGTGGGGATTCCTACAAGCTGTATTTCGGCGGCATGGTCACGCCCCCGGACTTCTACCCGGCGCTGAACCTGGACAACGTGTCGGTCTCGGCCGTCACGCCGGTGCCGGAACCCGAGAGCTTCGCCATGATGCTGGCCGGACTCGGCGCGCTGGGCCTGATGAGCCGTCGCCGGATTCGCAAGAGCGTCTGATCGCACGGCGAATTTCCTGGCATTCATCAAAGACGCCCTTCGGGGCGTTTTTTCATGGGTGGTCCGGCAAGTGCTTGCGCGCACGTCGTATTTGCGCCAGCCCCTGATCACAGGCGCGTGGACGAGGGGATGGAGTGAATATTGCACAGGGGTTATCCGGTACCTGGCTGTATGGGCTTGAAATACCCCGTGGTCAGGGGCAGGAGTTTATTGGTGGCATTTGACGGGCGATTAATGGGCTAATCTTGCATTGCAGTTCGGGTCGACGACCTAAACTGAATTCAAGTGACCGACCATCGGTCCAGGTGAATAGATCACACATTTCATCCTTCCTTACGGAGTTTTCATGCGCAAGTCTCTTGTTTCCACCGCTGCCGCACTGCTGCTCGCCTTCGGGGCTGCTGGCGCCCATGCACAGGTTGCCATCGCCAACGCCGACTTCGAGTTGTCGACCGTGGCGACCGACACCTTCGACACGTTCTCCAGCCTGGGCTGGAACAGCGTCCAGTGGGGCTGGCTGGGTGGGTCGTCGAAGGTCGTCGATGTGGGTGGCAACCAGATGGCCCAGGTTGCTGGCGGGGACGTGATCTGGTCGAGTTTCGCTGCGTCGTCGGCCGGCAACTACCAGCTGACGTTCGACACGGTCGGTGACGGCTATGTGATGCTGTACAACGACAACACCCAGTCCACGGTGGCGCAGGCCTTCGTGCAGAACGCTGCGACGACGCAATTCTCGACCTCGTTCGCGCTGACCAGCACCGACAACTACCGCCTGTATTTCGGCACGACGCCGCTGCCCCCGACCTTCAATGGCAACCTGACCATCGACAACGTGGCCATCACGCAGATTGCCGCACCAGTGCCTGAGCCCGAGAGCTACGCCATGATGCTGGGCGGTCTCGGCGCACTCGGTCTGATGAGCCGTCGCCGCCTGAAGTCCCGCGCCTGATTCCTGGCACCTTCGGGTGCAACGAGTTTCTCCCTGGTATGACATTGACAGCGCCTCTCACGGGGCGCTTTTTTTTGCATCCCCGGTCCAGTCCGGTCAGGCGCCGTCCAGTTCGATCAGCACCGGGGCATGGTCACTCGGACGTTCGTTCTTGCGGGGCGTCTTGTCGATTCGGCAGCTGGTGGTGCGGGCCACCAGCGGCGGGCTGACCAGAATGTGGTCGATGCGCAGACCCTGGTTCTTCCGGAAGGCCAGATTGCGGTAGTCCCACCAGCTCCAGCTGCGCGGCGGCTGTTCGAACAGCCGGAATGCATCCTGCAGCCCCAGCGCCTGCAGCGCCTGGAAGCGAGCGCGTTCCTCGGGGGTGCAGTGGATCTGTCCGGCCCAGGCGACCGGGTCATGCACATCGCGGTCTTCCGGGGCGATGTTGTAGTCGCCCAGCAATGCCAGCGATGCGTGGGTCTGCAATTCGGTGGCGATCCAGCGGTTCAGCGCCTCCAGCCAGGCCATCTTGTAGGTGAACTTGTCGCTGTCCGGCGCCTGTCCGTTCGGGAAATAGGCGCCGATGACACGCACCCCGTCGACCGTGGCCGCGATCACCCGCGCCTGCGGATCCTCGAATCCGGGGATGTTGCGGACCTCGTCCGCCACGGCCAGACCCTTGCGGGCGAGTAATGCCACACCGTTGTAGGTCTTCTGCCCGAACCAGAGGCTCTGGTAGCCGGCGTCAGCGAGCGCGTCGGCAGGGAATTTGTCGTCGGTGAGCTTGGTCTCCTGCAGGACCAGCACATCCGGCTGCTCTTGCGCGAGCCAGTCGAGCACCTGCGGCAGCCGCACGGCGAGGGAGTTCACATTCCAGGTGGCGATCTTCATGGCGTGATGATGCCGCAGGATGCGGGTCGGTCGGCGGCGGGCCGGGGTTGCGGGATACTCGCGCGCTGTTGCTCACCATGGAAGGACCGATGCCGTGACCGTCTTGATACTGGGTTTGATGCTGTTCCTCGGGTGCCACTCGGTCAGGATCTTTGCCGACGACTGGCGGGCCGGCCAGATCCGTCGCCTTGGGCCCCTTGGCTGGAAGGCGGTCTATTCGGTGCTGTCGCTGGCGGGACTGGCGATGGTGGTCTGGGGCTACGGCGCGGCGCGGGTCGATTCGGTGCCTCTGTGGATGCCGCCGATCGCCACGCGCCACATCGCGGCATTGCTGATGCTGTTGTCCTTCGTGCTGCTCACGGCCGCCTACGTGCCCGGTTCGCGGCTGAAGGCCAAGGTCCGCCACCCGATGGTGCTGGGGGTGAAGGTCTGGGCGCTGGCGCACCTGCTGGCCAACGGGCGGGTGGCCGATGTGGTGCTGTTCGGCAGTTTCCTGCTCTGGGCCGTGCTGTCGTACCGCGCGGCACGCCAGCGCGACCGTGCGGCGGGCAACAGGCCGCTGCCCCTCCATTCCGGGCGTGACGTGATCACCGCCTTTGTCGGCATCTTCGCGTGGATCATCTTCACCCTGTGGCTGCACGGGCCGCTGATCGGTGTGCGGCCCTTCGGCTGAGGTGCAGCGGCGGGTCAGCGGCGGCGGTAGGTCACGAACGAGAAGCCCGGGTGCGGTGTCCGGGCGATTTCCTCGAACGCGTCGCGTGGCCAGTCCGGAAAGCGCACGTCGCCGTCGAGGTCGGCGTCGATCTCGGTCAGCTCCAGCACGTCGGCATGGGGCAGGGCCTGCGCGTACAGCTCGCCGCCGCCCATCACGAACACGCGTGGCGCTTCGGCCTGCGCGATGGCGGCCAGCGCCGCGTCCAGACTGAACACCACGTCCGCGCCGCGGGCGGCCTCGGTGTCGGCCCAGTGCGGCTGGCGGGTCACGACGAGATTGCGCCGGCCCGGCAGCGGCCGGAACTTCGCCGGCAGCGAGTCCCAGGTCTTGCGGCCCATGATGACCGGGCAGCCCATCGTCGTGGTGCGGAAGTGCTTCGCGTCGATCGGGTCGTGCCAGACGAGGCCGTTGTCGCGGCCGATCACGCCGTTGCGGGCGACCGCTGCGATCAGGCAGATCTGCGGCCGTGCCATCACACCGCCACCGGCGCCTTGATCGCCGGGTGGTGCTGGTAGTCCTGCACCTCGAAGTCCTCGAAGGCGTAGTCGAAGATCGACTCCGGCCTGCGCCGGATCTTCAGCGTCGGGTAGGGGCAGGGCGTGCGGGCCAGCTGGGTCTCGACCTGCTCGGTGTGGTTGCTGTAGAGGTGGCAGTCGCCGCCGGTCCAGATGAAGTCACCGACCTCCAGATCACATTGCTGCGCCAGCATGTGGGTCAGCAGGGCATAGCTGGCGATGTTGAACGGGACGCCCAGGAAGATGTCCGCGCTGCGCTGGTAGAGCTGGCAGCTCAGGCGGCCTTCTGCCACATAGAACTGGAACAGCGCGTGACAGGGCATCAGCGCCATCCGGTTCAGTTCGGCCACGTTCCAGGCGCTGACGAGGATGCGGCGCGAGTCCGGGTTGGTCTTGAGCTGCTGCACGACCTCGGCGATCTGGTCGATGTGGCCGCCATCGGGCGTCGGCCAGGAGCGCCACTGCACGCCGTAGACCGGGCCGAGGTCGCCGTCGTCGCGGGCCCATTCGTCCCAGATCGTCACGCCGCGGTCCTGCAGCCACTGCACGTTCGACTCGCCACGCAGGAACCACAGCAGCTCCAGGATGATCGAGCGCAGGTGGACCTTCTTGGTCGTGACCAGCGGAAAGCCTTCGCGCAGGTCGAAGCGCATCTGGTGGCCGAAGACGCTGCGCGTGCCGGTGCCGGTGCGGTCGCTCTTCAGGACGCCGTGCGTGTGCACATGGCGCATCAGGTCTTCGTACTGCGTGCGGACCGGGCGCACGGGTGGCGGGGTCAGGGCGTCGGCGGAGGAGACTGGCATGGGCGGCGGTCAGGAAAACCGCGAATTATAGGGAGCCGCTCTGTTCAGAGCTTGTAGCTGAGCTTGCGCATCCAGTCCTGCAGCAGGCTGCGCACCCCCACGCTCAGATCGATCCAGGTGCCGCCGACGCGGAAGTCATGGCTCTGCATCACGACATAGGCCGAGTTGATGCGCACGGGCACCGCCATGATGCGTGTCATGTCCTGCAGGTCCGGCACGCCCAGCACCAGCTGCATGACCGTGTTGCTCGGCAGCGGCTGGTCGGCGAGCAGGCCGACGCCTTTTTCGGAGATGTCGCGCACCCGCACTTCCTGCACCTGCCCGTTGGGCATGATCAGTCGCCCACGCCAGGTGACGCTGTATCGGGGTTCCTTGCGGCTTTCGATCGTGCCGCGCTCGGCGGTGGTGGTGGCCATCATGTCGCCAGGTTGAATTGCATTGCCGCTAGCTTGGCATACAAACCACCACGTTGAACCAGTTCGGAATGGGTGCCTTCCTCCGCAATCCTGCCGTGATCGAGCACCACGATGCGGTCGGCCTGCTGAATCGTCGCCAGCCGGTGGGCGATCACCAGCGTGGTGCGGTTCTTCATCGCGGCTTCCAGGGCCGCCTGCACCATGCGTTCGCTCTCGGCGTCAAGCGCGCTGGTGGCTTCGTCGAGCAGCAGCAGCGGCGGGTTCTTGAGCATGGCGCGCGCGATGCTGATGCGCTGGCGCTGGCCGCCGGACAGGCGCACGCCGCGCTCACCGAGGAAGGTCTGGTAGCCCTCGGGCAGGGCGGTCAGGAAGTCGTGCGCGTGTGCGGCCTTCGCGGCGGCGACTACTTCGGCGTCGCTCGCCTCCGGGCGGCCATAGCGGATGTTCTCCATCGCGTTGGCCGAGAAGATCGTGCTGTCCTGCGGCACGATGCCCACCCGTCCCCGCAGGTCGTCCAGCGACACCTGGGTCACGTCCACGCCGTCGAGCGTGATGGCGCCGGACTGCGCGTCATAGAAGCGCAGCAGCAACTGCAGCACCGTGCTCTTGCCCGCGCCACTCGGCCCGACCAGCGCCACCGTCTCACCGGGGTGCAGGGTCAGGTCGAAGTCGACCAGCGCCGGCTGGCTCGGGCGCGAGGGGTAGTGGAAGTTCACCGCCGAAAAGCGCACCGCCGAGCCGCCATGGGCCGACGGCAGCGCCAGCGGCTGGACCGGATCCGCCACGGGCGAGCGCGTGGCCAGCAGCTCCATCAGCCGCTCGGTGGCGCCGGCCGCCCGCAGCAGGTCGCCGTACACCTCCGACAGCACCGCGACACTGCTCACCAGGATGATCACGTAGACGACGGTCTGCCCGAGGTGACCGGCGCTGATGCGGCCTTCCATCACCGCTTCGGTCCCCTGGTACAGGCCCCACAGCAGCGCGCCGAAGGTGGCGGTGATGATGAACGCGACGAGGTAGGCGCGCACGCGGGTGCGTTTGCGGGCGGTCTCGAAGGCGTCCTCGGTGGCGGCGTCGAAGCGGGCGGCTTCGCGGGTTTCCTGCGTGTAGCTCTGCACGACGGGAATGGCGTTGAGCACCTCGGCCGCGATGGCGCTGGTGTCGGCGACGCGGTCCTGGCTGGCGCGGCTGAGCTTGCGCACGCGGCGGCCGAAGTACAGCGACGGCAGCACGACCAGCACCAGGATGCCCAGCACCTGCGCCATCACCAGCGGGTTGGTGACGATCAGCATCACCATCGCGCCGAGGCCCATGACCGTGTTGCGCAGCCCCATCGACAGGCTGGAGCCGACGACGCTCTGCACCAGCGTCGTGTCGGTGGTCAGCCGCGACAGCACCTCGCCGGTCTGCGTCGTCTCGAAGAACTCGGGGCTCTGGCGCACGACGTGGGCGTAGACGGCGTTGCGCAGGTCGGCGGTGACGCGCTCGCCGAGCCAGCTCACCATGTAGAAGCGCGACGCCGAGAACACGCCGAGTGCGGCGCCGACTGCGAACAGCGCCAGGAAATGTTCGCGCAGCGCCATCACCCGCTCGCCCGGGTCGGTGGCGACGAGGCCCTGGTCGATCAGCGAGCGCAGCGCCATCGGGAACACCAGCGTGCTGACGGCGGCCAGCACGAGGAACAGGCCGGCCAGCGCGATCTGCAGCCGGTAGGGCCAGAGGAAGGGCTTGAGGCCGGAGAGCGAGCGCGGGGTGGCGGCGCGGGGGCGTTCGGTGGTGGCAGCAGGCATGGGGGCCGAGTGTAGGCGCGCCCGCCGTTGCCTGCTGTGCGCTGTCCGTGGCGGGGTTCAGGCCGTCCGGCGCGAGACGCTCATCACCGGCGGGTGCGCCAGCGTCTGGTAGATGACGCAGTAGCGCTCGGTCAGCTTCAGCAGCGTGGCGACCTGCTCGTCGCTGGCATCGGTGTCGAAGGCGAACGTCATGCGCAGGTTCTGCAGCCCGACCGGCGCGTCCTTGGCGACGCCCAGCGTGCCGCGGGCGTCGAAGTCGGCTTCGGCGCGGACTGTGGCCTCGCGCAGCGTGAGGCCCATCGACGTGGCGACCGCGTTCATCGTCACCCCGGCGCAGGCCACCAGCGCTTCGAGCAGCATGTCGCCCGAGCAGGCGCCCAGACCGTCGCCGCCCGCGGCCGGGTGGATGCCGGCGGTGACCAGCGCGCGGCCTGTGTCGATGCGGCAGGTCACGCCTTCGCCGAGCCGGCCTTGACGGGGGCCTGGCGGGAGCGGAGGGTGTCGGCGTCCATGGTGGAGTGGGCTCGGCGGGTGGGGGCGGGACCTGCATTGTGGATCTTCAGATCGACAGCCGCCCGACATACCCCGTCATCTCCAGATAGCCCAGCCCGACCCGCGCGCCGCCACCGTCGAGCAGCTCGCTCAAGCCTTCCCAGTACACCGTCCCTGTGCTGCCGCGGCTGTCGAGTTCCTGCGCATCGAGCAGCGCCTGCACCGTCCAGCGCCCGGCCGGCGTCTCGACGAGCCACTGCACCGGGTAGCGCCCGCCCGTCGCCGGACTCGCCCACACGCGCTGCGGCGTGAAGCGCACCTCGTCCGGGCCGAACGCCCGCGCCGCGCCGCCTGCCGCCCGCCACGACCCACCCGCCCACAGCGCCGAGCCATCCGCCCGCCGCAGCCGGAACGCGGTCAGCGCGCTGCCGTCCGTCAGGTTGATGCCGATCCAGTCCCAGCCCACCGCGTCGCGGTCGAGCACGGAGTCGCTCCACTCGTGGTCGAGCCAGGCGGTGCCGCGCAGGGGGCGGGCGGGCTGGCCGGGGGGCGTGAGCGTGGCGGTGACGGCGAGTTGCGGCTGGCTGTAGTAATGGCTGGCCTGCGCGGCGCCGGGGCCTTTGCGGGAATAGCCGGCGTCGCCCTGCAGCAGCAGCGGCTGGGTGGTCTGCATCGACAGCGCGAGCGTGCCGCCGAGCGCGGGGCTGGCGATCGTGGCGTCGTAGCGGCTGCTCGCTGGTTCGCCGTGGCGGCGCAGGTGCCAGTCGCCCAGGTGTACCCGCGTGTCGCCGACCGCGCTGTCCGCCCGCCCGAAGCCGGCGCGGGCGATGCGCTGGTCGTGCCGCTGCCGGCGTTCGCTCAGGTCGGTCAGCGCGACGTGCGCGAAGACGAGTTGTTTCGCTGCGAACGCGCTCGGGTGGTCGGCGGCGACCTCGGTGCGCGAGCGGAAGAAGGTGATCTGGAAACCGTGTGTCGGCTCGCTCGGACGTTCCGGCGTGGCCAGCCAGCCGGTGGCGTACCACCACTCGGTCTGCGTGTCGGGGTGGCTGCCGAAGTCGGCGGGGAAGACCAGCGGCCGGCGTCGCACGCCCAGCGCCTGTGTTTGCGCCATGGCGGACAGCGGCAGCAGCGACCCGGCCAGCCACTGCATCAGGTGTCGTCGGTCCATCCCCATGTCACCAGTCCTCCTTCACCGCCAGCGCCATGTCGTGCGACGCCGCGGCCCGTCCTGAGAACCACGCTGTCACCGCACCGGCCACCAGCACTGCCAGCACCAGCGCCCCCAGCCGCCACCACGGCAGCGCCAGCTCCATCGTCCAGTGGAAGCTCTGCGGATTGACCACCTTGACCAGCACCACGCTCACCGCCAGCCCGAGCGCCAGCCCGAGCAGCGCGCCGACCGCTGTCCATAGCGCGCCCTCGGCACAGACCAGTGTCAGCACCTGCGCCCGCGTGGTGCCGAGGTGCTGCAGCGCGCCGAACTCGCGCCGCCGCGCCAGTACCTGCGACGAAAAACTCGCCGCGATGCCGAACAGCCCGATCACGATCGCCACCGCCTGCAGCCAGACCGTCACGGCAAAACTGCGGTCGAAGATGGCCAGCGAGACGGCGCGGATCTCGGCCGGCGTCGCGATCTCCAGCAGCGCCGGATCCGCAGCGAGCGCCCGCAAGCCGGTCTGCACCGGCGCCACCCCCGCGCCGGGCGCCAGCCACAGCGCGAGGTCGTTGACCTTGTCGTCGCCGGTCAGCCGCTGCCAGTCGCTGCGGTCGATGACCAGCGAGCCTTGCTGACGGGCGTAGTCGCGCCAGACGCCGCGGATGCGCACCTCGGCCGTGCGCCCGTCCGGCAGCGGCAGGCGCAGGGTCTGCCCGGCCTGCACGCCGTAGAGCGCGAGCACCGCTTCGCTGGCATAGACATCGGGCAACCCAGCCGGTCCACCGGGTGAAGGCGGCTGCAGCGATCCGACCAGCGGCAGCGTCCGCGCCGCATCGCCGACCTCGCGGGCGATCAGCGCCACCGCGGCGCGCGCCGGGTCGAGCGAGACGGCCACGACCCGCTGCGCCTGCACCCGCGCGACACCGGGCAGTGCCGCCGCGGCCTGCACGAACGTGGGGTCGAGGTAGGCGCTGTCGGCCTGCGCGGTGGTGGTGGCGGTGCGGGCGTAGAGATCGGCGGGCAGCACCTCGTCCAGCCAGTGCGTGACCGAGTCGCGGAAGCTCGCCACCATCACGGTCAGCGCCACCGACAGCGCCAGGCTGGCGACGACGCCCGCGACGGTGATCGTGGCACTGGCGCGCTGGTCGCGGGCGCGCTCGATGGCGAGCAGCGCGATCGGGTGCCGCGGCGGCGTGAGGCGGCCCATCAGCGCGCCGACCAGCAGCGGCACCGCCATGATCCCGCCCAGCAGCAGCAGGGCGACCGCGCCGTAGGCGGCCAGCGGCAGTTCGCCCAGCGGCGGCACGAAGGCCAGCGCGACCCCAGCCGCCATCAGCGCCGGCCCGAGCCACGGGCGCCGCAGGGCCTGGTCGTGGCCGCCGAGGCCCTTGAGGCTCTGCGCGGGCGACAGCTCGGCCGCCATGCGCGCCGGCTGCCATCCACCGGCCAGCGCGGCGGCCAGACCGAGTCCGCCATAGACCAGCGCCGCGCCGCTCGACCACTGCAGCGCCGGCGCCGATCCCCCCAGCATCCCGCTGCCCAGATCACCGCCGAGCACCTGCAGCGCGAGCATCGCCAGCCCCGTGCCCAGCGCCAGCCCCAGCCCGGCGCCGACGACGCCCAGCAGCGCCGACTCGGTCAGTACCAGCACCAGCCGCTCGCGGGCGTGCATGCCCAGCACCCCGAGCAGCGCCAGTTGCGGCACCCGCTTGGCCACCGCCAGCGACTGCACCGAAAACACCAGGAACGCCCCCGTGAACAGCGCCACCAGCGCGAGCACGGTGAGGTTGACGCGGTAGGCGCGCGAGAGGTTGGACACGCGCTGCGCCGCCTCGTCCGGCGCCGCGGCGCGCACGGTGTCCGGCAACGCCAGCGCGCGCAGCACCGCCTCGCGGTCGGCGCCCGGCTGCAGGCGGAGGTCGATCCGGCTCAGTTGCCCGAGCCGGTCGAAGTGCACCTGCGCGCCGGCCAGGTCGATCACCGCCAGCGGCCCGGTGTCGGCGCTGACGCTGCCGCCCACCGTCAGCGCCACCAGCCGGTTGCCGGACTGCACCCGCAGCGATTCGCCGGCGTTCACACCGAACAGCCGCTGCGCCGCCGGGTTCAGGAATACCCGGTCCGGATCGAGCAGGGCCAGCCGGGGGCCGTCCCGCAGCGCCGGGTCCGGCCGCGGCAGCAGGGCAGGGGCCAGCGCGGCGGCCACCAGCGCGTCCTGGCCGATCAGCTTCAGCCCGCGCTTGCGGCCCTGGGTGTCGAGCGCGTAGGTGTCCAGCTCGATCACCGGGCTGGCCAGCGCGACCCCGGCCTGCTCGGCGACGCGGGCGTAGAGCGCCTCGTCCAGCCCGCTGCGGCCGACGGGGCGCAGTTCCACATCCGGCTGGCCGTTGACCGAGCGCACCGCCTGCCCGAACTCGGCCAGCGCCGACGCATTGATCAGGTGCACCGCGAAGGCCAGCGCCACGCCCAGCGCGATCGCCAGCAGGGCCACGCCGACACGGCCCGGGTGGTGGCGCGCCTCGCGGGCGATCAGGTGCAGCGTGTCGCGCAGGTGCATGGGCCGGATCTAGCCGTCTTTGTGGAGAAATGCGGGGGTTGGCCCGCAGATCGGTACTGAATGGTGCCTGGTCCGCGGGCACAATTCCACAGACCATGACACCGCTCGCCGATTCCGCCACCGCGCCACCCGACATCAGCCCGCTGTTGCAGGCCGTGGCGCGCTGGGTGCGGCGTGTCGGCGTGCAGCGGGCCACGGTGGTGCTGGTCGGGCTGAGCGTGGTGGCGTCGGAGGTGCTGACGCTGGCCTGGCATCTGGTGTCGGGCTGGTCCTTGCAGAGCCAGGGCCTGATCATCGCGGCGCTGGTGCCGGTGCCGATCGCCTCGCTGTGCGCGGGCTACACGCTCCAGCTGATCGTGGCGCTGGACCAGGCCATGCGCCGGCTGGAAGAGCTGGCGATGACCGATTCGCTCACGGGTGTGCGCAACCGGCGCTGTTTCATGCAGGTCGCCGCGCTGGAATTCGAGCGCGCCACGCGCCACGCCAGGCCGATGGCCGTGGTGCTGATCGACGTGGACCACTTCAAGGCCATCAACGACCGCCACGGCCACCAGTGTGGCGACCAGGCGCTCATCGAGATCGCACGCGCCTGCCAGGGCACGCTGCGCAAGACCGACCTGCTCGCGCGCTTCGGTGGCGAGGAGTTCATCGTGCTGCTGCCCGAAACCGGGCAGCGCGAGGCGGTGCGGCTGGCCGAGCGCATGCGCAATGCGGTCGCTGCCGACCTGCGCCTGCCGGACCAGCCGCGGCCCGGCGCGGTGACGATCAGCCTGGGGGCCGTGGCGCTGAGCCGCAGCACGCCGACGCTCGACATCCTCATCCAGGCGGCGGACCAGGCGCTCTACGACGCCAAGCGCTCGGGCCGCAACCGCGTGCACACCCAGCCGGCGCCGATCGAGGCCTGAGCGGCGGCCACGCATCAGCGTGCCTCGACCCCGTCGGCCCGCAGCCGCAGCGCCCGGTCGGCCTGTGCTGCTGCCGCTTCCGAGTGGGTCACGATCAGGCAGCCCGCGCCATGGCGCCGCGCCTGGTCGCACAGCAGGTCCAGCACGCGCTGCGCGGTGGTCGGGTCGAGGTTGCCGGTCGGCTCGTCGGCCAGGATCAGCGCCGGCCGGTGCACCAGCGCCCGCGCGATGGCCACACGCTGCAACTGCCCGCCGGACAGCTCGCGCGGCCGGCGCTGGCCCAGCGCGCCCAGGCCGACGTCCTCCAGCACGCCCTGCACGCGGGCGGTGATGGCGTCCCGGTCGCGCCAGCCCTGCAGCATCAGCGGCAGGCCGACGTTGTCCGCGACGCTCAGGTGTGGCAGCACATGGAAGGCCTGGAACACGAAACCCAGCGACGCCCGCCGCAGCAGCGCCGCCTCGCGCTCGCTCAGGCGGCCCACGTCGCGGCCGGTGATCTCGACCGTGCCGGTGTCCGCGCGGTCCAGCCCGGCGATGCAGTTCAGCAGCGTGGACTTGCCGACGCCGGATTCCCCCACGAGGGCCACCACCTCGCCGCGCTGCATCGTCAGCCGCACGTTGTGGAAGACGCTGGTCTCACCGTAGCGCTTGCCGAGGCCGGTGATGCGCAGCAGCGGGGCGTCGGGCGGGGTGGGGTGGGTCACGGCGCTTCCCGTTCCAGCACGGGCATCACCCGGGCCAGCACCGCCGCCACCGGATCGCCGCTGTCACAGGCGATCACCTCGCGCTGCGCCATGCCGCGCAGCCAGGTGATCTGGCGCTTGGCGAGCTGCCGCGTGGCAGCGATGCCTTTGTCCATGAGCTGCGCCGCGGGCCACAGGCCGTCGAGCATCTCCCAGGTCTGCCGGTAGCCGACGCAGCGCATCGACGGCAGCTCCGGGTGCAGATCACCGCGGGCGCGCAGGCGCTGCACCTCGGCGATCAGGCCCTGTTCCAGCATCGCCGCGAAGCGCTGGGCGATGCGGGCGTGCAGCCAGGCGCGGTCGGTCGGCTCCAGCGAGAGCAGCGGGAATTCGGGGGGCGTGTCGGCGGCGTCCGCGGCGGCGGTGCGGTCGAAGCGGCCGGTGTGGAAGCTGGAGAGCGGCTGGCCGCTGACCTGCCACACCTCCAGCGCCCGCTGGATGCGCTGCGCGTCGTTGGGCGAGAGCCGCGCGGCGGTGACCGGGTCGACCGCCGCCAGCAGCGCGTGCATCGCCGGCCAGCCGGTGGCGCGGGCGCGCTCGTCCAGCGCGGCGCGCACGGCGGGGTCGGCCACCGGTAGCGCGTCGATGCCGTCGAACAGCGCCTTGAAATACAGCATCGTGCCGCCCACCAGCAGCGCGCGGGCGCCGCGGGCGTGGATCTCGCCGATCAGCCGGCGCGTGTCGGTGACGAATTCAGCGGCGGAGTAGGCGGCGGTCGGCTCGATCACGTCGACCAGGTGGTGCGGCACCTCGGCGAGTTCCGCCGCCGAGGGCTTGGCGGTGCCGATGTCCATGCCGCGGTAGACCAGCGCCGAGTCGACGCTGATGATCTCCACCGGCGGCAGACCGCGGTCACGGCAGGCGCGGGCGATCGCGAGTGCGGCGGCGGTCTTGCCGCTGGCGGTCGGGCCGGCCAGCGCGAAGGTGGTCGGGGTGGCGGGGACCATGGTGGCGCTCAATGCACACCTCCGTGGCGCTGCACCGTGGTCCAGGCGATCAGCGCCGTGACCACCGAACCGGCCGCGATGCCGTAGGCCAGCGGGCGGGTCGTGCCGTCCAGCGCCAGACCCAGCCACTGCCCGATGAAAAAGGCCACCACGGCCAGCAGGAATCCCGCCAGCGCCGCAGCCACGCCCGCCTGTTGCGGGAAGGGGCCGACCGCGCCAGTCTGTCCGCAGGCCTGGTGGGTGCCGTGCCCGAAGGCGTAGAGCAGCTGCGGCACGAGGATGGCCCAGACTGTCTGCACGCCCGCCGCAGCCAGCGCCGCCATCGACAGGCCACCCAGCAGTGTGAAGCCAGCCGCGCGCCAGACCGCCCCGGCCATGCCGTGCCGCACCAGCCAGCGCCGGCAGACGAAGGTGCCGGCGAGGTAGGAGACCGAGCTGCTGCACAGCGCCAGCCCGTAGTGCGCCGCGTCCAGCCCGAGCACCTGCATGTAGACAAACGACGATCCCGCCAGGAACACGAACAGCCCGCCGTAGGTCGCTGCCGACAGCCCCGCCCAGGCGTGGAAGGTCGGGCTGGTCAGGACGGTGCGCCACGCGGCCAGCAGCGGGCCGGGGTGCAGCGCCCGCGGGTTCTTCTGGCGGATGGTCTCGGGCAGACGGGTGGCGACGAAGACCAGCGTGGCCAGCGCGATCAGCGCCACGGCGATGAAGTTGGTGCGCCAGCCCAGATGCCCGGTGAGCCAGCCGCCCAGCAGCGGGCTGGTGATGGCGATCACGCCCAGCCCGGACTGGCCGAGCGACATGATGCGGGCCCCTTCGTGCGGCGCGTACAGATCGCGCACCATCGCCCGCGCGACGACGACCACGCCGGCCATCGTCACGCCCTGCACGATGCGCACGAGCACCAGCGCCTCGATGCTCTGCGCCAGCACCGCGCTCAGGCTGGCCAGCAGGTAGACGGCGAGCGTGGACAGCAGCACCGGTCGGCGACCGAACCGGTCTGCCACCGGTCCGGCCACCAGTTGCCCGAAACCGAAGGCCAGCAGCAGCGCGGCCATCGTCAGCTGCGTGGCGTGCATCGAGGCGTGCAGTTCGGCCTTGATCGCGGGCAGCGCGGGCAGGTAGAGGTCGGTCGTCACGGGCTGCAGCCCGAGCAGCAGCGCCAGCGCGACCGCGGCGACGAGGGCGGTGGGCCGCCGGGGCGCGGCCGTCATGCCGTGGCGCGGCGGCGGACGCGGTCGAGGTAGGCGTGCGGGTCGGGCGGCTGGCCGCTGCGCTGCGACTCCCACAGCATCTCGCCCAGGCAGTCCATCACCTCGTGCTGCGCGGCGTGCAGGTCACCGCGTTTCGCCGCGAGCAGCTCGACCGCCTGCCGGATGCCGCGCGGCTGGTCGATCGAGACCTGCTCGCTGATGCTCAGGTGCATCGACAGGTGCAGGAACGGGTTGGTGCGGCCCGCGTCGACCGTGTAGACGGCGGCCAGCGCGGCCTCCAGGTCGGACAGGTCGGCGTGGTACTCGGGGTGGCGCTCGGTCCACTGCGCGGCCAGCGTGTCCATCGCGGACAGCGGCTCACCGGCGCGGTGCTTGCGCCACGCTTCGCAAAAGAAGGTCCGGACGTCGTTCTGGCTGGGTGCAAACATTCCACAATTGTCGCCCGTTCCCGATGTCCCGCGACGCGCCGAGGCCTGCCCCCGTGATCACTGACCCGATGTTCTTCGCCGCGGCCGTGCCGGCGGTCTTTCTGATGGGACTGTCCAAGAGCGGCTTCGGTGCCGGCTTCGGCGCGCTGGCGGTGCCGCTGATGGCGCTGACGATCCCCGTGCCGCAGGCGGCGGCGATCATGCTGCCGCTGCTGTGTCTGGCGGATTTCTCCGGGCTCGCGGCGCTGATCCGGCAGGCGGACTGGCGGCTGCTGCGGCTGCTGATCCCGGCGGGTCTGCTGGGCAGCCTGATCGGCTGGGCCTCGTTCGGGCTGATGCCGGTCAAGGCCGTGGCGGGCGTCGTCGGGGCGGTGACGCTGCTGTTCGTGGCACTTCGGCTGTACTTCCCGCCCAAGGCCGACGTGCCCGTACCGCACCGCGGGCTGGGCTGGCTGCTGGGCGCGGCGTCGGGCTACACCAGCTTCATCGCGCACGCGGGTGCGCCGCCGATCAGCTTCTACATGCTGCCGCTCAAGCTGGAGCCGCTGCGCTTCAGCGGCACGATGGCGGTGTTCTTCACGGTGGTGAACCTGTCTAAGTGGATCCCGTACTGGCAGCTCGGCCTGATCGACCTGACCAACCTGGGTACCTCGCTGGCGCTGGGGCCGGTGGTGCTGGCCGGGGTCTTCACGGGGGTGCGGCTGGCGTCGCGGGTCAAGCCGACGCTGTTCTACCGACTGGTGATGGCGGGGATGGTGCTGTCGGGGGGGAAGCTGCTCTGGGATGCGTTTCGCTGACCACCGGGCGTCTCCCTTGTTCATGGGGGGTGGGTGGCGGATGGCGGCGGGTTTCACGGAACAGACATCAGTGCTGCCTAGCCTGAGCCGGTCATATCTTACAAATCCGGAGTGTTCATGGCTTCCCAGCGCTTTCCTTTGACCGGCCTCGTGGCGGCAGTGCTCGCCCTCAGCTCGACGTTCGCCCAAGCCGACGTCCGCATCACCGAAGTCGCGCCCTGGAGCAGCGGCAATTCGCCGGTCGGCGCCGACTGGTTCGAGCTGACCAACACGGGCGCATCCGCCCTCGATCTCACGGGCTGGAAGGTCGACGACAGCAGCGCGGCTTTCGCCTCCGCTGTCGCCCTGTCCGGCCTGACCAGCCTGGCCGCCGGCCAGTCTGCTGTGTTTGTCGAAGGCACGACCACCACCGCCGCCACCTTCGTGTCCACCTGGTTCGGCGCCAGCGCACCGGCCGGCTTCGCGATCGGCTACTACAGCGGTGCGGGCATCGGCCTGAGCGCCACGGCCGATGCCGTCAACATCTTCAACGCCGCGGGTGTCCTGCAGGCTGGGGTGACCTTCGGCGCGTCGGACGCAGTGTCGCCGTACCAGACCTTCGACAACGCCGCCGGCCTGAACGGCGTCACGCTGACGCAACTGAGCGTCGCGGGTATCCAGGGCGCGTTCGTGGCCATGAACAGCCTGACCGACATCGGCTCGCCCGGCGTCGTGCCGGAGCCGGAAAGCTACGCGCTGATGCTGGCGGGCCTGGGCGTGCTGGGCCTGGTCGCCCGCCGCCAGCGCTGAAGCGGGAGCCTCGTCATGCGCTTCAAGCTCAAGTCCCTGGTCCTCGGCCTCCTGCTCGCTGGTGGTTTTGCCAGTGCAGCGTCCGCCGCCACCTCCCTCGGCCTCGGCAACTACACCGTCACTGGCAACTACGCGCTGGACGTGCAGACTGGTCTGGGCGGCAGCATCTCCGGCCTCGAAGCCTCTGCCGTCACCTTCGCCAGCGACCGTGGCACGCTCTTCTTTGTCGGCGATGAAGGTACCGGCGTGATCGAGGTGTCGCTGACCGGTCAGACCCTCGGCAGCATGTCCTTCGACTGGGCCGGCACCGGCAGCACCAAGCACGACACCGAAGCCCTGACCTACCTCGGCGGCGGCGTCCTGGTCGTCGGCGAGGAGCGCCTGGTCGATGCCTACCGCTTCAGCTTCGGCAACGGCGGCACGGCGGTGCTGACCAACAGCGGCGTCTCCATCAGCAACGCGGTGGTCGGCAACAGTGGCATGGAAGGCATCAGCTACGACGCCCGCAACGGCGGCAGCTTCGTGTCGATCAAGCAGGAAGCGCCGCAGGACATCCTCGCCGGCACGCTCACCTTCGCTGCGGGTGTTTCCGGCACCTCGACGATGGCCAGCCTGTTCGACCCGGCGCTGATGGGCCTGGCGACGCTGTCGGACGTGCAGGTGCTGTCCGGCGTGACGTCGCTGGCGGGCACGGCGGGGGCCGACAACCTGCTGGTGTTCAGCCTGGGCTCGCAGCGGCTGGTCGAAGTCACGCGCACCGGCCAGGTGCTGAGCAGCTTCGACTTCTCGACCGTGTCGCCGAACAACGCCATCGAGGGTGTGACCATCGACCAGAACGGCGTCATCTACCTGGTCGCCGAGCAGGTGCAGAACGGCGCCAGCCTGGACCCGAACTCGCGGCTGTTCGTGCTCTCGCCGGTGCCGGAGCCAGAGACCTATGCCCTGATGCTGGCGGGTCTGGTGGCGCTGGCGGTCAAGGGGCGTCGTCCAGCGTCTGCACGCCGCGACTGATTGTCCACACGGTTTCGGGTCAGGGGGCGCGGGGGCTGCGGCCCCCGCGGGGGGGGCTGATTTTCTCCCCTGGTAACGCCGGGATCGGAACATCCGTGTCAAGTCGCGGAACTTGAGTGCCGAAACAGGCGGGAGACAGGCTCTTTTCAGGGCCTGACCGCCTCTTGCCGGACCCAGGGAGCCACCGTGATCCACCGAACGACCGTGCACGCACTGCTGCGTCGCCTCATGCGCCCGCTCGCGCCTGTGCTGACTGTCCTGTTCTTCGCCCTGGCGCTGCCGGCCCGGGCGCTGGCACCACCCGGTGATGCCGAACTGGAGCAACTGCGCGCCAGCGGGCAGCTCACCACCCAGGCTGAGCAAGCCCGGCGCTTGGGCAACCACCTGCTCGATCCGGCCACGGTCGCGACGCTGGCCTACCGCACCGGGCGCGCGAACGGAACGATCTCGATCGACACCCCGCCACCCGCCTGGGGCGGCGGGCTGCCGGCGACCGGTGCGCCGAAGATCCTCGTGCTGCTGGTCGATTTCCCCGACCAGCCCCACGTGGCCGCCAACACGGCCGCGCTGATCGAGGAGCGCATGTTCGGCGTCGGGGGGCCGGCGGTGCCCGGCTATCCCTACGAGAGCCTGCGGGCCTACTACCACCGTTCGTCCTACGGCCAGCTGGACCTGCGCGGCCACGTGGCGCCGTGGTACCGGGCGCGCTACAGCCGCAGCTACTACCAGGCGCTGGGCGAGCGTGCCGGCACGGCGGCGGTCATCGACGAGGCGCTCGGTGCCTTGCAGGCCACCGGTCACCCGATGGCCCAGTACGACAACGACGGGGACGGCAGCTTCGACACCCTGTTCGTCAAGTGGGCCGGCCCGGCTGGCCCCTGGGCCTCGTTCTGGTGGGCCAAGCAGACGGGCTACGGCGGCACGCAGACCTATGGCGGCAAGCGTGTGCGCAAGGTGGTCTGGTCCTGGGCGGGTGGCAAGTACAACACCGACCCGCTCTACGAGCCGCAGGTCGACATCCACGAGACCGGCCACGCGCTCGGGTTGCCCGACTACTACGACTACGACGGCACCGTCGGCCCCAAGGGCGGCGCCGGGGGCTACGACATGATGCACAGCAACCTCGGGGACCACAACGCGTTCTCGAAGTTCGTGCTGGGCTGGCTGACCCCCCGGGTCGTCGCGGGGGGCAGCGCCACCGTGGCCCTGCGCCCGTCGGGCACCAGTCCGGATGCCGTGCTGTTCATGCCTGGGGCGTCCGCCACCAACCCCTTCACCGAGTACTTCCTCGCCCAGTACCGGCGCCGTGCGGCGGGCAATGACGCGGGTTTTGTCGGCGACGGCCTCTCGCTGTGGCATGTCGATGCCCGGCTGAACGCCTCGGGCTACGACTATCTCTACAACAACTCCTACACCGCGCACAAGCTGCTGTCGCTGGTCGAGGCCGATGGCCTGAACCAGATCGCGCAGGGGCAGATGGCCGATCCGGGTGATCTCTACACCGCATCCCGGCTCTTCGGCCGGGACACCAGACCCAACTCCAGCCGCTACGACGGCACCACCACCGGTGCGGCGATGAACGGCATCGGTGCGGCTGGTGGTGCGACGATGTCCGCCACCTTCCTGGTCACCGTGCCGGTTTCCGTCAAGGTGACCCGCCAGGGCGGGGGCAGCGGGACGGTCACGGGATCACCATCCGGCATCCAGTGCGGCACGGTGTGCGATTCCAGCGTGGCCAGTGGCAACCGGGTGACGCTGACCGCCAGAGCTGCCAGTGGCTCGGTCTTCACCGGCTGGAGCGGGGCCTGCAGCGGCACCAGCCTGGTCTGTGTTCTCAGCCCGAGTGCCGCCGTCACCGTGACGGCCTCCTTCGAGCTTCCGACGTTTGCGCTGGGGGTGACGCGCACCGGCAAGGGCGGTGGCGCCGTGCGGGCGGCTTCCGGGCTGGACTGCGGTTCGAAGTGCAGCGTGCGTTACACCGCCGGCACCGTGGTGACGCTGGCAGCTGTGCCGTCGGCACAATCGGACTTCGCTGGCTGGTCGGGCCATTGCACGGGTGCCGGGCTGACCTGCACCGTCACCATGGCAGCTGCCCGGACGGTCCGGGCGCAGTTCTCGCCGAAGCAGTATGCGGTGAACGTGCGCCAGTCGGGCAGTGCCGGACGCCTGAGCAGACTCCCCTACGGGGTGGCCTGCCTCAGTGGCTGCAGCTTCCCGCGCGATGCCGGCAGTCTCTTGCAACTCACGCCGCTGGCAGCGCGCGGTCAGCGCTTCGTTGGCTGGAGTGGTGCCTGCACCGGCACCGGCACTTGCCGTGTGGCCATCGACGGGGCGAAGTCCGTGACCGCGACCTTCGTCGGTCCCTGAGCGGCCGCAGCCTGCGGGGATGCAAATTCCCTAAGATGGCTTCTTTCGATTCCGAAGAAGCCGTCCCATGAGTGCCGAACTGCTGCCCGAAGTCCGCTACGAACGCCACGCGACCTTGCCCGACGTGGCGCTGGTCACCCTCTCCAACCCCGGCAAGCTCAACGCCGTGAACGTCGCCATGTGGCGCGCGCTGCGCGCGATCTTCGACGGCCTGGCCGAGCGCGAACCGACATTGCGCTGCGTGGTCGTGCGTGGCGAGGGCGGCACCTTCGTCTCGGGTGGCGACATCGAGGAATTCCCGGCCTTCCGCTTCGACGAGGCGCGGCTGCGCGACTTCCACGAGAACATCGTCGCCCCGGCGCTCGACGCGATGTACCGCTGCGACATCCCGCTGGTGGCGCAGATCGAGCGGGCCTGCGTCGGCGGCGGGCTGGAGATCGCCTGCCAGTGCGACCTGCGCATCGCGGGCCAGTCGAGCCGGTTCGGTGCGCCGATCGCGCGGCTTGGGTTCCCGATGGCGTGTGACGAACTGGCCGGCGTGGCGCGGGTGGCGGGGCTGGCGACGGCCGCCGAGATCCTGCTCGAAGCGCGGCTGCTGGACGCGGAAACCGCGCTGCGCCGCGGGCTGGTCCAGCGCGTCGTCTACGACGACGAGGTGGCCGCCGAAGCCGAAGCGACCGCGCAGCGCATCGCCGCTGGCGCGCCGCGGGCGGCGCGGCTGAACAAGCGTGCGCTGCGCCTGGTCGCGCCGCAGTTCCATTTCAGCGAGGCCCAGCGCGCCGAGTTCGCGGCCTACGCCACCGGCCCCGACCACCGCGAAGGCATCACCGCCTTCATCGAGAAGCGCAAGCCCCAGTTCACCGGAAACTGAGCCATGGCCATGTCCAACCAGAACCTGTTCGCCGCGCTGCGCGGCGCCTTCCCCCGCGACCTCGACGCCGCCGCGATCGAGACCGACAGCGGCCTCGTCTACTCGTGGCGCGACCTGGAACGTGCGACCGCGATGCTCGCCAACCTGCTGCAGTCGCTGGAGATCCCCGCCGGCAGCCGCGTCGCCGCGCACACCGAGAAGTCGGTCGAGGCGCTGGTGCTGTACCTCGCCACGCTGCGGGCCGGCTTCGTCTACCTGCCGCTGAACACCGCCTACCAGGCCGCTGAACTCGACTACTTCATCGGCAACGCCGAGCCGGCGGTGGTCGTCTGCGCCAGCAAGAACTTCCCGTGGATCAGCAAGCTGGCGTTCCAGAAGGGTGTGGCCCACGTCTTCACGCTCGACGACGACCGCACCGGCTCGCTGCTGGAGCGCGCCTCGCACTTCAGCGACCAGCACGAACCCGCGGTCAAAGCCGCCGACGACCTCGCTGCGATCCTCTACACCAGCGGGACGACCGGCCGCAGCAAGGGCGCGATGCTCAGCCACGGCAACCTGCTGTCGAACGCGCGGGTGCTCAAGGACCACTGGGACTGGCAGCCCGGCGACGTGCTGATCCATGCGCTGCCGATCTTCCACGTCCACGGTCTGTTCGTCGCCAGCCACGGCGCGCTGCTGAACGGCTCGAAGATGCTGTGGCTGTCGAAGTTCGACCCGAAGGCGGTGGTCGAGCGGCTGCCGCGGGCCAGCGTCTTCATGGGCGTGCCGACGCTGTACGTGCGGCTGCTGCAGGAGGCGGGGCTGACGCGCGAGGCCTGCGCGCACATGCGGCTGTTCATCTCGGGCTCGGCGCCGCTGCTGATCGAGACCTTCCGCGACTGGCAGACCCGCACCGGCCACACCATCCTGGAGCGCTACGGCATGAGCGAGACGATCATGCTGACGTCGAACCCGTGCCGCGCCGAGGACGGCGACCGGATTGGCGGCACGGTGGGTCCGGCGCTGCCCGGCGTGGGCGTGCGTGTGGTCGATGACGCGGGCACGGCGTTGCCGGTGGGCGAGATCGGCAACGTGCAGGTGCGCGGCCCGAACGTGTTCGGCGGCTACTGGCGGATGCCGGAGAAGACGGCCGAGGAGTTCACCGCGGATGGCTGGTTCAAGACCGGCGATGTCGGCCGTTTCGGCGCCGATGGCCACGGCTACCTGACCATCGTCGGCCGCAGCAAGGACTTGATCATCACCGGCGGCTACAACGTCTACCCGGCCGAGATCGAGGGCTACCTGAACGACATGGCCGGCGTGGCGGAGTCGGCGGTGATCGGCGTGCCGCACCCGGACTTCGGCGAGGCGGTGGTGGCGGTGATCGTGCCGAAGGCGGGTGCGGCGCTGGACGCGGAGGCGCTGGTGGCTGCGCTCAAGTCGAGGATCGCCAACTTCAAGGTGCCCAAGCGCGCCTTTGTCGTCAGCGACCTGCCGCGCAACGCGATGGGCAAGGTGCAGAAGAACCTGCTGCGCGACACGCACCAGGCGCTGTTCACCGGTTGAACGTCAGGAGTCGGCACTCAGCCGGCACTCAGCCACCAGCCGCCCCAGGCCGTGGCGAGGATCAGCAGCAGGCCGGGCACGACCTGCTGCGCGAACGGCCGTCCCCCGGCCGACACGGCGGCCACGCACTTGGACAGCGTGTTGGTCGTCAGCGCCAGCAGGATCGGCAGCGGCGCCGTGGCCGCCCCGATCGCGTCCGAGGCCACCAGCGCGGCCACGGACACCGCCGGTGCGTGGGTATCGGCCAGCCCGGCGAGTGCCGCGCCGACCGCCAGCCCCGCCTGGCCGTACGCGCGGCTGAGCGCGGCCGAGGCCAGCGAGACGGTGGCCAGCAGGGCGCCCATCCCCAGCGCCGCCTTGAAGCTGAACGCCCGGCCGAGGTCGGTCACGGCCTCGCCGCTGCTGCGCATCGAGCGCCAGGTGGCGACTCCGCCGAAGGCCAGCGCCACGCCGCCCGCGCCGAGCAGTGGCAGTGCCATCGCGCGCAGCGTGGGCAGGCTGGTCACTGCCAGCAGCAATGCCATCTGCACCATGGTCCCGACGGTGGACAGCACCGCGCCCGCGACGGCGGCCTGGGCCAGCGCCGGGTTGTTGCGCGCGCGGGTGCCCATCGCGCCGATGGTGGCGGTGCTGGAGACGAAGCCGCCCGACAGCCCGACCAGCGGCAGCCCCCAGCGGTTGCCCAGCACGCGCAGCGCGACATGCCCCGCCGCCGCGATCGACATCACCAGGATCACCACCAGCCACAGCGCCCGCGGCTGCAGCGCGCCCCAGGGGTCGATCGGTTCGTCCGGCATCAGTGGCAGCACCAGCAGCGTGGCGACCGCCAGCACCAGCAGGTCGTGCAGCTCCTGCTCGGTCAGCCAGCCGTGGACGAACTGGTGGATCGGGTCCCGCGCCGCCAGCAGCGCGGCGACGACCGCGGCGACCGCCGCCGCCCACGCCGGCGCCTGCATCGCCCACGCGCCGAGCAGCAGCGTCACCAGCAGCGCGATCTCGCTGGTCAGACCGGGGTCGTCCGAGCGGTTGCGCAGGTAGCTCACCACCGCCAGCAGCGCCACGCCGACCACGCTCGCCGCCAGCAGCCACGGCCCGAGCCCCGCCGCGAGCGCGCCGAGCAGCGAGACCAGCGCGTAGGTGCGGATGCCGGCGGGGCTGCGGCTGGCGCCGGTGCCCTTGCGGCGCTCGCGCTCCAGCCCGATCAGCAGCCCGATGCCGAGGGCCACCGCGAGGTGGGTCCAGGAGACGTCCGACAGTGGGGTCATGGCGCCGATGGTACGGCGCCTTCCGTGGTGCCGGCGCGCCAGGCCCTGGGCGTCACGCCGTGGTGGGCGCGGAAGGTGCGGATGAAGTAGCTCGGTGCCGCGAAGCCGCAGGCCCAGGCGACTTCCTTGCCGGCGAGCGTGGTCTCGCGCAGCAGCCGGGCGGCGCGCTCCATGCGCAGCCGGTTGATGCAGCCGATCAGCGTCTCGCCGGTGACCTCGCGGAAGAGGTGCGAGAGGTAGTCCGCCGTGCAGCCGGACTGCTCGGCGAGCCGGCGCACGCTGAGCGTGTGGTCGCCGAGCTGGTTCTGGATCAGCACGCGCAGGCGGGCGACCAGCGTCGGCTCGCGGCCGGGCTGGCTGTCGGTCTGCAGCAGGTGCAGCACGCCGGCCAGCGCCGCGGCAACCAGCGCCCGCGCCTGCACCTCGCCCCAGGCCGGTGTGCTGGCGTCGGGCGGCGCCTCGGGGCTGCGGCTGGCGTCGAACAGCCAGTCGTGGATGCGCCCGACCTGCGCGTGTTCGCAGGCTTCGAGGTGGCGGATGCCGGGGCGCCCGGGGCTGGGTTCGTGCGCGAGGTGGCAGGTCAGCGACGGCGCCTCGGCGTAGAGCACGAGGTTGCAGAAAGGCTCGCCGGCCTCGCCGGGGCCGACCCGCTCGTCGTGGCGCAGCTGCGGCGGCACCAGCAGCGCCTGGCCCGGCGTCACGCGGCAGTGGCCCTGCGGAAAGCGGAATTCGGTCCAGCCTGCGAGCTGCAGGAACAGCTCGGGCGCGAGGTGGAAGTGGCCCTCGCCGCGCGGCAGCGGCTCGCTCAGGCGCTGCGGGCGGTGGACCACCAGCGTGCCGGCGTTGGCCGCCGCGAGCGCGGCGCGCAGGCCATCGAGCATCTCCGCAGGCGGCGGCGCGCCCGGAATGCGCGGTGGAAAGTCGAAGACATCGGCGCAGCGGATGGGGCCGGAGTCGCCCAGGTTTTTTCGCATCATTGTCGGAATACTGCTAGCGGAGTTGCTTGGGTGCAGGCGGTGTCTGCCCCTATTCTGGCGGCCTGTCCTCCCGTTCTCCTCCCGTTCACCCTGATTCGGATGTTCCCCGTGAAGACCAAGATTTCTGTCATTGTCTGGAACGAATTCCAGCACGAACGCCAAAACCCTGCCGTCCAGGCGATCTACCCCGACGGCCTGCACGCCGTCATCGCCCAGGGCCTGCGCGACACCCCGGCGCTCAACCCCGGCGCGCTGCCGCTCGACATCTCGACCGCCACCCTCGACCAGCCCGAGCACGGCCTGAGCGAAGAGCGCCTGGCCGGCTGCGACGTGCTGGTCTGGTGGGGCCACCGGGCGCACGACCAGGTGAGTGATGCCATCGTCGAGCGCGTGCAGCGCCGCGTGCTCGAAGGCATGGGGCTGATCGTGCTGCACTCGGGGCATTTCTCGAAGATCTTCCGCCGCCTGATGGGCACCAACTGCTCGCTGAAATGGCGCGAGGCGGACGAGAAGGAGCGGCTGTGGGTGGTCGAGCCGTCGCACCCGATCGCGGCCGGGCTGGGCGAGTACTTCGAGCTGCCGTATGAGGAGATGTACGGCGAGCGCTTCGACATCCCGAAGCCGGACAGCCTCGTCTTCCTGTCGTGGTTCGAGGGCGGCGAGGTCTTCCGCTCGGGCTGCTGCTGGGAACGCGGGCATGGGCGGGTGTTCTATTTCCGCCCCGGCCATGAGGCGTACCCGACCTACTTTGATGCCAATGTGCAGCGCGTGATGACCAACGCCGTGCAATGGGCGGCGCCTCGGGTCCACATCGTCGACGTCTGCCCGATGAGCCCGCCGCTGGAGACGCTCAGCCCGAAGGCGCTGAACTTCGGCAAGGTCGGCGTGCAGCAAAGCCGTGGAGACATCGCATGAGCGGGGCAACGAGCGTGCGCCGTCTGCGCGTGGGGGTGATCGGCCTGGGCATGGGCCGGGCGCACATCGAGGGCTGGCAGCAGCACCCGCAGGTCGAGGTCGTCGCCATTGCGGACCCGGATGCGCAGCGGCTGGCGGCGGTGGGCGAGCAGTACGGCATTCCCGGCCGCCACGCCTCGGCCGAGGCGATGCTGGCAGCCGAAGCGCTGGACGTGGTGAGCGTCTGCACGCCGAACAAGTTCCACAAGGACCTGACGCTGGCGGCACTGGCCGCCGGCTGCCACGTCCTGTGCGAGAAGCCGATGGCGATGAACGCCGACGAAGGCCGCGAGATGCTGGCCGCCGCCGAGCAGGCAGGGCGGCGGCTGATGATCAACTTCTCGTTCCGCTTCACGGCGCAGTCGCGGGCCCTGAAGGCGCAGGTGGATGGCGGCGTGTTCGGCGAGTTCTACTTCGGCCGCAGCGTCTGGCACCGGCGGCGCGGCATGCCGGGCTTCGGCGGCTGGTTCGGCACCAAGGCGCTGGCCGGTGGCGGGCCGCTGATCGATCTGGGCGTGCACCGGCTGGACCTGGCGCTGTGGCTGATGGGCTACCCGAAGCCGACCTGGGTGATGGGCGCGACCTATGACCCGATCGCCCGCGCGCTGGCCGAGAAGGCGGGCAAGACCTTCGATGTCGAGGATCTGGCCGCGGCCTTCATCCGCTTCGAGAACGGCGCGACGCTGGCGCTCGAAGCCTCGTGGGCGGCCAACATCGCCGAGGCCGAACTGATGGAGACGCGCCTGCTCGGCACCCGGGCGGGGCTGCTGCAGCGCAACCTGCACGAGGGCTACACCTTCGACGCGCACATCTTCACCGAGCTGAACGGGGCACCCTTCGATCTGCACCTGCACCCCCAGCCGGCGCATGCCGTCACCGCCACGAAGGCCAGTGCGCCCTCGGCGATGCACGACTACGCCGAGGCGATCCTGAACGACTGGCCGCATCCCGCGCCGGGTGAGGAGGGCCTGACGGTGATGGAGCTGCTCGACGCGATCTACGAGAGTGCGCGCAGCGGTGCACCGGTGAAGCTGTGACCGCCGCCGTGATCGACGCTGTCGCACCCGGTGAGGTACTGCCTGACGCGGCCCGGCTGTCGCGGGCGCGCAAGGCGGTGCGCTGGCAGTTCGGCGCGCTGGGGTTTCTCAGCGGGGCTTGGGGTGCCCACATTCCGTCGGTGAAGGCGCAGTTCGGGCTGACCGAAGGCACGCTGTCGCTGGTGCTGCTCTCCGCGGCACTCGGCGCGGTGTCGTCGCTGTTCTTCGCAGGAAGGGTGGTCGAGCGGCTGGGCGTGCGCGGTGTGGTGCGGCTGGGCGCGGGTGTCATGGGCGTGGCGCTGGCGCTGGTGCTGCACTGGCCGGGGCTGTGGGCGGTGTTGCCGGCGATGGTGCTGTTCGGGGCGCTGATGAGCTGCTACGACGTGTCCATCAACGCCGAAGGCACGGCGCTGGAAAGCCTGAGCGGGCGCGCCGTGATGAGCAACCTGCACGGCACCTTCAGCCTGGGCGCGATGGCCGGCGCGGCACTGTGCGCGGGGCTGCTGCGGCTGGAGATCTCGCCGGCGTGGCAACTCGCGGGCATCGGCCTGGGCGTGTCGTCGCTGGCCTGGTTCACCTCTCGCGGGCTGCTGGACCGCCATCCCCGCGAGGCGGGCGACGACGGCGAGAAGGCGCACTTCGCCTGGCCGCGCGGTCTGCTGCTGGTGATCGGCCTGCTGATCTTCACCGGCATGACGGCCGAAGGGGTGATGTACGACTGGTGCGTGCTCTACCTGAAGCAGGAAGTCGGCATGTCGCAGGACCGGGCCGCACTCGGCTACGCGAGCTTCTGCGGCGCGATGGCACTGGCGCGGTTTGGCGGGGATGCGCTGCGGGCGCGGTACTCGGAGCGGTGGTTGCTCGGGGCCAGTGCGTCGCTGTCGGCGGTGGCGATGGCGATCGTGCTGATGAGCGGGCACCCGGTCGTGTCGCTGATCGGCTATGCGTTTGTCGGGGCGGGGCTGGCGCCGGTGGTGCCGATCCTGTTCAACGCGGCCACACGGGTGCCGGGGGTCAGCCGGGCTGCGGCAATCGCGTCGGTGTCGTCGATCGGCTACTCGGGCTTCCTGATCGGGCCACCGCTGATCGGGTTCATCGCGCAGTCGGTGTCGCTGACGGCGGCGATGTCGGTGGTGGTCCTCGGGACGGTGCTGCTGGCGCTGGGCGCGCGGCGGGTGCCGTTGCAGGACTGAACCGGGGGGGGGGGGGGGCTCCACTCAGTACATGCTGGAGCCCCCCGCTGCCGGGCCGGGCGTCGCCTTGAACCGGCCGGCCAGGTCGCGGGTCGCGCGCGCCAGCATCGTCGCCTCGACACCGACGGCCACGAACCGGGCGCCGAGGGCGATGTAGTGGCGGGCCAGCGTCTCGTCGACCGCCAGGATGCCCGGGGCCTTGCCGACGGCCAGGATGCGCGCCATGGCCCCGTCGATGGCGGCGCGGACGTCGGGGTGGCCGGGGTTGCCCAGGTGCCCCATCGAGGCCGACAGGTCGGCTGGCCCGATGAAGACACCGTCCACGCCCTCCACGGCGGCGATCTCGTCGAGATGCGCCAGGGCCGACGCGGTTTCCACCTGCACCAGCAGGCAGACGCTGTCGTCGGCTTCCTGCAGGTAGCCGGGCAGCGCGCTCCACCGCGAGGACCGCGCCAGGCCGCTGCCGACCCCGCGCACGCCGCGCGGCGGATAGCGCGTCGCCGCGACCAGCGCCCGCGCCTGCTCGGCCGTCTCGACCATCGGCACCAGCAGGGTCGTGGCGCCGATCTCCAGCACCTGCTTGATCAGCGTGGTGTCGCCCTGCGGAATCCGCAGCACCGGGTGTGACGGGTAGGGCGCCACCGCTTGCAGGGCGCCCAGCATCGAGCGCAGGTCGTTCGGGCCGTGTTCGCCGTCGATCAGCAGCCAGTCGAAACCGGCGGTGGCGCACAGCTCCGCCGCATACGGATCGGCCAGGCCGAGCCACAGGCCGATCTGGGCCCCAGGCGAGGCGATGGCGTGCTTGAAGGCGTTGGCTGGCGTGTGCATCAGATGAACCTCGCTGGAATGGAGCCGAGTGGCGTGCGCTTGCTGACCCGCCACGCGACGCTGTTGGCCGCATTGTCGGCGATCGTTTTTACAGCACTTCGCCTTGCGCTTTCCAGAACGCTGTCGCCGGCAGCAGCAGGGGCGCCGATCCAAAGCAAAAAGCCCAGGTGCTTGATGCACATGGGCTTTTTGTTGATTGTCTGGTCGGGGTGAGAGGATTCGAACCTCCGGCCTCTACGTCCCGAACGTAGCGCTCTACCAGGCTAAGCTACACCCCGAAAAACAAATCGCGCCATGAACAGACCATGTGGCGCGATCGTTTTGAATTGTCCTTGGTCGGGGTGAGAGGATTCGAACCTCCGGCCTCTACGTCCCGAACGTAGCGCTCTACCAGGCTAAGCTACACCCCGTGTGCTGACGATCTTTTCCGAAAAATTCAGAAGTTCCTGTCAACTGCCAAGACTGACAATGTTAGCAGCGCATCCTTGAATTGGGAAGGGGGTAGCGCTGAAATGTGCTGTTGCGCACGCTGCGCCTCGTCGCGCGCAGCCTGGCGGGTGGCTTCGAGCGCACCGGTGCGGCGCACGATCTGGATGATCTCGTCGAGTCGCTCGACCTCGCCCTGCTCGATCGCATGGCGGATCAGGTCGCGCTCGGCGGTGGTGCCGTTGCTCATGGCATGCAGCAGCGGCAGCGTCGGCTTGCCCTCGCGCAGGTCGTCGCCGACGTTCTTGCCCAGTTCGGCGGTCGCGCCTTCGTAGTCGAGCAGGTCATCGACGATCTGGAAGGCGGTGCCCAGCGACTGGCCGTAGGCGGCGCAGGAGGCCTCGATCTCCGGCGTCGCATCTGCCAGCACGGCGCCGATGCGCGCGCTGGCCTCGAACAGCTTGGCCGTCTTGTAGCGGATGACACGCAGGTAGTCCTCGACGCTGGTGTCGGGGTCGTGCATGTTCATCAGTTGCAGCACTTCACCTTCGGCGATGACGTTGGTTGCTTCGGCGAGCACGTCGAGCACGCGCATGCGGTCGACCGACACCATCATCTGGAAGGCGCGCGAGTAGAGGAAGTCGCCCACCAGCACGCTCGCCGCGTTGCCGAACAGCGCGTTGGCGGTCTTGCGGCCACGGCGCAGGGCCGACTCGTCGACGACGTCGTCGTGCAGCAGGGTGGCGGTGTGGATGAACTCGACAGTCGCGGCCATCTCGAAGCGCTCCGGGCCTTCGAACCCGAGCGCGCGCGCGAAGAGCAGCACCAGTTGCGGGCGGATGCGCTTGCCCCCCGCACTGACGATGTAGTGCGAGATCTGGTTGATCAGCGCGACTTCCGACGCCAGGCGGCGGTGGATCACGGCATCAACCTGCGCCATGTCGCCGGCCATGAGTTGCGTGACGGCGGAGGAGGATGGCTTGGTGGCGGTGGCGAAGCTCACGAGGAGGGGCTGGTTGGGATGCGCACAATCCGAGGATTATAGGAACCCTGTCACAACTGCAGACGGACCTGTCTTTGGCCGTGCACGCTTTGCGGCTGGTGGCTGTGATGAGAAGCCGACAGGCAGATGAGCGGATCGCATAAAGCGTGGCATAATCTCGGGCTTCGCGTTTGCGGCCGGGATGTTGCCGGTGTGCAGCACGCGTGAGAACTTTACCCCCAAGAAAGGGCTGATATGTACGCGGTCATAAAAACCGGTGGCAAGCAATACAAGGTTGCAGCCGGCGAAAAAATCAAAGTAGAACAGATCACTGCGGACGTTGGCCAAGAGATCGTGATCGACCAGGTGCTCGCCGTTGGAAGCGGTGCAGAACTCCGGGTTGGCGCTCCCTTGGTTGATGGCGCAACGGTGACGGCCACCGTGCTGTCGCATGGTCGGCACGACAAGGTCCGCATCTTCAAGATGCGCCGTCGCAAGCACTACCAGAAGCGCCAGGGCCACCGCCAGAACTACACCGAGCTGCAAATCAGCGCGGTGCTCGGCTGAGCCGTCGCCTCTCCCATCCAGCACATCCTCAGAGGATCTGAACCATGGCACAGAAAAAAGGCGGCGGTTCCACACGGAACGGCCGCGACTCCCAACCGAAGATGCTCGGCGTCAAGGCCTACGGCGGCCAGGTCGTCAGCGCCGGCTCCATCATCGTGCGCCAGCGCGGCACCCGTTTCCATGCTGGCAGCAATGTCGGCATGGGCCGTGACCACACGCTGTTCGCGCTGGTCGATGGCACCATCTCGTTTGCCACCAAGGGCGCCGAGAACCGCAAGACCGTGATCGTCACGCCGGTCTGATCGACCCGCGACGCTTGCGCGCATGAAGCCCCGGCAAGCCGGGGCTTTTTTGCTTTGAAATGATCCGATGCGCCTGGACGCTGGAGTACAAGCATGAAATTTGTCGATGAAGTCACCATCGATGTGGCCGCCGGCAACGGTGGCTCCGGCTGCGCCAGCTTCCGGCGCGAGAAGTTCATTCCGTTCGGCGGCCCGGACGGCGGCAACGGCGGCCGTGGCGGCCATGTGTTCGTCGTGGGCGACCGCAACCTGAACACGCTGATCGACTTCCGCTACATCCGCCGCTACGAAGCCCGCAACGGGGAAGCTGGCCGGGGCTCCGACCAGTTCGGCGCTGCGGGTGCGGACATCGTCCTGCGCGTGCCCGTCGGCACCATCATCCGCGATGGCGAGACGGAAGAGGTCATTGCCGAGCTGCTCACGCACGGCGAGGAGATCATCCTGGCCAAGGGCGGGGATGGCGGCTTCGGCAACCTGCACTACAAGACCAGCACCAACCGTGCGCCGCGCCAGAAGACGGTCGGCTGGCCCGGCGAGATCAAGAATCTGAAGCTCGAATTGCGCGTGCTGGCCGACGTCGGCCTGCTCGGCATGCCCAACGCGGGCAAGTCCACGCTGATCACCGCGATCTCGAACGCGCGCCCGAAGATCGCCGACTACCCGTTCACGACGCTGCACCCCAACCTGGGCGTGGTGCGCGTCGGCCCGAGCCAGAGCTTCGTGGTCGCCGACGTGCCGGGCCTGATCGAGGGCGCCTCCGAAGGTGCCGGCCTGGGCCATTACTTCCTGCGCCACCTGCAGCGCACCCGCGTGCTGCTGCACATGGTGGACGCGGTGCCCTTCGACGAGGGTGTCGATCCGGTCGCGCAGATCCGCGCGATCGCCAAGGAGCTGAAGAAGTACGACAAGGCGCTCTACGAGAAGCCGCGCTGGCTCGTGCTCAACAAGCTCGACATGATCCCGGACCCCGCGGAGCGCAAGGCCCGCGTGAAGGACATCGTGCGCCGCCTGCGCTGGAAGGCGCCGGTGTTCGAGATCTCGGCGCTGACCCGCGAGGGCTGCGAGCCCCTCGTCCGCGCGCTCTACCAGCACGTGGCCGCCCTCAATGCGCCCCCGATCGAGGTGCCCGACGTGCGCTTCGTCGAGACTGACAACGAAGCCACGCCGCCCGATCCGACCGATCCGCGCTTCCGCTGAGCACACGCCACGTTTCCCTATTCGCGAGGTCGCCATGAGTGAGGTTCTGCTGAACGCCCGCCGCATTGTCGTCAAGGTCGGCTCCAGCCTGGTCACCAACGAGGGCCGCGGCCTGGACGCCGAGGCCATCCACGCCTGGTGCGTGCAGCTCGCGGCGCTGGTCCGCCAGGGCCGCGAGGTGGTGATGGTGTCGTCCGGTGCCATCGCCGAGGGCATGAAGCGCCTGGGCTGGGCAACCCGGCCGAAGGAGCTGCACGAGTTGCAGGCCGCCGCCGCCGTCGGACAGATGGGGCTGGCGCAGATCTACGAGACGTCCTTGCGCGAACAGGGCCTCGGCAGCGCACAGGTGCTGCTCACGCACGCCGATCTGGCCGACCGCGAGCGTTACCTGAACGCGCGCTCGACGCTGCTGACGCTGCTCGGGCTGGGCGTGGTGCCGGTCATCAACGAGAACGACACGGTCGTCACCGACGAGATCAAGGTCGGCGACAACGACACGCTGGGTGCGCTCGTGGCCAACCTCGTCGACGCCGATGCGCTGGTCATCCTGACCGACCAGAAGGGCCTGTACTCGGCCGATCCGCGCAAGGATCCGGACGCGAAGTTCATCCATGAAGCGGTGGCGGGCACGCCGGAGCTGGAGCAGATGGCCGGTGGCGCCGGCTCCAGCATCGGCAAGGGCGGGATGATCACCAAGATCCTGGCGGCGAAGCGGGCGGCCGGCAGTGGCGCGTCCACCGTGATCGCCTGGGGCCGCGAGCCGGACGCGCTGCTGCGGCTGGTGGCGGGCGAGTCCATCGGCACGCTGCTGGTGGCGACGACGCCGAAGGTCGCGGCGCGCAAGCAGTGGATGGCCGACCACCTGCAGCTCAAGGGCGCAGTGGTGGTGGACGACGGCGCCGCGCTCAAGCTGCGCGACGAGGGCAAGAGCCTGCTGCCGATCGGCGTGGTGGAAGTGCAGGGCGATTTTTCCCGTGGGGACGTGATCGCGGTGCGCACGCAGGCGGGTGTCGAGATCGCCCGGGGCTTGGCGAACTACGCCTGCAGCGAGACCCGGCTCATCGCGCGCAAGCCGTCGTCGCAGATCGAAGGATTGCTGGGCTACGCCAACGAGGCGGAGTTGATCCATCGGGACAATCTGGTGCTGTTGGCCTGAAATGTGAAAATCTCACCCCTGTTTGTGGGTTCCGGTTGGTGACTTGATCAGTTTGTACCGAGTGGTACCCATGAACAGGGGTGGTACGAAGCGTGCCGCTGCCTAGACTCCGTTTGCAAGATTGGCCGATGGCTGGTCTAGATCACATTCAGGAGTAATCATGAACAATCTCGGATTCAAGAACATTTCGGTGCTGGCGGCGGCTGTATTCGCACTGGGTGCGTCGGTGGCGCAGGCCCAGTCCATCCCCCTCAACGATGCCTCTTTCGAGAACGTCGATCTGCATGCAGCCTGGGGTGACTCGACGGGTGGCGCTTCGACCGCACCGTTGGGCGGCTTCCTTGGCAGTCAATACGCGGCGCTCGACGCAGGCGAATCGATCTACCAGAGCTTCACGGCTGCGGTCGGTGGTCTCTACAACGTCAATTTCTGGGCAACCGGTGATGGCCGTTCGCGCATCTTCAACTCGTTGGACCTGAATACCGCGCTGGGGACCTCGGGCGACCCGATGACCAGCTGGGGCACCGCCTGGACGGCTGCGACGTATTCCTTCACCGCGATCGCCGGCGAGTCCTACCACCTGTATTTCTCGGGCAAGGGTTCGCCGTTCGGTGTGGATGCTGTCAGCGTGGCTGCCGCCGTGCCGGAACCCGAGTCCTACGCGATGATGCTCGCCGGTCTGAGCGCGCTGGGCTTCATGGCCCGTCGCCGCAAGCAGTCGCAGGCCTGAGCTGCGTCGACCTGGCGGCTGCAGTCGCCATGAAAAAAAGCGCCTCGACCGCTATTCCCCCCAACCTTCAATGCATAGTTAGGGGCGTTTAGCTCCGGGAAGCCCTCTAAGCCCCTCTTGCAGGGGCTTTTTCTTGCCTTGATTTCAATAAAGCTATTCCCTAAAAATACATATGATGTAAGATGAATCGAACGATGCAGCGCTGTCTTTGGCTGTTCCGAGTAGCCGTCTTTCATTGAAAGACGAGTAGCAGGTGGGAGTCCGGGGGAGGGGCGTATGGGGCGGCGGTCTGTGGATAACTCGACTCTGGAGCGCTGGCGGGCGCTCGATGCCCTGTTGGTGCTGGCGGCGCTAGGGTGTTATGCGAAGGCCGACAGCACTTTCGAGCCTCTGACCGCGCACGGCACTCAGCGCTATCACGTCAACGTCGATGGACAGGATTTCGAATTGCTGCTTCGCGGCCCCAAGTTCTTCGACACCCGGCTTCAGCGCGGCGGAGGCGGTGCCGTGGACTTGGTCATGCATGTGCGCCAGGTCGATTTCAAAGGCGCGACGGACCTGTTGCGCCGCCTGGCTGTCTAGGTCCGCCATGTTCGTGACCGTCAAAGCCCGTATCCACACCGACGCCACAGGGGTCTACACCGAACTGCCTGCGCTGCTGACCCCGGCCGGGGTGCTGGAGCCTTTGCTCGACTATTGCCTGTACCGCAGCCACGACCGCAGCCTGGCGTGGATGTCGAAAGTGACCCGCTCGGTGCGGATGTTCCTCGAATACCTGCAATCCAACCCCGCCGAACGCGACACCTACCGCCTGTTCCAGAACTTCGCCCAGCGGCTCTACACAGGCACCTTTGACCGCGTGACCGGCCTCGACCCCAGCGGCTTGTGCTGGGCGCCGCGCTCGCCGCAGGACGCATCGCACATCGTCACCCACCTGACCGACTTCTTCGACTGGCTCGGCGAGACGCGTCCCGAGGCCGCCCAGGTGAACCCGCGCTATGCGGGCGGCGCCTTCGACCGGCAGACCGACGAGGTCGCCTACCAGTTCCGGCGCAGCAAGGCCTTCCTCGGGCACACCTGGGCGGCGAACGCGTCCCCTGCCGAAACCGGGCACCGTGTCCGGGGCCAGCGCCTGCCGAAGGTCGACAAAGGCGAGCCACCGGCCTTCCCGGAGGTGCGCTTCGAGGAACTGCTCGCCAGGGGATTCAGCACGGCCGGACGCCAGGACTACCGCGGCATGCTCATCACGCTGCTGCTGCACGGAGCCGGCTTCCGCGAGTCGGAGCCCTTGCACCTCTACGTTTCGGACGTGTTCCCGGACCCGGCCAACCCGCGCCAGGCCAAGGTGCTCATCCACCACCCGAGCCACGGCGCCGCGCCCGCCGATTGGCGCGACGAGCGGGGTAAGCAGCGCAAAGGCAACCGGGCGGAATACCTCGCCCAGCAGTTCGGCCTCGTGCCCCGCACGGAGATGATGGACCGCCGACACGCCGGCTGGAAGGGCGGCATGCACGATGCGGCCTACTACAAACAGGCTTACTGGTTCCTGCCCGAGTATGGCGAGTGGTTCCTGCAACTGTGGCACCGCTACCTGGAGCAGGTCGCACGTGTCGAGCGTGACCACCCGTTCGCCTTCATCAACCTGAGTCGCGAACCGGTGGGTGCGATGTACACGCTCACCCAGTACAACAAGGCGCATGCCGCCGCATGCGACCGCATCGGCCTCGTGGTCGGCAAAGCGCTGGGCACGACGCCGCACGGCCACCGCCACGCTTATGGCCAGCGGCTGCGCCGCGCCGGTATCGACAAGTCACTCATCCGCCGCTTCATGCATCACGCCTCCGAGGCGAGCCAGGAGGTCTACACGCAGGCCACCCTCCGCGAGGCCCAGGCGGCGCTCGAAGTGGCGGCGCAGCGACTGCGGGACAAGCACGCCGGCACGCCGTCCGTGCCGGGCCGGCTGCTGCCAGGCATCGAACTCAACGACTGATAATCCGTATGACCGAAAAAAAGACCGCGACTGCGCCTGAGGTATCTGCCGCCCCGGCTGCCAAGATGAAAGGGGTGAAGCGCGATACGGACACGTCCCTCGGGTGGGTCGAGCGCGAGCATCCGCAACTGGCTGCCTGGCGCATCCTGGCGGTGGAGTGGCTCAAAGGGGAAACAAGCGGGGTTGCTACGAGGCTCAAGGCCTTGGTGGCCTTCTTCGAGCGCTATCTTGTCCAGCAAGGGCTACCACTCGACCCGATGGTGTTCCTAGACCGCAAAACGGTCCTCCCCGACTTCTATCGCACAGTCTGTCCGGATTCGGTAGACGGCATCAAGTACAACAACCACATCCAAGCCTTCCTGCACTTCGTCCTGCTGCGCGAGTTCAGCGAAACCGCTGACGACGACCAGTCGGTGGTCTCACCGGCATTCCGCAATCCCGTGCCCCGACTGTCCATGAGCGGCCTGCCGCGGCGCGACGAGAGCGTGTATTCGCCGCTGCCCTACGGCTACATCGACGAACTGCGGCGCATGCTCGCGGCGGGACCTCACTTCCGGGACTGGCGGTGGGCGCAGGGCGCCCTGGGTGCGGAAATCGGTCAACGCGGGCACGGCGCACCCGACTGGTTCGAGGTGACCGAGGACCGCATTGACCGGAGCGACCCGGACTGCGTGTGGCGAGAGCGTCCGATGAAGAACGAAACTCGCCTGGAGATGTGGAGCCCGGTGCGCTGGGTCGCGCTGCTCGCGAAGCTTATCCTGCCCCTGCGCACCGTCCAGGTCCGCATGCTCGACTCGGGCGAAGCCGATACCTGGCGCTACGCAGCGGACGTCTGGGCGTTGAACCCGAGCCGACTTGCACAGGGCAGCGAACGCCGCCCCCTCCAGCAGGGGGTGTTCCGCCGCAGCAGCCCGCTCGCCGACGGCGAGGCGGTCCCGGCCGTGCTCTACGTCAACACCAACAAGACCGCCGACATCGCCAAGTCCGGTCCAGACAAAGGCTACGTGCTGCCTTGGCCCTCTGGCGGGCCGGTCCATCAGGACGTCTTCCACTGGCTGGAGAAGCTGCGCAACTGGCAAGAGAAGTACAACCCCGTCTCGCAGCGCACGTCCTGGACGGAACTGGACGGCCGCCATATCGTTGCGAAGAGTGAGGTGCAGCTCGCGGGCTATCCGGACGCCTGCTTCCTCTTCAGGCTGCCTGAGGTGCGAGACAGCGAGCGTCATCTGCCTGTCAGGGACGGGAAATTGGACATCTGCTGGTTTGCGTTGCTCGAAGCGCTGGAACTACGGCTTGCCGACCAGGGTGAAACCCATCGCAACGGCTCGCCGATTCGATTCCTTCCTCCGCCGGAAGAGCAGAACAACAGGCAGACGACGCTCTTCCCCCTGCACAGCCTGCGCGTCTCCCTTATCACTGCGCTGGCCCTGGAAGGGCGGGTGCCGTTCCCCGTGCTGCAAAAGCTCGTCGGCCACAGCCGCCTGCTGATGACCCTGTACTACACCAAGCCCGGCGCGACACACATCCGCGACGTGCTGCTCGGCGCAGCGGAGCGGCTCGAAGCGGGCAAGGAAGCCAGCATCCAGAACTTCCTGCTCGACACCGCACACGACGAACTGCTGCAAAAAGCCATCTGCAACAGCGTACCCAGCCTTGCCGCAGCCATTCCTCAGCATCCGGCCGCGCGCAACCCGGCGGGCTGGATGCCGATGCACCACGGGCTGTGCCTGGTCGGCGGCAACACCAGCGAGGTCGAAGACAACGGCAGGGTGGGTGGCTGTCACAACGGCGGGCCGAACCTCGGCTCGACTTCAGCCCCCAAGTACGGGCCGGTCCCGGGTGGCAGCCGCAACTGCGTGCGCTGTCGCTGGTTCGTGACTGAGCCACACCACCTGCCTGCGCTGGCTGCCCACTTCAACACGCTGGCCTATCACTTCGACGAGGCGCGCAACGCCTGCCTTGCTCGCGAACAGGAGCTGCAGGGTCTGAAGAAGCAGAAGGTGGATGCGGAGGACGCGGGGCAGCCGTTCGCTCGCCAGGACGCGTGCCGGCAGGCCGAGCGTGTATGGGAAAGCGCGATGAAGCGCTTCAGCGACCTGGCCGAAGACCTGGTGGCCTGCTGGCGTCTCATTGAACGCTGCAAGGTGGCGTTCGAAGCCCTGCAGGGCGACGGAACGCAACTGGTAACGGCCGGCACGGTGGGGGACGTGCAGGTCGCCTTCGAGGAGACCGAGTCGGAACTGCTCCAGTTAGCCGGTGTCTGCGACAGCGTCGAGGTCTACCCCGACCTGGAGCCGGGCAAGGCAGTCTTCCGCCGCAGCCAACTGCTCGATGGCGTGCTCTACCGCGACAACCTACCGCCCGTGTTCATGCTCCTGAGCGAACAGGAGCAACTGCTCGCGGGCAACGCCTTCATGCGGCAACTCGCTCGGCAGATGAACCCTGCGAATACCGCGCTGGGCCAGCGGGAAGTGATTCGCCTGATGGACGCCGGCGCGAGCCTCAGCCAGCACTTCGACATGGACCTCGCCTCGCTGCTGCCCGCCGCTCGACCCGTCCAGGCGTTCCCCGCCGGGCGCCGGCCCCTGACGGGAACTGAAGCATGAACGGCATGACGGACATCCACCCGGACGCTGTGCTGGCGTCTCTGCTCGACAAGGGCTCTCGCTCGAATCGGCGAGCGAACCTGACGAAGATGCACGAGCTTTGCCGCAGGCAGCACGCAGCCGGCTCACGCGACTTCTCGCTGCCGGCCATCGGCCGCCTGGCTGAAGCCGAAGGCATCCTGAAGGGACGAGCGCTCTACAACGCCCCGTCCGCCGACTACCGGGCGCTCATCGAAGCCTGGGCCGCCTATGCCGGCCCCGCTATGCCGAAGCCTCCGAAGACTCTGGCGAGCCACGAATACCTGATGCGCATCGACGACCCGGCCATCCGCTCCATCATGCAGGCCATCATCACCGAGCGCGACAAGCTCAAGGCGCAACTCAACGTGCTGAAAGCCCACACACAGGTGACCGTGGACCGACGGCCACTGGGCGTGACCGTCTCTGCAGCACCTGGGGTACAACCGGTGGGGGTGCTTGCCCTATCTGCGCAATTGACACCGTCTGAGCGCGAGGCCTTGCAGAAAGCTGTATCGGCCGACTACCTCGAAGAGCGCGGTTTGAAGGAGGGCAGCCACGGCGAAATCGTCAACGAGCGCGGCCGGACGGTGTTCGAGGTGGGCTTTGCCCGTGCTGTTCGCAAGGTGTTAGGTGGTTGAATCGCTGTAAATTCCGTCAATTGATGCGACTCAACACTGACCTTGCCCCTGTATTCCGTATCCCATAGCCAGACTACGCGCTGGCTTGCCGAGCTTGGCCGGCGAGCCAGTTTTCCTCGAACTGCATCGGGCTGACGTAGGCCAGCGTCGATTGCAGTCGGGTTCGGTTGTACCAGAGCATCCAGGCCATGACTTCATCCTTGGCTTGGCGCCTGCTCTTGAAGCGTTGCCCGTGCAGCCGCTCCACCTTCAGTGAACCGAACAAGGTTTCACTGCAGGCGTTGTCCCAGCAGTCGCCGCGCCGGCTCATCGAAGCGGTGATGCCGTACTCGGCCAGCACGTCGCGGAAGTCCTTGCTGGCGTACTGACTGCCTCGGTCGCTGTGGAAGAGCAGGCCAGTGTCCTTGGCCGGATGGCGCTTGAACCACGCCATGCGCAGCGCGTCAATGACCAACTCGCGCGTCATGTCCTGGCGCAGACTCCAGCCCACCACCTGGCGGCTGAACAGGTCGATCACCACGGCCAGGAACAGCCAGCCTTCATCGGTGGCGATGTAGGTGAGATACCGTCGGCGAATTGCAAAAATCGATGGATTCACACAAGCTTTGCAGATCGAAGCGATGTGATGGGAGCCCACCGATGAGTCTGAAGCCCAGCCCGATAGAAGCCATCCCCGCCGAGACCGAACGTGTGGCCCGAGCGGCGTTTCCGCGCGGCACGACGATCACGCGCCTGCGCGACGGGTTCACCGAGTTGTACCGCGATGAAGACTTCGCCTCGCTCTATCCCCGTCGAGGACAACCCGGTCTGGCGCCCTGGCGGCTGGCCCTGGTGACCGTCTTCCAGTTCCTGGAGCACCTGAGCGATCGCCAAGCTGCCGATGCAGTGCGCTCGCGCATCGACTGGAAGTACGCGCTGGGGTTGGAGCTGACAGATCCTGGATTTCACTTCAGCGTGCTGACGGAGTTCCGCGACCGACTGCTCAAGGCGGAAGCCGAGCACCTGCTGCTGGACAGGATGCTCGCGCATTTCAAGGCCCGCGGGCTGCTCAAGGCCCGTGGACGGCAGCGCACGGACAGCACACATGTGCTGGCGGCAGTGCGCGATCTGCGGCTACTGGAGTTGACCACCGAGACGCTGCGAGCCACGCTGAACGAGCTGGCGGTGGCAGCACCCGAGTGGCTCGGCGAGGTGGCACAGCCGGAGTGGTTCGAACGCTATGCGCGTCGAGCCGAAGATTGGCGGCTGCCTGGCGGGAGCCGGCCCAAACGAGAGGCCTACGCACAGCAAGTCGGCGCGGACGGAGTGCGCTTGCTGGCAGCACTGGACGAGCCCTCCGCACCACCGGCAGCAGGCCAGGTGCCGACACTGCCCCTGCTGCGGCAGGTCTTGTGGACCTATTTCGACCGAGGCGCCGACGGCACGCTGCGCTGGCGTGACGGTGCAGAGCTGCCACCGGTCGGCGAGCGCATCCAGACTCCTTACGACCCAGAGATGCACTACAGCACCAAGCGCGGCATGGAATGGTCGGGCTACAAGGTGCATGTGACCGAGACCTGCGAAGCCACGGCAGTGAATCTGATCACCCATGTCGAGACGCGTCCGGCCATGGAACCCGACATGAACGCCTTGGCGAGCATTCATGCGCGGCTGGCACAGCGAGAATTGCTGCCCGACGAGCACTTCGTCGACTCGGGCTACGTCAATGCCGAACTGCTCGTGTCCAGTCAGCGCGATCATGGTGTCTCGCTGCAGGGGCCTGTGCGAGGACTGTCAGCCAAGGCTGTCAAAGCCGAGCAGGGATACGACCTGCCGCACTTCGCGATCGACTGGGCGCGAGAGCAGGTCACCTGTCCTCAGGGGCACGTCTCGGTCGGATGGAGCACCAAGTCAGACACGGCTGGGCAAACGCGCATCCATGTCCGGTTCGGTCGTGCCGACTGCGGCTCCTGTGAGGCACGACCGTCCTGCACGACGTCCAAGGCGGCCCGCCGAACTTTGTTCTTCCATCCCCGTGAGCAGTACGAGGCGCTCAACGCTGCGCGGGCACGCATGCACGATCCCGAATGGAAGCAACGCTATCGTGTTCGTGCGGGTGTCGAGGGAACCCTGTCGCAGGGGGTGCGGGCATTTGGCATGCGTCGCAGCCGCTACATCGGCATGGCCAAGACAGGGTTGCAACAGGTACTGGCAGCCGTCGGCATCAACACTGCTCGTGTCGTGGCCTGGCTCGACGACAGGCCCAAACGGGCTGCCACTCGCATCTCCCGCTTCGCTCGATTGAACCCCAGGGGGACTTGAATTCGCCAACGGTATCTAGGTGATGTCGCCGGCCCACACCTTGTCAGGCTCGGCCACGCTGAACTCGCGGTTGAGCAGGTTCGGCGCAACGGGCAGGTCGTGCTGGCTGTCGGTGGTGACCTTGAAGCGCCGCTTGCCCTTGGCGCGGATGCCGTGCTGCTGCATGAGCTTCTGCACCCGGTCCTTGCCCACCCGGATGCCTCGGGCCAGCAGTTCCTTCCAAGTGCGCGGCCAGCCGTAGCCGCCGCGCGTTTCGGCATGGATCGCCTTGATGTGCACCAGCAGCGCGTCGTCGCTGAGGTGGCGGCGCTGGACGTTGCTGGAGCGGCGCACGAAGTGCTCGTGGTACCCGGCCACGCTGACCTGCAGCACCCGGCACTGCACCGAGATCGGCCACACGCGCCGGTGGCGCTGGATGAAGGCGTACTTCACTTCGCAGCCTTGGCGAAGTACGCCGTCGCTTTTCCCAGAATGTCGCGCTCCATCGTCACCCGCGCTAGTTCGGCACGCAGTCGGGCGATCTCCATCTGCTCAGCGCTCACGGGCTTGCTGTCCGCGCCTGCGAGCTTGCCCTGCCGACTGGCCTTGACCCAGTTGAACAGGGTCTGATCCACCACGCCCAGCGTCCTGGCCGCTGCCGCGATGCTCTGGCCGGCCTCGACCAGGCGCACCGCCTCCTGCTTGAATTCCAATGTGTAGCGCGCCCTCGGCGCCGCCTTCGGCTTCGTCATTTCCGTTCTCCTTGCTGACATTGCATCACTCAGCATGGGAGACAGTTTCTGGGGGCAAGGTCAAACGTCCTGGCGACCCAGTTGGGGAACCTCCCCGCGTACGACGGAAAGGTCCGGCGCTTCTCGCACTGCGCCACCATTGAGTACGCTGGGGAGCGCAAGATTGATGTGGCGCCCTGCGTGGTGAACCGGCTCCACGCTGGTCAATATGAGGTCTGCAACCGCGTCGCCGACCAGTTCGAAGCCTCCGCCCCCTTGGCCTACACCGAGTGGGTCAAGGACAAAAACGGCGTTGCCGGCGGAAACGACCTGAAGAAGGTCACTCGCTTGTTGAAGTACATGCGGGACATCAAGGGCAACTTCACCTGCCCGTCGTTCTTGCTTACGACGCTGATGGGTATGCAGGTTTACGAGAGCGACAGAAATAGCGCGCAATTCGCTGACCTGACGACGACGCTCAAGACGCTAGTTGGACGCTTGGATGATTGGCTCCAGGCCCGGCCGACAGTGCCGGTTGTGCGGAACCCCAAGCTTCCGCAGGAAGACCAGGCGAGCGGCTGGGGGGAGACTCAGTACGCAAATTTTAGGGATAAGGTGAACCTGTACCGCGGCTGGATTGACGATGCGTATGCGGAGGCGGACCTCGACGAGAGCATCGGCAAGTGGCAGCGGGTCTTCGGCGACAACTTCGCGGCCGGCGAGGCAAAGCGGGCTGCCGAGCAAGTCAGTGAGTCGACGACCGGAGGGGTCTTGGTGCGTGGCGGGCACTTCAAGGATTTGGTCGAAAGGGTAAAGGCGCTCGGTGCTGCCGCAGTGCCTTCGAAGCTACGCCAGCTGCCGCATGTGCATCGGCCGACGTGGCGCAGGGCCTCCGACCAATACACAGTACGCGTCAGCGCCGAACTGCGCACCGGGAAGTATGGGACTACCGTGCGGTCCCTCCAGTCAGCTGAACCACTGCAGTCTGACTACTGGGTCCGATTCACGGCCACAGGAAACCACGGCATCCCATTCACGGACGACTACAAGATCCAGTGGCGCGTGGCGAACACAGACAAGGCCGCATCCAAGGCGGATGCGCTTCGCGGTGACTTCTACGCATCCGACGAGGGTGCCAGTCGTTCAGAGCGGCTGGAGTACCGCGGCGTGCACTTCGTGGAAGCGTTCTTGATTCGCAGGCGGGACAACCGCTTGGTTGGACAGTCCGACCCCTTCTACGTCGTCATTGAATGACGGCTAAAACCGGTCGTTTCACGCACATTAACAACACAGTGAACTGAACCGCCCCGGGTTCGTGGCGACCAGTTGCTTTGAGTCAAGCCTGCTTCGGCCTCGGCGCCCTGCGCGTTGCAGTCGTCAACGACTCGGTCTCGCGCACAAGGTCGGCTGCCTCAGTCTCCATCGCCCGAGCGAGCGCAATGAGCGATTCCAGCGTCGGTTGGGTCTTGCCCAGTTCCATTCGGCTGATGAAGTTCGTGTGAAGGCCACTCCGAAGCGCGAGTTCAGCCTGCGTCAGGCCTGCGTCGGTCCGTCGATTTCGTAGAACGGTTGCAAACGCTTCGGTGACTTTCATGCAGATGCGCAGCCATGACAGCGCGCATTCTGGAAAGTGAGCGTCTATACTTTTAACACTTTAGTGTTAGTTCTCCCGCAATGAACAATCCCTTGAACGTCCTAAAAACTCCCGTGCACAGCGAGTTGGTCCCCACTGCGGCGGATCCTCAGCCTGCAGGATTTCGGTTCTGGACCCATGCGGAACTTGTGGGGGAGTCTTGGTTCATTGTGGAAGTCCACGGGGACCCCACGGCCGAGCCGATGGAACTGAGCCGCTTCTGGGTTGCCGCTTCCCTTGAAGTCGCAATTGAACAAGCCGTTCAACAGGGACTTGGCAATGTCAGCCTGCTGGCGTGCGTGCCTTCGCCCATTTCGGATGGATGCACCCATGCGTTCGGGGAAGTCGAAGAGGTCTTTGCGGACACCGCTGCCGGGTCCTGGATGGTGCGCTTCCGCGATGGCCGCAACATCCTGCTCGATCAGTTTTCCCACCCGCTCGGCACCGCCGTCACCAGGAGTCTGCAGCGCTTGTACGTGACCTCATCGTCCCGAAGGACATCGCTGACCCAGCAACCGGCATAGGTCGGCTCGCAGTGATTTCGTTCTCCCCACACAAACGCGATAGCCGCTGGACTGGGGGCAACTGTCCGGGCCATGCAGTACCAGCACAGCGGGATTTCGCCTGATGCCGACGCGACCTGCCCGCGTCTTGCCGAGACGGTCATGCCTTCTTCTTTCGACACCCCCTGCCTGTTGCAGGCCGATGCCGACTTCCAGGTCGAGCGATCCCCAGGCGCCAGTTTCAGCGCCTTGACCTCCCCGGTGCTGATCATGCTGGCCAGTGCCGACAGCCTGACCGGCGCAGCCCGTTCCGCCGCCGAGGCGCTGCGCCAGGCACTGGACGACGAGGCCCCTCGCATGGCCAGGCTGGACGCGCTGGACCGCTGCCTCGATAGGCTGCCGGCCGTGATGCCAGAGCGTCAGGCGCTGGAGCGCCTCGGCGAGGAACTCCTGCGTGCGGTCGAGCCTGCGCTGCACGGGCCTCGCCACCGGGAACAGCAGCTAAGGCCGTCGGTGGGTCGGCTCGGCATCGAGTGGCACCAACTGCGCAACGAAGGCTGGGACACGGACAACCCCACCGGACTGACCGTGCTGTTGGGTGCTCAGGCCGACTGGCTTCAGACCGAGCTGGTGTTGATCATGAAGTGGTGCTGGCGCACGCCGCTCGACGAGCAGTTGCACGACACCGAGGAAGCAGCGGCGCTGATCCGGCTGCTGCGTCTGCATGTGCTGCTGAACCTGGACACGTCGCTGTATCGCTCGGCGCAGCCGATGCTGAATGCGTGCGCCCGGGTACTCGGGTTGTGGGCGGAGGTCGAGCAGCGGCTGCCGACGTTGCCGACACGCCCCGGTGGGCCCGCGGCGCTGTATGGGGTCGGGGTGTCCGACGTGGATCCGTCCATCGACCCCGGCGCGGCGCGGCAAGCGTTGCAGCGGGCCAGCGTGGACGCGCGTCAGCAGGCAACGCTGCAGGTGGCCGGGCACACGGTCATCCTGGAGGCCGTCAAGCCGACACCAGAGCCGAAATCTGGACCTATCACCTCGACGATGCTGAAATCATCGGCGACAGAAGCGGCAATCACCGTCGCTCGTGACGCGGCCGTGGCAGCCTCGGTGAAGGCGGTGGCGGCGCACAGGCAGACGCTGGCCGAGCGATTTCCCGAGCAGACGCTGAGCGCACTGGGCGAGCACACCACCTGGGTGGTCATCAGCGAGCCGATCCCGGAGATGCGCGACAAGGACGACCGGTTGGCGCTGGCGTCGTACGAGGGGCTGCGGGTACCGCTGCCGCTTGCGCTGCTGCCGGAGGCTGTCGAACTGGAAGTGCGCCTCGCGCAGTTGCACGCGGAGTTTCCATGGGCGACCCGGGCGATCGAGGTCGTCGGGGGGGAGATGCTGGCCCGGCGCCGGCTCGGGGCAGTGAGTTTCGCGTGGGCGCCGATCCTGCTTGTGGGCCCGCCCGGCACAGGCAAGACCCGGTTGGCGCGGCGGCTGGCCGAGATGATGGGCCTTTCGTTCTTGCCACTGGGCATCGGAGGCAGCAGCGACAGCCGACTGCTGACCGGCACGAGCCGGGGCTGGGCCAGTGGCGAGCCCTCCCCGATCGTGCGTGCGCTGCGAGACCGGCGCACGGCGCAGATCCTGGTGCTGCTCGACGAGGTGGACAAGTGCAACACCCGCAGCATCACCAACACCGTGAACGCAGCACCAATCCAGGCGGCCCTGCTCGGACTACTGGAGCCAGAGTCGAGTCGGAACTGGATCGACTGCTATCTGCAGGCGCCGTGTGACCTCAGCAAGCTCCTGTTCGTCGCGACAGCGAATCGGCTGGGGACGATCGATGCCGCGCTGATGTCGCGGCTGCAGCCGGTGCTGGTGCCGACACCGGAGCGGCAGCACTATCCGATGATCGTGCAGCAGGTGGTGCGGGACGTGGCCAGCGACTGGGGGTTGCCCCATGAAGTGATGCCAGCGCTCGATGTGCCGGGCATGGCGCGGGCAGCGGGGTCGGTGCGCGAACTGGTGCGACTGGTGCGCCGGGAGATCGTCCGCGAAGTGTCTTCGGCAGGCGCACCGCATTGAACAGACGAAAGATGCCTCGATGAAGTTGCTGATCCTGTCAGACCTGCACCTGGAGTTCCACCCGATGCGGGTGCCACCGGGGGATTTTGATGCGGTGATCCTGGCCGGGGATATCCAGGCGCCGGGCCGCCGAGGTGTGGCCTGGGCGGCGGCAGAGCCGGCCTTCGCAGGCAAGCCAGTGCTGTACGTGCCGGGCAACCACGAGTTCTACGGGCAGGTGCTGGCATCGGAGCTGGCGGAGATGCGCGCCGCAGCGCAGGACACCAATGTGCAGGTGCTCGATCAGGACGTGGTGACACTGGCGTCTGACGCGGGTCCGGTGCGCGTGCTCGGCGCCACCTTGTGGACGGATTTCAGGCTGAAGGTGCTGGGGGCCGACGGCCAGTGGCGGCGCGATGCGCGGTTGGCTGCAGCGGAGGCCAGCGTCGGGTTGAACGATTTCAGCGTCATTCGGGTCAAGCGCACGGCGCCAGAGTCGGGCGTGCGACGGCTGCGCCCACTGGACACGGTGCATTGGCACCAGGCGACACGGCGCTGGATGCACGATCGACTGGCCGAACCCTGGGGCGGGAAAACGGTGGTCATCACGCACCATGCGCCGCATCGCGGCTCGCTGGCGGCATGTTTCGAGCGAAGCGGCTTGAGTCCGGCGTTCGTGAACGACCTGCCGCCGAGCTGCTTCGACGGGGTGGACCTGTGGGTGCATGGGCACACGCACGACAGTTTCGACTACCTGGTCGATCGACCAGGTGGTGGGACATGCCGGGTGGTGTGCAACCCCCGGGGCTATGTGCGCTGGGACGGGACGCTGGAAAACCGGGGGTTCGATCCTGGGTTCGAGGTGACGGTGTGAAGAAGACGAAGGCACGGTCAGCGCCTGTGCCCACAGCAAGAGATCTGCCTTCGATCTGGCTGTGCGGGGACGTGCATGGGCGCTTCGATCACCTGACCGAGGCGGTGCTGCAGTCGGCGCCATCGCAGCGGCCTGCAGCGCTGGTGTTGCTCGGGGATCTCCAGGCGCAGCGGCCACTGGAGGTCGAACTGGCGGCCATTCTCGAACACACCGAGGTGTGGTTCATTCCGGGCAACCATGACACCGACACGGACGAGGACCACGATCATCTGTTCTGCTCGGCACTGGCTGGCCGCAACCTACATGGCCGGGTAGTCGAGATCGCCGGGGTGCGCATCGCGGGACTGGGTGGGGTATTTCGGGGGCAGGTATGGATGCCGCCGGGGCCACACGAAGTCGAATCGGCGCGCGCGTATGTGGCTCACATCGGCCGCGGCAATCGGTGGCGCGATGGTTTGCCGAGACGGCATCGCAGCACGATCTTCCCAGCGGAGTACCAAGCGCTGAGCAGGCAGCGAGCGGATGTGCTGGTCACGCATGAGGCGCCGAGCTGTCATCCCCACGGGTTTGCAGTCCTCGACGCACTGGGCCAGCGCCTGGGAGTGCGCCGAGCCTTCCATGGGCACCACCATGACCAGTTGGACTACCAGGCCGAGTGGTCACGGCTGGGATTCGAAGCGCACGGCGTAGGGCTGCGGGGCATCACGGCGCTCGATGGACGTGTGATCCGGCCGGGGGAATTAGACGGTCGGTAGCTGCCGATGAACCTTCTCGGGTTCCGTGTTGCCCGCATGGATCCAGTCGGCAAAGTGAACGGCAGAAATGGGTCGGGTTGCGCGGAACCTGGGCGTCGCCCTTCATCCTGCCCCGTACAGTGCCATGAGAACAGTCCAGCCGACAGTCGGGTACAGACTGGTTGCTGCCTGCCATGTTCGGCAGTTGAGCGGCAGCTAAGAGAGCAACCAGCCTCATGGAGGCTTGCGCGGCGCATGACCACTGCACGCCCGTGAGCTGTCGCTCGTGCGTAGTGAATATCGGGGGAGACGTACGATCGACTCCCGCTGCTCTCTGCGATCAGCTCAACATGACTCTAAGTAGCCTTCGATACCATCGCGGTGGCGCATCTGAAGCCATCAGTTGGCTATATAACCGAAAGCATGGTCAGCACAGAACCTTCGGGAAGCTTGATCGACTGCGACCAGACTTCCATTCGAAAGGAGCTTGGGCCGCTGATCCAGCGCGATGCACTTTCGCGCTTCGGACGGCTCAGCCCTTTGATGTTCCCAAAGGCCATTTCGAACGCGCTTGTGTCTTGGTGCAATTCGTTGAGGATGTAGAAATCAGTTGAGAAGCCCCGGCTGCGCCTAGACCATTTCAACCTTCGTTGATCGTGGCAGGTGATGGCGGTCGGTACCTTGGCACGTTGGAGCAACTTCAGGGCGGAAGCAGTCAGGCTGGCTTGAAAAGCGCCGCCCATTGCATTCGCAAGATCGAGGCTTGGCTTGCGATCGGCCACCCATGGCCAGACCATGTAGTCGGGAAGGATCAGTTGACTGGCGAAGCTGTTGGCGTCGGCCTCGATGGACTTGGCTTCAGCATTCTGCGGCCCAATGTCGGTGCTGGCGCACTTGAACGATGTCCGCTGTGCGTCCTGCATCCAGTGGGCCAACTCATGCCCCAATGAGAAGCGCCTTCGTCCGAGGTTGTCGTCCACGGCGACACTGATGACCGCACGATCACCGGTGGCCACCAAGCGAGCTGCGCAACCGTCGAGTCTTCTGTAGACGACGTGAGCGCCCCTGGCACTGGCAATGGCCTCCAAATCAATGTGCTCAGGTTTCCTTACGCCATGCCCCCAGAGTAGGCGCTCCGGGCGGCTGAGCCTATCGACATCAATGGCCATCATCGGTGTTGGGGATCTTGCCCATCAGCACAAGATCGTCATAGAGTGTTTCTAGGTCGGCATCGCTTTGGCGGCTTCCTTCTCGGAAGGCGGTAGCTAGCTGTGGTTCCGCCGCAAAGGCGTGCGCGATACGCTCCTTTATTCGATCTAGGGTAGGCCGCAGCGACTTCCTGGGGGTTGCACGGACCTGCATGGCCACCTTGGCAGCCGCAGCTTGTTGACGAAGGCTGGCAGCCAGAACGTCATCAAGACTCGCTGCAATGCTGGTCGCCAGTTGATCAGGATCGATGCCTTCAGCGGCGAACTCGGCCCGGATATCTTCGTCAGACGCGGTTTCGAGGTCTTTGAGTGCTAGGGCTCGAATTGCATCGAGCGTCTTCCGCGTTTCGTTCGTCATCGCTGTCTCCTTCCAGGCATCAGCTTGTCCACCTGCCTCCTGAGCCTGCGCCGCGCCGTGTCGTAGGTCTTTTGATCGAGATCGAACAAGGCAAGTACCTCTGCTACCTGCATGTCCGCCTTCTCCCCCTCAATGACAGCGAGCACTGCTTGATCGTCTTTGAAGTAAGTCTCAATGACGCGCGCGTCGGCCTCAGCCCGTTGCTGCCTGTCAAACGTGTTCTCTACCTCAATGGCCTGTTCAACGACGTCTGAGTTCCAGCGACCCGCCCGGTGGATCACGGTGTCCACGTCCCCGGCTTCGCCCGCTAAAGCCTCCAATCGGTCGGTCTGGGTTTGGAGCAGCGATTCGCGGGATGCATCAGCGATGCTATCCATGCAGCCGGACAAAAAGGCAGGAAGCTGCACTCGATCTATAGGCCACGGACGCCCGCGTTCACCGTCCTGCTTTGAACCGCTTGCGGCGACGAGGGCGCGCTTGACCGCCTCATTGAACAACTCTTGGGGATTCGTGTACTCGGTACCCCAGACAAGCAGGCGGGCTCTTGAAAACAAGCGGAGCCGCTCGGCGGCACTGAGCATCGTCAGCGCACGGGATAGCTCATCGACATTGGCATGGCGTTCTGAAGACGGTTTCGGTTGCACGGCTCCTCCCTGGGCTTCTATGTGTGCGGTCGTCATTCTCCATGCGGACAGGGCTCTGTGTGGTGTCCGCGCCGGACTTGGTGACCGCACACCCATGTAGCGGCAATTACGCCGCGACAAGGAGCCTCTACATGAGCAAACGCAATCAGCATGTCGTCCCCCGCGAAGATGGCTGGGCCGTCAAGGGTGCTGGCGCCAAACGTGATACCCAGGTGTTTGACCGCAAACAAGATGCGGTGGATCGCGCCCGGGAGATCTCGCAGAACCAGAAATCCGAGTTGGTGGTCCATGGTCAGAACGGCCAGATTCAATACAAGGACAGTCACGGCAACGACAGGTTTCCGCCCAGAGGGTAAGCATGGCTAGATGTACAGCTCCAGTTGAAGGCCATCGCTCATCCAGCGCTGCTGCGGCCTGCCCTGCATGCCGTGGTCGGTACGGCGGTTACAGCAGTTATGGCAGTGGCTACAACTCGTCCTACTCGTCGGGCAGCAGCTACAGCAATGGAGGCAGATCCAGCGGAGGCGGCAGTTCAAGGCCGCGTTGGTCGCGCGCCAGTTCGTCCGTCACGTACACGCCTGCTCAGGTGGTGTCCCTCACGCCGGTACGCGAGGCTATTGAAAGAGAAGTGGCAGCGAAGCCAGATCTTCGGGATTGCTTCCTCTGCCACGCTTGGGATGACCGGCAAGGAGCAGCCAAGCAACTGTACGATTTGCTTGAGGCAGGTGGTGTCAAGGTTTGGTTCAGCGAAAAGGATCTTGGCCTTGGCGTACCGATGATGCGTGCCATTGACAAAGGCTTAGCGACCTCGAAAATCGGACTCGTCTTGGTGACCCCTGCATTGCTTTCACGCCTACCGAAAGAAGGCGTCGCGGACAAAGAGCTTTCGACCCTCCTGCAGGGCAACCGGCTCGTGCCCATCGTGCACGGTACGACATACACAGCGCTCCGGGATGTCAGCCCCTTGTTAGCTTCGAGAAGCGGCCTTGACACATCAGAAGACACGATGGCGGTAGTCGCAACCAAGATTGCTGAGTTAGTTGCCATCTGGAGGTGACAGTCATACCCGCCTTCAGGCAAGCCGCTTGAGCAACCGTTCGGGACTAGACCTTCTTGTTGGCGACGATGTCAAAAGTGGCCGCCGAGACGCCCTCCTTGTTGCCATCAAGCTTCTGTGCGGTGAGTTCCCACTTGATCTTGGTGAAATTCAAGGAGATGGTCTCGACAGGCTTGCCGCCCGTGCCGCAACTGACACTGAGGTTGGAGATGATGACGTTGCTCAGCGTGTACGTGATGCAGGCCATCAGCGGCGCATCAGCCGCAACTGCAGAGTTGCGTGTAACGGTGATCTTGGCTTCTGACAGATGACCACCGTTTGTGCATAGCTGATTCAAGGTTGGCGTCGATGAGTCCACGAACTTCGTCAGCGTGAATTCACCGATGTGTGGCCTGCCGGATGTTCGCTCGGTGTTGCTTTGGTCATCGGTGACCTGCATCGCCACGTTGTGGCTGTAAGACATGATCTCGATCTTGTCCTTGAAGCCCTCAAGCAGGCTATCGCCTTTGACGTCGCTGCCCAAGTCCAGAATGATGGCGTCCATGATGTTCCCTTGCTGTGTTGGGTGTCAGCTTGTGCTGATCGTTGTCGTCAAGCGCTGACGGCAGGCGGCAGTGAAGCCACAAGTCGAATGGACGCGGTCAACTCTTCCAGCTGAAAGTGCGGACGCAAGAACACGGTGGCGTTGTAGACACCTGGTTTGCTCAAATCTTCCGTGACGTCGATGCGGGCTTCGCGAAGCGGGTACTGCGCTTTGAGGTCTTGCGGTGCGTTATCGTTGATGAGCACGTAGTTGGCGATCCAGTTGTTCAAATAGCTTTCCACGTTCTCTCTGGTCATGAAACTGCCGATCTTGTCGCGCATGATGACCTTGAGGTAGTGCGCAAAGCGCGAAGCAGCCAGGACGTACGGCAACAAGCCAGAGATGCGCGCATTGGCGTTGGCTTGCGCGTTGAAGTAAATGCGAGGCTTGTTGGTGGTCTGTGCACCAAAGAACACGGCCATGTCGCTTTCCTTCTTGTAGCAAAGCGCGAGGAAGCCTTGCGAGTCGAGTTCCTTTTCGCGGCGGTCCGTGATCGGGGTCTCGGTGGGGCATTTGAGCCCCATGTCACCCCGTTCCGTTTTGAACGTGTGCACGGGCAAACCGCCCACCACGCCTCCACCCTCCACCCCGCGAATGGCTGCACACCAACCGTACAGTGCGTATGCGTTGGTGATGCGCTGCCCGAGTGCATAGGCGGAGTTGCCCCAGAGATATTTTTCGTGATCTTTGCCTGGCTGCACAGGGTCCGTGTCGTTTACCTTAGAGAAGTTGACATCCTCGGTAAACGACATGCCTTCTGTTGGCCTGGTGTCGGGGCCATAAGGTGGCCGCAACAAGAAACGGGGCAGTGTCAAACAAACGTATCGAGAGTCTTCGGTGTCTCTGAATTCCCGCCAGGCAATCAGCTCCGTGCTTTCAAACGACTTAGCCAGATCGCGGGGCTTTGACAAATCCTCGAAGCTCGTCATATCAAACAACGCTGGATCTGCTGACGAAATGAACGGCGCGTGTGCCGTGGCTGCGACCTTGGACAGGTTGGTCAGCATGGCCACGTCGTCGTTAGACCGGCCAAACTTGTAGTCACCAATGAGCAATGAATAGGGCGTGCCGCCGAAGGTGCCGTACTCAGCCTCATAAACCTTCTTGAACAACGCGCTTTGATCGACCTCGATGGCTTCTTCGAGGTCCTTGCGCAAGTCGTCTTTGGAGACGTCCAGCACACGGATCTTCAGGCGGCTGCTTGTTTCGGTATTCATCACCAGGTAATGCAAGCCGCGCCAAGTTGCCTCAAGTTCACGAAAGTCGCTGTTGTGCAAGATCTCGTTGAGTCGCTCGGAAATCTTTCTGTCGATCGATTCGATCCACTTTTCGATTTGTACCGTGGCTGACTTGACCGTACCGTATTGATCCGACGAGGAATGCTGTATGGCTTGTTCCTTGAACAATTCGATCAGCGTATTGGCTCTCTGTTTTTTCTCTGCGATGTCAGCGCCCATGCTTTTCAAGATCTGGTCAAGCAAATTCGTGCTGCTTGTTTGACCCCCACTCGCGCTTTTGGGTGCTTGTTCCGTTACCATGTTTTCACCTCCTTAGGTTTTGAGTTGTGTCTTTAAGACGCTCCTGGCTGGCTAGATTCACTCAGCAACTGAAGGAAATTCGCATCGAGAGATTCATTGCCGTCCAGCTTGATCATCAGGTCACGCAGCAACTGCCTTTTGGTAAAGAAGTCACGCAACACAGGGTCCTGGTTGACGAGGTGTGCGTGATGAATAACTTCTTCTGCCGCCTTCTTTTCATCGAAACTTGCATCCGTGGACACAACTGGCTGATCCGCGTAAAGCACGGCACTTACCGGGGTGAATTGTTCAATCTTGGAAAAGGTGAAGGTCACTTTGTTGACCTCGACCGCTGGCGCGACTTTGGCCATGACCTCATCAAAGTTGTCGCGATCAATCTCTACAAAGTGACGACCAGCCAGCGTAAGCAAACGGTTTTCCGTCGACCTGCGTGACAGGTCAGCGAGGACGCCAACCAGAAGCGGCAATTCGCGCTTCTCCATGGCCCCACCCGTTTCCACGTCGTACGTGATTTGAACCCTGGGTGGGCGGTTGCGACGCAACCAATGCTGGGTGCATTCTTTGGGCATTTGTTTTTCCTGATCGTTGGAGCCAAGAGATGGGGATTGGGTCAAACATCCGGCTGCAACGACCATACCAAGCTGAAAATTTGCTCTTTAATCAAGGAGATCTGGCTCGGTGTCTTGCCAACACGTTAACCTCATATTAAACCAAAATTGTCAATCTGGATTCCTGAATATGAATCTGCAGGTGTTTCTTTTTTATTACAAAATGTTCCGCACTGGTGATTTTGTAACGTAAAATGAAAATCGATGGTTGATGGCGCGCCAGCGCTGACCGTACATTGGCGCGTCACAAGCGGGGGTAGTAAACATTGGTTGCTCCTGCGGGGCTGTCGTCACCGTCTGCCGACTAAGGATGTTCGAACCCACCCATTACCCAAGTCTGCCCGCAGGCGAGGTGAAAGGGCGAAGTGAGAGAAACGGGAGGGATGACGAGGTGGGCGCAAGAAAAACTGAGGACGCTGGTGCCGGCGAAGCAGCTGGCGCAAAGCCCTGGGGCGAGCATCCCGAAGGCGTGCGGGGTGCGGGAACTGGAGCCAGATGTTAATTCCATCAATTGATGCGACTCAACATTTAATTTTGCGACTGAACTTTGATGGTCTGAAGTTGAAAAGTCATTACAAATCAAACAGTTACTGGACTCAGTCGCCTTTGCCGCTCACCCAGCAACTTGATCACGGTCGAGACCAACTGGCTTAACCCATCCGGCCGCCGCGATATCCGGAACGATTCAGCAGACCTACGCCTGCTTCAGATTGACTGATCCGGTGACCGCTTCAGACTGATCTCAGTCATTCACGGTCAACGCCCGAGCGGCCGCTCCGATCAACACCGGGCATTGGAGCACCCGCGTCCTGCATGACGATCGGATTGGCTTGGCGGATCAACGGAAGCATCGTGAACTCCACCGGAATTCGCCTTGCCACTCACTCACAAGACGAGCATCGTCAGCTACCGTCCCGCACAGGAGACGAGGTCGGGGTTCATTCGTTGGGCAAAGTCGTCGCGAGAGATAAGATAGTTCCTTAACAAGAACATGCGTCAACGGGAGGACCATCGTGGGAGAAGCTCAACGTCGAAAGCTGCTGGCTACTCGGCAGACAACTGCCCTACCCGGATCGACCGGCAGCCTCTGGCCGCTTTCCAATATCGCCGCGCAGGAGCAGCTTGAGACTTGGTTCAGCCAGCGCGGGATGGATCCATCGACGCCGGGGCTTCACGATACGCCGGAGTTCTTGCAGGTGGAGCAGCGAGATAGAAGCGCTCTCAATCAAGTCGCCCGTCTGATCGAGGCAAGAAGCTACACTGCAGATGAGTTGGGCGAAGCTGAGCGCAAGATCCGAGTCGCAGCGCAGGCCGTCGTGAATCGCGTTGCGCGTGATCAACGACAAGGCCTGTGTGTGGTGGCGTCCGGCGTCTTGTCGCGAATGCTAGATGAGCTCGGTGTTTGGAATTACACCGCCAATAGCAATCTGACCATTCACTTTCCGCGCGCGGTTTCACCCGAGCCACGCTACTTCTACTCGATCGATCACGGGCAATTCGTGGCACCCCACGCGATCGTAGTCGCACCTCCATTCACGGTTGTCGATGTGACGGTGAAGCACCAGTTCTACGACGAGGGCGCCATGGGGCAGTGGCTGCCGCCCATGGTTATGACTAAGGAAATGCGACCCCACCATGTGACGAGCAATGAACTCGTGTCGCCGTCGGCTCGGGCGGAGCTACGTATGCTGGGCATGACTGTCGAGCGTTATCTTGCGCAGGAAAAATCAGACATGCTTGAACTTATGAGGCACCTCCCCTCCCGCGAGGTGGCACTTGAGGGTGGCCGGTTGGCCTATGTAGTGGTGGCAGTGGGCGGCTATCAGGAGCGTTTGCGCGACCTAAAGGGGGCAAACTGCAGCATTGACGGTCTGACGCCGGTTGAAATCTACGAGCGAGATGTACTGCCGAAGCTGTAGGTAAGTCTAAGTTTCGGTACCAAGTCGCACCAAAGACATGCACATCATCCAAGCAGACGACCTGCGCAGCCATTATGCGAACCCCAGCTGGGATCAGCCTCTGCGGCTGTACTACGATGAGACCAACAACATCAGGCGGCTCACGCTGTCGGAGGTTGGGTTGAACAATAGCCCGGACAGGATGTTCGCGCTGGCTGGGATCGCGTTGATGCCTGGTAAAGAGATCGTTGGCTGGGATGCGTTGCGCAAGCAGATGGGAATCCAGGTCAGCGCAACCGAGATCAAGTACAAGCATGTGGCGCCACCAGAGTACGAGGGTGCGCTGGCCTCAGAGAGGTTGACGTCGTTCCTGGAATGGCTGACCGAGTCGGAGACGCTCATCCACTACTCCGTTCTCGATGTGCTGTTCTGGTCGGTACTGGACATCATCGAGTCCTTGATGGTTGACGAACGAGTCAACATCAACGAAGTGCACATGGAGCTTAAGAACGAACTCGTCTTCGCCGTCAAGATCGACCCCAAAGCTTTTATGACCTTGGTTCACGGATTCGGATATCCGAATATCAAGCGTGCAGACGTCCCAGCGTTTCTGAAATGCGTCCTAGCGTTTGTCGAACGAAGGCTCCCGAAAAACCGCAACCTTGCCACTCAAGCACTCAAGAAGCTGCTGCGCGGTGCTGCAAAGTTGCCGCGAGTAGAGCTGACCTTTCTCCACGACAACGAGCCCGGCGAACTGATTGCCGACTTCTCCTTACATTTCATGCACGTGCTGTGCAAATTCAAGCAAGCGTCTCACGTCTTGGATCGCGAGACGAACATTGAGCGGATCTTGCAAAGGGTCGAGATCCGGAATGGGGAGCGTCGCCTTAACTATCGATTTTCTGATTCGAAGATCGAGATCGGCATTCAAGCCTCGGATGTGATTGCGGGGTTGATCGGTCGGCACTTCACATACGTCCTAGGCCACTCGGTGTCGGAGCTTAAACAAGCTCTTGATAGATTCTCCGAGCGCCAGCACAAGAATCTCAGCCTGTTGCGCGGACTCATCGACGCCTCTGATTCGTACAGCAACGGCCTTCTACACGCTGTTCAGCCATTGGACACCGGGTTGAAGAACGACATGTTCCTGCATGGCCGGCCGGTCCCTGATTTTCTGGACTGATAGCAGCGCCGTAGCGGACAAGCTGGTGAATAGGGCACTAGGCTCGGCGCACGTGATTCCATATGGCTGACGAAAGTCTCCGTCGCTCTTGCGCAAAGGCGTGCCTGACAGCGGCTTCTACCTTGACATGCTCCGGAAACGACACGGCGAGCGAGACATTCGGGCTGTCTATACCCGGGGGGCTGAATACGTACGATAACCATCCAGTCTCGCCACCTTGCGACAAAAGCTTAACCATATGCAACGTGAGATCGCCTGTCAGTTGCACAGCTCCCGAAGCATACGATTATATGTGTGGTCTCCACTGGCTGGAGCGATTCAGGCGAGCGGGGCACCCCATAACTCCTCAAGGTTGACATCGTCACTGGCGGGCCTCTGATCCTTCAATAGGGGGGTGATCTTCAAAATCATGGGAAGGTCAAACGCGGTCCCTGTGACCACGCAGCATCCCTTGGCCAAGGTGGGTATCAAAGCCTTGGATGATGAATCAAGGGTGCTGATGGTGTTATCTAGCAGTATAAGGTCGCGCTCGTTGACTAGGCGGTGGATAAAAAAGTTATGGATCTGTGAAACGATAGTGGGTGAAATATCTGCTGGGCGCTGGCTGGACAGCGTCAAGTAAACCCCGTACTTTCGGCCCTCCTTGATTATTTCTTCAAACAACTCAAGCCGATAGTCTTTCCATATTTCATGCTCTCGCGTGGATTGATCGGAGAGAATGTTATGAGCCTCATCAATGATGATATGTAAAGTGCGGGTAGGCGGGCTCTTAAGATTTTCAAAGTTTTTGTGATTGATGTAAAAATTTTTAGCAATGAGTAGCGGCAAAATTTTCTTGATCTCGTTCTTGCACTTCTTGAGAGAGATGACGTGCAATAGATGCCCTGGCGGTGGAACATCTACGATTTCCAACACGTTGCGTAGCGCTGTAATTGAAGACTTCGCCCGCGCAAGAACCGGCTGAATATGCTCATATTGAGCATAGCCGAGAACAACGTCAGAACAAAGTTGAAGATAACACCTCAAGATGAGTTCTTTAAACGGATCAATTCCATCAAGGTCTACATGCTCATTCAGAATCGGCTTGATGTTGATTTCAAAGCCTGTGCCGTTTGAGTTGTAGAACATGCCATTGTTGTGCCTGAAGAACTTGTCTTTATTGTAGTAAGTAATGCCTTTGAGGTGAACTTGCAAGGGCTCGCAATCGACGAGCCTAGCAATCTCTCTGCTCAACTCCAAAGCGTCTGCCTTGGCTTCCCCCGAGCTGAAAGCTTTCTCGAAAGTCTTTTCAACATAGCGCTTGAGCGGGACATCTTTGAATTTTTCCTTGCCGGACAGAACACGCCGAAGGAATGGCTGCTGGGTATTCGTCGTGGCTTGAAAGAGCAAACTCAGTGTTTCGGCTTCCCAAAAGTGGGAGCCTTCAATCTTGAACTTCTGCCCACCCATCTTTGAATCAAGAACGGTGATTTGCTTGTCTTTGGCGGGAAGAATCTGCCCACCGGTGTACTCGCCATTGAAGTCAATGATGACAAATTGACTTTTGTTCTTCAAACCTTGTATTTTTTCGTTGAATAGAGTCGTGTATAGTTTGGTTAGTGTGTTGGATTTACCACTGCCAGTATTACCAAATATTCCAAGATGGCTGTTGAAGAGCTTAGTCCATGGCAGGTTTATTGGTATATTTTCCTTAAGCATGGAGCCGATGGAAAAATAACTCTTCCCTTCGGCCCCATATATCTTGCCTACCATTGGCTCACTGAGTAGAGATGCCTTGTCCCTAATCATGGGCATGTACTTTACGCCCTCATAGAACTTGTCGTCTACGACATACCCGATGGGGCGGACATCCACCTTTCGGACATAGATTGTTTTCTCGGCTTCCGCCTCTAACTTCTTCTCATCAAGGTATTCACCTTCAACAAGGCAAACTATGTCAATGAAGCCGCGCTGGATAATAACATGCTCTCTGATGGAAACACCCCTGTATTTCACTCCTTGGTAGAAAATCGTTTCTTGGCTGGAGTCTTCAAAGATGCGAAGAGAGATGCGAATGCCTGAGACCGCGATAACTTCACCTACAACAATGCTCATAGATCGTCCTCGGGTGGAAGATAAATTTCAGGCTTAATGGAAAATACATATTTGTTAAAGTTGGTGAAATCCATCTTCACTCCGGCAGGTGGACCGATTACCTTGACATTCTTCCATTGCTTAAATTTTTCCTTCATTGCTTTAGCACCGTCTTGGCTATAGCAGCAAACAAATGTCTGAAGTTGTGGATTTGAAAGTGAGCGTTGCACAAGCTTCAGAATATGCTCATCCGCAAATGAAAATCCGAAGGTTATAAGAATTGAATTGGGCTTCTCAAGTTCATAACTCAAGAGCCTGAGCATCTGGTAGTAGTGTTCTTCAAAGACGGTTTCGTGAAACTTCCATTTCGTGGGATTCACAATCGGAAGCTTGACGTACTCGCTCCAGAATTCATCCATCTGCTGACGACTGAATGACACGACTGGTGTATTTAAGGTAGTTCCGCCCTTCTTGCTCAGGTAGTCAGAGAATTCCTTAATCTTACCAGCGGTTGTGGCATTGAGCAGGCATGTAAAATTATTGCGATAATTGACCTCAATCTTTTCACCGCTCCTTGACCAATATACAGAGCCGTGAAGGTGGATAACATTAAGTTGGGGTATACCATAATTGGCGCGCTCAAATATCCCCGTATTACATTGAAAGGTATTGAAATTTTTAGCATGCAAATGCCTCCTGTGAAAACCTGAAGTACCATCGTTCACAATAAAATCATATGATCCCTTCATGAGAAGGCTGTCGGCGATGTGGGCCAGGCACCCATCATAGTTTGTCGTAAAGACATTAACCTTCCGATTTAAATCTTTTCTTCTCTCCAATAATCCAAGTAGAGTTGTTAAAAAAACTTCGTAATTCACAAGATTGGCTAAGCCCTTTGCATCCACCACCGCAGATGGTGAGAACCGCTGCACGGGGAAGATGCACGTGTTGTAGTAGTGCATGAATAGAGCAGTACGCTTCTCATCATTATTTTCGAACTTAGTGGCGAGCGTTTCAATAGTTTCCCAGTCACCCTTCTCATCCTTTATTTCCAATGCCAATGTCGGAAAAAGGTTAGCTGAAGCACCTGAGCCAACTAAAATATTGATATTCTTGTTGTATATGTCCAGCACCTCTATTGACTCAAACATATTTACTCCTTTTTTGGCTTATTCTCAGAATATGAACCCAGCATTGCCGCACAAAGTGATTGAGTCGAGCGCCAATAATTCACATGGCACCATTAGTCTTCATCGAGAATTTTCGGCCTTTCGCCAGACAGCGGAAATTCGCTGATACAGCGTCGATTAGACTTCTACCCCAATCTTAGTATCAATGTGGCGAAGTATGACCGACATGCGAAGCGCGACCACAACACCGAATTTGTTGTCGCCCTCCAGAACAACACCTATTACTTTTTGATCTTCAATTAAAACCGGAGATTTTTGGAGGCCCGCATATATTAATGGCCCACCACTGAAACCATGGTGACCAATTGTATTAACCTCTTCGCCCGCGCTATCAATTGATCGCTGCTCTCGGGTAATTGCAACGTGTGTCTGAGGAGACATTCCTCGTGCATTGAAATACTCATTCGGCATAATTTCAATATTTAAATATTGAGCCCTAGTCGGCGCAAGGCGCCGATTTCGTCGGTTATCGGGAGAAATTTTTTTATTCTTCGAAGCTGGAAAGCCAATCATTATTAGCATCCGCATTCCAGACGCCGGTGATTTGACATCCTCAAGCTGACCCGCAGCTATACAGGGTAAATTTTTTTTCTCGTCGACAGTCAGTTCGTGCCATGCAAAATCAAACGGATCTTCTTCGCGAGGATTGCTCCCAGGAATAGCTACGTGCCATTCGCCTGCGATTCCAATGAGACTCTCCCCTGCAGGGGACGCGAAGAACAGAGTTCCATTTTTTGTATGATCGACAACATGCGCAGCAGTAACCAAGAATCTTCGATTTTTGTATTCAAATGCAAAGCAAGTACCTATGTGGACAGGATCGCCATAATCTGCAATTAGGTAAATTGGGAAAATCGCAGGCGCAAAGTTATTTAGTGCATTTTGTTGGATGATATTTATTAACTCAGGTGATTTCATTCTTTTTTCCAATCCGACCTACCGAAGGTAGGTGCTAGCAGTGTTAGCATCTTCTCAACTTTATTTATTGACCAAGCGGTCCGGGGGGCGAAAGACCGCTTCTTGCCGAAAGCTGGCATGGCACTCTGCTTGGGTCAGTCCGACATATTGAGCACGTTCCCCGTTGGTTGAGCGACTACAACCGCCCGCCCCTCATACGCCCGCAGAATCAGCCCCTTGACCGCATCTAGGTCAGCCGTGACCGCCAGCGAAAGCTCCAGATCACCGGTACCCCAATGCCCCTGCTGGCTGACGTCACGCGCGTTGGGCGGCAGCGGATCCAACTGGTCAGGCGACAGATGCAGGTAAAGCAGCAAGCGGCTCTTCTGCGGCACGACAGTGGCGAAGTTCTTCAGGCGTTTGTAGGCCACATAGAGCTTGAGTTCCTTGCGCTGGACATCGTCGCCGAGCGACAGGACGTAGCCTTCCAGCGAGGTCAGCAGCTCCAGCAGTGGCGCCGACAAGGTGGTCAGCCACTCTGCGTAGCTCTTGTCGGTACCGGTGGTGACCTTGGCCGGTGGCACGGCCGCATCCTTGTCGGGCGCGGTCTTGCTGCTGACCTTGGCGGGCTTCTTGATCGGCGCGGCGGTCCCTGGCGCGTTGGCCTGCTCCAGCAGCAACAGCTCTTCGCCGAAACGGCGGTAGCGGATCAGCTCGATGTTGCGGTTGATCTGCTGGACGGCGTGGCTATCGTACTTGGTGAAGTCGGCGGCGATGCAGACCAGCCGTGGGGCGGTCCAGTCGATCTGTTCGGCGGCGGCGCTGCCCAGGGTCTTCATCACCAGCAGCTCGAACTCGGCTTTGTGGTCCATAAGCCAGTCGAGGTAGAACAGGCCCTGGTTGATGACGTTCTCGCCGAGGGAGCGCTTGTATTCGAGGATGACCGGGCAGTGGTTTTCGTCGAGGCCGAGGGTGTCGATGCGGCCGGCGTGGGTGCGGCCAGTGGCGTACTCGGTGGCGAGGAAACGGATGCGCAGCAGCGGGCCGAGGTTGCTCTCGATCAGCGTCTGCAAGGGCTTTTCGAGGTCGGATGCCTCGCCCTGCAGCTCGGTGGCCTGGCCGGCTTGCAGGCGGAAGAGCTTGATGTCGCTCATGACGTGGTGTCGGCGGTGGCGCTGCGGCGGCCTCGCTTGGCCTTGGGGGCGGCGTCGCGGCTGGTGGCCAGGCGCTTGAGCAACTCGGCCGCCGGTTCGTCGTTCGGATCCTGCGGCACCAGTTCGCCCCGGAATGCCTTGGCCAGCAGCGCGGGGGTTAGGCGGTCGGCAGCGGTCTGAGCGGTCTTCAGACGGGCTTCGAGGCGATCGGCGAAGGCGAACAGGGTTTCGACGCGGCGGACGATTTCGGTTTGTTCAGCAATGCCTGGCATATTCAACGGGAACTCCTTAACCTTGGAGAGATTTAAGTTCGGTTGATTCCCCCCTTCGGCTAGCACCCGCATTTCAAGATAGTTCGCCTGCAACGCCAGCTTGACGTATTTAACCAAGGCTTTCTTTGGATCGACAACAACCGCTGCACATGCTTGGTTAATCGTCGCCGGAATCCCGAGTTCACTCACTTGTCCGCGAGTTTTGCCCTCTCCGTACATCGCGACAAGAAGCGTTCCAGCAGGATAAATTTTTAAGCGATGATCTGTGATAGCTTGCTGAGTAACGTACTCATCGCATGAGAGGATCAACTCTTGGCTAGTTGCACCGCTGGTAATCCACGGCACACCTGTGAGGGAAAAATAATCTGTGTTAGATCTAAGTGGCGTTGAGCCCGTCCCAACATGGGAAACTGACTCTACTTTAGTCGTCATCCAATCCGTTCGGCCATTTCCATCTTCCCAATCCTCCGTCAACCGCCCTGAAGTCGCCGCCGCCAGCACCGATTGCCGGAAGCGCTTGAGCAAGGGCACGACGCGGGCGAGGCGGTCGCGGCAGGCGTCCACGCGGGTGAGGACGGTGTCGAGTTTTTCGGCGATGCGGGTTTGTTCGGGTTGGGGTGCAATCGCAATCTGCGTTTCACGGATCTGCTTCAACACCAAGCGTTTTATTGCCGTGCCGGTCATCTCACCAGTCATGGATTTGTACGCGATCGGGCTATTTAGCCAATGCTTCAAATATGAAGAGTTGAGAATGCCAGGAATTGGTTTCAACAACGCCACACTCGACAGCATTGAAAATGGCTCTCGCAACGTATTAAGCGCCGCTATCCCAGTGGTCACACCATCCTTGATGTAAAGAACATCACCGTACTCGGCCGGGCAACGTGAATATATCTCGTTGTGCGTCGCCTCATCAACGTAGGTGATATTTGAAATATCTAGACCCCATCGCCGAATATTCTTGGCAGTCACATACTTGTACGCACCAGTAGAGAGATTGACCGGGGAATGATGGGTACCGTCTGTGATGAGCGTGCAAACATCAGCGAGCTTGGCAGAGGTCCAGTTTTTCACGCTGAAATCTCCTCACCCAGCTCCGCCAAGATCGCTTCGAGTTCTTCGAGCGCCCCGTTCAGCTCGTCCATCGCCTCCCGCGCCAGCACGGCCGGCTCCGGCAGGTCGGCGGCATCCTCGGCGTTGTCGTCCTTCAGCCAACTGATGTCCAGGCTGTCGCCACGCGCCCGCACCTCCTCGCGGCTGAACCGACGCCAGCGCCCCGACTCACCCTGGTCCGTGCGTGGACTGAAGCCGTTGCAGTCCTCACCGAACACCGCCTCGAACTCGGCGAAGTGCGCCCGCGTCAGCGGCGTGCGCTTGCCGAACTTGGGCGCGTTCGCCCGCATGTCGTAGACCCAGACCTCGTCCGTGCTGCCCGTGGCCGCCTGCCCGATCTTGTGGAAAAACAGCACGTTGGTCTTCACGCCCTGCGCGTAGAAGATCCCCGTCGGCAGCCGCAGGATCGTGTGCAGCCGGCACTTGTCCATCAGGTCGCGCCGGATCTCCGCCCCTACCCCCGCCTCGAAGAGCACGTTGTCCGGCAGCACCACCGCCGCCCGCCCGTCGTCCTTCAGGTGCCGCACGATGTGCTGCACGAACGCGAGCTGCTTGTTGCTGGTCTGGTAGGTCAGGTCATCGCGCGTCGGCCCGCCGCCGCCCTTGGCCGTGCCGAACGGCGGGTTGCTCAGGATGATGTCGCTCCTGGGCAAGCCCGCCCCCGCACTGCCCAGCGTGTTGCCCAGGTGAACCACCCCAGCGTCATCGCCCTCCATGCCGTGCAGCAGGCAGTTCATCAACGCCAGCCGCCGCGTGCCCGACACCAGCTCCATGCCAAGGAAGGCCCGGTTACGCTGGAACGCCCGCTCGCGCTCGTTCAGGTCGAAGTAGTCGTCGGTGTGCTCGCGCATGTAGCGGTCGGCCGCGATCAGGAAACCCGCCGTGCCCGCCGCCGGATCCTGGATCGTCTCGCCCGGCTGCGGCTGCATCAGGTGGACGATGCTGTCGATCAGCGGCCGGGGGGTGAAATACTGGCCCGCGCCGCTCTTGGTCTCGCTGGCGTTCTTCTCCAGCAGCCCTTCGTACAGATCGCCCAGCCCGTCCTTGGCCGCGCTGAACCAGTCGATGCCTTCCAGGCTCTTGATGAGCTGCTCCAGGTGCCGCGCCTCCTTCAGCCGGGTCTGCGCGTCGGCGTAGATCGCGGCGATCAGCGGATCAGTGCTCTGGCTCAACTGCAGCAGCGCGCTGCGGTAGTGGTTCAGCAGGTTCAGCCCGCTCAGGCCCAGCAGCGTCTTCCAGCGCGCGAACTCCGGCAGCTTGTGCGCCTGCAGCACGCCGTTGTCCGCGTTCTCCTGCTCCATCTTGATGAACAGCAGCAGCACCAGCTCGGTCACGTAGTCGCTGTAGTTGATGCCGTCGTCGCGCAGCACGTCGCAGAGGTTCCACAGCTTCTGGACGATGTCGTTCTGGGTCATGGGGGTCGATTCGGTTCTAGAGGGTCAGGAAATGCGCAATTCGGGATTGTCGGTCAGCCCCTGCGCTGGACCGGACTGGCCAGCGTCAGACGGATGGGCCCGCGGTTTCAGGCCGCCTGAGGCCAGAGATGCTCGGCCAGCGCGTCCATCACCTGCGTCAAGCCGCCACCAAGCTGGCGGTCCAGCCCGCGCTGCCCACCTTGCTCGGCAAAGGCGCGGTTGACGAAGGTCGCGTCGATCACGACCTCGTGCGTGAGCTGCTTGGCCAGCCGCTCCAGCCACTTGCGCTGCACCGGCGTCCAGGTGCGCAGGCCGTAGACCCGCTGCATGGCCTGCGCGACCCGCTGCTCGAAGGGCAGCAGCGCCTCCCCCAGCGCGGCCTGCCGGATGTAGCCGACGATGCTGGCGGCGATCTCCACCTGGCTGCGGTTACGCCACGCCGACTTCAGTTGCGCCTCGCTGTAGCCGTGAGTGTCCAGCAGCAGCCGAACCTCGCGCAGTTGCTCGCGGGTCAGGTCCTTCGGCCGGTTGACCACCACCGCCAGTGCCACCGACTGGTTGACCTGCTCCCGCACGAAGCGACTGAAGCTGTCCAGATAGTCCTCCGGCTTGGCGTAGGCGCCCCAGCTCTGCTCCCGCGCGACCAGCTCGTCGGCGTGGTCGGACAGGATCGGACCGTAGGCCGAGCCTATCAGCACGCGCACCTCGGTGAGCTGGTTCAGAAGACCGGCGTGCTGGCCCAGGAACTCGGCCGCGGGCTGTGGCCCCAGGCTGTGCAGATGCTGGTGCAGCTTCTCCGGCGGCACGCCCCATTGCTGCTCCAGCGCATCCAGCCGGGCCTTGAGCCTGGCGCCCTTCTCGGTCGGCTGCTCGGCCTGGTGGCGGGCGGTGCGCAGCACGCGCATGAGCTTCTGGCCGAGCTGGTCGAGCACGTCATGCGCATGGCTGCGCTCGGGTTGGCTGCCAGGCAGCGCCAGGCTGGCCGGGTTGCGCAGCTCGTCGACCAGTTGCGCCAGCGTGACGTTCGGATCCTTCACCAGCGGTTGCATGGTGTTGACCGGGTCCAGCGCCGCGTAGAGATCGACCGGGTCGTAGATGCGGAACACGGTCTTGCCGATGTCGTCACAGCGCCGCGTGGCCCGGCCGATCATCTGCTCGTACAGGATGCGGCTCTTCACCCGCCGCATGAACACCAGATGGCAGATGGCCGGCACGTCGATCCCGGTGGTCAGCAGATCGACGGTGATGGCGATGCTGGGCAGCGCGTCGTTCTTGTAGCGGCGGATGAGCTGCTCGACCTTGTCGCTCGCACCTGTGATCTTGCGCACCGCGGCCTCGTTGTAGTCGTCCTGGTAGACGGCCCGGAACGCCTCGTCGAGCAGCCGCTTGACCATGTCGGCGTGCGCATCGGTGGCGCAGAAGATCAGTGTTTTCTCGGCGCTGAAGGGGTCGATCTCCTGGGCAAGCTGTTCGCAGATGACGCGGTTGAAGTTCTCGCTGATCACCTTGCGGTTGAAGCTCTCGATCTGGAAGTCGAGTTCATCGTCGAGTTCGGCGGCCTCGATCTCGCCCGTGTCCAGGTGCAGCACCTCGACCTGTTCGCCCTTGTCGAAGTGGATGCCCTTCTGGCTCAGCAGGGTCTGGTAGCGGATCGGCGGCTCGTGGTCGATCAGCCAGTCTTCGGCCACGGCCTCGCGGTAGGAGTAGGTGAAGATCGGCTTGCCGAAGATCTCGGTCGTGTGGCGCGCCGGGGTGGCGGTCAGGCCGATGCGCACGGCGTCGAAGTAGTCGAGCACGCGCCGGTAGCTCGACAGGTACTGGGCGTGGTCGCGCAGGGCCAGCTCGCCCTCGGTCATCTCCTGGTCGAGCGTGTAGCCGCGGTGGGCCTCGTCCACGATCAGGCAGTCGTAGGTATCGACCGGGGGCGGGTTGTCGCTGCCGAACAGCCGCTTGACCATCGCCTGCACGGTGGCGACCTGGACACGGGTTTCCGCCTCGGCCGCCATGTCGCCCAGTTCGGCGATGTTGTAGATCTTGCTGAGAGGCTGGTTCGATTCCAGCGGGGCTTCGTTGAAGGCGTCCTGGGCCTGCTGTCCCAGCGCGGTGCGGTCCACGAGGAAGAGGATGCGCTTGAAGCGCTCGGCCTTGAGCAGGCGGTAGACCAGCCCGATGATCGTGCGGGTCTTGCCGGTACCGGTGGCCATCGCCAGCAGGCAGTTGCGGCGGTGGTCGGCCAGCGCCGCTTCGACGGCGCCGATGGCGCGCACCTGGTAGTCGCGCAGTTGCAGGTAGCCGTAGGGCTCGGCCTGCAGGCGCGTTTCCGCCTCCTCCCGGCTGCGCTGCAGCAGATCGAGCAGCCCTTGAGGCGAATGGAAGCCGGGGAGTGAGCGGGCCGTGTTCGACGGTGCCCGCACGTCGCGGAACCAGGTGCCGCTGACCTCGGCCAACTGCTTGACCTGGGGCCGGCCGTTGCTCGAATAGACGAAGGGGATGTGAAAGTGCGCGCCCTGACCGTCCGGCCAGGGCTCGGTGCGGCCTTCCTGCTGCCAGGCGGTCGGCTGATGTGCCTCGGGCGTGTGGCTGCGGGCGTAGCGTTCGGCCTGCCCAATCTTGCCGGCGACCTGGATGTTCTGGCGCTTGGCCTCGACCACGGCGATCGGCGTCAGGCCGGCGAACAGGAGGTAGTCGGCTGATTGCCGGCCACCCATGGGCCATTCCGCAATCGCCTTGTACCGGCCGCGCTCCGGTCGGGCGCCGCTGGCGTGGGTGAGTCGGGTGGTGTCGGCGTCCCAGCCCGCTTCGATCAACTGCAGATCGATGACGAGCCGAGTGGTGGCCTCGTCCATCTGCAGATGGGTGGCGGCTTCGGCGGCGCGGCGGGAATAGCCGGCCAGGGTCTCGCCGCCGACGGACTGCGTGGTGCGCTGTGACTGGGCGCTCAGGCGGGACTCGAATTCCGCTTGCAGTGCGGCATAGCGCTGGCTGGCTTCCTCGGCGAGCTGCTGGTAGACGGCGTTCTCTTCCTGGGCGTGGCGCGCCATGGCGCGTTCCTGCTCGGACTGGGCTTCGAGGAGTCGGGTGAGCTGCGCCTGCTGGGTCTGTGCGGTCTGGGCATCGGACAACTCGCCGCGCAGTTGCTCCAGTTGCTGCTGCAGCGTGGCCAGCTTCTGGCTCGGGTCGTCCGGCAGTCGGAAGGGGCCGGGCTGGAAGGACGGATTCGAGCCGAAGGTGCGGTGGAACCAGACCGCCAGCTCCCGCGCCACGCGCAGGGCTTCCAGTCCTTCGCGGTAGCCGATGCCATGCTGCACCTCGTGTGCGGCGGCGTTGCCGGTGCGGCGCAGCAGGTGGAAGAGCTGGCGCACCTGGGCGTCCATGCCCAGCCGGGCATCCACGGCGCGCAGCAGTTCGGCCTGGGTCGGCTGCACGAGGGCCACGCCGACACGGGCTGCGATGTCACGGGTGATGGCTTCGGCCAGCAGGCGCAGCTTGAGCACGCAGCTCGACGGGTCGAAAGGGTAGAGCCGCTCAGCCGTGGCGCCGAGATCGGCCAGCAGCGTCGAGTGCTCGACCAGGAATGCGAAGTTGCTCGGACCCGTCATCTTTCTCCCTCCCTCTCTGTGCGAACCGCATCCGGCGCCACTGGTGTCGTGTGCTCGGAGGCGTCTTGGCAATCTAGCCCAGAGGGTGGGTGGTGGCCCGGGTGCAGAGTGGGCCGGTACGGATGAGCTGCGTGATTTTTTTAACGATCCGAGATGGCGGTTGCAGGAAGCTGCTCCAGTAGATACATCCACGCCGTCGTCAAACTTGTGCCCGTCGCAGCACTGACTGGGCACTCTGCCGAGCGCCACCTCCAGCCCTCCTTGCCGGCCATCTCATTCCATGTCTGAAGAAATTAAGAACACTGCGATAACTGCCGCAGGCTACGTATACCAAAATCGGCAAGGGGTACGCCTCCTGTGCGACTGGCTCGACGCACCGACGCGCTACACCCGGGTGAAGTTCGAGTGTGACGACGAGGCCGACGCGCCGAAGGGGTTGGACGACATCGTGGCCGAGCGAACTGGCGGCCTCGTCGACCTTGAGCAGGTCAAGTACACACCGAACCCGGCGGTGCACGCGCTGAGCTGGGAGTGGATGCTCGAAAAGTCCGGTAGGACGGCGAAGTCTAGGTCGATGCTGCGGAAGTGGTTTGACGCCTTCGCCGTGTTGGACCCGGCTCGGGTTGGCGTGATCTCGCTGAAGACGAATCGTCGGCCAGATGCGGAAATTGAGGCGTGCCTCTCCGGCCGGCGAATCGACTTCGCCAAAGTGCCCGAGCCTCGGCGCTCAGCGTTGCTCGCCGAGCTGGGTGACGAGATGAAGTGCGAAGCCTTCTTCAGTCAGCTACAGGTTCTTCACAGCGACAAGGGGTTCGAATCGCTGGAGCACGAGGTCGATGCTCGACTGCACCGGCACGGCACGCCTGACGGCATCGCGAACCTCAAAAATGTCGCCTTGAACTGGGCAATCCGGAAGAATTTCCCGCCACCAGACGGGTGGATCTCCCTGGACCAGGTGCGCACCATCCTGCAGGCAGCGCCGCCGGCGCCCTTGCCCGAAGACTTTTTCGTGCCTCTCGGATATGAGGTGCCGGACGAGACGTTCCACCGGGACTTCGTGCGCGACACCGCCGCTGGTGCCGAGCAGGCATTCGTGCTCACGGGGCCGCCTGGCCGCGGGAAGAGCACGTACTTGAGCGCGCTGTGCGACAAGCTTGCTAGCTTGGACATTCCCACGGTCCGTCACCACTACTTCCTGTCGACGACCGAGCGGGGGCGCGACCGCGTGCACAGCTACGTGGTTGAGCAGTCCATCGCGGCACAGGTCAAGCAGTTTCATCCAGGCGTTCAGACGCCCGGCGGTGGCTTGCGAGGGCTACTCGAAGCTTGCGCGGCCTACTACCAGGAGAAGGGCAAGCCGTTCGTGCTGGTTCTAGACGGCTTGGACCATGTCTGGCGCATCAACGCAGCCGACAAGCGCCCGCTGGACGACTTGTTCTCCCAGGTCCTGCCGTGCCCGGACAACATGGTCCTGTTAGTGGGCACGCAGCCGGTCGACGATGCCCAACTGCCCAAGGACCTCTTGGCCGTCGCACCGAAGGCCAGCTGGCGAGAGTTGCCGGCGATGTCCGAAAACGCGGTGTTGTCGCACCTGCGCAAGGCCGTTGAAGAGGGCAGGCTGTCGACCCGATTCGACCATGAAGAGCAATCGGAGCGCCAGTTGCAGGAGGCGGCGACCGCGCTTCGCAAGAAGACCAACGGCCACCCGCTGCACGTCATCTATGCCACCGCGGAGCTTGAGCACGCCGGGGGAGACCTGGACAGCTGGGATATCGGGCGGCTGCAAGGGGACATGACGAAGGAGGTGAAGTTCTACTACGCGTCCTTGTGGGAAGATCTGCCGCCTAGTCTGAAGGACACGCTGCGCTTGGTGTGCGCGTTCCCCTTCTTTTGGCCGAGGGCTGCGTTCTTGGATATTGCGGCGAAGCTCGGCAATGCTCAGCCCGATGTAGCAAAGGTGGAGCACCTGTTGCACTCTTCGGTCGCAGGCTTGAAGGTCTTCCACGAGAGCCTGGCCGTCTTTGTGCGCTCGACTCCGGGATACGACGAGCGCATCAAGGAGCTGATGCCGGCGGTGGCGAGCTGGCTGGAAATATCGGCGCCGCCCTCTTTGCGCGTCAACTGGCTCTGGTCGGTTCAGGCCAAGCTCGGTGACCCCAAGAACCTCATTGCCGGGTTGACCCGCGACTGGGTCATGCTCCGCCTGGAGGAGGGCTATCCAGAGTCGCTGTTCGATACCTTGTTGTCGGAGGCCATGGTCGCGGCGCTGGATACCAATGCGTTTGCCGACGCCTATCGCCTTGACCATCTCAAGGCGCGGATGGTTCGTGGCAGCGAGTTTCAGATGCAGGACGACGACATGGCTCGGCTTGTGTCGTTTACGCTGAGGCTGACAGCCGACGAAGGTGTCGTTCGAGAGACTGTGGCATCGCGGCACGAGACGGACATCCTGCGTGTGGCCGCCCTTGGCTTGGCCTTGCAGGCGCGAGGACAGGCGGTACTGGCCAAGACCTGTGGTGCCGAGGCACTGCGGCGTTTCAGAGGTCTCAGCCGCTTCTCCACGCGGTACTCGTCCAACGCAGGGACTGCTGATTTCAAGTTCTTGGTCGAGGCGTTCGCGCGCCTGGGTGTCCTCGGTGCTACCTCGGAGGCGTTTGCCAAGCTGGTTAGTGAAAACGGCCCCATCGTGTGGATGCCGAGAGCCCGGATGTTGGTTGATGAGGGCGTGCTGGACGACCTGATGGACGCTGCCACTCAGCTGCCTCCCGGCGACCCTGACAAGAGCGTTCTCAGCGACGTCTGCGTCCGTGCCGCTGCAACTGCCGGGGTGAGCATCTTTGACCGCGACGACTTCAGCAAGCTGGCGCGAACCCCGTTCGTTGCCGCATTGGAGGCCGCCCGCTCACGGGTCTCGAAGCCGCTGAACGAGCCCATCCCCATTGAGTGGCTCAAGGGTGACTACTACGAGCGCAAGGACGACCTGAGTGCGCTCGTCCACCATTGGTTCTTCAGCGGCGTGCACCTGAGCCTTTGCATGCAAGCGGAAGGACAAACCGGCTTCGAGTTCGTGCGGGCGCCCACCTACGAGGACAGGAGGAACATCAGCTACTTCCTGAATTCGCTCTCAGCGCTTGCAGCCCAGGTTGCCGAGCGCTGGTGGCGCGGGGAGTTTGTGGACTTCAATCAGCTGTTCGAACTGCTCAAACCTGTCCAGTTCAGGCGCTTCAGGCAGGGGTACGACGCCAGCTCAGCTGCGGAGGACTTCCGGGCTGGACTGCATCGCATTGCCTGCGATATCCGGCTGGGCAGCTGCCTGCTCGCCGGTCGCGACGATGTTGACGTCACTGAGGCGACCATGGTCGCCGCAGGTACCAGCGAGTGGTTCGACCCTACGTCCTTCCGCACCCAGTACGAGGCAGGATTGCTTACCAGGATGAGCGATGAAGCAGCAGCGGCCTTCATCCAATCCCAGTGCGTCCTGCTCGATGCTGAGATCCGCCAAGAGACCAGCATTCATCTTCAGACGCCTCTGCAACTCTGCGGCATCGCCCTCAGCCACGGCTTGAACACCAGCGCCCGGAAGCTCTGCACTCAGACTTGGGAGCTGGTGACCGGCTACGGGCACCGCACGGACCCCACCTTGAACAACACCGTCGACGCCATTGACTACCTGGTGGAGGTCGTGCCAGACGATGCTCGACGGCTGCTCAGCTTGATTTCGCCCCAGGTCCACCGCGTGCTGGACTTCACCGACGGAAAGGGCACGAGGCACGTGCTCTCAGCCGCGGACCGGTTGCTGGCGAAGCTCTGCCCGCCGGCTCTTGTGGTGAAGTATGAGGAGCACACAGACGCGGGCGATTGGTCGCATGCGGAGGACAGCCTGCGGGCGTACGTCGAGCAGGGCGTGCGGGACGGTTGGCCCCTGGATGCGCTTATGCGCACGGGTGTTCACCCAGAGGTCCAGGACGCGTTGATGCAGCTTGAACGCAATGGTCAGGATGGCGCTGCCGAGCGGCTGTGTGTTCTCAGGGAGCATGCCGGCTGGGACGTCGGCGTGCTTCAGCGCAAAGACTCGTCTAGCGGCGACATTGACAACAAGCCATACACAGGCGACGTCACCACGTTCGCACCGGAGCAGGTCGACGAGCTGCTGGCAAGCCTGTCGACCAGCTACAACGAGAAGAAGAGGCTTCGAGTCTGGTACGAGCACTGGGATAAGGCCGGGCAGGGCAAGCGCCTTCTCGCGGCGTTGGACAGCTTTCTTCAGTCAGACGAGGGGCGCATGAACGGCATCCTTGAACTGTCTGACCTCGCCTTCGAGACCAGGCGCAAGCTGAGTGGCTCGAAGGCTGCGTGGAATTACCTCGTCCAGGCGCAGATCCGGAAGGGTGCATGGCTTGGCTTCGCGGAGAGCGAAGTAAAGACGCGTAAGCGGCTGGATATGGTCGTTCAGCACTACCCGAGTCGTTGCGACGAGTTCGTCGGGGCGACGACGTACGCCATGTTCGGAGAGCCCGAGCCGCCGCGTGTAGCGCCGACGGATCTGATGGTCTATTTCTATGCACGGCAGAAGCGCGTTGCCGACGCCGTGAAGTTCGCCGAGATGATGGTGAATTGCGTGCTCGAAGACACCCGAACTCTTCCGCTGGAACGGCCGCGCTGGGCAGAAGAGCTCGACGCTGCGAGGGCGAAGGGAACATGATGGATGACCTTCGCATCCTCGTTGCCAGGCTGGGTTGGCCGTCGACCGCTGCACGGTGGTGGACCATGCAGGAGCTCGCCGCTCGATTGGGCGCGCCGGTGTCGAAAGCGGCGACGGAGGCCGCACTCCTTGAATTCCTCGGCACAAGGAAGCTCGAAGCCGAGGTGGTGGAGGCGCTCGTCGTCTTCTGGATGGCCGCGCAGGCGCACGGGTACGAGGCCAACCCGAAACTGGCCGAGAGCATTCCTAAGACGTCCATCCTCTCGGAATTGATGCTGGAGAGCCTCGGTCTATGGGCGGATACCCCGGACGAAGGCCTCGAAGAAGTGCCTGAAGACTTCGAGATCCCACAGGATTTCAACGGGGTGCAAGGTGCAGACCTTCCTCGGATGTTCCGCACCTCCATGACGGAGCTTGAGGCCGCTACGCGGCTGCCGTTCGTCCGCCAGATGGCTTTCGAGTGGTCGATGAACATAGGCGCCTACCCGGATGCTCCTTTTCAGGGCGATCCTTGGCACTTCTCGCGCCCCTTGGGCGACGGGTTCAGCGGCCAAATCTCATCTCGGACTGCCTTGCGGATGATCTCCGCCTACCACCGCACGTTGGCGGTTGCTGAGGCGTTCTGGGGTATGCCTGCCGATACGGCGGAAGACCGGGCTCTGTTGGCTTTGCCTGTTCACCCGACACTTGCGCTGCTGAGGCCTAGACGACCGGCTTGGTTTCCAGGCCGAACGGAATTCGACGGCGATGACGAGGCTATTGGTGGGGCTGTCCGCAGCCTCGTCGAACGGGTTCAGCTGGAGCGTCCTGGTGATGAGCTGATGGCCTTCTCGTCGCCCGTTGTGATGTCGATGGACCGCTGTGTGGAGGTCTCGGTCGTCCGGTGGGCGCAGGCGGCAGGTGGCAGCGTCGCTGATACAGGCTTGGCGGAGCACTTGAAGGACCTGCGGAGAACCGGCGAGCTACTCGCAAGTGACTTCCAGGAGCCTCTGGACACGACTACGGTCCTGGAGTCGCCAGCTCCCCACGAGATAGCCGATGAGGAGAGCAAGGCATGGCCGCTGGCCAAGCCGCTCGACTTCAACCGGCTAGGCTACCTGCAGCACGACCTTTACCCGGGGCGGCTCTTCTTGCCGACAATGCCAGGGCGTGGACAGTTGGAGGTCATGCCCTGTGGTGGAGTGCTGGAGGTCAAATCCGGTAGCGAGGTCGTCGCAGACCTTTGCTACTGGAATGCAGGCTGGGGATCGGTTCGCCCCATGCAGTTCGACGGAAACTGCGGTATGGCCCTTGTCTCCAGAGGCACGGCATATCGCACATCACCGGATGAGGCAGCCCAGGAGGTGCGATCGTTCTACTTCTGGCGTGTGAGAACGCTCGACGAGAAGAGTGGGTTCGGCGGCTTTGAAGAAAAGCTAACCTATGGTGTCACCTTTGTGTGACGCAGCTCCCTTTCAACGGATCTTCATGAGGCCGCCGCTAAGGGCCGCTTAGTGGCCGACAGCGTGAGTTCATCCGTTCAAGCCGACCGGCGGCAACCGCTGCAGAGCAGTCATGGAACCGCCCCGGTTTCGTGGAGGTACACCGATTGGCTGAATTCACATCAGTCCCGCACCATGATCCCCGGCAGAAACTCCACCCCCGTGCGCGCCACCAGCGTCTGGTAGGTGATGGGCCGCGAGGCCCGGGCCGCATCGGTGTTGTCCACCCAGTACGCCCAGGCTCGGCGTCCCATCTGGTCGTAGACCAGCTTGAACAGGTGCGTCGGCACCCAGACCTGATTCGGCCCGATCTTCCGGACCGGCTCCATGAACACCGGGCCCGTGAATACGTAGACCGGCCCCTCGGCCCGCATCACGAACTTGCGGGTCGCCTTCTCGATGCCCGCCCAGGTGTGGCGGTTGTTGTAGGGGGCCTGCGGCACGATGTTCGCCAGCGAAAAGCTCTGCGCCATCGCCTGCGCGTTGGGCATGTCGCCAGCCGGCGCCATGTGGCCGCGGTCGTACCCCGAGTCCTTGTAGTCGTCCAGGTGCGCCCGGTCTGCGGACGGCAAGCGCGCTTCCGGGTAGAAGCGGTTCGTCCGCTCTTCATCCTGGGCCTGGGCCAGTTGCTCCCGCGTCAGTCGCTCGACGGTCAGCACGGGGGTCCGGGTCTGACCGGAATGCAGGGAGACAAAGGCGTCGAAGCACACCTCCCTGAGCTGCGAGTACAGCCCGGCGGGGAATTGCGGCTGCACCTGGGGGTAGAACTGCGGGCACTGCGATTGCGCGACGGCGGCGCTGGCGGTCGCCCAGCCCAATGTGGCGATGGCCACCCAACGAGAAAGAGAACGCACGGACAGAATTTTCAAATAACGGCAGGACCGCGACCCTAGCGCATGGCCATCGGTCGCTCGTCCGCGACCGCATGGCCATAGCCCTGCCTGGCCGGTACAACTTCACGCCCCACAGCCCCGGTCCAATCGGCACACCTGCACCGGCCCTCGGTCTCCCCCTCCAGGGGGATGGTCGAGCCGAGTCGGGGCCCGCACCATGTGGACAGATTCATCGGTGTGAACAGCGGTCAGGGGGGACCACATGCACCTTGCAGAAATCACGGTGGCGGGCTGCCGCATCTACGGCGCGGCCCTGCCCGCAGGGGAGCAGGGCTTCCAGGCTGGCGTGGTGGTGCGGGAGTCCGCTGGTGATCCAGCTCAGACCACCGAGTGGCTGCACGCCAACCCACTGGCTGCCGGGCAGGTCTGGTCGACGGCGGAGGCGGCGCTGTCGTTCGCCTTGCTCGTGGGCGAAGTCGTGGCGGTGCTGACCCACCCACGTTAAAGCGCACCCGCTGACCTGCATCCGTTGCGAGGTCGTCGCAGAAAACGGAAAAAAACGTACGTTAGCGGGAGTGGCGATCTCCAACTCGCAGCAGAGCAAGACTGCGGCTGTCCGGTGAGTCACCGGCCGACGATGGCGCGCAAGGTCTTGGCATCTGCGCTCGGAGAGTACACAAGTCTGTAGCGACAGATTTTCGCTGGCTGTACGCACGCCATCAGCGCCCGATCTCCGGATGTCGGCCATCGTAGGCACAGCGGGCCACAGAGCGTCCGCAGACCGAGCAGGCTGTTCTGCGCGAACGCATACGGGTGAACCAACTGAACAGGCCGCGTGGTCTGGCGGAATCGATCGACGCGAGTGAACGATCGTCCCGCAACACCGATGAAGACTGGCTGGGGAACGGTTGCGAGGTTCTGGCCGGAGGCTTCATGAGGACTCCTGTTCCTCGGATGGGGATGGCGCGAATCCAGTGTGCGTCGGCTCCTGGTGGGTACCGCGCGAGGCAGATGGCTGCGAACTCTCGGAGCGTGATTTTCTCATTTGACTTCGTACGCTACTCGTCCGTCACCTGAGATGTCCGTCGATGCACCTGGCATTATACTGGATAGATGAACAGTATTCAGGCCCCCGCTGATCTGATCGGCGCCCTCGACCGGCACGCCCCGGCGGCGTGGCTGTTCGACCTCGGGGCGAGCGTGCAGGCCGGCTTTCCCTCGCCCGCCCAGGATCTCGGCGCCAAGCGCATTGACCTGACGGCCGAGCTGGTCCGGCATCCTCAGGCGACGTTCCTGATGCGTGCCCGCGGTGACTCGATGCGCGACGCGGGCATCTTCGACGGCGACGTGCTGATCGTCGACCGGGCGGTGGAGCCGCACTCCGGCCACGTGGTCATCGCCGTCATCGAAGGCGACTTCGTCTGCAAGACGCTGCTGCTGCGCGCTGGCCGCATGAAGCTCAAGGCGGCCAACCCCTGTTTCCCCGACATCGTGCCGCGCGAGGGACAGACCGTGGAGATCTGGGGGGTCGTGACCGCGGCCATCAAGCAGATGCCGCGCTGACGGGAGCGCCGCCATGTTCGCGCTGCTGGACGGCAACAACTTCTACGTGAGCTGCGAGCGGGTGTTCCGCCCCAGCCTGCAGGGCGTGCCGGTCGTGGTGCTGAGCAACAACGACGGCTGTGCCATCGCGCGATCCAACGAGGCCAAGGCGCTGGGCGTGCGCATGGGCCATCCCTGGTTCCAGATCCGCCACCTCGAAGCCTCCGACGGCCTGGTCGCGCTGTCGGCCAACTTCGCGCTCTACGGTGACATGAGCGACCGGATGATGAGCCTGGCCGCCGGGCTGGGACCGACCCAGGAGGTCTACTCGATCGACGAGTGTTTCATCGGACTCGACGGAGTGCGGGGCGACCTGACTGCGCGGGCCCACGCAGTGCGCAGCCGCATCCTGAACTGGCTGGGCCTGCCGTGCTGCATCGGCCTGGGGGCGACCAAGACACTGGCCAAACTGGCCAACCACATCGCCAAGACCGCCGAGCGCAAGCCGGGCAGCTACCCGGCCGAGCTGGCCCAGGTCTGTGACCTCACGCGCCTGAGCGAGGACGCACATGACGCGCTGCTGGCCACGACCGATGTAGGCGAGGTGTGGGGAGTCGGCCCGCGCATTGGCGCACAACTGCGCGAGGCCGGCGTGCGCACGGCGCTCGACCTGGCGCGACTCGACACCGCCACGCTGCGCGGCGGCTGGTCAGTGACGCTGGAGCGAACCGCCCGCGAACTGCAGGGGCTGTCGTGCATCGACCTCGACCATGCGCCGCAGCCACGCCAGCAGATCGCGTGTACCCGCTCGTTCGGTCAGCCGGTCACGACACTGGCGCCGCTGATCGAGGCCGTGAGCGAGTTCACCAGCCGAGCGGCTGTGCGGCTGCGGGCACAGGACAGCGCGGCCGGGGCGGTGCTGGTGTTCGTGCGCACGAGTCCGTTCCGGAAGTCGCCGCAGTATTCACGCTCGGTGGTGGTGCCGCTGGCGCATCCGACCCAGAACACGGCCAGGCTGGTGGGCGCGGCCCTGCACGGTCTGCGCTCGATCTACCAGAGCGGCTATGCACTGGCCAAGGCCGGCGTGATGCTGGTGCAGTTGCAGGCCTGTCTGCCCCGTGACGCGCAGGCCGGAACCACCGTGGGGTCAGTGGCAACATCGGTGCGGCAAGGCGAGTTCGATTTCGAGTCCCTGGGCAGCACACGGGACGCAGGCCACCTGATGAAAGCCCTCGACGAGGTCAACGCGCGCTGGGGGCGTGGCACCCTGAAGATCGCGAGTGCGCAGGCCCAGATGCCTCGGCACGATGAGGTAGCCACCCAGTGGACCGGCAAGCAGGAGCGCCGGACCCCGGGTTACACGACGTGCTGGTCTGAGATGCCGGTCGTGCGTGCATAGCCGGCACCTCTCCGCATCAATCCCACAGAGCTCTGATCCAGCCCCTGATCACCTCACGCTGGCTAGGTGTGTCCCCGTTGTAGAAAACGACATCAATTCGATGCGGGTTAGTCCATCGCATTACACACAAGTCCCCATCTCCCGAGCGAACTGAACGCCGCGGACAAAGGTATTGATCTCGCGCAGCCCCACCAGAGGGCTTTCGCACCGGGTTCGCCGTCACCCTTGCGGGCCAGGAAGCCGCCAAGCTGAGCGATCAGGCGCACCACGGTATTGAGCGTGGGCGGCTTGGCGGGGGGCTTCTTGCGGTTGAGAATGAAGGCGGCCTGCCATTCGATGGTCTCGAACAGCAGATCGGCGGGCAGTTCAGGCAATTGCCGACCCAGACGCATCAGGCGGTTGATGCGCCAGGCAATGATCAGGTACATCGCCAGCGCCGTTTCAAGCCGATCGATGGAGGGTGTCCGAAATTCTGTGTTCGAGGCTGAAAAGGCCATCCGATCAGGCGGCCACAGGGGAAAACCGTTCGCCATAGGCGATGGCAAGCTGCTTCATGACCTCACGCCACTCGCGCACGCTCCTGCCGTGCTCGGCCGTGATGTTACGCAAGGCCAGCCAGAGCAGCTTGGTGGCGGCATCGTCGCTGGGGAAGTGCCCGCGCGTCTTGATGACCTTGCGCAACTGGCTGTTGAGGCTCTCGATGGCATTGGTCGTGTAGATCAGCCGCCTGACCGCGGGCGGGTAGGCGAAGAAGGGGGTGACGCGCTCCCAGGCGCGGCGCCAGGCCGGGCCGATCATGGGGAACTTCTGCCCCCAGGGCCCGCGCTCGAAGGCTTCCAGCTCGGCCAGTGCCGCCTCGGCGCTGACGGCCGTGTAGATCGGGCGCAGGGCTGCGGCCAGCAGCTTGCGCTCCTTCCAGCCGGCAAAGCTCAGGCTGTTGCGCAACAGATGCACGATGCAGGTCTGCAGCGCCGCCTGCGGGAACACCGCCTCCAGTGCTTCTCCGATGCCCTTCAGACCGTCGGTGACGGCGATCAGGATGTCGCCCACCCCGCGCGTCTTCAGGTCGTTGAAGACCTTCAGCCAGAACTTGGCCCCTTCGGTCTGCTCGATCCATAGCCCCAGCACGTCGCGCGTGCCGTCGGGCAGCACCGCCAGCGCCAGGTAGATCGCCTTGTTGCGCACCTGCCCCTCGTCGCGGATCTTCACCCGCAGCGCGTCGAAGAATACCACCGGGTACATTGGCTCCAGCGGCCGGCCCTGCCAGGCCTGCACCTCCGCCATCACCTCTTCGGTCACCGTGCTGATCAGCTCGGCCGAAACCTCGCTGCCGTACTGCTCGGCCATGAAGCCCTGGATCTCGCGCACCGTCATCCCGCGGGCGTACAGCGCGATGATCTTGTCGTCGAAGCCCGTGAAGCGCCGCTCGTGGCGGCCGACGAGCACCGGCTCGAAGCTGCCGGCGCGGTCGCGCGGCACCTCGATGCGCAGCGGCCCTGTATCGGGCCGCGCCGCCCCGGGCGCGTAGCCCAGGTGGTGCGTCAGCTCCGCCCCCAGCGCCCGCTCGATCAGCGCCTTCTTGAACGCCTGCGAGGCCGCCATCACCGCCTCGGCGCTCATCGGGCCGGTCACGAAATGGTCGATCAGCTCGACGGGGATCTTCGGCAGATCCTTGCCCGGCGCGTCCGCCGCCTTCATCGTCTTCTTCATCCTTGGCATACATACTCCTTGGAATGGGAGTCAGGTTATGCCTCGCACACAAAATTCCAGACAGGCTCCGTCGAGTGCCGCTACGCATATGACATGGCTTGATGCTGGCTCGGCACCCACCTTCGCCCAGCATCTTGGTCTTAGTGGAGGCTATCGGCAGGTGCAGTCCGCATCGGCTCGACCGAGCTATGCTCTACACATCCAGACACTTCTGGCGTCGGCGGACGGTGCTGAAATCCACCGCCATCTACCCCAGCCCTGACAAAGCCAGTACGCTTTGCATGAACTCCTGCGTCTGGCACAGCGGCAGCCCCAGCAGCACCTTCATCGCCAGGCAGCATTCCACTGCCGGCTGTAGGTCTCCGGTCGACCCGGCTTGCCGCTGGACGGTGCCCTCCACGCCATCTCTCGATCCAGCCCACTGTTAGCAAGCCTCGCGCCTTCAGTGCTTGGCTGTATGGATTCCAGTTCGTCTACTTGTACTTTTGCTCGGTCGGATTGCTTATCCCCGCCAGCCTACGAAACTGCGCGATCACCAGTCGGCAGGTCGGCTTATGCAACGATGTCATAAAAAAAGCGCTGACGTTGCCGTCGGCGCTTGAAGGTTACGATGCATTACGATGTATTTATACATCGAATGGCGTCGATGAAAAAACACAAGTCTGACAGCAACCTATGGGACCTCACTCCAATCCAATGTATTTTTAAGGTATGAGACGCTCTGAGGCGCTTTTTTGTTGTGGGCGGCGAATCAGCCCAGTACCGGCGCCAGTGCCCGGCGTGCGTCCGTTTCGCTCAGCGCCTGCCGTGCGGCGAAGTCCGCCAGCTGGTCCTCACCGATCTTGCCGACGTTGAAATACGCCGACGCCGGGTGCGCCAGGTAGAAGCCGCTGACGCTCGCCGCCGGGGTCATCGCCATGCTTTCGGTCAGCGCCATGCCGATGTCGGTTGCGTCAAGCACCTCGAACATCGCGCGCTTGACGAGGTGGTCCGGGCAGGCCGGATAGCCGGGTGCCGGCCGGATGCCGCGGTACTGCTCGGCGATCAGCTGCTCGTTGCTCAGCGCCTCGTCCGCCGCATAGCCCCACAGCTCGGTGCGCACACGCTGGTGCAGCCGCTCGGCAAACGCTTCGGCCAAGCGGTCGGCCAGCGCCTTGAACAGGATCGCGCTGTAGTCGTCGAGGTCGTCGATGAACTGGCGCTCCTTCTTCTCGATGCCCAGCCCGGCGGTCACGGCGAACAGGCCGATGTAGTCCGGCTTCGCACCTGGACCCGTTTTGGGCGCGATGAAGTCGGCCAGCGAGCGGTTCGGTCGGCGCACGCCGTCGATCACCGGCCGCTCCGACTGCATGCGCAGCGGCTGCCAGCGCAGCACGACCGTCTCGCGCGACTCGTCGCTGTAGACCTCGACCGTGTCGTCGTCCACCGTGTTGGCGGGCAGCAGGCTGATCACGCCATTGGCCTGCAGCCAGCGGCCTTCGATCGCGCGCTGCAGCATGCGCTTGCCGTCGCTGAACACGCGCACCGCCTCGCTGCCGACGATCTCGTCCTTCAGGATCTCCGGAAACTTGCCGGCCAGATCCCAGGTCTGGAAGAAGGGCGCCCAGTCGATGCACTGCGCCAGTTCCGCCAGGTCGTAGTTGCGGAACACGCGCCGGCCGATGAACTTCGGCTTCGGCGGGGTGTAGCTGGCCCAGTCGATCGGCGTCTTGTTGGCGCGCGCGGTCGCCAGCGGCACCATCGGCGTGGCCTTCTTGTTCGCATGCTGGGTGCGCACGCGGTCGTAGTCGGCGTGGAGTTCGTCGATGAACTTCGTCGCACGCTCGTCGCTCAGCAGGTCCGAGCACACGCCCACCGAGCGGCTCGCGTCCGGCACGTAGACGACCGGGCCGGTGTAGTGCGGCGCGATCTTCACGGCGGTGTGGACGCGGGAGCAGGTCGCACCACCGATCAGCAGCGGCGTCTGGCGTTCGCGGAACCAGTCATCGCGCTGCATCTCGGCCGCAACGTGCTGCATCTCCTCCAGACTCGGCGTGATCAGCCCGGACAGGCCGATGATGTCGGCACCTTCCTCGCGTGCCTTCTTCAGGATGTCCTGGCACGGGACCATCACGCCCATGTTGACGACTTCGAAGTTGTTGCACTGCAGGACCACGGTGACGATGTTCTTGCCGATGTCGTGCACGTCGCCCTTGACGGTGGCGATGACGATCTTGCCCTTGGGCTTGGCTTCGCCGCCCGCGTCGACCATGGCCTTCTTCTCGGCTTCGATGTAGGGCAGCAGGTGTGCGACCGCCTGCTTCATCACGCGCGCCGACTTCACCACTTGTGGCAGGAACATCTTGCCCGCGCCGAAGCGGTCGCCGACGATGTTCATGCCGGCCATCAGCGGGCCTTCGATGACGTGCAGCGGGCGCCCACCCTTGGCCGCGATGGCCTGCCACGCTTCCTCGGTGTCGGCGTTGATGAAGTCGGTGATGCCGTGGACCAGCGCGTGGCTCAGCCGGTCGTCGACGCTGACCGGATGGTCGGCCGTGCCGCGCCAGGCGAGCTTGGCCGAGTCGTCCTTGGCGGCGCCCTTGGCGGTTTCGGCGATCTCGATCAGGCGCTCGCCCGCGTCTGGGCGGCGGTTCAGCACTACGTCTTCCACGCGCTCGCGCAGGACAGGCTCCAGATCGTCGTACACACCGACCATGCCCGCGTTGACGATGCCCATGTCCATGCCAGCCTGGATCGCGTGGTACAGGAAGACGGTGTGGATCGCCTCGCGCACCGGCTCGTTGCCGCGGAACGAGAAGCTCACGTTCGACACGCCGCCCGAGACCTTGGCACCCGGCAGGTTCTGCTTGATCCAGCGCGTGGCGTTGATGAAGTCCACGGCGTAGTTGTCGTGTTCCTCGATGCCGGTGGCGATGGCGAAGATGTTCGGGTCGAAGATGATGTCTTCTGCGGGGAAGCCGACCTCTTCCACCAGGATCTTGTAGGCCCTCGCACAGATCTCGATCTTGCGGGCGAAGGTGTCGGCCTGGCCTTTTTCGTCGAAGGCCATCACCACGGCTGCCGCGCCGTAGCGCCGGACGAGCTTGGCCTGGCGCTTGAACTCGGCCTCGCCTTCCTTCATCGAGATCGAGTTGACGATGCCCTTGCCCTGGATGCATTTCAGGCCGGCCTCGATCACGCTCCACTTGCTGGAGTCGATCATGATCGGGACGCGCGCGATCTCTGGCTCACCCGCGATCAGGTTCAGGAAGCGCACCATCGCCGCCTGGCTGTCGAGCATGGCCTCGTCCATGTTGATGTCGATGATCTGCGCGCCGTTCTCGACCTGCTGGCGCGCGACGGCCAGGGCGCGTTCGTACTCGCCGGCCAGGATCATCTTGGCGAACACGCGGCTGCCGGTGACGTTGGTGCGCTCGCCGACGTTGACGAACAGGGTGCTGGCGCCGATCTCGACCGGCTCCAGGCCGGACAGGCGCATCGGGGGAGGGAGCGTGGGTGCAACGGTAGTCATGGGTGCGGTCAGGGAGATGCTGTGGGCCCCGAAGCGATGGACGTACCCGCACCCCAGGGCGGGTGCCCGGATTTTACGGGCGTTCGCGGTTCGCCAAGGCCGGGCCGACCGGTCTGCGGGCGGCTTCGTATAAGATTTCCAGCGACAGCCGAAATCAGCAGAAGACTGCGAAAATTTCCAGGGATCCCACCGGACGGCGCATGGGTCAGGCACGGTCCGGGCTTCCACCACTCAGCACGGAGCGCTCCTTCGGGGGCGATGCAGTCCATGGGTTCCAACCAACCACATCTGTTGCTGGTCGATGACGACATCGCCGCGATCCAGGTCCTGGGTCGCATCCTCGCGCACTACCCCGAACAGCACTTCGCCACCTCGGGCGACGAGGCCCTCGAACAGGCCCGCGCGCGTCGCCCCGACATCATCCTGCTCGATGCCGACATGCCGGGCATGTCCGGGTTCGATCTGTGCCGCCTGTTCAAGCGCGACCCCGCGCTGATGGACGTGCCGGTGATCTTCACCACGGCCCATCCGAGCGTGGCCTTCCAGGTGTCCGCCTTCGACAGCGGCGCGGCGGACTTCGTGGCCAAGCCGGTGGCACCGGACCACCTCCGGTCCCGCGTGCGGGCCCACTTGCAGGACACCTGGAACCCGTCGGGTCAAGCCGATGCGGCCGAATGACGGAGCGACCGTCTCCGCCTCCCTGTGGAATGCCACGATCCTGATCGTCGATGACGATCCGGGGGCGGTCCAGGTGCTGGCGCGCATGCTGGAAGACCTGGGCGACGTGTGCGTGGCGACCGATGGCCAGGAGGCCTTGCGCCTGATGGCCAGCCAGCGGCCGGACCTCGTGCTGCTGGACGCCGACATGCCCGGCCTGAACGGATTCGCGGTCTGCGAGACCCTCAAGGCCGACCCGGAGCTGGCGGACATCCCCGTCGTGTTCGTCACCGCCCACCACTCGGCCGAGTTCGAAGTCTCGGGCTTCGACGCGGGGGCGGCCGACTACATCACCAAGCCGGTGACCGCGCCGCTGGTCCGGGCCCGGGTGCGCACGCAGCTCAGGATCAAGCGCCTGTCGGACGAACTGCGGCGCATCGCGACCGAAGACCCGCTCACGGGTGTGGCCAACCGGCGCCGCTTCGACACGCTGATCCGGCGGGAACTGGCGATCGCGCAGCGCAGCGGCCAGCCGCTGGCGCTGATGATGGTCGACATCGACCAGTTCAAGGCCTACAACGACCACTACGGGCACCCGGCGGGCGACGGCTGTCTGCGCGCGGTCGCTGTGGCCGTGGCGAGCGCCTGCCAGCGTCCGGCCGACCTCGTGGCCCGCATCGGTGGCGAGGAGTTCGCCGTGCTGCTGGCGCAGACTTCGCTCCCGGCGGCGGCCACGGTGGCCGGCCGCATCCTGGATGCCGTGGCCGCGCTTGACCTGCCGCACCACGGTGTCGGCGCGCAGGCGCGGGTCAGTGTCAGCGTGGGGGTCGGCGTCGTGACCCTGGCCGGCACGGCGCTGCTGGCGCATCCGCCAGACCTGGCCGGAACGATGGACGCGCTGCTGGCTTCGGCCGACGCCGCCCTGTACGAGGCCAAGCGGTCCGGCCGCAACCGGGCCTGCGCGCTGCACGTGGCGGGCGAGGGCCGCCATGGTGTCCTGCTGCCCGGTACGGACCGGGTAGCGTGGTCGACGGGGACGACCTGAGCCGGGCCTGGCCCTGAACGGCGGAGGATCGACATGTATCTGAACACGCCTTCCCGACGGGCCGCCCGTCGCCGGCTGGTGCTGGTGTGGCTGCTGGTGGTCCTCGGGTTCGGTCTGTCGATGCTGGCGGCCTGGCTGCAGGGTCAGTCGAATCGGCGCCACCTCGATGCCGTGGTCCGCCAGGAGACCCAGCGCGTGGCCGCGCAGGTGGCGCACCAGGTGCTGCGGGTGGAACTGGGCCTGCTCGGCGCACGCGGGGCCGTGCTCACGGTGGGCTGGGAGGCGCTGACCCGCGAGGCCTTCCTGCGCTACAGCCAGTCGCGCAACCTCGACGTCGAGTTTCCGGGCGTGCGCGGCATCGGCGTCATCCGGCGCATCGCCCGCGCACAGGAGGCCGACTTTGTTGCCCGCGCCGCGGCCGATGGCTGGCCGTCCTTTGCCATCCGGGCGCTGGCGCCGCACGGCGACGAGCGCATGGTCATCCAGTACATCGAACCGGTCGCCCGCAACCGCGAGGCGATCGGCCTGGACATCGGCTCGGAACCCCGTCGGCGCGAAGCGGCTCTCGCCGCCTTGCGCACCGGCCGGGTCACCCTCACCGGGCCGGTCACGCTGGTGCAGGCGGCCGGACAGCCCCGGGCCGGCTTCCTGATGCTGCTGCCGGTCTATCCGGATGCCCGGGTCGCCGCCGATGCCGGACAGCGGGTGGAGCGGGCCCTGGGGTGGACCTACGCGCCGCTGGCCGTTCAGGAGGTGCTGCAACATCTGGACCTCGACACGCGGGCCTACCGCCTGCGCATTGCCGATGTCGAGGCCGACCAGGTCATACCGTTCCACGACACCGTATCAGGCGCCGCCTGGGCGGACAACGCGCCGCAGGCCTGGCTGGACACGGCCGTGGCCGGCCGCACCTGGCGGGTCGCGCTGCAGGCGTCGCCTGCGCTGTTCGCCCGCCAGGCGCAGCTCGATCCGCGCTGGGTGGGGCTGGGCGGGATGCTGGTGACGCTGCTGCTGGCCGGGGTGCTGCTGGCCTACCTGCGCGCCGAAGACCATGCGCGCGACCTGCGTGTCGAGCGCGAGCGCCGCGCCGTGGCCCTGCAGACCAGCCGCGATGCCGTGGTGATGGTCGATCCGAACGGCAGGGTGTTCGACTGGAACCAGGGCGCCGAGGCGCTGTTCGGCTACGCCGCGCACGAGATCGTCGGGCAATCGTCGCTGGAGCGGCTGGTGCCGGCTGCGCATCTGGCCGAGGCGCAGCATCTCCTGGTGCGTGCCGCCCGCGGCGAAGCGCTGCCCGCGTTCGACACCCAGCGGCTGGACCGCGCCGGCCGGCTGATCGACGTGTCGATGCTGATCGTGCCGCTGCGCGACCTGCGCGGCGTGTTCGCCGGACTGGCGCTGTCGATGCGCGACATCCGGCCGTCGAAGCAGGCCGAGCGGGACATCCAGCAACTCAATGCGGCGTTGCAGGAGCGCGCCGTCGCACTCAAGACCGCGCTGACCGATGTGCAGAGCACCCTGCACGCCGTGCCGGCCCTGATCTCCTACTGGAATGCCGCGTCCGTGCTGGTGCGCGGCAACCTGGCCTGGCACCGCCAGTTCGGCGCAGCGCTGGCTGCGCACCCGGGGCTGCGCTGCACCGACCTGTTCGAGCCGCTGCATCCGCAGTTCGGACGCTGCGTGGCGGTGGCGGTGGCGGGCCGCAAAAGCGTCTTCGAATGCAGCCTGCGCGCGCCGGACGAGCACACGCTGTGGCATGCGCAGGTCGAACTGCTGCCCGATCTGCGCGATGGCGAGGTGGTCGGCTACCACCTCGTGCTCCAGGACATCACCCAGCAGGCCCTCGACAAGGCGCGGCTCGCCGCGGCGCTGCGCGAGAGCGAAGCCTTCCTGAACACGGTCCACACCCACGCACTGGTGTCGGTCACCGACCGCGCGGGCCTCATCCTCGACGCCAACCCGAACTTCTGCCGCATCACCCAGTACCCCCGCGAGGCGCTGATCGGCCAGAACCACCGGATCGTCAATGCCGGCCGCCATTCGCGCGACTTCTGGCTCCGCATGTGGCAGACGATCGGCCGCGGCCGGCCCTGGCGCGGCGAGATCTGCAACCGCGCCCGCGACGGCAGCCTGTACTGGGTGGACGCGATGATCGCGCCGATCCCCGGTGCGGACGGGCTGATGGACCGCTTCATCGCCATCGGCACCGACATCACCTCGCGCAAGCGGCTGCAGACCGAGGTCGACCGGGCCCGCGTGCAGGCCGAGGAGCGCGAGCGCTTCCTGCACGACATCACCGACAAGGTGCCGCTGCGCATCGCCTATGTGGACAGCGCGCTGCGCTTGCGCTTCGTGAACGCGGCGCACTGCGTGCGCTTCGGCCGGCCGCGCGAGCAGATCGTCGGCCACACCTGGGTCGAGCTGACCGGGAAGCCCTTGCCGGCGGCGGTGCAGGCCCACGTCACCGCGGTGCTCGACGGTCAGCCGCAGCACTACACTTTCGAGGAACTGGACGAGGCGACCGGGCAGCGCGCGTACATCGAGGCCCAGTTCGTCCCCGACATCGACGCCAGCGGCGCGGTGCGCGGCTTCTACACCGTCAGCAGCGACATCACCGCCCGCCACGAGGCCGACCGGACCTTGCGCCGCACGATGGCGCTGCTGAATTCGGTGCTCGACGCCTCGTCGGAGGTCGGCATCATCGCCACGGACGCCGAGGGCAGCATCCAGGTCTTCAACCGCGGCGCCGAGCGCCTGCTCGGCTGGACCGCCGAAGAGATGATCGGCCGCAAGTCGCACCTGGCCTTCCACGACCGGCCGGAGCTGGACCGGCGCCGCGCGGCCCTGTCCGACACGCTGGGCCGGCCGGCCACGGTGGCCGATGTCTTCACCGATCCGGTGTGGCTCTGCCGGTCGCGCGAGTGGACCTATGTGCACCAGGATGGCCACCACGTGCCGGTGTCGCTGATCCTGACGCCGATGGCGGCGGGCTCGGGCGGGGTGACCGGCTACCTGGCGGTGGTGATCGACATCACCCGGCGCAAGGAGACCGAGCAGCGGCTGGAGCAGGCCACGGCGCGCGCCGAGGCGGCCAACCGCGCCAAGAGCGAGTTCCTGGCCAACATGAGCCACGAGATCCGCTCGCCACTGAACGCGGTGCTCGGCCTGACCTACCTGCTGCGCCAGACTGCGCTCGACAGCGAGCAGCGCACCTTCCTCGACCGCATCAAGCTCGCCAGCGACGCGCTGCTGCACACGGTCAACGACGTGCTGGACCTGTCCAAGGTCGAGGCCGGCCAGTTCAGCCTCGTGCAGGCGCCGTTCGATCCGGGCCAGACCGTCTCGGACCTGGTGGCGGTGATGGGCGTGCATGCCCAGGGCAAGCGCCTGCCGATCCGGCTGCAGCGGTCGCCCGCGCTGCCACGCTGCGTGGTGGGTGACGGCATGCGGCTGTCGCAGGTGCTCACCAACCTGCTGTCGAACGCGATCAAGTTCACCGAGCGCGGCCAGGTCGAGGTCGTCATCGACTGGCTGCCGGGCGAGGCGGGGCAGGGCACTGCGCGCCTGGAAGTCACCGACACCGGCATCGGCCTGGACGCCGACGCGATCAGCCGGGTCTTCGAGCCCTTCGTGCAGGCCGACAGCACCACCACGCGCCGCTTCGGCGGCACCGGGCTGGGCCTGTCGATCGTGCGGCAACTGGTCGGGCTGATGGGGGGGCGGCTCGGGGTCGACAGCACGCCCGGCGTCGGCAGCACCTTCTGGGCCGAGATCCCGTTCGAGGTGGACGCCGCGGTGCAGGTGCGCCGCGCCGCGGACCGGGTGCTGGCGAGCGACGCGCTGGCCGGCCGGACGATCCTGGTCGTCGACGACAGCGACGTCAACCGCGAGGTGGCCCGCCGCATCCTCGAACGCAAGGGCGCGCGGGTCGTGCTGGCCGAGGACGGGGCGCAGGCCGTGGAGCTGATGCGGCGTGGCCGGCACACGGTCGATCTGGTGCTGATGGACATCCACATGCCGGTCATGGACGGCTTCGAGGCGACCCGGACCATCCGCCGCACGCTGCAGCACGCCGACCTGCCGATCCTGGCGCTGACGGCCGGCGTGACCAGCGACGAGCGCGACGGTGCACAGGCCGCCGGGATGGACGATTTCATCACCAAGCCCTTCGATCCGGACCGGCTGCTGCTGGGCATCGTGGACCGCCTCGGTCTGGAGACCGGTTCCGATGCGGTCACAGCCGCGGCGCCGGCGCCGCCTGCCGCGCCCGCGCTGGCCTGGCCGGAGATCGCCGGGATCGACACCGACCGCGCGCGTCTGCACCTCAGCCAGGACCTCGGACTGTTCGTCCACCTGCTGCGCCGGTTCTTCGGCATCTGCCGGCCGCTGGCACCGGGCACCGAACTGGACGATCCGGCCGAACGGGCGCGGGCGGTGCACGAGGTGCATCTGCTGAGCGGCAATGCCGGCACGCTGGGCATGACGCGGCTGCATGCGCTGGCCATCGAGCTGGAGGCACGTCTGCGCGAAGGCGCCGTGCCCCAGGCCAGCGTGCTGGTCGAGCCGATGCAGGCGGAGTGGGTCCGGCTGCAACAGGCCTGTGCCGACGTTCTGGCCACGGCGCCGGAGGCCGCCGATCCCGGCGAAGGGGCCGCGGATGCCAGCGCGGACATCCCGCCCGATGCGCTGGAGGCGCTGATCGGCTGGCTGAACCGCCGCAGCATGCGCGCGATGGGTGCGTTCGCGGCGCTGGCGCCGGCCTTGCGCGCCCGGCTCGGTTCAGCCGACTTCGCGGCGCTGAAGGAGGCCGTCGACAACCTCCGCTTCGCTCAGGCCGCGGCCGTGCTCTCCGCGTTGAGCAAGGCGCTGAACAGCCGGTCCTGAACGCCACGCGGCCGGTAGGCGCTGACCCGCTGGGCGATGGCGTGGATGTGGTCCGGCGTCGTGCCGCAGCAGCCGCCGGCGATGTTCAGGAAACCGGCCTTCGCGAACTCCTCGACCAGCGCGCCGGTGATCTCCGGCGTCTCGTCGAAGCCGGTGTCGCTCATCGGGTTGGGCAGGCCGGCGTTCGGGTAGCAGGAGATGAAGGTGTCGCCCGCGATGCGCGACAGCTCCTCGATGTAGGGCCGCATCAGCGTGGCGCCGAGCGCGCAGTTCAGCCCGATGGCGATCGGCTTGGCGTGGCGCACGCTGTTCCAGAACGCGCCCACCGTCTGGCCGGACAGGATGCGGCCCGAGGCGTCGGTGACCGTGCCGGAGATGATGACGGGCAGGCGCTCGCCGGTGTCTTCCATCAGCTCGTCGAGCGCGAAGATGGCGGCCTTGGCGTTCAGCGTGTCGAAGATGGTTTCCACCAGGAACAGGTCGGCGCCGCCATCGAGCAGCCCCTTGGCCTGCTCGTAGTAGGCCGCACGCAGCTGGTCGAAGCTGGTGTTGCGGGCGCCGGGGTCGTTGACGTCCGGGCTGATGCTGGCGGTGCGCGGCGTCGGGCCGAGGGCGCCGGCCACGAAGCGCGGCTTGTCCACGGTCGAGAACTGGTCGCAGCAGGCGCGGGCGAGCCTGGCTGCCGCGACGTTCATCTCGTAGGCCAGCCCGCCGAGGTCGTAGTCCTCTTGCGCCACGCTGGTCGCGCCGAAGGTGTTCGATTCGATGATGTCCGCCCCGGCGGCCAGGTACTGGCTGTGGATCTCGCTGATCACGTCCGGGCGGGTCAGCACCAGCAGGTCGTTGTTGCCCTTGAGGTCCTTGCCATGGTCGCGCAGCCGCTCGCCGCGGAAGTCGGCTTCGGTGAGCTTGTAGCGCTGGATCATCGTGCCCATCGCACCGTCGAGGACAACGATGCGCTGGCGCAGCAGCTCGGGCAGCCGGGTGGCGCGGGTGTAGGCGGTGGTGGGGGCAGTCATGCCCGGGATTGTAGGGAAGTCCTTTTCGCCACAGTTTCCGGCGTGTTCAGGATCAAACCATCCGCGAGTCGGTCTCGGGACAGCCGGGGACCGCACAATCCGGAGGTCATTTCTTGCGAGGCAATGCCATGAGCTTCATGACCTTTCCCGATACGGATACCCCGCAGCGCGACGCTGTGCTCCCCGCCCTGGCCGATCTCTATGCGGATCTGTTCGCCACGGCACTGACCCCCTGGACCTGGGCGAGTGCCTGGTGGCAGCCGTGGACGCTGCTGGACATCCGGCTGGAGGTGATCCCGCACCCCGGCGCGTCCGCATCCGACTTCACCGTGCCGGCCTCGGCCTTCGACGCCGCGTCGGTGATCGAGGTGGTGCCGGTGGTCGTGCCCACGACCCCGGAGGCTGCGGCGGTGTCCGCCGCCGCGGACAACCTCACCCGCATCGAAGGCATCGGCCCGAAGATGGCGCTCAAGCTGGGCGAGGCCGGCATCACGACCTTCGCCGCGCTGGCCGCGACGCCCGTCGCGCAGCTGGAGGCGCTGATCGCCGCGGCCGGTGCACGCTTCAAGCTGGTGCGCCCGCAGACCTGGCCCGAGCAGGCGGCCTTGCTGGCCGCGGGCGACGAGGCCGGCTTTGCGGCACTGACGGCGCAGCTGAAGGGCGGCCGACGCGCCTGACGCCGTGCGGGGCTGTCGCCCCTCAGTGCATGAACCCGATGCTGCGCCGCTCGCGCACCTGCGGTTTCACCCGGTGCTCGCTCTCGATCTGCGACAGGAACTCGTCCGCATCGAAGGCCTCGCCGAGGATGTCGATCTGCCGGCGCACCGCCGCGAAGTCGCCGCAGGCCAGCTGATCGAGGATCGACAGTCGCTGGCGCTGCTCGTCGGTCAGCCGCGCGGCATCGCCGTCCAGCGCCTCGGCCACGAACATGCGCACGCGCTGTTCGCTGGTCAGCGGGTTGAAGCGGATCTTGAAGGTGAAACGCCGCAGCGCCGCCTCGTCCAGGTCCTCGAACAGGTTGGTCGTGCAGATGAAGACGCCGCCGAAGCGCTCCATGCCCTGCAGCATCTCGTTGACCTCGGTGACCTCGTAGGTGCGTTCGGCACGCTTGCGGCTGCGCAGGAAGCTGTCGGCCTCGTCCAGCAGCAGCACGGCCTGCTCGGCCTTCGCCTCGTTGAACATCCTGGCCATGTTCTGCTCGGTCTCGCCGACGAACTTGCTGACCAGATCACTCGCCTGCCGGACCATCAGCGGGCGGCCCAGTTCGCGGGCGATGTGTTCGGCCAGCGCGGTCTTGCCGGTGCCGGGTGCGCCATGGAAACACAGCGCGCCATGGCCACGCCGCTTCAGCGCCTCGACGATGCGCGGGATCTCGAAGCGGCTCTCGACGTTCAGCAGGCCCAGGTCGTAGGTCGTCACCGCCGGGCGGGCACGGTCGGCCTGGCGGTCGACGGTGCCGAGCGCGTGGTCGGCGTGGGCGATCTGGCGCTCGATCAGGGCTTCGATCGACTGCAGCGGCGCGGCGCCCTGTGCGTCGCCGATCAGCTTGGCGAAGCGCACGGCGGTGCGGATCTGCGCGGGGGTCAGGGCCTTGCGCTGCGTCAGGCGCTCGACGAACTCGGCGCTCACCGGCGTGTCGCCAAGCGCGCGCAGCACCAGCGCCTCGCGGGCGCCGGGCGGCGGCGAGGTGAGTTCCAGGTGGTACTGGAAGCGGCGGCGGAAGGCCGGGTCGATCTGCTCGATGCGGTTGGTCACCCAGACCACCGGTACCGGATTGGTCTCCAGGATCTGGTTCACCCAGGCCTTGCCGTTGACGGACGAGCTGCCGCCGTGGGGGGTGTCGCTGCTGTCCATGCGCGCCATGAGCTGCGCTGCATCCGATGAAATCGGCGGGAACACGTCCTCCACCTCGTCGAACAGCAGCGCCACGTTCGGGCTGGCCTTCAGGAAGACCTGGCTGATCTGCAGCGAGCGGTAGCGGTCGCGGCCGGACAGCGAGTTGCCGTCGCGGTCGGCGTATTCGACCTCGTACAGCTCCAGCCCGGCGGTCTGTGCGACGACGCGGCCGAGTTCGGTCTTGCCGGTGCCGGGCGGGCCGTACATCAGCACGTTCACGCCCGCCTCGCGCCGCTCGACCGCGTTCTTCAGCAGTGCGATCAGCACGTCCACTTCTTCGCCGACGAAGTGGAAGTCGGCCGGGGTCAGCTCGCTCTTGGTCGCCGGCCGGGTGAACACCGCCATCAAGTCCTGCGGGTCGCGGTACTCGCGCATCAGCACCGGGGGCAGCTGGTCCGACACCTTCATCAGGTCGGCCAGGTCGGTGATGTTGTGCTCCGAGATGAGGTTCTCGATCATGCCGATGCGCTCCAGCCGCGAGCCGGCGCGCAGGGCTTCGGCCACGTCGCGCTGGTCCACGCCGGCGACCTCGGCGATGGTGGCGTAGGCCTCCTGCGCGCTGGAGACCTTGAACTCGACCAGCAGCCCGCGCAGGTCGCGCTGGTAGCGGGCGAGGGTGCCGTAGAGGATCAGCGCGCGCTCGGCCGGGTTGAGCTGCAGCAGGCCGGCCAGCACCTCGACGTTCTTCTCGACCAGCGTGGCGCTCTCGCGCAGGTGCTGGCCCAGCCATTCGCCGGTGGTGCCGAGGACAGCCATCAGGTCCTTCGGTGCGTCCTTGACGTACTCGTCGAGGTAGAAGAAAAGGGTGCCTTCCTCGTAGGGGCCGCGCCACCAGCCGTGCTTTTCGAGGAAGTCCACATCGTCCAGCGCCTCGTGGCCGGTCCAGGCCTCGTGTTCCTTGACCCTGCGGCCGAGGAATTCGCGCAGGCGGCCCAGCACGGTGACGGGCCAGACCAGGTGCCGCGCGGTGAGGGCGAGCAGGCTGTTCCAGTCGCGCCGGCCGGCGAACCGGCCAGCCTGACGCAATGTGAGCGTCAGGACGAAGTGGGAGCACAGCTGGTCGAGCACCGGCGCGTCCTGCAGGCCGGGCGAGAGCAGCACGGGCGCACCGCCGGGACGGCTGCGGGAGCGGCGGACAGTCTGCCTGGACACTTCCTTGCGCATGCAAGCTCCTCGGGATCGTTCAAGGACGGACAAGCGGCCATCTTCGCGCCAATGGCCGATCAGGCGCAAGTTGCAAAACGGGTTCGGGACTTGCCGTTTACCCGCTGTTGCACGCGCGCCCGGGCTCGATGCGGCTCAGTGGAGCACGACCGGGTGGTGGGCCAGCGTGGTGTAGCCCGCCAGAAAATCGTCGATGCGTGCTTCGTCATCGGTCTGGCTGATCAGGTATTCGACACCGGCCTGGAAGTGGTCGGCCAGCAGTCCGCCGAGGTAGATCTCGCGCCGGCTGGTCTTGTCGACGATCTCGAACCCCTGGCCTGCGGTGGTGTTTCCGGAAAAACGCATGACGGCGAAGTTTTCCGAGTTGTAGAGCATGTGCATGGTGCAGTCCTCCTGGCGTTGGGTGGGGGGCAGGTGGGGTGGTGACCGGTGGATTCAAGCGTCCGGCGGTGGTGTCAGGCGGGTTGCAGTCCGTCGAGGGTCAGCTCCAGTGGCTCGCCGGAGGGCTCGGTGAGCTGGATGCGCACCGGCCAGTGCTGCTGGCGGGCATCGATCCAGACCTCGGCCCGGGTGTCGCGCAGGCTGTCGGGTTCGCGGCGCAGGTGCCACAGGCCGCCGGCCTCCCGACCTTCGATGGTGAACACCCAGCGCTGCACGTCGCCGCCGGTGCTGGCCACGTCCATCGCGAGGCTGCTGCCGGGGCGCCAGTCGCCGCCCGGTGGCGAGGCCATGCGGGTGGCGAGCTGGGCAATCCAGCTCAGCCGGTCCTGGGCGCCGGGGCGCAGCGGCTCGTCGCCTTCGCGGGCGGAAAACAGGATCCGCGGTGCGCCCTGGTCGCGCACGAAGCTGACCGCCCGTTCGCTGCGCTTCAGGCGGCGCTCGGTGTGGCGCAGGGGGGCCAGGCCGCTGGCATCGATCCGGCCCTCGCTGGTTTCCAGGAAGATCTGCCCGAACACGGGCACCCGGGCTTCCAGCCGCATCCGGTAGGTGCTGCCGTCGCGCAGCCAGTCGATCTGGCCGGAGCCCGACAGGGGGCCTTTCTTCATGCGGTAGTGCAGCCGCACCGATGGCGGTGCGGTCAGTGCGGTCGAGGCCACGGCAGCGGGGGCCGGACGGGTGGCGCCGGTGCCGGGCGTTGCCAGGGCGAGCAGGTGCGGCGCGGGATCGGCTGCAACGGGTTCGGCGCGGGTCTCCACAGGGTCTGCCGGGGGCTCCGATGCGGTCGGGGGGGCGGATGGAATGGCCACGGCCGGCGGCATGGGCTTCGGTCGGAGCCTGGCGGGCGGGGTGGCGTGCTGGAGGACCGGCACGGGCGCCGGTGCGGGCTCCGGGCTCGCCACCGGACGCGGCACCTCGGGTGCCGGCAGCGCGGTGATGCGCGTCGTCAACGGCCGTGCAGCCCCGTCTGTCGCGACCGGCAGGCTCCAGGCATCGATCACCCAGAGATGCCCGCCGAGCACGGCCGCCAGCGCCAGACCCAGCACCGGGCGCACGCCGCCGCGGCACTGCGCAGGATGGACGGCAGGGGCAGTGCGCGGGCGGGGACGGGCAGCGGACATGGTCGCAATCTACATCGGATCGGTGAAGGCCCGTCCTCAACGCGCCAGACAGGGCCTGCGGTGACAGGCGCGCAAGCTGCGTGCCATCATCGCCGCATGAAACTCGCGACCTACAAGGACGGCTCCCGCGACGGCCAGCTCGTGGTGGTGTCCTCCGACCTCACGCAGGCCCACCACGCCAGCGGCATCGTGACGCGCCTGCAGCAGCTGCTCGACGACTGGAACTTCCTCGCCCCGCAACTGCAGGACCTGGCCCGCACGCTGGCGCAGGGCAAGGCGCGGCACGCGTTTCCCTTCGAGCCGCGCATGTGCATGGCGCCGCTGCCGCGCGCGTTCCGGCTGGTCGATGCACAGCCACCGGCCGGTGACGAGCTGGCCGGGGACACGATGGCCGGGGACACGATGGCCGGGGCGCACGATGCGCTGCCGTTCGGGACGCCGGAGATCGACTTCGGCGCACGGCTGGCGGTGGCGCTCGGCGATGTGCCCCGGGGTGCCGCGGAGGACCAGGCGCGCGACGGCGTGCGCCTGCTGCTGCTCGGCAACCACTGGCAGCACCGGTGCCAGGGTGTGCGTGTCGCGTCGTCGATGGCCTGGGCGCCGGTGGCGGTGACCCCGGACGAGCTGGGGCGCGCCTGGCACCGCGGGCGGCTGGCGCTGACCGTGTGTGTGGCCGTCGATGGCCGCGCGCAGGCACCGGTCGAGACCGCCAAGGTCGGCACGCCGGACGCCGGGCTGCTGATCGCGCAGCTGGCGCGGCACCGGGCGGTGTCGGCGGGCACCCTGCTGGCGCTGCCGGGCCTGCCCCGCACGGTGCTGGACAGCGCCCCGGACGTGGAGACGGTGCGCATCGACGCCTTCGACGCCCAGGGGCAGTCGGTGTTCGGCGCGGTCTGCCAGTCGAGCCGGCGCACGGTGGAACCAGTGCCTCCTGGATGCGCATGAATCTGCCGCGCGGACTGCCTCGCTGGGTGAAGGGACTTGTCTGGGTCTGGTGCACCGCGACGGCACCCGCCGGCATGGCGGCCGACGCTGCGCCGGATTGCCCGGCCGCGCCCGTGCCCTTCAGCGCGGCCGAGCTGCAGGCTGCGGAGCAGGTGCCGCAGGACCACGGCCTGCTGTGGCGCATCGAGAAGGACGGGCGCGTCTCCTACCTGTACGCGACCATCCACCTCGCCCGACGCGAATGGGCGCTGCCGGGGCCGCAGGTGCGGGCGGCGATGCAGGCGGTCGACCGGGCGGCCTTCGAGCTGGATCTGCTCGACCCCGACGTGCTCCGCCGCCTGCAGCGTGCTGCCCAGGCGCGCCCCGGCGGGCCGCGCCTGCCCGCCGCAGAGGCCCGCCAGATCGAGCAGGCTGCGCGTGCAGCCTGCGTCCATGGCAGCCTCGACGGGCTGCGGCCCGAGTTGCAGGTGGTCACGCTCGTTTCACTGGCGTTGCGCCGGCAGGGGCTGGATCCCGCCTGGGGCATCGACGCCGGGCTGATGCACCGCGCCCACGGCCGCGGCCTGCCGATCGTGTCGCTCGAAACCCCCGAGCAGCAGATGGCGCTGATGGTGCACGACGCGCCGGCGGCGGCGCTGGCCGCGGTCCGCCAGGGCCTGCGGGAGCTGGGCAGCGAGGCTTCACGCGCGGTCGTGCAGCGTCTGGTCACCGACTGGGCCGAGGCCCGGCTGGACGATCTGGAAGCCTTCGCCAGCTGGTGCGGCTGCCAGGACACGGACACGGACCGTGCGCAGCACCACGCCACCGTCGACGCCCGCAATCCCGCCATGGCCGACCGCATCGCCGCGCTCCACCAGCGCGGGCAGACCGTGTTCGCCGCCGTCGGCGCACTGCACATGATCGGCCCGGCCGGCCTGCCGCTGCAGATGGCGCGCCGCGGGTTCAGCGTGCGCTACATCCCGCTCGATCGTCAGTGACACTGCAGGGATCGCTCGGCACAATGGGCTGGCAGCGCACGACTGCCATCCCGTACCACCGACCAAGATCCCGAGGCAAACAAGATGTCCGACACCCCTTCCTTCACCGACACGTTCAGCAAGTTCGTTCCTGGCTTCGAGTTCCTGCAGGGGCTGGTCAAGAACGCCGGGCAGACGCTGCCCAGCATCGGTCAGTGGGTCGCGCCGACGCTCGACCCGGAGGAACTGGACCGCCGCATCAGCGAGCTGCGCACGGTGCAGTTCTGGCTCGACCAGAACGCCCGCATGATCGGCACCACCGTGCAGGCGCTCGAAGTGCAGCGCATGACGCTGGGCACGCTCAAGACCATGAACGTGCAGATGGGCGATCTCGGCGAGGCGCTCAAGGTGCGGTCGATGGCCGACATGTTCCAGTCGGCGGCTCCTGCTGCTGCGTCGGCCCCTGCGCCGGCAGCCGCTCCGGCAGCAGCACCCGCACCGGAATCTGCCGCTGCGGAGGCCGGGGCTGCTGGTGCGGTCGACCCGATGCAGTGGTGGGGCGCGCTGACCCAGCAGTTCACGCAGCTGGCCACGCAGGCCATGCAGGCGACCTCTGAAGCCACGAACGAGGCGCAGGCCCGCGCTGCCGAGGCGCTCAAGGCCACGACCGAGGCGGCTGCCCAGGCGCAGGCCCGTGCGTCCGAGGCGATGGCCGAGGCGGTCAAGGGTGCGGTGAACACCGCGTCGGAGACGGTGGCGGCTGCGAAGCCTGCTAGCAAGGCGCCAGCCCGCAAGACGGCTCCGAAACCATCGGCCCCGCCGCCTGCCCCTGCTCCGGCCGCTGCCGCCAAGAAGGCGCCGGCCAGGAAGGCGCCCGCCCGCAAGTCCGCCAAGGGCTGAGCAGGCGTTGCCGCGCCTCGACCGCTGATCCATGCACACCTTTCTCACCGCACACGCCACCCATCCCGACGCGCACATGGCGCTGGCGCTGGTGGCGGCCCAGATCGATGCCCAGCGGGCATCGCTGTCCCCGCCCGCAGACGCTCCTGCGGACTTCACGCTCGGGCTGGTCTACATCACCGACCACTACGCGCCGCAGGCCGACGCGCTGCTGGCCGAGCTGCGCCAGCGCTGGCCACGGGTGTCGTGGGCCGGCGGGGTGGGTGTCGGCGTGGCGGTCAGCGGGGTCGAGTACTTCGACGAGCCCGCGCTGGTGCTGATGCTGGCCGATCTGCCGCCGGGCAGCTTCGAGCTGTACAGCGGCGAGCGGCCGCTGGTGCGCAGCGATGTCCACACCGCGCTGGTGCACGGCGACGGCCACACGCCCGACATGGGCGAGCTGATCGTCGAGCTGTCGCAGCGCACCGCCAGCGGCTACCTGTTCGGCGGGCTGATGGCCTCGCGCGGGCGCAGCGTGCAGTTCTGTGCACCGGCCGTGGCGGTGGGATCGGCCGCGCTGTCCGGGGTCTACGAGGGCGGGGTCTCCGGCGTGGCGTTCACGCGCGAGGTCGGGCTGCTGTCGCGGGTGTCGCAGGGCTGCCAGCCGATCGGGCCGGTGCGCCAGGTGGACGAGGCCCGCGACCACATCGTCTCGGTGCTGGACGGGCAGTCGGCGCTGTCCTGCCTGCTGCACGATCTGGACATCGACCTCGACCGGCCGCGCGAGGCCGTGCCGCGCCTGCGGGCCACGCTGGTCGGGCTGACCGACGCGCAGGACGACGTGTTCAGCCGCGGCAGCCAGTTCGGCAGCGACACCCGCGTGCGGCACCTGATCGGGCTGGACCCGATGCACCACGCCGTGGCGGTGGCTGCACAGGTCGAGCCCGGCATGAAGCTGACCTTCTGCGCCCGCAACCCCGAGGCGGCCCGGCGCGACCTGATGCGCATCTGCGCCGAGATCCGCGAGGAGCTGAGCCCCGATCCCGACGACGGCGGCGCACCCGCCCGGCGCATCGCCGGCGCGGTCTACGTGAGCTGCTCCGGACGGGGCGGGCCGCACTTCGGCGGTCCCTCGGCCGAACTGCAGATCGTGCGCCACGCGCTCGGCGACGTGCCGCTGGTCGGTTTTTTCGCCGGTGGCGAGATTGCACGGCATCATCTGTACGGATACACCGCCGTCCTGACGGTCTTTCTGCATTCCTGATCCCCCGCATTACAGTGCGGTCCACCTTTGCTGGAGAAGTTTTCCGATGAACGCCCCCTTGCCGCAAGACGTGCTGGACGCCGCTGCCCGGCGCGAGCGCCAGAGCCGGCTTGTGCAGGCGCTGTCTTCCGTGCTGCCCGCCCACGCGCTGCTGTGGCACGCCGAGGACACAGTCCCCTACGAATGCGACGGCCTGACCGCCTACCGCGCCCAGCCCATGGCGGTGGCGCTGCCCGAGACCGAGGAACAGGTCGCCAACGTGCTGCGCGCCTGCCGGCGGCTGGACGTGCCGGTCGTGGCGCGTGGCGCCGGAACCGGCCTGTCCGGCGGTGCCATGCCGCACCGTGACGGCCTGACCCTGTCGCTGGCCCGCTTCAGCCGCATCCTGAAGATCGATCCGCGCGAGCGCACCGCGGTCGTGCAGTGCGGCGTGCGCAACCTCGCCATCAGCGAGGCCGCCGCGCCGTTCGGCCTGTACTACGCGCCGGATCCGTCCAGCCAGATCGCCTGCACCATCGGCGGCAACGTCGCCGAGAACTCCGGCGGCGTGCACTGCCTGAAATACGGCCTGACGCTGCACAACGTGCTGAAGGTGCGCGGCTACACCGTCGAGGGCGAGCCGGTCGAGTTCGGCAGCGCCGCGCTCGATGCGCCGGGGCTCGACCTGCTGAGCGTGGTCATCGGCAGCGAGGGCATGCTCGCCGTGATCACCGAGGTCACCGTCAAGCTCGTGCCGCGGCCGCAGATCGCGCGCTGCATCATGGCCAGCTTCCCCACCGTCGAGACGGCGGGCGACGCGGTGGCCGAGGTCATCGCCGCCGGCATCATCCCCGCCGGGCTGGAGATGATGGACAAGCCGATGACCGCCGCGGTCGAGGACTTCGTGCACGCCGGCTACGACCTGGAGGCCGCAGCGATCCTGCTCTGCGAGAGCGATGGCACGCCGGAAGAAGTCGAGGAGGAAATCGGCCGCATGACCGAGGTGCTGCGCCGCTGCGGCGCGAGCCGGCTCGAAGTCAGCCGCGACGAGGCGCAGCGGCTGAAGTTCTGGTCCGGCCGCAAGAACGCGTTTCCGGCGTCCGGCCGCATCAGCCCGGACTACCTGTGCATGGACTCCACCATCCCGCGCAAGCGCCTGGCCGACATGCTGCGCGCCATCGCCGAGATGGAGCTGCGCCACGACCTGCGCTGCTGCAACGTCTTCCACGCCGGCGACGGCAACCTGCACCCGCTGATCCTGTTCGATGCCAGCCGTCCCGGCGAGCTGGAGCGGGCCGAAGCCTTCGGCGCCGAGATCCTGGAGACCAGTGTGGCCATGGGCGGCACGATCACCGGCGAGCACGGCGTGGGTGTCGAGAAGCTGAACTCCATGTGCGTGCAGTTCGCCCCCGAGGAGCGCGAGATGATGCTGGCGGTGAAGCGGGCGTTCGACGCGCCCGGCCTGCTCAATCCCGGCAAGGTGATTCCGACCCTCCACCGCTGCGCCGAGTACGGAAGAATGCATGTCAAGCGCGGTCTGCTGCCCTTCAGCGAACTGCCCCGGTTCTGAACCGTTTCTGATCCGTGATCCCTGATCGTGTCCCTGAACACCACACACCCATGAGCAAGGCCCTCGACAGCCTGATCGAACGCGTCCGCGTCGCCCGCGAGGCGCGCGGCAGCCTCGCCATCCGTGGCACGGGCACCAAGTCCTTCTACGGCGAGCCCATCCAGGGCCAGCTGCTCGACGTGCGCGGCCTGACCGGCATCACGCGCTACGAGCCGAGCGAGCTGGTCATGACCGTGCGCGGCGGCACGCCCATCGCCGAGGTCGAGGCCGAACTCGCCCGGCGCAACCAGTACCTCGCCTTCGAGCCGCCGCGCTACCCCGACACCGAGCGCCCCGGCCAGCGGGGCGGCACCATCGGTGGCATGGTGGCGACCGGCTTGTCCGGGCCGTCCCGCGCAGCGATGGGCAGCGTGCGCGACTACGTGCTGGGCATGACCCTGCTGACTGGCAAGGCCGAGGTGCTGACCTTCGGCGGCCAGGTGATGAAGAACGTCGCCGGCTACGACGTGGCGCGCATGGTGGCCGGTTCGCTGGGCATCCTGGGCGTGGTCTGCGAGGTGTCGCTGAAGGTGATGCCCACGCCGTCCTACACCAGCACGCTGCGTTTCGACTGCTCCGAAGGCGAGGCGCTCGATCTGATGCAGCGCTGGGCCGGTCAGCCGCTGCCGGTCAACGCGACCGCGTGGTGGCAGGGCGCGCTGGTCGTGCGCCTGTCCGGGGCGACGACGGCCGTGGCCGCCGCCAACCAGAAGATGGGCGGCGAGCCGATCGACAACGCGCTGGCGCAGCGCTTCTGGCTCGGCATGCGCGACCAGACCGACGACTTCTTCGTCGAGGCCCGCCGCGCGCTGGCCGATGGTGCGGCGCTGTGGCGGCTGTCGGTGCCTTCGGGCGCGCCGCCGCTGCCGCTGCCGGGCGACCAGCTCATCGACTGGGGTGGCGCGCAGCGCTGGTGGGTCACGCGCGAGCCGGCGGCCCGCGTGCGCCAGATCGCCAGCCAGGTCGGTGGCCACGCCACGCTGTTCCGCGCCCGCGACAAGGCGGCGGTGTCCAACGGCCTGGGCGTGTTCGCGCCGCTCAAGCCGCCGCTCGACCGCATCCACCAGGAACTCAAGCAGGCCTTCGACCCCGACGGCGTGTTCAACCCGGGCCGTCTCTACCCGGGACTCTGAGCCAGCATGCAAACCACCCTCGCGCCTGAATTCCAGGACACCCCCGACGGCGACCGCGCCGAAGAGATCCTGCGCCGCTGCGTGCACTGCGGTTTCTGCACCGCCACCTGCCCGACCTACCAGCTGCTCGGCAACGAGCTGGACAGCCCGCGTGGCCGCATCTACCTGATCAAGCAGGTGATGGAAGGCCACGCGCCGACCCGCAAGACCCAGCTCCACCTCGACCGCTGCCTGACCTGCCGCAGCTGCGAGACGACCTGCCCGTCGGGCGTGGAATACGGCGCGCTGGTCGAGATCGGCCGGCGCGTGGTCGATGCCAAGGTCGAGCGCCCGCGCGCCGACCGCAGCGTGCGCTGGATGCTGCGCGAGACCATGACCTCGCCCAGCTTCGGCCCGATGCTGCGGACGGGGCAGAACGTGCGGGCGCTGCTGCCCGGCATGCTCAAGAACAAGGTGCCGCCAAAGCTGAGTGCCACCGCGATGGCCCACGCCCAGCGCTGGCCCACGCGCGAGCACCGCCGCAAGGTGCTGATGCTGCAGGGCTGCGTGCAGCCGACGCTGGCCCCCAACATCAACAGCGCCACTGCCCGTGTGCTCGATGCCTGCGGCGTGCAGACGCTGGTGTCGGACGAGGCCGGCTGCTGCGGCGCCGTGCGCGACCACCTCGGCGACCGCGAAGGCGCGCTGACCGACATGCGCCGCAACATCGACGCCTGGTGGCCCAAGGTCGAAGGGCTGGGCGGGGTCGAGCCGGTCGAGGCCATCGTGTTCAACGCCTCGGGCTGCGGCCTCTCGGTCAAGGACTACGGCCACGCGCTGGCCGGCGACCCGGCCTATGCCGAGAAGGCCGCGCGCATCAGTGCGGTGGCGCGCGATCTTTCCGAGCTGCTGCCGACGCTGATCGGGCCGCTCAAGGCGGTGATGGGCCAGCGCCGCGCCCGCGGTGTGCTGGCCTACCACCCACCCTGCACGCTGCAGCACGGCCAGAAGCTGCGTGGCGGCGTCGAGGCGGCGATGGCCGAGATCGGCTTCGAGGTGCACCTGCCGACGCAGGACAGCCACCTCTGCTGCGGCTCGGCCGGCACGTATTCCGTGCTGCAGCCCGAGATCGCCTACCAGCTGCGCGACCGCAAGGTGCAGACGCTGGAGGCCCGCCAGCCCAGCGTCATCATCTCCGGCAACATCGGCTGCATCCAGCACCTGCAGTCGGGGACGCAGTTGCCGGTGAAGCACTGGGTCGAGGTGATCGACGAGGTGCTCGCTGCGGGGTGAGGACGCGGGTTGCTGGCGCTACGCCGTGGTGCGTGTCAGCCAGCGGCCAAACCATTCACCGAAACTTCGGCCTTCCACCGTGCGTTCGGCCGCGTCGTGCCACATCGCGATGACCTGACCGACCGAGCCGCCTTCGGCAGGGTCGAGGTCCAGGCAGAGGTGGTTGCCACCGCCGTCGTGCGTGAACGGGATCCAGCGCGGGTTCCACCAGTCGTCGCGCACGCCCGCCGCCGGTGACGAGTGCAGCGCCTTGAACTCTCCCGCGTCGTGCAGCCCCTTCCAGATCCGCCACTGCGCAAACACGTTCTGCGTCGACAGGAACTCCTGCCCGTCGAACAGCCCGTCCGCCAGGCCGCGCTGGCCGTTGTGCTGGCGAAGCACCTGCACATAGTCCGCCGGCAGCGTGACGCCGAGTTGCTGCTCCAGCGTGGTGATCTCGGCGTCGGTGGCCGGCGGGTTCAGGTCGTCCAGGGCTGGCCAGCGGATCTCCATGGCTAGACCCCGCGGGCGCGATCGGCCTTGAATTGCGCCTGAAATGCCGCGAACTCGCCGGCATCCAGCGCGTTGCGCACTTCCTGCATCAGGTTCAGGTAGTAATGCAGGTTGTGGATGCTGGTCAGCATCGGGCCGAGCATCTCGCCGCAGCGGTCGAGGTGGTGCAGGTAGGCGCGGCTGAAGTTCTGGCAGGTGTGGCAGCCGCAGGTCGGGTCGATCGGGCCTTCATCGGTCTTGTGGCGCGCGTTGCGGATCTTCAGGTCGCCGAAGCGGGTGAAGAGGTGGCCGTTGCGCGCGTTGCGGGTCGGCATGACGCAGTCGAACATGTCCACGCCGCAGGCCACGCCCTCGACCAGATCTTCCGGTGTCCCCACGCCCATCAGGTAGCGCGGCTTCTGGCTCGGCAGCAGGTGCGGCGTGTGGCGCATGATCCGCACCATCTCGTCCTTGGGCTCGCCGACCGACACGCCGCCGATCGCGTAGCCGGGCAGGTCCAGCTCGACCAGGCCGTTCAGCGACTCTTCGCGCAGGTGTTCGAACATGCCGCCCTGCACGATGCCGAAGAGCGCGTTCGGGTTCTGCAGCCGCTCGAATTCCGCCTTCGACCGCTTGGCCCAGCGCATCGACAGCTCCATCGACACCCGCGCTTCCTTCTCGCTGGTGATGTGGCCGCTGCCCTTGACGCCTTGCCAGTAGGGCGTGCATTCGTCGAACTGCATGACGATGTCGGAGTTCAGCACCGTCTGGATCTGCACGCTGATCTCGGGTGTGAGGAACAGCTTGTCGCCGTTGACGGGCGACGCGAACTTGACACCTTCCTCGCTGATCTTGCGCATCTCGCCGAGCGACCAGACCTGAAACCCGCCCGAGTCGGTGAGGATGGGCTTGTGCCAGTTCTCGAACTTGTGCAGCCCGCCGAACTGGGCCATCACGTCGAGCCCGGGGCGCATCCAGAGGTGGAAGGTGTTGCCCAGGATGATCTGCGCGCCCATCTCTTCGAGCGAGCGCGGCATCACGCCCTTGACGGTGCCGTAGGTGCCCACGGGCATGAAGATGGGGGTTTCGACGACGCCGTGGTTGAGCGTCAGGCGACCGCGGCGCGCGTGGCCTTCGGTGCCGAGGAGTTGGAATTGCAGCATGGGCCGGATTGTCTCAGGCCGCCGCTGTTTCCGTCCCCGTCCGTGTCCGCTGGTACGCCACCACATGCGCCAGCTCCAGCCGGATCCCGATCGCCTCGCCGATCGCGTGGTTGTGGTGCGAGGGCACGAGCGAGAGCACCTGCGCGCCGCTGTCGAGTGCCAGCGTGTAGAGGAACTCCGCGCCCCGGAAGGCCTTGTGGACCACGCGGGCGCGGGTCGGCGCGTCGTCGTCATGGACCACGTCGTCCGGGCGCAGCAGCACGTCCACCGCGCAGCCCGCGCCGCACAGGTCGCCGTGCTCGGTGCAGCGGATCGGCTGATCGCTGTGCGCGACCCCCAGCTCGGTGCGGACGTGGTGGTGCCCGGCCAGCACTTCGCCCGGCAGGAACGCGCCTTGCCCGACGAAGTCGGCGACGAAGCGGTTGGCCGGTTCGTGGTAGAGCTGGTAGGCGCTGGCCCATTGCTGGATCCGGCCCTGGTGCATCACGCCGATCTCGTCGGCGATGGCAAACGCCTCGTGCTGGTCGTGGGTGACAAGCAGGGCGGTGGTGCCGGCGGCTTTCAGCAGGCTGCGCAGCTCCGCGCCGAGCCGCTCGCGCAGCTCGATGTCGAGGCTGGAAAACGGCTCGTCCAGCAGCATCAGCCGCGGCGACGGCGCCAATGCCCGCGCCAAGGCCACGCGCTGCTGCTGGCCGCCGGAGAGTTCGTGCGGGTAGCGCTGTGCGGTGTGGCCCAGGCCGACCGTGTCGAGCATCTCGGCCACGCGCTTGTCGGGACTCGGGTGGCCGCGCAGCCCGAAGCCGACATTGGCGGCGACCGTCAGGTGCGGGAAGAGGGCGTGGTCCTGGAACACCATGCCGATGCGGCGCTGTTCGGGCGGCAGGTGCACGTGGGTCGAGCTGACCACCTGCCCGTCCAGCCGGATCTCGCCGCCCAGCACCGGCTCGAACCCCGCCACCGCGCGCAGCACCGTCGTCTTGCCGCAGCCGGACGGCCCCAGCAGACAGCCGATGGTGCCCTGTGGCAGGTGCAGCGCGAGGTGTTCGACGACGGTCTTGCGGCCGTAGCCGAGCCGAAGTCCGTCGAGGGCGAGCCAGGGAGTGGAGTGCGTGGACATGATCAAGGATGATAATCATTATCGTTGGCCGAATCGTACCGTTCGAAAGGTGTCCTGATGTCTTCTGCTCCGACCCGCCGCCGTCCGCCGTGGCTGTTGTGGATTGCCGTGCTGGCAGCGCTGCTGGTGGCCGCACCGCTGGTGTCGGTCGGCACGCACGTCTTCTCGGGCGGAACCGGCGACACCTGGGCGCACCTGGCCTCGACCGTGCTCGGCGACTATGTGGCGAGCACGCTGTGGCTGTGTGCCGGGGTCGGGCTGGGCGTGGCCGCGCTGGGTGTGGGTGCTGCGTGGCTGGTGACGCGCCACGAGTTCCCGGGGCGGGCGTCGTTCGAGTGGGCGCTGGTGCTGCCGCTGGCGATGCCGTCGTACGTGATCGCTTATGTCTACACCGACTTCTTCCAGTACGTCGGCCCGGTGCAGACCGCCCTGCGCGCCGCGTTCGGCTGGCGCAAGGCGGACTACTGGTTCCCGGACGTGCGCACGCTCGGTGGCGCAGCGCTGATGTTCACGCTGGTGCTGTACCCGTATGTCTACATGCTGGCGCGCACGGCCTTCCTGGAGCGGGCGGGCGGGATGATCGAGGTCGGCCGCTCGCTCGGGCTGTCGCCATTCCGCGCGTTCCTGCGGCTGTCGCTGCCGATGGCGCGGCCGGCGATCGCGGGCGGCGTGGCGCTGGCGCTGATGGAGACGCTGGCCGACTACGGCACGGTGTCCTATTTCGCGGTGCAGACCTTCACGACCGGCATCTACCGCGCGTGGTTCTCGCTTGGTGACCGGGTGGCGGCGGCGCAGCTGGCGCTGGTGCTGCTGGCCTTCGTGGTGGCGGTGCTGGCGTTCGAGCGGGTCAGCCGTGGCGGGCGGCGCTACCACGACACGACCTTGCGCCAGCGTGGCAATCCGCGGGTGCCGCTGGCCGGGGTGAAGGCGGCCGGTGCGGTGATCGGCTGTGTCCTGCCGCTGGTGGCGGGTTTCCTGCTGCCGGCCGGCCTGCTGCTGCGCATGGCGCTGACCGAGGGCGATGCGCAGTTCGGCGAGCGCTTCTTCGTGCTGGCGCGCAACAGCATGCTGGTGGCCGGCACGACCGCGCTGCTGGCGGTGGCGCTGGCGCTGCTGATCGGCTACGCGGCGCGCATCCACCGCGGCCCGGTCACGCGCTGGGCGCACCGGGTGGTCGGCCTGGGCTATGCGCTGCCGGGGTCGGTGATCGCGGTGGGCGTGCTGATCCCGGTGACGCGGCTCGACCACGCGCTGGCGGCCCTGATCGGCGAGCTGACCGGCCACACGCCGGGCCTGCTGTTCACGGGCAGCATCGCAGCACTGGTCTACGCGTGTCTCGTGCGCTACCTGACGGCGGCGGTGCAGGCGATCGACGAGGGCCTCGGCCGCATCACGCCGAACATGGACCACGCGGCGCGCAGCCTCGGCCTGAGCGTGGGGCAGACGCTGCGGCGGGTGCATCTGCCGATGCTGCGCGGCAGTGCGCTGACGGCGGGGCTGCTGGTGTTCATCGACGTGATGAAGGAGCTGCCGGCGACGCTGGTGATGCGCCCCTTCAACTTCGACACGCTGGCGACGCAGACGTACACGCTGGCCTCGGACGAGCGGCTGACCGAAGCCTCGACCGCCGCGCTGGCGATCGTCGTGGTGGGGCTGGTGCCGATGGTGCTGCTGTGCCGGAGCATCGCGAAGGGGCGCTCGGCCTGAGCCGTCCTGCGATCACGCCGCCGCGAACCAGTCCCCCGCCAGCGTCACCCCGGCCTCGCCCCGGATGTCCCGCGACGACGCTCCCAGCCGCAGTCCGAACGCCCCGGCTTCGGCCACCCAGCCGCCGCGCGCCGTGTCGAACCACGCGAAGGCGCGCATCCCGAGCGTGATCGTCGCCGTGCCGGTCTCGCCGGGCTGCAGCGCGAGCTTGGCAAAGCCCTTGAGTTCCTGCGCCGGCCGTTCCACACCGCTGACCGGATCGCTGACGTAGAGCTGCACCACCTCCGAGCCCGCGCGCGTGCCGGTGTTGGTCACGTCCACCGAGACGGTGACCGTGCCGCCCGGCTCGATCGCCGTGCGGTCGACGCGCACCTCACCCCACGCGAACGTCGTCGTCGACAGCCCGTGCCCGAACGGGAACATCGGCGCGACCCCGTGCGTGTCGTGGTGCCGGTAGCCGATGAACACGCCTTCGTCGTAGACCACGCGCCCGCCCTGGCCGGGATAGCGCAGCGGATCGCCGTTCGACGTGACGACATCCGCCAGCCGCTTCGGCCACGTCTGCGGCAGCCGCCCGCCCGGCGCGGCGCGGCCCGTCAGCACATCGGCGATCGCGTGACCGCATTCCTGCCCCGGATACCAGGCCTGCAGCACCGCCGGCACCCGGTCCAGCCACGGCAGCTCCACCGGCGCGCCAGTCTGCAGCACGACGATGGTGTTCGGGTTCGCGGCGACGACGCGCTCGACCAGCGCGTTCTGCTGGTGCGGCAGGGCCATGTCGGGGCGGTCCAGGCCCTCGCAGTCCCACTCGGCGTTCAGGCCGATGAAGACGATCGCCACATCGGCTTGACGCGCCGCCGCCTCGGCCGCGGCCAGTTCCGCCTCGGCCCGCGGCAGGTACACGCCCAGCCGCAGCGCCTTGAACGACACCGGCACGCTGGTCGGCGACGAATACTCGACCGTGATCGTCACCGGCACGCCGGCCCGCAGCGGGTGGCTGACCACGCGCTCGGTGCAGCCGAAGGTGAAGTAGGTGTCGCCTGGCGCCCAGCTCTCCCAGGCCTCGATCACCTGCACGCCATCGACCAGCACGCGGCTCAGGCCCGCGCTGGTGATCGAGACCTGGTAGTCGCCATCGGCTGGCGGCACGAACTCGACCGTCGCGCGGGCCGAGAAGTGCATCGGGTCGATGCCGGGTTCGACCGCGCCAGCCCACAGCTTCTCGCTGCTCGGATAGACCGCGCGCACGGCCACGTCGCCGCTCAGGTCGGTCGAGGTGTAGAAGTCCACCGCCATCGGCTGTTGCAGCAACGGCACCCAGCGGTAGTTGTCTGCGCCGGGCACGCAGACCAGCACGGCGTCGGTCTGCGCGGCCAGCCCTTCGTGCGGGGTGATGCGGTGCAGCGCGTTCACGTTGGCACTGCCGCCGCCCATGATCTGCGCGGTGTCGACGTTCGGGCCGATCAGCGCGATGGTGCGCGCCGTGCCCGCCAGCGGCAGCAGCCCGCCGTCGTTCTTCAGCAGCACCGAGCCTTCCGCGCCGAGGCGGCGGATCAGGGCGCGGCGCTCGGGCGCGTCCTCCGAACGCTCGTCCGGAATGCCCGGCGACGCGAAGCCGCCGACCCGCTCGACCAGCTGCAGCACCCGCCCCGCGCAGGCGCGCACGTCGTCGGCTGACACACGGCCTTCGCGCACCGCCTGCACCAGCGCCTCGCCGCGGTGGCGGGTCGTGCCGGGCATCTCCAGGTCCATGCCGGCGGTGGCGGATTTCTGGGTGGCGTGCTCGGCGAACCAGTCGGACATCACCAGCCCGTCGAAGCCCCACTGGCCGCGCAGGATGTCGCGCACCAGCGGCGCGTTGTCGCCTGCGAAGTCGCCGTTGATGCGGTTGTACGAGGTCATCACGGCCTGCACGTTCGCGTCCTTGACCGCTTTCTCGAACGGCACCAGGTACAGCTCCCGCATCGTGCGCTCGTCGACGACCGAGTCGATCGACATGCGTTCCACCTCGCTGTCGTTGCAGACGAAGTGCTTGATCGTCGCCGCCACACCGTGGTCCTGCAGCCCGCGGATGTAGCCGCAGGCGATCTCGCCGGTGAGGAACGGGTCTTCCGAGTAGCACTCGAAGTTGCGGCCGTTGAGCGTCGAGCGGTGCAGGTTGACGGTCGGCGCGAGCAGCACGCCCGCGCCCTTGAGCCGTGCTTCGGCCGCCAGCGCGGCACCGGCTTCGGCGATCAGCGCAGGATCCCAGGTCGAGCCGAGCGCGATGGCGACCGGGAAACAGGCGGTTTTCGGGCCGCCGTTGAAGATGCCGCCGCGGGCGCCGTTCGGGCCGTCGGTGACCTTGATGGCGGGGATGCCCAGGCGCGGGATGGCGACGGTGCACCAGAAGTCGGCGCCGGTGAGGAGGCTGACTTGCTCTTCCAGGGTCATGGCGTCGAGGAGGGCGGGGAGGTTGGGGGTGGGCATGGGGGTGGTGGTCTGCGTGGGTGCCCGCGTTCGCGGGCATGACGGCGGAGGGGGCGGGGCGTCAGGGGGTGGGGAGGGCGGTCCAGGCGCCGTCGCGGGAGGCGCTGGCGAGGACCGTTTCCACGAAGGCGAGGCTGCGCACGCCGTCGTCCACGCCGGGCACGCTGGCGGGCTGGTCGAGGGCGCGCAGGTCGCGGGCGAAGTCGCGGTAGAGCTGGGCGAAGGCTTCGAGGTAGCCCTCGGGGTGGCCGCCGGGTGTGCGGGTCGCCGCCGCCGCGACGGCCGGCAGCGACGCCATGCCGCGGGTCAGGCGCTGGGCGGGCTGACCGGCCGGGTGCCAGGTCAGTGCGTTGGGCGATTCCTGGTCCCAGTGCAGCGCCGCTTTCGTGCCGTAGACGCGCAGGCGCAGGTGGTTCTCCTCGCCGGTCGCGACCTGGCTGGCCCAGAGCAGGCCGCGTGCGCCGTTGGCGTAGCGCAGTTGCACCTGCACATGGTCATCGACCCGCCGGCCGGGCACGAAGGTGGTCAGCTCCGCGCTAATCCGCTGCGGCGCCATGCCGGTGACGAATTCGGCGAGCTGCGCCGCGTGCGTGCCGATGTCGCCGAGGCAGCCTGCCGGGCCGGCCAGCGCGGGGTCTGTGCGCCACGCGGCCTGCTTCTGGCCGGAGTCTTCGAGCGGCTGGGCGAGCCAGTCCTGCGCATATTCGACCTGCACGATGCGCACGTCGCCCAGCTCGCCGGCCTCGACCAGCGCCCGCGCCGCCCGGATCAGCGGATAGCCCGTGTAGTTGTGCGTCAGGCACAGCCGCACGCCGTGCTGGCGGACGAGCGCCTGCAGGTGCTGCGCGTCGGCGAGGCTGGTCGTCAGCGGCTTGTCGCAGACGACGTGGATGCCGGCCTCAATGAAGGCGCAGGCGACGGGGAAGTGCAGGTGGTTCGGCGTGACGATCGCCACCGCGTCGATGCCGTCGCCGCCGTGGCGGGTGCGCTCCGCCTCGGCGCGGGCCATCTCGCGGAAGTCGCTGTAGCAGCGCTCCGGGTCGAGGCGCAGCTCGGCTCCGCTGGCGCGGGCGCGTTCCGGGTCGGACGACAGCGCGCCGGCCACCAGCACCCAGTCGTCATCCAGCCGCGCCGCGATGCGGTGCACGGCGCCGATGAACGCGCCTTGCCCGCCGCCGACCATGCCGAGGCGCAGGCGGCGCGGAGCCACGGTCGGGCTCATGCGCGGGGCTCCAGGCCGAGCATGCGGCGGTTGGTCGCGTCGTCGGTGGCGCTGGCGGCGAAGTCGTCGAAGGCCTTGTCGGCGACGCGGATCAGGTGGTCGCGGATGAATGGGGCGCCTTCCGCCGCGCCTTGCTCCGGGTGCTTGATGCAGCACTCCCACTCCAGCACCGCCCAGCCGGTGTAGCCGTACTGGGTCAGCTTGCTGAAGATGGCGCGGAAATCCACCTGCCCGTCGCCGAGCGAGCGGAAGCGGCCGGCGCGGTCCTTCCACGACTGGAAGCCGCCGTAGACACCTTGTTTGCCAGTCGGGCGGAACTCGGCGTCCTTGACGTGGAAGGCCTTGATGCGCTCGTGGTAACAGTCGATGTAGGCGAGGTAGTCGAGCTGCTGCAGCACGAAGTGGCTCGGGTCGTACAGCAGGTTGGCGCGCGGGTGGTTGCCGACACGCTCCAGGAACATCTCGTAGCTCGCCCCGTCGCAGAGGTCTTCGCCGGGATGGACCTCGTAGCAGACGTCCACGCCCGCCTCGTCGAAGGCATCGAGGATCGGCCGCCAGCGTGCCGCGAGTTCGTCGAAGGCCGCCTCGATCAGCCCGGCCGGGCGCTGCGGCCACGGGTACAGATAGGGCCACGCGAGCGCGCCGCTGAAGGTGGCGTGCGCCTTCAAGCCGAGGCGCTGCGAGGCTTTTGCGGCCAGATGCAGCTGGCGCTTGGCCCATTCGGTGCGCTCGGCGTACTTGCCGCGCACGGCCTCCGGTGCGAAGGCATCCATCGGTGCGTCGTACGCCGGGTGCACCGCAACCAGCTGGCCCTGCAGGTGGGTGGACAGCTCGGTGATCTGCAGGCCGTGGTCGGCGAGCCGGCTGCACAGGTCGTCGCAGTAGGTCTGGCTGTCTGCGGCGAGCGCGAGGTCGATCAGGCGGGTGTCCCAGGTCGGGATCTGCACGCCCGCGTAGCCGTGGCCTGCCGCCCAGCCGGCCAGGCCGTCGAGCGTGTCGTACGGCGCGGCATCGCCCGCGAACTGCGCCAGGAAGACGCCCGGGCCGCGGATCGGGGAAGTCGTGGGCATGGCGTGCTCCGGCTCAGTTGGCGATCAGGTGCTGGTGCAGGAAGTCGAAGCTGGTCTTCAGCATCGCGGCATGGTCCGTGGGCTTGTCGTGTTCGAGCACGAACAGGCTCGCCCGCTTCTGCAGGTCGGCGAGCAGGGCCGGCCACGGCACGATGCCCTGGCCCAGCGCACACCAGCCGTCCTCGTCCGGCGCCGTGCCCGGCTCGGCGATGTCCTTGGTGTGGATGGCCACCAGCCGGTCGGCGTAGGGGGCGATGGTGGCCATCGGGTCGAGCCCGGCGCGGGCGACCCAGCCGAGGTCGGCTTCCCAGCCCAGCTGCTGCGGCCGGGCGGTGCTGAAGATCCAGTCCAGTGCGGTGCGGCCGCTGTAGAGGTGGAACTCGAAGTCGTGGTTGTGGTACGCCAGCCGCAGGCCTTCGTTGTTGAGCCTGTTGCCGATGGCGGCCAGCCGCGCGCCGACGGCCTGCCAGCCGATCGCGGTGGACGGGCGTTCGCCCATCGGCAGCCACGGCACGATGGCCAGGCGGCAGTCGGTGGCGTGGCAGGTGTCGATCACGCCCTGCAGGTCGTGTTCGGCCATCGCCATGCTGACGTGCATCGAGGACACCCGCAGGCCGTGCGCGGCCACCTTGTCGGCGAACTCCTCGGGCGGCAGGCCGTGGCTGGCCACCGATTCGACCCACTTGAAGCCGGCGGCGCGTGCCATCGCGAGCTGGGTGTCGAGGTCACCGGCGTCGCGCAGGGAATAGAGCTGGACGGAGAGTTTCATGGGGGGCTCCTGGGCCTAGAACAACTTGCCCGCGAGCGGCGCCGGGCGCTCGCAGCGGGTGGTGAGGGAGATGCGCTGGCCGGTTCGGCCGGCGTCGAGGGCGCGGTCCATCACTTCGAGGACGTGCAGCGCCATCTCTGCGCTGCAGCGGTGCGGGCGGCCTTCCTGCAGGGCCAGCGCCATGTCGATCAGGCCGATGCCGCGGCTGTTGGTGGTGTACGGCCGGCCGCCGGGCGCACGTTCGAACTCGCCGGTCTGGCGGTTGTGGCGCACGGTGCCGCCGAACTGGTTCGGGTCGGCGCCGAGCAGGGTGCCGTCGTCGCCGTACAGCTCCATCGGCGTGTGCGTGTGGCGCCAGACGTCGAAGCTGGAGGTCTGCACGAGGTGGGCGCCGCTGGCGAAGGCGAGCTGCGTCACCACATGGGTCGGCACCGCCACCGGCAACTGCTCGCCTGCGCGGGCGCCGAGCGGCACGGTGCGCGGGTTGTGCGTGGTGTGGCTGGTCGAGGTGAGGCTGGCGACCGGGCCGAGGTGGTGGACGAGGTGCGTCAGGTAGTAGACGCCGACGTCGTGCAGCGGCCCGCCACCCGGCTGGTAGAAGAAGGCCGGGTTCGGGTGCCAGTGGTCGGGGCCGTGGTTCATGAACTGCGCCGTGCCGTGGCGGATGGCGCCGACCGTGCCGGCATCCACCAGGGCCCGCAGCGCCTGCCCGGCCGCGCCGAGGAAGGTGTCCGGCGCGCAGCCGACCCGCAGACCCCTGGCGCGCGCCAGCTCGACCAGCTCCAGCCCCTGCTCGAACGTGGCGGCCAGCGGCTTCTCGGTGAAGAAGTGCTTGCCAGCGTTCAGCACGCGCAGGCCGACGGCGTGGTGCGCCTGCGGCGGCGTGAGGTTGAGGATGATCTGCGCGTCGCTGGCGAGCAGGTCGTCGATCGACAGCGCAGTCAGGCCGTGTTCGGCGGCGCGACTGGCGGCGAGATCCGCGTTGGCGTCCGCGATGGCGACGATGCGCACGCGGCGGCAGCGCGAGAGCGTCTTCAGGTAGGCGGGGAAGATGTTGCCGCAGCCGATGATGCCGATCGGCAGGGCAGCGGGGCGGGTCGAGGCGGCGGTGGTCATGGGCATTCCATGGGGGCGTGCGGGCCGGGGCCGACCGAGGCACGCCAGACGACTTCGGGCGGGAAGTCGCGCGTGACCGGCAGGTCCAGCCCGTAGCAGAGGTTGAGGACGTGCCGGCAGGCGCTGGTGGCGACGCTGGCCGTGGGGATGCGGATCGTGGTCAGCGGCGGGGAGGTGTAGGGGGCGAAGTCGTCGTCGTCGTAGCCGAGCACGGAGATGTCCTCGGGCACGCGCAGCCCGGCCTGCACCAGCCGGCTGATGCAGGCCAGCGCCATGACGTCGTTGGCCACGAACACGGCGGTGAAGGCCGGACGCCCGCCGGGTGCCGCGGCCAGCAGGCGCTGCATGGCCGCATCGCCGCTGGGCAGGTCGAAGGCGCCGTCGGCGCTGTGCTCGGGGCGCACGGTGATGCCGTGGCGGGCCAGTTCGCCATTGAAGCCGTTCAGGCGGGCTTCGTTGTCGGGCGTGTCCTGCGGGCCGCGCACGGTGGCGATGCAGCGGTGGCCCCGGGCCAGCAGCGCGCGGGCGGCCAGCCGTCCCCCGGCATGGTGGTCGGCGCAGAAGGCGTTGTCGCGGTGCACGGCGAGCCGGCGGTTCACCGCCACCAGCGTGGGCACGCGCTCCATCAGCCGCTCCAGATCGTCGTCGTCCAGGCTGTTGGAGGCGACGATCAGGCCGTCGCAGTCGCGGCCGATCAGGAAGTCGATGCCGTCGAGGTCGAGCTGGCGGGTCGTGCCGATGCCGCAGCCGTTCGCCGCGATCATGTGGCGCCCGACCGAGCGCAGCACGCCGTCGATGGTGGCAACGATGCCGGAATAGAAATGGCCGTCGAAGCCGGGGACATAGACGCCGATGGCGCTGGATTGCTGCAGCGACAGCGCCCGTGCCGTGCTGGACGGCCGGTAGTCGAGCGCAGCGGCCGCATCGCGCACGCGCCGTGCGGTGTCCTCGGAGACCGAGCCGTTGCCGGACAGGGCGCGCGAAGCCGTCGCCACGCCCACGCCGGCCAGCCGGGCGACATCCTTGATGGTGCTCATCGCGGTGGGGAGCAGGTCACCCCGGAGGGTCCTGCAGAGTATTGAGACAGGTCGCGATGATCCCATCGGCCGCTGTTGCTGCCCCCGTCACCCGCAGGCGCCGCAGCTCGCCGGGCAGCAGATCGAGGAAGTTGTCCTCGAACGGCATCCCCGGCGTGCCGGGCAGGTCCAGCCAGACGCCCTTGGCGGGCCGGGTCGCCTGCACGGTGACGCAGCCGTCCGCGTCCGTGGCGATCTGCAGCCCGGGATCGGGGAAGCGGTGCCAGCGGTAGGGCTCGGGCCAGGCGTGGCCCTGGGCGCTGCCCGTGTCACTGGTGAGCTGGAGCGAGGCGATCAGCGGCCGTTCCGGTTCGGCAGACCACGACGGCGGTGGCGCCAGCTCGGTGGTGGCATTGGCGCGCAGCGTCGCCGCGGTATGGGTGTCGTCGACCGTGTCGCCATCGACCGTGTGCAGCTGCCAGCGCGCCTGCACGGCCAGCGGCTGCGCCCCGGCGTGCATCGCCCAGGCGGCCACGCCCGACGCCCCGCGCCGCACGGCACAGGCCAGCGGCGCCATTGCGCGGCGGATGGCGTACCAGGCCGGCTTGGGCGTGCCGGCGCTGTCCACGATGGCCCAGCTGGTCACCGGCCAGCAGTCGTTGAGCTGCCAGACCAGCGCGCCGCCGCAGCCCCGCGCGCCAGCGGTCTGCCAGCGGCGGCGGAAGGCTTCGTAGGCGTGGCGCAGCGCCTCGGCCTGCACGAACTGCGTGGCGTAGACCTCGGCCGCCAGCGTGTCCGGGCTGCGCAGCGTGTCGGCGCGGTAGACGGCCAGCCGGCGGTGGCCATCCGCGCCGACCGGGGAAAACGCCTTGTTGTGCCACTGCAGCGTGCGGCTGCCGGGAAAACGTGCCTCGGCGGGGATGGCGTGCTCCAGCACCGCCATCGACGGATGCGACTGCATCCCGAACTCGCTGACAAAGCGCGCACCGACCTCGGCGTAGCGCTGGTACGGGAGCATGAGCTGGTGCCAGACCTCCCAGCTGTGGCGGTCGCCGACGGTGGGGTCTTGTGACGGGCGCACGCCGCTGCCGGCCACGGTCGCTTCCGCGCCGGTGCTGGCGGTGTAGGGACTGCCGGGCCAGTAGGGGCGGCCCGGGTCGAGCGCGTGGCACAGCGTCGGCAGCACCTGCTCGTAGATCGCCCGCGCCTCGAAGCGCGACAGGTCGCCGCCCGGTCCGTAGGCGCCGACGGCCTCGGCGAGCATGTAGTCCTCGTTGTTGCCGCACCAGAGTGCCAGGCTTGTGCGGTGGCGCAGCCGGGTGATCGCGGCGCGCGCCTCGGCCTCGACGCTGGCGACAAACGCCGGGTGCGCCGGGTACAGGCCGCAGGCGAAGACGAAGTCCTGCCAGACCAGCACGCCGAGCGCGTCGCAGGCGTCATAGAAAGCGTCGTCTTCGTAGATGCCGCCGCCCCAGACGCGCAGCATCACGAGGTGTGCGTCCACCGCCTGCTGCACCCGCTCGCGGTAGCGCGCCGGGGTGATGCGGTTGAGCAGGTTGTCGTCGGGAATCCAGTTCGCGCCGCCGCAGAAGACCTCGACGCCGTTGACCTCGAACACGAAGCTGCGCCCCGACTCGCCCGCCACCGGCGCCTGCACCAGCCGCAGCCGGCGCAGGCCGAGGCGGCGCTGCTGTGCGTCGACCACGGTGCCGTCGGCGCGCACCAGCCGGGTGTACAGCGTGTAAAGCGGTTGTGCGCCGTGGCCGGCCGGCCACCAGAGCTGCGGTGTGTCCACTGACAGCGACGCGGTGTGCTGCGCGGTGGCAGGGCTGCGGTGCGTGGCGACCAGCGTGCCGGCGGGATCCCGCAGCGTGTGCTCCAGCGCGATGCTGCCGAGCAGGTCACCGTCGAGCCGGGTGTGCAGGTCGATGCGGGCGTGGGCCAGATCGTCGCCGAGCGTCACCGGGCTGGCGAGTTCGGCGATGCGCAGGTCGGCCGACTCCAGCCGGACCGCCTTCCACGGCCCGCAGGTCAGCAGCGTCGGGCCCCAGTCCCAGCCGTAGTGGTAGGGCGCCTTGCGGACGTAGAGCCGGCTCGGGTCGCCGTTCCACAGCGGACGGGCGCCGTGGTGCGCTTCCAGGGCGCGGCCGCGGCGCAGCGCGCTGTCGAAGCGGATCCACAGCGTGTGCCGGCTCGGCCCGGCGTGCGGCAGCCGCGCGGTGATGTCCACACGCAGCGGCACGAACATGTTGTCGCTCTCGGCCAGCGGCTGGCTGTCGAGCCAGACCCGGGCGAAGGTGTCCAGCCCCTCGAACACCAGCGCCACCTGGTCGCGCAGCGCGTCGGCGGCGAGGTCGAAGTCCAGCCGGTAGCACCAGTCGCGCTCGGCCACCCACTGCACGGCGGTTTCCTGGCGGCCGATCAGCGGGTCCGGGAGGGCTCCGCTGTCGATCAGGTCCTGGTAGACGGTGCCGGGGACCGTGGCCGCGTGCCAGCCGTCGGGCGCGGTGAACTGTTCCGTGTCGCCCAGCCGCGCATCGGCCGCACGAAACCGCCAGCCCGCGTGCAAGGGCTGCTGGAGCAGGGGACGGGCCATGGCGTGTCCTGTGGTGGTGGCGTCGGCTCAGAGCCGGGCTTCGCTCTTGGCGTCGAACATCGAGGCGCGCGGCAGGTCGAAGCCGAAGGCGATGGCGTGGCCGACCGTGCCCTGCCACTGGTCGTCGGCGATGGCGCTCAGCAGCACGTCGCCGACCGTGAACCAGACGATCTTCTGCGGCCCGAGCGGCTCGATCAGCGTGAGGCGGCCGGTGTGCGGCGTGGCGTCACCGACCGTGTGGGCCAGGCGGACCTGCTCCGGCCGCACCCCGAGGACCACCTCGCGGCCATCGGTGGCGGGGGTGGCAAACGGATAGGCCGACACGTCGGTGCTCAGCGTGTCGCCGACGAAGGTGGTGCCACCGCTGCGGGTCACCAGCTTGCCGCGCAGCGTGTTCATCGTCGGCGAGCCGAGGAAGCCCGCCACGAACAGGTTCACCGGCCGGGTGTAGATCTCGTCGGGCGAGCCGATCTGCTGGATCACGCCGGCCTTCATCACCGCGATGCGGTCGGCCAGCGTCATCGCCTCGACCTGGTCGTGCGTGACGTAGACCATCGTGGCGCCGAGCTGGTGGTGCAGCTGCTTCAGCTCGCGGCGCAGCTCGGCGCGCAGCTTGGCGTCGAGGTTCGACAGCGGCTCGTCGAACAGGTAGACCTTGGCGTCGCGCACCACCGCGCGGCCGATCGCGACCCGCTGGCGCTGGCCGCCGGAGAGCTGCGCCGGGCGGCGCTTGAGCAGCTCCGTCAGGTGCAGCATCTCGGCCGCCTTGGCCACGCGCTTGTCGATCTCGGCCGCCGGCACCCGGGCCACGCGCAGACCGAAGGACATGTTCTTCTCGACGTTCATCGTCGGGTAGAGCGCGTAGGACTGGAAGACCATGCCGATCTCGCGGTCCTTGGGGTCGGCCCAGGTGACGTCGCGGTCGCCGATGCGGATGCTGCCCTCGGCGACGTCGTTGAAGCCGGCGATGGTGTGCAGCAGCGTGGACTTGCCGCAGCCCGAGGGGCCGAGCAGCACCAGGAACTCGCCGTCGGCGACATTCAGGTTCATCCCTTTCAGGATGGTGTTGCCGCCGAGGACGATGTCGAGGTTCTCGATGTGGACGCTGGCCATGGTGGGGTCTCGTGAAATATTGGGATCAGCCCTTGACCGCGCCGGCGGCAATGCCCCGCACGAACCAGCGACCGGAGAAGAAATACACCGCCAGCGGCACGAGCGAGGTGAGGATGGTGGCGGCCATGTCGATGTGGTAGCGGCGCTCGCCGAACGTGGTGTTGACCAGGTTGTTGAGCTGCACGGTCATCGGGTAGTTGTCCTTGCCGGCGAAGATCAGGCCGAACAGGTAGTCGTTCCAGATGCCCGTGACCTGCAGGATGGTCGCCACGATCAGCATCGGCGTGGCCATCGGCAGCATCAGCTGGAAGAAGATGCGCCAGAAACCGCCGCCGTCGATGCGCGCGGCCTTGAACAGCTCGTTCGGCACGGCGATGTAGTAGTTGCGGAACAGCAGCGTCAGCACCGGCATGCCGAAGATGCAGTGCACCAGCAGGATGGCCCAGTAGGTGTTGTAGAAGCCGCCCAGCCGGAACCACGCCACCAGCGGGTAGATCATCACCTGGAAGGGCACGAAGGCGCCCAGCAGCATGATGCCGAACAGGATGTCGCCCCAGCGCGAGCGCCAGAAGCTCAGCGCGTAGCCGTTCAGTGCGGCGAGGAAGACCGACAGGATGGTGGCCGGCACGACCAGCCGGATCGAGTTCCAGAAGCCGCCCTGGATGCCCTCGCAGGCCAGCGCGATGCAGGCGCTCGACCAGGCTTCCTTCCAGTTGCCGAACTGCGGCGAGGCGGGCCAGGCGAACAGCAGCGCCTGGCGGATCTCCTCGGGCGACTTCAGCGAGGTCACCACCATCACGTACAGCGGCAGCAGGAAGAAGGCGGACGTGGTCAGCAGGAAGGCGTAGATGCCGATGCGGGCGGGCGTGACCAGCGGCCGTCGGGGACGCTGGCCGCGTGGCGTGGTCGGGGTGGCCAAGGAAGCAGCAGTGGTGCTCATGTCGATAAACCCTCAGTGGCCGGCGTTCTGACGCGCCTGGACCTTGGAGCGCCAGTACAGCAGCGGCGCGAGCACGGTGAACACGGTGACCAGCATCACCACGGACGCGGCCGACGCCAGCCCGATGTTGTTGCGGCCGAACAGGTGGTCGATGATGAATTTGGCGGGCACTTCGCTGGCGTCGCCGGGACCGCCGCTCGTCATCACGGCGACCACGTCGAAGGTGCGCACCAGCGCCACGGCCAGCAGCACGAAGGCCGTCGCGTAGGCCGGGCCGAGTTGTGGCAGCACGACGCTGAGGTAGTAGCGTGGCTTGGACACACCCTCCAGCCGAGCCGCTTTCCACTGCTCCTCGTCCACGCCGCGCAGTGCGGCCAGCAGGATGGCCATCGTCGTGCCACTGCCCTGCCAGACCATCGCCAGCCCGATCGCGTAGAGCACCATGTCCGGCTGCACCGTCCAGTCCAGCGTGAAGCTCTCCCAGCCCATCAGGCGCAAGGCGTTCTGCAGGCCCAGCGTCGGGTTGAACAGCCACTGCCAGATCAGGCCCGTGACCACGAAGCTCATCGCGTAGGGGTAGAGGAAGATCGTGCGGAACCAGCTCTCGGCCCGGACCTGCTGGTCGATGAAGATCGCCATCAGCGTGCCGAGCACCAGCACACCGAGGATGTAGACCACCGCCAGCACGCCCATGTGCTGCAGCGACACGATCCAGCGGTCGGTCTCGAACAGGCGCTGGAACTGGTCCAGGCCGACCCAGTCGTTGCGCGGAAACAGCTTGGACGAGGACAGCGAGATCCGGATGCTCCAGATCACCGAGCCGACGTAGGCGAGAAGCGCCGTGATGGCCAGCGGCAGCAGCGCAGCGTGCAGGGCCAGGTTCAGGCGTTTGGGTCGTGCGGAGCGCGCCATGGCGGTTCTCGCTGGTCATGCAGCAGCCCGACCCTGGCGGCTGGGGCCTCGGGGGTCGGACGGTCGCAAAGGGGAGAAAGGGCGCGCGGGGTCAGGGACCTGGTCCCGCGCGGTGCAAGCTCAGCGCTTCAGGGCGACAGCCATGGACTTGATGGCGTCATCGGCCGACTGGCTGGAGTTCCAGTATTTGCTGACCGCGTCCTCGAAGGCGCCCTTGGCATCCGGGCTCAGCAGCTCGTTGTCGCTCTGCAGCAGGCGGTTTTCCTTGATGGCCTGCACGCCGGCCTGGGCGCAGATGTCCATCTTGCTGGTGTCCACGTCGGTGCGGATCGGGATCGAGCCCTTCTTGTTGTTGAAGGCGACCTGTCCTTCCGGCGAGATCATCATCTCGGCCAGCTTCTTCTGCGCTGCTGCCGAGTCCGCCGACTTCTGCTTCGGGAACACGAACACGTCGCCACCGATCGCGTAGGGCATCTTCGGGCCGCCGGCCATGAAGCAGCCGTATTCCTTGCCTGCGGTCTTGCCAGCGTTGACGAACTCGCCCTTGGCCCAGTCGCCCATCATCTGGAAGGCGGCCTTGCCCTCGATGACCATGCCGGTGGCCAGGTTCCAGTCGCGGCCCGGCGAGCCCGGATCGACGTAGCCCTTGAGCTTCTTGAAGGTCTCGACGGCCTTGCGGAAGCCGGGGGTCGAGGCGTCCTTGTCCTTGAAGGTCTTCAGGTACAGATCCTGTCCGCCGGTGGCCAGCAGCACGCCGCGGAAGGTGATGCCTTCCTGCCAGCCCTGTCCGCCAAGCGCCAGCGGGACCACGCCGCCCGCCGCCTTGACCTTGTCCATGGCCGCGAACATCTCGTCCATGTTGGTCGGCTCCTTGGCGCCGGCCTTGGCCAGCACGGCCTTGTTGAACCAGACCCAGTTCTCGTTGTGCAGGTTGACCGGAACGGCGAAGTACTTGCCGTTGACCTTCACGGCGTTGCGGATCTTCTCGGGCAGCAGCTTGTCCCAGTTGCCCTTCTTGGCCACGTCGTCGAGGTCGTTCAGCAGGCCTTCCTTGATGATCTCCTCGTACTGCTTGCCGTAGTTGTACTGGGCGGCCGTCGGGGCGTCGCCGCCCATCGTGCGGTTGGCCATCACGGTGCGGGCCTGCGCGCCGCCGCCGCCGGCGATCGGGGTATCGACCCAGGTGCCGCCCGCCTTGGTGTACATGGTGGCGAACTCCTTGATGGCGGCGGCTTCGCCACCCGAGGTCCACCAGTGGATGACTTCGGCCTTCTGGGCCTGCGCGGCGCCGATGGCACCGAAGCTGATCAGCGCGGCCGCGGCCACTTGCTTCATGCGGATGTTCATGGTCATCGTCATCGCTCTTGTCTCCTCAGGTTGTAAGGGCGGCTGGGGTAGCGGTCGCCCGACGCTGTTGCAGGAAGGCCTGGAAGGCGCGCGCACTGTCCTTGAGCGTGCGCACCTGGGTTGTGTAGTCGACGTGGACCAGCCCGAAGCGGCGCTCGTAGCCGAAGGCCCACTCGAAGTTGTCCATCAGCGACCAGACGAAATAGCCGCGCACGTCCACCCCGGCGTCGATCGCGCGGCTGACCGCGGCGAAGTGGCGCTTGAGGTAGGACTGGCGCTGGGTGTCGTCGATGCGGCCGCCCTCGACGCGGTCGTCGCTGGCCATGCCGTTCTCGGTGATGTAGACCGGCGGCAGGTTCGGGTAGACCGCCTTGAAGCGGCGCAGCAGGTCTTCGAGGCCTTGCGGGTAGACCTCCCAGCCCATCTGCGTGCGCTCGACATCGGCCAGCGGCACATCGGTGAAGCCGTGCGCGCCGTCGCTGCGCAGGTTGCTGCGGAAGTAGTAGTTGATGCCGAGGAAGTCCATCGGCTGGCGGATGAGGTCCATGTCGCCGGGCAGCACCAGCGGGGCGCTGCCGGGCCAGAGCGTGTCCCACAGGTCCGCGGGGTAGCTGCCGGCCAGCAGCGGCTGCAGCACCCAGTCGTTGTGCTGGAGTTCGTAGAGGCGGGCGGCTTCCTGGTCGGCCGGGTCAGCGCTGTCGGAGGTGCCGCGGCCGACGTTGGCGACGATGCCGGCGGGCGTGCCCGGGTCGTGTTCGCGGATCGCCTGGAGGCCCAGCCCGTGGCCGAGCAGCAGGTGGTGCATGGCCTGCGTCGCGTAGCGCGGATCGGCCAGACCCGGCGCATGGTGGCCGTTGCCGTAGCCCAGGAAGGCCGAGCACCACGGCTCGTTCAGCGTCATCCAGCCTTCGACCAGCCCGCCCAGTTCGCGGGCCACCAGCGCGGCGTACTCGGCGAAGCGGTAGGCGGTGTCGCGGTTGAGCCAGCCGCCGCGGTCTTCGAGGTGCTGCGGCAGGTCCCAGTGGTAGAGGGTGACGTAGCGCTGGATACCGTGCGCGCCGAGCCGCGTCAGCAGGCGGCGGTAGAAATCGAGGCCTTCCTGGTTCGGCGTGCCGTCGGCGTGCATGACCCGTGGCCAGGCGATCGACAGGCGGTAGGCGTCGACGCCCAGGTGGGCGATCAGGTCGGCGTCGTCGGCCCAGCGGGCGTGGTGTTCGCAGGCCTGCTCGCCGGTGTCGCCGCCCAGGGTCTTGCCGGGGATGGCGGAGAAGGTGTCCCAGATGCTGGGCAGGCGGCCATCGGCGTCGATGGCGCCCTCGATCTGGTAGGAGGCCGTTGCCACGCCCCACAGGAAATCGGGCCGCGCCATCGCCGATCCGGGCGGCGGGGCGATGCGTTGGGGCAGCGGGCTCTGGTCGTGATCGGACAAGGGGGACTCCGGAAGCTGGAACCGTTGGAACCGGTTCCAACGAGCCGCCAGTGTCACGGTGTCAGCACATCGTCAGGAGAGGGGAAACCCGATTCCTCGGGAATCCCCGGAGCCATGCGCCCCTTCAAGGCCCGGATCCATGGCGCAGTGTCCCGCCCGTGTCGCGTCGCAGATCGCGAAAGGGCCCGAACAGCCACGAGCGGGTGCCGATCACCAGCGTGTACGGGCGCTTCTGGTCCTCGGGCAGGCGCTGGTCGGCCAGGTGCTGCTGCGCGAAGTCGCTGGCGATGCGGGCCAGGCGTTCATTGAAGACCTGCGCCAGCCGGGTGTTGATCTCGCCGTGGACCAGCATGAGCTGCTCGCCTTCGCCGTCGAAGCCGCCGCGGAAGTAGTCCGGCACCACCTCGGCGCGGAAGAACTGCATCACCGGCCCGTGCGGCCGCCAGCGGAAGGTCTTGGCCACCTTCATCCGGTAGCGGTTGTGCGGCTTCAGCTCGATGATGCCGAGCCGGTCGAGCTGCGCAAAGTAGCCCGTCAGCTCGGCCTCGGTGTAGCCGTAGCCGGCCAGCACCTGCTCGAAGGTCCACTGGCTCAGGCAGCAGATCGCCGCCAGCAGCAGCTTGCGGTCGGCGACCACGGCGCGCTCCTGCTCGGGGGTCAGCTCGATGCGGGGCGGGGTGTCCTCGGCGACGCGCCGCGCCAGTTCGGCGAAGTCGGTGCGCAGCACGCGGCAGATGGCGTCGATGCGCGACAGCGGCATGTCGCCCTGCGCGAACATGCGCTTGACGCTGGACTCGGCCATGTCGAGCTGCACGGCCAGCGCGGCGTAGGTGAGGCCAGCGGTCTTCAGCTCGGCCTTGAGGACGCGGATCAGGTCGGCGGTGGTGCTCATGGCGTGGCGGGTCCTCGGTCTGCAAACTGGTATCGCCAAATGATACTCATCAAGGCATTGGCTGATATTTCGTTGCTTATCGTTGCCCCCCGGGGCGCTCTGCCCGAGTATCCATTCCGTGTTCAACGCACTGCCAGTCGAAAGGTTTTTCACCATGCTCCCCGATGTGTCCACCCCGTCTTTCCCGGCTGCTTCGTCCAGCCTGGTGCGCCGCGATACCCGCGCCTGGCGCATGCAGGTCTGGATCTCCTTCGGTCTGGCGGTGACGCTGTGCGCGACCGGCCTGGCCTGGCTGCCGGGGCAGGACCTGGACCGCGCGTTCATGGTGATGGGCTACCTGTTCTGCCTGACCTCGGCCTTCGGCCTGTCCAAGTTCATCCGCGACAACGACAAGCGCCGCAACGACACCCCCGGCTGGCGCTACGTGGTCTGGGGCGGCTTCTTCCTGGCGATGGGCCTGACGGCGTGGGGGCTGTGGCGCATGGACGTGCAGCCGGTGTGGAAGGCCTACCTCGCGGTGAGCTGGCTCTACCTGATCTCCTCGGTGTTCACGCTGGCCAAGACGCTGCGCGATGCCCACGAGGCCGATGTGCTCGAAGCCCGCCTGCAAGGCCGCCGCGAAGCCCGCGACGACGCCTGATCCACGACCTCCGACCCGACAAGGAAACCGCCATGAAAGCGATGAAGAAGTTTCTTGCGCTGGCGCTGGCCGCCAGTGTCGTGATCGCCCCGACGCAGGCCTGGGCGCACCGCGATGGCTCGGAAGCCAGCGCGCTGTCCGCGCTGTCGCTGGGCGTGCCGCTGGCGATCCTGGCGGCTCCTGCGGCAGCGGGTGTGCTGTCGGCCGGTGCGGCGCTGACGGTGGCGAGCGTGCAGGTGGCCGCGGCCGGCACGGTCTGGGTGCTGACACAGGCCTCGACCGGCGCCAGCGTCGCGCTGACGCTGAGCGCCGCAGGCGCCGAGGCGCTCTCGGTCACGGCGGGCACGGCCGTGGTGGTCACGGCGCTGAGCACCGGCTGGATCCTGTCGGCGGCGGGCAAGGCGCTGTGTTTCATCCCCAACGAGATCGGTGCCTCGCTGCTCTACAACGAACGGATGACGCGATGAACGCCGCCGCCGTGCGCCTGGCCCCCTGGGCGCTGCTGCTGCCGCTGGTGCTGACCTCACCGGCCGCCCACGCTGGCCGGAACTGCGAGCAGAAACCGCCGTCCCCCGAGCAGATCCGCAGCGCGCTCGATCTGGCCGCGAAGACCGCGCGCTGGCTCGACAGCAGCGGCGCGACGCTGGCCGTCATCGCCCGCCGCGGCCAGAACCTCGACCGCTACGGCGTGCGCTACTCGCACCTCGGCTACGTCTACCGCGACGAGGGCGCCAAGGCCTGGCGCATCGTCCACAAGCTCAACCAGTGCGGCACGGCCGAGTCGGCGCTGTACCGGCAAGGGCTGGCCGAGTTCTTCAGCGACGACCTGTTCGACTTCGAGGCCGGGCTGGTGGTCCCGACCCTGGCCGTGCAGGACGCGCTGCGCCCGCTGCTGCAGGACAACACCCGCGCCGCCACGCTGCACCACAAGCCCTACAGCATGGTCGCCTACCCGTGGGCGCAGCGTTACCAGCAGAGCAACCAGTGGGCGCTGGAGACGCTGGCCTGCGCGGTGGAGCCGAGCGCCTGCGAGCGCTCCCGCGCCCAGGCCTGGCTGCAGTTCAAGGGCTACCAGCCGACCACGCTGAACCTCAGCGCCGGCCAGCGCCTGGGCGCCCGCGTCGGCAGCGCCAACGTCGCCTTCGACGACCACCCCAGCGCCCGCCGCTTCTCCGACCGCATCGACACGGTCACCGTCGACTCGGTGTTCGCCTTCCTGCCGCGTGCGGGGCTGGCCGGCGCGCCACAGACCGTGCGCTGAACGCGGCACGCCGCGGCTGCCGTGTCACGCCGCTTGGACTACAGTGTTTTCGGCGGCACCATCCCGGCGCGCCGCCCCCCCGACGAGGACCGCTCCCGATGAGTCACCCCGACCAGACCAGCCAGTTCGCGCTGCTCGGCCAGCGCCGCTTCGCCCCCTTCTTCTGGACCCAGTTCCTCGGCGCCGGCAACGACAACCTGTTCAAGTTCGCCTTCACGGTGCTGGTGACCTACCAGCTGCAGGTCGAATGGCTGCCGCCGTCGCTGGCGGGGCTGGCGATCGGGGCGCTGTTCATCCTGCCCTTCCTGCTGTTCTCGGCCACCAGCGGCCAGCTCGCCGACAAGCTCGACAAGGCGCTGCTGATGCGCTTCGTCAAGTCGCTGGAGATCGGCATCATGGGGCTGGCGGCCTGGGCCTTCGTGCAGGACGCGGTGAACGTGCGGGTCGTGACGCTGCTGGCCTGCGTCTTCCTGATGGGGCTGCACTCGACGCTGTTCGGCCCCGTGAAATTCGCCTACCTGCCGCAGCACCTCGGCGAGCGCGAGATCACCGGCGGCAACGGCATGGTGGAGATGGGCACGTTCGTCGCCATCCTGCTCGGCAACGTCGTGGGCGGCCTGCTGATCGGCATGGCCGAGGGCGGGGCGCGGGCCGTGGCGATCGGCTGCGTGGCGGTGGCGCTGCTGGGGCGGGTGGTCGTGCAGTTCGTGCCGCCAACGCCGGCCACCGATCCGACGCTGAAGATCAACCCCAACCCCTTCACCGAGACCTGGCGCAACCTCAAGCTCGCGCACGGCAACCTCGTCGTCTTCCGCTCGCTGCTGGGCATCTCGTGGATGTGGTTCTTCGGCGCGGTCTTCCTGAGCCAGTTCCCCGCCTTCGCCAAGGAGGTGCTGCACGGCAACGAGCAGGTCGCCTCGCTGCTGCTGGTGGTGTTCTCGGTCGGCATCGGCACCGGCTCGCTGCTGTGCGAGGTGCTGTCGAAGCGCCACGTCGAGATCGGCCTGGTGCCACTGGGCGCCATCGGGATGACGGTGTTCTCGGTCGACCTGTACTTCGCCGCGACGGGCCTGCCACTGCCGCAGGGTGCTGCGTCGTACACGCTCGGCGCCTTCCTCGCGCAGCCGGCACACTGGCGCGTGATGCTGGATCTGGCGCTGCTGGCCGGCTCGGCGGGGCTTTACAGCGTGCCGATGTACGCGCTGATCCAGCTGCGCGCTCCGAAGAGCCACCGCGCCCGCATCATCGCCGCCAACAACATCCTCAACGCGCTGTTCATGATCGCCAGCTCGCTGATCGCTGGCGCACTGCTCGGCGCGGGGGCCACGATCCCGCAGGTGTTCCTCGCGACCGGGCTGGCCAACGCGCTGGTGGCCGGCTACATCTTCCTGCTGGTGCCGGAGTACCTGCTGCGCTTCCTGGCCTTCATGCTGACGCGCTTCGTCTACCGCCTGAAGCTGACCGGCGACGCCCACATCCCGACCGAAGGGGCCGCCATCGTCGCGGCCAACCACGTCAGCTTCGTCGACGCGATCGTGCTGGCCGCCGCCAGCCCGCGGCCGATCCGCTTCATGATGGACCACCGCATCTTCGCCACGCCCGTGCTCGGCGCGCTGTTCCGGCTCGTCAAGGCGATCCCGGTCGCACCGCAGAAGGAAGACCCGGTGGTCTACGAGCGCGCCTTTGCCGAGGCGGCGAAGGTGCTCGCCGAGGGCGACGTGCTCGGCATCTTCCCGGAAGGCAGCATCACCCGCGACGGCACGCTGCAGCCCTTCAAGGGCGGGATCATGAAAATCCTGGAGCGCCAGCCCGCGCCGGTCGTGCCGGTGGCGCTGGTCAACCTGTGGGGCTCCACCTTCTCGCGCATCGAGGGCGGGCGCGCGATGGCCCGGCCGCTGCGGCGCGGGCTGTTCAGCCGGGTCGAGGTGATCGCCGGCCCCGCCATCCCCGCGGCGCTGGTCACGCCGGAGCGCCTTCAGACCGCTGTAGGCACGCTGTTGCACACTGGGGGCCCGAACCCCGGCCCGGTGGCCGTCCCCGTTGCCCGCTCTTCGACGCCATGAACCTGCCCGAGTCCCGTGCCTCCGTCCTGTCCGTCACCCTCGTGCGTGACGAGTCCGCCTTGCTGGCGCTGCGGTCGGCGTGGGAGTCGCTGGAGGACCAGGCGGTGGAGTACGGGCTGTACGTGACCTGGGGCTATGTCCACCACGCGTGGCAGCACCTGGCCGAGCCGGGCCATGCGCTGTGGGTGATGGCCGTGCACGACGCGGCGGAGCGGCTGGTGGGCGTGCTGCCGCTGGTGCGGGTGCCGGAGCGCCACTACGGCATGACGGTGCAGGTGCTGCGCCACATCGGCATCTGGGAGGGCGACCGGCCCGGCCTGCTGGCGCTGGAGGACGCGGACCGCGTCTGGAGCGTGCTCTGGCAGGAGCTGGTCGCGCTGCGCTCGGAGTGGCAGGTGCTCGACCTGCGCGAGCTGGTCTCGGGCTGCTGGCCGCTGCGCGAGCTGCAGCGGCCGGGGCGGGGGTTCTCCAGCGAGTCGTTGCCCGACATCGAGGCGCCCTACCAGCGGCTGGACGGCGACTGGGAGCTGCACGTCGCCACCCGCCGCGACGCGGTGCAGGCGCAGTGGGCGCGCATGCAGCAGCGGCTGCAGCTGGAGCAGCCCGGCGCCTGCATGGTGGTGGCCCAGGGGCCGGACGACATCGTGGAGGCGCTGGAGCGCTACCTCGCGCTGGAGCAGGCGCTGGTGCAGGCTGGCGGCGGCGTGACCATCGGCAGCGACCCGCGCCGCGCCGCCTTCTACCGCGCGTGGCTGCCGGTGCTGGCCCGGCGCGGCGATGCGGCGGTGTGGCTGCTCGCCAGCGACGGCGGCGAACTCGCCGGCCTGGTCCGCCTGCGCTGCGGCGACACCTGGATCGAGCGCCACGCCTGCTACGACCCCGCCCACGCCGACATCACGCCGAGCCTGCTGCTCACCGTCGAGGCGCTGCAGCAGGCCTTCGAATCCACGGCCGAGGCTTCGACGCTGGTCAGCGTGCGCGAGCCCGAGGGCGCCAGCGCGTCGGTGCTGGACTGGTACGACGGCCGCAGCCTGACGCGGCGCCTGTCGGTGTGGAACCTGCAGTCCCGGCTCGGGCCGATCGCGCTGCTGAAGGGGCTCGGCAGCAAGTTCAGGGGCTGATGGCGTCCAGCGCCGCCTGCGCCACGACCCACTGCCGGAACGCCACCGCCGCCGGCCGGCGCGCCACATCCGCCCGCGCCACCAGCCAGTAGGTGTACGGCGAGCGGATCGCCACCGGAAACGGCGCCACCAGCGTGCCCGCCGCCAGACTCGGCGCCACCATCGGCCGCGCCGCCAGCGCCACGCCTTGACCGGCCAGCGCCGCCTCGATCGCCAGCATCGCGTCGGAGAAATGCCGCCCCGGCGTCGCCACCGGTGTGTCCACCCCCGCCGCCTGCAGCCACTGCGGCCAGCCCCAGGGCTGCCCGCTGCGGCCGGTGCTGCCGTAGATGTCGCTGTGGATCAGCACTTGCCGGCACAGATCGGCCGGGGTGTGCAGCGGCCGGGCGGCGGTCGCCAGACCCGGCGCGCACACGGGCACCAGCTCCGGCGCGAGCAGCGCGTCCACCCGGCAGCCGGCGTGGTGCCCCGCGCCGTAGACGATCGCCATCGCGCAGCCCTCGTCGCCCGCCGGGCGGTCCAGTGCCGCGAGCACGGCGGCTTCACCCCCAGAGTCCACCGTGTCGGCGCGGCTGGCCAGGTGCAGCTCGATCTCGGGGTGGGCGGCGTGGAACGCCGGCAGGCGCGGCACCAGCCAGTGGCTGGCGAAGGAGGGCGGCGCCACCACCGTGAGCCGCCCGCCGGTCTGCACCACGCCGGCGCGGCGCACCGCCTCGTCCAGACAGCCGAACGCCGCCTGCACCGAGGGCAGCATCGCCGCCCCCTGTTCGCTCAGCCGCAGCGCCCGCGTCAGCCGCAGGAACAGCGGCACGCCCAGGTGCGTCTCCAGCGCCTTGATCTGCTGGCTCACCGCCGCGGGTGTGACGCACAGCTCGTCGGCGGCCTGCTTGAAGCTGAGGTGGCGGGCGGCGGCCTCGAAGGTGCGGAACAGGGGCAGGGGAGGGAGGCGGTCGCGCATCATGGATAAGCAATACTTAACCGTCGGATCATAAGTGCTCGTTTGTCGGCGGCGACCGGGCTGCCTAGAGTGCCGGGCTGTCTCCACTTTCTCCAGCTCCTGCTGCTGCGCCGACATGTCCCACGAGAGCCGCGTCCTCCCTCCCGCCCTGCGTGGCCGCCTGATGTCGGCGGACGCCGCCGCCGCGCTGATCCGCCCCGACGACCACATCGGCATGAGCGGCTTCACCGGCGCCGGTTATCCCAAGGCGGTGCCGAAGGCGCTGGCGCAGCGCATGCAGGCGGTGCACGCGGCCGGGGCGCCGTTCAAGGTCGGCATCTGGACGGGCGCCTCCACCGCGCCGGAGCTGGACGGCGCGCTCGCCGCCGTCGATGGCGTCGAGATGCGCCTGCCCTACCAGTCCGACCCGGTGTGCCGCCAGCGCATCAACGCCGGCCAGATGGAGTACATCGACATCCACCTCTCGCATGTCGCGCAGTTCGTCTGGTTCGGCTTCCTCGGCCACCTGGACGTGGCGGTGGTGGAGGTGGCGGGCATCCTGGAAGACGGCCGGCTGGTGCCCTCGACCTCGGTCGGCAACAACAAGACCTGGCTGGAGCAGGCGGACAAGGTGATCCTGGAGGTCAACACCGCGCAGAACCCGCAGCTGCTCGGGATGCACGACATCTACTACGGCACCCAGCTCCCGCCGCACCGCCAGCCCATCCCGCTCGTGCGCCCTGGCGACCGCATCGGCGAGACCACGCTGCGCTGCGACCTGGACAAGGTGATCGCCGTCGTCGAGACGCACGCGCCGGACCGCAACATCAATTTCGCGGCGCCGGATGACAACTCCGTGCGCATCGCCGGCCACATCCTGGAGTTCCTCTCGCACGAGGTGCGCAAGGGGCGGCTGCCGGCCGAGCTGCTGCCGCTGCAGTCGGGCGTGGGCAACATCGCCAACGCCGTGCTGGCCGGGCTGGCGGACGGCCCGTTCGAGCAGCTCACCGCCTTCACCGAGGTGCTGCAGGACGGGATGCTCGACCTGATCCGCTGCGGCAAGCTGGGCTTCGCCTCGGCCACGGCGCTGTCGCTGAGCAACGCGGCGATGGCCGATTTCAACGCCAACCTGGCCGACTACCGCCGCCGCATCCTGCTGCGCCCGCAGGAGATCAGCAACCACCCCGAGCTGATCCGCCGCCTGGGCGTGGTCTCGATGAACGGCATGATCGAGGCGGACCTCTACGGCAACGTCAACTCGACCCACCTCATGGGCACGCAGATCATGAACGGCATCGGCGGCTCGGGCGACTTCGCGCGCAACGCCTACCTGTCGATCTTCATGACGCCGTCCACCGCCAAGAACGGCCTGATCTCCTGCATCGTGCCGATGACGCCGCACGTCGACCACACCGAGCACGACGTGCAGATCCTCGTCACCGAGCAGGGGCTGGCCGACCTGCGCGGCCTGTCGCCCAAGCAGCGGGCGCAGGTCATCATCGAGCGCTGCGCCCACCCCGATTTCCGGCCCGCGCTGCGCGACTACTACCGCCGCGCGCTCGACCAGTCGCCCGGCAAGCACACGCCGCACCTGCTGCAGGAGGCCTTCGCTTGGCACCTGCAGGCGCTGCGGGGCGAGCGCATGGGCCACGGCGCGTGATCGTCCGGCCGCGGCCGCACTGGGTGCACCTGCTGTTCGTGCGGCGGGGGTCGATGGTGCGGCAGATCCTGGCGCAGCAGCTCTTCACCGTCGGCTTCGCGCTGCTGGTGGCGCTGGCGCATGGCTGCTTCTTCCAGTGGAAGGTGACGCTCACCAGAAAGCGCGAGAAGCCCCGTCCTTCAGGGCGGGGAGGTAGAGCGCAGGCTCGCGCAGCGAGCCGTTGGCTTGGTGGATGAGTTTCCTGTGGCATGGTTGACTGGCTTTGTATACAGTATCGATCATGTCCATTCGAGCCTTCCGCTTCCAGTTGCGCCCCAAGCCCGGCACCGCACACGCCTTGCGCCGGTTCGCTGGCGCGTGCCGCTGGGTGTGGAACCGGGCCATCGGCGAGCAGCAGCGGCTGAGGGCGGCGGGCGAGAAGTTCTCGGGCTACGCGGCGATGTGCCGCTGGCTGACGGCGTGGCGCAACGACCCGGACACGGCGTGGCTGTCCGAGACGCCTGTGCAGGCGCAGCAGCAAACCTTGAAGCGACTGGAGGCGAGTTACCGGCGCTTCTTCGAAGGCCAAGGCGGCTATCCCCGGTTTCGCGGACGTGGGCAAGATGCGGGACTTCGCTTCCCGAAGGCTTTGGACTGCAAGCTCGACACGGACAACCAGCGGCTGAAGCCACCGAAACTCGGCTGGGTGCGGATGCGTCAGTCGCAGCCGGTCGAGGGAACGGTTCGGAACTACACGCTGACGCAGGAGCGGGGCCGCTGGTTCGTGTCGATCCAAGTTGAACAACCGGACGTGATGCCGGCAGCGGGGCTGGTGCCGACACTGGGGATCGACTTCGGTGTGAAGCTGTTCGCCGCGACGACAGACGGCGAGTGTGTGGCACCGCTGAATGCGCTCAAGCGGCAGCAGAAGTACCTGAAGCGCGTTCAGCGATCGGTGTCGCGCAAGGTGAAAGGCTCGAAGAACCGGCGCAAGTCGATTGACCGACTGGGCAGGGTGCATGCCCGGATCGCGGCGCAGCGCAATGACTGGCTGCACAAGCTGACGACGCGGTGGGCGAACGAGCATCCGGTGATCGCGATCGAGGATCTGAAGGTGGCGGCGATGAGCGCCAGCGCCCAGGGCACGGCCAGCGCGCCAGGAAAGCGGGTGCGACAGAAGGCGGGGCTGAACCGCTCGATCCTGGATCAGGCGTGGGGCGAGGCACGGCGACAACTGGAATACAAGACCGCGGCCCGAGGTGGCGCAGTGGTGCCAGTGGAGCCGGCGTACACGAGCCAGCGGTGCAGCGCCTGCGGCCACACCGCCAAGGAGAATCGGCCGACGCAAGCCCGCTTCGCGTGCGAAGCGTGCGGGCACAGCGAGAACGCGGACCTGAACGCCGCGAAGAACATATTGGCCGCGGGACACGCGGTCTGGGTCGCAAGGCCCGAAGCCTGTGGAGCGGAGGTCAGACGCGCCAGACCCGTGAGGGGACGACGCGCAGCCGCGAGGAAGCAGGAACCCGCCGAAAGCTCGGCCGCGCAAGCGGTCGCGCCCGCCGGAATCCCCGTCCTTTAGGGCGGGGAGGATGTCAAGGAGAGCCCGACAAGGACGTGGCCGTGCGACACCAGTGCCAGCGCAGCGAGCTTGACTGGCAGCAGCATCAGCCCCGGTGCGAGGAACACCCCCAGCGCCAGCGCGGGCGGCAGCCGCGCGATGCGGCGTTCCAGCCAGCCGATCAGCGGCAGCTGCGCCAGTTGCGCCATCAGGCGCGCCAGCGGCTCCCAGCCCCACTCCTCGAACAGGACGATCAGCGCGAGCAGCCACTGGAACAGCCAGCGCAGCGGGCGGGCGAGCAGGTCAAGGAACGCGTGCATGGCAGGCCCTCTCCGTCCGGCTAGCGGGCCGACAGCGTCATCGCGGCCGAGGGTTTCCATGCCGCGGCGTCCCCCTCGCCGCGGCCCACCTTGGGCGCTCCGAGGAAGATCCGCTCGTTCGACAGCTGCCGTGCCAGCAGCGCGTCGCGCACCGCCTCGCCGCGTTGTGCGGCCAGTTCGCGCCAGACGTCGGCCGACACGGGCATGGCGGCGGCCAGCGTTGCCGCCAGTTCGGCGTCGGTCGGCTCGCCGGAGGCCTTGGCGGGTGCCGCAGGGGCCGATGCCGCGGCCTTGCCCGGTGCCGGCTTCGGCGCCTTGGGCAGTTGCCGGACCAGCGTGCGGAGCAGGCGTGCGCGCTCCTCGGCGGACAGCGGGGCCTCCAGGGCGTCGGGCGCCACACCGGCTTCGGCCCGCTCGCGCAGGGCCGCGGCCAGCAGGCGTCTTTCCAGCGCGGCGGCCCGGTAGGAGTCCGTTTCCGTCGGGCCGTCGGCCAGGCCGTGCAGCGTCAGGGTCAGTGCCGGCCGGTCGATCAGTGCTTGCGCGACCTTGTCGGCGGTGCTCCGGCCTTCCGCCGTGAGGGTGGCGGTGCCCGGCTCGAACGCCACGGCGCTCAGGTCGTCCGTGCCGTCGCCGGACAGGAAGGAGAACGGGGCCGTGACGGCCTTGGTCAGCACATTGCCGATCACCTTCAGCACCAGCCCGAAGACGCTGAACTGCAGGTCGTTGACCGAGCCGCTGATGGGGATGTTCAGGTCGATCACGCCGTTGCGGTCCTTCAGCAGCGCCACCGCCAGCAGCACCGGCAGCTGCGTGGCGCTCGGGCTCTCGACCCGGTCGCCGAAGACGAGCTGGTTGATGACGACCTGGTTCTTCGCGTCGAGCGTGCCGTCGGGCGCGATGCGGTAGGACACGTCCATGCCCAGCTTGCCGCGCTCGATGCCGTAGCCGGCGTACTTGCCGGCATAGGGCGACAGCGGCGTCAGCTCCAGGTCGGTGGCGCGGGCGCGCAGGTCCAGCGCCAGCGGCTGGGCGGTCGGGTTGATCTGGCCGCTGATGTCCAGGCTGCCGGTGCGCTGGACCTTGCCACGCAGCGCGAGCGTGGCCATGTCGCGGTTGCCGGTGCGAAATTCGCCCAGCGTGCCCTGCAGCTCGCTCAGGTCGGCGCTGTAGTTGGGCTGGATGAAGCGGTCGGTGAAATCGACCGTGCCGCGGCTGATGCGCGTGGCGCTGATGGTGAGATCGACCGGCGGACCTGCACTGGCGCTGGCCGCTGCGACGGCGGCGCTGGCCGCAGGTGCCGCACCGGAGGCCGCAGCAACTGGCGCTGACGCTGCCGCAGCCGGGCTGGCCCCGACGTCCTGCAAGTTGAAACGGCCGTCCTCGGTGATGACGAGCTTCGAGAAGAAGTTGTCCAGCGCCAGCTCGCGCACCAGCACCCGCGGGCGCTGCGAGGGCTTGATCGCCACGTCCAGGCCCTGCAGCGTCAGCGTCTGCCAGCGCAGCAGCGCGTCTGCGTCTTCCGTGGTGGTGCCGCCGGCCGCGTGCCGGCGGGTGTAGAGCTGCAGATCGCCGATCCGCCCGTCGCCGCGCAGCGCGACCGTCCAGCCGGCCGGCGCTTCCTGCAGCGCCAGCTCCCCCTGGTAGCCGAACAGCGCGCGGCGCAGGTCCAGCCCGAGCGCGTCGCCGAAGTAGGGCTCCACCGCGTGGACCGGGAATCCGTCGATGCGCAGCGCACCGCGTACTTGCAGCGGCTGCAGCGCGAGTTCGCCGTGGCCGTCGAGCGTGCGTGTGGCGGTGGCCCCCTTGGCCGGGCGCGCCCGCGGCAGGTCGCCCGCGACGTTGCCGCCGAGCTGCCAGCGCAGCGGCGCCAGCGTGCGGTCGCCGCGGAGCTGGACGTTCTGCAGCCCGGCGGCGAGCTGGGTGATGTCGAGCTGGACCGCGCGGGTGCCGGCCTGCGCATCGGCATAGCGCAGGTGGCCGTTCTGCAGTTGCAGGTCCTTCAGGGTGATCTGCCAGGGCGGGGCCGCCTCCGGTGCCTGGGCCGCCGGTTTTGCGCCGGGTTTGGCGCCGGGTGTCGACACCGCGGTGTCGGGCACGAGCCACTGCGCCACGTTCCACTGTCCCTTGGCGTCGCGGGCGAGGAGGGTGTCCGGCTGGACCAGCTGCACCTTGCCCAGCACCACCGTGCGCGCGGCCACATCGACCGCGGCGTCGTCCACGCGCAATTGGCCCAGGGTGGCCAGCGGCGGCGCATTCGCGGCGGCGGCGGGATCGGTGAGCCGGAGCGTGTCGAGCTGGCCCTTCTGCAGCGCGAGCGTGAGCTGCATCGGCGTGTCGCCTGCAGCCGCTGCCCAGCGCAGCTGCCCTTGCGCGGACAGCGCGCCGCTCAGCCGCGGCTGCAGCACCGTATTCAGGTAGGGCGCCAGCGCGGACAGCGCGAGCTGGTCGAGCTGCAGGTCGATCTGTGCGGCCTGGTCGTCGGCCTGTCCCTGCAGCTGCAGGCGGCCGAGGTCGGGCGATCCGTCCGCCATGCCGCGCAGCGTGGTCGCGGCCTGCACGGTGACCGGCTGGTCGAGCGGCCAGTGCACCGGGCCGGTGACCAGCGACAGGCCGTCCAGCAGCAGCTGTGCCGCGGGCTGCTGGACGGCGTCGTGCCAGCGCACGCGGGTGTTCTGCAGGGCGATGGCGTCCAGCGCGATGTGCCAGGGGGTGGCGGGCGTGCTGGCCGCAGTTTCCGTCGGGGCAGGCGGGGTGTCGCCGAGCTGGACGAGGTTGATCCGCCCGCGGGCGTCGCGCGTGACGTCGAGCACCAGGCCGTCCAGCGTCACCGCGCCGAGCGTGATCCGCCGGGCCAGCGGCTGGACGTCGCGCAGCGCCACGTCCAGTGCGCCCCAGGACAGCAGCGCGGCGCCGGCGCGGTCGGTCAGGGCGAGGTCGTCGGCGTTCAGGCGGCCGCTCAGGCGCAAGGTCGGCGGCTGGTCCGGTGGCGCCTCGAAGTGCAGCGCCATCTCGCTCGACACCTTGCCGCGCTGCAGCTTCACCGGCAGCGCGTCGGGCCAGTAGCCGAGCCAGGGCGCGAGGTCGAAGCCGTCGAGCTTGAACTGCGCCTGCGTGGGGTGCTGCGCCGCGAAGGGGCGGACCTTGGCGTCGGAGTCGAAGGCGGTGCCGTCGAGCTGGAAGGCCAGCCGTGGCGTCACCTCGGTGTCGATCGCCGCCGGCAGGTTGGACAGGAAGGGCACCGCCAGCGTGAGGCCGGTGAGCCGGTGCTCGCGCTGCAGCGGCTGGTCGGTGAAGTGCACCGCGCCGCCACGCAGCTGCACGTTGTGCAGCGCGAAGCGGGCCGGCGCGGCGTCGGGTGGAGCGGGGACGGGGGCCGGCTGGCTGAAACGGGCGATCAGGTCGTCGATGTCGTAGTGGCCGGTGGCGGTGCGGGTCAGGCGGACTTCGGGCTGGTCGATCTCCAGCGCGGTGAGCACGGGCGCCAGGTTCAGCACCGAGCGCAGGTCGGCGTTGGCGTGGAGCCGGGCGATCGTCAGCAGCGGCTCGGCCGACGCGGCCCCCGGCGCGGCACCGATGGCGAGCTGCTCGGCAGTCAGCTCCAGCGTCCAGGGCGTGAAGTCGATCCGGCCGACCGTCACCGGACGGCCGAGCGCCGCGCTGGCGTGCTGCTCGATCTGCGACTTCAGCAGCGGCGGCACACCGACCCAGGCCAGCGCCAGCAGCCCCAGCACCGCCAGCACGGCCCCTCCCAGTCGCTTCAGTCCAGTTGCCACAGTCGCCACAGTTGCCTTCTCCTCGTGAAACTTGTCGTCCGCTATGTACGGCACCGTACAGACACCTTGCCGGTGTATCCGGGACGATTCGTGCCGAATCGTCACACGCTTTGCACAGGAATCTGCATGCCCGATACCGAAAATGGCCTCGCCCGGGCTGAAGTGCAGCGCCAGGCGTCCATCCTGAAGACCGGGGCCCTGCAGGCGGCCATCTTCAACAGCGCCAATTTTTCCAGCATCGCCACCGACACCAAGGGGGTGATCCAGATCTTCAATGTCGGTGCCGAGCGCATGCTGGGGTACGCCTCGGCCGATGTGGTGAACAAGATCACGCCCGCCGACATCTCCGACCCGCTGGAGATGGTCTCCCGGGCGCGGGAGCTGAGCGCCGAGCTGTCGACGCCGATCACGCCCGGCTTCGAGGCGCTGGTGTTCAAGGCGTCACGCGGCATCGAGGACATCTACGAGCTGAGCTACATCCGCAAGGACGGCAGCCGGTTTCCGGCCGTCGTCTCGGTCACCGCGCTGCGCGACGCCGAGGACCTCCTCATCGGCTATCTGCTGATCGGCACCGACAACAGCGCCCGCAAGCAGGTCGAGGCCGAGCAGAAGAAGCTGGACCAGCGCCTGCGCGACCAGCAGTTCTACACGCGCTCGCTGATCGAGTCGAACGTGGACGCGCTGATGACGACCGACCCCTCGGGCATCCTGTCCGACGTCAACAAGCAGACCGAGGCGCTCACCGGCTGCACGCGCGACGAGCTGATCGGCGCGCCGTTCAAGAACTACTTCACCGACCCGGGGCGGGCGGCGGCGGCCATCAAGCTGGTGCTGAACAAGAACAAGGTCACCAACTACGAACTCACCGCCCGCGCCCGCGACGGCAAGGAAACCGTGGTCTCGTTCAACGCCACCACCTTCTACGACCGCGACCGCACGCTGCAGGGCGTGTTCGCCGCGGCCCGCGACGTCACCGAGCGCAAGTTCCTCGACCAGGCCTTGCAGGAAACCAATGTGGAGCTGGAGAGCGCCAAGTTCGCCGCCGAGCAGGCGAACCTGGCCAAGTCCGACTTCCTGTCGAGCATGAGCCACGAGCTGCGCTCGCCGCTGAACGCGATCCTCGGCTTCGCGCAGCTCGTGGAGTCCGGCACGCCCAAGCCGACGCCGAGCCAGAAGGCCAGCATCGACCAGATCCTGCAGGCCGGCTGGTACCTGCTGGAGCTGATCAACGAGATCCTCGACCTGGCGCTGATCGAGTCCGGCAAGCTCTCGCTGTCCCAGGAGGCGATGTCGCTGACCGAGGTGCTGGCCGACTGCGAAGCCATGATCGAGCCGCAGGCCCATGGCAACCACATCCACCTGCAGTTCCCGGTGTTTGCCTGCCCCTGTTTTGTCAAGGCCGACCGCACGCGGGTGAAACAGGTGTTCATCAACCTGCTGTCGAATGCCATCAAGTACAACCGTGTCGGCGGCGGGGTGGAGGTGTCGTGCAAGCAGATTGGCCTCCGCACGCGCATCAGCTTCCGCGACACCGGTGCCGGCCTCGCGCCAGACAAGCTTGCCCAGCTGTTCCAGCCCTTCAACCGCCTCGGGCAGGAGGGCAGCGCGGCCGAAGGTACCGGCATCGGCCTGGTGGTGAGCAAGCGGCTGGTGGAGCTGATGGGCGGCGAGATCGGCGTGCAGAGCACGGTGGGCGTGGGCAGCGTGTTCTGGGTCGAGCTGAACACGACGGCGGCACCCGGGCTGGCAGCGTGCATTCAGGCGCCCGAGCCGACCGCGTCCGAGCCTGCGCCCGACGGCCTGCCCGTCCGCATGGTGCTGTGTGTCGAGGACAACCCGGCCAATCTGATGCTGGTCGAGCAGCTCATCGCGCGTCGGCCAGACCTCCGCCTGCTGAGCGCGCGCGATGGCCAGCGGGGTGTCGAGATCGCCCGTTCTGCATTGCCTGACGTGATCCTGATGGACATCAACCTGCCCGGTGTCAACGGCATCCAGGCACTGAAGCTGCTGGCGCGCGAACCCGCCACGGCCGGCATCCCGGTGATTGCGCTCAGTGCCAACGCCATGCCGCGGGACATCGAGAAGGGGCTGGAGGTGGGCTTTTTCCACTACCTCACCAAGCCGATCAAGGTCGACGAGTTCATGGCGGCGATCGATGCCGCCCTGCAGAGGCACACCGCGACCGCCGATGCCACCAGCGGTCTTGCACCACGTGGCACCCGATGATCACCGACTCGGAACTGCGCGCTGCCAGCATCCTCATCGTCGATGACCAGGAGGCCAATGTGCTGCTGCTGCAGCGCCTGCTGGCCGACAGCGGCTACACCTGCGTCCGTGCGACCCGGCAACCGGCAGAGGTCTGCGCACTGCACCGGCACCAGCCCTTCGACCTGATCCTGCTGGACCTGCAGATGCCGGAGATGGACGGCTTCCAGGTGATGGAGTGCCTGAAATCCTGTCTGCTGGACGACTACATGCCGGTGATCGTGCTGACCGCGCAGCCGGGGCACAAGCTGCGCGCATTGCAGGCCGGCGCGCGGGACTTCATCAGCAAGCCCTTCGACCTGCTCGAAGTCCGCACGCGCATCCGGAACATGCTGGAAGTCCGCCTGCTCTACCGGCATCTGGCGCACGCCAACGCGGTGCTGGAGGCCACCGTCGCGGAGCGCACCGCCGAACTGCGCGAGAGCGAGGCCCGCTTCCGCAGCCTGGCCGAGCTGGCCTCGGACTGGTACTGGGAGCAGGACGAACACGGCCACTTCACGCGGGTGTCCGGCCCGGTGCTGGAGATGCTCGGGATCTCCGTCGATCCGCTGGCAGGGGCGGCCGATCCGGCCCGGGGCGACGGCTGGAACGCGCTGGAGCGCCAGACCCTGCGGGACACCATCGCCGCGCGCCAGCCCTTTCTGGATTTCACCTTCAGCCGGGTCCACCCTGGTGGTGCGGTCCAGCGCTTCCGGGTCAGCGGCGAGCCGATGTTCGGCGAGGCCTGCCGCTTTGTCGGCTACCGCGGCATCGGCGTGGAGATCACCGCCTGAGCGGCGTCACCATGTCCGATCCCATCCTCTGCACGGAACAGAACCACCTGCTCGCCGCGTTGCCCGCCGCGGTGTTCGCCCTGCTGGCGTCCCATCTGGAACTGGTGGCGATGCCGCTCGGGCAACTGGTCTACGGGCCGGGCCGGCCCTTGCTGCACGCCTATTTCCCCACCACGGCGATCGTGTCGCTGCATTACGTGACGCAGTCCGGCGCCTCGGTCGAAACCGCGGGGGTGGGCAACGAAGGGGTGGTCGGCATGGCGCTCTTCATGGGCGGCGACACGACGCCCAGTTCGGCCATGGTGCAGACCGCCGGGTACGCCTACCGGCTGGAACGCAGCGTGCTGAAGGCCGTGTTCGGGCGAGTGGTCCAGGTCCGCGATCCGCTGCTGCGCTACACCCAGGCCTTGATGACGCAGGTCTGCCAGACGGCGGTGTGCAACCGCCACCACTCGATCGACCAGCAGCTCAGCCGCTGGCTGCTGCTGAGCGCCGACCGGGTGCCGGAGCGGGAGCTGGTGGTGACGCAGGAGCTGATCGCCAGCCTGCTGGGTGTGCGCCGCGAAAGCATCACCGAAGCGGCCGGCAAGCTGCAGCTCGCCGGCTGCATCCGCTACCGCCGCGGGCACATCGCGGTGCTGGACCGCGCGGGGCTGGAATCCCGCGCCTGCGAGTGTTACGGCGTGGTGCGCAGGGAGTGGTCGCGGCTGCTGGACAAGGCCAGCAGGTAGCGCCCCCCGGCCGGATCTGCAGCGGCCGAGGCCTCGACGCGGTGGCGTTGGCCGTCGCGTGCGACCAGCTCCAGCGGGCTGGCCGCGCGGGCATCGACGCCCTGACCGGCATCGACCTGCGCCAGCAGGGCCCGCAAGGTCTCGGCGCCCTGTGGGGCAAGGAACGCCTCCAGCGAGTGGCCGGGCAAGGCCTCGCGCTCGACACCGAGCAGGCGTGCGCCGGTGCGGTTGACCTCGCACAGCACCAGACCGCGGTCGATGGTGAAGCAGCCCACCGGCGCGTGGTCGTGGCACTGGGTCAGGCGCAGCAGGTCGGCTTCCAGCTCGGTGCGGTTGCGGTGCAGTTCCTCGTTCTGCAGCTCGACCTCCACCTGGTGCACCTGCAGCTCGTGCAGCAGGGCCAGTGCGTCTGCGGCCGTCGCCGGCGACGACGCGAGCTGGTGCAGCACGCCGAGCGCCGCCGAGGCGGTGGCCTGCCGGCCCGTCGGGGCGGAGTGTCCGGTCAGGCGGGACTCGGCCTGCGTGCGCAAGGTCTGCTGCCGGTCGGATTCGATGGTGGGGTGGGGCATGGAGAGCACTCTACGCCGAGCGCAGCCGGGATTCGAGTTCTTTCGCGACCGTGATGTCGACGAGGGTGATCACCACGCCCTGGATCACGTTGGCCACGGTCCGGTACGGCATGATCCGCACGCTGAACCAGTGACCGTCCGTCGTGGCGATCTGCTTCTCGGACACCGCCAGCGTGCGCAGCGTTTCCCGCGCATCGGCGTTCAGTTCCGGGTAGACGAGGGTGCTGGCCAGATCGCTGAGCGGGCGGCCGATGTCGCCTTCGCGGAGGTGGATGATGCGCGTGACCTGCTCGGTGTAGCGGCGCACGTTCAGCGCGTTGTCGAGGAAGAGCGTGGCGATGTCGGTGCTGTTGAGCAGGTTCTGCATGTCGCTCTGTGCCAGCGCGAGGTCGTCGAGCTTGGAGTTCAGCTCGTTGTTGATGGTCTGCAGCTCCTCGTTCATCGACTGCGCCTCTTCCTTGGAGGTGGTCAGTTCCTCGTTGGCCGACTGCAGTTCCTCGTTGGTGGACTGCAGCTCCTCGTTGGCGGCCTGCAGCTCCTCCTCCGAGGAACGCATCTCCTGGCGCAGCACACGGATCTCTTCCTGCAGCCGCACGAGTTCGTCGCTGGCGGACGGATCGACGGTCCGTGCCGCCCGCCGCCGCCGCACGCCGCTGGCTGGCAGCTCTGCCGCATCGCGGAACACGATCATCACCATGCCCGTCAGCGGCTTCGGCTCGTCGATCCACTGCACCGTCACATCCACCGTGCGGCGCGGGTCGTGTTCCAGCCGCAGTCCGTGCAGTTCGACGGGCCGCTTGTCCTGCAGCGTCTGGCGCAGCGCAGCGGCGATCTGCGTGCGCAGGCCGGGGCGGGCCATGACGTGGATGTTCCAGTTCGCCTTGCCGGCGGCGGGTTCGAGGTACTGGCCGGTGCGCCCGCTGATGTAGACGATGTCGCCGCTGTCGTTGACCAGCACCGCCGGGGGCGAGAACTGCTGCAGCAGCATCTGTTCGGCCATGGCCTGCAGGTTGGCGGGGTTGGGCGGTGAGGAAGGGGACACATGCGGCTCCTGCGCAAGGCTGCGCGACGGGAAGTGGCGGTGCACCGGGAAGTACAGCGTGTCCAGCTGGAGGGGCTGGCCGCTGCGCTGGTAGAGGCGCGCACCGGGGTCGAGCGGGGTGAACAGTGCCAGCGAGCGGCCGACGGTTTCCGAGCCGCCCAGCAGCAGCACCCCCTGCGCGCGCAGGCTGTAATGAAACAGCGGCACCAGCCGCCGCTGCAGTGCTGCGTTGAAGTAGATCAGCACGTTGCGGCAGGACAGCAGGTCGAGCCGCGTGAAGGGCGGGTCCAGGATCACGTCGTGCTGCGCGAACAGCACGACCGCGCGCAGCGACTTGTCGACGGTGTAGCCATCGCCCTCCGCGCCGAAGAAGCGGGCCAGCCGCTCGGGCGCGATGTCGTTGGCGATCCGCGCGGGGTAGTGCCCCTTGCGGGCGAACGCGATGGCGTCCTTGCTGAGGTCGGTGGCGAAGATCTGCAGCGTGAACGCCTTGGGGTCGGGCAGCGTGTCCATGGCCTCGCGGAAGGCGATGGCCAGCGAATACGCCTCTTCTCCGGTCGAGCAGCCGACCACCCAGGCGCGCAGCTGCGCGCCGGGTGCGGTGCGGGCGAGCAAGGCGGGTAGCACGGTGTCCTGCAGCGCCTGCCAGACGGGCGGATCACGGAAGAAGCTGGTGACGCCGATCAGCATCTCCTTGAACAGCAGATCCAGTTCCTGCGGATTGCGTTGCAGGAACTGTTCGTACTCCGCCACCGATTCCAGCCCGTGCACCGCCACGCGCCGATCGATGCGGCGCTTCAGGGTGCTGGGCTTGTAGAGGGACAGGTCGTGCTTGCTGCGTTCGCGCAGCATCGCGAGGATGGTGGTCAGCGGATGGGGGTCGTGGTGCGCGTCGTCCGCGGAGAGGGCGGCGGCGGGCGGTGGCGCGGGGAGCTGGCTGGCCGTGATGCGCAGGATGCGTGCGGGCAGCTCGGCCGGCAGCGCCACGATGTCGACTGCGCCGGCGGCGATGGCGGCACGGGGCATGGAATCGAACGGCGCCGACTCGGGCGGCTGGGTCAGCGTCAGGCCGCCGCGGGAACGGATCGCCTGCAGGCCGAGGGTGCCGTCCGAGCCCATGCCCGAGAGCACCACGCCGATCGCCCGCTCGCCCTGGTCGCGGGCCAGCGAGCTGAACAGCACGTCGATCGGCAGACGCAGGCCGCGCGGCTGGGCGGGGGTGCCCAGGTGCAGCCGGTCGCTGGCGACGGTGAGTTCCGCGTTCGGCGGGATCACGTAGACCACGTCCGGCTCCACCGCCATCCCCTCGGCGGCCACCCGCACCGGCAGGTTGCAGCCCCGCTGCAGCAACTCGGCCAGCATCGCCTTGTGGGTCGGGTCCAGGTGCTGCACGATGACATAGGCCAGCCCGCTGGCTGCCGGCACGTGGCTCAGGAACTGCCCCAGCACCTCCAGCCCACCCGCGGAGGCCCCCAGACCGACGATGCGGACATGGCCCGGCGCGGCGGGGCCGGAGGGGCTGGTCAGGGGCAATGGCATGGGTGGGGACCGGGTCGCTGCGGTGGCACGGAGTGTGGCGTCACGCATTACAACCTACTCGGCAGCGGGGCGGTTGCCTTGACGCCGCCGCGCCGGCTCACCACAATGCGCCCCACGCTCCGGGGTGCCCCGGGCCGGCAGTGCTTCACTGACTGTGGCCCGATGTGCTGAGATGGTCGAACGACCGAACCCGCTGTACTTGACCCGGTTAGTACCGGCGTAAGAAGAGCCCGCACCCAGACCACCAGGCATCCGTCTCCCGGATTGCCGGCCCGGGGCACCCTTCGGAGCGTAGCCATTCCGCGCCCACCGAAGGAGATCTGCCCGATGAACGCCCCCGACAAGCTCCAAGCACTGCTCTCGCTGACCCGCGAGCCCTTTCCCGCGTCCACCAAGGTCTACGTCGACGGCGCACTGCCCGGCGTCAAGGTGCCGATGCGCGAGATCGCGCTGACCAATGGCGAGCGCGTCACGGTCTACGACACCTCCGGCCCCTACACCGACCCGACCGCCGAGATCGACGTGCGCAAGGGCCTGGCTCCGGTGCGCGCCGGCTGGATCGAAGCGCGTGGCGACACGGAAACCTACGTCGGCCGCCAGCGTGCAGCCCTGGATGACGGCGTCAAGAACGAAGACCTGCACGGCGACCGCATCAACGCCCTGCGCGCCGAAGCCGCCGGTCTGCAGCGCACGCCGCGCCGCGCCAAGGCTGGGCAGAACGTCTCGCAGATGCACTACGCCCGCCAAGGCATCGTCACGCCGGAGATGGAATACATCGCCATCCGCGAGAACGGCAAGCGCGAGTGGATGCGCGAATACCTGGGTGACGCCGAGCGCGAGGCCCGCTTGAAGGGCAACGCGATGGGCGCCCGCATCCCCGAGATCATCACGCCGGAGTTCGTGCGCGACGAGGTGGCCCGTGGCCGCGCCGTGATCCCCGCCAACATCAACCACCCCGAAGTCGAGCCGATGATCATCGGCCGCAACTTCCTCGTGAAGATCAACGCCAACATCGGCAACTCGGCGGTGACCTCCTCGATCGAGGAAGAGGTCGAGAAGCTGGTCTGGTCGATGCGCTGGGGCGGCGACACCGTGATGGACCTGTCCACCGGCCGCAACATCCACACGACGCGCGACTGGATCATCCGCAACTCGCCCGTGCCGATCGGGACCGTGCCGATCTACCAGGCGCTGGAGAAGGTCGGCGGCGTGGCGGAAGACCTCACCTGGAACATCTTCCGCGACACGCTGATCGAGCAGGCGGAGCAGGGGGTGGACTACTTCACCATCCACGCGGGTGTGCGCCTGCCGTTCATCCACCTGACGACCAAGCGCCGCACCGGTATCGTCTCGCGGGGCGGCTCGATCCTCGCCAAGTGGATGATCACGCACCACAAGGAAAACTTCCTGTACACGCACTTCGACGAGATCTGCGAAATCATGAAGGCCTACGACGTGACCTTCTCGCTGGGCGACGGCCTGCGTCCGGGTTCGTCGGCCGACGCCAATGACGAAGCGCAGTTCGCCGAACTGCGCACGCTGGGCGAGCTGACCAAGACCGCGTGGAAGCACGACGTGCAGACCATGATCGAAGGCCCGGGCCACGTGCCGATGCACCTGATCCAGGCCAACATGGACGAGCAGATCAAGCACTGCGACGAGGCGCCGTTCTACACCCTCGGCCCGCTGACCATCGACATCGCGCCCGGCTACGACCACATCGCCTCGGCGATCGGCGCGGCCATGATCGGCTGGATGGGCACCGCGATGCTGTGCTACGTGACGCCGAAGGAGCACCTGGGCCTGCCGGACCGCGACGACGTGAAGCAGGGGATCATTGCCTACAAGATCGCCGCCCACGCCGCCAACAACGCCAAGGGCCACCCCGGCTCGCGGGCCCGCGACGACGCGATGAGCAAGGCGCGCTTCGAGTTCCGCTGGCGCGACCAGTTCGCCCTCGGCCTCGACCCGGAAACCGCCGAGTCCTACCACGACGAGACGCTGCCGAAGGACTCGTCGAAGGAGGCGCACTTCTGCTCGATGTGCGGGCCGAAGTTCTGCTCGATGAAGATCACGCAGGACGTGCGCGACTACGCCGACAAGCTCGGCGTGGACGAGCAGGCGGCGCTGGCGCAGGGCATGGCGGAGAAGTCGGCCGAGTTCAAGGCGGTGGGCGGCGAGCTGTACATCCCGATCCACAAGGCATGACCTCCGTGACAGGGTCTGCCCACATCGGCATCGCTGGCGCGGGTGTGCTGGGGCGGTTGCTCGCGTGGCAGCTCTCGCACGCCGGGCACCGGGTCGAGGTCTTCGATCCGGCGCCGGGACCGGAGCCGCGCAGCGACGGGCTGGGTCCGGCCGGCTTCACGGCCGCCGGGATGCTCAGCCCGCTGGCCGAGCTGGACGCGGCGGGGCCGGAGGTGGCGACGCTTGGCCTGCGCTCGGTCACGCTGTGGGCCGAGGTGGCGCAGCGGCTGGCGGTGCTCGACGGGCAGGGCGACGCGGCGCGCTATTTCCGCCAGCACGGCAGCCTGCTGCTCGCGCACGGGCCGGATCTCGGCTCGGCGCAGCGGGTGCTGTCGCGGCTGTCCACCGCGCCGGCCGGCATGGCCGTGCCGACGCGTCTGACACGACCCGGCCTGGCCGAGCTGGAGCCGGCGCTGCTGCCCGGCCTGCACGCGTGGTTCCTCGACGGCGAGGCGCAGGTGATGCCGCAAGCGGTGTTGCCCGCGCTGTGTGCGTTCGCCCGCGACGTGCAGTGGCACTGGGGCCGCACTGCGACGCAGACGGCCCCCGGCCAGATCACGCTGGATAACGGCACCTCGGCCGGGTTCGATCTCGTGTTCGATGTGCGCGGCCTGGGCGGGCGCTCTGCGGAGCAACCGCTGCGGGGCGTGCGCGGCGAGGTGATCTGGCTGCACGCACCCGGCGTGCCGTTGACCCGCCCGCTGCGGCTGCTGCACGCCCGCCACCGCGTCTACATCGTCCCGCGCCCGGACGACCGCATCGTCATCGGCGCCAGCGAGATCGAGAGCGAGGACCGCTCGCCGGTGAGCCTGCGCTCGGCGGTCGAACTGATGGCGGCGGCGCACAGCGTGCTGCCCGCGCTGGCCGAGGCGCGCATCCATCACATGGAAACCAATCTGCGCCCCGCGCTGCCGGACAACGCGCCGAAGCTGACCGTCGAGCCGGGGCGGGTGGCGATCAATGGCCTGTTCCGCCACGGCTGGCTGCTCGCACCGGCCCTGATCGAGCAGGCGCTGCAGCAGGTGGCGCTGCCCTTGATGTCCCAGGAGCTGACATGAGCCTCCACGTGCTTCTCAATGGCGAGATGACCGAACTGCCCACGGGCACGACGCTGGCCGCCCTCATCGCGCAGCGCGACCTGACGCCCGAAGCGGTCGGCTCTGCCGTCAACGGCCGCCACGTGCCGCGTGCCGCCCGCGCCGAGCGCGTGCTCGACGACGGCGACACCGTCACGCTGTTCCAACCCATCGTCGGAGGCTGAACACCATGCATCCCGAGCTTGCCCCGTCCCCGTGGACCGCCTACGGCGTCACGCTCCACAGCCGCCTGCTGCTCGGCACGGCAGGCTACCCGTCGCCCCAGGCGCTGCACGAGGCCATCGTCGCCTCGGGCACCGAGGTGGTGACGGTTGGTCTGCGCCGCATCCATGCGGGTGCCTCGGGCGCGGGCGACAACGGCCACATCGCCGCGATCCAGTCCGCCCTGCGCGCACGCGGCGCGCGGCTGCTGCCGAACACCGCCGGTTGCCGCACCGCGCGCGAGGCCATCGAGCTGTCGCACCTGGCGCGCGAGCTGTACGACACGCCGTGGATCAAGCTCGAAGTTGTCGGTGACGAGCAGACGCTGCAGCCCGACCCGTGGGAGCTGGTCACCGCCGCCGAGCAGCTCATCCGCGACGGCTTTGCGGTTTTCCCGTACTGCACCGACGACCTCGTCACCTGCCAGCGCCTGCTCGACGTGGGCTGCGAGGTGCTGATGCCGTGGGGCGCGCCGATCGGGTCCGGTCAAGGGCTGATCAATCCGTGGGCGCTGCGCACGCTGCGGGAGCGCTGGCCGGACGTGCCGATGGTGGTGGACGCCGGCATCGGCTCACCCGCGCACGCGGTGCAGGCGATGGAGCTGGGCTATGACGCGGTGCTGCTGAACTCGGCGGTGTCGCAGGCGCGCGAGCCGGTGCGGATGGCGGCGGCCTTCGGGCAGGCGGTACAGGCGGGGCGGCTCGGCTTCGAGGCGGGCGTGATGGCGCCGCAGTCGATGGCGGTGGCGACGACGCCGGTCGGCGGTCGGCCGTTCCTGCTGTGAGCGGCGCCATGCACCGTCCGGTCCTCTGGAGCGTCGCCGGCAACGACAGCGGCGGCGGCGCCGGCCTGAGCGCCGATGCGCGTGCCGCCGAGGGCTGCGCGGTCCACCTCTGCCCGGTGGTCGCGGCCGTCACGGCGCAGAACTCGCTCGGCGTGCAGCGGGTCGTGCCGGTGGCGCCCGAGGTGCTGGAGGCGCAGTTCGCGGCGCTGGCCGAGGATCTGCGCCCAGCGGTCATCAAGACGGGCCTGATCGGCAGCGTTGACGGCGTGGCCTTGCTGGCGCGCTGGCTGGACCGGCTTGACGCGGACGGCGGACCGCGCGTGCGGCTGGTGATCGACCCGGTGCTCGGCGCGAGCGCGGGCGGCGCAGCCTTCGCGGACGCCGCGCTGATCGACGCTTACCGCACGCACCTGCTGCCACGCGCCGACCTCGTCACGCCGAACCGGCGCGAGGCGGCGCGGCTGCTCGGTCAGCCGGAAGCCCAGTCGCTCGCCGACGTGCCCGCACAAGCCGCCGCATTGCGCGCGCTGGGTGCGGAGGCGGTCTGCATCACCGGCGGCGACAGCCCGGATGGCGCCGATGCGCTCGACTGGCTCGACACGCCGCACGCCCGCGGCTGGCTGGCGCTGCCGCGGCTCGACGTGCGGCACACGCATGGCACGGGCTGCACCTTCGCCACCACCGCGGCGTCGGCGATGGCGCGCGGCTTTGTCACGGCCGACGCGCTGGTGCTGGCCAAGATGGCGACGACGGCGGGGCTGGCAGTCGGCCACGCGGCGGGGCAGGGGGTCGGGCCGGTCGGGTTCGACGCTGGCTTTGCAGCGGATCCGCGCTGGTTGCCGCGCCTGAGCTGCGACGACTCGCCGGTGTCCGGCACCAGCAGGCCGGCGTTGCCGTGGCCCGCCGGCCTGTACGCGATCGTGGACGCCGCGGACCAGGCCACACCGCTGCTGGCGGCGGCCGAACCGGCGCTGTGCGCGCTGCAGCTGCGCATCAAGCGGGCGTCGCACCCGGCGCTGGACGACCGGGCGTTTGCTGCCGAAGTCCGTGCCCAGATCGACCGCACGCTGGCGCAGGCCGCGGCCATGCCCACGGCGGCGCGTCCCGTGATCGTCGTCAATGACCACCACGCGCTGGTGCTCGACGCGATCGAGGCCGGCACCATCGACCCGGCCGAGATCGCGCTGCACCTCGGGCAGGAAGACGTGCTCGCGCTCGGCCCGGACGGGCGGGCACAGCTGGCGTCGGCGCAGGTCCGCGGGCTGCGGCTGGGGGTGAGTTCGCACAGCCTCTGGGAGCTGTGCCGGGCGGCGGCGCTGGCGCCGGCGTACATCGCCTGCGGCCCGGTCTGGGCGACGACGACCAAGGACATGCCCTGGCATCCGCAGGGGCTGCACAACCTGCGCTGGTGGGCGGCGATGTCGCCGGTGCCGGTGGTGGGCATCGGCGGGCTGCTGGAGCTGGCGCAGGTCGAGGCCGTGGCGGGCAGCGGGGCGGCGTGTGCCTGTCTGGTGCGGGCACTGGCTTCGCGTCCCGGGGAGGCCGAGCCGGTCGCCGGCCGTCTGGTGGCCGCCGTGGCCGCCTGGAACGCCGGTCGCGCCGCGCCGCGCAGGCCGGCGCCGGACTGGCCGCAGCCGAGTCTGGATCCGTCGGACGCCGTCAGCGCCTGACCGGCGGGGAGTGCGCGCGCGTGCTCCCCGTGTGACCGGCGCACCAGGCGAGCACCTGCTCGGCGGGCATCACCTTGCCGCAGGCGGCACCCTGTGCGCCGTCGCAGCCCAGTTCGCCCAGCCAAGCCAGCGTGTCCAGATCATCGACGCCGTCGGCGACTACCCGGGCGTTCCAGCCCCGTGCCAGCGCGAGGATCGAGCGCACGACGGCCGTGCGCTGTTCCGGGCGGGGCAGCAGGCCCAGCGCGGCGGCATCGAACCTGAATTCCGCCACCGGATCGAGCCCGGCCAGCGCGACGTGCAGGTTCAGCCCGGAGCCACCGTCATCGAGCGCCAGTGCCACGCCAGCCCGCGTGAGCGCCTCGATGACGTCACCACCGCGCTGGGCGACGGCGGCGGCCTGTGCTTCGACCATGAAGTGGCGCGCCGGCCAGCGGTGGCGGTCCAGCAGGGCCAGCAGCGCGGAGGCCAGTCCCGGCTCGTCCAGCAGGCGTCCCGGCAGCGGCAGCGACAGGCGCTGCACCAGCCCCTGCTGCCGCCAGGGTTGTGCGTGGCGCAGTGCGGCGTCGGTGGCGGCGATCAGCCGGACCATCAGGTCCTTGCGGCTGGTCTGGCTGGTCGAGCCGAGTTCGGTGGGGGCGAAGTCGTCCTGGGCGGGCGTGAGCCCCGTGGTCGAGATCTGCAGGCGGGAGAGGCCGCCGTCGCGCAGGTCCTGCACGGGCTGGAACGCCGAGCGCACGGCGCTGTCCGTGATCGGCGCAAAACCCGAGGGGGTCTGGGCCGTGCGGGGTTCGAACAGGGCGGTGGTGACCTGGGCCAGACGCGCCTGCTCCAGCGCGCTCCGGGCCTGCATGAGCAGGGTGTCGGCGTCGCCGGCATGCCGCGGACACAGCGCCACGCCGATGTGCACCTGCACCCGGTCGGCGAACTCGGTCGCGATCTTCTGGCCCATGGCCATCAGCCCGGCCACCGACGGATTGCCCGGCAGCAGTGCCGCGAACTCGGAGGCGCTCATGCGCGAGAAGCTGTCGGTGCGCCGGCTGAGGCGGTGCAGCTGGCAGGCGAACTGCTGCATGACCGTCTCCATCGCGCTGCCCTGCACGGCCGGTGTGGCCGGACTGGTGCCGATGTACATCAGCGCGAAGGCCGATCCGCCGCGCGCCACGCCCGCGGTGGCCTGCCCGAGCCGGTCGAGCAGCAGGTCCCGGTGCGGCAATCCCGTGCGGGCGTCGATCAGGCCGAGCTGCCGCATGGTGGCGTCGTGATCCTCCGCCAGCAGGGGGCCAGGTTCCATGACCACGATGCGCAATTGATTCATGAAAGTCGGTTCACCGAGGGAGCGTCTAGGGATGGAAAAAATGCTACCACAGGGTGTCTGACCCGGCTGAAACGAAAACGTTCCAATGGCCGCTATCAGGCTTGCTTCATAAAAAGCGTGATGGTTTTCACGATAGTAGGCACATTGCAGGTGGTTACAAAACGTAACTCGTTTTCTTGCCAAGGAGGTGTTCCATGGGTGTGATCGGTCAGGTGTGGTGGTTGAACCTGTTGCTGGCGGGTCTGACCGGACTGGTGCTGGGTCAGCTGTTCCAGGCACTGCGCGAACGACAGGCACGGCTGGCCGAGATCGATGCCGTGCATCGCCGCTGCTGGGCCGAGCAGGACCGCTGGCTGGAGGAGCACATGCAGCAGTCGGAAGCGGCGGAGACGGACCGGCTCGATGCGCTGGCGCGTGTGCAGGTGCTGGGCCAGTCCTGCGACGAGGCGCTGCAGGCGCTGGCGCGCAGCCAGGCGGACCGCGACAGCCTGGACGCCGAGGTGGCCTGGCTGCGGGACGACGCCGTGCGGGCGGACCAGGCCCTGCGGGCGCTGACCGAGGCCCGCGACGAGGGTCTGCAGACGATCGAGCGGTTGCGCCGCGAGATGGACGGCGCCCGCGCCGGCCACTGCCAGGCCGAGCAGGCCCTGTGCCAGCAGATGCTCGCGCTGGAGCGGCAGATGGGTGGGGAGCGGGCGGCGCACCGGCGCGAAGTGCAGGCGCTGCGGGTGCAGTGCGACGAGCTGAGCGAGTTGCTGGCGGCGGTCCGTGCCGACCTGCTGGTCGCCCAGATGAAACCGGCCCCCGAGCGCCAGGCCCTGCAGGTGGACGCCGAGGCGCACCGGCAGGTCTGCCAGGCGCGCGATGCCTTGCGGGACGAGGTGAGCAAGCTGCTGGACCTGCTCGACCAGTCCGACACGGCGCAGGCCGCGCTGCAGCACCGGGCCAATGTGCTGGAGCAGCAGATGGCGATCGGGCAGCGCCAGCTGGAGGAGTTGCGCCAGGGCCTGCCGCGCGAGCCGGTCCGCCTGCCGCTGATGCGCCCGGTCGCGCAAGCCGCGCTGACCACCTTCACCACGGCCGTGCCGGCGGCCAATGTGGTGTTGCCAGGGCAGGCGAGCCCGTCCGGCGGGCGCGAGCCCCGGCCGTTCGAGCGGCAGCCCGACAGCCCTGCACCCGACAACCTGCAGCGCATCAAGGGGGTCGGCCCGTCCAACCAGGTCTGGCTCAACCGCTGCGGGGTCTGGTACCTGTGGCAGATCGCGGGCTGGAAGGCGGACGAGCAGCAGTGGGTGGCGGGCCACCTGCCGCGCTTCGGTCGCCGCATCTACCGCGAGAACTGGGTGGCCCAGGCGAAGGCGCTGCTCGACGAGCAGCGGCGCGAGCGGCGGGTGTTTCCGGCGCAGCTGCCGCCGGGCGTGCCGGACCGGCGGGTCAATGCGCCGGCGGAGCGGGAACGGGTGGCGGCCTGAGCGGGCGTGGTGGTCGCGGGGGGCGGTCGCGGCGCGGCTGGCTGCCGGGGAGCAGCCCCTCGCACAGCGTCAGCAGGTGCTCGGCCGTCCACCAGTGGCGCAGGACCTGTGCGTCCGCGCTGCCGCCAGCGTCGAAAAGCACCATGGCATCGAACAGGCAGGACAGCGTGCGCAGGCGTGCCATCACCGCGTCGATCTGCCGTGGCTTGACGGTCAGGTTCGACAGCGCCTCCTGGTAGGCGCGCCGCAGATCGTCCCGCACGGGGGTGTCGGGCCTGCCGAGTTCGCCATCCAGCAGCACCTCGGCCAGCCGCGCCTCCGGCACCATCACCGCGTTCCAGAAGTTGTCGCGGGTTCCGAACTGCCGCTCGGCGACCTCGCCGGCCTCGGTCGCCAGACGCCGGGCGGCCATGCGCTCCTCTTCGTTCTCCCACGGCGTGATGGCGTCGAGCGACAGCCGGTTGATGGCGTGGAAGGGCGAGAAGGGGCGGGTGCCCTGTCCGCCCTCTGCCTGCGTGTAGGCGTTGATGGCTGCCTGCAGCGCATTGAGCATGGACAGCCCGTCCTTGCGGATCAGCGCCGGGTTGTCGGCGTGCCGGAGCACATGGGCCGCATGCAGGCTTGCCAGATGCACCTGGCTGCCACCGACCATGGCGCAGTGGTCCGGGCTGTCGGGCATGCGGGTCCGGTCGTGCAGGCCGATGACCCGGCGCACGCCGTTCAGGCGCCGCAAGGCCTGCCGGACCAGACCGGGGTTGCCGGAGCGCTCGCCCCAGCGGGCCTCCATCAGCGCGAGCTGCTCGATGGCGCGCACCGGCACCCGGCCGCGCAGATCCTCGCGCTGCAGCGCGGCCCGGTAGGCCAGGCAGGCCTGCTCCGGGGCGTCGAGTTCGGCCCAGGTCGTGCCGAGTGCCGACAGGATCACCGGGTCGTCCTGCCATTCCGGGGGAACCCGCTGCGCGATGTAGGTGGCCAGCTGCGTGCGCTGCGCCGCCAGCACGCCGGGGTCGAGCAGGCAGATGCGCCGCGAGGCCTGCGCGCTGTGGCGCGACAGCTCGTCCAGCAGCTCCTCGACGCTGGCCGGCGGGGTCTCGGTCGCCGGGGCGTTGCCGCGCTCGCTGCCGCCGGCCTCGGCCTGCCAGGCCGGATCGCCGTAGGCCTGGAAGGCGCCCCAGGTCACGTTGTCCGGCGCCGTGTCCCAGAGGGCCTTGCGGGCGCGGAAGACCGCTTCGCCGAAGGGCTGGTTGTCGCGCAGCAGGGCCTCGTAGAACACCTGCCCGAACTGCGCCGCCAGCGCGTCGTCCACCGCCCAGCCGGCCACCACGACGCAGCGCACGCCGATGCCGATCAGGTGCTGCGCCAGGCTGGCCGCCAGCCGGTTGCCCTGCGGTGTGCCGCCCACCACCACGCCGAGGTGGCAGCAGTTCAGGAACACCAGCTCCGGCACGGCTTCCATGGCCTCGATCTCGGCTGCCGTGATCAGCAGCCCGTCCGACAGCACGACCCCCGAGCGCAGGGCGCCGTCCCGGTGCTGCAGCTGGTGGACACCGTGGGCGCTGATGTGGACGAAGCGGAAGGGCTGTCCGAGCAGCGAGCCGAGGACCTGCGTGGCGGTGGCCGCTTCGGGACCGATCAGCGGCACGACCGTGTGGCCCAGCCCTTCCATCAGCTGGGTGAGCGCGCGGGCCTCGGCTTCGGCGCCGGGCAGGTCGATCGGATCTGCCAGCGCGCTGCCGTCGCGGCCGCGGAAGCCGGTGGAAAAGCCGCGCACGCTCGGGTTGCCGATCATCAGCACCGAGCGGCCCGGGCTCTGGCGCACCCGTGACCGGTACTGGGTGGTGTCGAGCTGGCGCACGACGGGGGTGCGCAGCGACAGCGGCACGCAGGTCTTCTCGTCGTCCGGGTCGGGGGCGTAGAGCAGCTCCCAGGGCACGTTGGCGGTCGTGTCGTCCACCACCAGCACGATGCGCTCCAGCTGGCGGGCGGTGTCCTTGAAGTCGTTCGGCACCATCAGGTGGAACAGCATCCGGCCGATGTGCTCGTTCCAGACCGGGCTGCCGTTGTGCTGCTGGACGATGGCCTCGATCAGCCCTGGCTGGCGCTGCTGCACGACCGATTCGGCCCGGGCGCGCTGGCCGACGTAGAGGAACTTCAGGCAGTCGGCCATGCGCGGGCGGCCCGGCTCGGCCCGGGCTGGTGGGTCGGCATCGGTCCGTGGAGCGACCGGGGTGCTGCGGGTGCAGGGGTCGTCGTCCCGGGCGTCGGTGACGATCAGGCGCGGCCAGTAGCTGGCACTGCGCGTGTCGGCCAGCCGCGGGCGCAGGCCGTCGCCTTCGACGAGGCGGGTCTGGCAGTGCAGCGCGAGGTCGGCCAGGCGGGCCTGGCGGGCGAGGGTGGCGGACAGGTCCCGCAGCGCGTGCACGGCGCTGATGGCGGTGTCGATGTACAGCTCGACGATCTCCAGCCGCTCGATGTGCAGCCGCGCCCGGGCGGTTTCGGCGAAGCGCTGGTTGGCCTCCAGCACGCCGCGCACCAGGGCTTCCACCGACGCGGCCACGGTCAGGTTGAGCGAGGAGTTGTAGCCGATCAGCAGCGTGCTCAGCGACAGCGCCCGCTCGGCGCTGCCGAGCACGTCCTGCGCCTGCATCAGGTAGCGCAGCGCGCCGGTGCGCACCGACTCTGTCAGCTCGCGGGCACCGAGCGCGCCGTCGTAGCGCCCGAGGCCGACCACGATGGCGCCGCGCAGGCTGCCGCGGCGGCGCTCGGTGTCGTTGGGCGGCGAGAGGACGACGGTGGCACTGCCGCGCGGGCCGGCGTAGAGCCCGAGGCGGTAGCGCTCGCTGAGCGCGCCGTCCAGCAGTTCGCGGTCCACCACCAGCTGCGGCCCGGCAATGGGGTCGTGTTCGTAGTGGCCGACCATCAGGGGCGTGCTGACGAAGCGCAGGTCGCCGGCACGCACCTGCACCGTCATCGACCGGGTGGGCAAACGCGGCGCCTGCACGGCAGGGCGGCGCGGCCGGCGGGTGCCGCCGGACAGGCCGCGCATCAGCAGTGCGGTGTCGAGCGCTTCGGGCGGGCCGGCGTCGTAGCGGGTCGAGACGTCCGGGGTCGCGTCCCGTGCCACGGGCGGCGTGCCGGGCAGCAGCCGGGTGGTGCCGCGCTCCAGCAGCTCGGTCAGCGCGGGGAAACCGTCGCGGCAGGTCGTGAGTTCCCCGTGCTCGGCGGCGAGGTAGTAGTGGCGGCCGATGCCGTCGAGGTGGCCCGAGGCCCAGGTCACCGTGCCGTCGCCGCGCGTGGTGCCGACCATCTGCAGCCGCCCGTTCTCGATGCGCAGGCCGCAGGGTGTGAGCCGGGCGATGCCGTGGACGGCGACCGTGCGGTCGGTGTAGGCCGGCGGCAGGGTGCCGCCCGACTCGGTGGTCTGGTGCCAGAGCCAGCTGCCTTCATCGAGCGCCCGCTGGGACGGCAGGGCGCCCCGGCCGTCACCGAACCAGCGGTCCCGGTTGGCCCGACGCAGCGCGGCCCAGGTGTCGGCACGCTGGAAATCCGGGTGTTCGTGCGCGTTGCCGGCATGGGCCGCGTCCTCTTCGTCGAAGCCGCGCCGGGGCAGCAGCTGCAGCAGTCCGCGGAACTCGGCCAGCAGGCCGAGCACGCTGTCCATCGGCTGCGCGGTGTCGCGCCAGACCAGCCCGCGCAGCGCCGCCGACTTGCCCAGCAGGGCCTCGACGGCGGCGTGGGTGCCGTGGTGCGGCGTGCCGAGCAGGACGAGGCGGGCGCCGTTGCGCTGCATCAGTTCGTCCACCACGGCACGGCGCCGGTGGATGCAGGCCCGCACCACCAGCCCGCCCAGCCCGTGGGCCAGCAGCCGCAGCGGCCGGTCGGTCTCGCGCAGCAGGGCGGTCAGGCGCTCGCCGAGCCGGTCGGCGAGCACGTCGAGGGGCTGGCGCCAGTCGTAGGGGAAGGTCTCGACGCGGTGCGTGGCGGCCAGGTGCGCGGCCAGATCGGCATGGACCGCGTCGAACAGCGACTCGGCCTCGACCTGCTGCCGGGACCAGGTGATGGACGGCAGTCCGCCCAGCGGCAGCGTCTGCGGATCGAACCAGGTCCGCTGCCCGTCCGGGCCGCGCAGGTGCGAGCCCATCAGCCCGGGCAGCAGCAGCACGACCGGCTGTTCGCGGCGATCAGGTGCGCGGGGCGCCGCCGCGCTGCGGCTGCCGGTCGCAGGGGGCTCGGGCAGGGGGGTGCCGGTCAGCGGGGTCCAGCCGGGTTCGGCGCGGGGCTGTGCTGCGAGGAGCCAGTTGCAGGTGGCGCGCCGCGTGCTGTCGTTGGTGAAGTAGCGCCAGTGCCCGACCTGCCGGCCGCGGTCGAGCAGCACCTGTGCATCCGCCGCCGCAGCCACCCCGCCGAGCATCGCGTCGGTGCCGATCAGCAGGTCGTGTTCGCTCTGGTCGAAGCGCAGGCAGTCGCTCAGCGAGGCGCCCAGCCGGTGCAGCAGCGAGCCGCCTCCGGTGTCGCCGGCGATCACGGCCATGTCGATGCCGGTCTGCACCCGGGCGCGCAGCAGCAGCCGCGCCAGCGGCGCAGCCGGCAGCAGCGCTTCGAGGCCCGGCACTTCGCGGAGATCGATCTGCCGCGTGACCAGCTCGATCACCGCCCGCCGCAGCGCGGTGTGCACCGGCCGCCCCGCCATCTGCGGCACCTGACCGACCTGGCCCAGCAGCAGGGACAGGAACAGGTCCGGGTGCTCGTCCAGCCAGAGCGAGCCGGCCGCGGGGCTGGCGATGCGGACATAGCGTTGCACCACCGGCTGGCGCGCGCCGAGGCGGCTGGCCAGCGTGTGCATCAGCGCCCGCTGTGCGGCGGTGGCCGGTTCGTCCTCGGGCAGACACTGCGCGACCACCGCCTCGATGTCGCGCAGGCACAGCAGGTCGCCCACCAGTCCGCCGCGCCCATGGGTCACGAGGCTGACCCGGGCGCCCACGGGCAGGGCGTCGAGCAGGTCGATCGCATTGCGCAGCGGGCTGTCGGACAGCGTGCGGTGCTCCAGCGCCCAGATGCCGCCGCTGTAGCGGCGCTCCAGCCCGGCCCAGAGCACGCGGTCGCGGCTGGCCAGTTCGGCGAAGCTGCCCGCGGTGTCCGAGCCCAGGTCGTGGATGAACACGAGCATCGGCTGCTCGGTGCTCAGGCCGCTGGCACGCCGACCGAGCGCCCGTCCGTCCCAGCGGTAGAGACCCGGTGCCAGCGGTGCCTCGATGGCGCGCACCAAGGCCTGCGCCCCGTGGCCGATGGCGTCGACCAGACGGTCGAGCTCTGGCGGCAATCCGCCGGCGATGGCCACGTGCACCTGCGCGATCACCGGGCTCGGCGGTGCGTCGGACGGGCGTGGCCCGGCGGGGGGGATGTTCGGCAGGGTGAGCCGGTCCAGTCGCCACACGCCGTTCGCATCGGCGAGGGTCGGGTGGTGCGCGTTCAGGCACGCGCCGAGCCGCGCCGCGGTGGTGAGCCAGGTGCTGCCGTCGGCCAGGACGAGCGCCAGCAGGGTGCGTCCGTCCGGGGCGTCCGCCGGCACGGTGTCCGGATCGAGGGTGTGCAGCGGCGCGTCGGACGGGCAGGCGACCGCCAGGCTCAGGTGCGCGCGCAGGTAGCCGGGGGGCATCCAGCGGTCGTCCTCGACCGCAGCAACGCCGGCAGGGTGGGCCGCACCTGGCTGCTGCGGTGCACGCAGCAGCGCCGGCAGGGCGGGCGTCCCGGGTTGTGCGCGGAACTCCATGGCGGCCCCCGGCGCGTGCAGGTCAGACCGTGAACGGCCGCTGGGTGAGGAAGCCCGCAGCGCTGCCCAGCACGAACAGGTTCGGCGTCTGGGTCGCGGGCAGCCCGGCGACGATCACGTTGCGGAACTGGGTGTAGTTGCCGGTGAAGCCGCCGTTGTTCCACACCTGCAGCAGCCGCCCGGTGAAGGCGCCGTTGAAGTCGCCGTCCATCGAGGTCTGGTTGTCCTGGCAGCCCGAGATCAGGATCACGGCCGGGGCGAAGGTGCTGACCACCGCGGTGAGGCGGCTGCTGTCGACCGCGACCTGCGCGAGCGCGCTGTCCGGGTCGATGACACCCGCCTTGCCGGCCTGTGCGGCGACCTCGCGCTGCAGGCCGTCGTAGAAGGCCTGGTGGTCGCGGTAGGTGCGCAGCGCGATGGCCGGCGGCATCATGCGCGGCCGTCCGGCGCCATTCGCCGCATGCACGGGCACGACCTCGCGCACCACGGTGCCGCTGTGGCAGCTGTCCGAGAGCACGAGGATGCGCACGCCGGCGGCGAAGCGGCTCAGCTCCAGGTACAGCTCGTCGTCGATGAGCTGGCTGTCGAAGAGGCACCAGGTCTCGTCCTTGCGGTCGAGCTCCTCGCCGGTCACGTCGGCCACCTGGCCCCCATGGCCGGAGTAGGTCAGGAAGAAGAAATCACCCCGCTTGAGGGCCTTGGCGGCGGCGCGCAGGGCGGCCAGCACCGCCGCACGGGTGGCCTTGGCGGTCAGCAGCACGGTCGGCTTCATGCCCTTGGCCTTGGCGATGGCCTGCATGTCGGCGGCATCGGCCTCGCAGGCGGCGAGATCGCCGCTCCAGCCGCCGTAGTGCGCCGGGCTGACGGCGTTCAGGCCGATGTGCAGCGACTGCGCGACCGGCTTGGGTTTGACCGTGGCCTTGGTCGCGGCGGTCTTGCTGGTGGTCCTGGAGGTCTTCTTGGGCGTGGCGGCGGGAGCTTGTTCGGAGGAGGTCATGGCAGCAGGTCAGCAGGTGGAACGGACTCCGGCAGGGCGTGCCGGAAGTGAAACGAGTTGAATGCGCCGTGTGCCGGAAGTCCATAGTCGAATGAATGACGTCCGACCTGCCGTGCGTGCAAATTTCACGGGAATCCGCCCGATGAACTCCGGGGTTTCACCGCCTGGACGCCGCGTAGAATCGGTCACCGGGCCCAAATTCTGCGGCCCGGTCTGCTGACCGGGTCCCAGGTCAAGCGCTCGCAGCTTCGTGGCCGCACTGCCTCCCGCGGCCCGCGTCTCCGAGAGCCTTTTCCCCATGGACATCTTCGACTACGACAACGTGCTGCTCCTGCCCCGCCGCTGCCGCGTGGACAGCCGCAGCGAATGCGACACCGCGGTGGAGTTCGGCGGTCGCCGCTTCCACCTGCCGGTCGTGCCCGCCAACATGAAGACGGTGCTGGATGCGCCGCTGGCCGCCTGGCTGGCCGCGAACGGCTACTTCTACGTGATGCACCGCTTTGACCTGGACAACGTCGCCTTCGCGCGTTCGATGCGGGCGCAGGGACTGTTCGTCTCGATCAGCTCGGGCGTGAAACCCGCCGACATGGCGGTGGTCGACCAGCTCGCCGCCGAGGGCGTGGGCGCCGACTACATCACCATCGACATCGCCCACGGCCACGCCGACAGCGTGCGCCGCATGATCGAGCACATCAAGGCCAAGCTGCCGAACACCTTCGTGATCGCCGGCAACGTCGGCACGCCCGAGGCGGTGATCGACCTCGAAGCCTGGGGCGCGGACGCGACCAAGATCGGCATCGGCCCCGGCAAGGTCTGCATCACGCGGCTGAAGACCGGCTTCGGCACCGGCGGCTGGCAGCTCTCGGCGCTGAAGTGGTGCGCGCGCGTGGCGACCAAGCCGATGATCGCGGACGGCGGCATCCGCCACCACGGCGACATCGCCAAGAGCGTGCGCTTCGGGGCGGCGATGGTGATGATCGGCTCGCTGTTCGCGGGCCACGCGGAGTCACCGGGGCAGACGGTCGAGGTCGATGGCCAGCTCTACAAGGAGTACTACGGCTCGGCCAGCGACTTCAACAAGGGCGAGTACCGCCACGTCGAGGGCAAGCGCATCCTGGAGCCGGTGAAAGGCCAGCTGGCCGACACGCTGCGCGAGATGCGCGAGGACCTGCAAAGCTCCATCTCCTACGCCGGGGGCACCCGGCTGCAGGACATCCGCCGCGTCAACTATGTGATTCTGGGTGGAGATAATGCGGGGGAACATCTGCTGATGTGAGCACCTCCCGGATGGCGTCCGGGCTGCCGGGGCGACCGTAGAGGTAGCCCTGCACGATGTCGCAGCGGTGCTCGCGCAGGAAGCGGATCTGGGCCTCGTTCTCGACGCCCTCCGCCACCACCGGCACCCCCAGCCCATGGGCCAGCGCGATGGTCGCGCGCACGATGGCCGCACCGTTCGGGTCGCGGTGGATGTCGGCGATGAAGCTCGGGTCGATCTTGATCTGATCGACCGGGAAGCGCTTGAGGTGGGCCAGCGAGGAGAAGCCGGTGCCGAAGTCGTCCAGCGCGATGGCCACGCCAAGCTGGCGCAGCTGCAGCAGCAGCTGGCGCAGGTGGTCGAGGTCGGCCATCGCGGTGCTCTCGGTGATCTCGACCTTGAGCAGCGAGGCCGGCACGTTCGCCTCCTTCAGCGCTCCGGCGATCACGTCGATCAGGTGCGAGTCCATGCACTGGCGGGCCGAGACGTTGACCGACACCGGCACCGGCGTGACGCCGGCGTCGATCCAGCGCCGCAGCTGCTGGGTGGCTTCGCGGATCACCCAGTTGCCCACGGCCACGATGAGCCCGGTTTCCTCGGTGATCGACAGGAAGCGCGCCGGTGCCCACAGCTCGCCGTCCTCCTGCCGCCAGCGCAGCAGGGCTTCCAGTCCGATCGGGCGCCCGGAGCGCAGGTCGGTCTGGATCTGGTAGTGCAGCACGAACTCGCCGGCATCGAGCGCCTGGCGCAGCCGGTTCTCCAGCGCGAGCCAGTCGCGGGTCAGCGTGGACATGCCGGAGGTGTAGAACTCGAAGCGCCCGCCACCGGCCGCCTTGGCCCGCATCATGGCGGCCTCGGACATCGTCAGCAGGCCGTCGGTGGTCTGCGCGTCATCGGGCGAGAGCGCGATGCCGATGCTGCAGGTGCAGGCGATGGACACCTCGTCCACGCGCAGGTCGCGGGCGACCACGTCGATGAGCTGCGAGGCGAGCGCGGCCACGACTTCGCGCGAGGTCACGTCCTCGATCAGCACGACGAACTGGTCGCTGCCCCAGCGGGCGATGGTGTCGTGGGCGCGGAAGACGCGGCGCAGCCGGGCGGCGATGACTTCCAGCACCTCGTCGCCCTGGCGCTGGCCGAGGCTGTCGTTGATGCGGCCGAAGCGGTCGAGGTCGATGAACAGCACCGCCAGGGCCTGGCTCTGGTGGCGGCCGTGGGCGAGGGCGTGCGCCAGCAGGTCGGTCAGCAGCACGCGGTTGGGCAGCCCGGTGAGGCCGTCGTGGGTGCTGCCGTGCTCGACCAGCTGTTCGGCGCGGGCCGTGGCGGTGACGTCGGCCAGCACGACCACGACACCGCTCCGCGCATCGCCTGCGGGGCCCATCGGGCTGATGACGGCCTGCACGAGGTGTTCGCCATCGTTCGTCCTGACGTGCAGCGCCACCTCGATGTGCACGACCCGGTGCTGCGTCTGGCAATCGCCAATGGCCTGCAGCAGGATCTGCGCATCGGGTGCTTCCAGGCGCAGTACCGACTCGATGGTCTGGTTCCGTGCAGCGTCCGGTGTGTGCGGGAGCGCCAGACGTTCCGCGCTGGCATTGAGGTAACGGACCCGGCGGCTGTGGTCGAGCGTGATCACCGCGTCGGTGATGGCCTGCAGCGTGACCTCGGCCAGACCGCGCTCGCGGCGCAGGGCGATGCGGGTGTTGCGCAGTTCGAGTGTCCGGCCGAGCAGCAGCGCGATCGTCCAGCCCAGCACCATCGCTCCCAGCGGCAGCCAGACCTGGCCCCAGACCAGCGCGATCCCCTGGACCAGCAGTGGCAGCGGCAGCAGCCACAGCATGGCCTGGAGCCGCACGCCCAGCGACCGCATCAGCCGCCGCCCGAACAGGGCCGCGAACACCAGCGGCAGCACGTTGGCAGCCAGCACGACCGGTTCGCTGGCCAGGGTGACCATGCGGTTGCGGTCCATGGCCTGGTGCACCTGCGCCTGCCACTGCACGGTGCTCAGCGCCATGCTGCCGCGTGCACCGGGAACGGTCACCATCGGGTCGATGCCCTGCGCGGTGACGCCGACCCAGACCACGCGCCCGGTCAGCAAGGTCACCAGACTGGGATCGCGCAGCAGTTCGGAGGCGGAGATCTGCGAGACCGGGTGGTTGCCGAAGGGCAGGAGCTGCACCCGCTCGCGCCACCACGGATCGGTGCCGTGGCGACGGGCATCGGTGTCGGAGAGCAGGCTGGCGCGTGGCGCGCTCACCCGCTGCACGGCCAGTGGCAGCGCTTCCCAGGCGGTCGGGCCGCTGCCGGCGACCAGCGCGATGCGGCGCACCTGACCGTCCAGATCGATCGGCGATTCGGCGTGACCGAGTGCGGCGGCCACCTTGGCGAGTGCCGGCATGGGCTGCAGCACGCGCGCCGGCGTGCCGTCCAGCCGGTCGCCCGGCACGACGGGCAGCACGATCTGGCCGTGCGCGGCGATCGCTTCGGCCAGCCGTGCATCCTCGGCCGGATCCGTGGACGGTTCGGTGAACAGCACGTTGTAGCCGACCGCCTGCGTGCCGGCGCTGCGCAGCACGTCGATCAGCTCGGCGTGGCGCTGGCGCGGCCAGGGCCAGCGGCCGAGTGCCTGCAGGCTGGCATCGTCGATGGCGACCACGAGGCTGTCCGCCGGTGGCGTCGGCCTGGACAGCGGCTCGATCACGTCGCGGGACAGCAGATCGTGCACGGCCAGGTCGAACCGGTCGACCAGCGGGCGGGCGCCCAGCAGGAGCAAGGCGGTCAGCATGGCCGCGAACCACCAGGGGGCAGACACCAGCCGGAGCGACAGGGTTTGCCGGGCGAAAGGGGGGGGGTGGGTCACGGCGGGGGCTCCTGGGACGAGCGAAGGTCGAAGGCGCGCGGCTCGGACCACCCGCTGCGACCACCATCGGCCAGCAGCACTCGAACGCGTACGTGGTAAGGCCCGGGCCGAAGCGGCGCAGGCAGGTTCAGCCCCTCTCGGGGTGTCAGCTCATCCAGCACGACCCGCTCGAAGGCCCCATCCTCGGCGATCTGCACCTGCACACACGCTTGCGGATCGACCGGGGCCCAGCGCAGTTCGATGCGGTTGTCCAGCCAGTGGGTGCTGAACTGCGGGGTCCGGGGCGCAGGAGGCGGTGGCGGCGGCGGCGGTGGTGGCGTGAAGAGCGTGAGCGTGCGGGCGCCAGGCAAGCCTTCGAGGCCGATGGCATCAATCGCCCGCACGCGGAGCTGGTAGGTGCCATCGGCGAGCGCGGGGACCCCCGGTCCGGCGGTTGGCTGCACCGATTCGTGGAGCAGGCTGGCCGAGGCATCGTCGCCGAACCACTGCACGCGGTAGGCCACGGCACCGGCCACCGGCGGCCAGCGCAGTGCGCGGACCTGCTCGGTGGACAGCGGATCCGGGGCGGTCTCCAGTTCCGGTGCCGGCAGCAGCGGCACGGCGGCCACCGGCTGCAGACCCTGGTCGGCGCGGGAGCCGGTGGCGGTCTCCAGGGGCACCTCGCCGAGCGTGTTGCCAAAATCGACCCGGCCATGCACGACCTCGGCCCGTGTGCTGTCCGCATCGGCAGACACCCGGAATTCGGTGCCCCGCACGGTCGTCACGGCCGAAGGCGTGCGGATCTCGAAGCGGCTGTGGTCTGGCTGCGGCTGCACGGCACTCTCCAGCCCGCCCCGCAGCAGTTCGATGCGCACGGGCGCGGTGCCTGCGCGGGGGGCTGGTCCCGGGCTGCTGGCCGACTGTGCCCGGATCCACGCTTCTTGCTGCGCCCGGTCGAGCGGGATCAGGCGCAACTCGCTGGACGGGCGGACCAGCACCCGCGTGCCGTCCTGCATCTGCAGTGTCGCGGTGCCGTCGACCGGGGTGCGCAGCCAGGTGCCCGGGGGCAGGGGGGTGTCGGCACGGGCGGCAGTCCAGCCGGTGCCGCTGTTGAGCATGACGTCGCCGCGGAGGGCGGCCAGTCGCGCTTCCTGCGTTGTCAGGCGCAGCCAGGGCAGCGGAATGCGCAGCACCTGGCCGGGTTGCAGCCGGTCGCTGCGCAGCTGGTTGTTCGTCCGCAGGTCCTGCCACGTGTGCTGCTGGTGCAGGTAGCGCGCCGCGAGTGACCAGACCGAGTCACCCGGCTGGACCGTGTACAGGAACTCGTCCGATGTGGCCGACGAGGCGCCCCCGGCTGCGGACAGCAGCAGGGCCAGCAGTGCGGCGGCCGGGCGTGGAAGCAATGTCATGGGAGCGTGGTGTCAGCGGGTCACCGGAGGGAGACTCCGGAAGTGACAGATTCGCTCCGGACATCTTATGCCTTTGCCCGGGCTGGATTGAAGGCTGGATACGGCAATTCACGCCGCACTTGTGCAGATCAGGCCGGGGGGTGCCCTTGGTTCTGGAACAGCCGGCGCAGATCCAGCCGGCCCGCCTGCACCGGCGGGCACCAGTAGTAGGCCCCGCTGACCGGTTGGCTGAAACGGAAGAGATCGTCGACTACGCCGTCCTCGACCCCTGCCATGCGGGCGAGCTGGGCCTCGAAGGCGTCGAAGCCGGTGGCGAAGGCCGTGAAGTGCAGGCCGCAGCGCGCGCCCTCGATCCACGGCATCGAGCGCCGCACGACAAAGGCTTCCGGGGAGAAGCTCTCCTGCGCGGTGCGCTGCACGTGGGCGCTGGGGGGTGCGTCGTCGAGTTCGACGTTGTCGTCGCGGCGGCGGCCGATCATGCGGTCCTGCGTGGGGCGGTCGAACCGGTCGAAGCGCTCCAGCGCATGCTCCCATTGCTGCACGGCGACGAAGCTGCCGCCGTCCAGCCCCGGCCCCTGGCCCTGCACGCCGATGGTGTCGACCATGTCGCGGCCGGTGGGGTTCTCGGTGCCGTCCTCGTAGCCGGTCAGGTCGCGGCCGTCCTGGTGGCGGAAGGCGGCGAGTTCGTGGGTGACATCGAAGGCGGGCGCCAGCAGGCGGGCCAGTGCGCGGCTCCGCTGCAGCAGTGCGCCGGGATCGTCCTCGCTGCGCAGCCACAGCCACAGCTCGGCGGGCGTGGCCGGCAGATCGACCCGGCTGGCCGGCGGCGCGCTGAAGCTGCGCAGGCCGGGCACGGCGGCGTCCAGCCGTGCGACCAGCGTGGCGCCCAGCCCGACGACGGTGTGCAGCCCGTCGACTTCGGCGGCCAGGGCCTGCAGGGTGGTGCGCACGGCGGCATCGGCGTCCGGGCGCAAGGCCAGGCTGAGGTAGCGGCCGTGGGCGGGGACGCGGGCCGCAATGCCGGCTTGGATCGTGGACATCTGCACACTCCTGAAGGGTTTTCAGCGGAGTGTAGGGGGCGCAGGGCGAGGTCCGCTCAGGACGGGGTGTAGGTCAGCCGCACGTAGATGGGCGCGAAGGCCTCGGCCTGGGTGATCTCCAGCAGGCGCTCGCGGGCCAGTTCCAGCATGGCGATGAAGGTCACGACCAGCACCGGCACGCCGCGCGTGGCGTCGAACAGCTCGTGGAACTCGACGAAGCGCCGGCCCTGCAGCGCGCGCAGCACCAGCGTCATGTGCTCGCGCACGGACAGCGCCTCGCGGCCGATGTGGTGGCGCTGGGTCAGCTTGGCGCGCTGGAGCACGTCGGCCCAGGCATTGCGCAGGTCGATCGGGCTGACGTCGGGCAGGCGCGGCTCCAGGGCCTGCTCGATGTGCACTGCCGCGGCGAGCAGGTCGCGCCCGACGAGCGGCAGCTGGTCGATCTTCAGCGCGCCGAGCTTGATGCGCTCGTACTCCAGCAGGCGCCGCACCAGCTCGGCCCGCGGATCGGCGGCTTCCTGATCGGCCGCCACCTGGCGCGGCGGCAGCAGCATGCGCGACTTGATCTCGATGAGCATCGCCGCCATCAGCAGGTACTCGGCGGCGAGTTCGAGGTGGTGTTCGCGCAGCTGGTCGACGTAGGCCAGGTACTGGCGCGTCACCTCGGCCATCGGGATGTCGAGGATGTTGAAGTTCTGGCGCCGGATCAGGTAGAGCAGCAGGTCCAGCGGGCCCTCGAAGGCGTCGAGGTAGACGGCCAGCGCCTCGGGCGGGATGTAGAGATCCTGCGGCAGCGCGAACAGCGGCTCGCCGTACAGGCGGGCCAGCGCCAGCTCCGCCGGGTCGGTGTCCGACGCGGCGGTGCCGGGATCCGGGGTCACGTCAGGCCTTGGTCTGGTAGACGTAGGGTTGCTGCGGCACGGTGGCGGTGTTGAACTCGCCCTGGGCGCTGCGGTTCTGCTCGCGGTCCCACAGCAGGGCACGGCCTTCGCGCTGGCGCTGCTCCAGCTTCGGGTCCTGCTGCTTCAGGCTCTCGATGAACTGGGTGGTCTCGGACTTGTAGTGCTTCCAGAAGAGCGGCATGGTGTGTGAGCGGGCGGACGCTATAGAGTGAACCCCTGATTTTACAGGCGCTGCCATGCAAGAGATTGAACTGAAATTCCAGATTCCCCCCGCATCCCGTGCGTCGCTGTCCGAGTCCCTGCGCGACGCCGCGAGCGCGACCACCCGCCTGCGCGCCCGCTACTTCGACACCGGCGACCGCCTGCTGGCGCGCTCCGCCTTCGCGCTGCGGCTGCGGCAGGAGGGCGAGGGCTGGGTGCAGACCCTCAAGGGCCGCGGCGACGGCCTGATGACCCGGCTGGAACACAACGCGCCGCTCGGCACCGACTCCGGCGACGCGGCCCCCGCACTGTCGCTGGAACGCCACGCCGGCACGCCCGCCGGCGCGGCCCTGCTCGCCTTGCTGGACAGCGCGGGCCGCACGCCGGCCGATCTGGTGCTGCAGTTCTCCACCGACATCATCCGCACCCACGCCGAGGTCGAGGCCGATGGCGCGGTGGTCGAGCTGGCGCTGGACGTCGGGCAGATCGCCGGTGGCGGGCAGACGCTGCCGGTGTGGGAGATCGAGTTCGAGCTGGTCCGTGGCGCGCCCACGGGCCTGCTGTCGATGGCCTACCTGTGGACCGAAGCCTTCGGGCTCTGGCTCGATGCCCGCAGCAAGGCCGAGCGCGGCGACCGGCTGGCGCGTGGCGTGACGCAGGGCGACGTGCCGGCGGTGCGCCCGGTCGATGCGGCGCAGCCGTGGTCGCGGCAGGTGGCCGTGGCGCTGGCGCCGGTGCTGGCGCTGGTGGGCGATGTGGCGGACGACCTGGCCTCGCCGGCCCAGCGGGTGGCGCTGGCCCAGGCGCTGGGGGTGCTGGCGCAGACGTTGCGGGCGGAAGCACAGGCTGCAGGCGCGGCGGACACCGTGGCCGCACTGGCCGGGATGGTGTTCGACGCCGCGATCTGGCGCCGCACCGAGACGCAGGCGCTCTGGCTCAGCCTGCTGGAGTGGAGCCTGCCGGCGGACGCCCGCTGAGCGGATCCACGTACAGGTGCGCGGCTTCGAGGGCGGCCGCGAGCGTCGGCGCGACGCCGTGTTCGCCCAGCAGCGTGTCGAAGCCGGAGCGGGTCAGCAGCGAGCGGGGCTGTTCGTTGAGCGCCGCCACGATCAGCCGCACGCCACGGCGCTGCAACTGCCGGTGCAGCTGCACCAGCGCATCGACGCCCGAGGTGTCGACCGAGATCAGCCGGTGCATCTCCAGCACCACGACGCGGGTGCCGGCGTGCAGGCGATCGGGCAGGGATTCGACCTTGCCGACCGCGCCGAAGAACAGCGTGCCGTAGAAGCTGAACACCTCGACGCCCGGTTCTGCCAGGGGCAGCGTGTCCTGGAAATCACCGCTGGCCGAGGCCATCGAAGGCGAAGACGAGGGCTGTGGCGAGGGCGGTGGCGCGGTGTCCGCCGACACCCGCTCGACCTGGAAGAGCTGGCTCATGCGCCAGATGAAGAAGCCGCAGGCCAGCAGCAACCCGACCTCCACCGCGATCGTCAGGTCGAAGATGACGGTGAGGAAAAACGTGCCGAGCAGCACCGAGCGGTAGGGCAGCTTGAAGTGCCGCAGCCGCGCGAACTCGTGCCACTCGCCCATGTTCCACGCCACGAACAGCAGGATGCCGGCCAGCACCGCCAGCGGCACGTTCATCGCCAGCGGCGCCGCGACCAGCATGATCGCCAGCAGCGCGAGCGCGTGCACCATGCCGGCCACGGGTGAGACCGCCCCCGCGCGCACATTGGTGACGGTGCGCGCGATGGTGCCGGTGGCCGGGATGCCGCCGAACAGCGGCACGACGAAGTTGGCCACGCCCTGCGCCATCAGCTCCTGGTTCGGGTCGTGGCGGGGCGCGTCGATCATGTTGTCGGCCACCCGGGCGCACAGCAGCGACTCGATCGCCCCGAGCAGCGCGATGGTCAGCGTGGGCATCAGCAGCTGCTTGGCGGTGGCCCAGGTGAAATCGGGTAGTTCGAACGCCGGCAGTGCCTGCGGAATGCCGCCGAAGCGCGAGCCGATCGTCTCGACCGGCAGGTTGAACAGCGTGCTCACCAGCGTCAGCGAGATCAGCGCGACGATCGGCCCCGGCACGCGCGAGATGACGCGGGCGCTGCGTCCCTCGACCAGTTGCGTGGGCAGGATCGTGCCGGGCTTGAACAGCTTCATCCACACGAACAGACCCACCAGGCACACCATGCCCAGCGCGAACGCCCAGGGGTTGAAGCTGTCGGCATGGGCCCAGAGCGTGCGGATCTGGGCGAAGAAGTCGGCCGGCATCTTGTCGATCCGCAGGCCGAACAGGTCCCGCAGCTGCGACAGCGCGATCAGCACCGCGATGCCGTTGGTGAAGCCGATGACGATGGACACCGGGATGTAGCGCACCATGCCGCCGAGCCGGAGCAGCCCCATCGCGAACAGCAGCACGCCGGCCAGCATGGTCGCGATCAGCAGGTTCGGCAGGCCGTAGCGCTCGATGATCCCGTAGATGATGACGATGAAGGCGCCGGCCGGCCCGCCGATCTGCACGGCCGAGCCCCCCAGCGCGGAGATCAGGAAGCCCGCGATGATGGCGGTGTAGAGGCCCTGTTCCGGCTTGACCCCCGAGGCGATCGCAAACGCCATCGCCAGCGGCAGCGCCACGATGCCGACCGTCGCGCCCGCACCCAGGTCGGCCAGGAAGCGCTCGCGGCCATAGCCGGCGCGCAGGGTGTCCAGCAGGCGTGGATGGAACGGGTGCAGGCGCTGCAACCACGCCGGCTTGGACAGGAAGATGGACCAGTTCGGCACGCGGGGAGTCTCCATCGGATCACGGGTGCCGTTTCCCGGCATCGTGCGCTGGAGTGTGCGCCTGTTGTGTGCCGGGACGCTTACAAGTGCTGACGTCGTGCGTGGTGTCAGGCGTGGATGTAGCGGCTGAACACCTCGCCGAAGTCGCGCCGCGTGTGGCGGTCGAGCACGGTCTGGTTGAGGTTGTCGAGCAGGGCGTTGAACTGGTCCGGCAGGTCGCGGGGGAGTCCGGCCTGGCCGATCTTGTACATCGACGACATCGCGCCCAGCACCTTCAGCGCGTTCTGGCGGCCGGTCTCGTCACGCGCCTGCAGCCGGCTGATGGCGATCAGGGCCTTGTAGACGTCCTTGAGCTGTTCGAGGAACTGCTTGCGCACGTCGATGCTGAACGTGGTGCCGCCGATCGAGAACTTCAGCTCCACGTCCATGTCCACGGTCCCGGCCGTCTCGATCGTGACGGTGCCGATGGCGCAGTCGGCGTACTCGTGGCGGCGGATCGTGCGCTTGGAGGACACGGCCGAATCGCCGTCGACGTGGATCAGCGCCAGGTTGGTGAAGCAGTATTCGTCCTTCTTCGATTTGATCAGGAAGAAGATCTTTTCGCCGTCCTCGTGGAAGAGGTAGTCGTCGGCATCGACGCTGCCGAAGTCCTTCGGCTGGATGATGGTCCCGATGTCGCTCAGGCCGAGGGCTTCGGAGGCAAGCTTCTTGAACATGGGTGGGCTCCTGGAATGGGAGAAAGCGCGCATGCGCCGGGCGAGGAATCGGCGCAGCATAGACGTTTCAGATTCGGGAGAAACGGCGATGTGGATGGAGGCAAGACGTTCGGTGCTGCTGGTGGTCGACGTGCAGGCGCGGCTGGCGCCCGCGATCGACGGCGCGGCGGCGGCGGTGGACAACAACCGCCGGCTGCTGCTGGCGGCGCAGCGTCTGGGCGTGCCGGTGGTCGTGACCGAGCACTATCCGAAGGGGCTGGGCGCGACGGTCGAGGCCCTGCAGCCGCATCTGGCGGGGGCGACCGTCATCGAGAAGATCCATTTCGGCGCGACCCGCGAGCCGGGATTCGTGGAGCGGCTGCGCAGCTTCGGGCGACCGCAGGTGATCTTGACCGGCATGGAGACGCACATCTGCGTGCTGCAGACCGGTCTGGGACTGCTGCAGGCCGGCTTCGAGCTGGCGCTGGTGGCCGACGCCAGTTCCTCCCGTACCCCGGCCAACCGCGAGGCCGGCCTGGCCCGTCTGCGCCAGCACGGCGCCGAGATCGTCACCACCGAGATGGTGGTCTACGAATGGCTGGAGCGTGCGGGCACCGAGGACTTCCGGGCGCTGCTGCCGCTGGTGCGCTGACCGGCGGCGCAGCGGCGGGTCGTCAGCGGATGCGCATCCCTGGCTGTGCGCCCGGGAACGGCTCCAGCACGAAGATCCCCGGGTTCTTCTTTTCATCCGCGTCGCTGGCGGCCAGCACCATGCCTTCGCTGATGCCGAACTTCATCTTGCGCGGCGCGAGGTTGGCGACCATCACGGTGAGCTTGCCTTCCAGATCCTCCGGCTTGTAGACCGAGGCGATGCCCGAGAAGACGTTGCGGGTGCGGCCTTCACCGGCGTCGAGCGTCAGGCGCAGCAGCTTGGTCGAGCCGTCCACCGTCTCGGCCTTGACGATCTTCGCCACGCGCAGGTCGACCTTGGTGAAGTCGTCGATCTTGATCTCGGGCGCGATGTCCTCGCCGCCAGGGATGACCTTCTCGGGCTCCGGCGCGGCGAAGAGTTCCTCCAGCAGCTTCGGATCGACGCGCTGCATCAGGTGCTGGTAGGTGCCGATCGTGTGGGCGCCGAGCGCGCGGCTGGCCGAATGGAAGTCCAGCGGCTCGACCTGCAGGAAGGCTTCGACCTGCGCAGCCAGCTTCGGCAGCACGGGCTTGAGGTAGATCGTCAGCAGCCGGAACGCCTCGATGCAGACCGAGCAGACATCGTGCAGCACGGCGTCCTGCCCCGCCTGCTTGGCGAGTTCCCACGGCTTGTTCTGGTCGACGTACTCGTTGACGCGGTCGGCCAGCGCCATGATCTCGCGCAGCACCTTGCCGAGTTCACGCGTCTCGTACAGCCCGGTCACGGTGTCGCGGTGGGCGCGCAGCGTGTCGAGCAGCACGCGGCCCTCGACGCCCAGGTCGCCGCTGAGCTGGCCGCCGAAGCGCTTGCTGATGAAACCGGCGGCGCGGCTGGCGATGTTGATGTACTTGCCCACCAGGTCGGCGTTGACGCGGGCGGTGAAATCGTCGCGGTTGAAGTCGATGTCCTCGACGTGGGCGTTCAGCTTGGCGGCGATGTAGTAGCGCAGCCACTCGGCGTTCATGCCCAGCGACAGGTACTTCAGCGGGTCCAGGCCGGTGCCGCGGCTCTTGCTCATCTTCTCGCCGTTGTTGACGGTCAGGAAGCCGTGGACGAAGACGTTGTCCGGTGTCTTGCGGCCGCTGAAGTGCAGCGTCGCGGGCCAGAACAGCGTGTGGAAGTAGGTGATGTCCTTGCCGATGAAGTGGTACTGCTCGATCGCCGGGTCGGCCATGAAGTCAAAGTAGCTGCGCGTGTCGCCGTACTTCGCGGCCGGGCCGCCCTTGTCGAACCAGTTCTTCAGCGACGCCAGATAGCCGATCGGCGCGTCCAGCCAGACGTAGAAGTACTTGCCCGGCGCGTCGGGGATCTCGATGCCGAAATACGGCGCGTCCCGCGAGATGTCCCAGTCGCCGAGGCCGCCCTTGCCTTCCTCGTCCTTGGTGAACCATTCCTTGATCTTGTTGAGCACCTCGGGCTGGAGCTTGCCCGGCTCGGTGGTCCATTGCTGCAGGAACTCGACACAGCGCGGATCGCTCAGCTTGAAGAAGTAGTGGTCGCTGGTCCGCAGCACCGGCGTCGCGCCCGACAGCGCCGAGTAGGGCTGCACCAGCTCGGTCGGGCTGTAGACGGCGCCGCAGTTCTCGCAGGAATCGCCGTACTGGTCCTTCGCGCCGCACTTCGGGCACTCGCCCTTGATGAAGCGGTCGGGCAGGAACATGCCCTTCTCGGGGTCGAAGAACTGCTCGACGGCGCGGACCTCGATCAGCCCGTTGTCGCGCAGGCCGCGGTAGATGTCCTGCGCGAGTTCGTGGTTCTCGACGCCGTCGGTGGAGTGCCAGTTGTCGAAGCTGATGTGGAAGCCGTCGAGGTATTCCTTGCGGCCGGCGGCGATGTTGGCGACGAACTGCTGAGGGGTGATGCCGGCCTTTTCCGCCGCGATCATGATGGGCGCGCCGTGGGCGTCGTCCGCGCCGACGAAGTGGACCTGGTGGCCCTGCATCCGCTGGTACCGCACCCAGATGTCGGCCTGGATGTACTCCATGATGTGGCCGATGTGGAACTTGCCGTTGGCGTAGGGCAGGGCGGTGGTGACGAAGAGCTGGCGGGTCATGTCGTGGCGTCTTGGCAGAGTGCGCGGGAAGGAGGGCAATTTTAGGGCGCCGCGGTATCGTGGCGGCGATGAATCCGATCCAGCCTCCCGATCCGGTCGATCCGCGACCCGTCCTGACCGTGCAGCCGCTGGGTTGGTGCGTGCGCGTGGCCCCGGGCCAGTCGCTGGTGGAGGCGGCGCGGGCGGCAGGGGTTCGTCTGCGCAGTTCCTGCCGCAACGGGACGTGTCGGGCCTGTCTGTGCCGGCTGGTGGCGGGCGAGGTCGCCTGCCGCGTCGACTGGCCAGGGCTCACCGCCGAGGAGCGTGCCAGCGGCTGGATCCTGCCCTGCGTGGCGCTGCCGCTGGGGGATGTGGATGTCGAGGCGGTGGCCGAGCTGGTCGAGATTCGGCGCTGATTGCTCCAGTCTGGAGCGAGATCGCGGCCGATGCGTGAATACCGCTTTGCACCTAGCGACTTTCCCTTTCACCCTGGCGAGAGCGGTTCGCTAGACTGCGGGCTGTTTTTCTCTGACCTCATCATGTCCAACATCAACGACGCAGCGATCAAGCAAGCCCTCCAGGCTGTCATCGACCCCAACACGGGCCGTGACTTCGTGTCCACCCGCCAGTTGAAGAACCTGCGCGTGACCGGCAGCGATGTCGCGTTCGACGTGGAACTCGGCTATCCCGCGGCCAGCCAGATCGACGGTCTGCGCAGCGCGCTGATCGCCGCAGCCCGCTCGGTCGAGGGCGTCGCCAACGTCAGCGTCAGCGTCACCAGCAAGATCGTCGCGCACTCGGCGCAACGCGGCGTGCAGCTGCTGCCCGGCGTGAAGAACATCATCGCAGTGGCTTCCGGCAAGGGCGGCGTCGGCAAGAGCACGACGGCCGTGAACCTGGCGCTGGCGCTGGCCGCCGAAGGTGCAGCGGTCGGCATCGTCGACGCCGACATCTACGGCCCGAGTCAGCCCATGATGCTCGGCATCACCGGCGCCCGCCCGGAGAGCTACGACGGCAAGACGATGGAGCCGCTGATCGGCCACGGCATCCAGGTGATGTCGATCGGCTTCCTGGTGGACAACGACCAGGCCATGATCTGGCGCGGCCCGATGGCCACCCAGGCGCTGGAGCAGCTGCTGCGCCAGACCAACTGGAAGGATCTGGACTACCTGATCGTCGACATGCCGCCGGGCACCGGCGACATCCAGCTGACGCTGGCGCAGAAGGTGCCGCTGACGGGGGCCGTCATCGTCACGACGCCGCAGGACATCGCGCTGCTCGACGCCAAGAAGGGCCTGAAGATGTTCGAGAAGGTCAGCGTGCCCATCCTCGGCGTGGTCGAGAACATGGCCGTCTACTGCTGCCCGAACTGCGGCCACACCGAGCACATCTTCGGGGCCGACGGCGGCAAGAAGATGGCCGCGGAATACGACATCGAGTACCTCGGCGCGCTGCCGCTGAACCTGTCGATCCGCGTGCAGACCGACGCCGGCTGCCCGACCGTGGTGGCCGAGCCGGACGGCGAGATCGCTGCGCTCTACAAGACGGTGGCGCGCCGCATCGCGGTGAAGGTCGCGGACAAGGCCAAGGACTACTCGTCCAAGTTCCCGACCATCACGGTGTCGAAGGGCACCTGAGTTCAGGCCAGGAAGCCCAGGTCCGGCACGGAGAAGTTGCCCAGGTTGGGCAGCACCGTGCCCAGCTCGCTGCGGCTCAAGCCCATCCAGCGGCCGAGCGTGGCCGCGTACTCCGTCACCGAGACCGTGGGCAGCAGGCGGCCGTTGTCGACGTCCGTGGCCGTGCCCAGTGCCGTGATGGGGAAGTGGCCGTAGATCTGGCGTCCCTTGACCGCGCCACCCGCGATGAAGTGGTGCGCGCCCCAGCCGTGGTCGCTGCCCTGGCCGTTGCTGGTCAGGGTGCGGCCGAAATCGCTGGCGGTGAACAGCGTGGTACGGTCGAGCAGGCCGGCGCCCTGGAGCGCGGTGAGGAACCAGTCCATGCTGTGGGCCACGCGGGCCATGAGCAGGGGCTGGTCGCGGCGCTGGTTGGCGTGGGTGTCGAAACCACCCACCGACACCATGAAAACCTGGCGGCGCATGCCCAGGCCCGTGCCCGCCGCGATCATCTGCGCGACGATGCGCAACTGTCTGGCCAGCCCTTCCTGGTCGAGGCGCAGGCTGCCGCCGGAGGGTAGCGTGACCGCCGTGGTCGGCAGCGCAGGCACCGCGGCATGGGTCAGCGCCGTGCTCAGCAGGGCGGTGGTGTCCAGCGAGCGCTGTGTGAGGCGTGCGTAGTCGGACTGGAACGGATCGCTGCCCCCGGCGAGGACGACCCGGCGCAGCAGCGCCGCGGTCTGCGCGGACCCCATCATCCGGTCGCGTCCGAGGGCTTCGATGCGGATCGGGCCCGATTCGCCGAGCTGGTATTGCTGCACCGAATGGCCCGTCAGGAAGACCGCGTTGCCGCACGCGGAGACGCTGGTCAGCAGCGGCTGCGCGTTGGTCGACTGCAGCAGGTCGCCCATGCGTCCGCCCCAGCCCGACGCGGCACCTTCCGGTGCCAGCGACTGCCAGAACGACTGCTGGTCGTTGTGCGAGTAGAGCTTCGGCGGCACCGCGGAGCCGCCGGCCGTGTACTCGGCCTTGGTGAGCGGGCGCACCAGCGCGCCGACGTTGGACAGCACGGCCAGCTTGCCGGCCTCGTACCACTTGCGCATGGGCGCCAGTTCCAGCGGCATGCCGAAGCTGCGGCCGGCGGCCTGGCCGGTGCTGCCGAGCGCCTGCAGCTGCTGGGCCGGCCAGGCCAGCGGGCCGCGGGCACGGGTGTACTCCAGATGGCTGGTGCTGTCGGTGGGCACGATCCAGTTGTGGGCATCGTTGCCACCGGCCAGGTAGAGGCAGACCAGGGCCCGGTAGCCGCTGGTGTCGGCGGCGGCCGCCTGTCCGGCGGCGAGGGCACCGATGCCGGCCAGCCCCATGGCCAGCGGCGTGTCGAATCCGGGCAGCAGCGGCCCGGCGGTGGCGGCCAGTCCGCAGGACTGGCGCAGGAAGTGGCGGCGCGAGGCGTTCATGGCGGGTGTCAGCGTTGGATCCGGAATTCGGGCGAGGCCAGGGTCAGGAAGACGGCCAGACGGACGCGGTCGGGGTCGCCGCGCGTGCTGGCGTCCTCGATGCCGACCACCGCCTCGGTCAGGATCCTGCGCAGATCGGCCGACATGCGTCCGCCCAGCAGCAGCACGTCGATCTCGTCGAGCAGGCCGCTGACGCCGGCATTGGTCAGCACGTTCAGCAGGTGGCTGTGGTTGCCCGGAACCTCGGGGGCGTTGTCGACCCAGCCGAGTCCTCCGGCGCCCATCGCTCCGGCCAGGTTCACCCACGCCGCCACGCTGTTCTCGTCGAGGATCTGGAATTCGGGCGCCGTGGCCTTGCGCGGCGCAAAGGCCGGGGTGGGCGGGACGTAGCCGGGGCGGAAGTAGCCGAACACCGAGGGCGCCCGGAACGGGGTCTCGCCGAGCGGATCCAGTTGCCAGCCCATGCGGTAGCGGCCGTTGGTCGAGGTGGCGCCGAAGGTCCGCATCCAGTGCAGCAGACCCAGCACCGGCTCCCGCAGCTTGCCGTTCGGGCTGGTCGGGGCCGGGATGGTGCGCGCCTCGGTGTCCAGCAGGATGGCGCGCACGACGGCGCCCAGGTCACCGCGCACCCCGGCGCCGTTGTTGTTGAAGACCGCCGCGACGCGGCCCACGTAGGCCGCGCTCGGCTGGCTGGTGACCAGCTGCTGGATGAGCTGGCGGCCGATGAAGGGGCCGACATTGGGGTGCTGGAACAGCGTGTCCAGCGCGGCCTTCACATCGGCTTGTGCCGAGGATCCGGCCGGCAGGGTCACGGCCCAGGGCTTGCCGGTGAACAGCTTCTTCTCTGCCGTGGAGTGCTGGTCGGGCAGGGCCTTCATGCGCTGCAGGTCGACGCGCTGGTCGCCTGCCGCGGTGTAGGTCGGGTCGAGCCAGCCGAACTTGTCGTTGCTCATCTGCCCGTCCGGGAAGCCCCAGGTGAAGCCGGTGAAGACCTTGGCCAGCGCCATCACGTCGGCATTGCGGTAGGTATCGATCGGCTGGCCGGTGCTGTCGAGCTTCGGGCTGCCGTCCGGGTTCAGCTCCTGCAGGCCGATGGTGAAGAGCTGCATCAGCTCGCGCGCGAAATTCTCGTCGGGCTGGCGGTTGATCGACGGGTCTTCCTTGCGGTTGCGCAGGTGCGAGAGGTAGATGCCCATGGCCGGGCTGAGCGCGATCTCCTCGATCAGCGTGCGGAAGTTGCCGAAGGCATGGCGGTTCAGCAGATCGAGGTAGCTGGCGTAGGCGCGGCTGTGGAACCACAGATTGGCGTCCACCTGCGACACCATGAAGAGGTGGTGCAACGCGAAGGCGGTGCGCTTGCGCAGCTGGTCCGGGGCCGCTGGTGCTGTGCGCCAGAAGATCCGCACGATTTCGGACGGGTCGTACTGGTCGCCGCCCGGGCGGTTCATGTCACCCAGGTCGTAGCGCGCCTGCACCCCGCGGACGAAGTCGTCGGTGGTCGGCAGGGCCATCTGGGTGGTGATCCAGCTGGCGTCGGTGGTCGCGGCCAGCGCGTCGACCGCAGCGGGTGTCGGGCCGAAGCTGGCCTGGAGCAGCAGCCGGGCCGCGGCCTTGCGGCGGGGCAGCGTGGAGGCCGCTGCATTGGGTCCGCCGGGCCAGGTGAGCCGCAGCGCGCCGTTGCTGGCCAGGGTGCTGCTGCCGGGAAGCAGGTCCAGACCGTCGAACGCCGCGGCGCCGGCACCGCGGTCGATGACGATGCCCGTGGTGAAGGGCAGCAGCACGGTCGTGCCGTCGCTCAGCGAGGCGATGTGGAGATTGCGGTCGACGCCGTTGGCGGCGATGTCGTTGGTGAAGACCACATCGATCTTGTCCCCGCCGCGCAGCGCCGGGAGACTGAACGGGAAGTCGGCCCAGTCGGCGGTGTTCTTCACCTCGACCGTGCCGACCACCTGCTGGTTGAGACGGACCACCATGACCGGGCCGACGCCGGCGTGGAGGCTGCCCTTGGCGCGTACCGTGAGCACGCTCGGTGCAGCGAGGGCCTGGGCCGTGCGGGCGGGTGTCCGTGTGTCCGCGGGCGCTGCGTCGGCACTGCCGCCGCCGCACCCCGCCAGCAAGGCCAGCAGGAGCGCAGCCGAGGCGGCGTGCGAACGCAGGAAAGGACAGGTGACCATCGTGGTGGGGGGGCTGGCGCCAGACAGAGGTTGCAGGGTGCGGTGGTTCTAACCGCCTGACCGCCGGATCCATCCCCATACAACGGGGTCTTCTGTGTCACTTTTCTCCCAATGGGCCCCAATGCAGGCCGGGCTGCAGGATCAGGGCCGTGCCGGCACGACCTTGATGCGCTGCCAGTAGGCGCGGTCGATGGTCGTCATGACACACGGCCGGGTCAGCACGGAGGCCTTGTTCGCGCCCGTCTCCGGCTGTACCTGCCGCACCGGCCAGTACAGCACACCATGCGCCAGCCGGATCACCCGCGACGGAGAGTCCAGGCGCACCCCCGCGTAGGGCTTGGACTCCAGCGCGTAGACCAGCACACGCTCCCTGGCCCAGCGCACCTTGCGACCCAGCGCCGTGACCTCGTCCTGGCGCTCGATGGTGTCTTCCCATTCCCGGGGCGAGTCGATGCTCAGCAGCCGGGTGTTCTTGCCCGGCAGCGGGCACTGCATGTGGCTGCGGGTCGAGAGCACGCGCACCACGGTCGGTGCGGCTGCGGACCGGCTGGCACTGGCGTCGGCGACCGGGTTGCGGGTGACCTGCAGACCTTGCGCTGCAGCGACCTGCACGGCTGCGGTGCCCGCCAGGAACAGCAGCAACCTCTTCACGGAGGCGGTCCACCGGGTCGGGTGGGGTCGAGGCGGCGCTGAGGGCTTGGTCATGGGCTCCCGGTGGCAGGTGAGGGGGGATGGTTCGGCGAATATACCGAGATTCGACCAGCCCTCCTCAGGGGAAACCCGGTGCGCTAAGAATGGGCTTCAGGGACCCCAGGGGACGGGCGAGAGGCTCAGATCCAGGCCGCTCTGGTCGACCGACAGCGTCGCCGCCCGCTCGTGGCTGGGGGCCAGATTGCCGGACACCCAGGTGCCGCAAGGCTTGCCCGGTCCGCAAAGGACCCCGTCGTTGTTCGGATCGGCGCCGGCCCGGACCACGACCTTCGACCGCCGGTAGCCGCTGAACTGCCAGGCGTAGCGTCCCTGGCTGGCGTGCACCAGCACGGTGTGCAGCACCCGGCCGGTGTCCGGATCGCTCAGCGTCACGTAGACCGGCCCGAAGCCGGGGCCGCTGCTGGCGCTGCCGGCGGGCCGGTCGAGCGTGACCGGCAGGGTCAGCTCCGCGCCGGTGCTCAGCGTCAGCGTGACGGTGGCGCTGAAGCTGCCATCGGCGGGCAGCAGGCGGCGGTCGACATCGAGGACCTGCCGGTGCAGGCTGATGCTGGGGTCGGCGGTGCCGGTGTGCAGCGCCAGCGCCGGGTGGCTGCTGCGCACGGCGGTGACGGTCGCGGTGACCGAGGAGCGCTTGCCGGAGAGCACCACGAGGTCGATCGTGGCCGCGCTGCGCAGGCTGCCGAGGTCCAGCCGGGCCGGGCGCAGGCCCAGTGTCGCCGCGCCGTTCGCCACGCTGCTGGTGCCGGTGGCCGATTCCAGCGCGGCATCGACCGCCTTGAGCGCGTTGATCAGCCCGTGGCCGAAGAGGCTGTCGTGGCCGGTGGCGCCCAGGTCATCGGTCAGCCGGCCGGTGGCGAAGAGCGTGTCGATCTCGTCCACGGACAGGTCCGGGTTCAGGTAGCGCATCAGGGCGAGCACGCCGCTGACCTGGGGTGCGGCCATCGAGCTGCCCTGCAGCGGGCCGACGCCGGGGATGCGCAGCCCGTCGCCGCTGTAGTTGACGAGGGTGCTGAAGATGCCCTCGCTCAGGCCGCTGGCGACACCGGCCGTCCCGAGGTCGCCGCCGGGTGCTGCCACGGTCAGCGCCGCGCCCGAGTTGGCGTAGCGCGAGCGCTGCCGGTCCGAGTCGATCGCGCCGACGGCGATGACGCCCGCGCAGTTGGCTGGCTGCTGGACTTCGGCGGGCTGGCCGCCGGGGTTGTCTGCCAGGCTGCCGGCGGCGGCCACGACCAGGGTGCCGGCGGCCCGCACCCGGTTGACGGTGTCCTGGAAGGCCACGCCGCAGGCACCGGGGCTGCCCATGCTCACGTTGATCACGTCGGCCCGGCGCGCCGGCAGCACACCGGCGCTGTTGTCCAGCCCGGCCGCGTAGAGCATGGCCTGCAGGAGATCGATGGTCTTGGCCGAGGCCTGGCGGCCGAACACGTTCAGCGGCAGCAGCCGCGCCATCGGCGCCACGCCTGCCACGCCGATGCCGTTGTACGTGGCTGCCGCTGCCGTGCCGGCGACGTGGGTGCCGTGGGACACGGCGTGGTCGGCGGCCAGTCGCTGGTCATCGCCGCTGGCCAGGTTGCGGTCGCCCGGCAGGCGCTCGGTGAGGAAGGTCCGCCCGGGCGAGGCGAGCTGCGGCTGGAGGTCGGGGTGGTCGAGCATCACCCCGGTGTCGATCACCGCGATGACCGGTCGCTGCGCGGGCTGCATCGGCAGTGCCTGGATGCGCTGGATGGCCGCGGGCAGGGTGATGAGTTCGTGGTCCCGGCGCTGCTCGCCGTAGTGGAGGTCGTTGGGCGGAAAGGGACCGATGGTGGCGGAGGGCTGCAGCAGCACATTCGGCTGCACGTAGTCGTAGGCACCGGTGGCCTGCAGCGCCTTGGCGTAGCGCAGGGTCTCCAGGCGGGCCTCGATGCTGTCGCGCAGCGGGTCGGCGGACGTCCCCTCCGACAGGATGCGCGCGCGGGTGGCCTCGGACACGCGGTCGCCCGCCAGCACCGCGAGCCCGCTGCGGCGGCTGGCGGCCTGGTCGGGCAGGCGCAGCAACTGCGGGCCGCGGGCCGACGCGCCGGCCACGGGGGTGACGCCGGCGCGCTGTGCCAGTGCCTGGGCGCTGACGGTCGCCGTGGCCGCGTTGCTGCTGCGGATCTGGGCGATGAGTTCGCCCGGGTCGAAGACCGTGCGGGCCGTGGTCGCGGTGCAGCCTGTGGTCGGGGTGGCCGCCGGTCCGGCCCGCAGCGTGTAGCCGGCCGCCCGCCTGAAGGCCTCGACCCGCAGGTAATAGCGCCCCGTCTGCGTGATGCGCACACATTCGTAGGCGGTGTCGCTGCGGTCGGACGCGCCCGTCAGCGAGCCGTCGGCGGACGCCACGTACAGGTCGAGATCGGCAGACTCGGTGGCCGTGCCCGTAGCGAACTCCAGCTCGACCAGATCGCCTGGCTGCAGGTCCAGCACATGGGCATCGGTGGGGTCGCCGTCGGCCTGGTTGCTGCCGGCCGGGCCGGTGCCGGGGCGGTTGACGCTGCCGACGAGCAGCACCGGGGCGCCGAGGGCCTGGGCGGTGGCGAGGTCGTTGTTGCGGGTGCGGCCGAGCTGGTTGACGTCGTTGAGATCGCTGTCGACCGCCGCACCGGCCGGCACGGACAGCGTGCCCGAGAGCCGGTAGCCGGGCCCGGCGAGCTCCGCGGCCGCGCCGGTGTCCCCCGCGCTGCCACCGCCGCCACACCCCGCCAAGGCGGCACACGCCGCCACCAGACCCGTCGCTGCCCGCCGGGCCACTCCCCTGATTCCCATGCAAATGCTTCCTGAATGTGTCTAAGTGTGACGTATTGCGCGGAAAATCATATACATTCGCAGCGAATGGACCGAGTTTGCTTCGGCATGTAGCGTGGCAGCGCAGTGCGGTATTGCACGGTTCCACGGCTACAGTTGTGACCCGGATGTAGCGACAATCCCCGGGTTCAGCCCGGGGTCGAGCGTTCAAGCCGTTCCAGCTTGTCAACCGACATGTATGGAAATACAGTTGTCGGATGGAAGCCGTGAAGACTCTCAAGCTGCGCATCAAGGACAAGCACGCTGGCGTGCAGGTGGGCAGCGCGACGGTGCAACTGGTGTGCGAGGAATACGCCACCCGGCGCAAGCAGTTCAAGAAGTCGAGGCTGAACTGGCGGGTGTCGAACCCGAAGTCGGCGAAGCATTCGCTGGGCTGGGTACCGTTCAAGGCGGGCGGCGCGAAGTACAAGGCCGGGCAGATCGCTTTTCTCGGGTACAAGTTCGGCCTGTGGGACAGCTATGGTCTGAGCCGTTTCGATCTGCGCGCCGGCTCGTTCTCGCAGGACGCGCGCGGCCGGTGGTACCTGAATGTGTGCGTCAAGGTGGGCGTGCCGAAATCGGAAGGCGTCGGATCGGTGGGCATCGACCTCGGCCTGAAGACCGCGGCTACATGCTCGGACGGCGAAGAGCTGGCGTCCGGCCTGTACCGCAAGCATGAAGGCGCGCTGGGGATCGCCCAGCGCGCCGGGAAGAAGAACCGGGTCCGCGCGATCCACGCGAAGATTGCCAACACGCGCAAGGATGCGATGCACAAGTTCTCGACGGGGCTGGTCGCGCGCAACGCGGCGATCTTCGTGGGCAACGTGCAGGCCGGTGCGATGGTGAAGACCACCATGGCGAAGTCGACGCTGGACGCCGGATGGTCAATGCTGAAGACGATGCTGGAATACAAGAGCCATCAGGCCGGCATCGTGTTCGAAGAGGTGAATGAAGCCTACACAACCCAGACCTGTTCGGGCTGCGGGGTCATCCCCGCCAGCAGTCCGAAAGGCAGGACAGGTCTGCGAATGAGGCGATGGACTTGCTGCGAGTGCGGCGCGGAACACCACCGCGACGTGAACGCCGCCAGGAACATCGCTGCGCGCGGGCATGCGCGTCGCGCAGGAGGAATCCCCGTCCTTTAGGGTGGGGAGGATGTCAACATGAACTTGCTCGACGCCATGCGTTACCTGGCTGCGCTGGCCCAGCACCGCCATTTCGGCCGCGCGGCCGAGGCCTGCCACATCACCCAGCCCGCGCTGTCCAACGCGGTGCGCGCGCTGGAGCAGGAATTCGGCGTGACCATCGTGCGCCGCAGCCGCCAGTACGAGGGCCTGACGCCGGAGGGCGAGCGCGTGCTGGCCAGCGCCCACCGCATGCTCCACGAGCGCGAGGCGCTGCGGCAGGACCTGTGTGCCTCGGTCGACCGGCCGGGCGGCCCGCTGGTGATCGCGTGCGTGCCCACGGCGGTGCCGGTGGCGGCCCGGCTGGCCGCACGTCTGCGCGAGCGGCACCCGGACATCCGCCCGTCGGTGCGCTCGCTCAGCTCGGCCGAGATCGAGACCGGGCTGGAGCAGCTCTCCTTCGATCTGGCGCTGGGTTATGTGGACCGGGCGCGGGCGCGGGCACTCAAGGCGCAGGTGCTGTCCACCTACCGCGAGCGCTATGTGCTGCTGCGCCGCCGCGATGCCAGCGCGGTGCCCGCCGAGCCGGCCCCGATGCGCTGGGCCGACGCAGCGCGGCTCGACCTGTGCATGCTCACCCGCGAGATGCACAACCGCCACATCGTCGACGAGGCCTTCGCCCAGGCGGGCGCGGTGGTGCAGCCGGTGATCGAGACCAACTCGGTGCTGACGCTGATGCTGACGGTGCTGGAGGGCCAGGTCTGCAGCGTGATGCCGGGCGTGCTGGCTGCGCTGGCGCGGCAGTACCCGGCGCTGGAACTGGTGCCGCTGGTCGAGCCGGACCTCACCGTCACCATGGGCCTGCTGCTGCCGCAGGGCGGGCGGCTGTCGCTGGCGCAGCAGGCGGCCACGGCGCTGGCAGCGGATGCGGCGTGGTGGCGCGGCGTGGTCGGCACGGCGGATGCTGCGGTGCGTCATTCGGCCGCTGTATCGGACGGTTCGGCGATGTGATTGGACAGGGGCAGCGTGCAGGCCGATAGTGCCGCCATGAACGCTCCTGCCTCTGCCGCACCCGCTGCCGCGACCGCCGATGTCCCCCTGACCCCGCGCCAGCAGCAGGCGCTGTCGGCCGTGCTCGCCGAACGTGGCGCGCTGCCTGGTGCGCTGCTGCCGGTGCTGCACGGCGTGCAGGACGCGCTCGGCCACATCCCGCCAGCGGCGCTGCCGGTCATTGCCCGGGCGCTGCACCTGTCGCGCGCCGAGGTCCACGGTGTCGTCACCTACTACCACCACTTCCGCACCACGCCGCCACGCGGCCGGGTCGTGCAGATCTGCCGTGCCGAGGCCTGTCGGTCCATGGGTGCCGAGGCGTTGATGGCGCACGCGCAGTCGGCGATCGACGCGCACGGCTGCGACACGCTCGAAGCCGCGTACTGCCTCGGGCTGTGCGCGCAGTCGCCGGCGGTGATGGTCGGCGATCGGCTGCACGCACGGATGACGCCCGCGAAGCTCGATGCGCTGCTGGTCTCTGACCCGTCTGCCCAAGGAGAAGGCGCATGAGCGCGATGCTGACCCTCTACGTGCCCCGCGACAGCGCGGCACTCGCCGTCGGTGCCGACGCGGTGGCCGATGCGCTGCACGCCGCGGCGCTGGCGCATGGCGCGGCGCTGCAGCTGGTCCGCAACGGCTCGCGTGGCCTGCTCTGGCTGGAAACGCTGGTCGAGGTCGCGACGCCGCAGGGCCGTGTCGCCTACGGTCCGGTGGCGCCCGACGACGTGCCGGCGCTGTGGCCGGCGCTGGTCGCCGAGGCCGATGGCACGCCGTCCGCGCATCCGCTGCGCCAGGGCGTCACCGACCAGATCCCCTACCTCGCGCTGCAGGAGCGGCTGACCTTCCGCCGCGTCGGCATCACCGATCCACTGTCCCTGGACGACTACGCGGCGCATGGCGGCTGGGCCGGTCTGCAGGCCGCGGTGGGCATGGACAGCGCCGCGATCCTGCACGAGGTCACGCACAGCGGGCTGCGCGGGCGGGGTGGGGCGGCGTTTCCGGCCGGCATCAAGTGGAAGACGGTGGCGCACGCCGTGGCGACACCGGGCGCGACGAAGTACGTGGTCTGCAACGCCGACGAGGGCGACTCCGGCACCTTCGCCGACCGGATGCTGATGGAAGGTGATCCGTACCTGCTCATCGAAGGCATGGCGATCGCCGCGCTGGCGGTCGGAGCCACCGAGGGTTATGTCTACATCCGCTCCGAGTACCCGCACGCGGTCGCCACGCTGACCGAGGCGGTGGCGCGCGCGACGGCCGCGGGCTGGATCGGCGACGACGTGTGCCGCTCGGGCCGGGCCTTCCACCTGCACGTGCGCATGGGCGCCGGCTCCTACGTCTGCGGTGAGGAGACCGCGATGCTGGAGAGCCTGGAAGGCAAGCGCGGCATCGTGCGCGCCAAGCCGCCGCTGCCGGCGCTCGAAGGCCTGTTCGGCCAGCCGACCGTCATCAACAACGTGCTGACCTTCGCCGCCGTGCCGACCATCCTGGCGCAGGGCGGGGCCTTCTACCGGAACTACGGCGTCGGCCGCTCGCACGGCACGCTGCCCTTCCAGCTCGCCGGCAACATCCGCCGCGGCGGGCTGGTCGAGAAGGCCTTCGGGCTGACGCTGCGCGAGCTGCTCTACGGCTTCGGTGGCGGTACCGCGTCGGGCCGGCCGGTCAAGGCGGTGCAGGTCGGCGGGCCGCTCGGCACCTACGTCCCCGAATCGCAGTGGGACGTGCCGCTCGACTACGAAGCCTATGCCGCCATCGGTGCGGTGGTCGGCCACGGCGGACTGGTGGTGCATGACGACACCGCGGACATGGCCGGGCTGGCGCGCTACGCGATGGAGTTCTGCGCGCTGGAGTCGTGTGGCAAGTGCACGCCGTGCCGCATCGGCTCCACGCGCGGCGTCGAGGTGATCGACCGCATCACCTTGAACCGCCACCAGCCTGTGGTCCGCGACCAGCAGGTCACCTTGCTGCGCGATCTGTGCGAGACGATGGTCGGCGGCAGCCTGTGCGCGATGGGCGGCATGACGCCGTTCCCGGTGCTGTCGGCGCTGAACCACTACCCCGCGGACTTCGGTCTGTGAGGCGAAGGAGACATTGATGAACCACCCCGTCATCCCGATCACGGCCGTCAGGGCGATCAAGGTCCAGGAAATCGACCACGGCACCCCCGTGAGCCGCCTGGGTGCTGACGCCGAACCGGTCACGCTGACCATCGACGGCTTCGAGGTCACGGTGCCGAAGGGCACGTCGCTGATGCGCGCCGCCGTGGACGCGGGCATCCAGGTGCCCAAGCTCTGCGCGACCGACTCGCTGGAGCCGTTCGGTTCGTGCCGGCTGTGCCTGGTCGAGATCGACGGCCGCCGCGGCACCCCGGCGTCCTGCACCACGCCCGCCGAAGCCGGCATGAACGTCCGCACCCAGAGCCCGAAGCTGCAGCAATTGCGCAAGGGCGTGATGGAGCTGTACGTCAGCGACCACCCGCTCGACTGCCTGACCTGCGCGGCCAATGGTGACTGCGAGCTGCAGGACATGGCGGGTGTCGTCGGTCTGCGCAATGTGCGCTACGGCGTCGGCGAAACGGCGGTGGCGGGCATCACCGGGCGCCACCACCTGCACCTCGCCCACGCCAAGGACGAATCGAACCCGTACTTCACCTACGACCCGAGCAAGTGCATCGTCTGCAACCGCTGCGTGCGCGCCTGCGAGGAGGTGCAAGGAACGTTCGCGCTGACGATCTCGGGCCGCGGTTTCGAGTCGCGCGTGTCGCCGGGGATGGACGAGCCGTTCATGCAGAGCGAGTGCGTGTCCTGCGGCGCCTGTGTCCAAGCCTGTCCGACCGCGACGCTGACCGAGAAGACGGTGATCGAACTCGGCCAGCCTGAGCACAGCGTCGTCACGACTTGCGCCTACTGCGGCGTCGGCTGCAGCTTCAAGGCCGAGATGAAGGGCTCGCAGGTCGTGCGCATGGTGCCGTGGAAAGACGGCAAGGCCAACGAAGGGCACAGCTGCATCAAGGGCCGCTTCGCCTGGGGCTACGCGACGCACAAGGACCGCCTAACCAAGCCGATGATCCGCGACAAGATCACCGACCCGTGGCGCGAGGTGAGCTGGGACGAGGCGCTGGCGCACGCCGCGGGCGAGTTCCGCCGCATCCAGGGCACTTACGGCCGCGATTCGGTCGGCGGCATCACGTCGAGCCGCTGCACCAACGAGGAAACCTACCTCGTGCAGAAGCTGATCCGCGCTGCGTTCGGCACCAACAACGTCGACACCTGCGCCCGCGTCTGCCACAGCCCGACCGGCTACGGACTTGGCCAGACCTTCGGCACCTCGGCGGGCACGCAGACCTTCAAGTCGGTCGAGCACACCGACGTGGTGATGGTCATCGGCGCGAATCCGAGCGAAGGCCATCCGGTGTTCGCCTCGCGCCTGAAGAAGCGCCTGCGGCAGGGTGCACGGCTGATCGTGGTCGATCCGCGCCGCATCGATCTGGTGGACGCGCCACACATCCATGCCGACTTGCACCTGCAGCTCCGGCCCGGCACCAACGTCGCGGTCATCACGGCGCTCGCGCATGTCGTCGTCACCGAAGGGCTGGTCGACGAGCCCTATGTCGCCGAACGCTGCGACCCGAAGAGCTTCCAGCAGTGGCGCGACTTCGTGTCGAAGCCCGAGAACGCCCCCGAGGCGATGGCCGAGGTCTGCGGCGTGCCAGCCGACGCCCTGCGCGCCGCGGCGCGGCTCTACGCCCGCAAGGGCAACAGCGCGATCTACTACGGCCTGGGCGTCACCGAGCACGCGCAGGGCTCGACGATGGTCATCGGCATCGCCAACCTCGCGATGGCCTGCGGCATGGTCGGCCGCGAGGGCGTCGGCGTGAACCCGCTGCGCGGCCAGAACAACGTGCAGGGCTCCTGCGACATGGGCAGCTTCCCGCACGAGCTGCCCGGCTACCGCCACATCAGCGACACGACCGTGCGCGCCCAGTTCGACGCCGCCTGGGGCGTGACGCTGAACCCGGAGCCGGGGCTGCGCATCCCGAACATGCTGGACGCGGCGCTCGACGGCTCGTTCAAGGCGCTCTACGTGCAGGGCGAAGACCCGGCCCAGTCCGACCCGGACACGCAGCACGTGGCCGCAGCGCTGTCGGCGATGGAGTGCGTGGTGGTGCAGGACATCTTCCTCAACGAGACGGCCAAGTACGCCCACGTCTTCCTGCCGGGTTCGTCCTTCCTGGAGAAGGATGGCACCTTCACCAACGCCGAGCGCCGCATCAGCCGTGTGCGCCAGGTGATGCCGCCGCTGGCCGGCAAGGCGGACTGGGAGGTGACGCAGGCCTTTGCCAACGCGCTGGGCTACCCGATGCACTACACCCATCCGTCAGAAATCATGGCCGAGATCGCGGCGCTGACGCCGAGCTTCGCGGGCGTGAGCTTCGAGAAGATCGAGCGACTCGGCAGCGTGCAGTGGCCGTGCAACGAGACGACCGACGAAGCGGGCACGGCGATCATGCACGTCGACCGGTTCGTGCGCGGCAAGGGCCGTTTCCTGCCGACGCAGTACGTGGCGACGGACGAGAAGGTCACGCGCCGCTTCCCGCTGATCCTGACCACCGGGCGCGTGCTGAGCCAGTACAACGTCGGCGCGCAGACGCGGCGCACCGAGAACAGCCGCTGGCATGAAGAGGACCGGCTCGAAATCCACCCGCACGATGCCGAGGAGCGTGGTGTGAAGGACGGCGACTGGGTCGGGATCGCCAGCCGGGCCGGGGAGACCGTGCTGCGGGCGGACGTCACCGAGCGGGTGCAGCCGGGGGTGGTCTACACGACGTTCCACTTCCCGGAGTCTGGCGCCAACGTCATCACCACGGATTCGAGCGACTGGGCGACCAACTGCCCCGAGTACAAGGTGACGGCGGTGCAGGTCAGCAAGGTCACGCAGCCGAGCGCATGGCAGCGTGACCACGCCCGGTTCAGCCACACCCAGGAAGGCCTGCTGGCCCAGGCCCGCACGGATCAACCGGAGGCTGCACGATGAGCGGGCAGGACGAACACACCGGGCACCCCGGGCACACCGGGCACGTGCACGACCCCGACCAGACGCTCGTGCGGCTGGCCAACCGGATTGGCGATTTCTTCGCGGCGTATCCGGAGCACGCCGAGGCCATCGACGGCGTGGCTGGCCACATCCGCAAGTTCTGGGAGCCGAGGATGCGGCGGCAGCTGTATGCCTACCTGGACGGTCCGCACGGTGGCGCCGGGCTCGGCGATCTGGTGCGAGAGGCGTGCACGTCCCGGCGGGCCCTGCTCGCGCCCGAGGGGGCCGAACCCCGCCTCAAGGACGGATGACGAGCGCGCTGGAGCGCAGGTTGTCGGCCGCCCTGTAGGTCATGGCGGTGCCGCCGAGCTGGGTCACGGCCAGGGTCACGTTCGTGGTCGTCAAGGGCAGGTTCACGCTTTTCAGGACGCAGGCGCCGGTCGCCGTGGTGGTGCATGTCACCAGGTTGGACCTGTTGGAGAACTGTGCCGTGACCTTCACATCCTTCTGCGGGAGCGCGTCCTCGTTGTGCACGGTGACGGTCATGCTGGCCTGCCAGCTGGTGCGGGTCAGCGTCTTGCCGACGGGCGTCAGCTGGGCGATGTGGACATCCCACGGCGTTGGAAAGTACCGCTGTTTGCCCGGTCCGGTGAACAGCAGCTTGTTGGGCGAGCCCCTGGCGTCCGTGATGCGCGAGGGGGTGGCCTGGTAGAGCATCTGGGTGGCGACCTGGGCCGGCGTCAGCTTGGGTCGCTCCTGCAGCAGCAAGGCGGCGGCACCGGTCGCGTGCGGCGTCGCCATCGATGTGCCGCTCAGGACTCTCCAGCCATGCGGATCGGTGGCCGAGGCAGAACTGATCGCGGTGCCCGGGGCGAACATGTCCACGCAGCGTCCGAAGTTCGAGAAGCCGGAGCGCGCATCACTGGCGGCGCTGGAGGCCACGGTCAGCACCGCCGGTGCACGGGCCGGCGACTGGGTGCAGGCATCGGCATTGCTGTTGCCGGCGGACACCGAGACGGTGAAGCCGGCGCCCGTGAGGCGGGTGACCGCTTCGTCCAGCGCGCTGCTGGGGCTGCTGCCGAGGCTGAGATTGACGACACCCGGGCGCTGGCCGTTGGCCATGATCCAGTCGAGCCCGTGGAGGATGTCGCTCACGCTGCCGCTGCCGAAGCAGTTCATCACCCTGACCGGCACGAGCGTGGCGCCAGGGGCGACGCCCGACATCGCGCCAGCGGCCGTGCCCGCGACATGGGTGCCGTGGCCGTTGCAGTCGGTCGTTCCTCGTCCGTCCTGCAGGGCGGTGAAGCCATTGCCCGCGAGTCGGCTGCCGAATTCGTCATGGACGCTGATGCCCGTGTCGACGATGTAGAGGTGCACGCCGCTGCCGTCCAGATTGCTCCGGAATGTGTTGTTCAGCGGCAGTTTCGGCTGATCGATGCGGTCCAGCCCCCAGATCCGGCTGTCGAGCGAGCGGATGACCACCGTGCCGGTCGGCACTGCGCCGATGCGGGCGGCGCGGTCGTGTTCGATGCGGGTCACCGCCGGATCGCTGCGCAGGCGCTGCACGAAGGCGATGGCCTCGGATGGCGGCACCGTGGCGGCGAAGCCCTGCAGCGCGTGGGCATAGATCCGGTGGGCCCGCGCACCGGTGGCGGTGCCCACCAGCCGGGCGGTGACCGATTGCACGGCGCGCTCCGCCTGGGGCTGTGGCGACCTTGCACCGAGCGTGCGGGCGTTCAGACGGCTGTTTTCCGCAACGACTGCGGCATTGAGCGTGACGATGAAGTGCGCGCTGTCCTGGGCACTCGCCGGATCCAGGGTGGCCCTGGCCAGACGTTCCGGCTCGTCGAGGGGGCCGAGTTCGACTGTGGCGGCACTGGTCGTGTCCGGTTCGTCGCCATCCTCCCCGCCGCCGCAGGCCATCAGCAGGGCCGCGAGGGTGGTGGTCACCACCCGCTGATGGAGCTTGCGCGGTTTTTTCATCTTCAGACCATCCGTTGGAGTGTGCCGGGTGCCTCCGGGTGGTGGGACCGGTGGATCCTTCGTGTTGTCGATCGCTGCAAAAGAAAGTGAATCCTCTGCTTTTCATTTCGATATGCCGCGGCCGGCATGTGTGAATTCGTGCGCGTACATATCGTGCGCCGCAGGCCAGGCTGCGCAGGGAGCCGTCGTTTAGACCGACGGCCCCGCTTACCATTCAAGCCCTCACTTTTCCTCGACCATGCTCCATCGGACCGACGTCTCCCACATACCTCCGCCAGCAGATCTGCTGCCTTCGGCCGGTGGACGCACGCTGGTCAGCGTGATCGGAGCGCCCATCGATGCCATCTCCTGGGACGAGACCTGCGCCGTGATCACCGGCTGGGTGGATCGCCGGGAGAGCCGCTATGTCTGCATCTGCAACGTCCATTCGGTGATCACCGCACAGCAGGATCCGGACTTCCACGACGTCATCCAGCAGGCGGACATGGCCACGCCGGATGGGGCTCCGGTGGCCTGGATGATGCGGCGGCTCGGGTACCGCGACCAGATGCGCATCAATGGTCCCGATCTGATGTTCCGGTATTGCGCCCAGGCCGCCCGGCGAGACGAGCGCGTCTTCCTGTACGGCAACACGCCGGAGACGCTGGAGACGCTGCAGAAACGCCTGCACAAGGCGTTTCCGACCCTCCAGATCGCGGGTTGCTATTCGCCGCCGTTCCGCGCCCTGACGCCCGAGGAAGACGCCGAGATCGTGCAGCGCATCAATGCTTCCGGTGCGGGCACGGTCTGGGTCAGCCTGGGCTGTCCGAAGCAGGAACGCTGGATGGCCGCACACCGTGGCCGCATCAACGCCGTGATGGTGGGGGTGGGTGCAGCGTTCGACTACCACGCCGGGACCCTGCAGCGCGCGCCGGTGTGGATGCAGCGGCATGGCCTGGAGTGGCTGCACCGGTTCTGGTCCGAGCCGCGCCGTCTCGGCCGCCGCTATCTGGTCACCAACACCCGGTTCATGCTGCAGGTCGTCAAGCAGTTGCTGAGCCGCTGAGGAGGCAAGCGCCATGCACCAACTGGATTTCACCCGGTCTGACCGGACGCAGCACCCTGTGCTGGGCGTGCCGGTCGATGTGCTGGACTGGTCGACCGCGGTGGCACGCATCTGCGACTGGGCCGAGCGGCGCGAGTCGCGTTACGTGTCGATCTGCGATGCCCACTCGGTCGTGCGGGCCAGCCGGGATCCGGTGCACGGTCGGCACATTGCTGGTGCGGACATGGTGACGCCGGACGGCTGGCCCGTGGCCTGGATGCTCCGCCGTCTTGGCCACTCCCGGCAGCAGCGCATCAACGGACCGGATCTGATGGAGCGGCTGCTGGTGTCCGCCGAAGCACGTGGCCTGGGGGTCTATGTCTACGGCACGACCGACCGCACGCTCGCTGCGCTGGAAACCGCGCTGCGCAAGGCCTATCCCCGCCTGAAGATCGTGGGCCTGCATTCGCCGCCATTTCGCCCGCTGGACGACGCGGAGGACGCTGCAGATGTCGCGCGCATCAATGCCTCCGGGGCCCATCTGGTCATGACCGGCCTGGGCTGCCCGAAAGAAGACCGCTGGATGTTCGAGCACCGGGGCCGTGTCCAGGCGGTCATGCTGGGCATCGGCGCAGGGATCGATTTCCACGCGGGCACCGTGGCACGTGCGCCGGTCTGGATGCGCGAGCATGGCCTGGAGTGGCTCTTTCGCCTGTCGCAAGAGCCCGGTCGACTCTGGCAGCGCTACCTGGTCAACAACACCCTGTTCGTGGTGGGTGCGATAGGGCAGTTTGCACGGCACGTGGCGGTACACCCCGGCCGGAACAGGGCGTCGGGCGATTAAGCTCTTGCTGACATTGAACGTCGGCAAAAAAGGGGTTAAAAGCATGCAGTTCCATCGTATTCAGCAGGTAGAGCCTTGGCTGGGACGTTCCGAGCTCGAAGCACTCAACGGCTGCATCGAACGGAACTGGTTGACCGAGGGCCCGGCGGCGGCAGCCTTCCGGCAGAGCATGAGCCAGCTCACCGGTGCCAACCACGTCGCCCTGGCGCCCAACGGCACGCTCGGTCTGTTCCTGGCCCTGCTGGCGCTGGATCTGCCGCGGGGCAGCGAAATCATCATTCCCGGGTTCACCTTCATGGCGTCGGCCAGCGCGGCGGTCTTTGCCGGGCTCAAGCCGGTGCTCGTCGACGTGGATCCCCACACCTTCACCGCCCGCCCCGAGGCGTTCGAGCGGGCCATCACGCCCCGGACCTCCGCGCTGATGCCGGTGCATATCTATGGCCAGGCCGCGTATGCCGCGGAGATCGCGCAGGTGGGCAAGCGCCACGGTCTGGCCGTCATCGAGGATGCGGCGCAGGCCTGTGGCGTGCGCTACCGTGGTCAGCACGCAGGCACATTCGGCGATGTCGGCGTGATCTCGTTTTTCGCCGACAAGACGATCACGATGGGCGAGGGTGCCGCCGTGCTGTCCAGGGAGCAGCGCCTGGCCCGGCGCATCAGCCTGCTGCGCAACCAGGGGCGCGAGTCCAGTGGTTCGTTCATCCACGAGTCGCTGGGCATGAATTTCCGGGTCACCGACATGCAGTGCGCTGTCGGGCAGGCGCAGATGGCCCGCCTGCCGCAGGTGAAGATCGACCGCCTGCGCCGCTACAACCTGTTCCAGGAGGGTCTGACCGGACTGGCGCAACTGCGGTTCATGAAGGTGGATCCGAATTCGGAATTCATTCCGTTCCGGTTTCCGATCCTGTGCCCACGCATGCCTGAACTTCGGGATGCGCTGGAGTTGGCCGGTGTCCAGACCCGTTCGATGTTCTATCCGCTGCACCGTCAGCCCTGTCTCGCAGGGCTGATCGACCCGGTGGACCTGCCGATCTGCGACACGCTGTATGGGGAAGGGCTGTGCCTGCCGGTCCACCAGGGGCTCCAGGACAGCGATGTGCACCACGTCATCGACGTGATCCGCAACACCTTGTCGCGCAAGTCTTCAGTCAGTTGACTTAGTTCTCACCTTGTGCGGGTTTTTGGAAACAACCCGTGTTCAGGTGGTCCGCATGCAGTGGCGGACGCGGCACAGTCCTGCAGCGGTGCACTGACGTACCGCCTCGCTTCCCACTTTCCTGCTCTCACATGATGGACCGCCCTCAGCACATTCTGGTCACCGGCGCCGCTGGCTACATCGGGTCTGCGCTGGTTCGTGCGCTGCTGGAGCGGGGGCACGCGGTCACCGCGGTGGACAGCATGATCTTCGGGGAGCAGGGGTTGGCGGATCTGCTCCACCATGCGCGGCTGCAGATCCGCCGCATGGACACCCGCGCGCTGCACCGCGGCCACCTGACCGGCATGCAGGCGGTGGTCGATCTGGCCGGGTGGTCCAGCGAACTGGCGGCCGCGTCGGATCCGGCCGGTGCGGATGCGGTGAACCACCGCGCGCAGGTCCGCCTGGCGCAACTGGCGCGCAGTTGCGGCATCCCCCGCTACCTGCTTGTCAGTTGCTGCAGTGTCTACGGCTTCTCCAGCCTGCAGGAATCGACCGAGTCCTCGCCGGTCCGGCCACTCACGCACCAGGCACAACACTGTCTGATGGCGGAGGCCGCCATTCTTCCCATGGCGACGACCGGATTTTCGCCATCGGTCGTGCGCCTGGGGCAGGTCCATGGGCGCGGTTCGCGCATGCGACTGGATCTCATGGTCCATGCGATGGTCCTGAGTGCGCTTCGGCTGCGGCAGATCACCCTGGACAACCAGGGCCTGCAGTGCCGCGGACACGTGCATCTGTCGGATGCCGTTCACGGCCTCATGGCAGTGCTGGCCGCGCCCGCCAGCATGGTCAGCCGGCAGATCTTCAACATCAGCCATCACAACGTGAGCGCAGCGCAGGTGGCAGATGCCATCCGGACGGCGCTGGGCGGACAGATCCACATCAACCTGCAGGGCGGTGCGCCGGACCTGCACCACCACCGGCCCAGCTACCGCAAGGCCCAGGATCTGCTGGGCTACCGTCCGCAGGTCGGGTTGGGCGAAGGTCTCCATGGCCTGATCGATGCGCTGGATCCCGGGCTGTCCGCGGAGCCGCCAGAGGCCCGCGCGATGCGGTGGATCCACGAGGTGCTTGCGCAAGGACGCGAGGCCAAGGCTGCAATCGAACACACGGCGGTGTTCGATCGCCTGCCCACCCGGATGGCGCGCGCAGGCGGCAGTCTCACGTACCAGTGAGTCTCGCCGAGGAGGTCGATGCCCGTCGATGGACGATTGCGTCCTCGTAGATCGCCAGCAGTTGCCGGTAGTTGGACTCGGGGGTGTAGTGCGCCAGATAAGCCTGGCGCGCGGCGACTCCCATTTGTCGAATGGCCGCCGGGTGTGCTGCCGCCCAGCGCAGCTTGTCGGCGAGATCGCCTGCATCCCCCGGGTTGAAGAGCAGGCCGTTGACACCGTCCTCGACCAGCGTGGCCAGCGGCCCCAGACGGCTGGCCAGAACGGGCAGGCCATTGCAGAACGCTTCGACCAGCGTCATGGGCAGACCTTCGTAGCACAGGCTCGGCAGAACCAGCATGCTGGCGTGCCGCATCTTGTCGCGCACCGAGGCGGCCGGCACCGTGCCGCTGTAGATGATGTTGTCCCGACGCGGCAACTGGGGTCCTAGTGGTCCGCCACCCGCGAGATCGAAGCGCAACTCCGGCACCCTGGCGGCCGCCTCGACCAGCACATGGGGCCCTTTTTCCTCGGACAGGCGGCCCACGTACAGAAATCCGGTCCGGTCGGCCGAAGCCGCTGCCAGCGGATCACCGGCGTCAGGAACGAAGTTGGGCTTGATGGCCATGCGCTCAGCCGGAAAGCCGTTCAGCACGTACTTGTCGCGTGCAAATTCGCTCAGCGCGATGATGCGATCTGCCTTCCGGTGCAGCGAGCCCAGCGCCGTGTGGAGGCCGAAGGTGGTGGCCATGACGGCACTCTGCACGGCCGACTCCCGGTAGCAGCGGTGCACCACCGCCCGCCAGGCGAACTTGCCGACACAGTCTTCGCAGATCTTGCCGTCCCGCAGCAGGGTGGCCTTGGGGCAGAACCAGCGGTAGTTGTGGAGCGTCTGCACCAGCGCAACCCCGCTTGGCGCCGCATCCACTGCCCAGTACACGGACGGGGACACCAGCGGCAGCGTGTTGTGGACATGCACGACATCCGCCCCGAACTCCCTGATCAGCCGCGTGACGTCTGCATGGCTCGAAGAAGACCAGAGCGTGTCCCGGAGCAGGCCCAACCGGGATTGGCCGGCGACCTCATGGTTGTCCCGCTCGTAGAGACAGACCTCGTGCCCGTGGTCGCGCAGCAGCGCCACTTCGGCATCCACGACCGATTCCTCCCCGCCACGGATCTGGTAGCGGTTGTGGACGATCAGGATGCGCAGGGGCCGTCCCTTATCCACCATAGTTGCCGCCGCCATAGAATCTGGCTGCAATCTTTCCCAGATTGCCTGCCAGGATGCGGGCGTACTGCATATATCGGGCATGCCCGATGGCCACGGTCAGCAGCAATGGTGGCAGGACCGCCAATGAATAAAGCAATCCATACGCTGCATAGTAGCCGTATGCCAGGGGACTTACCAATTTGGCTTGCAGTCTCACGAACGTACGGCCTCCGTGAAAGGCTCGCTCCAGTACCCAGCGTCTTGTCATCCGTTCCAGGGGAACCGTTTCAGTGACCACGGCTTCATCGCACCAGACCAGATGGTGGCCTGAGGCGGCGGCGGCGGCGAAGAACAGAGAATCTTCCCCCCCCGTTTTTGCAAACTCAACGGAAAACCGGTGGCCGGAATTGAGCAAGGAGCGACGGAACGCGACGTTGTTCGTCTGCGCATTTCTCCATGCGACGGGACTCCCCGTTGAAGAGCGGGCACGCTGGTGTGTGCCCGTCGCGTTCACCCAGGCTGGCGGAGGTACCGCAAAGCTGGGGACGACCGGGCCGAACACCGCGTCTGCCTGCTGCCGTTCCAGCGTCGAAATGAGATTGACCAGCCAGTGTTGGCCGACATACTCGTCATCGTCAATGAATGTCAGTATTTCGCCGTTGGCCTCTGCAATGCACCGATTGCGTGCATGGCTGACGCCTGGATTCTGTTCGGCAAAATAGCGCACGGTGGCGTCCGGTCGATCGAGTCGGACCCGGTTGATGATGTTCAAGGCGGACTGGTCTTTGTCATTGTCCACGACAATGAACTCAATCTGCCAGCCTGGTGGCGTATCCGTGTCGATCAGGCTTGTCAGGGCACGGCGTATGCCCTCCGGTCGGCGAAATGTGCAGATGCAGATTGAAATCAGAGGCTTGCCTGTTTCCATTCGGCCGGTGCTGATCTTGTCGTGGATATGTTCTCGGCATGCTGTCATGCTTGATCTGCTATATGTATTCCAGTGATTTTGATGCTTTTTTTCCCTTGATGGGATTTGTTTTGTTTGATTGTGGCTCTTGAGTTCGATTGTATACTTCGACGATCGAGCAGGTGACTATTATCCACCATATGTTCGTTCCTTGGATGAAGGAAGACTCTGCGTAATTGATGATCAGGAAGCTGGTGAATATCGAGAAATGTAATGAGAAGTGCTGTCGATTTTCTGCATTGTAGAGGGCGAATATTCTGTAGAAATGTGACAGCAATACAATGCACAGCATCGCCAAGCCTGCAAATCCAACCTCATTGACGACATCTATGTAGCCACTGTGCGCTTGCGTTGGCGGGCCCCAGTCGAGTCGTCTGACCAGCACGCCCGCAGCACCTTCCAGGCCGACCCAGAAACCACCGAAGCCTGTGCCCAGCCAGGGATGATACTTGATCTCCGCGGCCATGAGCTGCCACAGGAATGTCCGGCCAGTGAGTGTCGTCGACTTGTCCGTGACCTTGAAGACCATTTCTGTCAAGGCATCAAACGGAAGATTTCCGTGTGCAATCGAATAGACAAGGGTGGCCACTGAGCTGGTCAGTACAACAATCAACACAGCCAGTTTCCCTGCCATGTTCTTGCTGGATAATCCATGTATCAACAGCAGGCAGCATGATGAGAAGGAGAAGGCCAGCATGCTGGTCGCGCTTTTTGACAGATAGAGAACGATCAGTGACGCTGCCAGAAGAGGAATGTTCAACGTTCTGTTGTTGCGAGCCAGTACGTTGTTGAAAAAAACGATCGAGCACAGGCACATGAACTGGCCCCATGTGTTCTTGTGAGAGGTGAATGCCTGGAGGGCTCCGTCGGAGTCGAACGCGATTCTTGGCGATATTGCAGCAACTGCAACCCCGCAAAACATGAAGAACGCCAGTGGTTTATCAATGATGCTTGCGAATGATCTGCTGTGCAGTGAAATTCTGGAGGATATCGTGGCGATCAGGAGCAGTCCCACGAGTAGTAGATATCTCTTGAATGAGCTGACCTTGTATTCGGACCAGATGATGGTTGCCAGCAGGAATGCGTAGAGTATCAGGAGCTCAATGGGGAATTTTGTGTCGCGAGATTCGCTGTCTTTGCGCGATCTGGCGATCATTACCGTGCATAGGACGTACAGCAATCCCCATGTGATTTGCTTGTAAAGACTCCCGCCGCCAGATGGATCATTCCCGCCAAATGGCAGCAAGGCCAAGCCGATGATGTAAAGAAAAAGCCATTTTCTTGGGTTTTCAACTCCCCATGGAAGAAAGATGCCAACGAGTGCGGCAAGCAGTATGGCAATGAGAAAATAAGGCCCCAGGCCAGCGACAATCTGGAAAACTAATTGAAGGCTGGGCATCGTCGTACCTGCATGTGGTGTCGCCTGCGCAAGATCAGTGCAATCTGGAGCAACTCCAGAAAAGTCAGTGCCAGCACGATGGATGCGGCATAGGGCGTCGTGCTCGCGACGAGCATCACGATGACCGTCGCAGCCAGGGTGATGATCCCGATCTGGCTGAGGTCCCTGTACCCCACGTCATTGCTCATGAGCGTCGCCGCATAGATGCCCCTGATGAAGGCCAGACCTGTCTGTGCTGTCCACAACAACGTCAGCGTCTGGAGGTTGGCATATTTCTCACCGAACACCACTCGGATCAGATCACCGAAGAAATAGAGCACGCCACCCTCCAGCACGGTCAGTGCCAAAGCGACTGCGACCGACATCCGGATGGTGCTCTCTATTTTTTCGTATCGTTCTTCGGCCGCCCATTGGGAAAGCCTTGAGCGCATCAGATTGAACCAGGCGGCACCGAGCAAGGCAATTGGCATGGAAAGTATCCGGGCTACCGAAATATCGGCCACGTCGGATTTGCTGAAACTGACGGCTGCCAGATAAGGGTAGGTGTTGCTGGTCAGGAACGTGACGAACGAGCCCAGCACCGCCCAGCGCCCGCAGGACCAGAACTCGCCAAGCAACTGCCGCGTTGATGATGCAGGCGCAGCCACATGGTTTGGCTCGTCCGGTGGCAGCCTTGCGTGCGGCCTGAAGAGATGGGGCATGCTCACTGCCGCACTGGACAATCCGATGGCCATGAGCACCGCTGCCGCAGAAACCATCTGTGTCTTGATCATCGCGAAAATGCTCCCCATCAGCAGGCAACCGTAGGTGATATTGTCCCGGAGTGCTGCCGTTGGGTTGTTTTGCGAATAGTGGAATACTCTGGTATTGTCCTTGGATACAGAGCCAAGAATGCAGATGCCCAACCCTGCTCCTGCTGCGAGCGTCAGCAGGGCATCTCCGGTTGCTGCGGCATAGACCAGATATCCGCCGAATGCGAGCAGAGCCACTCCAAGCGCAAAGACGAGCGTCGACCGTGTGTAGATGTCCGCCACGGCCCGTCGAGTCGGCCCCTGCTTGCGTGGATAGAGGGTTGTGTATGGGGCTGACAGCAGTGCCCCGCCAATCCCTTGAAAGAACAGCGAGGAATTGAACAGGAGAATGTAGAGACCGAACTCGTCCTTTTCCAGTTCTCGGACAAAGATGAGGGAAATCAACAGGCTGATGCCGCTCAGCCAAGCCTGGTCAAATATGGAAACGCCAACCTTGGCCGCTTTGCGCCAATTGAGTCCCATGCTGGCAATTACCGGGAGAGGCCGGCCAGTCGAAGTCGGTCGTCTGCGGAAAGAGAGTCCATCATGTCCGAGACAAACTGCTTTTGCATGCCAAAGGCGCGTGACAGGTCCGGATCGATGCTGGAGATCCGGAACAGGAGGCCGTCCGCGATCTGGCCATCCATGGCGTACCGCATCTCCTTGAGTTTCTTGTCCGTGCCCGACTTGACCACGTGATTTCCGATGGTCGTCCAGTAGGTGACCGGCTCAATGCGCTGCGTCTGGTAGGTTGTTTTCAGCTGCTTCGCAGTGATGCTGCCGAACTTCGTGTCAATGGCTGTCGGATCATTGCTGATGACCTGAAACCCCTGTGCCGGATAACAGATTTCAGGCAGATGCACTTGGAACGAATCATTCTGGTTCCTCCCGTAGGCAATGGACAGCATGATCCGGTAGCCGTCGGTGGACACATAGGTTCGGCTGACCTGCTCGGAATAGAGTTCGTCCAGCAGTTCCTTCTGCTGTGGATTGACGATGCCGCCTGCAGTTTCTTGTTGTCGCCAGTTGCCAAACTGGGTGGGCACGATCTTCGTCAACGTCCTGCTGCCACGGGTTTCGGAAAAATAGTGGGTTGGTTTGGCGTAGTTGGCCGATGCGGCGGTGATGCACATCAGCAGTGCAGATACGAGGGCGGTGACAGTGCGTTTGTTCATGGGGTAGCCTCGACTCAGGTCATTGCGCCGTTGTCTTGTTGGGTACCAGCATGCGGAGCAGCCCGTCCGATGCAATGATCAATGTCAATGCGGCCAGGAACAGCACCATGCCGGCGAATCCGTGCAGGAATCCTTGACCAGCTTCATCCCCAAAATGATAGGTGATCAGCGTGAGTACGATCACGCGGATCACGTTCGCAGTGAAACTGATCGGGACGATGAAGCAGGCCAGTAGAATGTTCCTGAGTGCGGATTGATATCTGATGATGTTGAGATAGAGTAATCCCAGCGCCTCCAGCGTGAACAAGGTATGCAGACCTGCACACGCATCGGCAACCAGCAGTTGGTATTGACCGATCTGCAAGATCACGCCACTGCGACTGATGGGGTATCCCAGGTGGTAGAGAATGAGCTCCGCCACATAAGAGACGGCTGTCTTCATGGGTTGCGTCAGGGCATCGACGAACAGGCCGGGCAATGGCACCATGAATGCCATGAAAAACAGGGGAAACCACGCCAGTTTCAATGCGGCTGTTCCGCTGAGCAGCAGCAGCATGCTGGCTATGACGACGACGATGGAGCCTACCTCGAACAGAAGGATGTTCTGTGACCTGCCAGCCAGATAGAGCATCAGGCCAAATATCAGAAAAATGCCTCCTGCCAGACCATTCGGCTGAGTCGGCAGTGCATTCAGTTCATCCCATTTTTTCCACAGCAACCACATGGAAATTCCCAGGATGATGGGGCCATGGCCCTGCTGTTCTCCCGCCCACAGTCCATGGAACAGATCCCAGAAGGTGGGGCCATACATGGACAACAATCCGGCGATTGCAATCAACCAAGGGGCCAGTGCGCTCCAGGTCGTTTTGGGATGCCCGGTTTCATCGGACTTGTTCGTGTAGGTCAATTCCATGTCGGTGGGCTTGTTCCATGCGTGCGGTGGCTATCTGTGCGGGCTATGCTGTACAGCAGACCGCGCCCTGAAGTCTAGAACTCGTTGACGATGACTCCGGTGAGTTTTGCAGTGGTCTCGCTCAGTTGCCCGACGAGATCATGCAAATGTTTCACTTTGGTCTTGTTTTTTCTGGCCAGCGTCATGGCCGCACCACTGCGCGCCGCGATGACCAGCGCATCGCTGCCGTGCTCGCTGGCAGGGGTGTCCACCACCACATGGTCGAACTTGCGCAGTAATTCGCTCATCAGAAGGCGGAAGGCCGGGCGTTCCAGCAGTTCCAGCGGGTTGGGAGGAATGATGCCGACGGGCATCACGAACAGGCTGGGAATATCCGGAGCTTGGTAGATGACGTTTTCTTCCTGTCGTCCGCTCAGAATGCCCGTCAATCCCGAAGTATTGGGCAGGTCGAACAGTTCGTGCAGGCGTGGGTTGCGCAGGTTGGCATCCACGATCAGGGTGCGGCCGCCGAGTTGAGCCAGCACGACACCCAGATTGGCCACCAGAAAGGTTTTTCCGTCACCACTTTCCGGGCTCGTCACCGCCAGAGCCCGCTTGGGTTCCTGCGGACTGAAGATGCGCATCATCAACTGGCTGCGGATGGCTCGGAACGCCTCGGCCTGCTTCCCGAACGGCTGGGCGGCGACGACCAGTTCACGGTGGTTGCCGCGCCGGTTTTCCGGGGCGTACGGGTAATTGAATTGCTGGCTGAGTGCGAAGACGATGTCCGAGTCCGAGACCAGTCCGAGCTTGACCGCCGATTCTCCGAAGCGGAGGTTGTTGGCCCGCTGATACTCCAGGATCTGGTTGACCTGCTCCTGCGTGAGGCTCTTGGTTTCCCGGATGATGTCACCAATGCTGCGGTCCTGGTCAATCGTGCTGTGCACATCGTCTGTATTCAACGAACTGCTCCGGTCGTGATGAATACCTTTCGGCGTCGTCTGGGCGGCAATGGTCATGTTGGTATCTCGGTCAGCGCGGTCGAACAGGGGGCGGGTGCTCAGGTTCCCGGCTTCGGCAGTCGCCTCAGGATATTGGTGGGCAGAACCATCGGGGAATGGCGTCCGGACAGTCCGGTGCGCAGTGGTTTCGGGATGGTGCCCAGCACGGCGACATCCAGCCCGGAGGTCAGGTCATCCAGTGTGCGAACACGTCGATCCGTCAGTTCCCGGAGAATCGCAAAACTCACACCCAGCAGCGTGCCGACAAATACACTGACCAGGATGTTGAGGATGATCTTGGGGGAAGAGTGATCGGTTGGTTCATTCGCGGGGGACAGGACCGAAATATTGGACTGGTTGAGCTGGCTCTCCAGACTGGTCTGGTTGAAGCGCTGGGTGACCTGGTCATAGGCCCGTTGAGCCGTTTCCACGGCGCGCTGCATGGTGACGGCTTCGTCGCGCAACGCCTTGAGCCGAAGAACCTTGCTGCGCTGGGCGTCCAGCGCGGCGCGTGTTTCTGCCTCTCGCTGGCGGTTGATCGATCCGGTCACGCCGACGCCACCGGTGACACGGCGCGTTTCGGCCTCGAGGCGCTGACGCAACTCTCCGATGTTGGCGCGCAGCTCCTGAACCTGCGGATGTGCATCTCCGAACTTGGCATTCATTTCGGTCAGCTTGGCTTCCTGGCGCGTCAGGTCTGCGCGCAGGGAAGAGACGAGGCTGTTGGTGAGCACTTCCTGCATCTGGTCGCCGGAGGTCCGGACCTGTGCCGAGCGACTCGACGAGTCCGCAGCAATGGCCTGCAACGTGACCAGTTGCGTGTTCAGTTCGTTGAGGCGCTGGGTTTCGATGTCGAAACGCTCGTCTGCGCCGGTCAAGCCGTTGGCTTTCTGGAACGTCGTGAGCTTCTCCTGGGCGACTTCCACGGCCTCGCGCAGTTCCTTGCCGCGGGCATCGAAGAATTCGTTGTATTGCTTGGCTGGCGATGCCCGCAGTCCGATGCTGGTTTCGATATAGGCCTGGACAAAGGTGTTGGCCAGTGCGCTGGCAAAGCGGGGGTCCGGGTTGGTGTAGCTGACGTGGATGACGTTGCTTTCCCTGGACGGCTTGACATCGAGTTTCTTCTGGAAGATGTCGGCAATCCAGGCTTCGAAGTTGCCTTTTCCGCCGGTGTCTTCAGTCCAGCGCTTGCGCATCTCCTGGTTTTCCGTGAGGCGCAGTTTTTGCACCACGCGCTGGGCGACCCGTTCGCTGGTCAGGATATCGACCTGGGTGGCCATGTAGGACGGCGAGGCCATGCCGTTCATCGGCATGCCGACGATCGGATCCGGCGAGCGGATGTCCAGCACCACCGATGCGGTGGCGGTGTAACTCTTGGGCATCAGCAGGCTTGCTGCGACGGTCGCACCGATCGTCAGCAGGGCGACCACGATCGCCGAAATCCAGCGCGCTTTCAGAATCGACAAGAGTTGCGCAATGGTCATGATGGATCACACCCGGTGTGTAGTTGGCGCGTTCAAGGCAGACGCTTGGTCTTGCTGCGGTGTCGGCCTGAGGGCTGGGCTGGCAAGGGCGGCCATGTGCAGGCACGGCCACTCCCTCGCCAAGGCTCCGTCTGGGTCAGAACAGGCTCTCGCGCACGTAGATCACGTCGCCGTCCTTCATCGGATCGTTCATGCCGGGCTGCAGGATCTCGACCTTGCCGTCGGCATTGCGGCGATGCACCCGCAGTCCCTTTTCCGTGCCGCGCTGGGTCAGGCCACCGCCGGTGGCGAGGGCCTGGATCACCGTCATCTCGCGTTCGAGACGCATGGCACCCGGGCGCTGGACTTCGCCATAGATGTAGACCATCGGCATGCGGTCGACATAGACCGTGTCACCGTTGCTGATCACCGGATCGTTGGTCTTGGCTGACGCCGTGAACAGGTTCGGAAGGTCGATCACGACGCGCAGCGGACGGCCGTCGCGGATGCCGATCAGGGTCACCAGATCGCTGCCGCCCTGGGCGATGCCGCCCGCCGTGGCCAGCAGTTCGCTCAGGCGCATGCCGGTCTGCTCGATCGGGAAGCGGCCGGGACGGTTGACCATGCCCAGCACCGAGGCCTGATTGCCCCGCACCTGCGTCACGAGGATGCTGACCTGTGGCTGGCGGACGAAGTTGCCGTTGCGCAGGCCATCGGCGATGACCTTCTCGGCTTTCGGGACCGTCAGACCGCCCAGACGAATCTGGCCCAGCAGCGGAAAGCTGATGCTGCCGCTTTCCGCCACACGGGTTTCCAGGGTCAGGTCGGCATTTTGATAGACGCTCACGCGGATCACGTCGCCCGCGCCAAGCACGTAATCCCGCTGGGCGTCGGACACCTGAGCCCAGGCCAGCACGGGTGCCAGCAGAGTCAGAAAAGCGAACAGCACACGCTGGAACAGGCGTGCGGACGGGAACGAGGTGGTGTGTGTCGTGAGCATCATGGGTTACTTCAGACCTGAAAGACCTTTTTGGAGAGCGGTGGCGTCCAGCGCATCGGAGGCACCGGCCGGCGGTGTTGGTGCAACAGCCGGTGCTTCGGCGGTCGTGCCTGCGGTGTCGCCAGCAGCCGAGGCTGCGGCAGCAAACTGGCCGACATATTCGATCTTGGCAGATCCGCGCAGCTGCTTGATGCCGTCGGCGACCAGCTTGCGTTTGCGCTCGCTCAGGAGGAACTGCTCGATCGCTTTCTTGGCTGCTTCTTCGGTGACCGGCGCGGGCTTGGCAGACGCGACCAGGGCGACGTTCATGCCGGCGGGGGTGACCACGGTGACCCACTGGCCCTCGCTGGTCTTGGCCAGTTCATCCAGGAAACCCATGGGAATGTTCTCAGGCGCCTGGGAGACGCTGCGGGCCACGAAGCGGATGTTGGCGGCCTTGAGCGCGCCGGCGAGTTCTTCTGCGCTGCGCAGCGAAGGAATCTTGGTCTTCAGCGCGGCCTTCTGGTCGGCGTTGGCCTCGATGTTGAATTCCTGCAGGCCGTAGATGCGGCGCTTGGAGAACAGCGCGGGCTTGCTGTCGTAGTAGGCCTTGATGTCTTCGGCCGTCGGCGCGACTGCGGCGTCGGCAACGCGATCGGCGTAGGCCCGCGCCAGGATGTCGCGGCGTGCGGCGTCGATGGTGGAGACGATGCGCGGGTCCCGGTCGAGCTTTTGCTCGATGGCCTGCTGAACCGCGAGTTCCTGATCGACGAGACCGTCCAGCACGCGACGACTCACGGCCTGTGCCTGCTCGGGCTTGAGTCCCTGCTGGCGTTGCAGAACGAAGTTGACCTGGTGGACGGAGATCTCGCCGGAGTTCACCTTGGCGGCGACCTGGGTGGATCCCTTCTTGTCGCTGTCGCCGCTCCCGCCTCCGCAGGCAGCGAGCAGGGACGCGGAGGCGATCACACCCAGGACGAGCGAGGTGCGCAAACGGGCGGTGGAACAGAACAGGGACAAGGTCATGACTTGCATACTCCGGAGGCGAGCGGATGGCCGGATCCGATTTGCTTACTGGCCGGCACTCGCGCTGAAAAGGGTGATAAACGGGTAAAACCGGCCGCAGTTTAGCGGTTGAGGCTGGTGGTTTGCTTCCCCGGAACGCAGGGGCCGCGTTCATTCCCGGTGGTCACGTTAAGTCTGCACGGCAGGCTTTCACGACTGAGTTTCAGACCGTGAGCCAGCGACTGTTAATTGCCGAAGGGCGCAAAAGTTCCGCATATTTTGCCGCAGACCGATGATTTGACTGGCGTGGCGACGGGTGCGTTCTGGTATTCGATTTCGGATCGAACGTATTCGCTGGAGCAGTCTCGCTAGATCCACAAATGAAAATTATGAAAATCGTTGCGTCTGAGTGAGTGTAGACAGAATCAACTGAAGTGGCGCAGGCTGCGGGCCTGTTAACGCTAGGTCGTGTTCACACAAGTTGACAGCGAACGCGATCTGGCCTGAAACTGAAGTGATGCAACTGACTCGCGAGCAATTCGACCAGATCGCCCCGCTACTGCCTCGCCAGCGGGGCAACGTTCGACTGGACAACCTGGCCGTGGTCAACGCCATCCTGTACGTGGCGGCCAACGGCTGCAAATGGCGGGCGCTGCCCAGCCACTACGGCCCATGGCACAGCGTCTACACCCGCATGAACCGCTGGGCTAAGGCGGGTGTGCTGGACACGGTGTTCACGCACTTGCAGAAACAGCGCCTGATGCAGGTACGCATCGAGGCGGTGAGCTTGGACTCGACCATCATGAAGGTGCATCCGGATGGGATGGGTGCGCAAAAAAAGCCGGACCCCAGTCGATCGGCAAGAGCCAGGGTGGGTGGACCACCAAGCTTCATCTGGTTGCCGCGAGTGCCTGCGACGTTGTGACGTGGGGTCTGACGCCGGGGCAGGCAGTCGACGGACCCGAGGGGCGCCGGCTGATCGAGGCGATGGGTGGACCGCAGGAGGCCGGTGAGGTGCTGCTGCTGACGGACAGCGCCTATGAGGGGGATGCCACGCGCGAACTTGCCGAGCAACTCGGCTTCGTTCCGGTGGTGCCACCCAATCCGCAGCGCAAGCAGCCGTGGGCGCTGGACAAGCAGCGTTATCGGCGTCGTAACGAGGTCGAGCGGCTGTTTCGCCGGCTCAAGGCTTGGCGTCGTGTGTTCACCCGCTACGACAAGCTCGATGTCATGTTTGCCGCCTTCATCACCATGGCACTCGTGGCCGAGGCGCTTTGGTTGCGTTAACAGGCCCTAAGTGCTTGATTCCATTGGCATGCTGGCGGAAGCGGTGGGATTCGAACCCACGGATGGGTCACCCCATCGCTAGTTTTCAAGACTAGTGCCTTAAACCGCTCGGCCACGCTTCCTGCAGGGGCGCCATTGTGGCAGAACTTCAGTGCGGCGCCTGCGCCTGCGGGCACGCGACGCTGATCTGCTCCCGCCGTCCGCCATCGACACGCGCGGCCGTGAGCCGTCCTCCCCAGACACAGCCGGTGTCGAGTGCCAGCAGATCGGGCCGGTCCAGCACGCCCAGCGTGGACCAGTGGCCGAAGGCGATCGGCGTGCCGGCGGTGCGCCGGCCAGGCACGTCGAACCAGGGCATCAGGTGGGGCGGGGCGGCATCGGCGCTTTCCTTGAGCTTGAAATCCAGCGTGCCCTCGGCGTCGCAGAAGCGGATCCGCGTCAGCACGTTGACGACGAAGCGCCAGCGGTCCGCCCCTTGCAGCGTGTCGTTCCAGCGCGCGGGCTCGTTGCCGTACATCACCTGCAGGAACGCGGGCAGATCGGCGCTCTGCAGCATCGCCTCCACCTCGGCCGCCAGCGCCAGGGTCTGGGCGGCACTCCACTGCGGCACCACGCCGGCGTGCACCATCAGCCAGCCGTGTTCCTGCACGGCCAGGCGCTGGTGGCGCAGCCAGTGCAGCCAGTGCTCGCGCCGCGGACTGGCGAGGATCTCGTCGAGCGTGTCGCTGCGGTGCACGCGCCGCACGCCGTGGGCCACGGCCAGCAGGTGCAGGTCGTGGTTGCCCAGCAGACAGGTGGCCGCGTCGCCGAATCCGGCCAGCCGCTCCAGCACGCGCAGCGAACAGGGCCCCCGGTTGACGAGATCGCCCAGCAGGTAGATCCGGTCGCGCGAGGGCGAGAAATCGAGGGTGGCCAACAGTCGCTCAAAAGCGTCACAGCAGCCTTGCAGATCGCCGATCAGGTAGTTCATGGCGCGGATTCTGCTACGCTCTTCGCGCCTCAACTGCCGGCGCGAACACTGTTTCGTGCCCTCTATGGACCTAGGACCTAGCTCTTCTCTTTGTGCTGATCGTGATCAACGGCGTCTTCGCCATGTCGGAGATGTCCCTGACGGCCAGCCGGAAGGCGCGGCTGCAGGTGATGGCCGAGACCGGCGATGCTGGTGCCCGTGCCGCGCTCGCCCTGCACGACAGTCCCACGCAGTTTCTTTCCACGGTCCAGATCGGCATCACCTCGATCGGCGTGCTCAACGGTATCGTGGGCGAGGCTGCCTTTTCCGGGCCCGTGTCGGCCTGGTTGCTGGCGCACCTGCCGATGGAGGCCACCGTGGCCGATGTGCTGGGCACCGGCCTGGTCGTCGCGCTGATCACCTTCATGACGATCATCTTCGGCGAACTCGTGCCCAAGCGCGTCGGCCAGATGTACCCCGAGACGGTGGCCACGCTGGTGGCTCGCCCGATGCGCGGCCTGTCGGTCGCGGCCGGCCCGTTCGTCAAGCTGCTGGCCGGCACCACGCAGGCGGTGCTCAGCCTGATGGGCGTGCGCGAAAGCACCAACCGGGGCGTGACCGAAGAGGAAATCGCGGCCAGTCTCGAAGAGGGCCTGGACGCGGGCGTGATCGAGGCACACGAGCACCAGATGGTGCGCAACGTGTTCCGCCTGGACGACCGCCAGATCGGCTCGATGATGATTCCGCGCGGCGACATCGCCTGGCTGGAGGTCGCGGCCAGCCGCGAGGAGATCCTGGCCGGGCTGACCGAGCATGGCCATTCGCGCTACCCGGTCTGCCGCGGCGGGCTGGACGAGGTGCTGGGCGTCGTGACGGCGCACCAGCTGCTGATGCAGCTCGCCGCCAGCCGCGAAATCTCGCTGACCGACTCGATGCAGCCGCCCGTGTTCGTGCCGGAAACGCTGTCGGGCATGGAACTGCTGGAGCATTTCCGTGGTTCGCCCGTGCAGATGGTGTTCGTGGTGGACGAGTACGGCGTGGTGCAGGGCGTGATCACGCTGCGCGACGTGCTGGAAGCCATCACCGGCGAGTTCACGCCCCACCTGGCCGAGGACGCCTGGGCGGTGCAGCGCGAGGATGGTTCGTGGCTGGTGGACGGCATGATCCCGGTGCCCGAACTCAAGGACCGCCTCGGCCTGAAACAGCTCCCCGACGAGGACCGTGGCCGCTACAACACGCTGGCCGGCATGGTGATGCTCCTGCTGGGCCGTCTGCCGCAGACCACCGACGCGGTGGAATGGGCCGGCTGGCGCTTCGAGGTGGTCGACCTCGACGGCAAGCGCGTGGACAAGGTGCTGGCCAGCCGCCTCCGTGAAGAAGAAGGAAGTTCCGAATGAACCCCAGTCCCTCCGTGCTCTACCGCCAGCCGGTCGTCGTGACCCGCGAGCAGCATGCCGGCCACCGTGTGGCGCCTGTGCGCGACTGGCGCGTCGCGCAAGGCCTGAACGCCGTGCCCGTGACCGCCATCGAATTCATCGAAGCGGCGCGCGAGTTCCCGATCGCCTTCGTGCCGGCAGGCCAGGATGCACAGGGCCGCGTGCAGGTGTCGCCCGTGGTCCTGCTGGGCCTGCGCGAAGGCGAGAACCTGTTCGTCGGCCCCGCCGGCGAATGGCAGGCGACCTACCTGCCGGCCTTCCTGCGCCGCTATCCCTTTGCCTATGCCGCCACGGACGAGGGCACGCTGAACCTGGTGGTCGATGCGGCCTGGCCGGGTTTCGGTGGTGCGTCGGGCGACGAAGTGCTGGACGCAGCCGGCGAGCCGACACCGGTGTTGCAGGCCGTGCTCCAGCTGCTCGACAACTTCGAGCGCGAGACGGTGCGCACCCGCGTGCTGTGCGACCGGCTGGTCGCGCTGGACCTGCTGCGCGGCGGCGAGATCCAGGGCGCGCTGCCCGACGGCCAGCCGCTCAGCGCGGGTGGCTTCTACATGATCGACGAAGCCCGGCTGGCGACGCTGCCGGACGAGGCGGTGATCGAGCTGCACCGCCTCGGCCTGCTGGGCCTGATCCACGCCCACCGGGTGTCGATGGGCCACGTGCAGACGCTGGCGCGCCGGCTCGGCGTTCAGTGACCGGTTGAGCCCGCGCGGCGGCGGCTCCAGGCGAGCAAGGCCACCACGGCGGCCAGTCCCGCCAGCCAGCCGCCGTTCACCGCACCGCCGCCGTCGGACGCCATGGCGTCATTGGCATCCGGTCCGCAGGCTGCGGCCGGTACCGGGCCTGTGCGCAGCACGGCGGCACTGCGGCTGGTGGCGCCACTGCTGTCGGTGACGGTCAGCTCCACCATCGCCAGCCCGCTGCCCAGTGCGTTCAGCACGGCGGTGCTGCCGGTCGTGCTGCCGCTGAATCCGGCCAGGGTCGTGCCATCGGTGATGCGCCACTGGTAGCCGGTGACGGTGCGTCCGGCCCCGGTGCTGGAGCCGCGGGCATCCAGCGTCACGCTGCCGTTCATGGCCACCCGCGTGCTGCCGTCGCCCAGACGGGCGACGAGGGACGTGCCAGCGGCGGCGCGCACGGCGGCACCGGCGTCCAGCATGCCGGCACCGCAGGTCGCGGTCGTGCAGTGGCATTCGATCTGCGAGACGGTGGTGTCGGTGCTGCACGCCGGGGCTGTGGCACCAGCGGGGCGTGCCGGGAACGCCCGGGCTGTCGACTGGAGCAGGCTCTGCACCTGCGTGGGCGTGAGCGTGGGCTGGGCCGACAGCATCAAGGCGACCGTGCCGGACACCAGCGGGGCCGAGAAGCTGGTGCCCAGGCCCTGGGTGCTGCTGCCCGTCGTGTAGCCGGGGCACTCCGGGCCGGTGCGGCCGGTGTTGATGGTGCTCAGGATGGGGTACAGGCATTCTCCGGTCGCGTTGACGCAGTTGCCCGCCGGTGCCGCGATGGCGACCTCGCTGCCCAGGCTGGAGAAGCCGCTCTTGTCCCCCGCGTGGCGCAGGCCACCGACGGCGATGATGCCCGCGCAGTTGGCCGGCATGTTGACGGCACCGTTGTCGTTGCCGGCGGAGGCGATGACGACGACACCTTTCTGCCGCAGTTCGCTGATTGCGTCCAGATAGAGCCTGGCGATACCGGGTCGGGTGGGATCTGCACCGGCGATGCAGGACCCCGTTTCGCCCAGGCTCATGTTGATGACCCGCGCCGGGGTCGGGTTGTCGGGCACGCCGTCGACGTGCAGCCCGCCTGCCCAGCGCATGCCGGCGACGATGTCGGCGTCGTAGCCGCCACACTTGCCCAGCACGCGCACGGGCAGCACCCGCACATGGCGCCCCATGCCGGCCATGCCAGTGGCATTGTTGGTGGCGGCACCGACGAGGCCGGCCACCTGGGTGCCGTGCCAGGAGCTGTCCTGGACGCCGCAGCCGCCGAAGGTCGGCGAAGTGGCGTTTTCGGACTCGGTGATCCAGTCGCCCGGGTCGGTCGGGTTGGCGTCGCGGCCGTCGCCATCGTTGGAGGTGATGGCTTCGCTGACGAAGTCGTGGCCGGCGAGCAGCTTGCCGTCCAGGTCCGGGTGGTTGAAGCGCACGCCGCTGTCGAGCACGGCGACGACGATGTCGGCCCGACCGGTCGTGAGTGCCCAGGCCGATTCGGCGTTCACGGACGAGACCACCGCCGCGTTCGGCGCCTGCAGGTACCACTGACCGGCCGCGGGGCTGACGCCCGGTCCGCCAGCGAAGAGCGGATCGCTCACCACGGCCGCATGCGCGCGGCGTCTGCGGTCTTCGACCACGTACTCGACCTGCGGGTCCGCCGCCAGCGCCTGCATCAGACGGGCGTTGCTCAGGCCGGTCGCGCGGATCACCTGGGTGTCGGCGGAAACGGCCGGACCATCGCCGAGCTGGAGCCCGACACGCTGGCCGAGTGCCTGGGCGCTGCGGGGCTCGGTGACGGTGGTGCTGCCGACGGTGGCGGTGGCGGACAAGGCGCTGACCTGCCGGGTCGTGCGGAACTTGACGATCACCCGGGCCTCGCCGGCGGGCGTGCCGGTCAGGTCCGGGCGGGCCGGCGGGGTGGCCTCGTGCCCGGTGGCAGCGATCGGTCCTGCACCGCAGACGAACGCCAGGGCGGTCAGGGCCGTGCGCAGGCGGCGCAGCGGCGAGGGGAGGCAGGTCTGGCGTGTCATGGTCGGTCGATCGTGAACGTCGCGCGAGTGTAGGCCGCCCTGTTGTCGGCCATGTTGCCCGCTTCTGAATGTCCACCCGTGCGTGTGCGGACGGTGTGCGTCAAGCCCTGCTCCCCGGGAGTGCGTAGTGCGCGGGGTGGTGGTTGCCGGGGTGGTTTGTCCCCTGAACACGGGGTTCTTGCATGCTGAAACATGGTGACTCCACCGCTACCATCAGGCTCAATTGTTGAGCCAGGATTCCATGCGGCGCATGAATCCGGCGTTTTGAGGCGGGTTTTTCGACCAATGCCCACGAGGGGGAACCATGACCATGGAACGCACCGAACGTTTCTGCAAGATCGAGATGCTCATCCGCAGCCGCGGCTGCGTGAGCTTCGCCGATCTGATGACCGAGCTGGCCGTCTCGCGCGCCACGCTCAAGCGGGATCTGGACCACCTGCGCACCCGCATGGATGCCGCGATCGTCTACGACCGCGACCGCAACGGCTACCGCTTCGAGACCGTGGGCCGCAATGGCCGGCGCAGCTTCATGGCCGAATCACCGGGCGTCTGGTTCAACGAGCGCGAGATCCACGCCCTGCTGACCATGCACCAGCTGCTCGACGGTCTGGGGGTCAATGGCAGCATGAGCCGCCATCTGCAGCCCCTGCTCGACAAGCTCCACGGCATGCTCGGCACCAGCGAGACGGTGGCGCGCGAACTGACCCGCCGCGTGCGCGTGGTGGCCCCGGTGCACCGGCCGGTGCGCGGCCGGCATTTCGAGCGGCTGGCCAGCGCGGTGCTGGAGCGCCGCCGGCTGCGGCTCACGGTCGATGGCGACGACGGTGGGCGGGAGCGGGACCGGGTCGTCTCGCCGATGCGGCTGGTGCATGAAGACGGCGTCTGGTTCCTCGACAGCTGGGACCACGACCACGAGGGGCTGTGCCGCATCCCGCTACCCAGCGTGCGCAGCGTGGAGCGGCTGGACCTGCGCGCCAAGGAAGTCTCGATGCGTGCCGTCGAGACCGAACTCGACAGCGCGCTGCACCGCGCCTGAACCTGCCGCCGCAGGGGCGTGGGCGATACTGCCGCCCATGCCCGAGACTGAAAGAAACCGCTCCCCGATCACGCCCGGCCTGCTGGTGCTGCACGGCAACCGGCTGGAGCTGCTGCAGGAAGCCGTCTTCGCCTGGCTGGAGCGCCACCCGCTCGACCCGCTGGAGCAGGACGTGCTGCTGGTGCAGAGCAACGGCATCGCCGAGTGGATGAAGATGTCGCTGGCCCGGCGCAGTGGCGTGTGCGCGGCGACCCGGGTCGAGCTGCCGGCGCGTTTCCTCTGGCGCCTGTACCGCGCGATGCTCGGCCGCGACGGGGCGCCGGCCCGCTCGCCGCTCGACAAGGCGCCGCTGACCTGGCGGCTGATGCAGGCGTTGCCGCAGTGGATCGACGAACCCGGCTTCGAGCCGCTGGCGCAGTTCCTGTCCGCCTCGCCCGCAGCTGATGGTACGCACGACCTCGGCCGCCGCCTGCAGCTCGCCGAGCGGCTGGCCGACCTCTACGACCAGTACCAGCTCTACCGCGCCGACTGGCTCGACGCCTGGGGCCGCGGCCGCGAGCACCTCATCCGCGGCAACGGCGTCACCGAGCCGCTGCCCGATGACCAGCGCTGGCAGGCCCGGCTGTGGCACCGGCTGGTCGAGGGGCTGGATGCCGCCGGTCGCCGCGCGGTGCGCAGCGATGTGCACCGGCGCTTCGTCGAGGCGGTGGACGCCGGCGAGGCGCCGCGCCAGCCGCTGCCGCGCCGCGTCGTGCTGTTCGGCCACAGCCACCTGCCGTGGCAGACGCTGCAGGCGCTGGCGGCGCTGGCGCAGCGGGCGCAGGTGCTGCTGGCGGTGCCGAATCCCTGCCAGTTCCACTGGGCTGACATCATCGACGGCCGCGAACTGCTGCGCGCTCCGCGCCAGCGCCACGGCCACCGCCGCGGCATCGACCTCGGCGCCGTGCCGCTGGACCAGGCGCATGGCCAGTCGCACCCGTTGCTGGCCGCCTGGGGCCGCCAGGGGCGCGACTTCATCCGCCTGCTTGACGCCTTCGACGACGCGGAAACCGCGCGCCAGCGTTTCCAGATCCCGCGCATCGACCTGTTCGACGAGGGCAACGGCGACACCTTGCTGGCCCAGGTGCAGAGCGCCGTCCGCGACGGCCTGCCGATGGACGAGCTGACGGCGCGCGTGCAGGCCGGCCCACCGCTGGCCGCAGACGACCGCTCGATCGTCTTCCAGATCGCCCACAGCGCGATGCGCGAGGTCGAGGTGCTGCACGACCAGCTGCTGCACCTGCTGGCGCACCCGGGCGCCACGCCACTGGCGCCGCGCGACATCGTCGTCATGCTGCCGGACATCGAGCCCTACGCGCCAATCATCCACGCCGTCTTCGGCCAGCACGGCCTGCACGACGCCCGCCACATCCCCTACGAGATCGCCGACCTGCGCCAGCGCGGACGCCAGCCGCTGCTGATGGCGGTGGAGTGGCTGCTGCGCGTGACCGAGCAGCGTTGCACCGCCAGCGAGCTGCGCGACCTGCTCGACGTGCCCGCACTCGCCCGGCGCTTCGGCCTGCACGACGAGGACCGCGCGACCGCCGCCCGCTGGCTGGCCGGCGCCGGCGTGCGCTGGGGGCTGGACGCGGCGCAGCGCGACGGCCTCGGGCTGGGCGCGTGCGGTGAGCAGAACACGGGGCTGTTCGGGCTGCGCCGGATGCTGCTGGGCTATGCCTGCGGGCGCTCGGACAGCAGCGGTGCGGGCTCCAGCGCCGAGCCACCGTGGCGCGCGATCGAGCCGTACGACGAGATCGGCGGACTGGACGCCGCGATCGCCGGCTCGCTGGCCGGGCTGATCGACGCGCTGCGCGTCTGGTGGCAGCAGGCGAGCGCGCCGGTGTCGCCCGCGCAGTGGTTCGCGCGCGGCCAGGCGCTGCTGCAGACCTTCCTCGACCCCGCCGACGAGGACGACCGCCTGATGCTGGCGTCGCTCGACGACGCGCTCGGCCGCTGGCTCGACGACTGCGAGGACGCCGGCTTCGACGCGCCGGTGACGCTGCCCGTGCTGCGCGAAGGCTGGTTGTCGGGCGTGGACGAACCGAGCCTGAACAGCCGCTTCCTCGGCGGCGGGGTGGTGTTCTGCACGCTGATGCCGATGCGGGCGATCCCGTTCGAGGTGGTCTGCCTGCTCGGCATGAACGACGGCGACTACCCGCGCCGCGCGCCGCGCAGCGACTTCGACCTGATGGCGCTGCCCGGCCAGCACCGCCCCGGCGACCGCGCCCGCCGCGACGACGACCGGATGCTGATGCTGGAGGCGCTGCTGTCGGCGCGGCGTGTGCTGTCCATCAGCTGGGCGGGCCGCAGCGTGCGCGACAACACCGCGCAGCCGCCGTCCGTGCTGGTGTCGCAGCTGCGCGACCACCTCGCCGCGGGCTGGGGGCCGGAGGTCGTGGACCGGCTGACGACCGAGCATCCGCTGCAGCCGTTCAGCCGGCGGTATTTCGAAGCCACTGGGGTGGGCGAGGGCGGCGCCTCCTTGTTCACCTACGCCCGCGAGTGGCGCGAGGCCCACGAAGCCGCATCTACCGCCACCCCCACCGCCGTCATTCCCGCGAAAGCGGGAACCCACTCAGGCGAGGCCGGTGGACGTTCGTGGGTTCCCGCTTTCGCGGGAATGACCGGTGGGGCTGCCGCGTTGTCCGTGGCCGAGCGCCAGGCCATGCTCCCGCTGACCCTGCGCCGCCTCGAGAACTTCCTCCTCAACCCCGTGAAGGACCACTTCCGCGAGCGCCTGGGCGTCGTCTTCCAGCCGCTTGACCTCGCCGTAGCAGACGACGAGCCCTTCGACCTGAACGCGCTCGACGAGACCCTGCTGCTGCGCGAGCTGCTGGAGTCGCCCGCGGACGAAGCGCCGACCACCATCGCCGCCTGCCGCGCCGATCTGCAGGTCCGCACCGAGCGGCTGGTGCGCCGCGGCGAGCTGCCCGTGGGCGGCATTGGCCAGCGCTGGCGCACCCAGTTTGTCCAGCAGAGTGCGCCGATGGCTTTGCAGTGGAACGCCTGGCGCCGCGAACTCTCCGAGCCGGCCAAGCCCCGGCAAGTCACCGCCGAGCTGGACGGCCTTACGCTGGACGACTGGCTCGACGAGCTGCGCCAGGCGCCGGGCAGCGACCGGCCGGTCTGGCTGACGCTGGACGCGCGCCGCCTGTGCCGCTTCGACAAGAAGAGCCAGACGCTGCAGCCGCTGGCGTACAAGCTGGTGCGGCCGTGGCTGCGCCTGCTGGTGGCGGGCGCCTGCGGCATCGACCTGGAGGCGCGCATCGTGGCGCGCGACGCTTTGCTGGTGCTGGTCGCGCCGCGCCGCGCGGTGGCGCAGGCGGTGCTGGACGACCTGCTCGATGTCTGGGAGCAGGGCATGTTGCGCCCGCTGGCGGTGGCCTGCCGCACCGCGCTGGCCTGGCTGGCCGCGCGCGAACAGTTCCCCGACCAGCCCGACAAGGCGGATGAGGCCGCCCGCACCTGCTTCGAGGGCGGCCACACCAGCCGCGGCGAGGTGCAGGACGCCGCGCTCGCCCGCCTGTTCCCCGACTGGGACACGCTGGCCGCCGACCCGAACTTCGCCCAATGGGCCGAGCGCCTCTACGAGCCCCTGCGTGCCTGGGCCGCCGATGTCGACCACGTCACCGTGCTGCCGCTGCCCGATGCCCACCCCGGTGCCGACGAGGACGACGAGGACGCCCGCCATGACTGAGTCTTCCGCCCACCTGCTCGACCCGCTGACCCTGCCGCTCGCGGGCAGCCGCCTGATCGAGGCCAGCGCTGGCACCGGCAAGACCTGGACCATCGCCGCGCTCTACCTGCGCCTCGTGCTCGGCCATGGCGACCACGGCGGGCGGCCCGCGCAGCCGCTCGGGCCCTCGCAGATCCTGGTGATGACCTTCACCCGCGCCGCCACGCGCGAGCTGTCGGACCGCATCCGCGCCCGGCTGATCGAGGCGGCGCAGTACTTTCGCGGCGCGGCCGAGCCGGCGCCGCACGACCATTTCCTGCACGACCTGATCGCCGACCACGGCGACGACCCGGCCAGCGAGGTCCGCTCGCAGGCCGCCTACCGCCTCGCGCTCGCCGCCGAGGCGATGGACGAGGCGGCGGTCCACACCATCGACGCCTGGTGCCAGCGCATGCTGCGCGAACACGCCTTCGACAGCGGTAACCTCTTCAATGAGGAGCTGGTCGCCGACGAGGCCGAGCTGCTGGCGCAGGCGGTGCACGATGTCTGGCGCCGCGAGGTCTACCCGCTGGACACCGCGCCGCTGGAGGCGCTGCTGGGGGTGTGGCCTTCGGTGGCGGCGATGCAACTGCAGGTGCAGCCGCTGCTCCACCAGACCGAGCTGCTCGGCCCGGACCCGCAGCCCCGCGCCACGCTGCAGGACTGGCTGCCGGCCTGGGTCGGCGAACGCCGCGCGACGCTGGCTGCGCTCAAAACCGGCTGGGTGGACAAGGCGCGGCGCATCGCCGGCTGGATCAACGCCCAGCAGCAGGGCGGCGCGAACCCCTTCAACGGCAACCTGCTGCGCGCCAGCTCGCTCGACGCGTGGATCGAGCAGATCGTCGCCTGGGCGGAGGATCCGGCGGCGGACTCGCTGGTCCTGTTGCCCGACACCGGCCGCACCCGCCTGACGCCGGACGGCATCGTCAAGGCCTGCAAGAAGGGCTGCCGGCTGCCGCCGCTGCCCCCCGAGTTCGCCGAGTTCGAGGCCCTGCAGCAGACGCTCGACACGCTGGAGCCGCTGGCGCCGCGCCTGCTGCAGCACGCCACCCACCGCGTCGCCCACCGGCTCGACCAGCTCAAGCGCCGCGGCGCCCGCTTCGGGTTCGCCGACCTGCAGGCGCGGCTCGACCAGGCCCTGTCGCCGGATGCGGGCGAGGCCGGCGAGCGCCTGCGCCAGCGCATCCTGGCGCAGTACCCGGTCGCGCTGATCGACGAGTTCCAGGACACCTCGCCGCTGCAGTACCGCCTGTTCGACCGCCTGTACCGCGTCGCCGAGCACGACCTGTCCACCGCGCTGCTGCTGATCGGCGACCCGAAGCAGTCGATCTACGGCTTCCGCGGCGCCGACATCTACAGCTACCTGCAGGTGCGCCACGCCACCGCCGGTCGCCACCACGTCCTCGGCACCAACTACCGCTCGACGCAGGCGCTGATCGGTGCAGTCAACACGGTGTTCGCGCAGGCCGAGCGGCGCTGGTCGGGCGGCGCCTTCGCGTTCGACAAGGGCGGACCGCTGGCGCTGCCCTTCGAGCCGGTGGAGGCGAAAGGGCGGGGCGAGGTGTTCGTCCGCGGCGAACGCGCCGTGCCGGCGCTGACCGCCCGCGCGCTCGACAGCGTGCTGCCGCAGCGCTCGCTCACCGACGCGCTGGCGCAGCACGCCGCCGAGCAACTGGTGGACTGGCTGAACGACGACACCGTGGGGTTCCGCCGCCAGGACGGCGGCTGGCAGCGGCTGGCGCCGGGGCATGTCGCGGTGCTGGTGCGCAGCCGCAAGGAGGCCGACGCCGTGCGGCTGGCGCTGCGGCGGCGCGGCGTGGCCTCGGTGTATCTGTCGGACCAGGATTCGGTGTTCGCGTCGGCCGAGGCGACGGACCTGCTGCGCTGGCTGCAGGCGGTGGCCGATCCGCTGAATGCGCCATTGGCCCGTGCCGCCTACGCCACCGCGACCGCTGGTCTGGACCTGACCGAGCTGGCCCGGCTGGTAACCGATGAAGAGGCTTGGGACGAACGGCTCGCGCAGCTGCAGCGCCTGCGCAGCGTCTGGCAGCGGCAGGGCGTGCTGACGCTGGTGCGGCAGACGCTGCATGCGCTGGACCTGCCGGCGCGCTGGCTCGGCGCGACGGACGCGCCGCCGGACGGCGAGCGCCGGCTGACCAATCTGCTGCACCTGGGCGAGCTGTTGCAGGCCGCCGCCGCCCAGCTCGATGGCGAGCAGGCCCAGATCCGCTGGCTGTCCGAGCAGATCCACGGCGTCGGCGGCACGGGCGAGGAGCGCGTCGTGCGGCTGGAAAGCGACGCCGAGCTGGTGCAGGTGGTCACCGTCCACAAGTCCAAGGGGCTGGAGTACCCGGTGGTGTTCCTGCCGTTTGCGTCGTCCTGCCGCGAGGTGGACCGGCGCGGACGCCGCTTCATCACCTGGGTCGACCACGACGGCACCCGCGCGCTCGATTTCACCCTCGGCGACGACGCGATGGCCTCGGCCGAGCGCGAGCGGCTGCGCGAGGATCTGCGCCTGCTCTACGTCGCGCTGACGCGGGCGCGGCATGCGCTGTGGCTGGGGGTGGGTTTCCTGAAGACGGGCAGCAAGGGCGGCAACAAGCTGGACCGCAGCGCGCTGGGCTACCTGCTCGGCGGCGGGCAGGGCGAGCTGTCGCCGGCGCTGGCGCTGGAGCGGCTGAACGACTGGGCCGGCGCGGACGGCGAGGCGCTGCCCGGCAGCGTGTCGGTCGAGACCCTGCCCACGCGCCCCGGCTACACCCGGCTGCGGCGCGCGGTGGCGCCGGTCGCGCTGGCCGAGGCGCCGCGTTACCAGGCGAGCTTCGACCGCCGCTGGAGTGTGGGCAGTTTCTCCGCGCTGGTGCGTGATCTGCGGGATGCGCGCGAGGCGGATGGGGACCGTCTGCTCCCTGCGTCCTCGTGGGCCGTCGATCCGGCGCGGGACGAGCAGTTGCGCGAGGAATGGCTGGCGGATCTGGCGGCCCGGTCCGCGGCCGGCGGTGGCGACGATGGCGGCGTCTTTCCGCTGACCTCGGCGCCCGCGGTGCAAGCCGATGCCGCGTGGCACCGTTTCCCCAAGGGCGCGCTGGCCGGCAACTTCCTGCACGAGCTGCTGCAGTGGCTGGCCGAGGAGGGCTTCGACCGCTGGGACACCCCGGCGGTGCAGACCCTGGTCCGCCGCCGCTGCGAGCGCCACGGCCACACCGACCGCGCCGACGAGGTGCTGGCGTGGATGGGCGCGGTCTTGCACACGCCGCTGCCGGCGCTGGCGGGCGCGTCGCTGTCCGGGATCGGCGCCGTGCTGCCCGAGATGGAGTTCTGGATGCCGAGTGCCGCGCTGCACAGCGACGCCATCGACCGCGTCTGCCGCACGCACCTGCTGCCCGGACAGGCGCGGCCGGCGCTGGTGCCGCGGACGCTGCAGGGCCTGCTGATGGGCTTCGCCGATCTGGTGTTCGAGCACGACGGGCGCTGGTGGGTGCTGGACTACAAGTCCAACCACCTCGGCGATGGCGACGCCGACTACCACGCCGCCGCGCTCGACGCCGCCATGCTCGCGCACCGCTACGACCTGCAGGCGGCGCTCTACCTGCTCGCCTTGCACCGCCTGCTGCGCCAGCGCCTCGGCGCCGACTACGACCCCGCGCAGCACCTGGGCGGCGCGGTCTACCTGTTCCTGCGCGGCGTGCGTGGGCCGCAGGCGGGCTGCGTGGTGGTGCCGGCGCCGCTGGTGCTGCTCGACGCGCTGGAGGCGTGTCTGGACGACGAGACCACCGAGCCCGATGCCGTTGCCGACGCCGACCTTGACCCGATGGTGAACCCCTGATGCCGCAGTCCTTTCCGCCCGAGCCCGAGCAGTACGACTTCGGTTTCGACGCCGATCCGATGGATGGCCTTGATCCGGAAGATCCTGGGCCTGATGGATACACCGCAGCCGCTGTCACGCGCAGCGCGACCGACGTGACCGACGAGACCGACGAGACCGACGAGACCGACGAGACCGGTTTGCAGACCGGCCCGCTGACCGCCACCGAGCTGCTCGCCGAACTCGACCGCTGGTGCGACGCCGGCTGGCTGCGCCGGCTGGACGTTGCGCTGGCGCGCTGGCTGTCGGCCGAACTGCCGGACGCCGCGCCTGAGCTGCTGCTCTGCGCCGCCTTGCTCGCCCAGCGCGAGAGCCGCGGCCATACCTGCATCGCGCTGGACGAACTGCTGCACCAGCGCCGCCCAGACGTGATCGCCCGCCCCGACGACGACGCCTGGCTCGACGGCCCCGCTGCCGCCCGTGCCGCGCTGGCGGCCACCTTGCAGCGTCTGTCGCCCGACAGCGCTGACTGGCTGAACCACCTGCAAACCAGCGCCGCCGTGGACGAGGGCACCGCCGCAGCGAGCGGACAAGCGCCACTCGTCCTGGAAAACGAAGCCGACGGCGCACGCCTCTACCTGCGCCGCCACTGGCGCGACGAACAGTCCGTCGCCGCCGCCGTCCTCGCCCGCACCGAGACCGGCACCCCCCCCACCCCCCGTCATCCCCGCGCAAGCGGGGACCCACGCCCGCAAGACCCGCTCCCCGCCCCCCCCACCGTCCGCCACTGGCTCGACCAGCTCTTCGGCCCCCCTGCGCCGACCACCGACCCCACCGCCCCCGACTGGCAACGCATCGCCTGCGCCATGGCCCTCCTGCGCGGCCAGCTCGCCCTGATCACCGGCGGCCCCGGCACCGGCAAGACCTACACCGTCGCCCGCCTGCTGGCATTGCTGTTCGCGCTGCACCCGGCGCCCGAGACGCTGCGCATCGCACTCGCCGCCCCGACCGGCAAGGCCGCCGCCCGCCTGAAACAGTCGATCGACCAGGCCCTCGGCCAGCTCGGCGCCGCGCTGCCCGGCGTGCTCGACTGGGCGCTGCTCGCCAACCGTTTGAAGGAAGCCCTGACGCTGCACCGCCTGCTCGGCGCCCGCCCCGACACCCGCGCGCTGCGCCACGACGCCCGCCATCCGCTGGACGTCGACCTGCTGGTGGTGGACGAGGCCTCGATGGTCCACCTGGAGATGATGGCCGCGCTGCTGGCGGCGCTGCCCGCGCGGGCGCGGCTGGTGCTGCTGGGCGACAAGGACCAGCTCGCTTCGGTGGAGGCGGGAGCAGTGCTCGGCGACCTCTGCGGACAAGCCGAGCGCGGCCAGTACGACGCCGACAGCGTGGCCTGGATCGCGGCCTGCACGGGCAACACGGTGCCGCCCGCGCTGCGCCATGTCCCCGGCACGCCGCTGCCCGCGCTCGCGCAGCAGACGGTGATGCTGCGCGAGAGCCGGCGCTTTCAGGGGGCCATCGGCGAGCTGGCCAAGGCGGTCAACGCGGGCGATGTGCGCGCAGCGGATGCGGTGTTCCGCCGCCGCGATCCCGCCGTGCAGCGCCTGGCGCTGACCGAGGCGCAGGCCTTGCCCGCCGTGCTGGGGCTGGCGCTGCAGGGTCGCGACGGCGCGCCGATCGGCTATGACCTCTACCTGGCGGCGCTGCGGCAACGGCCGCCCGCTGGCGATGCCGTGGCGCACCAGGCCTGGGTCGTGCGTGTCGTGCGGGCCTTCGAGCGTGTGCGGCTGCTGTGCGCCTTGCGCGAAGGCGACTGGGGCGTGACCGGCCTGAACGCCCGCATCGAGACCCACCTGCGCAGCCGCGGCGCCATCGCCCGCCACGGCGAGTGGTACGCCGGCCGGCCGGTGATGATCACGCGCAACGACGCCGCGCTCGGCGTCTACAACGGCGATGTGGGCGTGGCGCTGCCGGGCGTGGAGGGCGGGGCTAGCCTGCGGGTCTGGCTGCTGGAAGGGGAGGGCCAGCCGCCGCGCTCGGTGATGGCGAGCCGGCTGGCGGCGATCGAGACCGCCTTTGCGATGACGGTGCACAAGTCGCAGGGCTCGGAGTTCGAGCACGTCGCGCTGGTGCTGCCGCCGCACCTGAACCCGGTGCTGACGCGCGAGTTGGTCTACACCGGCATCACACGTGCGAAAGCCGCGTTCACGCTGGTGGCGCCAGACCCCGCGGTGTGGGCCCAGGCGCTGCAGCGGCGAACGCGGCGGGCGAGCGGGCTGCCCGGACTGTTGCTGTCCGGAGCGCGCCCGCCAGGCGCCTGATCGTCAGATCGGCGTCACGCGGAAGAGCTGGTTCGTCTTCGCGCTGGAGCAGCTCTGCTGGGTGGCCTTGTTGCCCAGCAGCAGGTCCGGCGTCAGCTCGACGCACAGGTTGCTGGAGCGGTTGCGCAGCAGCGTGTAGCCGTTGCCCAGGTCCTCCAGACGCCAGTGCTGCAGCGTCAGGCCGTTGTGCCCGCCGCTGGTGATCTTCAGCCCGGCCAGCTGGAGGGCCGAGCCCTGCACCAGCGAGCCGTTGTGCTGCATCACCAGCCGCATGCTGCCGTCCGCTTCCGGAATGATCTGGAAGCGCTGGCTGCTCGCGGTCGTGCAGCTCTTGCCTTGCAGATCGGCGGTCAGCAGCGTCAGCAGCGAGGTGTTCGGCGCCAGGCAGTTGCCGCCCGGGGTCTTGAGCTGCACGATCGGCTGGCCCGAGTGGTGCGTGTTCAGGAAGTTCGCCGGCGTGGCCGACTTGCTGTAGCCGGAGGCACCCACCGCAGGGATGGTCAGCACGCTGTCCACCGCCCGGCCGGTGCCATCGCTGGTCACGGCACTGGTCGAGCCGGCATGGCCGTTGGCGACCATCAGCTGCGGGTGGTCGAACGGTGCGGCGTGGAAGCGCACGCGGTCGTCGGTCAGCGACTTCATGAACTCGACCAGTGCGGTCTTCTCGTCCGTGCTCAGACCCAGGTTGGTGATGTCCGCGTCCAGATCGTTGATGTTCTGGTCGTGGAAATTGCCGCCGCGGTTGTAGAACTCGACCACCTGGTGCAGCGTGGCCGCGCCGCCATTGTGGAAGTACGGACCTGTCAGCTCGACGTTGCGCAGCGTGGGCGTCTTGAACATGCCGTTGACAGCGATGCGCTCGGTCGGCGAGACGGTCAGGTTCGGGTTGATGCCGACCAGCTCCTTGACACGGGTGTTGCTGATCTGGGCCAGGGCCGAGATCGCCAGCGGGTTGCCGAACGGATCCTTGCCGCCCGCGCCCAGGTCATCCAGCGTCGGCCGCACGCCGATGTTGTAGAAGCCCTCGTCGTAGACCGCCGTGCCGCCGTTGCCCATGACCATGCGGGCCATCGGGGTGGCGAGCATCTTGCGCACGCTGGCATTGGTGAACTCCGCACCGCCGTGGCAGGAGGCGCACTTGCCCTTGCCGAAGAAGACGCCCATGCCCTGCTGCGCGCGGGTGGACAGCGCCGACGAGTTGCCGCCCATGAAGCGGTCGAACGGGGCGTCATCCGAGACCAGCGTGGCCTGGTAGAGCTGCAGCGCCAGCCCGAAGAACAGGCTGAAGTTGTGCTGCATCTGGGTGTACTGGCTGGCCGTGGGGGCCGACACCATGGTGGTCAGCCCCTTGGAACCATCCGGGTTCACCTGGATCAGCTGGTCGCTGTTCCACCATTCCGGCCGGAAGGCCTTCTTCACCATCGCGGCGTAGTTGGCTTCGCTCAGGCCGAGACCCGAGGTGTGGCGGCGCGCGGCCAGCACGCTGTCGGTGGTGCTGACCTGCTGGCCCTGCAGCGGACGCAGGTAGAGCATCTTCTTGCCGACATCCGGGAACGAGCGGCCATGGGCGCTCATCTCGAAGTCGCTGCCCGGCGGGCCGGAGGCCTGCGAGGCGAGGCTGGCGTTGTCGATGCGGACCTGGGTGGGCTGCATCGACCAGGTCGAGCCGCTCAGGATGTTCTTGTAGATGCGCGCGTTCGGGTCGCGCAGGCCGAAGGGGTTGACGCCGTTGAAGACGTACTCGGCACGGCCGTCCCAGAAGTTGCGGAAATTGAAGACCGCATTGATGACGGTGGGCGTGTTGCGCGGCTCGACGCGGCGCGTGTTGACGCTGCCGACGCGGAAGACCGGGTCGGCCAGCAACTGGCGCTGCTCGGTGGTGGAGCCGTACCAGGTGGCGAAGGCATCCTGCGGGTACGTGCCGTTGGTGAAGGGCAGCATGTAGGCGCCGGGCAGCAGCGTGCCGATCACGCCCAGGAACTGCTCGTTGAACACGCCCTGGGACGACGCCACGTCGTTGATCGAACTCAGCACCGACGAGTTGCGGTTGTTGACGTCAGCGAGCTTGTGGAACGGGAAGTCGTCGAGCTTGAACTGGTAGTTCACGCCGCCGAGCTGGAAGGTGGTGTCCGGGTTCGGCGACGTCAGCGACGCCATGCGGTTCAGGCCGGGCGAGAGCTGGTTCTTGCCGCGGCTGTCGGCACCGGCGCTGAAGTGGCACGAGGCGCAGGCGGTCTTGCCGTCGCTGCCCACCTGCATGTCCCAGAACAGCGCCTTGCCCAGCGCGATGGCCTCGCTCTTGTTGAGCACGAACTCGCCGAGATTGGACGGTTCAGGGCGCGGCACGCCCTTGAGCGACTGCGGCGTCGCTGCCGGCTCGACGGTCACCTGCGCCTGGACGGCATCACCGAGCGCCAGGATGCTGCCGAGGGCGCTGACGCCGATGCCCAGCTGGACCAGGCGGGTTCGGCGCGAGGGGGATCCTGGGTGTTTTGCGTTGGTCAAAGGCTCTCTCCTTGAAGTAAACGATCCGTTACCAAGTGTAAATTAACGATACAAATGTATCGGTGAGAGTTAACCAGAGTGCGTCGCGAACAGCCTCCCTTGTTTGAATGGAACAACGGCCACCGAATGGGTGGCCGTTGCGGACGGGGTCATTCCGGTGTCAGACGGGCTGGTTGCCGATCTTCGGATCGATGATCGGACCGCGGCCGCTCCAGCGGTCGAGCGTCAGGTAGATCACCGGCGTGATGTAGAGCGTGACCGCCTGCGACACGATCAGCCCGCCGACCACCGCCAGGCCCAGCGGCTGGCGCAACTCGGCCCCCGCGCCCAGCCCGAGCGCGATCGGCAGCGCGCCCATCAGCGCGGCCAGCGTCGTCATCACGATCGGCCGCAGCCGCAGCAGGCCCGCCTGGCGGATGGCCTCCTGCGGCGCCATGCCCTGGTGGCGCTGCGCCTCCAGGGCGAAGTCGATCATCATGATCGCGTTCTTCTTGACGATGCCGATCAGCATCAGCAGGCCGATGGTGGCGATCACCGTCAGGTCCATGCCGAACAGCGTCAGCGTGGCCAGCGCGCCCACCGCGGCCGACGGCAGGCCGGCCAGGATGGTGATCGGGTGGATGAAGCTCTCGTAGAGCACGCCCAGCAGCAGGTAGATCACCAGGATCGCCAGCCCGAGTAGCACGAGCTGGCCGGACTGCGAGTCCTGGAACACTGCGGCGTCGCCGCCGTAGGTGCCGATCAGCGTGCTGGGCATCTGCAGCTCGCGCACGTAGCCGTCGAGCTTCGCCGTCGCTGTGCCGAGCGGGACATCCGGCGCCAGGTTGAAGCTCAGCGTCACCGCCTGCAGCTGGCCCTGGTGGTTCACTGCCGTCGGGCCGATGGTGCGCTGCACGGTGGCGAACGCGCTCAGCGGCACCAGTGCGCCGGTCTTGCTGCGCAGCGAGATCTTGTCGAACGCGTTCTCGAACTGCTTGTCGCCCTCGGCCGCCTCCATCAGTACCTGGTAGGTGTTGCTGGGCGCGTAGATGGTCGAGACCTGCCGCTCGCCGAAAGCGCTGTAGAGGGCACTGCGCAGATCGGACATCGACACGCCGAGCAGCGCGGCCTTGTCACGGTCGATCTGCAGGCTGGCCTGCAGGCCGCGCTGCTGCGAGTCGCTGGTGATGTCGCGGAACAGCGGGTCGTCGCGCAGCTTGCCCTGCAGCTTGCCAGCCCACTCGTTGAGCGAGTCGGCGCTCACGCTCTGCAGCGTGTACTGGTAGCGGCTCTTGCTCTGGCGCCCGCCGAGCTGCAGGTTCTGCACCGGGCGCATGAAGACCTGCACGCCGGGGAAGCCGCGGGTCTTCTTGCGCAGGTTGTCGACCACCTGGGTCATGGGCGGGCGCTCGCCGCGCGGATGCAGCGTGACGAACAGGCGGCCGGTGTTCTGGGTCGAGCCACCGCCGCCGCCCGTGAACGAGGTGACCGCGCGGATGGCCGGGTCCTTCTGGAAGATGCCCGCGATCTGGGCCTGCACCTTGAGCATGGCCTCGAAGGAGATGTCTTCCGACGCCTCGATCGTCACCTGCAGCTGCCCGATGTCCTCCTCGGGGAAGAAGCCCTTGGGGATCTGCACGAACAGCACCGCGGTGGCCACGAAGGTGCCCAGCGCGAACAGCAGCACCACCCAGCGGTGTGACAGTGCCCAGTCGAGCGTGCGGCCGTAGAAGCGCAGCACGGCGTCGAAGCCGCGCTCGAACCAGCGGCCGAGCGCGGTTTCCTCCTGCGGTGCATGGTGGCGCAGGAAGCGGCTGGCCAGCATCGGCACCAGCGTCAGCGACACGACGGCCGACACCAGGATCGACAGCCCGACGACCACCGCGAACTCGTGGAACAGCAGCCCGATCACGCCCGGCATGAAGAAGATCGGGATCAGCACCGCCACCAGCGAGACCGAGATCGACACGATGGTGAAGGCCATCTCGCGGGCGCCCTTGATCGCGGCCTCGAAGGGCGCCATGCCGTCCTCGATGTGGCGGACGATGTTCTCCAGCATCACGATCGCGTCATCGACCACCAGGCCGACGGCCAGCGTGATGCCCAGCAGCGAGACGTTGTCCAGGCTGTAGCCGCCCGCGTAGAGCAGCGAGAGCGCGCCGATCAGCGACACCGGCAGCGACAGCGCCGGGATCACGGTCGCCGCCACCCGGCGCAGGAAGATGAAGATCACCAGCACCACCAGCACCACCGTCAGCCCGAGCGTGAGGTTGACGTCGTGCAGGGCCTCGCGGATCGACAGCGAGCGGTCGTTGGTCGGCGTCAGGCGGATGGAGGCGGGCAGCTGGGTCTCGAAGCGCGGCAGCATCGCCTTGACGCGGTCGACCACCTCGACGGTGTTGGCATCCGGCTGGCGCTGCACGGCCAGCGTGATCGACGGCTCGCCGTTGAAGCTGGCGAAGGTCTTGGCGGTCTCGACGCTGTCCTGCACCTCGGCCACCTCGCGCAGCCGGATCGGTGCGCCGTTGCGGGTGGCCACGATCAGGTTGCCGAACTCGCGCGCGCTGGCGAGCTGGCGGTTGGCGACGATGGTGAGCGTCTGGCGCGGGCCGTCGAGCGTGCCCACCGGCGAGTTGGCATTGGCGCCGGACAGGGCCGCGCGCAGCTCGTCGAGCGTCAGGCCGCGCTGGGCCAGCGTCTCGGGCTTGACGCGGATGCGCACCGCAAACCGCTTCTGGCCGAAGATCGACACCTGTGCGACGCCGTTGATGGTGGACAGGCTCGGCGCGATCAGGTTCTCGGCGAACTCGTTCAGGTCCGACATCGACATCGACGGCGAGGTCATGGCCAGCAGCAGCACCGGCGCATCGGCCGGATTGACCTTGCGGTAGGACGGCGGCGAGCTCATGTCCGCGGGCAGCGTGCGCTGCGCGCGGAACAGGGCGGCCTGCACGTCGACCGCAGCGGCATCGATGTTGCGGCTGCTCTCGAATTCCAGCGTGATCGCGCTGCGGCCGAGGGTGTTGGTCGAGCTGATCGTGGCCAGGCCGGCGATGGTCGAGAACTGCTTTTCCAGCGGCAGCGCGACCGAGCTGGCCATCGTGTCCGGACTCGCGCCCGGCAGATCGGCGGTGACCTGCACCACCGGCGTGTTGTAGCTCGGCAGCGCGGCAACCGGGATCTTGCCCAGCGCCACCAGCCCGGCGAGCACGATGGCCAGGTTCAGCAGCACCGTCATCACCGGACGGCGGATGAATTGTTCGGTCAGTCTCATCGAGAGGCTCCGCTCGCCGCAGCCGGCGCTGCACCTGCCGCGCTCGCCCCCTTGCCGCCGCCCATCGGCGCTTCCTTGACGGGCGTGCCGGGGCGCAGGTTCTGCTTGCCTTCGACGACGACCTTCTCGCCTGCGGTGACGCCTTCGACCACCACCTGCTCGCCCAGCGGCTGGCGCAGCTGGACCGGCTTCATCCGGGCCTTGCCGTCGGCATCGACCACGTAGACCGAGCGCTCGTTGCCGCGCACGATCACGGCGGCCTGCGGAATGACGATGGCATCCTGGATCGTGCGCAGCGTCAGCTTGACCGTGACGTACTGGCCGGGCCAGAACTGCCGGCCCTCGTTGACCAGCTTGCCCTTGACGCGGATGGTGCCGGTGGTGGCGTCCACGCCGCTGTCGATGAAGCTCACGTTGCCGGGCAGCGCCGCCGCAGGCTGGCTGCGCCGCTCGCCGGGCAGTTGCACGGTCAGCGGCACGCCACCGTCCTTCGCCAGTTCCCTGTCGGCCTTGCGCAGCAGGCCGAGCTGGGCCTCCGGCAGCGTGAAGCTCACGCCGATCGGGTCCAGCTGCGTCAGTGTGACCAGCGCTGCACCGCCGGGCTGGACCAGACTGCCCCGGACAACATTGACGGCCCCGGCCCGGCCGCTCATCGGGGCCTTGAGCACGTTGTTGCTCAGCGCGACCTCGATCGACTGCACGCCCGCCACGCTGGCCCGAATGGCTGCCAGCTGCGCATCCAGCTGCGTCTGCAGGGTGTCGACGGCATTGCGGGCGATGAAGTTCTGCTCGAACAGCTCCTTCGCGCGGGCGAGCTGGCGTTCGAGATCCGCCTGCGTGGCCTTGTCCTTGGCGAGCTGCGCGCGGGCCTTGTCCAGGTTCGCCCGGTCAGCACGGTCATCGAGCTTGAACAGGATGGCGCCGCGCTTGATCGGCTGACCCTCTTCCACGTTCACCTCGGTGACGATGCCCGTCGCCAGAGGGCGGATCTCGACGCTGTCGAGGGCCACCACGCTGCCGGCCGCCTCGATCGAGACGGGGACGTCGCGCTGCTGCGCGAGGGCGATGCCGACGGTCTGCGGTCCGCCCCGCGCTCCACCTGCGGGAGCCGACGCACCGCCGGAGGCCGATCCCGCGGCCATCGGCGCGCTGGCGGCATCTGCCGCAGGGGATTTCTTGAGCCACCAATACGCTCCGCCGGCGGCACCGGCAACGATCAGGATGGTCGCGATTGTTCTTGTCTTCATGTCTCTTCCAGCCAGGGAGCGGCGCGCAAGGGGGCACGGGCGCAAGCGGTGTGCAATCTATCACCGGAACGTTAAGGATGTGTCAAGGGTTCTACGGACACGGACGGACGCAGCGGTCGGCTCAAGCCTGGTTCACCTTCTGCCGATACCGATCTGCATGGTCGCGGTGCGGTTGCCTGGCGTTCGCGACATCGCCATTTGCTGGCCTGTGCCAGCCGTCCGCTCTCCGGTTGTTGCCATGACCAGATCGACTGCCCATCCAGACCTGGCCGTTGTCCGCCACGTGACCTCGCGCCGCGGGACGATCGCGCTCGCGCTGCTGGTCAGCGTGATCGCGGCCCTGCCGTTGCTGGTCCGCGTCGATGCCGTGACCGCCGGATCGGCGGGCACGGTCACGGGCATCGCCGTCTGGTGCGCCTGGCAGCGCCTGCGTTCCGGTCGGTTGATCGGGGACGACGCCACGCGGGCAGAGGCTGCATCGGCCGTGCCGCACACGCCGCTGGTCCGGCTGCTGCTGGGGGTGCTGCCCGTGTGGCGCCAGCACGTGGTCACCGCCCGGACGCAGGTCGACGATGCCGTGGCGAATCTGGTCACCAATTTCTCGTCCATCGCGGAAGAGTTCGAGGCCGCAGGTTTCAAGGGCATGTCCGGACTGGCGGGCCCGGACACCTCCACGGACCTGCTGGCGCTGTGCGAGCGCGACCTGCACCAGGTCATTGCCGCGATGCACGAGATCACCCGCAACAAGGAGTCCATGGCCGCGAGCCTGCAGGAGCTGTCGCAGGCGACCGAGGACCTGCGCGCCATGGCGCAAGGCGTGGCACAGATCGCCGCGCAGACCAACCTGCTCGCCATCAACGCCGCGATCGAGGCTGCACATGCCGGCGACAGCGGCCGCGGCTTTGCCGTCGTGGCCAAGGAGATCCGCAACCTGTCGCAGATGTCGGCGCAGACGGCCACGCAGATCACCGAGCGCATCGCGCGGGTCAACACCGTCATGTCCGACACCTCGACCGTGGTGGCCCGGACCGCCACCGAGGAACGCAACGCCATCGACCGATCCAGCGGGGTGGTGAGCGAGGTGCTGACCCACATGCGCACCCTCAGTGGCGAGTCGCACGCCATGCGGGAACGGGGCAACGTCATCCGCAGCAATGTCGAAGGTCTCCTGGTCAGCCTGCAGTTCCAGGACCGCGTGAGCCAGATGATCGGGGTCCTCGAACAGGAGATGGTCCGCCTGCGCGACCAGATCGACAGCGGCCAGCCTCCGCCCACGGCCGAGCAGTGGCTGGACGATCTGCAGCGCCGCTACACCATGCACGAGCAGCGCCACAACCACACGTCGACATCGGCGTCGGCGTCCGCTCCGCCCGCCGGCCAGGTGCTCTTCTTCTGATTCCGGCGCTGGCGCCCACCTCCACAGGAACCTCCTCCATGGCCAAGACCGTACTCGTGGTCGATGACTCCAGCTCCCTGCGCGCCCTGGTGAGACTTGCGCTCACCCGGGCCGGCTACACCGTGATCGAAGGCGCCGATGGCAAGGAGGCGCTGACCCGGCTGGACCAGGCCGGCAAGGTCCACCTGATCATCAGCGACGTGAACATGCCCAACATGGATGGCATCACCTTCCTGCGCCAGGTGAAGCTGCACCCCCGGCACAAGTTCATCCCGGTGATCATGCTGACCACCGAAACCGAGCAGGCCAGGATGCAGCAGGCCAAGGCCGCCGGTGCACGCGCCTGGCTGGTCAAGCCGTTCCATCCACCGGCGCTGCTGGACGCCGTGTCCCAGCTGGCCGCGGCCTAGGAGCGCGCGATGGAACCCAGTTTCTCGCTGCCTGCGGAGCTGACCGTCTACACGGTCGGCGAGCTGTTCCCGCAATGCCAGGTCTGGATGCACGCCGACGCGCGGCCCGGGCTGCCCGTGCAGGCCCGGGACGTCACCGAGGTGGATGCCGCCGGGGTGCAGCTGCTGCTGTCCTGGTCCCGGACCCTGGTCGCGGGGCAGCGCCGCCTGCACCTGGTCGAGCCGAGTGACGTGCTGGTGGCGGCCTGCGCTGCGCTGGGTGCCGATGGTCTGGTCCGGCCGCACCATCCGGCCATCGAAAAGGGGTTCCCATGAGCCACCAGGACACCGACGACGAGCTGGTCCGTGCGCTGCTGCCGGCCTTCATCGACGAGGCCAATGCCCAGTGCGATGCGCTGGAGCAGCTGCTGCTGCAGATCGAGGATGCACCCGATGACCGCGCACTGCTGGATGCCCTGTTCCGCTGTGCCCACACCATCAAGGGCTCGGGGGGCATGTTCGGACAGGAGGGCATCGTCCGCTTCACCCACCACGTCGAAACCCTGCTGGACCGGCTGCGCGAAGGCCACCTGGCGCTGACACCGGCCCTCATCACGCTGCTGCTCCGGAGCAACGACGTGATGCGCGAGCTGGTGCGGCTGGCCCGGGACCAGCAGGCCGAGACGCCCGAGACGGCCGGTGACCGCGAGCGGCTGGTGGCCCAGCTGCAGCAGGCCACCGCGGGCGGTGCTGCACCAGTGGTGGCCGTCGCCGTGGCTGCGCCAGCCCTGGCCGAGCGGCCGCCTGGGGCGGTGGCGCCTGTGGGTCGCCTGCCGCGGTGGCAAGTGGCTGTCCGGTTCGGCATCGACGCCTTCCGCCACGGCATCGAGCCGCTCAATCTGCTGAACTATGTGGGCGGTCTGGGGCGGGTTTCCGGCATGCGCTGCGACCCGGCAACCGTTCCCCTGTTTGACGCCTTCGACCCGGAGAGCTGCCACCTCGCGTTCACGTTCGACCTCGATACCGAGGCGTCCCGGGACGAGATCGCGCGGGCCTTCCAGTTCGCCCTGGACGATTGCGAGCTGGCCATCACCGAGGCGGGCGCCCCACCTCCCTACCCGGTCGAGGCGATGCCCGTGCCGCAGGCCATGCACAAGCCGCAGCCGCCGCGCCCGGCAGGCCCGGCCTCGGGCACGGTCGACGACAGCGGGTTCATCCGCGTGCACGCCGACCGGCTCGACGAGGTGATCAACCTGCTGGGCGAGCTGGTGATTGCGGGTGCGGGGGCCTCGATGCTGGCGCGGCAGACCCGCCAGCGCAGCCTGGTCGAAGCCAACCAGCAGGTGACACGGCTGATCGAGGGCGTCCGCAACAGCACGCTGAAGCTGCGCATGGTGCCCATCGGCGAGACCTTCGCGCGCTTCCGGCGCGTGGTGCGCGACACCGCGGCCGAGCTGGGCAAGGAGGTGGCGCTGGAGATCGTCGGCGGCGACACCGAGCTGGACAAGGCCATGGTCGACCGCATCGCCGATCCGCTGATGCACCTGGTGCGCAATGCCATGGACCACGGCCTGGAGACGGCCGCGGAGCGCCTGGCCTGCGGCAAGCCGGTGCAGGGCACGCTCACCCTCAACGCCTGCCACGAGTCGGGCAGCATCCTGATCCGCATCGTCGACGATGGCCGCGGCATCCAGCGCGACAAGGTGCTGCGGCGCGCGCGGGAGCGCGGGCTGGTGGAGCCTGGCGTGGTGCCGCCGGACGAGGCCATCCTGGACCTGATCTTCGCGCCGGGTTTCTCCACTGCAGAGCAGGTCACCAACCTCAGCGGGCGCGGGGTCGGCATGGACGTGGTGCGCAGCAATGTGCAGGCGATGCGCGGCTCGGTCACCATCCAGAGCGAGCCGGGGCAGGGCGCCTGCATCGAGATCCGCCTGCCGCTCACGCTGGCCATCATCGACGGCTTTCTCGTGGGCGTCGGGCAGTCCAAGTTCATCTTCCCGCTGGACGCGGTGGTGGAGGTGATCGCCAGCCGCGACGCCGTGACCACCGTGGACGCCCGGGGCCGCTGCTGTGTCGAGTTGCGTGGCCAGGTGCTGCCGGTGGTTGATCTGCGCAGCCTGTACGCCCTGGACTTTCCCCCACCGGAACGCAGCAGCGTCGTCGTGGTGCGCGCCGGTGCGCGCCGCTACGGCGTGCTGGTGGACACGCTGCTGGGCCAGCACCAGACCGTGATCAAGCCCCTGGGCCTGATGCTGCGCAGCCTGCGCGGCGTGTCCGGCTCGTCCATTCTGGGCACCGGCGAAGTCTCCCTGATCTTCGACGTGGGCTCCCTCGGCCAGCTGGCCGCCACCTCGCGCGCGGGCTCCGGCCGCGTTCCAGCGGCTTGACGGTGACGTGCCGTCGATGACCGCCACTGCCATTGCCACCGATCCCTCTCGGACCTGTAGGAGACGCACATGACCCAGTCCCAACCTTCCTGGCTTGCCCGCACCTTCGCAGGCGACGAACTCTCCCGCCTGCAGGCGGACCTGGAGGCCGAGGTCCGCGCACGCGCCGAGGTCGAACAGGCCCTCGCGGACATGAAAGGCCGGCTGGCCACCGTGGAGTCCGAACTGAAGGTGCGCACCGACCTCATGAATGCCGCCAGCCTCGTCTCGGAAACCGATCGGCAGGGCGACATCCTGAGCGTCAACGAGAAGTTCATCGAGGTGTCGAAGTTTCGCCGCGAGGAACTGGTCGGGCAGGCGCACAGCACCACGCGCCACCCCGACATGCCCAAGGAGACCTTCAAGAAGCTGTGGCAGACCATCGGCCGCGGCGAGGTGTTCCAGGGGGTCATCAAGAACCGCGCCAAGGATGGCTCGCCCTACTACGTGAACGCGGTGGTGGCGCCGGTCCCGGGCGAGAACGGCAAGCCGGTCAGGTTCATGGGCATGCTCCATGACATCACCGACGCCGAGCTGGTCCGCCAGAACTACCTGGGCACGCTGTCGGCGATCGACGCCGTGTCGGCCTACATCGAGTTCGATCCCCAGGGCAACGTGACCTCGGCGAACCAGAACTTCCTCGCGCTCATGGGCTACCGCATCGAGGAGATCGTCGGCAAGCACCACCGCATCTTCATGGACCCGGCGCAGGCCACCCTGCCGGCCTACGCCGATTTCTGGCGCGACCTCGGCCAGGGCCGCGCCCAGAACGATGTCTTCAAGCGCGTGAACCGCGCCGGGCAGCCGGTGTGGATCCGCGGCATCTATGCGCCGATCCGCGACGAGATGGGCCGTGTCACCAAGGTGGTCAAGATCGCCTCCGACGTGACGGCCGAGGTGAACATGACCCAGATGCTCAGCCAGTCGGTGGAGCAGGCGCAGGCGGTGACGGCGGCGGCGATGCGGGGCGATCTGTCGCAGCGCATCCCGCTGGACGGCAAGAGCGGCGCGGTCAAGGTGCTCTGCGAAGGGGTCAATGCCCTGGTGGAGACCACCGCGACGATCTTCGGCGACATCGGCCGGATGATGGCAGCCCTGTCTGCCGGCGACCTGTCGCAGCGCATCGAGCGCCGCTACGAGGGCACGTTCGCCCAGGTCCGCAACGACGCCAACACGGCCAGCGACAAGCTGGCCGCCATCATCGAGGACGTCGGACGTGTCTTTTCCGGCCTGGCCGAAGGGGATCTCACCCAGCGCATCACGCGCGAGGCCGATGGCGTGTTCAACCAGGTGAAGCAGGACGCCAACAGCAGCGCCGACAAGCTGGCGATGGTGATCGAGGAGGTGCGCGCAGCGGCCAACGCCCTGACGGGAGCAGCGGGGCAGGTGAGTGCCACGGCGCAGTCGCTGTCGCAGTCGGCCAGCGAGCAGGCCAGTTCGGTGACCCAGACGACCGCCTCCATCGACGTGATGTCGGTGTCCATCACCCAGAACAGCGACAACGCCCGGGTGACCGACGTGATGGCGACCAAGGCCAGCAAGGAGGCCAGCGAAGGCGGCGCCGCAGTGACGCAGACCGTGACGGCCATGAAGCAGATCGCGCAGAAGATCAGCATCATCGACGACATCGCCTACCAGACCAACCTGCTGGCACTCAACGCCGCCATCGAGGCCGCCCGCGCGGGCGAGCATGGCAAGGGCTTCGCGGTGGTGGCCGACGAGGTGCGCAAGCTGGCCGAACGCAGCCAGGAAGCGGCCAAGGAAATCGGTGATCTGGCCGCCGACAGCGTCTCCACCGCCGAGCGTGCCGGCAAGCTGCTCGACGAGATCGTGCCCTCCATCCGCAAGACCTCCGATCTGGTGCAGGAGATTGCCGCGGCCTCGCAGGAGCAGAGCCAGTCGGTCAACCAGATCAGCGGCGCCATGGGCCAGCTCAGCAACGCCACGCAGATGAATGCGTCGGCGTCCGAGGAACTGGCCGCCACGTCGGAGGAGTTGTCCGGCCAGGCCGAGCAGTTGCTGGAGTCCGTGGCCTTCTTCAGCCTGGACGGCGGGCAGGCTGCGTCCGCCGCACCCCGCGGCCGGTCCGACTATTCCGCCGCAGCCGTGGAGCGCCGGGCCCCCAACTCGCCGATGCGTGGGTCGGCGGCGCGTCCGTCCAGGGGGGGCGCTGCCCCTGCACCAGTCCTGGGCACCGGGACCCGCGGCAACTTTCGCCCCTACTGAACCCGGGAGCAGCAGATGAACCAACAGGCAACGGCCAGCGGCACGGCGCCGGCGCAGTACCTCACCTTCTGGCTGGGGGACGAGGTGCTGGGCATGGACATCCGGACCGTGCGCGAGATCATCCAGTGCGGCCCGATGGCCACCGTGCCGCTGATGCCGAAGTTCCTGCGCGGAGTGATCAACCTGCGCGGTGCCGTGGTGCCGGTGATCGACCTCAACGCGCGCTTCGGACGCCCGGTGACCAAGGTGGGCAAGAAGAGCTGCATCGTCATCTTCGATGCGGTGCGCTCCGGAGAACGCGCCGAACTGGGGCTGCTGGTCGATGCGGTGAGCGAGGTCATCAAGATCGGCGCCGAACACATCGAGCCACCACCGGACTTCGGCGCCACCGTGCGCCGGGACTTCATCCGCGGCATCGCCAAGCTGGGGCCGCGCTTCGTCATCCTGCTGGATCCCGACCGGGCGCTGGACGTGCAGGAAATGGCCGACCTGTGCGAGTCCGCCCAGGACGCCGTGGCGCCGGCGCCTGCATGGTGAACGACCAGGGTGCCTGCTCCCATGCCGGAACTGAGTGACGCCACCTACCGCCAGATCGCCGCCCTGATGCACGAGACGGTCGGGCTGTCGTTCAGCGACAGCAAGAAGGCGCTTGTCAGCGCACGTCTGTCGCAGCGTGTGCAGCAGCTGTCGCTCGACAGTTTCGACGCCTACCTGGGCCGCATCACCACCGATGCGGATGCGGCCGAGTTCCAGGTCGCGGTGGACCTGCTCACGACCAACGAGACCTACTTCTTCCGCGAGCCCCAGCACTTCGAACTTCTGGAGCAGGAGCTGAACAGACTGCGGCCGCAGTCGCTGTCGGTGTGGAGTGCGGCCTCGTCGTTCGGGGACGAGGCCTACAGCATCGCCATGCTGCTGTCGGATCTGCAGCAGCAGGGACGGCTGGGCAGCGACTGGTCGATCCTGGGCACCGACATCAGCGACCGCGTGCTGCGCAGCGCCCGGCAGGCGGTCTACCCGGAGGCGCGGCTGCGCTTCGTGTCGCCGCAGCGACTCAAGCGCTACTGCCTGCGCGGCGAAGGCGAGGCCGAGGGCCTGGTGCAGATCCAGGACCGTCTCGCCGAGCGGGTGCAGTTCGGCCAGCTCAACCTGTGCCGGCCCATCGAGCCGCTGGGGCCGTTCGATGTCGTGTTCCTGCGCAACGTGCTGATCTATTTCGACAGCGACACCAAGCGTGCCGTGGTGGACCGGGTGCTGGCGCTGCTGCGTCCGGGCGGGCTGTTCTTCATCGGAACCGCCGAGTGCCGGGTGCCCTGCGCGACCCCCTTGCAGTCGCTGGCGCCCGGGGTGTTCCGCAGGCTGCCCGGGCCTGCGCGGTGACGGCCCCGCGTGTGGTGACCTTGCACCCGGGGGACGTGGCGGTCGGGGTGCGCGGGGACCGGCTGGAAACCCTGCTCGGCTCCTGCGTGGCCATCGTGCTCACGGATCCGCGTCGCACGGTGGGGGCCATGTGCCACTTCGTGTACTCGGGCCCTTCGGCGCAGACCACTCCGGTTTCCACTGCACAGGCGGACCAGGCACTGGCGGCCATGGCGCAGCGGCTGCAGGTCCGCGGCATCGCGGTGCCGTTCTGTGATGCCTATGTCGTCGGTGGCGGCAACATGTTTCCAGAGATCGTGTCCGGCGCCAGCGTGGGCGATGACAACGCGCAGTGGGCCCTGCGGACACTCGCTGCGCAGGGCGTGCGGGTGTTGTCGGTCGATGTGGGCGGGCGTGTGTACCGCCGGCTGCGCTGGACCGTCGGCCCGCAGGCGCCGCAGATCGAGGCCGTGCCGTTGTGAGCACGCGCGCCGCCATCCGGCTCTTCGTGGTCGACCACTCGGCCATCGTGCGCCAGTCCCTGCAGCAGTTGTTGCGGGACGATCCGGAGATCGTGCTGATGGGCAGTGCGCCCACGCCGCAGCTGGCCGTCCCGGTGCTCCGCAGAACCCCGCCGGACGTGCTGCTGCTGGACATCGATATCCCTGGCGGCGATGTGCCGGCCTTCCTGCGGCTGCTGCGGGACGAGATGCCGATTCCGACGGTCCTGTGTACCAGTCTGGGCGAAGAACGCAGCCCGGCGGCGCTGGAGGCGCTGGCTGCAGGGGGCGTGGCGCTGGTCGCCAGACCGTGCCAGGGGGTCCGGCAGTTCATCGAGGCGTCCCGCCAGGAACTGGTGCAGACCGTCAAGCGTGCGGCCCGTCTGCGCCCGCGCCATGCGGACCCTCCGTCCGGTGCCTTGGCCACCACCGCCAGCGGGCGGTTTCCAGGCCAGGACCGGCCTGTCCTGATCGGTGCGTCCACCGGAGGCACCCAGGCGATCGAGGCGGTGCTGCGGGCCTTGCCCGGTGACAGTCCGGGCATCGTCATCGTGCAGCACATGCCGGAGAAGTTCACGGCCATGTATGCGCAGCGCCTGGACGCCGCATGCGCCGTGCGTGTGCGCGAAGCCCGGGACGGTGACCGGGTGGAGCGGGGACTGGCCCTGATCGCGCCCGGCGGACGGCATCTGCAGCTGCGCCGGGCGGGGGGACAGTATTTCGCCGTGGTCCGGGATGGTCCGCCCGTGAACCGCCACAAGCCCTCGGTCGACGTGCTGTTCCAGTCCATGGCCGAGTGTGCCGGGCAGGATGCGCTGGCGATCCTGCTCACCGGGATGGGCGACGACGGTGCCCGCGGCATGAAGCAGCTGCACGACCGTGGTGTCCGCACCCTGGCCCAGGACGAGAAGACCTGCGCCGTCTTCGGCATGCCGATGGAGGCCATCCGGCTGAACGGGGTGAATGAGGTGCTGCCCCTGTCGCAGGTTGCAGGGGCGATCACGCTGTTCGACCGACGCGGCGGCTCCGAGTAGCCCCAAAGCACAACGGGTCAGCGCCTTGTGAGCGCTAACCCGTTGATTTTATTGGTGCCGGAGAAAGGAGTCGAACCCTCGACCTTCTCATTACGAATGAGCACAAGTGCGTATTTCGGGGTGTTGTTGCGTGTTGATGCGAGAGGTTGATTCCTTGTAAATCAAGCACTTACGCTGTTCATGGTGTTGATGCGTATGCATGCCGATTGATAATCTGTGGCTACGATGTGGCTACGATTTTTCAAGAGGGCACCATGACCGACCCGACGCACTTCGAGTTCACCCGCACCCGCGTGGATGCCGCGACCTGTCCAGAAGGGAGGGAACAGGCGTTCTTCTGGGACACCCGCCAGCCCGGTCTAGGCTTGCGGGTTGCATCTGGTGGCCGTAGAACCTTCATCTTCGAGGCGAAGCTGGGCCGGCAGACCATCCGAATGACCATCGGCCCCGCGTCCATGCCTATCCGCGTCCCGAAGGACCGCAAGGGCAACCCGACCGGCCCCGGTGCTGATGGCGAGGCGCTGAGGCTGATGGCCTTCATCAAGGCCGGCACCGACCCCCGCGCAGAGAAGGCCGCGACCATCGCCCGCGACACTGCCGACCGAGAAGCCGCTGCCGTGGTGCGCGCCCGCGATTCCGTGACGGTGGGCGAGGCATGGGCGGTCTACCTGGAAGCGCGCCGCTCGAAGTGGTCGCCCAGGTCCTACTTGAACCACACCCGCATGGCCGCGCCCGGTGGCGAGCAGCGCCAGCGAGGGGCAGGGAAGACCGTAGCCGCCCCGCTGGCCGCGCTGCTGCCCCTGCGCCTGTCCGAGTTGAACGCCGACGTGCTGGCCGCGTGGCTGGACCGGGAAGCCGCCGAACGCCCCACCGCCGCGTCGTCCGCCTTCCGGCTGGTGCGTGGCTTCATCCGCTGGGCTGGCGAGCATCCAGAGTACCGCGCCCTGATTGCCCCGGACGCCTACCGCTCGAAGGCCGTCAGCGAGGCCGTGCCGCCCTCGAAGGCGAGGGAGGGCGACTGTCTGCAGCGCGAGCAGTTGCCCCTGTGGTTTAAGGCTGTGCGCGAGCTGGCGAACCCGGTTCACGCCGCCTATCTGCAGACCGCCATCCTGACCGGCGCACGCCGCGAAGAATTGGCCGCGATGCGCTGGGAGAATGTGGATTTTCGATGGTGCAGCATCGCCATCGCCGACAAGGTGGAAGGTGCTCGCGTCATCCCGCTGACGCCCTACGTGGCCCGCCTGCTGGCCGCACTGCCCAGGCGGAACGAATGGGTGTTCTCAAGTCCGACCGCCGCCGATGGCCGGCTGAAAGAACCACGTACCGGGCATGAGCGTGCCCTGGCCGCTGCTGGCCTGCCTCACCTGTCGATTCATGGCCTGCGCCGTTCGTTCGGGACGCTGTGCGAGTGGGTCGAGATGCCTGCCGGCGTCGTGGCGCAGATCCAAGGGCACAAGCCGAGCGCCACGGCAGAGAAGCACTACCGCCGCCGATCGCTGGACCTGCTGCGCATGTGGCATACCCGCGCAGAGGCGTGGATGCTGGAACAGGCCGGCATCGAGCAACCGAGCGTCAGCGGAGAACCGGGCGCGTTGCGTGTGGTGCATTCCCGATGATGCACATTGAACTGTATGTGAATAGTGGTATCTTATAAAGCACCATCATGGAACTGAGAACCTACACCACGGCGGGCGATGTCGCGCCCTTCAACGAGTGGATGAAGTCCCTGCGCGATGTCCAGGCCCGCGCCCGAATCCGTGCCCGGCTTGCTCGGGTGCAGGCGGGCAACTTCGGCGACTGCAAGTCGCTGCGGGATGGTTTGCAGGAACTGCGCATCGACCACGGCCCCGGCTACCGGGTGTACCTGAGTCGGCAAGGTTCGGTGCTGGTGCTGCTGCTGTGCGGTAGCGACAAGAGCGACCAGGACACGGCCATCCGGCAAGCCTTGGTCTACCTGAACGACTGGAAGCAACGAGGTCAGCCATGAACACCCGTGACAAAAGCTACGAAGACGACTTGCTGCAGGCCCTCACCGACCCGCAGGAGGCCGCCGCCTATATCGACGCCGTGATGGAGTTGGAAGACCCTGCAGCCTTCTCGCTGGCACTGCGGCAGGTGGCGAAGGCACACGGAATGGCAGAAGTGGCCCGCCGCGCCGAGCTGGGCGAAAAGACGCTGTTCCGCTCGCTGGGCGAGAACGGGAACCCGACGCTGGCGACACTGCAGAAAGTGCTTCACGCAGTCGGCCTGCGTCTGAGCGTTCAGCCGGCTTGAGGTGTGGGGATGGGGCACATGTTCAACCCGCCGCACCCTGGCCTGACGCTGCGGGATGACGTGCTGCCGGCGCTGGGTCTGAGCCTCGCAGAAGCCGCGAAGCAGTTGGACGTGTCCCGTGCGTTGCTGTCTCGGGTGGTGAACGGCCGGGCCGCCATCTCGCCCGACATGGCCCTCCGCCTTCAGGCGTGGCTCGGGGTGGATCGCGGTGGTGACGCCCGGCTGTGGCTGGCGCTGCAGGCCGAATACAGCCTGTGGCACGCCGAGCAGCGGCTGAAGGACATGCCGCTGAACGTGCAGCGCGCACCGACTGAACTGGCGCATGGCGTGGTGAAGGGGTGAGCGTGTCCGCCGCCTGATTTCCTTATCAACAAGTGCGCCGGAAAAATGGGGGTAAGCGCCGATCAACGGGGGTAAATAGTTCGTGTCCACCGCACAACAACGCGGCAGACACATGCAAAACCAATCTCATCCTCAAGTTGACGCAGCGCACGCCGCACCCCTCAAGACTTGGACGTCCGCCGATGGCGTGAAAGTCATCCCGATCGAACTGGAGACGCGATCGCACGTCGATACCGCGACGGCTGCTGCGCACCTGCTGCGCAAGGAGCAAACGCTCAGGGCGTGGGCGATGCGAGAAAACGGACCAATAAGGCCGGTTCGCATCGGGGTCAGGTTGGCGTGGCCGGTGGCCGAAATTCGCAAGCTGCTGGGCGAGAGTGTCGAATGAGCGCCGCCGCCTTCCTGCGCGTCAAGAAGCTGACCGGGGCCGGCATCGTCAAGGTTGCGGCGATGCACAACCGTCGCGCCATCGTCGCCGAGCTTGGAGCCGGTGGCTGCATCGACGCGAGCCGCTGCGCCCTGAACGTCACCATGGAAGGCCCGGACACGCCCCAGGCCGTCGCAGAGCTGGCGCAGGGCCTCATGGATGCCGCGGGTGTGGGCAAGCTGCGCAAGGATGCCGTGCGGGCCGTGGAAGCGGTTTTCAGCCTGCCGCCTGACGGTGGAGGGGTTGACCATGCCGCGTACTTCTCCCGGTGCATCGAGTGGGCGAGTACAGCCTTCGGCCCGGTGCTGTCCGCCGACGCGCACCACGACGAAGCCGCGCCCCATCTTCATGTCCTATGCCTGCCGCTGGTGGATGGCCGCATGGTGGGGTCTGATCTTGTGGGCGGCCCTGCCAAGCTGCGGGCGCTGCAAGCCGGATTCCATACCGCTGTGGCTCAGGGTTTCGGCCTGAAGCGTGGCGCCGCGAAGCTGTCTGGACGGAACCGCGCTGGTACTGCCGCCGCCGTGCTGGCGCACCTGCGCGCCATCGGTGACCCGGCGATGAAGTCGGCAATGTGGCCGGCAATCCGTGACGCAATTGAACGTGACCCGCGCCCGTTCGCGGAATCCATAGGGTTCGACGTGACCAGCGCCAGCGCGGCACCGAAGCCGGCGAAGAGCTTCACGTCCATCATGGTCAGCCGGGGCAAAGGTGCCCGGACCCACGCCGAAGCCGACCGCCGCGACCGTGCCTTGATGGGTCGAAAGCCTATAGGGTTCGAGGCTGTCGGCGAGGCGCTGGAAGTGGTCGAAACCAGCCCTATACAGACCCCTGTGAAAACGGGAACCCTATGCTCTGTAGGGTTCTCCCCGGCAAAGGGTTCTCCAACGCACACCAGACCGCCCGCAATGGGCCACCTGATTAGCAACGATCCTCAGCATTCCCCCGAACGACCCGCTGAGCCCGAGGCTTGCACCGCGCGACATCGATGATGAGCCGAGCCACCAGCCCGCGCAGGTCGAACCGGCGGTTGAAGCGGTAGGCGAACGCTGCCAGATAGCTGCTGGCGTACTTGGGGTACTTGAACGCATGGAACGCACCCGACAACGTCGTCTTCAGGTTGCCCAGCACCGTGTTGACCCAGGTGAACTCGGGCAGCTCGCGCGGCTTGCGCTGGCCCACCACGATCGGCGTGTGCAGGCAGCCCGCGCTGGTGACCGCGGCGAAGCACCCCAGCCCGTCGCTGACCACCCGCGTTCCCGGCATCAGCGCCGCCTGCGCCCACTGGCCCACCGCCTCCAGCGTGAAGCCGCTCACCGGCGCGAGCTTGACGTACTGCGGATGCCCCTGGTCATCGACCGAGACCGCCGCCACGAACGGCACCTTGTTCTCCGAACCCCGGCCCGCCTTGCCGCCGCTGCGCTCTCCGCCAAGGTAGGCATCGTCGAGCTGCACCGTGCCGTCGAGTCGGTACTGGTCCACCCGCTCGGCCATCGCGTGCATGATCTTCTGGTGCATCAGCCACGCCGTCGGGTAGCTCACGCCCACCTGCCGCTTGAGCGCCAGCGCCGACAGTCCCGTCTTGGCCTGGCTGAGCAGGTAGATCGCCAGGAACCACGTCTTCAGTGGCAGCTTGGTGCTGGCGAACAGGCTGCCCGCGGTCAGCGATGTCTGGTGGCGGCAGCCGTTGCACTGGAACAGCTTGCGCGCCCCGTGGCCCACCACGTAGTGCGCCGCACTGCCGCAGCGCGGGCACTCGAAGCCCTGCGGCCAGCGCGCCTGCTTGACCGCCTCGGCGCATTGCTCTTCCGTGCCGAAGCTGGCCATGAACTCTGGCAGCGACATCCCCTGCTGGAACTGGATTCGGTTCATCGGCATGTGCTCGCTCCTGCGCTTGGTCTGTCTTCTACGCTACGCCTGATCGTCAGTTGGCACCTTGCTGAGAATCATTGCTAATCAGGATGGGCCATGTCGAAGGGGGGGCAGTGTGACCATTTCAGCACTCGCACAGGCCGTCATCAGCGAGCTTCAGCGCCGCGCAGACCCGGCTACCAGGTCCGCCGCATGGCCCGGTGTTGTGGCTGCAATCCGTATCGACCCGCGGCCTTTCGCCCGGCGCCTTGGCCTGCTGGAGACGGCGCCGCGCAATGGTCGAGTTGTTCACTGATCGCTGCGCCGTGACAGCCGTCCTGACCCGATCGCAGCGCCGCATTCTGGCCCGCAAGATCATTTCGACGATGGTGCGCCGCGGTGACCAGGTGATCGCCACGAAGGCATGGCCGGGGGTCAAGGTGGCCGTCCAAGCCGATCCGATGCGGTTCATTGAGGCGCTGGCCGGTGAAGCCGGAAAACGCACCGACGCGCCACTGCGCGCAAGCCGGACGATTGGCCCATGAACTCAACCGAAACGGCAACCGGGGCCGAAAGCCCGGATGAGGCGCTGACGACTGAGCAAGTCGAAGAGCTGTGCGGCGTGTCGAAACGGACTTTGCTGAAGTGGCGCCGAACCGGCGTGCTGCCGGCCGAGTGCCTGCCACGAAACATCCCGCGCACCCGCCGCCTGCGCTGGCCTGCCGCCGCGATTCGGCGGTTCGCTGCTGGCACGACCGAGGGGGTCGATCATGCGTGACCTTCGCATCCTGCCGAGCACAGGAACTGGCGCCCGGACTGCGCTTGCCGAACTGGCTTCCGGCGCGAAGCTCGATCAGCGCCGATGGCTCGCTGCCGGGCGAGGCTGGCGTCTGGCGGCCCGAATCACGGAGTTGCGGCTGTGCGGCTGGCGCGTCCAGGCGGATCGGTGCATCGAGACGGAGGCGGGTGGCCGTGCTGCGGTCTACGCCCTGTCGGCCGAAGAGCAGCGCATCGCCAGCGACATGATGCGCGAGCAGGCCGAAGCGATAGCGCGATCGGTGGCGCTGGTCGGGGGGGCGGCATGATCGGCCGCCGCAACAAGCCGGTGGGCATCGCGTTCGTCTTCCCTGATCGGGTCGCCGTGGAGGCCGTGCGCGCTGGGGTCGATAGTCCTGATGCGCTCCGCGCTGCCGGTACCGCGCTGGCTGGGCTACAGCGAGCCGTGGAGGCGCTTGATCGGCGCGCCGTGCTGGCGCTGGTCGGCGGCGATCTGGCCGAACTGGAGCGGCTGGCCGGGCTGCCGGCTGTGGTCGCAGAGTTTCAGCGCCGCGTGGGCGACGAGCTGGCCCGTGACGGTGCGGTGCGGCTCAAGTTCGATTCCGCTGCCCGCGATCTGATCGAGCAGGCGACGAGTGCAGAGCGGGTGCTGGCGGTAGAAACGGCACGCGACCGGGCGAAGCTGGATGACCGCCTGGTCAAACTTCGGCTGGCCGGCGTCGACGAGGGTGACATTGGCCGCCTGACCGATGCCGCCACACCAGATCGCGCCGCAGATCAGGCGCGAGTCGATGCGCTGAAGGCCGAAGCCGAGCAGGCGCGCGTCTACTTGGGCCACCCGCTGCGCCCGGCCGCACTGCTGCCGCAGAGCATCGCGCCGAAGGTCTGAGACGACGCTCAGGGGGCCGGCGATGACGCGGGCGAGGTGGTCGAGGGTGAATTCATATCGCATCCCCGAATGCTGCCATTCGGTCGGCAAAGTTGCGCCATCGCCTTCGATCTTGTTCTAATCGTGTGCTTACGTGTGCTTACGTGTGCTAAATATGTGCTTAGATTGCGCCGCGGAAATGTTCACCTTATGCTGTGCTGGCGCTGCAGGCTGTTGAGGTTCCGGCAAGGTTCTAACAAGGGTTTGCGCGTGCCGAAGCGGCCGGCGTCGTGCCGCATGACTTGACCACAAGGTGTGAGATGGAAGCGATCGAAGTTCAATGGATGGCGGCGTGCGTTGCCGATCTGGTCAAGGCCGAGCGCGCTGCCGAGCGTCTGGAGGCGCAGGTTCGGGCGCTTGCAGCGGCTGGCGCGTTGCCGGCTTGCGTCGTTGCGCTGGTGCAGCGCGTGGTGGACGAGATCGGGGGTGCGTGCATCCGGGTCGGGGTCTGACTGCACGGGGCACCCTCACCGAAGGGCGCCCGCCTTCCTGGCTGAAACCGGGTTCTCACCAGATTTGAAAGAAAGCCCCCCGCAAGGTCTGGCGCTGGCAGCAGATTTGCTGGCAGCAGATTTGCCCTGAGTTACGGGATGCGGTGCCAGCGAGTTACAGGGTAGAACGCCGATAAGTGCCGTCAATTAGCGATAACATTCAATTATCGCTAGTAAAGAAACACACAAGTACCGTGCAAGCCCATGAAGCAGCCGGGACCAGCGAAGGGCGCGCCACGTAACCCGAAGGGGTGGCCGGCTGAAGGGTGTCGTTTCAACCGACGCCACCTGCCCCCTGCAGAATCAACGACTTGACCCCCAATCCAACCGTGAACCACGGATGCGCAACGGTGAACCATGGCGGGATGCTCCCGAACCGGAGCATGGCGCGCTGCTGGCGCTGGTCAGCGCAGATCGTGTACGATTGCGCCGTCACTGCACATCGGTGACACGGGTTTGGAAGCCCGGTAGCTAGGCGCAGTAGCCGCGCCACTCAGGTAGCGGCTTTTTCACGTCCCTGACGTGCTGCGCGCATGGTTTCGTCTATGGCGGGCCGTGCAGGGAGGGCGCAAGCCCTGCCGGTCCTAGCCCGGTCTTCCAACCCCGCACGGTCTGCCACCCCTGTTTGGAAGCGGGGGAGGCAGGTTCAAGACCTGCTAGGAACCTTCGCCATGAACACCCCCACGACCGCCCCCCGGTCTGTCCTGCGCCTGCCGGTGCAACCTGCCCCCCGGCCCGCACCGTTCCCCCTCTACAACCGCGCCTTCATGCTGCACATCGGCCGCAAGCTGGCCGCCAGTGATGCCACCCGCCGCGCCGAACTGCGCGCCCGTGCCTTCGAGGCCGTGGCCGCTGACCGCCTGACGACCGGGAGGGCTTGAGCATGGACACCATCATCAAGACCAGCCCGAACGCGGCTGGTGACGCCGCGGCATTGCCCGATGTTGCCGACGATGCCGAGCGGCTGGCCGTGGCCGGTCAACTGCTGGCCGATGTGGCGCAGCACATCGCAACCGCCCGCGCCATGCTGCGCGAACTGGCCGACACCGACGCGGTTCACGGAGTCGGTGAGCTGCTGGCCGTGGCTGGCTGGCTCGCTGACTTCGGCGCAAAGCTGGCCGGCGAGCCCGGTCAGTCCGGCGACCCTGCGGACTGGTTCATGCGACCGACCACCCGCGCCGCCGTTGACGCGCTGGGCATGAGGGGGCAGGGATGACCGCCGCCACCTTCCACGACCCTGACCACCCCGAGCGCCTGCTGGTGCTGGTGGCAGACGTGCCAAGCCTGCCCGGCTGGGTGCTGGTGCGACCTGTCGGGGACGACCGGCCCGCCGCTGCGTTTCGTGCGCTGCTGGCTGACCTGACGCCCGCCACGCCCCCGCCGTGACCACCGCCCGGTGCTGACCGGGCAACCCCACCACCAACCGCGAGCAGCGCCAGCAATGGCGCTGCTGGCCCCTCTACGTCTGTACGTCCCGCGTGCTGGTCCTTGGACTTGTGACCAGCGCATCACGGCTCGGCTCGGCAGGAGGGTTTTCAAGGCGCCAGAGCGGACACCATCCGAAGCGCCACCCAAAGGCGAAAGCTCGAACGGGGGATGGACGGCACCAGTGCCGTGAATCGAGCCGCTGCACGCTGCTGGAAGGCGGGCAGCCCGGATAAGCCGCCCATTCCGTCCTACGGGCAAGGCGACGACCCGGCAAGCCCTGAACCTGCTGCACTGCGGGTCAGGGGAAAGGCTTGCCGGAGTCACCAACCCTTCGAGCCTTGAGCAACACCGCAGAGCGGAGGGAATCAAGTCACCGATGCGCAGCGAGCCGGCGCAGACGCTGCCCAGGCGCACCAGAGAGGGAAGTCTTTCAATCGGTCTTCCCGCGGAGGCAGTGAGGCCCGCCCGCGGATCGGTGGCGCCAGCCACATGCACCCCGTTGCCAAGCGAGACGACCTGATTTCAATTCAGGCTCGCCCACTACGAATGTTTCGTGGTGGGCGGGCTTCCTCAAGTTGAGGACACCCCCAAGCGGTTTAGCCTGGAAGAGCGCCGACCATCTGGAGGTGCTGCGCGAGATGGTCCGGGCTGGCGCTGGTGCCGAGCCGACCGGCTACGGGTTCACCGTGGCTACGATGTGGCTACGGAAGGCCTACAAAGCACAACGGGTCAGCGCCTTGTGAGCGCTAACCCGTTGATTTTATTGGTGCCGGAGAAAGGAGTCGAACCCTCGACCTTCTCATTACGAATGAGCTGCTCTACCAACTGAGCTACACCGGCTAAAGAACGATATTGTAGCAGCGTTCTTTTATTCTTGGGAAGGGGTCTGTGCAGATTCCAGGTGGTATTCCGTCACGCGCTGCACTTCGTTCTTCGAGCCCAGGATCACGCTGACACGCTCGTGCAGCTTGGTCGGGCCCAGATCCATGATGCGCTGGTGGCCGTTGGTGGCCATGCCGCCAGCCTGCTCGACGAGGAAGGCCATCGGGTTGGCTTCGTACATCAGGCGCAGCTTGCCCGGCTTGGCCGGTTCACGCTTGTCCCACGGATAGAGAAACACGCCGCCGCGGGTCAGGATGCGGTGCACGTCGGCGACCATCGAGGCCACCCAGCGCATGTTGAAGTCCTTGCCGCGCGGGCCTTCCTTGCCGGCCAGGCACTCGTCGATGTAGCGCTTCACGGGCTCGTCCCAGTGGCGCATGTTCGACATGTTGATCGCGAATTCCTTGGTGTCGGCCGGGATCTGCACGTTCTCGCTGGTCAGCACCCACGAGCCCGTCTCGCGGTCGAGCGTGAACATCGCGACACCGTCGCCCACCGTCAGCACCAGCGTGGTCTGCGGTCCATACACGCAGTAGCCGGCGGCCGCCTGGAACTTGCCCGGCTGCAGGAAGTCCTCTTCGCTCACGCCGCGGTTGTGGCCGACCTTGCGCAGCACCGAGAAGATGGTGCCGATCGAGACGTTCACGTCGATGTTGCTGGAGCCGTCGAGCGGGTCGAACAGCAGCATGTATTCGCCCTGCGGGTAGCGGTTCGGCACGACGTGGATGTCGTCCATTTCTTCGGACGCCATCGCCGCGAGGTGGCCACCCCACTCGTTGGCCTCGATCAGCACCTCGTTGGAGATGATGTCGAGCTTCTTCTGGACTTCGCCCTGCACGTTCTCGCTGCCGGCCGAGCCGAGGACTTCGCCGAGCGCGCCCTTGTTGACGGCGATCGCGATGCGCTTGCAGGCGCGGGCGACGACTTCGATCAGCAGGCGGAGCTGGCCGGGGATGTGGCCGTGCTCGCGCTGCTGCTCGACGAGGTACTGGGTGAGGCTGATGCGTTTGGTCATGAAGCTGTGCCGGCTTGGCAGCCGGATCGGGAGTTACAGGAGAGTTTCAGGGACTGTCCCGATCCTAACTTCTCCAGATTTCAGTCAGCCAACGCGCGCGTGACGATTTCGCGCGTATCGCCGGACAAGTCCGTCTTCGCGGCAATTCGCTCGATCGCCGTACGTGCGTGGCTGCGGAATGGCTCGGCCAGCGCACGCCAGCGGTCGAGCGCCCGGGCCATGCGCGAGGCCAGCTGCGGGTTGAAACCATCCACTTCCTGCACCTTGTCGGCCCAGAAGGCATAGCCGGCGCCGTCGGCACGGTGGAAGGCGCCCGGGTTCAGCTGCGTCATCGTCAGCAGCAGGCTGCGGGCGCGGTTGGGGTTGCGCAGCGAGTAGTCGGGGTGCCGCGCCAGCACCTTGATTTGTGCGAAGACCTGGCCGTCCTGCTCCGGCGCGGTGGCCTGCAGCGCGAACCACTTGTCGATGACCAGCGCTTCGCCGCTGAACATGGCGTGAAACCGCTCCAGCGCCGCACCCGCCAGCGACGAGCGGCCGTGCACCAGCGCCGCCAGTGCGCCGAGTCGGTCGGTCATGTTGCCGGCGTCCTTGAAGCGCTGCAGCGCCTTGCCCTGCCAGAGCGGCTCGCCATGGGCGACACCGTCAAGCACCAGCATGTTCAGCGCCAGATTGGCCAGCGCGCGCCGGCCGCACGACACCGGGTCCGGCCGGTAGCCGCCAGTCTGGCTGTTCTGCTCCCAAGCCGTGACCCAGTCGGCGTGCAGGCTGCGGGCGAGCTGGGCGCGCATCGATTCGCGGGCGGCGTGGATCTTCTGCGGGTCGATCGGCTCGCCGGCTTCGGCCATGCGCTCGGCCAGATAGCCCTCGCTTGGCAGCGTCAACACGAGTTCCTTGAACGCGGCGTCCAGCGCCGGGTCGTTCAGCACCGAGCGCAGGGCCGAGACGAAGGCCTCGTCGAGCACCAGATCGCCGCCCTGGCGTACCGCCGCGAGCAGCCGCTGCACCGCCAGCCGCTGACCGGCCTCCCAGCGGTTGAAGGCGTCGGTGTCGTGGCCGAGCAGCGTGAACAGTTCGGCCTCGCTCGCATCCCATTCCAGGATCACCGGCGCCGAGAACCCGCGCAGCAGCGATGGCACGGGCGCCGCAGTCAGGCCGTCGAAGGTCCACGACTGCGACGCGGTGTCCAGCACCAGCACGCGGTCGGTGCCCGTGATCGGCTGACCGGCCGCGTCGAGCAGGCCCATCGCCACCGGGATCACGAACGGCTGCTTGAGCGGCTGCCCCGGCGTGGCGGGCGTGTGCTGGCTCAGCGTCAGCGTGTAGCGGCCGGTGTCGGCGTCGAAGCTGCCTTCGGCCTTCAGGCGCGGCGTGCCGGCTTGGGCGTACCAGTGCTTGAACGTGTCCAGTCGCTCGGCGAGTGCGCTGCCGTGGTTGGCGTCGGCGATGGCCTGCGCGAAATCGTCGCAGGTCACGGCCTGGCCGTCATGGCGCGCGAAGTACAGGTCCATGCCCTTGCGGAACCCGGCGCGACCGACCAGCGTGGCCATCATGCGCACGACCTCGGCGCCCTTGTCGTAGACGGTGGCGGTGTAGAAGTTGTCGATGGCCTGGTACTGGTCCGGGCGCACCGGATGCGCCATCGGGCCGGCGTCTTCCGGGTACTGGCTCTGGCGCAGCTGGCGCACGTCCTCGATGCGCTTGACCGCGCGCGCCGAGGCCACGCCCGCCATGTCCTGGCTGAACTCCTGGTCGCGGTAGACGGTCAGCCCTTCCTTCAGGCTCAGCTGGAACCAGTCGCGGCAGGTGATGCGGTTGCCGGTCCAGTTGTGGAAATATTCGTGGCCGACGACGCTCTCGACATTGCCGAAGTCGATGTCGGTCGCGGTGGCGGGGCTGGCGAGCACGAACTTCGTGTTGAAGATGTTCAGGCCCTTGTTCTCCATCGCGCCCATGTTGAAGTCGCTGACGGCGACGATCATGAAACGCTCCAGATCCAGCTTCAGCCCGAAGCGCGCCTCGTCCCACGCGATCGACGCGATCAGCGAGTTCATCGCGTGTTCGGTCTTGTCGAGGTCACCGGCACGGACGTAGACCTGCAGCGTGTGGTCCTGGCCCGAGCGGGTGCGGATCTTCTGCTCGCGGCAGACCAGATCGGCGGCCACCAGTGCGAACAGGTAGCTCGGCTTCGGATGCGGGTCGCTCCAGACGGCGTAGTGGCGGCCCTTGGGCAGCTCGCCGGACTCGACCAGATTGCCGTTGGACAGCAGCATCGGGTAGAGCTTCGCGTCCGCGCGCAGCGTCACCTTGAAGACCGCCATCACGTCTGGCCGGTCGGCGAAGTAGGTGATGCGGCGGAAGCCCTGCGCCTCGCACTGCGTGAAGAAGCCGCCCCCCGAGGTGTAGAGCCCCGAGAGCTGGGTGTTCTTGCCCGGCGCGCAGGTGTTGCGGATCTCCAGCGCGAAGGGCTCGGCGGGCAGCTTCTCCAGCACCAGCTGGCCCGCGTCGAAGTGGAAGGACACGCTGTTGCCGTTGACCAGCACGCGGGTCAGCGTGATGTCCTCGCCGTCCAGGCGCAGGGGCTCGCCGGGGCGGTCGGCGTTGGGCTCGACCTGCATCCGGCTGATGACCAGCGTCTTGGCCGGCTCCAGCTCGAAGGTCAGATCGACCGAGCGGATCCAGTGGCTCGGCGCGACATAGTCCTCGCGCCGTGTCAGGGTGACGGTACCTTCACGCATGGCTTGTCTCTTGTAGTCAGCCCAGGCTGGGCGGCAGGGTGTAATCGGTGAAATCGGCGATCGACTGGAGCACGTTGTCGTAGCCCGCGAAGGCTTCCGCCGGCAGCGTGGTGGTCAGCACGACCGCCGCCATGCCGCCATTGCGCGCGGCCTCGATGCCCAGCGGCGCATCCTCGAAGACGAGGCACTGCGCGGGGTCCACCCCCATGCGGCGCGCGGCTTCCAGGAAGATGTCCGGGTGCGGCTTGCCGCGCAGGCCGTCGGCGGGACTGGTGACGGTGTCGACCAGCGCGCCCAGCCCGAAGCGGGCGAAGGCGATCGCGATGTTCTCGGGCGGTGCGGCGGTGCAGATCGCGATCTGCAGCCCACGGGCGCGGCCCTGCGCGATGACCTCGCGGGCGCCGGCGATCAGGGTCAGCTCCCGCTCGGCGATGGCGCGGTAGAGGGCCTCCTTGCGCGCGGCCATGGCCAGGCGCTCGGACTCGGCGCTCTCGGGAAAGAGGTCCAGGAGGATCTCGAGGTTGGTCCGCCCGGCGGTCGCGGCGAAGAAGCCGGACTCGTCGTAGGGCAGCCCCATCTCGGCATGCCAGAGTGCCCAGGAGCGCTCGTGCAGCGGCATGCTGTCGATCAGGGTGCCGTCCATGTCGAACAGCAGTGCGGCCAATGTCATCGAAATTCCCCGGATGGACCGGATCACCGGCAGGTGATCCTGCTCCTGTTACAGACCCTGTTTCAGGCTGGCCTCGATGAACGCATCCAGGTCACCGTCCAGCACCTTCTGCGTCGCCGAGATTTCCACGTTGGTGCGCAGGTCCTTGATGCGGCTGTTGTCCAGCACGTAGGAGCGGATCTGGTGGCCCCAGCCGACATCGGTCTTGGTGTCTTCCAGCTTCTGCTGCTCTTCCATGCGCTTGCGCATCTCGTGGTCGTACAGCCGCGAGCGCAGGCGCTTCCACGCCACGTCGCGGTTGCTGTGCTGGCTGCGGCCGTCCTGGCATTGCACGACGATGCCGGTCGGAATGTGCGTCAGGCGCACCGCCGAGTCGGTCTTGTTGATGTGCTGGCCGCCCGCGCCCGAGGCCCGGAAGGTGTCCGTGCGCACGTCCGACGGGTTGATGTCGATCTCGATCGAGTCATCGACTTCCGGGTAGACGAACAGCGAGGCGAAGCTGGTGTGCCGGCCGCCCGACGAGTCGAACGGGCTCTTGCGGACCAGGCGGTGCACGCCGGTTTCGGTGCGCAGGTGGCCGAAAGCGTAGTCGCCCTCGACCTTGATGGTCGCGCTCTTGATGCCGGCGGTGTCGCCTTCGGTGATGTCCTCGACCGTGGCGGTGAAGCCCTTGCGCTCGGCGTACTTCAGGTACTGGCGCAGCAGCATCGAGGCCCAGTCGCAGGCTTCGGTGCCACCGGCGCCGGCCTGGATGTCGATGAAGCAGTTGAGCGGGTCGGCCGGGTTGTTGAACATCCGGCGGAATTCGAGCTTCTCGACGGTGTCGCGCAGGGCGGCGGCTTCGGTCTCGATGGTGGCCAGCGAGTCGAAGTCTTCCTCGTCCTTCGTCATCTCGAAGAGTTCGGTGTTGTCGGAAATCTGGCTGGTCAGGTGGTCGATCGTGCCGACGACGGTTTCCAGCGTGCGCTTTTCCTTGCCTAGTTCCTGGGCGCGCTTCGGGTCGTTCCACACCGCGGGGTTTTCCAGCGCGGCGTTGACTTCTTCCAGTCTCAGGCCTTTGCGTTCGTAGTCAAAGATACCCCCTTAGCGCGTTCGTGCGCTCGCTGAGGTCTGCCAGGGTGTTGCCGATGGCGTTGATGCGTTCGATGTCCATGGTCGCTCGATGTCCGGAAAGGCGCGATTTTGGCATGGACCCATCCCCATGGCCGGGGCCGCCGCTGATCAGGTCGTGTAACCGGGCTGGCTGCCGAGGTGGCCTGCGACCAGTGCGGCCAGCGCGTCCGGCTGGTCGTGGTGCAGCATGTGGCCGCAGGGGCTCAGCAGGTGGCGCACGAGCCGCGGCACCACCGCCAGACGTTCCTCGAAATCGGCCCGCGGGTAGCGGTTGCCCCACCACTTGCTGACATCGGTCTGGTCGCCCTCGACCCACAGCACCGGGGCCGTGATGCGCGTCCAGCAGGCCAGCACCTCTTCCTTGCGGTAGAGCGCCGGGTTGACGTGCTTGTGCGCCGGGTCGCCCAGGATTGCCCAGCGGCCGGCCGCGTTGCGCGCCGACCAGTGGGGTGCCAGCCAGTCGGCGAAGTCGGGGCGCAGCAGCGGGTTGTTCTTCATCAGCCGGGCGGCGACGGCGTCGAGGCTGTCGTAATCGCGCATCTCGGCCGGTTCGCGCAACTGGTCGAGCCACTGCGCGTAGCGGCGCGGGGCCTGGTCGGGCGTGCTCTGGGGCAAGCCGAAGCCTTCGAGGTTGACGAGCCGGCGGATGCGCTCCGGTCGGATGCCGGCGTACATCATCACGACGTTGCCGCCCATGCTGTGGCCGACCAGATCGATGGGCGGCAGGGCCTGCAGTCCGAGGCCGGGCGAGCAGAGCAGGGCGTCGAGGTCGCCGAGGTAGTCGGGGAACCAGTAGGTGTCGGTGCCGGGGGCCGCGGCGGTCCGGCCGAAGCCGCGCCAGTCCGGGGCGATGACGTAGCGCGGCGGGCCGCCCGCCTCGCCCAGCGCGTCGAGGGCGTCCACGACGAACTGGAACGACGCCCCCACGTCCATCCACCCATGCACCAGCACCAGCGGTGGCGTCTCGGGCGTGACCATCGACGGATCGCCCCAGACCATCACGTGGTAGCGCAGACCACGGAGGGGCACGAACAGCGAGCGCGCGGCGCGGCGCGGGAGGTAGGGCGAGGGCAGCGAGGGGGTGGCGGGCGGCGTCATGCCCTCACTGTACGGGCTGCGGCGGATCCTGGAAGTCGCCGGCGCGATAGGTCAGCACCAGCGTGTCGCGCCAGCCGGCGGCGCCATCCGGCTGGATCGGCGTGCTCTCGTGGACCACGCACGGGTCGTCGAGCAGCAGCGCGCTCCAGGGCTGCTCCAGCGTGAAGCGCACGCCGTGCGGGCCGTCCGCCTGGAACACGCGCGTCTCGCCGCCGACCACACCTTCGCGCGCCACCAGCAGCACGGCCACGAAGTTGACACCGTCGCGGTGGGCGCCTTCCGGGGTGGGCCGGCCGACGCCGCCGGTCGTGTCGATGCGGAAAGGGTGGGCCTCGATGAACCAGCGGCCGTCGAAGGGCGGCTCGCTGGGCGTGTCGTGCGCGGCTGCGGCGAAGATCTCTCCCAGTCGCTGCACGACGGCGAGGAAGGCGGGTGACGCGGCCATGGCCGGGGCGAGTGGCGCGAAGTCGCGCAGCATGCCGCCGTGCAGGGCGTTGTAGGTGGTCGGTTGCCAGTGCGGGCGGTGCGGCACGGCGGCAAGCAGGCCGGCGCGGGTGTCCTGCACGAAGCTGCCGTGGCGGCGGCGGCGGTAGCGGCCGCCGTCCTTGAGGTGCTGGTCGGGTGGCAGGTCGTGCCAGAACGGATCGAGGCCGTGCAGCGCGTCGAGCGGCACGCCGGCCGTCACGGCCAGTGCGTCGGGTGCCAGGCGCACGAAGCCCTGGGCGCGCAGGTGGTCGGCGGCGTGGGCGCTCTCGGGGCCGGTCAGCGCGTCGGGATGGGGGAAGGTGGGGAGCATCCGGTCATTCTGCCTTGGCCGGTTCTGGCTGCCATTGCGCCAGCACCATGGCCGCACAGATCAGCAGCGCGCCCAGCCAGCCGCGCAGGCCGAGCTGCTCGTTCAGCATCACCCAGCCGCCGAGCGCCGAGAACAGCCCCTCGCTGCTGTAGATCACCGCCGCGTGCGAGGCCACGGCGTCGCGCTGCGCGATGACCTGCAGCGTGTAGGCGATGCCGATCGACAGCGCCCCGCCCCAGGCGATCGCGCCCCAGGCGTGCAGCAATCCGTCCACGGTGATCGTCTCGCGCCCGAGCGCCACGGCCAGCGACAGCACGCCCGCCACGAGGTACTGCAGCACCGACAGCCGCAGCGGATCATGCCGCCGCGCCAGGTGCCCGACCAGCAGCATGTGCACCGCCCACATCAGCGCGCCGCCGAGCTGCAGCCAGTCGCCGGCCGCGATGGTGGCGTCGGCCTTCACGCTCAGCAGGTACATGCCGGCCGTGGCGATGGTGACGGCGGTCCAGGCCTGGCGCGACACGGTGGCCCCGCCCAGCCGCATCAGCACCGGCACCAGCACGACGTACAGGCCCGTGATGAAGCCGGCGTTGCTGACCGAGGTGCCCAGCAGCCCGACCTGCTGCAGGTTGATCGCGACGAAGAGCACGGCGCCCAGCAGCGCCCCTGCGCCCAGCACGCCCGTGCTCGGGTGCAGCGGCACCGACGCGAACGGCCCGCCGCGCCACCACCACAGCGGCCCGACCAGCGCGGCGCCCAGCAGCATCCGGGCGGCGGTGTAGGTGAACGGCCCGACTGTCTCCATGCCCATCTGCTGCGCGACGAAGGTCGAGCCCCAGATGGCGGCGGTCAGGAGCATGAGGAGGTCGGTGCGCAGCGCGGAGCGGGTCGCGGGCAAGGCGGCGGTGGAAAGCGAAGAAACAGTCATCCCCCTAAGATAGCCGATCCATCCAGCCGTCTCCGGAGACCACCCGCATGCAATCCGTCACCCTCGGCCGCAGCGATCTGCGCGTCACCCCGATCTGCCTCGGCACCATGACCTTCGGCGAGCAGGTCGACGAGCCGACCTCGCACGCCATCCTCGACCGCGCGCTCGAGCTGGGCATCGACTTCATCGACACCGCCGAGATGTACGCCGTGCCGCCGCGGCGCGAGACCTTCAACAAGACCGAAACCATCCTCGGCAACTGGTTCGCCAGCCGGCCGGAGGCGCGCCAGAAGGTGGTGCTCGCGACCAAGGTGGCAGGCCCGTCGCGCGGCATGCCGTGGATCCGTGGCGGCAGCGCCGACCTGACGCCGGACGACATCGTCGCCGCCTGCGAGGGCAGCCTGCGCCGCCTGCAGACCGACGTGATCGACCTGTACCAGATCCACTGGCCGGTGCGTTCGGTGCCGGCCTTCGGTGCCACCTACTACGACCCGACCCGCCGCGACCAGCCCGGCAGCAGCATCGAGGCCCAGCTCGAAGCGCTGCAGCGCCTGGTGCGCGATGGCAAGGTGCGCGCTGTCGGCCTGTCCAACGAGACGCCGTACGGGGTGTGCGAGTTCATCCACGTCGCCGAGCGGGCCGGCCTGCCGCGCGTGGCCACGGTGCAGAACGCCTACTGCCTCGTCAACCGCGTGCCCGACAACGGCCTGGACGAGGCGATGCACCGCCACGACGTGTCGCTGCTGGCCTACTCGCCGCTGGGCTTCGGGCTGCTGACGGGCAAGTACGACGCGAACGGGCTGCACGATCCGCAGCACCAGCCGGGCCGGCTGGCGCTCTTCGACAGCATGAAGAAGCAGCGCTGGGCCCGCCCGGAAGCGCTGGAGGCCGCCCGCGCCTACAACGCGCTGGCCCGCGACCACGGGTTGACGCCGACCCAGCTGGCGCTGGCCTTCTGCTACCGGCGCTGGTCGGTGGCCAGCACCATCATCGGCGTGACCAGCGTGGCGCAGCTCGAAGAGGACGTGGCGGCCTGGGACGTGCAGCTCGGCCCGGAACTGCTGGCGCAGATCGACGCGCTGCGCCGACAGCACGGCGATCCGGCGATCTGACGCCGGACGCTCAGCCGCCCAGCGCCGCCGTGACCCGCAGCGGGTCGAAGCCGAGCTGGCGCTGGCCGCGCACCAGCAGCGTCGGCGTGCCGGAGGCGCCGAGGCGCTTGTAGTCGGCCAGACAGACCGGGTCCCGCTCGATCAGGCACTCCTCGAAGGGAATGCGGTGTTCGGTCAGGTACTGCCGTGCCTTGGTGCAGAAGATGCAACTGACCGACGAGAGCATCCGGATGTCCCCCGGACGTGCCACTGTGCGCAGGGTCTCGGCCTGACCGTCACGCACCTGGGTCTGCACCACCCGGCCGACGCCCCAGGCGAGCACGCCGACGAGCACCACGGAGACTGCGCTGCCACGGCCCAGGCGTTGCCACAGCGTGGGGGCGTTCGACGGCGCGGTCATGCCACGGCGGCGGTGGCAACGACCTCGATCTTCCACTCCGGGCGGGCGAGGCGGGCCTGCACGGTGGCGCGGGGTGGGGCATTGCCAGGGGCGACCCAGGCGTCCCAGACCGCGTTCATGCCGTCGAAATCGGCCAGATCGGGCAGGAAGATCTGCACCATCAGCAGCCGGGACTTGTCGCTGCCGGCGCGCGCCAGCAGGCGGTCGATCATCGCCAGCACCTGCGCGGTCTGGCCGCGGATGTCCTGGGTGGCGTCGTCCGGCACCTGACCGGCCAGATAGACCGTGCCGTGGTGGATGGCCATCTCGGAGAGGCGGGCGCCGACGTCGAAGCGTTGCAGGTTCGTCATGGTGGGCTCGGGATGAACGGAGTCAGTGGGTCTGCTTGCGGTGTTGCCGCGTGCCACGCGGGGGCTTGCTCGCCGACTTGGCCGGGCGCGGCGTGGTGGTTCTGGCGACGTCGGCCTCGGGCGCTGCCACCGCCTTCTGGCCGATGCGGCTTTCGGTGCCCTTCATCAGCTTGCTGATGTTGGCGCCGTGGCGCCAGACCAGCAGCAGGCACATCACCACGATCGCCAGCGTCGCGGTGGACGGGCCCCAGACGACGGTCTGGATCACGGGCGCAGCCACCGCCGCGACCAGCGCTGCGAGCGAGGAGTAGCGCGAGCCGTAGGCCACCAGCCCCCACACCGCCAGCGTCGCCAGCCCGAGCCAGACATTGAAGCCCAGTAGCACGCCGGCGGCGGTGGCGACCCCCTTGCCGCCCACGAAGCCGAAGAACACCGGCCACAGATGGCCCAGGAATGCTGCGAGGCCGACCAGCGCCGCGGTGCCTTCGCCCAGTCCGTAGGGAGCGCCGAACTGCTGGACCAGCAGCACGGGCACCAGCCCCTTGACCGCGTCGAACACCAGCGTCAGGACCGCCGCCTTCTTGTTGCCCGAGCGCAGCACGTTGGTCGCACCCGGGTTGCCCGAGCCGTAGCTGCGGGGGTCGTCCAGACCCATGGACTTGCTGATGATGACGGCGAACGAAAGCGAGCCGATGAGGTAGGCGGCCACGGTGGCCACCACGATCCAGAGCGTGGTCATGGGTTGTGCGCGAGAGAGCTGGGAGACAGTCCGTCAGTGTAAGCCGCCCTTGGGGCAGCACCGGCGGATCAGCTTCTGACCGGCTCTGCCGCCTGTACCGCGGTGGCGCCCAGCGTGGTGGTCAGCACCGCCGGCGCGATGCCGACGAGGTAGCCGCGCCGGCCACCATTGATGTAGATGCGCTCGATCCCGAGCACGGTCGATTCGACATACACCGGCACCGCCTTGCGAAAACCGAACGGCGAGGTGCCGCCGACGAGGAAGCCGCTGTGGCGCTGCGCCACCTCGGGCTTGCAGGGTTCGACCTTCTTCGCACCGATCTGGCGCGCGAGGTTCTTGGTGCTGACCTGGCGGTCGCCGTGCATCAGGATGACCAGCGGCTTCGCGTCCTGGTCCTGCATCACCAGCGTCTTGACGACGGCGTGCTCGTCCACCCCCAGCTGGCGCGCGGACTCGGCCGTGCCGCCGTGGTCCACGTAGTCATAGGGGTGTTCGGTGTAGGCGACACCCTGCGCCTTGAGAAACTGCGTCGCGGGGGTTTCGCTGACGTGGGCGGACTTCTTCGCCATGCCGGCCTCCGTCGCTCACGCCAGACCAAGTGCGGCCAGATCGCCCCGTCCGACACGGATCACCACCGGGTCGCCGCCGCTCAGGTCGATCACCGAGGTCGGCTCGGCCGGGCAGGCGCCGGAGTCGACCACGGCCTGGATCAGGTGGTCGTAGCGCTCGCGGATCTCTTCGGCGTCGTTGAGCGGCTCGGTCTCGCCGCGCGGGATCAGCGTGGTGCACAGCAGCGGCTGGCCCAGCAGGCCGAGCAGTTCCTGGGTGACGACGTGGTCCGGCACGCGCAGGCCGATGGTGCGCCGCGACGGGTGCGAGACGCGGCGCGGTACTTCCTTGGTCGCCTCCAGGATGAAGGTGTAGGGGCCGGGTGTGGCGCTCTTGAGCAGGCGGTACTGCTTGTTGTCCACCTTGGCGTAACTCGCCAGTTCGGACAGGTCGCGGCACAGCAGCGTCAGGTGGTGCTTGTCGTCCACGCCACGGGCGCGGCGCAGCGCATCGACGGCCGCCTTGTCGTCGAGGTGGCAGACCAGCGCGTAGCTGGAGTCGGTCGGGATGGCCGCGACACCGCCGGCGGCGAGAATCGCCACCGCCTGGCGGAGCAGGCGCGGCTGGGGATTGTCGGGGTGGACTTCGAAGTACTGGGCGGCCATGGACAGAGCAGGAAAGTGGATCAGGCCGGGTGCGTGATGCGCTCGGCGAGCAGCTCCCACACCGGGGTCAGCTGGGAGGGCAGGCGGGGCAGCTTGCCGAGGTCGGTGCGGCTTTCGGCCGGCGAGTGGAAGTCGCTGCCGCGCGAGGCGGCCAGATCGAACTCGATGGCCATCGCGGCGTACTTGCCGTATTCGGCCGTGGTGTGGCTGCCGGTGACGACCTCGACGCCCTGGCCGCCGTGTTCCTTGAACTCGGAGAACAGCGCGAACTCGGTGGTCGGGGTGAAGCGGTGGTAGCGGCCCGGGTGGGCGATCACGGCGATGCCGCCGGCCTGCGTGATCCAGCGCACCGCGTCGCCCAGGCCGGCCCAGCGGTGGGGCACGTAACCGGGCTTGCCGTCGGCCAGGTACTTGCGGAAGACGTCGTTGGTGTCGCTGCAGCGGCCGGTCTCGACCAGGTAGCGCGCGAAGTGGGTGCGCGAGATCAGGTCCGGGTTGCCGACGTACTTCAGCGCGCCCTCGAAGGCGCCGGGGATGCCGACCTTGAGCAGCTCGGCCGCCATCTCGCGGGCCCGCTCCTCGCGGCCACCGCGGGTGGCGGCCAGACCCTGGCAGAGCGCCTCGTCGCGGTCGTCGAAGCCCAGGCCGACGATGTGCACCGTCTCGCCCGCGAAGGTCACGGAGATCTCCACGCCGGTCAGGTGCGGCAGCCCCTGCGCGCGTGCGGCGTCGCGGGCGCGCTGCTGGCCACCGATCTCGTCGTGGTCGGTGAGGGCCCAGAGTTCGACGCCGTTGGCGCGGGCGCGCTCGGCGAGGGCTTCGGGACTCAGCGTGCCGTCGGAGACGGTGGAGTGGCAGTGCAGGTCGGCGTTGGAGATGTTCACCGGGCCATTGTAGGAGCGTGCCCGGAGGCCCGTCGATGGCCGCCGCTCAGATCACCGGCCACACTTCGGCGTCAGTGGCGCCTGTCCCGCCGCTGCAAGGGCCGGCCCCCTCCGTGCCGGCAGGGTTCAGCCACTGGCGTGCAGTGGCGGCCGGGGCCGGCCGGCCGAAGAAGTAGCCCTGTGCTGCCTCGCAGCCGATGTCCCGCAGGTGGCGCATCTGCTCCTCGGTCTCGACGCCTTCGGCCAGCACCGAGATGCCCAGGCTGCGGCCCATCGCGACCATGGCGTGGACGAGTTGCGCGTCGGCGCTGTCGGTCATCAGGTCGCGGATGAAGCCGCGGTCGATCTTGAGCTTGCCGACCGGGAAGCGTTTCAGGTGCGCCAGCGACGAATAGCCGGTGCCGAAGTCGTCGATGGCGAGCTGCACGCCCATCGCGCGCAGGCTGTGCAGGAAGGCCTCGCTGTGGTCGCCCTGCTGCATCAGGCCCGATTCGGTGATTTCCAGCTCCAGGTACTCGGCCGCGAGGCCATGGGTGTCCAGCGCACGCTGCACCCGGGCGACCGTGCCGCCGCGCTGCATCTCGACCGAGGAGATGTTGACCGCGATGCGGCCGAAATCGAGCCCCTCGTCCAGCCAGGCCCGGCCCTGGCGGCAGGCCTCGTTCGTGACCCACTCGCCGAGTGCCACGATGTGGCCGGTGTCCTCCAGCACCGGGATGAACTCGGCCGGACCCACCGGTGGCAATCCGGGCTGGTGGAGGCGGACCAGCGCTTCCAGGCCGATCAGCCGCCGATCGTGCAGGCGGTAGAGCGGCTGGTACCAGAGCTCGAATTCCTGGCGCGCCAGGGCGCGGCGCAGGCGGGTGTCGAGCTGCAGCCGGACCTGCGCGGCCTGCGTCAGCGCTTCCGTGTAGTAGCGGTAGGTGCCGCGTCCGGCGCGCTTGGCCTGGTACATCGCCGTGTCGGCGTCGCGCAACAGTTCCTCGACCTCGGTGCCGTCGTCCGGATAGAGGCTGATGCCGATCGAGGCCTGCACATAGACCTCGCTCGGGCCGACGTCGAACGGGCTGGCCAGCAGGTGCAGCAGTTCCTGCGCGACCGCGGCGGCATCTTCGCCGTCGCGCAGGGTTTCCAGCACGAGGATGAACTCGTCGCCGCCGAGCCGGCCGAGCGTGTCCTCGCGCCGGGTGCGGTGCGCCAGGCGCTGCGCGACGCCGAGCAGCAGCTGGTCCCCGGCGTTGTGGCCGAGGCTGTCATTGACGTTCTTGAAGTTGTCCAGGTCGATGTAGAGCACGGCGACCTTGTGGTGCTTGCGCCGTGCCGCCGCCAGCGCATGCTCCAGCCGCGACAGCACCATCAGCCGGTTCGGCAGACCGGTCAGGCTGTCGACGTGGGCGAGTTCCTGCAACTGCGCCTCGACCTCCTTCTTGGCGGTGATGTCGGTGAAGACCGTGACGAGGTGGGTCGGCAGCCCCTGCTCGTTCGAGACGGTGGCCACGGAATTCCACAGCGCCTGGTAGGCGCCGTCCTTGCGCTGGCTCCACAGTTCGCCCTGCCAGCGTCCGTCGCGCAGCACGCGGTCCCGGACCACCTCGTGGAAATCGGCGGGCTGGCGGTCGGAGTGCAGGAAGTCGGTGTTCTGGCCGAGGGCCTCCTGTTCGCTGTAGCCGGTGATCTCGGTGAAGGCCCGGTTCACCGAGACGATGCGGCCGCGCATGTCGGTCACGATCACGCCGTCCTGCGTGCTTTCGAGCGCGGCCGCCAGCAGCCGGCTGCGGTCCTGGCCTTCGCGCCACTGCTCCCGGCGCTGGAACTGGGTCAGCGCATAGGACATGTCGGTGCTGATCTCGTTGAACAGCGCCTGCTCCTCCGGGTCGTCCGGATTGAAGCGCTCCCGCACCAGCACCAGCACGGCGGTCATCGTGTCGTTGCAGTGCACCGGAATCGCCACGGCCTGGCTGGATGCGCCGGCCGGCACATCCCAGCGCAGGTGGCCGCTGCGCCAGGTGCGCACGGCGGGGTGCTCGGCATCGGGTCCGGTGGCGTCGAGCGGCAGGTCGCGGGGCTGGTGTTCCGGGACGGTGTGGTCGGCCGCGCCGCTGTGGGCGACCAGCGTCAGCACCGTCTGCTGCGCATTGCGCTGGGCGATCCAGGCCATGCGGAAGTGGCCGTGGCTGATGGCGACCTGGCAGATGCGCCGGTACAGCTCGTCCGGGGTCCGTGTCCAGACGATCGACTGGTTCACCTGGCTCAGGAAGCTGTAGAGCCGGCTGAGCGTCTTGACCCGCAGTTCGTTGTGCTTGCGCTCGCTGATGTCCCAGCTGATGGCGACGACCTGATCGGCTTCGCCCGGCAGCGCATGTGCACGGGCTTCGAACCAGCGGGTCTCGCCGTGGAGCTGGATGCTGTATTCCGTGTGCGTGACTTCGCGGGTCGCCAGCGTGCGGCGGATGATGGCGTCGATGCGCTGGCTGGCCTCGGTTGGCATGAAGTCCTGGTAGCGGCGGCCGATCAGTTCCTCGGCCGGAGCAACCAGCTTGTCGCTCTGGCCGAAGATCTCGAGGTAGGTGCCATGCGCATCCAGGACAAACGACACGTCCGGCACGGCTGCGGCAAAGGCCTGCAGGTGGGCTTCCCGGCGTGCGAGTTCGTCGAGGGTGTGCTCGCGCTGGCGGGTGTGGCGGTAGAAGAGCAGCATCAGGCCGGCGGTGCCGAGCGCGATCAGCACCAGCGTCACCCGGCTCAGATGGCTCTGCTGCTGCAGGCGCTCCTGGCGGATCTCCAGGGCGAGGCGCTCCATCGTCATCGCCGTCTGGTCGATGTCGAGGTGCAGGGCCCGCAGCGCGAGGGCCGGGCTGCCGGGGTGGTCGGCCATGCGCTCGCGCAGGGTCTGCCGGCTGCGGGAGACCTGCTCGACGTACCGGTCGGCGGCCTGGATCCACTGTGCGTTCAGCGCCGTGCCGTCGTGCATGGCGCGGACCCTGGCCTGCAGGGCTGTGCTGCTCAGGACGGCGTTCTCGAGTTCCGCGTCGATGGCGGCGGCACTGGCACTGGTGTCTCCGGCCCGCAGGCGCTCGGCCTGCAACTCGGCGGCCTGCAGGTGCAGGCGGACCCGGTCGATCAGCTGGATCGGCTGGCCGGTGTCGGTCAGCGTGGTGCGCCAGCGCAGATCGCTCCAGGCGATCAGGCACAGACAGAGTGCGCCGAACACGGCGATCACGCCCAGCAGGCGGCCGGCGTGGCGGGGGCGGGCCGTCGGTGACGAGGGCGTCCGTTCGCCGGTCATCGGGAGGCTCCGGTGCCCGGGGCCGCGGGCACCATGCCGTAGGCGGTGGCGACGTCGTCGGCGCTGAAACCGTAGCCCGCGATGGTCTGCAGGTGCGCGGCCGAGCCGAGGTAGCCGGACAGGGCCTGGTCGATGCGTTCGCGCATCGGGTCGCCGTGCCGGAACGCATACGCCGGGTAGCCGACATCCGGCTGTCCGGCGCGCTGTGGCACCTCGAATGGCGTGGCCAGCGCCATTCCGGCGGGTGATTCGCGCAGGATCCAGCGCAGCGAGGGGCTCGACAGCGCGAAGGCGACGGCCTGGCCGGAGCGCATGGCCGCGAGCGCGCTGGCCGGGTCCGGCACGCGCAGCAATTGCGCTTCCGGGATCCCGGCCTCGCGTGCCTGGGTCCATTCGACCGAGCCATCCAGAACGGCCAGCCTGGCGCCGCTGGTGCGCCGCAGGTCGCCCAGTGCATGCAGCTCCAGCGGGTTGCCGGCGGTCACCAGCAGCCCCGGGCGCACCGACGTGGTCGGGCGCGTGAACGCGACCTGCGCCGCCCTCTCGGGGGTGATGAACAGGCCGGCGGCGATGACATCGATCCGGCCGCTGCGCAGTTCATGGACGAGCCGCGGGAACTCCACATGCACCCACACCGGCTCTGGCAGGCCGAGCCGCTCCAGCACCGCCCGCAGCGTGTCGACGGATTCGCCCCGCAGATGGCCTTGTGCATCCCGGAAGGCATAGGGGGCCTCCAGCGCATAGCCGGCGCGCAGCGCATCGCCCCGGCCTCCATAGGACTGGACATCGGGTGCCGTGCGGTCGATCAGCGCGAGTGCGCCGCCGGTCACGGCCACGACCAGCGTGATCCACCCCATCAGACGCCGACGCATCGTGGAACTCTCCTGTGCACTGTTGATGCAGCAATCATGACTGTCGAATGATGGCCCCTGGCGGCCAGTCTGGCGCTGCATTTAATCAAATTGCCGTGACGGGCCGCGGTCAGCGACCGGTCTTGATCCTCCTGCAGGACCGGGTCATGGAATCCGGACGGATCCGGACAGGCGCCAGAGGCGGATCGGCGACAGCAGTTCGAGCAGCGCCGCGTGCTGCAGCCACATCCACGAGAAGTCGGCCACGCTCAGGATCAGCACCGCGGCGACCACCCCGGCGGCGGCCATGGCCACCCCGAGGTTGTGCACCAGCTGGGTCCAGGTGTCTTCCTGGCGAAGGACCGGGCGACTCCACAGCCAGGCCAGCGGCCCGCCCGCCAGCACGGTGTACTGGGTCATGGCCGGCATGTCGAGCACGCCTGTCGCCTGCGTGCTCCAGACCGTGCCCAGCAGCGCCAGACTCAGCGCCCAGCGGATCACCCGCGGCCACGCCAGCACGCAGAACACCAGGGTGAAGAGGGCGGCCACCAGCACCATGGTCGAGCCGATGAAGACGGGCGCGCGCCCATCGGCCAGCTCCGGCAGGTGCTGCAGCGCCCGCCACAGCGGCAGTTGTCCGGCGCAGGACAGCCAGACGCTGCCGAGCACGGCCAGGCGCTGCGGGCTTTGCGGCGTGCGTTGTGTCAGCACCGTTGCTGCTCCGCTGCGGTCCGGGCCAGCCAGTCGCCGAACCGGGCGAGCAAGGGGTCGTGCTCGCGGCCTTCCGGCACGACGAAGTAGTACGCGCGGTCACTGTCGTGGGCCTGCGGGATCGGCTGGAGCAGGCGGCCCTGGGCGAGTTCCTCCTCGACCATGAAGTCCGGCACCAGCGCCACGCCGAGGCCCAGCATCGCCGCCTGCACGCTCATCGAGAACTGCTCGTAGCGCGGCCCGCGCAGATCGCCGTCGCAGGCCAGGCCGCCGGCCTCGAACCAGCGGCGCCAGGCGTGTGGCCGGGTGGTCTGCTGCAGCAGTGGCAGGCGGGCCAGCGCGGCCAGCGTGTGCGGTGCTGGCATCGTGGCGGTCAATGTCGGGCTGCAGACGGCGATCAGCCGCTCGGCCAGCACCTTGCGCGTGATGCAGCCGGGCCAGTGGCCATCGCCGGCGTAGATCGCGGCGTCGAAGTGCGTGTCGTCGAACAGGAAGGGGCGGGTGCGGGTGTGCAGGTTGATCTGCACCGCACCGGGCATGAACTGCGGCAGCCGCGGCAGCAGCCAGCGCGTGCCGAAGGTCGGCACCACCGCCAGCTCGATCACGGGCGTGCCGCCTGCGCCGGCCATCAGCTCCAGTGCGTCCCGCTCCAGCGCGTCGAGCCGCTCGGCCACGCGGTCGGCATAGCCGCGGCCCTCGTCGGTGAGCTTCACCCCGCGCCGTGTGCGCCGGAACAGCTTCACTCCGAGCATCGTCTCCAGCCCGGCGACCTGCCGGCACACCGCGCTCTGCGTCAGTGCCAGTTCCTCGGCGGCACGCGTGAAGCTCTCGTGGCGGGCCGAGGCGTCGAAGGCGGTGAGGGCGGCGGTGCTGGGGATGCGGCGTTTCACGGAGTGCGTTCAAGGAAGAGCTGCATGCAATATTCTCGTTTGAATCGGCCGGCCTGTGCCTCTAGGATATGCACGCACAGAACTTGGAGATCCCGACATGGCCCACCCGAAGCACGCTTCCTTCCAATGGCAAGATCCGCTGCTGCTCGACGCGCAGCTCAGCGACGACGAGCGCGCCGTGCGGGATGCCGCCCGCGCCTACTGCCAGGACCAGCTGATGCCGCGGGTGACCGACGCCTTCCGGAACCAGACCACCGACGTGGCGATCTTCCGCGAAATGGGCGCGCTGGGCCTCCTGGGTTCCACCATCCCCGAGCAGTACGGCGGTGCGGGCCTGAACTATGTCTGCTACGGGCTGGTGGCGCGCGAGGTGGAGCGGGTCGATTCGGGCTACCGCTCGATGATGAGCGTGCAGTCCTCGCTGGTGATGGTGCCGATCAACGAGTTCGGCAACGAGGCGACCAAGCAGAAATACCTGCCCAAGCTGGCCACCGGCGAGTGGATCGGCTGCTTCGGCCTGACCGAGCCCGACCACGGCTCCGACCCCGGCAGCATGGTGACCCGTGCCCGCAAGGTCGATGGCGGCTACGCGCTGACGGGCTCGAAGATGTGGATCACCAACTCGCCGATCGCCGACGTGTTCGTGGTCTGGGCCAAGGACGACGGCGGCCAGATCCGCGGCTTCGTGCTGGAAAAGGGCTGGAAGGGCCTGAGCGCACCGGCCATCCACAGCAAGGTGGGCTTGCGGTCATCGATCACCGGCGAGATCGTGATGGACAACGTGTTCTGCCCGGAAGAGAACGCCTTCCCGGACGTGCGCGGGCTGAAGGGGCCGTTCACCTGCCTGAACAGCGCCCGCTACGGCATCGCCTGGGGTGCGCTGGGGGCGGCCGAGTTCTGTTTCGAGACGGCGCGCCAGTACACGATGGACCGCAAGCAGTTCGGCAAGCCGCTGGCCGCGAACCAGCTGATTCAGAAGAAGCTGGCCGACATGCTGACCGAGATCGCGCTGGGCCTGCAGGGCTGTCTGCGGCTGGGCCGGATGAAGGACGACGGCTCGGCGGCGATCGACCTGACCTCGATCATGAAGCGCAACTCGTGTGGCAAGTCGCTCGACATCGCCCGCACCGCGCGCGACATGCTCGGCGGCAACGGCATCTCGGACGAGTTCGGCGTGGCGCGCCACCTCGTCAACCTCGAAGTCGTCAACACCTACGAGGGCACGCACGACATCCACGCGCTGATCCTCGGCCGCGCGATCACCGGCATCCCGGCGTTCTGAGCGGAGCGCCGCGATGACCCCGACCGCGCTGAACGGCCTGAAGGTGCTGGACCTGTCCCGCGTGCTGGCCGGGCCGTGGGCCTCGCAGATGCTGGCGGACCTGGGCGCGGACGTCGTCAAGGTCGAGCGTCCCGGCAGCGGCGACGACACGCGCAGCTGGGGTCCGCCGTGGCTGCAGGACGCCGAGGGGCGCGACACGGCGGACGCCGCCTACTTCTTCTGCACCAACCGCAACAAGCGCTCGGTCGCCATCGACATGGCGACGCCGGAGGGTCAGCACCTGCTGCAGCGGCTGGCGGCGGAGGCCGACGTCGTGCTGGAGAACTTCAAGGTCGGCGGGCTGAAGCAGTACGGGCTGGACCACGAGACGCTGTGTGCGCGCCACCCGCGGCTGGTCTACTGCTCGATCACCGGCTTCGGCCAGACCGGGCCCTATGCGCCGCGTGCCGGCTACGACTTCCTGATCCAGGGCATGGGCGGGCTGATGAGCGTGACCGGCCGCGGCGATGCGGAGGAGGGCGCAGGTCCCCAGAAGGTGGGCGTGGCGCTGACCGACGTGATGACCGGGCTGCACGCGGCCATCGGCATCCTGGCCGCGCTGCAGCACCGCGACCGCACCGGCCAGGGCCAGCACATCGACCTGGCGCTGCTCGACGTGCAGGTCGCGGCCCTCGCCAACCAGGCGGGCAACTACCTGATCAGCGGCAAGGTGCCCGGCCGCATGGGCAATGCGCACCCGAACATCGTGCCCTACCAGGACTTCCCGACCGCGGACGGCGACGTGATCCTGGCCATCGGCAACGACGGGCAGTTCGCGCGCTTCTGCGAGGTGGCAGGCCGCACCGAATGGGCGAGCGACCCACGCTTCGCCACCAACGCGGCGCGGGTGGCCCACCGGGCGACGCTGATCCCGCTGCTGCGGCAGACGACGGTGCTGCGCACCACCCGCGAATGGGTCGCGGCGCTGGAGTCGCGCGCCGTGCCGTGCGGGCCGATCAACCGGCTCGACGAGGTCTTTGCCGATCCGCAGGTGGCGGCGCGCGGCTTGCGGGTCGAGCTGCCGCATCCGCTGGCCGGGACGGTGCCGGGCGTGGCCAATCCGGTCCGGCTGTCGGCGACGCCGGTGGTGTACCGCGCGGCACCGCCCGTGCTGGGGCAGCACACCGACGAGGTACTGGCCGACTGGCTGCGTGCAGGATGGCCGCCGGGCTGCGAACGCGTGCCCGCCGGTTGAACAGGCCGGCATCCGGCGACCTTATCCCGGGGCTGCCACCCCGCCGTACTGCATAGGATCTGGGCAACTCCCCCCTCCTGTGCACCATGAACGAAGTTCCCCCCTGCTGCCAGCCTGCGCGCCCCCACGGCGCCCGGCCTTGTGCTGCCGGGATGCCGCCGCTGCACGGCCACGTGCTGCTGGTCGAGGACAACCCCGTCAACCAGGGCGTTGCCAAGGCGATGCTGCACCGGCTCGGGTTGTCGATGGCGCTCGCCCGCCACGGGGGCGAGGCGGTCGAACTGGTGCGCACGCAGATTTTCGATCTCGTGCTGATGGACTGCCAGATGCCGGTGATGGATGGCTACGAGGCGACTGCGGCCATCCGCGCGCTGCCGGATGGCCGAGGCCTCGGACTGCCGGTCATCGCGCTCACGGGCAACGCCTTGCCGGGGGACGAGCAGCGCTGTCTGAGCGCAGGCATGGATGCCTTTCTGGCCAAGCCCCACACGCTGGCGGACTTGCAGGCGATGCTGGTGCACTGGCTGCCGACGGTGCCGGCCATCGATCCGGCCGTGTTCGACACGCTGCGCGAACTGGATCCATCCGGTGGCCCCGATCTGACCCGTGCAGTCTTCCGGACCTTTCTGGCCAGTGCCGAACCTGCGATGGCCCGCGTCGAGGCCGCCATCGCCGAGGGCGATGCGCAGGTGCTGGGCCAGGAGGCCCACAGCCTGAAATCGAGCGCGGCGAACGTGGGTGCGCGCACCCTGTCGGAGGTGCACCGTGCGCTGGAACACTGTGCCCGCGGGGGGCGCATGGCCGAGGCGCGGAGCCTGCTCGCACCCTTGCAACGCGAACACGCGCGCGCCGTGGCCGGGTTGCGTGCATGGATGAAGGCTGCGACGTGACGGCTGCGCTCCCCCGGATCCTGGTCGTCGATGACGATGCCACGGCGCGCCTGATGATGCGGGCCGCCCTGCGCAAGGCCGGCTACGACGTCGTGCTGGCCGCCGATGGCGAGGATGCGCTGCGCCGGTTCAGCGCCGAGGCCTTCGATCTGGTCATGCTCGATGTCGAGATGCCCGGCCTGAGCGGCCACGAGGTCTGCGCTCTGCTGCGCGCCCGATCGGATGACCTGCTGCCCATCGCGATGGTCACCGGCATGGACGATGTACGCTCGGTGGAGCGCGCCTACGAGGTCGGGGCCACCGACTTCCTCTCCAAGCCGCTGAACTGGGCGCTGCTGGGGCACCGGGTGCGCTATCTGTTGCGCAGTCACCAGAACCTGCTCGATCTGAAGCAGGCGCAGGCCCGCCACGAGGCCGTGCTGGCCGCGATTCCGGACCTGCTGTTCGAGCTGGATCTGGAGGGTCGCTTCCTCGACTGCCATTCACCGAATTCGGCGCTGCTGGCCCTGCCCCCCGAGCAGTTCGTTGGCCGGCTGATGCGCGAGGTGATGCCGCCGGACGTTGCCGCGGTGGGCCTGTCGGCGCTGCAGACCGCATACGCCCAGGGCACGTCGTTCGGCAAGCAGTACGAACTGGCGTTGCCGCACGGGCTGCGCTGGTTCGAGCTGTCCGTGGCCCGCAAGGCCACCACGACCGGGCAGACACCGCGTTTCATCGCGCTGGCACGCGACATCACGGCGCGCAAGGAAATCGAACTGCGGGTGGCCCGGGCGGCCTATTTCGACAGCCTGACCGGTTTGCCGAACCGCGTGTCCTTCATGGAGCGCATCGGCCGGGAGATCGGCCGCGCCGACCACGCGTGCCACCAGCTGGCGGTGCTGTTCCTCGATCTGGATGGGTTCAAAGCCATCAATGACACGCTGGGCCACAGCACGGGCGACCTGATCCTGCAGGCCGCCGCCGATCGTTTTCGTCTGGAGCTGCGTCCGGCCGACATGGTGTCCCGTGCCAGCCCGGACGGGCTGGAGGTCGAGTTTGCCCGGCTGGGTGGGGACGAGTTCACCGCACTGATTCTGGACATCGACGGGCCGGAGGATGCGCTGGTGGTCGCGCACCGGATCGGGCAGGTGATGCGCCAGCCTTTCCTGGTCGAGGGCCGGGCCATCACGCTCACGACGAGCATCGGCATCGCGCTCTACCCCGGCAACGGACGCGATGCACCGACGCTGCTCCGGCATGCCGACATGGCCATGTACCAGGCCAAGCGGGCAGGCCGCGACAAGGCCTGCCTTTACGGAGCGCCGACGGGCGTGTGACCGAGTCGGCGCGCGTTGTCGCTGGCGCGTTCGCTGACCGGGCTCAGACCCGCGCTCAGCACCGCCAGCGGCGTGTCGGTCATCAGCGTCCAGGCCGCCTGGGTCGGCGCCACCGACCAGGGGATGGTCGACCAGTGCGCGTAGGCGGTGGCGAGCTTCTGCGAGGCATCCAGACTGGCCAGCATCATCGCCTGCAGCGATTCCTGCAGGGCGGCGATCTTTTCCATGCCCATCGCGGTGAACTCTTCCTGGTCGACGGCGGACGGCTGGGCGCCGGCGGCGGCGAGCCGGCTGAGCCGGTGGTGCACGACGAAGGGGACGGCGGTTCCCAGCGCGTGGATCTGCCGCTGGATGTCGGCGAGCGAGCGGTGGGCGGAGGTGGTCACGGGCAGTTCCTGTGTGGTTGGATACCACACGGTACTCCAGTGAACTGACACGTGCGTGCCTGAAACGCTCAGGTCCGTGTCTTTTTTGCCATCCGCTGGCGCGGCACGGCGACCGTGGCTGCCAGCGCCTGCAGCACGAACTCGCGCACTTTTTTCCGTTTCAGGTCGGTGGGCACCGTGAGCTTGAGGTGCCGGCGCTTCTTGCCATCGCCTTCCAGCAGGTGGTCGGGGTCCGCCAGTTCGGCGCCGCGGCTGAACTCCAGCATCACATGCCGCGGGTGCGAGAAGATGCCGCAGAAGGGCGAGCCGGCGGAGAACAGGATTCCGCCGTACTTCACCTCCTCGCAGATGGCGGGATCGGCCGCCAGCACCAGCCCCCGCAGCCGGGAGACGAGATCGACACGCACGTCCTCATGGAGAAAGAGCGTGTCGAGCAGGTCATCGACCTTGTCGGTATTCAGGAAACGATCGGACATGGGGAGGCTTCGGGTGGTGACTGGCTGGCTTACTTGAACAGGTCCTTCATCCGGTCGGTCCAGCTCTTGGCGGTCGGCGAGTGCTTGTCACCGCCCTTCTTGAGCGACTCGTCCAGCTCCTTGAGCAGCTTGCGCTGGTGCTCGCTGAGCTTGATCGGGATCTCGATCTGGATGTGGCAGTACAGGTCGCCCGGATAGTTCGAGCGGATGCCCTTGATGCCCTTGCCGCGCAAGCGGAAGGTCTTGCCGTGCTGCGTGCCTTCGGGCAACTCGATCTCGGCCTCGCCGCCGAGCGTCGGCACCGACACCGAGCCGCCGAGTGCTGCGGTGATGACGCTGACCGGCACCGTGCAGTGCAGGTCGTCGCCGTCGCGCTCGAAGATGTCGTGCTGCTTGATGCGGATCTCGACGTAGAGATCGCCGGCCGGGCCGCCCTGGGTGCCGGGTTCGCCGTGGCCACGCAGCGCGATGCGCTGGCCTTCGTTGATACCGGCCGGGATCTTGACTTCCAGCGTCTTCTGCTTCTTGACCTTGCCCTGGCCGTTGCAGGTGGTGCAGGGCTCGGGAATGATCTTGCCGGTGCCGTGGCAATGCGGGCAGGTCTGCTGGATGCTGAAGAAGCCCTGGCGCAGGTGCACCGTGCCCGAGCCGTGGCAGGTCGTGCAGGTCTTGGCGCTGGTGCCGGGCTTGGCGCCGCTGCCGTGGCAGGTGTCGCACTCTTCCCAGGTCGGGATGCGGATCTGGGCTTCCTTGCCGAGTGCCGCCTCTTCGAGCGTGATCTCCATCGCGTAGGACAGGTCCGCACCGCGGTAGACCTGCTGGCCGCCGCGCCGCTGGCCACCGCCACCGCCGCCCTGGCTGAAGATGTCGCCGAAGATGTCGCCGAAGGCCTCGGCGAAGCCACCGCCGCCGAAGCCCTCCGGACCGCCGCGGAAGCCGCCCGCGTTCGGATCGACGCCGGCATGACCGAACTGGTCATAGGCCTGGCGCTTCTGGGCGTCGGAGAGCATCTCGTAGGCCTCCTTGGCCTCCTTGAACTTCTCTTCGGACGCCTTGGCGCCTTCCCCCTGATTGCGGTCCGGGTGGTGCTTCATGGCCATCTTGCGATAGGCCTTCTTGATGTCGTCTTCGCTCGCGTTCTTGGCGACGCCGAGGACTTCGTAGTAGTCACGCTTTGCCATGGACAGTTCCGACAGCAGCAAGCCCGTCCCGAATGGACGGAGGCGGGCTTTTCAAACAGGAACGCCGCGCCGAGCAAAAGGTGCTGCAGGCAGCACCAGTCTCGAACGCGGCGGGGACCACCAGCGGGTGGATCAGCAGATCACTTCTTGACTTCCTTGAACTCGGCGTCGACGACGTCCGGGTTCGACGGATCCGACTTCGGGGCCTCGCCGCCAGCCGCGCCGGCCGCACCGGCGGCGCCTGCAGCACCCTGCTGGGCCTGCATGTCGGCGTACATCTTCTCGCCAAGCTTCTGGCTGGCGGTCATCAGCTCGTTGGTCTTGGCCTCGATCACTTCCTTGTCGTCGCCCTTGATGGCTTCCTCGACGGCCTTGATCGCGGCTTCGATCTTGTCCTTCTCGCCGGCTTCCAGCTTGTCGCCGTAGTCGGTCAACGACTTGCGCACCGAGTGGACCATGGCGTCGCCCTGGTTCTTCGACTGCACGATCTCGACCTTCTTCTTGTCCTCGGCGGCGTTCACCTCGGCGTCGCGCACCATCTTCTGGATCTCTTCTTCCGACAGACCCGAGTTCGCCTTGATGGTGATCTTGTTTTCCTTGCCGGTGCCCTTGTCCTTGGCGCCGACGTGCAGGATGCCGTTGGCGTCGATGTCGAAGCTCACCTCGATCTGCGGCGTGCCGCGCTGGGCCGGCGGGATGCCTTCGAGGTTGAACTCGCCGAGCAGCTTGTTGCCGGTGGCCAGCTCGCGCTCGCCCTGGAACACCTTGATCGTCACCGCCGGCTGGTTGTCGTCCGCGGTCGAGAAGGTCTGCGCGAACTTGGTCGGGATGGTCGTGTTCTTGGTGATCATCTTGGTCATCACGCCGCCCAGGGTCTCGATGCCCAGGCTCAGCGGGGTGACGTCCAGCAGCAGCACGTCCTTGCGGTCGCCGCCCAGCACCTGGCCCTGGATCGCGGCACCGACGGCCACGGCTTCATCCGGGTTCACGTCCTTGCGCGGTTCCTTGCCGAAGAACTCCTTGACCTTGTCCTGCACCTTGGGCATGCGGGTCATGCCGCCGACCAGGATCACGTCGTCGATGGCGCTGACGGAGACGCCGGCATCCTTCATCGCGGTGCGGCAGGGGGCGATCGTGCGCTCGATCAGCTCTTCCACCAGCGACTCCAGCTTGGCGCGGGTCAGCTTGATGTTCAGGTGCTTCGGGCCCGAGGCATCGGCCGTGATGTACGGCAGGTTCACGTCGGTCTGCGACGAGTTCGACAGCTCGATCTTCGCCTTCTCGGCGGCTTCCTTCAGGCGCTGCAGGGCCAGCACGTCCTTGGTCAGGTCGACGCCCTGTTCCTTCTTGAACTCGGTGACGATGAAATCGATGATGCGCTGGTCGAAGTCTTCGCCGCCCAGGAAGGTGTCGCCGTTGGTCGACAGCACTTCGAACTGCATTTCACCGTCGACGTCGGCGATCTCGATGATGGACACGTCGAAGGTGCCGCCACCCAGGTCGTACACCGCGATCTTGCGGTCGCCCTTGCCGTGCTTGTCCAGACCGAAGGCCAGTGCGGCGGCGGTCGGCTCGTTGATGATGCGCTTGACGTCCAGACCGGCGATGCGGCCGGCGTCCTTGGTCGCCTGGCGCTGCGCGTCGTTGAAATAGGCCGGCACCGTGATCACGGCCTCGGTCACTTCTTCACCGAGGTAGTCCTCGGCGGTCTTCTTCATCTTGCGCAGCACTTCGGCCGAGACCTGCGGCGGCGCCATCTTCTTGCCGCGCACTTCCACCCAGGCGTCGCCGTTGTCGGCTGCCGCGATGGTGTAGGGCATCAGGTCGATGTCCTTCTGCACTTCCTTCTCGGTGAACTTGCGACCGATCAGGCGCTTGACCGCGTACAGCGTGTTGCGCGGGTTGGTGACCGCCTGGCGCTTGGCCGAGGCGCCGACGAGGATCTCGCCGTCTTCCTGGTACGCAATGATGGACGGCGTCGTGCGCGCGCCTTCACTGTTCTCGATCACCTTCGTGGTGTTGCCTTCCATGATGGAGACACACGAGTTGGTGGTGCCGAGGTCGATGCCGATGATCTTGCCCATGGTGTTGAAGCTCCGGAAATTGTTTGGTTGTCTGTGATCTGTGGCTTGTCCGGCCGGTTTCAAGGGGGATCGAGGCCCTGGAACGCCGGACAGGCCTGTTATTTGTGCTGGGTCAAGGCCTTACTTCGGCGCGGCCACGGTGACGAGCGCCGGGCGCAGCACCCGCTCGGCGATGAGATAGCCCTTCTGCAGCACCATCACGACGGTGTTGGCGTCCTGGTCGGCGGGCACCACGCTGATGGCCTGGTGCTGGTGCGGGTCGAACTTCGTGCCGACTGGAGGGCTGATCTCGACGACCTTGTTGCGCTCCAGCGCCTGCACCAGCTGCCGCAGCGTGATGTTCACGCCTTCGAGCACCTGCTCGGGCGAGCCCTGGCCGCTGGCATGGGTGGCCAGTGCGGCTTCGAGGCTGTCCTTCACCGGCAGCAGGCTTTCGGCGAAGCCTTCGACCGCGAACTTGCGCGACTTGGCGATTTCCTCGTCGGCACGGCGGCGGGTGTTGTCGGCCTCGGCCTTGGCGCGCAGGTAGGCATCGGCCAGCTCGACGTTCTTGGCTTCGAGTTCGGCGATGCGGGCAGCGGCCTCGCTGGCGGCGGCCTCGGCCGTGTCGGCGGACGTGGTGTGCAGCGACGCGGGCTCGGTGTCTTGGTAGGGAGCGGAGTTCTGGGTGTCGGACATTGGAGAGTCTTTTCCTGGCCTGTTTTTGCAGCGACTGGATTGCGAAATGAGGATGACCCTGCAGACTTCAAGGGGTCAGGTGACAGAAGTTGACGAATCACGCCCGGCTGGCGACGTGATAACTGTCACACTTGCGGACTGGAATGTCCGCACGCTGTGCGGCCGGGGGAGTTCGGCCGGGGTGTGGGCACGTTTGCTGACGATGACCGATCCGATTTTGCCCACCCCTGCCGAGCAGTCGCTCGACGATGTTGCCGTGATGCTGGCGCCTCTGGTGCGCTGGCTGCTGGTGCAGGGCATCCCGCTGAATGCGCTGGTACGTACCCTGCGCGGTGTCTACCTGTCCGAAGCCCACGATGACCTGGCCCGGCGCGGACGCCGCGTGACCGATTCCGCGCTGAGCGTGCTGACCGGCATCCACCGCAAGGAAGTGCGTGCCTTCATGGAAGCGCACCACGAGCCTGCCGGCACGCCGGCACCTGCCGCGCGCCTGACACCCACGCCGGCATCGGTGCTCTTCTCGCAGTGGATCACCGATCCGGACTACCGGGAACCGGCCGGCGAGATCCGGCGGGATCTGCCGCGGCATGGTCCCGCTCCGAGCTTCGAGGCGCTGGCGCGCGAAGCCTCGCGCGATGTCCATCCCCGCACGCTGCTGGAAGAGCTGGAGCGGCTGCAACTGGTCGAGGTGCAGCCCGAGCGGGTGCGTCTGCTGTCCGATCGATTCGTCCTGCCTCTGCATGATCCGGCGGCCGTGCGCACGATGGCGGTCAACGTGGCTGACCACATCGCCGCTGCGGTGCACAACCTGCAGGCCGAGGCGCCGTCCGAGCGCCGGCTTGAACAGAGCGTCTTTGCCGACGGGCTGAGTCTGGCGGCCGCGAGCCACCTCGGTGACGTGGCGCGACAGCTCTGGGGCGTGGCACTGGAGAGCATGGTGCGCGAGGCGCGCGCGCAGATCGCGCTGGAGGCGGAGCGTGGTCGCCAGCCGACACCGGATCATTCCGATGACCGGAACACCCGGGTGCGCTTCGGGATTTATTACCATCTTGAAGTGAATAAATCGACCAACCCCCGGGAGGACTGAATGGCTGGGGTGGATCAGGCAGGAGATGAACAGATGCGGGTTTCGAATCGACGGATCGGGCTGGCGGCGGCGCTGGTGGCCGGGCTGCTGGCGGTGCTGGTCGCCTGTGGCGGCGGCAGCGTGGGGACCAATGGTACCGGCAGCCCGGTGCTGGTGGGCCTGAACGTGGGCACGGTGTCGGGTCTGGGCAGCGTGATCGTCGATGGCACCCGCCATGACGACAGTGCCGCGAAGACCGAGATCAGCCGCAATGGCACCGACGTCGAGGTGGGCGATGTGCGTCTGGGGCACCGGGTGTCGCTGGAGTTCGGCACGGATGCTGCGGGCACGCAAGTGCTGCAGCGCATCGAGCTGCTGCCGAGTGTCTCGGGCCGCGTCAGCGAGCGCACTGCAGACACCATCGGCGTGCTGGGCCAGACGGTCACCGTCAACAGCGACCCGGCCCGCGGACCGGTGACCACCTTCGAGTCACCGCTGAGTGGCCTGGCCGACCTGCAGCTCGGCGATGCGGTGGACGTGCACGCGCTGACCCAGCGCACCGGATCCGGCCCGACCGACGTGCGCTTGGTGGCCACGCGCATCACCCGGCGCAGCGCGCTCCCCGGCGTGCGGGTCAGCGGGGCGGTGGCCGCGCTGTCGGCAGCCGGCAGCGGCGGTGCGCGCAGTTTCCGGCTGGGGGCCTTGACGGTGGAGCTGCCATCGGCCGCCGCCCTGCAGCCGCAGGGCATCGCCCTGCTCGACGGCCGCACGGTGACCGTGTTCGCTCCCGAGTCGGCGTTTGATCCGGCCACGCTGGTCCTCGGTGCCAGCCTGGTGCAGGTGATGTCGGTCGGCACAGCCGGCAGCGGCAGCGCCGGTGTGGCCAGCACCCTGGGCCGCGCCGGACTGGTCGGTGCCTGGACCGGGAGCACGTTCGAGCTGGACGGGGTGGGGCTGCTGGTCCAGGCCGACACGCAGATCGTGTCGCCGGGGCAGGCGCTGGGGGACGGGGCGTACGTGCAGGCCACGGCCGTGCTGGACAGCAGCGGCCGCTGGCGGGCGACCCGCATCGAGCGCCTGGGCACTGCAGCCGCCGTTGCCGAATTGCGGGGCACGCTGGACGACTGGTCGGCCACGGCCGGCACCTTCCGCCTGCGCGACACCGTGGTGACGCTGGCGCCGTCCGCGCGGATCGATCTGGCCGCCTGCCGTGCGCCGTCGCTGGCGGACGGGCTGTATGTCGAGGTGCGGGGGGCGTCCACCGCGCAGGGCCTGACGGCCAGCACGGTGGTCTGTGCGCCGGAGCCGGCGGGCACCAAGAGCCGGCTGGAGCGCCACGGGCTGGTGCTGACCGCGGACGCCGTGGCGCGCAAGCTGACCATGCGCCACCAGGCGGGGGGGGCGGTGCTGACGGTCACCTGGTCGGACTCGCTCTATCTGCGCGAGCCGCTGACCATGGCGGCCCTGGTGGCGCTGGCCGGCACGTCGAGCCAGATCGAAGTCGAGGGCACGCTGTCGGCGGACGGGCTGCAGATGGCCGCCCGCAAGATCAAGCTGCGCACGACGCGCCACTGACTGCGGCTGCCGCGGTCAGGCTTCGTCGTCGAGCGACGCGCTCCAGCGTTGCCACTCGACGAGCTGGCGGCGGTCTGCCTTGGTGGGGCGGCCCTGCTCCATGGCCACGGCCGGGTCGACCGCGTACGGCCGGCGGACCTGCCACTCGGCCTGGGCGGCGATGCTCTCGGGTGTTTCGGCGTACAGGCGTTGCGCCTGGGGTGCCGGGCCACGGGCTTCCGACAGCCCGAGCACCTGCACCTCGCGTGGCACCGGGCTGTTGCCCTGGCGCAGGCTCAGGCGGTCGCCCGGTCGCACTTCGCGCGAAGGCTTGGCGTGCTGGGCATTGACCAGCACGCGGCCACGCTCGATCTCGTCACCCGCCAGGGTGCGGGTCTTGAAGAACCGTGCGGCCCACAGCCACTTGTCGAGGCGCTGGCCTGGCATCGGCGCGGGCGGGGCGGGAGGGCGGGACTTGCTGCTCATCGGCTGGTGAAGGATTCGGAGGGCGGTGGATCGGCCAGGGGCAGGCGCACGGTGGCGTCCAGCCCGGTGGTGTGCCCGTCGGGGGCGGTGCGATTGTCCAGCACCAGCGCACCGCCGAGCGACTGCACGATCTCCTGGCAGATGGCCAGTCCCAGGCCGGCACCGGAGCGCAGGTTGTCCGCGCTGCGGCCCGCCGCAAAGGGGCGGAACAGGTGCATGCGCTGCGCAGCCGGGATGCCAGGGCCGCTGTCGGCAATCGTCAGCGTGGCGTGGCGCGGGTCGCTGCGCAGCCGGATGGCGAGCGCCGAGCCATCGGGGGAGCACTTGATGGCGTTGTGCAGCAGGTTGCGCACGAGTTCCCGCAGGGCCCAGGCGTGGGCGCGCACGGGGGCGTTGTCGGTCTCGATCGAGAACTCCAGCCCGTGGTCGGCGATCAGCGCGGAGAGGTCGAGCGCCACGTCGCGCACCAGGCGGTCCCAGTCCAGCACCGGCGCCTGGCCCTGCTGGCGCAGTTGTTCGACCTTGGCGAGTGCCAGCATCTGGTTGGCCAGTTCGGTGGCACCGTCCACGGTGTGCTCGATCTCGGCCAGTGCCTGCCTGGCATCGATGTCGCCACGGCGGGCCGACTGGACCTGCGTCTTGAGCACGGCCAGCGGGGTGCGCAGCTGGTGCGAGGCGTCGCGCACGAAGCGTTTCTGGTGGTCGAGCAGCTGGGACAGCCGCGCCATCATCGCGTTGTTGGCATCGATCAGCGGTTGCAGCTCGCGCGGGGCCTCGTCGGCCACGAGCGGGGTCAGGTCGCCGTCGCCGCGCTGCTGCAGCTGGGCGCTGAGCTGGCGCACCGGCCGCGTCGCCCGCTGCACGACCCAGACCACCACGCCCGCGATCACCGCGATCAGCGCGGCCTGCCGCCACAGCGTGCCCAGCAGCAGCGCACGGGCCAGCGTGCGGCGCAGCTCCAGCGTCTCGGCGACCTGGATCACGGCCATGCCGACCCCCTCGCTCCCGGCCACCGGCTGCAGCAGCACGGCCACCCGCACCGGCTGGCCGCGGAACTCGGCGTCGTAGAAATCGACCAGCGCGGCATAGACGCTGCGCGCGGGCAGCTGGCCGTGCCAGACGGGCAGGTCCTCGAAGCCCGAGATCATCCGGCCCTGCGTGTCGCTGACGCGGAAGTACATCCGGCTGCGGTTGTCGGCCTCGAAGGCTTCGAGCGCGGAGTAGGGCACGGTGGCCGTGACGACCGTGCCCTGGCCATGGGCATCGCGGGCGATGTCCAGATGCTCGCCGATCGACTTGGCCGATGCCAGCAGGGGGCGGTCGTAGGCGGTGTCGGCCGATTCCAGGGCCTCCCGGTAGACGCTGAGGGTGTTGACCAGCACCAGCACCACCACCGGCCCCAGGATGCCGAGCAGCAGGTAGGCGCGCAGCGACAGGTGCTCGTGCAGCTGGCGCCAGCGTGCAAGGAGCGACAGGCGGTCCGGCATGGAGGTCAGGGCACGGCCTTGAGCAGATAGCCCAGGCCGCGCAGCGTGACAAGCTGTGCGCCGGTCTGGGCAAGCTTCTTGCGCAGACGGTAGACGACCACCTCGATGGCCTCGGCCTGCACGTCGGCTTCCCCCGGGAACACCAGATCGAACAGCCGCTCGCGCGCCACCGCGTGGCCGGGCCGCGCGAGCAGCGCGCGCATCAGGGCGAGTTCGCGCGCGGTCAGCTCCATCGGCGCATCGTGCAGGTAGACGGCGCCGCTGTCGGCGTCCACGCGCAGGCCGCAGAAGGCGTCCGGCGGTCGGCCCGCTCCGCCGGAGGCGGCACCGGAGCGGCGCACCAGCGCCCGCACCCGGGCCTCCAGTTCGTCCAGATCGAACGGTTTCGCGAGGTAGTCGTCCGCACCGGTGTTCAGGCCCAGGATGCGGTCACCCACCGTGCCACGGGCGGTCAGGATCACCACGGGCGTGCTCCAGCCGGCGCTGCGGGCGCGGCTGAGCACCTCCAGCCCGTCCAGCCCGGGCAGGCTCAGGTCGAGCAGCACGACATCGGGCTGGCTCGCTTCCCAGCGGTCGAGCGCGCGGGCGCCGTCGTCGCAGCTGACGACCTGGATGCCGCGCCGCTCGAAGGCGCGGCGCAGCGTGGTCTGCATCGTGGCGTTGTCTTCGATCAGCAGGAGTTTCATGGTGGCAAGCCTAGCGCGTCCGGGAATCGATCCTGTCCGACCGGAACCCCGCATTTCCCCTAGGTCCCCGGACAGCCGTTTGACAGACAGCGCGGCGACCATCCTCCCTGTCCCGTTCAGAACCGTCCCACCACCATCCGCCCAGGAGTTCTCCCATGCGTCGCGACACCTTCCTCAAGTCCCTGGCCGCCATGGCCGCTGCGGGCGTGCTGCCCGCGCAGGCCGCCGATGTCAACCTCAAGATGATGATCCCGGCCAATCCGGGCGGTGGCTGGGACGGCACCGGCCGCGCGCTGGGCAAGGCGATGCAGGACGCCGGCGCGGTCAGCACCGTGCAGTACGAGAACAAGGGCGGTGCGGCCGGTGCGATCGGTCTGGCGCAGTTCGTCAACGGCAGCAAGGGCGACCCGAACACGCTGATGGTGATGGGCGCCGTGATGATCGGCGGCATCATCACCGGCAAGCCGCCGGTCTCGCTGACCGCCGCGACGCCGATCGCGCGCCTGTCCAGCGAATACAACGTCTTCGTGGTGCCGGCCGAGTCGCCGTTCAAGACGATGAAGGACGTCGTCGAGGCCGTCAGGAAGGATGCCGGCAGCGTCAAGTGGGGCGGTGGTTCGCGTGGATCGACCGAGCACATCGCCGCGGCCATGCTGGCGCGCGAGATCGGTGTCGACGCGACGAAGATCAACTACGTGCCTTTCCGTGGCGGCGGCGAGGCGATCGCGGCCATCCTGGGTGGCAACGTCTCGGTCGGCGGCAGCGGCTACAGCGAGTTCCAGCAGTACATCGAGTCCGGCAAGATGCGCCCGATCGGCGTCACTTCGCCGACCCGCCTGAAGCTGGCGCCGAACGTGCCGACGATGAAGGAGCAGGGCTTCAACGTCGAGATCGGCAACTGGCGCGGGGTCTACGGTGCCCCCGGCATCACGCCCGCCCAGCGCAAGGCGCTGACCGACCTGCTGCAGAAGACCGTCAAGTCCAAGGCCTGGGCCGAGGCGATGGAGAAGAACGGCTGGACCGACGCCTGGCTGGCAGGCACGGCCTTCGACGAGTTCGTCGAGCGCGAGTTCGCGTCGCTGCGGGCGACGATGGTCAAGGCCGGGATGATCTGAGCCATGACCGACACGGTGCGTGACGCTTTGCCGGCCGATGCCCGGCGCCACCAGACCTGGCTGGGTGCCGGTGTGGTGGTGCTGGCACTGGGTCTGGCGTGGGGGGCGACCTCCATTTCTTCCGATGCGGGCTACGCTGGTGTCGGTCCGAATTTCCTGCCCTGGGTGGTGTCGGGACTGCTCGGCCTGTGCGGCGTCTGGCTTGTCTGGGAGGCCCGCACCGGCGGCTTCCGCGACATGGACGAGACCGACGGCGCCGACCGGGGCGACTGGCCCGGCTTCGCCTGGGTCACTGCCGGCATCCTCCTCAACGCGTTGCTGATCACGAAGATCGGCTTCATCCTCAGCTGCGCCCTGTGCTTCGTGCTGGCGGTGCGCGGCTTCAAGGCGTCGGAGGGGCGGCTGGACCTGCGCCCGCGCGCCTGGATCACCGACAGCCTGATCGGCATCGCCATTTCGGCGCCGGTCTACTGGATGTTCACGAAGGCGCTGGCCATCAGCCTGCCCGGACTCACCGCCACGGGATGGCTCTGACATGGATGCACTGCACATCTGGAACAACCTGCTGCAGGGCTTCCTGACGGCGGGCACGCCCATCAACCTGCTGTGGGCGCTGGTCGGCTGCACGCTGGGCACGGCGGTCGGCGTGCTGCCCGGCATCGGCCCGGCCACCGCGGTGGCGATGCTGCTGCCGATCACGCTGAAGGTGGAGCCGACGGCGTCGATGATCTTCTTCGCCGGCATCTACTACGGCGCGATGTATGGCGGCTCGACCACCTCGATCCTGCTGAACACGCCGGGCGAGGCCGGCTCGATGGTCACCGCACTCGAAGGCAACAAGATGGCCAAGAACGGCCGTGCCGGGGCGGCACTGGCCACCGCGGCGATCGGCTCGTTCGTGGCCGGCACCATCGCCACCGTGCTGGTGACGATGTTCGCGCCGCTCGTGGCCACCTACGCCATCCGTCTCGGCCCGCCGGAATACTTCATGCTGATGCTGCTGGCCTTCTGCACCGTCAGCGCGGTGCTGGGTCAGAGCACGCTGCGCGGCCTGACGGCGCTCGGTGTCGGTCTGGCGATGGGCCTGATCGGCATCGACCAGATCTCCGGCCAGGCCCGCTACACCGGCGGGGTGCCCGAATTCATGGACGGCATGGAAGTCGTGCTGGTCGCGGTCGGCCTGTTCGCGGTGGCCGAGGCGCTGTACGCGGTGCTGTTCCAGGGCCGCGTGGTCGAGACGCAGAACACGCTGACCTCGGTCCACATGACCAGGCTGGAATGGCGCCGCTCGTGGCCGGCGTGGCTGCGCGCGACCTTCATCGGCTTCCCCTTCGGCACCATCCCGGCCGGCGGCAGCGAGATCCCGACCTTCCTGAGCTACGCGACCGAGAAGAAGCTGTCGAAGCACAAGGAAGAGTTCGGCACCACGGGTGCGATCGAGGGTGTGGCCGGTCCGGAAGCGGCCAACAACGCCGCGATCACCGCCACGCTGATCCCGCTGCTGACGCTGGGCATCCCGACCTCGAACACGACGGCGATCCTGCTGGGCGCGTTCCAGAACTACGGTATCCAGCCCGGTCCGCAGCTCTTCGACACCAACGCCACGCTGGTCTGGGCACTGATCGCCTCGCTCTACATCGGCAACGTGATGCTGCTGATCCTGAACCTGCCGCTGGTGGGTCTGTGGGTCAAGCTGCTGAAGATCCCGAAGAGCTACCTGTACGCGGGCATCCTGATCTTCGCGACGGTCGGTGTCTACGGCATGCGCCAGAGTGCGTTCGACCTGTTCCTGATGTTCGCGATCGGCCTGCTCGGCGTGGTGATGCGGCGCTTCAGCTTCCCGACCGCACCGGTGATCGTCGGCATGATCCTCGGCCCGCTCGCCGAAGCGCAGATGCGCAACGCGCTGTCCATCGGCGAAGGCAAGTGGGGCGTGTTCCTGGAGCGGCCGATGTCGCTGACGCTGCTGGTGGTGGTGCTGATGGTGCTAGTCTTGCCGCGCCTGATGAAACTGAGGAAGAAAGGGTGATCCATGCTGCGGTGTCTCCTCGATGCGGATGCGCTGGCCTGGCTGCTGCGCCTGGACAGCGATCCGGCCCACGATGAGCACCGCCAGGCCTGGCTCGCCGAAGCCCAGCGGCAGCGCGCCACGCTGCTGATCCCGGCCGCCATGCTGGCCGACTGGCTGGTCGAGACCGGTCCGGCGGGCGAGGCCGCGTTCAAGGCGCTGCGGCTGGCGCGGCCGGTCGAGGTGGCGGCGTTCGACGAGCGTGCCGCCCGTGAACTGGTCCGCCTGCACACCTTCGCCAGCACGACCGACGACGACCGCTGGTCCCGCGCCAGCCGCGAGCAGCGGCAGCTGGTGGCGCTGGCCGTCGTGCGGCAGGCTGCGCTGGTCGGCGAGGCGCCGCGGCTCGATGCGGCGGCGGCGCTGGCCGGCGTGGCCTTCGTGTCGATGGGGGACATTGCCTCGCTCGGCGTGCCGCCGCAGCTCAGCCTGCCGCTGGATGTGCAGGACGCCAGCGCGGCGGCCTCCGTGGCGCCCTTGTCACCGCTCGACAAGGGCGTCTTCAGCGATCTGGCGCAGGCCTTCAGTGCCTTCGATCTGCTGGTGTCCGATCCGTTGTCTTCGGAGACTCCGGCACCGTGAGCGCGCGGCGGCTGTGGGACATCTCGCCACCGGTCGGTCCCGCGACCCCGGTCTTCCCGGGGGACCAGGCGTACGTCCAGCACTGGACCGCCCGGCTGGGCCCCGGATGCGCCGCCAACGTCAGTGCGGTCACGTTCTCGCCCCACCTCGGTGCCCATGCCGACGCCCCGCTGCATTACGCCGATGGTGCCCCGTCGATCGGCGAGGTCGATCTCGCGCCATTCCTGGGGCCCTGTCGCGTGGTCCATGCGATCGGCTGCGGGCCGCTTGTCCGCCCGGAGCACCTGTGGCATGCCGCGGAACACCTCCCGCCGCGGGTGCTGGTGCGCACCTGCCAGCGGGCCGCGACGGTCTGGACGACCGATTTCACGGCGCTGGCCCCCGAGACGATCGACTGGCTGGCGGGGCAGGGCGTGCGGCTGGTGGGCATCGACACACCCTCGGTCGATCCGGCGTCCAGCGAGACCCTGGAGAGCCACCAGCGGCTGCTGCAGCTGGATCTGCGGGTGCTGGAGAACCTCGTGCTGGACGAGGTGCCTGCAGGCGACTATGAACTGATCGCCTTGCCACTCCGGCTGGTGCTGGCGGATGCGTCGCCGGTGCGGGCGGTGCTGCGGGCGCTGTAGCGTCAGACCTTGGCGCCGAGCGCCAGCGCCCGCTGGCGCTGGCCTTCGAGCAGTGCGGCCCGCGGCTGCGCATCGGCGCGCACGGCCCAGCCCGCCGTGTGGCGCTCGACCAGCCCGTGCAGCGCGTCGATCCACGCCGGGTGGTCGTTGAGGCAGGGGATGTGGTCGTAGCGCTGTCCGCCCGCCTTGAGAAAGACGTGCTTGCCCTCGATGGCGATTTCCTCCAGCGTTTCCAGACAGTCGGCCGAGAAACCGGGGCAGAAGATCTGCAGATGCTTCACGCCCTTCTTCGCCAGCGCCTGCAACGTGGGCTCGGTGTAGGGCTCCAGCCACTTGGCCTTGCCGAAGCGGCTCTGGAAGCTCAGCGAGAGCGCGTCCTTGTCCAGCCCGAGCCGCTCGCCGAGCAGGCGCGCGGTCTTGTAGCAGTGGCAGTGGTAGGGGTCGCCGAGCGTCAGCGTGCGCTCGGGCACGCCGTGGAAGCTCAGCAGCAGGTGGTCGCCACGGCCTTCGCGCGCCCAGTGGTCCTGCACGCGGCGGGCGAGGGCGTCGATGTAGCCTTCATCGTCGTGGTGCTGGCGGATCCAGCGGATCTCGGGCAGCGTGCGCTGGCGCAACTGCCAGTGGTGCACGTCGTCCATCACGCTGGCGGTGGTCGTGCCCGAATACTGCGGGTACATCGGCACGACCAGGATGCGGTCGCAGCCGGCGGCCTTCAGCGCATCGAGTTCGCTGGCGATGGACGGGCTGCCGTAGCGCATCGCGTGGCGCACGGTGATCGCCAGGCCGTGGGCGGTGACGCTGGCCTGCAGCAGTTCGGCCTGCTTGCGCGTCCAGACCGCCAGCGGCGAGCCTTCGGGCGTCCAGATGCTGGCGTACTTGGCGGCGGACTTGGCCGGGCGGGTGCGCAGGATGATGCCGTGCAGGATCGGCTTCCACACCGCGGCGGGAATCTCCACCACCCGCTGGTCGCTGAGGAACTGCGCCAGGTAGCGCCGCACCGCCGGGGCGGTCGGCGCGTCCGGCGTGCCGAGGTTGACGAGCAGCACGCCGACGCGGGCCGGGCTGCCGTGGCGGTATTCGGGTTCGGGTTGGGTTTTCATGGCGGGTGCATTCTCGCCGAGCCAGCAAATTCCCGTGCTTCGGGGACACTGCGCGGATGATTGCTGCCCTCACCCTCGATCTGGACGACACCCTCTGGCCCGTCCTGCCCACGCTGCTGCGCGCCGAAGCCGTGCTGCAGGACTGGCTGCGTACCCACGCGCCGGCCACCGCTGCGGCCTTTGATGTGCCGACGCTGCAGCGCCTGCGCGGCGAGGTCGCGCGCCGCCACCCCGAACTGGCCCACGACCTGACCGCGCTGCGCCTGATCACGCTGCGCGAGGCGCTGGCCTCGGTCGGCGATGACCCGGCGCTGGCCGAGCCGGCCTTCGACGTGTTCTTCGCCGAGCGCCAGCAGGTGCAGTGGTACGCCGATGTCCGGCCGGCGCTGGAGCGGCTGGCCGCGCGCTTTCCGCTGCTGGCGCTGTCCAACGGCAATGCCGAACTGGCGGCGACGGGCCTGTCGGCCTACTTCACCGGGGCCGTGAGCGCGCGTGGCTGCGGCGTGGCCAAGCCGGCGCCGCGCATCTTCGCGGTGGCGTGCGCGCAGTTGCAGTGCACGGTCGGGCAGGTGATGCACGTGGGCGACGACTGGCGGCTCGACGTCGTCGGCGCCCGCCAGGCGGGACTGCACACGGCGTGGATCCGGCGTCCAGAGGCAGCGCTCCACCACGGCCCCGCCAGTCCGGCCGACGATGTCGCACCGCCCGGCCGGCATCTCCATCTGGACGATCTGCTCGCCCTGGCGGACGCGCTGGGCGCCTGAAAGGACGCCACCGCGCAGGGAAATCTGCACGGTGATTGGCGGGTTCATCGCATCTTGAGCCTGCCGGTAGCGGGGTCACACTGGCGGGCATTCTTGGGTCCGACTGCCAGTGAGCACCTCTTCCGTTCCCCGCACCCCAGCCCGCGACGTGGCCGCACCCGCCAGTCCGCCTGCGCAGGCGGATGCGCAACTGCGTGCCGCGATCCGGGACCTGTCCAGGGCTGGTGCGCCGGGGCCGAGCCGGCCGGTGCCGGCCGCCGAGTGGCTGATGGAGGCGGTCGGCGTGCTGCTGCAGGCACCGCGTGACGCTGACGCGTTGCGCGCGCTGGTGCTGCATCTGGCGGCGAGCCTGCGCTGCGACCGCGTGGCGCTGGGCTTGCGCCGCCAGACCCGCGCGGATCTGGAGGTGATGGCCGTGTCGGACCTGCCCCGGCTCTCCGATGCGACCGAACTGGTGCGCGATCTCCACGCCGCGATGCAGGAGGCCGCGGCCAGTGCCTGCACGCTGACGCACCCCGCCCGCCGCCATGGCCCGATGCAGGCGGGGCTGGCCCATGTGCAGCTCAGCCGGTCGATGGGCGCCTGCGCGGTCTGCACCGTGCCGCTGGGGGGCGACGGCGTGGTGCTGGGCGCGATGACGCTGCAGCGTGATCTTGGCGCACCGTTCCGCACCGAGGAGATCCTGCGCCTGGAGCAGGCCGCCACCTACTTCACGCCCTTGCTGCGCCTGTACCTGACCCGTGCCGCGACCCGCGGACCGGCGTCGCTGCTCGCCTGGCCGGGCTGGCTGGCGCCGCTGCGCCGCCACGTCTGGCCGGTGGCCTTCGGTGCCACGCTGGTGATCGGCCTGCTGCCGGTGCACCGCGAGGTGGTGGCGCCGACGCGGGTGCAGGGCCTGCACGAACGGCAGCTGGTGGCGCCGCGCGACGGCTTCATCTCGGTGGTCTACGCGCGCCCCGGGGCGCAGATCCAGGCTGGCCAGTCGCTGATCGACTTCGACGGCGAACAGGCGTCCAGCGAACTGCGGGCCGCCGAGGCCACGCTGGCCCAGTCGGAAAGCGCCGTCAGCGAAGCGCTGGCCCGCCACGACCAGGCGCAGATCGTGGTCCAGATGGCCAAGGTCGACGAGGCGCGTGCCCGTGCGGACCTGGCCCGGCGCGACCTGGAGCGTGGTCGGGTGCTGGCGCCACTGACCGGCGTCGTGGTGTCGGGGGACCTGAGCCGCTCGATCGGCGCGCCGGTCAAGCGCGGCGAGGTGATGATGACGGTGGCGCCGGTCGACGGCTTCCGGCTGGTGCTGTGGGTGGACGAGCGCGACATTGCCGGCGTGCAGGTCGGCACGATCGGCGCCCTGCGCGTGGCGGCCCGTCCGGGCCAGGCGCTGCCGATGACCGTGACCCGCATCACGCCGGTGGCCCGGGTGCGCGAAGGGCGCAACGGCTTCGAGGTGGAGGGTGCGCTGGTCTCGGCCGAGGCCACGCTGCGCCCCGGTTTCGAGGGCGTGACCCGCCTCGACACCGGCCGCCATCCCCTGGTGGCCGACCTGTTCGGGCGCCTCTTCGACTGGCTGCGCATGGGCTGGTGGACCCTGCTCGGATGACGCCGGACCTGACCCTGGCTGCGGGCCGGCAGGCGGTCGACCCGGTTCCGCTCGACAGCCCGCTCTGGTACCGGGTGGCGAACATCGTGCCGCGGCTGCGTCCGACCGTGCGCGTGCGCCACCGCAGCGCCGATGGCGTCGTGCGCCACGTGCTCGCCGACCTGCTCACCGGCCGCCACCACCTGCTCGACGAGGCCGGCTGGTCCTTCGTCGGCCGGTTCGACGGCCGGCGCACGATCGGCGAGATCTGGACCTGGCTGAGCACCCATGTACCGCAGCCGCCGACCCAGCACGAGGTGCTGGAGTGGCTGGCGACACTCGATGGCGCCGGGCTGCTGCAGTGCGACCGCCTGCCGGACCTGCAGGCGCTGATGCGCGGCGAGTTGCAGGTGGACCGCCGCCGCCGCCGGGCCTCGCTCAATCCCCTGTCCTGGCGCGTGCCGCTGGGAGACCCGACCCGCTGGCTGACCCGGCTCGATCCGCTGGCCCACGCGCTGTCGCATCCGCTGGCGCAGCTGGCGGCCGTGCTGCTGGTCGGTCTCGGGCTGATGCAGGTGGCGCTGCAGTGGCCGGCGCTGCAGGCCGATGTGCGCGAGCGCCTGTCCAGCCCGGTCTTTCTGGCGCTGAGCTGGGCGGTCTATCCCTTCATCAAGGCGCTGCACGAACTCGGCCATGCGCTGGCGGTGCGCCACTGCGGCGCGGACGTGCACCACGTCGGCATCGGCTTTCTCTATCTGGTGCCGGCGCCCTACGTCGACGCCTCGGCCGCGACCGGGCTGGCGGTGCGCAGCCAGCGCATGCTGATCAGCGCGGCGGGCGTGCTGGTCGAGTGCGTGCTGGCGGCGATCGGCGTGCTGGTCTGGGCGGCGGTGCAGCCGGGGCTGGTGCGCGATCTGGCGCTGGCGGTGGCGCTGGTGGGCGGCGTGTCGACCTTGCTGGCCAATGCGAATCCGCTGGTCCGCATGGACGGCTACCACGTGCTCACCGACGCGCTGGACCTGCCCAATCTGGCGCAGCGCAGCCGTCGCTGGTGGCTCGACCGGCTCCAGCACCTGTTGGGGGCCGCGCCCGGTGCGCCGCTGCCGGCGCAGTCCTGGCTGCAGCGCTGCGTGACGCTCGTGTATGCCCCGGCGGCGTGGCTGTTCGGGATGGTGGTGGCCGTGTCGGCCTGCCTGTGGCTGGCGCACACGGCGGCCACGCTGGCGCTGCTGGTGGGCGCCATCGTGCTGTGGCTGCAGGTCGTGCAGCCGGCGGTGGCGGGTCTGCGCTGGCTCGCGAAGTCGCCGTCGCTGCACGGGCGGCGACTGCACGCCACGGCGATCAGCCTGGGTGGCATGGCGCTGCTGGCGGCGGCCGTGCTGTGGTTGCCGCTGCCGCAGGCCACGGTCGCGCAGGCGCAGGCCTGGATGCCGGAGGAGGCGCTGGTGCGCGCTCCGGCCGACGGGTTCGTGCTCGCGGTCGAGACGCCGGGAGAGCAGCAGGTCCAGCCGGACACCCCCTTGCTGACGCTGGGCAACGACGAGCAGCCGATCGAACTCGCCCACCTGCGGTCCCGCCGGCTGGAGCTGGAAGTGCAGGTCAACCGGCTGCAGGTGCGCGACGCCTCGGCGGCCCAGCGCGCCGAAGCCGAAGCCACTGCCCTGCAGGCGCGGGAAAACGAACTCGCGGCGCGCATCGCGCAGATGGCGATGCGCAGCACCCGGGCCGGCCGCGTGAGCTGGATCGAGCCGCAGACCCTGCTAGGCCGCCATGTCCGGCGCGGCGAGGTGCTCGGTCATGTGCTGGCGGATGACCGGCTGGTCGCACGCACGGTGGTGCCGGACGAGGACATTGCCTGGCTGCTGTCCGGGGTGCGCGCGGTGTCGGTCCTGCGGCCGGAGGCGGTGGGCGAGGTGCACGCGGGGCGCTGGGACGGCGTGGTGCCGGAGACCGGCTCGGTGCTGCCCGCCGCGGCGCTGGGCGTGAACGCGGGCGGGCGCATCGAGACCGATCCGGCCGACGCGGACGGCCTGCGCACGCTGCAGCCGGTGGCGGTCATCGATGTCCAGGTGCCGGATCTGGCGGTGCAGCGGCTGGGCGCGCGGCTGCTGGTGCGCTTTGACCATGGCGCGCAACCGCTGGGTGCGCGGCTGCTGCGCCGCCTGCAGCAGCTCACGCTGCGCCACCTCGGCGACGCCACCGACGTGCCCGGAGGCCGCTGAAATGGCCGGCACCGCTTCGGCTTCGGCCATGGCGCTGGTGCGTCCGGGACCGATCTGGGGGGCCTATCCGCAGCGGACCGCACCCCGGCCCCTCGCGCTGGCCGTGCGCACCGCGTGGCGGGTCCGCCGCGGGCGCGCCGACTTTCTGGCCGCCTTGCAACGCCCCGCACCCGACGAGGCCGCCTGGCCGCGCACGCTCTACCACCTGCGCAGCGAGGGCTACACGCCCAGGCTCTGCGCCCGCGTCTTCCTCCGGCTGGCCGGTCTGGTACAGCAGCACCTCGGCTTCGTGCCGCACGAGTCCCAGTACCTGGCGGCCTGGACGATGTTGCAGGGCTGTCTGGTCGAGATGGCCACGGGCGAGGGCAAGACCGTGGCGATGTTCCTGGCCGCGGCCTGCGCCGGACTGGCTGGCGTGCCCGCCCATGTGCTCACGGCCAACGACTACCTGGCCGAGCGCGACGCTGCCGAGCTGGGGCCGCTCTACGCCGCGCTCGGCCTGCGCGTGGGCTGCGTGACGGCGGCCTCCACACCGGCGCAGCGCCGCGCGGCCTATGGTGCCGAGGTGACCTACGCCGCTGCGCGCGAAGTGGCGTTCGACCACCTGCGCGACCGGGTCGCACACGGGCGGGCCGGCGGACAGCTCGCCTGGTCGGACGCGGCCGACCCCGACCGCGGCCCGCTGCTGCGCGGACTCTGCCTGGCGCTGATCGACGAGGCCGACAGCGTGCTGTGCGACGAGGCGCGTGTGCCGCTGATCCTGTCCGGCCTTGGCGCACAGACCTTGTCCGAAGACGACCTGCGCGCGCTGCTTGACCGGGCGCGGGCGGTCGACACTGCGCGGCATGCCGTGGTCGTGCCCGCCACCGGCAGTGGTGCGGCCAGCGTGCGGCTGACCCGCGCCGGCCGGGACTGGCTCGCCGCGCAGTCCTGGGCGGCGCAGCGGCCGTGGTCTGACCTGCGCTGGCGCGAGGACTGGGTGCTGCGGGCGCTGACCGTGCTGCATGCGCTGCAGCGCGACCGGGACTACGCGGTCCAGAACGAGGCCATCGTCTTCATCGACCCGATCACCGGGCGGGCCGCACCGGAGCGGCAGTGGTCGCGCGGCCTGCACCAGCTGCTCGCGCTGAAGGAGGCGCTGCCGATGCCGGCGGCCCAGCAGACCCTGGCCCAGCTCACCTACCAGCGCCTGTTCAGCCGCTACCACCAGATCGGCGGCATGAGCGGCACGCTGGCCGAGGTGGCCCCCGAGATGGCGCTCACCTACGGCACGCCGGTCCTGCGCATGCCCCGCCACCATCCGTCGCGGCGGCAGGACCTGGGCGTGCAGGTCCACCGCGACGCCGAGGCGCGCTGGCAGGCGGTCGTCGATCGCACGGCGGCCATGGTCGCGCTGGGGCGCCCGGTGCTGATCGGCACCGCGTCGGTCGCGGATTCCGAGCAGCTCGCGCTGCGGCTGCGGGCCCGCGGGCTGCGGCCGATGGTGCTCAACGCCGTGCAGAGCCGGCTGGAAAACGAGGTGGTCGCCCGCGCCGGCCAGCCCGGGCGCATCACGGTGTCGACCCAGATGGCCGGCCGCGGCACCGACATCCGGCTGAGCGCCGAGGTGCGGGCGGCGGGCGGTCTGCATGCCATGGTCTGTGCGGATGCGCTCGCTTCGCGCCAGTGGCGCCAGCTCGTCGGCCGATCTGCCCGTCAAGGTGATCCCGGATCTGCCGAAACCCAGTTGTGCGCGGGAGAAGGCTTGCTGTTCCAGCGGCTGCCGGGTTGGCTGGTCGCTACGCTGGTGCAGCGTCCGGTCGCCTCGCGCTGGACGGGGGCCGCCTGGCGGCTGGCGATGCTGCTCGACGAGTGGGCCCAGACGCGCGAGCGGCGCGCCTTGCTGCGCCAGGACCGTGCCGGTGCCGGGCGGCTGGCGTACAGCGGGTGGGAAGAATGACGAGCTTGGAGTGTGCAGTGGTGGATCTCGGTCACGGTCATGGGCGCGTTCGGTCGCGGATGCGCCGGTCGGCCCTGCGTGTGGCGGTGTGGCTGGCAGGCGGGTGGCTGGCGGTCGCCGGACAGGCAGCGCCGCTGGCGTGCCTGATCGAGCCGTCGCAGGTGGTGGACATCGGCAGCCCGGTGGTGGGCGTGATCGCGACGGTGGCGGTCGAGCGCGGCGACGCGGTGCGCCGTGGCGAGGTCGTGGCCACGCTGCGGCGCGAGGTCGAGCGCGCCAACCTGAGTGCCGCGAGCAGTCGCTCGGAGGTCCAGGCCGAACTGCGCGCCGCGCGCGCGGCGGCCGAACTCGCGCGCAGCAAGCTGGTGCGCGCCGAGGACCTGCGCCGTCAGAATTTCATCTCCGAGGTGGCGGTGGAGCAGGCCCGCTCGGAAGCCGAGGTGGCCTACCGCCGCGTCGACGCCGTGCGCGAGCAGCAGCGCGCCGCCGCCAGCGACACCGAAACCGCGCGCTCCCAGTTCGCGCTGCGCGAACTCGCCGCCACCATCGACGGCGTGGTCGTCGACCGGTTCCTGAATCCGGGCGAGCGGGTCGACGACAAGCCGATCCTGCGCATCGCCCGGCTCGATCCGCTGCGGGTCGAACTGGTGCTGCCGCTGTCGGACCTGGGCCGCCTGAAGGCTGGCGACACGGTGCAGATCAAGCCCGATTACCCCGGCGCCACCCGCAAGACTGCCACGGTCGAGCGGGTGGACAAGATCGTCGATGCCGCCAGCCGCACCTTCCGCGCACGGCTGACGCTGCCGAATCCGGACCACGGCGTCCTGGCTGGCGTGCGCTGCCAGCCCGAGTGGGTGTCGGCCACGCCGACCGCCGGACCTGCCACCCCGGCCGCGATGCCCGCCCTGGTCGCGCGCTGAGGCGGTCCGCGCCATGACGGCCGCCCACCGCACCGGCATCGAGGAACTCGAAGCCCGCATCCTCTATTCCGCCGACGCGGCGCTGCTGCTGGGCGGCGTGCCGGTGGCCGATGTGCGCAGCGTGGACACGGCGCAGGCGGCGCCGGCCGCCCCCGCCGCCACGCACTGGCTGGTGGTCGATCGCCGGGTCGAGGACTGGGACCTCACGCTCGCCGACCGGCAGGCGCGGGACGGTGACGCAGCGTCCCCTTCGGTGCTGCTGATCGACGGCGATGCGGACGGTCGGGCACAGATGAGCGGGCTGAACGGCGCGGTCGAAGTGCTGCCCTGGACCGACGCGCAGGGCCAGCGCTGGCTGGGCGCTTCGCCCTTCGATGCCGAGCCTGCGGCCGCGGCAGTGTCCGCGCCGGCCGCCGCAGCGTCTCTGAGCGGGAGCGGGATCGACGCCAGCGCGTCCGAGCGCTGGCAGGCCGAAGTCCGGCACGAGCTGGTGGTGATCGACGGCGGCATCGACGGGGCGTCGCAGCTGGCGATGATGTGGTGGTCCCAGGCCACGGCATCCTGCCAGATCGAGGTGGTCGTGACCGACCCGGCGCGTGACGGGCTGGCGCAGATCACCGCGTTGCTGTCGACGCGGACGGATCTCTCGGCGGTGCATCTGGTCAGCCACGGCGACGCCGGCCTGCTGCGCCTGGGCACGACCACGGTCGATGCGTCAGTGCTCGCGGCGCGGGCCGAGGAGGTGGCCGGCTGGCGACAGGCGCTCACCGCGGACGCGGATCTGCTGGTCTACGGCTGTGATGTGGGGCAGGGCCTCACGGGCGCAGCCTTTGTCCACCAGTTGAGCGACCTGACGGGCGCCGACGTGGCCGCGAGCGACGACCTGACTGGCTCGGCCGCAGCGGGCGGTGACTGGACGCTGGAAGCACGGACCGGCCAGATCGACCACGCCGTCGCCTTCGACGCCGCGACCCAGGCCGAATGGCAGGGGACGCTGACCACCTACACCGTCACCAACCTGAACGACTCCGGCGCAGGGTCGCTCCGGCAGGCCATTACCAATGCCAACGCGAATGGTGGGGCCGATGCCATCACCTTCAGCGCCTTCGGCACCATCAACATCGCCAGCCCCCTGCCGCCGATCACGGACAGGGTGACGATCGATGGCACCAGCGGTGGCGCGCCAGGGATCGCGCTGCACGGTGGGCACGTGATCGAGACCGGCCTGGATCTGCGGGCGGGCAGCGACCTCAGTGTCGTGCGCGGCCTGGTGGTGCATTCGTTCACGGCCCAGGGCATCGCCATCGCGGACAGCACGGGTGTCACGGTCGCTGGCAACTACATCGGAACGGATGCCAACGGCAATGTCTCGCTCGTCAACGTCATCGGGGTGAACGTCGTCAATGCGGCAGATACCCAGATCGGTGGCACCACGGCGGCTGACCGCAACGTCATTTCCGGCAACAGCAACATCGGCGTCAACATCGTCGGCGCCGGGTCCGCCGGCACGGTGGTGCAGGGCAATTACATCGGTACCAATGCTGCCGGTTCGGCAGACGTGGGCAATGCCTCGCACGGTGTCTTTGTCAATGGTGTCAGCGGAGTGACGATTGGTGGCAGCGTGGCCGGCGCGGGCAACCTGGTGGGCGGTAACGGAACGGGCATCACGCTGGGCAGCACTGCCACCAGCAACGTCGTGGCTGGCAACATCGTCGGCCTGAACGCGGCAGGCACCGGGAGACTCGCCAATTCAGGCGTCGGCCTCTACGTGCTTGGTGCATCCAACACCATCGGGGGCACGGTCGCGGCTGCGCGCAACGTGGTGTCCGGCAACACCACGGTGGGCATCAACATCTCCGGGGCGAGCGCGAACGGCAACACCGTGTCGGGGAACTACGTCGGCACGTCCATCTCGGGTCTGGTCGCCATCGGCAACAGCGAGGACGGCATCCAGATCGACAGCGGCGCCAGTGGCAACACCATCGGTGGATTGGTCGCCGGTGCCCGCAATGTGGTGTCCGGCAACAACTTCGCTGGCATCGCCATCGACGGATCGACCTCGGTCGGCAACACGGTGCAGGGCAACTACATCGGTCTGTCGGCGAACGGATCCGCTGCGCTGGGCAATGCCCGCGAGGGGGTCAGCCTGCTCCAGTCGACGGACTCGGTCATCGGAGCGGTCGTGACCGCCGGTCGCAACGTGATCGCTTCAAACACGCTGGCCGGCATTGCCATCTCCGGGGCATCGGGTGCGCAGGTTCTCGGTAACTACATCGGCACCGATGCCAATGCGGGAGCCGCGCGTGGCAATGGCCAGGACGGCATTCGCATGACGGGCAGCACCACCGATTCGGTCATCGGCGGCGCCGCGCCGGGAGCGGGCAACCTGATCGCCAACAACACGGGCGACGGTGTGCTGGTCAACACGGCGTCCGGGACGTCCAACGCCATCTTTGGCAACGCGATCACCGCCAACAGTGAAACCGGCCTCGACCTCGGCGCCGACAACGGCGTCACGGCGAACGATTTCATCGGTGATGGCGATACCGGCGCCAACAACCTGCAGAACTTCCCCGTGCTCACCAGCGCGGCGTCATCGCCAGCCGGGACGACGATCGCCGGCTCGCTCACGACGAATATCCTCGGCACCTACCGCATCGATTTCTACGCCAACCACCTGGGTGGCGAGGATGGCACCGGCTACGGTGAAGGTGAACGCTACCTCGGCTACACGACGGTATCGTCGGGTGTGCTGGGCACGGTGTCCTTCACTATCACGCTGACCGACGCCTGGGTGAACAACGGCGACCGCGTGACGGCCACCGCCACGGTGGACCTGGGCGGCGGCGTGTACGGCGCGACGTCCGAATTCGCGATGAACGTGGTGGCGACGGCGAGCGGTGTGGTGGTCGTCGACACCACCGCCGACACGATCGACGGCAACACGACCTCGATCACTGCCCTGGGCAACAGCCGCGGCGGCGACCAGCGCATCTCGCTGCGCGAGGCGATCACGGCGGCCAACAACACCGCCAACGGTGCCACGCCCGACAAGATCGTCTTCGGCATCAACGGCTTCGATGCGCACACGATCGCGCTGGCCTCGCTGCTGCCCACGATCAGCCAGGCGGTGGTGATCGATGGCACCAGCGACGACAGCTTTGCGGTGCGGGGCGACCAGCCAGCCATCGTGCTGGACGGCGGTGGCGTGGTGCAGGACGGACTGCGGCTCTACACCGGCTCGGGCGGCAGCACCGTGCGCGGACTGGACTTCCAGCGCTTCACGCAGGATGCCATCGACATCTCGGGCAGCAACGGCAACACGGTCGCGGGCAACTGGATCGGCGTCGGCACCGATGGCGTGACCGGCCGCGGCAACCAGCAGGGCGTGAACGTCTGGAACGCGAACAACAACGTCATCGGCGGCTCGACTGCAGCGGACCGCAACGTCATCGCAGGCAACAGTGGCATGGGCATCTGGCTCGGTGGCGGGGCGACCGGCAACCAGATCCAGGGCAACTATGTCGGCACCACCGCCGCTGGGGATGCCGCGCTGCGCAACGACGTTGACGGCATCCTGATCGAATCGGCCGGCAACACGGTAGGCGGCATCCAGGCTGGCCAGCGCAACGTGATTTCGGGCAACGGCCGCACGGGCATCATGATCAACCTGGTCGCGGCGACCGGCAACGTCGTGATCGGCAACTACATCGGCACCGACAGCACCGGCACCGCCGACCTGAATGGCACGGCGCATACCAGCGGCCTCAGTGGCGTGGTGATCGTGGGTGGTGCCAGCGGCAACCGCATCGGCACCAATGCCGATGGCTCCAGCGACACGGCCGAGCGCAATGTCATCTCCGGCAACAACTGGTATGGCGTGGAACTGATCGGCAGCGGCACCTCGAACAACGTGGTGCAGGGCAATTACATCGGCACCGACGTGACCGGTCTGGTGGCCCTGGGCAATTCGCAGGGCGGGGTCTCGTTCTGGGACGGCGCCTCCGGCAACCAGGTCGGTTCCGGCCTGACGGGCGCCGGCAACGTCATCTCCGGTAACGAGACCGGGGTGCTGGTGGCCAACGGGGTCAGCAACAACCGGGTGCAGGGCAACCTGATCGGGCTCGGTGCAGACGGCACCACGGCAGTGAGCAACACGGGCGCGGGGGTCTACCTCTACAACGGCGGCACCGCCAGCGCCGTCACCGGCAACCTGATCGGCACCAACGCCGACGGCAGCAACGACGCGGGCGAGCGCAACGTCATCTCGGCCAACTACAACGGTGTCGCGCTGGAAGATGCCGAGGTCACGGGCAACACCGTGGCGGGCAACTACATCGGCACCGATGCGACCGGCCTGCTGGACCGGGGCAATGTGGTCGATGGGGTGCTGATCCAGAACGGCGCCAATGCCAACACGATCGGCGGCAGCAGCGCGGTCCAGCACAACGTCATCAGCGGCAACGATGGCACCGGCGTGCACATCGACGGTGAAACCAGCGATGGCAACGTGGTGCGCGGCAACTGGATCGGGGTGAACGCGGCTGGCACCGGCGCACTCGGCAATGGTGGACATGGCATCCACATCTTTGGCGGCGCCGACAACGTCCTGGTGGGTGGCACCGGCGCCAGCGAAGGCAACTGGATCGCCTCGCCGGTCCTGGGGGGCATCTTCGTCAAGGGCGACTCCAGCGGCACCGTGATCCAGGGCAACCGCATCGGCACCGATCTGGCCGGCAGCGCCAACTGGGGCACGGGGCAGATCGGCATCCTGCTGGAGAACGGGGCCAACCACAGCCTGGTGGGCGGCGCCGCGGCGGGTGCGGGCAACACGGTGGTCAATGCGGGGCAGGGCGGCAGCTTCCTGACCGGCATCGGTGTCCTTGGCGCCACGAGCACCGACAACGCCTTCCTGGGCAACACGGTCTACAACAGCGCCGGCCTGGGCATCGACCTGGGCAACAACGGCGTGACGCTCAACGATGCGGTCGATGCCGACACCGGACCCAACAACCTGCAGAACTTCCCGGTGCTCAGCGCCGCGGGCACCGACGGCAGCCGGGTTGCCATCGCCGGCACGATCAACAGCACCGCTTACACCTCGCTGCGGCTGGAGTTCTTCGCCAATGCAGCGGGCGATGGCAGCGGCTATGGCGAGGGGCAGACCTACCTGGGCTACGCCACGGTGTTCACCGACGGCAGCGGCGACAGCAGGTTCGTCGTCAGCTTCAGCAAGGCCGTGCCCGCGGGCCAGTTCATCTCCGCCACGGCCACGGTGATGAATGCGAATGGCACCTACGGGTCCACATCGGAATTCTCGGCCAACGCCAGCGCCACCGGCGCGCTGATCGTCGACACCATGAACGACGTGGTGGACGGCACCACCACCTCGGTGGCCAGCCTGCTGTCCAGCAAGGGGGCGGACAGCAAGATCTCGCTGCGCGAGGCCATCATCGCCACCAACAATACCGCGGGGCACGATACGGTCTTCGTGCCGGCGGGCACCTACACGCTCACGCGCACAGGCGCCAGCGAAGACCTCGCCTCGACCGGCGACCTCGACATCCTGCAGAGCCTGACCTTGGTCGGCGCCGGGGCGTCGTCCACCATTGTCGATGCCGCGGGTCTCGGCGACCGTGTGTTCGACGTGTGGGGGAGCGGCACCTCGGCCTACCTCAGCGGCATCACCGTGACGGGCGGCAGCGTCAGCCATGGCAGCGGCATCCTCGCGAACGGCAGCACGTCTCTGACGCTGTGGAACAGCGTGGTCGCCAACAACACCTCGGGCACCACCGGCAGTGGCCTGTATCTGGCCGGCACGACGTTCATCAACAACGTCACCGTGTCCGGCAACTCGGGCACCAGCGGCGCGGGCATCTACAACAACAGCGCCCTGGTGATCAGCAATTCGACCATCGCTGCCAATACCGGCAGCAATCAAGGCGCGGGCATCTGGAGCAGCGGCACCAGCGCCAACCTGACCTTGATCAACACGACGATCAGCGGCAATTCCAGCAGCGGCCAGGGCGGCGGCGTGTACATCGGCAAGACCGCCAGCCTGGTGAACGCCACCATCGCCGGCAACACCGCCAGCACGGGCGGCGGCATCTACAGGGCGGCCGGCAGCGTCACGGTCAACCTGCTGAACAGCATCGTCGCCGGCAACACCGGCACGGGCACCACGCCGAACCCGGACATCAGCGGCGCGATGGCGAGTCTGGGCAACAACATCATCGGCAACACCACCGGCAGCAGCGGCTGGGTCGGCAGCGACCAGCAGGACGTCGACCCGCTGCTGGGCACCCTGGCCAGCAATGGTGGGCCGACGCTGACGCTGGCCTTGCTGGCGGGCAGCCCGGCCATCAATGCCGGCGCGGCGAGCGGCGCGCCGGTGACGGATCAGCGCGGCTACTACCGCGACGCCTCGGTCGACATCGGTGCATTCGAATACAACGGCACCAACCCGGCCACCAACACTGCGCCAGTGATCAGCAGCAACGGTGCGGGCGCGACGGCGGCAGTGAGCGTGGCGGAAATTGCGACCACGGTCACCACGGTGACGGCCACCGACGCCGAAGGCGACGCGCTCAGCTACAGCCTCAGCGGTGGTGCGGACGCAGCCCGGTTCACGATCGACAGCTCGACCGGCGTGCTCAGCTTCCTGGTGGCGCCGGACTTCGAGTCGCCCACCGACAGTGGTGCCAACAACATCTACGACGTGACGGTGCAGGTGACCGACGGCTATCTGAGCGATACCCAGGTCATCGCGGTGACGGTGACGAATGCCAACGATGCGCCGACGATCACGAACGGCGCCACGGCGACGCTGGCGGCGACCAGCGAAGACATGGCATCGTCCGGCACGTTGGTCAGCAGCATCCTGACCTCGGCCTCGTGGGCAGATGCCGACAGCGGCGCGCTCCAGGGGATCGCGGTCACGTCCAAGGCCGGCAACGGTACCTGGCAATACTCCACCGACGGCAGCACCTGGGTCAGCTTCGGCGCGGTGAGTTCGACCAGCGCGCTGCTGCTGGGCGCGGCAAGCCAGGTGCGCTACCTGCCCGACGGCTTCAACGGCGAGACGGCGACCTTCGACTTCAAGGCCTGGGACCAGACCAGCGGCAGCGCTGGCACCAAGGTCAGCACCACCACCAATGGTGGCAGCACCGCGTTTTCCGCCACCACGGACAACGCGTCCCTGAACGTCACGGCCGTCAACGATGCGCCGGTGGTCACCACCACCGGCAGTGCACTGGCCTGCACCGAGAACCAGTCCGCCACCGTGGTCGACCCGGGGCTGACCGTCAGCGACGTCGACAACGCCAACCTGGCCAGCGCCACCGTCAGCCTCTCGGCCAATTTCGCCAGCGGCCAGGACGTGCTGGCCTTCACCGACCAGAACGGCATCACCGGCAGCTGGAATGCGGGTACTGGCGTGCTCACGCTCAGCGGCAGCGCCACCGTCGCCAACTACCAGACGGCGCTGCGTTCGATCACCTGTGCCAACGGCAGCGACGTCCCGTCCACCGCCACGCGCACGGTGAGCTTCACGGTCAGCGATGGCGTCGGCTCCAGCAACGTGGCCACGCGTGACATCCTGGTGGCCGGGGTGAACGACGCTGCGGTGCTGTCCAGCCTCGGCAACACCGTGTCGCACATGGAGGGTGGCGGCAGTGTCGTGCTGGCGCCGTCGGTGACGGTCGCGGACGCGGAGCTGTCGGCGGCCGATGACTTCAGCGGTGCCACGCTGGCACTCGCGCGCAGCGGCGGGGTGAACACGCAGGACGCGCTGGCCTTCGATGGCCTGAACGTCACCACCAGTGGTGCCGATGTCTTCGTCGGCGGCGTGCAGGTGGGCACGTACAGCTTCACGGGTGGCGACCTGGTGGTCAGCTTCGGCGCCAACGCGACCCAGGCGCGCGTGAACACGCTGATGCAGAACATTGTCTACTGGAACACCAGTGACGCTCCGCCGGCGAGCGTGCAGATCGACTGGCGCTTCGACGACGGCAACACGGGGGCGCAGGGCAGCGGCGGGGCGCTGCAGGCCACTGGCAGCACGACGGTGACCATCAATGGTGCCAATGACGCGCCGGTGAATGCGCTGCCAGCCAACGCGTACACGGCGCTGGATACCGCGAAGACCTTCTCCACTGCCAACGGCAACGCGCTGCAGATCAGCGACGTGGACGCCGCCGGCGGCCCGGTGCAGTTCACGCTGACGGCCACGCAGGGCACGCTCAGCCTGGCCACCACCGCGGGTCTGACACTCGCCGCAGGCAGCCCTGGCACCGCCAGCTTCACCTACACGGGCACGGTGAGCGCCATCAACACTGCGCTGGGCAGCGGCGTCACCTTCACGCCGACCAGTGGATACCGCGGCCTGGCGACGCTGACGCTGCAGACGAGCGACCTGGGCAACAGCGGCAGCGGCGGCACGCTGACCGACAGCGACACGCTGAACCTGCACGTGGGCGCCATCGTGGTCACCACGACCAGCGACGCGGGCAACGGGACGGTCACGTCCATCGCCAACCTGGTCGCCAACGATGGCGGCGATGGCATCAGCCTGCGCGAGGCGATCCTGGCGGCCAACAACACCGCCAACGGCGCGAGCGCCGACCGCATCACCTTCGCCATCACCGGCACCGGGGTCCACACGATCACGGTCAGTTCGGCGTTGCCGACGGTCACGGAGGCAGTCGTGCTGGACGCCAGCACCGACGACAGCTTCGCCGCGAACGCCAGCCGTGCCGCGATCGTGCTGGACGGCAACGGGCTGAATGCGTCGGGCCTGGTGCTCGCCGCGGGTTCGGGTGGCAGCACGGTGCGCGGGTTCAGCGTGGTGGATTTCGGGCAATACGGTCTGCTGATCCAGTCGGACTCGGACGGCAACACGATCGAAGGCAACCTCGTCGGTCTCGGCGCCGATGGCAGCACCGCGGCGGCCAACGTCCTCGGCGGAGTCCTCGTCTATTCCTCGGGCAATACCGTGGGCGGCACGACCGCGCTGGCGCGCAACGTCCTGTCCGGCAATGGCAACGGCGGGGTGGCGGTGGTGGGGTCGAACAACGCCATCATCGGCAACTACATCGGCACGGACGCCACCGGCACCCTGGACCGTGGCAACTGGCAGGACGGCATCCACCTCGCCAGCGGCAGCGGCAACCGCATCGGCGGCACGGCCAGCGCAGAACGCAACATCATTTCCGGCAACGACCGCCAGGGCATCGAGATCTTTGGCGCAGGCACCACTGGCACGCTGGTGCAGGGCAACTTCATCGGCACCGACGCGACGGGCACGGCCGCGCTGGGCAATGGTGCGGGCGGCATCTGGCTGGGCATGGGCACCAGCAACCACACCATCGGTGGCACCGTCACCGGTGCCGGCAACCTGATCGCCTACAACCAGTCCTGGTCCGGCGAGGCCGGGGTGATGGTGGAATCCAATGTCACCGGGGTGGCCATTCTCGGCAACACCTTCGTGGGCAACACCGGGCTGGCCATCGACCTCGGGATGGACGGCCTCACCGCCAATGACGCCGGCGACGCCGACACCGGCGCCAACGCGCTGCAGAACACGCCGATGCTCTACACGGCCGACCTGCAGGGGGCCGATGTGCGGGTGCGCGGCGAGGTCAACACCACGGCGGGCACGACGCTGCGCATCGAGTTCTTCTCCAGTCCGCTGGGCAGCGAAGACCCGACCGGGTACGGCGAAGGTGCCGTCTACCTCGGCTACACCGAAGTCACCACGGACGGTGCGGGCCACGCGGCGCTGGATGTGACGCTGACCGGCGTGGCGCCCGCCGCCGGGGACCGCGTCAGCGCCACCGCCACGGTCAAGACAGGGGCCAGCAGCTATGGCGCGACCTCGGAGTTCTCGATGAACGTGCCAGCGGCAGTTTCGAACCAGGCCCCAGTGATCACCCTGTCCGGCTCCAGCAGCAGCTACACCGAAAACGCCGGCGTCCTGTTCGATGCGAGCGCCACGTTCACCGACAGCGACACCCCGGTGCTCACCGGCGGCAACCTGACCTACCAGGTCAGCGCCAACGGCAGCGCCACCGACGAGTTGGGCATCCGCCACCAGGGCACGGGCGCCGGCCAGATCGGCCTGTCGGGGAACGACGTGACGTACGAGGGTGTCGTCATCGGCAGCCACACCGGCTTCGGCAACGGCAGCACCCCGCTGGTGCTGAACTTCAACGGCAACGCCACGACCACGGCAGTGCAGGCGCTGCTGCGCAACATCACCTACCGCGACACCAGCGACGCGCCCAGCACCAGCACGCGCACCCTGTCGCTGACGGTCAGTGACGGCAGTGGGGGCACCAGCGCGCCGATAGTGGTGACCATGGCGGTGGTGGCGGTGAACGACGCGCCGGTGTTCGGTGGCTTGAATGGCGCGCCGGTCTTCACGGAGGGCGGCGCGGCGGTCGTGCTCGACGCGGACGTGACCTTGGCCGACGCCGAGCTGACCGCGGCCGACAACTTCAGCGGCGCCACGCTCACGCTGTCCCGCCAAGGGGGCGCCAACGCCGAGGATGCGCTGGCCTTCGACGGTGCCGTCGTCACCACCAGCGGCGCGGACGTGCGGGTCAACGGCGTGCTGGTGGGCAGCTACACCTTCACGGGTGGCGAGCTGGTCGTCACGTTCGGTGCGGGCGCGACGAATGCCCGTGTCAATGCGCTGCTGCAGCACATCGTCTACTGGAACACCAGCGACACGCCGCCAGCGAGCGTGCAGATCGCGTGGTCCTTCCGCGATGGCAACACGGGCGCCCAGGGCACAGGCGGCGCGCGCACCGCCACGGGCGCCACCACCATCACCCTCACGCCGACCAACGACGCTCCCGCCGGCATCGACCGGACGGTGACCTTGGCCGAAGACAGCGTCTACGTGTTCTCGGCCGCCGATTTCGGTCTGACGGACCCAGAGGGACACGCCTTGCAGGCGGTGCAGTTCACGACGCTGCCGAACACCGGGGTGCTGACGTGGGCGGGTGTGCCGGTGACGGCGGGCCAGACCGTCGCCGTGGTGGATCTGGGCCAGTTGCGCTACCAGCCGCCGGCGGATGCCAGTGGCGCCGGTCTGGCCAGCTTCACCTTCGCGGTGATCGACGCCGGTGGTGTGGCCAACGGCGGCATCGATACCGATCCGACACCGGCGACATTCACCTTCGATGTCTCGGCGGTGAACGATGCGCCCGTGCTGAGCCTGCCCGGATTGCAGACCACCGCGGCCGGCACACCGCTCACGCTGTCTGCTGCCAACGGCAACCGCCTGACGCTGTCGGATGTCGACGCCGGGGGCGCCTCGCTGCAGCTCACCCTCGGCACTGCCCACGGGACGCTGACCCTGGCCAGCACGGCCGGGCTGACCTTCTCCACGGGCGACGGCACGGCCGATGCCAGTCTCGTGTTCAGCGGCTCGGTGGCGGCGCTGCAGGCGGCGCTGGACGGGCTCGTCTTTGCTCCGGCGGGCGGCCATGTCGGTGCAGCCACCGTGAGCGTCCTGCTCGATGACCTTGGCAATGCGGGCAGTGGCGGACCGGCGACGGCTGCCGGCTCGGTCCAGGTCATCGTCGGGGGACTCCGGTTCCGCGAAGGGGAGGCGGGCTACACCGGCACCCAGGACACCTACGTCCAGGACAGCACGCCCACATCCGCCTACGGCACCGCCAACCTCGTGCGCAGCGACGATGGTTCTCCGCTGTCTACGGGGCTGATCCGGTTCGACAACCTCTTTGGCAGCGGCACAGGTCAGGTGCCCCTCGGCGCCACGATCTCCTCGGCGACGCTGTCGATCCATGTGCTGGAGCGGGATGCTGCCGACTTCATCGAGCTGCGCCGCATGCTCGTGGGCTGGAGCGAATCCTCGACCCACGCCTCGCTGGTCAATGGCGTGCAGACCGACGCGAGCGAGGCGGCGGCCTCGGTGGAGACCTCGTTCAGCGCCGGACAGCTCGGCTGGAACAACATCGCCGTGTCGGCGGCCACCGTGCAGGCATGGCTGGACGGGACGGCCCCGAATCACGGCTGGGCGCTGGTGTCCAGCAGCGCCGACACCTGGAGCTTCGCCTCCTCCGAACACGCCGACGCCAGCCTGCGGCCCACCCTGACGATCGAGTTCACCGCGCCCCAGGCCCCGGTCGTCAGCGTGTCGGGCGGCAGTGCCAGCCATGTCGAAGGAGCCGGCGCCACCGTGGTCGATCCCGGACTGACGCTGAACGACGCCGACAGCGCCACGCTGAGCATGGCCGTGGTGCAGATCACCACCCACCACGCCAGCGGCGAGGACGTGCTGGGCTTCGTCAACCAGAATGGCATCACTGGCACCTGGGACGCCTCGGCCGGCAACCTGACGTTGAGCGGCACGGCCAGTCTGGCGCACTACCAGACGGCCCTGCGCAGCGTCACCTACGACAACACCAGCGACAGCCCGAGCACACAGCCCCGGACGGTCACGTTCACCGTGCGCGATGCCTACGCTGACAGCCTCACCGTGGCCCGCACCGTGTCGGTCACGGCCACCAACGATGCCCCGAGCATCACCAGCGATGGTGGCGGTGCCCTCGCAGTCCGTAGCGTGGCGGAGAACACGACTGCAGTGACGACGGTGGTGGCGACCGACGTGGATCTGCCTGTGCAGACGCTGAGCTACAGCATCACGGGCGGTGCGGACGCCGCGCGGTTCACGATCGACAGCGCCACGGGCGTGCTGCAGTTTGCTGTGGCGCCCGACCACGAAGCCCCGAGCGATGCCAACGCCGACAACGTCTACGACGTGACGGTGCAGGTCAGCGACGGCAGCCTGACCGCCTCGCAGGCGATCGCGGTGACGGTCACGGCGGTCAACGACAGCACGCCAGCCATCACCTCGGGTAGCGCCTTTAGCGTGGCCGAGAACTCGACCGCGGTGACAACGGTGACGGCGACCGATGGTGACCTGCCCGCGCAGACGCTCACCTACAGCATCACCGGCGGCGCGGACGCGGCCCGGTTCACGATAGACGCGGCCACGGGTGCGCTGAGCTTCCAGGCTGCGCCGGACCATGAAGCACCGAGCGACGCGAACGCCGACAACGTGTACGACGTGACGGTGCAGGTCAGCGACGGCAGCCTGACCGCCTCGCAGGCGATCGCGGTGACGGTCACGGCGATCAACGACAACACGCCGGCCATCACCTCGGGTAGCGCATTTAGCGTGGCGGAGAACACGACGGCGGTGACGACGGTGATGGCGAGCGACGCCGATCTGCCCGCACAGACGCTGGCGTACAGCATCACCGGTGGGGCGGACGCCGCCCGGTTCACGATCGACGCGGCTACCGGCGCGCTGAGCTTCATCGCCGCGCCAGATCACGAAGCACCGAGCGATGCGAACGCCGACAACGTCTACGACGTGACGGTGCAGGTCAGCGACAGCAGCCTCACGGCGACCCAGGCCATCGCAGTGACGGTCACTGCCGTCAACGACAACACGCCAGCCATCACCTCGGGTAGCGCCTTTGGCGTGGCCGAAAACACGACCGCGGTGACAACGGTGACGGCGACCGATGGTGACCTGCCCGCGCAGACGCTCACCTACAGCATCACCGGCGGCGCGGACGCGGCCCGGTTCACGATAGACGCGGCCACGGGTGCGCTGAGCTTCCAGGCTGCGCCGGACCACGAAGCACCGAGCGACGCGAACGCCGACAACGTGTACGACGTGACGGTGCAGGTCAGCGACGGAGGCCTGACCGCTTCGCAGGCGATCGCGGTGACGGTCACGGGCGTCAACGACAACACGCCGGCCATCACCTCGGGCAGCGCTGTCAACATGGCCGAGAACGCGACGGCCGTGACGACGGTGACAGCCAGCGACGCCGATCTGCCAGCGCAGACGCTGACTTTCAGCATCACGAGCGGCGCGGACGCTTCTCGATTCACGATCGACGCTGCCACCGGCGCGCTGAGTTTCCTGACGGCACCGGACCACGAGGTGCCGAGCGACGCGAACGCCGACAACGTGTACGACGTGACGGTGCAGGTCAGCGACGGCAGCCTGACCGCCTCGCAGGCGATCGCGGTGACGGTCACGGCGATCAACGACAACACGCCGGCCATCACCTCGGGTAGCGCATTCAGCGTGGCGGAGAACACGACCACGGTGACGACGGTGATGGCGAGCGACGCCGATCTGCCCGCACAGACGCTGGCGTACAGCATCACCGGTGGAGCGGATGCGGCCCGGTTCACGATCGACGCGGCGACGGGCGCGCTGAGCTTCCAAACCGCGGCAGACCACGAAGTACCGAGCGACGCGAACGCCGACAACGTCTACGACGTGACGGTGCAAGTCAGCGACGGCAGCCTGACCGCCAGTCAGGCCATCGCGGTGACCGTGACGGATGCCAACGACAACACGCCAGTCATCACTTCGGGTGGCGCCTTCAGCATGGCCGAGAACACGACCGCGGTGACGATGGTGACGGCGACCGATGGTGACCTGCCCGCGCAGACGCTCACCTACAGCATCACCGGCGGCGCGGACGCGGCCCGGTTCACGATCGACGCGGCCACCGGCGTGCTGAGCTTCCAGGCTGCGCCGGACCATGAAGCACCGAGCGACGCGAACGCCGACAACGTGTACGACGTGACGGTGCAGGTCAGCGACAGCAGCCTCACAGCAACCCAGGCCATCGCAGTGACGGTCACTGCCGTCAACGACAACACGCCAGCCATCACCTCGGGTAGCGCCTGTGGCGTGGCCGAAAACACGACCGCGGTGACAACGGTGACGGCGACCGATGGTGACCTGCCGTCGCAGACGCTCACCTACAGCATCACCGGCGGCGCGGACGCAGCCCGGTTCACGATCGACGCGGCGACGGGCGCGCTGAGCTTCCAAACCGCGCCAGACCACGAAGCACCGAGTGACGCCAACGCCGACAACAGCTACGACGTGACGGTGCAGGTCAGCGACAGCAGCCTCACGGCGACCCAGGCCATCGCAGTGACGGTCACTGCCGTCAACGACAACACGCCAGCCATTACCTCGGGTAGCGCCTTTGGCGTGGCCGAGAACACGACCGCGGTGATGACGGTGACGGCGACCGATGGTGACCTGCCCGCGCAGACGCTCACCTACAGCATCACCGGCGGCGCGGACGCAGCCCGGTTCACGATCGACGCGGCGACGGGCGCGCTGAGCTTCCAAACCGCGCCAGACCATGAAGCACCGAGCGATGCCAACGCTGACAACCTCTACGACGTGACATTGCAGGTCAGCGATGGCAGCCTCACAGCGATCCAGGCCGTCGCCGTGGCGGTCACGGGCACCAATGACAACACGCCGAGGTTCACCTCGGACGGCGGTGCGGCTGCAGTGACCGTGTCGGTGCCGGAAGGGGTGCCGTGGTCGGGCGTTCTGGACGTGACCGATGCCGACCAGCCGACGCAGGCACTGACGTTCCGCATCAGCGGGGGCGCGGATGCCGCGTTGTTCGAACTGGATCCGGCCAGCGGGCTGCTGACCTTCAGGCTGACGACCGACCAGGAGGCACCACAGGATGCCAACCACGACAACGCCTACGAGCTGGTCGTGAGCGTATCGGACGGCACGCTGGTCGGTACCCGCGCGCTGACGCTGCTGGTCACCAACGTCAACGAGGCACCGGTGCTGGTCAACAGCCAGCTGGCGGTGGCGCAGGGCGGTCAGGTGGTGCTCGATGCCGGCATGTTCCAGGCGACCGACCCGGACACCCCGGATGCCGGGCTGGTCTATACGGTGAGCGACGTCCGTTCAGGCGTGTTCGAGCGGGTCGACGCACCTGGGAGCGCCATCACCCGGTTCACGCAGGCGGACGTGACGGCAGGTCGGGTCGTGTTCGTGCAGTCGGGCCGCACGGCGACCGCGGGTTTCTCTCTGACCTTGTCGGAGGGCGACTGGGTGGTCGGGCCACGCCAGGTGGAGGTGCGGGTGCAGCCGGCCGCGTCGGCTCCGCAACCGGACCTGTCTTCCGATCCGGTGCCTTCCATGGAGGCATTGCCACCGAGATTCGAGTCGCTCCCTTCGCCGGGCAGCGGACTCGAACTGGCTTCGACCGCTGGCGGTGGTCTCCAGGAGCCGCTGGCTGGCACCGGGGCTGTCGACCGACTCGATCGGATCACGTCCGAGATCGCCGGGGGTGAAAACGGCGTGTTCGCGACACGGGGTGCCGGTCGGTTGACCACGACCGACCGCGACAGCGACGCCTCCGCAACGGCGGTTGCCTCCGACGCTGGATCGGTGCGTGGACCGGTTCTGGTGCGGGCGACCACCGTGTCCGTTCCGGGTGTCGGTCTGGTTGTGCCGGGCGAGCGCACAGGGAGTGGTCGGGGCAGCGTGGGGTTCCCCTCCGGCATGGCGCCGGACATGGCCCGACTGCCGCCCGGCGAACTGCTGGTGATGCTGGACGCACCCATCGATCTGAGCGGCTTCGTGCAGGAACGTTCGGCGTTGCTCCAGTGGACGCCCACCGATGAGCGTTCCCGGGGAACGACCGAATCGGCCCGTCAGCAGAGCGAGTCGGACGATGGACCGGACTTGCGCTGGGACAGCGGCAGCACGGTGCGGGTCGGCGGCATGGCGCTGTCGGTCGGTCTCGTGTTCTGGGCCACGCGCGCCACCGGACTGGTGGCCAGCCTGATCGCCGTGTCGCCGCCCTGGCGGCAGTTCGATCCCTTGCCCGTGTTGAGCGTGAACGCCCCGAAGCAGCCGGAGGGGACTGAAGTCGAGTGGCTGGATACCGATATTCCGGGATCGCTGGCAGAGCTGGCGGAAGACATCCTTGACCAACGGACCTGAGCCTGCATGCGATTTCCCTGGCCACCCGACACGATCACCCGCATTGCCGTGGGCATCGCCGCGCTCGTGGTGCTGTGTCTCATGGGGCTGGACTATGCCTTCGGGCTGGTGCCCAGCCCGGTGCGCATGGAGATCGATCGGCGCCAGGCGGTCAGCCAGCTGCTGGCCGACCAGATCGCGCTGGTCGCGACGCGTCTGGGGCCGAAGGACGTGGACCAGGTGCTGTATGGCGCGCGCCGCAACGAGGGCCTGCTGCTCGGCATGGCGCTGCGTTCCACGGCTGGCGAGGCGGTCGCGGTGACGGGGGTCACGCCACCGCGTGTCCGGCCGGATTTCCGCAGTACATCCACCCACATCCGTGTGCCGGTGATGCTGCAGGGGCAGCCATGGGGGGCGCTGGAGCTGCACTGGGCGCCGATCGCCGCCGAGTCCTTTCCGCAGATGCTGCTGATTCCCCAGGCGCTGTGGCCGATGCTGACCTTCGCGGGGCTGGTGGTGCTGCTGCGGCTGTATCTGGGCAAGGTGCTGCACCAGCTCGATCCCAGCACGGCGGTGCCGGAGCGGGTGAGCAAGGCCTACAACACGCTGTCCGAGTCGGTCATCATGCTGGACGGGCAGGGCCGCGTCGTGCTGGTCAACGAGGCCTTCCGGGTGCTGGTCGGTCAGCGCAGTGTCCAGATCGGCCGCCGGCTGGAAGAGCACGGCTGGCTGCGCGATGGCGCGGAACTGCAGCCGGGCGTCGGTTATCCCTGGACCCTGGCGTTGCAGACCCATACGCCTTGCTCCCGGCTGCCGATGAAGCTGCGCCTCGGGGAGGAACTGCGGGTGACCCTGGTGAGCTGCAGTCCGATCGAGCAGAAGCAGCAGACGGTGGGCTGTCTGGTCGTGATTTCCGACCAGACCCACATCGAACGCAGCAACGAGAGCCTGCGTCTGACGACCAGCCAGCTGCAGTCCGCCAACGACGAGATCCAGAAGAAGAACGCCGAGCTGTTCCGTCTGGCCACCCGCGATCCCATGACCGACTGCCTCAACCGCCGGGCGTTCTTCGAAACCGGCGGCACCCAGAAGGACCAGTGCAACCTGCTGGGGCAGCCGGTGGCGGTCATCATGTGCGACATCGACCACTTCAAGTCGTTCAATGACCGCTATGGCCATGCCATCGGCGACGAGGTGATCAAGGCCGTGGCGGTCATCTACAACGGGGCGGCTGCCGAGACCGGACTGGCCTGCCGCTATGGCGGGGAAGAGTTCTGCGTGATGCTGCCCGGCAGCGACGAGGCGCAGGCGGCCGTCTTCGCCGAGCGGCTGCGCAAGCTGGTGCAGGACACGGCCGGCGACGGCATCGACTACGAGCCCCGGCTCAGCATCACCTCCAGCTTCGGGGTGGCGGTGACGCGCTCGCCGAGGCTCTCGCTGGAGCAGCTCATCGACCAGGCGGACCAGGCGCTCTACTTGTCCAAGCGCTCGGGGCGCAACCGCTGCACGCTGTTCGAGCCCGCGCAGACCGCAGCGGCCGAGGCCGACGCCAGTGCCGCAGCCTGACGCGCCGGTTCAGAGCGGCAGCGGGTCCGTGTCGTCGAAGCGCAGGACTTCGAAGCTGACCGTGGGGGCGTTGATGATGTTCGGGCTGACGCCCAGGCAGATCACGCCGCGGCCATGCAGCGTGCAGGCCCCGCGGCGCAGCGTGACCACCTCGGACTGCCGCCCGAAGCGCACATAGGTGCCGTTGGAGCTGAGGTCGGTGAGCTGGAAGTTGCCGCTGTGCCACTCGATGCGGGCGTGCATGCGCGAGACGCGGCTGTCGTCCAGACAATACGCCGCCTCGTGACTGCGGCCCAGGATGGCCGGCAGGTTGCGCACCGTGTGGATGCGCGAGACGCCTTCGCTGACGAGGCGGATGCCCTCCGGCACCGTGGTGGGCGCCGAGTCGCCGAACATGGTCGACAGCGGATCCGGGCCGGAGCGCCGTGGCTCGAACCGCCAGACCTCGACCGGCTCGACGCGCCCGCGCAGGTGCAGCCGCTCCAGCCGGCGAAACCGCTCCCGCACATCCGGCGGCAGCACGGCCAGGGTCTGCGACGTGATCAGGGTCTCGTTGTCTCCCGCGTGGTCCAGCAGCCGGGCGGACACGTTCACCGCATCGCCGAAACAGTCGCCGGCCACCTCGATCACCTCGCCATGCGCCATGGCGATCTGCACGCGCATCACCGGGCTGCGTGACGGACGCGCGGCCCCCATGACCCGTTCGAGCGACTCGTGGACTTCCTCTGCGGCCCGCACGCCACCGACCGGGTGCGGGAACACCGCCATCAGACCGTCACCGAGCGTCTTGATCACCCGCCCGCCCTGGCCTTCCATGATGCGGGCAACCACCGCCACGCTGTGCGTGACGACGGACGCGGCCTCGGCATTCCCCAGGCTTTCGTACAGGGACGTGCTGCCGCGCAGATCGGCAAAGAGAACGGTGCAAGTGACGGTCTGCGGCATGCGCTCAGTTTACCTTGTCGTTTCGTGAAGCAGTGCGCATCCAGAGATTGCAGAAGTGAAATGGCCCCACAGATGCAGGGCCATGTTCAGGGGGGAGCTGTCCATCCCCCGTTGCCTTGCCGGCGGGTTACAGATTGTCCAGATAGGTGCGCAGCTTGTCCGACCGGCTCGGGTGCTTGAGCTTGCGGATGGCCTTGGCCTCGATCTGGCGGATCCGCTCGCGCGTCACGTCGAACTGCTTGCCGACTTCTTCCAGCGTGTGGTCCGTGGACATCTCGATGCCGAAGCGCATGCGCAGCACCTTGGCTTCGCGCGGCGTCAGGCTGTCGAGGATGTCGCGCACGACATCGCGCAGACCCGACTGCATCGCGGCCTCGATCGGCGCGGTGTTGTTGGTGTCCTCGATGAAGTCGCCCAGGTGGCTGTCGTCGTCGTCCCCGATCGGCGTTTCCATGGAGATCGGCTCCTTGGCGATCTTCATGATCTTGCGGATCTTGTCCTCGGGCATCTCCATCTTCTCGGCCAGCGACGGCGCGTCCGGCTCGAAGCCGAACTCCTGCAGGTGCTGGCGCGAGATCCGGTTCATCTTGTTGATCGTCTCGATCATGTGCACCGGGATCCGGATGGTGCGGGCCTGGTCGGCGATCGAGCGGGTGATGGCCTGGCGGATCCACCACGTCGCGTAGGTCGAGAACTTGTAGCCGCGGCGGTATTCGAACTTGTCCACCGCCTTCATCAGGCCGATGTTGCCTTCCTGGATCAGGTCGAGGAACTGCAGGCCGCGGTTGGTGTACTTCTTGGCGATCGAGATCACCAGACGCAGGTTGGCCTCGATCATCTCGCGCTTGGCTTCGCGCGAGTTGGCCTCGCCCTCGTTCATGCGCTTGTTGATCGCCTTCAGGTCGTCGATCGGCACGACGGCCTTGGTCTGCAGGTCGATCAGCTTCTGCTGCAGTTCCTGGATCGGGGGCAGGTTGCGGCCCATGACGGCGCTGTAGCCCTTGCCGGCGGCGATTTCACCCTCGGCCCAGGCCAGATTCAGGATGTTCGGCGGGAACACCTTGATGAACTGCTCCTGCGGCATGCCGCAGCGGTCCACGACGATCTTGCGCAGTTCGCGTTCGTAGCGGCGCACATCGTCCACCTGCGAACGCAGCAGGTCGCACAGCTTCTCGATCGTCTTGACCGTGAAGCGGATCGTCATCAGCTGGTTGCTGATGGCCGTCTGGGCCGCGTTGTAGGGCGCCGACTTGTAGCCGTGGCTGGCGTAGGCCGCGCGCATCTTGACGAATTCGGCGCGCATCGAGTCGAAGCGCGACAGGGCCTGGTTCTTCAGCTCTTCGAGCTTCTTGGTCAGCGCCTTGGAGGTGCCGCCTTCTTCCTCGTCCTCGTCGAACTCGTCGAAGTCTTCTTCGGCGACGTAGTCATCGGCTTCTTCGGAGGAGACAAAGCCGTCCACCACTTCCGAGATCTGCGACTCGCCGGCGCGGATCCGGTCGGCCATGCCGAGGATCTCCTCGATCGTGGCCGGCGAGGCCGAGATGGCCAGCATCATCGCCTGCAGGCCACCTTCGATGCGCTTGGCGATCTCGATTTCGCCTTCGCGCGTCAGCAGCTCGACCGTGCCCATCTCGCGCATGTACATGCGCACCGGGTCGGTGGTGCGGCCGAATTCGGAGTCCACCGTGGACAGCGCGGCTTCCGCGGCTTCCTCTGCTTCCTCTTCGGTCGAGGTCGTCGTGCCACCGCCGGCGATCAGCAGCGTGGCCGCGTCAGGGGCCTGCTCGTAGACCGCGATGCCCATGTCGTTGAGCATCGAGATGATGGCTTCCAGGATCTCGTTCTCGACCAGCTTCTCGGGCAGGTGGTCGTTGATTTCCTGGTGCGTCAGGTAGCCGCGCGTCTTGCCCATCTTGATGAGGGTCTTCAGCTCCTGGCGGCGCTTGGCGACTTCCTCTTCAGTGAGCGTGGTCTCGTCGAGGCCGAACTCGCGCATCAGCGCGCGTTCCTTGGCCCGGCTGACCTTCATGCGCAGCGGCTTGGCCTTGGGCTTGTCGGCTTCGACCTCGACTTCCCCTTCGGCCACCACTTCGACCTCGGTTTCCACCTCGGCTTCGACATCGATCTCGGCGTCGATGTCCGTGAAATCCTCGTCGGCGTCCAGCGTCGGCTTTTCGGCCTTCTTCTCGACCTTCTTCTCGGGCTTCTCCACCTTGACATCCGTGTCGGCGGCTGGGGCCTTGGCCTTGCGGCCGCGCTTGACCACCACAGGAATCGTGGTTTCCGGTGCCGAGACTGCGGCAGCGATCGGCGCCGGAGCGGGCGTCGCGGCGTCGGCCTTGATGGCCTTGACCACCTTCACGACGCGGATGGTCTTGGACGCGACCGGGGCAGCCGGGGCTGCTGCGGTGCTGGTCTCGGGGGACAGGTCAGGGGCGCTCTTTTTCGCGGGCATGCGATTCCTCGGCTGGGGTGCTCGGATACGGTGGGGCTTTGAGCCTGAATCACAAGTCTCGGGCGGCGCACTGCAGGCGCTCGCGGACGAGCCGCTTCTCAGGCGGGCAAGCTGGCGTGAACATCCCTGAAGGTGCAGCGCTGGCGGTGGGGGTGGCCTGGTATGACCCGTGTCGCGGGTGGCCGGGGCCGGCAGGCGCTGCTGTCACTCTTGCCGCATCGAAACCAACCTTCAATTATACAGTAGCGTTTCTGGCGGGCCGGCTCTTGAGCTGGGACCGCAGTGCAAAGAGGGCATTGCGCCGCTGGGTGGCCGCTTCCGAGAGTTCACCCGATTCCAGCAGCAGGGTGATCTCGTCCTCGACCGCCTGCAGCCGCACCCGGTCGACGACCACGCGCAGATCGTCTGCCAGCGGTGCATCGCTGCCGAGTTCGTGCAGCCGGCGGATGCGTTCCAGCAGCGCGCCCAGCCCGGCTTCGGCTGGATCCTGGGCCAGTTCGTCGAGCGCGGCGAGGATGCCGGCGGCGCCCAGCACACCCTGGTCGTGCAGCAGCCGCTCCAGCGCGGCGAAGAATCCGCCATGCGGTGCACTCTGCTGGACCAGCAATTCGTGGACCTCGCCGGGCAGATCCAGCCAGAGCTGCGCGTTCTGCACCATCAGCCAGGCGGCACGGTCCAGCAGCGACGCCGTGCGCGGCGGTGGCCGACGTGGCGACGCCATGGCCGCGCTGCCTCCCTTGCGTGCCCATGGCGGCGGATCGTTGCCGAAGCTGCGGCCCTTGCCGCCACGGCCGCCGAAGTCCTTGCCGCGCTTGCTGCGCCAGTCCTTGGCATGCTCGGGCGTGCCATCGTCCATCGGGTCGTAGCCGAGGTCGTTCGGATCGGCTTCCGGCGGCGCCTCGTCAGGCGGTGGAGCGTTGTCCCAGTCCGGCTCGTCGTGGTGGCGCGGGGCAGGGGCTGGCGCAGCGTGGGGCTGATGTTCGGCATGTCCGGGCTCTGCGCGTCGGCGGTCGCCCCGGCGCGCGCCTGCCGCCGCCCAGTGGTGCAGCAGTACATCGGCCGTCAAGCCACCGTCGCGGGCCAGTTCGACCAGCAACTGTGCTTTCAGCAACCCGTCCGGCAGCAGTTCGTACAGCGGCCGCGCCTGCGCCAGCATTCTTGCGCGGCCCTCGGGGCTGGCCAGGTCGCAGCCGTCGCCAGCCACCGCCAGCAACTGCCGCGACAGCGTGAACGCCTCGTGGATGCACGCCTCGAAGGCCTCCGGCCCACGCTCGCGGATGAAGGAGTCCGGGTCGTGCTCGGCCGGCAGGAACAGGAAGCGGAAGCTGCGCGTGTCGCTCGCGTGCGGCAGCACGGCCTCCAGCGCCCGTGCCGCCGCCCGCCGCCCGGCCGCGTCCCCGTCGAAGCTGAACACCACCTGCTCGGAGAACCGCAGCAGCTTGACGATGTGCTCGCCGGTGCAGGCCGTGCCGAGCGTGGCCACCGCGTTGCCGAAGCCGAGCTGCGCCAGCGCCACCACGTCCATGTAGCCCTCGGTGACGAGGATGAAGCCACGCTGGCGGATCGCGGCGCGCGCCTCGAACAGGCCGTACAGCTCGCGGCCCTTGCTGAACACCGGCGTCTCCGGCGAGTTCAGATACTTCGGCTCGCCTTGGTCCAGCACCCGTCCGCCGAAGCCGATCACCTCGCCCTTGGGGTTGCGGATCGGGAACATGATCCGGTCGCGGAAGCGGTCGTAGCGGCGCTGCTCGGCCGCGTCGTCGCCCTGCAGGATCACCAGGCCGGACTCGACCAGCAGCGGGTCGTCGTACTTGCCGAAGGCGCTCGACAGCCCATGCCAGCCACCCGGCGCGTAGCCGAGGGCGAAGTGCTTGGCGATCTCGCCGGTCAGGCCGCGGCCCTTCAGGTAGGCGACGGCGCGCGGGCTGTCCTTGAGCTGAGCGCGGTAGTGATTGCTCGCTTTCAGCAGCACGTCGCCGAGCGTGATCTGGTGTTCGCGGACCTTGGCGGCGCGGGCGCGTTCCTCCGGACTGTTGTCGTCGTCGGGCACGGTCATGCCCACGTCCTGCGCCAGATCCTTCACCGCCTCGACGAAGCCCAGGCCGCTGTGCTCCATCAGGAAGCCGACCGCGTTGCCGTGGACGCCGCAGCCGAAGCAGTGGTAGGTCTGGCGTGACGGGCTGACGATGAAGCTGGGGGACTTCTCGCCGTGGAACGGGCACAGGCCTTTGTAGTTGATGCCCGCTTTCTTGAGCTGCACGGCGCGGCCCACCACGTCGACGATGTCGGCGCGGGCGAGCAGGTCCTGGATGAAGCCTTGGGGGATCACGCGCGGGAGTCTAGCCGCTCCCTAGAATCACTCGATGAACGAACTTTCCTCCCTGCAGGACGGCGTGGTGCTGGCGGTGTTTGCCGTCGTCTACCTCGGCATGGTCCTCGGCAGCCTGCCGTGGCTCCACCTGGACCGCACCGGCGTCGCGCTGCTCGGTGCCATCGCCATCGTCGGCGCGGGTGTGATGACGCCGGAACAGGCGGCGCAATCCATCCACCTGCCGACGATCCTGCTGCTGTTTTCCTTCATGGTGATCTCGGCCCAGATGCGGCTCGGCGGCTTCTACAGCGCGGTGACGCGGCGCATTGCGGTCCTGCCGGTCGGGCCGGCGGCGCTGATGGGGGTCGTGATCGGGGTTGCTGCGGGACTGTCGGCCGTGTTCTCGAACGACATTGTCTGTCTGGCCGTGGCGCCGGTGCTGGCCGAGGCGTGCCTGCGGCGGCGGCTGGACCCGGTGCCCTTCCTGCTGGGACTGGCCTGCGCGAGCAACATCGGCTCGGCCGCGACGCTGATCGGCAATCCGCAGAACATGCTGATCGGCGAGGTGCTGAAGCTGCCGTTCGCGGGCTACATGGCCGATGCGGTCGTGCCGGTGCTGGCCGGGTTGCTGGCCTTGTGGGCGCTGCTGGCGTGGCAGATGCGCCGCACGCCGCCGGTGGCGGAGCCGGACCCGGCGCAGCTCGCTGCCATCGCCTCCGAAGTGCCGCCCTTCGACCGCTGGCAGACCGCCAAGGGCCTGCTGGTCGCGCTGGCGCTGGTCGGTGTGTTCCTGTGCACGGACTGGCCGCGGGATGTGGCGGCACTGGTGGGGGCGGGTGTGCTGCTGCTGAGCCAGCGGTTTCATTCGTCGAAGGTGATGGGGCTGATCGACTGGGAGCTGCTGATCCTGTTCATGGGCCTGTTCGTCGTCAACCACGCGCTGGCGCTCACCGGCTTGACGCAGCAGCTCGTCGCCTGGCTCACCACGCAGGGCATCGACCTCGCACAGCCGGCGACACTGTTCTTCACGACGCTGGGCCTGAGCAACCTGGTGTCGAACGTGCCGGCGGTGATGGTGCTGATGCCGCTGGCCAAGGGGGACCACGTCGGGCTGACGCTGGCGCTGGTCAGCACGCTGGCGGGAAACCTGCTGATCGTCGGGTCGATCGCGAACATCATCGTGGTGGATGCGGCCCGGCGCTGCGGCGTCGTGATCGACTGGCGGCGACATGCGCGCACGGGGGGGCCGGTGGCGGTGGTGACGCTGGGAATCGCGGCGGGGTGGCTGGCCGCGCAGTGATCACTCTCCCAGCACGACGCCTTCCCGCCGCGGATCGGCGCCCCCACGCCAGACCTCCCGCCCCGCGTTGCGCCCGCGGCTGATCGCCTGCAACCCGCTGGTCATCTCCACCTCGCGCACGTCGTGCCCGCGCGTCTTCAGTGCCTCGACCACCACCGCAGGAAACCGCCCCTGCTCCAGCAGCACCGGCCCGCCGGTCGTGCCGAAGTTCGGCAGGTCGATCGCCTGCTGCGGCGTCAGGCCCCACTGCAGCACGCCGTGCAGTGTCTTGGCGGTGAAGTGGATGATCAGCGCGCCGCCCGGACTGCCGCCGGTCATCGCCAGCCGGCCTTGGTCGTCGAACACCAGCGTCGGCGACATGGACGAGCGCGGTCGTTTACCCGGCTCGACCCGGTTGGCGATGGGACGCCCAGCAGCGTCCGCGGGCAGGAAGCTGAAGTCGGTCAGCTCGTTGTTCAGCAGGAAGCCGCGCACCATCTGGCGTGACCCGAAGGCGTCCTCGATGGTCGTGGTCATCGAGACGGCGTGGCCTTCGGCATCGACGACGCTGATGTGGCTGGTGCCGTATTCCACCTGTTCGGGCATCGGGGCGAGGCTGGTCTGCACGCCGCCCGGGGTACCGGCAGGCGCGACGGGCATGCGTTGCGGGCCGATCAGCCGGGCGCGCTCGCGCAGGTACACCGGGTCGAGCAGGCTGCGCCAGTCGCCCGCGGGCGCCGCGGCAAAGTCCGGATCGCCCACGTACTGTGCCCGGTCGGCAAACGCCAGCCGCGACGCTTCGGCGTAGGTGTGCAGCCACTGGGTCGAAGGTAGGCCAGCATCGGTCAGCGGTTCCTGCGCTCCCGCGGTCTGGCCGAGCATCCCCAGGATCTGGCCGATCGCGATCGCACCCGAACTTGGCGGCGGGAAACCGCACAGGCGCCACGGGCGATCGCCAGCCCGGTGGTCGAAGCACAGCGGCACGCGCTCCTTCGGCTGGTAGTCCGCGAGGTCGCGCAGGCTCAGCCGGCCCGGGTTGCCCGGGTGCTGGCGCACCTTGGCGACGATGGCCTCGGCGATGTCGCCCTCGTGCAGCGCACGGGCACCGTCCGCGGCGAGGCGGCGCAGCACGGCTGCCAGTTCCGGATTCTTCAGCACATGACCGACCGGCCAGGGGGCGCCGTCCGGCTGGTAGAAGTAGGCCGCCGCGGTCGGGTCTTTCCGGAGGTGCGCATCGGCTTTCAGCAGCGTGTGCAGGCGCGGGCTGACCGGGAAGCCGTCCCGCGCCAGCCGGATCGCCGGCTCGAACAGCACCGACCACGGCAGCCGGCCATGCCGTGCATGCGCCATCTCCAGCATGCGCACCGTGCCCGGCGTGCCGACCGCGCGTCCTCCCACCACTGCGTCATGAAAGGCGAGCGGCTTGCCGTCTGCACCGAGGAAGAGGTGCCCGTCGGCCTCGGCCGGTGCGGTTTCGCGGCCGTCGAACGCCTGGACTACGCGCCCGTCCCAGTGCATCAGGAACGTACCGCCGCCGATGCCGCTCGACTGCGGCTCCACCAGCGTCAGCACCATCTGCACCGCGATGGCCGCATCGAGCGCGCTGCCACCGGCCGCCAGGATCTGCCGCCCGGCCTCGGTCGCCAGCGGGTTCGCGGCGGCCACGGCGTAGCGGGCGGTGACCGTGCCGCGTTTGGCCTGCCACCCCGAAGCCGCCTCGGGCTGCGCAGGCGCGGGTGTGCGGGGGGCTTCGCGGGGAACTTCCGTCGTGCTGCACGCCGCCAGCAGGGCGGCTGCCAGGATCGACGTTGACAGGTGAAAACGGCGAAGGCGGGCAGGGCAGTGTGTCATGCCCGCCATCGTGTCACAGGACGCTCAGCGCGGGGCCAGCCGGATCGCGCCGTCCAGGCGGATCACCTCGCCATTGAGCATCTCGTTGGTGACGATCTGGTGCACCAGCTTGGCGTAGTCGGCCGGCGTGCCCAGCCGGCTCGGGAACGGGACGCCCGCGGCCAGCGCGTCCTGCACCTCCTGCGGCATGCCGAACAGCATCGGCGTGCCGAAGATGCCGGGCGCGATGGTCATGCAGCGGATGCCGTTCTTCGACAGGTCGCGCGCGATCGGCAGCGTCATGCCGACCACGCCGCCCTTGCTCGCCGCATACGCCGCCTGGCCGATCTGCCCGTCGAATGCGGCGACGCTGGCGGTGTTGATCAGCACGCCGCGCTCGCCGGTCGGCTCCGGCGCGTTCTTGCACATGGCTTCGGCGGCCAGGCGGATCATGTTGAAGGTGCCGATCAGGTTGACCGAGATGACCTTGCTGAACAGGCCCAGCGGGTGCGCGCCATCACGGCCGACGGTGCGGCTGGCCGGGGCGATGCCGGCGCAGCTCACGAGGCCCGCCAGCTTGCCCATCGACACGGCCTGTGCCACCACGGCACGGCCGTCGTCCTCGTTCGACACGTCGCACTTGACAAACGCGCCGCCCAGTTCGGCGGCGACCGCCGTGCCGCGCTCTTCCTGCAGGTCGGCGATGACCACCTTCGCGCCCTCGCGCGCCAGCATGCGCGCCGCGCCTTCTCCCAGCCCCGAAGCGGCGCCGGTGACGATGAAAACCTTGTCTGCGATGTCCATGTGTGTCTCCTGATGAAGTCGAGTGGAAGCCGATCCGAAAAACCGGGGGATGTTGATTGACGTTGACGTAAACGTCAATTGGGGGATGCGAAAAAGCCGCCCGAAGGCGGCTCGTCGTGGCGACGGCGCAGTGGCCGTGCCGGGATCAGCCCAGTGCGGCGAACGCGCGGGCGGTGATCTCGTCGACCGTGCCCGTGCCGCTGATGGCGCGGTACTGCGGCGCGGCGGCGTCGCCGGTGGCGGCCCACTGCGAGTAGTAGTCGACCAGCGGACGGGTCTGGCTCTGGTAGACCTCCAGGCGCTTGCGCACGGTGTCTTCGGCGTCATCGGCGCGCTGGATCAGGTCTTCACCCGTCACGTCGTCCTTGCCTTCGACCTTGGGCGGGTTGAAGACGACGTGGTAGGTGCGGCCCGAGGCCACGTGCACGCGGCGGCCGCTCATGCGCTGGATGATGGACGCGTCCGGCACGTCGATTTCCAGCACGTAGTCGAGCTTGACGCCCGCGGCCTTCATCGCGTCCGCCTGCGGGATCGTGCGCGGGAAGCCGTCGAACAGGAAACCGCCGGCGCAGTCGGGCTGCGTGATGCGTTCCTTGACCAGGCCGATGATGATGTCGTCGCCGACGAGACCGCCGGCGTCCATCACCTTCTTGGCGGCCAGGCCCATCTCCGTGCCGGCCTTGACAGCCGCGCGCAGCATGTCACCGGTGGAGATCTGGGGAATGCCGTATTTCTGGCAGATGAAGGCCGCTTGTGTGCCTTTGCCGGCGCCGGGGGCGCCCAACAGGATCAGTCTCATGGATCTCCTCGGTCTCTGTCTGTCAGCAGGTGCTGATGGCGTGATGCCTAAAGCTGTAGCGAAAACGTGAAAGGTACTGCGAATTCTGAGGTTCGTTTTGAGAATACCATGGCTCCCCTGAGTTGAAACTGACTCGACGGGGTGCGTCGCGCCGGTTGAACGTCAGGGTCTGCCCAGGGTATTGCTGCGGCGAAATCTGGGGTATCGGAGTCGAATCCCGGGCTTGTTCGACGTTATTCGAAGTGGCGCCGCACCCGTTCCAGGTCTTCTGGGGTGTCCACGCCGGGGCCGGGCCGGGTGTCGCTGACATGCACGGCGATGCGCTCGCCGTGCCACAGCACCCGCAACTGCTCCAGCGACTCGACCTGCTCGATCGGGCTGGCGCTGAGCGCGGGGAAACGGCGCAGGAAGCCCGCGCGGTAGCCGTAGATGCCGATGTGGCGCAGCGGTGCAGGGGTCGTCGGCAGGGCCGTGATGCCGTCGGCATTGCCATCGCGCCACCAGGGCAGCGGGGCGCGCGAGAAGTACAGCGCGCGGCCCGCCGCGTCGCAGACCACCTTGACGACGTTCGGGTTGACGAACTCCTCGACGCTGTCGATGGCGTGGGCGGCCGTGCTCATGACGCAGTCCGGCTGCCGCAGCAGGCCTTGCGCGCAGGCGGCGATCAGCGCCACGTCGATCAGCGGCTCGTCGCCTTGCACATTGACGACGATGTCATCGCCATCCAGTCCCAGCAACTCGCAGGCTTCGGCCAACCGGTCGCTGCCGGTGGCGTGGTCAGCGCGGGTCAGCACCACGCGCACGCCGTGCGCTGCACAGGCCGCGGCCACTTCGGGCGCGTCGGTCGCGACGACCACGTCCCGCGCGCCCGCCGTGGCGCAGCGCTGCGCCACCCGCACGATCATGGGCAGCCCGCCCAGATCGGCCAGCGGCTTGCCGGGCAGGCGGGTCGAGGCCAGCCGGGCGGGAATCAGGATGGTGCAGTCCAGGGTCATGGCGTCGGTGCGGTGTCCGGCAGCGGGAAGGGCGACGGTGGTGGCGCGTCCGGATCGACCGTGCGCGCTTCGTTTTCGAGCATCACGGCCATGCCGTCGCGGATCGGAAACGCCAGCCGGTCGGCCGGGCAGACCAGCTCGTGCGTGGCGTGGTCATGGTTGAGCGGCCCCTTGCAGAGCGGGCAGACGAGCAGTTGCATCAGGCGGGTGTCCATGGGGCGTGATGCTACCTTGCCGGCGCGGGGCCGAGCGCGTCCAGCACGCGCCGGATGAACACGGCTGGCAGCACCAGCACCAGCGGCACGATCCACACGCGCAGCCCCGGTCGTTCGGCCGCAACCCGCTGCGGATCGAGCTTGATGGCGTCCTTCTCGGTCACGACCACCTCGCGTGTCTCTGGCGGCCACGGCAGACGGGCGTGGTCGTGGTGGTCGTCCAGGGCCAGGGTGTCGATCGTCAGGCCGGCGGTGCGCAGCGCGTCAAAGAAGCGCTGCGGTTGTCCGATGCCCGCACTGGCGAGCAACCGCCGACCGCGCAGCGCGGCGAGTTGCGCGTGCGTGGCGGGCGCGCCAGACCACCAGCCGGCGAGGTCCACCGCCCCGGCGAGTTGCCGTGTCGCGCAGGCGCCGGGCAGGGCGGTGCTGGCCTTTGCGGCGTTGTAGAGCACGCACTGGTGGGGCGCGGCCGCGGGCGCGTCGATCGGCTCGCGCAGCGGTCCTGCCGGCAGCAGCCAGCCGTTGCCGGCGCCGCGCTCGTCGAACACCACGATCTCCAGGTCACGCCCCAGCCGCAGGTGCTGCAGCCCGTCGTCGCAGACCAGCACGTTCACGTCGGGATGTGCATTCAGCAGTGCGTGCGCGGCGGCGGCGCGGTCGCGGCCGACCCAGACCGGCACGCCCGTGCGGCGCTGCATCAGCAATGGTTCATCGCCGACCGCGCTGGCGACGCTGTCAGCGCCGACCGGGCGGGGCACCGTGCCCTGACCACCGTGTCCGCGCGACACGATGCCCGGGTGCCAGCCCGCCTGTTGCAGAGCGTGGACGAGGGCCAGCGTGGTCGGTGTCTTGCCGGCGCCACCGGCCACCCGGTTGCCGACGACGATGACCGGGCAGGGCAGCCGAACGGTGGTTTTCCAGCCCCGCCGGTAGAGCAGGCGCCGCAGCCCGACCAGCGCCCCGTGCAGCGCGCCCAGCGGTCGCAGCGCCCATTGCGCCGGCCCGCCATCACGCCAGACGGCCTCCAGCCGTGCCGCTGCAGTCACCGGCTCACGGGCCCTTGCCGCCGCTGCGGGCGCTCTGGGTGGCGAAGGTGAGTTGCACCAGCCCGGCCCGGCGTGCCGCGTCCATCACGTTGATCACGCTCTGGTGCGCGGCCATCGCGTCGGCCGAGATGATCACGGTGCGGCCCGCGTCGCCCTGCGCGGCCGCACTCAGCGCGTTGGTCAGCACCTCGATGCCCACGCCCTCGACCGGCTGCTTGTTGATCGTGTAGACGCCGTCCGAGGACACGCCCACCACGATCTCGCGCGGCTGGCTCTCGATCCGGTTCGACTCGGCCACCGGCAGCGTGATCTTCAGCTGCGTGTACTTGGCGTAGGTGGTGGTGAGCATCAGGAAGATCAGCACCACCAGCAGCACGTCGATGAACGGGATCAGGTTGATCTCCGGCTCCTCGGGGCGGCGGTGACGGAAGTTCATGGCCATGGTGCGCGTCTCCGCTCAGCGGCGCGGGGTGCGCTGCAGCAGCTGCGGCAGCAGCCGCTCGGCGCCTTGCTCCAGCGTCAGCACGAACTCGTCCACCTGGCCGCGGAAGTAGCGGTAGAACATCAGCGACGGGATCGCCACGATCAGGCCGAAGGCGGTGTTGTAGAGCGCGACCGAGATGCCGTGCGCGAGCTGCTCCGGGTTGCTGCCCGAGGTGGGCGACTGCGCACCGAAGATCTCGATCATGCCGACCACCGTGCCCAGCAGGCCCAGCAGCGGCGCGGCCGAGGCGATGGTGCCCAGCGCGTTGAGGTAGCGCTCCAGCTGGTGCGTGGCGATGCGGCCGGAGGTCTCGAAGGCGTTGCGCAGCTGAGCCTCGTCGCAGCGGGGGTCGGCCATCGCGGCGCGGATGCCGCCCGCCAGCACCGTGCCGAGCACCGAGTTGCCGTGCAGCTTGTCGACCACGTCTGCGGAAGGAAGGCTGCTGCGCGTGACAGCGAGCACTTCGTCCAGCAGCTTGGGCGGTGCGACCTTGGCGGCGCGCAGGCTCATGAAGCGCTCGATGATGATGGCCAGAGCGGCGATGGAGCACAGGATCAGCGGCCAGATTGGCCAGCCAGCGGCTTGTATGATCGAAAACAAGGGTCGTTCCCCGGGGTGAGGTGGACATCCGCAGCCGAGCGCGGCGCGGCGCAGTGCCGACGATTATGGCCTCAAGGTGGACTGCTCAACGCTTGGGCAGCGTGGGACTAGCGATCCAGTTTCTCCCCCGCTGCTGTGGATAACGTTGGGGAGAAGCTGAGGATGACGGCGCCAAGTCCTTGTCAGGGCAGTGTTTTTGTTGGATTGCCTGTTTTTTAATCAACCATGAAGTTGTGAATTCCTGATGAATACCGCGAACGGCGCCCGGGTCTGGGACGTGGCCCTGCTGGTGCAGGCCATCGGCGACACGCTGCAGACGCGCTTCGGCGCCGTCGCCGTGCGGGGTGAGCTGGCCGGCTACACCCGTGCGTCCAGCGGCCACTGCTACTTCAACCTGCGTGCGGCGGACGGCAGCGCTGGCCTGCGTTGCGCGATGTTCCGCCGCGCCGCCGGCTTCCTCGACTTCTCGCCGCGCGACGGCCAGGCGGTCGAGCTGCGCGGCAAGCTGGCGGTCTACGAGCCGCGCGGCGAGCTGCAGATGATCGTCGAGGCCATGCGCCCCGCTGGCGAGGGCGCGCTGATGGAGCAGTTCATGCGCCTGAAGGCCCGCCTCGAAGGCGAAGGTCTGTTCGACGCCGAGCGCAAGCGCCCGCTGCCCGGCTTTCCGCGCCGCATCGGTGTCGTCACCTCGCTGGCCGCGGCCGCACTGCACGATGTGGTGACCGCGCTGCGCCGCCGTGCGCCCCATGTCGAGGTCATCGTCTACCCGGCGCCGGTGCAGGGCACCGAGGCGCCGCCGCTGCTGGTGCGCGCCATCACCGAGGCTGGGCGGCGGGACGAAGTCGACGTGCTGATCGTCTGCCGTGGCGGGGGCTCTCTTGAAGACCTCTGGGCGTTCAACGACGAGGCCGTCGTGCGGGCGATCGTGGACTCGCCGGTGCCGGTGGTCTGCGGCGTGGGCCATGAAACCGATTTCACGCTGGCTGAGTTCGCTGCTGACCTGCGCGCACCGACCCCCACCGCCGCGGCCGAACTGGTCGCGCCCGAGCGGGCGGCCTGTCTGGAGACGCTGGCGCAGCGGCAGCGACAGTTGCAGCAGGGGCTGCAGCGCCGGCTCGACCGCGAGGCGCAGCGGCTGGACCGCGCCGCGCTGCGCCTGTCGCGACCGAGCGAGCTGCTGGGCCAGCACCAGCAACGCCTCGCCTTGTTGGCCCAGCGCCACGCGGCGGCGCTGCCTCAGGCGCTGCAGCGGCGCGGCCAGCGGCTTGATGTGCTGGCGGCGCGGCTGCAGGCGCTCGACCCGGCCCGCGTGCTGCAGCGCGGCTACGCCTGGGTCACCGACGCCGAGGGCCGCACGCTCGTCAGCGTCGGGCAGGTGCAGCCCGGCGCGGCGCTGACGGCGGTGCTGCGCGACGGGCAGGTGCGGACCACGGTGACCGCTGTCGAGCCCAGCCCGCCCCACCAGAGCGCGGAATGAGCGCCGTGCCTACAATCGCAAAGTCGGATTTCACCCCGTTCACCCACAAGAGGAACCCCATGGAACACACCCTGCCCGCACTCCCGTTCGCGATGGACGCCCTGGCTCCGCACATGTCGAAGGAAACCTTCGAATACCACTACGCCAAGCACCACCAGGCGTATGTCACCAACCTCAACAACCTGATCAAGGGCACGGACTACGCCGACCTCGATCTGGAAGCCATCGTCAAGAAGGCCCCGGCCGGCGGCGTCTACAACAACGCGGCGCAGGTCTGGAACCACACCTTCTTCTGGAACTGCCTGAGCCCGAACGGCGGCGGTGCCCCGACCGGCGCGCTGGCCGACGCGATCAACGCCAAGTGGGGCTCGGTCGACGAGTTCAAGAAGGCCTTCCAGGCGTCCGCCGTCGGCAACTTCGGCTCCGGCTGGACGTGGCTGGTGAAGAAGGCCGACGGCTCGGTCGACATCGTCAACATGGGCGCCGCCGGCACCCCGCTGACGACCGCCGACAAGGCCCTGCTGTGCATCGACGTGTGGGAACACGCCTACTACGTCGACTACCGCAACATGCGCCCGAAGTTCGTCGAGACCTTCCTGAACAGCCTGGTGAACTGGTCGTTCGCGGAAGCGAACTTCGCCTGAAGTAGACCGAATGCGCTGAGGGTTCGCCCCCGTGCGATGGGAGCCGGCCTGTGGGCCGGCTTTTTGCATTCTGGCGACGGAGCCTGAATCAGCGCGAGGTGGCCAGACCACTGCGCACGGCGCCCTCCAGCGTCGCTGGATACGGGCCGTCCACGTGATCCCCCGCCGCGCTCAGCCCCGCTGCGATCTGCGCGACTGGCCGACGCAACCCCGGCGCACACCGAAACGTCGCCCGCTTCTCCGCCACCAGCTTCAGCAGCGTGGCGTCGGCCGACCCTTCGCCGCGCAGTACCGACCGCGCCTGCGCCAGCAAGGCCGCGCCGGTCGCTTCCATCCCTTGCGCGACCCACGGCGCCGCGCCGCTGACCACAAACGCGAACAGCCCTGGCGTCATGCCCAGCGCGCCATGGTCGAACGCGAACTGCGCTGGCGCCTGCGGACCCTCTGCGAGCGCCACCATCGGTGCAGCGAGCCGGGCATTCGCGGCTTGCACATAGCCGGTGACGATCGGCTCGTACCCGAACGCTGCCGCACTGGCCGACCATGCCGGGGCGATGTCGCGGGTCAGCCGCGCCGCCTCGCTGGCGCTGCAGGCGAGCACCACGCGGTCGAACGCCGCGTCATCGACCGTCCAGCCCGCGCCATCCGCCCGTGCCGCCAGCCGCTGCACACGCTGCCCGATGCGCAGCGTCGCACCGTGCTGCTGCAGCCAGCGCAGCGCCGGTTCGGGCAGCAACTCGGCGAGCGGACGCCGCGGAATCAGCAGGTCGCTGGCGCCCGGTCCGGAGAACAGCGCGTCGTGCAGCACCCGCAGGAACACGGTCGCGCTGGCCGCCTCGGCGGGCGTGTTCAGCGCCGCCACGCACAGCGGGTCGATGATCTCGGCGCGGACGCGCACGGGCAGGGCGGCGGTCAGCTGCGCCACCGTCCACGCCGGGTCGCAGCGAAAGCGCCGCAGCATCCAGCCCGCTGCCGCGTTGCTCAACGCCAGCCGCTCGCGCAACGACCAGTGCCGCATCGCCCAGACCGCCCGCGTGAACGCGATGACCGGGTGCCCCGTCGGCAGCCGCAGGCCGACGCCGTCCTGGTCCAGCAGCGCCAGCGGCGTGCGCAGCAGCACCGTGTCGGGATCGACGCCGACGCGGCGCATCAGGCCGAGTGTCACGGTGTAGGCGCCGATGAGAATGTGCTGGCCGTTGTCGAGCCGCAGCTCGCCCGGCTCGGCGGCGAGGCTGCGGGCGCGGCCACCGGCTTGCGGCGCCATCTCGAACAGCGTGACGCGCTCGCCCGCTTCGACCGCGGCCACCGCCGCCGCCAGCCCCGCCCAGCCCGCGCCGACGATGGCGACCGAGGAGGTCACCGCCCGCGCCAGTTCGTCTGCATCGCGATCCAGAGCTTCCTCACCGGCGTCAGCGAGATGCGCTGGTGCAGCACCTGGAACTGGTTCGCCTCGATCTCGCGCAGCAGCGTGCGGTAGATGTTGGCCATCATCAGCCCCGGTTTCTGCGCGCGGCGGTCGGCGTCGGGCAGCAGCGCGAGGGCTTCGTCGTAGGTGCGGTGGGCGCGATCAGCCTGGAACTTCATCAGCGCGGTGAAGCGTTCGCTGTAGCCGCGGTTCAGCACCTCGTTGGCCTTGACGTCGAACTGCTTCAGCTCGTTCACCGGCAGGTAGATCCGCCCGCGCCGCGCGTCGTCGCCCACGTCGCGGATGATGTTGGTGAGCTGGAAGGCGAGGCCCATCTTGTGGGCGTAGGTGGTGGTCTGCGGATCGGTCTGGCCGAAGATGCTGGCCGCGACCTCGCCGACGATGCCCGCAACGAGGTGGCAGTAGCGCTGCAGGCCGGGGAAGTCGAGGTAGCGGCTTTGCTGCAGGTCCATCTCGCAGCCGTCGATCACGGCGTGCAGGTGCGCAGCGGTGATGTTGTAGAGCGGCGCGTGCGGCATCAGCGCCTGCAGCACCGGGTGCTGCGAGGGCTGGCCGGCGAAGGCCTTGGCGACTTCCGAGCGCCACCACGCCAGCTTGGTCGCGGCCACGCCGACATCGCTCGTCTCGTCCACCACGTCATCGACCTCGCGGCAGAACGCATAGAACGCGGTGATCGCGGCCCGGCGCGGCGGCGGCAGGAACAGGAAGGCGTAATAGAAGCTGGAGCCGCTCTTGGCAGCCTTCTCTTGAACGTAGTGTTCGGGCGTCGTCGTCATGGGGCGGGATTGTCTCAGTGAACGCGGTGCGTGCCGTGGCGCTCACATGACCATCGCGCGCCACAGCAGCGCGGGCGCATCGGCGATGCCGATCTTCGGCCGCCGCCGCAGCACCTCGAACTCCATCGCCTCGATCTTGTCCAGGATGCGCAGGCCCCCTTGCACCACCAGCCGCAGCTCCCAGCCGGTGCGCCCCGGCAGCCGCGTGGCCAGCGGCGCGCCGGACAGCATCAGCTCCCGTGCCCAGCACACCTCCTTCTCCACCAGCGCCCGCGTCGCCCCGGTGTCGCGCTGGCGCATCAGGTCCGGCACGCCCACACCCACCTCGGCGCAGTCGAGCAGCGGCACATACAGCCTGTCACGCGGCAGGTCGACACTCAGGTCTTGCCAGAAGTTGATGAGTTGCAGCGCGGTGCAGATCGCGTCGGACTGCGTCAGCGATTCGAGGTCGCGCACGCCGTAGAGGTGCAGCAGCAGCCGCCCGACCGGGTTGGCCGAGCGCTTGCAGTAGTCGAGCACCGCGGCCCGGTCCGGGTAGCGGCGCTGGTGCGTGTCCTGCTCGAAGGCCGACAGCAGTGCCTCCAGCAGCGGCAAGGGCAGGTGGTGCCGGCGGAACATGGCGGCCAGCGGCACGAAGACGCCTTCCCAGCGCGGCGTCGGCGCATGGCCGCGGGCGACGCTGCGCAGGTCCTCGCGGTAGGCGTCGAGGTCGGCCAGGCGCTGCTCGGGTGTCGCGTCGCCCTCGTCGGCGATGTCGTCGGCCGTGCGGGCGAACCAGTAGATCGCGGTCACCGCAGGCCGCAGTGCCGGTGGGCACAGCACCGAGGCGACGGGGAAGTTTTCGTAGTGGTCGACGCTCATGGGAACCGGGCGAGGCAGTGCGAAGGCGGGATCGTGATTATCGCCACGGTTCTGCGCAGGAATTGACAATGGTTCAAACGGACTCGTACATTACTGACCAGTCAGTCAGTTTGGAGTTTCCCCATGCGACCCCGCCCCATTCGCGTCCGCCGTCCCCTGCCGATGGCCCTCGGCCTGTCGCTGCTGGCCTTGCTGGCCGCCTGCTCGAAGCCTGCGCCCGCGCCGGAGCCGATCCGCGCCGTGCGCACCCAGAACGTCAGCACCGGATCGGCCACCGCGCAGCAGGAATACGCCGGCGAGATCAAGGCGCGCACCGAGACGCGGCTGGGTTTCCGGGTCGGGGGCAAGCTGATGAGCCGCTCGGTCAACCTGGGCGACGAGGTGAAGGCGGGGCAGGTGATCGCGCAGCTCGACCCCAGCGACCTGAAGCTGGGCCAGGACGCCGCCGCTGCTGGTCTGCGGGCCGCCCAGGCGAACTGGGACCAGGTGAGCGCCGACCTGAAACGCTACCGCGAGCTGTTCGCCCAGGGCTTCATCGGCGCAGCCGAGCTGGAGCGCCGCGAAACCGCCGTCAAGGCGGCCCAGGCCACGCTCGACCAGGCCCGTGTCCAGACCAGCGCGCAGGGCAACCAGACGCAGTACACCCGCCTCGTCGCCGATGCCGCTGGCGTGGTGACGGGCGTGGATGCCGAGCCGGGCACGGTCGTCGCCGCCGGCACGCCCATCGTGCGACTGGCGCTGTCGGGCGCACGCGATGTGGTGTTCAACGTGCCGGAGGACCGGGTCGCCTCGGCGCGGGCCCTGCTGAAGCAGCCGGGCGCGCTGCAGGTACGCCTCTGGGGCGCGACCGGCGAGCCGGTGCGCGCCACGCTGCGCGAACTCGCTGCCGCAGCCGATCCGACCACGCGCACCTTTGTGGCCAAGGCCGATCTGGCCGCAGGCGACGTGCGCCTCGGCCAGACGGCCACGGTCGCTTTCGACCTCGTCAAGCGGGATGCCGTGACGCATCTGCCGCTGGCCGCGGTGATGGAGCAGGGTGGCAAGAGCGTGGTCTGGCTGCTGGACGCGGCCACGATGACGGTCAAGCCGCAGCCGGTGCAGATCGCCGGGGCGGACGGCAATCTGGTGCTGGTCAGCGGCGGCGTGCAGGCCGGGCAGGAAGTGGTCACGGCGGGCGTGCATGTGCTCACCGCGGGCATGAAGGTCAAGCGCTACGTCGAGCCGGTGCGTCCGGCGGCGTCGCGCTGAGGCGGGCAGAAGGTTCGGTGCACACGCCATGAAAACCCATACCCACGACACCGGCACCCGCTCGGGCTTCAACATCTCGCGCTGGGCGCTGGAGCACCCGGCGCTGACCCGCTACCTGATGGTGGTGCTGATGGTGCTCGGCTTCGCCGCGTACTTCCAGCTTGGCCAGGACGAGGACCCGCCGTTCACCTTCCGCGCCATGGTCGTGCAGGCCGTCTGGCCGGGTGCGACCGCGCAGCAGATGGCCGACCAGGTCACCGACAAGATCGAGAAGGCGCTGCAGGAGGTGCCCAACGCCGACATCATCCGCAGCTACACCAAGCCGGGCGAGTCGGTGACGATCTTCCAGATCAAGGACAGCTCGCCGCCGAAGGACGTCCCGCAGATCTGGTACCAGACGCGCAAGAAGATCGGCGACATGCGCGGCACGCTGCCGGCCGGCGTGATCGGGCCGTTCTTCAACGACGAGTTCGGTGATGTCTACGGCTCGATCGTCGCGCTGTCGGCCGACGGCTTCAGCCAGGAAGAGCTGCGCGAGTTCGCCGAGGACGTGCGCTCGAAGCTGCTGCAGGTCAAGGATGTCGCCAAGGTGGAGACCTTCGGCGCGCAGCCGGAGAAGGTGTTCATCGAGCTGTCGGGCAAGCGCCTGGCGCAGCTCGGCCTCGACCTGAACCAGGTGATCGGCCAGATCGGCACGCAGAACGCGGTCGAGAGCGCCGGTGTCCTGAACGCGGACACGCAGAACCTGCAGGTGCGCGTCGGCGGCCAGTTCCGCTCGATCGACGAACTCGGCCAGTTGCCGATCCGTGTCGTCAACTCCGCCACGGGCGTGGCGAGCATGACCAAGCTGGGTGACGTCGCCACGATCAAGCGCGGCTACAGCGACCCGCCGGCGGTGAAGGTGCGCCACCAGGGTGAGCCGGTGATCGCGCTGGGCGTGTCGATGGCCAAGGGCGGCGACATCATCGCGCTGGGCGAGGCGCTGCATGCGCGGGTCGAGCAGATCCGCGCCGAGCTGCCCGCGGGCATCACGCTGTCGCAGGTGCAGGACCAGCCGGTGGCGGTGTCGCAGTCGGTGGGCGAGTTCGTCAAGGTGCTGGTCGAGGCGATCGCGGTGGTGCTGGCGGTGAGTTTCATCAGCCTGGGGCTGCACTTCAAGCCGTTCCGCATCGACATCTGGCCGGGGCTGGTGGTGGCGATCACGATCCCGCTGGTGCTGTCGATCACCTTCGTCACCATGTACTACTGGGGTGTCGGGCTGCACAAGATCTCGCTGGGCTCGCTGATCATCGCGCTGGGCCTGCTGGTGGACGACGCGATCATTGCCGTCGAGATGATGGTGCGCAAGCTGGAGGAGGGCCACGACAAGCTCTACGCCGCCACCTACGCCTACGACGCCACCTCGATGCCGATGCTGACCGGCACGCTCATCACGGCCGCCGGCTTCCTGCCGATCGGCATGGCCCAGTCCACGGTGGGCGAGTACACCTTCGCGATCTTCGCGGTGACCTCGGCGGCGCTGGTGATCTCGTGGGTGGTGTCGGTGTACTTCGTGCCGTACCTGGGCGCGCGTTTCCTGCGCGTGAAGCCGCACGCCGAAGGCGAGTCGCATGACCTGTTCGACACGCCGTTCTACAACCGTTTCCGCCAGCTGGTGGGCTGGTGCGTGGACCACCGCTGGATCACGATCGCGCTGACGATCGGCGTGTTCGTGCTGGGGCTGGCCGGCATGGGCAAGGTGCAGCAGCAGTTCTTCCCCGATTCGAGCCGCATGGAGATCATGGTCAACCTGTGGCTGCCCGAAGGCGCGACGATCCAGGAGAGCGAGCGCGTCGCCGAGCGTTTCCAGAAGCGCATGCAGCAGGAGGCGGGCGTGGAGACGGTGACGACCTGGATCGGCTCGGGCACGCCGCGTTTCTACCTGCCGCTGGACCAGATCTTTCCGCAGTCCAACGTGAGCCAGTCCATCGTGCTGCCCAAGGACATGGCGGCCCGGGAGGAGTTGCGCAAGCGCTTGCCGACGCTGCTGGCCGACGAGTTCCCCGAGGTGCGCGGTCGGGCGCAACTGCTGCCGAGCGGCCCGCCGGTGCCGTACCCGGTGCAGTTCCGCGTGGTCGGTGCCGATCCGCAGGTGCTGCGCGGCTGGGCGGACCAGGCCAAGGAGATCCTGCGTGCCAGCCCGAACATGCTGGGCGTCAACGACAACTGGAACGAGTCGGTCAAGGTGCTGCGCCTGCAGATCGACCAGGACAAGGCGCGCGCCCTCGGCGTGACCAGCCAGTCGATCGCCCAGGCCACGCGCATGCTGCTGACCGGCACGCCGGTGGGCCAGTTCCGCGAGGGCGACAAGCTGATCGACATCGTGATGCGCCAGCCGACCAGCGAGCGTGACGCGATCACCGACCTCGGCAGCGCCTATGTGCCGACCAGCAGCGGCAAGGCCGTTCCGCTGACGCAGATCGCGCGCATCGACCATGTCTGGGAGCCGGGCGTGATGTGGCGCGAAGGGCGCAAGTACGCGATCACCGTGCAGGGCGACATACCGGACGGTGTGCAGGGGCCGACGGTGACCAACGAGCTGTGGCCGGCGCTGGCCAAGCTGCAGGAGCGCATGCCGCCGGGCTACGCGATCGAGATCGCTGGCGCGGTGGCCGAGAGCAGCAAGGGGCAGGGCTCGATCGCGGCCGGCGTGCCGGTGATGCTGTTTGTTACCTTCACGCTGCTGATGCTGCAGCTGCAGAGCTTCGCGCGGGCGCTGCTGGTGTTCCTGACCGGTCCGATGGGCATCGCCGGTGTGGCCGCGGCACTGATCCTGCTGAACCGCCCGTTCGGCTTCGTCGCGCTGCTGGGCGTGATCGCGCTGATGGGCATGATCATGCGCAACTCGGTGATCCTGATCGACCAGATCGAGCAGGACCGTGTGGCGGGCGTGCCGGCCTGGACCGCGGTGGTCGAGTCGGCGGTGCGGCGGTTCCGGCCGATCGTGCTGACGGCGGCGGCGGCCGTGCTGGCCATGATCCCGCTGTCGCGCAGCATCTTCTGGGGCCCGATGGCGGTGGCGATCATGGGCGGTCTGATCGTCGCCACGGCGCTGACGCTGCTGGCGCTGCCGGCGATGTACGCGGCGTGGTTCCGGGTGAAGAAGGCGTGACGCCGGCCTGAGCCGGCCTGAAACTGACCTGAAAATGGCGCCAGTCCGATCGGGTTAGAATTCAAGGTTCCGGGAATTTCCGACGCGTGCCGCGCGGGTGGCGAAATTGGTAGACGCACCAGGTTTAGGTCCTGACGCCTTCACGGGCGTGCCGGTTCGAGTCCGGCCCCGCGCACCACATCAGGCACGCAACTCCCCCAGATTCAAGCAACCTAAAGAGCTTCAGAACATGGCTGTTACTGTGGAGACCCTCGACAAGCTCGAGCGCCGTATCACGCTGACCTTGTCGGCCGTTGAACTCCAGAACGAGGTCGAGAACCGCCTCAAGCGGATGGCCCGTACGGTCAAGATCGACGGATTCCGTCCTGGCAAGGTGCCGATGTCCGTCATCGCCCAGCGCTATGGCTACTCGGTCCAGTACGAAGTCATGAACGACAAGGTCGGTCAGGCTTTCCAGGAGGCCGCAACCGAAGCCCAGGTGCGCGTGGCAGGCACGCCGCGCATCACCGAGAAGGAAGAAGCGCCTGAAGGGCAAGTCGCCTTCGACGCGACCTTCGAGGTCTACCCGGACGTGGTGGTCGCCGACCTGACGGCTGTCGAGATCGAGCGCGTGTCCTCCGAGGTCACCGACGCCGCGATCGACCGCACGGTCGACATCCTGCGCAAGCAGCGCCGCACCTTCACCGAACGCGCTGCCGATGACGTGGCCGCCGACGGCGACCGCGTGACCATCGACTTCGACGGCAAGATCGACGGCGACAGCTTCCAGGGCGGCCAGGCCGAAGGCTTCCAGTTCCTGCTGGGCGAAGGCCGCATGCTCGAAGCCTTCGAGACCGCGGTGCGCGGCATGAAGGCCGGCGAGTCGAAGACCTTCCCGCTGAAGTTCCCCGACGACTACCACGGTGAAGACGTGGCCGGCAAGGAAGCCGACTTCCTCGTCACGCTGAAGAAGGTCGAGCAGCAGAACCTGCCGGACGTGGACACCGCGTTCGCCGAGTCGCTGGGCATCGCCGACGCGACCGTCGAAGGCCTGCGCGCCGACATCAAGAAGAACCTGGAACGCGAAGTCAAGTTCCGCGTCGCTGCCCGCAACAAGCAGGCCGTGATGGCCGCGCTGGAAACGGCGACCTCGTTCGACCTGCCCAAGGCGCTCGTGGACAACGAACTCGGCCGCCTGGTCGAGAACGCCCGTGCCGATCTGAAGCAGCGCGGCGTGAAGGATGCCGACAAGGCCCCGATCCCGAACGAGGTGTTCCAGCCGCAAGCCGAGCGCCGTGTGCGCCTGGGCCTGACGGTGGCCGAAGTCGTGCGCACGCATTCGCTGGCTGCGACGCCGGACCAGATCCGCGCCCACATCGAAGAGATGGCGCAGAGCTACGAGCGTCCGTCCGAAGTCATGGCGTGGTACCTGGGCGACCAGCAGCGTCTGGCCGAGGTCGAGGCGGTGGTCATCGAAGCCAACGTGTCCGAGTTCGTGCTGGGCCAGGCCAAGGTCACGGACAAGGCGCTGGCCTTCGACGAACTGATGGGTGCCTGAGGCACGACCGCAAGAACGACTGCACTAGCCGACTACGCTAGTCGGTAAAGCAGGAACAAGGGGCGCCACGAGCGCCCCTTGTCACATGATGGCCTACCCCGTGTCCGGCGTTGAATGCCGGCAACCCCCATAATCGGGTTCATCGCTGACGGCCGACCCGTACCGAGCGGTCATCAGCGCGACACATTGATGTTTCAAGGGTCCACAATGAGCGCAATCGACACGCAGAACCTGGGCATGGTGCCCATCGTCATCGAACAATCCGGACGCGGCGAGCGCTCCTACGACATCTATTCGCGCCTGCTGCGCGAACGGGTCATCTTTCTGGTCGGTCCGGTCAACGACCAGACGGCCAATCTGGTCGTTGCCCAGTTGCTGTTCCTGGAGAGCGAAAATCCCGAAAAGGACATCTCGCTCTACATCAACTCGCCCGGTGGCAGCGTCTCGGCCGGCATGTCGATCTTCGACACGATGCAGTTCATCAAGCCCCAGGTCTCCACGCTGTGCATGGGCATGGCGGCGAGCATGGGTGCGTTCCTGCTGACGGCGGGCGAGAAGGGCAAGCGCTTCGCGCTGCCGAACGCCAAGATCATGATCCACCAGCCGCTCGGTGGCACCCAGGGTCAGGCCACCGACATCGAGATCCACGCCCGCGAGATTCTCAAGACCCGCGAGCAGCTCAACCGCATCCTGGCCGACCGGTCGGGCCAGCCGCTGGAAAAGATCCAGGCCGACACCGAGCGCGACTACTACATGTCCGCCGCCGAAGCCCAGACCTATGGCCTGATCGATCAGGTCCTCAGCAAGCGCGCCTGATCCGCTTCGACTTTTTCTTTCTCCCGACTCGACAAGGCCGCATTCCATGCCCGAGAAAAAAGGCTCCTCCGGCGAAAAGACGCTGTACTGCTCGTTCTGCGGCAAGAGCCAGCACGAGGTCAAGAAGCTCATCGCCGGTCCGTCGGTGTTCATCTGCGACGAGTGCATCGAGCTGTGCAACGACATCATCCGCGACGAAGCGCCGGCCGGTGACCTGCCCGGCAAGACCAGCCGTGACGACCTGCCGGTGCCCAGCGACATCAAGGCCAGCCTCGACCAGTACGTCATCGGTCAGGACCAGGCCAAGCGCACGCTGGCCGTGGCGGTCTACAACCACTACAAGCGCCTCAAGCACATGGCCGGCAAGGCCAAGGGCGACGAGGTCGAACTGTCCAAGAGCAACATCCTGCTGATCGGCCCGACAGGCTCCGGCAAGACGCTGCTGGCGCAGACGCTCGCCCGTCTGCTGAACGTGCCGTTCGTGATCGCCGATGCAACGACGCTGACCGAAGCCGGCTATGTCGGCGAGGATGTCGAGAACATCATCCAGAAGCTGCTGCAGAACTGCAACTACGAGGTCGAGCGCGCCCAGCGCGGCATCGTCTACATCGACGAGATCGACAAGATCAGCCGCAAGTCGGACAACCCGTCGATCACGCGCGACGTGTCCGGCGAGGGTGTGCAGCAGGCCTTGCTCAAGCTGGTCGAGGGCACGATGGCCTCCGTGCCGCCGCAGGGTGGCCGCAAGCACCCGAACCAGGACTTCCTGCAGATCGACACGACCAACATCCTGTTCATCTGCGGCGGGGCCTTCGACGGGCTGGAAAAGGTCATCGCCAACCGGTCCGAGAAATCGGGTATCGGCTTCGGCGCCTCGGTCAAGTCCAAGTCCGAGCGCAGCGCTGGCGAGGCGTTCCGCGAGGTCGAGCCGGAAGACCTGATCAAGTTCGGTCTCATCCCCGAGCTGATCGGTCGTCTGCCGGTGATTGCCACGCTGGGCGAGCTGACCGAGGACGCGATGGTGCAGATCCTCACCGAGCCGAAGAACGCGCTGGTCAAGCAGTACCAGAAGCTGTTCGCGATGGATGGCGTGGATCTGGAGATCCGCCCGTCCGGTCTGACCGCCATCGCCCAGAAGGCGCTCAATCGCAAGACCGGTGCCCGCGGACTGCGCTCGATCATCGAGCAGGCCCTGATGGACACCATGTTCGAGTTGCCCACGTTCCACGGTGTGGCCAAGGTCGTCGTTGACGAGCACACCATCGAGGACAACACCAAGCCCCTGCTCGTGTACAACGAGCAGGCCAAGGCCAGCGCCTGAGTGCATCCGCGCCGGTTTGCTGCTGACTCTTGCAAACCGGCGATGTGCTCCCAGATGGGAGCGCAGAAAGAGAGGTTCTGATGTCAGGCCACCCCATTCTTCCCCCCGATCCGATCACGCTGCCGCTGCTGCCGCTGCGCGATGTCGTGGTCTTCCCGCACATGGTCATCCCGCTGTTCGTGGGCCGGCCGAAATCCATCAAGGCGCTCGAAGCCGCGATGGAAGCGGGCCGCCAGATCATGCTGGTGGCACAGAAGGCCGCCGGCAAGGACGAGCCCAAGTCGGACGACATGTTCGAGACGGGCTGCGTCTCCAGCATCCTGCAGATGCTCAAGCTGCCCGACGGCACCGTGAAGGTGCTGGTCGAAGGTCTGCAGCGCGCCAACACCGTGACGATCGATGACAGCGGCGAGTACTTCACCTCGGTCGTCTCGCCGGTGCCCGTGCCCGACCAGGGCACGCCCGAGATCGAGGCGCTGCGCCGCGCGGTCACGCAGCAGTTCGACCAGTACGTCAAGCTGAACAAGAAGATCCCTCCGGAGATCCTCACCTCGATCGCCGGCATCGACGACGCCGGCCGGCTGTCGGACACGATCGCCGCGCACCTGCCGCTCAAGCTCGAGAACAAGCAGGTCATCCTGGATCTGGTCCCGGTGGCCAAGCGGCTGGAGAAGCTGCTGGAGCTGCTGGAGCACGAGGTCGACATCCTCCAGGTCGAGAAGCGCATCCGTGGCCGCGTCAAGCGCCAGATGGAGAAGAGCCAGCGCGAGTACTACCTGAACGAGCAGGTCAAGGCGATCCAGAAGGAACTCGGCGAAGGCGAAGAAGGCGCCGACTTCGAGGAGCTGGAGAAGAAGATCACCGCTGCGCGCATGTCCAAGGAAGCGCGCAAGAAGGTCGATGGCGAGCTGAAGAAGCTCAAGCTGATGTCGCCGATGTCCGCTGAAGCGACCGTGGTGCGCAACTTCATCGAGACGCTGGTCAACCTGCCGTGGGCGAAGAAGAGCAAGGTCAAGCACGACCTGCCGTTCGCCGAAGGCGTGCTGAACGAGGACCACTACGGCCTCGACAAGGTCAAGGAACGCATCCTTGAATATCTTGCGGTGCAGCAACGCGTCGAGAAGGTCAAGGCGCCGATCCTGTGCCTGGTCGGTCCTCCGGGCGTGGGCAAGACCTCGCTGGGGCAGTCGGTGGCGCGTGCCACGGGCCGCAAGTTCGTCCGCATGGCGCTGGGCGGCGTGCGCGACGAGGCCGAGATCCGCGGCCACCGCCGCACCTACATCGGCTCGATGCCGGGCAAGGTGCTGCAGAGCCTGAGCAAGGTTGGCGTGCGCAACCCGCTGTTCCTGCTGGACGAGATCGACAAGCTGGGCACCGATTTCCGCGGTGATCCGTCGTCGGCGCTGCTGGAGGTGCTGGACCCCGAGCAGAACCACACCTTCGGCGACCACTACGTCGAGGTGGATTTCGACCTGTCCGACGTGATGTTCATCGCCACGTCGAACTCGCTGAACATCCCGCCAGCGCTGCTCGACCGGATGGAAGTGATCCGCCTGGCGGGTTACACCGAGGACGAGAAGGTCTCGATCGCCCAGCGTTATCTGCTGCCCAAGCAGCGCACCAACAACGGCGTGAAGGACGAGGAGCTGACGGTCGCGGAAGACGCGATCCGCGGCATCATCCGCTACTACACCCGTGAAGCCGGTGTGCGCTCGCTCGAACGCGAGATCTCCAAGATCTGCCGCAAGGTGGTGAAGGGGCTGTCGCTGAAGAAGTACGACGGGCGCGTCACGGTCGAGGCCGCCAACCTGAACGACTTCCTGGGCGTGCGCAAGTACAGCTACGGTGAAGCCGAGAAGCAGAACCAGATCGGGCAGGTCAACGGCCTGGCGTGGACCGAGGTGGGCGGCGATCTGCTGACCATCGAGGCAGCGATCATGACCGGCAAGGGCGTGATCATCCGCACGGGCTCGCTCGGCGACGTGATGAAGGAGTCGGTCGAGGCGGCACGCACGGTGGTGCGCAGCCGTGCGGCGCGGCTCGGCATCAAGGAAGAGCTGTTCGAGAAGCGCGACATCCACATCCACGTGCCGGATGGCGCCACGCCCAAGGATGGCCCGAGTGCGGGTGCCGCGATGACGACGGCCTTCGTGTCGGCGTTGACCGGCATTCCGGTGCGTGCCGATGTGGCGATGACGGGCGAGATCACGCTGCGCGGCGAGGTCACGGAGATCGGTGGCCTGAAGGAGAAACTCCTGGCGGCACACCGCGGTGGCATCAAGACGGTGCTGATCCCCGAGGCCAACGCCAAGGACCTTCAGGACATCCCTGAAAACGTCAAGAGCCAGTTGGAGATCATCCCCGTCAAGTGGATCGACAAGGTGCTGGAGATCGCGCTGGAACGCCAGCCGCAGCCCTTGCCCGAGGAAGAGCCCAAGGTGATCGAGGCGGCCAAGGTGGAGCCGGCTGCAGCGGTCGTGGTGGAAGCCGCGACCAAGCACTGAAAAAAACTGGCCTGAAAAGCTTGTGCGAAGAGAATGATTTGTTCTATACTTTCGTTCTCGACGCGCAGCGCCAAACACCAAATGCGGTGCAGCTAGTCAAGAAGGCAAAAATGCAAAGCGGGAATAGCTCAGTTGGTAGAGCGCAACCTTGCCAAGGTTGAGGTCGCGAGTTCGAGTCTCGTTTCCCGCTCCAGTTTTGCGCAGGTTTCCGAAAAAGGGAGCGCAAGTTGGCTTCCTTTTTTGTTGGTGAAGATGGTCAGTGGCGCGGTAGCAAAGCGGTTATGCAGCGGATTGCAAATCCGTGTAGGGTGGTTCGACTCCACTCCGCGCCTCCAGAATCTGATCCAGTTGGTTGAATGCGGGAATAGCTCAGTTGGTAGAGCGCAACCTTGCCAAGGTTGAGGTCGCGAGTTCGAGTCTCGTTTCCCGCTCCAGTTTTGTCTTGTCTGGTGCTGGTCAGCAGCCCGGGTGGTGAAATTGGTAGACACTGCGGACTTAAAATCCGCCGCTTTCCCGTGAGGGGGCGTACGGGTTCGATTCCCGTCCCGGGCACCAAGTTCGCAGGTCAGTTAAAAAGTATTGCGGGAATAGCTCAGTTGGTAGAGCGCAACCTTGCCAAGGTTGAGGTCGCGAGTTCGAGTCTCGTTTCCCGCTCCAACAAGCAAAAAAGCCGTCCATGTGACGGCTTTTCTGCTTTCTGCGTCAGCGCCTGGGTATCAGCCGTTCGAAGCCCAGGTCGACCACCACGGCCAGGAGCCCGACCAGCACCGCCCCCTGCAGCACATACGCGGTATTGAAGCCGCTGAGGCCGACGATGATGGGGGATCCCAGCGTCCTGGCGCCGACCGTCGAGGCCACCGCTGCCGTGCCGATGTTGATGATCACCGACGTGCGCACGCCCGACAGCGTCACCGGCCAGGCCAGCGGCCACTCGACCTGCCACAAGCGCTGCGCTGGCGTCATGCCCAGCCCGGTTGCTGCATCCAGCACATCCTCGGGCACGGACCCAAGCCCGGCCAGCGTCTGCTGAACGACCGGCAGCAGTCCATACAGCGCGAGCGCGATCAGTGCCGGCGTCTCGCCAAAGCCGATCAGCGGTGCCGCGATCGCCAGCACCGCGACCGGCGGAATGGTCTGCCCCATCGCGACGATGGTTTCGATCAGTGGTCGAAACGCCCGCCCGGCGGGCCGCGTGGCGAACACGCCGGCAGCCCAGCCCAGCAGCACCGAGACCAGGCTGGATACCGCCACCAGCCCGATGTGCGACAGCATCAGCGCCAGGAAGCTGTCCTGCTCGTACATCGGCCGGTCCAGCGCGGGGAAGCCGGCGGCAAACAGCGGCTTGAGCGAAGACATGCCCAGCGTGAGCCCGACCAGCGCGAGCAGCGCCCACGGCAACGGATCTGCCCAGCGGCTGCGCTTCATGACCCGCTCGGCACCAGATCGGCCAGATGCAATTGCCCGCACGGCTGCCCCGCGCCATCGACCACCGGCAGACACGAGACCCCCTGCGCGAGCAGCATCGACAGCGCATCGCGCAGCGAATCGGTGTCGCGCAGGCTCGCTGAGGCACCGGACCTGGCCGGTTCCCGGCGCAAGCGGCTGGCGACGGTGTCGAGCGCCAGCAGGCGCAGCCCCGTGTCGCTGCGGCCGATGAAGTCGCGCACGAAATCGTTGGCTGGCTCCGCCAGCAGTTGCCGGGGCGTGCCGACCTGGACGATGCGTCCGTGGTCCAGCAGCACGATGCGGCTGCCCAGGCGCAGTGCCTCGTCGATGTCGTGCGTCACCAGCACGATGGTCTTGCCGGAGAGCCGGTGGATGCGCGCCAGTTCGGTCTGCAGCGCGGCACGGGTGATCGGGTCGAGCGCACCGAAGGGCTCGTCCATCAGCAGCACGTCCGGGTCCGCGGCCAGCGCCCGCGCCACGCCGACCCGCTGCTGCTGGCCTCCCGACAACGCGTTCGGGTAGCGTCCGCGGTAAAGATCCGGCGGCAGTTGCAGCAGTTCGAGCAGCTCGGTGACCCGGTCGCGGATGCGCGCTGCGGGCCATTGCAGCAGGGTTGGCACGCAGGCGATGTTGCGCTCCACCGTCCAGTGCGGAAACAGCCCCGTCGACTGGATCGCGTAGCCCATGCGCCGGCGCAGGTCTTCGGGCTGGAAGGACCGGATCTCCTGGCCGGCAAAGAGGATGCGCCCCCGGTCGTGTTCGACCAGCCGGTTGACCATCTTCAGCGTGGTCGATTTGCCCGAGCCGGAGCGCCCGATCAGCACCACGAATTCGCCCGGTGCGATGGTCAGCGAGACATCCTCGACCACCGCCTGGCCGCCGAAGGACTTGCCCACCTGCTGGAATTCGATCATCGCGCTCCCCGCGTCGTCCATTGCGCGAGCACCTTGAACAGCGCATCCGCCACCACCGCCAGCGCCACCACCGGCACCACCCCCAGCAGCACGAGGTCCACGGCGCTGCTCAGCAGTCCCTGGAACATCACCGCCCCGAACCCGCCCGCGCCGATCAGCGCCGACACCATCGCCAGTCCGAGTGCCTGCACGGTGGTCACCCGCAGGCCCGCCAGCCAGACCGGCCAGGCCAGCGGCACCTCGACCTGCCAGAACAGTTGCCGGCGCGTCATGCCCATGCCGCGTGCCGCTTCCAGCACACCCGGCGCGATCTGGTCCAGCCCGGCCATCGTGCTGCGCACCGTCGGCAGCAGCGAATACAGGGTCAGCGCCGTGACCGCTGGCGCCACGCCGATGCCGCTGATGCCCCAGTGCGCGAGCACCGGCCACCGGCTGGCCAGCGCTGCCAGCGGCACCATCAGCAGCGCGAACAGGGCGATCGACGGCACCGTCTGGAGCAGGTTGAGCGCCGACAGCAGCGCCGGCTGCATCTTCGGGCGTCGGCTCGCCAGCACGCCCAGCGGCACGCCGATCAGCAGCGTCGGCAACAGCGTGGCGCCGACCAGCAGCAGGTGCCGCTGCAGGGCTGCGTCGAACACGTCCCGGCGGTTGTCGTATTCCTTCATGAGCGAGAGGGCGTCCAGCTGGCCATTCCACACCAGTGCGACCACTGGTGCGACGAACACCACGCTGCCCAGCAGCGACAGCCAGGCGCGTGTCGACCAGCCCCGCACCGCCTCGGCCATCGCCAGTCCGCACAGCACGGCCAGCACCCAGTAGCCGCCGCCCAGCGAGGTGCGGCCCAGCGGCAGGTCCTCGGACTGCAGCGCGCTGGCGTGGGTGCCGGCCAGCCAGGTCAGCCCGGCCAGCAGACCGGTGGCGCCGACCAGGGCCAGCCAGCGCGTCGTGGAGGCCGACGGTGCGTGAAGTGCCGCAGCGAGCAGCAACAGGACGGGCGCCAGTGCCCAGTGCCGCGTGCCGACGAGCACCTCGGACAAGGGCACACCCACGCCAGACAGGAGCCGGTTCGGCGCCTGCGTCAGGAAGGGCAGGCCGAACGCAGCGGCCATCCCCGCCAGCAGCAGCACCCACAGCACCGGGTGCGTGGGGCGAGGTCGGCCTCGCATCGGCGCGTGCTGCTGTGCCTGCTTACTTGATGAAGCCCTTGGACTTCAGGTAGCTGGCGGCGACTTTCTTCGCGTCTTCACCACCCAGCGCGATGCGGGCGTTCAGCGACTGCAGCGTCGGGCCATCCAGCGTCCTGAACACCGGGGCGAGCAGGTCGCGGATCTTCGGGTGTTTCTCCAGCACCTCGGCGCGCACGATCGGCGCCGGGGCGTAGATCGGCTGCACGCCCTTGGTGTCGTCCAGCACCACCAGTCCCAGCGCTGCCACCGGGCCATCGGTGCCATAGGCCATCGCGGCGTTGACGCCCGAGGTCTGCTCGGCGGCGGCCTTGATGGTCACCGTGGTGTCACCGCCGGCCAGCGTGAGCAGCTGGTCCTGCTTGAGCTTGAAACCGTAGGCGGTCTGGAAGGCGGGCAGGGCGTCCGGGCGCTCGACGAACTCGGCCGACGCCGCCAGCTTGAACTTGCCGCCTCCGGCGATCCAGCGGCCCATGTCGTCCAGCGTCTTCAGCTTGTTGGCGGTGGCCACGTCCTTGCGGATCGCGATGGCCCAGGTGTTGTTGGCCGGGGCGGGCTCCAGCCAGACGATCTTGTTGGCCTGGAAGTCGAGCGCCTTGACCTTTTCGTAGCCGGCCTTGGCGTCCTTCCAGACGGGATCCTTCTCGACCGAGAACATGAAGGCGCCGTTGCCGGTGTATTCGGGGTAGATGTCGATCTCGCCGGCCATGAGGGCGCCGCGCACGATCTTGGTGTTGCCGAGCTGGACCTTGTTCTCGGTGCGGATGCCGCCGGCTTCGAGCACCTGGATGATCAGGTTGCCGAGCAGCGAGCCTTCCGTGTCGATCTTGGAGCCCACCCGCACGGTGGTCTGGGCCTGGGCAGCGCCGCTGGCCAGCAGAGAAGCCAGCAGCGTGCCGGTGAAGAGACGGCGGGACAGGCTTGCAGTGCGCATCGGAGATCCTTCTGAGGCTGGTTTCGGTGCGAATCCGAGAACTATTTCGCAGCGGCACTATAAGCGACAGGGAGATTTTTCGCGTTGTCGCACTATGTGGCCAAGGCCTCGAAGGCGCAGGGGAACTCGAGCCAGCGGTGCACGAAGCCCCGCAGCGTGGCGACATCCCCCGTGGTCCACAACTGCGCCAGTGGCGTGGCCGTGGTCGGACCTTCCGCGGAACCGGCGCCCGGCGCACCGATCAGCGACACCGTGCGCCGCGCGACCGCGTCGGAGGTGTCGATCAGACGGACCGTGTCGCCCATCGCCGCCTGGATGTGGTGGGCGACGAAGGGGTAGTGCGTGCAGCCGAGCACGACCGTGTCCACGTCCTGCGCCCGCAGCGCCGCGCAGTGGGTCTCCACCCGCTCGTGCACGGCCGGGGCATCGATCTCGCCAGCTTCGATCGCGGCGGCCAGGCCGGTGCAGGCCTGCAGGCGCAGGTCGAGGTGGGCGGCGTGGGCTTGCGCGAGCAGGCGAAAGCGCTCGCTGCGCAGCGTGCCGTTGGTGGCCATCACGCCGACACGGCCATTGCGGCTCAGCGCCGCGGCCGGTTTCACGCCCGGCTCGACGCCGACGATGCGCCCGTCCGGATAGCGTGCGCGCAGTGCGGTCGCTGCAGCCGCCGTGGCGGTGTTGCACGCGATCACCAGCAGTTGCGCGCCCTGCTGGTAGAGGAACTCGGCGATGGCCAGCGAGCGGGCGCAGACATAGTCGTCGCCGCGCTCGCCGTACGGCGCGTGGCCCGAATCGGCGACATAGAGCAGCTGCGCCGCGGGCAGTTGCTGCCGGATCGACCGCAGCACCGACAGCCCGCCCAGGCCGGAATCGAACACGCCGATGCGTGGGGCGGAGGAGGGCGCGGAGGTCGTCATGCAGGCGGGATCAGCGGTGGAGCGCCAGTCTAGCAGTGCCCGTTGCGGTCCCGACCGCCGGTCTTCGGGTGTTCCCTGATGCAAAAAACAGGGGCCGTGATGGTGCAGTGCGGCAAGATTGGCTAAAATCGAACGATCGTGCTTTTTTCGGTGACGCTGCCACAATCCGTCGCAATTCACGCTTGGGCGGCCCCTAGAATTGCTTTCCCGCCGTCCGATTTCAGACCCATTCAAACACTGGAGAACTTCGCATGAAGGCACTCGTACCCGTCAAGCGGGTCGTCGACTACAACGTCAAGGTCCGCGTCAAGTCCGATGGCACGGGGGTGGACATCGCCAACGTCAAGATGAGCATGAACCCCTTCGACGAGATCGCCGTCGAAGAGGCGGTGCGCCTGAAGGAAAAGGGCGTGGTCACCGAGATCATCGCCGTGTCGTGCGGTGTCACGCAGTGCCAGGAAACGCTGCGCACGGCGATGGCCATCGGCGCTGACCGGGGCATCCTGGTCGAGTGCGCGGACGAGCTGCAGCCGCTGGCGGTGGCCAAGCTGCTCAAGGCGCTGGTGGACCGCGAACAGCCGGGCTTGGTGATCCTGGGCAAGCAGGCGATCGACGACGACTGCAACCAGACCGGCCAGATGCTGGCGGCGCTGGCGGATCTGCCGCAAGCCACGTTCGCCTCGAAGGTCGAAGTCGTGGACGGCCGCGCCGTGGTGACCCGCGAAGTGGACGGCGGCCTGGAAACGGTGTCGGTCTCGCTGCCGGCGATCATCACCACCGACCTGCGCCTGAACGAGCCGCGTTATGTGACGCTGCCGAACATCATGAAGGCGAAGAAGAAGCCGCTGGAAGTCATCAAGCCGGACGCGCTGGGCGTGAATGTCGCGTCGCGCATCAAGACGCTGAAGGTCGCCGAGCCGGCCAAGCGCGGCGCGGGCATCAAGGTGGCGGACGTGGCGACGCTGGTCGCCAAGCTGAAGAACGAAGCGAAGGTGATCTGAGATGTCTGCACTCGTCATTGCTGAACACGACAACGCGTCCATCAAGGGCGCCACGCTGAACACCGTGACCGCTGCGGCGCAGCTCGGTGAAGTCCACGTGCTGGTCGCGGGCGCTAACGCCGCCGCTGCCGCTGCTGCCGCGGCCCAGATCGCCGGCGTCACCAAGGTGCTGCACGCCGACGGCGCGAGCCTCGCCGACGGTCTGGCCGAGAACCTCGCGGCGCAGGTGCTGGCCGTGGCTGGTGCCTACAGCCACCTGCTGTTCCCGGCGACCGCCAGCGGCAAGAACGTCGCCCCGCGCGTTGCCGCCAAGCTGGATGTGGCCCAGGTGACCGACATCACGAAGGTCATCAGCGGCGACACATTCGAGCGCCCGATCTACGCCGGCAACGCCATCGCCACGGTCCAGAGCACGGACGCCGTCAAGGTCATCACCGTGCGCACGACCGGCTTCGACGCCGCGGCCACGACCGGTGGCTCGGCCGCTGTCGAATCGGTTGCCACCGTGGCCGACTCAGGCAAGAGCCAGTTCGTCGGCCGCGAGGTCACGAAGAGCGATCGCCCCGAGCTGACTGCTGCCAAGATCATCGTCTCCGGTGGTCGCGCGCTGGGCTCCAGCGACAAGTTCAATGAAGTGCTGATCCCGCTGGCGGATAAGCTGGGCGCTGCGCTCGGCGCGAGCCGCGCGGCGGTGGACGCGGGCTACGCGCCCAACGACTGGCAGGTCGGTCAGACCGGCAAGATCGTGGCGCCGAGCCTGTACATCGCGGCTGGCATCTCGGGCGCGATCCAGCACCTGGCCGGCATGAAGGACTCCAAGGTGATCGTCGCGATCAACAAGGATCCCGAAGCCCCGATCTTCAGCGTCGCCGACTACGGTCTCGAAGCCGACCTCTTCACCGCCGTGCCGGAGCTGGTGAAGGCGCTGTAAACCGGCACCGACACCGACGCAAACCCCGTCCCGAAGGGCGCCCCACTCGATGCGGCGCCTTTTTTTCGACGTTTCGACCGTATTTCGACCACAAAAGCCCCAGAAGGACTCCGAAAAATGACCTACCGCGCCCCCGTCAAGGACTTCATGTTCGGCCTCAAGGAACTCGCCGGCCTGGAGCAGCTCACCCAGATCCCCGCCTTCGCCGACCACGGCCTCGACACCGCCCAGGCCGTGCTCGACGAGTGCGCGAAGTTCAACGAGAACGTCGTCGCCCCGCTGAACTGGGAAGGCGACAAGAACCCGTCGTGGTTCAAGGACGGCGTCGTCACGACCACGCCCGGCTTCAAGGACGCCTTCCGCCAACTGGGCGAAGGTGGCTGGCAGGGCCTGCAGCACCCCGAGGAGTTCGGCGGCCAAGGCCTGCCGAAGGCGATCGGCGCGGCCTGCATCGAGATGATCAACAGCGCCAACCTGAGCTTCGCGCTGTGCCCGCTGCTGACGGACGGGGCGATCGAGGCGCTGCTGACCGCCGGCACTGACGAGCAGAAGGCGACCTACCTGACGCCGATGGTCGAAGGCCGCTGGACCGGCACGATGAACCTGACCGAGCCGCAGGCCGGCTCCGACCTGGCGGCGGTGCGCACCAAGGCCGAGCCGCAGCCGGACGGCACCTACAAGATCTTTGGCACCAAGATCTTCATCACGTATGGCGAACACGACATGGCCGAGAACATCGTCCACCTCGTGCTGGCCCGCGTGGTCGGCGCGCCGGAGGGCGTGAAGGGCATCAGCCTGTTCATCGTGCCGAAGTTCATGGTGAACGCGGACGGCAGCCTGGGTGAGCGCAACGACGCGCACTGCGTCTCGATCGAACACAAGATGGGCATCAAGGCCAGCCCGACCGCGGTGCTGCAGTTCGGCGACCACGGCGGCGCGGTCGGCTACCTGGTGGGGCAGGAGAACCGCGGCCTCGAATACATGTTCATCATGATGAACGCCGCCCGTTTCGCGGTGGGCGTGCAGGGCATCGCGGTGGCCGAGCGGGCGTACCAGAAGGCGGTGCAGTACGCGCGTGACCGCGTGCAGTCGCGGCCGGTGGATGGCTCGACGCCGGGTGCGGCGGCGATCATCCACCACGCCGACGTGCGCCGGATGCTGATGACGATGCGCGCCTACACCGAGGGCTGCCGCTCGCTGGCGCTGGTGGCGGGGGCCGCGTATGACGCCGCGCACCACCACCCGGACGCCGACACCCGCAAGGTCAACCAGACCTTCTACGAGTTCATGGTGCCGCTGGTGAAGGGCTACTCGACCGAGATGAGCCTGGAGGTGACGAGCCTGGGCGTGCAGGTCCACGGCGGCATGGGCTTCATCGAGGAAACGGGCGCGGCGCAGTATTACCGCGACGCCAAGATCCTGACCATCTACGAAGGCACGACCGCCATCCAGGCCAACGACCTCGTGGGGCGCAAGACCGGGCGCGATGGTGGGCAGACCGCCAAGGCGCTGGCCGGGCAGATCGAGCAGACCGAGGTGCTGCTGGCGGCGCGGGACAGCGTGGCGGCCCAGTCGTTCGCGAAGAACCTGACGGCGGCGCGACTGGCCTTCCTCGACGCGGTGGACTTCATCGCCGCCAATGGCCGCAGCAACCCGAACGCCGCGTATGCCGGCTCGGTGCCTTACCTGATGCTCACCGGCAACCTGATGGCCGGCTGGCAGATGGGCCGCGCGCTGCTGGCGGCGCAGGACTGCATCAACGAGGGCGAGGACGTCGCCTTCATGCAGGCCAAGGTCACCACGGCGCAGTTCTATGCGGAGCACATTCTGGTGAAGGTGCCGGGGCTGCGGGATGCGATCGTTGCGGGGGCGGATTCGGTGTGTGCGATGGCGCTGGACGCGTTCTGATCGTGGATTGATCGAAAGGTCCGGGCAGCCCGCCTGATTGGGTGGCTGTTTCAGGGCTGATATGGGCGGGCGGCACTTTGCAGTGGCTGCCCGTTTTGTTTTTGGGCGTACGGATTACTCAGGCGGAACTTATGGAACGAAAGAGGCGGCAGGCGTACTTTTGGACACCCCAAGACACAGCCAGTGTTTCGTCAATTTCGTACCATCGACCACCGGGATGCCCAGTGCCGTGATTCTCACCCATGCAGGAGCATTCGCAGTCCGCGCCTTGGGCATTCCAGCAAGCTGGGGCGCATACCTGCTGTTCCCTGTGTAATTGAATCACGTAGCACTTGGAATAGCGCCGCAAGCAAAGTCGAATTGTTCGCTCGAACCAGGCTTGTGGAATTTGCCAGGCCTTATATTGCGAATTCCATTCTGGCTTATTTCTCTGGTCATCGCGGAGCCATTCGAAATTGTTTTGTGCGAATGGTATTTTCGCAAGTAATGGCTGAGGATTTGCTCGACGAAGAATAATCGGTATTTCTTTTTGCCGCCATATTTTTAGTAGTGTGTCAGAGGAGGATTCGTTATGCATCGAGCGTGCTTGAGGGCTAACGTTTGATATAAGTGGCCGCAAATCTTTACTACTCTGTCCTAGAGTGAGGCCAATTTGCCGGAAGGTGAGATTGATCCTTGGCCCCATGGGTCTCGTCGTCTTTGCGATTCCATGTTTCCAGTTCTGCTGAGTTTCTCCTTTCATCAGCAGTAAGCTTCCGGACGGTAAGGGCAAGTGAACAGGACGTAGTGTCTGGTTGCGACGCGGCTTAAACGTGAATACTCTCTGCTCGCCAAGGCTCAACGATGCGATGGTTGGTCGGGGGCCCAGTTCTGGTTCGTCATCACTATGCATACCAATGCTGTCCCGCTCATTGCGGTAGTAGTTCAACAAAACACTATTGAAACTTTCCGCGCAAGCCTCTTCGACCCTCGAACGCAGTTCGAGAAGGCGATGTGTCCACGGCAATGGCTGCATGGCAATGCCTGAGTAGGTGTACGTTCGGCCAGAGTCTCCATACCAGGCAACCAACCGCGGTTGAGGATACCGTTTACCCCAAACAACCAACTCTTCAGCCCGCCAATGAGTTTTTTCGATCAGTTCTTGTAGTATGTACTCAACCTCGCCGCTAGAAAGAAAATTTGGTATGAGTTGAACATCGGCCCCTTCCAGCGGAAGACGATCTAAGCTGGGTTCCGGCTGAAAGAGGTCGAGGCTCAAGGTTTTTGGAGTACGCGATAGGTGAGTGAAGTCTTTAACTTTGGCTGCTGACCGAATTTCTTAAGAAATTCGCCGAGTTCGGACTTTTGTTCATTATACCTCGGCCAAAAATCTTCATTCGTTGCTTCAACAAGGCAATTTAGTTTGGCCGCTTTCCATTGCTTGTCGAAGTACCTGTTGAAAGTGTCATGTCCGTTGTCATCATAAATAAAGATCGCACCTGGCTTCGCTTCTTTGAAGAGTTTTTCCCAGAATTTTGTGACGACTCCATCTTTGTCAAGAGCCATAACTTCGGAGACGAAGTAGCTCATCGTGAAGACGTCTGCCTCCAAGAATTTCTTTTGCTGGGCCCAAGATTCAGGTTTCGTGACATCTAGCGGCTGAAAATTGGCATGAAGGACTAGGTCTGTCTGGAGTGAGTCATCAAGTTCGACCCATGTGTCTGCCCAAGCCTGTTCACGGTCAAGGAGATAGCATGTAACTTTTTTTACTTTCTCGGTGGCTTTTCGTTCATCGAGATATTTAAGAAGTGCAATGATGTCGCTCCCGGGACCTCCACCCACACAAGAAACGCGAATGCTGTCTGTCTTAAAGATTCGGCCCTCCAACTTCTGGCGAAGTACTTCCAAAACTTGGACAACGTAGTCGCCGTGAGAAGCTACGTATTTGTAGACGTAGGCAAAACGGGTGGCTGGATCTTTGTAGTTGACTGGTTCACGATCATTGCTACTTAGCTGAGTATAACTTTTTGAGAGATACTTAATCTGCTCTGTAATTGCCTTGTCTGCGTCATTGCCATGGGTTTTGGTTGCTTCTTTGTAAAGTGTGTCGAGTGCAATCTTCACGAGTTCAAATATCGTCATTTTGGTTTTACCTTTTTATAAGTTGATTCCCTTGATTTTTCAAGGAGCTGCATGTGATTCTTGTGCTGTTTAAAATTTTTCAGTTGATTTCCTTCGCGTTGAAGTAACTGATATTTCGGGTAGGTGTGCTACCTAGTAGGTTCCTAGAATAAATTAACGAAAATTTTTCATTCACTGAGTCTAGCCACAACGTCAGCTAACTGAGCATGGAGGTACAATACGTTTTCATAAACGGAAAAGCGACGTGAATTCCTCCACGTCGCTTAGGTGAATATTCACCAAATTCCAGCCTATCATCTCTCTACGACTATCAGCACGGCGCTCGGATTGGTTCTCGCGATTGCAAGCAACCTCCTCGCCGCCCCGCTGGGCTGCTTGCACCCTTGCTCCCAACCCTGGCACGTGCGAACAGACACACCCATGAGCGTGGGAATCTGTGATTGCGACAGGTCCGTTCTCTTGTGTGCTTCTCGCGTCGAGAACTACTGCCGCCCACTCGCGATCAGCGCCGCCATTTCCGGGTAGTGATACGTCGCGTTTGTCGCCGGATGCCGCTTCGCCGCCGCGATCATCGCCCCCGCGATCTGCTCCACCCGTATCGACCGATACTTCCCCGGCGTCACGAACGAAAACAAGGGCAGCGCCTTTGCAAGCAGCCACGGCGTGTGCCGCGACCCGATGATCATCGCAGGCCGGAACACGCTCACGATCGCCGGCCCGCTCGCGCGCACGGCTTCTTCCGCCTCGCCTTTCACGCGGTTGTAGCGCGCCATGCCGGCCGCGCCGCTGCCGCTGGTCTTCGCTGTCGGGTCCGCCCCGGCGGCGCTCATGAACGCGAGGTGCCGGACCTGGCCCGACTCCCGCAGCGCCCGGGCGAACGCCTCGTTCAGCGCCACATCGACCGCGCGATGCGCCTCCAGCGTGAGCTTCGCCGTGTCGGCGCCGACGCCCAGCACGCTGAACCCTTCCAGCTCGCCGCCGACCGCTCGCGCCACCTCCAGGGTCGCTGCGGCGAGGGACGCCGGCGCCATGTCGGGCACGAGTTTCTCCACCAGCCGGCGACCCGTGGCGCGGGCCAGCGCGACCGCCTCGGGCAGCGATCGGCGCGACAGGGTGATGACGGTCCCGAAACCCTCGTCGTGGAACAAGGCGTGGAGCAAGGCGCCGCCGACGGAGCCGGAGCCGCCGAGGACGATGGCGGTGCGTGCGGGGGTGGTCGTGGTGGTCAAGTCTCAAGCCTCAGGGAAAAACGCCGCCGACAGCACCTGATCGATCGACCACGGGCAATCCTCGGGGAACGTGTCAAGCCCCGTCTCGTCAATCGCCTTCGCCACAGCGTCATGCCACGTGCCTTCCACCCAGCGCGGGTCAGTCAGCGAGGCCGTGAGGCTTGGCGCCGCCTGCAGCACGGAGGCGATGGACTTGCGCTGGACCTTGATCGAACGCGTCCAACTGCTGCAACGGCGCCCAGGCATGTGCTGCCACCTCAGCAGGTGCGCCAGCAACGCCGACAACCGACGGGCCAGTTCGCGCTTCTCACTCTTGGCAACGTCCTCGATTTCGTCGGCGATGTGTTCAATGTCGATGGCCGAGAGCTTGCCCGCCCGCAACAGCGCGGCCTGTTCCATCGCCCATGCCACCACGTCCCGTTCGTATGGCGTGCCCATTCGGAGCGTCCTTGTGTGAGGTCGAAAAGTCCATTGTCTACCGGCTCGGCACCTGAGCGACACGCCCCCGCCCCCGAAAACGGCACACTGCCCCCACCCGCCCATCGCCCCAAAAAATCAGGAGACCCCCATGCCCCTCCCGCCCGTCCTCGCCCACCTCCCCCTGCCCATCATCGGCTCCCCGCTGTTCATCATCAGCAACCCGAAACTCGTCATCGCCCAGTGCCAGGCCGGCGTGGTCGGCTCGATGCCCGCGCTGAACGCCCGCCCGGCATCCCAGCTCGACGACTGGCTCGCCGAGATCACCGAGACGCTGGCCGCCTACAACGCCGCGCACCCGGACGCCCCCGCCGCCCCGTTCGCCATCAACCAGATCGTCCACAAGAGCAACGACCGGCTCGACCACGACATGGCGGTCTGCGCCAAGTACAAGGTGCCGATCATCATCACCAGCCTCGGCGCGCGCACCGACGTGAACGACGCGGTCCACGCCTGGGGCGGCGTGGTGCTGCACGACATCATCAACAACACCTTCGCGAAGAAGGCGATCGAGAAGGGTGCCGATGGCCTGATCGCGGTCGCGGCGGGCGCGGGTGGGCACGCCGGGGTGAAGAGCCCGTTCGCGCTGATCCAGGAAATCCGCCAGTGGTTCGACGGCCCGGTGGCGCTCTCCGGCTCGATCGCCACCGGCGGCGCCGTGCTGGCCGCGCAGGCGATGGGCGCCGACTTCGCCTACATCGGCTCGGCCTTCATCGCCACCGAGGAGGCGCGGGCGAGCGAGGCGTACAAGCAGGCGATCGTGGACGGCAACAGCGACGACGTGGTCTACAGCAACCTGTTCACCGGCGTCCACGGCAACTACCTGAAGCCGTCGATCCGCGCCGCCGGCCTCGACCCGGACAACCTGCCCGAAAGCGACCCGACCAAGATGAACTTCGGCGGCGACGCGAAGAAGGCGTGGAAGGACATCTGGGGCTGCGGGCAGGGCATCGGCGCGGTGGACGCCGTCGTGCCCGCCGCCGAGCGGGTGGCGCGGCTGCGGCGCGAGTACGAAGCGGCGCGGGCGCGGCTCAGCCGGTGACCGGGCGCGCCGGGTTGCCGTGCCAGCGCGAGTCTGGCGCGGGCTGCTCGCCTTTCATCAGGAAGGTGTCGGTGTCGAACACCACCCGGTCCCCCGCCACCACGCCGTAGTGGACAAAGGCCCGCGTGCCGAGCGTCACGTCGTCGCCCAGCCGGATGTGGTCGGACTTGAACAGCCCGTCCTCCAGCGAATGGCCCTGGATCAGCGCCGTCTCGCCCAGCGTGGCGTGGTCGCCCAGCGTGGTGAGGGTCTTCTCGGTGATCGAGCCGCCGTCGTCCAGCAACTGCCGCCCGACCCGCACCCCCAGCGCTCGCCACACCAGCCCCATGAACGGCGTGCCGCGCAGCAGCGCCATCAGCACGCTATCGCCGGCCAGCCCGAGTTTCCAGAAGCGTTCGTGGCGCCAGAACGCGGGGTCCAGGACCGCGTCGGTGCGTGGCTCCAGCGCCCGCCCGAGCAGGCTGGCCCGGTCCACCCCGATGAACCAGAGCACCTGCACCGCCAGCGCCGCGACCGAGCCGACCGCCAGCGACAGCGCCCCCGGCAGCGGCAGCCCGACATAGGCGCCATAAAACACAACCGCCGCCAGCGCCGCACCGCCGGCCCGAGCGGTCAGGAACAGCGCCATCGTCAGCCCGTTCGAATGCCGCTTGCGCCGCAGTGCGTCGGCGCGCCAGACCGGGTCGAGCAGCCGCGCATCCGGCTGGTCGCGCAGCACCGAGCGCGGGATCTCGAAACACGGCGAGCCCAGCAGCCCGACGTTCTCGCGCAGCGGTCCGTCGATCGGCACCATCGTCCGCGTGGCCAGCAGGCAGTTGTCGCCCGTGCGCGCGCCCGCCGGGAACAGCACGCCGTTGCCGATGAAGTTGCGCGCGCCGATCTCGGCATGCCCGACCCGGAACTGCCCGGCCGACAGGTCGGTGTTGCTGACGAGCAGGCCGTCCGAGACCATCGTGCCGCTGCCGAAGGTACACAGCGTCGGCACGTCGTGGGTCTGGCTCATGCCGAAGTTCGAGCCGGTCTGCTCCAGCGCGGGCATGCGGTAGCCGATCGCCTGCAGCCAGCTGGTGGCGTACTGGCTGTCACCCGCCAACGCGTTGTGGAACTTCGAGTTGCTCCAGGCGGTGATCCACTGCAGCAGCAGGTAGTGCGGCCCGTAGAGCGGATAGACCCGGCCCGGCGTCAGCAGCCCTGACAGCCAGCGCGGCAGCGTCACCATCACCAGCGCCCAAACCGCCGCGCCCGCCAGCAGCCCGCCCGCCCCGACGAGGGCCACCAGCCCCAGCGCGTCCCAGTGGCTCGGGTGCGCGTGGCCGAGCAGGTGCAGGCTGAAACGTTCCTCCAGCCGCTGGCCCTGTTCGCTGCTGACCAGGTAGAGCGCCCACAGCGGCAACGGCAGCGACACCAGCCCCAGCCACCCGAGCTGCGCCAGCGAGAACAGCGCGAGCCGCCACCGCCCGGGCGGCGCGCCGTCGGGCACGCGCCGGTAGTCGGTGTCGGTCGGCTGGGCGGGGGAGCCGTGGGCGCGCTGACCGGCGGCGACGCGCTGGCCGGGCAGCAGCGCCGAGCTGTGGCCGAGTTGGCTGCCGTCGCCCATCGCGGTGTCGATGTCGACCACGGTGGATTCGCCGATGAAGCAGCCCCGGCCGATCGTGACCGCGCCCGTGCGCACCCGGCCCGCCTCGACGCGGTAGCCGTTGAGCAGGACATGGCGGCCGATGACGCTGTCGTCGCCGATGTCGATCAGGTCGGTGCAGACCGGCATCAGCGGCGTTGCCACCAGCACGCGGCGGCCGATGCGCGCCCCCAGCAGGCGCAGGTAGGCGCTGTACAGCGGCGAGCCCGCGAACAGCACGACCGGGTTGAAGCGCAGCAGTTGGCGCACCGCCCAGAAGCGCAGGTACGTGGTGCCCCAGGCCGGGAATTCGCGCACCGTCCAGCGGCCGATCAAGATCCACTTCAGCACGACCGGCAGCGCCACCGCCCAGACCCAGAGCCCGGCGCCCAGCACGATCGCCCGCCCGAAGGCGCGCAGCGGGTCGGTCTCTGCCAGCAGCCAGTCCAGCCCCGCCAGCATCGGCCAGAACTGGGCCGCCGCGTAGGCCAGCACCATCAGCACCTGTGCCACGCCGCAGCCGAGGTAGGCGAGGCGGTGGGCGTGGTGGGGCGCCGCGGTGGCGGAGGTGGTCGGGGACGGTGCCGCATCGGCCCGGGCCGCCGTGGCGTCCAGGTGCCGGGCCAGCAGCCGCACCGACGGGTGCTGGTAGAGGTCGGCCATCGACAGCGCCGGCCGGTCCAGCGTGCGCCGCAGCCGCGCGCCCAGCCCCGCCATCAGCAGCGAGTTGGCGCCGAGGTCGTCGAAGAAGTGCGCGCCCGCGGGCACCTGGTCGAGCTGCAGCACGGCGGCCAGCGTCGCGGCGATGGCCTGTTCGGTCGGGCCGTCGGGCGGGTCGTCCTCGGCCGCGGACTCGGCGGGCAGGCGGCCGGTCGGTGGGGGCAGCGACTTGCGGTCGGCCTTGTCGCTGGCCAGCATCGGCATCTCGGCCAGACATTCGTAGCAGCTCGGCACCATGAACGCCGGCAACTGCTCGCGCAGGCGTCGGCGCAGCGCTTGCGGATCGACCCCGGCATGGCCCGGCCGCAGCGTGTAGTAAGCGACCAGCTCGACCGCCCCCGGCGCGAAGGCGTGGGGCTGCACGACCGCCTGGCGTACGCCGTCCTGCTGCATCAAGACCGACTCGATCTCGGACAGCTCGATGCGGTAGCCGCGGATCTTGACCTGCGTGTCGATGCGGCCGAGGTACTCGACGCGGCCGTCGTCGCGCAGCCGGCCGAGGTCGCCGGTGCGGTAGAGGCGGCCGGACGGGTTCGGTTGCACGCCGATGAAGTCGTCGATGAAGGCCCGCGCCGTCTGGTCCGGCCGGTTGAGGTAACCCTGCGCCACGCCGACGCCCGCGATCACGATCTCGCCGACCTCGCCCAGCGGCAGCACCCGCCGCTCGTCCGGCGCCAGGATCAGCACCGTGTACGTCGGCAGCGGCCGGCCGATCGTCACCACCGGCGCCGCGGGATCGAGCACCTCCAGCGTCGCGGTGACCGTCGTCTCGGTCGGCCCATAGGCGTTGAGCATGCGCCGCGTCGGCGTGGCCCAGCGCTGCACGAGGTCGCGCGGGCAGGCTTCCCCCGAGACGATCAGCAGCCGCAGGTCGGGCAGGTCCGCCTCGATCGTCGCCAGCAGCGTCGGCACGCAGCACAGCGCCGTGATGCGCCGCGCGACGAGGAAACGCGCCAGGTCTTCGCCGAGCAGGCTGGTGCTGCTCTGGTTCGGGTGCAGCGTCGCGCCGACGCACAGCGGCACCCAGGTCTCCTCGACCGCGAAGTCGAAGGCCATCGTCAGGCCCTGGTACACCTGATCGTCCGGCCGGTAGCCGTAGGTTTCGGTGGCGACGCGCACGAAGTTGCAGATCTGCGCCTGCTCGATCGGCACGCCCTTGGGCCGCCCGGTCGAGCCGGAGGTGTAGATGACGTAGCACAGCGGGTTGTCGCATCCGGCGCCGTCCGGCAGGGTGTCGGCCAGCTCCTGCGCGCTCAGCCGCTCGCCCGAGGTGTCACAGGCGAGCTGGTCCACGCACAGCCCCGGCACCGGCAATGCCGCCAGCCGCTCGGCGTAGCGCGACACGCTCAGCACCCGGCGTACGCCGGCGTCCTCGCAGATGAAGGCGCAGCGGTCGTCGGGGAACCCCGGGTCGAGCGGGACATACGCCGCGTGCAGCTTGAGCACCGCCAGCATCGCGATGTGGCTGTGGACCGACTTGTCGAACAGCAGCGCCACCCGGTCGCCGGGCCGCACCTCACCGGTGGCCAGCAGGTGCCGCGCCAGCCGGTTGGCGCGGCGGTCGAGGTCGGCGTAGGTCAGCGTGGCCTCTTCGCTGCACAGGGCGACGCGGTCGGCGCGGCCCTCGCGGGCGAGCGCGTCACAGCGGGCTTCGAAGAGGTGGTGCAGCCGCTCGCCGGGTTGCCAGCGCAGGTGGTGGTCGGCGGCGGGCTGCTGCAGGAGGGTGGGCGACGGGTGGGCGAGGTCCATCGGCTCAGGCGGCGTGGCGCAGCGAAGTCGCCAGCGTGTCGGTGACGGCGCCGTGCAGGATCGACAGGCCCTGCTCCAGCAGTGGCAGCGGCGTGTTCAGTGGTGCCAGCACCTTGAGCACCTGGTCGTGGGCGCCCGAGGTCTCGATCACCAGCCCGCGTGCGAAGGCCAGGCTGCAGACCTGTCCGGCCAGGTCGCCGCTGTGGACGTCAAGGCCCTGCATCATCCCGCGGCCCTTGAGGACCGAGCCCGGCACCTCGCGGCCGATGCGCTCCAGGTGGGCGTGGGTCAGCGCGGCCCGGCGGGCGATCTCTGCTTCGAAGCCGGGTTCGCGCCAGTAGGTCTGCAGCGCGGCGGTGGCGGTGACGAAGGCGTGGGTGTTGCCGCGGAAGGTGCCGTTGTGTTCGGCCGGGCGCCACTGGTCGTGGTCCGGGTGGATCAGCACCAGCGCCATCGGCAGGCCAAAGCCCGACAGCGACTTGGACATCGCCACCAGGTCCGGCACGATGCCCATCGGCTCGAAGCTGAAGAAGCTGCCGGTGCGGCCACAGCCGGCCTGCACGTCGTCCACGATCAGCAGCGCGCCGTGCTGGCGGGCGAGGGCGGCGATGCGCTGCACCCAACCTGGGGAGGCGGCGTTGAGGCCCCCTTCGCCTTGCACCGTCTCCAGCAGGATGGCCGCGGGCGCGTCCACGCCGCTCGACGGGTCGTCCAGCAGCCGCGCCAGCAATGCCGCGCTGTCCATGTCCGACCCCATGTAGCCGTCGAAGGGCACCCGCGTCACGCCCGACAGCGGCAGGCCCATGCGGTTGTACGCGCTGCCCGTGGCCGCCAGCGCGCCGAGCGTCACGCCGTGGTAGCCGTTGGTGAAGGCGATGATGTTGTGGCGCCCGGTGACCTTGCGGGCCAGCTTCATCGCGGCCTCGACCGCGTTGGTGCCGGTCGGCCCGGTGAACTGGACCCGGTGCGGCAGGCCGCGCGGCTTCAGGATCACCGACTCGAAGGTGTCGAGGAAGGCCCGCTTGGCGGTGGAGTGCAGGTCCAGCCCCATCGCCAGGCCGTCCGCGCCGATGTGCGCCAGCAGGGCTTCGCGCATGGCCGGGTCGTTGTGGCCGTAGTTCAGTGCGGCGCAGCCGGCCAGGAAGTCGATGTACTCGCGCCCCGCCTCGTCGCGCATCAGGCTGCCGCGGGCCGAGGTGAAGACGGTGTCGAAGCGGCGGCAATACCCGCGCGCCGCCGATTCGCGGCGCAGGAAAACCGAGCGGTCGTTGGTGTTGGTGCTGGCGTTGACGGTGGGGCCGGTCATGTCCATTCCTTGCTGAGGTGGTGGACTGGCAGTATCAGAAATTCGCCTAAATGTAACCTTATGTAAAATGGAGGAGTGGGGTTGTTCGGCGCCAGAACGGTGCCGAGGCCACGCTCAGCGTGGCACGCACCAGGCGTCGCCTTGTCCGAGCGTGCCGGGCTGGCAGCCGCCGCTGACCGGGCGGGTCGGCGGGAGTGTCGGGCGTGCGGCCGGCACGGCCGCGGGGACTGGCGCTGCTGCAAGACGCCCTGGCGCGTCTGTCGGGCGCAGTGCGCCCCGTTCCAGCCGCCCCAGGCTGGCGGCGAGGCGCCAGCGGGACAGCCGCTGGCGCGAGCTGGCCTGCTGCTGCTCGATCTGCGCGTCTGTCCAGTCCTGCCGGGCGGTCAGCAGGTCCGCCAGACTGGCGTCCTCGTCCCCGCCTTGGTAGCGTGCCGTTTCGGCGAACAGCAGACCGCGGGCAAGTCGGACCAGATCCTGGTACTCGGTCTGCACGGCCGCCGCCGTGCGCCATTCCTGGTAGGCCTCCCACACGCTGACCGCGAGCCGCTGGCGCTGGTCTTCGAGTGCGGTCCGGGCCGTGGCGTGCTCCACGCTGGCCGCCTGGCGCTGTGCCTGGCGGACACCGCCATCGAACAGCGGCCAGGTCAGAGTCAGCGTGGTCTGGCGAGCGGAGCCGGACACCGGGGTGCCGTCAGCGGTCTCGCCGGTGCGTCGGCCACGGCCGAGCGCATGGCTCAGGCCGAGGGTCGGTCGTCCGGCGCGCTCCGCCTGGTCCAGCGCGGCGCGGGCGACGCCGATGCGTGCCCGTGCTGCGGCCAGTTCCGGGTGGTCGTCGAGGGCCTGCGACAGGCTGCGCTCGATCCCGTCGACCGCGGTGAACGCGGTGGTGTCCGGCTCCGGTGCGGCGGTGTCCGCCAGCGCTGGCCAGGGGGTGTCCGGGGCGCGGCTGGTCAGCGCCGACAGGCGGGCGCGGGCCACGGTGAGTGCGAGCGCGCTGTCGCGCAGACTGATCTGGTTGCGCGTGCGGGCCTGGCGCAGCTCCAGGAGCGCCGTGTGTTCGGCCTTGCCGCTGCGGTGGCGCTGCTGCAGGTCGGGTTGCAGCGCGGCGAGCATGTCCTGCAAGGCCTGTCGTGCCTGCAGGGCCTGCTGCGCATCGAGGACGGCGTGGTAAGCCTGCGCGGTGTCCAGCAGCACGGACTGGAAGGCCGTGTCGCGTTGCGCCATCGCCTCGGTGACCGCCAGCCGGGCGGCGCGGGTGGCCGCTTCCTGGCGACCGCCGTCCAGCAGCAGCCAGCCCAGCTCCAGTGTGGCCGTGCGGCTGTGGCCGCTGCTGGCGGCCAGGGCGCCGGATTCCCGGCCGGTCTCCAGCCGCAGGTTCAGCTCCGGGCGCGCGCTGGCCAGCTGGGCGTCCAGACGGGCGGACTGGAGCTGGATCTGCTGCCAGGCCAGGCGGGTGCGCGCGTCGGCACACAAGGCCTCGTCGAGCAGGTCGGTCAGCTGCGCGGGGGGCTGTGTCGCCAGCATGCAGGACACGGGCAGGTGGGGCTGTGCCTGCAGCGCGGTGCTGACCAGACAGGCTGGCAGCACCAGGACCGGGATCTGCCACCAGCGTTGCCACCAGCCCCTCCACGCGCTGTGGTGGCCCGGGGTGCGGGCGAAACGGAAACGGGAGTCAGGGCAGAACGTGCGCATCATCGGCGCACATTCTAGTTTCATGTTGTTACGTTCTGGCGACCAGTGACCGACTGCCTGTGCTGGAAATCCAGTCGGCAATGCGGCCCAGGGGCAGCACGTCCTGGACGGCGCCCAGCTTGATCGCCTCGGCGGGCATGCCGAAGACGATGCAGCTGGCCTCGTCCTGTGCCGCAGTCGAGGCGCCGGCCTCGCGCATTTCCAGCAGGCCGCGGGCACCGTCGCCCCCCATGCCGGTCATGATGATGCCCACGGCATGGCGGCCTGCACAGCGCGCCACCGACGAGAACAGCACGTCCACCGAAGGCCGGTGGTGGTTGACCGGCGGTCCGTCCCGGACCTCCACCGTGTACTGGCCACCCTGTCGGCGCAAGGTCATCTGCTTGCCCCCGGGCGCGATGAGCACCCGTCCGTCGAGCACCGCGTCGCCATCGCGGGCTTCCAGCACCTCCAGCGTGTACTGGCTGTTCAGCCGCGCTGCGAACGACGCCGTGAACTTCTCGGGCATGTGCTGGACCAGCACGATGCCGGGTGTGTCCGGTCCGAGATGGCGCAGCACGGCTTCGATGGACTGGACGCCGCCCGTCGAGATGCCGATCGCGACGATGCGGCTGGCAGGGCGGCCCGTGCTGCTCCGCGCGGTGGCCGGTGGCGGCGCGTTCGTGTGGAGCGGCGCAGGTGCCGTGAGCGGCGCGGGCAGGTGTGCCGGTGGTGCTGCGCGTGCCAGCAAGGCCGGGGCTGGCGTGCGTGCCGCCTGGCGCACGGCGGAGATCAGCGTCTGGTCCGAATCGTCCCCCCTGCCTGACGCCGCGGCTGCCCGTGCCGCCGTCGGCGAGCGCCGCACGGCGAAGGCCGCGGCGCCCGCGGCGAGGGCGGTCTGGACGACCGGATCTGCCAGGGTCAGGTGGGCGGCGCAGACCACGACAGGGGTCGGCCGTTCTGCGTGGACACGTTTCAGGAAGCCGGCCACGTCGAGCCGTGGCCACTCGATGTCGAACACGATGACGTCCGGCCACCGGGCCTGCAGCTTGGGCCAGGCGAATCCGGGGTCTGCCGCGGTGCCCATGATCTCGAATCCCGCCGCCGTCAGCGACTGTTGGAGATGCAGCCGCCCGACGGCCGCTGGGTCGATGAGGAAGAGATGCTGTGCCACGCTGTCGGTGCTCTCGATTGACTCAGGCGTGGCGATAGACGGCAGGCGCCACCGCCACGGTGGGGATGCCGAGGTTGGCGATCGACTCGGCGTGTCCCGTGAACAGCAGTCCGTCCGGCTTGAGCCGTGTCAGCACCCGCTTGACGATGTCGGCCTTGCCGGGGTTGTCGAAATAGATGAGCACGTTGCGCAGGAAGACCAGGTCGAACTGGCCGATCTCGGGCAGCGTTCGGGTCAGGTTGGCGCATTCGAAGCGCACCAGCTGGCGCAGCTCCGGCGCCACCATCAGCTTGCCGGTGTTGTCGCCATGGCCTTTCAGGCACCAGCGCTTGAGCAGTGGCGTGGGGGTCAGGCGGGCGCGTTCGAGCGGGTAGAGGCCACGCCGGGCGGTGTCCACCATCGCGGTCGACAGATCGGTGCCGATCACCTGCCAGCCCCTGAGCCCGAAATGCTCGCCCAGCACCATGGCGATGCTGTACGCCTCCTCGCCGGAGGAGCTCGCCGCACTCCAGACCCGGAAATCGCCCCCCGCCGCTCCGGCTCGCCGTTCGGCCAGCATGCGCTTGAGGTGCTCGAAGTGCTGCGGCTCGCGGAAGAAGTAGGTCTCGTTGGTGGTCAGCTTGTCCACCACCTTGACCAGTTCCTGCGCGTCGCCCTCGCGCATCAGCAGTTCGACATAGGCATCGACGTCTCGCACGCCGCGGGCCTGGGCGAGTTTCTGCAGGCGGCCTGCGACGAGGGCCTGCTTGGCATCGGAGAGCTGGATGCCCGAGACCTGCCGGAACATCGTGGTCACGGCCTGGAAGGAGTTCTTGGAAAGCATGGTCATGGTCGCCTTGGTCGCACAGGCTGCAAAGGCCCGTCAGAGTCAGAAGGTGCTGAACTGGGTGTCGTCCACGGCGTTGCGTCTGCCGGGCGGGATGGACTGCGGACGCGCCGCGCGGGGGCTGCGGTCGTGGTTCGAATGCGCAGGGGGGCGGGCCTTGCCGGGCTGCGACTGCGGCTGCGGTTCTGAGCGGGTCAGCCGGAAGCTGGCCATCATGTCCTGCAGCGCCAGGGCCTGGCCGGACAGCTCCTCGGCCGTGGCCGACAGCTCCTCGGAGGCGGCGGCGTTCTGCTGGGTGGTGGTGTTGAGGTGGTGCATGGCGGTGGTGATCTGCTGGACGCCTTCGGCCTGTTCGCCCGAGGCGGTCGAGATGTCCTGCACCAGCCGGCTGGTGTGCGCGATGCCGGGCACCATGCGTGCCAGCACCGCACCTGCCTGCTCCGCCAGCTTGACGCTGGAGCCCGCGAGCTGGCCGATCTCCTGCGCGGCGATCTGGCTGCGCTCGGCCAGCTTGCGCACCTCGGCGGCCACCACGGCGAAGCCCTTGCCGTGCTCGCCCGCGCGAGCGGCCTCGATGGCGGCGTTGAGTGCCAGCAGGTTGGTCTGGTAGGCGATGTCGTCGATGATCGAGATCTTCGAGGCGATCAGGGTCATGGCTTCCGCCGTGCGGCTGACGGCGCTGCCGCCATCACGCGCCTCGCGCGAGGCTTCGGCCGCCATCTCGTTGGTGGTGGCCGCGCTGGCGGAGTTCTGGCGGATCGAACCCGCCATCTGCAGCAGCGACGCGGTGGTTTCCTCGACGCTGGCGGCTTGCTCCGAGGCCGAGTGCGACAGCGCCTGCGAGGTGCTGGACACCTGGTGTGCCGCCACGCTGAGCGCCTGCGCCGCCAGGCTCACGTCCGCCAGCGTGGACGCCAGGCGCATCACGGTGGTGTTCACGGCCCGCTGCAGCTCGGCAAAGGCGCCCTGGTAGTGGCCCTCCACCTGGCGTGTCAGGTCCCCGGCTTCCACGCCGGTCATTGCGGCGCGGACCTCGTTCAGCGGCGTGACGATGGCGTCGAGCGTCTGGTTGATGCCCTCGACGATCCGGCGGAAATCGCCTTCGTGGCGCCGGGCGTCGGCCCGCGCGTCGAGCTTGCCCGCCACGGCGGCCCGCACCAGGCCGTCGGTGTCGCTGATCAGGGCCTGCAGGTGGCTGCGGACCTCCTCGATCGCCTGGTTGATGAAGACCTTCTGGCCGGGCAGCGGGGCGAGGGGGGCCTCGAACTGTCCCCGTCCGAAGGCGCTGACGACGTCGAGCGCCTGGCGCTGCACACCGATGTGGTCCCGCACCGTGGCATTGACCAGTTCGGCCACCTGGCGGTATTCGCCCTGGAACGGGGCCGGATCGATGAAGACGTCGATCTGGCCGCGGGCATGCGCGTCCGACAGGTGGCGCAGTTCGGCCAGCAGCGTGCGCATCGTGATCCGGACGGTCTCGAAGGAGCGGGCGATGTCGGCCAGTTCATCGTTGCCACGGACGACCGCGCTGTCTGCGAGTTCGCCGCGGGCCACGGCTGCCGCGCAGCCGCCGATGAACTGCGCCGTGCGGCGCATCGAACGGGTGATGCCGATCGACAGATACAGGGCCAGCAGCACCCCCGAGGCGGCTGCGACCGCCATCAGATTGCGGTGCTGCACCAGCTGTGCATGGCGCTGCACCAGCAGCTCCTGCAGCCGGTGGATCGCCTGGTTGTGGACCGCATCGAGCTTGTCCAGCAGTTCGTTGCCACTGCGCAGCATGGCCAGCGGATCGCCCCGCAGCGGTCCGCCAGCGGTGGCCATGGCCTCGATCTGGGCGAGGTAGCGGTCCGCGCTGGTGCCGACCTCCTTCCAGCCGGGAGCGGGTTTCTCGCCCGCGCGCTCCAGGGCATCGAGCCGGGCCTGCACGCTGATCCGGCTGTCCTCGAACTGGCGTCTGGCGATGGCGAGGGCCACGGTGTCACCGGGCTGCCAGCTGCCGCGCCCCAGCGCCTGCACGGCGGTGTCACGCAGCTCCGACAGGGCGGCGACATGGCCGGACATGCGCTCGAAGGTCAGGTCCATGAGCAGGAAGGTCGCCGGCTCCGGATCCAGCAGCAGCCCGCTCCTTTCGGCCACCAGACCGATGAGGGCCTGGGTTTCGCGGATGACTGCATCCTGCGGTCGATGTCCGCTGTGCTCCGCGGAACCGGGTGCTGCGTCGTGGGTGTCGCGGGTGTCGCGCAGCAGGTGCTCGCGCAGACCGGTCCAGGCGACGGCCAGGTCCAGACCGGAAGTCGCGATCAGGCTGTCCATCGATGTCACGGCCTTGAGCAGTGCGCTGCGGGTCTCGTCCAGCGGAGCGCGTGCCGCGGGCACGGTGGAGAGCAGCGTCCGGCCGCTCTGGTAGGTCCGCAGCAGATCCACCACATCGACCAGTTCGTGCGCGACGGGAATCCCGGACAGCTCCAGCCGGACGGCTTCGACCGTGCGGCCTTCCCGGCGCACCACCGTCGCCATCAGCAGGGCCAGTGGCAGCAGCAGCACCGCGACGACCAGCCCGAGCTTGACCGAGATGCGCATCGGTCGGGTCACCGTGGTGACGGGGGCGAACAGCAGCGAGATCAGCGAGGTCCGTGCGGGGGTCATGGGGATTCCGATGCGAGACGGTGCGCTGACGTTGGCGTGGACGTCGACGGGCGGGGGGAGTCGGTGTGCAGGCGGGCGAGAGCCGGAACATCCAGGATCAGGGCCACCTCGCCGTTGCCGAGGATGGTCGATCCAGCCAGGCAGGGCAGGTGGCGGAACAGCGGCCCCAGCGGCTTGATGACCGTCTGGTGTTCACCGAGCAGGCGGTCCACCAGCAGGCCGACCCGGCCGGTGTTGCAGCGCACGACCACCAGACTCTGTCGCGCCGGGCGTTCGCCGCCGTGACCGAAGCAGGCGCGCAGATCGAGGAAGGGCAGCACCTGACCACGCAGGTCGAGGCAGCCGCTGTCCCGGTGCGGCCCGGCCTGCAGCCCGGACGGCGTTTCGATGCACTCGGCGACGATGTCGAGCGGCAGCACGTAGCCCACGCTGCCGACCCGGGTCAGGAAGCCGTCGATGATGGCCAGCGTCAGCGGCAGGCGGATCTGCACCGCCGTGCCCTGGCCGGGCGTGCTGGTCAGATGGATCTGGCCGCGCAGCGCTTCGACCTGCCGGCGCACCACGTCCATGCCGACGCCGCGGCCCGACAGGTCGGTGACCTGCTCGGCGGTGGAGAAGCCGGGTTCGAAGAGCAGCGCGTGCACCTGCGCGTCGTCGAGCACCGCCTCGGGTGCGATCAGCCCGCGCTCGATGGCCTTCGAGAGAATGCGGTGGCGGTCGAGGCCCCGGCCATCGTCACGGACCTCCAGCACCACGCTGCCGGCCTCCTGGTAGGCCTGCAGGCAGAGCTGCCCGCGCGCCGGCTTTCCGCTGGCACTGCGCTCGTCGGGTGACTCCAGGCCGTGGTCCAGGCTGTTGCGCACGAGGTGCATCAGCGGGTCGGCGATGGCGTCGACCAGCGCACGGTCGAGCTCGGTGTCCCCGCCGAGGATCTGCAGCGCCGCCTCCTTGCCCAGCGTCTTGCACACGTCGCGCACGACGCGCTGGAAGCGGCTGAAGGTCTGCCCGATCGGCACCATGCGCAGCGCCAGCGCGCCGTCCCGGGCGGACTGCACCAGCTCGTGCACGCGCTGCGCGGTCTCGATGCAGCGGGCGTGGCGGCTTTCCCGGGCGGCATTGCCGGCGCCCGATCCGGCGATGACCAGTTCGCCGATCAGGTCGACCAGCCGGTCCAGCTTGTCCGCGCGGACACGGATGAAGCGGCCCTCTTCGGCCGGGCGCCGATCGGCCGGGGGGCTGGTGTCCGGCGAGGGGAGTGGTGCGTCCGGGGTCCGTGCCGGTGACCGGACGGCTGCTTCGGGTTGTATCTCCAGCGTGCAGTCGTCCTGCAGGAAGTCGAACACGTCGGCGATGGCATGGCGCGGCGCATCGGACTGCAGCAGGATCTCGAAGTCGAGCCAGCAACTCTCGGCGTCGAGTGTCTCCAGCGTCGGCACGCGGTCGGGGTGTGTGCGGACCGCGCACAGCGTGCCGAGCGTGCCGAGATGGCGGATGAACGACAGCGGATCCAGGCCGTTGCGCAGGGCGTCGAGGCCCATGCGGAGGTTCAGGCGCCAGCGTGGCTCGTCGGGGGTGTCCGTGGCACCGGGTGCATTCGGGCCATCCGGCAGCGCGGCCACCAGCTCCCCGAGTTCGTCGGCGCCGGCCAGCAAGGCGGCCATGTTGCCCTCGGTGAGCGTCTGGCTGCCATCGCGCAGGGCGTCGAGCGTGCTTTCCAGCGCATGGGTCAGGCGCACGATGGCGTCCAGCCCGAACATGCCCGCGCCCCCCTTGAGCGTGTGCGCGGCGCGGAAGGCGCCATGCACCGCCTCCAGATCGCCCGGATCCTGTTCCATGCGCAGCAGGTCCTGCTCCAGCTGGCGCAGGTTGTCCTGTGCCTCCTCCATGAAGCCGGCCCGTGCGGCGGCGATGATTTCGGCGTCGAGGCCCATGTCAGAGGCTCGCCTGGCGGGCGTGCTCGCGCTGGCCTGCATCGATGTCGGCACGCAGGCGCGCCAGCCAGTCTTCGGCCGATCCGGCGGCAGGATCCTCGGCGCCCAGCAGACACTGCCGCAGGCGCTGCATGTCCTGCAGCAGGCTGTCCACGCCCGGGCGGGACCGGTCCAGCTCCTTCAGGTCTCCCCGCAGCAACATCAGCTGGGATTGCAGCTGCAGGCATTCCTCGTGGAGTCCGCGAGCGTCGCGGCGCACATCTCCGACCTCGCCGGCAATGGCCCGCACGAGGCGGCGCGCCTGCTCCTCGGTGAGGGTGGCACAGTCCGCTTCCGGTGCGTCGGGGTCGATGTCCTCGCGCCCGGAACGCTGCATGATGGCGTCCAGCGGTGCCTGCATCTGTCCGACCTGCCGGGCGATGCGGATGCCGGCCTGGCGGGACTGGGCGGCCAGCTGCCGCACCTCTTGCGCCACCACGGCAAAGCCGCCGCCGCGTTCTCCGGCCCGTGTCGCCTCGACCGAGGCATTCAGCGCCAGCAGGTGGGTGGCGCGGCTGATGGTCTGCACCTCCCGTGCGAGGGTGTTCAGTGCGTCCAGCGCTTCCAGCATGGCGCGGGCAGCCGATACCGTGTCCAGCCGGAGGCGCGCGGCCGACCGGCTGTGGCGCAGCAGTTCGTCGACGATGGCGTGGTGGCGCCCCATGAGGTCCTCGGTGAGCGGGGCTGCCGCCGACGTGGTGACATGCAGGTTCAGCACCGACTCCAGCTGCTGCCCGAGCGCCACGATGCGGGCCTCGAGTGCGCGCCGGGACTGGTGGCTGGTGCGCTGGGTGTCGCCGAGCTGCAGATGCCAGCCCGCCACCACCGGCTCGGTCAGGCGTGCGCCATCGGCGCTGCGGACCCGGTGCCCGCCGGTGTGACCGGGTCGCGCCGCGGTGGCCGGTCGCACACCCGCCAGACCGACGGCGACCACCACCGCGGCGGCGGCAGGCCATCCGCCCAGGTACAGGCCGGCGGCACCGGCCGCCGCGGCGAGCGCCGATGCGGCGGCCGCCCGCCATGGACCCGGACGACCCGGGTGGGCGGTCGGATCGGCAGCACCGGGCAACGTCGACGACTTGGAAGGCATGCGGGTTCTCTGGACAGCAGGAGGTGCCTTCGAGTGTCGGGAATTCCCAGGGGTGTCCAGCCCCGGATAAGGCGGTGATGCGGCACCTTCTTCGGGCGTGGCGGGGTCGGGGGTTGCCTATGATCAAGCGGGGCCGCGGTGTGCCGATAACGCCTGCAGCAGGACCAGGACCAGGGACCAGGACCGGATGAAGCACCAGCGCACGAGAGGATCGGGATGGCCGCCGACGACATGAGCACCGCCGCCGCGCCGAGGGGCATGTCCTTGCCTGTCGCCGCACGGCACTGGTGGACCCGGCAGCAGGCCATCCTGGCGATGCTGCAGCACACGGTCTGGGGCCACCACGCGGGCTGGTCGCTGGGCATCAGCCTGCTGCGCAACCTGCGCATGGCGCACAAGACCGCCCTGGTGGCGCTGGCGCTGATGCTGCCCGGTGGCCTGCTGATCCACGACACGCTGGAGCTGTGGCGCGAGCGCCACGCGCTCCACCTCGGAGCCACCAGCAGTTTCGGCCAGTACAAGGCGCTGACGGAGCTGAACCTCACGCTCGACGGCCTGTTCCAGCAGATGCTGCGCCGGGAGCAGCATCTCCCTGCCGACCAGCTGCCGGTGCTGCGCCAGCAGGAGGCCGCACAGTACAAGGCGCTGGAGGACGCACTGGACACCCGGTACGGCGCTCCGGGGAGCGCGGCCGCGATGGAAAACATGGCCCGCAAGCTCCACACCAGCCGGGACGCCATGCTGGCGCACCTGGACGACGACACGCCGGCGGCCATCCCCGGCACCCCGTCGCCGCGGTGGATCGCGGTGATCGCCTATGCGCGGGATCTGCAGGCCTTGCGCCTGGCGCTGTCCACCGACCGGGCGCTGGTACTGGACGCCGATGTCGGCGTCAAGATGCTGCGCAGCGGGCTGGCAGACCCGCAGTTCCAGCTGATGGCCAACATCAGCCGGCTCGGGCGCATCGGCTTGCGGCTCTATGCCGAGCCGGCCAACGAGGTCAAGGTCCGGGACATGGGTCTGCTGATGGCCCGGTCGGAGCTGCTGCTCGACCAGTCGCAGCCGATGTTCGAGTACGTGCGCGACCAGCGGCTGATCGATCCGGGCGAGGCGGAGCGCCTCATGGCGCGCCTGCAGGCCTTCCTCAAGACCACCGATGCGCTGCTGCGCATCGCCGCGGTGGCGCCGGGCAGCGAACTGGCGCTGCGCAGCGAGATCGATGCACCGTCCTTTGCGCGCAAGGTGGCGGATGCGGTCGAGGCCAGTGCCCGGCTCCAGACGCTGGCGCTGGACGCCATGGGCACCCGCATCCAGGCCGGCTACCAGCAGCACAACGAACGCCTGATCGGCCGCGCCGCGGTCTTCCTGCTGCTGACCCTGCTCGGGCTGTATCTGATGGTGTGCCTGCACCGGGTGATGTCGGGTGGGCTGGCCACGCTGTGCCTGCAACTGGGCGAAATCGGCCGCGGCAACCTGTCCATTCGCCCGCGTGGCTGGGGACAGGACGAGATTGGCCAGGCGCTGAACACCCTCGGGCAGTCTGCCAGCGGCATGTCCCGGATCTTCGAGACGCTGGACCGCAGCGTGACGTCCATGGCCCACCAGACCGAGGAGATGCACGCGCAGCAGCGTGGCCTGCAGGACAGCAGCCGCCAGATGGTGGAGGGCATCGCGGAAGGCACACAGCTGATCCGCACCTTCGATGCCGCGCTCGGCCAGTGCGCCGAAGGCGTCGAGGCCGCGGCCGAGCAGGTCCGCGGACTGCGGGTCGATGCCCAGCGCAGCCGCCAGGCGATGTCCGGCCTGGGGCAGCGCATGGCACAGATGCAGTCCCGCAGCCGCGAGATCACCCGCGTGATCGGGCTGGTCGAGACCGTGGCCTTCCAGACCAAGCTGCTGTCGCTGAATGCCTCGGTCGAGGCGGCCCGGGCGGGCAGCGCCGGGCGCGGGTTTGCGGTGGTGGCACAGGAGGTGCGCGCCCTGGCGCAGCGCAGCGAGGATGCGGCCAGGACCATCCGCCACATCGTCGGTCAGTCGGTGGCCGAAATCGACGAAAGCCGGCAGGTGAGCGACCGCGTCGGGCGCGTCGTGAGCCACACCTCGGACGCGTTCCAGTCACTCGACACGCGGATGTCGGAACTGCTGGCCCTCACCCGCGCCAGCCACCAGCAATCGTCGCGGGTGTGCGAGATCACCCGCGGGCTGGCCCCGGCGACGGTGGCACAGATGCGGCTGGTCCGCGGGCTCTCCGAGGCCTGCGACACGCTGCGGGGCGAGGGCGATGCCCTGCGCCATGCACTCGATCAAGTGACGCCCAGGGGCTGACATGACGACATTCGACGACCGTTCACCCTGGGTCCAGGGCCCTCTGGCGGCGCTGCTGAAACCGGGGTTGCGGGTCATGCGCGGCATGCGTCTGCCTGCCAAGATGGGATTGCTCGGCGCCATGCTGGCCATGCCGCTGTTCCTGTTGATGACGCTGGCGATGATCCAGGCCAGCGGCGACATGGCGGTGGCCCGGTCCGAGCGGGAAGGCACGCTCCTGGCGCGGCAGGTGACCGAGCTGGTCGTGCTGGTGCAGTCGCACCGCAGCCTGTCCAACCAGGTCGCGGCGGGCGTCACGGCACTGACGCCCGCCCGCGATGCCGTGCGGGTGCAACTGCGCCAGGCCGTGCAGCAGGCCGACCAGGCGATTGCGGCCACGAAGACCTTCACGTTCGACGACCTGTGGCCCGCTGAACGCGAGCGGCTGCTGGCGCTGGCGGACGGCCATGTGTCCACCCTGCGGACCGAAGCGATGGCGGAACATGGCGTGCAGGTCGAGCGCCTGCGCCGCCTGCTCAAGCTGATCGGCGAACGCTCGCAGCTGCTGTTCGATCCGCGGGCCGACACCTACTTCATCATGGATCTGGGCATCGAGCGCCTGGTGCCCTGGATGGAATCGATGGCCGTGCTCGAAACCCGTGGCGGCGAGCTGCTGCTGCGGGATGTCTCGGTGCGCGAGCGCACGATGATGCTGGGTCTGGCGAGCGACGCACAGCGGGCGGCCGAAGAGGTGGTGCTGCAGTTGCAGGCGCTGGCGCGCACGGGCACCGAGATCAGCGATGGTGTGCGGCCCGCCTCCGAAGCCACCGGACGCATGCTGTCCCTGGCCCGCGCGGTCTTCGAACCCGAGGCCGTCAGTGCCGAGGTCGCGCCCTACCACGCGGCCGGCATGGAGGCCCTCCAGGCGCTGTGGCGACTCGACGAGGAACTGTGGGTCCGGCTGGACCAGCGACTGGACCAGCGGATCCGGGACTTCGAGCAGCGCCTGCTGCTGCAGGGCTGTGCCGTGGTGCTGGGACTGGTGGGGCTGGTCTATCTGGGCCTGAGCTTCTATGCCAGCTTCACCGGGTCGCTGAGGCAGGTGAGCGGCAGTCTGGTGGCGGTGACCAACGGGGATCTCTCGGTGCAGGTGCGCATCGAGGGCCGGGATGAACTGGCGGATCTGGGGGGCGAGCTGGAACGCATGAGCGTGCGGCTGTCGTCGCTGGTCGGCGAGATCCGGGGCAGTGCGGTCGGGGTGGACCAGGCCGGCACCTCGGTGGCCGATGATGGCCGGGCGCTGTCGCAGCGCACCGAGTCCCAGGCGGCCAGCCTGCACCGCACGCTGCTGACCGTGCAGCAGCTCAGCCGTGCCGTCGGCAACAACGCGGCGGCCGCCGATGCACTGCAGCAGCTCACCGCACAACTGCGCAACGACGCCGCCATCGGCAGCGAGGCGATGGCCCGGTCCATCCAGGGCATGCACACGCTGGAGCAGAGCGTGAACCGGGTCGCCGAGGTCAATGCCGTGATCGACGACATTGCTTTCCAGACCAACCTGCTGGCGATCAACGCGTCGATCGAGGCCGCGCGGGCGGGCGAGGCGGGCAAGGGTTTCTCGGTCGTGGCCGGCGAGATCCGCCAGCTGGCCAACCGCTGCGGCGAGGCCGCGGCCGAGGTGCGCGGCCTGATCGAGTCGACCACCGAGCAGACCGGCGACTCGCTGCGCGCGATCGAGGATGCGGGCGGGCGACTGACCTCGGTCATCAGCGGCGTCGATGACGTCTCCGTCCGGCTGAACGGCATCACCGAGGCCAGCCACGCGCAGAACACCGCGCTGGCGCAGGTCACCACCAGCGTGAACGAACTCGACACCATCACGCGCCAGAACGTCGACATGGTCGAGCAGTCGTCTGCGTCGGCCGAGTCCCTGGCCACGCAGGCGGCGTCGCTGCGGACCTCGGTGGCGTCGATCAAGCTGCGCGAGGCGGTTCAGCTCGCCGCGACCACCAGCATCTGAACCCGCATCTGGCCCTGCCAGGTGTCCAGGGACAGCCGGTAGGCCAGCCGCACCCGCTCGCCCACCGGCTCGATCTGCCCGAACCAGATGGCGTCCCGCACCTGCCCGTGCAGCCGCACGCTGAGCTTGAGGTGACGCTCGCCCACCAGCCGTTGCCGCAGCACGTCGACCTCGTCGGCGAACAGCGGCGCCTCGAAGGCCTGCCCCCAGACCTGCTGGTCGAGCAGCCCGACCGTGGACGCATCGAACCAGCGCGGATCGAGCGGTCCGTCGGTGGCGAGCCGGTGGTCCAGCGTCGCGGCGTCCAGCCCTTCTTCCGCGACCGAGCGCAGCGCCTCGGCGAAGGTGCCGAAGTCGTCGGCCTCGATCGTGCAGCCCGCTGCCATCGAGTGTCCGCCGAAGCGCTTGAGCAGACCGGGGTGGCGCTTGGTCACGAGGTCCAGTGCGTCCCTGAGGTGAAAACCGGGAATTGACCGCCCCGAGCCCTTCAGCAAACCGTCCGAACCGGCCGCGAACACGAAGGTCGGGCGGTGCAGCCGGTCCTTCAAGCGTCCGGCGACAATGCCGACCACGCCCTCGTGGAACTCGGGGTCGAACAGGACCACCGCGGCCGGTGGCTCGCCCTTGGGCATCAGCGACTCCAGCAGCACCTCGGCCTGCTCGCGCATCCCGGCCTCGACCTCGCGCCGCTCGCGGTTGATGCTGTCGAGCAGGCGGGCGAGTTCGGCGGCCTGCGTCGGGTCGTCGGTGAGCAGGCAGGTGATGCCGATCGTCATGTCGGCCAGCCGCCCCGCTGCGTTCAGCCGGGGCCCGAGCGAGAAGCCGAAGTCGGTGGCGCTGGCCCGCTGCGGGTCACGTCCGGCGGCGGCGAACAGCGCGGCGATGCCGGCCTGCATCCGCCCGGCGCGGATGCGCTTGAGGCCCTGCGCGACGAGGCGGCGGTTGTTGGCGTCAAGCTTGACCACGTCGGCGACGGTGCCGAGGGCGACCAGGTCCAGCAGTGCGTCCAGCCGCGGCTGACTCGCGGCGTCGAACCGCCCGCGCTGGCGCAGCTCGGCCCGCAGCGCGAGCAGCACGTAGAACATCCCCCCGACCCCGGCGATCGCCTTGCTCTCGAAAGTGCAGGCCGGCTGGTTCGGGTTGACGATCACGTCGGCGTCCGGCAGCGTCGGCTCGCCGTGGGCATCGACGGCGGGCAGGTGGTGGTCGGTGACCAGCACGCGGATACCGAGTTCATGCGCACGGTCCACGCCGGCATGGCCCGCGATGCCGTTGTCCACCGTGACCAGCAGGGCGGGTTGGTGCTGCAGCGCCAGATCGACGATGGTGGGCGTCAAGCCGTAGCCGTGGATGGCGCGGTCGGGGACGACGTAGTGCAGCGTGCCGGGCTGCGCGCCGAGCATCGCCAGTCCGCGCAGCGCGACGGCGCAGGCGGTGGCGCCATCGCAGTCGTAGTCGGCGACGACGACGATGTGGCCGCCCGCGTCGAGCGTGTCGGCCAGCAGGCGGGCGGCGGCGTCGGTGCCGGCCATCGCCGACGGGGGCAGCAGGCGGGTCAGGCCATCGTCGAGTTCATCGGCGCTGCGGATGCCGCGGGCGGCGTAGAGGCGGGCCAGCAGCGGGTGGACGCCGGCCTGTTCCAGCGCCCAGGCCGCGCGGGGCGGCACGTCGCGGATGTCGATCTGTGGGGTCATCGTGTGCGGGTCGCCGGGGTGCGCGGTGTCAGAGGGATTCGAGGACGGCCACGGCGCTGGCCGGGCGCGAGCGGCCCAGCAGGCGGCTCCACCAGCCTTGCGGACGCGGCGTCCAGGTCTGCGCGAGCCGCTCGCCGCACAGCGTCAGCGTGACCGGCTCGCCCGCCTCGGCGCGTTGCAGCAGCGCGGCGATGGGGCCGGTGTCCAGCGCGTGCCAGGCGGCCACCCAGTCCGCCCATTCGTTGGCGAGCAGCGGGGCGCGCAGGCGCAGCTCCACGTCGAGGTCACCGAGCGACCGGCGGGGCTGGGCGGTGCCGCAGCCGCTGAGCCAGAACGAGTTCACCGTGAGCAGCCGGGCGGCTTCACGCGATTCGTTGACGTCGTGTTCGTGCCAGAGCATCTGCGCCTCGACCTGCAGCCGCCGCAGCTTGCGCGTCTGCGGCGCATCACTGAGCCACAGGTCAAGGTTGCGGCCGATGGCGCGGTCGAGCGAGGCGCTGGGCAGGTCGGCCAGTGCCGCGTGGCGCACGTACCAGCGCAGCGGTGCGCCCCACTGCAGCGACCAGCCCTCGGCGTCGAAGGAGGGTTGCAGCAGGTCGAACAGCGTGCGCGACTCGGCCTCGGTCAGCGCGAGCGCCGCCGGGTCGACCAGCGCGATCTGGTCGCTGCCGACGTGCCAGTGCACGGGGGTCAGCAGGCCCCAGGGGGCGCCGCTGGTGTCGTCGTCGGCGCGCAGGCCGTCGTCGGCTGCGCTGGCCGCCGCCCAGGGCCAGCGGCCGTCGGCGCCGGACCAGCCGTGTGCTTCGGCGAGCACGCGCTCGTGCGGGGCGCTGAGGGTGTATTCGTCGTCGTCGGGCCGGGCGGGCGTGCCACCCTGCGGCGCCAGTCGGCCGAGCAGGGCATCGAGGTTCGGCAGGCGCAGTGCCTTCAGCGCGGCGAGACTGGCGGCCGAGGCGGCGCTGGCGTGGGCGATCAGCAGGTGGGGGTGGGCAGGGGCGTGGTCGGGCATGGCGGGCGGATTATCCGACCCCCTCGAACGGGCGCGGGAAAAGTTTGCGGTGATGGCTTGTCCCGGGGTCTGTCCCCCCGGGGCGCTGGTGTCCGGATACAGATTCGTTACGTATGATTTTTCCATTTGAAGAACATCATCCAGAAACCAAGAAGGTTCACGCCATGAATCAGGAGTCCCGGGGTGCGGAGGCCAACCTCGATCTGTTGCGCAGTCTGGCGGTGCTCGCCGTGATGGCGGACCACCTCGTTCCGACGTGGCGCTACTGCGGCCTCAGCGTGCCGACGGTGGTCCAGATGGTCACGGCCCACATCGGACAGGCGGGCGTGATCGCCTTTTTCGTGCACACCAGTCTGGTGCTGATGGAGTCGCTGCAGCGCATGTGCGGCGGCGAGCCCCTGCAGCGTGGGGTGGTGCTGCGCTTCTACCTCCGACGGTTCCTGCGGATCTACCCGCTCGCGCTGGTGTGCATCACGATGGTGGTGGTGCTGGATCTGCCGGCGATGACCTGGCGCGACAGCCCGCCGCTGACGCCGCAGGTGGTGCTGGCCAACCAGTGGCTGGTGCAGAACCTGGTGACCGGCCGCAGCGTGCTGGGGCCGCTGTGGAGCCTGCCCTACGAGGTGCAGATGTATGTCGTGCTGCCGGGGCTGTACCTGATCGCGACCTCGGCCCGCGGACCCCGCTGGCTGGTCGGGCTGCTGGGGGTGGCCGTGCTGGGCGCGCTGGTGCTGGGCGAGTTCACGGGCGGGCGGCTCAACATGGCAGCCTATCTGCCGTGTTTCCTGTGCGGGGTGCTCTGCTTCGCGCTGCGGCAGCGGGTGCGTCTGCCGCAGTGGCCGGCCCGTGGCTGGACCGTGGCGCTGGCCGTGCTGTTCGGCGGCTACGCCTGGCTGCACCTGGGGGCGGGCAAGCCGGATACCGTGGTCGGCTGGTGGTTCGCGCTGCTGCTGTCCATGGCGATCCTGGTGTTCGAGGACAGCCGCCTGTCACGCCTGAACCGCTGCACCCAGTGGATCGCCCGCTACTCCTACGGCCTGTACCTGCTGCACGTGCCGGTGCTGTGGCTGGTGTTCCACCGCTGGCGGCTGCAGTCGCTGCCCTGGAGCCTGCTGGTGTACCTCGGCTTGTCGACGGTGGCGGCGGTCCTCGCCTACCACCTGATCGAAGCGCCGATGGTCGCGCTGGGCCAGCGCCTGACGCGGCGCACGCCGGCTCCAGCGGGTGCCGCGGCGGTGCCGTTCCCTTGGGCAGACGCTGGCGAGCGCGAGCTGCCGCTGGGCGTGGCGGCGATGGAACCGGCCGAGGTCTGGCAGATGCTGCACCGGCACTGAATTCCGGCCGGCCGCTGCGTGTCCTGCGGGCTCGGGTAGCATGCCCGCCCATGAACTGGCCCTACGAAGTACGCATCGGCTGGCGTTACACCCGCGCAGGACGCGCAGGAAGACGCAACGGCTTCATCTCCTTCATCAGCGGCGTGTCCATGCTGGGCATCGCGCTTGGCGTGGCGGCGCTGATCATCGTGCTCAGCGTGATGAACGGTTTCCAGAAGGAAGTCCGCGACCGCATGCTCAGCGTGATCGCCCACGTCGAGATCTTCGACACCACCGGCAACGGCCTCGACCGCTGGCAGACGCTGGCCGAGGCGGCGCTGAAGAACCCGCAGGTGGCGGCGGCGGCGCCGTTCGTGTCGGCCCAGGCGCTGCTCGCGCGCGGCGAGGACATGCACGGCGTGATGGTCCGCGGCATCTCGCCGGACGAGGAATCGAACGTCACGCCGCTGGCCGAGAAGCTCAAGGACACCGTGCTGAAGAAGCTGCAGCCGGGCGCCTGGGGTGTCGTGCTGGGTTCGCAACTGGCGCGCTCGATGGGCGTGGTCGAGGGCGACTCGGTCACGCTCGTCACGCCGAGCGGCCAGACGACACCCGCCGGCGTGGTGCCGCGGCTCAAGCAGATGACGGTCGTCGGCGTGTTCAACGCGGGCCACTATGAATATGACAGCGGGCTGGCGCTGATGCACATCGACGACGCCGCCCGGCTGTTCCGCACTGGCGGGCCGCAGGGGGTGCAGTTGCGCCTGAAGGACCAGCAGCTTGCGCGGGAAGTCTCGGCCGAGCTGACCGCCTCGCTCGGCCCGCAGGTGATGGTGCGCGACTGGACCCGCACCAACGCGGCCTGGTACGACGCCGTGCAGATCGAGAAACGCATGATGTTCATCATCCTGACGCTGATCGTGGCGGTGGCGGCGTTCAACCTGGTCTCGACGCTGGTGATGACCGTGACCGACAAGCAGGCCGACATCGCCATCCTGCGCACGCTCGGCGCCAGTCCGCGCTCGATCATGGGCATCTTCATGGTGCAGGGCGCGGCGTCCGGGGTGATGGGGACGCTGGCGGGGCTGGGGCTGGGGCTGCTGATCGCGTTCAACGTCGGGGTGATCGTGCCGGCGCTGGAGAGCCTGTTCAACGCGAGCTTCCTGCCGAGCAGCGTCTACCTGATCTCGCGCATGCCGAGCGACCCGCAGGCCAGCGACATCGTGCCGATCGGCGTGATCTCGCTGGTGCTGGCGTTTGTCGCCACGCTGTATCCGAGCTGGCGCGCCAGCCGTGTCAACCCGGCGGAGGCGCTGCGTTATGAATGAAGCATCGGCTGTGATCCTGCAGGCCACGGGCCTCGTGCGGCGTTTCCAGGAGGGCGGGCCACGCGGGCTGGACGTCACCGTGCTGCACGGCGTCGATCTGGCGATTCGCAAGGGCGAGACGGTGGCGATCATCGGCGCATCCGGCTCGGGCAAGAGCACGCTGCTGCACCTGCTGGGCGGGCTCGACGCACCGAACGCCGGTCGCGTGACGCTGGCCGGACGCGATCTGGCGACGATGGATGCCACCGAACAAGGCCGCTGGCGCAACCAGCACCTCGGCTTCGTCTACCAGTTCCACCACCTGCTGCCCGAGTTCACGGCGATCGACAACGTGGCGATGCCGCTGCTGATGCGCCGCCAGCCGATCGCGCAGGCGCGGGATCGTGCTGCGGCGCAGTTGCGGCTGATGGGGCTGGGCGAGCGGCTGGAGCACCGGCCGGGTGAACTCTCCGGCGGCGAGCGCCAGCGCGTGGCGATCGCGCGGGCGCTGGTGACGGCCCCAGCGTGTGTGCTGGCCGACGAGCCGACCGGCAACCTCGACCGCGAGACGGCTGGCGGGGTCTTCGCGCAGATGCTGGCGCTGGCCCGCGAGCGCGGCACGGCGTTTGTGCTGGTCACGCACGATCCGGAGCTGGCCGGGCGGTGCGACCGCATCCTGCGGATCGACAAGGGGCGGATCGTCTGATGCCCCTTCCGCTGGCGCAGTAGATCAGGCCCGCTGCGCCAGCAACTGCCGCACGGTCGCCGCCGCCGCCGCTGCGGTGATGCCGAACTTCTCGTACAGCGCATCCGCCGGCCCCGACGCGCCGAAGCTGGTCATGCCGACGAAGCCGCCGTCCTCGCCGAGGTAGCGGTCCCAGCCGAAGCGTACGGCAGCCTCAATGGCCACCCGCACTGCCCCGCGACCCAGCACGCTGCGGCGGTAATCTGCGTCCTGCGCGTCGAAGCGCTCGCAGCATGGCATCGACACCACGGCCGTCGGCACGCCCTCGGCCTGCAGCAGGTCGCGGGCCTTCAGCGCGATGGCGACTTCGGAGCCGGTCGCCAGCAGCGTGGCAGCGCGTGGACCTCCTTCCGCTTCGGCCAGCACGTAGCCACCGCGGCGACTGCGGTTGTCGCGGGCGTCGGAGTCGTCGGAGTCGTCGGAGTCGTCGCCGGTGGCGGACGGGCGCCGCACCGTCGGCAAGGCCTGCCGGGCGAACACCAGGCTGACCGGGCCGCTGCGGTGCTCCAGCGCGATCTCCCAGCACTCGGCGGCTTCCACCGCGTCGGCCGGACGCAGCACCAGCATGTTCGGCATCGAGCGCAGCGCCGCGAGGATCTCCACCGGCTGGTGCGTCGGGCCGTTCTTGCCCACGCCGATCGAGTCGTGGCTGAAGACGAACTTCACCGGCAGGCCCATCAGCGCGGCCATGCGCATCGCGGGGCGTTCGTAGTCCGAGAAGGCGAGGTAGGTCACGGCCAGCGGGATGACGCCGCCGTGGGCTGCCATGCCATTGGCCATCGCGCCCATCAGGTGCTCGCGCACGCCGCAATGGATGTAGCGGCCCGACGGGTCGTCGGCGGTGAAGGCGTGCAGGCGCCGCTTGTGGCTGGTGGGGGCTTCCAGGTCCGCGCAGCCGACCAGGCGCTCGGGCAGCACGTCGGTCAGCCGGTCGTTGATGTCGGCGGAGATCAGGATGCCGCCGGGGGCGTCCTGCATCCGCTGTGCGGCCAGCGCCTCGCGCTTGTAGGCGTGCAGCGTCTCGCGCCAGCCGGCGGGCAGCTCGCCGGCCAGGGTGCGGTCGAATTCCGCCCGCTCGACGGCAGGCAGCGCGTCACGCCGGGCGGTCCAGGCGGCGTGTGCGGGGAGGCTGCGGGTGCCGGCGGTGCGCCAGGCGTGCAGCACCGGCGCGGGTGTCTCGAAGGGCGGGTGGGGCCAGTCGAGCAACTGGCGGGCCGCATCGGCATCCTCGGGATAGAGCCGCGCACTGTGGCCGCCACGCTGGCCCTGCAGCCGCGCCAGCCCGCGGGCGATCACGGTGCGGCAGGCCAGCAGCGACGGGCGGGGATCCTGCCGCGCGGCGTCCATGGCGGCGGACACCGCGTCGATGTCGTGTCCGTCCACCTCGGCGACGTGCCAGCCGGCGACGCGGAAGCGTTCGGCCACATCCTCGCTGATCGACAGCGCGGTGCTGCCGTCGTCGGTGATCTGGTTGTCGTCCCAGAGCAGCACCAGCCGCCCCAGCCGCAGGTGTCCTGCCAGGGAAATCATCTCCTGCCCGATGCCCTCCTGCAGGCAGCCATCGCCGACGAAGGCGTAGGTGAAATGGTCGACCAGCCCGGCGCCGAAGCGGGCGCGCTGCGAGGCTTCGGCGATCGCCATGCCGAAGGCGTTGGCGATGCCTTGTCCGAGCGGGCCGGTGGTGACCTCGACGCCCTTGCTTGGATCGAATTCCGGGTGGCCTTCGCAGTGCGCACCCAGTTCGCGGAAACGCCGAATCTCGTCCAGCGAAATCTTCTCGTAGCCGGTCAGGTAGTTCAGCGCCCACAGCAGCATCGAGCCGTGGCCGTTGGAGAGCACGACGCGGTCTCGGTCGGGCCAGGTCGGGTCGGCGGGGTTGAACTTCAGGTGCCGGGTGTAGAGGGCGGTGGCGATTTCCGCCATGCCCAGCGGCACGCCCTGGTGGCCTTCGGTCGCCCGCACGATGGCGTCGATGGCCAGGAAGCGGATGGCGTGGGCGAGCTGGGTCGGGGTCGGAGCGGTCATGTCGTGGGGGATCTCAACGCAGCCAGGTCTTGATGCGGGTGCCGAGTACTTCGCGGCTGATGCCGTAGCGGTCGTGCAGCGTGGGCAGGGCGCCGGCGTCGAGGAAGGCGTCCGGCAGGCCCGCGAGCTGGAAGCCCGCTGGCTGCACGCGGTGGCGCAGCAGCGTGCTCGCCACCGCCTCGCCCAGTCCGCCGATGACCGAGTGGTTCTCGGCCACCACCACCAGCCGGTGCTGGTAGCGCACGGCCTCAACGATCGCGGCCTCGTCCAGCGGCTTGATGGTCGGGCAGTGCAGCACGGCCACGCCGATGTTGTCGGTCGCCAGATCCTGCGCGACCTCCAGCGCCCGCATCGTCAGCAGGCCACTGGAGATGACCAGCACGTCCGCGCCGTCGCGCAGCAGCTTGGCCTTGCCGAGTTCGAACGTGTAGCCCTCGATCTCGTCGAGCACCCGCGGCACCTGGCCCCGCAGCAGCCGCATGTAGACCGGCCCCTTGTGCGCGGCGATCTGCGGCACGGCCTGCTCGATGTCGAGCGCGTCGCAGGGATCAACGATGGTCAGCCCCGGAATGCCGCGCATCATCGCCAGGTCTTCGGTCGCCTGGTGGCTGGGGCCGTAGCCGGTGGTCAGGCCGGGCAGGGCGCAGCAGATCTTGACGTTGAGGTGTTCCTCGGCGATCACCTGGTGGATGAAGTCGTAGGCGCGGCGCGTGCCGAACACGGCGTAGGTGGTGGCGAATGGCACCAGCCCTTCCTTGGCCATGCCGCCGGCCGCGCCCATCAGCAGCTGCTCGGCCATGCCCATCTGGTAGAAGCGGTCGGGGTAGGCCTGGGCGAACAGGTGCAGGTCGGTGTACTTGGCGAGGTCCGCCGTCAGACCGACGATCTCGGGCCGCTGCGCCGCGAGGTCGACCAGCGCCTTGCCGAAGGGGGCGGCGGTGGTGCGCTGTCCCTCGGACGCGATCGAGGCGATCATGGCCGAGGTGGTCAGGCGGGGCTTCTTGGTCGCAGTGGTGGCCGGTACGGCGGTGTTCACGGGGGCGTTCATGCGGCGGCTCCTTGCGGCGCGGTGGCGTCGAGGTGGTCGAGGGCGAGCTGCCACTCGGGCGGATCGACGCGGATGAAGTGGTTCTTGTCGCGGGTTTCCAGGAAGGGCACGCCCTTGCCCATCAGCGTGTCGAACAGGATCACGCGCGGCTTGGCCTCGGCGAGCTGGCGCGCGTTGTCGAAGGCTTGCAGCACGGCGGGCAGGTCGTTGCCGTCCACCCGCTGCACATGCCAGCCGAATGCGGCCCACTTGTCGGCCAGCGGCTCGAAGCCCATGACCTTGCTGGAGGGACCGTCCGCCTGCTGGTTGTTGATGTCGATGAGGCAGATCAGGTTGTCCAGCCGGTGATGCGCGGCGCCCATCGCGGCCTCCCAGGTCGAGCCTTCGTCGAGTTCGCCGTCGGACATCGAGTTGTAGATGAAGGCCGGGTTCTTCTTCTGCTTCAGACCGAGCGCCATGCCGACACCGATCACCAGCCCCTGGCCCAGCGAGCCGCCAGAGATCTCCATGCCGGGCGTGTAGGTCGCCATGCCCGACATCGGCAGGCGGCTGTCGTCGCTGCCGTAGGTCTCCAGCTCGCTTTCGGGCAGGACGCCGGCCTCGATCAGTGCCGCGTAGTGCGCGATGGCGTAGTGGCCGTGCGAAAGCAGGAAGCGATCGCGGCCTTCCCAGAGCGGGTTGTCGGGCTGCAGGTGCAGGGCGTGGCGGTAGGCGACGGCCAGCACATCGGCCCAGCCGAGGGCCTGGCCCACGTAACCCTGGCCCTGCACCTCGCCCATGCGCAGCGCGTAGCGGCGGATGCGCCAGGCGGCCTGCGCCAGCGAATGCAATGTCTCATTCATGGAATGTCCTTGGGGGTTCACTTGAGGATCGAGGCTGGCACGTAGGAGACGAGGGCCAGCACGCCAAAGGCGACGAGGTAGAACGGCCCCAGTTCGCGCACTGTCTGGCCCACCTTGACCTTGGCCAGCGCGCTCGTGATGAACAGCGTCGTGCCGACCGGCGGGGTGTAGAGGCCGATGGCGAGGTTGACGACCATCATGATCCCGAGCTGCGTCATGTCCATGCCGATGCTGTTGGCCAGCGGCACGAACACGGGTGTCAGCAGCAGCACGGCGGCCGGCAGGTCGATGAACATGCCCAGGAACAGCATCAGCAGGTTCATCAGCAGGATGACCAGCCACTTGGCTTCGACGTTGGCCTGCACCCACTGCGCCACGCCTTGTGGCATCTGGTCGAAGGTGAGCAGCCAGCCGATCGCGGCCGAGGCCATGATCACCAGCAGCACCACGCCGGTGGCCAGGCCGGCGTGGACGACGGCGTCGTTCAGGCGCTGCCAGCCGAGGTCGCGGTAGATCACGGCCGAGACCAGCCCGGCGTAGAGCGTGGACAGCACGGCGACTTCGGTGGGCGTGGCGATGCCGAAGCGCAGGAAGATGATGATCAGCACCGGCAGCACGACGGCCGGCGAGGCGTAGGCCAGGTGCCGCAGGAAGGCCGGGCGGTCGAAGGGCGTGGTGTCGCGCGGGAAATTGCGCCGCTTGCCCACCCACCAGCACGCGGCCATGAACCCGCCGCACATCAGCAGCCCCGGCAGCACGCCCGCCACGAACAGCGAGGCGATCGACGCATTCGAGGTCAGCGCGAACAGGATCATCGGGATCGACGGCGGGATCAGGATGTCGATCGTGGCCGCAGCGGCCAGCGTGGCCGCCGAGAAGGCCGCCGGATAGCCCAGCCGCTGGTGCCAGGGGATGAGCAGCGAGCCGATGGCCGACGCATCTGCCACGGCAGAGCCGGACACGCCGCCGAACAGCGTCGAGGACAGCACGCCCACCTGCGCCGGTCCGCCGTGGTAGCGGCCGATCAGCGCGGAGAGCACGCCGACCAGGGCTTCCCCGAGCTTGCCGCCCATCATCAGCGTGCCAGTCAGCATGAAGAAGGGGATGGCGATGAGCGGGAAGCTCTGCACCTGGGCCACCATCTGCTGCACCAGCAGGTCGAGCGGCACCTTGTCGGAGCTGGCCGCTGCCGCCATGGCGGCGAGCAGCAGGGCGTGGGCAATGGGCATGGCCACGACGGCGGCGCCCATGAACACGAGAAGGATGAGGGCACTCATGTCGTTGGCTTCATGGCGTTGGTGGGCATCGGGTGCGGCGGGAACCGGTCTGGCTCACCAGTGCGCGACGGGAATCGGCGGTGTGGCCGTGGTATCGGGGGTGGAGGGGGCCGCCGTCCAGCTCCGCCAGGCCGACTGCGCCGCCAGCACCGCCAGCAGCCCCATGCCCAGCATCACGCAGGTGTAGGTGATCGACCCCGGCAGCTGCAGGATGGGCGACTTCTCGTCGTGCACGATCTCCAGCATCCGCCAGGTCGAGACCGCCAGCGTCGCGTACAGCCCCGCGACCACCAGCCAGCTCAGCGTGGCGACGATGCGCCCGATCGCCGGGGACACCGCCTCCATCAGGAAGGTGGTGGCGATGTGCGCGCCCTGCTGGGCGGCCAGCACCACGCCGGCCATCACCAGCCACGGGAACAGCAACTCGGGCACCTCGTTGGCCCACTGCAGACTGGATCCCGTGGCATAGCGCAGCACCGTGTTGGCCACCAGGATCACGAAGATGACCGAGGTGGACACCCACAGCACGCCCCGGCACACGCCGGTCACGCTGCGTTCGAGCAGGCTGGCGCCTGGTTCAGCGAGGCTCATCGCTGTCTCCTTCTGACGGACGTGGGTCGGACGGGCGGATCAGTTGGCGCGGGCGCCAGCGATGACCTTCTTGACGAACGGGCCGATCGGGCTGCCCATCCACTTGTCATCGACCGCCGAGGTGCCCTTCTCGAACGCCGCCTTGTCCACGGTGTCCACGCGCACGCCCTTGGCCTTCAGATCGGCGACTAGCTTGTCGTCGGATTCCTGCGAGAGGCGACGCTGCAGTGCGGTCGCTTCGGCGGCCGACTCCTGCACCGCCTTGCGGTCGGCGTCCGAGAGCTTGTCCCAGGTGCGCTTGCTCATCACGAAGGGCGTCATCTCGTACTTGTGGCCCGTCAGCGAGATGAACTTCTGCACTTCGTAGAGCTTGCTGGCGTGGATGTTCATCAGCGGGTTCTCCTGCCCGTCCACCACGCCCTGCTGCAGCGCCACGTACAGCTCCGCGAACTTGATCTGCTGCGCCTCGGCCCCGAGCGCCTGCATGATGTCCACCGTCACCGCGTCCGGCGGCGTGCGCATCTTCATGCCCTTGAGGTCTTCGGGCTTGAGCAGCGGACGCTTGCTGTTGCTCATGTGGCGGATGCCGTTGTCCCAGTAGCCCAGCACGACCATGCCCTTCTCGGCGCTGCGGTCGGCGAGTTCCTTGCCCAGCGGGCCGTCGAGCAGCTTCCAGGCCTGCGGCAGGTTGGCGAACAGGAACGGCATCCCGAACGCGGCGTACTCCGGCACCGCGTTGGCCATCGCTCCTTGCGAGTTGGCCGACATGTCGAGCGCGCCGGTGCGCAGCGCCGTGATCATCGCGGCGTCGTCGCCGAGCTGCGCCGACGGCGCCACCTGCACCTCGATGCGTCCACCCGACCTGGCCTTGAGCGTCTCGGCGAACTTGACGGAGGCTTCGTGGCGCGGATTGCCCGGGGCTGCGCCGTGGCCCAGCGTCAGCTTGATGGCCTGGGCCTGTGCGGCCAGTGGCACCAGGGCACCGATGGCCAGGGCGAAGAGGGTGCGGGTGAACGTGTTGCGGTCGATCATGGTTTGTCTCCTGTGGATCTCGGTCTGTGCTCTTGTGGCACGGGGACGCGGGGGGTGGGCGTCAGTGGATCAGCATGCCCCCGTTGACATCGAGCGTCACGCCGGTCAGGTACTTGGCCAGGTCGCTGGCCAGGAAGACGACGCAGCCGGCCACGTCGTTCGGCTCGCCGATGCGGTTGAGGGGGATGCCGTCGAGGATGCCCTGCAGCTTGTCGTCCGGGATGAGGCCCTTGTTGATGTCGGTGGCGATCAGGCCCGGCGTCACGCAGTTGATGCGGACGTTGTCCTTGCCGTATTCGCGCGCCATCGCCCGTGCCAGGCCGAGCACGCCGGCCTTGGCGGCCGAGTAGTGCGGGCCGCCCAGGATGCCGCCGCCGCGCTGTGCGCTGACCGACGAGATGCAGACGATCGCACCCGATTGCTGCTCGCGCATCGCCGGCAGCACGGCCTGCGACATGTAGAGCGTGCCGCGCAGGCTGACATCGAGCACGGCGTCGTAGTCGGCGCCGGTGATGTCGAGCGTCTTGCGCGGCTGGGTGATGCCGGCGTTGTTGACCAGGATGTCGATGCGGCCCAGCGCCTGCAGGATCTCGGCCGCGGCGGCGTCGCAGGAAGCCTTGTCCGTCACGTCGGCGACGACGCCCAGGTGGCCCTCGCCCAGCAGCGTGGCGGCGGCGGCCGGCTCGGCGCGGGCCAGGTCGAGGATGACCACGCGGGCGCCTTGCGCCGCCATCATCCGTGCCGTGGCGAAACCGAGGCCGTTGCGTCCGGCGCCGCCGGTGATGAGGGCAACTTTGTTCTTGAGCAGCATGTGGTTCGTCTCCTGGGTGCAAGGGGGTGTGGGATGCCGCGCATGTTCCCGTCTGCCTTGCATGATGACAAGCGAAGAGTCATCAGCCTAAGATGACGATCTGTCATCCAACAACCGGGTTGACCCCATGGCCCATGTTCCCCCTGTTGCCAACTTGATGGCGTTTGAAGCCGTGGCCCGCCGACGCAGCTTCGCCCTCGCCGCCGCAGAGTTGCACCTCACCGCCTCGGCGGTCAGCCACCAGATCGCGCGGCTGGAGGCGGACCTCGGCGTGCGCCTGCTGGAGCGCAGCGCACACGGGGTGCGGCTGAGCACGGCCGGCGAGCAGTACCTGGCGCGCATCGGTGGCGCGCTGTCGGCCATCGCGGCGGCGACCGACGACCTGAAGCAGGGGGTCGGCACCAGTCTGTACGTGCATTCCTCGCCGAGCATCGCGAGCCTTTGGCTGATGCCGCGCCTGAAGGGCTTTGCGCAGGCGTGTCCGGACATTTCGCTGAACTTGTCTGCCGCGCACACGCACAGCGATTTCGCGCTCGGTCAGGCCGATCTGGACATCCGCTATGGCGTACCGCAGTGGCCGAACGTCGTGATCGAGCCGTTGTTCGAGGAGCGCATCGTGCCGTTGGCCAGCCCGGCATTCATTCGCGAGCACCGGCTCAAGCAGGTCGAGCAGTTGCCCAACGTGCCGCTGATCCAGAGCAACGTCAACGTGGTCCAGTGGTCCGACTGGTGCGCCGAGTTCACCGGCCAGCGGGCGCCGGAGCGGTTTTCCCTGCGCTTCGACCGGGCACTGATGGCCGTGGATGCGGCGATCCAGGGGCTGGGCGTGGCACTCGAAAGCGCCACGCTGGCGGGCCGGCATATCGCTGAGGGGCGGCTGCGGCCTGTGTTCGGGCTGGACAAGGCGATCCGCGTGAAGGCGCATTTCGCGGTCTACCCAGCGCGGCACGCCAGGCGGCCGACGGTGGAGGCCTTCCTGGCCTGGCTGCACGGGGAGGCAGCCAGGGGTGCGTAACCTCAGTCAGGCTTGATCTTCGCCCGCGCAATCACCGGCTTCCACCGCTTCTGCTCCGCCTCGATGAACTTGGCGTAGTCGGCTGGCGTGCTGCCCACCGCGATGGCGGCGTCGTGGGCCAGTCGCTCCACCGTGGCGGGTTCGTTGATCGCCTTGGCCGCGGCTGCCGCGAGCTTGTCGATGGACGCCTGCGGCATGTTGGCCGGCACGTTCAGTCCGTACCACTGCGTCATCTCGAAACCCGGGAAACCCTGCTCGGCCACGGTCGGCACGTCGGGCAGTTGCGCGATGCGCTTGGTCGTGCCGGTGGCGATGCAGCGCAGCTTGCCGGTGCGGATGAACTGCAGCACCGCCGCCGCGCCGATCGAGGCCGCGTCCAGCCGCCCGGCGATCAGGTCGGTCAGCATCGGGCCGGTGCCGCGGTAGGGCACGTGGGTGATGAAGGTGCCCGAAGCGATCTTCAGGTACTCCATCGCCAGGTGCCCGGCGCTGCCGTTGCCCGCAGAGCCGTAGTTGAGCTTGCCGGGGTTCTTCTTCGCATGGGCGACGAACTCGGCCATGTTGCGCACCGGCAGGTCCGGGTGGACGAGGTACAGGCTCGGCACCTTCGCCAGCAGCGACACCGGGCGGAAGTCCTTGGCCGTGTCGTAGGGCAGCTTGTCGAAGATGTACGGGTTGACCGCCAGCGTGCCGATGTGGCCCAGGATGATGGTGTGCTGGTCCTCGGCGCGGGCGACTTCGCCCATCGCGACGTTGCCCGCGGCACCGGGGCGGTTGTCCACGTACACCGACTGGCCGAGGAGCTTGCCCATCTCGACGGCGGTGGCACGCGCGATGATTTCCGAGCTGCCGCCCGGTGCGAACGGCACGACGAAGCGGATCGCCTTCGACGGCCAGGCGGACTGCGCATGCAGCAGCGGTGTGGCGAGGCCAGCGGCGGCACCGGCGCCGAGCTGCAGCAGCCGGCGGCGGTCGAGGGTGAGGGGGTGTGTCATGGGTTGTCTCCTTGTGGTTCGAGCCCAGGCATGTTGCGCGCGCGAACCTCTCAAACACCTTTCAGTCCAGGTTGGCCGCGACCGGATAATCGGCCCATGCGCATCCTGCTGGCAGAAGACGAACACGGCCTCGGCGAGTGGCTGAGCCGCGCGCTGGCGCAGTCCGGCTTCCAGGTCGACTGGCACGACGACGGCCGCATCGCCGAGCAGGCCGCGCGGGACGGCGACTACGACGCGCTGGTGCTCGACCTCGGCCTGCCCGGTCGGGGTGGCCACGAGGTGCTCAAGCGGCTGCGGGCCGGCGGCGTCTCGGTGCCGGTGCTCATCCTGACTGCCCGCGATTCGCTGGCCGAGCGGGTCGGCACGCTCAACGAGGGTGCCGACGATTTCCTGCCCAAGCCCTTCGCGCTGGCGGAACTGGAGGCGCGGCTGACCGCGCTGATCCGCCGCGCCCGGGGCAGCGAGCGCCCGCGGCTGGCCTGTGGGCCGCTGCAGTTCGACACCGTGCTGCGCCAGTTCACGCTCGGCGACGAGGTGATGCAGCTCTCGCCGCGCGAGCACAGCCTGCTGCGCGCGCTGGTCGTGCGCAGCGGCGAGCCGATGTCGCGCCAGCAGCTCGTGGACCGCGTCTTCGGCGACGAGGACGAGGTGCAGGCCGGCGCGCTCGACGTGCTGATGCACCGGCTGCGCAGGCGGCTCGACGGCGGCGGCGTGCGCATCCAGACCTACCGCGGACTCGGCTATGCGCTGGAACCCGATCCCGATCCCGATCCGGTGGCCCTTCCGCGGCGCGACGCTTAAGGCGCGGCTGCTCGGGCTGCTGCTGCCGGGCATGGCGCTGGCGCTGGCGGTCGGCCTGTGGCTCACGCGCCAGCAGGCGGAGCAGGCCGCCGACGCCGCCTACGACCGCTCGCTGTTCGGTGCGATCAAGGGGCTGGACCTGAGTGTCTCGACCGCCTCGGGCGGGCTGTCGGTCGAGCAGCCGTATGCGCTGTTCGAGTTCTTCCAGCTCGCGGGCGATGGCCCGGTCCATTACCGCGTCGCCACCGACAACGGGCTGGTCGAGATCGGTTCGCCGGACCTGCCCTTGCCACCGCCGACACTGGCATTGAAGGCGGGGGAGCCCGTGTTCTACGACGCCAGGTATTTTGGCGAGGCGGTGCGGGTCGGCGCCTACCAGCGGCCGCTCGATCCCCCGGTCGGGGACGCCCGCACGGTGCTGATCCAGGTCGCCGAGGGCACGGTCGCCCGCGAGCGGTTCACCCGCGCGTTCGTCCGGCAGGCGCTGTGGCGCGACGCCTCGCTGCTCGGGCTGCTGGCGCTGGCGGTGATGGGGGTGTCGGCGTGGGCGCTGCGGCCGGTGCAGCGGCTCGTGGACGCGACCCGGGACCGCACCGCCGAGGACCTGCGCCCGCTGCCGGCCGAGGACTTGCCCGCCGACCTGCAGCCGCTGGTGGCCACGATCAACGCCCAGCTCGCCCGCACCGGGGCGCTGGTCACGCAGCGCCGCCAGTTCGTCGACGACGCCTCGCACCAGTTGCGCACGCCGCTGACGACGCTGCGGGCGCAGCTCGACTACGCGCTGCGGGAGCCCGATCCGCAGCGTGTGCATGAAGCGTTGCAGGCGCTGTCGCGCGAGCTGGACCACGCCACGCGCGCCACGCAGCAGCTGCTGGTGCTGGCACGGGCCGACGCCGGCCGCTTGGTACGGGAGCCGTTCGACCTGGGCGAGCTGGCGCGCGAGGTAGCGCTGACGCTGCTGCCCCAGGCGCGGGCGGCGGGGCTGGACTTCGGCGTCGAGGCGCCCGAGTCAGGCGCCGCGGTGGCGCTCGGAGACCGGGTCCAGTTGCGCGAAGCATTGATGAACCTGGCCCACAACGCGCTCGTGCATGGCCGGGCGGGTGGTCAGGTCACGGTCGAAGCGCATGCGGTGGCGGATGGCGGCTGGTCGCTCGGGGTGGTCGACGACGGACCGGGGCTTGATCCTGCGGTGGCCCGGCGGCTCGGCGAGCGTTTCGTCAAGGGGCGTGGCAGCCGCGGATCGGGCCTGGGCCTGTCGATCGCGCGTGCCGTGATCGAGCGCCACGGCGGCACACTGACCATGCAGCCCGGCCACGACGGCACGGGATTGCGCGTGACCTTGAATGGCGCCGGTGTCCCGGTGCACGAGGAGTCGCCATGAATTTGCGGAAGTACTGGGGCCTGTGCGCCGCGGCTGTGCTGCTGGCGGCTGGCAGTGTTTCACCGGCCACCGCCCAGGTGTCGCGCTGCATCGCGCCGGCCAAGCCGGGCGGCGGTTTCGACCTCACGTGCCAGCTGGTGCGCGAGGCGCTGCAGCCGCTGATCCCGGCGCTGCCGATCGTCTACCAGCCGGGCGGCATCGGCGCGCTGGTGTTCGACGAGGTGGTGCGCGATGCCCGTCCCGTCAGCCCTGGTGGCGCAGAGCTGATCGCGTTCTCCAGCGGCACGCTGCTCAACCTGGCGCAGGGGCGCTTCGGGCGGCGTGGCGCCGAGGCGGTGCAGTGGGTCGCGGCACTGGCGGTCGACCATGGCGTGGTCGTGGTCCACCGCGACGCGCCGTGGAAAGACCTGCCGGCGCTGCTGGAGACCCTGAAGGCGCAGCCCGCCTCGATCGCCTTCGCCGCGGGCGGCACCATCGGCAGCCAGGACTGGATGAAAGCGGCACTGCTCGCCCGCGCGGCGGGGGTCGGGCCGCGCGCGATGCGGCTGGTGGCGTTCGAGGGTGGCGGTGACGCGATGCAGGCGCTGGCTGGCCGCCATGTGCAAGTGCTCACCGGCGACGCCGCCGAGGTGGTGCAGCAACTGCAGCAGGGCGCGCCGCTGCGGGTGCTGGCGGTGCTGTCGGCGGCGCGGTTGCCGGGGCCGCTGGCGAAGGTGCCGACCGCGCGGGAGCAGGGGGTGGATGTGCAGTGGCCGATCCTGCGCGGGGTCTACACCAGCGCCCGCACGCCCGCAGGCGTCGTCGCCGAGGTGGCCCGGCGGCTGGCCGAGGTGCAAGGCCGCGAGGACCACCGCGCCCGGCTGGAGCGGCTCGGGCTGCAGCCGGTGGACGCTGGTGTCATCGGGTCGAGCCTGTCGGCGCATGTGCGCGCCGAGGTCGAGCGCCACCGGCGGCAAGCGGTCGAGATCGGCCTGCTGCGCGCGGTCACTCCGTGACGCGCACACCCTTCCAGAACGCCACGCGGCCCTTGATCTCGGCCGCTGCTTCCTTCGGGTCCGGATAGAACCAGACCGCATCCGGGTTCACCTCGCCGTTGACGAACAGGCTCAGGTAACGCGCCTCGCCTTTCCACGAGCACATGGTGCGGTGGTTGCTCGACAGCACGCAGTCCTGGCGCAGCGACTCGGGCGGGAAGTAGTGGTTGCCTTCGATGACGACGGTGTCGTCGCTTTCGGCCACGGTGGTGCCGTTCCAGATGGCTTTCATGGGGTGTGCTCTCGTGGGATGGTGGAGGCTGGCGTTATACCGCTGATGCGGCGCAAGGTCGGCGTGGTGGCTTCAGGCGCAAGATGGACCTGACTCCTCGAAAGGCCTGTCCATGACCACCGCCACTTCTCTTCCCGATCTTGGCCTGCTGCAGGCCCCGACGCGCCACCTGTTCTTCACCGGCAAGGGCGGCGTGGGCAAGACCTCGCTGTCCACGGCCTGCGCGCTGGCGCTGGCGGACGCGGGCCGGCGGGTGCTGCTGGTGAGCACGGACGCGGCGTCCAACCTCGACGAGATGCTGGGCATCCCGCTGCGCAACACGCCGGTGCCGGTGCCGGGTGCGCCGGGCCTGTCGGTGCTCAACATCGATCCGCAGGCGGCGGCCGAGGCCTACCGCGCCCGCGTGATCGACCAGATGGGCGCCGAGGCCGATGACGCCGAGCGCGCCACGGTGCGCGAGCAGCTCTCGGGTGCCTGCACCACCGAGATCGCCGCGTTCGACGAGTTCACCGCACTGCTGGCCGGCGGCGGCGAGGGCTACGAGCACATCGTCTTCGACACCGCGCCGACCGGCCACACGCTGCGCCTGCTCAGCCTGCCGAAGGCGTGGACCGGCTTCCTGGCCGGCAACGACCGCGGCGCGTCCTGCCTCGGGCCGCACTCGGGGCTGAAGATGCAGGAAGTGCGCTTCCGTCAGGCGCTGCAGACGCTGGGCGACGCGGCGCTGACCACGGTGGTGCTGGTCACGCGGCCCGAGACGGGCGCCATCGCCGAGGCGGCGCGCACGTCGGTGGAACTGGCCGAACTCGGGCTCGGGCACCAGCGGCTGGCGATCAACGGTGTGTTCCACGCCAGCCAGCGCGATGACGCGGTGGCGCAGGCGGTCGAGGCGCAGGGTGCGCAGGCGCTGGCGGCGATGCCAGAGGTGTTGCGCGCGCTGCCGAGTGACCGGGTACCGCTGCGGCCGTTTGACACGGTGGGGCTGCCGGCGCTGCGGGCCTTGCTGCGGCCCGACGTGGCGGGACCAGCGCCTGCGTTGACCGAGGCGGGGCAGGGCGAGGCGACCTGGCATCCGCTGGCCGATCTGGTCGACGACCTCACAGCGCCCGGCCGCGGGCTGATCATGGTGATGGGCAAGGGCGGTGTCGGCAAGACGACCATCGCCGCCGCGCTCGCCGTGGCCCTCGTGCAGCGCGGCCACACCGTCCACCTGAGCACCACCGACCCGGCCGCCCACCTGGCCTCGACGCTGGACGGGCAGCTCGACGGCCTGCGCGTGGACCGCATCGACCCGCAGGCCGAGACGCAGCGCTACACCGACAAGATCCTGGCGGCGCGGGGCAAGGATCTGGACGCGGCGGGACTGGCGCTGCTGCGCGAAGACCTGAAATCCCCTTGCACCGAGGAGGTCGCCGTCTTCCATGCCTTCTCGCGCATCGTCAGCGAAGCGCGCAGCGCCTTCGTCGTGCTCGACACGGCGCCGACCGGCCACTCGCTGCTGCTGATGGACGCCACGGGTGCGTACCACCGGCAGATGGTGCGCGAATTCGAAGGCACCTCGGGCAGCCACATCGTCACGCCGATGATGCGGCTGCAGGACGGCAGCTACACGCGCATCGTGCTGGTGACGCTGCCGGAGTCGACGCCGGTGTCGCAGGCCGCGGCGCTGCAGGACGACCTGCGCCGCGCCCATATCGAGCCGGCGGCCTGGGTGCTCAACCGCAGCCTGCTGGCCTCGGGCACGACCGACCCGCTGCTGGCCGGGCGGCTGGCGGGCGAGCGCCGGCAGATGGCGCGCATCGCCGAGGGCCTGTCCAGCCGGATGACCTGTGTCGTGCCGTGGCAGGCGGTCGCGCCGGTCGGGGTGGAGGCGCTGACCGCCCTGGTGCAGCGCCCGTGAACCGGTGAACCCATGAAAAAAGCCCCGCCAGGGCGGGGCTTCGGAGTCGGCGGGATTCAGCTCACTTGGCGAGCTTGAACACCCACACCGAGCCACCCTGTTCGAGGAAGCTGACCTTCTTGGCCACGTCGCCACCCCACAGCGGGACGGCGCCGCCCCAGCCGGAGGCCACGGCGACGTACTGCTCGCCGCCTTCGCTCCAGGTGACCGGCGGGGCCACGACGCCCGAACCGGTCTGGAACTTCCAGACGATCTTGCCGGTCTTGGCGTCGGCCGCCTGCAGGTAGCCTTCCGGCGTTCCCCAGAACACCAGGTTGCCGCCGGTGGTCAGCACACCACCCCACAGCGGGGCGTTGTTCGGGGCTTCCCAGACGATCTTGCCGGTCTTCGGATCCACGGCGCGCAGGGCGCCGATGGGGCCGTCACCCAGCGTCTTGATCGTGAAGCCGGCGCCCAGGTAGGCGGCACCCTTCTTGTAGCTGATCGGCTCGTTCCAGATTTCCATGCCCCACTCGTTGGCCGGCACGTAGAACAGCTTCGTGTCGGGCGAGTAGGCCATCGGCATCTGGTTCTTGCCGCCCAGGAACGACGGGGCGACGAAGGTCGAGGTGCCCTTCTTGCCATCGGCGCCCTGCGTCGGGTCGCCAGGGCGGTTTTCCGGCACGAAGTTCGGACGGCCCGTCTTCAGGTCGATGCCGGTGGCCCAGGTGATCTTCTTGACGAACGGGAAGGCGTTGACCAGCTTGCCGGTCTTGGCGTCGTTCACATAGAAGAAGCCGTTGCGGTCGGCCTTGCCGCCGAGGATCTGGCCGCCTTCGTCGTACGTGATGAACTCGTTGACGCCGTCATAGTCCCAGCCGTCGTTCGGCGTGTTCTGGTAGTGCCACTTGATCTGGCCGGTCTTCACGTCGATGGCGACGGTCGAGGTCGAGAACAGGTTGTCGCCCTTGCGCAGGTGGCTGTTCCACGGCGCGGGGTTGCCGGCACCGAAGTAGGCCATGCCGGTCTTCGCGTTGTAGGTGCCACCCAGCCAGGTCGCTGCGCCGCCGGTTTTCCACAGGTCGCCCGGCCAGGTCTTGCCCTGTTCGCCGGAGATGCCGTTTTCGGTCTTGTTGCCGTCCTTGTCGTACTTGTAGCCCATGTGGCCTTCGACCGTCGGGCGCACCCAGACCAGCGCGCCGGTCTTCGGGTTGCGGGCCTCGACACGGCCGACGATGCCGAACTCGCCGCCCGACACGCCGGTCAGCAGCAGGCCTTCGGCGATCAGCGGAGCGGCCGAGGCGGAGTAGCCAGCGGCGTAGTCGTCGATCTTTTCCTTCCAGACGACTTCACCGGTGTCCTGGTTCAGCGCGACAAGCTGCGCGTCCAGCGTGGCGAAGATGACGAGGTTGTCATACAGGGCGGCACCGCGGTTGATCACGTCGCAGCAGGGCATGATGCCGTCGGGCAGACGGTGCTCGTACTTCCACAGCTTGGCGCCAGACTTGGCGTCGAGCGCGAAGATGCGCGAGTAGGACGCCGTCACGAACATCTTGCCGTTGTGGATCACCGGCTGCGATTCCTGACCGCGCTGCTTTTCACCGCCGAAGGAGAAGCTCCACGCCGGCACCAGCTTGCTGATGGTCGAGGGGTTGATCTGCTTGAGCGGGGAGTAGCGCTGGCCTTGCTGGCCGATGCCCCAGCTCAGCACGTCGCCGGTGGACTTGGCGTCGTTCTCGATCATCTGATCGGTCACGGCGGCCTGGGCCATGGACGCCAGGCCGGCGCACACCAGCAAGCTCAACAGTTTCTTCTGCATGGTTGGTCTCCTCAGTGAGGTGGATGTCACAACGGCTGGAACAGATGCCGTTCGGGAGCTATTCCCGGGCAACAAATGTGCCACCTCGCCTGTGCTAGGAAACCTTGGGGATCCTACTAGCTCGCCGTACCGGGTCGGGGTTCGCGGTGCGGGTAACTCCGGGGGCTGGTGTACCAGGAGACAACACTTCCCCGAAAACTGCTCCGCCGGCCGCGGTGCACTCAGACCAGTCCGTCGAACAGCCAGACGTCCACCGCGTCGCCTGCGGCCACCGAGGTCTGCGCGTGGCCGAGCACGACCAGTGCATTGGCTTCGCTCATGCTGCGCAGCACGCCAGCGCCCTGGGTGCCGGTCAGGCGCACTTCCCACTGGCCGTCCACGCCAGGGCTGACGATGCCGCGCTGGAATTCGGTGCGGCCCGGGCGCTTGCGGATGGCGGTGGTGCAGCGTGCGCGCAGCGCCGGCAATGGCTGCGGTTTCGCCCCCGCCAGCTGCAGCAGTCCGTCGCGGGCAAAGGCGTAGAACGTCACCAGCGCGGCCACGGGATTGCCCGGCAGTGCAAACAGCCAGGCGGGTGTGCGGCCCTCGCCGCGGTGCAGCGGCCCGAACGCGAAGGGCCGGCCCGGGCGCATCGCCACCTTCCAGAACGCCACGTCGCCGCGGCTGGCCAGCAGGTCCTTCGTGTAGTCGGCATCGCCCACGCTGACCCCCCCGCTGGTCAGCACCACGTCGGCCCGGGCGATCGCCTCGTCGAGGGTGGCGGCCAGTGCGGCCGGGTCGTCGCGCACGAGGCCCAGGTCGATGATCTCCACGTCCAGCCGCGCCAGCGCCCCCATCAGGCTGTAGCGGTTGCTGTCGTAGATGCAGCCGGCGTCCAGCGGCTGGCCGAGCGTGCGCAACTCGTTGCCGGTGGAGAACAGCGCCACCCGCAGCCGGCGCCGCACGGTGACCTCGCCGATGCCCAGCGACGCGATCAGCCCCAGGTCGGCCGGGCGCAGCCGCTGGCCGGCGGTGAGCGCGGGGTGACCAGCGCGCAGGTCTTCGCCCTGCAGGCGGCGGTTGTCGCCCGGGCGGACCGTGCCCGCAGCGATGTGCACCACGCCGTCGGCGGCGCGGCAGAGTTCCTGCGGCACGACGGTGTCCAGTCCCGCCGGCATCACCGCGCCGGTCATGATCCGCACGCACTGCCCCGTCGCCGTCTCGAAGTCGGGCACGTCGCCGGCGTGGACCGTGCCCGTGACGGTCAGCACCGTGTCGGCGTCGGCCCGCAGGTCGCTGCCGCGCAGCGCGTAGCCGTCCATCGCCGAGTTGTCGTGCGCGGGCACGCTGATCGGCGAGACGATGTCCGCACCGAGGATGCGGCCCAGCGCCGCAGTCAGTGGCAGGGTTTCGGTTTCGGTGATGGGGTGCAGCGCGGCGGCGATGGCGGCGCGGGCGGCCTCGACGCTGAGCTGGTCATTGCCGGTGGAGAGGGGAGAAGGGCCGAGTTCCGACATGGTGGGCAGGGACGGTGGGTTCAGGGATTGGCACTGATCATAGTGGCCGCGCCTGCACGGGCCCGCGCCCTTGGGGTGGGTCTCTATGCAAGCGCCGACATATCGCCAGCGCGGTGATCCGGCGACAGAATCGCGCCGCCATGTCCACCGTCTCCGAGAGTTTCGCCACTGCGCTGCGCCTGATCGCCGAGGCCGATACCGCGCTGTTCTCCATCGCTGGCCTGTCGCTGCAGGTCAGCGCGGTGGCCTGTGCGCTGGGTGCCGTGGTCGGGCTGGCGCTCGGGGCGTGGCTGGCGGTGGCGACCTTTCCCGGCCACCGTGTCGTCATCTGGGCACTCAACACGCTGCTGGCGCTGCCTTCGGTGGTGGTGGGGCTGTCGGTCTATCTGCTGCTGTCGCGCTCCGGGCCGCTGGGTGCGCTGGGCATCCTGTTCACGCCGACGGCGATGGTGATCGCGCAGAGCATCCTCATCCTGCCGCTGATCACGGCGCTGTCCCGGCGGCTGGTGCTCGACGGCCTGCGCGAAGGAGGCGACCAGCTGCGCTCGATGGGCGCCGGCCCGCTGCTGTCGGCGCTGCTGCTGCTGCTGCACCAGCGTTTTGCGGTGCTGACGGTGCTGCTGACGGCGTTCGGCCGGGCGGTGGCCGAGGTGGGCGCGGTGATGATCGTCGGCGGCAACATCGACGGCATCACCCGCGTGATGACCACCGCCATCGCGCTGGAGACCAGCAAGGGCGATCTGCCGCTGGCGCTGGCACTGGGCCTGGTGCTGCTGGGTGTGGTCGGCATCATCAATCTGGTCATCGGGCTGGTGCAGTGGCGTGGCGGTGCACCGCAGGAGGCGCTGGCGTGACGACGATGCCCGCGACCGAGACACTGCTGACGCTCGACGGCGCCACGGTGCGCTTCGGTGCGGTGACGGCGCTGCGCGACGTCGGGCTGCAACTGCGCCGCGGCGACCGGCTGGCGCTGGTCGGTGCCAACGGTTCCGGCAAGACGACGCTGCTGCGGGTGCTCAACGGCCTGCTGCCGCCGAGCGAAGGCCGGCGTGAACTGCACCGGCTGCGCGGCTCCGGGCGGTGGCCGGTCGCGGCGATGCTGTTCCAGCGGCCCTTTCTGCTGCACCTGTCGGTGTGGCGCAACCTGATGCTGGCGCTGTGGCTGGGTGGCGTGCCGCGGGCGGCGCGGCGCACCCGCGGGCTGGATGCACTGACGCGGGTGGGCCTGCAGGCGACAGCGGACCGCCCTGCGCGCGCCTTGTCCGGTGGCCAGCAGCAGCGGCTGGCGCTGGCGCGGGCCTGGGCGCTGCAGCCCGACATCCTCTTCCTCGACGAGCCGACCGCCAGCCTCGACCCGAGTGCCAAGCGCGAGGTCGAGGCGCTGATCGACGACTTCGCACGTGCCGGCATGACGCTGGTGATGAGCACGCACAACCTCGGGCAGGTCAAGCGCCTGGCCACCCGGGTGGCCTATCTCGAAGCCGGGCGCCTGGTGGTGGACCGGCCGGTGGACCAGTTTTTCAACGACGCGCTGCCACCTGAGGCGGCGCAGTTCCTCAAAGGAGAATTGCCGTGGACCTGAAACGACGCCTTGCCTTCACCACGATGGCGACCCTGACGATGGCACTGGTCCTGCCGGCGGCCACCGTGCAGGCCCAGGACAAGTCCATCGTGATGGCCTCGACCACCTCGACCGACCAGTCCGGCCTGTTCGGCCACCTGCTGCCGGCGTTCAGGCAGGCCAGTGGCATCGACGTCCGCGTCGTCGCGGTCGGCACGGGGCAGGCGCTGGACATGGCGCGCCGCGGGGATGCCGACGTGGTGTTTGTCCACGACCAGGTGGCCGAGGAGAAGTTCGTCGCCGACGGCTGGGGCCTGAAGCGGCAGGCCGTCATGTACAACGACTTCGTGCTGATCGGTCCGGCCAGCGATCCGGCCAAGGCCAAGGGCGGCAACATCGCCGAGGCGCTGCTGCGCGTCGCCGCGGCCAAGGCCTCGTTCATCTCCCGGGGCGACAAGAGCGGCACGCACGCGGCGGAGCTGCGGCTGTGGAAGCAGGCCGGGGCCGACCTGGCTGCGGCCAAGCCGTCCGGCTACAAGGAATGCGGCTGCGGCATGGGCCCGGCGCTGAACATGGCGGCGTCCACCGGCGCCTATGTGCTGGCCGACCGCGGCACCTGGCTGGCCTTCAAGAACCGTGCCGATCTGGCCGTCCTCGTCGAGGGCGACAAGGCGCTGTTCAACCAGTACGGCGTGATGGTCGTCAATCCCGCCAAGCACCCGCATGTCAAGCAGGCCGCTGCGCAGGCGTTTGCGGACTGGGTGGTGTCGCCGGTGGGGCAGGGGGTGATCGCGTCGTACAAGATCGGCGGGGAGCAGCTGTTCTTCCCGAACGCGGGGCGTTGAGCGGCGATCGAGGGGGCGGTGAACCTGCCCGTGCGTGTCAGGCTGGTACATCTGTCGGTGACTTCATAGGCGTTGCCTAAGCAAAGACCCGGCGGATTCCGGGTTTTTCAGGGTTAGGCCTAGGTTCCCGAGCGCGGTCGATATGCAGATGATTGCATAGACCCTCCCCGGTGTGCGCTGTGCTCGCTCGGGGTACCCCCCCAACGGACGACTGCGGAGAACCCCCATCATGCAGAAGAGCCTTCACATCAACCCGGACAAGTGCACGGGTTGCCTGCAGTGCGAAATGGCCTGCTCGTACGAGAACTACGGCGTCTTCGCCCCCGCCAAGTCGCGCATCAAGGTCTTCGACTTCCACGAGACCGGCAAGAAGGTCCCCTACACCTGCACGCAGTGCGACGAGGCCTGGTGCCTGCACGCCTGCCCGGTGGAGGCGATCACGCTCGACAAGGTCACCGGCGCCAAGGTCGTCAACGACACCACCTGCGTCGGCTGCAAGGTCTGCACGATCTCCTGCCCCTTCGGCACGATCAACTACGTGCAGGAAACCGGCAAGGTCCAGAAGTGCGACCTGTGCGGCGGCGATCCGGCCTGCGTCGAGGCTTGCCCGACCGGCGCCATCACCTTCATCGATTCCAACTGGACCGGTCTGAACAAGATGCAGTCCTGGGCCGACAAGCTGGGCAACCAGTCTGCCGCCTGATCCGTCCAAACAAGGAGCACACACATCATGTCTTGGGCAGGAAAAATTCTCCGCGTCAATCTGACCGCCGGCACCGTCACGTCCGAACCGCTGCGCATGGACTGGGCCAAGCTGTACCTCGGCTCGCGTGGTCTGGCCACGAAGTATCTGGTCGAGGAAATCGACGCCAAGGTGGACCCGCTGTCCATCGACAACAAGATCATCTGGGCCACCGGTCCGCTGACGGGCACGATGGCCTCCACCGGCGGCCGCTACACGGTCGTCACCAAGGGCCCGCTGACCGGCGCCATCGCCTGCTCGAACTCGGGCGGCTACTGGGGCGCCGAGCTGAAGATGGCCGGCTGGGACATGGTCATCTTCGAAGGGGCGTCGGCCAAGCCGGTGTACCTGTCGATCGAGGACGACAAGGCCGAGCTGAAGGACGCCGCCCACCTGTGGGGCAAGTCGGTCTGGGAGACCGAAGGCATCATCAAGAAGGGCCACCAGGACCCGCTGGTGCGCGTGTCCTCGATCGGCCTGGCCGGTGAGAACAAGGTGCTGTTCGCCGCCGTGGTGAACGACCTGCACCGCGCCGCTGGTCGCTCCGGCGTCGGCGCCGTGATGGGCAGCAAGAACCTCAAGGCGATCGCCGTGCGCGGCACCAAGGGCGTGGGCAACATTGCCAACCCCAAGGAGTTCATGCGCGTCACCTACGAGAAGAAGAAGATCCTGCAGGACAACGCCGTCACCGGCGCCGGCCTGCCGACCTACGGCACCCAGGTGCTGATGAGCGTCATCAACGAAATGGGTGCGCTGCCCACCCGCAACCACCAGGATGTGGCCTTCGAAGGCGCCAAGGACATCGGTGCGGAAGCCATGGCCACCCCGCGCGCGACCGATGGCAAGAAGCCGCTGGTGACGAACCAGGCCTGCTTCGGCTGCACCATCGCCTGCGGCCGGATCCAGAAGATCGACCAGAACCACTTCACCGTGGACAACAAGCCGCAGTACTGGGGCGCCTCGGGCGGTCTGGAATACGAAGCCGCCTGGGCACTGGGCGCTGCCAACGGCGTGAAGGACCTGGACGCGCTGCAGTACGCCAACGTGCTGTGCAACGAGCAGGGCATGGACCCGATCACCTTCGGCGCCACCATCGGCGCGGTGATGGAGCTGTACCAGATGGGCGTGCTCACCAAGGAGCAGCTCGGCATCGACGCCCAGTTCGGCTCGGCCCAGGCACTGGCCCACTTCGCTGAAATCACCGCCCGCGGCGAAGGCTTCGGCATCGAGATCGGCCAGGGCAGCAAGCGCCTGTGCACCAAGTACGGCCACCCCGAGCTGTCGATGAGCGTCAAGGGCCAGGAATTCCCGGCCTACGACTCGCGCGGCATCCAGGGCATGGGCCTGACCTACGCCACGTCCAACCGTGGCGCCTGCCACCTGCGCAGCTACACCGTGGCCTCGGAAGTGCTGGGCATCCCGGTCAAGACCGACCCGCTGACCGCCGACGGCAAGCCCGAACTCGTGATGGCCTTCCAGGACGCCACCGCGGCATTCGACTCGGCCGGCATCTGCATCTTCACCAGCTTCGCCTGGGGCCTGGCCGACGTGCAGCCGCAAGTCGCGGCGGCTTGCGGCGAGGAGTTCACGCTGGAGAACCTGTCCCTGATCGGCGAGCGGATCTGGAACATGGAGCGCGACTTCAACAACCGCGCCGGCTTCACGTCGAAGGACGACACGCTGCCCAAGCGCCTGCTGGAAGAGCCCGCCAAGACCGGCCCCGCCAAGGGCCTGGTCAACAAGCTGCCCGAGATGCTGCCCAAGTACTACGACATCCGTGGCTGGGACGGCGACGGCCAGCTCAAGGCCGCGACCCGCGAGCGCCTGGGTCTGTGACCGGCTTGTGCTGAACTGAACAACAAGGCGGTCGAAGACCGCCTTGTTTTTTGAAGAGACCCGACATGAAACACGTGATCCTGGGCGCCGGCCCCGCCGGCATCATCGCCGCAGAAACCATCCGCAAGCACGCGCCGCACGACGAGATCCTCGTCATCGGCGACGAGCCGGAAGCGCCGTATTCACGCATGGCGATTCCCTACCTGCTCATCGGCAAGGTCGGCGAAGAAGGCACACACCTGCGCCATGGCGTCGACCACTACGCGAAGCTGGGCATCACGCTGCGCCGCGCCCGCGCGAAGCACGTCGATGTCGAAGGCCGCGCGGTCGATCTGGACGACGGCACCACGGTGGTCTTCGACCGCCTGCTGATCGCCACCGGCTCCTCGCCGGCCACGCCGCCGATCCCCGGCATCCACGGCCGCGGTGTCCACCCCTGCTGGACGCTGAAGGATGCGCGCGCCATCATGGAACTCGCCCAGCCCGGCGCCAAGGTGCTGCAGATGGGGGCCGGTTTCATCGGCTGCATCATCATGGAAGCGCTGGCGATGCGTGGTGTCGAGCTGACGGTCGTCGAGATGGGCGACCGCATGGTGCCGCGCATGATGGGCCCGACCGCCGGCACCATGATCAAGGACTGGTGCGAGGCCAAGAACGTCAAGGTCCACACCGGCGCCCGCGTCGAGGCCATCAACCGCCCCGAGCCCGGCATCCTCGACAAGCTCGCTGACATGGCGGGCCTGAAACCGGCGCACAAGGCCGCTGCGATGACCGTGCGCCTGTCCACCGGCGAGCACCTGGAGGCCGATCTGGTCATCAGCGCCACCGGCGTGAAGCCCAACATCGGCTTCCTGCAGAACTCGGGCATCACCTGCCTGATCGGCGTGCTGACCGACGAGCACCTGCAGACCAATGTCCCCGGCATCTATGCGGCCGGTGACTGCGCCGAAGCCTTCGACAAGGTCAGCGGCACCACCATCGTCAGCGCCATCCAGCCCAACGCGGCCGAGCAGGCGCGGGTCGCCGCGCTGAACATGGTCGGCCAGAAGGCGGAACTCAAGGGCGTCACGCAGATCAACGTGCTCGACACGCTGGGCATGATCTCGGCCTCGTTCGGCAAGTGGGACGGCGTGCCCGGCGGCCAGCATGTGGAGCTGACCGACCTGCCCGCCGGCCGCCACCTGAGCCTGCAGTTCGACGGCGACCGGATGGTCGGCTGCAACTCGATCGGCTGGACCGAGCACGTGGGCGTGATGCGCGGTCTGGTCGAAGGCCAGGTGCGTCTGGGCGATTGGAAGGACAAGCTGATGGCCGATCCGACCCTGCTGATGGAGGCCTACATCGCCTGCGCGCAGGGGCAGCACCAGTTCGTCGCCGGCAAGCGCTGAGGTCCGCCCCGTGCAGATCACGTTCAAGCTCTACGCCTCGCTGACCGACTACCTGCCGGCCGACCGGCGCACCAGCAACTGGATGGCGCTGGAGATCGAACCCGACTCCACCATCGCCACCATCATCGCGCCGTTCAACCTGCCGATGAACCTGGTGCACCTGGTGCTGATCAACGGCGTCTACGTCTACCCGGCCGAGCGCGCCACGCGCACGCTGGCCGAGGGCGACGTGCTGGCGATCTGGCCACCGATCGCGGGCGGCTGAGCCGTGATCGGCCACTACGCCGCCGCCTTCGAGCGCGACCAGGGTTGCACCGAGGCGGAGTGGCTGGCGTGGCTGCCGGGTGCGGTGCGGGGCCATGCGCTGACCCTGCCATCGCCCGGCACCGCGCAGGTCACCATCGACGCGGGCCGGTTGGAGCTCGCCTGGCATGCCTTGCCGCCGCGCCAGATCGCGTTGGTGCGCCTGCCGCGCCTGGCCATCCGCTTCCGCTTCGTGGAGGTGGACGAGGCCGCACGCCAGCGCTTCATGCGCTACTTCGATCTCTACATGCAGCGCGGTGGCGGTTGAGCGCAGGGGGATCCGGCCCTGCGGTATCGTGGCGGCCATGAAAACCCGCGGCATCCACCTGCAGTACACCTTCGGTCCGCCTGACCAGCGCGGCGCCGACATCCAGAATCCCCTGTTCGATCTGCTGAGCGCGGTGCGCGAGCACGGCTCCATCCAGCAGGCGGCCAAGGCGCTGGGCGCCTCCTACCGCCATATCTGGGGCTCGCTCAAGCAGTGGGAAGAGGCGATCGGCGAATCGCTCGTGGTCTGGACCCAGGGCCAGCCCGCGCGTCTGACGCCGTTCGCCGAGCGGCTGCTGTGGGCCGAGACCCGCGCCCGCACCCGCATGACGCCGCACATCGAGGCCCTGCGCGCCGAGCTGGAGCGGGTGCTCACCGAAGCGCTTGATGGCTCGCAGCAGGTGCTGACCATCTACGCCAGCCACGATCTGGCGCTGCCGCGCCTGCGCGAGATCGCCAGCACCGACGAACGCCTGCACATCGACCTGCGCTTCGCTGGCAGCATCGACGCGCTGCGGGCGCTGGCCGAAGGGCGCTGTCTGGTGGCCGGCTTCCACGTGCCGCGCATCCGCACCGCCGCACCGCTGTTCGCGCGCGCGCTCAAGCCGCTGCTCAAGCCTGGCCAGCACAAGCTGATCGGCTGCACGCAGCGCACGCAGGGGCTGATGGTGGCGCGCGGTAATCCGCTGGGGCTGCACACGCTGGGCGATCTGGTCGGCAGCCCGGCGCGCTTCGTCAACCGGCAGGAAGGCTCGGCGACCCGGCTGCTGACCGACCACCTGCTGCAGCAGGCCGGCGTCGCGCCGAGCGCCATCACCACCTACTTCGAGCCGTCCGAGGACAGCCACCTCGCGGTCGCTGCGGCCATCGCCAGCGGCGTGGGCGATGCGGGCATGGGCATCGAGGCGGCGGCGCAGGCCTTCGGGCTGGACTTCGTGCCCATCGTGGCCGAGGACTACTTCCTGGTCTGCCTGAAGGAGGCGCTCGAACACCCCGCCGTGCTGCGCCTGCGCCAGGTGCTGCATGGCGAACACTGGCAGACGGCGCTGCAGGCCTTGCCCGGCTACACCGGCGCCGACAGTGCCGGCGAGGTGCTGTCGCTGGTGCGGGCCTTGCCGTGGTGGAACTACCGCTCGGCCAAGGCTCAGCGGCTGGAACCGGCACCCGTGGCCGGTGCGAGCACCTGACGCTCGTAGGCCGGGTAGAGGTGCGCGACATTGCGCACGTACTCGGTCCTGAACGCCGCCCAGTCCCGGAACTCGGCCGGCACCGGTGCACGCAGCACCTCGTTCATCTCCCAGCCCTGCGCTGCCCAGCGGCTGAAGTGCTGGTCGATCCAGTGCAGGAAGCGCCGGGTCTGCGCGATGCCGTCGCGGGCGGCTTCGGGCGTGGTCTGCACCGGGCCGTGGCTCGGCACCAGCGTGCGCAGGTTCAGGGTGTCGAGGGCGTCCAGGCTCTGCAGCCAGGGCCCGATCTGCGCGTGCGGTGTCGTCGGGATGCGCTGCACGAACACCAGTCCGCCGACAAAGGCCACGCCGCTCGTGCGGTCGATCAGCACGAGATCCGACGCCGTGTGGCCGCTGAACTCGCGCAGCTCGAACGTGCGCTGGCCGACTTTCCAGACGCTGCCGCTCGGCGGCGCCGCGGGGGTGTCCCGGTCTGGCGCCACGGTTTCGGTGCCCAGCATCCAGTCGCCGCAGAGGCGGTAGAGGTTGGTCTCGTAGGCCGCGGCCTCGCGGGCGACGCCGGCGCGGGTCACCGGCGTGGCGGCGCGCGGCACGTCCGCGAAGCCCTGGTTGCCGAGGAAGTAGTCGGGATGCAGGTTGAGCTGCACCACCTGCACCACGGGCTCGGCCGTCGTGCGCGCGATCAGCGCCCGCAACTGCTCGCCGTAGCGCCGGCTGGTGCCGGTGTTGATGACCACGACGCCGTCGCCGGTCGTGATGAAGCCGGTGTTGATGATGTTGCAGCCGTTGGCGACCGTGAAGTCGTCATTGGCACCTTCGACCACATAGACCCCATCGGCCAGCGCACGGGCGCGCAGGCCGTAGTCGAAGCGGGCCAGATCGACCTTCGGGGCCTCGGCGAAGACCAGCGCCGGCACGGCGGCCAGCAGCGCCAGACCCACGGCGAGCACGAGCGTCTGCAGCCAGGTGGAGGGGGATTGCTTTGTCATGCCCTCACTCCAGCTTCGCGTCGATGCGGTTGCCGTTGTTGTCGGTGCCGACGATGCGCAGCGTGCCGGCCGGCTTGACGGGGAAGTCGAACGAGAACACCGGGTTCTCGCTGACCGGCTCGAAGGTCTGCAGGCGCAGCAGCTCGCGGTCACGCTCGTCGCGCACCGACAGGCGGTTGACGTAGAACGCCGGGATGCCGCCGACCAGGCCGGTGTCCATCGGGTGCATCACCTTCAGGCGCAGCCGCGAACCCGATGCGGCCTCGCCGGGAATCGGCGTCGCATCGAACACCCGGGCGCTGACGATGCCCAGCGTCTGCGTCCAGGAGCCGTCCTTGCGCGTGGCACCCGCGACGGTGCAGCCGCCGCCGGCCGAATCCACCAGCGTGCCGCCGATGTGCCAGACGCCGTCGGCCGTGCGCGCCGCAGCCCGCACCGGGCTGGCCTGTTCCAGCTTGAACCGGAAGGACACGCTGGGCAGCGCGTCCATCGGCTGGTACTCCAGCACCTTGCGGATGGGGTTGCGGTCGACCAGCACGATGATGCGGTCCACGCCGGGCAGGTTCGTGACCGAGACCGTGATCGGCACGTTCATCGGGTCTTCGGCAAACGCGGGGCCGCGCACCTGCACCCGGTCGTCGAACACGGTTTTCGCGGTCGCGCCGAGGTATTCCTTGCGCATGTCGACCCAGGGGTGCGACTGGTAGGGATCGCCCTCGAACGGGTCTGGCGCAGCGGCGGCCGCGTGGCCCAGCCATAACGTCAGCAGGGCGGCGATCAGGTGGCGGCGGGGCATGGCGGTGGTGCTCCGGTTCAGAAACGCCGCAGGTAGCGCAGCGAGACCAGCGCGCTGCGCGGCGCGCCCGGCTCGAAGTAGCGCCCGTTGGCGTCGTTGACGATGACACTGCCGGCGACGCGCCGGCCGGCGACGTTGTCCAGACGCGCCAGCAGTTGCAGCGTGCCGGCCTCGTCGACGATCCAGCGGTGGCTGTAGCGCAGATTGAACAGGCCGTAGCCGCCGGCGTGGTCGGTGTTGGTGTCGTTCACCGCGGTGCGGCCCTGCGCGCGCCACTCCACGGCGGCCTCGGCATCCGCGCTCCACGGGGCGCTCCAGGCGAGTTCGGCGTAGGCGGACGCGGGCTGCGTGCCGGCGATGCGGTTGCCGGCGGGCACGGTGGTGGTGTTGGTCGCGGCGGTCAGCGTGCAGGGGACGCCGGTGCAGGTGACGAAGGCGTCGGCGTACTGTGCATGCAGCAGCGTCAGCGCCAGCTGTGCCCGCAGGCCCGGCACCACGCGCCAGCCCGCGCCCAGCTCGGCGCCGTAGCGTTCGGTGCGGCCGACATTGCGGAAGGAGGACCGGCCGCCCGCGTTGGTGGCGACGCCGATTTCCTGGTCGGTGTCGATGCGGAACACGGTGGCGTCCAGCGCCAGACCGCTTTCACGCCACTTGGCGCCGAGTTCGAACTGGCGGCTGGTCTGGGCCTGCAGGTCGGTGTTGAAGCCGCTGGTGCCGTCGGGGCGGTAGGCGAGTTCGCCCAGCGTCGGTGATTCGTGGCCGCGCGAGGCGGCGGCGTGCAGCGTCAGCGCGGAGCTGGCGCGCCAGCGCAGGCCGGCCACCGGGTTGGTGTAGCGGTAGGTCAGCGCGCCGGAGTCGTCGCCGTTGCCCAGGTAGTAGTCCTGGACGCGCATGCGCACCCGGCCGCTGCGCACGCCCAGGCTGGCCTGCCAGTCGGTGGCGAGGGCCCAGTCGGCCTGCGCGTAGGCTTCCCGCGTGTCGGCGCGGTTCAGCTCGTTGCGGCGCAGCGTGCCCTGCACGCCGAGCGCGGTCGGGGCGGCGGCGGTGCCGGTGTAGTTGTTGTAGCCGCGGCGGTCGTCGGTCTGCTTCTCGACGTTGACGCCGGTGGTCAGGTCGACCGCATCCCAGTGCCACAGTGCGCGGGCGTCGGCGCCGTGGTACTGCCGGTCGAAGTCGACGAGGCCACCGCCGTGGCGCACGTTGGCCTGCGTGGTCGGCGGGATCGCGAGGAACTGCATCACGCCGCGCGAGCCGGTGTAGCCGGTGAGCTGCGTGCGGGCCAGCGGGCCGGCGTCGGTGAACTGGTGGGCCCAGCTGGCGCCGGCCTGGGTCTGGCGGATCACCTTGCGGGTGCCGTACTGGGCGGATTCCGGGGTGGTCTGGTCCGGATTGGCCGTGAACTGCGCGCGGGTCAGGCCGAGCGGATCGTCCGCGGTCTGGTTCTGGTCGCTGACGGTCACGGTCACGCGGTCGTGGTCGCCTTTCCAGCCCAGCCGGGCATTGGCGAGCTGGCGGTCGGCGCCGCTCTGCGGGCGGAAGCCGTCGATCGACAGGCTGGACAGGCTGGCCGACACGTCGAAGCCATCGTCCAGCGGCGCGGCGATGGAGACGCGGCCCTGGCGCAGCCCGAAGCTGCCGACATCGGCGCCGACCTCGAACTGCCGCTCGCGCACCGGCTTCGAGAACAGCGCGATCACGCCGCCCGAGGAGTTGCCGTACAGCGCCGAGAACGGCCCGCGCAGCACCTCGACCCGCTCGGCCCCGGCGAGGTCGAAATGCGCGACCTGGCCTTGGCCGTCGGGCATGGAGGCGGGGATGCCGTCCGCGTACAGGCGCAGGCCGCGCACGCCGAAGCCGGCGCGGGCACCGAAGCCGCGCGAGCTGATCTGCAGGTCCTGCGCGTAGTTGTTGCGGTTGGCCACCACCAGCCCCGGCACGCGGGCCAGCGATTCGGACAGGTTCACCATCGGCCCGCTGTTGCGCAGTGCCTCGGCGCCGACCGCGGTGATGGCGTAGGGCACCTCGGTCAGCTTGCGCTCGCGGGTGGAGCCGGTGACGACGACGGTGTCCAGCGTGGCGTCGGCGGCCGACTGGGCCAGGGCCGCGCCCTGCAGGCCGGACAGCAGGCAGGCGAGGGCGGCGACCGCGGTCGGGCGCCGGCGGGCGTGGGCAATGGCGGCGGAGCGGGAATTCGGAGTCATGGACAGCTCAGGTAGTGGGTCAGGTCAAGCGCTGTGACCTCAGGTTGCAGGTGTACCCGGGCCATGCAGGTCGAGACCAGTCGGCATTAACCCGGTTTGACACGCGGCCTGCGCCAGAAAGTGACAACGCGTGGTGGGACCGGTGGTCGGGCGGAGGCCTGGTTGCCGTGATTCAAGTCGGGCGCTCCTGGACCGATATGAGCAGGAGAACCAGTCCGGAGCAGGGCCGCATGCCGCCCTGGAACACCATGCACCCATCCCGAACGCTCACCGCGCTGGCCTGTCTCGCGCTGATTTCTCCCGTGGCCCTGGGCCAGAACGCCGGTGGTGTGCGGGCGCTGGCGGAGCTGTCGCTGGAAGACCTGATGCGGGTCGAGGTGGTCAGCGCCAGCCGGGGCAGTGACCGGCTGGGCGATGTGGCCGCCCCCGTGTTCGTCATCACCCGCGACGACATCCTGCGCACCGGTGTCCGGTCACTGCCGGAAGCGCTGCGCCTGGCGCCGGGCGTGGACGTGGCGCGCCTGTCGGGGGCACGGTGGGCGGTGGGTGTGCGCGGCGATGCCGGGCGTTTTTCCAACAAGCTGCAGGTGCTGGTCGATGGCCGCAGCATCTACTCGCCGCTGTTCTCCGGCGTGATGTGGGAAACCCAGCGCGTGCCGCTGGCCGACATCGAGCGCATCGAGATCATCCGCGGCCCGGCCGGGGCGGTCTGGGGGGCGAATGCGGTCAACGGGGTCATCAACATCATCACCCGGCGGGCGCAGGACAGCCTGGGCCAGCAGGTGGATGTGGAAGCGGGCAGCGAGGGGGCCATGGTGCTCCACGGCAGCCGCAGCACCGGCTCGGCCGAAGCGGGGGCGTGGCGCCTGTACGCGCAGGTCGATGGCACGGGCCGGTCCTCCGCGCCGGATGGCAGCGACGCCAACGACGCTTCGCTGGTCAGCACCGCCGGACTGCGCTTCGACCGTGATGTCGACGCGCACACCCAGCTCACCGCCCAGGCCCAGCTGATGCACTCCCGCGTCGACGACACCCGGCTGCGGCCGGTGGTGACGCCGCCGTACTCGCTGCAGTCGCCGACGACCCAGACCATCGACCGTGTGCATGCCCATGGCACGCTGACCCACCGCCTCCATGCGCACTCGCAGCTGACACTGTCGGGCCTGGTCGCCGTGGAGTCCGGCGAGGAGCTCGGCTCCCAGAGTGTCAACAGCCAGATCGCGGACCTGGAGGTGTCGCACGCCTTCCAGCCGATCGGGTCGGTCCACCAGATCACCTGGGGCCTTGGTGCCCGGCTGTACCAGGACCACAACGAGACCCAGGGCATCGGGAAGTTCGATCCCGCCCGCCGGCGCATGACGGACTGGCGCCTCTTCGGCCAGGACCGCTGGGTCGGGTTCGACGACCGGCTGTCGATCGTGGGGGGCTTGCGGCTGGACCACACCTTCTTTGCCGGCACCCGCAGCCAGCCCAGTCTGGCGGTGGCCTGGAAACAGACGCCCGACATGACGCTGTGGTCCTCGCTGTCCCGGGCCATCCGGGTGCCTTCGCGGGGCGAGGAGGACGCCGATGTGGCCGTGGCCGTGGTGCCACCCGGCGTGGCGGGCAATCCGCTGCCGATCCTGCTGCGCTCGGGGGCGGACCAGCCCACGGTGGTGGAATCGGTGCGCGCCCTGCAGGCCGGACTGCGCAACCGCCTGAACGAGCAGCTGGCGTTCGACGCGACCCTGTTCCGCCAGGTCTACGACCCGCTCGGCTTCCGCGCACCCACGCCGCTCAATCCGCAACTCGTCATGGCGCAGACGCCCTATATCGACGCCACCCTGGGGCGCGCACCCGGGCGGGCGTCGGCGACCGGACTGGAGCTGTCCTCGGACTGGCGTCCGCTGCCGTCGCTGCGCCAGCAGCTGAGCTACACCTGGCTGCGCACGGAGGTGCCGGACAGCCAGGTCGGTCGCGGCGGTGCGCTGGTCCAGAGCCCCCGGCACCTGCTGACGCTGCGCCTGTCCTACGACGTCTCGCCGCTGCTGAGCGTGGACGCCTGGGCCCGCTACACCAGCGAGCGCGGCACCGACACCCTGGCGGCCGGCTACATCCCCGCGCGCAAAGTGCTCGATCTGAGTGCGCGCTGGTCGGTGGCCCGCAACACGGTGCTGAGCGCCCGGGCCTACAACCTGGGGGGGCCGCGCCGGGTCGAGATCCAGCCGGACATCGGCTATTCGAAGCCGGTGAACGTGAGTCCCGGCCTCGGCGTGCGCGTGGAAATCCGCCATTGAGCCATTGAAGCCGAGCGGTGATACCGGGCATGACCACCACCTCCGCCGCATCCCGGGCTTCCCTGGGACGACGGTTCCGTGCGGGCTGGACGGTCCGCCTGGCCTGTGCGGTCGTGCCGGGCCTGCTCGGCTGGTCGGGTGCGGTCGAGGCGGGGCCGGACGAGTCGGCGGTGCAGGCTGCCTTCGTGCTGAACTTTGCCAAGTTCACCGAGTGGCCGCCCGCCAGCCAGCCCGGCCGCCAGGGCGCGATGCTCCTGTGCCAGTTCGGCGTGCGCGACGAGCTGACGCAGGCGTTCCGCGCGCTGGAGGGCCGTCCGCTGCAGGGGGTGTCGATCCAGTGGCGCAAGGTGAACCGGCTGGACGAGGCCCGTGGCTGCCATGTGCTCTTCATTGCCGAATCGGGCCTGTCAATGGTGCAACTGGGCGCCTTGCCGGTGCTCACCGTCAGTGACCTGCCGGGCTTCGCGCAGCAGGGGGGCGTGATCGGGCTGGTGCGGCAGAGCGGGCGGCTGCGGTTCGAGGTCAACCGGGGGGTCGCGCAGTCTGCCGGACTGCGGCTTTCGGCCGATCTGCTGTCGCTGGCGATGACCGTGCTCGACGGCCCGGCCCGGCGCGAGGGGGCGATGTGATCGCGCGCCTGCTGCACGACCTGCGCCTGCGTACCAAGCTCAGTCTGGTCGTGATCGTCTCGACGCTGATGGCGTCGCTGCTGCTGTTCGTGGTGGTGACGCTGCTGGAATACCACGACTCGCGCCACCGGGTCGAGGAGCGCGCCCAGGGCCTGGCACGGGTGCTGGCGCAGAACGTCCGGGCGCCGCTGTCGTTCGAGGATCCCGCCGCGGCGCGCCGGGTGCTCGAAAGTCTGGGGGCCGTGCCGGAGGTGCGCTGGGCGGCGCTGCTGGACATGCAGGCGGCCGTCTTCGCCGCCTACGCGGCCCGGGGCAGTGCGCCGCCCGTGGCTGCAGAACTGGTTCGGCTGGTCACGCTGGCGACCGCGGGCGAGGTCACCGGTGCGCTCGTGCACACCGTGGAGCTGGTCCAGGTGGACGGCTCGGTGGTCGGTCGGCTGGTGCTGTGCACGGATGCGGCGCCGGCCTTCAGCGCCACGCTGACCCGCGCCTTGCTGGTGCTGATGGGAGCGGCGTTCATCGGTCTGCTGGCCAGCGCGGCGGCGGTCAAGGTGCAGGACGGCATGGTCCGCCCCATTGCCGGTCTGGCCGACGTGATGCACGACGTCTCGCGCACCCATGCCTACATGACCCGCGTCAGCACCAGCCGCAGCGACGAGGTCGGCGCGCTGTACGACGGCTTCAACCTCCTGCTCGGCGAACTGGAGGCGCGCGACACCGTGCTGCAGCGGCAGCAGGCGCGGCTGTTCACGCTGGCGCACGTGGATGCCGTGACCGGTCTGAGCAACCGCCACCACTTCCGGATGATGCTCGACGAGGCGCTGACCCGCCTGTCCGGCCACCCCTGCGCCATCCTGTGTCTCGACCTGGACCGCTTCAAGACCGTCAACGATGCGCTGGGCCATGACGTGGGCGACCACCTGCTGACGCTGGTCGGGCAACGCCTGAAGGCGGTGTCGCGCGACGGGGACATGGTGGCCCGGCTCGGTGGCGACGAGTTCGCCATGATCCTGTGCGACGTGGCCGATCCCCAGGAAGTGCAGCGGATCGCGGACCGGGTGCTGGCGACGCTGTGCACCTCGGTCGACATCGAGGGCCTGACGGTGCCGATGGGCGTCAGCGTCGGCATCGCGCTGGCGCCACGCGATGGTGACCAGCCGGAGCAGCTGCTCAAGAACGCCGACCTGGCGCTCTACGGGGCCAAGGCGGGCGGTCGCGGACGGGCCTGCTTCTACGACAAGAGCATGAGCGCAGGCGTCGTGCGCCGGCTGCAGCTGGAGCGGGCGCTGCGTTCGGCGATCACGCTGGACCAGCTTTCGGTGGTCTACCAGCCGCAGGTCGATCTGGCCAGCCGCGCCGTCACCGGCTTCGAGGCACTGGTGCGCTGGAAGCACCCGGAGCTGGGCGACGTGCGCCCGGACGAGTTCATCGCCGTTGCCGAGGATGCCGGACTGATCAACGAGATCGGCGCCTGGGTGCTGGAGCAGGCCTGCCTGGTGGCCGTCACCTGGCCGGAGCACCTGTCGGTGGCGGTGAACCTGTCGGCCGTGCAGGTGATGACCCAGGACCTGCCGCTGCTGGTCGGGCGGGTGCTGGCGGCCACCGGGCTGTCGGCCAGGCGGCTGGAGGTGGAGATCACCGAGTCGGTGCTGCTCAACGAGACCGAGGCGACGCTGGCACAGCTGCATGGCCTGAACCGGCTGGGCGTGCGCATCGCGCTGGACGATTTCGGGACGGGCTACTCGTCGATGGCCTATCTGCGGCGTTTCCCGTTCGACAAGCTCAAGATCGACCGCTGCTTCGTCAAGGCGCTCACCACCGAGCCGGATGCCCGCGTGATCGTGCACGCCATCATCGACATGGCGGCAGGCCTGCACATGAAGACGCTGGCGGAAGGTGTGGAGCGGGAAGCCGAGATGGTGGCCCTGCTGGAAGAAGGCTGCGCGGAAGTCCAGGGCTATCTGGTGTCACGGCCGCTGCGGGTCGAGGCCGTGCCGACCTTCCTGGCCGCCTGGGCGGGCTCACAAGGCGCAACTGCGGAAACCGGTCAGACCGTGCTGGTCCTCGGGTAGGCGGTGGTTCCGGTGGCGCGCGTCGCGCAGCCGCGGCCGGGTCACCGTGGCGCCGCCGCGCAGCACCCGGTGGTGCTGCGTGCAGGCCGCCAGGAAGGCCTCGCGCTGCGGCAGGTTGCAGTCGCCCATGTCCGGCTCCAGCGCGACCAGCCGGTCCGCGGTCCATTCCCAGACCTCGCCCCAGCGGAAGCCCCGGCTGCCCAGGCGCTCTGCGGCATGTGTCCACTCGACTTCGCTGGGCAGGCGGCGCCCGGCCCAGCGGCACCAGGCCTGGGCCTCGTGCAGGTTGACATGGACGACGGGATGGTTCGGATGCACGCGGACGGTGCGGCCGAAACGGGTCTGCACCAGACCGTCGGCGGGGTCCTCTGCCATGACCGGACCGGTGCGCTGCTGCGCGCAGACCCAGTTCCAGCCGGCCGGGCTCCACCAGCGCGACTGGCGGTAGCCACCATCCGCGACAAACTCCAGGAACTGCTGCCAGGACACCGGCTGGGCGTCGATGTCGTGGTCCGGGCAGGAATCGAGCCGCCGGCCGCGTTCGCTCTCGAAGACGTAGCCGCCCTGTTCGGGCGCGATGCCGATGTGCCAGTGACCGGCGCTGACCGCCAGCGGCTGGTGCGGCACCCAGGCGCCGGGCGCGGTGGCTTCCGGCAGCGGCACGTCCAGCATCTGTGCCGCCTCGATCAGGCGCTCGGCCTGCCGGTCCTCGTGGAACAGGGCGTCGCGGTAGAAGTACAGCGTCTCGTCCTGCTCGGGCGCCTCCATCAGCAGCTCCAGCGTCACCTCCAGCGTATCGGCCAGGTACTGGCGCACGGCCGCGGCCCGCGGCAGGTCGGTGGCACCGCGTTCGACGGGCGAGCGCAGGCGCGGATCCCACCACAGGTCGGCCCGCGGGTCGATGGAGGCCAGCCGGATGCCGCGCGCGTCACAGCGCCGGCCGCGGTGGCGCTGCACATTGCGCGCGATCCAGTGCTCCTGGTACCAGCCGAGCTGCCCCAGCCACCACAGCGGAGAGCCCTGCAGCGGCGGCGGGGTGCCGTCGAGCGCATCGGGCCGGGCGGCGGCCTCGAAGGCCGCGAACAGGCGCAGGCTGCGGTTGCGGGCGTCGATCAGGGCCAGCGACAGCAGTTCGCGCCCGGCATGGCGCATCGTCACCGGGTGGTCAAGATCAGCAGCGGGCGTGAACATCGTGGACAGGCCGGGGGTGGAGGGCATGAAACGATTGTGAACTCGTTCACAGTATTCGGCGATGCCTGCCACGCGCTCGTCCAGGCGGTCCGGTGCCCTGCGTCCGAGGGGGGGCTCAGGCGGTGAGGATCCAGCCTTCGACACCGTCCACCTGGGCGGGCCAGCCGTGGCGGGGCTGACGCGACGCCCAGGCGGTCTGGACCAGGCAGAGCACGGCGTCCAGCCGATCGCCACTGGCATCCGCGACGAGGGTGTCGTGCTGCGCGACCGTGAGCTTGAGGCGCAGCCCGAGCCGGGTGCGGCCCTGTTCGAGCGCATCGACCAGATCGCGCCGCGCCAGCAGCCGCTCGGGCGTCTGGCGGGCACGGTCGTCGCTCTTGTAGGAGCGGGCTCCGAGCAGTTCGCGGGCCAGCAGCCCCGGATAGGCTTCCAGCGCGGTGCGGGTCGGATCGCCCGCGTGGAAGCCGGGCAGGGTGCAGCCGGCGTCCAGCAGCGCGGGTACCCCGGCGTGCAGCATGAAGGCCACTGGCGGATTGACCCACTTCATCGACGGGGACGAACCCGCCGGCCTGTCACAGGCCCGGTGCGCGAACTTGGCCCCGGCCGGACGGGCGTTGCAGAACGCGGCGAAGGTGGCACGGATTTCGGCGCGGTCGAGCGTCCGGTAGTGCGCGATCAGGTCGTGCCAGGTGGCCGGCCAGCCCAGGGCCGTGACCAGTTCCCGCGGCAGGCCGAACGGCAGGTCGAAGCCGCCCAGCCAAGGCCCCGGCTCGCGCAGGCTGGCGGCGAAGGCGGCCTCGTCGGGCAGGGCGCGCAACCGCTCCAGCCGCAGCACGTCGCCGATCAGCCGGCCTTCGGCGAGGGTGACGGGCTTGCGCGGGGTGGGGCGGCTGGTGAAGTCGACGCCGCGCAGGGGCGGCGTCGCGGCCGTCGTCAAGCGGTGCGTCCGACGATGGAGGCGGTGGCGATCAGCTCTTCGAGCATGGACAGCGAGGCCGCACCCGACACCGAGAAGGGATCCAGCACCGGCCGGTCGCTGTACTTGAGCACGATCGCCGGGTTGATGCGCGCCAGATTGACCTGGCCCATCGTCCAGCCGGAAAAGCGCCGCTCGGTGATCTCCTCGTAGTGCAGCACCACCACGTCGTGGTGGCGCGCATCGCGGACGATGTCGTTGTAGAGGTGGTTCACGGTGTCGCGACCGCCTTCGAGCACCTGCATGAAGACGTTGCCGCCGTGGCAGAGGATGCCGGTGATGCCGAGTGCCGGGTTGTGGGCACGCGACTGGGCGAGGATCGAGTCGATCATCTCGGGCGTGACCGCGTCGGTGCGGCTGGCATAAAGCAGACGGACGAGCATGGGGTTCAGCCTTTGCGGTGGGTGACGAGCGAGAGGAATTCGCGGCGCAGGTTCGGGTCCTTGAGGAAGGAGCCGCGCATCACGCTGTTGATCATCTTGGAGTCCATGTCCTTGACGCCGCGCCAGCCCATGCAGAAGTGGTCGGCCTCCATGATCACGGCCAGTCCGTCTGGCTGCATCTTGTCGTTGAGCAGGTCGGCCACCTGCGTGACGGCTTCTTCTTGGATCTGCGGGCGGCTCATGATCCACTCGGCCAGCCGGGCGTACTTGGACAGGCCGATCAGCGCCGAGTGTTCGTTGGGCATCACGCCGATCCACAGCTTGCCGATGATCGGGCAGAGGTGGTGCGAGCAGGCGCTGCGCACGGTGATCGGGCCGACGATCATCAGCTCGTTCAGGTGCTCCACGTTCGGGAACTGCGTGACCGGGGGTTGTGGCACGTAGCGGCCGCGGAAGACCTCCTGCAGGTACATCTTGGCCACGCGGCGGGCGGTGTCCTGGGTGTTGTGGTCGCTGACGGTGTCGATGACCAGACTGTCGAGCACACCTGCCAGCTTGCCCTGCACCTCGTCGAGCAGGGCCTCCAGCTCGCCGGGCTGGATGAACTCGGCGATGTTGTCGTTGGCGTGGAAACGGCGGTTCGCGGCCTGGATGCGGGCCCGGATGACGGCGGACATCGGACGTCCGGCCGCCTGGACATCGTCGTCCGGGGATGCGGTGACAGGGAATTCGGTGAGACTGTTCATCGTTCGGTGGACATCCGGAGTGGGAGGAAATCCTATCAGGCGCGGGTTTTTCATGCCCGATTCGGGTTGCCTGTGGATTAACCCGGACAAATCCGCAACATTGCCGGCAGGGTCGACTTAGGGTTTGCAAGAATGGACGCACTGAAATGGATTCCGAGGAGCCTCCATGTCCCGTCCTCCGCTGATCGGCATTTCCGCCCGCATCTATTTTCCCAACACGCCGGTGGCCGATCTGGGTGGGGTGTTCACCCGCACGCTGCACTATCTGGAGCAGTCGGTGGCGCACTGGGTGCTGGGGGGGCGCGCGCTGGCGGTGATGATCCCGGCCATCGAGAGCGAGGGCATGATCGCGCGCAGCGAGATGAGCCTGGCCGAGTACGCCAGCCACCTCGACGGTCTGGTGCTGCAGGGCGGCAATGACATCGCACCCGAGAGCTATGGCGAAACCCCGCTGCGCCCCGAATGGAGCGGGGACCGCATCCGTGACCGCTACGAGATCGACCTGTTCGAGACGTTTGTGGCCGCGGGCAAGCCGGTGCTGGGCATCTGCCGGGGCTGCCAGCTCATCAACGTGGCGCTGGGCGGCACGCTCTACCAGGACATTCCGACGCAGGCCCCGTCCTCGGTGCGCCACCTGCATCTGCAGCAGTACGACCAGCAGTTCCACGAGATGGCCATTGTTCCCGGGACCCATCTGTCGGCGCTGTACCCTGGCGTGCACACCGCCACGATCAACTCGATCCACCACCAGGCGGTGAAGGATCTGGGGCGCGATCTCACGGTGGAGGCCCGCGCCCAGCCGGACGGGCTGGTCGAGGCCATCCGCTGGAACGGTCCGAGTTATGTCTTCGGCATGCAGTGGCATCCGGAATTCATGGCGCAGCAGGTGAGCCATGCGACGCAGCTCGACGGCAGTCCGGTGCTCTCGGATTTCCTGTCGGCCTGTCTGCGCCGCAGGGGCTGAACACGCGGTCGGGCCGTTGCCCGATATGGTTACCGCTTGAAAGTATTGTGCGTCTGTCGATATAGGAGCGCAGGCCCGTCTCGGCGTGCCGCCGGCCGCACAAGGGCGATACCAATGTGATAAACGAATCGGTACCGCTCCGTGATTCAGGGGGGAACCCGAAAAATCGCGTGAATTTATGTCAGGATTTGATGTTTTCAGATTTATCTTGACCATCGTTCTTGACAACAAAGGCGCCGGACCTACGGCGTCCGACGGGATAACATGAATTTTTCAGTTCAAGACAGACGTGGGGGCGCCTGACCATGGCCGACATGCAAGCAACCCGGCGCCGGGCGGCCGTGGCAGTGTTTTCGGATCTGCTCGAAGAGGCCGCATTGACCGAGGCACTCTGGCTCCAGCACGAGTCGATGCGCGGCGAGAATGTCTCGGACATCATCGCGTTCGTGGATGCCGTTGCCCAGCGCAATCTGCTGGACTCGGCATCCGTCAAGCGGCTCTACAACGGCTTCTACAAGGCGCTGCGCGAGAACCCGGATCGCCTGCCTCTGGATCCCTGGCCATCCATGCAGGCCGCCCGGGCCGCGATCCGGCCTTCCGCACCACCCCCACCGCCCGTTGCTGCGACGGTGGCTCCGGCGAGCGCGCCGGTGATCAATCCGGTCGCCGTCGCGCTGGCCGCGGCGCAGGCTGCTGCCCCCGTGCAGGCGCAGGTGCCACAGGAGCCTCCGGTGATCTTCGGTGCCCTGATGCGTGCCATCGTGGCCGAGGTGTTCCAGCACCACCGCGAGGCACTCGACGAGGTCCGCAAGGACGCCTTGCAGCGTCTGGACGCCTCGATGGCGGCGCCCGCCTTGCGCCAGCAGTTCCGCAGCGGCTGGAGCCGGGCGCTGCAGCATGACTGGCAGCTGCCCGGCACGCACGCCGATCTGGCCGAACTGACCCGTGTGGTCTACATGGCGCTGGGGGATGCGTTCGGCCGTGCGGGGGCGGACCAGGTCCTCAAGCGCGGCCTGGATGCGGCCGAGGCCGTGCCCGAGGCCAAGGTGTTTTCGCCCCGCCGTCTGCTGGCCACCATCAAGGGCCTGCGCATCTGATCTGAATGACCGGGGTGCGTGGCCACGAACTGCCACCCCTGCCTCGCCATGACCACAGCGCCGAGCGCACCGGCGATCCGATCGCCCGCCTCGGCAGGAGAACAGCATGTCCAATTCGCAGGACGTCCGTGACGCCGCCGTCGACACCGACGACGGTGGCCACGATGCCACCCCGATGACCGCGCAGGAGCGCAAGGTCATCCTTGCCTCGTCGCTCGGTACCATCTTCGAGTGGTACGACTTCTATCTCTATGGCGCACTGGCCGCGATCATCGCCAGACAGTTCTTCACGGCCCTGGAGCCGACCTCCGCCTTCATCTTCGCGCTGCTGGCGTTTGCTGCCGGCTTCATCGTGCGACCGATCGGGGCCGTGGTCTTCGGTGGCCTGGGCGACATGATCGGCCGCAAGTACACCTTCCTGGCCACCATCGTCATCATGGGGGTGTCCACCGCGCTGGTGGCCGTGCTGCCGACCTACAGCACGGCGGGCGCCTTCGCGCCGATCGCGCTGGTGCTGCTGCGCATGCTGCAGGGTCTGGCGCTGGGTGGCGAGTACGGCGGTGCGGCCATCTACGTGGCCGAACACGCACCGCAGAACCGCCGCGGCGCCTACACCGCCTGGGTCCAGACAACCGCCACGGTCGGCCTGTTCCTGGCGCTGATCGTGATCCTGGTGACCCGCAGCCTGCTGGGCGAGGCGCCGTTTGCCGAATGGGGCTGGCGCATTCCGTTCGCCTTGTCGGCGGTGATGCTGGCAGGGTCGCTGTGGATCCGCCTGTCGATGAGCGAGTCGCCGGCCTTCCGCAAGATGCAGGAAGAGGGCAAGACGTCCAAGGCCCCGCTGGCCGAGTGCTTCGGGCAGTGGAAGAACCTCAAGATCATCGTGCTGGCGCTGTTCGGGCTGGTCGCCGGTCAGGCTGTGGTCTGGTACACGGGGCAGTTCTACGCGCTGTTTTTCCTGACAGGCATGCTCCGGGTCGATCCGACCACGGCCAATATCCTGATCGCCATCGCACTGCTGATCGGCACGCCGTTCTTCGTGGTGTTCGGAACACTGTCGGACCGGATCGGGCGCAAGCCGATCATCATGGCCGGCCTGCTGATCGCATGCCTGACCTATTTCCCGCTGTTCAAGATGCTGACCTCCATGGCCAATCCGGACCTGGCTGCGGCGCAGGAGCGGGTGCAGATCGTCGTGAAGGCTGATCCGATGACCTGCTCCTTCCAGGGCAGCCCCATCGCCAAGGAGACCGACTTCACATCGTCCTGCGACATCGCGAAGCGGGCGCTGGCGCAACTGGCGGCCAGTTACACCAATGAAGCGTTGCCGTCGGGTTCCTCTACCGAGGTCCACATCGGGGGCACCGTCCTGGCGCCTCCGAACGGACACCTGACCGCCGAGGGGGATCGTTTCGAGACGGACAGCCTCTTCGAGATCTCGCATTTCCGCAAGGAACTGCTGCCTGACGTGTTGAAGGAGGCGGGTTATCCGGTGAAGGCAGACCCGGCGAAGATCAACCACGTGGGGGTGGTGGCGGTGCTGGTGGCGCTCATGCTGCTGGTGACGATGGTGTATGGCCCGATCGCCGCCACGCTGGTCGAGATGTTTCCGACCCGCATCCGCTACACCTCGATGAGTCTGCCGTACCACATCGGCAATGGCTGGTTCGGTGGTCTGATGCCGACCATCGCCTTCGCGATGGTGGCCCAGAACGGCGACATGTACCACGGCCTGTGGTATCCGATCGGGGTGGCGGCGGTCACCTTCGTGGTCGGCATGTTCTTCATCCGCGAGACGAAGGACGTGGACATCTACGCCAAGTTCCTCTACTGGCACCCCAACCGCCTGCGCAAATGAGCCAGGCAGCGTGAGCGGGGCCGCCTGGGTGCAGCCGTGCTCAGGTCGGCTCGGCAGAAGCCTCGTCTTCCTGATCGGCCAGATCGGCCGGCTCCACTTCGGGCAGCAGGTGGGGCACGAGCAGCACCGGCACACGGCTGTGGCGCTGCACGGCTTGTGTGACCGTGTGGCTCTGGCTGGCCAGCACGACCAGGTCGCAGCCCAGCAGTTCCGCCTGTTCCACCACCTGCTGTGCAGCATCGCCGGTCACCACGAGCGACTCGTGGGCCACGCCTGCCGCGTCCAGCAGCGCTTGTGCCGAGGCCAGCGCATGTTCACCTGCCTCGTGGCTGGCGCCCTCGATCAGATCGGCATCGGGTGCCAGCACCACCTCGTACAGGTGCGGCGGCTCCTGCACGTTGAGCAGCACGGCCGTGAAGTCCAGACCCTGGGTGCGCAACTGCAGCGCCTGGTGGACGGCGGCCAGCGCTTCGGTGCTGCCGTCGAGGGGCAAGAGGGTGCGGATCATGGTGGGACTCCTGTTGAGGGCATGCCGTCGATGCTAGCGCCTGTCGCGTGCGGCGACCACCGGCGAAGCGTCGAAGCGGCCGACTCCTGCGGTGGATCAGCCGCGGCCGGCGATACTGGCGGGTTCAGCCACTCCCTGCCGCGCGCCGCGCACCGCCATGACCCAGCCTCCGATGTTGACCTGGACCGAAGACGATCAAGTCCGCACCGCCCGCTGGAGATCCGAGAACGGCGCGCCGGTGCCACGCCGTGTCGTGGTGGCGGACGACCAGACCCGTGCGGACGATGCGCTGCGGCTGGCGCGCGACGGGGCGGTGCTGCTGTGGCGGGGCGATTTCCAGAATGCGCGCCTGTTGCTGCAGGCGATGACCCGCCGTCTCGATCGGCCCTCCGGCCCCAGGCCCGCTTCGGCTTCGCTCACCGACCAGTTTCACCGCCATCGTCTGGCGCAGGCCCAGCGGGCCCGCCTGCTGTCGGCGATCGTCATGCCGGTCGAGGCCGACTACACCATTGCCCTGCGTCGTGCACCCGATTGGCGCCAGGCCTGCGAGGAGGCGTACGGGGCGCCGGATGGACAGATGTCCGTGGTGTCGCTGCGGGAGTTGCTGGGGCTCGTCGGTGCCCATGAATGGCGCAAGAAGGGGGTGCCGATCGTGGCAACAGGCGGGCGTGTCCATGCCCACTACGGTGTGTTTTCTCCCGTGCGCGGCGAATACATCGATCTTGTGGCGACGACGCCGTTGCCTTCGGCGGCGCTGGCCTTCGACATCGGCACCGGCACGGGTGTCCTGGCCGCGGTGCTCGCGCAGCGGGGCGTGCAGCGAATCGTCGCAACAGATCTGGATCCCCGGGCACTGGCATGCGCCGCCGACAATCTGGAGCGTCTCGGACATGCCGGGCAGGTCGAACTCGTGAAGGCGGATCTGTTTCCGGCTGGACGTGCGCCGCTGGTCGTGTGCAATCCGCCGTGGCTGCCAGGCAAGCCCAGTTCCTCGATCGAGCATGCCATCTACGACCCGGAAAGTCGCATGCTGAAGGGATTCCTGGCCGGACTGGCCGAGCACCTGAGCCCCGGCGGCCAGGGTTGGTTGATCCTGTCGGATCTGGCCGAGCACCTGGGTCTGCGCAGTCGGGCGCAGTTGCTGGAATGGATCACGCAAGGAGGCTTGCGCGTGCTGGATGTCCGGACGATTCGTCCGCGCCATCCCAAGGCGGGTGATCCGCAGGATGCACTGCATGCCGCCCGGTCTGCCGAGGTCACCATGCTCTGGCAACTGGTGATCGATGCGCCGTTGCGCACAGGAGATGGGGTGACGAGCCTGAACCCTGGCACTGGAGGCTAACGGTTAGGGCTGCTTCGTTCCCGACCTGACCCGTTTGGCCGCGCCCCCATGCAGGGAGGCCCGTCACCGCGGATTGTAATCGACTTGGCCGGAATGCTGTACCGAATCCGGTTCTGTGCGATTATCTGCGCTCTGTTACAGCTTGCAGGCCCGTCATTCATCGATGAAGAACACCGAACGCCAGATCGTTGACTCTGAAAACGACGCTGAAAGAATTGCTGCGATCCGCAAGATCCGCAAGTTGATGGATTTCTGGCGCATCACGCCAGCAGAGTTGCGTGGGCGGCCGATTGCCATCACGCGCACGCAATCTCCCGCCGAAATTCGATACCGACATCCGCTGACGCAGGAGGTCTGGGACGGGCAAGGGACGCAGCCGCAGTGGCTGCGTGATGCCCTGATCAAGGAGGGCTACACCGTGGAGGAATTGCGCCGCACGGTGCAGCAGCAGACCCCTGCGGCTGAAGCGGATACCACCTCGGCGGCGACTTGATCAAGACATGAAAAAAGGCCTGATCGGTGAAGATTCAGGCCTTTTGCTGGATGTCTTGGCTCCCCGACCTGGACTCGAACCAGGGACCTGCGGATTAACAGTCCGTCGCTCTACCAACTGAGCTATCAGGGAATCGTTCTGCGTTTTGTCTTCAACTGACAAGACGTATATTGTAGGACAAGAATTAGTGCGAGCGCAATGGTTTCAGCCAACTTTATTGACGGAGACTGCGCTGGGCGTTCGATCGATGGCGGGCAGGACCACGTGACAGACGCTGCCGCCGTTCGGATGGTTCTTGCAATGCACGTCTCCATCCAGTCCGCGCAGGATCTGCCGGCAGATCGCCAGTTCCAGGCCACTGCTGTCGCTGGGGGCGTCGGTGGCCCGGCGCGGCTGGAAGAAGGCAGAGAACATCGTCTCGCACTCGGTTTCTGGCAGGCCCTGGCCGGCGTCATGGATCCACCAGTGCAGCACGCCCTCGCTGTCGCGCGAGGCGTGCACCTCGATGTGGCTGCCCGGTGGAGACACGTGCACTGCTCGCTCGATCAGGGTGCGTGCCGCCTGCTGGAACCGCAGGGCATCGACACAGGCCGTTCCGTCCGCGCAAGGCTTCACGGTGATGTCGATCTGTCGCGTCCTGGCGTCGATGCGTGCATGCCGGATCACTTCTCCGATCAGATCGCAGGTGTCGACACGCACCCGGTGCAGCGTCCCGGAGGTGCTGTTCACCCTTGACAGGTCCAGCAGGTCGTTGACCACCAGCAGCATGCGCTGGCCGCCACTCTGGATGTGGGTGAACAGTTCATGTTGCGCGCTGTCGTGGCGACTGCGCATGACGCCCAGTTCCGAGAAACCGATGATCGACTGCAGCGGCGTGCGCAGCGCATGGCTGAGATTGCCGATGAACTCGGACTCGGCGCGGTGGGCCGCCTCCGAGGCGCTCACCGCGTCCGCTGCCCGCTGCTCGGCTTCCCGGAAGCTGGTCACATCGGTGATGCTGCCGATCACGCCACCGGGGCGGCCGTCCGGGCGTGTCAGCGCCACCTTGGCGACCAGCGCCTGTCGCCTGGCGCCATTGCGCAGGATGATGTTCTCCATGTAGCTGCTCTGGCCGGCGCCAGCCCAGAGTGCCACATCGCGTACCGGGTGGTAGGCGAGATGGCTCAGGGTCGGATCGGTGTCGGCGCGTTGCCCGATCAGGTCCTCGCGGCGCACGCCCAGGAAGTCCTCGAAGGCCTGGTTCACCAGCACGTAGCGCCCCAGTGGATCCAGCACGAACATCGGTGCCGGCGCCGCCTCGATCACGGCCCGCAGATGGCGTTCGCTTTCCTCCAGCCGGTGGCGTGTGCGGTCCAGTACCGCGGCCATGCGCTCGTGCGCGCGCAGGCTGCGCCAGCTGGCGACGGTTCCGGCCACGATCACCAGCATGCCGACGACATCCGCGACCAGCAGCCAGCCCAGTTTGCTGCGCCAGGTCGAACGCACCTCGGCCATGGGCTCCTCGACCACGACCAGCAGCGGATGCTTGCGGCTGGCCCGGAACGAGGTGACGACCACGGTCGCATCCAGCCCTGTGCCTTCGTAGCTGCCGTGTTCCTGATCCGGCAGGAATTCCTGCAGCGCGCGGTGGCCTGGCACGCTGGTGCCGGGCAGTCGCTGCACACCCTCGGTGCCCGCCAGCAGGCGTCCCTGGTAGTCCAGCAGCGCCGCGTTCAGCGTGTGCTCGCCGAGGATCTGCTGGAAATGGTTGGACAGGTAGTCCGGGTTCAGCGCAGCCACTGCCAGATAAGTGACGCCATCGGGCGTCCGGCTCTGGCGCACCAGGGTGATCAACCCGACCCCCGGCAGCGGTGGTGGTGTGCCGGCCGGGCGCCTGGTCACGTCCTGACGGGCGGCATCGATCAGATCGCGGCCCGGCAGCCAGGGACCCAGCCAGGCCTCGTCGGTGCTGACCGGTTGCCCGAGCAACTGCACATCGAAGGTGGCACCGATTGCGGTGGGGTTGGAACTCGTCAGGACCTTGCCGCTGGTGTCCAGCACCGAGAGGCTGCGCATGTACGGCAGGCCGCGCACGGCCTCGACCAGCCGCTCGGACAGGTTGCTGGCGGCTGGTTCGCCACTGTGCAGGCGCTCGCTGACCATGGCCAGCGCGAGTGCGGTTGCATCCAGCGTGCGGGTGGTCTCGTCTTCCAGCAGCCGGACCAGCAACTGGGTCCGCCGGGTTTCCTGCGCCAGCGTGTCCTGGTGCTGGTAGACCGCGAATGCGCCGGACAGCAGGACGAGCAGCAGCAGCAGACCCGATCCGACCCAGACCAGCTGCGTGCTGCTCAGCCAGGTCGTGCGCATGGAGGCCTCGCGGGAATTCATGGGTGGGTGGTGGTCACGGTCTGGTGGTTGGCCGGATCACGATTTCGGACAGCCGGTACCGGCGTGCCGCGCTTTCGAGGCGGCCGTCCTGGCGCATGTCGGTGACGAACCGGTTGACGCGCGCGAACCACTCGTCGTCACCCGGGCGGAGGGCATAGGCATAGGGCAGGACATGGAAGGGTTGCGGGGGACTGATCAGCCGGGCCCATTCTGCGTTGTCGAGCAGGCGCCGGCTGTAGGGGTAGTCCGTCATGAAGACATCGACCCGGCCCGCTTCCAGTTCCTGCTCCCGCGTGGCCGGTGGCCGGATCACCACGAGACTGGCCCGGTGCAGCGCAGCGCGCATCACCGGCTCCATGAAGGTACCGGCCTGCACGGCGACCTGCACACCGGGCTGGTCGATGTCTTCCCAGCGGCGCACTGCACGGCTGCTGCGGGTCGCGACGGCGTAGATGTCGCTTTGCAGATACGGCAGGCTGAAGCGAAGCACCTTCTCGCGCTGTGGCAGCACGCCCACGGCAAACATCGCGATGTCGCACCGGTCCTTCAGAAGATCGTCGACCAGCGAGGTGAAGGACGAATCGACGTGGTGGAGCCGTGCACCCAGTTCCCGGGCGAACTCGGCCGACAGGTCGATGTCGAGTCCGGTGAACTGGCGCGTCTTGGGGTTGCGGTAGCTGATGCCGTAGTAGTCCGGCCAGACACAGACCCGCAGTTCGCCGCTGCGGTGGATCCGGTCGAGCACCTCGCCGGCGCTGGCAGAGCAGGCCATCAGGCTGGCGAGCAGCGTCGAGCTCAGCCATGGCAGGCAGGCGTGCATCCGAGTTCTTCCAGGTTGGCCAGCGGCACGGTTCATGAGGCAGCTCGCAGAAATACGAATCTTGACATCCGGAAGTGTGATGCCGCCTAGGGAGATCTCTCGGTGTCCGGTGTGCTGGGGGCCGATTCGCGCTGACGCGTGTGCGGGAATGCGCACGGACGTTGTCGGGCCATGCCGACAGGTGTGCACCGGGCTCAGCCGGCGAGCCCGAGGCGGCGGTGCAGGAGCGGGCTGCTGGTCGTGTACAGGAGCGGTCCGCGCTCCTGTGGCCGCAGGCGGTCGTGTGCGGCATGGGCGGCGAGCGTCGCTTCGTGGAACCCGCAGACGATCAGCTTCTTCTTGCCGGGGTAGGTGTTGATGTCGCCGACGGCGTACACGCCCGGCTGTGCGGTCTCGAAGGTGGCGACATCGACCGGCAGCAGCTTGCGCTCCAGCGCGAGCCCCCAGTCGGCCAGCGGGCCAAGCCGCGGGCTGAGTCCCTGGCAGACGATCAGGACGTCGAGCGCTTGCTGCGTCTCCACGCCTTCGGCGTCCAGCACCGTCACGGAGGCCAGCCGATCCCCCTGGGTCTGCGCGGCGGTGATCTGGCCGATGCACACGCGCAGCCGCCCATCGGCACGCAGCGCGGCCACACGCGCCAGCAGCCCCGCCTCGGCGCTGAACTGGTCGCGCCGGTGCAGCAGGGTCACCTCGGTGGTCTGCGGCAGTTCGGCGAGCGTGGCGGCGCGCAGCAGGGCGGCCTCGTCGCCGCCGACCACGAGGACCCGCTGGCCGGCGAAGGGCGCCAGATCGTCCGGGTGGTGAAAGACCTGCCGTTGCTCGTGCGCTTCCAGGCCGGCCACCTTGATGCGGCGGGGCGTGAAGGCGCCCACGCCTGCCGCGATGAAGACGCTGCGTGCCAGAAACTGCGGTCCCGCACCAGTGCCGACCGCGAAGCGGCCGTCGTCCAGCGGGCGCAGCGTCTGCACCTCGTGGCCGACATGCAGGCCGTGCCGGAACGGGGCGATCTGCTGGAGCAGGCGCTCGGCCAGTTCCCGGCCGGTGCACACGGGCACACCGGGGATGTCGTAGATGGGCTTGTCGGCGTAGAGCGCGACACATTGGCCGCCGGCCTGCGGCAGCACGTCCACCACCTGCGCCGACAGCCCGAGCAGGCCGAGCTGGAAGGCCTGGAACAGACCGACCGGACCGGCGCCGATCACCAGGGCGTCGGTGTCGATCGGGGTGGCGGGCAGCACGGGCGTGGACACGTCCGGCCGCAGATCAGCGTTGCAGGAACTGGAGCTTGTCCTTGACGTCCTTCCACTGCTCGGCGTCGGGCAGCGGGGCCTTGCGCTTGGTGATGCTGGGCCACTTGGGCGTCAGATCGGCGTTGATCTTGATGAAGGCGAGCTGGTCGGCGGGCACGTCTTCCTCGGGGAGGATGGCGTTGACCGGGCACTCGGGGATGCAGACCGCGCAGTCGATGCACTCGTCCGGGTCGATGACCAGGAAATTGGGGCCTTCGCGGAAGCAGTCGACGGGACAGACGTCCACACAATCGGTGTACTTGCAGCGGATGCAGGCTTCGGTGACGACGTGGGTCATGACGCGGTTTTCACTCGGTAGTTGGTAGGAGACACGGCAAAGGCAAAACTGATCGATTTTAAGGGGTCGGCCCGATTCCCGTGGCTTGACCTTGCTCAAGCACAGGTCTGGCCCCGGCGCCGACCGTGACCAGCGTGGGTCGACCGCCGTGGCGCTCGCCCGCGTCCGCCAGGGTGGCGACGACGTGCTGGCTGATGTGCTGGTCCGGCCAGCCGGCGCGCGAGACCACCAGCACGGGGGTTTCTGGTGCCCAGCCGACCTCGCGCAGCCGCTCGGCCAGCGAGGCGAGCTGGCGGCCCGCCATGTAGAACACCTCGGTGTCGGCGCTGCGACGGGCCTGCAATTCGCCCGTCTGGGTCATGGCGGTGCTGAACGCGACGCTGCGCCCCACGCCACGCCGCGTGAGCGGACGCTGCGTTGCCGCGGCGGCCGCCAGCGCGGACGTGATGCCGGGCACCACCTCGCAGCCGATGCCCGCGGCGCGCAGCGCTTCGAGTTCTTCTTCGAGCCGGCCGAACACGCTCGGATCACCGCCCTTGAGCCGCACCACGCGCGACGAGCGCTGCGCGTGTTCGACCAGCAGGGCGTTGATGCGGGCCTGTCCCGTGCTGCTGGTGCTGAAGCCGCGCTTGCCGACATCGACCCAGTCGGCCGAGGGCGCCTCGTCGCGCAGGGCCGGATCGGTCAGCGCATCGAACAGCACGACCTCCGCCTCGCGCAGCCGGCGCAGACCCCGCAGCGTGATCAGATCCGCCGCACCCGGTCCGGCGCCGATGAACACGACGCGGACCTGCTCGTTCGGCTGGTGATCGAACAGAGGAGCCTGGGGCTGCAAGGTGCGCGACCTCAGGCCTGGACCAGCAGCGCGCCGCTGGTGCGGTTGGTGGTCGGATCGACCACGATCAGCGCACCACCGACGCGGTTGTCGGCATAGGCCTCGACCGGCAGCGCCTGCTGGGTCTGGAGTTGCACGCGGCCGATCTCGTTGACGCCCAGTTCGTGGGCATCGACTTCTTCGAGCGTGTTGATGTCCAGCCGGTGGTCGATCGCGGTGATGCGGGCCTGCACCCAGCGGTTGCCGTGGCGCACCCAGTACTTGCGGCCGAGGACTGCCGGCTCGGTGTCCAGCCAGGCCAGCGTGCCGCTGAAGGTCTGCTGCGTCGGGGCGCTGCCGGGCGTGAAGACCCAGTCGCCGCGCGAGACATCGACCTGGCGGTCCAGCACGATGCCGGCGGACTGCCCGGCGGTGCAGGCGTCCACGACGCTGCCGGCGTGGCGCACCGAGGCGACGATGGCGGTCTCGCCGCTCGGGAAGATCTGCACGGTGTCGCCGGCCTTCACCGAGCCGTGGGCGATGCGGCCCCACATGACGCGGTGCTGGTGGCCGGTGCCGTGGCCTTCGTCGCGGGCGACGTACTGGATGGGCACGAGCAGGTTGCCGTCGTGCGCCTCGTCCGCAACGGGCAGCGTCTCCAGCAGCTGCAGCAGCGTCGGGCCGGTGTACCAGTCCCAGTTCGCCGACGGCGTGGCCACGTTGTCGCCGCGCAGCGCGGAGACCGGCACGATGCCGCGCACGGTGATACCGGCTTCTTCGGCGAACTTCGTCAGCGCCTTCGACACGGCGTCGAAGGCGGCTTGCGTGCCGACCTCGATCGCGTCGAGCTTGTTGATCGCGAACACGATGCTCGGCACGCGCAGCAGGCGGGCCAGCAGGCTGTGGCGGCGCGTCTGCGGCAGCAGCACGACGTCGTCCACCGACGTGTCCAGCTTGGTGATGTCCACCAGCACGACGGCCGCGTCGGAGCCGGCAGCCGCCGTCACCATGTTGCGGGTGTACTGCTCATGGCCGGGGGCGTCGGCGATGATGAACTTGCGCGTCTTGGTCGCGAAGTACTGGTAGGCCACGTCGATCGTGATGCCTTGCTCGCGTTCGGCTTCGAGGCCATCGGTCAGCAGCGACAGGTCGATCGGCGCGCCCGCCGCACGCTTTTCCAGCGCGTCGAGCTTGTCGGCCAGGATGCCGCGGCTGTCGAACAGCAGGCGGCCGATCAGCGTGCTCTTGCCGTCGTCCACGCTGCCGGCGGTCAGGAAACGCAGCGCCTTGTGGGCCAGTTCTTCCCCGGCGTCGATGTGTTCCACGTTGTTCACGTCAGTCACGGTGCTCATCAGAAATACCCTTCCTTCTTGCGGCGCTCCATCGAGGCCTCGGAGGTGCGGTCGTCCATGCGGGTCGCGCCACGCTCGGAGACGGTCACCTGCAGCGTCTCGGCGACGATGTCGGCGGTGGTCGCGGCGTCAGACTCGACCGGGCAGGTGCAGGTCATGTCACCCACGGTGCGGAAGCGCACGTCCACCGTTTCCACCGTGTCGCTCGCGTCCGGCGGCGTCACGTCCGTCACCGGCACCAGCAGGCCCTTGCGGCGGTAGATCTCGCGCTTGTGCGTGTAGTAGATGTTCGGCAGCGGGATGTTCTCGCGGGCGATGTAGAGCCACACGTCGAGTTCGGTCCAGTTGCTGATCGGGAAGGCGCGGAAATGCTCGCCCGGCTTGATGCGGGTGTTGAACAGGTTCCAGAGTTCCGGGCGCTGCTCCTTGGGCTGCCACTGACCGAAGCTGTCGCGGTGCGAGAAGATGCGCTCCTTGGCGCGGGCCTTCTCCTCGTCGCGGCGGGCGCCACCGATCATGCAGTCGAAGCGGTGCTCCTCGATCGTTTCCAGCAGCGTCACCGTCTGGTGGCCGTTGCGCGACTCCAGCGGGTGCGCCAGGCGGATCGTGCCCTTCTTCATCGAGTCTTCGAGGTGTCCGACGATCAGCCGCTCGCCCATCTCGGCAACGCGCGCGTCACGGAACTCGATGACCTCGGGGAAGTTGTGGCCGGTGTCCACGTGGACCAGCGGGAAGGGCAGCTTGCCGGCGAACACCGGGCGCTCGCCGGGCTTCGACAGCTTCTGCTTGAAGGCTTTTTCCGCGAGGTGCAGCACCACGCAGGAGTCCTTGCCGCTGGAGAACAGCAGGCCGGGGCGCTCGAAGGCGCCGGCGACTTCGCGCAGGATGAAGATGGCTTCTTCTTCCAGCGCGTCGAGGTGGCGGTGGTCCACGTCGGGGAGCAGGTGGGTCATGGTCGTCGGGGCGTTCATGGGTCTTGTCGGTCGTGTCGCTTCAGGCGGCGGGCTGCTTGACGTGCAGGCCACATTCCTTGGCCGACTCGTCTTCCCACCACCAGCGGCCGGCGCGGAACTCCTGTCCGACCGCGATGGCGCGGGTGCAGGGGGCGCAGCCGATGCTGGGCATGAACTGGTCGTGCAGCGGGTTGTACGGCACCTCGTTGGTCGCGATGTAGTGCCACACGTCGTTCCAGCTCCAGTCCACCAGAGGGCTGATTTTCGCACGACCGGCATCGTCGCTCTCCACGGCCTGTGCTTCGCCGCGGGCGGTGGACTGGTCGCGGCGCAGGCCGGTCACCCAGGCGGTGCGTCCGGTGAGCATCCGGCCGAGCGGCTCCATCTTGCGGATGCCGCAGCACGCCTTGCGCAGCGCCAGGCTCTCGTACATGGCTTTCTCGCCGTTCGTGCGCACGAACTGGACCACCGACTCTTCCACCGGCCGGTAGACCTCGACGGCCAGCCCGTAGCGCTCGGTGATGCGCGGGATCAGCGCGACGGTCTCGGGGTGCAGCGCGCCGGTTTCCAGCGTCGCCAGCGTGATCGGCAGGCCCAGCTTGGCGATCAGGTCGGTGACGACCATGTCCTCGGCGCCGAGGCTGGTGGACTGCAGGATCGTGCCGGGATGGGCCGCGGCGGCGTCCTTCAGGATCTGGACCGTGGCGGCCAGGCGTTCGTCGAAGCCGGCGGTCTTGCGGCCGTACAGGGCGATGGCGCTCATATCGCGGCTCCTGCGTTCAGGTACTCGGGCGTGCCCGTGGTGGCCGGGCGGGCGAAGACGGGACGCGGCTCCTGCACATCGCCCTGGTAGTGGCCGGGGAAGAAGGTCAGCGCCCGGTCGGCAGCTTCCAGCGACTGGTCGCGGCGCAGCACGGCGGCGTTGAAGCCGGTGCGCTGCAGCAGCAGCACCATGTCGACCAGCACATCGCCGGTGGCGCGGATCTCGCCCGCGAAGCGGTAACGCGAACGCAGCAGGCGGGCTTGCGTGTAGGCGCGGCCGTCGACCCACTTGGGGAACTGCAGCACGACCAGCGACAGGCGCGGCAGGTCGGCTTCCAGCGTCTCGATGTCCACGTTGTTGGGCACGATCACGCCGGTCAGCAGGCCAGCCGGCCAGGTCTCGCGCACGGCGTGCCACTGCGCCAGGGTCAGCAGCTGGTGGTCGCGGGCGACGGGGTGGGGGGACGGGCCGTCTTCGCCGCCGACGGTGTGCCAGGCGTCGTGGGGGGTGTCGATGAACTTCATGGTGGGCTCTCTCGCGTCTCGGGCTCAGGCGGCGGCGGTGTGGTCGCGGGCGGTGGCGATGCGCTGGGCGTTGGCAGCGACCTTGAATGGCTCCAGCCCCAGGCGGTGCAGCGTGTCGATGAACTTCTCGCCGGCCGCGCGCTCGCTGCGGTAGGTCTCCAGGATGGCTTCCACCGCATCGGTGATCTCGCTGGCCGCGAACGACGGGCCGATCACCTTGCCGGGCACGGCGGTGGGCGCGTGCGCCGAGCCGTCCGAGCCGCCCAGCGTCACCTGGTACCACTCGCTGCCGTCCTTGTCGACGCCGAGGATGCCGATGTGGCCGCTGTGGTGGTGACCGCAGGAGTTGATGCAGCCGCTGATGTGCAGGTCGATCTCGCCCAGGTCGAACACCTCGTCCAGATCGGCGAAACGCTCGGTCAGCTCGGCCGCCACCGGGATGGAGCGGGCGTTGGCCAGGTCGCAGAAGTCGCCGCCGGGGCAGGCGATCATGTCGGTGACGAGGCCGATGTTGGGCGTGGCGTAGCCGGCGGCCTTGGCGGCGGCATAGACCTCGGGCAGGTCACTGGCCTTGATCCACGGCAGCAGCAGGTTCTGGTCGTGCGTCACGCGCAACTCGCCGAAGGAGTAGCGGTCGGCCAGATCGGCGGCCTGGTCCATCTGCACGTCGGTCACGTCGCCAGGGGCTTGTCCTGCACGCTTGACCGACAGCGTCACCGCGCGCCAGCCCGGCACCTGGTGGGCGTGCACGTTGCGCTGGATCCAGCGCTGGTAGGCCAGCGGCAGGTCAGCGGGCAGGCCGACTTCCGGCAGCGGCACCACCTCGGCCGGCCGGGTGAAGCAGGCGGCTACGCGGTCGAACTCGGCCTGCGTGATCAGGTGGGCGGCGCCGTCGAGGTCACGGCTCAGGATGTTGGCGAACTCGGCGTTGACGGCGTCGAAATACTTCTGGCCTTCCGCCTTCACCAGGATCTTGATGCGCGCCTTGTAGGCGTTGTCGCGCCGGCCGTAGCGGTTGTAGACCCGGATGATGGCTTCGAGGTAGACGAGGATCTGCTGCCAGGGCACGAACTCGCTGATGACCGAGCCGATGATCGGCGTGCGGCCCATGCCCCCGCCGACCTGGACGCGGAAACCGATCTCGCCGGCCTCGTTCTTCTTCAGTTGCAGGCCGACGTCATGCCAGCCGATCGCGGCGCGGTCTTCCACGGCGCCCGACACGGCGATCTTGAACTTGCGCGGCAGGAAGGCGAACTCGGGGTGCAGCGTGCTCCACTGGCGCAGCAGCTCGCAGTAGGGGCGCGGGTCGACGATCTCGTCGGCGGCGACACCGGCCAGCCCGTCGGTGGTGGTGTTGCGGATGCAGTTGCCGCTGGTCTGGATGCCGTGCATGTCCGCGGCGGCCAGCTTGTCCATCACGTCGGCGGCCTGCGTCAGCGGGATCCAGTTGAACTGGACGTTCTGGCGCGTCGTGAAGTGGGTGTAGCCGCGGTCGTGCACGCGGGCGATCTCGGCCAGCGCGCGGATCTGGCGGCTGCTGATCGCGCCGTAGGGCACGGCCACGCGCAGCATCGGCGCATGGCGCTGGATGTACCAGCCGTTCTGCAGGCGCAGGGCCTTGAAGTCGTCGCCGTCGAGCTGGCCGGCGAAGTGGCGGTCGAGCTGGTCGCGGAACTGGGCCGCGCGGGCGTGGACGAACTGGCGGTCGAAGTCGGTGTACTGGTACATGGAGGGCAGCCGTTCAGGCAGTCAGCAGAATTTTCTTGGCGGCGAGCAGCAGCGAGGCGCACAGCGCGAGGCGTGTCCACACGTCCGGCAGCATCTTGGTCAGGCGCGCGCCGATCCAGATGGCGGGCACCGAACCGACGAGCAGCTCGATCAGCAGCGCCCAGTGGACGTTGCCGAGCGTGGCATGGCCGATGCCGGCCACGATGGTCAGCGGCACCGCGTGCGCGATGTCGGTGCCCACCAGCCGGGTGGTCGGCAGGCGGGGGTAGAGCAGCAGGATCATCGTGGCGCCCAGCGCTCCGGCGCCGATGGAACTCAGCGACACCAGCACGCCCAGGACCAGGCCGCACACCAGTGTCAGCGTGGTCTGGCGCTGCGGCGTGATGAAGCGCTCCAGCCACAGGCCGATGCGGTGCCACACCGGGCGGAAGATGATGGTCACGGCCGTCAGCACCAGCGCGATGCCCAGCGCGACGCTCAGCATGCTGTCGGCGCGCTTGGTGATGCCGACCATGTGCATGTAGGCGGTGGTGGCGATCGACGCCGGGATGCTGCCGGCGAGCAGCCAGCCGGTGATGCGGTAGTCGACGTGGCCGTGGCGGTGGTGGGCGATCGAGCCGGAGACCTTGGTCAGCCCGGCGAACCACAGGTCGGTGCCGATGGCGACCGCCTTCTCCAGGCTGAACACCGAGATCAGCAGCGGTGTCATCAGCGAGCCACCGCCCACGCCGGTCACCCCCACGATCAGCCCGATGCCGAACCCGGCGGCGATGGCCAGCCAGTCGATCGTGAAACCCAGGGTGTCGAGCATGTAGGGGTACCTTGCAGTGCAGCAAAATCAGGATGTGCGACTCTAGTGGCTGTAGTCATGCCGACAAACAACATTTTAAGATGATGCTTATATGAATTCAGACATTAGAACTGGGCGCCGCCGCCTGCTGACGGTGCTCGGGACCGTGGCCGTGCTGGGGCTGGCGGGCTGCGGGACGACCGGGTCGATGCAGACCGGCGCGCCCGCCGTGACCGAACCGGCCATGGCCGCGCGTCCGGCGCCGCGGCTGCCACGCATCGGTCTGGCGCTGGGCGGTGGTGCTGCGCGCGGCTTCGCGCACATCGGCGTGATCCAGGTGCTGGAGGAGAACGGCATCCGCCCGGACCTGGTCGTCGGCACCTCTGCGGGCAGCGTGGTCGCCGCGCTCTACGCCGCGGGCTACTCGGGCGCGCAGCTGGCGACGCTGGCCGACGGCATGGACGAGTCGTCGATCACCGACTGGGCCTTTCCGCTGCGCGGCGCGATCCGCGGCGAGGCGCTGGCGGCCTACATCCGCAAGAACACCAGCGGCAAGAACATCGAGCAGCTGAAGATGCCGCTGGGCATCGTCGCCACCGATCTGGCGGACGGGCAGCCCATCCTGTTCCAGCGCGGCGACACCGGCACGGCGGTGCGGGCGTCGAGTTCGGTGCCGGCCGTGTTCCAGCCGGTGAAGATCGGCGAGCGCGAGTACGTGGACGGCGGGCTGGTCGCGCCGGTGCCGGTGCGCTATGCCAAGCAGATGGGCGCCGAGTTCGTCATCGCGGTGGACATCTCTTCGCCGCCGGACGGTGCGGCGACGGGCGACGCGATGCGCATGCTGCTGCAGACGTTTTCCATCATGGGCCGCAGCATCAACAACTTCGAGCTGAAGGAGGCGGACATCGTGCTGCGCCCCCGGCTCACCGGCATCTCCAGTGCCGACTTCGCGGCCCGCAAGCGCTCGATCGCGGCGGGGCGGGAGATGGGGCTGGCGATGCTGGCGGAGATGAAGGGCAAGATTGCTGCAAAGACACGCTGAGTCGGGTGGCCCTCCGGGTGCTCAGGCGGCCTCGGCAGCGCGCGGGCGCCGCCACATCCACACCAGCGCCCCCGCCGTCAGCGCCACCGGCACCAGCGACCCTATATTGAGCAACGCCCACCCCTGCGTCGTCACCAGCAGCCCCGACGCGAACGACGTCACCGCCAGCACCGCGAACACGCAGAAGTTCAGCGCCCCCTGCGCCCGGTCCTTCTCCTCCGGTGCATAGGTCTGCAGCGACAGCGTCGTCGCACCCGTGAACAGGAAGTTCCAGCCCACGCCGAGCAGGAACAGCGCGATCAGGAAGCGGTGCAGGTCCACGCCGGTCAGCGCGACGGCGATGCACAGCGCGTTCAGCGCCACGCCGACCGCCATGATCTGCAGCACGCCGAAGCGCTTGATGAGCTGCCCGGTGAAGAATCCCGGCGCGAACATGCCGATGACGTGCCACTCCAGCACCAGCGCGGTGTCGGAGAAGGGCAGGCCGCACTGGTCCATCGCGATCGGGGTCGAGGCCATCAGCAGGTTCATGACGCCGTAGCCGAGCGAACTGCACAACGCGGCGATGATGAACACCGGCTGGCGCACGATCTCGGACAGTGGTCGGCCTCCGATCGCCGCCTTCTTCGCGGGCGGCGGCGGGAAGTCGATCGCGGCCAGCACCAGCATCGACAGCAGCGCCACCCCGGCCAGCGCGAGGTAGGCACCGACGAAGGGGACTGCGGTCAGCGTGCGGGTCTGCGCGGCGAGGTTCGGGCCGGCGATGGCGCCGATCAGGCCGCCCGCCATCACCATCGAGACGGCTTTTTCCGTGCCGGTGCGGCCCGCCAGTTCGGCGGCGGCGAAGCGGTAGAGCTGGGCGTTGGCGTTGAAATAGCCCGCCACCACCGTGGCCAGGCACAGCAGTTCGAAATGCCGACCCACCGCCGCCCACGCGCACGCCAGCGACGACAGCAGCGCGACCGCGGCGCCCATCTGGAACGAGGTCTTGCGCCCGAAGCGGGCCTGCGTGCGCGCCACCAGCGACGTGGACATCGCCCCGCCGAGCACATAGCCCATCACCGGCAGCGTCGCCATCCAGCCCAGCGGCGCCAGGGCGAGCCCGACCAGCCCGTTGATCGCGATGAAGGCGACGTTGTTGGTGAGGAACAGGCCCTGTGCGGCGGCCAGCAGCCAGAGGTTGCGGTTCACGCGGCGGGCCGGTTCACCGGGCCGCCGCCGGCTTGAACACCGCGCCGCCGATCACGCTGCCGGCCTTCAGCCCGCGCTTGTCGAACCAGCCCTTGTTCATTTCCAGCACGAACCGCACCGGCTTCTTCGAGCAGTGCGAATCATCCGACTGCGGCTTCATGTCCTCGATGTTGACGATGGTGCCGCTGTCGTCGATGAAGGCCGCCGACAGCGGGATCAGCGTGTTGCGCATCCAGAAGCACTGCACGCCAGGCTGTTCGAACACGAAGACCATGCCGTCGCTGGCGCCCATGCTCGGGCGGTGCATCAGGCCGATCTGGCGCTCGCCATCGTCATCGGCGACCTCGGCACGGATCAGGTGCATGCCGGCGGTGAGCTGGGTGGTCGGCAGCTTCTGCGGGCCGGTCTGGGCGTTGGCGCCAGGCGACACCATGGCCATGGCGACCAGCGTGGCGAGTGCGAAACGGCGGCTCAGCGGGCAGAACTTGATATGGATCATGTTGGGTAGCGTGTTGAACTTCAAGAATAGCGCAATCCATGTTTTCCCCTGCCTCGGCCACTCCCTCGCCCATCGCGGCTCCGGCGCTCAGCCCCACACAGGCCGCCGCCGTCAACGACCACCAGCAGCAGACCGCCTTCACCCAGTGGATCGACGACGGGCAGGGCGGCGAGCTGGGGCAGTCGCGTCTGCTGCTGAGCGGCATGCACTGTACTGCCTGCGCCGGTCTGATCGAAGACGCGCTCTGCCGTGTCGAGGGTGTGCGGGCCGCCGAGGTCAGTGGTGCGGCCCAGCGCGCGGTGGTCACCTGGGATCCGAAGCGCACGCAGGTATCGACGCTGATCGAGGCGGTGCGCCGCGCTGGCTACGGGGCCTTCCCCGACACCGGGGCGCAGGCCGTGGCGCTGGCGACCAGGGAGACGCGCCAGTCGATCTGGCGGCTGTTCGTGGCGGCCTTCTGCATGATGCAGGTGATGATGTACGCGACGCCTGCGTACGTGGCCGATCCGGGCGACATCACGCCGGACATGGTGCAGCTGCTGCGCTGGGCGAGCTGGGTGCTGAGCATCCCGGTGATGGTGTTCGCGGCGGGACCATTTTTCCGCGGTGCGTGGCGGGGCCTGCGCGAGCGGCGCATCAGCATGGACCTGCCGGTGGCGCTGGGCATCGCGGTGACCTTCGTCGCCAGTTCGGCGGCCACCTTCGATGCCGGCGGGCCGTTCGGCTCCGAGGTGTATTTCGATTCGCTGACCATGTTCGTCAGTTTCCTCTTCGGTGCCCGGGTGCTGGAGGCACGTGCCCGGCAGCGGGCGGCGCAGTCGCTCGACGGCGTGATGCGGCGTCTGCCGGACGCGGTCGAACGGCTGGACGCCCAGGGGCAGGGGACGCTGGTACCCGCGTCGTCGCTGGTCGTGGGCGATCGTGTGCGGGTGCACGCCGGACAGGCCTTCGCCGCGGACGGGCGCGTGGTCGAGGGCCGCACCCTGGTCGACGAGGCGATGCTGTCGGGTGAATCGCGGCCGGTGGACCGGGCGGTGGGCGACGAGGTGTCGGCCGGCTGCATCAACCTGAGTGCGCCGGTGGTGATGCAGGTGCTGCAACTGGGCGCGCAGACGCGCTACCAGCGCATCGTGTCGCTGGTCGAGCGCGCGTTGACCGAGCGGCCGGCGTTCATCCTGGCGACCGACCGGATTGCCGGACCGTTCCTGTGGGCGGTGCTGGTGCTGGCGGCACTCGCCTGGGGTGTCTGGATGTTCATCGACCCGAGCCGTGCGCTCTGGGTCGCCGTGTCGGTGCTGATCGTGACGTGTCCGTGTGCCTTGTCGCTGGGGGCGCCGGTGGCGTTGCTGGCATCGGCGGGCGAGCTGGCGCGGCGCGGCATCCTGGTGCAGCGGCTGGATGCGCTGGAGGTGCTGACCCGCGTGCAGGACGTGGTCTTCGACAAGACTGGCACCGTCACCGAAGACCGGCTGGCACTGGCGCAGGCCGCCGTGCTGCGGTCGGTGCCAGGCCTGACGGACGAGCGCCTGCAAGGGCTGGCCGCCGTGCTGGCGCGGCAGTCGCTGCACCCGCTGTCCCGCGCGCTGGCGCTGACTGGCGCGCAGGAGGACGACACGGCGGTGGCGCTGGACGCCGTGCGCGAGCAGCCCGGCCAGGGGCTGGAGGCCACGGCGCAGATCGACGGTCAGCGGCGCGGTGTCCGGCTGGGCGGGCCCGGCTGGTGCGGGTTGGCCGAGGCCGATGTGCTGCCGGCCCGACCCGCCGTCTGGCTCGCGCTGGAACAGGGTGGGGCCTGGCTGCCGGTATGCCGGTTCGAGTTCGACGAGGTCCTGCGCCCGGATGCCGTGAGTGGCGCCGCCGGTCTGGCCCGTGCGGGGCTGGCGCTGCACCTGTTCTCCGGTGACCAGACCGCCAGTGTCGAGGCCATGGCCCGCCGTCTCGGCATCGCCGACGCCCGCGCCCGCTGCACGCCCCAGGACAAGCTGGCCGGCGTCGAGGCACTGCAGGCCGCCGGCCGCGTGGTGGCGATGGTCGGCGACGGCATCAACGATGCGCCAGTGCTCGCCCGTGCGGACGTCTCGATCGCGCTGGGCACCGCCGCGGCGCTGGCCCAGGCCCGCGCTGACGTGATCGTGCTGTCCGACCGCATCGAGGACCTGCCGGTCCTGCTCGACACCGCGCGCCGGACTGTTGCCATCGTGCGACAGAATCTGCGCTGGGCACTGTTCTACAACGCGGCCTCGGTCCCGCTGGCCCTGGTGGGCTGGCTGCCGCCCTGGCTGGCGGGCATCGGCATGGCGCTCAGCTCGCTGGTGGTCGTTCTCAATGCCCTGCGGCTGACCCGCCGGCGGGGCCCCGCCCCTCTGGGCAAGGCCTGAACCATGGACATCCTGTTCCTGCTGATCCCGTTGTCGGTGGTCCTCGTTTTCCTGATCATCGTGGTCTTCGCGTGGGCCCTGAAAAGCGGCCAGTTCGACGACATCGAGCGCGAGGGCGAGCGCATCCTGCGTGCGGACCGAGACGAGCTTGATGCCGATCAATCCAGTGCGATCCCGGCTACCAAAGAATCCCAGCCGAGGATCGAGAGAGTTTCCTAGGAGCAACCAATGGCAATCAACACAAAGACGGCTGGCCCCGTCTTCACCGATGCGGTCGTGAGGCAATTTGCCCTCGCCGCGGTGTTATGGGGCATTGTGGGGATGCTGGTCGGGGTCGTGATCGCGGCCCAGCTGGCATTCCCTGAACTGACCAACGGCATCTCGTGGCTCAGCTACGGGCGCCTGCGACCACTGCACACCAATGCGGTGATTTTTGCGTTCGGTGGCTGCGCGCTGTTCGCGACCAGCTACCACGTGGTGCAACGCACCTGCCAGACGCGCCTGTTCGCGCCGGCGCTGGCCCAGTTCACCTTCTGGGGCTGGCAACTCGTCATCCTGGCCGCCGCGATCTCGCTGCCGCTGGGCTTCACGCAAGGCAAGGAATACGCCGAGCTGGAGTGGCCGATCGACCTGCTGATCGCCGTCGTGTGGGTCAGCTACGCGGTGGTGTTCTTCGGCACCGTCGGCATCCGCAAGGTCAGCCACATCTACGTGGGCAACTGGTTCTTCGGCGCCTTCATCCTCGCCGTGGCCCTGCTGCACATCGTCAACAGCGCCGCCATTCCGGTCAGCCTGACGAAGTCGTACTCGGCTTACGCGGGCGTGCAGGACGCGATGGTGCAGTGGTGGTACGGCCACAACGCGGTGGGCTTCTTCCTGACCGCGGGCTTCCTGGGGATGATGTATTACTACATCCCGAAGCAGGCGGGCCGTCCGGTCTACTCGTACCGCCTGTCGATCGTCCACTTCTGGGCGCTGATCTTCACGTACATGTGGGCGGGTCCGCACCACCTGCACTACACCGCGCTGCCGGACTGGACGCAGTCGGTCGGCATGATCTTCTCGCTGGTCCTGCTCGCACCGAGCTGGGGCGGCATGATCAACGGCATCATGACCCTGTCGGGCGCCTGGCACAAACTGCGTGACGACCCGATCCTGAAGTTCCTGATCGTCTCGCTGTCGTTCTACGGCATGTCGACCTTCGAAGGTCCGATGATGTCCATCAAGACCGTCAACGCCCTGTCGCACTACACCGACTGGACCGTCGGCCACGTGCACTCCGGCGCCCTGGGCTGGGTGGGTCTGGTGTCGATCGGCTCGCTGTACCACCTGATCCCGCGCATGTTCGGCCGCAAGCAGATGTACAGCATCCGCGCGATGGAGCTGCACTTCTGGATCGCCACCATCGGCATCGTGCTGTACATCGCCGCGATGTGGATCGCCGGCGTGATGCAGGGCCTGATGTGGCGTGCGACGAACCCGGACGGCACGCTGGTCTACAGCTTCGTCGAGAGCGTCAAGGCCACCTATCCGTTCTACGTCATCCGCCTCGGCGGCGGCGTGATGTACCTGTCGGGCATGTTGATCATGGCCTGGAACGTGGTGAAGACGGTGCAGGTCGGCAAGGCCGAACCCGTCGCCATCCCGGCTGTCGTTGCCCACGCCTGAACCGGAGCACTAGAACACCATGGCTCAAGCTAATCGCCCCGTGTCTGGTCACGAGAAGATCGAGACCAGCAATTTCCTGATGATCGTCCTGACCCTGGTCACCATCCTGTTCGGTGGCCTGACGGAGATCGTCCCCCTGTTCTTCCAGACGTCGACGACCCAGCCGGTCGAGGGCCTCAAGCCCTACACCGCGCTGCAGCTCGCCGGACGGGACGTCTACTTGCGCGAGGGCTGCTACAACTGCCACTCGCAGATGATCCGCCCCTTCCGTGCCGAGACGCTGCGCTACGGCGAGGTTTCCAAGGCCGGGGAGTTCGTCTATGACCACCCCTTCCAGTGGGGCTCCAAGCGCACCGGTCCTGACCTGCACCGCGTCGGCGGCAAGTACAGCGACCAGTGGCACCGCGTGCACATGAACAATCCGCGTGACGTGGTGCCCGAGTCCAACATGCCGGCCTATCCGTGGCTGGAGGGCGCGCAGGCCAACGCAGGCATCGGCACCAACATGGCCGCGCTGCGCAAGGTCGGTGTGCCGTACACCGACGACGAGATCGCCAAGGCGGCAGACGAGGTCAAGGGCAAGACTGAACTGGATGCCGTCATCGCCTACCTGCAAGTGCTGGGCACCGCAGGCAAGTCTTCGGCCGCACTGGTCAAGTGAGCGAGGTGCCGCATGGACATCGTCAATGACCTGCGCAGTTTCACGACTGTAGGCTTCTTCATCCTGTTCCTGGGCATCGCTGCCTGGGCCTACTCCAGCCGCAATCGTTCCGCGTTCGACGAAGCCGCCGCGCTTCCGTTCCTGGACGAAGACAACAAGACTTCCAACGGAGGCACCCATGAGTGACTTCACTTCCAGCTTCTGGTCGTGGTATGTGATCGCGATCACCGTGGGCGGTCTCGCCTTCTGCGTCTTCATCCTCGCGGTGGCCAGCAAGCGCACCGTGATGGCCGACGACAACTCGACGGGCCACACCTGGGACGTCGACCTGCGCGAGATGAACAACCCGCTGCCACGCTGGTGGATGGGCCTGTTCATCCTGACCGTGGTGTTCGCGGTGATCTATCTGGCGCTCTATCCGGGCCTGGGCATCAACAAGGGCACGCTGAACTGGAGTTCCGCCGGTCAGCTGGAGGCAGAACATGCCAAGGCACGCCAGACCATGGCGCCGCTGTACGAGCGCTTCATGGCCATGGGCCCGGAGGCGCTGGCACAGGACAAGCAGGCCATGGGCATCGGCGAGCGGCTGTTCGTCAACAACTGCGCCGGCTGCCACGGCTCGGACGGGCGCGGCAGCAAGAGCTTCCCCAACCTGACGGACAACGACTGGCTGGGTGGCTCGGGTGTGGACTACATCGCGAAGACCATCGCCGAAGGTCGCCAGGGCATGATGCCCCCGATGGGCGCCGCGGTCGGAACGCCCGAGGACGTCAAGAACGTCGCCAACTACGTGCTGAGCCTGTCTGGCAGCGCCCACAACGCGATTGCCGCACAGCTCGGCAAGAGCAAGTTCGGTGCGTGCGCGGCTTGTCACGGTGCCGATGGCAAGGGTCTGCAAGCGATGGGAGCGCCGAACCTGACCGACAAGGTCTGGTTGCATGGGTGGGGTGAGGCTGCCGTGATCGCGATGATCAACGGCGGCAAGACCAACGTCATGCCGCAGCACGCCTCGCGCCTGTCGCCCGAGCAGACCAAGGTCTTGGCGGCCTATGTCTGGAGCCTGTCGCACAAGGGCGACCCGAAGACGGCCCTGGCTGCGCCGCAGTGATGCTGATCAAGGTCCAGTGCCTGCATCAGTACGAAAATTAACCATGGACAGCCGCACAGATACATCGACGACCGTGCAGGGGGCAGTGAAGACTGTTTCCCTGTATCAGAAGAGCAAGAAGATCTATCCCCGTGCGGTGCATGGCTTCTTTTCCAACTGGCGCTGGGCGCTGGTCTGGATCACCCAGATCGTGTTCTACGGCATGCCCTGGCTGCAGTGGAACGACCGCCAGGCCGTGCTGTTCGACCTGCTCACCCGCCGGTTCTACATCGGCGGGCTGGTGCTCTACCCGCAGGACTTCATCTACCTGACGGGTCTGCTGATCATCTCGGCCTACGCGTTGTTCCTGTTCACCGCGGTGGCCGGGCGTCTGTGGTGCGGCTATGCCTGCCCGCAGACGGTCTACACCGAGATCTTCCTGTGGTTCGAACACCGTTTCGAAGGGGATCGTGCCCAGCGCATGCGCCTGGATGCAGCCCCCTGGAACGGCGAGAAGATCCTCCGCAAGGGCGGCAAGCAGCTTGCCTGGATCCTGTTCGCACTCTGGACGGGCTTCACCTTCGTCGGCTATTTCACCCCGATCCGCTCGCTCGGTGCCTCGGTGCTCTCGCTGGGCCTGGGGCCGTGGGAGTGGTTCTGGGTGCTGTTCTACGCGTTCGCCACCTATGGCAACGCCGGTTTCATGCGCGAGCAGGTGTGCAAGTACATGTGCCCCTACGCGCGCTTCCAGAGCGCGATGTTCGACAAGGACACGCTCATCATCAGCTACGACGCCGAACGCGGTGACCCGCGCGGCGCACGTGGCAAGAAGGTCGATCCCAAGTCCAAGGGCCTGGGCGACTGCGTCGATTGCGGCGTGTGCGTGCAGGTCTGCCCGACGGGCATCGACATCCGCAACGGCCTGCAATACGAGTGCATCGGCTGCTCGGCCTGCATTGACGCCTGTGACGGCATCATGGACAAGATGGGCTACGAGCCCGGCCTGATCCGCTATGCCACGCAGCACAGCCTGCAGCAGCACCTCACGCGTGCCCAGATGTGGCGCCGCGCCTTCCGGCCGCGGGTGCTGATCTACACGGCCATCCTCGTGCTGATCGTCGGGGCCGTGGGCACCAGCCTGTGGCTGCGCTCGCCGTTCCGCGTGGACGTGGTGCGCGACCGGGCAACGCTGGCCCGCATCGTCGATGAAGGGCGCATCGAGAACGTCTATCGTCTGCAGATCATGAACGCGACCGAGCAGACGCAGCGTTTCCGCATCGCTGCCAGCGGCCTGCCGGACCTGAAGGTGGACCAGACCAGCGACATCGAGGTCGGGCCTGCCGAGGCGCAATGGGTGACGGTGTCGGTGCAGGCCGGGTTCGAGGCGGCAACCCAGGCAGGCCCGGGCTCGCACGAGATCCACTTCGATGTCGAGCGGGTGGATGCCAAGGGTGCGCCCGCGGTGGTCCGCGAGAAGTCGACCTTCATCGTGCCTCGCTGAACGGCGTGCACACTGTCTGCGACCGTATTTATCCAGGAGTTCCTGCATGACGACAAGCTACACGACCCCCTCCGGCAAGGACACGATGCCTTGGTGGAAGTACAAGATGGTGTGGCTGGTGATCGGCGGCCCGCTGGTCGTGGTCGTGGCCAGTTTCGTCACGCTCGGTCTGGCGATCCGCTATCCGGATCCGGTGCTGGAGAGCGTGGTGGTCGCCACACCCGACGCCGCGCACCAGCCAGCCATGCAGGCGCGCAACCATGCCGCCACAGGGGGCGTCAAATGACCGTGGCCGATCCGCTTCTCTCGTCCGACGAAGAGGTCGAGCGGTTCGAGGCGGCCGAACCAGCGGACATGGTGCCCCCGATGTCGTCGCCCACCCGGCGGCTGGCGGCCGTGGCGTGGCCGGCGTTCCTGATGGCTGGCGTGCTGGAGATGCTGGTGTTCTCGCTGGTCGATCCCGGCGATCTGCACTGGCTGGGCGGCGCCTCCGTGGAGATCGACCGCAAGGCGGTCTACACCGTGGCCTTCTTCGTGTTCTGGGTGGTGGTCGGCTTGGGCAGTGCGCTGACGCAGCTGATCCTGGTCGAGCCGAACGTCCTCAACAAGCCTTACCGCAACCACCTCTGAGGGGCTGCGGCCGGGTCATCAGGCGAGCGGTTCAGCAGTTGGCTGCGTTGACGACCTGTTGCAGTGCTGCCTGGTCGAGGATGCGGATGTCGCGCTGCTTGACTTCGAGCAGACCGTCGTCCTGGAATTTCGAGAAGGTGCGGCTGACCGTTTCCAGCTTCAGGCCCAGGTAGCTGCCAATCTCCTCGCGTGTCATGCGCAGCACCAGCGCCGACGGGGAAAAGCCGCGTGCCTGCAGGCGCTGCGTCAGGTTGAGCAGGAAGGCGGCCAGACGCTCTTCCGCCCGCATGCTCCCGAGCAGCAGCATCACGCCGTGGTCGCGCACGATCTCGCGGCTCATGATCTTGTGGAACTGGTGCTGCAGCAGCGTGAACTCGCGCGACAGCGTCTCCAGCTGGCCATAGGGAATCATGCAGACCTGCGAGTCCTCCAGCGCGATGGCATCGCAGGAGTGGCGGTCGGTGCTGATGCCGTCCAGGCCGAGCAGCTCGCCGGCCATCTGGAAACCCGTGACCTGCTCGCGGCCATCCGATGCGGAGACGATGGTCTTGAAGAAGCCGGTGCGGACCGCGTACAGCGCCGCGAAGGTCTCGCCGGCGTGGAACAGGCTCTCGCCGCGGCGCACGGCGCGGCGGGTGCCGATCATGTTGTCCAGCGAAGTCAGCTCCTCGTCCGACAGACCCACGGGCAGGCACAGCTCGCGCAGGTTGCAGGCCGAGCAGGCGACCTTGAGGGCGTCCAGGCGTGGGGTGGTAGACGTTTCGTGCATGTTGCAAACCCTGTTGATCAAGCTTGTCTGATTCTTGTGCATCCGCCGTGCAGCACACTTGAGCTGCGTCAAGGCTGGCGGGCGCGGGGACGGCACAGTGCGTGCCATGGAACATACGACACTTTCCCGTGGCCGCACTGACACATCGGCCGAATCTGGTGCGCCGAGTCTGGCAGTGGCTGCGCCGGAACTGACCGATGCGCTGCTGGCGCGGATGGATGTGCCGGGGCCACGCTACACCTCCTACCCGACGGCCGACCGGTTTGTCGAGGCCTTCACCGCTGGCCACAGTGCGCAGGCGCTGGCGCAGCGCGGGGATCTGGGGGGCGTGGGCGGCGCGGGGGTGCCGATGTCGATCTACGTGCACATCCCGTTCTGCGAGTCGGTCTGCTACTACTGCGCCTGCAACAAGATCGTCACGCGCGACCACAGCCGGGTGGCGGCCTACCTGAAGGCGCTGGAGCATGAGCTGGACCTGGTCTGCCAGGCGCTCGGCGAAGCGCCCCAGGTGTCCCAGCTGCACTTTGGCGGCGGCACGCCCACCTATCTGGACGACGACGAGCTCCGCCATGTGGTGGGCATGATCGCCGCCCGGGTGCGCTTGCTGCCCCAGGGCGAGCATTCCATCGAGATCGATCCGCGCACCGTCACCCGTGACCGGCTGGCACTGCTGAAAGAGCTCGGCTTCAACCGGGTCTCCTTCGGCGTGCAGGACTTCGACCCGGCGGTGCAGCAGGCGGTCCACCGGGTGCAGCCGCATGCGCAGGTCGAGGCGCTGATGCGCGACGCGCGGGAACTGGGCTTCGAGTCGATCAACGTCGACCTGATCTACGGCCTGCCGCGCCAGACGCCCGAGAGTTTCGAGCGCACGGTGCGCCAGGTCGCGCTGCTGCGGCCGGACCGCATCGCGATGTACGGCTACGCCCACCTGCCGACGCGCTTCAAGCCGCAGCGGCGCATCGTGCCGGCCGAACTGCCCAGCGGCGCGGACCGGGTCGGCATGCTGGCGCAGGCGCTGGCCGGCTTCGTCAGCCATGGTTACCAGTACATCGGCATGGACCATTTCGCGCTGCCCGAGGACGGACTGGCGCAGGCCAAGCGCCAAGGTCGCCTGCACCGCAATTTCCAGGGCTACAGCACCCAGCCGGACTGCGACCTGATCGGCCTGGGCGTGTCGGCCATCTCCCGCATCGGGGCCACGTATAGCCAGAACGCCAAGACGCTGGACGAGTACTACGACCTGCTCAAGGGCGATGCGCTGCCGGTGGTGCGCGGGCTGGCGCTGACGCGCGATGATCTGGTGCGGCGGGCGGTGATCATGTCCATCATGTGCCACGGGCGGCTGAGCTACGAGTCGGTGGCGCTGGCGCACCTGATCGATGTGCGACAGTACTTCGCGCAGGAACTGGAGGCGCTGCAGGACCTGGCGCACGACGGCCTCGTCACGCTCCACGAGGACGGGCTGGAGGTCACGCCGCTGGGCTGGTACTTCGTGCGCTCGGTGGCGATGGTCTTCGACCGGCACCTGCGGGCCGACCGCAGCCGGGAGCGGTTTTCCAAGGTGATCTGAGGCAGATCGAGGGCGTCGAGGTGATCGGATGACGGGTGCGTTGCTGCTGACAGCAGCCTTGATGGGGCTGGCCGGTACCCCGCATTGCGCGGCGATGTGCGGGGCTGGCTGTGCGGCGATTGCCCGGCGCTGCAAACCCGAGCAGCCGTCTGGCGCCGTGGCCGGCATGCTGGTGGGGCGTCTGGTGGCGTATGCCGTGGCGGGTGCGCTGGCGGCTTCGCTGGTGGGGGGGCTGCGCTGGCTGGCCGCGTCGGCGGGCTGGCTGCGGCCGGTCTGGACCGGGCTGCAGGTCTTCCTGCTGCTGCTGGGGTTGTGGATGCTCCTGAAGGGTGCGCTGCCCGAGAGCCTGGCGGCCTGGCTGGAGCGGCGCGGACGTCCCGCCCTGCCGGACGGCGCGGCCCGCATCCGCATGCCGGGCGAGGTGAAAGCCGCCGCCTGGGGTCTGCTGTGGCCGGCCTTGCCCTGCGGTCTGCTGCATGCGGCGCTGCTGATGGCGTCGGTCGCCTCCACCCCTGTCGAGGGGGCCACCGTCATGGCCGTCTTCGCCAGCACCAGTGTGCTGGGGCTGCTCGCGGGGCCGGCGCTCTGGCTGCGCTGGGTACCGGCTGCCTTGCGTTCCGCGGGCGTTCGTGGCGAGGTGTCGCCGGCGTCGCTGTCGCTGCGGATGGCGGGCGCGACCATCGTGGTGCTGGTGGGCTGGTCGTTCGGACACGCGCTCTGGACCGATACCCTGGCGGCCTGGTGTGCCTGACATAGAATCATTTTCGACCCCGAACAGAACAAGTTCACCCACCGCATCACGGAGCCGGAACCATGTACGAGCACATCACGGTGCCTGCCGACGGGCAGAAGATCACCGTCAACGCGGACTTCTCGCTGAATGTCCCGAACCACCCGATCATCCCGTTCATCGAGGGTGACGGCACCGGCCTCGACATCACGCCCGTGATGATCAAGGTGGTGGATGCCGCGGTCGCCAAGGCCTATGGCGGCGAGCGCCAGATCCACTGGATGGAAATCTACGCCGGCGAGAAGGCCACCCGGGTCTATGGCCCGGACGTGTGGCTGCCGGCGGAGACGCTGGAGGTGCTGCGCGAGTACGTGGTGTCGATCAAGGGTCCGCTGACCACGCCGGTCGGTGGCGGCATCCGTTCGCTGAACGTCGCGCTGCGCCAGGAACTCGACCTCTACGTCTGCCTGCGTCCGGTGCAGTATTTCAAGGGGGTGCCTTCGCCGGTGAAGGAGCCGCACAAGATCGACATGGTCATCTTCCGCGAGAACTCGGAAGACATCTATGCCGGCATCGAGTACGCGGCCGAGTCGGACAAGGCGAAGAAGCTGATCAAGTTCCTGCAGGACGAGATGGGCGTCACCAAGATCCGCTTCCCCGACACCTCGGGCATCGGCATCAAGCCGGTCTCCCGCGAAGGCACCGAGCGCCTGATGCGCAAGGCGCTGCAGTACGCGGTCGACAACGACAAGCCCAGCGTCACCATCGTGCACAAGGGCAACATCATGAAGTACACCGAAGGTGGCTTCCGTGACTGGGCCTACGCGCTGGCGCAGAAGGAATTCGGCGCCGAACTGGTCGATGGTGGCCCGTGGTGCAAGTTCCGCAATCCGAAGACCGGCCGCGACATCACCGTCAAGGACTCGATCGCCGACGCCTTCCTGCAGCAGATCCTGCTGCGCCCGTCCGAGTACTCGGTGATCGCCACGCTGAACCTCAACGGCGACTACATCTCCGACGCGCTGGCCGCGCAGGTCGGCGGCATCGGCATCGCCCCGGGTGCCAACCTGTCGGACTCGGTGGCCTGTTTCGAGGCGACCCACGGCACCGCGCCGAAGTACGCCGGCAAGGACTACGTCAACCCGGGCTCCGAGATCCTGTCGGCCGAGATGATGCTGCGCCACATGGGCTGGGTCGAGGCGGCCGACCTGATCCTGGCGTCGATGGAGCGCGCGATCGCGTCGAAGAAGGTCACCTATGACTTCGCGCGTCTGATGGACGGGGCGACGCAGGTGTCGTGCTCGGGCTTCGGTCAGGTGATGATCGACCACCTGTGATGTGCAGGGTGTGCGTGGCGTCCAGCCTTCCGCGACACCGCGGAAGGCCCGTCAGGCGGTCGGTCGAGGTCCGGTCAAGGCCACCGGAACCTCCAGTCCCAGTGCGGCGCTGACCGCGTCGTCCACCGTCTCCAGCCCGACGAAGCGGATCGCGTTGCGCGTGCTCTCGGGCACGTCGCGCAGGTCCTTCAGGTTGCGCTGCGGCAGCAGCACGACGCTGATCCCGGCCCGCTGCGCGGCGAGCACCTTCTCCTTGATGCCCCCGACGGGCAGCACCAGACCACGCAGGCTGATCTCGCCCGTCATCGCGACGTCGTGCCGCACCGGCCGGTCGGTGAACAGCGAGGCCAGCGCGACGAACATCGCCACACCCGCACTGGGGCCGTCCTTGGGGATCGCGCCTGCGGGGATGTGCAGGTGCAGGTCGATCTCGTCGAATGCCGCGGTGGCGATGCCCAGACCGGCGGCCCGGCTCTTCACGAGGGTGGTCGCCGCCTGGGCGCTTTCCTTCATGACATCGCCCAGCTGACCGGTCAGGACCAGCTGGCCCGTGCCGTGGACCCGTGTCGCCTCGATGAAGAGGATGTCGCCCCCGATCGGTGTCCAGGCCAGCCCGGTCGCGACGCCGGTCACGCTCTGCCGCAGCGCGGTGTCGCGTTCGAAGCGTGCAGGCCCCAGGATGCGGTCCAGATCCGTGGCCTCGATGCGCACCTGCCCGGCCAGTCCCTCGGCGATCTGCATCGCGGCATGCCGCATCGTGCGGCCGATCTCGCGTTCGAGCTGCCGCACGCCGGCCTCATGTGTGTAGTCGGCGATGATGCCCTGCAGTGCTCCACGCGCAAGGTGGCACTGGTCCTCGCGCAGGCCGTTGGCCTCGCGCTGGCGGCCGACGAGGTAGGACTCGGCGATCTGCAGCTTCTCCTCCTGCGTGTAGCCGGGCAGATCGATCACCTCCATGCGGTCCCGCACCGGCGGCGGCACCTGGTCCATCACGTTGGCGGTGGCGATGAACACGACGCGGCTCAGGTCGAAGGGCACGCCGAGGTAGTTGTCCCGGAAGGTGTTGTTCTGCTCGGGGTCGAGCACTTCCAGCAGCGCGGCCGACGGGTCGCCACGCGCGCTGGCTGTCAGCTTGTCCAGTTCGTCCAGCATCATCACGCAGTCCCGCGCGCCGGCCTTGCGCAGGCCCTGGATGATGTTGCCCGGCAGGGCGCCGATGTAGGTGCGCCGGTGGCCGCGGATCTCGGCCTCGTCGTGCACCCCGCCGAGCGACACGCGCACGAACGGCCGCTGCAGCGCCTTCGCGATGCTCTGCCCCAGCGAGGTCTTGCCCACGCCCGGCGGACCGGCGAAGCAGAGGATGGGCGCCCGTCCGCCCGGATTCAGCTTGCGCACGGCCAGGAATTCGAGGATGCGCTGCTTCACGCGCTCCAGGCCGAAGTGGTCTGCGGCCAGGGTCTGGCGTGCGGCGGCCAGGTCGATCGGGTGCTCGGCCGGTGTCGACCAGGGCAGCTCCACCATCCACTCCAGGTAGGTGCGCAGCATCGGGTATTCGCCCGAGGTGTCGGACATCGACTGCAGCCGCCGCAACTCCTTGCGCGCATGGGCTTCGGTGTCCGCGGGCATGCCGGACCGGGCGATCGACTCTTCGAGCCGGGCTATTTCGGCGTCTTCTCCGCCGTTCTCGCCCAGTTCGTGCTGGATGGTCTTCAACTGTTCGCGCAGCAGGAACTTGCGCTGCCGGTCGTCGAGCTGTTCCTTGGTCCGCTCCCCGATCTCCTTGGACAGGCGCAGCACCTCGATGCGGTGCGCCAGCAGCGGCAGCAGCTTGCGCAGGCGCTCCTCGGTCGAGACCGCTTCCAGCAGCGCCTGCTTCTCGTTCAGCTCGATCTCGACGAGGCTGGCGGTGATGTCGGCCAGTGTGGACGCGCCACGGGTCGACTGGAGCGCGGCCACCAGCTCGGCCGGGACACTTGGCAGCAGCGAAATCAGCGCCAGGCTACGCTCCCGCAACTGCAGGGTCAGCGCCTCCAGCTCGGCCGACGCGTCCGCCGGTTCCTCGATCTGCTGGATGCGCGCCGCCAGGAAGGGATGCCCCTCGACCGCCTCCACGATCCGGAAACGCTGCGTACCTTGACAGAGGGTGTGGTGCAGGCCCTCCCGAGGTTCCAGGTGGTGCACGATCCGCGCAAGCGTGCCGACCGCGAACAGGTCGCCCGGCGCCGGATCATCCTGCCGGGTGTCCTTCTGCAGCACGATGCCCACCGGGGTGTCGGTGGCCAGCGCGTGCAGCAGGGCGGCGACCGACCGCTCGCGCCCGACGCTCACCGTCACCAGCGCGTGCGGCAGCAGCACGAGATTGCGCATCGGTATCAGCGGGACCACGTCCGCAGGCAGGCGGGCAGTTTCGGTGGACGGCATGGGCGGCTCCTGTTGTGCTGCATGCTGCCGCGGTGGCTGCGGGCCCGGCTTGCGTGCACTCAATCGGAGACAGCTTGCGTACGCGCAACCCGCCCGGAAGACCGCATGGCGATGCTGCAGGCGTTACAGCAAAGTGAATGGCCATGACGCCGCTTGCAGTGGAGATCGGTGCCCGGCATCTGCCCGGGGATCTGGCGCTGGTGACCGATGCGGTGGGCATCGTGCTGTTTGCCCATGGCAGCGGCAGCAGCCGCCACAGTCCGCGCAACCGGTTCGTCGCGGAGTGCCTGCAGCGCCGCGGGCTGGCCACGCTCCTGTTCGATCTGCTGGACCCACGCGAGGCGGTCGATCGATCCCGGGTGTTCGACATCGACCTGCTGGCCGGGCGGGTCGCCGATGCGGTGGCCTGGACACGCTGCCGTGGGGATGTGGGGCATCTGGACATCGGACTGTTCGGTGCGAGCACAGGCGCTGCGGCCGCGCTGCGTGTGGCTGCTGCGCAACCGGAGGCGGTGGCTGCGGTGGTCTCGCGGGGTGGCCGCCCCGACCTGGCGGGCGACGCGCTTGCGCAGATCAGGTCGCCGACGCTGCTGATCGTCGGCAGCGAGGACACGCTCCTGATCGAGCCGCACCGCGAAGCACTGCGGCGACTGCGTGGCGAAAAGCGTCTGGAGGTCGTGGCGGGAGCGTCCCACCTGTTCGAGGAGCCGGGTGCGCTGGAGGCGGTGGCCCGTCTGGCCGGTGACTGGTTTGCCGGGCATCTGGGCGTCGGTCCCCGGGCGCAGCGGTAGCGAACGTCGTTCAGCAAAAAGCCCGCTTTCGCGGGCTGCTGTTCGGTGCGGGTCTGCGGGTGTCAGGCGTCGGCGCTGTCGGCTTGAGCCAGGGGTGCCGTCCGTGGTGGCGTGGGCTGCACGGCGCAGATGTTCTGTGCGAGCTTGCCCTTGGGGCCGTCGACCAGTTCGTAGCTCACCTGCGAGCCTTGCTTGAGCGTGCGGAATCCCTCCATCTGGATGGCCGAGAAATGCGCGAACACATCCTCTCCACCCCCGTCCGGTTCGATGAAGCCGAAACCTTTCACATCATTGAACCATTTCACCATGCCAATAGCCATCGTTTTGTTCTCCAGTTTCCCAACGAAAATCCCAATAATTTTGTCAAGATTCTGGGGATCGTGAGAAAAGCTGTCAAGAATCAGAAGACGATGTCACGGTCATTGTCGTGACGCTGTTGGGGGAGTGCGTGGCAACTTGGAACCCTGGCGACCCACTTCGTCTTGCCCCGGGCCACGCGGGGAATCCGAGCGACCGATAGAATGCATCCATGGCCAGCAATACGCCGGAAATACCGAAATCCCCCAACCCGCCTGCCGACGGGCAGGGTGCCGCCGTCGAAGAGCGGCAGCAACAGCGGGTTGAACCACCACGTGCCTATCAAGTCGTGATGCTCAACGACGATTACACACCGATGGAGTTCGTGGTCATGGTGCTGCAAGAGCACTTCCATCACGGCATCGACGCCGCCACCTTGATCATGCTGAAGATCCATCATGAGGGCAGGGCGGTCTGCGGGGTGTATACCCGGGATGTCGCAGCGACAAAGGTCGAACTGGTTCTGGCAGCGGCACGACGAGCGGCACACCCGCTCCAGTGCATTATGGAGGTCGCATGATTGCGCAAGAGTTGGAAGTCAGTCTGCACATGGCGTTTGTCGAGGCGCGCCAGCAGCGGCACGAGTTCATCACGGTCGAGCACCTGCTGCTGGCCCTGCTGGACAACCCTTCGGCGTCCGAAGTCCTGCGCGCCTGTGCAGCCAACCTCGAAGATCTGCGCAAGAGCCTGACGCAGTTCATCAAGGAGAACACGCCCACGGTGGGCGGCTCCGACGAGGTGGACACGCAGCCCACGCTCGGGTTCCAGCGCGTGATCCAGCGGGCGATCATGCATGTGCAGTCCACCGGCAACGGCAAGAAGGAAGTCACCGGCGCCAACGTGCTGGTGGCGATCTTCGGCGAGAAGGACTCGCACGCGGTCTACTACCTGCACCAGCAGGGCGTGACCCGTCTGGACGTGGTGAACTTCATCGCGCACGGCATCCGCAAGTCCGATCCGCCCGAGCCGACCAAGGCGCCGGGCGAGTCCGGCCCTTCGGCATCCGACGGTGAAAAGGACGAGGGCGACGGGGGCAAGGGCTCGCCGCTGGAGCAGTACACCCAGAACCTGAACCAGGCGGCCCGTGACGGCCGCATCGATCCGCTGATCGGCCGCGAGCACGAGGTCGAGCGCGTCATCCAGATCCTGTGCCGCCGGCGCAAGAACAACCCGCTGCTGGTCGGCGAGGCCGGCGTGGGCAAGACGGCGATCGCCGAAGGTCTGGCCTGGCGCATCACGCAAGGCGAAGTGCCGGACGTGCTGGCCGAATCGACCGTCTACTCGCTCGACATGGGCGCGCTGCTGGCCGGCACCAAGTACCGTGGCGACTTCGAGCAGCGCCTGAAGGGCGTGCTCAAGCAGCTCAAGGAACACCCGCACGCGGTGCTGTTCATCGACGAGATCCACACGCTGATCGGTGCCGGCGCAGCGTCGGGCGGCACGCTGGACGCCAGCAACCTGCTCAAGCCGGCGCTGAGTTCCGGCCAGATCAAGTGCATCGGTGCCACGACGTTCACCGAGTACCGCGGCATCTTCGAGAAGGATGCTGCGCTGTCCCGCCGCTTCCAGAAGGTGGACGTGGCCGAGCCGACCGTCGAGCAGACGGTGGAGATCCTCAAGGGCCTGAAGTCGCGCTTCGAGGAGCACCATGGCGTCAAGTACGACGTGGGCGCGCTGCAGGCCGCGGCCGAGCTGTCCGCCAAGTACATCAACGACCGCCACCTGCCCGACAAGGCGATCGACGTGATCGACGAGGTCGGTGCGGCGCAGCGCATCCTGCCCAAGAACAAGCAGAAGAAGCGCATCACCCGCAGCGAGGTCGAGGACATCGTCGCCAAGATCGCGCGCATCCCGCCCGCCAGCGTCACCAGCGACGACCGCAGCAAGCTCAAGACGCTCGACCGTGACCTGAAGAGCGTCGTGTTCGGCCAGGATGCCGCGATCGACGCGCTGGCCGGCGCGATCAAGATGGCGCGCTCGGGTCTGGGCAAGCCGGACAAGCCGATCGGTGCCTTCCTGTTCAGCGGCCCGACCGGTGTCGGCAAGACCGAGGTGGCCAAGCAGATGGCCTACATCCTCGGCATCGACCTGCTGCGCTTCGACATGTCCGAGTACATGGAGCGCCACGCTGTCAGCCGCCTGATCGGTGCGCCTCCGGGCTATGTCGGCTTCGACCAGGGTGGTCTGCTCACCGAGGCCGTCACGAAGAAGCCGCACTGCGTGCTGCTGCTGGATGAAATCGAGAAGGCCCACCCGGACGTCTTCAACGTGCTGCTGCAGGTCATGGACCACGGCACGCTGACCGACAACAACGGCCGCAAGGCCGACTTCCGCAACGTCATCATCATCATGACGACGAATGCGGGCGCCGAGACCATGCAGAAGGCCACCATCGGCTTCACCAACGCCCGCGAGACCGGCGACGAGATGGGCGACCTGAAGCGCATGTTCACGCCGGAGTTCCGCAACCGGCTGGACTCGATCGTCAGCTTCCGGGCGCTGGACGAGGACATCATCCTGCGCGTGGTCGACAAGTTCCTGCTCCAGCTCGAAGGCCAGCTCAACGAGAAGAAGGTCGAGGTCACCTTCACCGACGCGCTGCGCAAGCACCTGGGCAAGAAGGGCTTCGATCCGCTGATGGGTGCGCGCCCGATGCAGCGCCTGATCCAGGACACGATCCGCCGTGCGCTGGCCGACGAGCTGCTGTTCGGCAGCCTGACGGACGGTGGTCGTCTGACGGTCGATGTGAACGAAGCCGGCGAAGTGCAGCTCGACATCGAGCCGCGCAACAAGAGCGACAAACCGAAGGCGGAGCCGGCAACGGCGTGATGACCGAAAGGGCCTGCGGGCCCTTTTTTCATGGGCCGACCCATGCCGCTCAGCGCTGGAAGCGGACCGGATCCTGTCCGAAGTAGGCCCGCAGCAGCGCGTAGACCTCCGGGAATTCGGCCTGCAGCCCTTCCGGCGCCACGAAGAAGGCCTCGGCCGTGACGGGAAAGAATTCCTCCGGGCCCTGCGCGGCGTAGGGGTCCAGCCACGTCGGCAACGCGGCGTCCACCTCGGCGGTGTGCTGGGCCAGCGCACGGGCCATCACGTCCTGCCACTGCGTCAGCATCGTCCGGTCCGGCAGGGTGGGTACGCCATCAACCCCGCCGTTGCGCATGTCCAGCACGTGGACGAACTCGTGGATGACGACGTTGTAGCCATCCTCGGTCCGGTCCGGCGCGCCGGCCATCTGCACGTCCTGCCATGACAGCATGACCGGGCCACCCTCCATCGCCTCGCCGGCCAGCACTTCGTCGCCGCTGTGCACCACGCCAGCCTCGTCGCTCCATTGGCGCTGCACGACGACTTCCTGCGGGTGCAGCACGATGCCGACGAAACCGTCGTACAGCGACAGCCCGCCCGGCAGGTGCAGCACCGGCACGCAGGCCTGTGCCGCCACGGCGACGGCCATCGCGTCGGTGAGTTCCAGATCCCCGGCGGTGCTGAACTCCTTCTCGCTCAGGAACAAGGTCGCCAGTTCGCGCAGGTGCAGCAGGTCCGGAAGCGGGCGCCGTTTCAGGAAGGGATAGGCATGCAAGGTCTCCAGCCACAGATCATCGGGAATCGCCCGGGTGTTCAGCACCCGCTGCGTGCGACGTGCGTGCCAAGCGTCGAACCAGCGTTTCAGCATGGCAGCGGCCGGCGCTGCACACCCTCTGCGGAGAGGCGCAGGACCTCTGCGCGCGGCGCAGCAGGATCGTGGTCCAGATCCCAGTCGGTCAGCACATGCCGGACCAGCCCGTCGCCCAGCACTTCGTCGCCAGGGCGGTGGGTGTGGCCGTGGACCAGCGTTGTTGCCTGGTGCTGGTGCAGCAGGGCGTGCATGGCGCCGGGGTCCAGATCAGGATAGGCGGCCATGCCCAGCGTGCGCTTGCGGTGTTCGCTGCTGTCGCGCAGGCCGCGGGCGAACGCACGGCGGCGGTCCAGTGGCTGGGCAAGGAATTGCTGTTGCCAGGCCGGATCACGGGCCTGGAGGCGAAAGCGCTGGTAGTCCACGTCGGCGAGGCACTGCGCGTCACCGTGGACCAGCACGGTGCGGCGCCCGAAGGCCTCCAGCACGCAGACCTCGTCCAGCACCTGCCAGCCGGCCATCGCGGCAGCGCGCGGGCCGAGCAGGAAATCGCGGTTGCCGACCAGCATCGCCACCGTGCGGTGGCGGGCGCAGTCGGCGAACTGGCGCAGCACGCGGGCCTCGAAGCTGCCCGCGTCGTCCAGCACATCGTCACCGACCCAGACCTCGAACAGGTCGCCGAGCACCAAGACGGCGTCGGCGTCGGTGTGGTGCAGGTAGTCGGCCAGCGCCGCGGCGGTGCGCGGCGTGGCCGGGCTGAGGTGCAGGTCGGAGATGCACTCCACGCAGCGCCACTGCGGCGCAGCCCGGAGCACACGGACCGGCACCGTCAGGCTCACTCCACGACCACGGCGCGGGTGATGACCACGTCCTCGACCGGCACGTCGTCGTGGAAACCACGCTTGCCGGTGCGGACCTTCTCGATCTGGTCGACCACGGCGGTGCCATCGACCACGCGGCCGAACACGGCGTAGCCCCAGCCGGAGGCGTTCTCGGCGGTGAAGTTCAGGAAGTCGTTCTTCGCGACGTTGATGAAGAACTGCGACGTGGCCGAGTGCGGCGCGTTGGTGCGCGCCATGGCCAGCGTGTACTTCTCGTTCTTCAGGCCGTTGTTGGCCTCGTTCTTGATCTCGGCTTGCGTGGGCTTCTGCTTCAGGCCGGCTTCCATGCCGCCACCCTGGACCATGAAGCCCTTGATGACGCGGTGGAAGACGGTGCCGTCGTAGTGGCCGCTCTTGACGTAGCTGAGGAAGTTGGCGGCCGACAGGGGCGCCTTCTCGGCATCGAGCTCGATGCGGATGGTGCCGAGGGTGGTCTGCAGATCGACTTGGGGGGCTGCCATGGTTATTTCTCCAGAGAGGCTTTCTTGATGAGGACCGGCTCGACGGGCACGTTCTGGTGACGTCCGGCGTTGCCGGTCGGCACGCCGCGGATCTTGTCCACGACCTCCATGCCTTCGATCACGCGCCCGAACACCGCATAGCCGTTGCCGTCCTGCGAGTTGGGCTGGTCGAGGAAGGGATTGTCCTTCACGTTGATGAAGAACTGCGAGGTGGCCGAATCCGGCACCATCGTGCGGGCCATCGCCAGCGTGCCGCGGGTGTTGCTCAGGCCATTGCGGCTTTCCAGCGGAATTGGGGCGCGCACCGGCTTTTCCTTCATCGCCGGGTCCATGCCGCCGCCCTGGACCATGAAGTTGCTGATCACGCGGTGGAACACGGTGCCGTCGTAGTGGCCGGCCTTGACGTACTCGATGAAGTTGGCCACCGACTTCGGGGCCTTGGCGGCATCCAGGTCGACGACGATGTCGCCCATCGAGGTGACCAGCCGCACCTTCTCGGCGCTGGCGCCCCCGCTGAGGGCCAGACCGAGGGCCAGGGCCGCCGCAGCGCGCACGAGCTGAGATGAACTCATTCCAACACTCCTTCTGAAAAGATCTTCCATTGTCCACGCTCCCGGGCCCAGTACTGGCGGCGCAGCGGTCCGTGGACGCTGCCCCGCAGCACTTCGCGGAAGGTGATGAACAGGGCGTCGCCACCACGCTGGGCGTCGAGCACCATCAGGTCGGTCAGCTGGCGCTCCTTCGCGCCGTGTTCGGCGGCGTCTTTCGCGAGTTGCCTGCGCCATTCCGCCAGGCCTTGCACGCCGTTGTCGAAGGCGCGGTCATACAGCGCCAGCAGCCGCTCCGGATCCGGCTGCATGCGGGCCATCCGCCAGGACTCGACCAGCGCGATGGCCGCGGAGCGGCGCTCAGCCAGCACCTTGGGGCTGACCCATTCCAGGTGCTCGGCGATGACGACCGGCGTGCGGCGTGGCACGAGGTCGCGCAGCAGCCGTTCCATGTCGGGGTTGGACAGCACGATGCAGCCGTTGCTGGAGAAGGGCGCGTCGGCGTGCCGCTCGGCGCGGGTGCCGTGCAGCCAGATGTTGGCGCCGGTGCGGCGCAGGCGCCGGTCGTGTTCGTTCGGATAGCTCAGCGGCAGGGCGCCCGCACCGTAGAAGTCGCCGACCTGCCGGCTGTCGAGCTTGCCGGTGATGTCGTAGACACCCAGCGGCGTGCGCAGGTCGCCCTCGTCCTGCTTGCCCACGCCGAGGCGGCCGATGGCGGCGTAGAGGCTGGCGGTCGGCACGAGCTGCCCGGCACGGTGCTCCAGCACGAACAGCCGCGAGCGCAGCCCGTCGACCACCACCACCTGACGCACCGAGGTCGGCAGCAGCAGCAGTTCGCGGGGCACGGTGCCGGGCGGCGGTGGCTGTTGCCAGGCGCCGAGGCGCTGGCGCGCTTCCAGCTGCAGCGGGGCGATCTGGCGCTCCTGACCGCCGGGGACCTGCGTGGTGCCGCGTCCGAAGCCGCGCAGCACGCCGCTGTGGGCCAGCAGCAGGTCGCCGTAGACGAGTTGCGCCAGCGTGAAGCGCGGCTGGTCCCGCACCAGCGATTCGGCCGCTTCCAGCGCGCGCGCCAGGTGTCCTTGCCCGATGAGCCGGTAGACCTGGATCAGGCGTTCTTCCGGAACAGCCCGCTCGTGCTCCGGAACGGCCTGCGTGACGGGGGGTGACGTCGTGGCCGCGGGCGGATCGACCGGTGTCTCGACCGGCGGACGTCTGTTCAGCGCCCAGGCGGTGGCACCCAGGGCCAGCAGGGCCAGCGAGGCCAGCAGCGGTCGCAGCCAGGCCGAGGCATCGGCTTTCGGCGCAGCGATCCATGCGGGTGCGGCGGAGGCCGGCACGGACGCCACGGGCGGGAGCACAGCCGGTGCTGGAGCAGGTGCTGGTGTTGGTGCGGGGCTCCACTGGAGGCCGGTGTCTGCGCTTGGTGGTGTCTCGCCGGACTGGAGTGCGGCGGCATAGGCGTGGCGTGCCATGTTGAGTTGGAGTTGCACCAGGTTGTCGTGTGCCAGCGCATGGGGGCTGCTGGTGCGCAGGGCCTCGTCGAAGCGCTGGCGTGCCTCGGTCAGGCGTCCCAGCCGGGCCAGGGCCACCCCCAGGTCGATCAATGCCTGCGGCTGGCCGGGCTGGCGCTGCACGCGCTCCTCGAAGAGGGGCAGCGCCTGTGCATCCTGCTGCTGCGCGACCATCGCCATCGCCTGCTCGCGCAGGGCATCAGGGGTTGGCGCTGCAGGCTCGCCGGCCCCGGCCGATGGCATCAGGCCTGCGGTCAGCAAGGCCGCCAGCAGCCAGCGGGTGCGGTGCACCTGGAATTTCATCATGGCCGGATTGTGCATATATTGAACAAGTGCCGGCCCTCGGGACTCGGTCGAACCAGCCGCAACCGTGCTGGTACCGGGGCTATACTGCCCCGCCGTACCTGAGCTTCCGCGCCCCAAGCGACCCGATCGATGACCCTGCGTATCCACAACAGCCTCACGCGTTCGCTCGAAGACTTCCAGTCCATCGACCCCGGCCACGTGCGCATGTACGTGTGCGGTATGACCATCTATGACTTCTGCCACATCGGCCATGCCCGCATGATGATGGCGTTCGATGTCGTGCAGCGCTGGCTGCGCGCGAGCGGCTGGCAGGTCACCTATGTGCGCAACATCACGGACATCGACGACAAGATCATCCGCCGCGCGGTCGAGCGCGGCATCACCATCCGCCAGCTCACCGACGAGATGACGGCCGCCATGCACGCCGACATCGGTGCGCTGGGCATCGAGCGCCCGACCCACGAGCCGCGCGCCACCGAGTACGTGCCGCAGATGCTGTCGATGATCGGTCTGCTGCAGGAGAAGGGCCTGGCCTACCAGGCCGGCAATGGCGACGTGAACTACGCGGTGCGCCGCTTCCCCGGCTACGGCAAGCTCTCTGGCAAGTCGCTCGACGACCTGCGCGCGGGCGAGCGCGTTGCCGTGGCCGATGGCAAGGACGATCCGCTCGACTTCGTGCTCTGGAAATCCGCCAAGCCTGAAGAGCCGGCGGACGCCAAGTACCCCTCGGCCTACGGTCCAGGCCGTCCCGGCTGGCACATCGAGTGCTCGGCGATGAGCTGCGCGCTGCTCGGCGAGACCTTCGACATCCACGGCGGCGGGCTGGATCTGCAGTTCCCGCACCACGAGAACGAGATCGCCCAGAGCGAAGGCGCCACCGGCAAGCCCTTCGTGCGGACATGGATGCACAACGGCTTCCTGAACGTCGACAACGAGAAGATGTCCAAGTCGCTGGGCAACTTCTTCACCATCCGCGACGTGCTGAAGTCCTACGACGGCGAGACGCTGCGCTTCTTCATGCTGCGCGTGCATTACCGCAGCCCGTTCAACTTCAGCGACGCCGGTCTCGACGACGCCCGCAGCGCGCTGCGCCGGCTCTACACCGCGCTGGACGCCGTGGCCCCCGACACGGCCCCGGCCGAGATCGACTGGACCCACCCCGCCGCCGCCCGGTTCAAGGCCGCGATGGACGACGACTTCAACACGCCGATCGCCGTGTCGGTGCTGTTCGATCTGGCCGGCGAGGTCAACCGCAGCCGCTCGGCCGAGACCGCCGCGCTGCTGTGGCGCCTGGGCGGTGTGCTGGGGGTGCTGCAGCAGCCGCCACGGCAGTTCCTGCAGGCCGGTGTCGGCACGGCCGCGGTTGACGAGACCCACATCCAGGCGCAGATCGCGGCCCGCGCCGCAGCCAAGGCGGCGCGCAATTTCGCCGAGGCGGACCGCATCCGTGCCGAACTGGCCGCGCAGGGCATCGTCCTCAAGGACAGTGCCCAGGGCACGACGTGGGTCCAGGCCTGACGTCCGCCATCGCCACCGAGTCTCCCTCCATGAGCAAAACTCCTGTGGACGAGGGCGGTGAGCCGCTGCTGGTCACGCCGCCCTACTGGGATGACGCCTGCGGTCACCTGTCGCGGCGCGATCGGGTGATGAACAAGCTCGTCGAGCGCTTCGGGGCCGTGCGGCTGCAGAGCCGTGGCGACGCCTTCACCACGCTGGCCCGCTCGATCGTCGGCCAGCAGATCTCGGTCAAGGCGGCGCAGTCGGTCTGGACGCGGTTCGTGGCACTCGGTGTCGGCTCGCGCTACCTGATCACGCCAGCGGCCGTGCTGGTGCTGCCGGAGCCGGTGCTGCGCAGCGCGGGTCTGTCGGCGCGCAAGGTCGAGTACCTGTGCGATCTGGCGCGCCATTTTGCCGAGGGCGGGCTGCAGCAGATCCAGTGGGATGCCATGGGTGACGAAGCCATCATCGACGAGCTGGTGGCGATCCGCGGCGTGGGCCGCTGGACGGCCGAGATGTTCCTGATCTTCTACCTGATGCGCCCGAATGTGTTGCCTCTGGACGATGTCGGCCTGATCAAGGGCATCAGCCTGAACTATTTCAGCGGCGAGCCAGTCTCACGCGCCGAGGCCCGCGAAGTGGCCGATGCGTGGGCGCCGTACCGGTCGGTGGCGACCTGGTATGTCTGGAGAAGTCTCGACCCGTTGCCCGTCACGTACTAAACTTAAGTACTGACCCAGAAGGATCAATGCATATGAGCAAGAAACATTTCCTCGAATTCGAGCAGCCGATCGCCGAACTCGAAACCAAGATCGAGGAACTGCGCTACGTGCAAAACGAGTCGGCCGTCGACATCTCCGAAGAGATCGACCGCCTGTCCAAGAAGAGCCAGCAGCTCGCCAAGGACATCTACTCCAGCCTGTCGCCGTGGCAGGTCACGCAGATCGCGCGCCATGCCCAGCGTCCCTACACGCTGGATTACGTCAACGAGATCTTCACCGAGTTCCAGGAACTGCACGGCGACCGCTCGTTCGCCGACGACCAGTCCATCGTCGGTGGTCTGGCACGCTTCAACGGCCGCGCCTGCATGGTGCTGGGCCACCAGAAGGGCCGCGACACCAAGGAGCGCGCTGCCCGCAACTTCGGCATGGCCCGCCCCGAGGGCTACCGCAAGGCCCTGCGCCTGATGAAGGTCGCCGAGAAGTTCGGTCTGCCGGTGTTCACCTTCGTCGACACGCCCGGTGCCTACCCCGGCATCGGTGCCGAGGAGCGCGGCCAGTCCGAAGCGATCGGCCGCAACATCTTCGAGATGGCGCAGCTCGAAGTGCCCATCATCACCACCATCATCGGTGAAGGCGGCTCCGGCGGCGCGCTCGCCATCAGCGTGGCCGACCAGGTGCTGATGCTGCAGTTCTCGGTCTATTCGGTCATCTCGCCGGAAGGCTGTGCCTCGATCCTGTGGAAGACGGCCGAGCGTGCCAGCGACGCCGCCGACGCGCTGGGCATCACGGCGCACCGCCTGAAGGCGCTCGGCCTGGTCGACAAGATCGTCAACGAGCCGGTCGGGGGCGCGCACCGCGACCACAAGCAGATGGCCGCCTATCTGAAGCGTGCGCTCAACGACGCGCTGCGCCAGGTCGTCGATCTGCCGACCAAGGAACTGCTGGACCACCGCTACAACCGCCTGCGCAGCTACGGCCGGTACACCGACACCAAGGCCTGATCTGTCCGTGACGCCCCGCCCGCTGGCTGTGGCCTGCAGCGGCGGGCGCGACTCGATTGCCCTGCTGCATGCGACCTGGCGTGCAGCGCGGGCGCTGGCCGATGCCACCGGCCAGCTCCATCCGATCCACGCCTTCCATGTCCACCACGGACTGAGCCGCCACGCCGACGACTGGCTGGCGCATTGCGCCGAGCAATGTGTGCAGTGGCGAGCGCAGGGCGCTGATCTTCAATTCCATGCGCGCCATCTGGATCTGTTGCCGAGCCCCGGCGGCAGCATCGAGGCGCTGGCGCGCAGCGGGCGCTACGCCGCGCTGGCGGACATGGCCCGGGCGACGGGCTGCGACACCGTGCTGCTCGCCCACCACCGGGAAGACCAGGCGGAGACTTTCCTGCTGCAGGCCCTGCGCGGCGCCGGCGCGGCAGGACTGGCGTCGATGCCGGCATCCATCTGGCGTGAGGGCATCTGCTGGCGGCGCCCGTGGCTGCAGCATCCGCGGGCGGCCATCGAAGCCTACGTGGCGCAGCACGGCCTGCGGCACATCGAGGACGACAGCAACACCGATTCCCGCTACGCCCGCAACCGCCTGCGCCTGCACCTGTGGCCGGCACTGACACAGGCCTTCCCGCAGGCGCCCCAGGTGCTGGGCGACGCCGCCCGCCATGCGCAGGATGCGGCCGAGTGTCTGCAGGCGCTGGCCGAGATCGACCTGGGTGCAGTGGCGGCCGAGGACGGCCTGGACGCGGCGGCAGCCGTGGCGCTGGGCGGCGCGCGGCTGCGCAACCTGCTGCACCTGTGGCTGCAGCGCACGGTGGGTGAGCCACCACGGGCGAGCTGGCTGGACCGCCTGTCGCGGGAACTGCCGACCTGCACCGACGCCCGCTGGCCGATGGCCGGAATGGGTGAACTGCGCCTGTGGCGCGGCGTGCTCCGCTGGATTCCCGGCATGCCGGTGCTGCCGGCAGCCGAACGGGTGGCCCCGGTGGCCTTGCCGGATCTGCGCGCCGAGCGGTGCTTTCCGCTGCCGACCTTTGGCGGCGTGCTGCACATCGAGCCGGTCGCGCAGGGCGGTGTCGCGCTCGATGGTCTGGCGACGTTGACGGCACGACCGCGGTCGGGCGGCGAGCAGTTCCAGCGTGCCGCCGGCACGCCGCCCCGGGCGCTGAAGAAGCAGTACCAGCTGGCTGGCGTGCCGGCGCAAGGGCGTGGCGGGCCGCTGCTGTTCTGCGGCGAACAGCTCGTGTTCGTCCCGGGACTCGGCATGGATGCGCGCGTGGTGGCGCCCGATGGGCGGCCCCAGGTCGCGCTGCACTGGCATGCGCACCACACTGGGCATTCCACCACGCAGGGAACCGGCTAAAATCGTGAGCTTTTCGACTCCCCAGCGAGCCACAACCCCATGGCTTTGATCGTTCACAAGTATGGCGGCACGTCGATGGGCTCGCCCGAGCGCATCCGCAACGTTGCCAAGCGCGTGGCCAAGTGGGCCCGCGCCGGCCACCAGTTGGTGGTCGTGCCCTCCGCCATGAGCGGCGAGACCAACCGCCTGCTCGGCCTGGCCCGCGAAGTGTCCCCGTCGGTCCAGACGGCGGCCGTCACCCGCGAACTCGACATGATCGCCTGCACTGGCGAGCAGGTGTCGGTCGGTCTGCTGTCCCTGGCCCTGCAGGCCGAGGGCATGGACGCCGTCAGCTACTCCGGCTGGCAGGTGCCCATCCGCACCGACTCGGCCTACACCAAGGCGCGCATCCAGAGCATCGACGACGCCCGCGTGCGCGCCGACCTGGACGCCGGCCGCGTGGTCGTGATCACCGGCTTCCAGGGCGTCGACGAGGACATGAACATCACCACGCTCGGCCGTGGCGGTTCGGACACCTCGGCGGTGGCCGTGGCTGCGGCGATGAAGGCCGACGAGTGCCTGATCTACACCGACGTGGACGGTGTCTACACCACCGACCCGCGGGTCGTGCCGGAAGCCCGCCGCCTGGCCACCGTCTCCTTCGAGGAGATGCTGGAGATGGCCTCGCTGGGCTCCAAGATCCTGCAGATCCGCTCGGTCGAGTTTGCCGGCAAGTACCGTGTGCCGCTGCGTGTGCTGTCGAGCTTCACCCCGTGGGACATCGCCATCGAGGAAGAAGCCAAGTCGGGCACCCTGATCACTTTCGAGGAAGACGAGAAGATGGAACAAGCCGTTGTGTCGGGCATCGCGTTCAACCGCGACGAAGCCAAGCTGACCGTGTTGGGCGTGCCGGACAAGCCCGGCATCGCCTATGGCATCCTGGGCCGCGTGGCCGAGGCCAACATCGATGTGGACGTCATCATCCAGAACGTCTCGCACGACGGCAAGACCGACTTCTCGTTCACCGTCCACCGCAACGACTACCAGCGCGCGTTCGAGCTGCTGAAGTCCGAAGTGGTGCCGGCGCTGGGCGCGGCGGCCGTGGTGGGCGACACCAAGATCTGCAAGGTCTCGATCGTCGGCATCGGCATGCGCTCGCACGCCGGCGTGGCGTCGACGATGTTCCGTGCGCTCAGCGACGAGAGTATCAACATCCAGATGATCACCACCAGCGAGATCAAGACCTCGGTCGTGATCGACGAGAAGTACATGGAACTGGCCGTGCGCGCCCTGCACAAGGCCTTCGGTCTGGACGGCGAACCCGCCTGATCCTGCCGACCTGACGGACACGCCCGGTGCATCCGGGCAGCCCCTGAAAACGGAGCGCCTCACCAGCGCTCCGTTTTCGCTTTTCAGGCGCGACGCGGGCCGCGACGTCATCAGGGTTGAGGAGCCGGCGTGTTCCGGGGAGTCGATCCGGATCTAACCTTTCTGCATTTCGGCAGGAGGTCACCATGTCCAGTCAGGTCCGTGCGCTGTTGGTCGGCATCAACGCTTATCCGCCGGGCGTCGGCGCCCTGTCCGGTTGCGTGAACGATGTGGACCACTTCCGCGACTACCTTGTCCGGAACTTCGACCCATCCCGCCTCGGCATCGAAGTCCTGAAGGACGCCGACGCGACCCGCGACAACCTCATCCGCGCATTCCGCCAGCACCTGGGCAAGGTGGGGCCGGGCGACGTGGCGGTGTTCCACTATTGCGGCCACGGTGCGCGCTGGGCTTCGGCCGCGGCGTTCCATGACTTTTACCCCGATGGCAAGGACGAAGGCCTGGTCTGCGTGGACAGCCGCCGGCCGGGTGGCTACGACCTGGCGGACAAGGAACTCGCCGTCCTGATCGCCGAAGTGTCGGGGCGGGGCGCGCACGTCGCCGTCATCCTCGACTGCTGCCACTCTGGCTCCGGCACCCGAGGCGCCGATGCCTTTCGGGGCCTGCGCCCACGGGTCACCCACGAAGTCACGCGGGAGCGGCCGCTGGAGAGCTATCTCGACGGCCACTATGCCCAGCTTGCAACGTCCGGCACACCGCTCTGGATTCCCACCAGCCCGCACATCCTGCTGGCCGCCTGCGAGCGCACGCAGCTCGCGCAGGAGTCGCCCGACAACAGCGGGGTCTTCACCAGCACGCTGATCGAGGTGCTGGACAAGTCCGGCAGCGACCTGACCTACGCGGACCTGTTCGTGCGTTGCCGCGCGGCCGTGCGCAGCCGGGCGGATGACCAGGATCCGCAGTTCGAGACGGCCGGCGGCTTCAGCGCGGCGACCGGGTTCCTCGGCCGGCGTGCTTCGACGACCGGCCGCCGCTACAGCGTTTACGCCGATCAGGGACGCTGGAGGATGGACGCCGGCGCGATCCAGGGTGTGCCGACCGATCCGGACAAGCCCGTCACGCTGCGCCTCTACCCCGAGGACGACCAGGCCCGGGTCGCGGGCAGCGCTACCACGGTGCAGGTCGGGCCGCAGAAGAGCGAGATCACGCTCGGGTTCGAGAGCCCGTCCTCGGTCCGCTACCGGGCCGAAATCACCAGCCTGCCGGTGGCGCCGCTGCTGGTGGCCTTCGAAGGGAAGGTCGACCAGCGCAGCGCACTCGAGAAGGCCCTGGATGCCGATGCTTCGGTGGGTGTCGCGCTCACGGAGGTCGCCCATGCGGGGGCCTATCTGCTGCGCGAGGGAGCGGGGCAGCTGCTTCTGCTGCAGCGCGAGACGGATCTGCTCATCCAGGGTGCCGGACTGGGCGGCGGTGCCGACCAAGCTGCCCAAGCCTTGCTGCCCGCACTTCGGCAGGTGGCGCAATGGGAGCGCACGCTGGGCCTGCGCAATCCGGCCACGGCGATGGATCTGTCCAAGGTGGACCTCCACTTCGCCGAGCAACTCGCGGGCGGCAGCGAGCATGTCTGGCCCAGCAGCGACATCGTGCTGGACCTGGTGCAGTCCGGCGGAGTCTGGGAGGCATTGCGTGGCGAAATCCGGGTCCGCAACCGGACTGACCAGCCCCTGCACTTCACGCTGATGTACTTTTCCACGGCGTTCGAGATACGCATCCTGTCGAATGACCCGGTCCCTCCTGGCGAGCAATGGGTGACGCTCTGGGGGCGTGACCCCGACCAGACGTTCTTTCTGGAGGATGGCCAGAACGAATCGATCGAGCAGATCAAGCTGGTCGTCAGCACCGAGCGGATCGACGACTTCTTGCTGGGGCAGGGCGCGCTCGTTCTGGGGCACATCGAGTCGCCCACCCGAAGCATTCAGCCCGAAGCCTTGGTCCGCGGCATGGGTCGAAGCCGCCCGAAGCTGGTGCACCAGAACGAATGGTTCACCCGTGAGCTGAGGATTCGCGTCGTGCGCCGGCTTGATGCGGTGGGGCCGCAGGATCTGTCGATCGCAGGCGGTCAGATCGTCGTGAAGGCCCACCCCAAGGTGACGGCGCAGGTGAGTCTGGCGTCTGCGCAGGCCGCGTCCCGCGGCATCGGCGCTTCGTCGGATTTCTGCCAGGCCTTCGCGCGGCAGGGCCTGTCGCTGCTCAACTTTTCCACCACCCGCGGCGAGCCGCAGAACATCCTCGAACTGACGGACATCCAGCAGGGCTCCGCACTCGCGGACGAGCCGCTGGACATCGTGCTGAAGGTGCCGCTGCAGCCGGACGAGGGCCTGCTGGCGCTGGTCAGCGATGGTCGGCATGTCTTTCTCGGCGGCGATTCGGCGCAGGACGACGAGGGCTGCACCCACGTCACCGTCGATCATCTGCCGGACATCGGTGACCAGCGGCGCAGCCTGGGCGGTTCGCTCAAGCTGTATTTCTTCAAGACATGGCTGCGGCAGCGCAGCGTCAACCAGCTGCGTCGACTCGAGTTCGATCCGGACGGCACCTTCCGCTACCAGCAGGGCGACCTGGCGGAGCGGGTTGCCACGGCACGGAACATCCTGCTGCTGGTCCACGGCATCATCGGCGACACCGAGGGCATGGCCACGGGCGTGCAGGCCTGCGGGCTGGACCGGACCTTCGATCTGGTGCTGACCTACGACTACGAGAACCTCAGCACGCCGATCGCCGATACCGCGCGGCAGCTCCAGGCCGATCTGGCGGCTGTCGGTCTGCAGGCGGGGGACGGCAAGCGCCTGACCTTGCTGGTGCATTCGATGGGCGGGCTGGTGTCGCGCTGGTTCATCGAGCGCGAAGGCGGGAACCAGGTCGTGGACCACCTCGTCCTCTGCGGAACCCCCAACCACGGCTCACCCTTCGGCCAGTTCGATGGCGCACGCAAGATCCTGAGCCTGCTGACGGGGCTGTCGCTGAACTACGTGCCGGTGCTGGTGCCCTTCAGCAGCGCGGTGATGCTGCTGCTGAACCGCTCGAAGCGGGTCACGCCCACGCTGGAGCAGATGGACCCGGACTCCGACTTCATCCGCACCCTGAACGCGAGTCCCGACCCCGGCATTCCCTACACGATCCTGGCGGGTGACGTGGACGCCTACCAGGAACCCTCCGACGCCTTCTTTGCCCGCATGCTGGCCAAGGCCGGCAAGGGGCCGCTCTTCGATGCGCTGTTCGCGCACCAGCGCAATGACATCGCGGTCGCCGTCCCGAGCATTCTCGGGGTAGGGTCTGGCCGTGCGGTGGCGCCGGTGGTCCGGAACGTCGCCTGCCACCACCTGAACTACTTCGTGTCGGCGCCGGGGCAGGCGGCGCTGCGGTCGGTGCGCTGGCTGGGTGGCCCGCCATGAGCGGTGGCCGTGTGGCGTGTGCCCACTGATTGTTCGGCTGACTGGTTTACAGACAGTCCGAATTTGCGCTATAGTCTCATCTCTTCGCCGGAGACGTGACCGAGTGGCCGAAGGTGCTCCCCTGCTAAGGGAGTATGTACCAAAAGTGCATCGAGGGTTCGAATCCCTCCGTCTCCGCCAGAACGGGTAAGCCCTGAAATTGCAAGTGCATGCTTGTGGTTTCAGGGCTTTTTCCGTTGTGGCGTGGGTGTCTGGCGACGTCGGCTATTGTCCTGGTCTCAGCCTGACCTGACTGGAGTGCCGACATGGAACGCCTCACCGCCCGCGATTTCGATCCCGCTGTCCTGAAGCTGTTCGACCAGTACGTGCACGGGCAGCTCAGCCGGCGCGGCTTCCTGGACGGCGCTGCCCGCTACACCACCGTCGGCACGACCGCCGCCGGCTTGCTGGCCGCCCTCAGTCCCGCTTTCGCTGCGGCACAGCAGGTCTCGCCCACGGACGCCCGCATCCGCACCAGCCACATCGAGGTGCCGTCTCCCCTGGGCAACGGTGTCGTCAAGGGTCTGCTGGCCCAACCGGCGCAGGCCCGCGAGAAGGTGCAGGCCGTGCTGGTGGTCCACGAGAACCGTGGCTTGAACCCGCACATCGAGGATGTGGCACGCCGCTTCGCCGTCGAGGGTTTCACAGCCTTCGCCCCGGACGCCCTGGCCCCGCTCGGTGGCTACCCGGGTGACGAGGACAAGGCGCGGGATCTGTTCGCCAGGCTCGACCAGACCCGCGCCCGCGAGGACTTCGTGGCCGCCCACGCGCACTTGAAGACGCTGGCCGGCAGTGCCACGCGGGTCGGTGCGGTGGGCTTCTGCTACGGCGGCACCATCGTCAGCCATCTGGCGACCCGGCTGCCGGATCTGGCGGGTGGGGTGCCGTTCTACGGTGGAGCGCCCGCGGCGGCTGAAGTGGCGCGCATCCGTTCCCCGCTGCTGCTGCATTACGCCGGCGACGACGAGCGCATCAACGCGGGCTGGCCGGCCTACGAAGCGGCATTGAAGACGGCAGGCGTGGCCTACGAGGCGCACGTCTACCCAGGGGTGCAGCACGGCTTCCACAACGACACCACCCCGCGCTACGACGACGCTTCGGCGAAGCTGGCGTGGCAGCGCACGCTGGCGTTCTTCCGGCGCACGCTGGCGGCTTGAGTTGGCTTCAGCCTTCGCGCTGAACGAAGGCTGGCTCGTCGATTGCCGACCGCCGGCCTGGCCACGTTCGGGCAAGATGGCGCTCCCATGCGCTTCGACCTCGTCACGCTCAACCTTGTCCTCGCGATCGCCGAGACGGCGAGCATCACGCGCGGCGCCGAGCGCGAGCACCTGGCGCTGGCGGCGGCGAGCAAGCGGCTGAGCGATCTGGAATCCCGCCTCGGCGTGCAGCTGTTCGACCGCCGCGCCCGCGGCGTGGAGTTGACCGCCGCCGGCCACGCGCTGGTGCGCCACATCCGCAGCCTGCACGCTTCGCTGCACGCGATGGAAGACGAGGTCGCCGAATACTCCCGTGGCATCCGCGGCCACCTGCGTGTCGTCGCCAATGCATCCGCGATTGCCGAATGCCTGCCGCCCGACCTCGCCGCCTTCTCGCGTGCGCACCCCGACATCCGCATCACGCTCGAAGACCAGACCAGCGCCGAACTGCAGCGGTCGGTGGCCGAGGGGCGGGCGGACGTGGGCATCTTCGTGCCGCCGCTGCTGGAGTCGCGCCTGCAGACCTGGCACTACCGCGAAGGCACGCTGGTGCTGATCACGCCGGCCGGCCACGCGCTGGCGGGCCGGACGCAGGTGCGCTTTGCCGAACTGCTCGACTTCGATTTCGTCGGCCAGCACACGGGCGCGGCGCTGCAGCAGATGATCCTGGCCCAGGCCACCGAGCAGGGCCGGGCGCTGCGCACGCGGATGCAGGTGCGCGGTTTTGATGCCATCGCCCAGCTCGTCGAGGCGGGGCTGGGGATCGCGCTGATGCCGTCGGCCGTGGCCGAGCGGCTGGCGCGGCTGTTCCGCCTGAACCGGATCGCGCTGGACGAGCCCTGGGCGCAGCGCGAATACCTCGTCGGCGTGCGCGAGCAGGATGTCCTGCCCGCGGTCGTGCGCCGCTTTGTCGAATTTCTCTGTCCTCCCCGTTGTCCTCCTTTTTGCCCTCCACCTACCGAGAACGTGAGCCCCCCATGACCGGACGCACCCTCTACGACAAGCTCTGGGACGAGCACGTCGTCCACACCGAAGAAGACGGCACCTCGGTGCTCTACATCGACCGCCACCTGGTGCATGAAGTCACCAGCCCGCAGGCGTTCGAGGGCCTGCGCCTGGCCAACCGCCCGGTCTGGCGCACCAGCTCCATCGTCGCCACCGCCGACCACAACACGCCCACCACCGGCTGGGAACTCGGCTACGACGGCATCAAGGACCCGATCTCGCGCCAGCAGATCACCACGCTCGACACCAACATCAAGGCGGTCGGCGCGGCGGCCTACTTCCCGTTCATGGACGGCCGCCAGGGCATCGTCCATGTCATCGGCCCGGAGCAGGGCGCCACGCTGCCCGGCATGACCGTCGTCTGCGGCGACAGCCACACGTCGACGCACGGCGCGTTCGGCGCACTCGCGCACGGCATCGGCACCAGCGAAGTCGAGCACGTGCTGGCCACGCAGACGCTGCTGGCCAAGAAGGCGAAGAACATGCTGGTGCGCGTCGACGGCCAGCTGCCGCTGGGCTGCGGCGCCAAGGACGTCGTGCTGGCCATCATCGGCAAGATCGGCACGGCGGGCGGCACCGGCTACACCATCGAGTTCGGCGGCGCGGCGATCCGCGCGCTGAGCATGGAAGGCCGCATGACGGTGTGCAACATGGCGATCGAGGCAGGGGCACGCGCCGGTCTGGTCGCCGTGGACGACAAGACGATCGCCTACGTCAAGGGCCGCCCGTTCACGCCGACCGGCGTCGAGTGGGAGCAGGCGGTGGCTTACTGGTCGACGCTGCAGTCCGACGCGGATGCGGTGTTCGACGCCGTGGTCGAGCTGGACGCGGCGCAGATCATCCCGCAGGTCACCTGGGGCACCTCGCCCGAGATGGTGCTGCCGATCGACCAGCGCGTGCCGGATCCCGACAAGGAACGCGACCCGGTCAAGCGCGACGCGATCGAGCGGGCGCTGAAGTACATGGGCCTGGAGCCGAACAAGCTGCTGGCCGACATCCACGTCGACAAGGTCTTCATCGGCTCCTGCACCAACAGCCGCATCGAGGACATGCGCGAGGCCGCGGCCGTCGTGCGCCGGCTGGGCAAGCGGGTGGCGGCGAACGTCAAGGTGGCGATGGTCGTGCCGGGCTCGGGTCTGGTGAAGGCGCAGGCCGAGCGCGAGGGGCTGGACAAGGTGTTCAAGGCGGCGGGCTTCGAATGGCGCGAGCCGGGCTGCTCGATGTGCCTGGCGATGAACGCGGACCGGCTGGAGCCGGGCGAGCGCTGCGCCTCGACCAGCAACCGCAACTTCGAAGGACGCCAGGGCGCCGGTGGCCGCACCCACCTCGTCAGCCCGGCGATGGCCGCGGCGGCCGCGCTGGAAGGCCACTTCGTCGACGTGCGCCACCTCGCCTGAACGGCGGACTCACCGGATTCAAGGAACACCACCATGCAAGCCTTCACCGTCCACAAGGGTCTGGTCGCGCCGATGGACCGCGACAACGTCGACACCGACGCCATCATCCCCAAGCAGTTCCTCAAGTCGATCCAGCGCAGCGGCTTCGGCCCGAACCTGTTCGACGAGTGGCGCTACCTCGACGTGGGCCAGCCCGGCCAGGAACACGTCGTGCGCAAGCCCAACCCGGACTTCGTGCTGAACCAGCCGCGCTACCAGGGCGCCTCGGTGCTGCTGGCGCGCAAGAATTTCGGCTGCGGCTCCAGCCGCGAGCACGCACCGTGGGCGCTCGACCAGTACGGCTTCCGCGCCATCCTCGCCCCCAGCTTCGCTGACATCTTCTTCAACAACTGTTTCAAGAACGGGCTGTTGCCGATCGTGCTGCCGGAAAGCGTCATCGCGAAACTGTTCGACGAGGTCCACGCCTTCCCCGGCTACCAGCTCACGATCGACCTGCCGCGGCAGGTGGTGGTCAAGGGCGACGGCGAGGAAATTCCGTTCGAGGTGCAGGCCTTCCGCAAGTTCTGCCTGACCAACGGCTTTGACGACATCGGCCTGACGCTGCGCCACGCCGACAAGATCCGCGCCTTCGAGGCCGAGCGCCTGGCCGCCAAGCCGTGGCTCAACCACCGTCTGGTGGGCTGAGCTGCGCTGAACCTGATCAAGAAAGACTGTCCCATGACCATGAAAATCGCAGTTCTCCCCGGTGACGGCATCGGCACCGAAATCGTCGCCGAAGCGGTCCGCGTGCTGAACGTGCTCGACCTGCCCTTCGAGATGGAAGAGGCCAAGGTCGGCGGCGCCGCCTATGAGGCCCACGGCCACCCGCTGCCGGAGTCGACGCTGAACCTCGCCAAGGCCTCCGACGCGATCCTGTTTGGCGCCGTCGGCGACTGGAAGTACGACACGCTGGAGCGCTCGCTGCGCCCGGAGCAGGCAATCCTGGGTCTGCGCAAGCACCTGGGCCTGTTCGCCAACTTCCGCCCGGCGATCTGCTACGAGCAACTCGTCGGCGCCTCCAGCCTGAAGCCCGAGCTGATCGCGGGGCTGGACATCCTGATCATCCGCGAGCTGACCGGCGACATCTACTTCGGCCAGCCGCGCGGCCGCCGCATCGCTACCGACGGGCACTTCCCCGGCGCCGAGGAAGCCTTCGACACGATGCGCTACAGCCGTCCGGAGATCGAACGCATCGCCCACGTCGCCTTCCAGGCTGCCCGCAAGCGCAGCAAGCGTGTGACGAGCGTGGACAAGGCGAACGTGCTGGAGACCTTCCAGTTCTGGAAGGACGTGGTCACCGAGGTGCACAAGGAGTACCCGGACGTCGCGCTCGACCACATGTACGTGGACAACGCGGCCATGCAGCTCGTCAAGGCGCCGAAGAAGTTCGACGTGCTCTTCACCGGCAACATGTTCGGCGACATCCTCTCGGACGAGGCGGCGATGCTGACCGGCTCGATCGGGATGCTGCCTTCAGCTTCGCTTAACGCGAAGGGCCAGGGCCTGTACGAACCCAGCCACGGCAGCGCGCCGGACATCGCCGGCAAGGGCGTGGCCAATCCACTGGCTACAATCCTGTCCGCTGCCATGATGCTCCGTTATTCACTCCAACAGCCCGAGGCCGCCGACCGCATCGAGTCGGCTGTCCGCGCTGTGCTGGCCGAGGGCTATCGCACGCCCGACATCTGGTCGGAGGGGACGACGCGAGTGGGCACGCGCGAGATGGGGGACGCGGTCGTGGCTGCTGTCACCCAGGGCATTAAAGGCATTACCAAGAGCTGATCGGCTCCGCCTCGTCTCGCCCAGACCTCTCAACCCCGGCGATGCGAGTCGGCGGGGCAGGTCGAATACCGGAAAGGGCATCACATGAAACTCGTAGGATTGGTCGGATGGCGCGGCATGGTCGGCTCCGTCCTGATGGACCGCATGCAGGCCGAGGGCGATTTCGGCCTGATCGAGCCGCTGTTCTTCTCGACGTCCAACGCCGGCGGCGCGGCCCCGGCGATGGCGAAGAACGAGACGAAACTCCAGAACGCGTATGACATCGAGGCGCTCAAGCGCTGCGAGATCATCATCACCGCGCAGGGTGGCGACTACACCTCCGAGGTGTTCCCCAAGCTGCGCGCGGCGGGCTGGAACGGCCACTGGATCGATGCGGCCTCGACGCTGCGCATGGAATCCGACGCCGTCATCATCCTCGACCCGGTCAACATGCCGGTGATCAAGGACGCGATGGCCAAGGGCGGCAAGAACTGGGTGGGCGGCAACTGCACCGTGAGCTGCATGCTGATGGGCGTGGGCGCGCTCTACAAGGCCGGTCTGGTCGAGTGGATGAGCACCCAGACCTACCAGGCAGCGTCCGGTGGCGGCGCGCAGCACATGCGCGAGCTGCTGACGCAGTACGGCACGCTGAACGCCGAAGTGCGCGCGCTGCTGGACGACCCGAAGAGCGCGATCCTGGAGATCGACCGCAAGGTCATCGCCAAGCAGCGTGCCCTGACCTCGGCCGAGACCGCGAACTTCGGCGTGCCGCTGGGCGGCTCGCTGATCCCGTGGATCGACAAGGACCTGGGCAACGGCCAGTCCAAGGAAGAGTGGAAGGGCATGGCCGAGACCAACAAGATCCTGGGTCTGGGCGAGGGTTTCGACTCTGCGCCGATCCCGGTCGATGGTTTCTGCGTGCGCGTCGGCGCGATGCGCTGCCACAGCCAGGCGCTGACCTTCAAGCTGAAGAAGGATGTGCCGGTCGCCGATCTGGAGGCCATGATCGCGGCCGACAACCAGTGGGTGAAGGTGGTGCCGAATACCCGTGAGGCCACGATTCGTGATCTGACGCCGGTGGCGGTGACGGGCACGATGACGATTCCGGTCGGCCGCATCCGCAAGCTGGCGATGGGTCCGGAGTATGTTGGCGCCTTCACCATCGGTGACCAGTTGCTCTGGGGCGCGGCCGAACCGCTGCGCCGCATGCTGCGCATCCTGCTGGACGCGTAAGCGTTGCCGGGATATGCACGTTGCCGGGTGGCAACGTGCATATTTTCAGAGACGGTAATCGTGCGAGATGCTCAGAATGTCAGGCAGAGCATGAGCTTGTCTTTGTATCTGCTTGATGCTATTGTCTTTTCGGACATTTTGAGCGCTTATTGCTCGTATTGACTGGTGCGAAAAAACGGAATGGTTCCATGATTCGCAGCTTGGGAGACGCCTTGAATACCCAGACGAAGCGCACGGGGCGTTTGGCTCTGAGAGAAGTGGCGGCCGTGGTCGCGGTGGTCGCAGCACTTGGTGCCGCGCCATCCGCCTGGTCCTTGAGTCTCGGCCGCTTGAGCGTTCAATCCGCCTTGGGCGAATCGCTGCGGGCCGAGATCGACGTCACCAGCCTCACGCCGGACGAATCCGCCAATCTGCGGGTGCGGGTCGCACCGCCGGATGCCTACCGGATTGCCGGTGTGGATTACAACGCCGTTCTGCCGTCCACCGCGGTGTCGTTGCAGCGCCGTGCCGATGGCACACCCTATTTGAGAATCACCAGCGACCGTTCCGTCCAGGAGCCGTTTGTCGATGTGATCCTGGAGTTGTCCTGGTCGAGCGGCCGACTGCTGCGCGAATACACGCTGCTGTTCGATCCGCCGTCCGTGGCGCGTGCGCCAGCGGCTCCGGCGACGCCGGCCGTGGTGGCCGCCGCACCCGCGCGGCCGACGAAGGCCGAACTGGCTGCGTCTGCTGCCGCCGAGGCTGCTGCACGCGCCGAAGCGATGAAGCGCCTGGCACCAGCGCCGGCGGCTGCCGAATCGGCCGAGCCGGCTGCGCTCGCCAAGGCGCCTGTCCGTCGACCTGCTGCACCGTCTCCTGTGCCAGCCCCGGCAGCCAATGCCGCCGCGGGCAGCGGGACTGAGTACCAGGTCAAGTCGGGCGACACCCTGTCGAACGTTGCCAGCAAGCTGCAGGTCGAAGGCATTTCCCTGGACCAGATGCTGGTCGGCCTGTACCAGGGCAATACACAAGCCTTCATCGGCAACAACATGAACCGGCTGCGCTCCGGCGCGGTGCTGACCGTTCCGTCGGCCCAGCAGCTCGGCAGCGTCGATGCGCGCGAGGCCCGGCGCCTCGTCCAGGTGCAGAGCGCCAATTTCAATGCCTATCGCCAGCGACTGGCGGGTGCCGTGCCCGAGCAGGTCAAGCCTGTCGAGCCGACCCGCAAGTCTGGCGGGCAGGTGCGCACGGAAGTGGTCGAAAGCGGTGCTGCGGGCGTGGCCAAGCCGGATCGGCTGCAACTCGACAAGCCGAAGACGGCGGGCAAGGGCCAGACGACGACTCCGGAAGAGACCGTCGTCAAGCAACGAGCCGAAAAGGAAGCCAGTTCGCGTGTCAACGAGCTTGCCCGCAATCTGGATGAGCTGAAGAAGCTGCAGGCGGCCTCTGGCGCTGCAGCGGCTGGCACCGGCAAGGCGGCCGCTGCGGCTTCCGGCCCGGCTGTCGTGGCAAAGGCGCCCGAAAAGCCTGCTGAGCTGGCCTCCGCCCCGGTGGTTGCGGCTTCGGCGCCGATGGTGGTCGCTGCGGCGTCGGCCAAGGAGCCGCTGCCGATCGTGGCCTCTGCACCGGCTCCTGCGGTCGTGGCGAGTGCGCCGGCCGTGGTGCCGGTGGTGCCCGCTGCGTCGCGTCCGGCCATGCCGATGGACACCACGCCGGCCGAAGAGCCGTCGCTGATCGACTCGCTGTCCGAGAATCCGATGCTGTTGCCGGGTGCCGGTCTGATCCTGGCCATCCTGGCCGGACTGGGCTACTACCGTCTGCGTGGCAAGAACAAGGATGAAGCCGGCGTCACATCCTTCCTGGAAAGCCGCCTCCAGCCGGATTCGTTCTTTGGCGCCAGTGGTGGCCAGCGCGTCGATACCCGTGATGCCGCGGGAACACCGTCGTCGATGAGCTATTCGCTGAGCCAGATCGATGCGATCGGCGATGTCGATCCGGTCGCCGAGGCCGATGTGTACCTGGCCTACGGCCGCGACCTGCAAGCCGAGGAAATCCTCAAGGAAGCGATGCGGGCCAATCCGGAGCGCCTCGCCATTCGTACCAAGCTGCTGGAGGTCTATGCCAAGCGCCGCGACACCAAGGGCTACGAACTGCTGGCGGGTGAACTGTACGGCTTGACCGGCGGCCAGGGCGAAGACTGGTTGCGCGCGCAGGAACTGGGTCGCTCGATCGATCCGGACAACCCGCTGTACGAGCAGGGTGGTCAGCCGCACTCCGGCTATGCGTCGGAATCCGGTGGTGGCGAGATGCTGGGGGCCAGCACCATGCCGCAATCGGTGGTGCCGTCGCCCTCCCGGTTCGAGAACAGCGCCATCCCCGATTTCGATCTGGGGGCTGATACGCCGTCGGGCAGTTCGGCCTCCATCGACCTCGACATCTCGGTTCCGGGTCCGATGGACTCGCTGCCACCGGTGTCGAGTCCCCTGTCGACCGGGCATGGTGCGTTCGGTGCCACCGCTGCCGCCACGGCTGCCAGCGCGTTTGGTGTCGCAGGCATGTCCAGTTCGCTGGATGTGCCGGCCGATTCGGGTCACAGCAGTCTGGATTTCGAACTGCACGATCTGCCCGAGATCAGCGAGCCGATCACGGAAGCCGGTGATCTGCAGAAGATCGACATGGGCGGACTGTCGCTCGACTTCGATCTGCAGCCGACGACCTCGTCTGGGGCCATGGATGCCTATCCGATGCTGGTCGATGGCGAGGACGCTGATCCGCTGTCGCGCAAGATCGAACTGGCCAAGGAGTTCCTCGATTTCGGCGATGCCGAATCTGCGCGCGACATGCTGCAGGAAGTGATCGAGAAGTCCGATGGGGATCTGCGCGCCAAGGCGCAGGCCATGCTGGACAAGCTGGCGTGATGCGCCGGCTGGTGGGTGTCCGGGCAGGTGCGACGCCTTGCGCCTCGCGCTAGGCGTCGCCTACCGCGGCACCGCCTACCACGGCTGGCAGAGCCAGCCTGACGGATGCACGGTTCAGGACCATCTGGAAAAGGCGCTGTCGCGGTTCGCGGTGGCGCCCATCCAGACCCTCTGTGCCGGTCGCACCGACACGGGCGTGCACGGTCTCAACCAGGTGGTCCACTTCGATACCGACCGGGACCGTGAACCGTTCTCCTGGGTGCGCGGCACCAACCGCTATCTGCCCGACGACATCGCGGTCCAGTGGTGTTCTCCGGTCAGTGACGATTTCCATGCACGCAACCTCGCCCGCGGGCGGCGGTATGCCTACATCGTGGTGGAGTCGCCGGTGCGACCGTCCATCGAGAAGGGCTCGGTCGGCTGGACCTTCCGGCCTCTGGAGGCCGAGGCCATGCGCCGCGCCGCGGCCCACCTGATCGGCGAACACGATTTCTCCGCGTTCCGCTCGTCCGACTGCCAGGCGCTGTCGCCGGTGAAGCTGATGCGCGAGATCTCCATCGTGCGCCACGGGGCCTACTGGCGCTTCGATTTCGAGGCGGTGGCCTTCCTGCACCACATGATCCGCAACCTCATGGGCTGTCTGATCGCGGTCGGCACGGGCACGCGGCCGAGCGACTGGGTGGCCGAGGTGCTCGCGTCCCGCCGGCGCGAGCGCGCTGCCCCGACCTTTGCCGCAGACGGCCTGTACTTTCTCGGACCCCGCTACGATGCGCACCATGGCTTGCCGACCCGCACGGCGGGGTTCGACTGGTTGCCTGGTGGCTGGCAGCGCTGAGCACTGCTCGCCCGGTTTCCCTTTTCTCGCTGGTGACGTCCGATGAGCGTTTCGATTGACTTTCCGCCGTCGGGCCTGACCGCGCGGACCCGCATCAAGATCTGTGGCCTGACCCGCGAACAGGACGTCGATAAGGCCGTGGCGGCCGGTGCCGATGCGATCGGGCTGGTGTTCTATGCCCGCAGCCCGCGGTACGTGTCGCTGGAGCGTGCCGTGCAGTTGGTGCGGCGCCTGCCCCCGTTCGTCACGCCGGTCGGTCTGTTCGTGAACGCGGAGCCGGCGCAGATCGCCGAAGCCTGCGCGGCCATCCCGACCTTGCTGCTCCAGTTCCACGGAGATGAAACTCTCGCACAGTGCGAAGCCCCCGGGCGCCCCTATCTGCGCGCCGCGCGCATGATGCCGGGCTTTGATTTGTTAGACTTTGCACAGTCTTGCTCCAGCGCCCAGGCCATCCTGCTCGACGCGCATGTCGAGGGGTATGGCGGAGGCGGAAAGGTTTTCGATTGGTCTCTCATTCCGTCAGGCGTGTCCCGTCCGGTCGTTTTGTCTGGTGGGTTGAATCATGCCAATGTGATCGATGGCGTGCTTCGCGTGCGGCCCTGTGCCGTGGACGTGAGTTCCGGCGTTGAAGTCGGCAAGGGCGTCAAGGACGCCGCGCTGATGCGCCAATTCTGCGAAGCGGTCCGCGAAGCCGATGCCCGACGGGCGGACGCCGACAGCGGATACTGAATTTCCCGAGAGTCACCATGTTTACCTACGACCAACCCGATGCCCGCGGGCATTTCGGGGTCTACGGCGGCAGTTTTGTCGCTGAAACCCTCAGCCACGCGCTCGACGAACTGCGCGGCGCCTATGAGCATTACCGCCACGATCCGCAGTTCATCGCCGAATTCCGGCGCGAGCTGAAGCACTTCGTCGGCCGCCCCAGCCCGGTTTACCACGCCGACCGCATGAGCCGCGAGATGGGCGGCGCGCAGATCTACCTCAAGCGCGAAGACCTCAACCACACCGGCGCGCACAAGGTCAACAACACCATCGGCCAGGCCCTGCTCGCCAAGCGCATGGGCAAGCCGCGCGTGATCGCCGAGACCGGTGCCGGCCAGCACGGCGTGGCGACCGCGACGATCTGCGCGCGCTACGGCATGGAGTGCGTGGTCTACATGGGCTCCGAGGACGTCAAGCGCCAGAGCCCGAACGTCTACCGCATGCACCTGCTGGGCGCCCGTGTCGTGCCGGTCGAGTCGGGCAGCAAGACGCTGAAGGACGCGCTCAACGAGGCGATGCGCGACTGGGTCACCAACGTCGAGAACACCTTCTACATCATCGGCACGGTCGCGGGCCCGCACCCGTATCCGGCCATGGTGCGCGACTTCCAGAGCGTGATCGGCACCGAATGCCTGACGCAGATGCCGGAGCTGATCGCCGAGCTGGGTGGCCCCGCAGGCCGCCAGCCGGACGCCGTGGTCGCCTGCGTGGGCGGCGGCAGCAACGCGATGGGCATCTTCCACCCCTACATTCCGCATGAAGGCACGCGCCTGATCGGCGTCGAGGCGGCGGGCGAGGGTCTGGACACGCTCAAGCATTCGGCTTCGCTGCAACTCGGCAAGCCCGGCGTGCTGCACGGCAACCGCACCTACATCCTGCAGGACGCCAACGGCCAGATCACCGAGACGCACTCCGTGTCGGCCGGGCTGGACTACCCCGGCGTGGGCCCGGAGCACGCTTATCTGAAGGACATCGGTCGCGCCGAGTACGTGGGCATCACCGACAAGGAGGCGCTGGAGGCCTTCCACTACCTCTGCCGCACCGAGGGCATCATCCCGGCGCTGGAGTCGAGCCACGCGGTCGCCTACGCGATGAAACTGGCGAAGACGATGCGTCCGGACCAGCACATCCTGGTCAACCTGTCCGGCCGTGGCGACAAGGACATCGGCACCGTCGCCGACCTGTCGGGGGCCGATTTCTACTGCCGCCCGTCGTGTCGCGGGCAGAGCGTCAAGGGAGGTGCGCTGTGAGCCGCATCCAGACCACCTTCGCGCGCCTGGCCGCGCAGGGCCGCAAGGCGCTGATTCCCTATGTGACCGCAGGCGATCCGTACGCCGATGTGACCGTCGACCTGATGCACGGCATGGTCGCGGCGGGCGCCGACGTGATCGAACTCGGCGTTCCGTTCTCGGACCCGATGGCCGACGGCCCGGTGATCCAGCGCGCCAGCGAGCGCGCGCTGCTCAAGCACATCAGCACGGCGCACGTGCTGGAGATGGTGCGCGCCTTCCGCGAGACGGATGCGACGACGCCGGTGGTGCTGATGGGCTATGCCAACCCGGTCGAGTGCTACGGGCCGGACCGCTTCGTGGACGACGCGAAGAAGGCTGGCGTCGATGGCGTGCTCGTCGTGGACTATCCGCCGCAGGAATGCGAAGCCTTCGCCGCACGGCTGCGCGCCGCGGACATGGATGCGATCTTCCTGCTCGCTCCGACGTCGACTGACCAGCGCATGGCCGAAGTCGGCCGCATCGCCACAGGCTACGTCTACTACGTCTCGCTCAAGGGCGTGACCGGCGCCGGTCACCTCGACACCGACGCGGTCGCGCGCATGGTGCCGCGCATCCGCGCCCAGGTGAGCGTGCCAGTGGGCGTCGGCTTCGGCATCCGGGACGCAGAAACCGCCGTCGCCGTGGCCCGTGTGTCGGACGCGGTGGTGATCGGTTCCCGTATCATCCAGTTGATCGAAAACGAACCGCGCGAGCGGGTGGTACCGGTCGCTGCCGGTTTCCTCCGCGAGATCCGTGCGGCATTGGATACCCTCCAAGGAGAAACCGCATGAGTTGGCTCGACAAGCTGCTGCCCCCCAAGATCCAGCAGACCAAACCCAGCGAGCGCCGCACGGTGCCGGAAGGCCTGTGGGTCAAGTGCGCGTCCTGCGAGACGGTGCTCTACAAGACCGACCTGGAGGGCAACCTCAACGTCTGTCCCAAGTGCGGCCACCACCACCGCATCGACGCCCGCGCCCGCCTGAACGGCTTCCTCGACGACGAAGGCCGCTACGAGATCGGCCAGGAAGTCCTGCCGGTCGATGCGCTGAAGTTCAAGGACAGCAAGAAGTACCCTGAGCGTCTGAAGGAAGCCATGGAGGCCACCGGCGAGACCGACGCACTGGTTGTGATGGGCGGCTCTGTGTTGAGCATTCCGCTGGTCGCCGCCGCGTTCGAGTTCGACTTCATGGGCGGCTCGATGGGTTCGGTGGTCGGCGAGCGTTTCGTGCGCGGGGTCGAGACAGCCATCGAGCAGAAGGTGCCGTTCGTCTGCTTCACCGCCACGGGTGGCGCGCGCATGCAGGAGGGCCTGCTGTCGCTGATGCAGATGGCCAAGACCAACGCCGCGCTGACCCGCCTCGGCAAGGCGAAGCTGCCCTACATCAGCGTGCTGACCGACCCGACCATGGGCGGCGTGTCGGCGGGCTTCGCGTTCGTGGGTGACGTGGTCATCGCCGAACCGAAGGCGCTGATCGGTTTTGCCGGCCCGCGCGTGATCGAGAACACCGTGCGCGAGAAGCTGCCGGAAGGCTTCCAGCGCTCGGAGTTCCTGATCGAGAAGGGCGCGCTGGACATGATCGTGGACCGCCGCGAGCTGCGCCAGACCGTCGCCCGCCTGCTGGCCATGCTGCAGCGCCAGAGCGCGGACGCGGTGTCCTGAACCCGCATTCCACGCGCTGTGCTCACGGGGGCGTCGCAAGACGCCCCTTCGGTTTTTCGAAGAGATCTTCATGCCCCAGACCCTGTCCGACTGGCTCGCGCACTGCGAGCGCCTGCACCCGGTGACCATCCAGCTCGGCCTCGACCGGGTGCAGCGCGTGCGCGAGCGGCTGGGCCTGCAGTTCGACGTGCCGGTCTACACGGTGGCGGGCACCAATGGAAAGGGCTCGACCTGCGCGATGCTCGAAGCCATCCTGCTGCAGGGCGGCTACCGCACCGCGGTGTACGGGTCGCCGCATCTGGTGCATTTCGAGGAGCGGCTGCGGCTCAATGGCGACGTGGTCCGGGCCGAGGTGCTGCTGCCGCACTTCGCCGCGGTCGAAGCGGCACGCCAGGGCGAATCGCTGACCTATTTCGAGTTCACGACGCTGGCCATCCTGCACTGCATCGCCGCGCAGCCGCTGGACGTGGTGATCCTCGAAGTCGGTCTGGGCGGGCGGCTGGACGCCGTCAACATCATCGATGCCGACTGCGCCATCATCACCAGCATCGACCTCGACCACATGGACTACCTCGGCCCGGACCGCGAGGCCATCGGCCGCGAGAAGGCCGGGATCATGCGGGCCGGTCGGCCGGTGATCGTGTCCGATCCGGTGCCGCCGCGCAGCGTGATCGACCATGCCGAAGCGCTGGGTGCAGACCTGTGGCGCTTCGGTCGCGATTTCAACTACGCGGGCGATCGCCAGCAGTGGAACTGGAGCGGGCGAGGGCGCCGCTACAACGCGATGGCCTACCCGGCACTGCGTGGTGCGAACCAGCTGATCAACGCGTCGGGTGTGCTCGCGGCGCTGGACGCGATGCGACCGCGCCTGTCGGTGCCGGCCCAGGCGGTGCGCAATGGTCTGGCGATGGTGGAACTGCCGGGGCGCTTCCAGGTCGTTCCTGGCCAGCCGGCGCTGGTGCTGGATGTGGCGCACAACCCGCATGCGTCCGCCGTTCTGGCACAGAACCTTGACCAGATGGGCTACTTCCCGCGCACGCATGCCGTGCTGGGTGCCATGGCCGACAAGGACCTCGCCGGTCTGGTCGGCCCGCTGCTGCCACTGGTCGATGTCTGGTACCTGTGCGACCTGCCGACACCCCGCGCTGCCACGGCCGAAGCGCTGTGTTCCGTCCTGCGGGCCGCCCGTGCCGCGCGACCTGCAGGCGCGGCACCGCTGCCTGTGGAAGTGCTGCATTGCAGCAGCGATCCGCAGCAGGCGCTCGACGCGGCGGTCAAGGCCGCCGACCCCACTGATAGAATCGTGGTCTTCGGATCCTTCCACACCATCGGCGGTGTCTTGCAACACGGACTGCCGCGCCTGGGCGCCGCACACGTCGGCTGATACGCCTGGCTCCACCACCCCGAGCAACATGGCCTGATGGCTGACACAGATGGGTTTGTTCTCCTTTCTCCAGCGCAAGAAACCGCCGGTTCCCGAAACCCGCAAGCGCACTCCGCCGCCCCAGGATCCTGTCACCGTCGAGGCGTTGCGCACCCGCGCGCGTCGGCGTCTGATCGGCGCGGCGGTGCTGGTCGGTGGCGCCGTCATCGGTTTGCCGACACTGTTCGACAAACCGCCGCGCCCGGCCGAGCAGAGTTTCAGCGTCCGCATGGCTGGTCCGGCAGGTTCGGACGGCTCGGCCAGCGTGTCGGTCAAGGCCCCGGCCGCGGCTGGTTCGGCCGCGCTGGCCCGGCAGGGCAGCGTCGAGGCAGCGCCCTCTGCGGGCGTCTCCGGTACCGCGGTCGCGGTGGCTGCGGCCGGCACGGCGGCAGCAGTCGGGCTGCTGCCGGGGACCGGCAAGAAGCCCCACGCCGATGACACCATCATCACCGAGACCAAGGCGGATCTGGAGGCGGACAAGCTCCGTGCCGACAGGGTCCGGGCAGAAAAGGACAAGGAAAAGGCCAGGGCAGAGCGGGCCAGGGCGGACAAGCTGAAGGCCGACAAGGCGCGCGAAGCCGAGAAGGCGCAGGAAGCCGAGCAGGCACGCGAAGCGGAAAAGGCCCGGCAGGAGCGCCTGGCCAAAAAGGCGAAGGAAGCCAAGGAAGCCAAGGCGGCCCGCGAAGCGCAGGATGCCCGTGATGCGGCCGATGCACGACGCGAAGCCGCCCGCAAGGCGCGCGACGCCCGAGAAGCCAAGGCGTTGAAGGATGCGAAAGAGGCCAAGGATGCGAAGGCGGCCAAAGCCACCAGACCGGATGGCGATGGCGAGAAGACCCGCCGCTACGTGATCCAGGCGGGCTCTTTCGCCGAGGCGTCTGCAGCGCGGGATCTGGGACGCCGCATCGGCAAGCTGGGACTGGATTCGCACGAACAGCGGGTCGAGACCGCCTCCGGCTCGGCCCGCACGCGGGTCCGGCTGGGGCCGTTCAATTCCAAGGAAGAGGCCCTGCGCGCTGCCGCTCGCCTCAAGGCGGCCGGGCTCAATGCCGCGGTGCTGCCGCTCTGAGAGTGAACCATGCTCGGTGACCTCGGCTGGATCGATCTGACGATGCTGGCGGTGCTGGCCTTGTCGGTGGTCGCCGGGATGTTGCGCGGGCTGGTCAGCGAGGTGATGTCGCTGGCGGGCTGGGTGGTGGCGTGGCTGCTGTCCCAGGCCTGGGCGCTGGATGTGGCTGCAGCGCTGCACATCGGCGAGCCGGGCGGGCAGGTCGCCCGCCTGTCCGGGCTGGTGATCACCTTCGTGGTGACGCTGCTGGCTTGGCGGGTGCTCACCTGGCTGCTGCAGCAGGTGATCCACGCGACGCCGCTGGCACCGCTCGACCGGTTGCTGGGTGCGGTGTTCGGCACCGTGCGGGGCGGGCTGATCCTGCTGGTGGCCGTGATGATGCTGGGCCTGACGCCGATGGTGCGCCAGCCGTCCTGGCAGGTGTCGGACGGGGTGCGCTGGCTGACGGCCGCGCAGGCGGTGCTGGCACCGTGGCTGCCCGGAGACTGGCGGCCGCTGACGGGCAGTGCACCGGAGCCGGCGGCCTCGGCACCGCGCTGAGCCGCAACGAATACACGAAGCACGAAGAGAACGAGGATGACCGCGCCGTCCGGCCCGGTGTCCGTTGGGAATGTCTTGAACAGATGGAGTGAGCGATGTGTGGCATCGTCGGTGTGATTTCCAAGTCACCAGTGAACCAGTTGATCTATGACGCGCTGCTGCTGCTGCAGCACCGTGGCCAGGATGCCGCCGGCATCGTCACGGCCATGGGCACGAAGTTCTTCATGCACAAGGCCCGCGGCATGGTGCGCGACGTCTTCCGCACCCGCAACATGCGTGCGCTGCCCGGCACGCTCGGTCTCGGCCAGGTCCGCTACCCGACCGCCGGCAACGCCTACAGCGAGGAAGAGGCGCAGCCGTTCTACGTCAACGCACCGTTCGGCGTGGTGCTCGTCCACAACGGCAACATCACCAACGCCCACGCGCTGAAGAAGGAACTGATCGACATCGACCGGCGCCACCTCAACACCGAGAGTGACACCGAGGTGCTGATCAACATCCTCGCCCATGAACTGCAGGCGGCTGCGCACGACCTGCCGCTGACCCCGGTGGAGGTGTTCAAGGCCGTCAGTGCGGTGCACCGCCGTGTCAAGGGCTCCTACGCCGTCGTGGCGCTGATCGCCGGCTACGGGCTGGTGGCCTTCCGCGACCCGAACGGCATCCGCCCGCTCTGCCTGGGCTCGATCGAGGTGGCTGGCAAGGACACCGAGTGGATGGTGGCCAGCGAGTCCGTGGCCCTCGAAGGCAATGGCTACCACCTCGTGCGCGATGTGGCGCCGGGCGAGGCGCTGTTCATCACGCTCGACGGCGAACTGCACAGCCAGCAGTGCGCGGTGGCGCCGTCGCTGAATCCGTGCGTGTTCGAGTTCGTGTACCTGGCGCGTCCGGACTCGGTCATCGACGGCATCTCGGTCTACCACGCCCGCCTCAACATGGGCGAGACGCTGGCGCAGCGCGTCATCAGCACGATGCCGCCGTCCGACATCGACGTGGTGATCCCGATCCCCGAGTCGAGCCGCCCGTCGGCGATGCAGCTCGCGCAGCGCCTGGGCAAGCCCTACCGCGAAGGCTTCGTCAAGAACCGCTACGTCGGCCGCACCTTCATCATGCCGGGCCAGGCCACGCGCAAGAAGAGCGTGCGCCAGAAGCTCAACGCCATCGGCATGGAGTTCAAGGGCCGCAACGTGCTGCTGGTCGACGACTCGATCGTGCGCGGCACCACCAGCCGCGAGATCGTGCAGATGGCCCGCGAGGCCGGCGCCAACAAGGTCTACATGGCCTCGGCCGCGCCGCCGGTGCGCTACCCGAACGTCTACGGCATCGACATGCCGACCTCGACCGAGCTGATCGCCCACGGCCGCACGATGGACGAGATCCGCGACTACATCGGCTGCGATGCGCTGATCTACCAGGACGTGGACGCGATGAAGCGCGCGGTGTCGTCGCTGAGCACCTCGCTGGCGGGGCTGGAGGCGTCGTGCTTCGATGGCCACTACATCACCGGCGACGTGAGCCCGGCCGATTTCGAGGCGATGAAGACCCAGCGCGCTGCCCAGCCCCAGGACGAGGAAGCGGGTGACCGCGGCCGTCTGGCCCTGCCGAATCCGAGCACCTGAGCGTCTCGATCCCCGACTTCTGGAGACCTGCCATGCGCAGCCGTGACCACACCGACCCGAAGCGCCTGCCGCGCGTGGACCTGCCCGCCGACGCGCGGCTGGACACCCTGGCCGTGCGCGAGGGGCTGCCGACGACGCCCTGGGGCGAAAACTCCGAGGCGCTGTTCCTGACCAGCAGCTTCGTGCACCCGGACGCGGCCACGGCCGCTGCCCGCTTTGCACAAGAAGAAGAAGCATTCGTCTACAGCCGCTTCACCAACCCGACGACGATGATGATGGAGCGCCGCCTGGCTGCGCTCGAAGGCACCGAGGCCTGCATCGCCACGTCGAGCGGCATGTCGGCGATCCTGCTGCTGGTCATGGGGCTGCTGAAGGCGGGTGACCACGTGATCTGCTCGCAGAGCGTGTTCGGCTCGACCATCAAGCTGCTGCAGGGCGAGTTCGGCAAGTTCGGCGTGCTGACCACCTTCGTGTCGCAGACCGACGTGGCCGAATGGCGCGCGGCCGTGCGGCCCGAGACGAAGCTGCTGTTCGCCGAGACGCCGAGCAACCCGCTGACCGAGGTCTGCGACATCCGCGCGCTGGCCGACGTGGCCCACGCCGCGGGCGCGCTGCTGGCGGTGGACAACTGCTTCTGCTCGCCCGCGCTGCAGCGGCCAGCCGATCTGGGCGCGGACCTGATCATCCATTCGGGCACCAAGTACCTGGACGGGCAGGGCCGCGTCGTGGCCGGCGCCATCTGCGGGCCGGAGGCGATCATCGACGGCAAGTTCATGCCGGTGATGCGCTCGGCGGGGATGTGCCTGTCGCCGTTCAACGCCTGGGTGGTGCTGAAGGGGCTGGAGACGCTGTCGATCCGCATGGAAGCGCAGGGCGCCCGCGCGCTGAAGCTGGCCGAGTGGCTGGAAGCGCAGCCGCAGGTGGCGCGGGTGTTTTATCCCGGTCTGCCCTCGCACCCGCAGCACGCGCTGGCGATGGCGCAGCAGAGCGGCAATGGCGGCGCGGTCGTCGGCTTCGTGACGCGCGGTGACACGCCCGAGGCGGCGCGTGCGAACGCGTTCGCGGTGATCGACGCGACGCGGATCTGCTCGATCACGTCCAACCTCGGCGACACCAAGACCACCATCACCCACCCGTCGAGCACCTCGCACGGGCGCCTCAACGAAGCGCAGCGCCTGGCCGCCGGCATCACGCAGGGCATGATCCGCGTCGCCGTCGGGCTGGAGCACGTCGAAGACCTGAAGACCGACCTCGCCCGTGGCCTGGCGTTGATCTGATCCGAACTGATCCCGAGTGAAGACCATGACCCAAGTTCGTACCCGTTTCGCGCCGTCGCCCACCGGCTTCATCCACCTCGGCAACATCCGCTCCGCGCTCTACCCCTGGGCCTGGGCGCGGGCCACGGGCGGTGTCCTGGTGCTGCGCATCGAGGACACCGACGTCGAGCGCTCGTCGCAGGCGGCGGTCGACGTGATCCTCGAAGGCATGCAGTGGCTGGGTCTGGACCACGACGAAGGTCCGTTCTACCAGATGCAGCGCATGGACCGCTACAAGGCGGTGCTGGCGCAGCTGGTGGAGCAGGGCTGGGTCTACCCCTGCTACATGTCCATGGCGGAACTCGACGCCCTGCGCGAGCGCCAGATGGCCAACAAGGAAAAGCCGCGCTACGACGGCACCTGGCGCCCGGAGTCGGGCAAGGTGCTGCCGGCAGTGCCGGAAGGCGTCCAGCCGGTGCTGCGGTTCAAGACACCGCAGGGCGGGTCGGTGGTCTGGGACGACAAGGTCAAGGGCCGCATCGAGATCAGCAACGACGAGCTGGACGATCTGGTCATCGCGCGTCCGGATGGAACGCCGACCTACAACTTCTGCGTCGTGGTGGACGACATCGACATGCGCATCACCCATGTGATCCGCGGCGATGACCACGTCAACAACACGCCGCGCCAGATCCACGTCTTCCGCGCGCTCGGTGTCGAGCCTCCGGTCTATGCCCACCTGCCGACCGTGCTGAACGAGCAGGGCGAGAAGATGAGCAAGCGCCACGGCGCCAAGCCGGTGACGCAGTACCGCGACGAGGGCTATCTGGCCGACGGCGTGGTGAACTATCTGGCGCGTCTGGGCTGGAGCCACGGCGACGACGAGATCTTCAGCCGCGAGCAGCTCATCGCCTGGTTCAACCTCGACCACCTCGGCCGCAGCGCCGCGCAGTTCGACGAGGCCAAGCTGCGCTGGGTGAACGCGCAGCACATGAAGGTCTGCGACAACGGCGTGCTGGCGGGGCTGGTCTCGGCGCAGTTCGCCAGCCGGGGTCTGAGCGTGCCGGCCGACGAGCGGCTGGCGGCCATGTGCGCGCTGTTCAAGGACCGCTGCAGCACGACGGTCGAGCTCGCCGACTGGCTGTCGGTCTACTTCGTCGATGTGCAGCCGGGCGAGGCGGATCTGGCGCAGCACCTGAACGAGGTGTCGCGCCCGGCCCTGATCGCGCTGCGGGATCGTCTGGCCGAACTGCCGGACTGGGATGCCCCATCGATCAACCAGGCGATCAAGAACACCATCGGTGAGCGGAAGGTGAAGATGCCGCAACTGGCGATTCCACTGCGCGTGCTGGTGTGCGGGCGTGCCCAGACACCGTCGATTGATGCGGTGCTGGCGCTGTTCGATAAAAATACTGTGCTCAAACGCTTGCAAGGCGTATGAATCCATTCCATAATCTTGTTCTCGCTTGAACAACGAAGCGCCTGACAAAAGAAACAAGCAATTGTGTCTTGAGGGGGTATAGCTCAGCTGGGAGAGCGCTTGCATGGCATGCAAGAGGTCAGCGGTTCGATCCCGCTTACCTCCACCATCAAAGCGCTTCGAAGTTCTTGAGACAAGTTTGAAGACTCCTTCGTCTAGAGGCCTAGGACACGACCCTTTCACGGTCGTTACAGGGGTTCGAATCCCCTAGGAGTCGCCAGATTTTGTGCCGCTGCGGAGTGGTAGTTCAGTTGGTTAGAATACCGGCCTGTCACGCCGGGGGTCGCGGGTTCGAGTCCCGTCCACTCCGCCACAAGTTGCGCAAGATGTATTTGGGGGTATAGCTCAGCTGGGAGAGCGCTTGCATGGCATGCAAGAGGTCAGCGGTTCGATCCCGCTTACCTCCACCAAATTTCCAGAATGACTCCTTCGTCTAGAGGCCTAGGACACGACCCTTTCACGGTCGTTACAGGGGTTCGAATCCCCTAGGAGTCGCCAAGTTTCAGATGGTTTTGCCACTGCGGAGTGGTAGTTCAGTTGGTTAGAATACCGGCCTGTCACGCCGGGGGTCGCGGGTTCGAGTCCCGTCCACTCCGCCATGTTTCAAGACCCGTCGAAGTTGACTCCTTCGTCTAGAGGCCTAGGACACGACCCTTTCACGGTCGTTACAGGGGTTCGAATCCCCTAGGAGTCGCCAGATTTTCAGTTTCGTACCACTGCGGAGTGGTAGTTCAGTTGGTTAGAATACCGGCCTGTCACGCCGGGGGTCGCGGGTTCGAGTCCCGTCCACTCCGCCAAAATTAGTTAGATCGTCTGTCCATGTGCCCGTTCATCTCCAGTGAGCGGGCATTTTGCATTGGTGGCTGCAGTTTCTGAACAACCGGCAGTCCGGTGGTGGCGCCCGAGGGGTACCTGCCTACAATGCGCGGGTTTCTTTCTATCGAACCAAGGTTCCTCTTTATGCAAGTGATCGCTTCTGCCTTCAAGGCCTATGACATCCGCGGCATCGTCGGCCAGGCGCTCGACGTCGTCTTCGCCGAACACCTGGGCCGTGCGTTCGGCACCGAAGCCCTGGCGCTGGGCGAGCGCGCCGTGGCGGTCGGTCGCGACGGCCGTGTCTCCGGCCCGGACCTGAGCGCCGCCCTGATCCGCGGCCTGGCCTCGACCGGCCTGGACGTGATCGACCTGGGTGCCGTGACCACGCCGATGCTCTATTACGTGGCGGCCACGCGCGGCGACATCGGTTGCCGCAGCGGCATCCAGGTGACCGGCAGCCACAACCCCAAGGACTACAACGGCTTCAAGATGGTGCTCGCGGGGGTGGCCATCTACGGCGACGCGATCCAGGGCCTGCGTGCCCGCATGGAATCCGAGACCTACACCACCTCGGCCACTCCGGGCAGCGTCACCGCCCACGACATCCTGCCCGAGTACACCGCCCGCATCACCGGCGACTGCAAGCTCGCACGCCCGATGAAGATCGTGGTTGACTCCGGCAACGGCATTCCCGGTGCCTCCTCGCCCGGCATCCTCAAGGCGCTGGGCTGCGAGGTGGTCGAACTGTACAGCCGTGTCGATGGCGACTTCCCGAACCACCACCCGGACCCCTCCAAGCTGGAAAACCTGGCCGACCTGATCAAGGTTGTCCACGCCACCGACTTCGAACTGGGCCTGGCCTTCGACGGCGATGGCGACCGCCTCGGCCTCGTCACCAAGGACGGCGAGATCATCTTCCCGGACCGCCAGATGCTGCTGTTCGCGCAGGACATCCTGACGCGCAACCCGGACGGGCTGATCATCTACGACGTGAAGTGCTCGCAGCGCCTGCCGGTGGGCATCCGCGCCGCAGGCGGCGTGCCGATGATGTGGAAGACCGGCCACTCGCTGATGAAAGCCAAGCTGCGCGAGACCGGTGCCCCGCTGGCCGGCGAGATGAGCGGCCACATTTTTTTCGGCGAGCGCTGGTACGGCTTCGACGACGCGATGTACACCGCTGCCCGGCTGCTGGAAATCCTGTCGCGCTTCGCTGACCCGAGCGCGGTGCTCAAGGCCCTGCCGACCAGCTTCAGCACGCCCGAGCTGAACGTCGCGGTGCCGGCGGGCAACCAGCACGCCATCGTCGAGCAGCTCATCGCCCAGGCCGACTTCCCCGGCGCCGAGATCGGCACCATCGACGGCCTGCGTGGCGACTACCCGGACGGCTTCGGCCTGATCCGCGCGTCGAACACCACGCCGGTGCTGGTGCTGCGCTTCGAAGGGCACACCGCCGAGGCGCTGGCCCGCATCGAGCACGACTTCATGGCTGCGCTGCGCAAGGTGATGCCGGAAGCCGAAGTGCAGGCCTCCGCGCATTGAAGGCGGAGGGCTCCTGTTGACCGTGCGGCGCGTCCTGATCGTCAAGCTGTCGTCCCTGGGCGACGTGATCCACGCGATGCCGGTGGTGGCGGACCTGCGCGCCGCACTGCCCGGTGTGTGCATCGACTGGGTGGTCGAGCCGGGCTTCGCGCCGCTGGTGCGCCGGGTCGAGGGCATCGGCGAGGTGATCGACTGTGCGCAGCGGCGCTGGCGCAAGCGCTGGTGGACGGCGGACGTGCAGCGCGAGAAGCAGGCCTTCCGCGCCCGCCTGCAGCAGCACCGCTACGACGTGGTGCTGGACCTGCAGGGCCTGACCAAGTCCGCGCTGGTGGCGCGGCAGGCCCGGACGACACCGGAGGGCCTGCGCTACGCACTGGGCAACCGCACCGATGGCTCGGGCTGGGAAGCGCCGACGCGCTGGCTGGCCGACCGGGCCATCACGCTGGCGCCGCACATCCACGTCGTTGACCGCTCGCGCCAGATGGCGGCCGAGGCGCTGGGCTACGCAGTGAGCGGGCCGCCGCACTTCGGTTTGCGCGCCCGCGTTGTGCCGTCGCCGCAAGCCCGCACGCTGGTCTTCGTGCACGGCACCTCCCGCGACGACAAGCTCTGGCCCGAGGCGCACTGGATCGCCTTCGGCCAGTCGCTGGTGCAGCGTGGTTGGCGCATCGCCCTGCCGCAGGCCAGCGAGGAAGAGGCGCAGCGTGCGCAGCGGATCGCCGCGGGCGTCGGCGCCGCGTCCTGTGATCTCTGGCCACGCATGGGGCTGGATGCGCTGGTGGACTGGATGGGCGGCACGCAGGGGGTTGTCGGCGTGGACAGCGGCCTGTCCCACCTGGCGGTGGCGCTCGACCTGCCGCACGTGCAGCTCTACAACTTCCCGACCGCCTGGCGCACCGGGCCGCTGCCCGAGCATGGCCACGCCCACCAGGTCAGCGTTGGTGGGGACCGTGTTCCCGCGCTGGAGGAGGTCGAGTCCGCCTGGCAGCGTGTGGCGGTGGCCCGCGGGGTGTCGCCTTGAACCTGCGGCAGCGACTGGCCTTGCTGGCCTACGGGGTATTGATGCGGCTGCTGGTGCCGCTGCTGCTGGTGCGCCTGTGGTGGCGCGCCCGGCAGGAGCCGCTCTATGGTCTGGCGATGCCCGAGCGCCTGGGCTTCGGGCCGGCCGCACCGCCCGGGGCGGTCTGGCTGCATGCCGTGTCGCTGGGCGAAACCCGCGCGGCCGAGCCGCTGATCCAGGCGCTGCGCCAGCTGCATCCGCAGGTGCATCTGTTGCTCACGCATGGCACGGCCACCGGGCGTGCGGCCGGTGCCACGCTGCTGAGCCCGGCGGACCACCAGTGCTGGCTGCCGCTGGACACGCCGGGCGCGACGCGCCGGTTTCTGCAGCGCCACCGGCCAGCGCTGGGCATCCTGATGGAAACCGAGGTCTGGCCCCGCCTGCTGTACGAGGCGCAGCGCGCCGCGGTGCCGGTGGTGCTGGCGAACGCGCGGCTGTCCGAGAAGAGCCTGCGCCAGTCGCTGCGTTTCGATGCGCTGCTGCGACCGGCTGCCGCGTCGCTGGTCCAGGCGCTGGCCCAGACGGAGGCCGATGCGCAGCGCCTGCGGCTGGCGGGCGTGCGCCATGTGCGGGTCGCCGGCAACCTCAAGTTCGACCAGCGGCCCTCGCCGGAGCTGCTGGCCGCGGGTGAAAGCTGGAGCGCTGGCCTGGCCCGGCCGGTGGTGCTGGCGGCCAGCTGGCGCGAGGGCGAAGACGCTCCGCTGCTGGCCGCCTGGCAGGCCATGCTCGCGCGTCGGGTGCTGGCCGGCGAGGCGCAGCGTGCACCGCTGCTGCTGCTGGTGCCGCGGCATCCGCAGCGGTTCGACGAGGTGGCGCGTCTGGTGTCGGATGCCGGGCTGACGCTGGTGCGGCGCAGCAGCTGGGGCGCCGGCGGGCCCGGTGCGCTGGCGCGCGAAGCACAGGTCTGGCTGGGGGACTCGATGGGCGAGATGCCGGCGTACTACGCCTGCGCCGACGTGGCGCTGCTCGGGGGCAGTTTTGCGCCGCTGGGTGGGCAGAACCTGATCGAGGCGGCGGCTTGCGGCTGCCCGGTGTTCATGGGCGCGCACACCTTCAATTTCACCCAGGCGGCCGAGCGTGCCGAAGCCGCAGGTGCGGCACGCCGGTGCGTCGATCTGGAGGAGGCCGTCTCCGCCGCCTGTGCACTGGCCGGGTCCCCGGCAGCGCGTGCGGTGGCGGTGGCCGCTGCGCAGACCTACGCGGGGCAGGACCAGGGGGCCGCGTGGCGCATGGCCGAAGCCATGCTGCCGCTTATTTCACCGACAGCAGTGCGTTGACGCCGTCGATGTCGCTGGCGGTCAGTACGCCTGCGGCCTGGCGCAGCTTCAGGCTGTTCACGAGCACGTCATAGCGGGCCTTGGCCAGATCGCGCTGGGTCGAGAACAGCTGCGTCTGCGCATTGAGCACGTCGAGATTCACCCGCACGCCCACCTTGTAGCCCAGCTTGGTGGCGTCCAGCGCCAGCTTGCTGGAGGCCTCGGCGGCTTCGAGCGCCTTGACCTGGGCGGTGCCGGACTGGACGCCGTAGTAGACCTGCCGCGTGGCCTGGGTCACGGCACGGCGGGCGGCTTCGAGTTCGTTGCGCGACTTCTCTTCGAGCGACACGGCTTCACGGACCTGGTTCTCGATGGCATTGCCGGTGTAGAGCGGCACCTTGAGCGTCACGCCAACCGACCGGCTGATCGAGGTGCCCGTGCCGCCGGACGAACTGGCGCCGGAGCCGCTGTTGTGCGCGCCGCCGAGCTGGCCTTGCAGATCGACGGTGGGCAGGCGGGTGGCGTCCGTGCGCTGAGTTTCCAGCTTCGCGATGTCGTAGGCCAGGCGGGCCTTGCGCACGGACGGGCTTTCGTCGGAGCGGTCCACCCAGGCATCGACCGGATCGGGCTGGGCCGGCAGCGTGACGGGCAGCATCAGGCCGTTGGGCTGCAGGCCGACGCGGCCGACGATCTGGTCCAGCGCCAGGCGGCGGGTGCGCACATCGTTGTCTGCCGCGATTTCCTGGGCCGTGGCCAGGTCGAAGCGGGCCTGGGCTTCCCGCGTGTCGGTGATGGTGGCCGTGCCGACCTCGAAATTGCGCTTGGCGGAGGCGAGCTGCTCGCTGATGGCGGTCTTGGACGCGCGGGCGGTGGCGAGCGTGTCCTGCGCGGCCAGCACGTCGAAATACGCCTGCGCGACCCGGACGGCCAGGTCCTGCTCGGCGCTGGCGAGGTCCGCCTGCGCGATGTCGAGGGCCTTGCGGGCCTTGTCGATGGTGAAGCCGTTGGAGCGGTTGAACAGCGGCTGCGTCGCCACCAGACCGAGCGAGGCGGTGTTGGTCGAGCGGGTGCCGAACAGCGGCGTGTCGGTGCCGGCATTCGCCACCCCGGCCTGCAGGCTGACGCTGGGGCGGACCAGGGCATCGGCCTGGGCGGCCTTGTAGCGGCTCGACTCGGCCGCGGCGCGCGAGGCCAGGTACGTCGCGTCGTAGGCCTTGGCCGCCTCGTAGACCTCCTTGAGGTTCTCTGCAGCCACCGGCGCGGACAGGGTTGTCAGGACGGCCGCAGCCAACAGGCCGAACGACAGGGGGTTCTTCAACACGGACATGGTCGCTTCCTCGAACTAGAACGGGAACTCAGTACACGGGCACACGCGGATCCACCTGTCGGGACCAGGCATCGATGCCCCCGGTGATGTTATACACCGAGGGGTATCCTTGCGCTTCCAGAAACAGGGCCACCTGCTGACTGCGCATGCCGTGGTGGCAGAGCGCAAGGATGGGCTGATCCCGGTCGATTTCGGCCAATCTGGCGGGAATTTGCTGCATCGGGATCGTGACCGATGCCGCACCGTCCAGCACTATCCGCGCGGTGGCGATTTCCCAGGGCTCCCGGACGTCCAGCAGCACCGGGTGCAGACCCTGTGCGGCGCAGGTGCGGACCAGCGCGGCGACCGCATCGACTCGGAGTTGCTGCATGGCCGCGTGTCCTGGTTCAGAACTTGAACGACGAGGGCTGCGCGAAGCCTTCGAGGCGCGGGGCCACGGTGTCGAACAGCACTTCGGTGGTGAAGTCGCGCTCGCTGACGCGGCGCACGCGCAGGGCGCGCATCATCGGCTCGTCGCCGACGACGGCCACGAGGCGGCCACCGACCTTGAGTTGCTGCAGCAGGGCCTTCGGCACTTCGGGCACCGAGCCGGACAGCACGATCGCGTCCCACGGGCCGCGGCCGGCGTCGCCGTTCGCACCGTCACCCTGGCGTACCTCGACGTTCATCACGGCGGCGTGGCGCAGGTTCTCGCGCGCCATCGCGACGAGTTCCGGGCGCTTCTCGTAGGTCACGACCTGCTGCGCCTTGTGGGCCATCAGCGCGGCCATGAAGCCCGAGCCGGTGCCGATCTCCAGCGCCTTTTCGTGGCGGTGCAGCTCCAGCTCCTGCAGCAGGCGGGCCTCCAGGCGCGGCGCCAGCATCACCTGACCGCCGGACAGCGGGATCTCCAGATCCGTGAAGGCGATGCTGCGGTGGGCGGCCGGCACGAAATCTTCGCGCTTGACGATGGCCAGCAGGGACAGCACCGACTGATCCAGCACGTCCCAGGGACGGATCTGCTGCTCGATCATGTTGAAACGGGCCTGTTCGACATTCATCTTGAATTCCTCGGGATCATGCGCAACGAAACCTGCCATTTTAGGAGCTGGCTGTGTCGTCGATCTGACGATCTGCAACCCGAGGCGCAATTCGGCGCCGCAGCCACGCCGCCAGATCGTCCATGTAGCCATAAACCACCGGCACCACCACCAGTGTCAGCACCGACGAGGTGACCACGCCGCCGATGACCGCCTGGCCCATCGGTGCGCGTTGCTCCGAGCCTTCCGACAGCGCGAACGCGAGCGGCACCATGCCGAAGATCATCGCCAGCGTGGTCATCAGGATCGGCCGCAGCCGCACCCTGGCCGCCAGCAGCAGGGCCTCCGAGCGCGCCAGCGGCTGCCCCGTCACCTCGCCGGTGCGGGCGCGGATGGCGAAATCGAGCAGCAGGATGGCGTTCTTGGTCACCAGCCCCATCAGCATCACCACGCCGATGATCGAGAACAGGTTCATCGTCGAGCCGAAGGCCAGCAGTGTCAGCACCACGCCCACCAGCGTCAGCGGCAGCGAACTCATCAGCGCGATCGGCTGCAGGAAGCTGCGGAACTGCGAGGCCAGGATCATGTAGATGAAGACCACGCCCATCGCCAGCGCCGACACGGCGTAGCCGAAGCTCTCGGCCATGTCCTTGGTCGAGCCGCCGAAGCGCCAGCGCATGCCGGGCGGCAGGGTCTGCGCCTCCAGCACCTGGCGCACGTCGGCCGAGACCTCGCCCAGCGAGCGGCCGTAGACGTTGGCAGTGATCTCCACCTCGCGGGTCAGGTCGCGGCGGTTGATCTGGTTGGCGGTGCTGTCGGCGCGCACGTCGGCGACCTGGCCCAGGCGGACGAGGCGCGGGCTGCCGTCGGCGTTGCTGCCGGCGACCAGGGTCAGGCGCTGCAGGTCGCCGACCGCGTCGCGGGCTTCGGGCGTCAGCCGCACCTTCACGTCGATGTTCAGGTCGTCGCTGGCGCGCCAGTTGCCGATCGTCTGGCCGGCCACCAGTGCGCGCAGGCTGCTGGTGACGCTGCCGACGCTCAGGCCCAGGTCGGCCGCCACGTCGCGCCGCACCTCGATCGCCACCGTCGGCTGGTTCGGCTTGGCGCTGGTGTCGAGGTCGACCAGACCCGGGATGCCGCGCAGCTTGTCCGCGATGGCGGCACTCTGGCGCTGCAGTTCGGCCAGGTCGCTGCCCTGGATCGACAGTTGCAGCGGCTTGTTGCCCCCGACCGCGTCGAGCAGGCCGACGTGCGTGACCGTGATACCGGGAATGCGCGCCAGCCGCTCGCGCAGCGGGCCGGTGAGCTGGTCCTGGTTGAGCGCGCGGTCCTTGCGGTCGACCAGGCGGATGTAGATCTGCGCGTAGATCTTGCCCTGCGCCTGGCCGGTGTTGATCGTCGCCAGCGTGTAGCGCACCTCGGGCCGCTCGCGGAGGATGGCCTCGACCTCGCGCACCTTGCCTTCGGTCACTTCCAGCGAGGAGCCGACCGGCGTGTTGAAGCTGACGAAGGTTTCCGAGTAGTCGGCCTTGGGCACGAATTCGGTGCCCAGCGACTTCACCAGCGCGAGGCTGGCGATGAAGGTGGCCAGCGCCAGGCCGAGGGTGGCCAGCGGGTGGCGCAGTGACCAGCCGAGCGCCGACTGGTACAGCGTCCCCAGCCCGTGCGCACCGCGGTCCACGGCGTGCGTGACGCGGCCGAGCGTGTGGTCGTAGAGCGTGCGCGGCTGGAAGGGCTGGCCTTCGCTGTGGATCGCCGGGTCGTGCCAGAGGGAGCTGAGCATCGGGTCGAGCGTGAAGCTCACGAACATCGAGATCAGCACTGCGGCCACGATCGTGATGCCGAACTCGTGGAAGAACTTGCCGATGATTCCGCCCATGAAGCCGATCGGCAGGAAGACTGCGACGATCGACAGCGTGGTCGCCAGCACCGCCAGCCCGATCTCTGAGGTGCCGTCCAGCGCGGCGTCGTGCGCCGACTTGCCCATCTGGACGTGGCGCACGATGTTCTCGCGCACGACGATGGCGTCGTCGATCAGCAGGCCCACGCACAGGCTCAGCGCCATCAGCGTGATCATGTTGATCGAGAAGCCGAAGAGCTGCATGAACAGGAAGGTACCGATCAGCGCGATGGGCAGCGTCAGCCCCGTGATGACCGTCGAGCGCCACGAGTTCAGGAACAGGAAGACGATCAGGATGGTCAGCGCAGCACCTTCGAGCAGCGTCTGGCGCACGTTGTTGACCGAGACGCGGATCGGCCGCGAGCTGTCGCGCACCACGCTCAGCTCGACCCCGGCGGGCACCTCGCCGCTGGCCTGCACCGCCGCGAGCGCCTTGTTCAGGCCGTCCACCACCTCGATGGTGTTCTCGCCCTGCGCCTTCTGGACTTCGAGCGCGATGGTGCGCTGGCCGTTGTAGAGGGCGAGCGAGTCGATCTCTTCCGGGCCGTCGACGACGCGGGCGACCTGGCCGAGGCGGATCAGCACCGTGCCGCGGCGGGCGACGACGAGCTGCGCGAAGTCCTCCGGGCGCTGCACCCGGCCGCGGATCTGCACCACGCGCTCGCTGTCGGCCGCGCGCAGCGTGCCGGCGGGCAGGTCCTGGTTCTCGGTCTTCACCGCCGCCATCACCTGCTCGGCGCTGACGCCGGCCGCTTCGAGCTGCTGCGGATCGAGGTAGAGGTTGATCTCGCGCCGCACCGCGCCGACCAGCGCCACCGAGCCGACACCGCGCGCGTTCTCCAGCCGCTTGCGCAGGGTCTGGTCGGCCCAGGTCGAGAGCTGCACGGCGTTGACCCGGGACGGATCGCTCGCACGCACGGCCAGCGTCCAGATCGGGCGGCTGGCCGGGTCGAAGCGCTGGACCTTGGGCTCCTTGACCTCCTCGCGCAGCAGCGGCTTGAGCACGGCCAGCTTCTCGCGCACGTCGTCGGCGGCGCGGCGGCTGTCGAGGTCGAGGTTGAACTGGACGATGACGACCGAGGTCCCCGAGTAGCTGCGGGAATTGATCTGGTTGACGCCCGCGATGGCATTGACCGCTTCCTCGACCTTGCGCGTCACCTCGGTCTCGACGATCTCGGCCGAGGCGCCGGGGTAGTCGATGCTGACCACGACGGTGGGGAATTCGACGCTCGGGAACTGGTCGACCTTGAGCCGCTGGAACGAGAACAGGCCGAGCACGACCAGCGCCAGCATGGCCATGGTGGCCATCACCGGGTTGGTGATGGAGATGCGGGTGAACCACATGGCCGGCGGCTCCGCTCAGTGCGCCGCGGCGACCAGCCGGGCGGGCGTGCCGTCGCGCACGGTGCCGAGGCTGCCGCGCAGGATGCGGTCACCGTCGCGCAGGCCGTCGGTGATCTCGACCGATTCGATCCGGTCCACCAGCCCGCGCGCGCCGGTTTTCACCGTGCGGCGACGCAGTGCGCTGCCGTCGAGCACGACCACGTAGGGCAGGGCGTCGTCCAGCCGCACCGCCGACAGCGGCAGGCTCAGCGCGCGGCGCTGCTCCAGCGCGACCGTGCCGCGGGCGAACAGGCCCACGCGCAAGCCCGGTGCCGGCTGCAGGCTCAGGTAGACCAGCACGGCGCGGGTGCCCGCCTGCGTGGCCGGATTCAGGCGCACGACCTGGGCGCTGACCGGATCGGGCAGGCCTTCGACGCGCAGCTCGGCGGTCGCGCCGGCCCGCAGCGTGCCGGCGTCCGCGGCGGGCAGGGCGGCTTCGAGTTCCAGCCGGCTCAGGTCGACCACTTCCAGCACGCGGGCATCCACCGCGACCCGCTCGCCCGGCTGCGCCAGCCGCTGCGAGACGGTGCCGCTGATCGGCGACTTGAGCACGGTGTCGGCCTGCGCCTTGCGGGCCAGATCGGCGGTGGCGAGGGCCGCCTGCAGACTGGCCTGCGCCGCGGCGTGGTTGGCGACCGAAGTGTCGAGCGCCGTCGCGGAAATGAAACCCTGCGCGACCAGCGCGCGGTTGTTGTCGAGCTGGCGCCGGGCGATGTCCACCTGCGCGCGGGCGGCTTCGGCCTGTTGCACGGCCTGCTTCACGCGCAGTTCGAACTCGGTGGTGTCGATGTCGCCGACCACCTGGCCGGCGCGCACGCTGTCGCCTTCGCGGGGTCCGAGGTGGCGCAACTCGCCCGCGACCTTGGCCTTGACGATGGCCGTGCTGACGGCCCGCACGCTGCCGGAGAGGGCCTGCGTGCGGGACAGGTCGGCCATCTGGGCCATGACCAGATCGCCATCGCGCAGGTCCAGCGCCGGCACCGGCGCCGATGCGGCGGCGCTGGTGGCGGGCGGCGCCGTCGGTGCATCGGACCTGCGACCTTGAACGAGCCGGAAGCCCAGCGCCAGGGCGCCGAGGACCAGAACGGCGAGCGCGAACTTGACGGAGCGGTTCATGGCGTGGGTGACGTCGTGGGTACAGGGGCGCGCAGGCCGCCCAGCAGGAGCTCGATGTGCTGGCGGATGAACTGATGCGGCGCCTGCACCAGCGGATCCACTGCGCTACAGGCGCCGAGGGAATGTTTGTGGATGCACAGCATCACCATGGGCAGCACCAGCGAATGCACCACCCCGCCGACGTCGACCGGACGGAACTCGCCGCGGTCAATGCCGCGCTGCACGACACCGCCGATCAGGTTCTGGCCCGGCTCCACCACCTCGCGGGCGTAGAACTCGGCGATGTCCGGGAAATTGCGCACTTCGGTGATGATGAGCTTGAACACGCCGGAGGCGTCGCTGTCGATCACGTCCTCCCACCAGCGGGAGAGCACCTCCAGCAGCAAGTCGCCGCAACTGCCCTCATGCTCCGCCACCTGGCGCGCCCCTTCGGCGATCTGGCTGGACAGGCGCTGTGCGATGACGGCCTTGAGCAGCTCTTCCTTGCTGGCGTAGTACAGGTAGAGCGTGCCCTTGGACACGCCGGCTCGGGCGGCGACCTCGTCGGTCCGCGTCGCCGCGAAACCCTTCTCCACGAACAGGCTCAGTGCGGCATCCAGCAGTTCCTGCGGACGTTCCGCCTTGCGTCGCTGGTGCGAGGTGGTGGAGGTAGGCTCGGGGGATGGGGTCAAGGTGCAGGTGCGTTAAGTGACTAACCGGTCAGTAATGTAGTCCGTCCCGGTGATCCGGGTCAATCAGGATCGGCCGCAGCGCAGGCTGGCCTGACTAGAATGCGCCGGACGATCTGTCCTGGGAGTGCATAGATGCCTGTTGAACCGATCGATTGCCCTGTTGGCGCGCTGGCCAGGAGCGACCGCCGCCGTTGCCTGCGGGGCGGAGCGGCACTGGCCCTGCTGGGCCTGTCCGCCGGCTGGACGGGCTGCGCCACCAGCGGTCCGCGCGAGTTCACGCTGAGCGAGCGGCAGATCCTCGCGGCGCTGTCCGAACGTTTTCCCGCCAACCGGCGGGTGCTGGAGGTCTTCGACGTGCGGCTGGCGTCGCCTCGGCTGAAGCTGCTGCCGGCCGAGGACCGGCTGATGCTGGGCTTCGACCTTGGCGTGCAGGAGCGCCTGCTCACGTCGCGCGCATTCAAGGGCCATCTCATGTTCAGCAGCGGGCTGCGCTTCGATGCGGGCGACGCGACGGTCCGGCTCGACCGGGTCCGCCGCGAGAACCTGTCGATCGACGGCCTGCCGAGCCTGCTGGCGTCGAACGTGAACCGCTGGGGCGGACTGCTCGCCGAGGAATTGCTGGAGGGGGCGGTCGTGCACACGGTCGACCGTGCCGCTATCGACCAGGCCGCCCGGCAGGGCCTGCGTCCCGGTGCGCTCAAGGTGACGGAGGGCGGTGTCAGAGTGACACTGGACCCCATCCGCGCCCAGGGTGCCTGAGGCATGGCGCGCCGCCGCGTCAAGCTGTCCCCGTTGCTGGCCTCGACCCAGCGATTGACCACCGCCGCTGGCAAGATGGTGCAGCGTGCAGTGAACAAGGCCGTGAAGCAGGGCGTCCGGCAGGCGGTCCAGCAGATCGGGCAGCAAACCAGGGCCCATGCCAAGGCCCACGCACCGCCCCGGACCGGCGACTGGTCGACGGGGCTCGTGTTCGGTCCGGCGGGCGCGAGGCGCTACCGGCTCTACCTGCCGCCGGGCCTGCGTGCCGGTGCAGCGGTGCCGCTGCTGGTGATGCTGCACGGCTGCAACCAGGACGCCGAGGGCTTCGCTGCGCTGACGCGCATGAACCGCCTCGCGGCGAAACAGGGCTTCGCGGTGCTCTATCCGGAGCAGGACCGGCTGGCGAATCCCCAGGGCTGCTGGAACTGGTATGGCACCCGCTCCCACCTGGCCGATGCCGAAGCCGCCACGCTGCTGCTGGCGCTGGACCAGGTGCTGCGCCTGCATCCGATCGATGGCACGCGGGTGGCGGTGGCGGGCTTGTCGGCGGGCGCCAGCATGGCCGCGCTGCTGGTCGCCCGGGCGCCAGACCGGTTCGTCGCGGTGGCGATGCACTCGGGTGTGCCACCGGGATCGGCCGATTCGTCGCTGTCGGCCATGCGCGCGATGTTCGGACATGGGACGCCGGATGCGCTGGGTGCCAGTGCCGCGCACTGGCCGCCGCTGCTGGTGCTGCACGGAACGATGGACTTTGTCGTGTCGACGAACAATGGTGTGGACGCCGCCGCGCTCTGGGCTGCAGCGCTCGATGCGCGTGCGACCGCGGAGCGCACGGTGCAGCGCGGCGAGCGACGGGCGATGCGCATCACCGACTACCGCGTGGGGCGGCAGACGGTGGTGACGCTGGCGCTGGTGACGGGCATGGGCCATGCATGGAGCGGCGCTGCCAAGTCGCTGCCCTTCAGCGATCCGACCGGGCCGGACGCTTCCGCGCTGATCTGGGCCTTCGTGCGCCGCCAGTTTCCACGCTGAAGGGGACTTCCGTCAGCGCAGGCCCGTGCTGGCTCGTTGAACTGGTCTGTTCGACCACAAGGGCGCCGTTGCGCGCTTTGACCGCCATGACAACGACCAAGGTGACTTTCCCGGTGCGACGTGCGCTGGCCGTGACGATGCTGGTGTTCGGCACCGGGCTGGCCGGCTGCGTGGTGGCGCCCTATCCGCATCAGCGAGGCCATGGGGATGGCGGCGTTGTCGTGGTCGAGCCGCCGCCGGTGCGCATCGAACGACCAGGCCCCCCACCGGCTGTTGGCTATCTCTGGATCGAGGGGTTCTGGAACTGGTCCGGCGGGCGCCATGTCTGGATGCCCGGGCACTGGGAGCCGCAGCGCCAGGGGCAGCGCTGGGAGCCACGACGCTGGGAACGTGGCCAGCGCGGCTGGGAGCAGCGCGGCGGCGAGTGGCGCAGGCACTGAGTCCCGTCGCATTGCAGGTGAAAAAAAACCGGCCATCACTGGCCGGTTTTTTCATGTCCTGGCGGTTTGCCCCGCCGGGATTCGATCAGCGCTCAGCGCGGACCGTTGCTGCGCGGACGCATGGCCGGGCGGCCCGCACCGAAGCCACTGCGCGGGGCGCCACGGTCGCTGTCGAAACGGGGCGCGCTGCGCGGAGCACCACGGTCGTTGTCGAAACGCGGGGCGTCGCCACCACGCGGGCCGTCGAACCGGCTGTCCGGACGCGGACCGTCGTGGCGCGGAGCGCCATAGCCGGGGTTCGCACCACGGTAGCCACCGCCAGGAGCACCACGGCCCGGGGCACCACGGAACGGCGGACGACCACCTTCACGCATCGGGCCACGGTTCGGGTTCATTTCCGGCGCCGGACGGGTCGGCTCCAGACCTTCGATGATGCCGATCGGGATGGCACGGGTCGTGAACTGCTGGATGCGGCGGATCATCGACACGTCACGGCGCTCGGCCAGCGTGATGGCGCGACCGGTGCGGCCGGCGCGGCCGGTACGGCCGATGCGGTGCACGTAGTCCTCGGCCTTCATCGGCAGACCGTAGTTGATGACGTGGCTGATGGTCGGCACGTCGATGCCGCGGGCAGCGACGTCGGTGGCCACCAGGATGCGCAGCTCGCCACGGCGCAGGGCCATCAGCGTGCGGGTGCGGCGGCCTTGCGGCATGCCACCGTGCAGCGGTGCGACGGCGTGGCCCAGGTCGTACAGGCGGGCGGCCAGGTCATCGGCGTCACGCTGCGTGCTGGTGAAGATCACTGCCTGCTGCATGTCCTTGTCGGTCAGGATGTGCTCCAGCAGCGCGGACTTGTGGTCCAGGCTGTCGGCCCACAGGAGCTGCTGCTCGATGCTGGCGTGGTTGTCGGTGTGGTTGGCAACCTCGATGCGCTGGGCGTCGTCCTTGAGGATCTGGTCGGCCAGACGGCCCACCTGACCTGCGAAGGTGGCGCTGACCATGACGGTCTGACGCTCGGCGGGCAGCGATTCGGCGATGCGCTCGATGTCCTCGATGAAGCCCATGTCCAGCATGCGGTCGGCTTCGTCCAGCACCAGCAGCTCGACCTGGCCCAGGATGGCCTTGCCGCTGTCGAGGTGGTCGATCAGGCGGCCCGGGGTGGCGATCAGCAGGTCGAGCTGACCACGCAGTGCCGCGAGCTGGGCGCCGTAAGGAACACCACCGACGACGGTGGCGACGCGCAGACCTTGCACGTGGCGGCCGTAGGTCATCGCGGCCTTCGAGACTTGCAGCGCGAGTTCACGCGTGGGGGTCAGGATCAGGACGCGGGGGCCCTTGTTCGGCTGGAAGCCCTTGACGCCGCGTGCAGCGGCGTCGGCACGGGCGGCGAGCACACGCTCCAGGGCGGGCAGGACGAATGCAGCTGTCTTGCCGCTGCCGGTGTTGGAGCACACGCGCAGATCGGAGCCGGCGAGGGCGGCGGGAATGGTGCGTGCCTGGACTTCGGTCGGGGTCTCGTAACCGGAATCGGTCAGGGACTTCAGCAGGACTTCGTTCAGGCCAAGGGTATCAAAGCTCATGGGTTCTCATCTGGCACCGTCGATGGGCGCCGTTCAGGCTAGCGCTGTCAGCACAATACGTGCGACAAGCGCAATGGCGGGCCAGCGTCCATGGGGCGTCATCCGTCAACGCGCCACGCTCGCAAGCTTCAAAGGGGTGGAGAAATAGCCCGCCCGGGTCGAACAGCATCGCCGCCGACCGCGCCTGCAGCCCCGCAAACAAGATCCTGAACAACATCAGGATTCGAATGCCGGAGGGATGAGGGGAAAGAGGAAGGTCAGAGGGGATGAACGAAACAGCTGTGCCTGTTGTCGTTGCTGCCATGCGAAGGTCGATGAAGACGTCGCGGCAGTTGCGTCAGAGACAGCAGCTGCGATTGTAGCGTATTCCCGGGGTTGATGTTGCGCCGCATCATCAAAATGAACACAGAATGAGTCCGTGGTGTAACCGCCGCTGGCTACGATCGGTCATCGAGATGCCTCATTGAGCAAGGACGGTCCTGCCATGCACCCCAACCACCGCCGAGTTGCGTTGATTGCCCACGACAGCAAGAAGAACGAGATGGTGCTGTTGGCCCGGGAGTTCCGCGAGCTGCTGGGCCAGTGCACCTTGTGCGCCACCGGAACGACCGGCTCGCGCCTGCAGGCGGAGGTAGGCCTGGACGTGGAATGTCTGCTGAGCGGCCCGATGGGCGGCGACCTGCAGATCGGGGCGCGGCTTGCGGTAGGACAGATCGACGTGGTGATTTTCCTGCGTGACCCGATGACGCCACAGCCGCACGAGCCGGACATCAATGCACTGGTGCGGGCCAGCGATGTGCACGACGTGCCGTGCGCCACGAATGTGAGCACGGCACGTCTGCTGCTGCGGCAGATGGCCAGCCAGCTGGCCGCAGCAGGATCTGATCAGCCCTGAACCACCTTGTGGTAGGCGGCAGGCACCGGCCAGCCGGCTTCCTGGCAGACCTTGATGATGGCTTCGTTGGTGTCGAAGTAGACCTGCCAGTAGTTGTCGGTGTGCGTGTACGGGCGCACCGAGATCACCGGGCCTTCGAGCTTGAAGTCGAGCAGGTTGACTTCCGGCGCCGGGCTGGCGACCACGTTCGGGATCCTGGCGACCGCCACCTTCAGGCGCGCGATGGCATCCAGCGGATCGACCCCCTGGGCCAACTGGGCGGTGCGTTCGACGCGGCGCGACGGCAGCGCCGAGAAGTTCTGCACCGTGTCACCGAAGACCTTGCCGTTGCCGACCAGGGTCATGACGTTGTCCGGCGTGATGATCGTGGTGGCGAACAGGCCGAGTTCGTGGATGGTGCCGGTCATGCCACCGATACTCACGAAGTCACCGACCTTGAACGGGCGCAGCACCAGCATGAAGGCGCCGGCGGCGAAGTTGCCGAGCATGCCGCTCCAGGCCGCACCGATCGCCACACCTGCACCCGCCAGCATCGCGGCGAACGACGTGGTCTGGATGCCGAAGTAGCCCAGGATGCCGAGCACCAGGGTGATGTTCAGGGCGATCGTGATGATCGAGCCGAGGTACTTGGTCAGCGTCGGGTCGATCGAGTTGCGGTTCATGCCCGCCTGGATCAAGCCCACCACCTTGCCGATCAGCCAACGGCCCACGATCCAGAAGGCAATCGCTGCCAGGATCTTGATGCCCAGGTCCAGAGCGGTCGTGCTCAGGAAATTCTGGATCGCGTTCATGTCCATCGCGGAAGTCCTCAGTCGCTAAGTGCGAAATTGCACGGCACAACTGTGAAGGAATTCCGGAATTAAATCCACCTTCTTTGGTCTGGGTTATTTTGGATCAATGCAGATAGACGCGACTGATCCAGGGTGCGTGCGGCGCCGAAGCCGGCCACGTGCCGGGCCTGAAGAGGACGCAGGCGCACCCAGCGGAAGTCGGGCAACTGCGTGAGTAGTTCCGCTGCCGGATGCCGGGCCAGATAGGTAGCCGACGCGGCCTGGGCGTCTTCGGAATCCACGATCGGCCAGTCTGCCTCCACGTCGAGGCTGACTCTGGCGAGGGCGTGCACGTTGTCGGCCTGGTCCTCGCTGTCGCAGACCAGCAGGCTGGCGCGCGGATGGGCCTGGAGTTGCCGGGTGTGTGCGGCGAGTCCGCTGATCAGGATCACGAAGGTGCCGCTGGCTGTGTCGATGGCGTAGGGAACCATCGACAGGGAGACCTCCCCGCTGTCCGTCAGCGTCCCGAGTGCGGCCGTGCTGCGGGCGCACAACATGGTCAGCAACTCACCGTCGAGGCGTGACAAAGGCAAGGATGGCGTGGCGGAAAACGCATCGGAAGATGTCAAGGGTGCCATGGAGATATTTTCAGTTCAGGCTGATGGATACTGCGCGACGGCCACAAGGCATGCAGGAGACACGCGGGGCGGGGGGCAACGCGGCACCACAGCAGCTTGTCGGCCAATGCAGTGTGACCATCATCCATTTGCCGACTGTCCTGATCGCCTTGGTGACTGGCTACGCCATGCTTGTGCTGGATCTGTTTCTGGCGCGTCGCTCGCTCATGGCCGACAGACCCGAGTTGCGCACCTGGGCCTACGGCAGCTTGCTGCTGCTCTTGGGCTTGTTGGCCATTCCGCTGCGACGCTGGATTCCGCTGGGTCCTGCGATTCTGCTCGGCAACGGTCTGATGGCGATGGGGCTCACGGTGTATGGCCAGGCGCTGCACCAGTTCGTCTGCCAGCGGAACCTGCCGCGTGCCACCTGGATCCTCTTTGGCAGCGGACTGCTTCTGATGGCCTGGACGGCTCTGCACACAACGTCCTACGCCTACTATGCGGCAGCGGCCAGCTTCTGGTTCGCGTTGCTGCTGGTTCCCACTCTCCATGTCCTGTGGCGAAATGCATGGAAACTTGAACCGTCCTTGCGGACCCTCTCCGTCATGTTGGGCGTGTGCTGTGCCGCGCTGACGGCACGCGGTGCACATGCCCTGATGGAACCGGGTCGCTATGTGGATCTGATGCAACCCGGATGGACGCAAGGCCTGACGCTCCTGACGGCATTTCTGGCATTGATCGGAGTCAGCTTCGGCTTTCTGCTGGCCAACTTCGAGCGCACGCAGCGGCAGATGGAACAACTCGCCTCGCACGACGAGCTGACGGGTTGCTACAACCGGGCGACGGCCCGGTCGATGCTGGAGCACCTGCTGGACCGCTGCCGGCGCGAGCGGACACCGATGGCCCTGGTGCTGCTCGATCTGGACCACTTCAAGCGGGTGAACGACGAACACGGCCATCTGGTCGGTGACCTGGTGCTGCGGCGATTTTCCGAGGCGGTGCGCCTGCGCTTGCGGGCGTCGGACGTGTTCGGCCGGATGGGCGGGGAGGAATTCTGCATCGGGCTGCCGCTGACGGACCGGGCCGGTGCGCTCGAACTGGCCGAGGACCTGCGGCAGACCATCGCGGCGCTGTTGATGCCCGGGCGGAACGGGCTGCCCCTGCAGATCACCGTCTCGGCCGGGGTGGTGGCCATTGGCTCGATGCAACTGGAGGATCTGGACACCACCGTGGAATTGCTCTACGGCACGGCAGACGATCTGCTCTACCGGGCCAAGCACCTCGGGCGCAACAGGGTCATGATCGCCTGAGTGCGCCCGAGGTCTGGTCCGGCCGTGGCTCAGCTGGCTTGCTGGATGCCCGCGATGGCCCAGTTGCGGCTGCGGTCACTCGGCTGGATCAGGTGCCACACTTCATCGAACGGCGCCGCCTGCGCACCGGCATCCTCGCGGATCAGCCCGGTGTAGCGCACGCTGACCACGTCGCGCTGCGCTTCGCGGTCGAAGTCGAGGATCTCGGCGTGCACTTCGACCACGTCGGTTTCCTGCTTGCTGCTGCCGCGGTCCTGCAGATCGGTGCGGATGCTCGCGAACATCTCGGGCGTCGTGAACTCGCGCAGATCATTCAGGTCGGCGCGGTCGTTGGCCGCCTGCATGCGGATGAAGATCATGCGGGCGATGCGCTCGAAACCCGGACGATCGAAATCAGGCGGCAGATGCGCGGCGGCGGGGGCCGGACCCGCCTGGGAAAAGCTTGCCGCAGCACTGCCGGCAGCCCCTGCGCCGACCGCGCCGGGCCAGCTCACGCTGTGCGCCGATCGCTCGGTGACACCTCCAGCCTGTGCTGCCGAGGTTCCGAAGCCACCGCCCGTCCCCGCGCCGGCAGAAGCACCTGCCAGTGCCGGACGCTGGCCAGCGCCGGTCGAGCGGCGCTTGAACCATGCGAAGGCCGCCAGTGCCGCCATGACCAGCAGCGCAACCATCAGGAAATTGCCGAAGGCTTCTCCCAGACCGAGATGGCTCATCAGTGCCGCGATGCCGAGGCCCGCTGCCAGACCTGCGAGAGGACCCATCCAGGAACGCTTGCCAGCCGCAGCCGCACCCGTGGCTGCCGCGCCAGCCATCGGGGCGGTAGGCGCAGCCTGTTGCGGAGTCTGAGCCGGTGCGTTCTGGGTGGGCGTGCTCTTGGACGGCAGGCTGCGCTGCATGCCGGAAGAGCCGCCACCGCCCAGGCGCTTGGCCTCGGACAGTGCGGGAGCCAGGGCCGTGCTCAGGGCAAGCACGCACACCGCGGTACGCCAGAATCGGTTCATCATTTCCTCTAGGGTGGACATGGAAGGGCAGGAGCGCCCGTTGACCATGCGGAGTGAGACTGCTCTGCTGCCAGAAAGTTCCGGCGGGTTGACCGGCATCAAGGATCCGGGTTCAGAGCGCAGGTGCGTGGACCCGGATGCGTGTATGCGCCATCTCGACCGTGACCACCTGTCCCGCGCGAATCTTGCAGGTCTTGCGCGATTCGGGCTGGCCATCGACCAGAACGTGACCATCGGCCACCAAGGTCTTGGCGGCGCCACCGCTGTGCGCGACAGCGGTGGCTTTCAGCAGGGCATCAAGGGGAATGAACTCGCCGCGGAGCTCGAAATCGATCAGGTTCATGGTCCGGATCGTACGCCATGCACGGGGCGATTCACTTGAAGATGCGCACCGAGGTCGGGCGACCTTTGCCGGGTGTGTCGACCGATTCGCCACGGGCGCGGCGTTCGGCATCGTCCCGGATCGCCGTGGGCAGACGTCCGAGCAGCCAGCGCATGGCCAGCGGGATCAGCACCAGATCATCGACCACGCCGAGCACCGGCAGCACGTCCGGGATCAGGTCGATGGGCGAGAGCAGGTACGCCACCATGCCGATGGCGCCAGCCTTGAGCCAGCGTGGTGACTGCGGGTGCTGCAGCGCGTACCAGAGTACCCGTGCATCGACCTTGACGAGGGTCCACACCACTGCGAGACGTTTCCACATGATCAACCTCCGGAGCGAACAGTCCACAAGCTGTCGAACAGCCCGTCGCCGCGATTCTGCGGCAGAAATCCGCCCGGTACCTGAAGCAGCCTGAATGGCCTGATTCCCTGGCGGCCAGCCCGTAACGCGGGCTGCACCACCCGAGATGACAGGCCGGATGCCCGGGTCAGCGTGGCGCGGTGACGAAACGCAACTGCGTGCCCCCGTTGGCCGCGATGACCCACTCGTTGCTGTCGGCCGTGACCGTGGCGCTGCCCGAGGTCACGAACGGCGTGCCGAACTTGCTGCGGGGCAGCACCCAGGTCTGGTCCTTCAGCGACGTCGGATGGCTGGCGTTGAAGGTGGTCAGGCCGCTGGCGGTGGTCGCACTCCAGGTGGTGGCCAAGCGCTGCTGCGAGAACGCCGCCATCTGGCCCATGGTGTACCACTTGAACTGTCCGAACAGCTGCAGCAGATCGGCACGTGCCAGCATCGGCTGCAGCGCCGGCAGGTGGCCGCGGGCGCCCGGCGGGTGGTTGTAGAACAGCCGGTTGGTGCGGTGGTTGATGACGAAGTCCTGCAGGTCGATCAGCCACTGGCCCGAGGTGGCGTCCGAGATGCCGAACAGGTCGAACTCCTCGAAGGTGGCGTACTTGCCCAGCGGCACGATCGGGTAGCTCCACAGCGCCTTCGACAGCCGGTTGCCCGCGCGCCACGAGCGCACGCCCGGCGCGCCCGTGTCGCCCACGAAGTACATGCTGTTGACGCCGCGGTTCTCCAGCCAGTTCACCGCCCAGGTCGGGTTGTTGCCGACGGGGGCCGAGTACTCGCGGATCTTCTTGCCGGTGGTGCGCTCGATGGCCGCGAAGTTCAGCTCCAGCCAGGGCAGGTAGGTGGCCTGGTTGGTCTCGTTGGCGCCGAGGCCGTAGAGGTCGTGGTTCCAGCCGCCATGCGAGCCCAGTTCGTGCTGCACCGGCAGCTTGCCCGCCCAGGCGCCCAGGTTGCCCAGGCGCCGCACGAGGTCCTGCGACTTCGCGTTGGTGTCGAGGAACATGCCGTTGTTGTCGCCGAGGGTGACGACGTCGTGGCCAGCCGTGAAGTGGATCGAGAACGGCCCGCGCTTGAGCACCGAGGTGGTGTCGAGCAGCGTCTTCACGTCGGTCAGCAGGTCGTCGCCGTCGTCGACGTGCCAGTTGTAGATCAGCCCGCCCTTGCCGCGCGGCTGCATCGACATCTTCGGCAGCCCGACCTGCTCGGTGGCGAACAGGTTCATGAAGCCGTGCAGCGGGGCGCTGTCGGTGCCGATGGCCTTGAAGTAGCCCAGCGGCAGGTTGACGAACATCACCTTGCCGCTGCCCGTCGGGCGCACGCCGGCCACCAGCCCGTGGTCGGGCGACGAAAGGTAGACCTGACCGGGGAAGGTGCCCTGCGTGATGTAGCTGAAGTAGTCGATCGGCCCGTAGCCGTAGCCGCTGATCGCGTTGAGCTGCTTGTCGGTGGCGGACGTGGTGCCGGTGACGTTCACGGTGCTGGTGCCCTGCAGCAGGGTTCGGATCAGCGTGGTGACGTTCAGCACGTTGTCGCCGAGGTGCTGCGTGATGGCGGGCGAGGCGGTCGACACCCTGGACGTGATCGTCACCGGGGTGCCCGTGACAGCGACCGGGTTGCTGGCCAGACCCAGCAGGTTGCGCAGGGTCTGGTCGCGCAGTCGGCGCACGTTGGCCGAGCCTTCATCGACGCCACGCCTGGCCCGCTCTTCGATGGCCGGGCGCATGTGTTTCGAGCCGCCGGCGTCCGCGGGGGAGGCCGGCACGAAGGTGGCCGCGGCGGCGGTGCCGGCCACGCTGGTCACCGTGCCCCAGGGCGTGTACTTGCCCGGTGGCAGCGACAGGCTGTCCAGCCGCGCCCGCGTGCCCACCACCGGACCGAAGCCGACCACGCGGTCGCGCAGGGCCTCGTACATCACGTAGTCCACGCCCACCAGGTCCGAGAAACGCGACTTGACCGGCGCGTAGACGGTGCTGTCGGTCAGCGCGCCGGCGTCATAGACCAGCATCAGCTTGCCGCCGAGGTTGGCGTACTGCTTGACGGCGGCGACCACCGCGTCGCTGGCCTGGATGTGGGCGCTGTCCGGCACGACCAGGCCGGCGATGTTGGCCGCCGACGTGGTGCCCAGCGCGAGGAACTGCGCGTCGGTCATCGTCTGCAGGCGATAGCCTTCTTCCTGCGCGGTGTCGGTCCAGACCTTGACCTGCCAGCTCGCCAGATCGGCGTTGTCGGGCACGAGCAGCACGAGGCTGTCCTTGATGGGCGCGGCGTGTGCGCTGGTGGCGAGGGCGGTCAGGCCAGCCAGCACCAGCGCGCCGGCGAGGCGTTGCAAGGGATGTCGGTTCATGTGGGCTCCTGCGTCATGTCGTGGTGGTGGATGCGGGGGCTCAGCGCTCCGCGGCGGTGAACTTGAGCGATGTGCCGCGGGTGGCCGTGACGATCCAGTCGGTGGCGTCCGTGGTGGTGACGGTGCCCGTGCCGGCGGTGATGCGCGGCGCGGCGTAGCGCGTCTTGGGCAGCAGCCAGGTCATGTCGGTCAGCGAGCTCGGGTGGGTGACCGTGAACGTCGCGATGCCGAGGTTGCTGGCCGCGTTCCAGGTGGTGGCCAGCCGGCGCTCGCTGAACTGGGCGAGCTGCGTCATCGTGTACCAGCGGAACTTGCCGGCGGCCTGCAGCGTGTCCGCCTTGGTCAGTAGCGGCGTGATGGCCGGCAGGTGGCCGCGCGCGCCGGGCGGGTGGTTGTAGAACATGCGGTTGGTGCGCTTGTTGACCACGAAGGTCTGCAGGTCGAGCAGCCACTGCCCGGAGGTGGTGTCGGAGATGCCGAAGTCCTCGAACTCCTCGAAGGTGCCGTACTTCTCGAACGGCGTCAGCGGGAAGCTCCACAGCGATTTCGTCAGCCGGTTGCCGGCCCGCCAGGAACGGACCGCTCCGGCGCCGGTGTCGCCGACGAAGTACATGCTGTTGACACCGCGGTTCTCCAGCCAGTTGACGGCCCAGGTCGGGTTGTTGCCCTGCGGCGCCGAGTATTCGGTGGTCTTCTTGCCGTACTGGCGCTCGACCGCCGCGAAATTCAGCTCCAGCCAGGGCTGGTAAATGGCCTGGTTGGTCTCGGTGGCGCCCAGGCCGTAGAGGTCGTGGTTCCAGCCGCCGTGCGAGGCCAGTTCATGACCGACCGCCAGTGACTTGATGCGCTTGAACTGCGTCTGCGAGGTGGCCTGGCTGTCCAGGTGCATGCCTTGCCCGTCACCGAGCGTCACGGTGTCGGGGCCGGCCGTGAAGTGGATCGAGAAAGGTCCCCGCCGGAGCACGGTGGTCGTGTCGAGCAGGGCCTTCATGTCGGTGGTCAGGTCGTCGCCGTCGTCGACGTGCCAGTTGTAGACCAGCCCGCCCACGCCCTTGGGCTGCACCGACATGGTCGGCATCTGCACGTGCTGGCGCGCGAACAGGCCGAGGAACCCGTGCAGCGGGGCGCTGTCGGTGCCGATGGCCTTGAAGTAGCCGAGCGGCAGGTTCACGAACAGCACGTTGCCGCTGCCCACCGGGCGGCTGCCGGCGACCAGGCCATGGTCGGGCGAGGTCAGGTAGGGCGTGCCGGCGTAGGTGCCCTGCGTCACGAAACTGAAGTAGTCGAGGTAGCCGTAGCCGTAGCCGCTGATGGCCTTGAGCGGCGCGGTGGCGAGGGCCGTGACCGCGGTGGTGGTGGCCGTGGTGGTGCGGGCGGCCGTGGTGCTGGTGGTCGTGCTGACCGTGGTCGTGTTCGTGACCTTGGGTGCCAGCTTGACGCTGCCGGTGGACGGCAGGCTGTTCAGGCCGAGCAGGTCGCGCAGCGCCTGGGTGGACGTGGTCTGCACGTTGCGCACGTTGCGCGAGCTTTCGTCGATGCGCTTGAGGGCCCGGGCTTCGATGAAGGCCCGCATGCCCTTGGTGCCCACGGGGTCGACCGTGCTGGTCTGCACGAACTGGGTGCTGGCGCTGGCGGTGCGGGCCAGGGTGGTCGGCGCGGTCCAGGTCATGGACTTGCCCGGCGGCAGGCGCAGGGTGTCGAGCGTCGTTGCATCGCTGACGACCGGGCCGAAGCCGACCATGCGGTCGAGCAGCGTGTCGTAGAGCGTGTAATCCACGCCGGCCAGGGCCGAGAAGCGCGACTTGCCTGCGGCATAGACCCCGCTGGCGGTCAGCGCACCGGCGTCATAGACCAGCATCAGCTTGCCACCGAGGTTGGCGTACTGCGTCACCGCGGCCACGACGGCGTCGCTGGCCTGCTGGTGGGCGCTGTCGGGCAGGATCAGGCCGGCGATCTGTGTCGCGGCACCGGTCCCGAGCGCCAGGAACTGCGTGTCGGTCATCGTCTTCAGCCGGATGCCTTCCTCGGCAGCCGTGTCGGTCCAGACCTTGACCGGCCAGTCGGCCAGATTGGCGGTGTCCGGCACCAGCATCACCAGCGTGTCGCGCACCACCGCCGCGTGGGCGACCGGTGCGAGCAGGCCGAGGCCCAGCAGCAGCGAGGCGGTCAGGGTGGTGAGTGTTCGGCGCTTTGGTTGCGGGGGGGTGTTCATTCGGGGCTCCTGAGGGTGGTTTTTTGGGGGAACGGGATCAGTTCGGGGTCGGCAGCGGGGCCTGCGGCGGGCCGGGTTCGGCCAGCCACAGCAGCCAGAGCAGGTCACTGACCTGGAACGGCCAGGCGAAGGGCGCCTGGGGCTTGAGCCAGGCGGCGCGGGCACGCGCCACCCAGTCCACGGCCGCGGCGGTGTCGCCGACGCAATGCGCCGCCACCGCCGCGGCCGGCCACCAGAAGCCGGCCGGATCGACGTTGCGGGTCTGCCACGCGTTGTCGTTGGTGCGCCACTGGGCGGCGGCGCGGGGCCAGGCGTTGCGGGACGCGGTGTAGCCGGCGGGCTGGCTGGCCGAGCTCCAGAGCAGCGGCCAGGCCTGCGCCATCGTGTCGGGATACCAGTGGGAGGTCTGCGGCGAGGCCGCGTCCAGACTGACCCGCCACAGACCCGCACCGGCGTCCCAGAGCTGTTGTTCGACGCCGCTGCTGGCCCGCTGGGCGCGGTCGCGGCTGGTCTGCGCCGCCTGGGGCTGGGCCCAGACCCGCTCCTGTACCGAGGCCAGCGCCCGCCAGCCGGCGGCCACTTCCACGGTGTCCATCAGGTAGGCCACCGGGTGGCTGCGCTTGGCCCAGCTCAGCCCGTTGGCCTGCTGCAGCCGGACCAGCGCGGTGGCCGCCCGCTCCAGCGCGAGGCGCACGGCCGGTTCGCGCAGCAGGGCGGCGTCACCGCCGTTGTCCAGATAGGCCTTGGCCATCAGGAAGACGGAGGCAATCGTGCTGTCGGTGGCGTCGATCTGCTTGCAGTGGCGGGCGTCGATGTCCGGCGGGCACATCGTCTCCTGCGAGCCGTCGGCGAGTACCCAGCGGTCGTAGAGCACACCCTGGTCGAGCCCGCGCAGCGGCAGGTGGCGCACCTGCCAGCGCAGCCAGTCCGCGGCCTCGGTGCGCAGGCTGGGATCGACCCGCAGCGCGCCGATCAGGCCGAGGTTGCCCTCGTAGGCGGCGATGTGGTACCAGGGGCGCTTCTGGGCATCGAGGTGGGCAGGGGCCAGCGCCCGGCGCACGGCGCCATGGCTGGGCTGGTTCGGTGCCCGCACGACCAGCTGCCGCATGGTCAGCACGGCGGCGTCGCGGAACGCCGCGTCCACCAGCGCCCCCGGCGGACACAGGCTGTCCATCGGGGGCGTGCTGGCACTGACCTGTGCACCGGCCGGAGCCAGCACGAAGGTGGCCGCTGCAACTGCAGCGGTCAGGCGCCACGGCAGATGCCGCAGGAACTGCAGGGAGGTCAGGATGGCGGACATGGGCAGCATGGGCTTTCAGGGGATGGGCGTGGATTGCAGGCGTGCGTTGGCCCAGCTCATGGCCCAGCCATAGATCGCCACGAAACCGATGATGGCCACCATCACGCCGAACAGGAGGTGCAGCAGCGGCATGGCGAGCAGTCCCCAGGCGTGCAGCACCAGGGCGTGCAGGGCCAGCAGCAGCGGCGCGAGCAGGAAGAGGTAGGCCCAGGTCAGCGCGGTCAGCGCGATCCGCTGTCCCCAGGTCACGGCGAACAGGTAATAGGTGCAGAGGTGGATCCACGGCGCCAGCAGCATCAGCGCCCAGCACTGCTGCAGGCCATTGCCGACATGCTCGTTGACCGAGTGCGGAAAGCTCGCCGGCCAGATCCAGAAGAACAGCACCGCGGCGCCGTGGATGATCGCGGCGAAGCGCAGCAGGTAGCAGCCGGGGCGCGCCACGTCGGGCAGCATCCCCGCCAGCCACCACACCGCCACCACGCCGATGGCGTTGAACATCAGCGTCGTGGTCTGCGGCGCGCTGACGAACAGCGTGACCACCGGGGTAGCGATCTGGAAGGGCAGGTGGCCGTGCTCCGCCACGGCCGTGAAGCGCCCGGACAGTTCCAGGCGGGTCAGCCACCAGAGCAGCTCGGTCGACCACAGCGTGGCGATCGACTCGCGCAGCAGCACCATGACCGCCGTCAGCGCGAGGGCCAGCAGCACGGACCCGGCCAGCCGGTTCGGCGGCAGGTGCAGGCCCCAGATCGAGCGGTGCATCTGCACCCGACCGCCGCGGGCGCCGCGCGGGGTGAGTTCGCCCAGCACGGCGTGGACCACCGAATGCTGGAAGTCAGGCCGGGCGGGGCGGGCGGATCTGCGGAACATGGACAAGGGCACTCCGTGGGGTCACAACTGCAGGAACAGGCCACCGCCGACCGTGGTGCGGCTGTAGCTCGGGTTCAGATAGCGCTCGGCGTGGACGGTCATGCCCCAGTCCGGCGCCAGCCAGTAGCGCCAGTCGAGGCTGAGCGACTGGCTGTCGAAATCGACCAGCTGCGCACCCGTGCCGACGCTCTGGTAGGCCTCGCTGCCGCGGCTGGCGCGCAGGCTGAGGAACTGCAGCCCTGGCGTGCCCAGCGTCACCGCCAGGTAGGGCATCTGCGAGCGCACCTGGCCGGGGTGGCTGGTGTTGAAGGTGGCGCCGCCCTCGAAGACGACGAAGTGGTTGAGGTAGTAGTTGGCCGAGACGCGCAGGCCCCGGTCACTGCGGCCGGCGTCGAAGTTGGCCCGGTAGCCGCCCAGCGTGGTGACGAACTGCCGCGATGCGCCCCACTTGCGCGAGACGGACGCGTCGATGCGGTGGCGTGCCCAGTTCGGGCCGCCCCAGCCGCGGCTCAGCGTGGCGCTGGCGAACCAGTCCTGGTCGAGGTTCCGGGTGGCACCGACAGCGGCCACGCCCCCGCTGGCGTCGAACTTCCGCTCGGACAGCAGCTCGGCGTTGAGGACCGTGTCCTGGCCGAGCGCCCAGTTGCCACGCAGGTGGGTTGCCCGGCCGCCGGGCAGGCCGGCGCTGTGCCGGCTGTCCTGTCGGCCGACTTCGATCTGGCCGCGGCGGACAGGGGGCGCCTCGTCGGCCTGGGCGGCGCTGCACAGCAGGGGCGCGAGCAGCAGGGTCAGGGTGGCCGCACGCATCTCAGATCCCCAGGTCGTGCTGCAGCACATCGGCGATCTGCTGCGCCGTGGTGCCGTTGCCGAACGGATTGACGGCGTCGCGCATGCGCTGCAGCGCCGTGGCGTCCCGCAGCAGGTGCGACACGGTCTGCACGATGCGCTGGCGGTCGGTGCCGACGATGACGCCAGCGCCGGCATCGATCAGCTCGGGCCGCTCCGTCGTGTTGCGCAGCACCAGCACCGGGCAGGACAGCGCCGCGCCTTCCTCCTGGATGCCGCCCGAGTCGGTCAGCGCCAGCACGCTGTGGTGCAGGCACCAGAGCAGCGCCGGGTACTCCAGCGGCGCACACAGCGTCAGCCGGCCTTCCAGGCGGCGGGCCTTCTCGCCCAGCGCGGCCTGCACCGCGTCGCTCACGGCCGGGTTGCCGTGCACCGGCCAGACCACGGCCAGATCCGGGTGTGCGTCCAGCAGGTCTGCCACGGCGCGGGCGATGTTCTCGATGCCTTCACCCCAGTTCTCGCGGCGGTGGGCGGTGACGGTGACCAGGCGCCACTGGCGGTGCGCCAGACCTTCGCGCAGCCCGTCCAGCTCGGGCGGCAGCACGGCGTGGCCGTCGGCGAGCAGGGATTCCACGCGCACCGTGCCGGCCAGCGCAGCATCGACGGCGGTGTTGCCGACGGTGTGGATGCCGGGCGGGCGCACGCCTTCGTTGCGCAGGTTGATCGCGGCCTTGGCGGTCGGCGCGAAATGCCAGTGCGCCAGGCGCGCGGTCAGCTCGCGGTTCATCTCTTCGGGGAAGGGCTCGCGGTGGTTGAAGGTGCGCAGGCCGGCTTCGACATGGCCGATCGGCACGCCCTGGTAGAACGCGGCCTGTGCCGAGGCCAGCGTGCTGGTGGTGTCGCCGTGGACCAGCACGGCGCGTGGCTGCACCTGCTCGAACACGGTGGACAGGCCCTCCAGCAGCAGCGCGTTCAGGTGCGAGAGCTGGCCGTTGCGGCGCTCCAGCGTGACCTCGTGCTCCGGCGCGATGCCGAAGAACTCGTAGAGCGGCTGCGCCATCTCGCGGTGCTGGCCGGTGTGGACCCAGGCCACGGGCAGGCCGCGGCGGCGCAGTTCGCTGTGGACGGGCGCCATCTTGATGATTTCAGGACGGGTGCCGACGGAGATGAGGATGGGTCGTTGCATGGCAGGGCGTGCTGGAGTGCAGGTCATGTGGTGGGGGTTCAGGAGGGCGCCCTGGCGCCGCGCGGCTCCAGGGGCAGGTGCAGCCGCAGTCCGGTGCCGGGGCCGGCGACCACGCGCCACTGGCCGTCGATCTCGTCGATGACGGCCTGGCCGCTGGCGATGGTCGGCGGGCCGTAGCGGCTGCGCGGCAGCAGCCAGGTCATGCCGTCGAGCGACTGGGGGTGGTGGGCTTCGAGCTGCTGGCTGGGCAGGCTGGCGCTCTGGCTGGAGTCGACGAGCGTCCAGCGGGTGCGCAGACGCTGGTTGGCGAATTCGCTGTACCGGGCCATCGTCATCCAGCGCAGGCGGCCCTGGTCGGCGAGTTCCTTGCCGTTCTCGAGCCAGCGCTGGAAGGCCTGCGGGTACATCACCAGCCCGATCGGGTGGAAATACACCAGCCGCAGCGTGCGGTGGTCGGCGCAGAAGCGGTTCACGTCGGTCAGCCAGGCGGCGACCTCGGTTTCCGGCATCTGGTCGGCCTTGGCTTCCTCGAACGAGGCATAGACGCCGAAGTTCAGCACCGGGTACGACCAGATGTCCGGCAGCGGCCGCACGCCGTCCTGGTAGCTGCGGGTCGGCGCCATGCCGGTGTTGCCGGTGAAGTAGTACGAACGCAGGCCGCGCTTCCTGAGCCAGGCCGTGGTCCAGGTCGGGTGGTTGCCCACGGGGGCCGAGTATTCGTGCACCGCCTTGCCGCCCACTTCCAGCAGCAGCGAGGAGTTGCGCTCGATGAGCGAGGCGGCCACCTCGCGGTCGAGCTTGTCGGCCCGCGAGCCGAACCAGTTGTGGATCCAGCCGCCGTGGCTGCCGATCTCGTGACCGGCCGCCCCCAGGCGGCGCACCCAGTCCTGCGCCTGCGGGTTGTTGGCCATGTCCATGCCCTTGCCGTCGCCTTCCTCGTTGACGTCAGGGCCGGCGGTGAAGTGGATGGAGTAGGGGCCTTGCTTGAACGCGCCCATCTCGGCGGCCCGCTCCAGTGCCGGCAGGGCCTTGCGGTCGTCGATGTGCCAGTTCATCACCACGGCGCCGCGGCCCTGCGGCATCGGCGAGAGCTGCGGCGTGCCGACCACGCGCTCGGCGTAGTACTGCAGGAAGCTGTGCAGCAGCAGGCCGTCGGTGCGCACCTTCAGCTGCGTCAGCGGCAGGTTGACGAAGAGCACCTGCCCCGCGCCGAAGCGGTGCAGTCCGGCCAGCAGGCTGCCATCGGCGGTGGTCATCAGCCGGGTGCCGTCGTAGTGGCCGCGGGTGACGAAGGTCGGGTACTTCAGCTCGCCGTAGACGTAGCCTGCGATCGACAGTGGCTCGTCCGGGCCGGGCGCCGGCTGCGCGCTGGTCTGCGGGCGGCCTTCTGCGCCGCGCACCAGCTTGCCCGGTGGAATGCCCAGCGCCTGCACCTGCTCCGGCAGCACCCAGGCAGGGGTGTCGCGCAGCATGCCGGTCTTCAGTTCGCCATACAGCCCGTACTGCACGCCCGCCAGATCCGACAGCCGCGAGCGTTCCGAACGGTAGCGGCCGTCGATGTCCGACAGGCCGGCGTCATGCACCAGCATCAGCGTGTCACCGGCCCGCACCCGCTCGCGCAGGTGGCCGATCAGCACGTCGCTCATGCGGCGGTGCAGGGTGTCGGGCAGGATGAAGGCGGTGCCCTGCGCCTGGCGACCGGCGCGCATCACCTGCGAGGCGGTCCGGGGGACGAGGTGGATGCCGAGTTCCTCGGCGGCGTCCTGCCAGGCCTGCACCTGGACCGGGTCGTTCGATTCGGCATCGGGCAGCAGCAGGACGATCTGCTGCACGTTGTCCGGCAGGCGGGCGGACCGGACCTGCCACCAGGTGCCGGCGGCGGCGCCGGCCAGTGCCAGCGCCATCAGCAGACGGCCCCAGTTCCATGCGGCCATCCGGGCCATGATTCCGGCGCTCATGCGGCAGCCCTCCCCGGCAGTGCCGGCTGGTGTGGCAGATCGGTCAGGTGCGCATCAAGGTCGACATCGGCGCCGATCTGCAGCGACCCCACCGCATCGCCGCTGGCACCTGCCCAGACCGTGCCGTGCACGACCACGCCGAGGGCGATCTCGATGCGGGGTGCGCAGACCGTGGCGTGCCGCTCGGGGGTGCCGATGGTGCAGCCCGGGCCGAGCACGACCGCGGTTTCCGACACCACCGAGCCACCCACCGTGCTGCCCGCGCCGACCAGGACATCACCCTGCGCGACCACGCTGCCATCGACCCGCACCCCGGCGCCGAGTCCGAGGTCGCCGTAGGCCTTCAGGCTGCCGCGTGCATGGCAGCGTGCGCCCAGTTCCAGGTCCCCCTGGCAGACCAGATCACCGCCCCACTGCCGCAGCGGGGGGATCTTCAGATCCGCGTTCGCCAGACCGCGTCCGGAGACGCTGTTCCAGCGCACCAGTGCCCCGAGGCCGGACTCGTCCATCGGATCGAGGTCCCGGTCGTCCGGGTGACCCACCGCCTGCAGGCGCTGGCCGGACCAGACCGTGCCGTGCACCACGACGCCCTTGCCGATCTCGACCCGCGGCGCGCGCACGGTCGCGTGCGCGCCGGGCACGCCGATCACGCAGCCGGCACCGAGCACGACCAGCGTCTCCGACACGATCGAGGACTGCACCTGCGCGCCGGCGGCCAGATAGATTTCTCCCGGTGCCATCAGCCCGCCTTGGATGGTGCAGCCGGCCCCGATGTTCAGCGAGCCGGCGCGCAGGCTGCCTTCCGCCTCGCAGCCCTCGCCGAGCGAGAGGTGGTGCGCGGCGACCAGATCGCCACGCCAGCGGCGCAGCGGCGGCACGTGCAGCAGGCCCGGCACCCGGCCGATGCCGGTGACGGCGTCCCACCGCACACCGTCCGACGTGCCGATCGACCAGCGGCCGTCCGGTGGAATGATCCAGTCGGCCGCGGCCTGGCCGGTGAACCGGATGGCGGGTGCGTGCAGCAGCGAGAAGCTCACCTCGCGTCCGACCATCAGCACCTGCGTGGCGCTGATGCGGGCGGGCAGCTGGCAGTGGTCACCGATGGCCATGCTGCGGGCGTGGGCCCAGCGGATGACCCGGGTGCGCGGCGACAGCGACAGCTGTGCACCGCTCAGCAGCGCCCGGTAGGTGTGGCCGGCGGCCGAGCGCATGGCCCCGCGGGCCGACATCTCGGCCAGGCAGTGCAGCCGTTCGGGCAGCATGCAGTCGCCATCGGTGTGCCAGATGCGCCGGGTGCGTCCGGAGCGGATCTCCTGGTCGTTCAGCGGCCAGGGCGCGTGGATGGCATTGGCCGGCAGGTGGACCAGCGGCACGCCGCCGAGTTCGATCTGGCCCTTCTCCAGCGCCGGCCCGATCAGGCCCGAAAAGCGCCGGGCCAGGTACTCGGGTTCCAGTGCATCGGTCTCGTCGATCGGCAGCGGCGTCACGTCGGTCGGCTTGCGCCATTCGCGGAAGGCCGGCACCAGCGGCAGCAGCACGATGCACAGCGTCAGCAGGATCAGCAGCAGGGTGGTTCTCATGCCTGTGCTCCCGGTTTCGGTGCCGCGGTGCGGTAGCGGATGGTCTTGTCCCACTGGAACTTGGGGGCACCGATGCGGTCGAGCACCATCTGCTCCAGCGCGCCGCGGGCGATCGCCACCGCGCTGACGATGAAGCCCAGCCAGTTGAACGCCAGCAGCCGGATGCGGTTGTGCGAGCGGTCCATGTGGGTCGCGGCCGCGATCTCGAAGAAGGCGGCGAAGTTGCCCAGCGCACCGTGGGACATGAACGCCAGCAGCAGCAGGGCCGGCGCGATCCACTGCACCGAGACCGTGAAGTACAGCAGCAGGCTCACCACCCAGCCGATGATCAGCACCGGCGCCATGATGTAGACGCCCAGCAGCAGTGCACCGTCGATGCGCTCGCGCCAGCTCAGGTCCGACTGCCGCAGCAGCGCGATGGTGTGGCGCCACATGGCCTGGTTGTGGCCCTTGGCCCAGCGCTTGATCTGGCGCGTGCGCACGGACCAGTTCTGCGGCACCTCCTCGTAGCACTCGGCGCGGTTCTGGTAGATGGTCTTCCAGCTGCCGAGCAGCAGGCGGTAGGTGAGGTCGGTGTCCTCGGCCAGCACGTCGTCGTGCCAGCCGCCCACGGCATGCAGGGCCGACAGCCGGATGCCGCCCACCGTGCCGCCGTACTGCGGCACCAGCCCCAGGTTCATGCGCGCCTGCTGGTCGACCTGGTAGCCGCCGGAGCGCTCCAGGTCGAGCAGCCGCGTCAGCAGGTTGGCGCCGCAGTTCTGCGGGACCACGCGGCCCATCACCGCGCCGACCTCCGGGTCGAAGAAGGGCGCCATCAGCCGCCGGATCAGGCCCTTGGAGGGCAGGTAGTCGGCGTCGAAGACGATGATGAAGTCGGTGTCCACCGTTTCGGTGGCGTCCTTGAGTGCGGCCGCCTTGCCGGGCTTGCCGTCCGTGCGGTGGAACGGCCGGATGCGCCCCGGGTAGCGGGTGACGACCTCGTCGATGATCTCCCGCGTGCGGTCCTTCGATCGGTCATTCACCGGCACCACGAGCATGCGGTCGGCGGGGTAGTCCACGCCCATCAGGTTGACCAGGCAGTCCTCGATCACCGCCTCCTCGTTGTGGGCGGCCACGAAGATGGTCACGCGCGGCCAGTCGGCGCTGACGATGCTGGCGTAGGGGTGGCGCTGGTCGCCGAAGAGCCGGTTCAGCGAGAACCAGTAGTGGCGGAAGGTGTAGGCCGCCAGCAGCACGACGATGGCCATCATCACGACCACCAGGGTCCAGGCCCAGGCCGGGCCGAGCGGACTTTCCAGGGACACGCTCAGCATCGGCGCGCGCGTTGCGGCATGGCTGCCAGCGGCCGACAGCAGCAGGACCGTGCCGATCGAACCACATCGGAACAGGGGAGGGGAATGGCGAGAGTGGGTGCGCAGCATGTGCAGTTCGGGGAATTCGGTGGCGGGACGACCGGTTGTGTCTGTTTGTTCTAAGGGTGTCTATTTGTAAGAATAACCGGAAGTGTGTGACTTTTTGTACGATCCGTGCCCCGTCTTAAGATCTGGTTCGCGTGAACCGGGCCGTTCCCGAGGGACGAATAAACGTGCACCTTCCCGCGAAGGTCTTGACAATCGCGGCTTCTCTGGCGTGGTGGGGTGGCGGCCTGACAGGGGGGCGCGACTTCAGGTTTCACAGGCACTGCCGATGTCCCGGTACCGCGAGGGGGATGGACGAGGACGCTCTTGACCGACAGAACAGCCAGACAGGACGGGTACGGCGTACCCGGTGATGCCCGGATCAGCCGGTGGCTCGGTCGCGGGCTGATTGCGCTGGGGTGCGTGGTCACGCTGATGGCCTGGGGCATGGTGGCGGGTCGCCTGGCACAGGATGCGCAGGCGCGCTTCACTGCGTTCGGGGAGGCCCGGGAGTTGCTGTTCGACCGCCACGTGAAGCGTCTGGTCGATGTGGCCCTCAGTTTCCAGGGCCTGTTCCTGTCCAGCGAGGACGTGTCGCAGGCCGAGTTCAAGACCCATTACGACATCCTCCAGGTGCGGGAGAACCTGCCGGAGGTGGTCTCCGTGCACCTGGATGTCTGGGATGCCGGAAGCCGTCGGCTCTTGACGCGCTACCGCCAGCCGGGTGACAGCGGCCCGCAGGCCGATCCGGCGGTCGATGCCGACCGCGCCCGGTGGATCGAACTGGCACGCGACAACAATGTCTGCACGCTGACACCGCCGTATCGACTGCCCGAAGGCTTCGAGGGCATCGACATCGGGGTACCGGTCTACCGGCAGACCGGCGGCCAGGGCGAACCGGGCTCGGTCGCGCTGCGTCGCCAGTGGTTCCTGGGTCAGGTCAACGTGTCCGTCGATCTGGGTCGGCTGATCGCCAACGTGATGCCCGAGGGGGTCACCTTGCCCTACCAGGTGAAGTTCAGCGACATCGGGACGACAGAAGGTGGCAGCGGGCAGCCGGAGATCATCCTGTTCGAGGGCGGGGGCGGCGCCGATGGCCGTCTGGTGGCACGGCCATGGCTGGACCCGCTGCGCGGGCCGGCACTGGAACGGCGCTACGTGATCGAGGTGGGGCAGCGGCTGTGGATGCTGTCGCTGCACCAGGATCCCGACCTGTATCTGCTGCGGCCCGAGGCGCTGCTGGTACTGCTGTCGGGCGCGCTGGGCACGCTGGTGCTGGCCATGACCCTGCGCCAGATGCAGCGCCGGGTAGACCGGTCGGCGGAGGTCGTTCGCGCCATGGACCAGCAGGCCGAATCCGACAGTGCCCGCCTGCGCGGCGTGATCGACCAGAGCACCGAGGGCATCATCACCTTCGACGCCGACAGCCGCGTGCTGGCGGCCAATCCCGCCGCGCATGGCATGTTCCAGCGCCGGTCGCTGTGCGGACAGCCGCTGCTCGACCTGATCGATCCGGCGGACCGGACCGTGCTGCTGGATTGCCTGCGCGGGCTGGTCCACGCGGGATCGCATGCAGAGGATGTCCGCATCGAGTTGCGGGCGCTGCGTGCGGACGGGTCCGGTTTCCCGGTGTCACTGACCTGCCGGCCGCTCGGACCCGCCGCGCCGCGTGGTGAATGGCTGGGCCTGCTGCGCGACCAGAGCGTGAGCCTGCGCGCGGCGGCGGCGATGCGCAAGCTGGCGCAGCATGACGGACTCACCGGCCTGATCAACCGCGAGGTGTTCCAGAAGCGACTGGCGCAGGCGCTGACCGAATTGCGTGCCAGCGCGGCCACCGGGACTTCGGTGCCGCTGGCCATGATGATCATCGACCTGGACCGGTTCAAGAAGATCAACGAGACGCTCGGGCACCTGGTCGGGGACCGGGTGCTGCTCGAGATCGCCGCACGCCTGCGCGGAGCGCTGGACGACAAGGCCGTGCTGGCCCGCCTCGGCGGCGACGAGTTCGCGGTGCTGCTGGTCGAGCCCGAGGCCTTGCGCCACATCGAGGAACACGCCCGCGGCATCCTCCGGCTGCTGTCCGAGCCCCTGGAGATCGATGGCCACCGGCTGCGCGTGAGCGGCAGCATCGGCATCACCGGGGTCGAGGGCGAAGAGGATCTGGCCAGCGTGGATGGCATCACCCTGATGAGCCAGGCCGATTCGGCGATGTACGTGGCCAAGAACGCCGGACGCAGCCAGCTGCACGTCCACCGCCGCGAGGACCGTCAGCACTCGCCCGCACAGCTCCAGCTCGAAGTCGATCTGCACCGGGCGCTGGAGCGCCGGGAGCTGGAGCTGTACTTCCAGCCCCAGTTCGATTGCCGCACCCGTGTGCTGGTCGGCGCCGAGGCCCTGCTGCGCTGGAACCACCACAGCCAGGGCATGGTCTCGCCAGCCGAGTTCATTCCCATGGCCGAAGAGTCCGGGCTGATCGTGCCGATCGGCCGCTGGGTGCTGGACGAGGCCTGCCGCCACGCGCTCACCTGGCAGGCGGTGGCCGGCCGGCCGCTGTCCGTGGCGGTGAACCTGGCGAGCCGGCAGATGGTGGACGACGACATCGTCAGCGCGGTGCGGGAGTCGCTGGCGCGGCATGCGTTGCCGGCCGCCCTGCTGGAGCTGGAAATCACCGAGAGTTCCGCCGTGACCGATACCGTGCAGGCCCGCGGGCTGCTGGACCGACTCGCCGATCTGGGTGTCGGTGTGTCGATCGACGATTTCGGGGTGGGCTATTCCAGCCTGTCCTACCTGCGCGACCTGCCGGTGCAGCGGTTCAAGATCGACCGATCCTTCCTGGTCAACGTGCCGCACGATGCAGGCAGTTCGCGGCTGGTGACCGCGATGATCGCCCTGGCGCGGAGTCTGGAGGTCGGGCTGGTCGCCGAAGGCGTGGAGACGCAGGCGCAACTCGACTTCCTGGCCCAGCAGCAGTGCGATGTGGCGCAGGGATTTCTGCTGGGTCGGCCGGTTCCGGCCCCTGAATTCATGCGGCGTCTGCGTGACGAGTGGCTGATCGGGTGAGCCTGCAGCTCTGGGGCTTCCCCCAGCCAGTCAGCCCCTGGAATGAACAAATACATGGTGCAACAGGCCTGAAACCCCGCGAAACAGGGGGTTACGACCGTGAATTACTCAGTCATTGTGCGCAGTCAGGCGCTGGAACTCCCCGCATTCAAGGGGTGAGCGAATGAAAGAATGCCGTGCGATCCCGTTACGGTTGGAGCCAGTGGCAGACACTGATCTTCAAACATAAATAGCTCAAGGTCTGAGCCACGCAGCCTTGGGTAAACACGGGAACTGGTATGAACAGCAAAATGATCACGGCACTGATTGCCGCTTCGATCTCGATGGCGGGGCAGGCCCAGACGTTGCACGCGGCGACGGTGACGCTGGACGGAGACTGGTATCTGCAGGCGGGGACGGTGTTGAACCAGTCCGATGCCGGGATATTGGTGACAGGTGTTACCTATTCGATGGGTGCGCAGGAGGATGGTGCTGGCGTATGGGAGGACTATCTCAGCGACGGCCACCACGCGGACCGTCTGGCTGGCAGCAGCACCCATTACTCGTCGCAGGTCTGGTCCGGCCTGCAACTGGCGAGTCAGGAGACCTGGACCTTCGACGGGCTGGATCTGGACCGCATCGTGCATGCGCCGACCGGGGAGGTCGACAGCCAGAACCTGGACTTCAGCGGCGCCTCGCTGCGCCATGCGTATGTGCAGGTGACCTTCAGTGATGGCTACCACGCCCAGGTCCGTCTGGCGGAACTGGGCTGGGACGTGACCCAGGTGCTTCGCATCGGGGAAACCATCGCCCCCGTCCCTGAACCTGCACTGGAGATGATGCTGGCGGCCGGACTGGGCGTGGTGCTGTTCGGCCGGCGCAAGGCCGGTCGACAGGCCTGACCGGATCACCCCGGCCGGGGATCAGCCTGCGCTGGCAGTCTCGCCCGTGCCGGACTGTGGCGGGGGGCCGCCCTCGGCGGGTGCTGACGGATCGGCCGAGACCTGGCCATCGTCGCGGCCGGGGTTGGACTTGCGATTGCGCTTCTCTTCCGTCTTCCGCTTCTTGGCGAGTTCGCGCTGACGTTTTTCGTAGGAATAGTTGGGTGTTGCCATGGCGTGCTCCTGAGCGTGGCGTGGACGAGGCATCCCCCGCGGATCACCCGGCGCAGCCTCGGCGTCGCGATCCGTGGTCGGAACGCGGTGTCGACCGGTTGGCCGGCCTCGCGCGAGATGCCGAAAAGTGGCTCGCAGCATAAGGCATCCCCGCGACCGCACTCCAGTGATGCGCATCGCACGCATGCCGGTGTCCGGGCCCGATCCCCCCGGTGCGTGCACCTTGTTTGTGCGATCGGCGGTATTGATCTGGTTTTGTCATCAATAGGCACTATCTTGGTGCGATTTGAATGCATTTATTTATGACGAGTCCGCGTCAAGTCATGAAAATGACCACGCTTCGGGATTACCCTTGAGCGCTTTGACAAGCCATCGGGAGCCCTCCGGCTCGACACCGCACATGACCTTCCTGAACGCTCCACTTTCTTCCGGACTCGCCACAGACCACGCCGAAGCCGCACTGCGCACTGCACCGTACATCGCAGGCGCCCACGGCTATCGCCTGGACGGGGACCAGATCACGCTCTGGGCGGAGGTCGCCGGGGGGCCTGCCGAGGTGCTGCTGGCGCTGTGGGCCCAGCCCGCCGAGGCCGCCGGGACGGCATCGCGCATCCTCGTCGCGCAGGTCTGCGCCAGGCTGGACGGTGCAGGGACTGCACTGGTCGAAGAGGTGGTCGCCGCGGCCGTGCCTTCCGGTCAGGCCGACTGGCAGATGGTGTTCACGCTGTCGGTGCCCGGCCCTGACGGGCAGGCGGTGGAGTGGGATGCCCGCATCTTCGCGATGACACAGTCGTTCCTGCAGCCGACCCTGGTGGGCGCGCATGCGCTGGTGGCCCGGCCGGTGGTGGGCGGGTTGCAGATCGATCCCGTGGCCGTCACCAATCCGCGCCCTGCGGACAACTTCAGCGGCAGCCTGTGCCTGGAGCTGTGGGCACTGGCGCAACCCTATGCGGGCGGCGCGTTTGCCGGACAGTGCCTCGGTACCCTCCATGTCGGGCAACTCGGCGGACAGACCGGCTGTGATGGCCTGGGCGACCACCTCTGGACCGAGCCGACCGACGCAGCGTCCGAACTGGTGCTGATGCTGCGCGAATGGACGCCGGACGGTCTGCTGACGCGCGATCACCGTGCGGTGGCGCTGGCGCCTGCACCGGCGCCTGCACCGGCACCGGCACCGGCACCGGCACCGGCACCGGCACTGGCAGTGACCCCGCTCCCGGTGGCCAAGCCCAGGATCCGGCCCGTGCACGCGCATCTGCTGAACGTCAATCTCGCGACCGAGGCGCAACTGGTGGCCATCGACGGCCTCAACCGCGCGCTGGCCCGGGCGGTGATCGCCGTGCGTCCGTTCGCGTCGATCGACGACCTGCTCGACATCAAGGGTGTCGGTGAAAAGCGCCTCGCACGGATGCGCCGCCACCTCTGCGTCTGAAGCGGCGCTGCGGCCGGCCTGGGTGGCGGGCGGGTGCCCGCCGGTTCGGAAGGTGAATTCAATCCGTGCTGGCGGTGCGGGCCTCGACCGAAGACAATCGAAGGTTGATTTCTTCACGCATCGAGAGCCCTGCCTTGGCCGCCACCCTGACCGCCCCCACCATGCCCCGCGCGCCCAGAGCCCTGGACGGCTACCGTCCGTACTGGGCCAAACGGTTTGGTGTGGCCAAGTTCCTGCCGATGAGCCGCACCGAGATGGAGCAGCTCGGTTGGGATTCCTGCGACATCGTGCTGGTGACCGGCGACGCCTATGTCGACCACCCCAGCTTCGGCATGGCCGTGATCGGCCGGATGCTGGAGGCGCAGGGCTTCCGCGTCGGCATCATCGCCCAGCCCGACTGGCAGAGCGCCGACCCCTTCAAGGTGCTCGGCAAGCCGAACCTGTTCTTCGGCGTCACCGCCGGCAACATGGATTCGATGATCAACCGCTACACCGCGGACCGCAAGATCCGCAGTGACGACGCCTACACCCCCGGCGGCCTTGGCGGCAAGCGGCCCGACCGCAGCTCGCTGGTCTACGCCCAGCGCTGCCGGGAAGCGTGGAACGACGTGCCGATCGTGCTCGGTGGCATCGAGGCCTCGCTGCGCCGCATCGCGCACTACGACTACTGGCAGGACAAGGTCCGCCGCTCGATCCTGGTCGACTCCAAGGCCGATCTGCTGCTCTACGGCAACGCCGAGCGCGCCATCGTCGAGATCGCCCACCGCCTGGCCGCGCGCGAGCCGGTCGAGCAGATCACCGATGTGCGTGGCACCGCCTTCATGCGCCGCACCAACGACCCGAGCGCCGAAGGCTGGTTCGAGCTGGATTCGAGCGAGGTCGACCTGCCCGGGCGCATCGACTCGCACATCAACCCGTACCAGACCACCTCCGAGCAGGCCGCCGAGCAAGGCACGACCTGTGCCAAGGAGGAGGGCGGCGACGCGGGTGCTGCGCAAGGCCATGTGCAGCCGATTCGCTTCATCCCGACGGCGCGCGCCACCGGCCGCCTGCAGATGCCGCCGCGCGAGCGCACCGTGATCCGCCTGCCGGCCTACGAACAGGTCAAGAGTGACCAGATGCTCTACGCCCACGCCAACCGCGTGCTGCACCTGGAGACCAACCCCGGCAACGCCCGCGCGCTGGTGCAGCGCCACGGCGAGCGCGACGCCTGGATCAACCCGCCGCCGATCCCGCTCACCACCGAAGAGATGGACCTGGTGTTCGACCTGCCGTATGCCCGCAGCCCGCACCCGGCCTACGCCGACGAGCAGGGCGGCCACGACGGCACGACCAAGATCCCCGCGTGGGAAATGATCCGCTTCAGCGTCAACATCATGCGCGGCTGCTTCGGTGGCTGCACCTTCTGCTCGATCACCGAGCACGAGGGCCGCATCATCCAGAGCCGCTCCGAGGACTCGGTGATCCGCGAGATCGAGGACATCCGCGACCGCGTGAAGGGCTTCACCGGCGTCATCTCCGACCTGGGTGGCCCGACCGCGAACATGTACCGCCTCGGCTGCAAGTCGCCCGAGATCGAGGCGGCGTGCCGCAAGCCGAGCTGCGTCTACCCCGGCATCTGCTCGAACCTGCAGACCGACCACGAGCCGCTGATCCAGATGTACCGCCGCGCCCGGGCGCTGCGCGGCGTCAAGAAGATCCTGATCGGCTCCGGGCTGCGCTATGACCTGGCGATCCGCTCGCCCGAGTACATCAAGGAGCTGGTCACGCACCACGTCGGCGGCTACCTGAAGATCGCGCCCGAGCACACCGAGGGCGGCCCGCTGTCCAAGATGATGAAGCCGGGCATCGGCACCTACGACCGCTTCAAGCAGCTGTTCGAGAAGTTCAGCGAAGAGGCGGGCAAGAAGCAGTTCCTGATCCCGTACTTCATCGCCGCCCACCCCGGCACCAGCGACGAGGACATGATGAACCTCGCCGTCTGGCTGAAGAAGAACGGCTTCCGCGCCGACCAGGTGCAGACCTTCTACCCCAGCCCGATGGCCACCGCGACCGCGATGTACCACTCCGGCTTCAACCCGCTCAAGGGCCTGAGCCGCGAGGCGGGCCGCGCCGAGAAGGTCGACATCGTGCGCGGTGACCGCCGCCGCCGCCTGCACAAGGCCTTCCTGCGCTACCACGACGCCAACAACTGGCCGCTGCTGCGCGAGGCGCTCAGCGAGATGGGCCGCGCCGATCTGATCGGCAACGGCAAGCACCACCTGATCCCCACCTACCAGCCCACCACCGACGGCAGCTACCAGAGTGCGCGGCGCAAGAACTCGACGCCGGTCGGCATCAAGACCTCGGTCGCCAAGCCGGCGGGCAAGGCGAAGATCGTGGTGCCGGGGGCGGGCCGCATCCTGACCCAGCACACCGGCCTGCCGCCGCGGGTCACCGGCGCGAAGGTGGCGCCGAAGAAGGGCCGCTGACGCCGCGGACCGGCGCCGAGGCGGGCCCGGTTGGTTCAGCCCTTGACGAGTCCGGTCATCTGGACCACGTCGAAGTGGCTGCCCTTGACCGTCTTCAGTTCGGCGATCAGCCGGCTGTTGTTCCACCGGGCATCTGGCACGCCGCTGAGGTAATAGTTGCTGCCGTGGTCGGCGACGAACATGCCGTAGGTCTTCAGCGCTGTCAGGATGGCCTTGGCCTCGTTGCTGAAGGTGCTCGGGATGACAAAGCCCGCCTTGAGCCGGAAGCGCGCCCCCATCGGCGGCAGGGCCGTGCTGATGTTGCTGGACGCCCAGTGGCTGGCCGGTGGCACATAGGCCTTGCGGGTCTTCGAGACCGTGAAACGCAGCGCATGGCGGATGCCGCCAGCGCCCTTGCTGGCTTCTTCGTAGCGGATCAGGCCGGGCAGGATCGGCAGACCCGCCGCGTCGGCGCTGGTCCAGCCGGGTTTGGCGCCCGGGCGGATCACCATGTTGTCGAGCGCGAAGACAGCGCCGCAGTCGGCATTCCAGCTGCCGTCGGCTTGCAGGAACGCCCGGTAGAGCTCGTAGAGCCGCTGGTTGTCGCGGTCGATGACGATCACGTGGCGGTCACCGGCACTGTTCGGTCCGCCCTCGATCGGCGCCGTGCGGGGTACCGGGTAGGGGCCAGGGTCGCTCTCGCTGCCGTAGGCCGTGAAGCGGATGGCGACCTTGGCCTGCGTGCCCGAGACGACGGTGTACGGGATGCCGATCGGCCCGCCATCCCAGGTGCCGGAGCCGAAGTCCGGGCGCAGGTTGGCGGTCAGGCCGATGCTGGTCAGGATGGAGGCCGACGCGGGATCGACCACGGCCCGGCTGATGTCGGTGTTGAAGGCGTGGCCCGCGGGGAACGCGACCGCGCCGTTCAGGTTGGCGTTGTCGCCCAGACTGGCGCCGCGGAAGTTGCCGTAGACCGGGGCGACCTGCGCGGCGGCGGTGGTCGGCCACAGGGCCGGGCCGGCGCCCATGGCGGCCAGTGCCATCAGCATCTGGCGACGCGGCAGGTCGGGTGCCGCAGCGGTGGGGAGGGGGTGGTGGTGTTGCATGCCTTGCAGTCTGGACGGGTCCGGCGCAAGTGTCTGTGTGGTCTGGTCGGAGCCGGGTAATGGTGGTGTCGCAGCCCCCACAATCCGCCCTTGAACGTTGCAGAGAGAACCAAGAAGTGTTTTTCGCTTTAGAGAAATTCGAGCGCCTGGTCGATCCGTTTCCGGCGGCCGAGATGGCCACGCCACCCCGCGGATTCCTGCGCTTCATGTGGAGCTGCACCGCTGGCGTGCGCCCCTACATCCTGGCCATGGCACTGCTGACCGCGGGCACGGGTGCCTTCGAGGCCTACCTGTTCGGGGTGCTCGGCGATCTGGTCGACTGGCTGGGCCGCACGCCGCCGCAGCAGCTCTGGGCCGAACAGCGGGGCCGCCTGTTCGGGCTGGCCGCCCTGGTGATGGGCAGCACCGTGCTGGTGCTGCTGCAGACCATGTTCAAGCACCAGACGCTGGCGGGCAACTTCCCGATGCGCCTGCGCTGGAACTTCCACCGGCTGATGCTCGGCCAGAGCATGTCCTTCTACCAGGACGAGTTCGCCGGCCGGGTGGCGGCGAAGGTGATGCAGTCGGCGCTGGCGGTGCGCGACACCGCCATGATCACCTGCGACATCCTGGTCTTCGTGGTCATCTACTTCGTCACCATGACCACGCTGGCCGGGCGGCTCGACCTCTGGTTGCTGTGGCCGTTCGCGGTCTGGCTGCTGCTGTATGCGCTGTCGGTGCGCTACTTCGTTCCGCGCCTGTCCCGCATCGGGCAGAAGCAGGCGGACGCGCGTTCGCTGATGACCGGGCGCATCTCGGACGCCTACACCAACATCGCCACCGTCAAGCTGTTCTCGCATGGGCGGCGCGAAGCCGGCTTTGCCCGCAGCGCGATGGGCGAATTCCTGGGCACGGTGCACGGGCAGATGCGCCTGGTCAGCGGCTTCGAGGTGGTCAACCACCTGCTGAGCATGGGCCTGATCGTGTCGACCGCGGGTGTGGCGCTGTGGCTGTGGATGCGCGGCGAGGTCGGCGTGGGGGCACTCGCGGCGTCCACCGCGATGGCGCTGCGCCTGAACGGCATGTCGCACTGGGTGATGTGGGAGATGACCTCGCTGTTCGAGCACATCGGCACCGTGCAGGATGGCATCGGCACGCTCGCGCGTCCGCGCACCGTGGTCGACCGGCCGGATGCGCCGCCGCTGGCGGTGCCGCATGGCGAGATCCTGTTCGATGACGTCACCTTCTCCTACGACGCCTCCGGCCCGCACCGCCCGGTGATCGAGGGGCTGCAGCTGCGCATCCGCCCGGGCGAGAAGATCGGCGTGGTCGGCCGCTCCGGCGCCGGCAAGTCGACCCTCGTCAACCTGCTGCTGCGCTTCTACGACGTGCAGTCGGGGCGCATCGTGATCGACGGCCAGGACATCGCCCGCGTTGCGCAGGACAGCCTGCGCGAGCACATCGGCATGGTCACGCAGGACACCTCGCTGCTGCACCGCTCGGTGCGCGACAACATTCTCTATGGCCGTCCCGATGCCGGAGACGCTGCCATGGTCGATGCCGCCGCCCGGGCCGAGGCCAGCGAGTTCATCCGCACGCTGAGCGACCCTGCCGGTCGCCAGGGCTTCGACGCGCATGTCGGCGAACGCGGGGTGAAGCTCTCGGGCGGGCAGCGCCAGCGCATCGCCATTGCCCGGGTGATGCTCAAGGACGCGCCCATCCTGCTGCTCGACGAGGCGACGAGTGCCCTGGATTCCGAGGTCGAGGCGGCCATCCAGGCCAGCCTGTACGCCCTGATGGAGGGCAAGACCGTGGTGGCGATTGCCCACCGCCTGTCCACCATCGCCGCGATGGACCGGCTCATCGTGCTCGACCAGGGCCGCATCGTGGAGCAGGGCGACCACCAGAGCCTGCTGGCGCAGGGGGGGCTGTATGCGCGGCTCTGGGCGCGGCAGAGCGGCGGGTTTCTGGGTGAAGAGGAAACTGAATGTAACGGTGAAAATTCACCGCTTTGATAATTCAGTTGACCCTTCTCGCTACAGTTCTCATTTGCGTGGCAAGGTGCGCCATTGCGGTGCCATCGAATGGGTACACTCGCCGAATTACCTGCCGTCGATTGATGTCACATGGCTCTAGCCTCTCCGGGAAATTCACCTGCTGTGTTTGATCTGAAAAGCGCCACGCTCACGCTGGTCGCTCTGGTAGTGAAGTCGCCCCACTTGTCGGAACTGGCAGAACAACTCAAGGCCCGCCTGGGGCCATCGACCGAATTTTTCAATCAGGACCCGGTCCTGATCGATCTGGCGCACATCCATGATTCTCCGGACGAGATCGATTTTCGCGGACTGATCGAACTCCTGCTCAACTACAGCATGGTACCGGTGGCGGTCCGGGGCGGATCGCCCGCGCAGATGGCTGCAGCTCAGGCTGCAGGCCTCTGCGAGGTGCCTCCGCAGGAGGGGCCGTCGCCTGCGCGGTCCCCCGCCATCGCGCCCCCGGTCGCCTTGCGTTCATCGGTGGCCATGGTGATCGATCGGCCTTTGCGCTCCGGACAGCAGGTCTATGCCAAGGGTTCTGACCTGGTCATTCTCGCGCTGGTCAACCATGGTGCGGAAGTGATCGCGGACGGCAGCATCCATGTCTATGCTCCGCTGCGCGGCAAGGCAATTGCCGGGGCGACCGGGGACGTGAATGCGCGGATATTCACCACGTGCATGGAGCCGGAATTGATCTCCATTGCCGGGATATACCAGACGACAGATCCGCCGCTGCCGCTGGAAGTACGCGGAAAACCTGCCCAGGTGCGGCTGGATGGTGACACCCTGATCATCGAGCCCATCAAGGGCTGAACCGTGCGCTGCATTTTCAGGGCTGGTGTTTTCCCCAAGTCAGTACATAACAAACAAGTCAACAGAAAGGACCTCGACGGATGGCCAAGATCATTGTGGTGACCTCCGGGAAGGGAGGCGTCGGCAAAACCACCACCAGCGCCAGCTTTGCTTCAGGACTGGCGATCAGGGGACACAAGACGGTCGTCATCGATTTCGATGTCGGTCTGCGCAATCTCGACCTCATCATGGGCTGCGAGCGCCGCGTGGTGTATGACCTCATCAACGTCATCAACAGCGAAGTGCATCTGCAGCAGGCCCTGATCAAGGACAAGCACTGCGAGAACCTGTTCGTGCTGGCAGCCTCCCAGACGCGGGACAAGGAAGCGCTGAACAAGGAAGGCGTCGGCCGGGTGTTCCAGGAACTTGCCGAGATGGACTTCGAGTACATCGTCTGCGATTCGCCGGCCGGCATCGAGACGGGTGCGATGATGGCCATGCATTTCGCCGACGAGGCGCTGGTGGTGACGAACCCCGAAGTCTCGTCCGTGCGGGACTCGGACCGCATCCTCGGCATGCTCAGCTCCAAGACCCTGCGCGCGATCGAAGGCCGTGAGCCCGTCAAGGAGCACCTGCTGATCACCCGCTACAACCCCACCCGGGTCCAGGGCGGCGAGATGCTGTCGATCGAGGACATCCACGAGATCCTGCGCATCAAGCTGATCGGCGTGATTCCCGAGTCGGAAGTGGTGCTGCAGGCCTCGAACCAGGGCGTGCCGGTGATCCACATGGCCGGAGCGGATGCTGCCGAGGCCTACAAGGATGTGGTGGCGCGGTTCCTGGGCGAAGAAAAGCCGATGCGCTTCATCGAACTGGTGAAGCCGGGTTTCTTCAAGCGGTTGTTTGGCGCGAGGTGACCCCATGGGGTTTCTATCATTCATGCTCGGTGAAAAGCAGAAATCCGCGACGGTGGCCAAGGAACGTCTGCAGATCATCCTGGCGCACGAGCGCACCTCGCGCAGTGCCAGCCCGGATTACCTGCCCGCACTGCAGCGCGAACTGCTGGCCGTGGTGACCAAATACGTTTCCATCCATCCGAACGACATCAAGGTCCATCTGGAGCGGCACGACAACCTCGAGGTGCTCGAAGTCAAGATCGAGTTGCCAGAAGGCCCCCGTGTCAGTTTCGACAGTCAGCGCTCCGGTGGCGGCGGTGCCTGACAACGCATGACCGTCGTTTCACCTCGCCAGCCGCAGGGCGTGTAGCGGTCCCAGCGTGGTGCGGGTGTTCCGGCGTCGTCCATCTGCGCTTCCACCGTGTCCCAGGCGCGCACGCCGCGTCTGTCCACCGTCATGCGCAGGACCCAGCCGATGCGTGCTGGCGGCAGGTCGAAACCGTCGAACACGAAATTCCCCAGACTCCAGATGATCGGCCGGCCCTTGTAGGTGTCGGCGCCCTGGGTGACATGGGGATGCCCGCCGACCACCGCGTCGGCGCCCGCGTCGATCAGGCGCCGGGCGAGCTGCTGCTGGCGGGCACTGGTGTGGGGTTCGCGCTCCCAGCCCCAGTGCATGAAGGGAATCACCACATCGGCGCCCGCCCGCCGCGCGGCCCGGATGTCGGCGACGACTTCGCGGTCGTCGCTCCACGCGACGCCCGGCCAGGTGGCGCCGGCCTCGAAGGCCCGCGGCTTGAACTCGTTGTAGCCCAGCACGGCGATGCGCAGGCCCTTGCGCTCGATCCACAGCGGTGCGTGCGCCGCCTGCAGGTTCTCGCCACCGCCGAAGACCGCGATGCCCGCCGCCTTCACGCGCTGCATGGTTTCCACGAAGGCGCCGCGGCCGTAGTCGCCGGCGTGGTTGTTCGACACCGCGAGCGCGTCAAACCGACCCTGCAGCACCGGCAGCACCCGCGGGTCGGCGCGAAAGTTGAAGATCTTGCTGTCCATCGGCTGGCCGGTGGTGGCGATCGGGCACTCCAGATTGCCGATCGTGTAGTCGGCATCGCGCAGCACGGCGTCGAAGGCTGCCAGCGGATCGCCGCCCGCAGCGATGGTCCGCCCTGGGCCATCGTCCAGCATGACGTCGCCGGCAAAGACCAGGCGCACGCTGGTGTCCTGCGCGCGGGGCTGGCCGGCCTGGGCCCCTGCACAGAGGGCGGCAGTCAGCACCAGCACGGCGACGGGTCGGGGCAGGGGGATCCTCATCGGGATGGTTTCCATTCGCACCAATATTGCAGTTCGCCATCGCGGACCGGTTCGTAGACGGCATGGTGTCCGGTGAAGCCGCTGCCAGGGCGACTGCCCTGGCGCTGCGGGGCGGTGTAGCGGCCCTGGTGGATCAGCACCGGCCCGTCGTCGCGGTCGGCGAAGGTCTCGATGCGGACGTCGTCGGGCAGGCCGCGCGTGCGCTGCAGCACGATCCGGAAGCGGAAGAAGGAGCCGATCTCGACCGGCGCGACCGACAGCGCACTGGCCACCGGGGTGGCCTCGATGGTGCGGGTCTCGCCGCCGTAGTCGACGTGGCAGCGCACCCGGTCTGTCGCGCCGGCCCCCAGCGGGAGGAGCAGGGCGGCAGCAGCCAGTGCGGCAAGGCGGGTGTGTTCAGGCTTGGGCATCGAACTGGTCGGCATGGCGCCCGCGGATGTTGGCATAGAAGGCCTTGATGGTGACCATGTCGCGGTCGATGTCCCCGGTCGGGTGAAAGACCGGACCGACGCCGCCCACCTTGCGCGTGTAGTCGAGGTAGGCCAGCACGATCGGCACCCGGGCCTGCAGGGCGATGTAGTAGAAGCCGGTCTTCCAGTAGCGCACCTTGCTGCGGGTGCCCTCGGGCGGCACGATCAGCTGCACCGGACCGTCGGCGTCGACCAGCGCCTGCGCCGCCTCGGCCACCAGGTTGTTGGAGGTTTCCCGGCGCACCGCGATGCCCCCCAGCCAGCGCATCAGGCCACCGAAGGGCGGGCGGAAGATCTGCCACTTGCCCATCCAGTAGATGCGCAGATCCAGCACGAAGGCCACCATCAGCGTGTAGGGCAGGTCCCAGTTGCTGGTGTGCGGGGCGGCGATGACCACGCACTTGCCGACATCGGCCGGCAGCCGGCCCTCGACCTTCCAGCCGGACAGTCGCAGGATGGCCGCGGAGAGGGCCCGGAAGACGCGGTTGACGCCGGGGGTGTCGAAGATGGTGCGGTGCATGGGGGGACATTCTCGCCTGCCCGGATAATCCGCCCATGCAAGAACCTACGAACGCCCCCGATTCCTTTTCGCGCCTGCCGCTCTCGCCGGCGATGCTGGCCAATCTGGAGCAGCTCGGCTACACCCGGATGACCCCGATCCAGGCCGCGAGCCTGCCGCTCGCGCTCGCCGGCCACGACCTGATCGCGCAGGCCAAGACCGGCAGCGGCAAGACGGCGGCCTTCGCGCTGGCGCTGCTGGCGCGGCTGGACGTCGCGCGCCAGGACGTGCAGGCCATGGTCCTGTGCCCCACCCGCGAACTCGCCGACCAGGTTACCCAGGAGATCCGCCGGCTGGCCCGCGCGCAGGACAACATCAAGATCCTGACCCTGTGTGGCGGCTCGACCATGCGCCCGCAGATCGACAGCCTGGCCCACGGCGCGCACATCGTCGTCGGCACGCCCGGCCGCATCGGCGACCACCTGGAGCGCGGCAGCCTGGTGCTGGGCGTGCTCAACACGCTGGTGCTGGACGAGGCCGACCGGATGCTCGACATGGGCTTCCACGACGACATCGCCTCCATCGCCCGCCAGTGCCCGCGCCAGCGCCAGACCCTGCTGTTCTCGGCCACCTACCCGGAAGGCATCGCCAACCTGAGCCGCGAGTTCATGCGGTCGCCGCAGGAGATCAAGCTGAAGGAGGTCCACGCGCCGTCCAAGATCCGCCAGCACTGGTACGAGATCGCCGAGGACCAGCGCCTGCACGCCGTGACGCTGCTGCTGAAGAAATACCGCCCGGACAGCGCGATCGCCTTCTGCAACACCAAGCAGCGCTGTCGCGATCTGGTGGATGTGCTGGTGGCGTCCGGCTTCGAGGCGCTGGCGCTGCACGGCGATCTGGAGCAGCGTGACCGCGACCAGGTGCTGATCCAGTTCGCCAACCGCAGTGCCTCGGTGCTGGTGGCGACCGATGTGGCCGCTCGCGGGTTGGACATCGCGCAGCTCGGCGCGGTGATCAACGTCGACATCACGCCGGACACCGAGGTGCACATCCACCGCGTCGGCCGCACCGGCCGTGCGGACGAGGAAGGCCTGGCCTTCAGCCTCGCCAGCCTGGACGAGATGGGCCGCGTCGGCCGCATCGAGGTGCTGCAGGGCCGCGAGACGGTGTGGTCGCCGCTGGCGGAGCTGTTCAACGCCGAGGTCGAGGATGCGCCCCCGCTGGTGCCGCCGATGCAGACCATCCAGATCCTGGGCGGCCGCAAGGACAAGATCCGCCCAGGCGACGTGCTGGGTGCACTGACCGGCGAGGCCGGCTATGTGTCAGCGCAGATCGGCAAGATCAACGTCACCGACTTCCACACCTATGTGGCCGTGGACACCAAGGTGGCGCGCCAGGCGGCCGAGCGCCTGAGCAAGGGCAACATCAAGGGCCGCAAGGCGAAGGCGCGGCTGCTCAAGGACGTGCTGGCCGAATCGGCCGCACGCGGTTGACCGCCGGGCAGACTGATGGACTGACGGACGGACGCACACAAGGAGCGCAGACCATGGGCAAGGACAAGAACGGCAAGAAGTCGGACGACCACCCCGACCAGGACCGCCTCGGCAAGTCGGACTACGCCGACGCACTGGAGCCGCTGGAGGTGGAACTCGACCGCCTGGCCCGCTGGGTCGCGCACCACGGCAAGCGCGTGCTGGTGATCTTCGAGGGCCGCGACACCGCCGGCAAGGGCGGGGCGATCAGCGCGGTCAGCGACTGCCTGAATCCGCGCCAGTGCCGTGTCGTCGCGCTGGCCAAGCCGACCGAGGTCGAGCGCACGCAGTGGTACTTCCAGCGCTACACCGCGCACCTGCCCGCGGCCGGCGAGATCGTGCTGTTCGACCGCAGCTGGTACAACCGCGCCGGCGTCGAGAAGGTGATGGGCTACTGCAGCGAGGACGAGGTGCAGCGCTTCCTGAAGCAGGTGCCCGTGTTCGAGCAGCAGCTGGTCGACGACGGCATCCTGCTGTTCAAGTACTGGCTCACCGTGGACCAGGCCGAGCAGGAAGAGCGCTTCGCCGAGCGCCGCAGCGACCCGCTCAAGCGCTGGAAGCTGTCGCCGATCGACCTGAAGGCGCGCCTGAAGTACCGCGAATACGGCGCCGCCCGCGACGCGATGCTGGACGCCACCCACACGAAGTCCGCCCCCTGGACGCTGGTGGACTTCAACGACCAGCGCCGCGGCCGGCTGACGCTGATCCGGCACTTGCTGGACCAGTTGCCCGACTGCGACGTGCCGGAACAGCGCATCGAGTTCGAACCGTTGCCCGGTCCCCCGGCGCGAGAGTCGTTCACCGGGCCGCTGAAGCCGATTCCGTCTTTCTGAACGCACCACCACCATGAAACACCTGTTCACCCGCGGCGTGCTGCCGCTCCTGCTGGCCGCCGCGGCGCTGCTGGCCGGCTGCGATCAGCAGAAAATTGCGAAGCTCGAAGAGGGCGTCGCGACCGAGATGGACGTGATGCGCGAGTTCGGCACGCCGCTCGACATCCAGCGCCTGGACGATGGCACGCGGGTCTTCGAGTACACCCGTCAGCCCGAAGGCAGCACCAACTACTTCATCACCATCGGCCAGGATGGCAAGATGACCGGCCTGCGCCAGGTGCTGCACCCGAGCTACTTCGCCAAGGTCCAGCCGGGCATGACCGTGGCCGAGGTGCGCCGGCTGCTGGGCCAGCCCGCCGAGAAGCAGGCCTTCCAGCTCAAGAAGGAAGAGGTCTGGGACTGGCGCTGGCTCGATGGCCAGACGCGCAAGGTCTTCCGCGTCACCTATGACTTCGAGGGCAAGGTGCTGAACGCCGCGTCGCTCGATGACCCGCGCGACCTTTCCCAGAACGGCACCCGATGAGCGCCAGTGCCACCACCACACTCAAGTACCTGCGCGGCTACCCGGCCGAGCTGCAGGCGCAGGTGCTCGAACTGGTCGCCGAGGACAAGCTGGGCGCGCTGCTGGCCCGGCGCCATCCCGAGCCGCACGAGGTCCGCACCGACCGGGCGCTCTACGACTACACCCAGGAACTCCGGAGCCGCTACCTGCGCAGCGCCGAGCCGGTCACCAAGGTGCTCTACGACCAGAAGCTCAAGGTCATCCAGCACGCGCTCGGCACCCACACCACCATCTCGCGCGTGCAGGGTGGCAAGCTCAAGGCCAAGCGCGAGATCCGCATCGCCAGCCTGTTCCGCGAGGCACCGGCGGCCTTCCTGAAGATGATCGTCGTGCATGAACTCGCGCACCTGAAGGAGCGCGAGCACGACAAGGCCTTCTACGCGCTGTGCTGCCACATGGCGCCGGACTACCACCAGCTGGAGTTCGACCTGCGGCTCTACCTGACGCACCTGGACCAGCGCGCTGGTCCGCGGTCAAGCTCCAGTCAAGGGGCCGTTGCGGCGGCCGACACTGCGGAGGCAGCGGGCTCCGCCAGCGGTGCGCTTGCCGCAGCGGGTACGGCGTCGATGCCAATCCGCGCGACCTGACCACCCTGCGCCCATTCGGCATAGCGCCAGTCGTCGCCGACGCGCACGAGGCCGTCCGGCACGACCGGCGTGGCTTCCGGCACCCCGGCCAGGGCCTTGTCCATGAAGCCGATCCAGATCGGCAGGGCCAGCGCGCTGCCGGAGGCCTGCTCGCCCAGGCTGCGCGGCTCGTCGAAACCCACCCAGGCCACCGCGGCGACACTGGGGTGGAAGCCCGCGAACCAGGCGTCGACGGCGTCGTTGGTCGTGCCGGTCTTGCCGTGGAGGTCGCCGCGCTGCAGGGTGCGCTGGGCGAGCGCAGCGGTGCCGCCAGCGCGGGTGACGTCCAGCAGCATCGAGTTGACGAGGAAGGCGTTGCGCGCCGGAATGGCGAGGCTGTCGGCTTCGTGGGGAGGCAGAGGCGGTGGCTGGAACACGACCACGCCCTGTGCATTCGTGATGCGGTCGATGAAGACCGGGGTCGTCTCCCGACCGCCGTTGGCCAGCAGGGCGTAGGCCTGCGCCAGTTGCAGCGGTGTGGTGCTGCCCGAGCCGAGCGCCAGTGTCAGGTCATTCGGCAGGCGTGCCGGGTCGAAACCGAAGCGGTGGATCCAGTCGCGGGCGCTGCCCAGGCCGATCTGCTGCAGCAGGCGCAGGCTGACAAGGTTCTTCGAGCGCACCAGCCCCTGCCGCACGGTGATCGGGCCATCAAACTGGCCGTCGGCATTGCGTGGCTGCCAGCCGGTGACGGCGGTTTCGGTGTCGCCGGTGCCGGTGGGGAGCAGCGGCGCATCGTTGACCAGGGTGTCCGGCATGACGCCCTGTTCCAGTGCAGCGGAATACAGGAAGGGCTTGATGCTGGAGCCCGCCTGTCGCCAGGCCTGCGTCGCCCGGTTGAAGGGGCTGCGCGTGAAATCGAAACCGCCGACGAGGGCCTGCAGCCGCCCGCTGGCTGGTTCCAGCGCGACGAACGCGGCCTGCACCTGTGGCCACTGCGCGATGGCCCAGCCGAAGTCCCGCCGCTCCAGCCGGACGACGGCGCCACGGCGGATCGCACGCTCTTCGGGGGCGTCCGGCAACAGCGCGGCCCGCACGCGGGCGATCCCGGCGCCGGTCAGCTGGATGGTTTCGCCGGTGGCAAGCTGTGCGGTCACGACTCGCTGGGTGGACTCGGTGACGATGGCCAGGCGCAGGTCGGTGTCATCCTGGTGGTCGCGCAAGGCCTGGGCCGCAGCGCGCTCCAGTTCGACACCGCGCAGGAAAGGCAGCGTCTCGTGCGCTTCGGGGCCGCGCCAGGGCTGGTGGCGCTCGTGGTCCAGCACGGTGGCGCGCAATGCGGCGTAGGCGGCCTGCTGCTCGGCGGCGCGCACGGTGGTGTAGACCTTGTAGCCCTGCGTGTTCGCGGTCTCGCCGAAGCGGGCCACCACCGCCTGGCGCACCATTTCGGCGAGGTATTCGGCGTGGACCTCGGTGTGCGTGGGCAACTGGATGGCCAGCGTCTCGGCCAGTGCGGCGGTGCGCTCGTCCGGGGTGATCAGGCCGATCTTTTCCATCCGGGCGAGCACCAGTGCCTGCCGGGCACGGGCACGCGCGAAGTTGGTGACCGGGTTGGCGTAGCTCGGGTTCTGCGGCAGTCCGGCGAGCATCGCGGATTCGGCGATCGACAGCGCCGACAGCGGCTTGCCGAAGTAGACCTGCGCTGCAGCGGCGAAGCCATAGGCGCGCTGGCCGAGGTAGATCTGGTTCATGTACAGCTCCAGGATCTGCGCCTTGCTGAGCCTGCGCTCGATCTGCAGGGCCAGCAGGACTTCCTTGAGCTTGCGCTCCAGCGTCTTGCTGGGCGAGAGGAAGAAATTGCGCGCCACCTGCTGCGTGATGGTCGATGCCCCCTGGCGCATGCCGCCGCCGACGTTGGCCAGCAGGGCCCGCGCGATGCCGATCGGGTCGATGCCGAAGTGCTGCTCGAAGCGGGTGTCCTCGATCGCGAGCACGGCGCCCTGCAGCATCGCCGGGATGGCTCCGATCGGCACGAACTGGCGCCGCTCGGCACCGAACTGCCCGATCTGCACGCCGTCGGCGGTGTAGACGATCAGGGGCTGCTGGGGTTCGTAGTGGGTGACCTTGTCGAGCGGAGGCAGGTCGGGCCACAGGCGGGCGACGGCCAGGCCGAGTCCGAGCGCGGCGACCAGTGCCACGGCCAGCACAAGACCAAACACGATCTTGCCCGTCGTGCGCACAGCCTGCCACCGGCGCCGGGGCGTGGGGGAAATCGACTTCACGGCAGGGCGCGGCTGGTGTGGCAGGAGTGGGTTGGCACACCGACTGTAGCCGTCCGTGCTGTGGGCCGATCCTCGCCTAAGGAATGGGATGAGGGTTTTTCAGTACACACTGGAGCCCATTTTCCGCCTACACCGATGACCGAGCCTTTCAAGCTGTTGCTGGACCCTGCCGTGGTCCGGGCCATCGGGGCGCACCTCCAGCGGGTGGCCCCCACGTTTGACCGCCCCCGGTTCGAGCAGCTGGCGCTCGACGGGCTGGACGCGCTGGAGCTGAAGGCCCGAGCGATGCAGCTCGCCGATGCGCTGGAATCGACGCTGCCCGCCAACTTCGCGGCGGGCGCGGAACTGCTGGAAGCGGCCCTTGCGCCAGTGACCGTCGGTGATGCACCCGGCGGCGTGCGCACCGGCCCGGAGGGCCTGGCCGGCTGGGCGCTCTGGCCGGTGGGCGAGTGGGTGGCGCGCCGCGGGCTGGACGATCCGCACCGCGCGCTGCAGGCGCTGCACGCCCTGACGCAGCGCTTCACCGCCGAGTGGGCGATCCGACCCTTGCTGCTGCGGCATCCGGACACGGTCTTCGCCACGCTGCAGCGCTGGTGCGCCGATCCCAGCCCGCACGTGCGCCGCCTCGTCAGCGAAGGCAGCCGGCCGCGTCTCCCATGGGGCCTGCAACTGCGCCCGCTGATCGCCGATCCGGCACCGACGCTGCCGCTGCTGGCGGCCCTGCAGGACGATCCGAGCCCCTGCGTGCGCCGCTCGGTGGCGAACCACCTCAACGACATCGCCAAGGACCACCCCGCGGTCATCGCGGACTGGCTGCAGCGCCACCTGCCGGAGGCCTCGGTCGAGCGCCGTGCGCTGCTGCGCCATGCCAGCCGGTCGCTGATCAAGGCGGGTGACGCGGCGGTGCTGGCTGCCTGGGGGCAGGGCGAGGCGCTGCTGGGCCGTGCCGAGCTGGCCATCACCCCGGCGCAGATCACGCTGGGCGAACGCGTGCAGCTCTTGGCCACGCTGACCTCGCTGTCACGCCGGCCGCAGGCGCTGGTGGTCGACGTCGTGATCCACCATGTGAAGGCCAACGGCAGCACCTCCCCCAAGGTCTTCAAGGGCTGGAACCTGACGCTGGCACCGGGCGAGACGCGCACGCTGGCGAAGCAGCACGCGGTGCGGCCGATCACGACCCGGGTCTACTACCCCGGCGCGCACCGGGTGGACTTGCAGGTCAACGGCGCCGTGGTGGCCTCCGCCGTCTTCGAGCTGCGCGTGCCGGGTGGCTTCACGCCAGCAACTGGCCGAAGCGCTCCGGGCTGAAGCCGACGGTGTGGCGGCCGTCCGGCCACTGCACGACCGGGCGCTTGATGACACTCGCCTGCGCCAGCATCAGTGCCCGGGCGCTGGCGGCATCGGTGACCGCGGCCCGGGTGGCGTCATCGAGCCGGCGCCAGGTCGTGCCGCTGCGGTTGAGCAGCGTTTCCCAGCCGATCTGGGCGAGCCAGGTGTCCAGCGCCGCTTCGGGCACGCCCTGTTTCTTGAAGTCGTGGAAGGTGACCGCCACGCCGCGCTCGGCCAGCCAGGCGCGGGCCTTCTTGACGGTGTCGCAGTTCGGGATGCCGTACAGCGTGAGGGCGACCGGGTGGCTCATTGGCGCGCCGTCCGGACGTTGACGGGCGCAGCCGCGGGGTGGCTGGTGCGCCAGGGGTTGATGTCCAGGCCGCCGCGGCGGGTGTAGCGGGCGTAGACCTGCAGCTTGACGGGCTGGCAGCGGGTCAGGATGTCCATGTAGATCCGCTCGACGCACTGCTCGTGGAACTCGTTGTGCCCGCGGAAGCTCACCAGGTAGCGCAGCAGGCCGGCCTGGTCGATCTGCGGGCCGCTGTAGGTGATCTGCACGCTGCCCCAGTCTGGCTGGCCGGTGACCAGGCAGTTGCTCTTGAGCAGGTTGGAGGTGAGTGTCTCGGTGACGGGCAGCTCGTCGAGCGCCGCCGTGAGCAGCTCGGGTGCGGGCTGGAAGACGTCGCAGTCGATGTCCATGCGGTCCAGGCACAGGCCGGAGAGTTCGTGGATCGGCTGCGCGTCGAAGGCCTCGGGCAGCACCAGCTTCACGCCGACCCGCACGCCGGTGGCCGCGCTCAGGTCGCGCACCAGCACCTCGCGCACCGCGTCGATCGACGCGAAGCGGGTCATGTTGAAGCTGTTGAGGTAGAGCTTGAGCGACTTGCTCTCGATGATGTTCGGCGATTCGCAGGGCACCGTGAACGTTGCCAGTGCCACCTCGGGCTTGCCGCGCAGCGTGAGCCAGGACAGCTCGTATGCGGTCCAGAGGTCGGCGCCCATGAAAGGCAGGTGGCCTCTGGTGTTGTCGGTGGTGAGGCCGATCTCCTCGCGCTTGGGCGTGCGCGAGATCGGATACAGCAGCTCGGGGGCGTAGGTGTCGCGGTAGGTGGCCACCACCTTGCCGAGGGGCGAGGCGTCGGGGTCGCTGTGGGCGTGGGCTTGGTCGGTCATGGTTCGGGATGGTAGCCAAGCAGCTCGACCGGCGGCTGCAGGCCCAGGCGCTGGGCGTGGCGGGCCAGCAGGGGATCGGCGGTGACAAAGCCGGTCGCGCCCGCCTCGGCGCTGATCGCCAGGTGCAGCGCGTCTGCGAAGTCCATGCCGGCGGTGTGGGCCATCTGGGCGGTCCAGACGGCTTCGATGTCGGGGCAGTGCAGGTTGGGCAGCGCCAGGATGGCGGCGATGGCGCGGCTGAGGTCGTTGTTGCCGATGCGCTTGCTCTTGAGCAGCCAGACCAGTTCCAGCAGCACGGTGCCGGTGACGCCGTAGCGCTTCGGCTGGCGCAGCAGCTCGCGTGCGGCGAGGTAGGCGGCGGGCTGGTCGCGCAGGATGAGCCGTGCCAGCACGGAGCTGTCGAGGAAGATCATGGCTGGCCCCGGCCCAGGCGGCGGTCTTCGCTGCCCAGCAGGGCGACGATGGCCGCCTCGTCCTCGGGGGCGCTGGTCGGCACGGCGTCCGGGCGGTACAGGCAGCCCGCGAGCTGGTCGACCGCCGCGTGGATGGCGTCCAGGTCGAACTCCGGCTCGCGCAGCGGCTCCAGCACGAGGCGGCCGGCGTCGACACTCAGCGCGAACCGGGTGCCGGGCAGCAGGTTCAACTCGTTGCGCAGCGCCTTGGGGATGACGATCTGGCCCTTGCTGGAGAGGCTGGCGGTGTGCATCGGGGTGACTCGGACGTGGGTCGGTCGGTGGAGGACGGGGACAGGCGTGAAGCGTGTGTGAAGTTTAGCGAGTTCTTCACCGGCGGCCGGCAGCGCCCGCGCGTCAGGCCATGCCGGTCAATATCCGCATTCCTCCTGATTTCCGCCGGTTCTCGCCAGATGGAGGCAGGGGCATGCCGGCTTGTTCAGGGGCCGTGCACATGGCCCGTCCTATACTGCCCGATCGATTCATGGTGTGCAGGCTGGCGTGGCCTGCAACGCAAGAGGTGTCCGAAATGGGTAGCAAATTGAAGGTTGCGGGTTGGGTGGCTGTCGGGGCCGTCGCCGGTGCGCTGGCCACGATGCAGTTGCAGGCCACGGCGCGCAGCGCGCTGTCGCCGCTGCCGCTGGAGGACATGCAGCAGCTCGCCGCGGTGTTCGACCTCGTCAAGCGTTCGTACGTCGAGCCGGTGGACGAGAAGAAGCTGATCCGTGACGCGATCGGCGGCATGGTGTCCGGGCTGGACCCGCACTCGGCCTACTTCGAAGGCCAGGCCTACAAGGAATTCCACGAAGGCATCAGCGGCAAGTTCACGGGCGTGGGCATCCAGATCGAGATGGAAGAGGGCCTCGTCAAGGTGGTCTCGCCGATCGAGGGCTCGCCGGCCTTCCGTGCCGGTCTGCAGACGGGCGACCTGATCACCCGCATCGACGAGACCGCCGTCAAGGGCCTGAACATGGACCAGGCCATCAAGCGCATGCGTGGCCCGAGCGGCTCCAAGGTGCTGCTGACCGTCTACCGCAAGGCCGAGAACCGCACCTTCCCGGTCACGATCATCCGCGAGGAGATCAAGACCAAGAGCGTGCGCTCGAAGGTGATGGAGCCGGGCTATGCCTGGATCCGCGTCAACCAGTTCCAGGAGCCGACGCTGCGCGACTTCGTCGAGCAGCTGAAGGAGATCTTCCGCGCCGAGCCGAACCTGAAGGGCCTGGTGCTCGACCTGCGCAACGACCCGGGCGGCCTGCTCGACAGCGCGGTGGGCATCTCGGCGGCCTTCCTGCCCAAGGACGCGGTGGTGGTGTCGACCAACGGCCAGATCGCCGAGTCGCGCAGCGTGCTCAAGGCCTCGCCGATGTTCTATTCGCGGGACGGCAGCGACGTGCTGGCGGGCCTGCCGGCGCTGATCAAGTCGGTGCCGGTGGTGGTCCTGGTCAATGAAGGGTCGGCCTCCGCCAGCGAGATCGTGGCTGGCGCGCTCAAGGACCACAAGCGGGCCATCATCATGGGCTCGCAGACCTTCGGCAAGGGCTCGGTGCAGAGCGAGATGGCGCGCCTGCCGATGCCCAACACCTCGCTGAAGATCACGACCGCGCGCTACTACACGCCGTCCGGCCAGTCGATCCAGGCCAAGGGCATCCTGCCGGACATCCCCGTGGACGAGACCGCAGAAGGCAGTCCGTATGCCGCGCTGCGTCTGCGCGAGGCCGATCTGGACAAGCACCTGATCAACGGCCCGGAAGCCGACAAGAAGGATGCCGCCCGCGAGAAGGCCCGCGAGGAGGCGCTCAAGAAGCTGGAAGAGGCCAACGCGAAGGCCAAGGATGCGAAGGACAAGGACAAGCCGGTCGCCCGGCTGCCCGAGTACGGCGCACCCGATGACTTCCCGCTGCAGCAGGCGCTCAACCGCCTGAAGGGCAAGCCGGTGGTGGCGTCGAAGACGCAGGTCGAGCGCAAGGCCGACGAGCCGAAGCCGAATTGAGCGTGAGCGGGAGCCTGCGTTTGGATACCCTCGACGAGATGAACGACAACCAGCTGCTGCGCTACAGCCGCCACATCCTGCTCGACGAGATCGGGGTGGAAGGCCAGCAGCGGCTCCTGGCGGGACACGTGCTGGTGATCGGCGCCGGCGGGCTGGGCTCGCCGGTGCTGCTCTACCTGGCCAGCGCGGGCGTCGGCACGGTCACCGTGGTCGACCACGACACGGTGGACCGCACCAACCTGCAGCGCCAGATCGCCCACACCGAGGAGCGTGTCGGCCAGCCCAAGGTGCTGTCCGCCGCGGCCTCGATGGCGGCGATCAACCCGGAGGTGCGCGTCCACACCATCGCCGAGCGCGCGGATGCTGCGATGCTCGACACGCTGGTGGCCCGGGCCGACGTGGTGCTGGACTGCAGCGACAACTTCCCCACCCGGCACGCCGTCAACGCGGCCTGCGTGCGCCACGGCAAGCCGCTGGTCTCGGGCGCGGCGATCGGGCTGGATGGCCAGATCTCGGTCTGGGATCCGCGTGGTGCAGCCGACCCGTGCTACGCCTGCGTGTTTCCGCCGTCGGCGGAGGTGCCCGAGGTGCGCTGCGCCACGATGGGCGTGTTCGCGCCGCTGGTCGGCATCATCGGCACGATGCAGGTGGCCGAGGCACTGAAGATCCTGGCCGGTTTCGGCACCTCGCTGGCCGGACGCCTGCAGATGCTCGACGTGCGCCGCATGGAATGGACCGAGATCCGCATGGGCCGCGACCCCGCGTGCCCCGTCTGCGCGGGTCGTCACACCGAAGAACATGGACCAACTTCATCCTGACCTGAAAGCCCGCAACTTCCCCAGCGCGGAGGAAGAAGCCCTTGCCGCTCAGCCGGTGTCCCGCTACAGCGGACCGGAAAGCGCCTACCGGCTGGCGTTCACCGACAACGACTTCCTGCTGCGCGATGAACTGCGCCCGGTCCGCATGCAGCTGGAGCTGCTCAAGCCGGAGCTGGTGCAGCGCGAGCAGGGCATCGAATCCACCATCGTCATCTTCGGCAGCGCCCGCATCCTGCCGCTGGACATCGCTGCCGCCCGCCTGGACGCGGCCGATGCCAGCGGGGATGCTGCGGCGACGGCCCGTGCGCGCACGCAGGTGCAGATGAGCCGCTATTACGAGGAGGCGCGGGCCTTCGCCGCCATCGTCACGCGCGAATCGGCGCAGCTCGACACGCCCATCCATGTCGTCACGGGCGGTGGCCCCGGCATCATGGAGGCGGGCAACCGTGGCGCACACGAGGTGGGCGGCCGCAGCATCGGCCTGAACATCGTGCTGCCGCACGAGCAGGAGCCGAACGCCTACATCACGCCCGAACTGTGCTTCCAGTTCCACTACTTCGCGCTGCGCAAGATGCATTTCCTGATGCGCAGCATCGCGCTGGTGTGCTTCCCCGGCGGCTTCGGCACGCTCGACGAGCTGTTCGAGACGATGACCCTGATCCAGACCGGCAAGTCCCGCCGGCGGCCGATCCTGCTGTTCGGGCGTGACTTCTGGAGCCGGCTGATCGACTTCGACTGGCTGATCGAGACCGGCATGATCGGCCCGCGCGACACCGAACTGTTCCAGTTCGTCGAGACCGCCGAAGAGGCCTGGGCCTACCTGTCGAGCCACTATGGCTTCGATCTCCCCGACACGCAGACCGGCAAGTTCGCCGAGGACATGTGAGCATGGTGCAGACCCGCAAGACCGTGGTGTCCCTGATCGGTGTACCGACGGATGCCGGAGCCTCGGCCCGCGGCGCTTCGATGGGGCCCGAAGCCTTGCGGGTCGCCGGACTGCGCGAGCGTCTGGAGGCCCACGGGCTGTCGGTGCGCGACACCGGCAACCTCGCCGGCCCGCCCAATCCCTGGCAACCACCGGTCGATGGCTACCGCCATCTGGCCGAAGTCGCCGAATGGAATCGCCTGACGCACGAGGCCGTGCATGCCGAACTGGCGGCAGGCCACCTGCCGATCATGCTGGGCGGTGACCACTGCCTGGGCATCGGCTCGATCAGTGCCGTGGCGCGCCATTGCCGCGAACAGGGCCGCAAGCTGCGTGTGCTGTGGCTGGATGCCCACGCCGACTTCAACACCAGCACCATCACCCCGAGTGGCAACATCCATGGCATGCCCGTGGCGTGCCTCTGCGGGTTCGGCCCGGACGAGCTGACCCGCATCGGCGGCCACGTGCCAGCGATCTCGCCCAAGGTGATCCGCCAGATCGGCATCCGCAGCGTGGACGAGGGCGAGAAGCGCTTCGTGCACCAGCAGGACCTCGAAGTCTTCGACATGCGCTACATCGACGAGATGGGCATGCGACACGCCATGGAGCTGGCGCTGGCCACGCTCGATGACCACACCCACCTGCACGTGAGCTTCGACGTCGATTTCCTCGATCCGGACATCGCACCCGGCGTGGGCACCACCGTGCCGGGCGGGCCGACCTACCGCGAGGCGCAGCTCTGCATGGAGATGATCGCCGACACCGGGCGTCTGGCCTCGCTGGACGTGGTCGAGCTGAATCCGGCCTTCGACCACCGCAACCGGACGGCTGAACTCGCCGTCGATCTGATCGAAAGCCTGTTCGGCAAGAGCACCCTGATGCGCAAGTGAGGGGCTTGCAGCGAGTCCGAGGCGCTGGCCAAGCCTGACGTCATCGGGACGACGGACAGCGCGGCGACAATCCCCGGATGGCCTCTGCTCTGGGGGCCCTTTCTCATCCACGATTGCGCATGACTGTTCGGACCTCCACTCCTTCGCCCTCCGATTCCCGAACCGCGTACGCCCTGTCCCTGACGCCTCTGCCCGAGCGCTCCCGGCTGCAGGCCGACTGGCTGGCGCTCGAAGCGCGCTCGCGCGCGAGTTTCTTCACCTCCTGGGCCTGGATCGGGGTGTGGCTGGACACGCTGCCGCCGACGGTGCAGCCGCGCCTGCTGCAGGCCCGACAGGGCGCGCAGCTGGTCGGACTGGCGCTGGTGGTCGATGGCCCTGCCCGCCAGCGCTTCGGGCTGCGCTTCTGCAGCACCGCCTTCCTGCATGCGACCGGCCGGCCCGAGTTCGACATCCTCACCGTCGAGCACAACGATTTTCTGCTGGACGCTGACCAGGCGGACGCCGTGCGCGCGGCCATGCTCGGCCACTGGCTGGAGCAGCTGCGCGGCGTGACCGAGGTGACGCTGCCCGGTCTGGCGGGCAGCGGCTGGCCGGTCGGTGCCGAGCAGACCGGGCGGCGCCAGGTGACGCGCGAGGACTGGGTGCGTCGCTCCTACGCGGTGGACCTGCCGGCGGTGCGCGAGGCGGGCGGCGACTTCCTCAAGCTCATCAGCGCCAACAGCCGCTCGCAGATCCGCCGCAGCATGAAGGAGTACGCGCGCCTTGGCCCGCTCACGCTGGAGGCCGCGACCACGGTCGCGCAGGGCCTCGACTGGCTGGACCGGCTGGCGGCGCTGCACCAGGCGCACTGGGTGGCGCAGGGCGAGCCGGGGGCGTTCAGCAATGCGTTCTTCACCCGCTTCCACCGCACCCTGGTGGAGCGGCATCTGCTGGACGGCGGGGTGCAGTTGCTGCGCGTCGCCGTGGGCGAACACGACCTGGCGTTCCTTTACAGCTTCGTGCGCGGCGGCCGGGTGTATTTCTACCAGTCGGGGCTGGAGTACGGCCTGATCGAGAAGCACGCGCGGCCCGGTCTGGTCGCCCATGTGCTGGCCGCCCAGTACAACGCGGCCCAAGGCCACGGTGTCTATGACTTCATGGCCGGCGAGTCGCGCTACAAGGTCAATCTGGCCACGCTGGACGAGCAGATGACCTGGACGACGCTGCGCACCTCGGCCTGGCGCTTCGATCTGGAAGCCGCACTGCGGCGGCGACGCCAGCGCAAGGCGGCAGCAGCAGCGGATGCCACGCCTGCCGTGGCCGAGGCGCCGTCCGCCGACTGATCCATCCTGCGCCGGGCTGGCTGCGTCAGGCTGTGTGCAGGGCCTGGCGGCTGCGCTTGGCCGCCAGGGCCCAGGCGGGGGTCAGGATCTTGAGCAGCACCCGCAGCGTCAGCGCATCGACGCGCCCGAACCGCACCACGCTGCGGGTCAGCAGCTGGGCCGCTTGCCACTTGTCGTGGTCGACTTCGGCATCTGCGGCATCGGCACAGAAGAAGCCCAGATCAGCCCGGAAGCGGGGGAGTTCGGCCAGGTAGAGCGCCTCGTCACGGCGGCAGATGCGCTCGGCTACCCGCAGCGTGTCCTGGCTGGCCCGGATGCGGTGGCGTGCTGACGACATCTGGGTCGAGGACAGCCGGTATTCCAGCAGCGGGCGTTCCACGAAGGCGATCGAACCCACGGCGGCCACGCGCGTGATCCAGTCCCAGTCGCACATCGAGCCGGCTTCGGTGTCGAAGGTGCCGGCCGTGTCGAGCAGTGTGCGCCGGAACATGATCGTCGGTGGATGGACGAAGTTGCCATGTGCCAGCGCACGGTAGGCGTTGCCACGGTGGACGGTGGTCTGTCGGTCGGATTCGGTGGCGGCTGGAGAAGCCGGCAGGCAGCCCTTCAGGTCCAGGACTTCGGCCTGGCCCAGCAGCGACTTCACGCCCTCCGGTGCACGCCCGATGCTGGCGTAGTAACGGCTTGCGTAGGCGGTGCCGACCACGCCCTGTTCATTGAACGCATCGAAGTCGCTGCAGCACAGCACGACCTCCGGCCACCGCTGCAGCACCCGCGCCTGCACGGCCAGGCGTTCCGGTCGGCACAGGTCATCTGCATCCATGATGGCGATCCATTGACCGCCGGCCGCGGCCACGCCGGTGCGGCGCGCGCTGGCGAGGCCACCGTTCGGTTGGCGGATCGTGCGGATGCGGTCTCCGTAGCTGGCGAGAACGTCGGCCGTGCGGTCGGTGGACCCATCGTCCACGACGATGATTTCGAGTGTTGGCCAGGTCTGGGCAAAGAGGCTGTCCAGCGTTGCCGGCAAGGACTGCTGCGCGTTGTAGGCCGGTATGACGACGCTGATCAGCCCGGGTGGACTGACGGAAACTCCTGACATGGCTTCGGGCTCCGGAATGCCCTTGAGGGCAGTGTGGTACTACGTCTATTCTCGCGGATGATTTCAGAAGTCACGCGAAAAGGGAAGTTTTCCCACTTCGAATCAGCGCAGATCAAACACCGCAGGGCCCGACATTCAGATTCATCAAAGGTTGGCGGCCTGTCTTCGAGATTCAGACATGGCGGACCCAGGGAATCAGCAGGAAAGCCAGTCGCTTGAATGCGGGAATCCGATGGCCGAGATTACCGAGCATGGCCAGATCGTACTGGTTCCAGACCTTGAAGATCAAGGTGCACGCCAGGTAAGTCAGGACGTAGAGGATGCCGACCAGAATCTGGTGCAGCGACGAGGGCGAGTCGGTGGCGATCAGCGCCCCCATCGACACGGCGGCAGCGCTGAGGGCTGCGGCGGTCATGCGGGCGGCGTCGCCATAGGGCAATGGCACCTTCAGCACCACCCGCACACAGCCGAACGAGAAGAGGAACACGGCCGCGGTCGACAGCATGTGCGCAAGGATGGCGCCCTGCAGACCGTAGAGCGGCACCAGCCACAGCGCAGCCGCCGCGCTGACGATGACCGCGAAGATCGATTCGGCCGCCCGCAGGCGCTGGTTGTCGGTGATCGACAGCAGTGCGCCGAAGGCCGCGTGCGACAGGGTGAAGCCTCGGATGATCACCATCATCTGCAGGGCAAACGCGGCGGGCGCGTACTTGTCGCCATACATCAGCGCAATGACCGGCGTGGCCCAGAAGAAGCCCACGCCCGTGAGCAGGAGTCCGAGAAAATGGAAGTACCGGACGGCATCGCCGGCGATGCGGTTGACCCGCTCGCGCCCGCCCGCCCCGAAGGCATTGGCCATCATCGGCATCAGCACCGTGGTGAGCCCGGTGGACAGCAATTCGACTCCTCCGCGTGTCAGGGTGGCCGCGATGGTGAAGAAGCCCACGGCCTCCGCGCCGGCCAGCTTGTTCAACAGGAAGGTCTCGACCGCCTTGTTGCTGAAGGCGAAGACGAAGGTGGACACCATGGTCCAGAAGAGATGGGGGCGAACCCGCTGCAGCAGGGTCTCCTGGCAGTCTCGCCCGCCCTTGCGGATGTCTGCGCGGCGCAACTGCAGGGTGGCCATGACCGGGTGGGCCACCGAAACCAGCAGGAACAGCAGCATGAAGCCTTCCAGCGGCACCCCCATCATCGCCAGAATGCCGGCACCGACGAGGTTCACCAGACTGAGGGCGCTCACCGAGCTGGCCTCGACGCCGAAGCGCCCGTGGCCTTTGGCGACCGAGATGCTGAACAGGTACCAGGCCTTGGTCGCGGAGGCCACCAGCGCCACGAAGGCGAAGTAGGTCAGGTGGCCTTCCCAGCCCGCGGGCTTGAGGATGGGCACCCCGAGCAGGAAAAGCGCACCGATCAGGAGGATCGACCAGCCCTGGCGCTTCTGGAACCAGCGGTGCAGCGCCTGCGCTCCCGCGAGGTCGTCGCGACCAAGGGACTCGGAGACGAAGCGGATCGCGGACGTGGTGAGGCCGTGGTTCATCAGCAGCACCAGCACGCCTGACAGCCAGATCAGGTAGGCATAGCGGCCGAAGTCGGCCGGACCGAGTCCACGCGCCACCAGCATGCTCGCCACCAGACCGGCGGCGTACGCGACGTAGGTCGACCCCGTCATCAGCAATGCCGAGCGCAGCATGGCCTTGGCACCGAACTGGTTGCTCATCGCTTCACTCCGACTGGCAGGGGCGTCATCCAGCCCGGTGCAATAGAAAACCCTGCCATCAATCGGACCTGACGGTCTCCGTGAACTCTGAAAGCGCAGAAGTGTAGGTCAATCGGCGACCTGTCGATGTCGGTGGGTGGCCATGCGCACCATGCGTGCCACGAACTGTGCGGCACTGCGTTCGCGTGGCATGAAGCGGGGCAACTGGAAGGTGTCCGCATCGTCGGATGCCACGCCGACCGCCGTGGAAACCGCCGCCTTGTAGCCGGCACCGTTCACCATGCGTGCGTGCGCGGAGGTGTAGTCCAGGTTCGGCTTGCCGTTCGGGTAGGCGAAGCACAGCGGCTGCCGGCCGGTCAGTGCGGTGAGGTGGTCGCGGTTGCTCTCGATCTCGCGCTGGGCCGCCGGGCCATCGACGCGGGCCAGGATGGGATGGCTGACCGTGTGCCCGCCGATGTCGACGCCCGCATCGGACATCGCCTTGACGTGCCTGTCGTCCATCATGAGGTCGGTTGGCAGGCGCGATCCGGCGCGGCGGCACAGGTCTTCGCAGAAATCGTCGCGTTCGACCGGGTCCAGGTACTTGACCGCCTTGGTCAGCTCGCCGATCAGTGTGCGGCGCGAGGCCATGTCGCTCACCAGACGCTTGCCGAGTCCGACGCGCGACAGGTCGATCTCGCCGGTGTCGAGTCGCCGCACCGTCTCGACCACCGAGTCGTTGAACATGCGACCGCCATTGAGAAAGCCGGAGGCCACGAACACGGTGGCGGGCAGCTTGTACTCGCGCAGCAGCGGCAGTGCCAGATCGTGGTTGTCGCGGTAGCCGTCGTCGAAGGTGATGCAGGCCGCGCCCGGCGGCAAGCCGCCGTTGCGCAGGAGTTCCGCTGCCTCGTGCAGCGGGAGCACATTGAAGGCGCCGGCCAGCGTGCGGAACTGCTCCGCCAGCAGCGCCTGGTGCGGCACATCAGGCTGCAGCGGATCGGGTTCGGTCAACACCCGGTGGTACATCAGGATGGGCAACAGATTGGTGCCCGATGGATACCGGGCCTGCACGAACCAGCGTGCAATCGGACGTGAAATCCTGATCATCAGAGGTGCTCCCACTCCCCGGGTTGCGTACCCGTAGCATTCATATTATGCGTAACGTAACTTGATGTTTCCACTTGGCAAGCCAGATCCTGCAAGTCGAGCGCTGAATCGCCTTGACATGCGATGTAAATGAAAATTACACATCCGTGCATGCAGGATCGGGACTGCCTTGGGCCGTGTTTGCTGAAAATGCCTGACCGCCGCGACCCGAACTGAACGTGCGTTGGCCAGTCGGCCGGCCGTATTGTGAAGCTTGCCAGCCAGTCGGACGTTGAAACGGTCATGAAATTCGCGCTTGCATGCACCTGTATTCGCTTTTTGGTGTCGAATCGTGACAGATCCGGCTGCTGCAAAGCTGACTCCAAAATGAAGCGTTTGATTGAGTGCCATTCCATTGTAGACCGCAACATTTGTTGAGATTAGCATCGTCTCAGGCAAGAAAAGTAACTTGCTTGTGACCGGGTTCTCGAATGAGCCTGATGATTGGTGATTGCGAGCTTGACAAGTGATTGAAGTATCTATAGTCCTTCCAACGTTCAATCGGTTGGACGTGATCGGGCGCGCCGTGGCCAGCATCCTGATGCAGTCCCACCAAGACTGGGAGCTGATCGTGGTCGATGATGGCTCGACCGACGGCACACGCGCCCGCATCGAGTCGCTCGACCCGCGCATCCGCTACATCGAGCAATCCAATCAGGGCGTGTACGTCGCCCGCAACACGGGCTTGCGCGCTGCGCGCGGACGATTCGTGACCTTCATGGATTCCGACGACGAGTGGTTGCCGCACTTTCTGGCGCTGACCACGGCATTCCTGAACGCGCATCCGGACCGGCATTGGGTGACCACCGAGTTTGTCGAGGACCTGGGCGATGGTTCGCCTCCTATCCTCCATGATCGGCATGACATCGGCGTTCTTTATGACGGATTTGCCCGGGCGATCCGTTCGCGTGCGTTGCTGCTGCCGACGGGCGTGAAGGATGACTACCTGCGCGTCTACGACCGCAAGCGCATCGTCGGGGCCTGGGGCCGCGCGATCGTCGAGTCGCTCGGGCGGCCGGATGCGATGGTCTACGAGGGCATGTTGTTCCAGCACATGCGCTGGGGCTATCTGAACTGGCTCCCGGTGACCATGTGCCGGCGCGAGGCCATCGCGCAGATCGGCCCGTTCGCCACCCGCACGCGCAGTGCGGCCGATTACCACTTTCTCGCCCGGCTGGCGCGCGAGTTTCCGGCCAGCATGATCGCGGTGCCCTCGGCGATCAAGTACGAGCGTGCCGCTGGCAACCAGCCGCTGGCGCAGGCCCATCTGGCCACGGGCAGCGGAGCCTACCGGTTCGAGGTGAACAAGCTGGGGTTCTTCGACGAGCTGTTTGCCGGGCCGGACTGCACCGACGAGGAGACGCTGCGATTGCGCCGTCACTACTGTCTGGCGGCCGGTCACCGCGCCCTGGCGCTGGGACTCCGGCAGGACGCCATCGGCTATCTGCGCCAGGCGGCGGCGTGGCAGCGGGGGCTGTGGGTGGCCTGGCCGCGGCTGGCGCTGGCGCGGCTGGTGCCCGGAGATGCGGCGGCGGGGCGCCTCTACAGCGGCTGGATCCGGGGGACCGATGTCTTGCGGCGCCTGCTCACCGGGCGCCTGTCGCCTGCCACGGCCTTGCGCAAGGCGCTGCGCCGTGTCCTGAAACCCTCGGCGCCGCTGCACCAGATGCAGGGCGAGGGACAGACGGTGACCGACGCCGCGCTGGACAGTTTCCAGCAATCACGCGCCCGCTGACTCAGGGCGCGGGCGGAGTCTGGTCGTTGCCGTCGGCGTAGCGGCGCCAGTCGTCCAGCGCGCCGTGCATCAGCCGCACCTGCCTGGAAAAGCGGGTGCAGCCCTTGCACATGCGCTGGTGGAGGTGTATCAGGACGCGCTCGCCCAGCGGCAGCGTGCGGTCTTCGCCTTCGAGCACGAGGCGGGTGGTTTCCTTGCAGGTCAGCAGCAGTCGCATGGCGTGTTCCGTTCAGGTCGGCTTGTGGTGGCCGGTGAACCAGTTCACCTGGAGGCATTCGCGCAGGCGCAGCCTGGCGCGGTGCAGCAGCACAAACAGGTTGGTCGCGCTCACGCCGGTTTCCTTACAGATCTCGTCGGTGTCCAGCTCCAGCCACTCGCGCATCATGAAGACACGGCCCTGCTGACCCGGCAGATGCTCCATGCAGGCTTCGAGCACCTCGAAGAACTGCCGCTGCCCCAGCGCCGCGCCCGGATTGCCCCAGTCGGCAGGCATCTCCCGCCAGTGGCCATCGGCCCGGAACAGCCACTCGTCCAGATCCTCCCGGTCCTCGTCGTCCGAGGTGGTCGAGACCTCGCGCCGGTGCCGGCGGAGTTGGTCGATCACCTTGTGCTTGAGGATGCCGATCAGCCAGGTCTTCAGCTGGGCCGCGCCGGTGTAGGCCTGGGGCTTCTCCAGCGCGGCCAGCAGCGTCTCGGACACGGCGTCTTCCGCCCAGGCGTCGTTGCGCAGCTGGTTGCGGGCGTAGCGCAGCAGTTGCGGGCGCAGGGCTTGCACCTGCCGGGCGAAGTCACTCATGGGGGGCGGGATCGGCGCATGCCGAAAAATTTGTTGTCGGCAGTGTAAGGACTCCGGGGTGCCGTGCGACAGAGTCCTGTCCGCTGAACATTCCCGCCGCACAGGCAGATCAGCGAGATGCTCTCCCTGACCAACCAGCCATCTTTTCACCGGAGTTCCGACATGAACCAGCGCCTCATCCTCTCTTCCGCCCTCGCTTCCGTGCTCGCCATGGGCGCCATCGCTCCGGCCGCCGCGCAGGACAAGGCCAAGGAAAAGTGCTACGGCATCGCCAAGGCCGGCCAGAACGACTGCGCCAACCTCTCGGGCACCCACTCCTGCGCCGGCCAGAGCAAGGCCGACATGGGCGCCGACGAATGGAAGTACGTGCCCAAGGGCACCTGCAAGGACATGAAGGGCATGACGGCCGACGAGGCCAAGATGGGCATGAAGAAGTAAGGAGCCCGCCATGCCTGCACCGACCGCTGCGGGCATCGGCCTGCGCCAGCCCCACGCGGCGCTGCTCCGGCAGCAGCGCCCGCCGCTGGGCTTCCTCGAAGTCCACAGTGAAAACTACTTCGCGCCGGGTGGCGCCGCCCGCGCCGTGCTCGCCGATCTGCGCCAGGACTACGCCGTCAGCCTGCACGGGGTCGGCCTGTCGCTCGGCAGCGCCTGCGGGCTGGATGCGTGGCACCTGGACCGGCTGGCCGAGCTGGTCGCCGCCGTCGAGCCGGTGCGGGTGTCCGACCACGCCAGCTTCGCCCGGGTGGATCCGGGGCGGGGCGCGCCGGTCTGGCATGGCAGCGACCTGCTGCCGATCGCCTTCACCGACGCTGCGCTGGCGATCATGGTCAGCAACGTGCAGCAGGTGCAGGAGCGCCTGCGCCGCCCGATCCTGGTCGAGAACCTGAGCGCCTACCTGGCCTGGGCCGACGATGGTCTGACCGAACCCGATTTCTTCAACGCCCTGGCGCAGCGCAGCGGCTGCGGCGTGCTGCTCGACGTGAACAACCTCGTTGTCAACGCGCTCAACGCGGGCGACGACGAGGCTGCCGCCGTGCGCCGCGCCTGCGCCTGGGTCGACCGGCTCGCGCCCGGTGTGGCCGGCGAGATCCACCTCGCCGGCTATGTCGAGACCGACACGCTGGTCATCGACGACCACGGCAGCCGCGTGCACCCGCCCGTCTGGCAGGTCTACGCGCACGCCGTGCGGCGCCATGGTCCGGTGCCGACGCTGATCGAGTGGGACACCGACCTGCCGACGCTCGACGTGCTGCTGGCCGAAGCGGCGCAGGCCGACGCCGTGCAGCAGGGGGCCCGCGCATGAGCCCCGACGACGCACGCCGGCGCGAGCAGATCCGCCAGCGGATGCTGATGCAGGCGCTGCGCACGGGCCAGCCCGGTGCGCTCACCGGCTGGACCCGCGCCCCGGCGCGTGCCGATCTGGCCCGCGGACTCACGGTCTACGCCGCCAACGCCGCCGTCAACGCGGAGCAGGCGCTGGCGGCCCGCTACCCGACGGTGCAAGCGATGCTGGGCGACGAGACCTTCGCGCCGATGGCCCGCGCCTTCTGGCGCCACTCGCCGCCCGCGCGGGGCGATCTGGCGCAGTGGGGCGACGACTTGCCCGCCTTCCTTGCCGACGCCGCGCAACTGGCCGAGCTGCCGTATCTGGCCGACGCGGCGCGGCTGGACGACGCAGTCGCGCGAGGCGAGGGCGCGGCCGATGTGGCGCCGGACCTGTCCACGCTGATGCGGCTGGGCGACACCGATCCGGAGCGCCTCGTGCTGCGCCCGGCGCCCGGGCTGGCGCTGGTGGAAAGCGCCCACCCGGTCGTCACGGTCTGGCGCGCCCACCACGACCCGCAGCAGACCGCCTTGGCCGATCCCTTTGCCGAGGCCCGTCTGGCCCTGGCGGAGCAGCGTGCCGAGACGGCGCTGGTCTGGCGCCAGGGCTGGGTCGTGCGGGTGGCCGCGGTCGATGTGCCGACCACGGATTTCCTGCGCCGCACCCTGCTGCAAGGGCAGGCGCTGGCCGGGGCGCTGGAGGTGCCCGATTTTGATTTTGCGCACTGGCTCGCGCCTGCGGTGGCCGATGGCCTGCTGGTGCACATCGACGTGACCCCGTGAGCACCTGACCCCTGTCTGGAGACCCCCATGCTGACCGACCTCCTCCCCACCCTTCGCCGCGGCCATGCCCGCCTGATCGATCTCTGCGAATCGCTGCAGCCGCTGGCGCAGCTGGCGGCGCGGCTGTTCGTCGCCAAGGTCTTCTTCCTGTCCGGCCTGACCAAGCTGCGCGACTGGGAGACGACGCTCGCGCTGTTCAGCGAGGAGTACCACGTGCCGCTGCTGTCGCCCGAGGTGGCGGCCTTCGCCGGCACGGCGGGCGAGATCGTCCTGCCCGTCCTGCTGGTGCTCGGGCTGGGCGGGCGCTTCGCGGCGCTGGGGCTGTCGGTGATGAACGTGGTCGCGGTGCTGAGCGTGCCGGAGATGCCGGAAGCGGCGTTTGCACTGCACGTGTTCTGGGGCAGCCTGCTGGCCGGGCTGGTGCTGTGGGGGCCGGGTCGGTGGTCGGCGGATGCGGTCATCGGGCCGCGCTTCGTCCCTGGCCGTCCGGCACTGGCATGATCGACCGCCGGTGTCCGATCAGCCGGCGTTTTTCCATGCTCGAGGATTCCGTGAACCGACTTTCTGCTGCCCGTGCACTGTCCCGCCGTACCTTCCTGTCTGCTGCGGTCGCCTCCGGTGCCTGGCCAGCCTGGGCCGCGCCTGCCGATTCGGCTGCATGGAAACGCACCGAGGCCGACGCGCGCGGCCAGACGGTCTACTTCAACGCCTGGGCCGGCAGCGAGCGCATCAACGCCTACCTGCAGTGGGTCGCGGGCGAGGTGCAGCGACTGCATGGCGTGACGCTCCAGCACGTCAAGATCACCGACGCGGCCGAAGTGGTGCGCCGCGTGCGGGCGGAGAAGGCGGCGGGGCGCACGGCAGACGGCTCGGTCGATCTGCTGTGGATCAACGGCGAGAACTTCCTGACCATGAAGCGCGAGGCGCTGCTGTTCGGTCCCTGGGCGGAGGCGCTGCCGGCATTTGCCGCCGTGGACGTGGTCGGCAAGCCGACGACGCGGCTGGACTTCTCCGAGCCGGTGGACGGCCTGGAAGCGCCCTGGGGCATGGCGCAGCTCACCTTCTTCGCCGACGGCCAGCGCGTGACAACCGTGCCCGACAACATCACCGAGCTGACCGCCTGGGCGCTGCGCCACCCGGGGCGCTTCACCTATCCGCGGCTGCCGCAGTTCCATGGCACCACCTTCGTCAAGCAGGTGCTGATGGAAACCACCGCCGACCGTGCCGCGCTCGGCAAGCCCTACAGCGCCGAGGCCTTCGGCCGCGTCACGGCGCCGCTGTGGAAGGCGCTCGACGCGCTGCACCCGCACCTGTGGCGCCAGGGCCGGCTGTTCCCTGCCAGCGACGCGGTGGCGCGGCAGATGCTGGCCGATGGCGAGCTGTGGATCAGCCTGACCTTCAACCCGAACGAGGCGGCCAGCGAGATGCTGGCAGGCAAGCTGTCGTCCTCGGTGGTGAGCTACCAGCACAGCGGCGGCACGGTCGGCAACACGCACTTCGTCGCGATCCCGTTCAACGCCCGCGCCAGGGCGGGCGCGCAGGTGGTGGCGAACTTCCTGCTCTCGCCCGCGGCGCAGGCGCGCAAGGCGGACGTGCGGCAGTGGGGCGATCCGACCGTGCTGGCGATGAACCGGCTCACGCCGGCCGAGCGGGCGCTGTTCCAGGCGAACCCGGTGCCGGGCATCGTGCAGCGTGTCGCGCCGGTGTGGCCGGAGCCGCATGGCTCGTGGGTCGATCCGATCGAGCAGGAATGGCTGCGGCGTTACGGGCGCTGAGCGCGCCGTCGCCGGTCGCGTGGCGCCTGGCGCGCTGGGCGGCACGGGGGGCGGGCATCGGGTTGGTGGCGTTGCCGCTGGGTCTGGCCCTGGCGGTGGCCTTAAGCGAAGCGGGGCAGCCCGCGGCGTGGCAGGCGCTGCGGGACGATCCGCAGACAGGGCCCGCCCTGCGTTCCTCGCTGGTGTCTGGCCTGGGCAGCACGCTGATCGCCACCGCACTGAGCCTGTGGCTGACGACCTGCCTCTGGGCGCATCCGCGCTGGACGGCGCTGCAGCGGCGCCTGCCTGCGATGCTGGCCGTGCCGCACGCGGCGCTGGCCATCGGGCTGCTGCTGCTGTGGATGCCGGGCGGCTGGATCGCCCGGCTGCTGGCGCCGCTGGCAGGCTGGGACGTGCCGCCGGACTGGACCACCGTGAACGATCCGCACGCACTGGCGCTGACGCTGGCGCTGGTGCTGAAGGAGACACCGTTCCTGCTCTGGACGATCGCGGCGCTGCTGGCGCGGCCGGACGTCGCGCCGCGGCTGCGCCAGCAGCTCGCGCTCGGCCGCAGCCTGGGCTACACGCCGGCGCAGGTCTGGTGGCGCGTGGTGTGGCCGGGGTGGGGCGGGGCGCTGGTGTGGCCGGTGGCGGCGGTCGCCGCGTACGGGCTGACGGTGGTGGACATGGCGCTGGTCCTCGGGCCGGGGGCACCGCCGACGCTGGCGGTGCTGGCCTGGCAGTGGCTGCTGGATGCCGATCCGCTGCGCAATGCGCAAGGCGCAGCAGCGGCGTGTGTGCTGGTGGGCGTGATGGCGGTGGGCGCGGGGGTGGGGCTGGCGCTGTGGCGTGTACTGCGTCCAGTGCGCCAGGCCTGGTCCGTGCGCGGACCTCGCCACTCCGTCATCCCCGCGCAAGCGGGGACCCACGCAAGGAACGGACGCTGGAGATCGTGGGTCCCCGCTTGCGCGGGGATGACGGAAGGGGGGCTGGCAGCGCTCTGGCTGGCGGCGGGGCTGGCGCTGGTCGTCGCCTCGGTCAGCGGCGTGTGGCGCTTTCCGGCGCTGTGGCCGACCGTGTGGACGCTGGCCGCGTGGACGCAGGTCGGCGCCGCGGCCGGCACGCTGTGGACGACGCTGGCCGTGGCGCTGGTGGCGTCCGCGCTGTCGGTGGCCCTGGTGGTGCTGTGGCTGGAGGCGACCCCGCCCGCCTGGGACCGTGCCGCGACCGCTGTCGCGCTGGTGCCGGTCGTCGTGCCGGGCCTGCTGCTGATGGTGGGCGTCTACCGGATCGCGCTGGCGCTGCGGCTGGACGGCACCTTCGCCGGGCTGGCACTGGTCCACGCCTGGATGGCGCTGCCCTATGTGCTGGTGACGCTGCTGCCGGCGTGGCGGCGCTTCGACCCGCGGCACGCCTGGGTGGCGCAGACCCTCGGCCGTTCGCGGCTGGCGTTGGCGTGGCAGGTGAAGGGCCCGCTGCTGGCCGCGCCGCTGGCCTCGGCGCTGGCGGTGGGCTTCGCGGTCAGCGTGGGGCAGTACCTGCCGACGCTCTTCATCGGCGCCGGCCGGCTCGCCACCGTGACGACCGAGGCGGTCACGCTGTCCGCCGGTGGACAGCGGGCGACCGGGGCAGCGTTCGCGGTGCTGCAGGCGCTGCTGCCGCTGCTGGGATTTGCGCTGGCCGGCATGGTCGGTCGCGCGCAGGCGGTGCGGCCATGACGCTGCGGCTGGTCGATGTGACCGTCACGCTGCACGGCCGGGTGCTGGTCGGGCCGGTGAATGCGGTGGTGGCGCCCGGCGAGGTGCTGGTGGTCACCGGGCCGAGCGGCTGCGGCAAGAGTTCGCTGCTGCAGGCACTGGCCGGGCTGGCCGCACCGCCGCTGCAGGCCAGTGGCGGGCTGTGGCTGGACGACCTGCCCTTGCACACGCTGCCGGTCGAGGCCCGCCGGCTCGGGCTGATGTTCCAGGACGACCTGCTGTTTCCGCACCTGACCGCGCTCGACAACCTGCTCTTTGCCGTGCCCGCCGGCTGGCGTGCCGAGCGTGTCGCCCGCGCCGAGGCAGCGCTGGCCGAGGCCGGCCTGTCCGCGCACGCGGCCAAGCGCCCGCACCAGTTGTCCGGCGGCCAGCGGCAGCGGGTCGCCTTGCTGCGCACCTTGCTGGCCGCGCCGCGGGCGCTGCTGCTGGACGAGCCGTTCTCGCGGCTGGATGTGTCGCTGCGGGCCGCCATGCGGGCGCTGGTCTGGCAGACGCTGGCCCGCCACGGCCTGCCGGCCGTGCTGGTCACGCACGATCCGGCCGACATCCCGCCCGGCGCGCAGGTGCTGGCCTTGCCGGATCTGGGCCCCGATTTCCATGGAGGCCCGGATGCTTGATCGACTGGTGCTCTCCTGGCTCACGCCCGCGGTGCAGCGGCTCGCCGGGGCGCTGGTGCGGCGTGGCGTGTCGGCGGACGCGGTGACGCTGGCGGGTGCGGTGGTCGGCCTGTCGGGCAGCGGGCTGGTGGCGCTGGGGCATCCGCTGGCGGGGCTGCTGCTGATGGCGCTGGGCCGGCTGGCCGACGGGCTGGACGGCGCGGTTGCACGGCTGACCACGCCGACACCGCGCGGCGCCTTCCTCGACATCGCGCTCGATTTCCTGTTCTACGCCAGCGTGCCGCTGGCCTTCGCGGTGCTGGATCCGGCGCACAACGCGCTGGCCGCCGCCGTGCTGCTGGCCGCGTTCATCGGCACCGGGTCGAGCTTTCTCGCCTTCGCCATCCTGGCCGAGCGGCAGGGCCTGAACAGCGCGGCCTATCCGCAAAAAGGCTTCTATTACCTTGGTGGCCTGACCGAAGGCACCGAGACGCTGCTGTGCTTCGCGGCGATGTGCCTGTGGCCGGCGGCGTTCCCCGCACTGGCGCTGGGCTTTGCGGCGCTCTGCGGCCTGACGATTGGCACCCGGCTGCTCGCGGGATGGACGCTGCTCGACGCGGCACCGAACAAGGACCCCCTCCCATGACCCGACGCCAATGGCTGATCCTGCTGACCGTGGTGGCGCTGGCCGCCGCGTTCTGGTTCTTTGACCTCGGCCACTGGCTGCGGCTGGAGACGCTGAAGGCCCGTCAGACCGAACTGCTCGCCCTCTACGACGCCCGCCCGCTGACGGTGATCGCTGTCTACATGGCGGTCTACGTCACCGTCACCGCGCTGTCGCTGCCCGGCGCGGTGATCCTGACGCTGGCCGGCGGGGCGCTGTTCGGGCTGTGGACCGGGCTGGTGGTGGTGTCGCTGGCGTCCACCGCGGGCGCGACGCTGGCCTTCCTCGCCGCACGCTACCTGCTGCGTGACAGCGTCTCCCGCCGCTTCGGCGCGCGGCTGGACGAAGTCCACCGCGGCATGGACCGCAACGGCGCCTTTTACCTCTTCACGCTGCGCCTGGTGCCGCTGGTGCCGTTCTTCGTGATCAATCTGGTGATGGGCCTGACGAAGATGCCCGCACGCCGCTACGCCTGGGTGAGCCAGCTCGGCATGTTGCCGGGCACGCTGGTCTACGTGAACGCGGGCACGGCGCTGGGTGGTCTGCAGTCGCTGTCGGGCATCGTGTCGCCGCAGCTGCTCGGGGCGTTTGCGCTGCTGGCGGTGTTTCCGTGGATCGCGCGGGCGGTGCTCGCCGGCTGGCAGGCGCGCCGGGTGCAGCAGCCCTGGGCGGCGCAGCGGCCGAAGCAGTACGACCGCAATCTGGTCGTCATCGGCGCCGGTGCGGCGGGGCTGGTGACGAGCTACATCGCCGCCGCCGTGCGGGCCAAGGTGACGCTGGTCGAGGCGCACCAGATGGGCGGCGACTGCCTGAACACCGGCTGCGTGCCGAGCAAGGCGCTCATCCGCGCCGCGAAACTCGCCCACGAGGTGACGCGGGCCAACGAGTTCGGCCTGACGGCGGCGCCGGCCACGGTCGATTTCGCGGCCGTGATGGACCGGGTCGCCGACGCCGTGCGGGGCGTGGCGCCGCACGACTCGGTCGAGCGCTACACGGCGCTGGGCGTCGATGTGCGGCAGGGCCACGCGCGGCTGGTCGATCCGTGGCATGTCGAGATCACGGCCGCGGACGGCACGCGCGAGGTGCTGAGCACCCGCGCCATCGTCATCGCCACGGGCGCTGCGCCGACGGTGCCGCCGCTGCCGGGGCTGCAGGACGTGGCCTTCCTGACCAGCGACACGCTGTGGGGACTGCGCACGGCGCCGCGGCGGCTCGCGGTGCTGGGTGGCGGCCCGATCGGCTGCGAACTCGCGCTGGCGCTGGCGCGGCTGGGCTGCGGGGTCACGCTGGTCGAGCAGGCGCCGCGGCTGCTGGCGCGCGAGGACGATGCGGTAAGCGCGCTGGCCGCCGACAGCCTGCGTGCGGCGGGCGTCGACCTGCGGCTGGGTGTGGCCGTGCAGCGCGCGGAGGCCAGCGCGGCCGGCGCGCCGGACGGCGTGCTGCAGCTGGCGGACGGCGCGGCGGTGGCCTTTGACCGGCTGCTGGTCGCGGTCGGCCGCTCGGCGCGGTTGCAGGGCTTCGGGCTGGAGGCGCTCGGCATCCCGGCGGGCCGCACCATCGAGACGAATGAATACCTCGAAACGCTGCACCCCAACATCTATGCCTGCGGAGACGTGGCCGGGCCGTGGCAGTTCACGCACGCGGCGGGTCACCAGGCGTGGTCGGCGGCGGTCAACGCGCTGTTCGGGCAGTTCAGGCGCTTCCGTGTCGATGGCCGGGTGATGCCGGCGGTCACCTTCCTGGATCCCGAGATCGCCCGCGTCGGTCTGAACGAGCGCGAGGCGGCGGCGCAGGGCGTGGCGGTCGAGGTGACGCGCTACCCGCTCGGCGATCTGGACCGCGCCATCGTCGAGCGCGAGACCACCGGCTTCATTCAAGTGCTGACCGAACCAGGCCGCGACCGGATGCTCGGCGTCACCATCGTCGGCGCCCACGCGGGCGAGTTGCTCGCCGAATTCACGCTGGCGATGCAACACGGGCTGGGGTTGAACAAGATCCTCGGCACGGTCCACCCGTATCCGAGCTGGTCCGACGCAGCCAAGCTCACCGCCGGGCGCTGGAAGGACGCGCACAAGCCGGAAGGCGCCCTGCGCTGGCTGGCGCGTTACCACGCGTGGCGCAGGGGAGGCTGAGATGGCTGGACGCACTTGGTGCACGGGGTGGGTGCTCGCGTTCGCGGGCTTGGTGAGCACGGCGGACGCGCAGCAGACGGTGTTGCCGCCGCTGGTCACGGGGGACCGGGTCGGCGCCGGCTGGCAATTCAACGGCCTGCCTCGTCAGCAGTTGCCGTCGACCCAGTACGACAGCGTGCTGCTCGATGGCCAGCGCGTGCTGCGTGTCGAGGCCCGGGGCAGCTACGGCCATCTGGTCCACGACCTCTCGCCGCGCACCGTGCCGGCTGCCGGCCAGCTGGTCTGGCGCTGGCGGCTGGACAGGCCCAATCCCCGCGTCGATCTTCGCCAGAAGTCGGGCGACGATGTGGCGCTCAAGGTGTGCGCCTCCTTCGACTTGCCGCTGACGCAGGTGCCGTTCATCGAGCGCCAGGTGCTGCGTCTGGCGCGCAGCCGCACCGGGCAGGCGCTGCCGGCGGCCACGGTCTGCTATGTCTGGGATCCATCGCTGCCGGTCGGCACCGTGCTCGACAACGTCTACAGCCGGCGCCTGCGCATGGTCGTCGTGCGCGGGCAGGGCGATCCGCTGGGGGCGTGGGCAGACGAGCGGCGCGATGTGGCGGCGGATCTCCGCCGCCTGTTTGCGGACGAGCTGGGGACCGTGCTGCCGCCGCTGAGCGCGGTGGCCGTGTCGGGCGATGCCGACAACACCGGCGCGGACAGCCTGGGCTACGTCGCCACACTGGCGTGGCAGCCGTGAAGGCGGCGCAACGCCTCGTCCTGCTCGGTGGCGGTCACGCGCAGCTCGCGGTGCTGCAGGCCCTGGCGCGGCAGCGGCCGGCGCAGGTCGAGGTGGTGCTCGTCACCCCGGCGCCGCGGCAGGTCTACTCCGGCATGTTGCCCGGCTGGCTGGCCGGGCACTACACCGAGGCGCAGTGCGTGATCGCGCTGGCGCCGCTGGCCGCTGCGGCCGGGGTGACGCTGCGGCTGGCCGCCGCCGTGGGGCTGGATGCCGCGGCGCGCACGGTGCGGCTGGACGACGGTGGCGTGCTCGGCTACGACGTGCTGTCGGTCAACACCGGCCCGGTGCAGGACGCCGGTCGGTTCGGTGGCGGCGTGCCCACGCTGCGGCCGATCGAGGACTGGCTGGCCCGCACCACGCGCCGGCTGGCCGAGGCCTCGCCGCGGCGGGTGGTCGTGGTCGGCGGTGGCGCGGCGGGCTTCGAGCTGGCGCTGGCGTGGCGGCACCGGCTGGGGGCGGCGGCCGAGGTGGTCCTCGTGGCGGGCGCCTCCGGGCTGCTGGCGAACTACCCCGCGGCCGTGCGGCGGCTGGGGGCGCAGGCCCTGGCGGACCGGGGCGTGCGCTGCATCGAGGGTGCCGCACGCGAGATCGCCGCCGACGCCGTGGTGACCGCGGACGGGCGGATCTGGCCCGCCGACGAAGTCGTGCTGGCCACCGGCACGGTCGCGCCGCGCTGGCTGCAGGGCAGCGGGCTGGCGCTGGCACCAGACGGCGGGCTGGCGACCTTGCCGACGCTGCAGAGCGTGTCGCACCCGGCGGTGTTCGCCGCGGGCGACGTCGCCAGCCGGCTGGACCGGCCGCTGCCGAAGAGCGGGGTCTACGCGGTGCGGGCGGGTGCCACGCTGGCGGCGAATGTGCTCGGGCGGCTGGCGGGGCGGGCGCCGGTGCCCTGGGATGCCCCCGTGCGCACGCTGAACCTGCTGTCGCTCGGCGAGCGCCGCGCCATCGCTGCCTGGGGGCCGCTGGCGGTGCAGGGGCGCTGGGTCTGGCGCTGGAAGGACCGGATCGACCGCGGCTTCATGGCGCGCCACCGCGTGGGCGCCGACCCGGCGGCGACATAAAACGAAACACGACGATACCTGCGAGAAAGGACAGCGCAGCATCGGGCAGGCACGATGGAGTCCATGTTGCAGCCGGTCCCCGACCGGGCGACACGTCTCCAGCCAGTCCATACCGAAGAAGGAATTCTCACCATGCGTCCCCTGATCAAGCGCTCCCTGTTCGCCCTGGCCACGGCCGGTCTCGTGGTCGGTCTGTCCGCTTGTGGACACAACCCGTTCAACAGCGACGGCCGTGGCGAAGGCCGCGGCGGCCGCGAGCACCACATGGGCATGATGGGCCACGGCCAACACAGCCCGGCCGACATGCAGAAGCACCGCGACCGCATGATCGAGCGCGCCACCACCGAGCTGTCGCTCGACGCTGCCCAGAAGGCCCGGCTCGTCACCCTGATGGACACCATGCACGCCAAGCGCATGGCCATGATGGCCGCCAGCGGCGGGCAGATGGGCCAGGGGCAGGGCCAGGGCAAGGGTGAGATGAAGGGCCACGAAGGCCATGGCGGCCCCGGTGGCATGGGCGGCGGCATGATGCCGCGCGCCGAGATGCAGGCGCTCATCAAGGGCGAGAAATTCGACCGCGCCGGCGCCCAGGCCCTCGTCGACCAGAAGGCCAACGCCATGCGCTCCTCCGCGCCCGACGTCATCACCGCCATGGGTGACTTCTACGACAGCCTCAAGCCCGAGCAGCAGGCCAAGGTCCGCGCCTTCATGGAGCGTGGTCCGATGGGCCGCGGCATGATGGGTCGCCACGGCGGCTGATCGACCGTCCACAAGCCGACAGCAGACGCGCGCACGGCGCTAGGATCCCGCCATGCCCCGCCTGCTGCTCATCGACGACGACGAACACCTGGCCGCCCCGCTGGCGGCCTACCTGAAACGCTTCGACCTCACGCTGGAGAGCGCGCTGCGCCCGAGCGTGGGCCTGGCGCGCCTGCGCGAGGGCGGCTTCGACGCGGTCATCCTCGACGTGATGCTGCCCGAGATGGACGGCTTCGACGTCTGCCGCGCGATCCGGCGCGACCCGGCGCTGGCCGGCCTGCCCATCCTGATGCTCACCGCGCGTGGCGACGTGATGGACCGCGTCATCGGCCTCGAACTCGGCGCCGACGACTACCTGCCCAAGCCCTTCGAGCCGCGCGAACTCGCCGCCCGCCTGCAGACCATCCTGCGCCGCCGTCAACCGGCGGCGCCCGCCGTGGTGCCGCCTGAAAACGGCCGGCGCCTGGTCTTCGACGGCATCGAGATCGACCTGGACCGCCGGCAGGTGCTGCGCGACGGGGCCGAGGTCGAGCTGACCGGCACCGAGTTCGAGCTGCTGGCGCTGCTGGCCGGCGAGCCCCACAAGGTCTTCACCCGCGACGAGATCCTCTCCCGGCTGCGTGGCCACGACGCCGACGTCTACACCCGCGCCATCGACATCCTCGTCAGCCGCATCCGCAGGAAGCTGGAGCCGCTGGACTGCATCAAGACCCTGCGCAACGCCGGCTACACCTTCGCCGGGGCGCGCCAGCCATGAACGCGGCGCTGCAGGCATTCCGGCGCGTGACCGGCGCGCTCGGCGTGCGGCTGGTGCTGCTGTTCCTGGTGCTGGCACTCGCGCTGACGGCGGTGTTCACCGGCGGGATGCAGCGCGCCATCGGCGGTGGCTGGCGGGCGCTGGTGCGTCCGCTGGTGGCCGATTACGTGGACCGGCTTGCCGACGAGCTGGGCTCTCCGCCGGACGTCGAGCGCGCCAAGGCCCTGGTCGAGCGCCTGCCACTGTCGGTGCGCATCGCCGGGCCGCAGGTCCAGTGGGATTCACACCCCCATCTGCGCGCGCTGCGTGCGCAGCGCCAGGGCCTGTTGCCGCCGTGGATGGCGAGCGAGCCGCCGCGGCCGTTGCCCATGCCGCCGATGCACCGCAGGATGCATCCCGAGGACGACGAGGCCCCCACGGCCGGCGACGACACCGAGCGCGGCTGGCTGCTGCTCACCCGCACCACCGCCGACGGCCACACGCTCGAATTCGGCCTCGGCGACGTGCCCTGGCGCCACCGGCCGCGCGCGATCGGCTGGTTCACGCTCGGGCTGCTGCTGGTGCTGACCGGGCTCGCCTACCTCGTGATGCGGCACTGGCTGCGGCCGCTCGGCGACATCCGCGCCGGGGCGGTGCGCTATGGACAGGGCCAGTTCGACCCGCCGATTCCCGTGCGCAGCGACGACGAGCTCGGCCGGCTCGCCGGGCAGATCAACACCATGGCGGGCGAGCTGCGCCACATGCTGGACGCCAAGCGGGCGCTGCTGCTGTCGATCAGCCACGAGCTGCGTTCGCCGCTCACGCGGGCGCGGCTGAATGCCGAACTGGTCGACGAAGGCCCCTCGCGCGATGCGCTGCTGCGCGACCTGGGCGAGATGCGCGAACTCATCAGCGACCTGCTGGAGAGCGAGCGCCTGGCTGCCGGGCACGCGGCGCTGCAGCGCGAGCCGGTCGATCTGGCCGCACTGGTCGAGATCGCCGTGCACGAGCAGGTGCCGGCGGACGTGGCGCTGGAACTCGATCTGGACGCGGACCTCGGTCCCGTGGCGGTCGACCCGGCGCGCTGGCGGCTGCTGGTGCGCAACCTCGTCGGCAATGCGCTGCGCCATGGCCAGCCGCCGCTGCAGATCCGCTTGCGCCGGGAAGCGGACGAGCTGGTCTTCACGGTGCGCGACCACGGACCGGGTGTCGCTCCCGAGGCGCTCGCCCAGCTCGGCGAGGCCTTCTACCGGCCCGATGCCGCGCGCGGTCGCAGCAGTGGCGGGGTGGGGCTGGGGCTGTACCTGTGCCGGCTGGTGGCGCAGGCCCACGGCGGGCGGCTGGTGGCGCGGGCGGCCGCGCCGGGGCTGGAGGTCACCGTGCGGATGCCGATGGCGCTGGCGTGAGCCGCCTACGCAGGACGTTCAGTTCGATGGAAGCCAGTCGCTGGACAGGATCTCCGCGCTGGTCCACGGGCACACGTCCGGGTACCGATCAAACCCGATGCCGGTTTCCCTGGCGGCCTCGGTGCGGGCGTCCAGCCAAGCATCTTCCCACCATTCCTTGTCGTTCAGACAGTGCTGCAGGCTGGGCGTCTTCTGCAGCCGGCGGGCGAGTGCCTTGCGCTGCTCCCGGATCGTGCTGTCCCAGCTGCTGCCGCGCCGCTCGGGCTGGTGCAACCACTTGAGCAGATGGGCCAGCAGGACGGCCATCCGGTTGGCGAGTTCCCGCTGTTCGCTCTTGCCCACGTCTTCAATCTCCTCGGCGATGTGTTCCAGATCGACCTGATCGAAACGACCCGCCCGGATCAGGCGCGCCTGTTCGGCCGCCCAGGCGACGATGTCGGTGTCGTAGTTGGTGTGCATCGTTTCAGCATAAATCCGAAGCCTGCGGCCGTCCACTGACGCCGCCGACACCGGCACCGACGGCACGGCGAAGGTCCTGGCGGCGGGTGATACGCTCGCGGCCCATGAACGCCCCCATCCAGACTGATTCCACCCGCACCGAGCCGCTGTCCGCCACCGAACTCGACCAGCTCGACGCCTTCCTCGCCAGCCTGCCCACCGGGGCGATGAACGTCGAGATGCTCGACGGTTTCTTCTGCGCGCTGCACTGCACGCCCGACCTCGTCGGCCCGGCCGTGTGGCTGCCGCTGGTCTGGGGCGAGACCGCGGACGCCGAAGCCTCGTTCGACGACGAAGGCCAGGCCCGCACGATCGTCGGACTGGTGACGCGCCACTGGAGCGCGGTGGCCGAAGAGCTGGTCGAGGCCGATGCGGCCGACACCCCGCGCGTGCCGCGCCTGAGCGCCGGCACGGATGGCCGCGTCACCGGCAATGCCTGGGCGACCGGCTTCACGCGCGGGATGCACGTGTCGCCGGAGGGCTGGCAGGAGGTGCTGGGCGACGACGAGGCCGGCGAGGTGCTGGTCCCGATGATGATGCTGCACCACGAACACGACCCCAACGAGGCCATGCGCCCGCCGCCGTTCGACGACGCGGTGCGCGCCGAGGTGATCGAGGCGATGGTGATGGGCGCGGCGCAGCTCTACCGCCATTTCGCGCCGGCCCGCCGGGCCGCATCCCGCGCCGACCGTCAGGCGCTGACCTTCCGCCGCACAGGCGCCAAACCCGGGCGCAACGACCCCTGCACCTGCGGCAGCAGCAAGAAGTTCAAGGCCTGCTGCGGGCGCAATTGAGCGGATCCGGCGTCAAAGGTGCATCCAGGCGGCCCCGCCCAGCAGCACCCCGCCGCCAGCCACGGCGTACATGGCGACCTTGAGCCAGCCCTGCTTCGTGAGCAGCGAGATGGCCGCCAGCGCGATCGAGACCTGCAGCGCGGTGGTCGCCTGCGCCCAGCGGTGGTGCAGGTGCATCTGCTCGTCGGACCGGTGGTCCCAGTCGGCGGATTCCTTTTCCAGCGCGTCGGCCCGGACCTTGATGTCGTCCTTTTCCGCCTTGTAGCGCTGGATTTCCTTGGCGTAGCTGTCCCGCACGTCGCCCTGCGTCAGCTGCACGCCCAGTTCGGCCAGGTTCTGCTTGCTGCTCTTGGCCTGGTAGTAGTTCCACTGGTTGCTGGCCTCGGTCTTCTTGATCGCGGCGTTGTTCTTGTACAGGCCCGCGTTCGCTTGCGTCGCCCCGCCCATGTAGGAGAACAGTGCGCCGACCGTGGCGATCACCGCAGTGGCCACCGCGATCGAATTGGTCGAGGCATCGCTGCTGCCGTGGTGGGCGACGTGCTCCAGTTCGTGGTCGTGGGGTCCGTGGACGTGGAAATGGTTACCGGACATGGGGTGCGTTTTCCGTCATTGGAGTGGTGAGGAGGGGAGGGTGCGGGCCGCGATCAGCGTCTCCAGACACTGCTCCCGGATCCCGTAGAACTGCTTGATGTCCCGGATCTGCGCGCGCACGGCGTCGGCATGGCCATCCGGCGTCTCGCTGCGCTTCACGGCCAGGATCATCTTGTTCTTGTTCGTGTGCTCCAGCGAGACGAACTCGAAGACCTGCGTGTCGTAGCCGGCGGCGTCCAGCAGCAGCGCGCGCAGGCTGTCGGTGACCATCTCGGCTTCCTGCCCCAGATGGACACCGTGCTGCAGCATCGGGCGCAGCAGCGGTGGCGTCTTCATCTGCGGGCGGACCTGCTTGTGGCAGCACGGCGAGCACATGATGATCGACGCCCCGGCGCGCAGCCCGAAGTCGATGGCGTAGTCGGTGGCGATGTCGCAGGCGTGCAGCGCGACCATCACGTCCAGCCCGACCGGCGTGTAGTGCCGCACATCGCCCGCGTCGAAGCGCAACCCGTCCAGTCCGTGGCGCGCCGCAGAGTCGTTGCACAGCGCGACCAGTTCCTCGCGCAGTTCCACGCCGGTGACCTGCGGCACGCGCCCCTGCGCGCGCAGCCAGTCGTGCATCGCGAAGGTCAGGTAGCCCTTGCCGCAGCCGAAGTCGAACACGCCGACCGGTCGCTCCTTGGCCGCACCCGCCAGCGGGGACGCGGCCATCGCGCTGGCGAAGACCTCGGTGAACTTGTTGATCTGGCGCCACTTGCGCGACATGGCCGGGATGAGCTGGTGCTGCGCGGTGGTGACACCCAGGTCGGCCCAGAAGGGGCGGTCGAGTGACAGCAGGCGGTGTTTCTCGCGGTTGTGCGCGGGCGCGCCGTCCTCGTCCTCGGGCGTGTCGTCTGCCACGGCTCCCTCGGTGGCAGCGGCCTTGCCGACCCGCAGCAGGCTCTTGTCGCGCCCGCCCTTTTCCTTGACGGTGAGCTGCACCTCCTGCGTGCGGGTGTGCAGGTGGGCGTTCTGGAACGACGGCCCGAGCAGGGCGTCGAGCACCGCCAGTGCCTCGGCGACCGGGTGGTTCTTGGTGATGTCCTTGGTGGTGTGGCGGTAGACCAGCTGCAGATGCGCCTCGCCACGCAGTTGCACCGGCCGCACCAGCAGCCGCTCCAGCCCCGCCTCGCTGCCACGGTACTTGCCCAGTGTCAGGCGCACGAATTGCCGGGTGGCCAGCGCCGTCTCCAGCAGTTGCAGGAACCGGGCGCGTGCGGTCGGCTCGACAGGGGGGGTGATCAGATTCGAGAACATGGGGCGGATTGTCCCGCATCGCCCTGGACGGCCGCGGGAGGCCATGGCACCCCCCTGTTCGCGGGGGGTGGTGTCTGAAGTTGAACCAGCGCACCCCCAAATAAAAAATCTGAATATAGATTGAGCGAACAACCCGAAGTTTCCCGTCCAGTTCCCGAGATCCACATGACCATCCGCCCCACTTCCCCGATTTCTCGCCCTCTTGCCACCGTGGATCTGCCCGCCGCGATCCTCGCGACAGGGGCGGTGGGTGCAGCCGCCATCCCGCCCGTGATCAGCATCGCCGCCACCAGCGCGGGCAAGGCCGAGGGCTTGTCCGGCACGACGGCGTTCACCTTCACCGTCACCCGCGACAGCGGCGAGGGCGTGTCATCGGTGAGCTGGTCGCTGGTCCACGGCACCACCGCAGACACGGATTTCAGCGGGCTGACCAACGGTGACGTCACGTTCGCCGCGGGCGAGACGAGCAAGGTGATCACGCTGAACGTGGTCGGTGACACGGCGATCGAGCTGGATGGCGCCTTCAGCGTCATGCTGTCGGGTCCGGAAGGGGCCACGCTCGGCACGGCAACGGCCACCGGCACCATCCTCAACGACGACTTCGGCAGCATCGGCATTGCCGCCGTGGTCGGCAGCCGCCAGGAAGGGCAGAGCGGCGCATCTGCCTTCACCTACGCCGTGACGCGCACGACCGATGTCGGCACCGCCTCGGTGAACTGGGCCGTGGCCCATGGCACCACGGTGGCGGCCGATTTCAGCGGCGCCACCAGCGGCACGGTGACCTTCGCGGCGGGCGAGATGGTCAAGCTGGTCACGGTGAGCGCACTCGGCGACACGGTGGTCGAGTCGAACGAGGCGTTCAACGTCGTGTTGTCGGGCGCGGTCGGTGCGACGCTGGGCACGGCGTCGGCGGCCGGCACCATCCTGAACGACGACCTGCCCGCGGTGTCCATCGTCGCGACCGCCGCCAGCAAGGCCGAGGGCACGGGTGGCACGACGCCGTTCACCTTCACCGTCAGCCGCAACAACGCGCTCGGCACCTCGCTGGTGTCGTGGACGGTGCTGCATGGCACGACCACTGCCGCCGACTTCAGCGGCGCCACGAGTGGCGTGGTCAGCTTCCTGGCGGGCGAGACCAGCAAGACCATCACCGTCAACGTGGTCGCCGACAGCACCATCGAGCTGAACGAGAGTTTCAGCGTGCGCCTGTCCGGGACGCGCGGCTCCGCGCTGGGCACGGTCAGCGTGGCCACGACCACCATCGCCAACGATGACCTGCCGACGGTGAGCATCGCCGCCACCAGTGCCAGCCTGATCGAGGGCAACAGCGGCACGACGCCGTTCACCTTCACCGTGACCCGCAGCAGCGCGGTGGGCGCGTCGAGCGTGAACTGGGCGGTGCAGCACGTCGGCACCAGCGCGGCCGATTTCACCGGCGCGACCAATGGCACGGTGAGCTTCCTGGCCGGCGAGACGAGCAAGGTCATCACCCTGACGGCGGTCGGCGAGACGGCGGTCGAGCTGGACGAGGCGTTCAACGTGGTGCTTTCGGCGCCAGGTGGTGCCCAGCTGGGCACGGCAAGCGCCGCCGGCCTGATCCGGGCGGACGACCTGCCGACGGTGGGCATCGCCGCCGCCAGCGCGAGCAAGTCCGAAGGAACCTCCACCCTGGTCGGGGCGACGACCGCCTTCACCTTCACCGTCAGCCGCAACACCACGCTGGGCACCTCGTCGGTGAACTACGCGCTGGTGCTCGGCACGGCCACCGCCGACGACTTCAGCGGCGCCACGACCGGCACCGTGAGCTTCGCGTCCGGCGAGTCGAGCAAGACGGTGACGGTCAACGTGGCCGCGGACAGCACGATCGAGCTGGCCGAGACCTTCAGCGTGGTGCTGTCCGCGCCGGTCGGCGCGCTGCTCGGCACGGCGACCGCCGCGGGCACCATCGCCAACGACGATCTGCCGATCGTGGGCATCGCCGCCACGGCGGCCGTGGTCGCGGAGGGTGCGACCGGCGGCACGACGCCCTACACCTTCACCATCTCCCGCAACAGTGGCGTGGGGGTCTCGTCGGTGAACTGGGCGGTGGCCCATGTCGGCACGGCCGCCGATGATTTCACGGGCGCCCTGTCGGGCAGCGTGGCCTTTGCCGCCGGCGAGACGAGCAAGGTCATCACGGTCACCGCGGTGGGTGACGCGACGATCGAGCTGAGCGAGAACTTCAGTGTCGTGCTCTCGACCCCCGTGGGTGCGAAGCTCGGCACCTCGTCGGCCACCGGCACCCTCGTCAACGACGACCTGCCGACGGTGAGCATCGCCGCGACCAGCGCCGACAAGGCCGAAGGCAGCACCGGCACGACGCCCTTCACCTTCACCGTGACCCGCACCAGCGGCGTGGGTACGGCCTCGGTCGGCTGGGCGGTGGCCCATGTCGGCACGGTGGCGGCCGACTTCTCGGGCGCCACCAGCGGCACGGTGAGCTTCCTGGCGGGCGAGACGAGCAAGGTGCTCACGCTGAACGTGGTGGGCGACACCGCGGTCGAGCTGAACGAGGGCTTCAATGTCGTGCTGTCCGCGCCGACCAACGCGCTGCTCGGGACGACGACCGCCGCAGGCGTGGTCCAGGCCGATGACGTGCCGACGGTGAGCATCGCCGCCACCAGCGCGAGCAAGGCCGAAGGCAGCACCGGCACGACCGCCTTCACCTTCACGGTCACCCGCAGCAGCAGCCTGGGCACCTCGTCGGTCAACTACGCGCTCGCCCACGGCACCACCACGGCGGACGACGTCAGCGGCACCACGTCGGGCACGGTGAGCTTCGCCTCGGGCGAAACGAGCAAGGTGGTGACGATCAACGTGGTGGGCGACACCACGATCGAGCTGAACGAGACCTTCAGCGTCGCGTTGACCAACCCGGTGGGCGCCACGCTGGGCACGGCGACGGCCACCGGCACCGTGGTCAACGACGACCTGCCGACCGTGAGCATCGTCGCCACGAGCGCGAACCTGTCCGAAGGCAGCACCGGCACGACGCCGTTCACCTTCACCGTGACCCGCAGCAGCGGGGTCGGTGCTTCGGCGGTGAACTGGGCGGTGGCCCACACGTCCACCTCCTCCACGGACTTCAGTGGCGCCACCAGCGGCGCGGTCAGCTTCCTGGCGGGCGAGACCAGCAAGACCGTCACGGTCAACGTGGTGGGCGACACGACGATCGAGCTGAACGAAGGGTTCAACGTGGTGCTGTCCGGCCCGACGGGCGCCTTGCTGGGCACGGCCACCGCCGCCGGCACCATCTTCAACGACGACCTGCCGACCGTGAGCATCGCGGCCACCAGCGCGAACAAGGGCGAAGGCAATACCGGCACGACCGGGTTCACCTTCACCGTGACCCGCACCAGCAGCGTGGGCACGTCGTCGGTGAACTGGGCCGTGGCCAACACCGGCACGGTGGCCGCTGACTTCTCGGGGGCGACCAGCGGCACCGTCGTGTTTGCCGCTGGCGAGCTGAGCCGGGTCCTCACCATCAGCGTGGTGGGCGAGACCACGATCGAGCTGAACGAGAATTTCAGCGTCGTGCTGTCCAGCCCGACCGGCGCCCTGCTGGGCACGGCCACTGCCACCGGCACCATCGTCAACGACGACCTGCCGACCGTGAGCATCGCGGCCACCAGCGCGAGCAAGGTCGAAGGCAGCACCGGCACGACCCCGTTCACCTTCACCGTGACCCGCAGCAGCGGGGTCGGCACCTCGTCGGTCAACTACGCGGTGGCGCATGTCGGCACCAGCGCGGACGATTTCAGCGGAGCGACCAGCGGCACGGTGAGTTTCCTGGCGGGTGAGACGAGCAAGGTCATCACGCTGAACGTGGTGGGCGACACCACGATCGAGCTGAGCGAGGCCTTCAACGTGGTGCTGTCCTCGGCCGTGGGGGCGAAGCTCGGCACGGCAACGGCCGCCGGGCAGGTCACCAACGACGACCTGCCGACGGTGAGCATCGCCGCTACCAGCGCCGACAAGGCCGAGGGTTCGACCGGCGGCACGACCGCGTTCACCTTCACGGTGACGCGCAGCAGCGGTGTCGGCACCTCGTCCGTCGGTTACGCGCTGGTCCATGGCACGACGGTCGCCGCCGACTTCAGCGGCACCACCACGGGAACGGTGAGCTTTGTCGCCGGCGAGACCAGCAAGGTCATCACCGTCTACGCGGTGGCCGACACGGTGATCGAAGGCAACGAGACCTTCAGTGTCGCGCTGTCGGCACCGGTGGGTGCCACGCTGGGCACGGCGACTGCGGCGGGCCGCCTCGTCAACGACGACGTGCCGGTCCTGAGCCTGTCCGCGACCAGCGCCGACAAGGTCGAAGGCAACACCGGCACGACGCCGTTCACCTTCACCGTGACGCGCAACGTCGGCACGGGCGTGTCCTCCGTCGGCTATGCGGTGGTGCATGGCTCCACCAGCGCCGCCGACTTCAGCGGCAGCACCACCGGCACCGTCAGCTTCGCCGATGGCGAGACGAGCAAGGTCATCACGCTGAACGTGGTGGGTGACACGGTGGGCGAGGGCAACGAGACCTTCAGCGTGGCCTTGTCCGGGGCCAGCAACGCCACGATCAGTACCGCGACCGCCGCGGGCACCATCCGCAACGACGACTCGGGTGGCACGGGTGGCATCAACAGCTCCGTCTCGCAGGTCACCTACATCACGGTGCCGACCTCGGTGTCCGACAACATCGAAAACCTGGTGGATGGAGCCAAGTGGGGCGGCGCGATCGGCACGGGCGCGCAGCTGACCTACAGTTTCTCGACCTCGGCCTCGGTCTTCACCTACTCGAACTCGACCCACGACCCCTACACCGCCCTGAACGTCAACCAGCAGGCGGCGGCCCGCATGGCGATGAACGCGCTGTCCTCGGTCTGCAACATCACGTTCACCGAGGTGGCCGACACGGCGGTCGGTGCCGGCGACATCCGCTGGACCCTGTCGCAGAACAGCACGCTGTCCACCGCCCACGCCTACTACCCCTCGACCAGCGCGGCGGGTGGCGACATCTGGTTCGGCCCGAGCGGCTCCTACACCACGCCGGTGGTTGGCGGCTACAGCTACCACACCTTCATCCATGAACTCGGCCATGCGGTCGGGCTGGAGCATCCGCACGACGGATCGCCCGCGCCGGTCGTCGGCGAGGACCAGCTGAAGTACAGCGTCATGAGCTACAAGGACAACGCCACCGACACCAACGATGGCTACGGATCCTCGTACTTCCCGACGTCCTACATGCTCAACGACATCGCGGCGCTGCAGTACATGTACGGCATCAACGGGACGTCCAACCAGGGGGACACCGTCTACGCCTGGACCGCGGGCAGCAAGGTGTACGAATGCCTCTGGGACACCGGCGGCAATGACACGGTCGACGCCAGCAGCCAGACGCTCGGTGTCACGCTCAACCTGAATGGCGGTACCTGGTCGACCATCGGCTCCAGCTACTCCAACCAGGCGGCCCAGGTGCGCGACAGCCTGGGCATCGCGTTCGATGTGGTGACGGCGACCGTCGACAGCCGCATCGAGAACGCCATTGGCACAGGCGTCGCCGATGCGCTGATCGGCAACGCCAAGGCCAATGTGCTGACCGGTGGCGCGGGGGCGGACACGCTGACGGGCGGCGCTGGCGCCGACGTGTTCCGCTTTGTCACCACCGCCCAGGGCGGCGACACGCTGACCGACTTCACCAGTGGCAGCGACAAGATCCAGGTCGTCAGCGCGAACTTCGGTGCGCTGCCGGTGGGAACGCTGGCCAGCACGCGTTTCGTGTCGGGCAGCGCGCCGGTGGCGCTGGATGCGAATGCCGTGTTCCTCTACAACGCGACGACCGGCGTCCTCACGTTCGACAGCAACGGCTCCGGTGCGGGCGGGACTGCGGTGGTGGCGACGCTGGCATCCGGCTTCCGCACGCTGGTGGCCGGAGACCTCCAGGTGGTGGCGGCCTGACGCTGGCGCAGGCCCGGGCCGCATCCGGCCCGGGCCTTGATGTCGCGCAGGTCCTGCGACCTGCCGGGCCGGGACAATCACGGCATCCCCTGCCTGCGAAAGGCCCGTCCCGTGCCCAGTGCCTTCAATTTCGACGCATCGCCCTTCGATGCGCTCCACCCCGACGAGCGCCAGCTGGTGCGGCGCAGCGTGGACATCGAGTATTTCCGCGAGGGGGCCGTCATCCTGTCGCCGGGCACCGAGCCGACCCACCTGTTCGTGGTCATCAAGGGCCATGTCCAGCAGTGGGATGGCGACGAGCAGCAGACCAGCTTCGGCCCCGACGACTGCTTCGATGGCCGTGGCCTGGTGGCCGGGCAGGTCAGCAGCCGCTTCATCGCCAGCGAGGAGGTGGTCGTCTACCGGCTGGCCAAGGCGGCGGTGTCGACGCTGATCGCCAGCAATGCCACCTTCGGCGCGCTGCTGTTCGCCGACCTGTCGAACAAGCTCGGCGCGCTGGCCGAGCGCCGCAGCCAGCACGAACTGCAGTCGCTGACCATGGCGCGGGTCGATCAGGCCTACCTGCGCCCGGTGTACTTCGTGGATGCCGACGATGACATCGCGACGGTGGCGCGGGCCTTCCACGAGCAGCGCACGACCAATGTGCTGGTGCGCGACACCGCCTGCACGCCGCCCCGGCTCGGCATCTTCACCGTGACCAGCCTGCCCAAGGCGATCATGAGCGGTGTGCCGCTGGACCAGTTGCCGGTGCGTGAACTGGCCAATTTCAAGCTGGTGACGATCCGGCCGAGCACGCCGCTGTTCGACGCGCTGGCGCTGATGATCCGGCACCGCATCCACCGGCTGGTGGTGGCCGAGGGCGAGCAGATCCTGGGTTTCCTGCAGCAGCTGGACCTGCTGAGCTACCTCTCCAACCACTCCTACCTCATCACGCTGCAGATCCTGGAGGCGACCGACATCGCCACCCTGCGGACTGCGGCCGAGCAGATCACCCGGCTCATCGGTGTGCTGGAACACAGCGGCACCAAGGTCGGCATGATCGCCCGGCTGGTGCAGGAGCTGAACGCGACGCTGTTCGAGCGCGCCTGGCAGCTCATCGCGCCCGCCGACCTGATCGCCAACAGCTGCCTCTTTGTCATGGGCAGCGAGGGCCGCGGGGAGCAGCTGCTCAAGACGGACCAGGACAACGGACTGATCCTGCGCAATGGCTACCAATGCACGCACGATCTGGCCGAACTCTGCGATCGGTTCTCGTCCGCGCTGGCCGAGTTCGGCTATCCGCCATGCCCGGGCCGCATCATGGTGAGCAACCCGGACTGGCGCCACAGCGAGGACGATTTCGCCCGCACGGTGCGCGACTGGCTGTTCACGCCGACGGCCGACCACCTGATGTCGCTGGCAATCTTCCTGGACGCGCACAGCGTGGCGGGTGACGCGGCGCTGCTGGCGGGGGTGCGCGAGCAGATCTGGCGGTTTGCCAGCGACAACGCGGGCACGCTCGGGCGTTTCGCCGGTGCCATCGACGCCTTCAGCACCGACAGCGGCTGGTGGAACCGCATCCTGCACCGGGGGGATGGTGGCAAGGAACAGCTGGATCTGAAGAAGGCGGGCATCTTTCCGCTCGTGCATGGCGTGCGCAGTCTGGCGTTCGAATACCGGATCCCCGCGACGGGCACGGTGGAGCGCATCGAGGCGCTGCTCGCCGGCGGGCACCTGCCGGCCGATCTGGGGCCGGTCCTGGTCGAGAGCCTGCACTTTTTCATGGGCCTCAAGCTGCGTGCGGGACTGCAGGCGCTGGAGCAGGGACGCGTGGCCGGTTCCGGCATCGCGCTGGACAAGCTGGGCAGCCTGGACCGCGATCTGCTGAAGGACACGCTCGCCGTGGTCAAGCGCTTCAAGGTCTACCTGCGCCAGCACTTTCACCTGGACGTGATCTGATGCGCGGCGGTCCTGGAGGGTTGTTCGGCCAGTGGGCGGCGCTCAAGCGGGCGTGGATGCTCTGGCATCTGGCGGACCAGCGGCTGCGGTTCCTGTATGACGAACCGCCACCGAATGAATGGGTGTCGGTGGATTGCGAAACCACCGGGCTGGATACCCGGCGCGACGACATCATTTCCATCGGCGCCGTGCGCATCGTCGGCGACCGGGTGATGACCAGCGAGGCGCTGTCGCTGCTGGTCCGGCCGAGCAAGGCGCTCACGGCCGACAGCGTGCGGGTGCACCGCCTGCGCGACCAGGATGTGGCCGATGGACTGGCGCCCGAGGAGGCGATGCGGCAGTTGCTGACCTTCATCGGCAGCCGGCCGCTGGTGGGCTATTTTCTGGAATTCGACGTGGCCATGATCAACCGCGTGCTCTGGCCGATGCTGGGCGTGGCGCTGCCGCAGCCGAAGATCGAGATCTCGACGTTGTTTTACGAATACAAGTTCCGCCAGTTCCACGGCCACGAACAGGACCGGCACATCGATCTGCGCTTCGACACGGTGATGACCGAGCTGGACCTGCCGCGGCGGGACGCGCATGACGCGCTCAACGACGCGGTCATGGCGGCACTGGCGTTCATCAAGCTGCGGCAGCTTCCATAAAAAAACCCGGCGGATGCCGGGTTTTTTGTGGCCGCTGGACCGGGAAGGTCAGCGGCCGGTGGGTTCCCGCTTGCGCGGGAATGACAGCAGGGGATCAGTGACCCGATGCGCCGTCGGCACCCAGGCCGGTTTCCGAGCGCACTTGCTGTGCTTCGAAGGCCGCACGTTCCGAAGTCGCTTGCGCGCTGCGGTCCATGATCGACACGATCCAGATCACCACGAAGGCGATGGTCATCGAGAACAGCGCAGGCGAGCTGTACGGGAACCAGGCCGAGCCCTTCGGGTTGCCGAGCGTGGCTTCCCACACCGACGGCGACACGACGGTCAGCACGACCGACGAGATCAGGCCCATGAAACCACCAGCGACAGCACCCTTGGTGGTGCAGTCCTTCCACAGCACGCTCATGAAGAGCACCGGGAAGTTGGCCGAGGCCGCGATCGCGAAGGCCAGCGACACCATGAAGGCGATGTTCTGCTTCTCGAACACGATGCCCAGCGTCACGGCCAGCACACCCAGGCACAGCGTGGTGATGCGCGAAACCTTCAGCTCCGCCGCACTGTCCGCCTTGCCCTTCTTGATCAGCGTGGCGTAGATGTCATGCGACACCGCCGATGCGCCCGACAGCGTCAGACCAGCCACGACCGCCAGGATGGTCGCGAAGGCCACGGCCGAGATGAAGCCGTAGAACACGTTGCCACCGACGGCCTTGGCCACCAGCACGGCCGCCATGTTGGCCGTGCCCGCGCCACCATTGATGACGCCCTTGGCGACATTGGCGTACTCGGGGTTGGTCAGCACCAGCGTGATCGCACCGAAGCCGATGATGAAGATCAGCACATAGAAGTAGCCGATCCAGGTCGTCGCCCAGAACACCGACTTGCGGGCTTCCTTCGCGTCAGGGACGGTGAAGAAGCGCATGAGGATGTGCGGGAGACCGGCGGTACCGAACATCAGCGCCATGCCGAAGCTGATGGCCGAGATCGGGTCCTTGATGAAGCCGCCAGGGCCCATCAGCGACAGGCCGATCTTCTCCGGGTTCATCGCTTCTGCCTTGGCCATCGCGACCGAAGCCGCCGAGGCGGCTTCCGGCGTCATGGCAGCGGCAGCGGACGCGGCAGCACCGGCCACAGCCGCTGCCTTGGCGTTCACGGCGATCGCGGTCTTGACGGCGACACCCTTGGCGAACAGCGCTTCCGGCGAGAAGCCGAACTGCGACAGCACCATGATGGCCATGAAGGTCACGCCCGACAGCAGCAGGCAGGCCTTGATGATCTGCACCCAGGTGGTGGCCGTCATGCCGCCGAACAGCACGTAGATCATCATCAGCGCGCCGACGATCACGACCGCCATCCAGTATTCGAGACCGAACAGCAGCTTGATGAGCTGGCCGGCACCGACCATCTGGGCGATCAGGTAGAACGCCACCACGACCAGCGTGCCCGAGGCCGCGAACGCGCGGATCGGACCCGGCTTGAAGCGGTAGCCGGCCACGTCGGCAAAGGTGAACTTGCCGAGGTTGCGCAGGCGTTCTGCCATCAGGAAGGTGATGACGGGCCAGCCGACCAGGAGGCCGATCGAGTAGATCAGGCCGTCGTAGCCAGTGGCCATCACTGCCGCGGAAATGCCCAGGAAGGAGGCGGCCGACATGTAGTCGCCCGCAATCGCCAGACCGTTCTGGAAGCCGGTGATGCCGCCACCGCCGGTGTAGAAGTCAGCCGCCGACTTGGTCTTGCTGGCTGCCCACTTCGTGATGTAGAGCGTGCCCGCCACGAACGCCGCGAACATGCCGATCGCGGTCCAGTTGGTCTCTTGCTTGGCGATCTGGCCCATGTCGGCACCAGCGGCCAGCGCGGCCCCCGCGCCCAGCAGCCCGACCAGGGCCATCAGGGTTTTGAATGTGCGGCTCACTTCGAGACCTCCTGCAGGATTTCGCGGGTCAGGCGATCGAACTCGTCGTTCGCACGACGCACGTAGATGCCGGTGATGATGATCGTGAAGACGATGATGCCCATCCCGATGGGGATGCCGATCGTCGTCACACCTGCGCCGATGGGCTGCGCGAGGAATTCCTTGTTGAACGCGATCAGCGCGATGTAGCCGTAGTACACGACCATCATCAGCAGTGTCAGCATCCAGCCGAATCCGCCGCGCTTTTGTTTTAGTTCCGCATACTTAGGGTTTGACCTGATGCGGGCGATCACAGGATCTGCCATGGATTGCTCCTATTAAATACAGGTGAATCAGATAATTCGAAATGCAGTCTAGGATCGGAGTCTGACCAAATACTGACCAGAATGCGGGCAAATATCTGACGCGAAACTTTCTGGATGCCCCGCATGAAGAGCCGACTTTTGTCAATCCTGACTGAATCCTGACTCGGCCTGGGCGATCTGGAAATTACTTGGATACTGGCCGCCAGCGTCGTTCCTCTGCGTGACCTGGTATCGGATTTGCATTCTGGTTCCAGACGGGACCAGCACAAGCGGCGGATGATCGTGTTTAATTCACGGTTCATGCCGATGCGGGCCCCTTGTTCGAGGTGCTCTTGGCCTCGTTGCAGGGGGTGCTTTCGCTTATAAATTGGAGTCGATTTTCATTTCGGCTTCTTATCTTCGCCTTGCGCAGATAAAACAAGACCGAATAAGAATCGCTGGTTATTCGGGAAATCCCGTAAATCGGGATGCATCAAAAACAAGCGACTAGGTTCCCCCAATGAGTTCCAGAACGATCACTGCTTCCATCGCTGCATCTGCCAGCACCACTGGCGCCACCGCTGTCGCCATGCCCGCCGCTGCCGCGCTGGTCTCCAGCCTGATTTCAGGCACGTCTGCGGCGGAAACCCTCGGCGGCACGGCCGGTACGGACGAGATATTCGGCTACGGTCAGAACGACCTGATCAACGCCGGCGACGCAAATGACACGCTGTGGGGCGGTAACGGTGACGACACGCTGAACGGTGGTGCGGGTGACGACCTGCTGGTCGGCGAAGGTGGGAACGACCGTCTGGATGGCGGCCTGGGCAGCGACACCTACCGTGTCACAGGCAATGCCGCGAGCGGATTCGGCGGCCACGACACCTATGCGGACACCGGCTCCAGTGGTGTCGACAGGGTCGTCGTGGTCGGCACGGGCGCGGTGGACATCGGCATCAAGGGCTGGAGCGCGACCGGCATCGAGCAGATCGATGCGACCGGCACGACCGGTGCGGTGCGCCTGCTGGACACGGGCGACGCCAACCTGATCGATCTGCGCACGACGACGCTGACCGGCAGCAACCTCGTCATCGACGGCAACTACGGCGACGACACCATCTACGGCAGCGCGGCCGGCGACACCATCGTCGCCAGTTTTGGCCACGATGTCGTGGATGGCGGCGAGGGCGGCGACACCTACCGCATCAGCGGCAACGAGGCTGCTGGCTGGGGCGTTTTCCAGAATCACGACACCTACAAGGACACGGGTTCCGCCGGGACCGACCAGATCGTGGTGGCGGGGACGACGACGGGTGCGGTGGACATCGGCATCAAGGGCTGGAGCGCGACCGGCATCGAGCAGATCGACGCGACCGGCACGACCGGCGTGGTGCGCCTGCTCGACACCGGGGATTCGAACCTGATCGACCTGCGGACGACGATGCTGACGGGCAGCAACCTCGTCATCGACGGCAACTACGGCAACGACACGGTCCACGGCAGTGCTGCGGCAGACACCATCGTGGGCGCCAGCGGCAACGACCTGCTGGACGGCGGTGCCGGTGGCGACACCTACCGCGTCACCGGCAACGAGGCCGGCGGCTGGAGCAGCTTCCACAGCTTCGACACCTACGCCGACACCGGCACCAGCGGCATCGACAGGATCGTGGCACTGGGCACGGGGGATGTGGACGTGGGTTTCCTGGGCAGCTTCGGCGCCAGCAGCGGCATCGAGGAGATCGATGCCACCGGGGTGACCGGCACGGTGCGGCTGTATGGCGAAGGCAGCGGCTCGACGCTGGACTTCCGCAACGTCACGATCACCGGCGGCAACGTGGTGATCGACAGCAGCTACGGCAACGACACCGTCCATGGCAGTGCGGGTGCGGACACGATCCTCGCCAGCTGGGGCGACGACGTGTTCGATGGTGCGGGCGGCAGCGACACCTACCGGGTCAGCGGCAACGCGACCACCGCGTTCCAGGGCCACGACACGTACAAGGACAGCGGGACGGCCGGCACGGACAAGATCGTGGTGACGGGCGGGACGCTGGCGGTGGACATCGGCATCAAGGGCTGGAGCGCAACCGGCATCGAGCAGGTCGACGCGACCGGCACGACCGGTGCGGTCCGCCTGCTCGATACCTACGACGCCAACCTGATCGATCTGCGCACGACGACCCTGACCGGCAGCAACCTCGTGATCGATGCGAGTTTCGGCAACGACACGGTGTACGGCAGCGCGGCGGCGGACACCCTCGTCAGCGGCGGTGGCAACGACGTGGTTGATGGCGGCGCGGGCGGTGACACCTACCGCGTCACCGGCAACGAGGCGGGGGGCTGGAGCAGTTTCCAGAACTTCGACACCTACGCGGATACCGGCACCAGCGGCACGGACAAGATCGTGGCGCTGGGCACGGGCAACGTGGACATCGGCCTGCTGGGCAACTTCGGTGCGACCAGCGGCATCGAGGCGATCGATGCCACCGGCGCGACCGGCACGGTGCGGATCTACGGCGACGGCAGCGGCTCGACGCTGGACTTCCGCGGCGTCACCGTCACCGGCAGCAACGCCGTGATCGACAGCAACTACGGCAACGACACGGTCTACGGCACGGCGGGCGCGGACACCATCCTCACCAGCCACGGTGACGATGTGCTGGACGGCGCGGGCGGCAGCGACACCTTCCGTGTCACGGGCAACACGACGACCGCGTTCCAGGGTTACGACATCTACAAGGACAGCGGCACGAGCGGCACCGACCGGATCGTGGTGGCCGGCGCCGACGTGGACATCGGCGTCAAGGGCTGGAGCGCGACGGGCATCGAGACGATCGATGCCACGGGAGCGACCGGCGCAGTGCGGCTGATCGGCACGAACGGCGCAGAACTGTTCGACCTGCGCACGACGACGCTGACGGGCAGCAATCTGGTCATCGACGCGGGCTGGGGCAACGACACGGTGTACGGCAGTGCCGGCAACGACACGATCGCCAACAACCAGGGCGACGATGTGCTGGACGGCGCGGGTGGCAGCGACACCTTCCGGGTGACCGGCAATCTGCTGGCAGGATTCCAGGGCTACGACACGTACAAGGACAGCGGCACGAGCGGCACGGACCAGATCGTGGCGCTGGGCACGGGGGACGTGGACATCGGCACCCGTGGCTGGAGCGGCACCGGCATCGAGACCATCGACGCCACGGGCGCGGCCGGCACCGTGCGCCTGATCAGCACCAACGCGGCCGATGTGTTCGATCTGCGCACGACGACGCTGGTCGGCAGCAACATCGTGCTGGACGCGGGCTGGGGCAACGACACGGTGTACGGCAGTGCTGGCAACGACACGATCGCCAACAACCAGGGCGACGATGTGCTGGACGGTGCCGGGGGCAGCGACACCTTCCGCGTCTCGGGCAACACGACCCTGGATTTCCAGGGCTACGACACGTACAAGGACAGCGGGACGGCCGGCACGGACAAGATCGTGGTGACGGGCGGGACGCTGGCGGTGGACATCGGCATCAAGGGCTGGAGCGCAACCGGCATCGAGCAGGTCGACGCGACGGGCACGACGGGCGCGGTGCGGCTGCTGGACACGGGAGACGCGAACCTGCTGGACTTCCGCACGGCGACGCTGACGG